>NZ_CP171363.1:0-2738027 GCF_046523945.1 Faucicola mancuniensis | reverse complement strand
GCTTGCGTACAGGCGACATTTATGAAGATGGCACAACGTTGGTTTCTTGCTCACAAATGGGGCAAGCGGTGGTTGATGCGTTGTAATTTTTAACCAATTCAAAAAGTAAAAAAACCGTCATTTTTGGCGGTTTTTTGTTTGATAATTTTAACAAACTGCAAAATACATATCAATATCCATACTCATTCGCATTTTTGCAAGTTTTATTAGACTATCCTTATCAATGGTAAATTGATAGCTATCAGGCATTATTTATACCTTTTTAGATTAAATTTGCCATTAATTTTTACTTCATGACCCAATAATAAAACTCTTCAATAGGTGTAGAAAATCCAATACTTTTTAACTCAACAATCGACTTTTCTCGGTAAGTATGCCCCAGCGTCCAATCATCTTCTTTGCGATAAACAATCACTTGCATAACATCTTGCTCAACCAACACATACTCTTGCAAACCTTTGCACGCCAAAATATAGTTATCAAATTTTATAGTTTGGTCGTCTTGGTGCGTAGATTTTGACAACACTTCCACAATGATTTTAATTTCACCGTCCAAACATTTGACCGCAATATCAGGATAATAATAATTTTTATCATTATAATACACAGCCAAATCGCTTGAATAAGGAAAGCAGTCAATTTTGTTGGCACGAAAGTGCATATTCAGCAAAGTGTTAATATTGCCTGTAATGGCGACGTGCTTTTCGGACGCACCTGCCATTGAGTAGATACGCCCATCAATCAATTGATATTTTTCGCCTGTTTTCTCTTCGGCAATTTTGACATCATTTAAGGTGTATAGCCTCGCTTCTTGTTTGGTGATTGCACTTGCCATAAAATCCCCTTATTTTAGGTCTTCATTCACTTTATCATGTGGCATGACAAATTCTACATCACTACGAAAGCCTTTTTCCATCAAGTCTAACGCCACGCCAAATGGTGCTTGCTCATTAAAAATAATATCATACAACGCATGGGTAATCGGCATATAAATACCGTCCTTGCTTGCTTTTTCATGCACCTGCTGAATGGTGTTAATGCCTTCTGCCGTTTGTCCGAGTTTTTTGACCGCTTGTTCAAGGCTTAAACCCTTACCAAGCATATTGCCAACTTGATAATTTCGGCTTAGCGGGGACGCACAAGTGGCGTACAAATCACCCACGCCAGACAAGCCCAAAAACGTCAAAGGATTTGCCCCTGCATGAACGCCAAAACGGCTCATCTCCGCTAACGCACGGGTCAAAATCATGGCTTTAGTATTATCGCCAACTTCGTACGCACCCGCCATACCCATCGCAATCGCATAGATGTTTTTTAACGCACCGCCAAGTTCCACGCCTACCACATCATCACTGCCAAACACCCGAAAAAACGCCCCATGTAACGCCACTTGCACCGCATGGCGAACCGCTTCGGACTCACTGGCAATCACGGTTGCCGTTGGCATATTGTTCATGATTTCTTTGGCAAGGTTTGGACCACTCATCACCCCAAACGCCACGTTTGGTAACTCTTCTTTGATAATCTCGCTCATCAAGGCGAAGGTTTCTTTACCTTTTGTCAAAGAAATGACGACTTGCGATGTGATAAAAGGTGCGATTTTTTGCAAAATTTCACGAAAACCAGAACTGGGAATCGCCACAAAAATAATATCTTTGCCCTTAACCGCTTCTTCCAAATCATGTGAAAATTTTAACCGTTTATCCAATTTAAAATCAGGCAAATATTTTTTATTAATGTGGGTTTTTTGCATGGCTTTGACAGTGCGTTTATCACGCACCCACAAGGTTGCATCGCAACCGTTACGGCTGGCAAGGTTCGCCATCGCTGTGCCAAAACTGCCCCCACCCAAAAACGTCATCGTCAAAGGCACAGTCAAGCCCTTGTTATCGTCATCGGTTTGCGGTTTGTTTTTGCGGTTTTTAAAATTTTGTAGCAACTCACCAACCAATTTACTGGCTTTTTCTTTGCCTGAATGTAAAATTTCTAAATTATCGCCAAAATTTTCTGTTAAATGTAAGGCTTCGTTTTTTAGATTTTGTAAGTTTAAATGGTTTAAATTTTCTAACGGCTTTTTCATAAAATTTTGCTCTTAAAATAATTTAAAAAATATTAATAAAATGTTAAAAAATCATCAGTATTTACCGCTTTTCTTGGTGGCAATTCCGCCCCTGCCATTCCCACATAAATAAAGCCAACGACTTGATTATTATCGGTTAAGTTAAAAAATTGTTTTACCGCTTGGCTATTCATCAAATCGCCACTTCGCCAAACGCTGGCGAAACCTTGAGCTTGTAAGGCTAACAGCAAGTTTTGCACGCCTGCCCCTGCGGATAATAATTGCTCAAATTCTGGCTTTTGGGTGGTTTTTGTAATCTGTTACACAAGCGATAATCATTGGGGCTCGTTTTGGTAGCATTTTGGCTTTTTGTAAAGCGGTTTCGTCTGTATCGCCTTTGTCCAAAGTCGCTTGGTGTAAAGCTAAACCAAGATTATCCAAGGCTTGATTCTCAAGAACAACAAAGCGAAAAGGGTTTAATTGTTTGTGGTCAGGTGCGGTTAATGCTACGCTGACGGCTTGTTTAAGTTGTTCTGCATTGGGAGCAGGGGCGAGTAGTCGTCCCATAGAACGGCGTGATTGGATAAAGTCTAAAATTTCTTGTGTGTTCATGGGTTTTTCCTTTTTGTTAAAATTTAACTGGTGACATATCTTATTTTAAAGACGCATTTAGATATCGTCAAAAACATAATAATCAAAGTTATTATCATACCTTAATTTCGCCAATTTATTAAGCTATTTTTTAAACTGATGAAAAAATTGGCAAAATATGATAAAATGCCTGCATTTCAATCAAAACCTACCAAAGGAAAAACTATGCCAACCCCAATCACCCAACGCCACAATGCCAACGCCATTCGTGCCCTTGCGATGGACGCTGTTCAAAAGCCAATTCTGGACACCCTGGAGCCCCAATGGGTATGGCAGACATTGCCGAAGTGCTTTGGCGTAAATTTTTAAAACACAACCCAAAAGACCCAAAATGGCTAAACCGAGACCGCTTTGTGCTGTCAAATGGTCATGGCTCAATGCTCCATTATGCCTTGCTACATTTGTCTGGTTATGATGTGTCTATTGACGATTTAAAGAATTTTCGTCAATTGCACTCAAAAACGCCCAGCCACCCAGAATACGGCTACACCGCAGGCATTGAAACCACCACAGGTCCGCTAGGTCAGGGCATTGCCAATGCGGTGGGTTTTGCTATTGCCGAAAAAACGTTGGCAAATCAGTTTAACCGTGATGGGCATGAAATCATCAATCACAACACTTATTGCTTTTTGGGTGATGGCTGTTTGATGGAAGGCATTAGCCATGAGGCGTGTTCACTGGCTGGCACGCTAGAGCTTGGCAAATTGGTGGTGTATTATGATGACAACGGCATTTCTATTGATGGCGAAGTGGAAGGCTGGTTTTCTGACGACACCCAAAAACGCTTTGAGGCTTATGGCTGGCAAGTACAAACGGTGGACGGACATGACAGCGAGGCAATTGGCAAAGCCACCGAAAATGCCTTAAATGAGAGTAAAAAACCGTCTTTAATCATTTGTAAAACTGTGATTGGGGCAGGTTCGCCAAACAAACAAGGCAAGGAAGACTGCCACGGAGCCCCACTTGGCAATGATGAGATTGCCTTAACTCGTGAAACTTTGGGCTGGACGGCAGAACCGTTTGTCATTCCACAAGAGATTTATGACGCTTGGAATGGTGTTGCCAAAGGTGAGGTGGTACAAGGCAATTGGCAAGCGGAGTTTGACAGTTATCAAAAGGCGTATCCAGAGCTTGCCAAAGAGTTGTTACGCCGTATGAATGCGGACTTGCCTGCTGATTTTGAACAAAAAGCCCAAGATTTTATCAAACAATGTCAAGCCAATCCAGAAAATATCGCCAGTCGTAAAGCCAGTCAAAACGCCATTAACGCCTTGCAACCTTTGTTGCCAGAGCTTTTGGGCGGTTCGGCAGATTTGGCAGGGTCAAATTTGACATGGTTTAAAAATGCCAAAGCCCTAGAAAATGACCCAGCGGGCAACTACATTCATTATGGTGTGCGTGAATTTGGCATGACAGCGATTGCCAACGGCATTGCCTTGCATGGTGGCTTTATCCCTTATGTGGCAACGTTTTTGATGTTTATGGAATATGCTCGCAATGCGGTGCGTATGTCAGCACTCATGAAACAGCGTGTGATTAACGTTTATACCCATGACAGCATTGGACTTGGCGAAGATGGGTCAACGCACCAGCCTGTAGAACAGCTTGCCAGTCTGCGTGCTACGCCAAACTTGCACACATGGCGACCATGCGACACGGTGGAATCTATGGTGGCGTGGGTTGAGAGCCTAAAAGCCAAAACCACCCCATCGGCTCTGATTTTTAGTCGTCAAAACCTACCGCACCAAAACCGTGATGACGCACAAGTGGCAAACATCGCTAAAGGCGGTTATGTGCTTGCCAAAGAGCAGGCTGATTTACAAGCCATCATCATTGCCACAGGTTCGGAAGTAGAGCTTGCGATGAATGCTTATCAAGAATTAAGCGGTCAAGGCGTGGGCGTGCGTGTGGTATCTATGCCATGTGCCGAAGTGTTTGTTAGCCAAGATAGTGCTTACCGTGAAAGCGTGTTGCCGTCAAATGTTCGTAGCCGTGTGGCGGTAGAGGCAAGCCATGTGGATTATTGGTATAAATTTGTGGGGCTTGATGGCAAGGTGATTGGCATGACAACCTTTGGTGAGTCTGCCCCTGCCAAAGACTTGTTTAACCACTTTGGCATTACCAGTGAGGCGGTGGTGAGTGTGGTGAAATCGCTGATTTAATTGGTTTATCATTGTTACAATGAAAAAAACGTGCCGTTTGGCACGTTTTTTATTTGATTTTTGTGAAAGTTAAAAGTTCAATACCCTTGTCATAACCTACTGCAATCACGGCATTAACCTCCTTCTTATCCATTCGCCAATCCCCAAGCACCAGTCTTTTTTTTCCATTTTCTAATAAATGCTCATATGGTCGGTGCGTATGCCCATGAATGAGAATATCGGCATTTTTTAACGCTTTTTTAACCGCGATTTCATTTACGTCCATGATTTGCATGGATTTTTTGGCATTATCGGTTTTGCTTTTTTGGCGAAGGTCTTTAGCGATTTGCTCACGTTTTTTAATAGGCAAGGCAAGTAAAATTTTTTTGGTAATTGGATTTTGAATAATTTTACGAAAAATTTGATATTTTTTATCATCAGTACATAAGGCATCGCCATGTTCAAGGCGGATTTTTTGATTGTTTAACGTCAGATAAAACGGCTCTTGAATGAGTTTTCCGCCAAATTTTTGACAAAATTTTTCACCGATTAAAAAATCCCGATTGCCGTGCATGATGTAAATTTGACAACTATTATTTGTTAAAATTTGTAGTTTATTGATAATAGGATTAAGCCAAGTTTTGGGCGTGTCGGTTTCGGCTACGTCATCGCCAAGCCAAGTTTCAAACCAATCGCCCAAAATAAACAGTTGTCGCAAGTTCGGCAAAGTTGCCAAATTATCCAACAAAGCCAAAAACGCCTGCTCTAAATCATTAGTAGCAGGCGTGTCAGCCAAATGTAAATCGCTGATAAAAACCGTTTCAATCACTTGTGGTTTATCAGCGATTAACGTTGCAAAATCTTGCATAAAGGCTTATTTTTCAATCACTTTTGCATTGATAATCACGATTGGCGTGCTTGGCACATCAGCGTGAAAGCCGTACTTACCAGTCGGTACGCCTTTGATTTTGTTCACCACGTCCATACCTTCGGTAACTTTACCGAACACCGCATAGCCCCAGCCTTGTGGCGTTGGGCTTGAATAGTTCAAAAAGCTGTTGTCTTTGACATTGATAAAAAATTGTGCAGTTGCAGAATGTGGGTCTGACGTGCGAGCCATAGCAATCGTGCCGATTTCGTTCGCCAAGCCGTTGTTCGCTTCGTTTTGAATCGGTGCGTGGGTGCTTTTTTCTTTCATATTCGCATCCATGCCACCGCCTTGAATCATAAAGCCGTCAATCACACGGTGAAAAATCGTGCCATTATAATGCCCTTCATTCACATAACTGATAAAATTCTCAACAGTTTTTGGGACCTTGTCAATGTTTAGTTCAATCACAATGTTGCCCATTGTGGTTTCAAATTCAACGTATGGCATATCCATAGGTTCTCCAAGTTAGGGTTTTGAAAAAAATTTAAACCTTTATAAAGGCAAAAACCGCATTTATCAATAGCAAATTGCGAAAAAATTGTAAAAAAAATCAGTTTTCACGATTTTAAGCTGTTAAATCAGCAAAAAACTGTTAAAATAAACCGTTTAACCTTTTTATTTTAAAAACCTTTTATCTTGTAAAAACGGAAAAACCTATGACAAATAATTCAACCAACAACGCAACCGAAACCACCGAAAAAAACGACTTTATCCGTGCCATTGTGCGTGATGACTTGGCTGAGCAAAAATATTCACAAATCGTAACTCGTTTTCCACCAGAGCCAAACGGCTATTTGCACTTGGGTCATGTTAAATCAATTTGTTTAAACTTTGGCTTGGCAAACGAATTTAACGGACTTTGCAACTTGCGTTTTGACGACACCAATCCAGATGCCGAAGACCAAGAATTTGTTGATAATATCAAGGCGGACGTGGAATGGCTTGGTTTTCATTGGGCGGGCGACACTCGCTATGCGTCTAGCTATTTTGAACAATTGTACAAATGGGCGATTAAACTGATTGAACAAGGCGATGCGTATGTTGATTTGCAAACACCTGAACAAATTCGTGAAAATCGTGGTAACTTTGGGCAAGTCGGTAAAAATTCACCATATCGTGATGCAACTGTTAGCGAGAATTTACAACGTTTTGACGACATGAAAAACGGCAAATTTGGCAATGGCGAAGCGGTTTTGCGTGCCAAAATTGACATGGCAAGCCCAAATATGAATATGCGAGACCCTGTAATTTACCGTGTTATGCACAAGGAACACCACCAAACAGGCGACCAATGGTGCATTTATCCGATGTATGACTACGCCCACCCACTGTCTGATGCGATTGAAGGCATTACCCATTCTATTTGTACGCTTGAGTTTGAAGACCACCGTCCGTTTTATGATTGGATTGTGAATAAAGTAGGCTTTGAAAAAGAGCCACATCAGTATGAATTTGCTCGTTTAAATGTTAATCACATTTTGACCAGTAAACGTAAACTCAAAAAATTGGTAGAAGACAACCTTGTAACAGGTTGGGACGACCCACGAATGCCGACCATTGCAGGTATGCGTCGTCGTGGCTATACGCCTGAAGGTTTGCGTGATTTTTGCGACCGTGTTGGCGTGAGCAAGGCGGACGGTGTGGTGGATTTTGGTTTGCTTGAGTTTAGCATTCGCAATTCGCTTGAAGATACCGCAAATCGTGCTATGGCGGTGATTAATCCGTTAAAAGTAACGATTACCAACTTTGATGAAGCGGTTGCCGATGTGGAAAATTTGAAAAAACCAACGGTAAAAACCAATCTTGAAAACGGTATTTTGTGGCTAACACAACCAAAAAACAGCCATGATGAAAGTCAAGGCAATCGTGAAATTCCGTTTACCAAAGAAATTTATATTGATAAAGCCGATTTTGAAATCAATCCGCCAGACGGCTACAAACGCCTATCGCCAAGCAATAGTGAAATCCGCTTGCGTAATAGCTATGTATTAAAAGTGGAAGAACATATCGTGGGCGACAATGGCGAAGTGGTGGAGTTAAAAGCCACGATTGACCCAAAAACGCTTGGCAATAATCCAGAAGGGCGTAAGGTAAAAGGCGTGATTCATTGGGTATCGGCAACGCTTGGCGTGCCTGCTGAGGTGCGTTTATATGAACAATTATTTACCCAAGAAGACCCTGCAAAAATTGATTTGGAAAATCTTGCCAATGAAATCAATCCAAATTCTTTGACGGTGGTGAATGCGGTGGTTGAGCCGTCTTTGGCTAAGGCTGAAAAAGGTGAGCGTTTTCAGTTTGAGCGTGAAGGTTTTTTTGTGGCGGATAGCCAAGATTTTACAAGCGAAAAACCTGTGTTTAACCGTATTGTGGGTTTAAAAGATGGGTTTAAATAATTAATATTTAATCAAATTTAAAATTCCCTACAATTTAATTGTGGGGTTTTTTTATGGGTAAAAATAATAGTTGCCAAATATTATTTTTATCGGTTCAAATTTACGTAATGGCAATATTTTTGCGTTAAATTTAGATGTCAAAAACGAACAAAAATTTAGTATTTTGTCAATTGATTTGGAGTATCCTAAACAATGGCTTAATTGGCAATAGCAAGAAACCATGGCTTTACAAAAATTTCTTACCAATCTTTACCAATCAAACGGTGTAAATGATGGCTTATAATATCAATTTTCAAATCAAAAATTGGAATAAATAAAAAAGGTGAGCATAAACTCAAAATTACTTGCAAAATATTTTGTTATGTTATAATATAACAATAAATTCACCAAAAAGGAAAAACCATGCAAGTATTAAGCTCCCTAAAATCCGCCAAAAACCGCCATGAAGACTGCCAAATCGTCCGCAGACGTGGGCGAGTGTTCGTTATTTGCAAATCAAACCCACGCCTAAAAGCCGTACAAGGCAAAGGCAAAAAGAAATAACCTAAATTGGTGCGGTTTTGAATTATTGATTTAACAAATTTTGCCAAACTTCCATTTTTTTGCCAAAATCATTAACCGTTGCCGACAGCCACAGCAAACGAGCAAAAATCGCAGGAATCGTCAATTCGCCTGTTGTCAAAACGTAATATTTTGCCAACCAAGTCCCTGCTTCATAAGCACCGCTCACCCCACCAAACGGGCATTGCGTGGTAATGGCGACCAGACAATTTTGCTCAAATGCCTGTTGTAAAGCGGTTTCCACCTTGTCATTATGCGGAATATTGCCTGCTCCAAATCCTAATAAAATCAACGCATTTGGCTTGTCGTTTAACGCATTTTGGATGTTTTTTGCTAAATCGTCTGCCATCATTGGCGTGATAAAAATTGGCGTGATTTTGCTTTGGCTTAAATTTTTAACAGTTTGTGTTAAATTGTTAAAATGTGAATTTAACCAATTTTTACAATTTTGTTTGTCAAAAGTGTAAAAACTATTCGCAGGATAATTGATTTTATCCGAGCCTTTAAAAGCGGTTAAATCATGGCTATGGAATTTTTGCACCGTTTGGGCATGCCAATTGGCGTAGTTAAAACATACTTTTACGCCCATTTCGCCACTCACCGCAAGACGACAACTAGCGAACAAATTTTCACTTGCATCGCTTGTTTCATTGACTTCAAAAGTCGGCGATAACGGCTGTAATAATGGTTGCATCGCACCTGTAACCACCACGCACACATCGCTATTGGCAAGGCTTTCCGCCAAAAATGCCGACAAATAACTTAAGGTATCCGTCCCTGTCAAAATCAAAAATTGGCGAAAACCTTGCTGATACGAGTTGATAATCAACTGATAAAAATCGGCAAAATCGCTAGGGGTCAGTTGGTCGCTGTCTTTTACCACGTTATTTGGCAAAATTTCCCAGTTAATCGTTTGGGCGTAACCGTCAAAATGATTGGTTAAGATATTTTGCAAAATCGGTAAAAATTTGTCCGAATTTAGGCTTTTTAACGGCTGACCATGACTGCCAAACGTACCGCCTGCGTAAATAATGCCAAGTTTTTGGGTTGAATTTAACATGATTTTTTCCATTGTAAACGTCAATTAATTTTCATAAGGATTGGCAATGTTTAATTGTGCCAAAATCGCAATTTCCAAGCCTTCCATTTCGTCTTGTTCGGCTTGTCCAAGTTCATGGTCAAAACCCAACAAATGTAAGATACCATGCACAAGCAAATGCGTTAAATGCTCTTCAACTGTTTTGCCTTGTTCATCGGCTTGTTTGGCAACCACGTCATGACAAATCACCAATTCACCAAGCACAAAAATCGGCAAAACTTCGGCAATGTTCTCTGGCAAATCGCTCGGATAGGACAAAATATTGGTCGCATAATCTTTGCCACGAGCATCAAGGTTTATCGCTTGCCCTTCTATCGGTTCAACGACATAAACATCAAGCTCTAATGCTTTGTTTTTAATTAATTTTTTATTTACTTGTGGAAAATTAACGTCATTTTGCCAAAAATACTCAAACATGGTTTTGACAATATTTTGCACCTTGTCAATATCATAAAAAGGCTCAATTTGGCTGAAATTGGCTTGATTAAGCAATGTTTCGCTAAAGCTGATGACAATGTCTAAATCGTTGTTAAATTCACTCATCATCATTTACCGTGTCAGTTTGTGCCTGTTTTTCTTGTGCCAATTTTTCAAGCAAACGAGCTTGTTTTCTTTGCTCTTTGATGGCTTCTTGTTCTTCATCAAATTTATCATACGCTTGCACGATTTTTTGCACCAACTGATGTCGCACCACGTCTTTGCTATCAAAACGTGTGACGTGAATTTCGTCAATATCGCTCAAAATATGCAAGGCCTGAGCAAGTCCAGACTTTGTGCCACGAGGCAAATCCACTTGTGATGTATCGCCTGTAATCACCGCACGAGAGCCAAAACCAAGCCGTGTTAAAAACATTTTCATCTGCTCTGGCGTGGTGTTTTGGGCTTCGTCTAAAATCACAAATGAATTATTCAGCGTGCGACCACGCATATAGGCAAGTGGAGCAACTTCAATGATTTGGCGTTCAAGTAGTTTGCCCACTTTTTCAAAACCAAGCATTTCATATAAGGCATCGTAAAGCGGTCGCAGATAAGGGTCAATTTTTTGGGTCAAATCTCCCGGTAAAAAGCCCAATTTTTCGCCTGCTTCCACCGCAGGACGCACAAGCAAAATCCGCTCAATTTCATTGCGTTCTAGCATATCCACCGCACACGCCACTGCCAAATACGTTTTGCCTGTCCCTGCCGGCCCTACGCCAAATGACACGTCCGAAAGTAGGATTTTTTTGACGTATTGTTGTTGGTTGTAGCCACGAGGGATAATTTTGCCTTTGCGAGTTTGTAGGGCAATTGGGGTAAAATCTTGGGCGGATTGTGAATTTTGTTTTTCTACATGATTGTTTGCGTTATTTTGTAACGTGTTTTCTAATTTTTCTAAACTTTTTTGTGTTTTTTCTAAATTGTCGGTCAAAATCGGCTCTCTTTTTTGGCTTGTTTGGATTAACAAATGTAGGGTTTCTGGGCTGATAAAGTCGCTTGTGGCGAGTTCGTCTAGCATTTTGTTTAACAGTTGTTCGGTTTTCTCAACACTTAGCAAATCGCCTGATAGCACTAGGCTGTCTTTTCGTTGTTGAATGTGGATGTCAAAGCGGTGTTCTATGTATTTTAGGTGTGTGTTGTATTCGCCGAGTAGGGCTTTGAGTGTGTGGGTGGGTAGGGCATTGATGTCAAAATGTCGGCTGATGCTAGCGGTCAAGTTTTTTTCCTTTTAAAAATTTGTTCAAACGATGGGTTTATTATGGTAAATTTTTACAAAAATTCAAGGCAAAAACAAGAGTTCATGTTAAAATATTGTAAAATTTTGAAAAAAGGCAAAAAAAATGGGTCAAAATAACACACAAAATCAGCAAGACAATTTACAAATTCATTATTTCTCACAAGCCGATTACCAAAAAACCCATGACGATATGTTAAATAAAACGTTATGGCGAATTGAACAAAAAAAACAAAACATTGCAACTGCCGATGAATTGTGGATTGTGGAGCATAATGATGTCTATACGCTGGGGCAGGCGGGTAAGCCTGAACACATTTTGCAACGCAACGACACGCCAGTCATCAAAACCGACCGTGGCGGACAGGTAACGTGGCATGGGCGTGGGCAGTTGGTGGTGTATTTTTTGTTTGATTTAAATGGCTTGGGGTGGGGCGTGCGAGATTTGGTGAGCCATGCCGAAAATATCATCATTGATAGCGTCAGCCCTTATTTGCCAAGCGGTTTTTTTGCCAAAGCTCGCCAAGATGCCCCTGGTGTCTATGTCTATAATCAAGATGGTTTGGAACTTGGCAAAATTGCGTCTTTGGGCTTTAAGATTAAACATGGGTTTAGTTATCATGGTATTGCGTTAAATTTGGTGAATGATTTAACGCCGTTTAATTTGATAAACCCTTGTGGTTATGCTGGTATGACGATGTTGCGATTGGTGGATTTCGCCACAATAGACAAAAAAACTGTGACTGATGAATTTATTAATATTGTTAAACAATATCGTGCTTTACCAGTGCAACGTTAAATACGTCAATCGTAAATTTTAAACAGTTTATCTAAAATGTTAATGAAGTGTTGCAGTTTTTAAGTGATTTTGTGCTAAAATGTAGGAGTTTTTAATAATAAAAAGGCTTAAAAACATGGCAATTAAGTTTTCATTACCCCAAAAAAAACAAAAAAATAAAAATGAAACCACGTCAAACACAAATCCACCAGCGTTTGATGTGGACGCTTTTTTAAATGATACACCAACAGAAGCACCAACGACAGCGACCGCCACGTCAAAAAAATCCAAATTTGCTCTAAAACGCACACCAAAACCAAGTAATAGCATCGGTAGCAAAACTGACAAAAAAACCTTGATGATGGCAGGCGTGTTAGGTGTATTGGCGGTGCTAGCGGTGCTTTATTTGTTTGTACTGCCGATGTTTCAAGCTGAAGAGCCAACACCAGTTGCTACAGTAGCAACACCTGTGCCTATTGCCAAGCCTGTGGCTAGCCCTGCAAGTACAGCATCTGCGGTTGCCCCTGTTGCTACTACGGACAATTTACGCACCGAAACGGTTGTGATATCAGGGGAGCAATTGGGTAATCTAGCGTCAGCCCCTGCGTCATCTACTATGCCAACGGCTGTTCAAGTGGATAATAGCGAGACTCAAAAAGCACTAGAGAAAGCTCAACCAGTCGAATCTGCACCACCAGCACCAGAAGTTAAGGCGGAACAAAAATTGATGGAAAAATCCAGCCCAAGCAAAGAAAATCCAATGACCAAAGCCCAAGGCTCAATGTCGTATGCGGACTTTGTCAAAGCGTCTGAACAGCAAGTGTTTGCGGACAGATAGTTTTTTTGGATTGATAAAAAAGTAGGGGCGTATTGCATACGCCCAAGTTGCCAAATATGAAAATTAAGTGGTTTGATAAAAAAGCGATTGTCAATACAATCGCTTTTTTAATGGGGGAAAACTGGGGTTATTGCAAATTTTTACGTTGTTTTAACAAGACCAAAACTGCACCGTTGCCACCTTGTTCGGCTGGGGCAGAACAAAATGCCAACACGTCTGGGATTTGGCGTAACCAACCGTTTACACAAGTTTTTAAAATGCTATCCACGCCTTTGCCATGTACGATTTTGACTGATGTTTCGTTATTTTTTTGGGCTTGATGGATAAGGCTACTCACCGCTTCACGGGCTTCTTCAATCGTTGAGCCGTGCAAATCAACCGCCCTATGCCAACGGATTTTGCCTTGTTTGAGTTGATTAAACACTTTGTTTTGTAAGGTCGCAACTTTGTAGCTTAAATATGATTCGCCTGAAACAGGGTTTAACAAGGCTTGCATATCGGATAATTGGTGCGATTCGCTTGCATCTGTACCTGTGGCTGAAGCACGTTTGGCAAGGGTAGTCGCATCAGGTTTGACGGTGGTTTTGGTTTTGTTTGCCAAATTTTTATCTTTAATTGGGCGAACGCCTGCCATCGCTTGCATAAACAGCATTTTGTCGTCATCAAGATGTTCGCTGTCGTATTTTTTGACTTGTTTGGCAATTTGTTGTTTGCTTGGCAAGGCGACATTTTCGGTTGGTTTGCTGTTTTCATCGGTGCTGTTACTGGTTGAACGCCCTTTTGATAGTTCTGATTTGAGTTGTTTGAGTTGGTCTTGCATTTGTTTAGAAAATAGGTCGTTTGACATGGCTCTCTCTTGTTTTTTAAAATGTTATGGGGCTGTACTAGATTAGCTATCATATTATACCAAAAATATGAAGCTAACACATTGTAAATTAAGTAAAAAAGCACAGAAAAAACTACTTGAATTTTTTGTACTAGAAGTTACTGCTCGAGCAGCAGCTGGTTTACTACAAATTCACCCTAATTCAGCAGCCTTATTTTACCATAAAATAAGACTTGTGATAGAATACAATCTTAGCCTTGAAGCTCACGAAACCTTTGACGGTGAAATAGAATTAGATAAAAGCTATTTCGGTGGTATTCGTAAAGGTAAGCGTGGTCGTGGTGCAGGTGGAAAGACTGCTGTCTTTGGTCTTTTAAAACGTAATGGCAAGGTTTATACTGTCGTTGTCAAAGACACTAAACAAACCACATTAATGCCCATTATCACCAATAAAATCAAGCCTGACAGCGTTGTTTACACTGATAGTTATAGAAGTTACAATGCTCTTGATGTCAATGATTTTAAACACTTTAGAATTAATCATTCAAAAGAGTTTGCAGATAAAAGCAACAAGCTAAATCACATCAATGGTATTGAGAACTTCTGGAATCAAGCTAAACGTATTCTTAGAAGATACAACGGTATTAAAAAAGAAAACTTTCATTTATTTATCAAAGATGAGAAGCACTGCTTCGCAAGGTTTAGATTTAATTATGGGACACCATCTAATCAGCTTAAAGTTTTGAGAAAATGGTGTGAAATTTAATTCTAATCTAGTTCAACCCCAAAATTTTTCTATATTTTGCATAACAATGTGAAGAAAAAGAAGGGTATCTACGACGTGGCTTAACTTTATAATCAAATGGATTAATGACTGTAAAGCCATTGTGTTCCAGAGCTTCATGTATTAAATAAGATAAATCAGATACTGTTAGCATAGTAAGGACTATAGTTAGTTGTAAGAACCTCAAGCGTTATTTACATTTTGTTTAAAATAAAACTCCAACCACTCATAAGGAGTAAAGGTTTGAGTTTTGCGAGGGCGTTCAAAACTCTGTGTCAGTTAAATTATAGTTTCATCACAGTATCTAAACGACCAGGGAAATGGATAGACAACTGCATCATTGTTTGACCCCAATTATTAATTGGCATCGTCCATTTCTCTGACGCATTTAGCATACCAACATACAGTAATTTTAGCAAGCTTGTTTCATTAGGAAATGCTCCTTTAGTTTTGGTAAGTTTTCTGAATTGACGATGAACCGCCCCAACCGCATTCGTGGTATAGATTGGCTTTCTCACCGCTTCAGGGTATTTGAAATAAGCACTGAGTAAATGCCACTTATTCCGCCAAGAAGCGATAACAGTGGGGTATTTGCCACCCCAGACTCTATCAAGCTCATCAAGAGTAAGCTCAGCTGATTCCTTGTTTACCGCCTTATAGACAGGCTTTAAATCACGCATAAAGTGTAAGATATCCTAGCGTTATTTACAGTATTTAGGATAAAATACTGCAAATGAACATACATAAAAACACCAGACTGCTACCGTTTGAAAGAGAAGCTATTTGGATAGCCTATCATCAAAACAAACAAAGCGTAACATCACTTGCTGAAGAATACAAAGTATCAAGACCAACAATCTACAAGGTATTGAAACTTGCTAGAGTGAAGTTACTAAAACCACAAACCAGTGTCAATAATCGCTTTAAACAAGCGAAATTTGGCATTAAACGCTTAGCTAAAGTTGAAAAGAGTATACAAGACAAACTCAAAAAACAAGCCAAGCGTTATAATAAATCCTATCCTGGTGAGATGGTACACGTAGATACAAAACGCCTACCACTGCTCAAAGGACAAAATAGCAACAGCCCTAGAGAATATCTGTTTGTTGCCATTGATGATTATTCTCGTGAACTGTATGCTTGTATTATGCCAGACAAAACAGCTTTTAGTGCGGCTAAGTTTCTGACAGAACAAGTTATTAAACCTTGCCCTTATACGATTGAGGTGATTTATTCTGACAATGGCACAGAATATAAAGGCACAAAAGACCATGAATTTGTCAAAGTCTGTTATGATAACAACATCAATCAGAAATTCACCAAAGTTGCCAAACCACAAACCAATGGTAAAGCAGAACGAGTAATACGTACGCTCATGGAAATGTGGCATGAACAATGTGAATTTACAGGTAGTGAACATAGAAAGCAAGAATTAACAAGATTTCTTAATTTCTCTCTGCACACGACAGAAACTACTAAAACAAAGTTGATTTTCTTTTAAAACTGAGAAAATCAACCAACCTATTAAAAAAAGCAAAATCACCACACATAATAAACCGTCTAAATCCATCAATCAGAAAATCTAACCCCAAAGCAAAAACACTTGACTGAGGACGACCATTAGACTTAAGGCAACGTTTATAATGACTAGGCTTATCATCAATGACCGCCAAGCCAGTCAAATAAGCCCAACAAAAGGCTAACGCATTTACCGCAACCAATTTACTCACTCTGTCTTGTTTAGTCAAATGCGTATCCTCAAGATTAAAACCACGCCCCTTTAAACAAGAAAACAGCGTTTCAATCTGCCAACGCATCGCATAAGTTGCCATAGGGTCAATATCATCAAAATCATTGGTAGCCACAATCACATAATCATTATCACTATCAAGCTTTGCCGATACCTTGACAGGACACTTATCAACAAAGAGTGTTCTAGCATGGTGATAAGTATCTTGCTGGTTTAAATTATGAAATAGTGTTTTAATTTGTACGCTTTGTCCTTGTGTATTGGTCACTTTACTGTCTTTTTTAATGCGTATGGCAAATTTAATATTTTGTTTTGTTAGCCAGTCAAACCATGCAGAACCCACAAATTCTCTATCGGCTAATACTTTTTGTATTTTATCTTTACCAAAGGTGTGAATGAATTTTTCAATGAGTTGTGTTCTCTCTAGTGTTTTTGAGTTGCCTTGTTTGTCTAGCATTGTCCAGTATAAGGGTATGGCAATGCCTTTGTGTACAACAGCTAACATGAAGATGTTGATGTTGCTTTTTCCCCATTTCCAGTTGGTACGGTCAATGGTGAGTGTGACTTTGTTTAGTCCAAATAGTTGAAAGATAAGGCGTGCTATTTGGTGTTCATTTAGGGGTGTTTGGGCGAAAAAGCGTTGTATTCTTCGGTAGTTGCTGTCATTTGTTGTGCTGTTGGTAAAGTGTCTGGCTATCTTTTTTAGGTTACTGCTTTGGGCGGTAATGATGGCTATTATCATTAGACTTAAGCAGTTGATTTTTGCCTTGTGTATTGTTAGGTTTTGCGATAAAATTCTTTCTAGTCTGATAAGGTTTGGCATGGTTTTAATTCGTCGGAAAAATTACTATTATGCCATTGTTTTATCAGACTTTTTTGTTTTTTTGTCGTGTGCAGAGTTAATTTCTATAATACCGTTAAACCCCATTCATCTTTAACTAAAAAAGATGATATTACTGGCAAAACTCAAACCTTTACTCCTTATGAGTGGTTGGAGTTTTATTTTAAACAAAGTGTAAATAAAGCCCTCATAAGAAAATCGTTGTTTTTAGTAAGTAGAATAATAGTCAACCATTAGTCGGATTTTTGTTGACTGTTTTGTTGACTGTTTAGTAAAAAATAGTTAAAATTCATATTGTGTTGATTTTAGAGATAGAATATGAGATTAAAATTGATAACATTAGCGGTGTTAGTAGGTTTAACTACACAACTCGCTAATGGTAACTATGTAGAAACTGACTGCAAGGAATTTGGAGGGCATCTTAATTGTTTTACTCCTGATGCTATACAACCAGAAGATAATAAATATTTATATAAGTGGTCTAAATCTGGTATCTTCACGCCTGAAGATCAGGCAATGAAAGATTTTAATTCAGAGGCTGAAGCGTCAGGTTTTATACAAAGAATTGATCCTGATTATGACATATATAAAAATTCGTTTACCCCTGTAGGAGAATGGACTAACCAACCTTGGGGTAGTTATAGTAATCCATTTTATGGTCACCCCGATATACATTATTATGACAAATTTTTAGACAAAAATTATCGGACTAATGAACAACATATAAGATTTAACCCAACGATACAGTATAAAAGTTATGTTGCGAGTGAAAGATTCTATAGGGAATGGGATGTTCCAGGAGACACATTATACAGGATTAAGCCTAGTCCCAAATATTACTGTCGTTCAGGTTACGACTTTATTTGGTATAAAGATCTTAATAAGCATCCTGGTTTCTTATGTTACCAAAACAGCCCACCAAAATTTTTAAGCTGTTCAGCTTCAGTTGGGAATCCTTGTTCTATTACTACTGGAAATAAAACGCTTAACGAGAAAGATTGGTCCAGTTCCAATAGCTTATTAAGAGTAACTCGCCAATATAATAGCTTAATATCGGACATTAACTTAGATTGGAGCATGAGTTATAGTGATAAAATTATTGCCACTCAAAATAAAGATGCTAATTTTAGTTCAATAAGAATTATAAAAGGTGATGGAAGCTATATAACTGCGGAAATTTCTAATGGTAATTGGTTTGTAGATGCAGATACCAACCTTCAAATTCTTCAGCAAAATAATACATGGCAAGTCAAAAATTTAAAAACAGGTGTAATTGAGATATATGAAAAGGTAATATCGCCTACTACCTCAGAAAATACTCAATTCAACCTTACTCACATTGATTACCCCAATGGACAATTCATCAATCTAACCCACCAAAATAGTAAAATTGCCACAGCCACCGACCAACTTGGTAACAGCTTAAACTATCGCTATGACACCACAGGCAAACTGGTACAAATTGGCTTGCCGAACGGTAAAACCCTTGATTATGGTTATGATAACTTAGGTCGACTAATTACAGTCAAACGCCCAGGATTTGGCGTTAAAACCTATATCTATGATGAAGCAGATAAAGCTCCCAACGACAACCCTAATCTACTCACAGGTATCATTGATGAAAATGGTAAGCGTTATGCTACCTACGCCTATGATAGTGCTAACAGAGGTATTTTAACCGAGCATGCAGGGTCAACCCAAAAATTCACATTAAGCTTCGAGGATGGTGTTACGCAAGTAACCGATGAATATGGCAACAACCGCAGTTATAACCTAGCTTTGGTATCAGGTACAAATCGTATTACCCACCAAGTCATCGCAGGTCAGTCCATTGACCGCCAATATGACCAAGGTGGCAATATCATCTCGAAACCAAAAACGGGCTAACCACCAAATACACCTATGACCAAAGCCGTAACCTAGAAACCAGCCGTATTGAAGCCTTTGGCACAACTGACAGTAAAATCGCGCTCACCGAATGGTCAGAAAATTTACCTGTCAAAACCAAAATCACCGAAGGCAGTGCCAACCCTGACGGCAGTCTCAAACAAGCCCTACGCATCACCAGTTACACCTATGATGAGAAAGGCAACGCTTTAAGCAAAACCATCATCGACCCCCAAACCCAAGAGTCACGCACTTGGAGCTACACTTACAACGCCAATGCCCAAAAGCTAAGTGAGACCAACCCGCAGGGACAGACCAGCAAATGGGCATATGACAACAAAGGTAACTTAGTTCAAAGCATCGATGCCCAAGGCTTAACCACCACTTACAGCGACTACAATGCCAACAACAAACCGCAGACGATTACCAGTCCTACAGGACAAGTCACCAAACTTACCTATGACGATGCAGGGCGGGTACTTACCCAAACCATCACCATCGGTTACCCCACCCTTAAAGAACTAAGCCAAGCTAAAAGTGGCTGGATTGACTTTCAAAACAGTGTTAGAAAAGCCTTTAAGAAACCTTTGTTGCCTAACCCTGTTAAGTTTAATATCACCAAACAGCCCACCCAAACCGCCACCACTACCTATCAATATGATGGTGTTGGTCAGCTCATCAAAACCACGCTCCCTGACGGGCAAGTCATTAGCTACCAATACGACGATGCCCACCGCATGATTGGCATGACCGACAGCCTCGGCAATCGCATCAGCTACACCCTAAACGGGGCGGGTGACATCATCGAAACCAAAAACACGACCCCCAAGGGACACTTGCGAACAGTCACAAACAAAGCTACGACACCCTAGGTCGCCTAACCATAGATACAGGCAACAATGGGCAAAATCAGTCTTATGGCTATGACAACCAAGACAACTTAACACAAACCCAAGATGCCTTAGCACGCACCACAGGCAGTCAGTACGACAGCTTAAAACGCAAAATCCAAGACATCGATGCCAATGGTCAGCCTGTCAATTACACTTACAACGCCCTTGACCAACTGCTCACCGTCACCGACAGCAACAAAGTCACGACCAGCTACAGCTACAATGCCTTTGGTGACGTACTGACCACCGAAAGCCCTGACACAGGCAAAGCCACCAACCAATACAACGGTAAAGGACAAGTGGTTAGTCAAACCGACGGAGCAGGTCGCACCCAAAACTACAGCTATGACGACAAAGGCAGATTGACCCAACGAGCCGAAGGTTCAGGCAAAGTATTAGCCAGTTACAGCTATGACGACAAAGGTCGCATTAACAGACTCACCGATACCAGTGGCACAACGACCTACCAGTACAACTCCAATAACCAGCTGATTGAAAAAGTACAGACCACTGAAAAAACCGTACTTACTACCCGCTACCACTACACGCAAGGCGGACAGCTTGACGAAATTCGCTACCCAAGTGGGCAGTTGGCGGTGTATCAGTATGACAAAGGCATCTTAAAGGGGTGCAACTCAAAACCATCGACAACCAAACCGTACAGGTCATTGATAACATCAGTTACAGCCCCAACGGTATCAAAGGCTACAACTGGTCACAGACTAAGCAAGCGGTCAGTTACCAATACGACTTGGATGGCAGACTGACCCAAATCAACGACCCTGCCATACAGCGTAGTTATCAGTATGATGTGGGCAACCGTATCACCAACCTGACCGACAGCAAAGCAGGGATTAACGGACTATTTCAGCATGACCGCCTTGACCGTCTCACCAATCAAAGCCTAACCCAAGGGCAGACCACTGCCCAACTTGGCTATAGCTACGACAACAACGCCAATCGCACCCAAAAAACGGTGAATGGTATCGCCACCAACACCACTCCTGTCAAAGCAGGGACGAACCAATACCAAGCCTTTAGCTATGATGCCAGTGGTAAAGTCACTAACGACGGCACACGCAGTTACAGCTATAACAGCGAGGGACGCATTGACCGCATCCAAAACGGCTCGGTTGGGGTGGTGAATGTGTATAACGCCCTAGGGCAACGGGTACAAAAAAACAGTGGCAACAGCAAAACCTACTTTGTGTATGACGAGCAAGGCAAGCCATTGGGGAGTATGATGCCAATGGCAATCCTATCAGAGAATATCTATATCTTGGAAACGCTCCCATTTCGCTTGTAACGAGCGAGAAGGCGGGTCAGGTACTTTCTATCCACTCTGACCATTTGGGCACGCCTAGAGCGATTCTAGGAGCAAATAGCGAGGTATTGTGGCGATGGGAGGGCGATGCGTTTGGGGATGTTGCTCCGCAGGTGGCGAATGTTAAGATGCCGTTACGCATGGCGGGGCAATACGAAGACACAGAAACAGGGCTATTTTATAATTATTTTAGGTTCTACGACCCAAAAACGGGGCGGTATGTGGAGAATGACCCAATTGATTTGGCAGGTGGGCTTAATCGGTGGGGGTATGTGGGTGGTAGTCCGCTTGAATATAGCGACCCTAGTGGATTATGCCCAATGTGTTTAGCTGCTGCTCCTGCAATTACAACTGCGATTGGCGAAGGTATATCTGCTATTGCAACTGGGATAGCAACAGCAATTAATGCTGCACCTGTCGCTGCTGCTGTAGGTGTAGGCGTGGTTGCTGTCTCTATACCAAGTGATAGTCTTATACCTATGGCAGGCATTGCACCCTATCCCAATACTATTTCACACGCAAGAGAAAAAGAAATTCTTAACATGAATGGGTACGAACCATGTAATGAACTTGAGAAAGCACTAGAAGATTTAAAAACCACTATTGCTTGGCGTAAATCTGACTTAAATCCAGCAGAAAAAGGTACTAAAGTTTATGCCGACCATCAAAAATATATAAAAAAACTTCAAGACCATAAAGATAAACTAAAAAGAAGATTCGACCAATATTGTAAAGAAAATTGTATTGATGTCCCATTTTTTATGGATAAAGATGAGGATAGCAAATGAATATAAATATGGAAAATTTACAATTTTTAAGTGGGTTTCTAAATGCTCTGTCAAGTATTGATAGAGATATTGGAGATTATACTATGACAGCCATAGTTATAGAAAACTCCAATAATAATTTACTTTCTTCCATAGTTGGTTTCTATGATTTACCTTACGACCAAAAGAGTTTGGATTTCAAAAAAATTAAATTTTATGATATGGAAAAAATTATTAGCTTTAAAATTTTACAGAAACCTTTTAATAACTCGTCAAATTATGACAAAAATCGAAATAATATTTTGAGTTATAAAATAATGGATTATATACAGTTTTGTTTTGAAGATTTTATCAATGTAAATATCAATGATATTGAAGTTTTTAACATAAAATTAAACTTTGAAAAATACAGAACAGAGTTCTTAGCGATTCCTATTGATGAATGTAAAAATATTTTTCTTCTCTCTTTTTGGGCTAAATCATATTAGACCTCTTTCCAAACCAACAAACAAAACTGATATAATACTAACTTTATCAACCAAAACCAAACAAAAAAAATGACACCCGAACAAGCACAAAAACTAACTAAAAATCCTCTGCACACGACAAAAAAACAAAAAAGTCTGATAAAACAATGGCATAATAGTAATTTTTCCGACGAATTAAAACCATGCCAAACCTTATCAGACTAGAAAGAATTTTATCGCAAAACCTAACAATACACAAGGCAAAAATCAACTGCTTAAGTCTAATGATAATAGCCATCATTACCGCCCAAAGCAGTAACCTAAAAAAGATAGCCAGACACTTTACCAACAGCACAACAAATGACAGCAACTACCGAAGAATACAACGCTTTTTCGCCCAAACACCCCTAAATGAACACCAAATAGCACGCCTTATCTTTCAACTATTTGGACTAAACAAAGTCACACTCACCATTGACCGTACCAACTGGAAATGGGGAAAAAGCAACATCAACATCTTCATGTTAGCTGTTGTACACAAAGGCATTGCCATACCCTTATACTGGACAATGCTAGACAAACAAGGCAACTCAAAAACACTAGAGAGAACACAACTCATTGAAAAATTCATTCACACCTTTGGTAAAGATAAAATACAAAAAGTATTAGCCGATAGAGAATTTGTGGGTTCTGCATGGTTCGACTGGCTAACAAAACAAAATATTAAATTTGCCATACGCATTAAAAAAGACAGTAAAGTGACCAATACACAAGGACAAAGCGTACAAATTAAAACACTATTTCATAATTTAAACCAGCAAGATACTTATCACCATGCTAGAACACTCTTTGTTGATAAGTGTCCTGTCAAGGTATCGGCAAAGCTTGATAGTGATAATGATTATGTGATTGTGGCTACCAATGATTTTGATGATATTGACCCTATGGCAACTTATGCGATGCGTTGGCAGATTGAAACGCTGTTTTCTTGTTTAAAGGGGCGTGGTTTTAATCTTGAGGATACGCATTTGACTAAACAAGACAGAGTGAGTAAATTGGTTGCGGTAAATGCGTTAGCCTTTTGTTGGGCTTATTTGACTGGCTTGGCGGTCATTGATGATAAGCCTAGTCATTATAAACGTTGCCTTAAGTCTAATGGTCGTCCTCAGTTAAGTGTTTTTGCTTTGGGGTTAGATTTTCTGATTGATGGATTTAGATGGTTTATTATGTGTGGTGATTTTGCTTTTTTTAATAGGTTGGTTGATTTTCTCAGTTTTAAAAGAAAATCAACTTTATTTTAGTAGTTTCTGTCGTGTGCAGAGGAAAAAAATAATATGTTAAAAAAATATATTGTACATATCTTAATCATTGGGCTTATAAGCATAAGTATTTTTCTAGGATATAAAGATACAGACAAGCTAAAAAACAACAAAAAGGAACTTGTTAATTTGGAACAGATTTCTATACAATTAAAAAATCTAATGGAAGGTGTTACTAAAAATGTTCGACCTCCTGATGTAACAGAAAATAGAATAAGACAAAATGGTTATACATATTTAAGCTATTATTATAATAATCCTAAAGGAGAAGAAATTAAAACGATAAGAGATAATTTAGATAGTAATCCTTACTGGAAGATGGTACCTAAAAGGACTAAAGATGATGAAAATATATTTCTTAGTTATTGTTATGGAAAAATAGGAATGAATTTATCAAGATTCACTTTTATAGAATCTGCAAATACCAATGGATTTCCAAGACTAAGAATTAATATATTCTACTATGAAAAAAGTGATTGTAATAAATAAGGCTCTAGACTAGCAGAACTAATCTGATAGACTAGAAACAGGAGATATAACAGCAAGTTAAGAGACTATAAGGTCAAAAAAATAATACTATGCTTTTGCATAGATACTGACGGTAGTCCTCAATTTACAAAAGCTGAAATTTCGAAGGTATATAATTTATCTCAAGTAAACCCTGAAACTGGTTTTAAAAATGCACTAGGTAGAGCGACTAATTTTAGAACCATATATATACAAGCAAAAGATGGTATAGTAACTATCCAAAATGGAAAAATACGGTAGACATGGTTATGACTTTTATAAAATTGGATTTAGAAATTATTCCATCAAATTTAGAAACTTAACATCAGCACAAATTAATCGTATATCAAATTATAATTATGAATTCTTCCTCTGCACACGACAGAAACTACTAAAATAAAGTTGATTTTCTTTTAAAACTGAGAAAATCAACCAACCTATTAAAAAAAGCAAAATCACCACACATAATAAACCATCTAAATCCATCAATCAGAAAATCTAACCCCAAAGCAAAAACACTTGACTGAGGACGACCATTAGACTTAAGGCAACGTTTATAATGACTAGGCTTATCATCAATGACCGCCAAGCCAGTCAAATAAGCCCAACAAAAGGCTAACGCATTTACCGCAACCAATTTACTCACTCTGTCTTGTTTAGTCAAATGCGTATCCTCAAGATTAAAACCACGCCCCTTTAAACAAGAAAACAGCGTTTCAATCTGCCAACGCATCGCATAAGTTGCCATAGGGTCAATATCATCAAAATCATTGGTAGCCACAATCACATAATCATTATCACTATCAAGCTTTGCCGATACCTTGACAGGACACTTATCAACAAAGAGTGTTCTAGCATGGTGATAAGTATCTTGCTGGTTTAAATTATGAAATAGTGTTTTAATTTGTACGCTTTGTCCTTGTGTATTGGTCACTTTACTGTCTTTTTTAATGCGTATGGCAAATTTAATATTTTGTTTTGTTAGCCAGTCGAACCATGCAGAACCCACAAATTCTCTATCGGCTAATACTTTTTGTATTTTATCTTTACCAAAGGTGTGAATGAATTTTTCAATGAGTTGTGTTCTCTCTAGTGTTTTTGAGTTGCCTTGTTTGTCTAGCATTGTCCAGTATAAGGGTATGGCAATGCCTTTGTGTACAACAGCTAACATGAAGATGTTGATGTTGCTTTTTCCCCATTTCCAGTTGGTACGGTCAATGGTGAGTGTGACTTTGTTTAGTCCAAATAGTTGAAAGATAAGGCGTGCTATTTGGTGTTCATTTAGGGGTGTTTGGGCGAAAAAGCGTTGTATTCTTCGGTAGTTGCTGTCATTTGTTGTGCTGTTGGTAAAGTGTCTGGCTATCTTTTTAGGTTACTGCTTTGGGCGGTAATGATGGCTATTATCATTAGACTTAAGCAGTTGATTTTTGCCTTGTGTATTGTTAGGTTTTGCGATAAAATTCTTTCTAGTCTGATAAGGTTTGGCATGGTTTTAATTCGTCGGAAAAATTACTATTATGCCATTGTTTTATCAGACTTTTTTGTTTTTTTGTCGTGTGCAGAGGAATTCTTCAACGTTTCAAATGAAATTATTAGTGATGATGAGGATATAATACATTTCGATATAGTTAAAATTAGAAACCAAGGAGATACTTTTCTTTTGGAAAAACTAGAATTTGACGATGTTGATCCACCAAATATTTATTTAGAAGATTTTAATGTATTTAATTTGGATTTAGATGAAATATCTAGTCGATGGGAAGTTTTAGGATTTAGTTATAAACCACAGACTTCTGAGAGAGTTATTGAGATTGACGATAAAGTGAAAATAGTAAAATTTTTAACACTTGTGAATTCCATAACTTCACTGGTCGAGGGTTGGCTTATTGTAAAGCAAACTATACCTAATATAATAGAATATGGTCTTTATAATTTGAATTTGCTTAATCAGAATTTAAATAAGGGTTAGTATAAAACTCGAATCATAATATACAATAAGGGGTCAGCACAGAATTCGGACCATATAGCACGCTAAGGAATTTTATCGAGTATTGAATTTCACAAATCAATGCCAATAACCTTGTATTGAATATCCAAGGCAAAAGCGAAGACAGCGATGTTGTATTGACAGGCAGTGACTTAAATCTTAAAGGTGACCGCTACAACAACGTAGAAGGCGATGTAATAGAACAAGCTGCCACAGGCACTGGGTATGACCGTAGTACCAATAAATCAAGCAGTTATGGCATTGGGGTATATATTGACACCAAAGGCAGTGCAGGGATTAGTGCCAATGCCAATATGGCAAAAGGTTATGGTAATGGTGAAACGCCAACAGCCATATCAATGTGGCAGGTACCACTTACCAAAACGTGGGTGGTGACTATGTCGTAGATGGGGCAGTGGAAAAAGGCAACCGTATGACGGGTCATATTGGTGGGGCAATTAAAGCCACCAGCCGTCAGGATACCGCTACATATGATGGTAAACAGACCAATGCTGGGTTTAGTGCAGATATTGATTTAGTCAAACAAGGAGCAGGGAGGAGTTTATCTGTCAATGGCGGTCGTACTCGAGCAAACGCCGATTATGCAGCGGTGACTGAGCAGACAGGCTTACAGTATCAATCATCCGATGTGGTGGTAGAGGGTAAGAGTACGTTTAAAGGGGCGTACTTTACGACGGCAACGCCTGAGGCTAATAAAACCCAGTTTAGGGGTGGGTTGGAAGTTAGTGATATTGAGAACCATAGCCAGTATAAGGCGGATGGGATTAATGCTGGTTTGTCGGCTGAAACAGGTCAAAAACCCAAAGTCAGTGGTGTAGGTTATGGTAAAGATGGTGACAGCCAAGCCAGTACGACGTATGGTGCGGTGACTGGGGTTGCTGGTAAGTCAGAGGTGACGATCGCTAATGTCGAAACTTTGAATAAGTCGTTAGCGAATAACTTTGATAAAGACAAGGTCAATGCTGAGATTGGTGCTCAGGTGCAGATTACTCAAGAGTATGGTAAGGAAATTCCGAAAGTAATTGGGGATTATGCTAAAGAAAAAACCAAACGCTATGAATATGCTCAAATGGTTGAAGGGCAGTTAAATGATAAACTTAACTCTACTACTGACCCTGTACAACGACAGTTAATTTTAGAGGATCTACAAAAAGTTGAAGCGTTCAAGCAAGCACATGAGCAAGATTATAATAATTGGAAAGAAGGCGGTGCTTATCGTGTGATGGCTCATACAGCTGCTGGGGCTTTGGGTTCTGGTTCTTTGCAAGGTCTTGCCTTTAGTGGCGGAGTGGTACGCTGCCGCTCCTAAAATTAATGAGTTGGAAAGTAAATTTACAGAAAAACTAATTGAGCAAGGTATGAATCCAACGGTGGCTCAAGGTCTAGCAAGTGGATTGTCGAGTGCAACTATTGCTGGGGTCAGTAATTCGGCTGGTCTTGGTACTAATAGTATAGCAACTGCGGTTAACATGGATGCGAATAATAGACAATTACATCCTTCTGAAAGAGCATGGATAACTAAGAATACTCATGATTTCGCATTAAAAATGGGTATTTCAGATGTAGAAGCTGAAAAACGTTTGGCACAAGAAGCAGCTCGGCAAACTGATCTGCTATGGATGTTAGCTCTTCCTAAAGGTACAGACACTGCAGCTGCCAACTTTTTGGCAAGTTCTAATGGTTATTTCACAAATGAGTTAGGTGGGAAACAAAAATTTTTCACAGCAGTAAATAGCGATTTTATAAGACCAGAAGAATACGCTCTAGACACTGACCAAGCCTTTAACAATAGAAATTTGATTTCTAAGCAAAATTCCAATATAATTCAAGGACTAAATCAAGTAGCTAATAATACAGCAAGTGACGTAAAAAAATACTGGCAAAGTCATTCTGCATCGCAGATTGCAAAGGATGCTGGAACTGTGGCTTCAGATACTGCAAAAGGCTTGTGGAATTCAGCGAAAGAATGTGCAGGGAATATTAGTAAATGTGCCAATGATGCAAAAGATTCTACAGTTGACACAGTAAAAGATAAAAGCAATGCTTTTGGTCAAGGTCTAGCATCTTTATCACAAGGTAATCTAAATAAAATTTATGGTCAAGATGTTTCTGGGGGACAAAAAGCGTTACTAGGTATTCAAGCTGCAGAGGTAATTACAACTGCTACTGGTGCGGCTAAGGTAATAGGTTCAACTGGTAAAATTGTTGGCAATCAAATTACTAAGGAAGCGACGGATAAAGCTAAGGCGGACTGAAAAAAGTCGCTGAGATAGTCGCTCAGAAGAAAAAGCTGAAGAAAATAATAGAGTTTCACAGCAGGAAGTATCTACTAATCATAATAATCTGACAAGAGAAACAAACTGCTCCTTCCGTGGTGATATGGAAGTCCGTACCATTAACGGCTATAAGTCGATTAATGAAATTCAAATTGGTGATATGGTTTGGTCAAAAAATGAAAAAACTGGACTCATGGGATATCAAAAAGTTCTTCATACCATGAACAGTATTGACCCTGATACGACTTACGTTACTATCACTGATAGTCATGGACATAGTCAGCAGATTGTATCAGATAGCTTACATCCGTACTTTTCAAGTTATGGAAATGATATCAATCCTGCAAAACCATCTATTGGCAAAGAATATCATGGTGATATTAAAAATGCTTATTGGATTAATGCAGGTGATTTGAAGAAAGGTTATAAAGTGCTTGGCTCAAATGGTGAGTGGCAAGTTATTTCAGAAGTGTATACTGTTAAAACGCCATTAAACAGTTATAACTTGGAGGTTAATACTGACCATACTTTCTTTGTTAAAGGAATTGGCGGTCTTGATGGGGTCTGGGTTCATAATAAAAATTGCTTCTTAGATGTAGGAGAAAACCCTGAAACTAAAAAAATTGATGGTCATAATGTTACTTTTGCAGACTATAAAACTGGGATTGATTCCAAAGGCAATACCTTCATGGAAAGAAAAGCAATCATTGATAATCCAGACCTTGTTACCAATCCGAATGCTCCAAAGTTTGTTGAAGTAAAAATTACAGGCGTAAAAAATCCTAAAGTTCAAATTATAGATAGTAAGAAACCTGATATCACTTTAAATGAAGATGGCTCAAAAACGCTTACGCCAGGTGAAAAGGGGAATTCATGGAATCCCGAGGGCAAAAAACCACAACCAAATCAAACTTACTACACACCAGATGGTTACAAATATCAAACTGATGCATACTCACGAGTTCATTCAGTTGAAGCAGATTTAAAACTAGATACAGAATGGGCTGATCCTCACCGTAATCTGTACGAGCAAAAAAAAGCTGGAGGAACTGATAGGCTTGCTGATGATGACGGCGGACATTTGATTGCGTCTATGTTTAGAGGAATGGGGGAACAAATAAATGTTGTTCCAATGAATAGAGTATTGAATCGCAAAAATGGAGGTTGGTATGATTTAGAGAATACTTGGAGAAGTAACTTAGAAGCTGGAAGAAATGTGAAAGTTAAAATTGAACCTGTCTATAGTGGAAATAGTAAAAGACCATACAAGTTTATTATTACTGAGAGAATTGGAAAAGTCGAAAGAGAATTTGAATTGGCAAACACAGCCACTGGTAAGTGAGGTTGAAATTATGAAAAACTTATATGACTTTGTAGAGGTTAAAAATATATTAAAAGATATTTTTCCGCATGAAGCTAAAGCTTGTTATTTTGAGGGATTTATATATTCCGATTTCAGTACCTGTAGTTTATACTTTGAAGATAAAAATAACGAAAATAGCTCATTATTTGAAAATATTAATCTGAGGGAAACTCGTAATATTTTAAAAAAAATTATTGAAGATTCTTATGATTCAGCAAAAGGTGATTGGAATCATTATCAAGCCACTCTCACAAATAATGGCAATTTTAATATGAATGTTGCCTATATCCCAGAAGATGATAGATGGTCTCATTTAATTATGAGAGGAATTAGCGACTTAACAGAGGATGAGTCTAAGAAATTAGGAATCCCAAAAGATTTATGGTTGGAACGTATAAAGCATAAAGGCACAGGTACGTCAGGAAAACCCAAGAGTGAATTTTATTAGTTATACAGTTCAGCATATCGAACGGAAAAGATAGTACGCTAAGGGATTTAGTTAGGTATTTTTAGACTGCTTTTTCGTGTCTAAAGAAAAATACCTTTGAAGACCGTGGTAGGACTGTTAATGTCATCGAAAATCCCGAGTGGAGTGCAACAGGCGGTAAAGCTAAATATTTTGAAGTTGATGCTGATGGTAAAATTCTTAATGAGAATGAGCCTAATATCCATCGTGCTACCAATAGACCAGCTCAGAATGATAATCATGTATTCGTTAAAGACCCATTACATCCGCCAAAATCAGCAATAAAAGCTGAAGGGGTTACGCCTGAGTATCTAATCACAGATCGAAGTAGTAGACTGTACAATAGTAGGACATTACATCCTACACTTCCAGATCCTATAGTAGGATGGGATTTTAAGCCTTCGCAAATCAATGCTAAACCAGGCAGCTCTGACAGTATTTTAAATTCTCAGATAAATGGATTTGTTCATGAAATTGATCTTGCTAACAAAGTTGCTAATGAGGGTTTTGTAGTCCTTAAATGGGGCGATAAACCTGGAACACATGGCAGTGATGTTATCTCAATTGACCCTAAATCTGAAACAGTAGTTTTATGGGATAATAAATTCCGTAGTGATGATGGGACGTTAGAAATTTCTCCCACCTTCGATATAAACGCTAAAACTGCATCTGGTGATTCTAGTGGAGCTTGGGAAAATGCAAAACAAGAAGCCATAAGAGTTATTCAAAATTCTAATTTACCTGCTGAACAAAAAACAAAATTAATAGAAGATGTTGATGCTGGTAATTTTGAAACCCGAACAGTGGGTAGTGGTGGGCTTGATGGAAAAATGGTAATACAAAAGTATGAAAATGGTCAAAAAGTAAAATAAGGTGACATATGGAAACAATTAAAGAAAGCCTTTTAAAAGATGTTAAAAATTCTGGGAAAGGTGGATTTTTCTATTATCACGAGTCTTCCAGAGATGAGTCAGCAATCAATGTAATGCATGGTGGTATTGCCAGTGGAAGTTTACGCAATTGCTATTATAGTTATATGCTTGGTGAAAAGTCTCTATTTGAGCAGTTTTTACCTAGAATTATTAGGCTGTGTGAAAAAGCAATTGAACTAAAAATTGAAGTTAGTTGGCGACCTAGTCATGTTTGTTTGATATATGAAGCTTATGCAGGAGCAATATGGTTATATACAGGTCAGGATAATATAGACATTTGGAAAGAATGTTTGGCTCAAACCAATCTATGGTTTTTGAACAACGAAATCCAATCGATTATTCAGTCTGTAAGGGATTGGATCGCCAATTATTTTATACCTATTTACAACGCTGTTTATTTGCCAAAGAATACCAACAAGGCATAGCAGTTTATGAGCATTTTAAAGGCAATAAACCAGTCAAACTCACATCAAAAACAGGTTTGGTGACTTTGATGTATGCTATCTTACGCCATTTTGCATATGGTGAATTTGATAAAGAAAAGTTAAATAAAACCTGCATGCAAGTATTGGGCAAAGAACTTAAACACGTTTACATGAAAGGTCGTCCTGATGATGCTGTTTATTGGTTAAAGACGATGTGTTTATTGCGTGAGAAACAGTATATGCCTGAAGAAGTTGTCTTAACCTTTTATGAATTTTTAGAAGATGAAGAAATACCTGATGAAATTCATAAATTTTTAAAAGAAAGAGAATTATCTACACGCAGTGACTTGATTGCTAATGGAGAGCATTCAAAACCCTGTATCCGTTAAATTATAGTTTCATCACAGCATCTAAACGACCAGAGAAATGGATAGACAACTGCATCATTGATTGACCCCAATTATTAATTGGCATCGTCCATTTCTCTGACGCATTTAGCATACCAACATACAGTAATTTTAGCAAGCTTGTTTCGTTTACCGCCTTATACACAGGCTTTAAATCACGCATAAAGGCTTTTTGGTCACGACTTGCCACATAACGCAGACTATTGCGAATTTGATGAATCACACACAATTGCACCTCTGTATTAGGAAAGACAGCCTGTATCGCCTCAGGAAAGCCTTTTAAGCCATCAACGCAAGCAATGAGAATATCTTGTACGCCACGATTGTGTAAATCAGTGAGTACCGATAGCCAGTAGTTTGCTCCTTCACTCTCAAAGCAGTATAGACCGATGAGTTCTTTTTTACCTTCGGTATTAAGTGCTAGAAGCGTGTAAACCGCTTTATTGACATAGCGTCCTTCGTCTTTGACCTTGTAGTGAATAGCATCGAGCCAAACAAAGGGATAAACACTATCAAGTGGTCGTGATTGCTCCATAGCTCATGCCATTAAGGCAGCTTCAGTGAGTTGTTTGATGAGCGGGGCAAGTACCCCATCACTGCCTGTGATGGGTTTGCCTGATTGGATGGCTTTTAGGGCTTTGTTAAAGTCAAAGTTTTGCATGGTGTCTTTCCTGTTTTTTTGTTAGTTTACAGAATTGACACAGTTTTTTGAACACTACCAAAATCAACTTTGTTTTAAGTAATTTTTATCGTGTGCAGAGAAGTTTTTCATCATTTTATTTGATTTTTTAAAATGATGGATTGGTTTTATTATCTGAAAAAATAAACGTTATATTATAACATAATACTTGTATTATGTTATAATATTTCTTTTGTTAAAATTGGGTTGTTTTATGCTAAAAAATTCACTTCATTTGGCAGTTTTAGCTGTATTTTCTAGTTATACCATGTCCGTTTTTGCTGATGATGCCAGCGTGTTATCGCCAGTACCAGAGACCGTGCTTGATACGATAGTGATTCAGGGCTCTGCTACCAAAATGAACACATCATTGTTGGATAGCAAACAAAAGGGCAGTGATTTGCTTATCAAAAAAGATACGCTAAAAACCCGTGCCACCACATTGGGTGATGCGTTGGACGGTGAGTTGGGCATTCATTCCAATCAGTTTGGTGGTGGTGCGTCAAGCCCGATTATTCGTGGGCAGGAAGGCAAACGCATTACCATTTTACAAAATAATGCTGATGTGATTGACATGGCTCATTTGTCGCCTGACCATGCGGTAATGGTGGATACCACGCTTGCTAAACAGATTGAAATGGTACGTGGCGTGAGTACATTGCTGTATAAATCGGGCAATTCGGCAGGGGCGGTAAACGTCATTGATAATAAAATCCCTAGCCAATTACCAAAAAAACCGATTGAAAGTGAAGTGGGTATCCGCTATAACACAGGCAACGATGAAAAGTTGGAAACGGGTTCATTAACCGCACAGTTGGGCAAACATATGGTGTTCCATGCAGAAGGTCTGCATAAAGATGCCAATAATTATCAAACACCCAATTACGGTTATATGGATTTTGACACAGGGGACGAACTTGACAATTATGTCAAAGCCCCAGAGCTTTTGCAAGCATTGGAAAAAGAATGGCAAGCGATTCAAAAGGGTGTTAGATTGCCTTTTTCTGAACGCACATATTTTATCACTGATGAAGCTGGTTATCTCAAACAAAAGGCTAGTTTGGATAAAGATTTGGCGGACAAAAACTTATAATTTTGACTATTTGCCAGAGAGTTGGGCAAAATCCAAAGCAGGTAGCGTGGGTTTATCATGGGTAGGTGATAAAGGCTACATTGGCGTGGCGGTAAGCGAACGCAAGGACAAATATGGATTGCCAGCTCATAATCATTTGTACGAAGGTTGTTCGGTTATTTCGATTTTTGACAGTTTTCGCTATCGTCCGTATTTGCAAAAATATCCGCAACTGATTGATGAATCCGATGTTAATTATATCAACCCACGTCCAGATTGTGAACACGCTCACGGTAATAGTGAAAGTCATGGTATTCAAGATAAACACGACCATGCACCGCCTTTTATTGACTTGGTGACCAAACGTTATGATTTGCGTGGCGAATGGCAAAACCCAACATCATGGATTAGTAAAGTGCGTGGTAATGTCGGCTATGTCGATTATCAACATGATGAAAAAGAAGGCAATATTGTCAGCACATCTTTTAAAAATAAAGGCAAAGTTGCCCGTTTGGAATTGACCCACGAGCCGACAGAGCGTTTAAAAATGTTGTGGGGATTGCAATATTTACAGCAGGATAATAGTGCTGAATCTCCTGTTACTCAATGGCGAAATCAACAAGTTTTGACAAAAAATGATTTAACCAACCAAAGCATTTTTGCGATGGGTAAATATGATTTTGACAAACTATCGGTGGAACTTGGCACACGTTTAGAAAAACAAAAAGTGGCAATGGATTTTGACAAAGATTATATCGAAAACAGAATGCGTCAAAGTAGCTGGCTCAAAGGTGAAAAACTAGAAAACGCCATTACTTACGCCCTAGATGCGACGAAACCGAATGAAAAAACTGCCCATTCTTACGCATTGGGATTGAATTATCAGTTTTTGCCTGACTATACTTTATCGTTAAATGTGTCTCATCAAGAACGTTTGCCCAATTCGCAAGAGCTTTACACACACGGTATGCACTTAGCGACCAATTCTTTTGAAATTGGCAATCGGCATTTGCAAAAGGAAAAATCCAACAATTATGAATTAACATTGGCTTATCAAGGTGATAAATTAGACTACAAAGTTTCGGGCTATTTGTACGATTTTGACAACTATATTTACCTACAATCGATTAACGAATATCTCGGCACGGCACGCATTCAGCACGTTCGCCAGCTACGGATTAACCGTTACGACCAAAGCCCTGCCAAATTTTATGGTGCGGAAGTCAGTATCGGCTACCAATTTTCACCGATTTATTATGCCTCTATTTTTGGCGACTATGTCAAAGGGCGATTGCATGATATGCCTGATATTGTGGTGGATTATAAACCTGCGGGCTGGTTTGACCCAGAAGTGAAAACCTACGGCAAACAAGAAGACCGCTACACGCCACGCCTACCACCAATGCGACTTGGTGCAAAAGTGCAAGCCGATTTTGATGAAAAATGGTCGGGAAGTCTTGAGTTTGTGCATACTTTTGACCAAGAAAGGGTATCCAAATTTGAAGGGATTACCAAAGGCAATAACCTGTTAAACATGGGGATTGACTACAAAAACTTTTTAGGCAATGCCGATTATTCGATTTTCTTTAAAGCCAATAATCTGCTTGATGAAAAAGTGTACGCTCACGAAACATTTTTGCCCTATATTCCACAAATGGGCAGAAATTTTAGCTTAGGTATTAATGTCAAATTTTAAGTAAAAATAGCAGGGTTGTATTTACATAAATGATATGTTATATCATTACATTTTATTATCATTATGTTACAATATGGGGCTGTACTAGATTAGCTATCATGTCATACTAGAAATATGAAGCTAACACATTGTAAATTAAGTAAAAAAGCACAGAAAAAACCACTTGAATTTTTTGTTGCCGAAGTTACTGCCAGAACAGCCTCAGATTTATTGCAAATTCAACATAATACAGCAGCCTTATTTTTACCATAAAATAAGACTTGTGATAGAATACAACCTTAGCCTTGAAGCTCACTAAACCTTTGACGGTAAAATAGAGCTTGATGAAAGCTATTTCGGTGGTATTCGTAAAGGTAAGCGTGGTCGTGGTGCAAGTGGAAAGACTGCTGTCTTTGGTCTTTTAAAACGTAATGGTAAAGTTTATACCGTAGTTGTCAAAGACACTAAACAAACCACGTTAATGCCCATTATCACAAGTAAAATCAAGCCTGACAGCATTGTTTATACTGACAGCTATAGAAGTCATAATGCTCTTGATGTTAGCGATTTTAGGCACTTTATAATTAATCATTCAAAAGAGTTTGCAGATAAAAGCATAGGGCGTTCAAAACTCTGTTTCTAGCTCAAAGCTACCGACTGTGGATTTGATAGTCTTTTTACTATAACCGTTATGGCGGTTTTTACTAGGATTCTGCTCTAAGTAGCTGTCGATTTCGGCTGATAAGGCAGCTTCAGTGAGTTGTTTGATGAGCTGGGCAAGTACCCCATCACTGCCTGTGATGGGTTTGCCTGATTGGATTGCTTTTAAGGCTTCGTTAAAGTCAAAGTTTTGCATGGTGTCTTTCCTGTTTTTTTGTTAGTTTACAGAATTGACACAGTTTTTTGAACACTGCCGAAGGCTTTAAATTCTCTGTATTTTATTTGGTGAAATACTACCAATATGGTGATGATTTCTGATAAACTAATACGGCATGGTTTGTTTCGTGTTTTTTTACTGCTTTTGCTCTTTTGGGTTAGCATTTTCTTCTGTTGTTCGTTTGTGTATGTTTTGCAATAGTCGTCTATGTGGCAGTATAGTGCTTCGAGGTTGTCCATGTAAGAAGTCCTTGTTAGGGTTGTTTGTGGTGAATTTACTTTAACATATTGGGCTTCTTTTTTTAGTTTTTTCTTATGTCGAATTCAGGTTATTTAAATCATGCTTAAAAACTTATAGGAATTTTATCATGTCAAAATTCAATATTATTTTTCTTGATATACCTTACAATATTCATGAACCAAACAAAGATATTTTTGAGAAATATTTCAAAAATTATAGACATTCTGACTGGGAAAATGGTGCATCCTTTGTATTCATAGATGATTCAGGAATTAAATACACTTTAGCTGTTTCTGAGGATATAGAGTATGGGTTTAATTTGATTTACGGTTCACCCAATGTGAATTGTTACTCTTTAGGAGAAAAAGATTTATTGAACAATTTCTTTGAAAACTCTGATGAGATGATTATGCCAAAAGGAACTTATGTCTCCAATGAACAAGCTTGGCTAGCTGTTCAAGACTTTCTAGACAATCCATTAATTCCTTCTCCAAGAATTGAATGGGTAACTGATGATAAAATAGACTGGGAACAAATTCAGCTTTAATGATAAACAAAGTTTTATTGTTGTTAAATTAGTTCTGTAGGGTGCGTTCCAGGCACCTTACCCATCGTCAATCAAGCAAAAGCACCCAAGACAGTTTATCAGGCAAAAACGAAGCCTCACAAATCAATGCCAACAACGCCATCTTTAATATTCAAGGGGCAAGTAAAGATAGTGACTTAACCTTTATTGGCAGTGACTTAAATCTTAAAGGTGACCGCTACAACAACGTAGAAGGCGATGTTATTGAACAAGCTGCCACTGGCACTGGGTATGACCGTAGTACCAACAAATCAAGCGGCTATGGGATTGGGGTGTATGCTGATACCAAAGGCAGTGCAGGGATTAGTGCCAATGCCAATATGGCAAAAGCTTATGGTAATGGCGAAACTACCACCAATGCCAACAGCCATATCAATGTGGCAGGTACCACTTACCAAAACGTGGGTGGTGACTATGTCGTAGATGGGGCAGTGGAAAAAGGCAACCGTATGACGGGTCATATTGGTGGGGCAATTAAAGCCACCAGCCGTCAGGATACCGCTACATATGATGGTAAACAGACCAATGCTGGGTTTAGTGCAGATATTGATTTAGTCAAACAAGGAGCAGGGAGCAGTTTATCTATCAATGGCGGTCGTACTCGAGCAAACGCCGATTATGCAGCGGTGACTGAGCAGACAGGCTTACAGTATCAATCATCCGATGTGGTGGTAGAGGGTAAGATGTAAGAACCTCAAGCGTTATTTACACTTTGTTTAAAATAAAACCCCAACCACTCATAAGGAGTAAAGGTTTGAGTTTTGCCAGTAATATCATCTTTTTTAGTTAAAGATGAATGGGGTTTAACGGTATTATAGAAATTAAGAAATCTTGTTAATTCTTGCTTTCTATGTTCACTACCTGTAAATTCACATTGTTCATGCCACATCTCCATGAGCGTACGTATTACTCGTTCTGCTTTACCATTGGTTTGTGGTTTGGCAACTTTGGTGAATTTCTGATTGATGTTGTTATTATAACAGGCTTTGACAAATTCATGGTCTTTTGTGCCTTTATATTCTGTGCCATTGTCAGAATAAATCACCTCAATCGTATAAGGTGTAAGATATCCTAGCGTTATTTACAGTATTTAGGATAAAATACTGCAAATGAACATACATAAAAACACCAGACTGCTACCGTTTGAAAGAGAAGCTATTTGGATAGCCTATCATCAAAACAAACAAAGCGTAACATCACTTGCTGAAGAATACAAAGTATCAAGACCAACAATCTACAAGGTATTGAAACTTGCCAGAGTGAAGTTACTAAAACCACAAACCAGTGTCAATAATCGCTTTAAACAAGCGAAATTTGGCATTAAACGCTTAGCTAAAGTTGAAAAGAGTATACAAGACAAACTCAAAAAACAAGCCAAGCGTTATAATAAATCCTATCCTGGTGAGATGGTACACGTAGATACAAAACGCCTACCACTGCTCAAAGGACAAAATAGCAACAGCCCTAGAGAATATCTGTTTGTTGCCATTGATGATTATTCTCGTGAACTGTATGCTTGTATTATGCCAGACAAAACAGCTTTTAGTGCGGCTAAGTTTCTGACAGAACAAGTTATTAAACCTTGCCCTTATACGATTGAGGTGATTTATTCTGACAATGGCACAGAATATAAAGGCACAAAAGACCATGAATTTGTCAAAGCCTGTTATGATAACAACATCAATCAGAAATTCACCAAAGTTGCCAAACCACAAACCAATGGTAAAGCAGAACGAGTAATACGTACGCTCATGGAAATGTGGCATGAACAATGTGAATTTACAGGTAGTGAACATAGAAAGCAAGAATTAACAAGATTTCTTAATTTCTATAATACCGTTAAACCCCATTCATCTTTAACTAAAAAAGATGATATTACTGGCAAAACTCAAACCTTTACTCCTTATGAGTGGTTGGAGTTTTATTTTAAACAAAGTGTAAATAACGCTTGAGGTTCTTACAACTTATACATGAAAGTACGTTAATCAATTTTCTTTGATTAATTTTATCTATTTTTTTTAAAAAAATATCAATAAGTAATTTTAGATACAAAAAAAATCCAAAAATACCCAAACTTATCATATAATAAAAATTAATAACCAGTAATAACAAGGTGATTACATCTATTATTCTTGACATCCTTGCACCTCAGTCATATCTTTAAGCCTAACTTTAAAATTAATATATTTATTTGCATTACTTTAAATCCATTTATAAGATAACTCATGGTAATATAAATGTGTAAATAGAGCAATATAAAAATAGTGAAATTAATCCGTACCAAGTGATAAAAAACTTATAAAAATACGGTCTTTTTGATATCAATGGTTTAATTATTAAAAAAATTGGTGGCATTATCCATGCTATCATAAGTGCAACTAGCGGAAAGCCGCTTTCAATAAATGAAACAAAAACCACCAATGCATATACATTGAATACAGAAAGAATTAATATGCCAATCAAAGTTATTGATGGAAATATACTAAAAAACGAAAATATTCTGATATATTTTTCTAAAAGAGCTTTATTCATGCCACGAGAAATAATTTTCGCCAATAAATAGATATATAGAAAAAAGCTTAATGCTCCAAAAGTTATCAGGAAAACAAAATTTAAAATCATAGTTATGGCAAAAAGCTTATATCCCATATCCATTATTGACATTCCTTAACTTCTTTCATGCCCTCACAACCAACATCAACTCTGTGGTTTGGATTCAAAAATCGCCAGATTTGGACCGCCTTCTGAGTTTTATAGCTGAATCCACGAAAAACTTACTTGCCTTTTTCCAAGAATTATAATGTCTCTCATGTACCGCTTGCAATTCTCGGTCGTGCTGTTCATTTACAAGTCTCCCATAGCTCCAGCTGTTACTTTGCCCCACATGATTATTATAAATATATTGAAATTCCGACCTACCATTTCGCATAATAACCCCTCCAGCTTCTGCAATCCAATCTGAATAAAAAGACTTATCCGCTCCCTTAAGGCTTAAAAAGCTTCTTGATTCACTTTCCGCCACCCTAAACCAAGGCTGATCTGTATAACCATACATAGCTCCAAAGTAGTTTGCTCGTTCGTTTAGAGTGTTGATGGTATGATAGCCACTAGAATTAGCAACTGATAAAACATTCTGAGTAGATGTTCTAATGTCGCTTGCTTTTCCATAATGACTTCTGTTTTTTCCCACATATTCCAAGGCGTCTTGCATCATGAGATGACAACTGGTGCTATTTGGATTGCTTGAGCAAATGTTTTTTAGTTGCTCATCTTGCTGTCTAGAAATTTCATCATATTTAGCCACATGGGCTGCACAATCTTTCTTTGTACCAACACACGAGATTTTTTCCTGCAGTTGCCGATGCGTCAAATAATTCCACTCAACCTGCCCAACATTGTTAGCAGTACTTGCAGTATCACCCACAGCTCCACCAATACCAGCGGATAATCCAACTAAAACAGCTTCTCTAGTTGCTTCATCATAACCTTGTTGTTTTAAATACTCATCAACTTTAGGAACAACAATGGCTGTGCCACTACCTGCGACCGCTCCTTCAATCGAACCTGTAGCTAAAGCACTTGATAAAGTATGAAGTGCCACACGATAAATACCACCTTCACCCCATTTTTTAGCTTCTTCAATATTACCTTGGTTAATTAGCTCAAGTTGTTTATTACTGGCATAATCCCCAATCGCTTTTGGAATTCCTTTACCATATTCTTGGCTAATCTGAACCTGAGCATTAATCTGCTCATTCACCCTATCCTTATCAAAGTTATTTTGTAGAACCTCATTAAGGCTACCCACATTGGCAGTCGTCACATCCGACTTACCAGCAACCCCAGTCACCGCACCATACGTCGTACTGGTTTGGCTGTCACCATCTTTACCATAACCGACCCCACTGATTTTAGGTTTTTGACCTGTTTCAGCCGACAAACCAGCATTAATCCCATCCGCCTTATACTCCGAATGGTTCTCAATATCACTAACTTCTAACCCACCTTTAAACTGGGTTTTATTAGCCTCAGGCGTTGCCGTCGTAAAGTACGCCCCCTTAAACGTACTCTTACCCTCTACCACCACATCGGATGATTGATACTGTAAGCCTGTCTGCTCAGTCACCGCTGCATAATCGGCGTTTGCTCGAGTACGACCGCCATTGATAGATAAACTGCTCCCTGCTCCTTGTTTGACTAAATCAATATCTGCACTAAACCCAGCATTGGTCTGTTTACCATCATATGTAGCGGTATCCTGACGGCTGGTGGCTTTAATTGCCCCACCAATATGACCCGTCATACGGTTGCCTTTTTCCACTGCCCCATCTACGACATAGTCACCACCCACGTTTTGGTAAGTGGTACCTGCCACATTGATATGGCTGTTGGCATTGGTGGTAGTTTCGCCATTACCATAAGCTTTTGCCATATTGGCATTGGCACTAATCCCTGCACTGCCTTTGGTATCAGCATACACCCCAATCCCATAGCCGCTTGATTTGTTGGTACTACGGTCATACCCAGTGCCAGTGGCGCTTGTTCAATAACATCGCCTTCTACGTTGTTGTAGCGGTCACCTTTAAGATTTAAGTCACTGCCAATAAAGGTTAAGTCACTATCTTTACTTGCCCCTTGAATGTTAAAGATGGCGTTGTTGGCATTGATTTGTGAGGCTTCGTTTTTGCCTGATAAACTGTCTTGGGTGCTTTTGCTTGATTGACTGCCGATAGTTGCTTGAATACGGGTGTTGCCAATACTGCCCAATTTGTCAGCCGTGTCTTTTTGACCATCAAGCTTGGTGCCATCTGGGGCATGTTTGCTTGGGTCATTAAAGTCTTTGGTACTTTGCTGTACACTGTGTCTTAGCGTCCGGGTTTTAGCAACCGCTGCCACCCCAGCCATGACTTTCATTTGGTCTGAGTTGGTGGTTTCGCCAGATTTTACCACACTTCTGATACCCTGTACATGGTCAACTAGACTATTTGATACACTCACGGTTAAGCCTGTGGTTTTTTGGCTTTGGCTGCTGTGACTTTCGGTGGTTGCCGTGGTATTTTGAATGGTGGCTGATTTGGCATTGATAATGACCGTGCCACGGCTTAAGTCATGGACATTGTTGTTGCTTTCATTACCTGCTGAGACCACGCTACCTGTTTGTTGGTAATGGTTACCTGCCGTCAGCACGGTGTTACCATCGTTGGTGCCAATGTTGCTGCCAGTATGCCAGGTTTGTTTAGTGCTGTTTTGGTTTTGGGTCTTTTGTGAGCCAATGGTAAAGCCAAGTCCACTACCTGTACCAAACACGCCAGATTTTTTCTTGTCATGGCTTGAGCTTTCGCTGTAACGATTTTCGGCGGCATCAATGGTTAGGTTATTGCCGGCTTTAACATAGGTACCATGGTCACTAATGACATCGGTGGCGGTGAGATGGACGTCATTTTTGGCAGTGATAGAGACTTTGTCACCATCAATGTGACTGCCAATGGCTGTATCACTGGTCATGTCGTAGCGGTCTTGGGTGGTTTTACTGCTTAAGAAGCCTTTGTCCGTGGTGCGATTTGCAGTTGATAGGTTTTGGGTTGCTCGTCCTTCTTTAAAGGCAATGTTGTTGTCAGCATTGATGATGGTGTTGCCGCCACTTTGGATGGTCGTGGCGGTGCCTGTAACGTTGTTGCCTTTGATAAAGGTGTCGCCACTGGTCACAAGGACGCTACCCATATCTTGGGTTTGACCCACTTTATAGTAGTTGTTGCTGTCACCAATGGCATTGGTTTGATAGCCTGTGTTAACAGCGTTGAATTTGATATCCCCTTCCGCTACCAAACGGGTGGTACCGCCAGCGTTGACCAGTTGAGCGGCGTTAAAGGTGGCATCACCCGTCACATCAATACTAAGCGTAGTAAGTGGTCGACCATTTTCATCCTTTTTATCTTTTAAGCCATCGCCGACATAGATTTGACCAATTTGGTCGATACCAGTACGCCAGGCATTGCTTTGACCTGCTTGACTTTCGCTATGATGGGTGGTGCTACTGTTATTGAGTTTGCCACCGACATCCAGTGCCATGGCACTGCCTGCTTTAAGCGTTGCACCGATGTTGTTTAAATCATTTTTGGTGTTAACTTGGACAAAGTTGCCTTGGATAAGTCCACCGTTTTGATTGTTAAGGTTACTGGCATTGATACGCAGTCCATTGTGTGCCACAATGTTACCTTGGTTTGATAGGTCACCAGTCAGCTGCATGTCGACATTGCGGGCAGCAATAAGGCTACCATCGCCTTTTAAGTCACTGACGTTGGCACGCACATAGACTTTGGGTACGAGTACGGTTTGTTTGCTACCGTCTTTTAGGGTGATGGTCAGGGCAAAATCAAAATTAATAAAATAAAGTTTACAAATTGTCAAAAAGACAAAAAACTCATAAAATACTTCTAAAAAGGAGAACCCATGAGCTTTATAGAACATTTCAGTATCATCGAAGATCGAAGACCGAGGAACAGACATCAACATCAAACACAGACTAATAGACATACTATTTTTAACACTATGTGGCATATTATCTGGAGCAGAAGGCTGGGAAGAAATTAGCGAATTTGGCAAACAAAAACAAACATGGCTAAAAAAATTTTTGGGCTACGACAACGGCATCCCATCCGCCTCAACCATAAAACGAGTAATAAGCCTAATTGAAGCTGAAACATTACTAAACAGCTACATCAACTGGATAAACAGTATCAGAGAACAACAAGACCTAACCATCATCGCCATTGATGGCAAAACCTTAAAACAAAGCTACCAAAACAGTGATGACAAACTAACCGCCCTCCACTCAATCAGTGCCTATCTAAACAGTATCATTGAGATTGTCAGAATCAGACATGATAAAAAAACAGGTGAACAGACGACCCAAACTGCGTATTACATTAGCTCATTATCTATTAATCCAGAACAGCTTAATTATGTTATCAAACGACATTGGGCGATTGAAAATAGTTTACATTATGTGCTTGATGTGACTTTTAAAGAAGATAGCTGTCGTATTCGTGAACAACAAGCTACTAAGAATATGGCTTTGTTTAGAAGGGCTTCGGTGTCTTTAATTAAGTCTTCAGGTATCAAGGGTAGTGTTAAGTCTATTGTTAAGCGTTGTGGTTGGAATCATGATATTCTTGAGCAAGTTGTATTCGGTAAAACTTTTGTTGGGTAAGTTTGATTTTGCCCTGTTGATTTTCTAGGTCTGCCTGATTTTTGTTTTGACTTATTTCCACCCATACCAATTGTTCTATCATTATTTTTTGTCCAGTTACTATTTTAAATAACTATAAATTGAAAAAGCCATCAACTGTTTATCAAAGACTAAACTTAAATTTAACGATAGCAGACCCTATTAATTTATTAAAAAACTATACAAAAACACGGATAGGGGTTAAAATACCGATAAAAATTAGGAAACCCCATATGAACAGCCGTCTGTATCGTGTTATCTTTAACAAACACCTAGGTCGATTAGTTGTTGTCTCAGAAAAAACTGTGGCACAAGGCAAAGCCGGTAGTCAAGGTGCGAATAGTAACAAGGTAGTTTTAGCTGACAGCCAACTAGATGGAAGCAATGAGGTCGTGTACTATTGCTATAGCAAATGGGTTAGTCTCACTGCTGCTGTCCTTGTCAGCATAGGAGTAGCAAACGTTGCCTATGCTGAGATACAGACCCAAATCATTGCAGATAAGGGTGCTCCTAAAAATGAGCAAGCCACGGTGTTAAACACTGCCAATGGCTTAGCCCAAATTAACATTCAAAGCCCAAATAGCCAAGGGGTTTCTAAAAACACCTTTAGTCAATTTGATATCGGTAGGCATGGGGCTATTATTAACAACAGCCGTACCAATGTACAAACCCAAACTGCGGGTTGGGTAGAGGGTAACCCATGGCTTGCCAAAGGTGAAGCCAAACTCATCTTAAACCAAGTCAATTCTAGTAATCCAAGCCAGTTAGCTGGCTACACCGAAATTACGGGTAGTAAAGCCGAACTGGTGATTGCCAATCCCGCGGGTATCACCTGCTCAGGCTGTGGTTTTATCAACGCTGCTCGTACCACGCTCACCACCGGTAAACCCACCTTTAACAACGACACTTTAACCGGATTTCAAATAGGTAGCGGTAAGATGACCGTTGAAGGCAAAGGCTTAGATGATAGCCAAAGCGACTATACCCAGCTGATTAGCCAAGCCACTGCCCTTAACGCTAAAGTTTACAGCAAACAGCTTGATGTCATTACGGGTAACAACACGGTTAGCTATGAAACCAATCCAGCCACCACTAAAATTAGTCACAACGGTGTCAATCAAAGCACGGGCGTGGCTTTAGACATCTCAAGCCTAGGCGGCATGTATGCTGGCAGAATTCGTCTGATTGGTACCGACAAAGGTATGGGGGTGACCAATGCTGGTGACATCAGCAGTAGTAGCACACTCACGCTAGACAACCAAGGTAACCTCATTAACACCGGCTCCATGAACGCCAAACAAGGGGTAAATCTAAAACACACCGGTAGTATTGACAACCAAGGCACCGTTAGCAGCAGGCACCGATAGTGTCAAACTGGACAGCCCAACCCTTAAAAACAGCGGCGTCATTAGCAGTCATGGCCAAACCGATGCCACTACTCAAAGCCAAATCACTAACACAGGGCTCATCAGTGCCGGACAAGTCAATATAAAAACCCCAAGCCTGGCCAACCAAGGCCGTATTGAACAAACCGGCAGTGGTAAACTTGATGTGACCAGTCAACACTTAACCAACCAAGACAACGCCGTCATTGGTCAAAGCCTATACGACAAGCACCCAGCGACGACTACCCCAACCCTAGCCACTGCCCCATCAACCGCACAAACTGGATCAACCAAGCAAGTGGCAAACTCAACCGCTACCACACCGACAACGGACAGCCATCAACCGGTGCTTGCACCCATAACCGCCGATGGCAATATCCAAGCGGACAATTTAGTCAACCAAGGCAATAATGCCGTCATCACTGCCAATGGTGCCATGACAGTGACCAGCCCAAGCGTTACCAATCAACGCCAAGGTAGTATTGTGGTTAATGGATTAAACACCCAAGCAATTGACAACATCAACAGTCGTATCCAACTTGACAAACTCGATTGGCAGTTAACCCGTTTTAACAACCAACAAGGGCAAATTGTTGCCAAACAAGGGATTAGCCTCACCGCCCCGCAAATTAACAACCAACAAGGTGTCTTAGCCACCCTAGGCGATATTAGCCTTAGCACAAGTGAATTAAACAATCAACAAGGCAGTATTCAAGGCAAACAAGCCACCATCACGGCTACCCAAGTTTACAACAGCCAAGGCACGATTCAAGCGGAGGGCAATTTAAACCTTGATAGCCAAGGCAACCTGACCAACCAAAATGGTCATATCATGGCTCAAGGTGATGCGAGCTTACATGCGACCGATATCAAAAATGACAAAGGCAGTGTGGTAGCAGGTGGTAAACTCAGCACCACCAGCCAGACACTTACCAACAGTGGGCAACTGTATGGCACCACAGGTAATACGCTTACCATGGGCAGTCTGACCAACACGGCTACGGGTTTAATCGCCGCTCAAGGCAACACCAATATTCACGCCCAAACCGTCAACAACACCGGCATATTAGCCGCAGGCATTGACACCCAAGGCAATTTAAGCACCACCCCAGCCAACCTAACCATGAATGCAGTGGGTATACTCACCAGTAGTGGTACCCATATTGCGACCGGCAAAGCTAGCTTACAAGGCAATCCAACTGACTTAAATGGCAGCAAAACCCAAGCAGCGGATATTGAGATGGCAAGCCAAGGGGATTTATCAACGAAAGGGGCAAGCCTTACCGCCATCCATCAGTTGACGCTGGTTGCTAAAGGCACGCTAAATAACCAAGACGGTACACTAAGTGGTCAAACCCTGCAACTAACAGGCAACCAGCTAAATAACCAACGCGGCTCAATTAGACAAAGTGGTACTGCTGACTTAACCTTTAATTTCGCTGGCGGTATTAGCAACCAACAAGGTCAGATTGCCACCAATAGCCAAAACTTCATAATCAATACCCCAACGTTAAAAAATAAAGCGGGTCGTATTGAACATGCAGGTAATGGTCAGTTAAGTTTAACCGCAAATAATGTAAATAACAGCGACAAGGGCAATATCTTAAGCCTAGCCGATCAAACCTGGCAGATTGCTGGCGATATTGATAATAGCCAAGGACAAATTCAAGGGGATGGCTTAACCGTTAGTGCACATACCCTAATCAATACCGACGGTCAAGTGGTTGCTAGCAATACCACAGGAACCGTAAAAGCCAATCAACTTAACCTCAAGGGTGATTTAAACAATACCGGTAACGGGGTTATTTACAGTGATAATGGCAGCTTGGTCCTAACGGCTCAAGCGGTCACCAACTCAGCTCAGCTAACCAGTCGTGGGGACTTAAACCTTAACAGTCAAATCTTGAACAATCGTGGGCATTTCAAGTTTAGCCAATACGCATATCAACAACCAAACTAATTTGAGCAACACAGCAACGATTGCCGCCCAAGGTCGTTTAGCAATTCAAACCGGTGAACTTAATCAAGCCCAAAGTAGTCGATTGGTGGCAGGATTAAGCCCTGATAATAGCTTATCAACCACCCCACAACACTTGACCATCACCAGTACTGGTGTACAGCATAACCAAGGTAACAATGTTGCCAGTGGGGGTATGACAGTCACGGGTTCAGCACTCGACTACCACGGCAGTCGTAATCAAGTGGTTAATCTGTCATTAAACACCTTGGGTAATATCGATTTAAGTCAATCACAAAACAAAGTTAGCCAACAAGCCAGTTTCACCGCCAACGCCCTTAACCACAATGCCGCTATAACGCAAGCCGATAGTTACCAACTTAAAGTGCAATCACTGTCCAACCAACGAGGCACCCTTGAGCAAACAGGCACTCAAGACTTTGTATTAACCACGGGTACCATTGACAATCAGCAAGGTCACTTAGGCGGCAATGCCACCAATCTTAGCTTAATGGCAACGGGCGATATCCAGAACCAAGGTGGCGAAGTCATTCATGCCGGGACTGGCACAGCGACGCTAATTGCCCAAAATCTTGATAATAGCCAAACGGGCAAACTGCTATCCAATGGCAAACTAACTGCCACGGTGTCTGGTACGCTTAACAATGATATTGGGGGTATACAAGCCGATCAACTTTCCGTCACCGCAGGCAGTTTAAATAATAACCAAGGTCAGGTCATTGCCAGCACAGGTGATTTAACCGTAAACGCTGGCATTCTAGCCAACAGCGGTGAAAAAGCTGTACTCCAAAGTGCTCAAGCATTGTACGTCAATGCACGAACCTTAAATAATGATACGAAAGCTCAGCTATTAGCCAATACCACCGCTGATATCCACGCAGACACCCTCAATAATACCAATGCTGGTTTAATTTATAGCAATCAAGCATTAAACATCGGCGGTGACACCTTAAACAATAATGCTACCATCAGCAGCCAAGATGCCATTACCGCAAGCAGCCAAAAACTGACTAACCAAGCGAGCGGTAATATTCAAGCGGGCAAAGATATCAACTTAACCCAACAAACCTTAACTAACCAAGGTGTGATCAGCACGCAAACCAATATCAACTCAAGCACGCAAGGCGTCATGGACAACCATGCTGGTCAAGTCATTGGTAATAATGTGACTATAGCTGCTCAAAGCCTAAATAACCAAGGTGGCAGTATCCAACAAGCGGATAAAGATGGTCAACTAACCTTAACCACGACTGGTTTGCTAGATAACCAAAACACCCAAGGCGAAGGTCGGGGGATTTTAGCCAACGGCAAAGCCGTATTGCAAGCAAGCGATATCTCCAACCAATCAGGTCTAATCAATGCTACTGATGCCTTATCGCTCACCAGCACAGGCAATGAGATTAACAATCAACAAGGAGTGATAGGCAGTAATCAGCAGTTAATCATCACAGGCACCAGTGCCACACTCAACAACCAAAGCGGTAAACTGTGGGGCGATAGTACCACGATTACCGCCAATGGTTTAGCCAACACGGGAGTCGGTAGCCTTATCAGTGCCACTAAGAATATGACTTTAAACGTCAATAGTATTGATAACCAAAACACCAAACAAGATTTAACCAAAGTTAGTCTCAATCAAGGTATTGTGGCAGGTAATGACTTAGTGATTCATGCCCAAACCTTGAATAACATCCAAGGGCAACTATTAGCCAATCAAGGCATCCAGGTTGCGATGGGACAAAGCCTAACTAACACTAACGGACATATTGAAGCCAAAACCATTACCACTCAAGGCAGTACGGGCAACATTACCAATGCTGGCGGTGTGATTCGAGCTAATGAGACGAGCTTGAGTGCTAGTTCTATCAGCAACGGCGAAATCAGCGGCAATCGCCTGACACTTAACCAAATGGTTGACTATACCAATGCCAAAGGTGATAAATTACTCGCCAATGAATTAACCATCACCACTCAAGGCAATGTAAATAATGACGGTACGTTATCTGCTGACAAACAACTGACGGTCAATGCCAAAGACATTAACAACACCCAAACCGGTGAATTAGTCAGTAATGCCTCCACGTTATTAAACGCCACTGGTGATATCAACAATCATGGGTTAATTAATGGTAATGACACCTTGATTACTGCTGGCAATGCGGTGAATAATTTAAGTGAGGGTCGTATCTATGGCACGCATTTAGCGATTAAAGCCGATACGCTTAATAACACCCCAGGCAATACGCTTAATTCTGCCCCAGTAATTGCCGCTCGTGAACGCTTGGACATTGGGGTAAAAACCTTAAACAATAACCCAAATACGGCACGTCGTGGTAAATTTAACAGTGATTTTAATGGTCAAGCTCAGATTTTAAGTAATGGTGAGTTGCACATTGGGGGTGATTTAGACAGCGAGAATCATGCCACTGGCAAAGCCACCACCGTGACCAACCGTGGGGCAACCATTGAGTCATTGGGTGCGATGCAGATTGCCACTGAAACACTCAATAATATCAATGCGGATTTTAAAACAGCGTTAAAGGTCCTTGAAAATAATCCGATAGTTGAGTATAGCATTTCAGGTGATGGTAGTAATCCAATTTATAATGAAAAAGTAGTTGAAATTACGTCTGAAGATAACAATGACGGACGCCATAGATTAAAAATTCTAAAAACGGGTGAGCTATATGATAATTATTATGGCTACAAATATACAGAGCTATTAAGTGGGCAAGACACCGTGACTAGTGACCCGAGTCGAATTGTTTCGGGTAGTAACATGGTATTTGACTTGGGTAAATTTAACACCAATAAAAGCCAAATTATTGCTGGCGGTACCATTAAAGTAAATGGTCAAGCAGGCAATGTGGATGCTGAAGCCACAACTATCACTCCCAAATACAGTTACGAGAATTTTAATGGTACCCATTATAGCCCTTATGAAACCTGTCGGAGGAGTATAGGGAATTGGTGTTACAAAGGAAAATGGGGTACAAATACTAATTCAACCCCATTAGATATGGCTCAACCGCTGAATCCTAAAACAACAGGTACTCCTTATGATTTAAAAATTCTCAACATTAATAATCCAGTTAGTGGCGTGTATGTCACCGCGGTCACAGTTGCCAATCAAAATCAAGCCAATCAAGCTCAAATTGATACCAAACAAGTGGCAGCTGTCAACCAAGCGATTGGCAATTTACAAACGCTCCTAACAGTCGTCAAAACAGCCAATAACGGCACACAAGTTGACCGTGCAAGCCTTGCTAGGGTCCAAGACGCCATCAAAGCCTTACAGGACTTCACTAAAACCAACCCAGTCAACCTAACCGCTGAGCAACAAAAACAGCTAGCTGACTTAGTGGTTGCCCAACAAGGAGGACAAAAAGTTGATATCGCCACCTTAAGTGACCTTATCAACCAACTAAACCAAAGCATCAATACCCAAAAAGCTCAAGAAATTCGCACCCAAGTACGCTGTCAGCTTACCCAACAGTGCTCTCTACAAAATCGACCCCAACAACCCCAACGGCTATCTAATCGTCACTGACCCTGCGTTTGCCGGTTATAAAAACTGGTTATCATCCGACTACATGATGAAACGCTTGGGGCTCAATCAGGACAATATGCACAAACGCCTGGGAGATGGCTACTATGAACAACACATGATTCGTGATCAAATCATGGTGCTCACTGGTAAACGCTTCTTAGGTGACTACCGCAGTGACGATGCCATGTACCAAGCCTTGATGGACAATGGGATTACCAGTGCCAATGCGTTAAACCTACGCCCAGGTATTGCCCTGACCGCTTCTCAGGTGGCACAGCTCACCACCGATATTGTCTGGCTGGTTGAACAAGACATGACATTACCTAATGGACAAACCCAAAAAGCCCTCGTCCCTAAAGTCTATGTACGCTCCAATGTTGGTGACATCAAAGGGGATGGCAGTTTAGTAGCGGGTTACAACACTGACCTACAACTCACAGGGGATTTAAGCAATTCAGGTAACATTGTGGGACATCATGCCTTGCGTGTGAGTGCCAACAATGTCAATAACAATGCTGGCGGTGTCATTCAAGGTAACTTTATCCAAATCAATAGTAAAAAAGACACCAACAACATTGGTGGTACCATCAAAGCTAACAGTGCTATGTCAATGAGTGTGGGCGGTAATTTAAACAACACCTCAACGACATATCACACAGAAAGCTCAAAAAACAAAAGTAATACTTGGCGTACTGGGCTTGACCAAATTGCCAGCATCTACGTGGGAGATGGCTTAAAAGGTCAAGTGGATAATGAAGGCAACCCACTGACCACGTTAGCCATTGATGTGGCAGGTAACACGAGCTTCAATGCCAGTCAGCTGATTAACCATGGTGGTAGCACCCAACTGATTAGCAGTGGCAATATCGCCTTTAATGCCGTCAACACTGGTTATCAAACCAACGCCATTCATGATAACAACAACTATATCAAAGCTGGGCATACTGAAGATGTTGGCAGTGTGGTGGTAAGTAAAGGTGACACCATCATCCGCTCAAAAAACGGCAACATTACTGGTACGGCAGCGACCATTCACAGTGAAGATGGGACAACCTATCTTAAAGCGGACAATGGGGATATCAGCTTTAAAGAAGGTCGAGAAACCAATAACGTAGAAACTGCTAGTCGCTCCACCCAAAGAAACTGGTTAAGTAAGAAAACCAACCAAGACAACTACAGTTATAACAATGATTTAGCCATCAAAGGCAGTATTAATGGTAACCGTGTCATCATTGATGCCAAAAACAACGTGCATTTAACGGCAACCGATGCAATCAGTCAGCAAGGCACCTATATCAAGGGTGGAAAAAACGTCACCATTGATGCAGCGACTAACACTGAACATCAAAGTAGCAGTCATGGCGAGAAAAAATCTGGGCTATTTGGCAATGGGGGTGCCAGCTTCACCATTGGCACACAAAGAACCCAAAATCAAAACAGCACGGACAGTGTGTCACATACTGGTAGCATTGTCGGAACTAAAAATGGTAACACCATTATCACGGCAGGTGAGCATTATCAGCAAACTGGCAGTAAAGTCTATGCCAAAAACCAAACCACGAACAATGTGCATGATCTCAATTATGGCACGGTGGTGATTAATGCCAAATCGGCAAACGTGAGTAATACTACTGCCACAACGCAAACACACAATATCCAAAGCCAAAAAACCAGCGGATTAACCGTGAGTGTGTCTAATAGCTTAATCGATCAGGCTCAAAGCATTAATAGTCTACTGAAAGCGGGTGAAACCACCAACAGTGAGAAAATGAAAGTCATGGCGGGTATTGCAGGCTTTAGTAAGCTGCGTACCTTAGATAAAGGCGTACAAGGTGCTGTTGATAGCTTACAAAAAAGTGAGTTAAGCAAAGAAGGATTAGCTGGGGTAGGCAATACTCGCATTCAAGCCACACTTGGCAGTCAATCCAACAAAAGCGTGCAAGATAGCCTATCAGGTAAAAATGAGGCATCAAGCATTGATGCCAATAACTTAGTGTTAAACATTGCAGGCAAAGGTAAAGACAGTGACTTTACTGTGACAGGCAGTGACATCAACTTAGTGGGAGACTTGTATAATAACGTTGAAGGTGATGTGATTTACCAAGCCGCATCCAGTACAGGCTATGACCGTACCAGTAATAAATCTAATGGCTTTGGCATTGGGGTGTATGCCAGCACGCAAAATGGAGCAGGTATTACTGCCAATGCCAATATGGCAAAAGGTTATGGCAATGGCGAAACCACCACCAATGCCAACTCTCATATCAATGTCGGTGGTACAACCTATCAAAACATCGGTGGTAACTTGGTGCTTGATGGTGCGGTGGTGAAAGGTGATTATGCCACAGGTCACATCGGTGGCGGGATTATTGCGACCAGTCGTCAAGATACCGCTAAATATGACGGTAAACAAAAAAATGTAGGCTTTAGTGCCGACGTGTCTATGCAAGGCATCCCACAAAATGTGAGTATCAATGGCGGTAAATCCAATCTCTCCATGGACTTAGCCCAAGTGACTGAGCAGACAGGGCTACAGTACCAATCTTCTGATATGGTGGTTGATGGTAAAAGCTCTTTTAATGGGGCATATTTTACCACTGCCACCCCTGAAGCGAATCAGACTCAGTTTAAGGGTGGATTAGAAGTCGGTGATATACAAAACCACATTCATTATCACGGTCAATCGATAAGTGGCGGTATCAGTGCAGGGTTAAATGCCAACAAAACAGGGTTAGCTTCGCCGTCTATCAGCGGTATTGGTTATGGTAAGGTGGGGGATAGTGATACCAGTACCACGTATGGGGCGGTGACAGGGATGGCAGGGCAGTCGCAGGTGACGAATAAGACTGTAGGCATACTCAATGAGCCGTTAAGAAATACGTTTAATGCAGGTCAGTTAAATGCTGAACTTAACAATCAAACTCAGATTACGCAAGCGTTTGGGCAGGAAGCTCCGAAAGCAGTCGCTGACTTTTCTCAAAATCGTATCAATGCGATTAAAAATGACCCGAATCTAACCGCTGAACAAAAATTGGCTGAGATTAAGAAATGGGATGAAGGCGGTATCTACCGTGTGGCACTTCATACAGCTGTTGGTGCATTGGGTGGCGGTACAGCCGAAAGTGCCTTAGCCAGTGGTGCTGTAGCAACGGTTGCTCCGCTATTGGATGAGGTTCAAGCTAAAGTTGTTAATAAACTGGTTGAGCAAGGCATGAGTGTTGATGCCGCACAGGGTGTGGCAAATGGTTTAACGAGTTTAACTTTAGCTGGGGTGGGTGCTTCGACTGGGTTAGATGTGAGTAGTACAGCGACTGCGGTTAATGTGGATTTGAATAATAGACAAATACATACCAAGGAGCAATATCTAGCAGCCCGCTTATATCAAAAGGCAAAAGAGGAAGGTTGGAAACAGCCTAATGGAAAACCTTATACCATTGCACAGATTGAAGATGCTTTAAGATGGTCAAATGCTATTTTTAATGGAAAAAAAGAAAATGCCTCTTCAAATACAGCAGTTACTATTCCTTTAAAAGGCGACAACAAGCAAGATACTGCTAACATTAAAAATCAGATGTATGACCATGGTTTAGCTTCTGTAGGGAATAATGGCATAGGTAATTTCAATGCCAAAATGTGGAAAGGTCAAATTAAAGATAATACTATTTATTATTCTATGGATATGTCGCAAGTCCAAAAACCTGATAGTAATTTAATAACTTTTATGAAAAGCCCTTCGGCTGTTGCTTTAACTAAAAGTTATAAATATAGTTGGTCTGATAGCAATGTTAGAAAAGTTACTATAAATATTCCAGTTAGTAAAAATTCTAATTCAGAACCTAAGTCAATTTATGCTAATAAAGAAACTGAATATTACATGAATAATATAGCAGCAAATAATAATAAGGCTATTAAAGATGCTGGCGTTCCTGTAATTTCTACTACGCCAATAGTAAAAAAACAGCCTGTTGCTGTAAAAAATAAAGTAAAAGATAATTCGTTAAGTGCCGAGAAAAAAGCACACTTACAGGCTGAATATAAAAAGGTAAATCCTACTTATGGTAAAAATAAAGCTCCTGTTAAAGAAATTGCTAAAACAGCAGTCAATGCGTTGGAAATTAGCGTTACAAACTATATTCCTGATGCAGCAAATGGAGCTTTAGCAACTGGAGAAGCTATTGTTAAGTCTGATGAAGGTTCGTGGGGTAGAGTGAGCCAGTGGCAAAAACCTGCTAATGAAATAGCGGTAGAAGCTTCTGAAGCACCTAGAGCTTTTTTGGGTACGGTAACTGCGGTTGCTGGTGGTGTAGCTGGAGAGGTTTCTGCTACTAGTAAGATAGCTGCTTCGGCTGGAAAAGCGGAGAAAAAAGCTACTATTATTGAAAATAATATCTCAAGAGATAATGATATTTTATCTACAGATTTAAATCGAGCTACTTTTAAATGGTCAGAGACTGAAATTAGAAACCCTGATGTACTTAGTGGAATACTAAAAAGAAATGATGTTACATTAAAAGAAGGTGTTAATACTTCACATATATTTGAGAATGTTTTAAACCAACCAGTCGGGTATAGGGCAAACCCCAGTACATATCTAAATCAAAATTATATTAATAATCAACTTTCATTGTTTGAGGAAGGAGGAACAAAATTTATGGTTAGTAAAAATTATGAAAAATATGGACTAGGTCAAACTGATGGTACTTCTTTCATACTTCCCTCTAAACAAGCAGATAAACTTGTTGAAGCGACTAATAATGACCCTGTGAAATTGGCTGATGCACTAGGGATTCCAAGAGATATGTTACAAAATAACTCTTTATTAAGAATAGATATTCCAAATCCTAATCAAAATGGGCTAAGACTTCCATCTGGAAATGAAGCTGGAGCAAATCCTATGTGGATACCTGGTGGGAAACTACCTAATGGAAATTCGGAAGCTATTATTGATGTTGGTAAACTTTCTTCTGATAAATATATAGTGACTCCAATTAAATAAGATTGAGAAATGATATGAAGTATAATTTTATAGATGTATATGTTTCTAAAGAAAAAAGATTTTCTATAGGTAGAGAAAGTAATACTGGTAAATATTATCTTTCTTTCCCAGTAAGGAATCAGCTTGCCGAATATGAGGAATATTATGAAATTAGTAAAATTGAATATGAAAATTTTTTAATAAATACTGATAAAATAGATATTTTACTTTCAAGAGCTAGAATGCGTTTAGAAGATAATAGACAAACTTTTTTTGAAATTCCAGTAAGTAGAGGTTATCCAATTGTTTAACTAGTAATTTTATTTGCACTCACTTCATTTAAAAGTAAGCCTCTCTAAGGTTAGCGGAAACTTAACACTCTCATAGAATGCTATAAAAGATATTATATAGGGGTCAGCACAGAATTCGGACCATATAGGGCGGTAAGTACATTTGTTTATTTTTTTACTCAATTTAGCATGATAAGAAAAACTCATCATTGGAGCGACCTATGGAAAACACTGGTTTTTTAGACGTTCTATTTTGGACAAAAGACAGGGACAAATCGCGCCTATTTTTGTGTATCAATAAGTATTTTAGGATTCATTCCACACACCTAACCGCACCCATGACAGCCTCACAGGGCATAACGAAGCCTCCAGTATTGACGTAAACAACGCCATCTTTAACATCCAAGGCAACGGCAAAGGCAGTAACCTCACCTTTATCGCCAGTGACCTCAATGTCGCAAGTGACCGCTACAACAATGTCGAAGGTGATGTGGTCGAAAAAGCCGCTTCAGGCACCAGCTACGACAGAACCACCAACAAATCAAGTGGCTATGGTATCGGGATGTATGCCGATACGAATCATGGGGGAAGTGCAGGCTTTACAGGCTATGCCAATGGCTCAAAAGGCTATGGCAACAGTGAAAAAACCACCAATGCCAACTCTCATATCAATGTCGGTGGTACAACCTATCAAAACATCGGTGGTAACTTGGTGCTTGATGGTGCGGTGGTGAAAGGTGATTATGCCACAGGTCACATCGGTGGCGGGATTATTGCGACCAGTCGTCAAGATACCGCTAAATATGACGGTAAACAAAAAAATGTAGGCTTTAGTGCCGACGTGTCTATGCAAGGCATCCCACAAAATGTGAGTATCAATGGCGGTAAATCCAATCTCTCCATGGACTTAGCCCAAGTCACTGAGCAGACAGGGCTACAATACCAATTCTCTGATATGGTGGTCGATGGTAAAAGCTCTTTTAATGGGGCATATTTTACCACTGCCACCCCTGAAGCGAATCAGACTCAGTTTAAAGGTGGGTTAGAAGTCGGTGATATACAAAACCACATTCATTATCACGGTCAATCGATAAGTGGCGGTATCAGTGCAGGGTTAAATGCCAACAAAACAGGGTTAGCTTCGCCGTCTATCAGCGGTATTGGTTATGGTAAGGTGGGGGATAGTGATACCAGTACCACGTATGGGGCGGTGACAGGGATGGCAGGGCAGTCACAGGTGACGAATAAGACTGTAGACATACTCAATGAGCCGTTAAGAAATACGTTTAATGCAGAACAGTTAAATGCTGAACTTAACAATCAAACTCAGATTACGCAAGCGTTTGGGCAGGAAGCTCCGAAAATGGTCGGAGATTATGCAGGACAAAAACAACTTGAACTTATTCATGCAGGAAATACTGAAGAAGCCGAAAAATGGGGTGAGGGTGGTGTTTATCGTGTGGCACTTCATACAGCAGTTAGTGCGTTAGCGACTGGTTCAATTGAAGGAGCAGTTGCAGGTGGTGGTACAGCATTTGTGATACCAAAAGTTGATGAGTATTTGAAAAATCAAGGCTATGATGATGAGACTAGAAAAGCTGTTTTAGTTGGATTATCGGCTGGTATTGGTGGGACTACAGGTGAGATAAGTGGTGTTGCTAATAATGTTAATCAGATGGAGAATAATTATTTATCTCATAAGCAAATGACTACTTGGGCGAGAAGACTAGAAGGCTGTAAGGGCAATCAAGCTTGTATTAATGAAGCCAATAATTATTATCAAAAATTAGATAAAAAACAGAATGCAGATTTTGAAAATGCTTGTTTTACGAACTATAACACCGATAGCTGTAAGTTTCATATCAGTCGGATTAACAGTATAAGAGAACAAGGAAGCCCTATTAACCTGTATAATAGAATCGATAAGGCAGGTGGTAATAAAGTTTCACACGGAGCAATAGATCATAGCAATATGATGGCTCTAAGCCAAGTTGATTTAGCCATCGCACAAGTTCACAGAGCCAACAATCAACCTATTCAGGCTATGGTTGGAGAGGCTTGGCATGCTGAACTAATGGGTGGCGGTGGTCGAAACACGGTAAGCACAAAAAATTCTAAGACAGATTTAGGTGAAGCACGCAATACTGATAAGGCAAGTGAATCGACAACCGCCAAAGCAACCTGTACTACTGGCATCTCTTGCTTTACCGCAGGTACACTCATTGAAACCAAAGATGGCTTAAAAGCCGTTGAAACCTTTACAGGTGGTGAGTTAATTTGGACACGAAATGACATTACCTTAGAATATAGCTATCGTCCTGTTATTGCCACCAAAGCAACACCAGACCAACCCATTTTCCAAGTCACAGTCAAAAACCATCAAGGCGATATAGAGACCCTAGAAACTACAGCCGAACACCCCTTTTGGATTAAAGACACAGGCTGGCTAAAAGCATCCTTACTAGAACAAGGCATGACACTGCTTGATAGAAATAATCAAGAAGTTGAAGTATTAAGCCAATATCTACTACCCAACCACACCGACACCGTTTATAATATTGAAGTAGATGACTTCCACACCTATCATGTGGGTAGATTGGGTGTGTGGGTGCATAATGCGGATTGTTGTGAAAATCTTATTCATTCCATTGTAAAACAAGATGAGCTTTTACTGAGAGAGGCAAGAAAATTGTCTCAGCAAGAGAGTCAAGGTATCAATCAAATGATGGAACAAATTAAGAAAGGCAATGAAAATCCAGGTATCGGCACTAGTGTTTATCATGGTATCACAGAATTTAGACACAGAAATGGTGGTAGAATATATGCTAGAAAAACCGCTAATGGCTGGGAAATTTTGGGTTATTCTGGCAAAGGCAATCAAGCTAAAGTTTGGGCGCGACTAAAAGAATTATATGGTAGATAGTATGGAAATACTTTACAAAGACAATCGATTAGAAATTCAATCCTATGATTTTATAACTAAAAGTGATTATGGAATGGTTGATTTTTTTATATATCACAAAGGAATTGGGTATAGTTGCTCTGCTTTTTGTCTAAACGATGTAGAAAAAACTGTTAGTAATGAAAAGTTTTTTTGGAGCATTAGCTCTATTATCGTAAAAGAAATTAGTAAAGAAAGCATAATTAAAGCTGTCTTGGATATAGTTAATGATGAATCATTATGTTTGGATGATATATTTGTTAGATTGGATGACTGAACATTATAAATATGAAACTAGGGATTTTATATGTATTCTATATATGTTTTTTTAAAAAATGAGAGTAATATTGAATTGTTTTTAGGTTCTGCAACTTCTTTGAGTTTTGTATATCAACCAGCTAAATTATTGGAATTAAATCTCATATATGAATTTAATGAAGAGCGTGATTTAAATAGTGTTGATGATTTTTCTGAATTTATTGAGCAGATTAGACAAATAGTTGATTTTTGGAAAGGGGAAAACAACTATGTTAATCACAATAGACCAGATAGTGATTTTATAAATAGATTGTCTTGTTTTTATAATAGAATTAAAGATCTATCTTTGCATGAAATATCAAGTATATCTATATTTTAGATGTAGCAATTTTTTATTTACGCCTTTTGCAGCCCGTAGGTTGGATATAAAGCGACCCCAAAAATAGATGGGCGGTTGAGACAAAAAATGGCAAAACTATTTATCATAGATTTCAAGATGATGGAAATGGCAATTTTCATTGGAATGGCTCAACTGATGGCAAGACCGCAAAAGGTGAAGCAAGAGCCATTAAGATTGATGATGTCCCTAAGGAGTTAAAAAGGTAAAATATGAAAAAAATAGGAAATCAAGAAATTTACCTTGAAATAATTTCAAATACATATTGTAATAATATGGCTAACTTAGCTTTAGTTATTGGCGGGCTTAAAATTGGCACTTTAAGTTCACCAACTTATATTCCTAGTTTTATGAATTCATTGGAAAGTCTGTTGGTAGAAGAAATTTATTTTTGCGAAAAAATGGACAAGGACTTATTCCGTGAGATTATCAGGGAAGGAAAATTAGAAAATGAAAATATCTTTACCTTGGAAGAAACATTCGATGATTTTATGAAAAGATGTATGAGAGATAGGGAAAATTTTTATTTTTACTTCAAATTATACGAAGACCATTTTTTTAGTTATGAAAACATAACGGTAAATACACCAATGATAAAGATTGTAAGTATAAATAAATTTGTTGAATTTTTGAATGAATTGAAGTCATATTTCCAATAGTAAAGTCCATCAATCCGTTAAAGATGCTCCCAATACCTACCCAACCACACCGACACCGTTTATAATATTGAAGTCGATGACTTTCACACCTATCATGTGGGTAGATTGGGTGTGTGGGTGCATAATGCGGATTGTTGTGGGGTTTTTAATATTTTGGCATTAATAAATCGCCCCCAAATTAAACCCCATACTACCCAAAAAAGGCTTATAAAACTCGGATTTGGTGGGGTCTAGCAGTTCATCAGCGATTTTGTTCACAAAATCATCAATACTTGCTCCAATAGGGGCATAACTCCCCAACTCTGGCAAATTCGCCAGTTTTTTGGCAAACATTAGACGCTGTTTTTCAGTCATTTTAATAATAGAATTTTGTTTGCTATTATCATTAGCAGATTTTTGTTTATCTTTTTTCTGCTTAAAACTAAAGGTAAAGCCAACAATTTTCCGCCCTTGTTTTTGTTGTTCGTATTTTACGTCAATATCTGTTTTTTCATTGATTTGTTGCACGGAGAAATCTAAAACCCTGCGTTTCAACACTTCCATTTTTTGGTATTCACCATTAACTACGCCTAACTTTTGCCTTAATTCATCAACAGAAAGCATGGGAGTTTTACTAGTTGTACGCCAAGCAATAACCAATTCATACAGTCTAACTGCGTATTTACTATTTAATCCTGCTACTTGTTCTAATTCATAACTGGTAAAATGCTTTTCTAACAAATTAATCAACGGTATGACTGCAGGAGCAAAAGTTAAATCAATCATACCTGCTTCATCAATATAGGCTATTTCAGATACCCAACGAGTTGTAGCTATTCTCTTTCCTTTTGCTGTGTTTTCCATGTAAGTGAATTGCCTTTCAAAAAGCACTTTACATGCTTTTTTTATATTTTCATATACACTTTTACCGTGAGTACTATAAATATTAATATAATCAGATACACTAATTTTTAATCTACTATGGGCATTAAAGTCTTGACCAATCTTCCTTGATTGACCTATGGCAAGTAATATCAACCGTTGCTCTATAAGTTCAAGATTATAACTGGCGTTAATTAAAGCATTATCTTTAACAATCAGGTTCTTTGACATTTTTATAACCAAAAATAAATATGTTGTTATTATACCTTATTTTTTTTGTTGTCAAATTTCCCTTAAACGGTGTTATATCGTCCCTTAAACGGTGTTATATTCATTAAAAAACCTAGAAAATAAATAATAAAATCAAATACTTATACCAATGGAATTTGGTCTAAAATATTTAAAATTATTAAAATAATAAAAGAAAAAAATTTTTATAATATTTTCTATGATAGATGAATTTAGATAAAATTATACTCCTGATATTTGCATAAATTTGCATCATGTTGTATAGGTAAACTATTTTTAAATCTGTTATTTATTAAGGCTTTATCCCATATTTTAATGCAACTTAATCGCATAATTATGTAAATCATCAGCACGTGGGAGGGAGTGGTAAATCTGTAGTAGTCTTTAAAAAAATATTTCTATTTATAGATTTTAATCTATAACAAACTTAAATAGTTAACCCCATTGCCTTTACTTATTTGATTTTCAATGAACTTAAAAACTCAACAAAAAACGCTCAAAACTCTAACCCCAAACTTACCCCACCAGTCCATTCCTTTTTACCAAAGTACTCAGGTTGTCTAATCGGATAACCTGCAAAAACATCATAACTTAACCGTAACGGCTTAAACTCACCTTTAAACCCAACCGCACCACCAACCAACGTATGACCCAGTAACAAATTATCCTGTTCCTTGTTCTGCATCGCCACTGTACCAGCATCTAACCCAAAATATAGATTATGATTAGACTGCTTGATAGGAAAACTAAAATCTTGACGAAAAATCGCCCCCATATCCCCTGATAATGTCCGCTCACCATCAAAACCACGCACCGTATAACGTCCACCAATCGCCAACCTCTCACTTGGAACAAGAGCTGTATTCGCATATTGTCCCTTTAAACTTGCCTGATAGCCCAACTGATAATCCCCCAACGCAATCGGTGTAATAAAGTTTACATTTAACTTATAAATTGGTGTCCGAACCGTTCCTTCATTAAACAAACTTTCAGGTGGTGTTAAAGCCCCAAAAGCACCTGTACCACGTTGTATACTAAAATCAGAGATTAACTGCTTTTGTCCAAAGCGTGTCTCATGTCGTACACCTGCATTAAACCCTACGACTTTTCTACGTTGAACATCAACCTCTGTATCATCAATAAAATTCTTTTGCGACTTAACAAACCCACCAAAATTCAATAAAGTTTTGCTTTTGTTATCACGAGAAGCTAACCAACTTGCGGTAAGATTAGCATTATTTGATTCACCACTATATTGATAATCTTGGTTTGCTCCTGCGACTGTTTGCTTATAAGTGTAATGACTTGCATTGGCAGAAAATAATACATTTTTGATAGGCACAACATAGCCTAACGAATAATTTTCACTACCTTTATCACCATATTGATTATCATTAACTTTGTTGCCCAAATCACGGCTATAACTTAAATAAAATAAATCATTATGCCATGTTGGATTATCAATACTAATTGTTAAGCCACCCTGATATTTACCTGTAGATTTTGAACCAGAATCATCAATGGTAACACCATAACGCACTTTTTTGGTCTGATGATACTTAATCTCAATATCGCTATAGCCTGCAAATTGTAAACTACTTGGCTTAATCGTAAAATCAGCATTGGCAGTAGGAACACGTTTTAGATTTTCTAGCCCTGTCTCTAAATCACGAATATTTAATAAATCACCAGATTTAATAGGCAATGCAGTCGCAAAATTAGCAGGTAGCCCTGTGGGATTGGTATAGATTGCTAAAGGACTATCTGCTGTATCTGCCTTGATTTTATCCACAAAGCCAGGAATAATGGTTAATTGTAATGTACCATTTTTTAAATTTTGATTGCCAATCAATACACGTGTGGTACTATAGCCACGTTGAATGATACGATTTTGTACATCGCTGACAATACGATTGATATCATGGATGTTTAAACATTGTCCAGTAATACGCTGTTTGCCATGTGTTAATGGTGTTAAAGCAAAATCAAAGTTCCCCAAAATGGATAAATGGGTTTTATCCAATGTGGTATAGGCGATTTTGGAAATGACAAAACAAGGATTATGTACATCCATTTTTGGTGTTGGTGGTTCAACTTTAGCATTTGGTAGCTCAATCTGAACATTGGTGTTAGGGATTAGCTTTTGTTGTTGTTCAGCCTGTTTTTGTTGTTGGTACTGGACTTGTTGATTGGCAATTTGTTCAGGTGTCTGGGCATAGCTGACTTGTCCCAATGATACACCAAATATAGCAATCAAGGTTTTTGAAAGTATGGTTTGACTGGTTGTTAAATTGGATTTTTGAATGGATAAATTCATTTTAAACCTTTGATTTTACTGTACTTGGTGATTAACTATCATCATATAGGTACTTGTTGTATAGTTCATTAAGTTAATAAAAAAACAAAAATGTCAAATTTTGTTTTTTTTATTAATAATGTATATTTTAAAAAAGATAGAACAATATATCAACACAACCTATGAGTTTGTCATTGATTTTCTAGGTTTACCTGATTTTTGTTTTGACTTATTTCCACCCATACCAATTGTTCTATCATTATTTTTTGTCCAGTTACTATTTTAAATAACTATAAATTGAAAAAGCCATCAACTGTTTATCAAAGACTAAACTTAAATTTAACGATAGCAGACCCTATTAATTTATTAAAAAAACTATACAAAAACACGGATAGGGGTTAAAATACCGATAAAAATTAGGAAACCCCATATGAACAGCCGTCTGTATCGTGTTATCTTTAACAAACACCTAGGTCGATTAGTTGTTGTCTCAGAAAAAACTGTGGCACAAGGCAAAGCCGGTAGTCAAGGTGCGAATAGTAACAAGGTAGTTTTAGCTGACAGCCAACTAGATGGAAGCAATGAGGTCGTGTACTACTGCTATAGCAAATGGGTTAGTCTCACTGCTGCTGTCCTTGTCAGCATAGGAGTAGCAAACGTTGCCTATGCTGAGATACAGACCCAAATCATTGCAGATAAGGGTGCTCCTAAAAATGAGCAAGCCACGGTGTTAAACACTGCCAATGGCTTAGCCCAAATTAACATTCAAAGCCCAAATAGCCAAGGGGTTTCTAAAAACACCTTTAGTCAATTTGATATCGGTGGGCATGGGGCTATTATTAACAACAGCCGTACCAATGTACAAACCCAAACTGCGGGTTGGGTAGAGGGTAACCCATGGCTTGCCAAAGGTGAAGCCAAACTCATCTTAAACCAAGTCAATTCTAGTAATCCAAGCCAGTTAGCTGGCTACACCGAAATTACGGGTAGTAAAGCCGAACTGGTGATTGCCAATCCCGCGGGTATCACCTGCTCAGGCTGTGGTTTTATCAACGCTGCTCGTACCACGCTCACCACCGGTAAACCCACCTTTAACAACGACACTTTAACCGGATTTCAAATAGGTAGCGGTAAGATGACCGTTGAAGGCAAAGGCTTAGATGATAGCCAAAGCGACTATACCCAGCTGATTAGCCAAGCCACTGCCCTTAACGCTAAAGTTTACAGCAAACAGCTTGATGTCATTACGGGTAACAACACGGTTAGCTATGAAACCAATCCAGCCACCACTAAAATTAGTCACAACGGTGTCAATCAAAGCACGGGCGTGGCTTTAGACATCTCAAGCCTAGGCGGCATGTATGCTGGCAGAATTCGTCTGATTGGTACCGACAAAGGTATGGGGGTGACCAATGCTGGTGACATCAGCAGTAGTAGCACACTCACGCTAGACAACCAAGGTAACCTCATTAACACCGGCTCCATGAACGCCAAACAAGGGGTAAATCTAAAACACACCGGTAGTATTGACAACCAAGGCACCGTTAGCAGCAGCACCGATAGTGTCAAACTGGACAGCCCAACCCTTAAAAACAGCGGCGTCATTAGCAGTCATGGCCAAACCGATGCCACTACTCAAAGCCAAATCACTAACACAGGGCTCATCAGTGCCGGACAAGTCAATATAAAAACCCCAAGCCTGGCCAACCAAGGCCGTATTGAACAAACCGGCAGTGGTAAACTTGATGTGACCAGTCAACACTTAACCAACCAAGACAACGCCGTCATTGGTCAAAGCCTATACGACAAGCACCCAGCGACGACTACCCCAACCCTAGCCACTGCCCCATCAACCGCACAAACTGGATCAACCAAGCAAGTGGCAAACTCAACCGCTACCACACCGACAACGGACAGCCATCAACCGGTGCTTGCACCCATAACCGCCGATGGCAATATCCAAGCGGACAATTTAGTCAACCAAGGCAATAATGCCGTCATCACTGCCAATGGTGCCATGACAGTGACCAGCCCAAGCGTTACCAATCAACGCCAAGGTAGTATTGTGGTTAATGGATTAAACACCCAAGCAATTGACAACATCAACAGTCGTATCCAACTTGACAAACTCGATTGGCAGTTAACCCGTTTTAACAACCAACAAGGGCAAATTGTTGCCAAACAAGGGATTAGCCTCACCGCCCCGCAAATTAACAACCAACAAGGTGTCTTAGCCACCCTAGGCGATATTAGCCTTAGCACAAGTGAATTAAACAATCAACAAGGCAGTATTCAAGGCAAACAAGCCACCATCACGGCTACCCAAGTTTACAACAGCCAAGGCACGATTCAAGCGGAGGGCAATTTAAACCTTGATAGCCAAGGCAACCTGACCAACCAAAATGGTCATATCATGGCTCAAGGTGATGCGAGCTTACATGCGACCGATATCAAAAATGACAAAGGCAGTGTGGTAGCAGGTGGTAAACTCAGCACCACCAGCCAGACACTTACCAACAGTGGGCAACTGTATGGCACCACAGGTAATACGCTTACCATGGGCAGTCTGACCAACACGGCTACGGGTTTAATCGCCGCTCAAGGCAACACCAATATTCACGCCCAAACCGTCAACAACACCGGCATATTAGCCGCAGGCATTGACACCCAAGGCAATTTAAGCACCACCCCAGCCAACCTAACCATGAATGCAGTGGGTATACTCACCAGTAGTGGTACCCATATTGCGACCGGCAAAGCTAGCTTACAAGGCAATCCAACTGACTTAAATGGCAGCAAAACCCAAGCAGCGGATATTGAGATGGCAAGCCAAGGGGATTTATCAACGAAAGGGGCAAGCCTTACCGCCATCCATCAGTTGACGCTGGTTGCTAAAGGCACGCTAAATAACCAAGACGGTACACTAAGTGGTCAAACCCTGCAACTAACAGGCAACCAGCTAAATAACCAACGCGGCTCAATTAGACAAAGTGGTACTGCTGACTTAACCTTTAATTTCGCTGGCGGTATTAGCAACCAACAAGGTCAGATTGCCACCAATAGCCAAAACTTCATAATCAATACCCCAACGTTAAAAAATAAAGCGGGTCGTATTGAACATGCAGGTAATGGTCAGTTAAGTTTAACCGCAAATAATGTAAATAACAGCGACAAGGGCAATATCTTAAGCCTAGCCGATCAAACCTGGCAGATTGCTGGCGATATTGATAATAGCCAAGGACAAATTCAAGGGGATGGCTTAACCGTTAGTGCACATACCCTAATCAATACCGACGGTCAAGTGGTTGCTAGCAATACCACAGGAACCGTAAAAGCCAATCAACTTAACCTCAAGGGTGATTTAAACAATACCGGTAACGGGGTTATTTACAGTGATAATGGCAGCTTGGTCCTAACGGCTCAAGCGGTCACCAACTCAGCTCAGCTAACCAGTCGTGGGGACTTAAACCTTAACAGTCAAATCTTGAACAATCGTGGCAGCATTTCAAGTTTAGCCAATACGCATATCAACAACCAAACTAATTTGAGCAACACAGCAACGATTGCCGCCCAAGGTCGTTTAGCAATTCAAACCGGTGAACTTAATCAAGCCCAAAGTAGTCGATTGGTGGCAGGATTAAGCCCTGATAATAGCTTATCAACCACCCCACAACACTTGACCATCACCAGTACTGGTGTACAGCATAACCAAGGTAACAATGTTGCCAGTGGGGGTATGACAGTCACGGGTTCAGCACTCGACTACCACGGCAGTCGTAATCAAGTGGTTAATCTGTCATTAAACACCTTGGGTAATATCGATTTAAGTCAATCACAAAACAAAGTTAGCCAACAAGCCAGTTTCACCGCCAACGCCCTTAACCACAATGCCGCTATAACGCAAGCCGATAGTTACCAACTTAAAGTGCAATCACTGTCCAACCAACGAGGCACCCTTGAGCAAACAGGCACTCAAGACTTTGTATTAACCACGGGTACCATTGACAATCAGCAAGGTCACTTAGGCGGCAATGCCACCAATCTTAGCTTAATGGCAACGGGCGATATCCAGAACCAAGGTGGCGAAGTCATTCATGCCGGGACTGGCACAGCGACGCTAATTGCCCAAAATCTTGATAATAGCCAAACGGGCAAACTGCTATCCAATGGCAAACTAACTGCCACGGTGTCTGGTACGCTTAACAATGATATTGGGGGTATACAAGCCGATCAACTTTCCGTCACCGCAGGCAGTTTAAATAATAACCAAGGTCAGGTCATTGCCAGCACAGGTGATTTAACCGTAAACGCTGGCATTCTAGCCAACAGCGGTGAAAAAGCTGTACTCCAAAGTGCTCAAGCATTGTACGTCAATGCACGAACCTTAAATAATGATACGAAAGCTCAGCTATTAGCCAATACCACCGCTGATATCCACGCAGACACCCTCAATAATACCAATGCTGGTTTAATTTATAGCAATCAAGCATTAAACATCGGCGGTGACACCTTAAACAATAATGCTACCATCAGCAGCCAAGATGCCATTACCGCAAGCAGCCAAAAACTGACTAACCAAGCGAGCGGTAATATTCAAGCGGGCAAAGATATCAACTTAACCCAACAAACCTTAACTAACCAAGGTGTGATCAGCACGCAAACCAATATCAACTCAAGCACGCAAGGCGTCATGGACAACCATGCTGGTCAAGTCATTGGTAATAATGTGACTATAGCTGCTCAAAGCCTAAATAACCAAGGTGGCAGTATCCAACAAGCGGATAAAGATGGTCAACTAACCTTAACCACGACTGGTTTGCTAGATAACCAAAACACCCAAGGCGAAGGTCGGGGGATTTTAGCCAACGGCAAAGCCGTATTGCAAGCAAGCGATATCTCCAACCAATCAGGTCTAATCAATGCTACTGATGCCTTATCGCTCACCAGCACAGGCAATGAGATTAACAATCAACAAGGAGTGATAGGCAGTAATCAGCAGTTAATCATCACAGGCACCAGTGCCACACTCAACAACCAAAGCGGTAAACTGTGGGGCGATAGTACCACGATTACCGCCAATGGTTTAGCCAACACGGGAGTCGGTAGCCTTATCAGTGCCACTAAGAATATGACTTTAAACGTCAATAGTATTGATAACCAAAACACCAAACAAGATTTAACCAAAGTTAGTCTCAATCAAGGTATTGTGGCAGGTAATGACTTAGTGATTCATGCCCAAACCTTGAATAACATCCAAGGGCAACTATTAGCCAATCAAGGCATCCAGGTTGCGATGGGACAAAGCCTAACTAACACTAACGGACATATTGAAGCCAAAACCATTACCACTCAAGGCAGTACGGGCAACATTACCAATGCTGGCGGTGTGATTCGAGCTAATGAGACGAGCTTGAGTGCTAGTTCTATCAGCAACGGGCGAAATCAGCGGCAATCGCCTGACACTTAACCAAATGGTTGACTATACCAATGCCAAAGGTGATAAATTACTCGCCAATGAATTAACCATCACCACTCAAGGCAATGTAAATAATGACGGTACGTTATCTGCTGACAAACAACTGACGGTCAATGCCAAAGACATTAACAACACCCAAACCGGTGAATTAGTCAGTAATGCCTCCACGTTATTAAACGCCACTGGTGATATCAACAATCATGGGTTAATTAATGGTAATGACACCTTGATTACTGCTGGCAATGCGGTGAATAATTTAAGTGAGGGTCGTATCTATGGCACGCATTTAGCGATTAAAGCCGATACGCTTAATAACACCCCAGGCAATACGCTTAATTCTGCCCCAGTAATTGCCGCTCGTGAACGCTTGGACATTGGGGTAAAAACCTTAAACAATAACCCAAATACGGCACGTCGTGGTAAATTTAACAGTGATTTTAATGGTCAAGCTCAGATTTTAAGTAATGGTGAGTTGCACATTGGGGGTGATTTAGACAGCGAGAATCATGCCACTGGCAAAGCCACCACCGTGACCAACCGTGGGGCAACCATTGAGTCATTGGGTGCGATGCAGATTGCCACTGAAACACTCAATAATATCAATGCGGATTTTAAAACAGCGTTAAAGGTCCTTGAAAATAATCCGATAGTTGAGTATAGCATTTCAGGTGATGGTAGTAATCCAATTTATAATGAAAAAGTAGTTGAAATTACGTCTGAAGATAACAATGACGGACGCCATAGATTAAAAATTCTAAAAACGGGTGAGCTATATGATAATTATTATGGCTACAAATATACAGAGCTATTAAGTGGGCAAGACACCGTGACTAGTGACCCGAGTCGAATTGTTTCGGGTAGTAACATGGTATTTGACTTGGGTAAATTTAACACCAATAAAAGCCAAATTATTGCTGGCGGTACCATTAAAGTAAATGGTCAAGCAGGCAATGTGGATGCTGAAGCCACAACTATCACTCCCAAATACAGTTACGAGAATTTTAATGGTACCCATTATAGCCCTTATGAAACCTGTCGGAGGAGTATAGGGAATTGGTGTTACAAAGGAAAATGGGGTACAAATACTAATTCAACCCCATTAGATATGGCTCAACCGCTGAATCCTAAAACAACAGGTACTCCTTATGATTTAAAAATTCTCAACATTAATAATCCAGTTAGTGGCGTGTATGTCACCGCGGTCACAGTTGCCAATCAAAATCAAGCCAATCAAGCTCAAATTGATACCAAACAAGTGGCAGCTGTCAACCAAGCGATTGGCAATTTACAAACGCTCCTAACAGTCGTCAAAACAGCCAATAACGGCACACAAGTTGACCGTGCAAGCCTTGCTAGGGTCCAAGACGCCATCAAAGCCTTACAGGACTTCACTAAAACCAACCCAGTCAACCTAACCGCTGAGCAACAAAAACAGCTAGCTGACTTAGTGGTTGCCCAACAAGGAGGACAAAAAGTTGATATCGCCACCTTAAGTGACCTTATCAACCAACTAAACCAAAGCATCAATACCCAAAAAGCTCAAGAAATTCGCACCCAAGTACCGCTGTCAGCTTACCCAACAGTGCTCTCTACAAAATCGACCCCAACAACCCCAACGGCTATCTAATCGTCACTGACCCTGCGTTTGCCGGTTATAAAAACTGGTTATCATCCGACTACATGATGAAACGCTTGGGGCTCAATCAGGACAATATGCACAAACGCCTGGGAGATGGCTACTATGAACAACACATGATTCGTGATCAAATCATGGTGCTCACTGGTAAACGCTTCTTAGGTGACTACCGCAGTGACGATGCCATGTACCAAGCCTTGATGGACAATGGGATTACCAGTGCCAATGCGTTAAACCTACGCCCAGGTATTGCCCTGACCGCTTCTCAGGTGGCACAGCTCACCACCGATATTGTCTGGCTGGTTGAACAAGACATGACATTACCTAATGGACAAACCCAAAAAGCCCTCGTCCCTAAAGTCTATGTACGCTCCAATGTTGGTGACATCAAAGGGGATGGCAGTTTAGTAGCGGGTTACAACACTGACCTACAACTCACAGGGGATTTAAGCAATTCAGGTAACATTGTGGGACATCATGCCTTGCGTGTGAGTGCCAACAATGTCAATAACAATGCTGGCGGTGTCATTCAAGGTAACTTTATCCAAATCAATAGTAAAAAAGACACCAACAACATTGGTGGTACCATCAAAGCTAACAGTGCTATGTCAATGAGTGTGGGCGGTAATTTAAACAACACCTCAACGACATATCACACAGAAAGCTCAAAAAACAAAAGTAATACTTGGCGTACTGGGCTTGACCAAATTGCCAGCATCTACGTGGGAGATGGCTTAAAAGGTCAAGTGGATAATGAAGGCAACCCACTGACCACGTTAGCCATTGATGTGGCAGGTAACACGAGCTTCAATGCCAGTCAGCTGATTAACCATGGTGGTAGCACCCAACTGATTAGCAGTGGCAATATCGCCTTTAATGCCGTCAACACTGGTTATCAAACCAACGCCATTCATGATAACAACAACTATATCAAAGCTGGGCATACTGAAGATGTTGGCAGTGTGGTGGTATAAAGGTGACACCATCATCCGCTCAAAAAACGGCAACATTACTGGTACGGCAGCGACCATTCACAGTGAAGATGGGACAACCTATCTTAAAGCGGACAATGGGGATATCAGCTTTAAAGAAGGTCGAGAAACCAATAACGTAGAAACTGCTAGTCGCTCCACCCAAAGAAACTGGTTAAGTAAGAAAACCAACCAAGACAACTACAGTTATAACAATGATTTAGCCATCAAAGGCAGTATTAATGGTAACCGTGTCATCATTGATGCCAAAAACAACGTGCATTTAACGGCAACCGATGCAATCAGTCAGCAAGGCACCTATATCAAGGGTGGAAAAAACGTCACCATTGATGCGCGACTAACACTGAACATCAAAGTAGCAGTCATGGCGAGAAAAAATCTGGGCTATTTGGCAATGGGGGTGCCAGCTTCACCATTGGCACACAAAGAACCCAAAATCAAAACAGCACGGACAGTGTGTCACATACTGGTAGCATTGTCGGAACTAAAAATGGTAACACCATTATCACGGCAGGTGAGCATTATCAGCAAACTGGCAGTAAAGTCTATGCCAAAAACCAAACCACGAACAATGTGCATGATCTCAATTATGGCACGGTGGTGATTAATGCCAAATCGGCAAACGTGAGTAATACTACTGCCACAACGCAAACACACAATATCCAAAGCCAAAAAACCAGCGGATTAACCGTGAGTGTGTCTAATAGCTTAATCGATCAGGCTCAAAGCATTAATAGTCTACTGAAAGCGGGTGAAACCACCAACAGTGAGAAAATGAAAGTCATGGCGGGTATTGCAGGCTTTAGTAAGCTGCGTACCTTAGATAAAGGCGTACAAGGTGCTGTTGATAGCTTACAAAAAAGTGAGTTAAGCAAAGAAGGATTAGCTGGGGTAGGCAATACTCGCATTCAAGCCACACTTGGCAGTCAATCCAACAAAAGCGTGCAAGATAGCCTATCAGGTAAAAATGAGGCATCAAGCATTGATGCCAATAACTTAGTGTTAAACATTGCAGGCAAAGGTAAAGACAGTGACTTTACTGTGACAGGCAGTGACATCAACTTAGTGGGAGACTTGTATAATAACGTTGAAGGTGATGTGATTTACCAAGCCGCATCCAGTACAGGCTATGACCGTACCAGTAATAAATCTAATGGCTTTGGCATTGGGGTGTATGCCAGCACGCAAAATGGAGCAGGTATTACTGCCAATGCCAATATGGCAAAAGGTTATGGCAATGGCGAAACCACCACCAATGCCAACTCTCATATCAATGTCGGTGGTACAACCTATCAAAACATCGGTGGTAACTTGGTGCTTGATGGTGCGGTGGTGAAAGGTGATTATGCCACAGGTCACATCGGTGGCGGGATTATTGCGACCAGTCGTCAAGATACCGCTAAATATGACGGTAAACAAAAAAATGTAGGCTTTAGTGCCGACGTGTCTATGCAAGGCATCCCACAAAATGTGAGTATCAATGGCGGTAAATCCAATCTCTCCATGGACTTAGCCCAAGTGACTGAGCAGACAGGGCTACAGTACCAATCTTCTGATATGGTGGTTGATGGTAAAAGCTCTTTTAATGGGGCATATTTTACCACTGCCACCCCTGAAGCGAATCAGACTCAGTTTAAAGGTGGGTTAGAAGTCGGTGATATACAAAACCACATTCATTATCACGGTCAATCGATAAGTGGCGGTATCAGTGCAGGGTTAAATGCCAACAAAACAGGGTTAGCTTCGCCGTCTATCAGCGGTATTGGTTATGGTAAGGTGGGGGATAGTGATACCAGTACCACGTATGGGGCGGTGACAGGGATGGCAGGGCAGTCGCAGGTGACGAATAAGACTGTAGGCATACTCAATGAGCCGTTAAGAAATACGTTTAATGCAGGTCAGTTAAATGCTGAACTTAACAATCAAACTCAGATTACGCAAGCGTTTGGGCAGGAAGCTCCGAAAATGGTCGGAGATTATGCAGGACAAAAACAACTTGAACTTATTCATGCAGGAAATACTGAAGAAGCCGAAAAATGGGGTGAGGGTGGTGTTTATCGTGTGGCACTGCATACAGCAACTGGATTGTTGGCGACAGGGGCAGTTGAGGGTGCATTAACCACAGGTGGTGTTGCTACCATTGCTCCAAAACTGAATGAATGGCAAGACAAACTTACCACCAAACTCGTAGAAAAAGGCTTTGAAAAAGACACCGCCGAAAGTGTCAGTAAATTCACCCTAAATCTTACAATCGCTACAGCAGGCACTACCGCAGGCTTAGATACGAGCAGTACTGCTTATGCTTTGAATGCGGATATGAATAATAGGCAGTTGCATCCTGATGAAAAAAAACTTGCCACAAAACTAGCACAAGAGTTAAAAAAGCCAAAATATAAATCTTTTGTACGCCCTAATGGTCAGCCTTATACTTTGGAAGATGTAGAGAATGCTTTGCGTTGGGCAAATATTAATAGTACGAAATATAAAGAAAAATATACAGATAACATAAAAGTAGTCCTTAAAGAAGGAACTAATGCTAATACTCTTATGTATGATGAGTATGGGTGGAGCAAGCCCTCTGTGGAAGGTAGCTCTGTTGTATACTATCAGCACCTAAATACCGCCAAAAGACCCAATGAGCAATTAATATCATTCATACAAGCCCATACACCAAAAGGCACAAAATATACTTGGGATAATAACGCTAGAATTCCCTATATGCCTACAAGTTTACCCAAAAAGCCTACCACAACACCATCGTCGCCAGTAAAAAAGGTAGTAGAAGCCCCAAAATACCCACAGACTGCCTTAGATAGACAAAATGAGACCATTAAACGTACTGGTATTGATTTTAATGGCGGTAAAGTAGCTCAATCAAAATCTGAGAAAATCATCAATGAACAAGTAATGCCTGTTGTTCAAACAGGGGTTGGGTTAGCAGAGGTAGGCACAGGTACGGCAATGTGTGCTACTGGTGTTGGCTGTGGTGTTGGTTCTGCTCTTATTATCCACGGTTCTGATAATGCGGTCACTGGTAATGCAAACCGAGGTAAAACAACCAATCAACAAACTTCATCAGTTTTACTTACCCAAGGCGTAGGATTGTCTGAAGGCACAGCTTCCAATATCAAAATGGGAACGGATTTGGCTTTGGGAGGGGTAACTGCTGCTCAAGGTGTGGGTAGGAGGGTTGCTAGTGGTGCTAGCGGCACTGGAACTACTATAGGTAAGCATACTGATTATACTTTGACAAAGGTGGGTGATTGGGATTTGGAAAATGTATCAAATTATGGTAATCCTAATACACCTGCTGATAGGATAATTGCTACAGAAAAATCCAATCATACTAAAGAATTGAAAGATTTAGGAGTTGAAAAGATTGGTCAGCTTCCACACTATGATGATAAACATGGGGCTTATACCAGTCTACAAGACCAATATGATAGAGCTATGACTGGCACAAATAAGACGCTAAGCGAAAAAGGTTATCCACCAGGCAAGCCAGTAAATGCTTCCAAGTTTTTTAACTCAACTGATATGGAGTATGCAATGCGACAAGCAGAAAAGATGTATGCTGAAAACCCAAAGAAATATATTTATGAAAAAAACCAGGTTACTATTAACTTTGACAGACCAGTGGGTGAAGGTTTTATTAAAAACAATAAAACCACTCAAGCTAATGGTACAGCTGGTGAATATCGTTGGAGCAATACTGCAATAGTAGGTATTGATCCTAAAACAGGAAAGGCTTATACCGCTTTCCCGAATATGGATGAAGGTTATAAGCAAGAAAACCAGTTATTGGATTTTATTAAAAAATAAGAGGTTGTGATGATTGATGTTAATATTAAACACATTTCAAACTTATTTTTCGCTTTACATGATGAAGTAATATCCTACTATTTATCATCAGATGAGTATAATGGGTATTATAATAGTGATTTGAAAAACTATTCTGATTTTCAAAAATGGTTTCCCATAGTTTTTAGAGCCGATGAAATGGAATATGTAGATTATTCAGATATGGCAAATCCATATTTTAAACTTTTAAAAAATAGTCTTAAATTTTTAATTTTATCTAGAAAAACTATTGAAAATGATATATATTTGTCAGGTATTGACAATATAGAAAATAGTGAATTGTTTTGGAATGAATATTATATATTTTTAATAAGAGTTTATCAATATCTATTTAAGGAACAATTTGTATATGAAGATATTAGTAAATTTAAAGAGCGAATAGATAAAGAGTTTGTTGAAAATCCTAGTTGTCCGGAGCTATGGAAAGAACCTATTTACAAATAAATTTTCTTAACCAACCCTATATGGAGTATGCAATGCGACAAGCAGAAAAATGTATGCTGAAAACCCAAAGAAATATATTGATTCGAAAGGAAAAATTTCTATTGATGTAACATTTTATAGGCCTATTGGAGAAGGATTTATGGGAGCCAACAAAACAAATACAGGATTAGGTATAGCTGGTGAATACCGCTGGACAAATAGCGTTAGTGTTGGCTTGGATAAAACTACCAAAAAACCATATACTGCCTTTCCTGATATTAGTAAAGGCATAAAGAAACCTGACCCACTTAAAGTGAGATAAATATGTTTGATGTTAATCCAGAAATTATTGAAAGAGCTTTTGAGGGTGCATGGCATTCAGAAACCTTAGAGCATTATCAAGAAGAGGATGAGTATTATTCATTAGACCTGTCTAGTGAGAAAGATGCTCGTTACGCAATTAATAGATGGTTGTTGGTGGGTTGGCGAAATAATGAAAAACCCATTTATAAAGAGAGTTTGCGTTATACGATTACTAAAGATGGATATTTAAATGCTGATGTATGGTTGCCGGGTATTGACTATGTACCTGTAGAAGGCGTTCATAATGAAACACACTCACAAGAATTTGATAGATTATACAAAAATTTCCTACTCATCCTATGGGACGAATGGTTTAATGAGCCCTTTGTAGAAGCTGATTTGTCTAATTATAGAGTTAGGATAGATGATGAATTTGTTCGGTTTCCCCATATGCCTGAGTTATGGAAAGAGCCTATTTATAAATAAAAAGCAATAATCTGTAAGCTAGCTTAAACTTATACTCAAAAAGAATCGGGTGGAAATTTATCCTATATTGAAAAAAAACTTAGTCTATGTGACGGCCATTTATCTAAATCTGATACAAAAATATTTCATATCAGTCCAAATGGTTTAAATGTTAAAATACCGTCCGGAAACGAAGGAGGTGCTAATTTTCAGTGGCTATTAGGTGGCAAAACTGCTAATGGAACAACCGAAGGCATTGCTGACTTAACCAAAGATGATTTAATTATTACAAAAATCATACTCGGAGATAAATAATGAATGAAAAATTAATATTCATCTCTCTGCACACGACAAAAAAACAAAAAAGTCTGATAAAACAATGGCATAATAGTAATTTTTCCGACGAATTAAAACCATGCCAAACCTTATCAGACTAGAAAGAATTTTATCGCAAAACCTAACAATACACAAGGCAAAAATCAACTGCTTAAGTCTAATGATAATAGCCATCATTACCGCCCAAAGCAGTAACCTAAAAAAGATAGCCAGACACTTTACCAACAGCACAACAAATGACAGCAACTACCGAAGAATACAACGCTTTTTCGCCCAAACACCCCTAAATGAACACCAAATAGCACGCCTTATCTTTCAACTATTTGGACTAAACAAAGTCACACTCACCATTGACCGTACCAACTGGAAATGGGGAAAAAGCAACATCAACATCTTCATGTTAGCTGTTGTACACAAAGGCATTGCCATACCCTTATACTGGACAATGCTAGACAAACAAGGCAACTCAAAAACACTAGAGAGAACACAACTCATTGAAAAATTCATTCACACCTTTGGTAAAGATAAAATACAAAAAGTATTAGCCGATAGAGAATTTGTGGGTTCTGCATGGTTCGACTGGCTAACAAAACAAAATATTAAATTTGCCATACGCATTAAAAAAGACAGTAAAGTGACCAATACACAAGGACAAAGCGTACAAATTAAAACACTATTTCATAATTTAAACCAGCAAGATACTTATCACCATGCTAGAACACTCTTTGTTGATAAGTGTCCTGTCAAGGTATCGGCAAAGCTTGATAGTGATAATGATTATGTGATTGTGGCTACCAATGATTTTGATGATATTGACCCTATGGCAACTTATGCGATGCGTTGGCAGATTGAAACGCTGTTTTCTTGTTTAAAGGGGCGTGGTTTTAATCTTGAGGATACGCATTTGACTAAACAAGACAGAGTGAGTAAATTGGTTGCGGTAAATGCGTTAGCCTTTTGTTGGGCTTATTTGACTGGCTTGGCGGTCATTGATGATAAGCCTAGTCATTATAAACGTTGCTTTAAGTCTAATGGTCGTCCTCAGTCAAGTGTTTTTGCTTTGGGGTTAGATTTTCTGATTGATGGATTTAGACGGTTTATTATGTGTGGTGATTTTGCTTTTTTTAATAGGTTGGTTGATTTTCTCAGTTTTAAAAGAAAATCAACTTTATTTTAGTAGTTTCTGTCGTGTGCAGAGGATGAAACTATAATTTAACGGATACAGGGTTTTGAATGCTCTCAAAATAAACTTATTTTTCCTGCTTTATAACCTGATACTTGTAAAGCACCTAAGCCCATTTCATCTGTATAATTTTCAAATATGATAATATCAAACACTCTATCTGAATAATAAAATTCATTTTGATTTTTAAGAAATATTCTTAAAATTGTGCCAGACCAAATTCGTTCTTCTTCAAAATCTTCTATCTTAATAAACATTTTACTTTCTCACTTGACCTTTGATTTATGAGAAGAAGCTGGTTTGGTAGATTATCCATTAAAATCCATCTCTAGATGGATTTCAAATAAATGTATGTACTTTGATATTCATCTACTTCTGATTTAAGATCTGTATTTAATTGACTGTAAACAACGTTTTTCAAAGTTTCATAAGCTTTAAAAAATAATTCCTTTTGACTTAAAATATAACTTTTCTTCAAATCATGCATATTAAAAGAGTTAATAATATTAAATAGTGCTCCAATATTTTTCTCGTCGTAGTTTAATGCTTTAGCAAAATAAAATAGACCACCCTCATCAGGAAATTCATTAAGGTAAGGAGCATAAGCATCGACAATTACTCCTTTTAGATTTAAAGCTTCAGCAATCTCTTTTTCATTAATCTTATTATTGTCAATAATATTATTTAATTTCGTAAAGGCTAATTCAAACTTACCATTATTGATAAGCAATTCTACTTCGTTAAACTCTGCCTCAAAATAATTCATTTTAATCTACTCCAGCATTAGTAACACGTATATGTCCTGTAAGATCTTTCATTCCTTCTACCCAATTTGCCATATCTTTTTGGATTAGAGGGTTTGCTATTATTAAATAGTCATAATTAAAGGGTATTCTTCCCCATAAAATTCTCATTATATGATTTAAACGATCACGACATTCATCTGCTTCATCTTGGTTAAATTTTTCCAAAAAATAATAATCTTCAGGATCGTTATGACTAGAGATTGATAGATTTATACTATTAGCTAAATAGTATAAATTTGCAGCTAACTCCCTATTTAGAGTTTCTGCCCCTACCAAGCTTTCACACAACTTTATTAGAAAATATTCCAATTTCCAATATTTATCCATATCCCAAATGCGTTTCTCTTCTAAAGAATAATTAAAAGACTCTTCATTCCAAAATATTTCATTACACTCATTATAATGATTAGCAAGCATCTTTAATCACCTATCCTTTTCAAATTAGCATCGTATGTACCATCACGAGTTTCTTTTTTATTAATATTTTTTATAGAATCTGCTTTTTTCCATACCCCACCATTATGTGCACCTTCACCTTTGCCAGTGCCTACATCACGAGAAATTACTTCACCTGTATTTGGGTTTTCAAAAATAGCTGGTCTGTTCTTTTGGGTATGTTTCTTTGTATAACCAAGTTTTTTAGCAGCTTCAAAAGCTTCAGCATCCGTTTGATAGTAGACATGTCCTGGTGCAGCCTTTGCACCTATTCTATTCGGATATGAATCAACTGCTATTACATTTGGTGAGTTTGGTTTAGTTGGGTGATAAACGTCTTTATTATAGTACCGACCATCAGAACCTTTATAAGCTAAAACTTGCTTACCTTTTTCATCTTTAAAAGTATATAAAGGTCTACCATCTGGTAATGTTTTACCTGTATTAGTAGCACCAGAAGGAAGATTATTCCAGCAATTATTATGAACCCACACCCCCCGAACCTTATAATTACCTGCAATAAAATAAGTATGGTCATTACCAACTGTTAAATTATATGCAGATAATGGCTCATCCTTAACCTCAACATGCTGAACAACTTGCCATTTACCATCTTCTGATAATAGCTCATAGCCTGCTTTAAGATTACTAGCATCAACCCATTGAGCATTTTTAATATCACCTTGATAATTATGCCCTTCAGAAGAAGGTGGCAATGATAAACCATCTAGGTTATTAATACGAGTAAAAAATGGGTGAATTTTATTAGAAACTATCGTTTGTGAATTACCATTTTTATCTGTTAGAGTCACATAAACTGTTTGTTGATAAGGATTGTTATATTGATTCAAAACTTTTTGGTAAGAAACTTCACCTGTAAATTCATTCTTCGCTAAGACCATATCACCAATTTTAATATCAGCAATAGGTTTATAGCCATTTTGGGTCTCTACTAACATATCGCCACGGAATGAGCATAGAGCTTTAGCAGGTTTCGTCTTAATTACCGTTCTACCAGCCCCACCTCCCCAAACTTCAGCATGCATTAAATCTGCTGCAATAGCATCCATTGGTCTATTTTCAGCTCGGGAGATATTTGCTATACCGCGAGTAATAGTATTGCTAAAGGCGAAATCATTACTCATGGTAACATTCGCACGAAGAGTACCTCCTCCTAATGATTCAATTCTTGTATAATCTGTAAGATATCCTAGCGTTATTTACAGTATTTAGGATAAAATACTGCAAATGAACATACATAAAAACACCAGACTGCTACCGTTTGAAAGAGAAGCTATTTGGATAGCCTATCATCAAAACAAACAAAGCGTAACATCACTTGCTGAAGAATACAAAGTATCAAGACCAACAATCTACAAGGTATTGAAACTTGCTAGAGTGAAGTTACTAAAACCACAAACCAGTGTCAATAATCGCTTTAAACAAGCGAAATTTGGTATTAAACGCTTAGCTAAAGTTGAAAAGAGTATACAAGACAAACTCAAAAAACAAGCCAAGCGTTATAATAAATCCTATCCTGGTGAGATGGTACACGTAGATACAAAACGCCTACCACTGCTCAAAGGACAAAATAGCAACAGCCCTAGAGAATATCTGTTTGTTGCCATTGATGATTATTCTCGTGAACTGTATGCTTGTATTATGCCAGACAAAACAGCTTTTAGTGCGGCTAAGTTTCTGACAGAACAAGTTATTAAACCTTGCCCTTATACGATTGAGGTGATTTATTCTGACAATGGCACAGAATATAAAGGCACAAAAGACCATGAATTTGTCAAAGCCTGTTATAATAACAACATCAATCAGAAATTCACCAAAGTTGCCAAACCACAAACCAATGGTAAAGCAGAACGAGTAATACGTACGCTCATGGAAATGTGGCATGAACAATGTGAATTTACAGGTAGTGAACATAGAAAGCAAGAATTAACAAGATTTCTTAATTTCTATAATACCGTTAAACCCCATTCATCTTTAACTAAAAAAGATGATATTACTGGCAAAACTCAAACCTTTACTCCTTATGAGTGGTTGGAGTTTTATTTTAAACAAAGTGTAAATAACGCTTGAGGTTCTTACATATAATCACTAGCAAAAGGTGAGATTTTATTTTCAGGAAACCCTGCATAAAAATTAGCGATTTCAGCTTTACATTGAGCATTATTAAAATCAGTAATACAAACTCTATTTAGCTTTGCATCTTGTTTTTTACTTAAATTTTGATAATAAGCATTAATCCCCTGTTTACAATAATTATCATTTCCACAAGCTTTAAGCTGATCTGCCCATTTTTGTAATTGGATATGATTTAAATAATTATTCTCCGTCTGATTAACATTATTAGCAGCTCCTGCGGTATTATCACCAACCGCACCACCAATACCAGCCGATAATCCAACTAAAACAGCTTTTCTAGTTGCTTCATCATAGTCTTGCTGTTGTAGATACTCATCAACTTTTGGTACAACAATGGCTGTGCCACTACCTGCGACCGCTCCTTCAATCGAACCTGTGGCTAAAGCACTTGATAAGGTATGAAGTACCACACGATAAATACCACCTTCACCCCATTTTTTAGCTTCTTCAATATTACCTTTGTTAATTAGCTCAAGTTGTTTATTACTGGCATAATCCCCAATCGCTTTCGGAATTTCCTTACCATATTCTTGAATAATCTGAACCTGAGCATTAATCTGCTCATTCACTCTATCCTTATCAAAGTTATTTTGTAGAACCTCATTAAGGCTACCCACATTGGCAGTCGTCACATCCGACTTACCAGCAATCCCAGTCACCGCACCATACGTCGTACTGGTTTGGCTATTACTGTCTGTGCCATAGCCAATGCCCTGACTACTAACCTGTGGATTGGCTGTGCTACCACCGACATTAATCCCACCAGAGATGGATTCCCCTTCATAGCTACTGTGGTTGTCAATGTCACTCACCGTGATGTCTTGCTTAAACACCGCTTGATTATCAGCCTCACTGTTGGTGAGAAACGCTCCGCCCTCAAATCTGCCTTTGCCGTCCACTTGCAGGTCGGTTGTGTTCATGAAGAAGCCAGACTGCTCTTTTACCTGGGCATAGTCAGCATCCATGTTGGTTTTACTGCCATTGATGCTAAGGGCTTTTAGATGGTGCCAGTGATCGAATTCTATTTAGGTGAGAGGGTTTGGATGGCTCTACGTTGCAGGGTGAGATGCTGTAATAGGCGGGTTAGTACCCGCCCTACGCTTGCTTTTTAAGAGCTTCGGCTTTAAATTCGTCACTGTAGGTTCTTACTTTCTTGGTCATGATAAACTCCGATTAATACGCTTAGTTTACCAAGTTTACTTGTACGGTTTCTTCAGCATAGCTCAAAACTCCTTATGGGTATTTTATAAGAAATTCTACGTTTGAGCTGTGCTATTTTAGGGAATAGTTACAATTACGGTCTATGCCTTAACTTCCTTTGAAATTTAAGCCAAGAATCATTTTGTCCTTCAATGATACCTTCATAGGTTTCCCAGTCATTCTTTAAAAAATCAAAAAGTATAGGATGCATCTGGTCATCAGAAGTTGCAGAAATATCAAATGTATTTAACTTAATATAATTATCACTTAATATTTCAATATTATATATCTCTTTGTCACTATATACTATTAAGCCCTGATGAGTTGCAGAACTCGCTAAATAATAAAATTCACCATCATTCTTATATATACTATATATATATATATAATCGTTTTCAGACTTACTCATAGCTCTAATCATAAGCTTTGAACCTTAATTTTTTTGTAATAGAATAAAGTAATTTTCATTTAAATATCCGAAGTGTTGAAAAAAATATCAAAAAATATATTTTTTAATTTAATAAAAACATGAGTTTTACTTAACAACTTTTTCTTTAGAAACTATTTTTATATCATATGCTTTATTAGTCTTGCTATTATACTGATAATGAATAACTATATTATGACCATCATTACCTCTCGCAATAGCTTGCATCTTTTGAAAACCTGAGCTTTTAGGGAATCTTGGATCATTATTCATACCTACAAGAGGCTGACCATCTTTGGGATTTTGCTCTACATGTCTCCACAATATTCTTTCTGAAATATTTCTTGGATTTGTAACTTGAGGGGGGGTCTTATTTGAGTTGGCAGTACTAATACTCTCAGCTTTTTTTATTAAATCATTATCATAAGCTTCTTTATTCTTTTGATATGAAATAAAGTCATTATCCCGATTTGCATTATTACCAACCTTAGCCTCCGCCACAGCTTCATCAGCCGCTTTTCTAGCCGCTCTAGCGTCTTTGTATTTTCCAACGATTTGACCCGTTTTCTTCACTACAACTGCCACGCCTTGACCACCAGGCAAAGGAACAACGTCTAAAGCAAAGTCCTTAGCACCTTGTTTAACTTCTTGCTCAGTGGCGTATCTTTCATTAGGTCTAGGGGCACAGCTATTGCCACTATAAGGCAGGCATATGATAAAGTGACCTTTATCGTTCTTTTTATACACAAGGTTCAAAGAACCCACCATTTCTGGAAGCCTTTTGATAAGTTCCAAATCTTCCCGAGCGAAGTTAGGATCTCTAAAATCTTCATTTGGGAACATCATTTCTATATCTTGTAATCCATTCCCCTCAACCGCCACCTTTGCCGTTTCCCCCGCATTCACTGCATCAGTGACATTGCCAGTGGTTGCTCCAATGGTCGTGCCAACCAAACCCGTAATCACACTGATGGTGTCTTTTTGTTCAGCGGTTAGCTCATCTGGATCATCAGTTTGATATAAATACTCCATCAAGAGGGGAGCCGTTGCCTCTCCTGCAACGGCTGACAACCCACCTGTTAATGCATCATTGCCTGTGGCATAACTGACCGCACCGCCTAAGATGGCATGTGCTAGTAAGTGCTGAGCAGTGCTTTGCTCTGCTCTGCTCTATCACCATCATCTAGGTCATTGAGTGCTTCATTTGTTTTGAAGTATTGTCCAATCTGATAAGACACCTCAGGGGCAATCGCTCTTGCCATATAGCCTGTCACCCCATTGGTATTCGGAGCAAATATAGCACTAGTGATACCATCAAATATCACCATATCATGTTGCTGTTTATCCGCTTTGGCAGCCAACTCACGGGCTTTCTCTTGGTCTCCTTGTTTCTCAGCTTCTTTCGCCTTATCCCTTAAATCTTGCTCTTTTTTCGCCATCTCCATGCGATAGCTACGACGCTCCGTATCAAACGCCTGACTTACCTGAACCTGAGCCCCAATCTCCGCATTGACCCTATCTTTATCAAAATTATTTTGCAATACCTCATTGAGGCTAGCCACATTGGCAGTCGTCACCTCCGACTTACCAGCAACCCCAGTCACCGCACCATACGTCGTACTGGTTTGGCTATCACCATCCTTGCCATAACCAATCCCACTAATACCGCCTGACTTATAATTGCCTTGTGGGGTTAAACCAGCAGACAACCCAACATTAATCCCATCCGCCTTATACTGGCTATGGTTCTCAATATCACTAACTTCTAACCCACCCTTAAACTGGGTTTTGTTGTCTTGTGGCGTTGCCGTCGTAAAGTACGCCCCTTTAAACGTACTCTTACCCTCTACCACCACATCGGATGATTGATACTGTAAGCCTGTCTGCTCAGTCACCGCTGCATAATCGGCGTTTGCTCGAGTACGACCGCCATTGATAGATAAACTGCTCCCTGCTCCTTGTTTGACTAAATCAATATCTGCACTAAACCCAGCATTGGTCTGTTTACCATCATATGTAGCGGTATCCTGACGGCTGGTGGCTTTAATTGCCCCACCAATATGACCCGTCATACGGTTGCCTTTTTCCACTGCCCCATCTACGACATAGTCACCACCCACGTTTTGGTAAGTGGTACCTGCCACATTGATATGGCTGTTGGCATTGGTGGTAGTTTCGCCATTACCATAAGCTTTTGCCATATTGGCATTGGCACTAATCCCTGCACTGCCTTTGGTATCAGCATACACCCCAATCCCATAGCCGCTTGATTTGTTGGTACTACGGTCATACCCAGTGCCAGTGGCAGCTTGTTCAATAACATCGCCTTCTACGTTGTTGTAGCGGTCACCTTTAAGATTTAAGTCACTGCCAATAAAGGTTAAGTCACTATCTTTACTTGCCCCTTGAATGTTAAAGATGGCGTTGTTGGCATTGATTTGTGAGGCTTCGTTTTTGCCTGATAAACTGTCTTGGGTGCTTTTGCTTGATTGACTGCCGATAGTTGCTTGAATACGGGTGTTGCCAATACTGCCCAATTTGTCAGCCGTGTCTTTTTGACCATCAAGCTTGGTGCCATCTGGGGCATGTTTGCTTGGGTCATTAAAGTCTTTGGTACTTTGCTGTACACTGTGTCTTAGCGTCCGGGTTTTAGCAACCGCTGCCACCCCAGCCATGACTTTCATTTGGTCTGAGTTGGTGGTTTCGCCAGATTTTACCACACTTCTGATACCCTGTACATGGTCAACTAGACTATTTGATACACTCACGGTTAAGCCTGTGGTTTTTTGGCTTTGGCTGCTGTGACTTTCGGTGGTTGCCGTGGTATTTTGAATGGTGGCTGATTTGGCATTGATAATGACCGTGCCACGGCTTAAGTCATGGACATTGTTGTTGCTTTCATTACCTGCTGAGACCACGCTACCTGTTTGTTGGTAATGGTTACCTGCCGTCAGCACGGTGTTACCATCGTTGGTGCCAATGTTGCTGCCAGTATGCCAGGTTTGTTTAGTGCTGTTTTGGTTTTGGGTCTTTTGTGAGCCAATGGTAAAGCCAAGTCCACTACCTGTACCAAACACGCCAGATTTTTTCTTGTCATGGCTTGAGCTTTCGCTGTAACGATTTTCGGCGGCATCAATGGTTAGGTTATTGCCGGCTTTAACATAGGTACCATGGTCACTAATGACATCGGTGGCGGTGAGATGGACGTCATTTTTGGCAGTGATAGAGACTTTGTCACCATCAATGTGACTGCCAATGGCTGTATCACTGGTCATGTCGTAGCGGTCTTGGGTGGTTTTACTGCTTAAGAAGCCTTTGTCCGTGGTGCGATTTGCAGTTGATAGGTTTTGGGTTGCTCGTCCTTCTTTAAAGGCAATGTTGTTGTCAGCATTGATGATGGTGTTGCCGCCACTTTGGATGGTCGTGGCGGTGCCTGTAACGTTGTTGCCTTTGATAAAGGTGTCGCCACTGGTCACAAGGACGCTACCCATATCTTGGGTTTGACCCACTTTATAGTAGTTGTTGCTGTCACCAATGGCATTGGTTTGATAGCCTGTGTTAACAGCGTTGAATTTGATATCCCCTTCCGCTACCAAACGGGTGGTACCGCCAGCGTTGACCAGTTGAGCGGCGTTAAAGGTGGCATCACCCGTCACATCAATACTAAGCGTAGTAAGTGGTCGACCATTTTCATCCTTTTTATCTTTTAAGCCATCGCCGACATAGATTTGACCAATTTGGTCGATACCAGTACGCCAGGCATTGCTTTGACCTGCTTGACTTTCGCTATGATGGGTGGTGCTACTGTTATTGAGTTTGCCACCGACATCCAGTGCCATGGCACTGCCTGCTTTAAGCGTTGCACCGATGTTGTTTAAATCATTTTTGGTGTTAACTTGGACAAAGTTGCCTTGGATAAGTCCACCGTTTTGATTGTTAAGGTTACTGGCATTGATACGCAGTCCATTGTGTGCCACAATGTTACCTTGGTTTGATAGGTCACCAGTCAGCTGCATGTCGACATTGCGGGCAGCAATAAGGCTACCATCGCCTTTTAAGTCACTGACGTTGGCACGCACATAGACTTTGGGTACGAGTACGGTTTGTTTGCTACCGTCTTTTAGGGTGATGGTCAGGGCAAAATCAAAATTAATAAAATAAAGTTTACAAATTGTCAAAAAGACAAAAAACTCATAAAATACTTCTAAAAAGGAGAACCCATGAGCTTTATAGAACATTTCAGTATCATCGAAGATCGAAGACCGAGGAACAGACATCAACATCAAACACAGACTAATAGACATACTATTTTTAACACTATGTGGCATATTATCTGGAGCAGAAGGCTGGGAAGAAATTAGCGAATTTGGCAAACAAAAACAAACATGGCTAAAAAAATTTTTGGGCTACGACAACGGCATCCCATCCGCCTCAACCATAAAACGAGTAATAAGCCTAATTGAAGCTGAAACATTACTAAACAGCTACATCAACTGGATAAACAGTATCAGAGAACAACAAGACCTAACCATCATCGCCATTGATGGCAAAACCTTAAAACAAAGCTACCAAAACAGTGATGACAAACTAACCGCCCTCCACTCAATCAGTGCCTATCTAAACAGTATCATTGAGATTGTCAGAATCAGACATGATAAAAAAACAGGTGAACAGACGACCCAAACTGCGTATTACATTAGCTCATTATCTATTAATCCAGAACAGCTTAATTATGTTATCAAACGACATTGGGCGATTGAAAATAGTTTACATTATGTGCTTGATGTGACTTTTAAAGAAGATAGCTGTCGTATTCGTGAACAACAAGCTACTAAGAATATGGCTTTGTTTAGAAGGGCTTCGGTGTCTTTAATTAAGTCTTCAGGTATCAAGGGTAGTGTTAAGTCTATTGTTAAGCGTTGTGGTTGGAATCATGATATTCTTGAGCAAGTTGTATTCGGTAAAACTTTTGTTGGGTAAGTTTGATTTTGCCCTGTTGATTTTCTAGGTCTGCCTGATTTTTGTTTTGACTTATTTCCACCCATACCAATTGTTCTATCATTATTTTTTGTCCAGTTACTATTTTAAATAACTATAAATTGAAAAAGCCATCAACTGTTTATCAAAGACTAAACTTAAATTTAACGATAGCAGACCCTATTAATTTATTAAAAAACTATACAAAAACACGGATAGGGGTTAAAATACCGATAAAAATTAGGAAACCCCATATGAACAGCCGTCTGTATCGTGTTATCTTTAACAAACACCTAGGTCGATTAGTTGTTGTCTCAGAAAAAACTGTGGCACAAGGCAAAGCCGGTAGTCAAGGTGCGAATAGTAACAAGGTAGTTTTAGCTGACAGCCAACTAGATGGAAGCAATGAGGTCGTGTACTATTGCTATAGCAAATGGGTTAGTCTCACTGCTGCTGTCCTTGTCAGCATAGGAGTAGCAAACGTTGCCTATGCTGAGATACAGACCCAAATCATTGCAGATAAGGGTGCTCCTAAAAATGAGCAAGCCACGGTGTTAAACACTGCCAATGGCTTAGCCCAAATTAACATTCAAAGCCCAAATAGCCAAGGGTTTCTAAAAACACCTTTAGTCAATTTGATATCGGTAGGCATGGGGCTATTATTAACAACAGCCGTACCAATGTACAAACCCAAACTGCGGGTTGGGTAGAGGGTAACCCATGGCTTGCCAAAGGTGAAGCCAAACTCATCTTAAACCAAGTCAATTCTAGTAATCCAAGCCAGTTAGCTGGCTACACCGAAATTACGGGTAGTAAAGCCGAACTGGTGATTGCCAATCCCGCGGGTATCACCTGCTCAGGCTGTGGTTTTATCAACGCTGCTCGTACCACGCTCACCACCGGTAAACCCACCTTTAACAACGACACTTTAACCGGATTTCAAATAGGTAGCGGTAAGATGACCGTTGAAGGCAAAGGCTTAGATGATAGCCAAAGCGACTATACCCAGCTGATTAGCCAAGCCACTGCCCTTAACGCTAAAGTTTACAGCAAACAGCTTGATGTCATTACGGGTAACAACACGGTTAGCTATGAAACCAATCCAGCCACCACTAAAATTAGTCACAACGGTGTCAATCAAAGCACGGGCGTGGCTTTAGACATCTCAAGCCTAGGCGGCATGTATGCTGGCAGAATTCGTCTGATTGGTACCGACAAAGGTATGGGGGTGACCAATGCTGGTGACATCAGCAGTAGTAGCACACTCACGCTAGACAACCAAGGTAACCTCATTAACACCGGCTCCATGAACGCCAAACAAGGGGTAAATCTAAAACACACCGGTAGTATTGACAACCAAGGCACCGTTAGCAAGCAGCACCGATAGTGTCAAACTGGACAGCCCAACCCTTAAAAACAGCGGCGTCATTAGCAGTCATGGCCAAACCGATGCCACTACTCAAAGCCAAATCACTAACACAGGGCTCATCAGTGCCGGACAAGTCAATATAAAAACCCCAAGCCTGGCCAACCAAGGCCGTATTGAACAAACCGGCAGTGGTAAACTTGATGTGACCAGTCAACACTTAACCAACCAAGACAACGCCGTCATTGGTCAAAGCCTATACGACAAGCACCCAGCGACGACTACCCCAACCCTAGCCACTGCCCCATCAACCGCACAAACTGGATCAACCAAGCAAGTGGCAAACTCAACCGCTACCACACCGACAACGGACAGCCATCAACCGGTGCTTGCACCCATAACCGCCGATGGCAATATCCAAGCGGACAATTTAGTCAACCAAGGCAATAATGCCGTCATCACTGCCAATGGTGCCATGACAGTGACCAGCCCAAGCGTTACCAATCAACGCCAAGGTAGTATTGTGGTTAATGGATTAAACACCCAAGCAATTGACAACATCAACAGTCGTATCCAACTTGACAAACTCGATTGGCAGTTAACCCGTTTTAACAACCAACAAGGGCAAATTGTTGCCAAACAAGGGATTAGCCTCACCGCCCCGCAAATTAACAACCAACAAGGTGTCTTAGCCACCCTAGGCGATATTAGCCTTAGCACAAGTGAATTAAACAATCAACAAGGCAGTATTCAAGGCAAACAAGCCACCATCACGGCTACCCAAGTTTACAACAGCCAAGGCACGATTCAAGCGGAGGGCAATTTAAACCTTGATAGCCAAGGCAACCTGACCAACCAAAATGGTCATATCATGGCTCAAGGTGATGCGAGCTTACATGCGACCGATATCAAAAATGACAAAGGCAGTGTGGTAGCAGGTGGTAAACTCAGCACCACCAGCCAGACACTTACCAACAGTGGGCAACTGTATGGCACCACAGGTAATACGCTTACCATGGGCAGTCTGACCAACACGGCTACGGGTTTAATCGCCGCTCAAGGCAACACCAATATTCACGCCCAAACCGTCAACAACACCGGCATATTAGCCGCAGGCATTGACACCCAAGGCAATTTAAGCACCACCCCAGCCAACCTAACCATGAATGCAGTGGGTATACTCACCAGTAGTGGTACCCATATTGCGACCGGCAAAGCTAGCTTACAAGGCAATCCAACTGACTTAAATGGCAGCAAAACCCAAGCAGCGGATATTGAGATGGCAAGCCAAGGGGATTTATCAACGAAAGGGGCAAGCCTTACCGCCATCCATCAGTTGACGCTGGTTGCTAAAGGCACGCTAAATAACCAAGACGGTACACTAAGTGGTCAAACCCTGCAACTAACAGGCAACCAGCTAAATAACCAACGCGGCTCAATTAGACAAAGTGGTACTGCTGACTTAACCTTTAATTTCGCTGGCGGTATTAGCAACCAACAAGGTCAGATTGCCACCAATAGCCAAAACTTCATAATCAATACCCCAACGTTAAAAAATAAAGCGGGTCGTATTGAACATGCAGGTAATGGTCAGTTAAGTTTAACCGCAAATAATGTAAATAACAGCGACAAGGGCAATATCTTAAGCCTAGCCGATCAAACCTGGCAGATTGCTGGCGATATTGATAATAGCCAAGGACAAATTCAAGGGGATGGCTTAACCGTTAGTGCACATACCCTAATCAATACCGACGGTCAAGTGGTTGCTAGCAATACCACAGGAACCGTAAAAGCCAATCAACTTAACCTCAAGGGTGATTTAAACAATACCGGTAACGGGGTTATTTACAGTGATAATGGCAGCTTGGTCCTAACGGCTCAAGCGGTCACCAACTCAGCTCAGCTAACCAGTCGTGGGGACTTAAACCTTAACAGTCAAATCTTGAACAATCGTGGCAGCATTTCAAGTTTAGCCAATACGCATATCAACAACCAAACTAATTTGAGCAACACAGCAACGATTGCCGCCCAAGGTCGTTTAGCAATTCAAACCGGTGAACTTAATCAAGCCCAAAGTAGTCGATTGGTGGCAGGATTAAGCCCTGATAATAGCTTATCAACCACCCCACAACACTTGACCATCACCAGTACTGGTGTACAGCATAACCAAGGTAACAATGTTGCCAGTGGGGGTATGACAGTCACGGGTTCAGCACTCGACTACCACGGCAGTCGTAATCAAGTGGTTAATCTGTCATTAAACACCTTGGGTAATATCGATTTAAGTCAATCACAAAACAAAGTTAGCCAACAAGCCAGTTTCACCGCCAACGCCCTTAACCACAATGCCGCTATAACGCAAGCCGATAGTTACCAACTTAAAGTGCAATCACTGTCCAACCAACGAGGCACCCTTGAGCAAACAGGCACTCAAGACTTTGTATTAACCACGGGTACCATTGACAATCAGCAAGGTCACTTAGGCGGCAATGCCACCAATCTTAGCTTAATGGCAACGGGCGATATCCAGAACCAAGGTGGCGAAGTCATTCATGCCGGGACTGGCACAGCGACGCTAATTGCCCAAAATCTTGATAATAGCCAAACGGGCAAACTGCTATCCAATGGCAAACTAACTGCCACGGTGTCTGGTACGCTTAACAATGATATTGGGGGTATACAAGCCGATCAACTTTCCGTCACCGCAGGCAGTTTAAATAATAACCAAGGTCAGGTCATTGCCAGCACAGGTGATTTAACCGTAAACGCTGGCATTCTAGCCAACAGCGGTGAAAAAGCTGTACTCCAAAGTGCTCAAGCATTGTACGTCAATGCACGAACCTTAAATAATGATACGAAAGCTCAGCTATTAGCCAATACCACCGCTGATATCCACGCAGACACCCTCAATAATACCAATGCTGGTTTAATTTATAGCAATCAAGCATTAAACATCGGCGGTGACACCTTAAACAATAATGCTACCATCAGCAGCCAAGATGCCATTACCGCAAGCAGCCAAAAACTGACTAACCAAGCGAGCGGTAATATTCAAGCGGGCAAAGATATCAACTTAACCCAACAAACCTTAACTAACCAAGGTGTGATCAGCACGCAAACCAATATCAACTCAAGCACGCAAGGCGTCATGGACAACCATGCTGGTCAAGTCATTGGTAATAATGTGACTATAGCTGCTCAAAGCCTAAATAACCAAGGTGGCAGTATCCAACAAGCGGATAAAGATGGTCAACTAACCTTAACCACGACTGGTTTGCTAGATAACCAAAACACCCAAGGCGAAGGTCGGGGGATTTTAGCCAACGGCAAAGCCGTATTGCAAGCAAGCGATATCTCCAACCAATCAGGTCTAATCAATGCTACTGATGCCTTATCGCTCACCAGCACAGGCAATGAGATTAACAATCAACAAGGAGTGATAGGCAGTAATCAGCAGTTAATCATCACAGGCACCAGTGCCACACTCAACAACCAAAGCGGTAAACTGTGGGGCGATAGTACCACGATTACCGCCAATGGTTTAGCCAACACGGGAGTCGGTAGCCTTATCAGTGCCACTAAGAATATGACTTTAAACGTCAATAGTATTGATAACCAAAACACCAAACAAGATTTAACCAAAGTTAGTCTCAATCAAGGTATTGTGGCAGGTAATGACTTAGTGATTCATGCCCAAACCTTGAATAACATCCAAGGGCAACTATTAGCCAATCAAGGCATCCAGGTTGCGATGGGACAAAGCCTAACTAACACTAACGGACATATTGAAGCCAAAACCATTACCACTCAAGGCAGTACGGGCAACATTACCAATGCTGGCGGTGTGATTCGAGCTAATGAGACGAGCTTGAGTGCTAGTTCTATCAGCAACGGCGAAATCAGCGGCAATCGCCTGACACTTAACCAAATGGTTGACTATACCAATGCCAAAGGTGATAAATTACTCGCCAATGAATTAACCATCACCACTCAAGGCAATGTAAATAATGACGGTACGTTATCTGCTGACAAACAACTGACGGTCAATGCCAAAGACATTAACAACACCCAAACCGGTGAATTAGTCAGTAATGCCTCCACGTTATTAAACGCCACTGGTGATATCAACAATCATGGGTTAATTAATGGTAATGACACCTTGATTACTGCTGGCAATGCGGTGAATAATTTAAGTGAGGGTCGTATCTATGGCACGCATTTAGCGATTAAAGCCGATACGCTTAATAACACCCCAGGCAATACGCTTAATTCTGCCCCAGTAATTGCCGCTCGTGAACGCTTGGACATTGGGGTAAAAACCTTAAACAATAACCCAAATACGGCACGTCGTGGTAAATTTAACAGTGATTTTAATGGTCAAGCTCAGATTTTAAGTAATGGTGAGTTGCACATTGGGGGTGATTTAGACAGCGAGAATCATGCCACTGGCAAAGCCACCACCGTGACCAACCGTGGGGCAACCATTGAGTCATTGGGTGCGATGCAGATTGCCACTGAAACACTCAATAATATCAATGCGGATTTTAAAACAGCGTTAAAGGTCCTTGAAAATAATCCGATAGTTGAGTATAGCATTTCAGGTGATGGTAGTAATCCAATTTATAATGAAAAAGTAGTTGAAATTACGTCTGAAGATAACAATGACGGACGCCATAGATTAAAAATTCTAAAAACGGGTGAGCTATATGATAATTATTATGGCTACAAATATACAGAGCTATTAAGTGGGCAAGACACCGTGACTAGTGACCCGAGTCGAATTGTTTCGGGTAGTAACATGGTATTTGACTTGGGTAAATTTAACACCAATAAAAGCCAAATTATTGCTGGCGGTACCATTAAAGTAAATGGTCAAGCAGGCAATGTGGATGCTGAAGCCACAACTATCACTCCCAAATACAGTTACGAGAATTTTAATGGTACCCATTATAGCCCTTATGAAACCTGTCGGAGGAGTATAGGGAATTGGTGTTACAAAGGAAAATGGGGTACAAATACTAATTCAACCCCATTAGATATGGCTCAACCGCTGAATCCTAAAACAACAGGTACTCCTTATGATTTAAAAATTCTCAACATTAATAATCCAGTTAGTGGCGTGTATGTCACCGCGGTCACAGTTGCCAATCAAAATCAAGCCAATCAAGCTCAAATTGATACCAAACAAGTGGCAGCTGTCAACCAAGCGATTGGCAATTTACAAACGCTCCTAACAGTCGTCAAAACAGCCAATAACGGCACACAAGTTGACCGTGCAAGCCTTGCTAGGGTCCAAGACGCCATCAAAGCCTTACAGGACTTCACTAAAACCAACCCAGTCAACCTAACCGCTGAGCAACAAAAACAGCTAGCTGACTTAGTGGTTGCCCAACAAGGAGGACAAAAAGTTGATATCGCCACCTTAAGTGACCTTATCAACCAACTAAACCAAAGCATCAATACCCAAAAAGCTCAAGAAATTCGCACCCAAGGGGCCGCTGTCAGCTTACCCAACAGTGCTCTCTACAAAATCGACCCCAACAACCCCAACGGCTATCTAATCGTCACTGACCCTGCGTTTGCCGGTTATAAAAACTGGTTATCATCCGACTACATGATGAAACGCTTGGGGCTCAATCAGGACAATATGCACAAACGCCTGGGAGATGGCTACTATGAACAACACATGATTCGTGATCAAATCATGGTGCTCACTGGTAAACGCTTCTTAGGTGACTACCGCAGTGACGATGCCATGTACCAAGCCTTGATGGACAATGGGATTACCAGTGCCAATGCGTTAAACCTACGCCCAGGTATTGCCCTGACCGCTTCTCAGGTGGCACAGCTCACCACCGATATTGTCTGGCTGGTTGAACAAGACATGACATTACCTAATGGACAAACCCAAAAAGCCCTCGTCCCTAAAGTCTATGTACGCTCCAATGTTGGTGACATCAAAGGGGATGGCAGTTTAGTAGCGGGTTACAACACTGACCTACAACTCACAGGGGATTTAAGCAATTCAGGTAACATTGTGGGACATCATGCCTTGCGTGTGAGTGCCAACAATGTCAATAACAATGCTGGCGGTGTCATTCAAGGTAACTTTATCCAAATCAATAGTAAAAAAGACACCAACAACATTGGTGGTACCATCAAAGCTAACAGTGCTATGTCAATGAGTGTGGGCGGTAATTTAAACAACACCTCAACGACATATCACACAGAAAGCTCAAAAAACAAAAGTAATACTTGGCGTACTGGGCTTGACCAAATTGCCAGCATCTACGTGGGAGATGGCTTAAAAGGTCAAGTGGATAATGAAGGCAACCCACTGACCACGTTAGCCATTGATGTGGCAGGTAACACGAGCTTCAATGCCAGTCAGCTGATTAACCATGGTGGTAGCACCCAACTGATTAGCAGTGGCAATATCGCCTTTAATGCCGTCAACACTGGTTATCAAACCAACGCCATTCATGATAACAACAACTATATCAAAGCTGGGCATACTGAAGATGTTGGCAGTGTGGTGGTAAGTAAAGGTGACACCATCATCCGCTCAAAAAACGGCAACATTACTGGTACGGCAGCGACCATTCACAGTGAAGATGGGACAACCTATCTTAAAGCGGACAATGGGGATATCAGCTTTAAAGAAGGTCGAGAAACCAATAACGTAGAAACTGCTAGTCGCTCCACCCAAAGAAACTGGTTAAGTAAGAAAACCAACCAAGACAACTACAGTTATAACAATGATTTAGCCATCAAAGGCAGTATTAATGGTAACCGTGTCATCATTGATGCCAAAAACAACGTGCATTTAACGGCAACCGATGCAATCAGTCAGCAAGGCACCTATATCAAGGGTGGAAAAAACGTCACCATTGATGCAGCGACTAACACTGAACATCAAAGTAGCAGTCATGGCGAGAAAAAATCTGGGCTATTTGGCAATGGGGGTGCCAGCTTCACCATTGGCACACAAAGAACCCAAAATCAAAACAGCACGGACAGTGTGTCACATACTGGTAGCATTGTCGGAACTAAAAATGGTAACACCATTATCACGGCAGGTGAGCATTATCAGCAAACTGGCAGTAAAGTCTATGCCAAAAACCAAACCACGAACAATGTGCATGATCTCAATTATGGCACGGTGGTGATTAATGCCAAATCGGCAAACGTGAGTAATACTACTGCCACAACGCAAACACACAATATCCAAAGCCAAAAAACCAGCGGATTAACCGTGAGTGTGTCTAATAGCTTAATCGATCAGGCTCAAAGCATTAATAGTCTACTGAAAGCGGGTGAAACCACCAACAGTGAGAAAATGAAAGTCATGGCGGGTATTGCAGGCTTTAGTAAGCTGCGTACCTTAGATAAAGGCGTACAAGGTGCTGTTGATAGCTTACAAAAAAGTGAGTTAAGCAAAGAAGGATTAGCTGGGGTAGGCAATACTCGCATTCAAGCCACACTTGGCAGTCAATCCAACAAAAGCGTGCAAGATAGCCTATCAGGTAAAAATGAGGCATCAAGCATTGATGCCAATAACTTAGTGTTAAACATTGCAGGCAAAGGTAAAGACAGTGACTTTACTGTGACAGGCAGTGACATCAACTTAGTGGGAGACTTGTATAATAACGTTGAAGGTGATGTGATTTACCAAGCCGCATCCAGTACAGGCTATGACCGTACCAGTAATAAATCTAATGGCTTTGGCATTGGGGTGTATGCCAGCACGCAAAATGGAGCAGGTATTACTGCCAATGCCAATATGGCAAAAGGTTATGGCAATGGCGAAACCACCACCAATGCCAACTCTCATATCAATGTCGGTGGTACAACCTATCAAAACATCGGTGGTAACTTGGTGCTTGATGGTGCGGTGGTGAAAGGTGATTATGCCACAGGTCACATCGGTGGCGGGATTATTGCGACCAGTCGTCAAGATACCGCTAAATATGACGGTAAACAAAAAAATGTAGGCTTTAGTGCCGACGTGTCTATGCAAGGCATCCCACAAAATGTGAGTATCAATGGCGGTAAATCCAATCTCTCCATGGACTTAGCCCAAGTGACTGAGCAGACAGGGCTACAGTACCAATCTTCTGATATGGTGGTTGATGGTAAAAGCTCTTTTAATGGGGCATATTTTACCACTGCCACCCCTGAAGCGAATCAGACTCAGTTTAAAGGTGGGTTAGAAGTCGGTGATATACAAAACCACATTCATTATCACGGTCAATCGATAAGTGGCGGTATCAGTGCAGGGTTAAATGCCAACAAAACAGGGTTAGCTTCGCCGTCTATCAGCGGTATTGGTTATGGTAAGGTGGGGGATAGTGATACCAGTACCACGTATGGGGCGGTGACAGGGATGGCAGGGCAGTCGCAGGTGACGAATAAGACTGTAGGCATACTCAATGAGCCGTTAAGAAATACGTTTAATGCAGGTCAGTTAAATGCTGAACTTAACAATCAAACTCAGATTACGCAGGCGTTTGATACCAAACGTCGTGAGTATCGGGGTGAGATGGCTCAAAAAGAACAAGAACTGCGGGATAAGGCGGAGAAAATTGCTGATAAAAACAGCCAAGAGTACAAGAACTTAATTGCCAAAGCCGATAAACAGCAACATGACATGGTGATATTTGATGGTATCACGAGTGCTATCTTTGCTCCAAATAGCAATGGGGCAACAGGCTATGTGGCAAGGGCGGTTGCTCCTGAAGTGTCGTATCAGATTGGACAGTATTTTAAAAAAAATGATGCCCTAAATGGTCTTGATGGCGGTGATAGAAATGGCGAGGGGTCAGCTCCTCATATTCTCGCTCATGGTGTTTTAGCGGCAGCAGTGAGTGCAGCGACGGGGAATGATGTTACCACAGGGGCATTGTCGGCAATAGGGGCTGAGGCGAGTGCTGAGGCAGTGTCAAAGTATCTGTTTGGGGTGGATAAGCCAAGCGAGCTTTTGGCTGAGCAGAAGCAGACGGTGACTAGTATTGTAAGCCTTGCAGGGATTGGGGTAGGGGCTACGACTGGCGATGTGGCTAGTGCGGTGAGTGCTGGGGAAATGGCAAAGGTGGCGGTGGAGGATAATACTCAGTTTTATAAGGATTACTCCTCTAAAATAACACAAAAAGTAGAAAATTTTGCAAATCAATATGGTAATCCAGGGGTTAGAGGTAGTATTAAGGCAGGAGGAGATGCTATAAATGGTGTTTTCTGGACTGCGGATACTGCTGCAAATACTTTAGCAACAGGCATTCATTGTTTAACAGGAGGAAGCTATTGTAAAGATGGTCAGAGAGATAATGAGGAAAAGGCTAATCAAATAGTTTCTGGAGTGAAAACCGCTGTAAATAATGTAAAAAGTGGTAAAACTAAACAGGACGCAATCCAGTTCAATAAAGATTTACGGGATGGTAAAGATGAGGCTTATGAAAATTTAGCTAGAGTTTCAGGGGGTATTCTTCTGGGTGGGAAAGGTGGAACAACGACATCAGTAGCTAAAACAACGGCTAAAACAACGGCTAAAACAACAGCTAAAACAACAGCTAAAACAACAGCTAAAACAACGGCTAAAACAACAGCTAAAACAACGGCTAAAACAACAGCTAAAACAACGGCTAAAACAACGGCTAAAACAACGGCTAAAACAACGGCTACTTCTCAAATATCGTCAAAGAATAACAATAATAAAATTCATAATAATGAGATTAATGTTAAAGAAGTCAATTGCTCCTTCCGTGGTGATATGGAAGTTCGGACAATTAACGGTTATAAATCTATCAATGAAATCCAAATCGGTGATATGGTTTGGGCAAAAAATGAAAAGACTGGATTCATGGGATATCAAAAAGTTCTTCATACCATGAACAGCATCGATCCAGATACGACTTATGTTACTATCACTGATAGTCGTGGAAATAGTCAACAAATCGTATCAGACAGCTTACATCCTTATTTTTCAAGCTACGGTAATGATATTGATCCTGCAAAGCCGTCTATAGGCAAAGAGTATCATGGCGATATTAAAAATGCCTATTGGATTAATGCAGGTGATTTGAAGAAAGGTTATAAGGTTCTTGGCTCAAATGGTGAGTGGCAAGTTATTTCAGAAGTGTATACTGTTAAAATGCCATTAAATAGTTACAATTTGGAAGTTAATACTGACCATACTTTCTTTGTCAAAGGTATTGGTGGTCTTGATGGGGTTTGGGTTCATAATAAAAATTGCTTCTTAGATGTAGGAGAAAACCCTGAAACTAAGAAAATTGATGGTCATGATGTTACTTTTTCAGACTATAAAACTGGTATTGATTCTAAGGGCAATACTTTTATGGAAAGGAAAGCAACCATTGCTAATCCAGACCTAGTTACCAATCCGAATGCTCCCAAGTTTGTTGAGGTAAAAATAACAGGTGTAAAAAATCCTAAAGTTCAAATTATAGATAGTAAGAAACCTGATGTCACTTTAAATGAAGATGGCTCAAAAACACTTACGCCAGGTGAAAAGGGGAAGTCATGGAATCCTGAAGGCAAAAAACCACAACCAAATCAAACTTACTACACAACAGATGGTTACAAATATCAAACTGATGCATACTCACGAGTTCATTCAGTTGAAGCAGATTTAAAACTAGATACAGCATGGGCTGATCCTCACCGTAATTTGAACGAGCAAAGAAAAGCGGGAGGAACTGATAAGCTTGCTAACGATGACGGTGGACATCTTATATCGTCTATGTTTAGAGGAATGGGTGAAAAAGTTAACATTGTACCCATGAATTCTACTTTAAATAGAAATGGTGGACGATGGTATCAATTAGAAAGTAATTGGAAAAGTCATTTAGAGTTAGGCGAAAGTGTTCAGATAAAAATTGAACCTATTTATATTGGCAACAGTAATAGACCAAATGAATTTATTATTTATCAAACGATAAACAATATACCAATGAAACCTTTAAGTTTAAAAAACACTCCGACAGGTAAATAAAATGAATGATGATCAAAAAATTTATCAAGAAATTGCTAATATACTAGCTTCAATAATGTCAAGTGATGCAATAGCTATCATATTTGATGGCTTCATATATGATACATCTTCTCAAATAGGGTGCACAAATATTTTATTAAATAACCAGAAGGAATTTATTAATTTACCAAGCAATTTATTTATTCAATTGAGAAATTTAATACAAAAGCTACAAAAATGCAAAATTTTTGCCAATGAAAAGTGGACACATTTTGAAGTTCATCTTAGTAAAGACGGAAAGTTTAAAATGAATTTTGCTTATATCCCAGAAGAAGATAGTTGGGTAAATTTGATTATGAAAGGAATTAGTGATTTAAGTGAAGAAGAATCTAGTAAATTAGGAATCCCAAAAGATTTATGGTTGGAACGTATAAAGCATAAAGGCACAGGTACGTCAGGAAACCCCAAGAGTGAATTTTATTAGTTATACAGTTCAGCATATCGAACGGAAAAGATAGCACGCTAAGGGATTTAGTTAGGTATTTTTAGACTGCTTTTTCGTGTCTAAAGAAAAATACCTTTGAAGACCGTGGTAGAACTGTTAATGTAATCGAAAATCCCGAGTGGAGTGCAACAGGGGGAAGTCAAAATATACCTAGTTTGAATGAAATAAATAATATAAAACATTTTAGATTTAATTTGGAAGGTGATTCTCCAAAATTACGTCAAGCAACACAAAATGCAATAAATAAGTTACAGAAAAATTATCCACAATATAAATTTGAAGTAGTATATGGAGCAAAATAATATAGTAATAGAAATAAAAAAATGCTACAATAAAATGTATGGCATACTCACAAGACTACCGACAAATGATACTAGCGAAACTCGAATCGGGCATATCCTATCGAAAGCTAGCAAGTGAATACAAAATCAGCAAGACCACTTTACAAAACTGGAAAAACAACCAGAACATAAAGTAGTTAAAACATCAGCTTAACGGCAAAATTCTTTGTATTGGTACTAGTAAATCGCCCCCAAATTAACCCCCACCCTACCCAAAAAAGGCAAATAAAACTCAGATTTGGTAGGGTCTAGCAGTTCATCAGCGATTTTGTTTGCAAAATCATCAGTACTAGCTCCGATAGGGGCATAACTGCCTAACTCTGGCAAACTCGCCAGTTTTTTAGCAAACATTAAACGCTGTTTGTCAGTCATTTTAATCATAGAATTTTGTTTACTATTATCATCGGTAGGTTTTTATTTATCCTTTTTCTGCTTAAAACTAAAGGTAAAACCAACAATTTTCCGCCCTTGTTTTTGTTGTTCGTATTTTACGTCAATATCGGTGTGTTCGTTGATTTGCTTAACCGCTAAGTTCAATACATCTTTTTTAAAATCACTCATACGAATATATTCATGACTTAATAACCCCAATCTAAAACGTAATTCTTCTAAACTAATTTTTAATATTTTTGTGGTTTTAAAACGTATTAAACATTCATACAATCGCATAGAATAACGACTTTGCAATTTTGCCACTTGTTCTATTTCATAAGTTGTAAAAGCCCTTTCAAGCTCCACCAACATCGGAATAATGGCGTTAGCAAACATAAATTTAACGGTGGCTTCATTTTCTACATATTCGGCAGATTGGGTGAAACGTTCGTAACGTACCGCCAAATTACCCCTATTGTTAATATATCTATATCCCCATTCAGCTCTATATAAACCAAGTACAGCTTGTTTTAAAGCCTTATATGCACTTTGTCTTTCTACATTAAAAGCATTAATATAATCATTGGCATGAATAATTAATTCTTTATCTTTTAATTGCTCAATATTATCGCAGAATTCTCTAGCTTTTAATATTGCAAGCAATATAAGACGTTGTCCTACTTCACCAAGTTTATGACTTGCTTCAATTAACGCATTATCTTTAACAATTAGATTTCCCATAAAAATATCCAATAATAAAAAAGTAATTATATTATAATTACTTTTAAAAGTAAAAATAAAAATTAACTTTATATTGGTAACCAAACCCCTTTATATTGGTAACCAAACCCCTTTAAATAAAAACAATCCACCATATAAACCCATGATAAATAATAAAAAAATCTCAATAAAAAAGTGCTATAAAACAATAAAACAAATTTTTTGATAATTTATTTTTAATTTTTTGAATTTTTGGACTATTTATCATATAAATATAAATTTTAATTGTAAAAAAACTTAATTTTTTAGTGTTTAGTAAAGTTTACAATCACATCAACCAAATTAAAAAATTTTTGAATGGCTTATCAAAGACTAAACTTAAATTTAACGATAGCAGACCCTATTAATTTATTAAAAAACTATACAAAAACACGGATAGGGGTTAAAATACCGATAAAAATTAGGAAACCCCATATGAACAGCCGTCTGTATCGTGTTATCTTTAACAAACACCTAGGTCGATTAGTTGTTGTCTCAGAAAAAACTGTGGCACAAGGCAAAGCCGGTAGTCAAGGTGCGAATAGTAACAAGGTAGTTTTAGCTGACAGCCAACTAGATGGAAGCAATGAGGTCGTGTACTACTGCTATAGCAAATGGGTTAGTCTCACTGCTGCTGTCCTTGTCAGCATAGGAGTAGCAAACGTTGCCTATGCTGAGATACAGACCCAAATCATTGCAGATAAGGGTGCTCCTAAAAATGAGCAAGCCACGGTGTTAAACACTGCCAATGGCTTAGCCCAAATTAACATTCAAAGCCCAAATAGCCAAGGGTTTCTAAAAACACCTTTAGTCAATTTGATATCGGTAGGCATGGGGCTATTATTAACAACAGCCGTACCAATGTACAAACCCAAACTGCGGGTTGGGTAGAGGGTAACCCATGGCTTGCCAAAGGTGAAGCCAAACTCATCTTAAACCAAGTCAATTCTAGTAATCCAAGCCAGTTAGCTGGCTACACCGAAATTACGGGTAGTAAAGCCGAACTGGTGATTGCCAATCCCGCGGGTATCACCTGCTCAGGCTGTGGTTTTATCAACGCTGCTCGTACCACGCTCACCACCGGTAAACCCACCTTTAACAACGACACTTTAACCGGATTTCAAATAGGTAGCGGTAAGATGACCGTTGAAGGCAAAGGCTTAGATGATAGCCAAAGCGACTATACCCAGCTGATTAGCCAAGCCACTGCCCTTAACGCTAAAGTTTACAGCAAACAGCTTGATGTCATTACGGGTAACAACACGGTTAGCTATGAAACCAATCCAGCCACCACTAAAATTAGTCACAACGGTGTCAATCAAAGCACGGGCGTGGCTTTAGACATCTCAAGCCTAGGCGGCATGTATGCTGGCAGAATTCGTCTGATTGGTACCGACAAAGGTATGGGGGTGACCAATGCTGGTGACATCAGCAGTAGTAGCACACTCACGCTAGACAACCAAGGTAACCTCATTAACACCGGCTCCATGAACGCCAAACAAGGGGTAAATCTAAAACACACCGGTAGTATTGACAACCAAGGCACCGTTAGCAAAGACCGATAGTGTCAAACTGGACAGCCCAACCCTTAAAAACAGCGGCGTCATTAGCAGTCATACTAAAACCGATGCCACTACTCAAAGCCAAATCACTAACACAGGGCTCATCAGTGCCGGACAAGTCAATATAAAAACCCCAAGCCTTAACCAACCGTATTGAACAAACCGGCAGTGGTAAACTTGATGTGACCAGTCAACACTTAACCAACCAAGACAACGCCGTCATTGGTCAAAGCCTATACGACAAGCACCCAGCGACGACTACCCCAACCCTAGCCACTGCCCCATCAACCGCACAAACTGGATCAACCAAGCAAGTGGCAAACTCAACCGCTACCACACCGACAACGGACAGCCATCAACCGGTGCTTGCACCCATAACCGCCGATGGCAATATCCAAGCGGACAATTTAGTCAACCAAGGCAATAATGCCGTCATCACTGCCAATGGTGCCATGACAGTGACCAGCCCAAGCGTTACCAATCAACGCCAAGGTAGTATTGTGGTTAATGGATTAAACACCCAAGCAATTGACAACATCAACAGTCGTATCCAACTTGACAAACTCGATTGGCAGTTAACCCGTTTTAACAACCAACAAGGGCAAATTGTTGCCAAACAAGGGATTAGCCTCACCGCCCCGCAAATTAACAACCAACAAGGTGTCTTAGCCACCCTAGGCGATATTAGCCTTAGCACAAGTGAATTAAACAATCAACAAGGCAGTATTCAAGGCAAACAAGCCACCATCACGGCTACCCAAGTTTACAACAGCCAAGGCACGATTCAAGCGGAGGGCAATTTAAACCTTGATAGCCAAGGCAACCTGACCAACCAAAATGGTCATATCATGGCTCAAGGTGATGCGAGCTTACATGCGACCGATATCAAAAATGACAAAGGCAGTGTGGTAGCAGGTGGTAAACTCAGCACCACCAGCCAGACACTTACCAACAGTGGGCAACTGTATGGCACCACAGGTAATACGCTTACCATGGGCAGTCTGACCAACACGGCTACGGGTTTAATCGCCGCTCAAGGCAACACCAATATTCACGCCCAAACCGTCAACAACACCGGCATATTAGCCGCAGGCATTGACACCCAAGGCAATTTAAGCACCACCCCAGCCAACCTAACCATGAATGCAGTGGGTATACTCACCAGTAGTGGTACCCATATTGCGACCGGCAAAGCTAGCTTACAAGGCAATCCAACTGACTTAAATGGCAGCAAAACCCAAGCAGCGGATATTGAGATGGCAAGCCAAGGGGATTTATCAACGAAAGGGGCAAGCCTTACCGCCATCCATCAGTTGACGCTGGTTGCTAAAGGCACGCTAAATAACCAAGACGGTACACTAAGTGGTCAAACCCTGCAACTAACAGGCAACCAGCTAAATAACCAACGCGGCTCAATTAGACAAAGTGGTACTGCTGACTTAACCTTTAATTTCGCTGGCGGTATTAGCAACCAACAAGGTCAGATTGCCACCAATAGCCAAAACTTCATAATCAATACCCCAACGTTAAAAAATAAAGCGGGTCGTATTGAACATGCAGGTAATGGTCAGTTAAGTTTAACCGCAAATAATGTAAATAACAGCGACAAGGGCAATATCTTAAGCCTAGCCGATCAAACCTGGCAGATTGCTGGCGATATTGATAATAGCCAAGGACAAATTCAAGGGGATGGCTTAACCGTTAGTGCACATACCCTAATCAATACCGACGGTCAAGTGGTTGCTAGCAATACCACAGGAACCGTAAAAGCCAATCAACTTAACCTCAAGGGTGATTTAAACAATACCGGTAACGGGGTTATTTACAGTGATAATGGCAGCTTGGTCCTAACGGCTCAAGCGGTCACCAACTCAGCTCAGCTAACCAGTCGTGGGGACTTAAACCTTAACAGTCAAATCTTGAACAATCGTGGCAGCATTTCAAGTTTAGCCAATACGCATATCAACAACCAAACTAATTTGAGCAACACAGCAACGATTGCCGCCCAAGGTCGTTTAGCAATTCAAACCGGTGAACTTAATCAAGCCCAAAGTAGTCGATTGGTGGCAGGATTAAGCCCTGATAATAGCTTATCAACCACCCCACAACACTTGACCATCACCAGTACTGGTGTACAGCATAACCAAGGTAACAATGTTGCCAGTGGGGGTATGACAGTCACGGGTTCAGCACTCGACTACCACGGCAGTCGTAATCAAGTGGTTAATCTGTCATTAAACACCTTGGGTAATATCGATTTAAGTCAATCACAAAACAAAGTTAGCCAACAAGCCAGTTTCACCGCCAACGCCCTTAACCACAATGCCGCTATAACGCAAGCCGATAGTTACCAACTTAAAGTGCAATCACTGTCCAACCAACGAGGCACCCTTGAGCAAACAGGCACTCAAGACTTTGTATTAACCACGGGTACCATTGACAATCAGCAAGGTCACTTAGGCGGCAATGCCACCAATCTTAGCTTAATGGCAACGGGCGATATCCAGAACCAAGGTGGCGAAGTCATTCATGCCGGGACTGGCACAGCGACGCTAATTGCCCAAAATCTTGATAATAGCCAAACGGGCAAACTGCTATCCAATGGCAAACTAACTGCCACGGTGTCTGGTACGCTTAACAATGATATTGGGGGTATACAAGCCGATCAACTTTCCGTCACCGCAGGCAGTTTAAATAATAACCAAGGTCAGGTCATTGCCAGCACAGGTGATTTAACCGTAAACGCTGGCATTCTAGCCAACAGCGGTGAAAAAGCTGTACTCCAAAGTGCTCAAGCATTGTACGTCAATGCACGAACCTTAAATAATGATACGAAAGCTCAGCTATTAGCCAATACCACCGCTGATATCCACGCAGACACCCTCAATAATACCAATGCTGGTTTAATTTATAGCAATCAAGCATTAAACATCGGCGGTGACACCTTAAACAATAATGCTACCATCAGCAGCCAAGATGCCATTACCGCAAGCAGCCAAAAACTGACTAACCAAGCGAGCGGTAATATTCAAGCGGGCAAAGATATCAACTTAACCCAACAAACCTTAACTAACCAAGGTGTGATCAGCACGCAAACCAATATCAACTCAAGCACGCAAGGCGTCATGGACAACCATGCTGGTCAAGTCATTGGTAATAATGTGACTATAGCTGCTCAAAGCCTAAATAACCAAGGTGGCAGTATCCAACAAGCGGATAAAGATGGTCAACTAACCTTAACCACGACTGGTTTGCTAGATAACCAAAACACCCAAGGCGAAGGTCGGGGGATTTTAGCCAACGGCAAAGCCGTATTGCAAGCAAGCGATATCTCCAACCAATCAGGTCTAATCAATGCTACTGATGCCTTATCGCTCACCAGCACAGGCAATGAGATTAACAATCAACAAGGAGTGATAGGCAGTAATCAGCAGTTAATCATCACAGGCACCAGTGCCACACTCAACAACCAAAGCGGTAAACTGTGGGGCGATAGTACCACGATTACCGCCAATGGTTTAGCCAACACGGGAGTCGGTAGCCTTATCAGTGCCACTAAGAATATGACTTTAAACGTCAATAGTATTGATAACCAAAACACCAAACAAGATTTAACCAAAGTTAGTCTCAATCAAGGTATTGTGGCAGGTAATGACTTAGTGATTCATGCCCAAACCTTGAATAACATCCAAGGGCAACTATTAGCCAATCAAGGCATCCAGGTTGCGATGGGACAAAGCCTAACTAACACTAACGGACATATTGAAGCCAAAACCATTACCACTCAAGGCAGTACGGGCAACATTACCAATGCTGGCGGTGTGATTCGAGCTAATGAGACGAGCTTGAGTGCTAGTTCTATCAGCAACGGCGGCGAAATCAGCGGCAATCGCCTGACACTTAACCAAATGGTTGACTATACCAATGCCAAAGGTGATAAATTACTCGCCAATGAATTAACCATCACCACTCAAGGCAATGTAAATAATGACGGTACGTTATCTGCTGACAAACAACTGACGGTCAATGCCAAAGACATTAACAACACCCAAACCGGTGAATTAGTCAGTAATGCCTCCACGTTATTAAACGCCACTGGTGATATCAACAATCATGGGTTAATTAATGGTAATGACACCTTGATTACTGCTGGCAATGCGGTGAATAATTTAAGTGAGGGTCGTATCTATGGCACGCATTTAGCGATTAAAGCCGATACGCTTAATAACACCCCAGGCAATACGCTTAATTCTGCCCCAGTAATTGCCGCTCGTGAACGCTTGGACATTGGGGTAAAAACCTTAAACAATAACCCAAATACGGCACGTCGTGGTAAATTTAACAGTGATTTTAATGGTCAAGCTCAGATTTTAAGTAATGGTGAGTTGCACATTGGGGGTGATTTAGACAGCGAGAATCATGCCACTGGCAAAGCCACCACCGTGACCAACCGTGGGGCAACCATTGAGTCATTGGGTGCGATGCAGATTGCCACTGAAACACTCAATAATATCAATGCGGATTTTAAAACAGCGTTAAAGGTCCTTGAAAATAATCCGATAGTTGAGTATAGCATTTCAGGTGATGGTAGTAATCCAATTTATAATGAAAAAGTAGTTGAAATTACGTCTGAAGATAACAATGACGGACGCCATAGATTAAAAATTCTAAAAACGGGTGAGCTATATGATAATTATTATGGCTACAAATATACAGAGCTATTAAGTGGGCAAGACACCGTGACTAGTGACCCGAGTCGAATTGTTTCGGGTAGTAACATGGTATTTGACTTGGGTAAATTTAACACCAATAAAAGCCAAATTATTGCTGGCGGTACCATTAAAGTAAATGGTCAAGCAGGCAATGTGGATGCTGAAGCCACAACTATCACTCCCAAATACAGTTACGAGAATTTTAATGGTACCCATTATAGCCCTTATGAAACCTGTCGGAGGAGTATAGGGAATTGGTGTTACAAAGGAAAATGGGGTACAAATACTAATTCAACCCCATTAGATATGGCTCAACCGCTGAATCCTAAAACAACAGGTACTCCTTATGATTTAAAAATTCTCAACATTAATAATCCAGTTAGTGGCGTGTATGTCACCGCGGTCACAGTTGCCAATCAAAATCAAGCCAATCAAGCTCAAATTGATACCAAACAAGTGGCAGCTGTCAACCAAGCGATTGGCAATTTACAAACGCTCCTAACAGTCGTCAAAACAGCCAATAACGGCACACAAGTTGACCGTGCAAGCCTTGCTAGGGTCCAAGACGCCATCAAAGCCTTACAGGACTTCACTAAAACCAACCCAGTCAACCTAACCGCTGAGCAACAAAAACAGCTAGCTGACTTAGTGGTTGCCCAACAAGGAGGACAAAAAGTTGATATCGCCACCTTAAGTGACCTTATCAACCAACTAAACCAAAGCATCAATACCCAAAAAGCTCAAGAAATTCGCACCCAAGGGGCCGCTGTCAGCTTACCCAACAGTGCTCTCTACAAAATCGACCCCAACAACCCCAACGGCTATCTAATCGTCACTGACCCTGCGTTTGCCGGTTATAAAAACTGGTTATCATCCGACTACATGATGAAACGCTTGGGGCTCAATCAGGACAATATGCACAAACGCCTGGGAGATGGCTACTATGAACAACACATGATTCGTGATCAAATCATGGTGCTCACTGGTAAACGCTTCTTAGGTGACTACCGCAGTGACGATGCCATGTACCAAGCCTTGATGGACAATGGGATTACCAGTGCCAATGCGTTAAACCTACGCCCAGGTATTGCCCTGACCGCTTCTCAGGTGGCACAGCTCACCACCGATATTGTCTGGCTGGTTGAACAAGACATGACATTACCTAATGGACAAACCCAAAAAGCCCTCGTCCCTAAAGTCTATGTACGCTCCAATGTTGGTGACATCAAAGGGGATGGCAGTTTAGTAGCGGGTTACAACACTGACCTACAACTCACAGGGGATTTAAGCAATTCAGGTAACATTGTGGGACATCATGCCTTGCGTGTGAGTGCCAACAATGTCAATAACAATGCTGGCGGTGTCATTCAAGGTAACTTTATCCAAATCAATAGTAAAAAAGACACCAACAACATTGGTGGTACCATCAAAGCTAACAGTGCTATGTCAATGAGTGTGGGCGGTAATTTAAACAACACCTCAACGACATATCACACAGAAAGCTCAAAAAACAAAAGTAATACTTGGCGTACTGGGCTTGACCAAATTGCCAGCATCTACGTGGGAGATGGCTTAAAAGGTCAAGTGGATAATGAAGGCAACCCACTGACCACGTTAGCCATTGATGTGGCAGGTAACACGAGCTTCAATGCCAGTCAGCTGATTAACCATGGTGGTAGCACCCAACTGATTAGCAGTGGCAATATCGCCTTTAATGCCGTCAACACTGGTTATCAAACCAACGCCATTCATGATAACAACAACTATATCAAAGCTGGGCATACTGAAGATGTTGGCAGTGTGGTGGTAGGCCAAGGTGACACCATCATCCGCTCAAAAAACGGCAACATTACTGGTACGGCAGCGACCATTCACAGTGAAGATGGGACAACCTATCTTAAAGCGGACAATGGGGATATCAGCTTTAAAGAAGGTCGAGAAACCAATAACGTAGAAACTGCTAGTCGCTCCACCCAAAGAAACTGGTTAAGTAAGAAAACCAACCAAGACAACTACAGTTATAACAATGATTTAGCCATCAAAGGCAGTATTAATGGTAACCGTGTCATCATTGATGCCAAAAACAACGTGCATTTAACGGCAACCGATGCAATCAGTCAGCAAGGCACCTATATCAAGGGTGGAAAAAACGTCACCATTGATGCAGCGACTAACACTGAACATCAAAGTAGCAGTCATGGCGAGAAAAAATCTGGGCTATTTGGCAATGGGGGTGCCAGCTTCACCATTGGCACACAAAGAACCCAAAATCAAAACAGCACGGACAGTGTGTCACATACTGGTAGCATTGTCGGAACTAAAAATGGTAACACCATTATCACGGCAGGTGAGCATTATCAGCAAACTGGCAGTAAAGTCTATGCCAAAAACCAAACCACGAACAATGTGCATGATCTCAATTATGGCACGGTGGTGATTAATGCCAAATCGGCAAACGTGAGTAATACTACTGCCACAACGCAAACACACAATATCCAAAGCCAAAAAACCAGCGGATTAACCGTGAGTGTGTCTAATAGCTTAATCGATCAGGCTCAAAGCATTAATAGTCTACTGAAAGCGGGTGAAACCACCAACAGTGAGAAAATGAAAGTCATGGCGGGTATTGCAGGCTTTAGTAAGCTGCGTACCTTAGATAAAGGCGTACAAGGTGCTGTTGATAGCTTACAAAAAAGTGAGTTAAGCAAAGAAGGATTAGCTGGGGTAGGCAATACTCGCATTCAAGCCACACTTGGCAGTCAATCCAACAAAAGCGTGCAAGATAGCCTATCAGGTAAAAATGAGGCATCAAGCATTGATGCCAATAACTTAGTGTTAAACATTGCAGGCAAAGGTAAAGACAGTGACTTTACTGTGACAGGCAGTGACATCAACTTAGTGGGAGACTTGTATAATAACGTTGAAGGTGATGTGATTTACCAAGCCGCATCCAGTACAGGCTATGACCGTACCAGTAATAAATCTAATGGCTTTGGCATTGGGGTGTATGCCAGCACGCAAAATGGAGCAGGTATTACTGCCAATGCCAATATGGCAAAAGGTTATGGCAATGGCGAAACCACCACCAATGCCAACTCTCATATCAATGTCGGTGGTACAACCTATCAAAACATCGGTGGTAACTTGGTGCTTGATGGTGCGGTGGTGAAAGGTGATTATGCCACAGGTCACATCGGTGGCGGGATTATTGCGACCAGTCGTCAAGATACCGCTAAATATGACGGTAAACAAAAAAATGTAGGCTTTAGTGCCGACGTGTCTATGCAAGGCATCCCACAAAATGTGAGTATCAATGGCGGTAAATCCAATCTCTCCATGGACTTAGCCCAAGTGACTGAGCAGACAGGGCTACAGTACCAATCTTCTGATATGGTGGTTGATGGTAAAAGCTCTTTTAATGGGGCATATTTTACCACTGCCACCCCTGAAGCGAATCAGACTCAGTTTAAAGGTGGGTTAGAAGTCGGTGATATACAAAACCACATTCATTATCACGGTCAATCGATAAGTGGCGGTATCAGTGCAGGGTTAAATGCCAACAAAACAGGGTTAGCTTCGCCGTCTATCAGCGGTATTGGTTATGGTAAGGTGGGGGATAGTGATACCAGTACCACGTATGGGGCGGTGACAGGGATGGCAGGGCAGTCGCAGGTGACGAATAAGACTGTAGGCATACTCAATGAGCCGTTAAGAAATACGTTTAATGCAGGTCAGTTAAATGCTGAACTTAACAATCAAACTCAGATTACGCAAGCGTTTGGGCAGGAAGCTCCGAAAATGGTCGGAGATTATGCAGGACAAAAACAACTTGAACTTATTCATGCAGGAAATACTGAAGAAGCCGATAAGTGGGGTGAGGGTGGTATTTACCGTGTGGCTTTGCATACAGCAACTGGATTGTTGGCGACAGGAACAATACAAGGTGGACTGTCTGCAGGCACAACCGCCTACACCATCCCAAAAATTGACGAATATCTCACAGAACAAGGATTTAACAAAGAAACCAGAGACATCACTCTACTTACTCTCTCTGCAGGACTAGGAGCAACCATTGGCGACAGTACAGCGAGTACTGCTAATAATTTGGGGCAGACGCAAGGGAATTATTTGAGTCATGATCAGTTTAACAACAAAATTCTTTGTATTAGAGGGGGGCTAGAAAACTGTAACTTACAGTATGACAAGATATCCAAAGAACAAGATTTAAAATTAAAACAAACTTGTACAGCTAGCCCTAATAGTTATTCTTGTTACCAACAGATGAAATCTGCATTGGAATATATTGGAACAAAACGCAATCATTATGCCAAATCCAGTGATATAAATGATTCTACAAAAAATGCATTAAACATTGCTAATGGTTTTGGTTATAGTGCAATCAAAACGCTTGATGATAGAGCAAACTATTATGGAGCAATGTATGGTTATACAGGACAACCTTGGTTTAGAGTGGCAGAAAAACATTCGAGAGGTCAGTTAAAGATAGCTGATAACACTGGTTTTTCTGGTTGGATTTCCGAGGCTGGTGATGCTATTATGAAAAAGGGAAAACCAGAATTTCAGTATATTTACCAAAATTATCAGAATGAAACAAATAGTTGGAGTTACAAAAGATTGTATAATGAACAATATGACCCAGCATTGCAAACAATTCATGAAAAATATTACAATTCATGGTTACCTGTTACTCAATGGTATGTAGATCATCAAGTTGGTGGTGAATTCTTAAACCCTCAACATAGGTTTAATACTGGTTGTAAAGATATGCCTGAAGTGCAGGAATGTCAAAAATGATAGATGTAATCACTTTACTCTTGCTCGTTATTAATTTTTACTATATGATAAGTTTCGGTATTTTTGGATTTTTTGTGTACCTAAAATTGATTTCTGATATTTTTTTAAAAAAAATAGATAAAATTCATCAAAGAAAATTTATTTACATACTTTCATGTGTAGGCATATTTCCCAGTATTTCTTTGTTTTTGTTTCTTTTATTTGATTTTTTTGACGATCATGATTCTTTATTTGTTTACGCAACTAGATTTAGAAATATGCAAGATGCTTTTTATGGAGTATCATTTATTATGCTTTGGTTTATGCCAGCAATTTTTTTATTGCTAAGGCATTACATAATCAATAGAAAATTTTATATTAAATTTTCTCTGATTTGGTATGGAATAATTATGGTTTGTTTGGTTTTTCATGTATTATATAGTGCAAGGATGCATATTTTAAAGTATTTTTGAAAATTTAAACTAATTCTGAAGAATACTAAAAAATTGAACAAACCTAACACTCTTTGACGGCATCACCTCCGTCTTGTACGCTCCCAACTCAAATGGTATACTAGGCGACACAGTAAGAGCAGTAAGCCCACAAGTCGCTTATAAGATTGGGCAGTATTTTAAAAAAAATGATGCCCTAAATGGTCTTGATGGCGGTGATAGAAATGGCGAGGGGTCAGCTCCTCATATTCTCGCTCATGGTGTTTTAGCGGCAGCAGTGAGTGCAGCGTCGGGGAATGATGTTACCACAGGGGCATTGTCGGCAATGGGGGCTGAGGCGAGTGCTGAGGCAGTGTCAAAGTATCTGTTTGGGGTGGATAAGCCAAGCGAGCTTTTGGCTGAGCAGAAGCAGACGGTGAGTAGTATTGTGAGCCTTGCAGGGATTGGGGTAGGGGCTACGACTGGCGATGTGGCTAGTGCGGTGAATGCTGGGGAAATGGCAAAAGTGGCGGTTGAGGATAATGCTATTGAAACTGTATGGGACATTGCAAATGTTGGGATAGGAGCAGCATCGTTCGGATATAATATTTCAGAAGGAAATTATGGTTCAGCAACAATTGACGGTGTGGGTTTAATATATGATGGTGCTGCTACAATAGTGCCTTTTTTACCTGCTGGTGCATCTGTAGCTATTAAGGCTGAAAGAGTAGCAGAAGCAACAAAAAACATTATTAAAGCAGAAAACTTTTTTGATGGAGCTAAATACACACAAAAAGTAAAAATACAAGCTTCTTCAGGGGACTATCACTCATTCCCACAGTCGGTAGATGGTTTTGCCAAGTATGGAACTGTATCAAAAGTAACTGGAAAAGATGGAATCGTAAGAGATAAATTAGAAATACCTGGAAGCTATAGAGGTAAAAAAGGCGTTTTTGAATATATCAGAGAGCCAAATGGGAATATTAATCATCGATTATTTGTTCCAAAATAAAATTGAGAGAAACTGCAAAATGAATAAAAAAATATTAGATTTTTACATAAAAGCTGGTTATAGCTTAGAAAGTAAGGGTATAAATGAGTTCGTAATACCCTTGGAGCTAATTCAAGATTTTTTTGTTTTGTGTATTCATGAAAAAGTTCTAATATTAGGTGGTGATGTATACGAAAAATTTCAAGATGGTCAATTCATTGCTACTTATGATAATTGGTATTATGAAGGTTATAATTTTTCAGAGAGTATAGAGACGGCCAATATATATTTAAATAGATTAACTGGAGAGAATTTGTATGTATCCTTTATTTTAAGTAAGTAATTAAGTTTAGAATACTGGCAAAACTTGACCACATATCTTTCACGAGCGTTAACCTTTGCTAGAAAGCTTAACTCGGTTGAAGAAACTGGTTCTACATTAGCAAAAGAGGTGAACTGCTCCTTCCGTGGTGATATGGAAGTCCGTACCATTAACGGCTATAAGTCGATTAATGAAATTCAAATTGGTGATATGGTTTGGTCAAAAAATGAAAAAACTGGACTCATGGGATATCAAAAAGTTCTTCATACCATGAACAGTATTGACCCTGATACGACTTACGTTACTATCACTGATAGTCATGGACATAGTCAGCAGATTGTATCAGATAGCTTACATCCGTACTTTTCAAGTTATGGAAATGATATCAATCCTGCAAAACCATCTATTGGCAAAGAATATCATGGTGATATTAAAAATGCTTATTGGATTAATGCAGGTGATTTGAAGAAAGGTTATAAAGTGCTTGGCTCAAATGGTGAGTGGCAAGTTATTTCAGAAGTGTATACTGTTAAAACGCCATTAAACAGTTATAACTTGGAGGTTAATACTGACCATACTTTCTTTGTTAAAGGAATTGGCGGTCTTGATGGGGTCTGGGTTCATAATAAAAATTGTTTCACTGCTCATGGAGATAATCCAACAGTAGAGATTATTGATGGACATCAAGTAACTTATTCGGATTATCAGATTGGTTTGGACTTAAATAAACAACCGATTATGAAACGCATCCCAACCATAACTCAGGATGGGAAGATTATAGAAGTTGCTATCAAGGATGGTAAAGCTGAAATAGTAAATGCTAATGCTCCAGACGTTTCATATACTCAGGGTAATAATAGGCTTGTAGCTAAAGATCCACAAACAAATACTTATGTTAGTAGCGACCACAAAATACCTGAAAGAGTAAGAGTGATAGAGGAAACAGGTGAAGGACGACCTACCCCACAGCAGTCAGAACGCGATGTTGGGAGATTATTGCCAGAAGGGGCTCGTGAGCAAGTCAGTTATAAAGACGGTAAGGAAGTTCCGTATGGAACAACTGACTCGGTTAGACCAGATTGGTGTATTGGAACAACTTGTAGTATTGAAGTTAAAAACTATGATATTCATAACAACCGTAGTGGTTTAATTAGCAATATTGCTGAGCAAGCTATTGAAAGGGTAAATCACTTACCAGAGGGAATGATTCAAGAAGTCAGAATTGATTTAAGGGGTCAGAGTTACTCAGATGCTGATTTGCTTTATATTAGGCAGCAAATTGAAGAAAAGTCTAACGGAATTATATCTAAAGACAAAATTAAGTTTATTGAATAGGAGAGTTGATTTATGACTAATAATATTTTAACTGTTGGGTTACGCGGTCCTATGTTGACGATTAGATTAGGTGAAAGAAATAAAATTAACTCATTTTTTGAGTATATTTTGGAAAAACTTGAATATAAAAATAAAGATTTTTATGATATATATTACAAATTATATAAACAATATTTAACAATTTCTGATGCAGAAAATATTTTACAAAATTATAAATTGGATGAAAAGATTTTAATTTCTAAAGAGAATATCGAAATTTATAAAGAAATTATAGCTGCTGTACAAAGATTATATGAACAAATGGTTTTCATGATAAGTAATTCTGAAAATGAAGGAGTGTTAAGATTAATTATTTCTGATGTGCCTTATTATTGGTATGATGAAAAACAATCATTAGAATATTATAATGATCTCAAAGAAACAGATATGCCCTATTGGATGAGATCAGTTGATGAGTTCTAAAAAATTTATAACTTTTATGTTACATTTATAAGTACTTAAGAAATCAATTTTTTAAATACTAAAAATACTTTCTTTGTTAAAGGTATTGGTGGTCTTGATGGGGTTTGGGTTCATAATAAAGATCGTTGGGCTATCATACCCCGAGAGGCGACCACACAAATTAAGAATGGTCAAAAACTTCATACCTTTGAAGACCGTGGTAGGACTGTTAATGTAATCGAAAATCCCGAGTGGAGTGCAACAGGGGGAAGTCAAAATATACCTAGTTTGAATGAAATAAATAATATAAAACATTTTAGATTTAATTTGGAAGGTGATTCTCCAAAATTACGTCAAGCAACACAAAATGCAATAAATAAGTTACAGAAAAATTATCCACAATATAAATTTGAAGTAGTATATGGAGCAAAATAATATAGTAATAGAAATAAAAAAATGCTACAATAAAATGTATGGCATACTCACAAGACTACCGACAAATGATACTAGCGAAACTCGAATCGGGCATATCCTATCGAAAGCTAGCAAGTGAATACAAAATCAGCAAGACCACTTTACAAAACTGGAAAAACAACCAGAACATAAAGTAGTTAAAACATCAGCTTAACGGCAAAATTCTTTGTATTGGTACTAGTAAATCGTCCCCAAATTAAACCCCACCCTACCCAAAAAAGGCAAATAAAACTTGGATTTGGTGGGGTCTAGCAGTTCATCAGCGATTTTGTTTGCAAACTCATCAGTACTAGCTCCAATAGGGGCATAACTGCCTAACTCTGGCAAATTCGCCAGTTTTTTAGCAAACATTAGACGCTGTTTTTCAGTCATTTTAATCATAGAATTTTGTTTACTATTATCATTAGTAGATTTTTGTCTATTCTTTTTCTGTTTAAAACTAAAGGTAAAGCCAATAATTTTCCGCCCTTGTTTTTGTTGTTCGTATTTTACGTCAATATCTGTTTTTTCATTGATTTGTTGCACGGAGAAATCTAAAACCCTGCGTTTCAACACTTCCATTTTTTGGTATTCACCATTAACTACGCCTAACTTTTGCCTTAATTCATCAACAGAAAGCATGGGAGTTTTACTAGTTGTACGCCAAGCAATAACCAATTCATACAGTCTAACTGCGTATTTACTATTTAATCCTGCTACTTGTTCTAATTCATAACTGGTAAAATGCTTTTCTAACAAATTAATCAACGGTATGACTGCAGGAGCAAAAGTTAAATCAATCATACCTGCTTCATCAATATAGGCTATTTCAGATACCCAACGAGTTGTAGCTATTCTTTTTCCTTTTGCTGTGTTTTCCATGTAAGTGAATTGCCTTTCAAAAAGCACTTTACATGCTTTTTTTATATTTTCATATACACTTTTACCGTGAGTACTATAAATATTAATATAATCAGATACACTAATTTTTAATCTACTATGGGCATTAAAGTCTTGACCAATCTTCCTTGATTGACCTATGGCAAGTAATATCAACCGTTGCTCTATAAGTTCAAGATTATAACTGGCGTTAATTAAAGCATTATCTTTAACAATCAGGTTCTTTGACATTTTTATAACCAAAAATAAATATGTTGTTATTATACCTTATTTTTTTTGTTGTCAAATTTCCCTTAAACGGTGTTATATCGTCCCTTAAACGGTGTTATATTCATTAAAAAACCTAGAAAATAAATAATAAAATCAAATACTTATACCAATGGAATTTGGTCTAAAATATTTAAAATTATTAAAATAATAAAAGAAAAAAATTTTTATAATATTTTCTATGATAGATGAATTTAGATAAAATTATACTCCTGATATTTGCATAAATTTGCATCATGTTGTATAGGTAAACTATTTTTAAATCTGTTATTTATTAAGGCTTTATCCCATATTTTAATGCAACTTAATCGCATAATTATGTAAATCATCAGCACGTGGGAGGGAGTGGTAAATCTGTAGTAGTCTTTAAAAATATTTCTATTTATAGATTTTAATCTATAACAAACTTAAATAGTTAACCCCATTGCCTTTACTTATTTGATTTTCAATGAACTTAAAAACTCAACAAAAAACGCTCAAAACTCTAACCCCAAACTTACCCCACCAGTCCATTCCTTTTTACCAAAGTACTCAGGTTGTCTAATCGGATAACCTGCAAAAACATCATAACTTAACCGTAACGGCTTAAACTCACCTTTAAACCCAACCGCACCACCAACCAACGTATGACCCAGTAACAAATTATCCTGTTCCTTGTTCTGCATCGCCACTGTACCAGCATCTAACCCAAAATATAGATTATGATTAGACTGCTTGATAGGAAAACTAAAATCTTGACGAAAAATCGCCCCCATATCCCCTGATAATGTCCGCTCACCATCAAAACCACGCACCGTATAACGTCCACCAATCGCCAACCTCTCACTTGGAACAAGAGCTGTATTCGCATATTGTCCCTTTAAACTTGCCTGATAGCCCAACTGATAATCCCCCAACGCAATCGGTGTAATAAAGTTTACATTTAACTTATAAATTGGTGTCCGAACCGTTCCTTCATTAAACAAACTTTCAGGTGGTGTTAAAGCCCCAAAAGCACCTGTACCACGTTGTATACTAAAATCAGAGATTAACTGCTTTTGTCCAAAGCGTGTCTCATGTCGTACACCTGCATTAAACCCTACGACTTTTCTACGTTGAACATCAACCTCTGTATCATCAATAAAATTCTTTTGCGACTTAACAAACCCACCAAAATTCAATAAAGTTTTGCTTTTGTTATCACGAGAAGCTAACCAACTTGCGGTAAGATTAGCATTATTTGATTCACCACTATATTGATAATCTTGGTTTGCTCCTGCGACTGTTTGCTTATAAGTGTAATGACTTGCATTGGCAGAAAATAATACATTTTTGATAGGCACAACATAGCCTAACGAATAATTTTCACTACCTTTATCACCATATTGATTATCATTAACTTTGTTGCCCAAATCACGGCTATAACTTAAATAAAATAAATCATTATGCCATGTTGGATTATCAATACTAATTGTTAAGTGTAAGATATCCTAGCGTTATTTACAGTATTTAGGATAAAATACTGCAAATGAACATACATAAAAACACCAGACTGCTACCGTTTGAAAGAGAAGCTATTTGGATAGCCTATCATCAAAACAAACAAAGCGTAACATCACTTGCTGAAGAATACAAAGTATCAAGACCAACAATCTACAAGGTATTGAAACTTGCCAGAGTGAAGTTACTAAAACCACAAACCAGTGTCAATAATCGCTTTAAACAAGCGAAATTTGGCATTAAACGCTTAGCTAAAGTTGAAAAGAGTATACAAGACAAACTCAAAAAACAAGCCAAGCGTTATAATAAATCCTATCCTGGTGAGATGGTACACGTAGATACAAAACGCCTACCACTGCTCAAAGGACAAAATAGCAACAGCCCTAGAGAATATCTGTTTGTTGCCATTGATGATTATTCTCGTGAACTGTATGCTTGTATTATGCCAGACAAAACAGCTTTTAGTGCGGCTAAGTTTCTGACAGAACAAGTTATTAAACCTTGCCCTTATACGATTGAGGTGATTTATTCTGACAATGGCACAGAATATAAAGGCACAAAAGACCATGAATTTGTCAAAGCCTGTTATAATAACAACATCAATCAGAAATTCACCAAAGTTGCCAAACCACAAACCAATGGTAAAGCAGAACGAGTAATACGTACGCTCATGGAAATGTGGCATGAACAATGTGAATTTACAGGTAGTGAACATAGAAAGCAAGAATTAACAAGATTTCTTAATTTCTATAATACCGTTAAACCCCATTCATCTTTAACTAAAAAAGATGATATTACTGGCAAAACTCAAACCTTTACTCCTTATGAGTGGTTGGAGTTTTATTTTAAACAAAGTGTAAATAACGCTTGAGGTTCTTACATGTTAAGCCACCCTGATATTTACCTGTAGATTTTGAACCAGAATCATCAATGGTAACACCATAACGCACTTTTTTGGTCTGATGATACTTAATCTCAATATCGCTATAGCCTGCAAATTGTAAACTACTTGGCTTAATCGTAAAATCAGCATTGGCAGTAGGAACACGTTTTAGATTTTCTAGCCCTGTCTCTAAATCACGAATATTTAATAAATCACCAGATTTAATAGGCAATGCAGTCGCAAAATTAGCAGGTAGCCCTGTGGGATTGGTATAGATTGCTAAAGGACTATCTGCTGTATCTGCCTTGATTTTATCCACAAAGCCAGGAATAATGGTTAATTGTAATGTACCATTTTTTAAATTTTGATTGCCAATCAATACACGTGTGGTACTATAGCCACGTTGAATGATACGATTTTGTACATCGCTGACAATACGATTGATATCATGGATGTTTAAACATTGTCCAGTAATACGCTGTTTGCCATGTGTTAATGGTGTTAAAGCAAAATCAAAGTTCCCCAAAATGGATAAATGGGTTTTATCCAATGTGGTATAGGCGATTTTGGAAATGACAAAACAAGGATTATGTACATCCATTTTTGGTGTTGGTGGTTCAACTTTAGCATTTGGTAGCTCAATCTGAACATTGGTGTTAGGGATTAGCTTTTGTTGTTGTTCAGCCTGTTTTTGTTGTTGGTACTGGACTTGTTGATTGGCAATTTGTTCAGGTGTCTGGGCATAGCTGACTTGTCCCAATGATACACCAAATATAGCAATCAAGGTTTTTGAAAGTATGGTTTGACTGGTTGTTAAATTGGATTTTTGAATGGATAAATTCATTTTAAACCTTTGATTTTACTGTACTTGGTGATTAACTATCATCATATAGGTACTTGTTGTATAGTTCATTAAGTTAATAAAAAAACAAAAATGTCAAATTTTGTTTTTTTTATTAATAATGTATATTTTAAAAAAGATAGAACAATATATCAACACAACCTATGAGTTTGTCATTGATTTTCTAGGTTTACCTGATTTTTGTTTTGACTTATTTCCACCCATACCAATTGTTCTATCATTATTTTTTGTCCAGTTACTATTTTAAATAACTATAAATTGAAAAAGCCATCAACTGTTTATCAAAGACTAAACTTAAATTTAACGATAGCAGACCCTATTAATTTATTAAAAAAACTATACAAAAACACGGATAGGGGTTAAAATACCGATAAAAATTAGGAAACCCCATATGAACAGCCGTCTGTATCGTGTTATCTTTAACAAACACCTAGGTCGATTAGTTGTTGTCTCAGAAAAAACTGTGGCACAAGGCAAAGCCGGTAGTCAAGGTGCGAATAGTAACAAGGTAGTTTTAGCTGACAGCCAACTAGATGGAAGCAATGAGGTCGTGTACTACTGCTATAGCAAATGGGTTAGTCTCACTGTCGCTGTCCTTGTCAGCATAGGAGTAGCAAACGTTGCCTATGCTGAGATACAGACCCAAATCATTGCAGATAAGGGTGCTCCTAAAAATGAGCAAGCCACGGTGTTAAACACTGCCAATGGCTTAGCCCAAATTAACATTCAAAGCCCAAATAGCCAAGGGTTTCTAAAAACACCTTTAGTCAATTTGATATCGGTGGGCATGGGGCTATTATTAACAACAGCCGTACCAATGTACAAACCCAAACTGCGGGTTGGGTAGAGGGTAACCCATGGCTTGCCAAAGGTGAAGCCAAACTCATCTTAAACCAAGTCAATTCTAGTAATCCAAGCCAGTTAGCTGGCTACACCGAAATTACGGGTAGTAAAGCCGAACTGGTGATTGCCAATCCCGCGGGTATCACCTGCTCAGGCTGTGGTTTTATCAACGCTGCTCGTACCACGCTCACCACCGGTAAACCCACCTTTAACAACGACACTTTAACCGGATTTCAAATAGGTAGCGGTAAGATGACCGTTGAAGGCAAAGGCTTAGATGATAGCCAAAGCGACTATACCCAGCTGATTAGCCAAGCCACTGCCCTTAACGCTAAAGTTTACAGCAAACAGCTTGATGTCATTACGGGTAACAACACGGTTAGCTATGAAACCAATCCAGCCACCACTAAAATTAGTCACAACGGTGTCAATCAAAGCACGGGCGTGGCTTTAGACATCTCAAGCCTAGGCGGCATGTATGCTGGCAGAATTCGTCTGATTGGTACCGACAAAGGTATGGGGGTGACCAATGCTGGTGACATCAGCAGTAGTAGCACACTCACGCTAGACAACCAAGGTAACCTCATTAACACCGGCTCCATGAACGCCAAACAAGGGGTAAATCTAAAACACACCGGTAGTATTGACAACCAAGGCACCGTTAGCAGCAGCACCGATAGTGTCAAACTGGACAGCCCAACCCTTAAAAACAGCGGCGTCATTAGCAGTCATGGCCAAACCGATGCCACTACTCAAAGCCAAATCACTAACACAGGGCTCATCAGTGCCGGACAAGTCAATATAAAAACCCCAAGCCTGGCCAACCAAGGCCGTATTGAACAAACCGGCAGTGGTAAACTTGATGTGACCAGTCAACACTTAACCAACCAAGACAACGCCGTCATTGGTCAAAGCCTATACGACAAGCACCCAGCGACGACTACCCCAACCCTAGCCACTGCCCCATCAACCGCACAAACTGGATCAACCAAGCAAGTGGCAAACTCAACCGCTACCACACCGACAACGGACAGCCATCAACCGGTGCTTGCACCCATAACCGCCGATGGCAATATCCAAGCGGACAATTTAGTCAACCAAGGCAATAATGCCGTCATCACTGCCAATGGTGCCATGACAGTGACCAGCCCAAGCGTTACCAATCAACGCCAAGGTAGTATTGTGGTTAATGGATTAAACACCCAAGCAATTGACAACATCAACAGTCGTATCCAACTTGACAAACTCGATTGGCAGTTAACCCGTTTTAACAACCAACAAGGGCAAATTGTTGCCAAACAAGGGATTAGCCTCACCGCCCCGCAAATTAACAACCAACAAGGTGTCTTAGCCACCCTAGGCGATATTAGCCTTAGCACAAGTGAATTAAACAATCAACAAGGCAGTATTCAAGGCAAACAAGCCACCATCACGGCTACCCAAGTTTACAACAGCCAAGGCACGATTCAAGCGGAGGGCAATTTAAACCTTGATAGCCAAGGCAACCTGACCAACCAAAATGGTCATATCATGGCTCAAGGTGATGCGAGCTTACATGCGACCGATATCAAAAATGACAAAGGCAGTGTGGTAGCAGGTGGTAAACTCAGCACCACCAGCCAGACACTTACCAACAGTGGGCAACTGTATGGCACCACAGGTAATACGCTTACCATGGGCAGTCTGACCAACACGGCTACGGGTTTAATCGCCGCTCAAGGCAACACCAATATTCACGCCCAAACCGTCAACAACACCGGCATATTAGCCGCAGGCATTGACACCCAAGGCAATTTAAGCACCACCCCAGCCAACCTAACCATGAATGCAGTGGGTATACTCACCAGTAGTGGTACCCATATTGCGACCGGCAAAGCTAGCTTACAAGGCAATCCAACTGACTTAAATGGCAGCAAAACCCAAGCAGCGGATATTGAGATGGCAAGCCAAGGGGATTTATCAACGAAAGGGGCAAGCCTTACCGCCATCCATCAGTTGACGCTGGTTGCTAAAGGCACGCTAAATAACCAAGACGGTACACTAAGTGGTCAAACCCTGCAACTAACAGGCAACCAGCTAAATAACCAACGCGGCTCAATTAGACAAAGTGGTACTGCTGACTTAACCTTTAATTTCGCTGGCGGTATTAGCAACCAACAAGGTCAGATTGCCACCAATAGCCAAAACTTCATAATCAATACCCCAACGTTAAAAAATAAAGCGGGTCGTATTGAACATGCAGGTAATGGTCAGTTAAGTTTAACCGCAAATAATGTAAATAACAGCGACAAGGGCAATATCTTAAGCCTAGCCGATCAAACCTGGCAGATTGCTGGCGATATTGATAATAGCCAAGGACAAATTCAAGGGGATGGCTTAACCGTTAGTGCACATACCCTAATCAATACCGACGGTCAAGTGGTTGCTAGCAATACCACAGGAACCGTAAAAGCCAATCAACTTAACCTCAAGGGTGATTTAAACAATACCGGTAACGGGGTTATTTACAGTGATAATGGCAGCTTGGTCCTAACGGCTCAAGCGGTCACCAACTCAGCTCAGCTAACCAGTCGTGGGGACTTAAACCTTAACAGTCAAATCTTGAACAATCGTGGCAGCATTTCAAGTTTAGCCAATACGCATATCAACAACCAAACTAATTTGAGCAACACAGCAACGATTGCCGCCCAAGGTCGTTTAGCAATTCAAACCGGTGAACTTAATCAAGCCCAAAGTAGTCGATTGGTGGCAGGATTAAGCCCTGATAATAGCTTATCAACCACCCCACAACACTTGACCATCACCAGTACTGGTGTACAGCATAACCAAGGTAACAATGTTGCCAGTGGGGGTATGACAGTCACGGGTTCAGCACTCGACTACCACGGCAGTCGTAATCAAGTGGTTAATCTGTCATTAAACACCTTGGGTAATATCGATTTAAGTCAATCACAAAACAAAGTTAGCCAACAAGCCAGTTTCACCGCCAACGCCCTTAACCACAATGCCGCTATAACGCAAGCCGATAGTTACCAACTTAAAGTGCAATCACTGTCCAACCAACGAGGCACCCTTGAGCAAACAGGCACTCAAGACTTTGTATTAACCACGGGTACCATTGACAATCAGCAAGGTCACTTAGGCGGCAATGCCACCAATCTTAGCTTAATGGCAACGGGCGATATCCAGAACCAAGGTGGCGAAGTCATTCATGCCGGGACTGGCACAGCGACGCTAATTGCCCAAAATCTTGATAATAGCCAAACGGGCAAACTGCTATCCAATGGCAAACTAACTGCCACGGTGTCTGGTACGCTTAACAATGATATTGGGGGTATACAAGCCGATCAACTTTCCGTCACCGCAGGCAGTTTAAATAATAACCAAGGTCAGGTCATTGCCAGCACAGGTGATTTAACCGTAAACGCTGGCATTCTAGCCAACAGCGGTGAAAAAGCTGTACTCCAAAGTGCTCAAGCATTGTACGTCAATGCACGAACCTTAAATAATGATACGAAAGCTCAGCTATTAGCCAATACCACCGCTGATATCCACGCAGACACCCTCAATAATACCAATGCTGGTTTAATTTATAGCAATCAAGCATTAAACATCGGCGGTGACACCTTAAACAATAATGCTACCATCAGCAGCCAAGATGCCATTACCGCAAGCAGCCAAAAACTGACTAACCAAGCGAGCGGTAATATTCAAGCGGGCAAAGATATCAACTTAACCCAACAAACCTTAACTAACCAAGGTGTGATCAGCACGCAAACCAATATCAACTCAAGCACGCAAGGCGTCATGGACAACCATGCTGGTCAAGTCATTGGTAATAATGTGACTATAGCTGCTCAAAGCCTAAATAACCAAGGTGGCAGTATCCAACAAGCGGATAAAGATGGTCAACTAACCTTAACCACGACTGGTTTGCTAGATAACCAAAACACCCAAGGCGAAGGTCGGGGGATTTTAGCCAACGGCAAAGCCGTATTGCAAGCAAGCGATATCTCCAACCAATCAGGTCTAATCAATGCTACTGATGCCTTATCGCTCACCAGCACAGGCAATGAGATTAACAATCAACAAGGAGTGATAGGCAGTAATCAGCAGTTAATCATCACAGGCACCAGTGCCACACTCAACAACCAAAGCGGTAAACTGTGGGGCGATAGTACCACGATTACCGCCAATGGTTTAGCCAACACGGGAGTCGGTAGCCTTATCAGTGCCACTAAGAATATGACTTTAAACGTCAATAGTATTGATAACCAAAACACCAAACAAGATTTAACCAAAGTTAGTCTCAATCAAGGTATTGTGGCAGGTAATGACTTAGTGATTCATGCCCAAACCTTGAATAACATCCAAGGGCAACTATTAGCCAATCAAGGCATCCAGGTTGCGATGGGACAAAGCCTAACTAACACTAACGGACATATTGAAGCCAAAACCATTACCACTCAAGGCAGTACGGGCAACATTACCAATGCTGGCGGTGTGATTCGAGCTAATGAGACGAGCTTGAGTGCTAGTTCTATCAGCAACGGCGGCGAAATCAGCGGCAATCGCCTGACACTTAACCAAATGGTTGACTATACCAATGCCAAAGGTGATAAATTACTCGCCAATGAATTAACCATCACCACTCAAGGCAATGTAAATAATGACGGTACGTTATCTGCTGACAAACAACTGACGGTCAATGCCAAAGACATTAACAACACCCAAACCGGTGAATTAGTCAGTAATGCCTCCACGTTATTAAACGCCACTGGTGATATCAACAATCATGGGTTAATTAATGGTAATGACACCTTGATTACTGCTGGCAATGCGGTGAATAATTTAAGTGAGGGTCGTATCTATGGCACGCATTTAGCGATTAAAGCCGATACGCTTAATAACACCCCAGGCAATACGCTTAATTCTGCCCCAGTAATTGCCGCTCGTGAACGCTTGGACATTGGGGTAAAAACCTTAAACAATAACCCAAATACGGCACGTCGTGGTAAATTTAACAGTGATTTTAATGGTCAAGCTCAGATTTTAAGTAATGGTGAGTTGCACATTGGGGGTGATTTAGACAGCGAGAATCATGCCACTGGCAAAGCCACCACCGTGACCAACCGTGGGGCAACCATTGAGTCATTGGGTGCGATGCAGATTGCCACTGAAACACTCAATAATATCAATGCGGATTTTAAAACAGCGTTAAAGGTCCTTGAAAATAATCCGATAGTTGAGTATAGCATTTCAGGTGATGGTAGTAATCCAATTTATAATGAAAAAGTAGTTGAAATTACGTCTGAAGATAACAATGACGGACGCCATAGATTAAAAATTCTAAAAACGGGTGAGCTATATGATAATTATTATGGCTACAAATATACAGAGCTATTAAGTGGGCAAGACACCGTGACTAGTGACCCGAGTCGAATTGTTTCGGGTAGTAACATGGTATTTGACTTGGGTAAATTTAACACCAATAAAAGCCAAATTATTGCTGGCGGTACCATTAAAGTAAATGGTCAAGCAGGCAATGTGGATGCTGAAGCCACAACTATCACTCCCAAATACAGTTACGAGAATTTTAATGGTACCCATTATAGCCCTTATGAAACCTGTCGGAGGAGTATAGGGAATTGGTGTTACAAAGGAAAATGGGGTACAAATACTAATTCAACCCCATTAGATATGGCTCAACCGCTGAATCCTAAAACAACAGGTACTCCTTATGATTTAAAAATTCTCAACATTAATAATCCAGTTAGTGGCGTGTATGTCACCGCGGTCACAGTTGCCAATCAAAATCAAGCCAATCAAGCTCAAATTGATACCAAACAAGTGGCAGCTGTCAACCAAGCGATTGGCAATTTACAAACGCTCCTAACAGTCGTCAAAACAGCCAATAACGGCACACAAGTTGACCGTGCAAGCCTTGCTAGGGTCCAAGACGCCATCAAAGCCTTACAGGACTTCACTAAAACCAACCCAGTCAACCTAACCGCTGAGCAACAAAAACAGCTAGCTGACTTAGTGGTTGCCCAACAAGGAGGACAAAAAGTTGATATCGCCACCTTAAGTGACCTTATCAACCAACTAAACCAAAGCATCAATACCCAAAAAGCTCAAGAAATTCGCACCCAAGGGGCCGCTGTCAGCTTACCCAACAGTGCTCTCTACAAAATCGACCCCAACAACCCCAACGGCTATCTAATCGTCACTGACCCTGCGTTTGCCGGTTATAAAAACTGGTTATCATCCGACTACATGATGAAACGCTTGGGGCTCAATCAGGACAATATGCACAAACGCCTGGGAGATGGCTACTATGAACAACACATGATTCGTGATCAAATCATGGTGCTCACTGGTAAACGCTTCTTAGGTGACTACCGCAGTGACGATGCCATGTACCAAGCCTTGATGGACAATGGGATTACCAGTGCCAATGCGTTAAACCTACGCCCAGGTATTGCCCTGACCGCTTCTCAGGTGGCACAGCTCACCACCGATATTGTCTGGCTGGTTGAACAAGACATGACATTACCTAATGGACAAACCCAAAAAGCCCTCGTCCCTAAAGTCTATGTACGCTCCAATGTTGGTGACATCAAAGGGGATGGCAGTTTAGTAGCGGGTTACAACACTGACCTACAACTCACAGGGGATTTAAGCAATTCAGGTAACATTGTGGGACATCATGCCTTGCGTGTGAGTGCCAACAATGTCAATAACAATGCTGGCGGTGTCATTCAAGGTAACTTTATCCAAATCAATAGTAAAAAAGACACCAACAACATTGGTGGTACCATCAAAGCTAACAGTGCTATGTCAATGAGTGTGGGCGGTAATTTAAACAACACCTCAACGACATATCACACAGAAAGCTCAAAAAACAAAAGTAATACTTGGCGTACTGGGCTTGACCAAATTGCCAGCATCTACGTGGGAGATGGCTTAAAAGGTCAAGTGGATAATGAAGGCAACCCACTGACCACGTTAGCCATTGATGTGGCAGGTAACACGAGCTTCAATGCCAGTCAGCTGATTAACCATGGTGGTAGCACCCAACTGATTAGCAGTGGCAATATCGCCTTTAATGCCGTCAACACTGGTTATCAAACCAACGCCATTCATGATAACAACAACTATATCAAAGCTGGGCATACTGAAGATGTTGGCAGTGTGGTGGTAGTAAAGGTGACACCATCATCCGCTCAAAAAACGGCAACATTACTGGTACGGCAGCGACCATTCACAGTGAAGATGGGACAACCTATCTTAAAGCGGACAATGGGGATATCAGCTTTAAAGAAGGTCGAGAAACCAATAACGTAGAAACTGCTAGTCGCTCCACCCAAAGAAACTGGTTAAGTAAGAAAACCAACCAAGACAACTACAGTTATAACAATGATTTAGCCATCAAAGGCAGTATTAATGGTAACCGTGTCATCATTGATGCCAAAAACAACGTGCATTTAACGGCAACCGATGCAATCAGTCAGCAAGGCACCTATATCAAGGGTGGAAAAAACGTCACCATTGATGCGCGACTAACACTGAACATCAAAGTAGCAGTCATGGCGAGAAAAAATCTGGGCTATTTGGCAATGGGGGTGCCAGCTTCACCATTGGCACACAAAGAACCCAAAATCAAAACAGCACGGACAGTGTGTCACATACTGGTAGCATTGTCGGAACTAAAAATGGTAACACCATTATCACGGCAGGTGAGCATTATCAGCAAACTGGCAGTAAAGTCTATGCCAAAAACCAAACCACGAACAATGTGCATGATCTCAATTATGGCACGGTGGTGATTAATGCCAAATCGGCAAACGTGAGTAATACTACTGCCACAACGCAAACACACAATATCCAAAGCCAAAAAACCAGCGGATTAACCGTGAGTGTGTCTAATAGCTTAATCGATCAGGCTCAAAGCATTAATAGTCTACTGAAAGCGGGTGAAACCACCAACAGTGAGAAAATGAAAGTCATGGCGGGTATTGCAGGCTTTAGTAAGCTGCGTACCTTAGATAAAGGCGTACAAGGTGCTGTTGATAGCTTACAAAAAAGTGAGTTAAGCAAAGAAGGATTAGCTGGGGTAGGCAATACTCGCATTCAAGCCACACTTGGCAGTCAATCCAACAAAAGCGTGCAAGATAGCCTATCAGGTAAAAATGAGGCATCAAGCATTGATGCCAATAACTTAGTGTTAAACATTGCAGGCAAAGGTAAAGACAGTGACTTTACTGTGACAGGCAGTGACATCAACTTAGTGGGAGACTTGTATAATAACGTTGAAGGTGATGTGATTTACCAAGCCGCATCCAGTACAGGCTATGACCGTACCAGTAATAAATCTAATGGCTTTGGCATTGGGGTGTATGCCAGCACGCAAAATGGAGCAGGTATTACTGCCAATGCCAATATGGCAAAAGGTTATGGCAATGGCGAAACCACCACCAATGCCAACTCTCATATCAATGTCGGTGGTACAACCTATCAAAACATCGGTGGTAACTTGGTGCTTGATGGTGCGGTGGTGAAAGGTGATTATGCCACAGGTCACATCGGTGGCGGGATTATTGCGACCAGTCGTCAAGATACCGCTAAATATGACGGTAAACAAAAAAATGTAGGCTTTAGTGCCGACGTGTCTATGCAAGGCATCCCACAAAATGTGAGTATCAATGGCGGTAAATCCAATCTCTCCATGGACTTAGCCCAAGTGACTGAGCAGACAGGGCTACAGTACCAATCTTCTGATATGGTGGTTGATGGTAAAAGCTCTTTTAATGGGGCATATTTTACCACTGCCACCCCTGAAGCGAATCAGACTCAGTTTAAAGGTGGGTTAGAAGTCGGTGATATACAAAACCACATTCATTATCACGGTCAATCGATAAGTGGCGGTATCAGTGCAGGGTTAAATGCCAACAAAACAGGGTTAGCTTCGCCGTCTATCAGCGGTATTGGTTATGGTAAGGTGGGGGATAGTGATACCAGTACCACGTATGGGGCGGTGACAGGGATGGCAGGGCAGTCGCAGGTGACGAATAAGACTGTAGACATACTCAATGAGCCGTTAAGAAATACGTTTAATGCAGAACAGTTAAATGCTGAACTTAACAATCAAACTCAGATTACGCAAGCGTTTGGGCAGGAAGCTCCGAAAATGGTCGGAGATTATGCAGGACAAAAACAACTTGAGCTTATTCATGTAGGAAATACTGAAGAAGCCGAAAAATGGGGTGAGGGTGGTGTTTATCGTGTGGCACTTCATACCGCAGTTAGTGCGTTAGGCACAGGCTCTATTAAAGGGGCTGTGGCTGGTGGTGGTACAGCATTTGTGATACCAAAAGTTGATGAGTATTTGAAAAATCAAGGCTATGATGATGAGACTAGAAAAGCTGTTTTAGTTGGATTATCGGCTGGTATTGGTGGGACTACAGGTGAGATAAGTGGTGTTGCTAATAATGTTAATCAGACGGAGAACAATTATTTAAATCACGTCCAGTTACAAAAATGGGGAGATCAGCTTAAAGCTTGTGGAAATGATAATTATTGTAAGCAGGGTATAAATGCTTACTATCAGAATTTAAGTAAGCAACAAGATGCGAGGCTTCAAAACGTTTGTATAACCAGATTTAATAATGCTCAATGTAAAGCTGAAATTGCTAATTTTTATGCAGGGTTTCCTGAAAATAAAACATCACCTTTTGCAAGCGATTATACAAGAATTGAATCTCTAGGAGGTGGTAATCTTAGAGCAAATGTAACAATGAGTAATGACTTTGCTTTTAGTAACACTATTACTCGTGGTATAGGTAATGTTGCTCGAGCTGAAAATAGAACTATGGATGCTATTGCAGATTTAATGAATGCAGAGCTTTGGGGTGGTGGAACTGGTAGATTAGGTACGGTAAGTAAGGCGAAACCTGCTGTTCAGCAAAAACCCGCCAAAGGCTTATGCTCCTTCCGTGGCGACATGATTGTAGAAACTCAAAATGGTTATAAACCGATTGCCGATATTAAAATTGGCGATATGGTTTTAGCGAAGAATGAATTTACAGGTGAAGTTTCTTATCAAAAAGTTTTGAATCAATATAATAATTCTTATCAACAAACAGTTTATATAACTATTAAAGATAAGAATGGTAACTCGCAAGCTATTGTTTCCAATAAAATTCATCCATTTTTTACTCGTATCACCAATGAAGACAATTCAACTCTACCGCCATCATCAGAGGGTCATAATTATCAAGGTGATATTAAAAATGCTCAATGGGTAGATGCGAGTAATCTTAAAGCGGGATATGAGCTTTTATCACAAGATGGTAAATGGCAAGTAGTACAGCATGTGGAGGTAAAAGATGAACCATTATCTGCTTATAATCTGACGGTTGATAATGACCATACTTACTTTATTGCGGGTAATTATAAGGTCGAAGGTGTTTGGGTTCATAATAATTGTTGGGAAAGTCTACCTTCAGATGCTTATAATACTGGAAAAACTACTCCTGACGGGCGACCATTATATTCGTTTAATGATAAAAATGGAAATCGTGTTACTGCATATAAAGGTTCAGATGGGCGATATTATAATCCAAAAGCTTACCCTCCATCAAAACCTCTGCCTACAAATCCTCAGGTTCAAGATTTCTTTGTGCCAGCTCAAAAAGCAAAAGAATTAGGATATACTCGTGAGATTCCAGCGAATAAATCTCATTTCAATTCGCATGGGCAAACAGTATTTTATAATCCTAAAACCAAGGATTACATCACACTTGATATTGATAAGCACAATGTAACTAATGGTTGGAAAAAATTCGATGCTAAAGGCAACAGATTAGGAACTTTCGATACAAACCTTAATTATGTTAAGAAATAGTTATGAAAAATTATATAAAAATTTTAAAAGAAGGTATCCAATTTAATGAAGTTGGATACTTTGTTGAATTCAATTTAGGTGAATTAAACGAAGATTTTTTTATATCAACCGAATTCTTGAGTTTGGAAGAATATAAAGATATCTGGCTAATTCAGTTAGATTTTTTATTAACCTTAAATAAATCAGCAATACTTCCTACATATATTCAAGATATTAAGGACATAGAATTTTTAAGAGCATGGATGATATATTTAAATCACAATAACTTTTATATTCAAGAAAAAATTTTTTTTAAAGAAGATTATTTGAATATAAGTAACAATGAAATAGACATTCAGAAAATATTATCATTAAACATAGAGAGAGAAATTTTTTCTGCCAATGGAGATAAATATTCAGAATGGCAATGTAGTTATGAGGATATAAGAGAACTATATAAAAATTTGTTCGTTATATAAAAATATCTTTTTAAAACTGATGCGAATAATGGCACTTGGCATTGGGCAGGTAGTACTGCCGATACTAAGGCTCCTTTAAAACCAACAGATGATGTAAAAAGCCAACTTAAAAAAGCTTTTCCTGAACAAAATAATAATAAGAGGTTAAATTAATGCTAATTATAGATGATAATTTGGAATTTGGTATCTTATGGGAAGTAATATCAACTTCAGAAGACAATAGTTTTTATTATGGGATATGTAAAATTTTAATTGATGGAGAATTTTTTCCAAAGAAGGAAAGGTTTGACAATACACTAAACGCTATTTTTCATAACATGAAAAAAGCTTTTAATAATCCATATTATCCTGGTGGAGTAACTAATGGAGAATTGGGATTGAAAAATATAACCGATAAACAATTAGGCTATGGTGAGATTCCAGATGTTATTAAAATCGACCTTGCTGATATTGGAGATTGTTTTCAAGGTTATGAAGAATATGGGTGTCTTGTATTGTATTTGGGTTATGCTAATGATATGGAAAGGTTATTTTATAGTGAGGATAATGGTAAAACTTTTCGAGAGATAAAATTAAAAAAAGGAACTGTTAAAAAGGTAATTATGAGTCTCCCTGAAGAATTACAAAAAGAATGAATCATGGTGGTGTATGGAAAAAACTAATTCAAGAAAAAATATTAATAAAAAAGAAACTCGTGATGGTACATACGATGCTAATTTGAAAAGGATAGGTGATTAAAGATGATTGCTAATCATTATAATGAGTGTAATGAAATATTTTGGAATGAAGAGTCTTTTAATTATTCTTTAGAAAAGAAACACATTTGGGATATGGATAAATATTGGAAATTGGAATATTTTCTTATCAAGCTATATGAAAGTTTGGTAGACGCTGAAACTCTAAATAGGGAGCTAGCTGCAAATTTATACTATAGTAAAAGAAAAATAAAACTGGTACAATAAAATATATGGCATACTCAACTGACTACCGACAAATGATACTAGCGAAACTCGAATCGGGCATATCCTATCGAAAGCTAGCAAGTGAATACAAAATCAGCAAGACCACTTTACAAAACTGGAAAAACAACCAGAACATAAAGTAGTTAAAACATCAGCTTAACGGCAAAATTCTTTGTATTGGTACTAGTAAATCGCCCCCAAATTAACCCCCACCCTACCCAAAAAAGGCAAATAAAACTCAGATTTGGTAGGGTCTAGCAGTTCATCAGCGATTTTGTTTGCAAAATCATCAGTACTAGCTCCGATAGGGGCATAACTGCCTAACTCTGGCAAACTCGCCAGTTTTTTAGCAAACATTAAACGCTGTTTGTCAGTCATTTTAATCATAGAATTTTGTTTACTATTATCATCGGTAGGTTTTTATTTATCCTTTTTCTGCTTAAAACTAAAGGTAAAACCAACAATTTTCCGCCCTTGTTTTTGTTGTTCGTATTTTACGTCAATATCGGTGTGTTCGTTGATTTGCTTAACCGCTAAGTTCAATACATCTTTTTTAAAATCACTCATACGAATATATTCATGACTTAATAACCCCAATCTAAAACGTAATTCTTCTAAACTAATTTTTAATATTTTTGTGGTTTTAAAACGTATTAAACATTCATACAATCGCATAGAATAACGACTTTGCAATTTTGCCACTTGTTCTATTTCATAAGTTGTAAAAGCCCTTTCAAGCTCCACCAACATCGGAATAATGGCGTTAGCAAACATAAATTTAACGGTGGCTTCATTTTCTACATATTCGGCAGATTGGGTGAAACGTTCGTAACGTACCGCCAAATTACCCCTATTGTTAATATATCTATATCCCCATTCAGCTCTATATAAACCAAGTACAGCTTGTTTTAAAGCCTTATATGCACTTTGTCTTTCTACATTAAAAGCATTAATATAATCATTGGCATGAATAATTAATTCTTTATCTTTTAATTGCTCAATATTATCGCAGAATTCTCTAGCTTTTAATATTGCAAGCAATATAAGACGTTGTCCTACTTCACCAAGTTTATGACTTGCTTCAATTAACGCATTATCTTTAACAATTAGATGTAAGAACCTCAAGCGTTATTTACACTTTGTTTAAAATAAAACTCCAACCACTCATAAGGAGTAAAGGTTTGAGTTTTGCCAGTAATATCATCTTTTTTAGTTAAAGATGAATGGGGTTTAACGGTATTATAGAAATTAAGAAATCTTGTTAATTCTTGCTTTCTATGTTCACTACCTGTAAATTCACATTGTTCATGCCACATTTCCATGAGCGTACGTATTACTCGTTCTGCTTTACCATTGGTTTGTGGTTTGGCAACTTTGGTGAATTTCTGATTGATGTTGTTATTATAACAGGCTTTGACAAATTCATGGTCTTTTGTGCCTTTATATTCTGTGCCATTGTCAGAATAAATCACCTCAATCGTATAAGGGCAAGGTTTAATAACTTGTTCTGTCAGAAACTTAGCCGCACTAAAAGCTGTTTTGTCTGGCATAATACAAGCATACAGTTCACGAGAATAATCATCAATGGCAACAAACAGATATTCTCTAGGGCTGTTGCTATTTTGTCCTTTGAGCAGTGGTAGGCGTTTTGTATCTACGTGTACCATCTCACCAGGATAGGATTTATTATAACGCTTGGCTTGTTTTTTGAGTTTGTCTTGTATACTCTTTTCAACTTTAGCTAAGCGTTTAATGCCAAATTTCGCTTGTTTAAAGCGATTATTGACACTGGTTTGTGGTTTTAGTAACTTCACTCTGGCAAGTTTCAATACCTTGTAGATTGTTGGTCTTGATACTTTGTATTCTTCAGCAAGTGATGTTACGCTTTGTTTGTTTTGATGATAGGCTATCCAAATAGCTTCTCTTTCAAACGGTAGCAGTCTGGTGTTTTTATGTATGTTCATTTGCAGTATTTTATCCTAAATACTGTAAATAACGCTAGGATATCTTACAAATTAGATTTCCCATAAAAATATCCAATAATAAAAAAGTAATTATATTATAATTACTTTTAAAAGTAAAAATAAAAATTAACTTTATATTGGTAACCAAACCCCTTTATATTGGTAACCAAACCCCTTTAAATAAAAACAATCCACCATATAAACCCATGATAAATAATAAAAAAATCTCAATAAAAAAGTGCTATAAAACAATAAAACAAATTTTTTGATAATTTATTTTTAATTTTTTGAATTTTTGGACTATTTATCATATAAATATAAATTTTAATTGTAAAAAAACTTAATTTTTTAGTGTTTAGTAAAGTTTACAATCACATCAACCAAATTAAAAAATTTTTGAATGGCTTATCAAAGACTAAACTTAAATTTAACGATAGCAGACCCTATTAATTTATTAAAAAACTATACAAAAACACGGATAGGGGTTAAAATACCGATAAAAATTAGGAAACCCCATATGAACAGCCGTCTGTATCGTGTTATCTTTAACAAACACCTAGGTCGATTAGTTGTTGTCTCAGAAAAAACTGTGGCACAAGGCAAAGCCGGTAGTCAAGGTGCGAATAGTAACAAGGTAGTTTTAGCTGACAGCCAACTAGATGGAAGCAATGAGGTCGTGTACTACTGCTATAGCAAATGGGTTAGTCTCACTGCTGCTGTCCTTGTCAGCATAGGAGTAGCAAACGTTGCCTATGCTGAGATACAGACCCAAATCATTGCAGATAAGGGTGCTCCTAAAAATGAGCAAGCCACGGTGTTAAACACTGCCAATGGCTTAGCCCAAATTAACATTCAAAGCCCAAATAGCCAAGGGTTTCTAAAAACACCTTTAGTCAATTTGATATCGGTAGGCATGGGGCTATTATTAACAACAGCCGTACCAATGTACAAACCCAAACTGCGGGTTGGGTAGAGGGTAACCCATGGCTTGCCAAAGGTGAAGCCAAACTCATCTTAAACCAAGTCAATTCTAGTAATCCAAGCCAGTTAGCTGGCTACACCGAAATTACGGGTAGTAAAGCCGAACTGGTGATTGCCAATCCCGCGGGTATCACCTGCTCAGGCTGTGGTTTTATCAACGCTGCTCGTACCACGCTCACCACCGGTAAACCCACCTTTAACAACGACACTTTAACCGGATTTCAAATAGGTAGCGGTAAGATGACCGTTGAAGGCAAAGGCTTAGATGATAGCCAAAGCGACTATACCCAGCTGATTAGCCAAGCCACTGCCCTTAACGCTAAAGTTTACAGCAAACAGCTTGATGTCATTACGGGTAACAACACGGTTAGCTATGAAACCAATCCAGCCACCACTAAAATTAGTCACAACGGTGTCAATCAAAGCACGGGCGTGGCTTTAGACATCTCAAGCCTAGGCGGCATGTATGCTGGCAGAATTCGTCTGATTGGTACCGACAAAGGTATGGGGGTGACCAATGCTGGTGACATCAGCAGTAGTAGCACACTCACGCTAGACAACCAAGGTAACCTCATTAACACCGGCTCCATGAACGCCAAACAAGGGGTAAATCTAAAACACACCGGTAGTATTGACAACCAAGGCACCGTTAGCAGCAGCACCGATAGTGTCAAACTGGACAGCCCAACCCTTAAAAACAGCGGCGTCATTAGCAGTCATGGCCAAACCGATGCCACTACTCAAAGCCAAATCACTAACACAGGGCTCATCAGTGCCGGACAAGTCAATATAAAAACCCCAAGCCTGGCCAACCAAGGCCGTATTGAACAAACCGGCAGTGGTAAACTTGATGTGACCAGTCAACACTTAACCAACCAAGACAACGCCGTCATTGGTCAAAGCCTATACGACAAGCACCCAGCGACGACTACCCCAACCCTAGCCACTGCCCCATCAACCGCACAAACTGGATCAACCAAGCAAGTGGCAAACTCAACCGCTACCACACCGACAACGGACAGCCATCAACCGGTGCTTGCACCCATAACCGCCGATGGCAATATCCAAGCGGACAATTTAGTCAACCAAGGCAATAATGCCGTCATCACTGCCAATGGTGCCATGACAGTGACCAGCCCAAGCGTTACCAATCAACGCCAAGGTAGTATTGTGGTTAATGGATTAAACACCCAAGCAATTGACAACATCAACAGTCGTATCCAACTTGACAAACTCGATTGGCAGTTAACCCGTTTTAACAACCAACAAGGGCAAATTGTTGCCAAACAAGGGATTAGCCTCACCGCCCCGCAAATTAACAACCAACAAGGTGTCTTAGCCACCCTAGGCGATATTAGCCTTAGCACAAGTGAATTAAACAATCAACAAGGCAGTATTCAAGGCAAACAAGCCACCATCACGGCTACCCAAGTTTACAACAGCCAAGGCACGATTCAAGCGGAGGGCAATTTAAACCTTGATAGCCAAGGCAACCTGACCAACCAAAATGGTCATATCATGGCTCAAGGTGATGCGAGCTTACATGCGACCGATATCAAAAATGACAAAGGCAGTGTGGTAGCAGGTGGTAAACTCAGCACCACCAGCCAGACACTTACCAACAGTGGGCAACTGTATGGCACCACAGGTAATACGCTTACCATGGGCAGTCTGACCAACACGGCTACGGGTTTAATCGCCGCTCAAGGCAACACCAATATTCACGCCCAAACCGTCAACAACACCGGCATATTAGCCGCAGGCATTGACACCCAAGGCAATTTAAGCACCACCCCAGCCAACCTAACCATGAATGCAGTGGGTATACTCACCAGTAGTGGTACCCATATTGCGACCGGCAAAGCTAGCTTACAAGGCAATCCAACTGACTTAAATGGCAGCAAAACCCAAGCAGCGGATATTGAGATGGCAAGCCAAGGGGATTTATCAACGAAAGGGGCAAGCCTTACCGCCATCCATCAGTTGACGCTGGTTGCTAAAGGCACGCTAAATAACCAAGACGGTACACTAAGTGGTCAAACCCTGCAACTAACAGGCAACCAGCTAAATAACCAACGCGGCTCAATTAGACAAAGTGGTACTGCTGACTTAACCTTTAATTTCGCTGGCGGTATTAGCAACCAACAAGGTCAGATTGCCACCAATAGCCAAAACTTCATAATCAATACCCCAACGTTAAAAAATAAAGCGGGTCGTATTGAACATGCAGGTAATGGTCAGTTAAGTTTAACCGCAAATAATGTAAATAACAGCGACAAGGGCAATATCTTAAGCCTAGCCGATCAAACCTGGCAGATTGCTGGCGATATTGATAATAGCCAAGGACAAATTCAAGGGGATGGCTTAACCGTTAGTGCACATACCCTAATCAATACCGACGGTCAAGTGGTTGCTAGCAATACCACAGGAACCGTAAAAGCCAATCAACTTAACCTCAAGGGTGATTTAAACAATACCGGTAACGGGGTTATTTACAGTGATAATGGCAGCTTGGTCCTAACGGCTCAAGCGGTCACCAACTCAGCTCAGCTAACCAGTCGTGGGGACTTAAACCTTAACAGTCAAATCTTGAACAATCGTGGCAGCATTTCAAGTTTAGCCAATACGCATATCAACAACCAAACTAATTTGAGCAACACAGCAACGATTGCCGCCCAAGGTCGTTTAGCAATTCAAACCGGTGAACTTAATCAAGCCCAAAGTAGTCGATTGGTGGCAGGATTAAGCCCTGATAATAGCTTATCAACCACCCCACAACACTTGACCATCACCAGTACTGGTGTACAGCATAACCAAGGTAACAATGTTGCCAGTGGGGGTATGACAGTCACGGGTTCAGCACTCGACTACCACGGCAGTCGTAATCAAGTGGTTAATCTGTCATTAAACACCTTGGGTAATATCGATTTAAGTCAATCACAAAACAAAGTTAGCCAACAAGCCAGTTTCACCGCCAACGCCCTTAACCACAATGCCGCTATAACGCAAGCCGATAGTTACCAACTTAAAGTGCAATCACTGTCCAACCAACGAGGCACCCTTGAGCAAACAGGCACTCAAGACTTTGTATTAACCACGGGTACCATTGACAATCAGCAAGGTCACTTAGGCGGCAATGCCACCAATCTTAGCTTAATGGCAACGGGCGATATCCAGAACCAAGGTGGCGAAGTCATTCATGCCGGGACTGGCACAGCGACGCTAATTGCCCAAAATCTTGATAATAGCCAAACGGGCAAACTGCTATCCAATGGCAAACTAACTGCCACGGTGTCTGGTACGCTTAACAATGATATTGGGGGTATACAAGCCGATCAACTTTCCGTCACCGCAGGCAGTTTAAATAATAACCAAGGTCAGGTCATTGCCAGCACAGGTGATTTAACCGTAAACGCTGGCATTCTAGCCAACAGCGGTGAAAAAGCTGTACTCCAAAGTGCTCAAGCATTGTACGTCAATGCACGAACCTTAAATAATGATACGAAAGCTCAGCTATTAGCCAATACCACCGCTGATATCCACGCAGACACCCTCAATAATACCAATGCTGGTTTAATTTATAGCAATCAAGCATTAAACATCGGCGGTGACACCTTAAACAATAATGCTACCATCAGCAGCCAAGATGCCATTACCGCAAGCAGCCAAAAACTGACTAACCAAGCGAGCGGTAATATTCAAGCGGGCAAAGATATCAACTTAACCCAACAAACCTTAACTAACCAAGGTGTGATCAGCACGCAAACCAATATCAACTCAAGCACGCAAGGCGTCATGGACAACCATGCTGGTCAAGTCATTGGTAATAATGTGACTATAGCTGCTCAAAGCCTAAATAACCAAGGTGGCAGTATCCAACAAGCGGATAAAGATGGTCAACTAACCTTAACCACGACTGGTTTGCTAGATAACCAAAACACCCAAGGCGAAGGTCGGGGGATTTTAGCCAACGGCAAAGCCGTATTGCAAGCAAGCGATATCTCCAACCAATCAGGTCTAATCAATGCTACTGATGCCTTATCGCTCACCAGCACAGGCAATGAGATTAACAATCAACAAGGAGTGATAGGCAGTAATCAGCAGTTAATCATCACAGGCACCAGTGCCACACTCAACAACCAAAGCGGTAAACTGTGGGGCGATAGTACCACGATTACCGCCAATGGTTTAGCCAACACGGGAGTCGGTAGCCTTATCAGTGCCACTAAGAATATGACTTTAAACGTCAATAGTATTGATAACCAAAACACCAAACAAGATTTAACCAAAGTTAGTCTCAATCAAGGTATTGTGGCAGGTAATGACTTAGTGATTCATGCCCAAACCTTGAATAACATCCAAGGGCAACTATTAGCCAATCAAGGCATCCAGGTTGCGATGGGACAAAGCCTAACTAACACTAACGGACATATTGAAGCCAAAACCATTACCACTCAAGGCAGTACGGGCAACATTACCAATGCTGGCGGTGTGATTCGAGCTAATGAGACGAGCTTGAGTGCTAGTTCTATCAGCAACGGCGGCGAAATCAGCGGCAATCGCCTGACACTTAACCAAATGGTTGACTATACCAATGCCAAAGGTGATAAATTACTCGCCAATGAATTAACCATCACCACTCAAGGCAATGTAAATAATGACGGTACGTTATCTGCTGACAAACAACTGACGGTCAATGCCAAAGACATTAACAACACCCAAACCGGTGAATTAGTCAGTAATGCCTCCACGTTATTAAACGCCACTGGTGATATCAACAATCATGGGTTAATTAATGGTAATGACACCTTGATTACTGCTGGCAATGCGGTGAATAATTTAAGTGAGGGTCGTATCTATGGCACGCATTTAGCGATTAAAGCCGATACGCTTAATAACACCCCAGGCAATACGCTTAATTCTGCCCCAGTAATTGCCGCTCGTGAACGCTTGGACATTGGGGTAAAAACCTTAAACAATAACCCAAATACGGCACGTCGTGGTAAATTTAACAGTGATTTTAATGGTCAAGCTCAGATTTTAAGTAATGGTGAGTTGCACATTGGGGGTGATTTAGACAGCGAGAATCATGCCACTGGCAAAGCCACCACCGTGACCAACCGTGGGGCAACCATTGAGTCATTGGGTGCGATGCAGATTGCCACTGAAACACTCAATAATATCAATGCGGATTTTAAAACAGCGTTAAAGGTCCTTGAAAATAATCCGATAGTTGAGTATAGCATTTCAGGTGATGGTAGTAATCCAATTTATAATGAAAAAGTAGTTGAAATTACGTCTGAAGATAACAATGACGGACGCCATAGATTAAAAATTCTAAAAACGGGTGAGCTATATGATAATTATTATGGCTACAAATATACAGAGCTATTAAGTGGGCAAGACACCGTGACTAGTGACCCGAGTCGAATTGTTTCGGGTAGTAACATGGTATTTGACTTGGGTAAATTTAACACCAATAAAAGCCAAATTATTGCTGGCGGTACCATTAAAGTAAATGGTCAAGCAGGCAATGTGGATGCTGAAGCCACAACTATCACTCCCAAATACAGTTACGAGAATTTTAATGGTACCCATTATAGCCCTTATGAAACCTGTCGGAGGAGTATAGGGAATTGGTGTTACAAAGGAAAATGGGGTACAAATACTAATTCAACCCCATTAGATATGGCTCAACCGCTGAATCCTAAAACAACAGGTACTCCTTATGATTTAAAAATTCTCAACATTAATAATCCAGTTAGTGGCGTGTATGTCACCGCGGTCACAGTTGCCAATCAAAATCAAGCCAATCAAGCTCAAATTGATACCAAACAAGTGGCAGCTGTCAACCAAGCGATTGGCAATTTACAAACGCTCCTAACAGTCGTCAAAACAGCCAATAACGGCACACAAGTTGACCGTGCAAGCCTTGCTAGGGTCCAAGACGCCATCAAAGCCTTACAGGACTTCACTAAAACCAACCCAGTCAACCTAACCGCTGAGCAACAAAAACAGCTAGCTGACTTAGTGGTTGCCCAACAAGGAGGACAAAAAGTTGATATCGCCACCTTAAGTGACCTTATCAACCAACTAAACCAAAGCATCAATACCCAAAAAGCTCAAGAAATTCGCACCGGTACCGCTGTCAGCTTACCCAACAGTGCTCTCTACAAAATCGACCCCAACAACCCCAACGGCTATCTAATCGTCACTGACCCTGCGTTTGCCGGTTATAAAAACTGGTTATCATCCGACTACATGATGAAACGCTTGGGGCTCAATCAGGACAATATGCACAAACGCCTGGGAGATGGCTACTATGAACAACACATGATTCGTGATCAAATCATGGTGCTCACTGGTAAACGCTTCTTAGGTGACTACCGCAGTGACGATGCCATGTACCAAGCCTTGATGGACAATGGGATTACCAGTGCCAATGCGTTAAACCTACGCCCAGGTATTGCCCTGACCGCTTCTCAGGTGGCACAGCTCACCACCGATATTGTCTGGCTGGTTGAACAAGACATGACATTACCTAATGGACAAACCCAAAAAGCCCTCGTCCCTAAAGTCTATGTACGCTCCAATGTTGGTGACATCAAAGGGGATGGCAGTTTAGTAGCGGGTTACAACACTGACCTACAACTCACAGGGGATTTAAGCAATTCAGGTAACATTGTGGGACATCATGCCTTGCGTGTGAGTGCCAACAATGTCAATAACAATGCTGGCGGTGTCATTCAAGGTAACTTTATCCAAATCAATAGTAAAAAAGACACCAACAACATTGGTGGTACCATCAAAGCTAACAGTGCTATGTCAATGAGTGTGGGCGGTAATTTAAACAACACCTCAACGACATATCACACAGAAAGCTCAAAAAACAAAAGTAATACTTGGCGTACTGGGCTTGACCAAATTGCCAGCATCTACGTGGGAGATGGCTTAAAAGGTCAAGTGGATAATGAAGGCAACCCACTGACCACGTTAGCCATTGATGTGGCAGGTAACACGAGCTTCAATGCCAGTCAGCTGATTAACCATGGTGGTAGCACCCAACTGATTAGCAGTGGCAATATCGCCTTTAATGCCGTCAACACTGGTTATCAAACCAACGCCATTCATGATAACAACAACTATATCAAAGCTGGGCATACTGAAGATGTTGGCAGTGTGGTGGTATAAAGGTGACACCATCATCCGCTCAAAAAACGGCAACATTACTGGTACGGCAGCGACCATTCACAGTGAAGATGGGACAACCTATCTTAAAGCGGACAATGGGGATATCAGCTTTAAAGAAGGTCGAGAAACCAATAACGTAGAAACTGCTAGTCGCTCCACCCAAAGAAACTGGTTAAGTAAGAAAACCAACCAAGACAACTACAGTTATAACAATGATTTAGCCATCAAAGGCAGTATTAATGGTAACCGTGTCATCATTGATGCCAAAAACAACGTGCATTTAACGGCAACCGATGCAATCAGTCAGCAAGGCACCTATATCAAGGGTGGAAAAAACGTCACCATTGATGCAGCGACTAACACTGAACATCAAAGTAGCAGTCATGGCGAGAAAAAATCTGGGCTATTTGGCAATGGGGGTGCCAGCTTCACCATTGGCACACAAAGAACCCAAAATCAAAACAGCACGGACAGTGTGTCACATACTGGTAGCATTGTCGGAACTAAAAATGGTAACACCATTATCACGGCAGGTGAGCATTATCAGCAAACTGGCAGTAAAGTCTATGCCAAAAACCAAACCACGAACAATGTGCATGATCTCAATTATGGCACGGTGGTGATTAATGCCAAATCGGCAAACGTGAGTAATACTACTGCCACAACGCAAACACACAATATCCAAAGCCAAAAAACCAGCGGATTAACCGTGAGTGTGTCTAATAGCTTAATCGATCAGGCTCAAAGCATTAATAGTCTACTGAAAGCGGGTGAAACCACCAACAGTGAGAAAATGAAAGTCATGGCGGGTATTGCAGGCTTTAGTAAGCTGCGTACCTTAGATAAAGGCGTACAAGGTGCTGTTGATAGCTTACAAAAAAGTGAGTTAAGCAAAGAAGGATTAGCTGGGGTAGGCAATACTCGCATTCAAGCCACACTTGGCAGTCAATCCAACAAAAGCGTGCAAGATAGCCTATCAGGTAAAAATGAGGCATCAAGCATTGATGCCAATAACTTAGTGTTAAACATTGCAGGCAAAGGTAAAGACAGTGACTTTACTGTGACAGGCAGTGACATCAACTTAGTGGGAGACTTGTATAATAACGTTGAAGGTGATGTGATTTACCAAGCCGCATCCAGTACAGGCTATGACCGTACCAGTAATAAATCTAATGGCTTTGGCATTGGGGTGTATGCCAGCACGCAAAATGGAGCAGGTATTACTGCCAATGCCAATATGGCAAAAGGTTATGGCAATGGCGAAACCACCACCAATGCCAACTCTCATATCAATGTCGGTGGTACAACCTATCAAAACATCGGTGGTAACTTGGTGCTTGATGGTGCGGTGGTGAAAGGTGATTATGCCACAGGTCACATCGGTGGCGGGATTATTGCGACCAGTCGTCAAGATACCGCTAAATATGACGGTAAACAAAAAAATGTAGGCTTTAGTGCCGACGTGTCTATGCAAGGCATCCCACAAAATGTGAGTATCAATGGCGGTAAATCCAATCTCTCCATGGACTTAGCCCAAGTGACTGAGCAGACAGGGCTACAGTACCAATCTTCTGATATGGTGGTTGATGGTAAAAGCTCTTTTAATGGGGCATATTTTACCACTGCCACCCCTGAAGCGAATCAGACTCAGTTTAAAGGTGGGTTAGAAGTCGGTGATATACAAAACCACATTCATTATCACGGTCAATCGATAAGTGGCGGTATCAGTGCAGGGTTAAATGCCAACAAAACAGGGTTAGCTTCGCCGTCTATCAGCGGTATTGGTTATGGTAAGGTGGGGGATAGTGATACCAGTACCACGTATGGGGCGGTGACAGGGATGGCAGGGCAGTCGCAGGTGACGAATAAGACTGTAGACATACTCAATGAGCCGTTAAGAAATACGTTTAATGCAGAACAGTTAAATGCTGAACTTAACAATCAAACTCAGATTACGCAAGCGTTTGGGCAGGAAGCTCCGAAAATGGTCGGAGATTATGCAGGACAAAAACAACTTGAGCTTATTCATGTAGGAAATACTGAAGAAGCCGAAAAATGGGGTGAGGGTGGTGTTTATCGTGTGGCACTTCATACCGCAGTTAGTGCGTTAGGCACAGGCTCTATTAAAGGGGCTGTGGCTGGTGGTGGTACAGCATTTGTGATACCAAAAGTTGATGAGTATTTGAAAAATCAAGGCTATGATGATGAGACTAGAAAAGCTGTTTTAGTTGGATTATCGGCTGGTATTGGTGGGACTACAGGTGAGATAAGTGGTGTTGCTAATAATGTTAATCAGACGGAGAACAATTATTTAAATCACGTCCAGTTACAAAAATGGGGAGATCAGCTTAAAGCTTGTGGAAATGATAATTATTGTAAGCAGGGTATAAATGCTTACTATCAGAATTTAAGTAAGCAACAAGATGCGAGGCTTCAAAACGTTTGTATAACCAGATTTAATAATGCTCAATGTAAAGCTGAAATTGCTAATTTTTATGCAGGGTTTCCTGAAAATAAAACATCACCTTTTGCAAGCGATTATACAAGAATTGAATCTCTAGGAGGTGGTAATCTTAGAGCAAATGTAACAATGAGTAATGACTTTGCTTTTAGTAACACTATTACTCGTGGTATAGGTAATGTTGCTCGAGCTGAAAATAGAACTATGGATGCTATTGCAGCAGATTTAATGAATGCAGAGCTTTGGGGTGGTGGAACTGGTAGATTAGGTACGGTAAGTAAGGCGAAACCTGCTGTTCAGCAAAAACCCGCCAAAGGCTTATGCTCCTTCCGTGGCGACATGATTGTAGAAACTCAAAATGGTTATAAACCGATTGCCGATATTAAAATTGGCGATATGGTTTTAGCGAAGAATGAATTTACAGGTGAAGTTTCTTATCAAAAAGTTTTGAATCAATATAATAATTCTTATCAACAAACAGTTTATATAACTATTAAAGATAAGAATGGTAACTCGCAAGCTATTGTTTCCAATAAAATTCATCCATTTTTTACTCGTATCACCAATGAAGACAATTCAACTCTACCGCCATCATCAGAGGGTCATAATTATCAAGGTGATATTAAAAATGCTCAATGGGTAGATGCGAGTAATCTTAAAGCGGGATATGAGCTTTTATCACAAGATGGTAAATGGCAAGTAGTACAGCATGTGGAGGTAAAAGATGAACCATTATCTGCTTATAATCTGACGGTTGATAATGACCATACTTACTTTATTGCGGGTAATTATAAGGTCGAAGGTGTTTGGGTTCATAATAAATGCTTTGATAAAGTTGATTTTAATTTAAACAGATTACCTAAAGATATCAAAGATGCAGCAAATGAAACTATTTCCCATATAAATAAGAATACTATACCAGAAAATTTACCTGCTAATAGACAGAAAAAATGGGGTTCAGATTTTGGGAATCGTAATGGAGATTTACCTTCTACGACTGCTAACGGTAATATAATTACCTATAAAGAGTACGACATTGCTAATAACAGAGGTGGAACTAATGCAGGTATAGATAGAATAGTAGTTGGGAGTGATGGGCGTATGTACTATACTGGAACTCATTATGGAGATACAGGTGGTAAACCTTTCGGGAGAATCAAATGATTTATTTCTATGAAAAAAATGAAACGCCAAAAAGTAAAAATAAAATAAGTATAAATTTATTAAAATGTGTCCGTAAGGAAGATTTCATTAAAGAAATAGGGAATAAGTTGTGTGGTCAATCTAGCCCTAAACTACAAACAGGCTCGAGTCTAGATGCCTTAGCAGATGTTGTTTCTGATTATTTTATAGAAAATTGGTTAAAATGGCATGATATATATATTGACGGATGGGGTTATTTTAGCAATAAAGAGCCAATATTTTCTCAAAAAGTTCTAACTATTTTAACTGATTCTTATTTTTCTAGTGTGAGTGGAGAGATCAAAATGGTGCTTAGAGGAAAAAGTTCCTTCACAAATGAAAATCTATTGTCTGTCCTAACAGAAAAGATGCCAAATATTTACTTAATATTAGATTAGCTATCTGTTAAAAGAATATTTTATCTAACAGGATATTTTTGATGGTTTTTTAGATGCTAATTTGAAAAGGATAGGTGATTAAAGATGATTGCTAATCATTATAATGAGTGTAATGAAATATTTTGGAATGAAGAGTCTTTTAATTATTCTTTAGAAAAGAAACACATTTGGGATATGGATAAATATTGGAAATTGGAATATTTTCTTATCAAGCTATATGAAAGTTTGGTAGACGCTGAAACTCTAAATAGGGAGCTAGCTGCAAATTTATACTATAGTAAAAGAAAAATAAAACTGGTACAATAAAATATATGGCATACTCAACTGACTACCGACAAATGATACTAGCGAAACTCGAATCAGGTATATCCTATCGAAAGCTAGCAAGTGAATACAAAATCAGCAAGACCACTTTACAAAACTGGAAAAACAACCAGAACATAAAGTAGTTAAAACATCAGCTTAACGGCAAAATTCTTTGTATTGGTACTAGTAAATCGTCCCCAAATTAAACCCCACCCTACCCAAAAAAGGCAAATAAAACTTGGATTTGGTGGGGTCTAGCAGTTCATCAGCGATTTTGTTTGCAAACTCATCAGTACTAGCTCCAATAGGGGCATAACTGCCTAACTCTGGCAAATTCGCCAGTTTTTTAGCAAACATTAGACGCTGTTTTTCAGTCATTTTAATCATAGAATTTTGTTTACTATTATCATTAGTAGATTTTTGTCTATTCTTTTTCTGTTTAAAACTAAAGGTAAAGCCAATAATTTTCCGCCCTTGTTTTTGTTGTTCGTATTTTACGTCAATATCTGTTTTTTCATTGATTTGTTGCACGGAGAAATCTAAAACCCTGCGTTTCAACACTTCCATTTTTTGGTATTCACCATTAACTACGCCTAACTTTTGCCTTAATTCATCAACAGAAAGCATGGGAGTTTTACTAGTTGTACGCCAAGCAATAACCAATTCATACAGTCTAACTGCGTATTTACTATTTAATCCTGCTACTTGTTCTAATTCATAACTGGTAAAATGCTTTTCTAACAAATTAATCAACGGTATGACTGCAGGAGCAAAAGTTAAATCAATCATACCTGCTTCATCAATATAGGCTATTTCAGATACCCAACGAGTTGTAGCTATTCTCTTTCCTTTTGCTGTGTTTTCCATGTAAGTGAATTGCCTTTCAAAAAGCACTTTACATGCTTTTTTTATATTTTCATATACACTTTTACCGTGAGTACTATAAATATTAATATAATCAGATACACTAATTTTTAATCTACTATGGGCATTAAAGTCTTGACCAATCTTCCTTGATTGACCTATGGCAAGTAATATCAACCGTTGCTCTATAAGTTCAAGATTATAACTGGCGTTAATTAAAGCATTATCTTTAACAATCAGGTTCTTTGACATTTTTATAACCAAAAATAAATATGTTGTTATTATACCTTATTTTTTTTGTTGTCAAATTTCCCTTAAACGGTGTTATATCGTCCCTTAAACGGTGTTATATTCATTAAAAAACCTAGAAAATAAATAATAAAATCAAATACTTATACCAATGGAATTTGGTCTAAAATATTTAAAATTATTAAAATAATAAAAGAAAAAATTTTTATAATATTTTCTATGATAGATGAATTTAGATAAAATTATACTCCTGATATTTGCATAAATTTGCATCATGTTGTATAGGTAAACTATTTTTAAATCTGTTATTTATTAAGGCTTTATCCCATATTTTAATGCAACTTAATCGCATAATTATGTAAATCATCAGCACGTGGGAGGGAGTGGTAAATCTGTAGTAGTCTTTAAAAAAATATTTCTATTTATAGATTTTAATCTATAACAAACTTAAATAGTTAACCCCATTGCCTTTACTTATTTGATTTTCAATGAACTTAAAAACTCAACAAAAAACGCTCAAAACTCTAACCCCAAACTTACCCCACCAGTCCATTCCTTTTTACCAAAGTACTCAGGTTGTCTAATCGGATAACCTGCAAAAACATCATAACTTAACCGTAACGGCTTAAACTCACCTTTAAACCCAACCGCACCACCAACCAACGTATGACCCAGTAACAAATTATCCTGTTCCTTGTTCTGCATCGCCACTGTACCAGCATCTAACCCAAAATATAGATTATGATTAGACTGCTTGATAGGAAAACTAAAATCTTGACGAAAAATCGCCCCCATATCCCCTGATAATGTCCGCTCACCATCAAAACCACGCACCGTATAACGTCCACCAATCGCCAACCTCTCACTTGGAACAAGAGCTGTATTCGCATATTGTCCCTTTAAACTTGCCTGATAGCCCAACTGATAATCCCCCAACGCAATCGGTGTAATAAAGTTTACATTTAACTTATAAATTGGTGTCCGAACCGTTCCTTCATTAAACAAACTTTCAGGTGGTGTTAAAGCCCCAAAAGCACCTGTACCACGTTGTATACTAAAATCAGAGATTAACTGCTTTTGTCCAAAGCGTGTCTCATGTCGTACACCTGCATTAAACCCTACGACTTTTCTACGTTGAACATCAACCTCTGTATCATCAATAAAATTCTTTTGCGACTTAACAAACCCACCAAAATTCAATAAAGTTTTGCTTTTGTTATCACGAGAAGCTAACCAACTTGCGGTAAGATTAGCATTATTTGATTCACCACTATATTGATAATCTTGGTTTGCTCCTGCGACTGTTTGCTTATAAGTGTAATGACTTGCATTGGCAGAAAATAATACATTTTTGATAGGCACAACATAGCCTAACGAATAATTTTCACTACCTTTATCACCATATTGATTATCATTAACTTTGTTGCCCAAATCACGGCTATAACTTAAATAAAATAAATCATTATGCCATGTTGGATTATCAATACTAATTGTTAAGCCACCCTGATATTTACCTGTAGATTTTGAACCAGAATCATCAATGGTAACACCATAACGCACTTTTTTGGTCTGATGATACTTAATCTCAATATCGCTATAGCCTGCAAATTGTAAACTACTTGGCTTAATCGTAAAATCAGCATTGGCAGTAGGAACACGTTTTAGATTTTCTAGCCCTGTCTCTAAATCACGAATATTTAATAAATCACCAGATTTAATAGGCAATGCAGTCGCAAAATTAGCAGGTAGCCCTGTGGGATTGGTATAGATTGCTAAAGGACTATCTGCTGTATCTGCCTTGATTTTATCCACAAAGCCAGGAATAATGGTTAATTGTAATGTACCATTTTTTAAATTTTGATTGCCAATCAATACACGTGTGGTACTATAGCCACGTTGAATGATACGATTTTGTACATCGCTGACAATACGATTGATATCATGGATGTTTAAACATTGTCCAGTAATACGCTGTTTGCCATGTGTTAATGGTGTTAAAGCAAAATCAAAGTTCCCCAAAATGGATAAATGGGTTTTATCCAATGTGGTATAGGCGATTTTGGAAATGACAAAACAAGGATTATGTACATCCATTTTTGGTGTTGGTGGTTCAACTTTAGCATTTGGTAGCTCAATCTGAACATTGGTGTTAGGGATTAGCTTTTGTTGTTGTTCAGCCTGTTTTTGTTGTTGGTACTGGACTTGTTGATTGGCAATTTGTTCAGGTGTCTGGGCATAGCTGACTTGTCCCAATGATACACCAAATATAGCAATCAAGGTTTTTGAAAGTATGGTTTGACTGGTTGTTAAATTGGATTTTTGAATGGATAAATTCATTTTAAACCTTTGATTTTACTGTACTTGGTGATTAACTATCATCATATAGGTACTTGTTGTATAGTTCATTAAGTTAATAAAAAAACAAAAATGTCAAATTTTGTTTTTTTTATTAATAATGTATATTTTAAAAAAGATAGAACAATATATCAACACAACCTATGAGTTTGTCATTGATTTTCTAGGTTTACCTGATTTTTGTTTTGACTTATTTCCACCCATACCAATTGTTCTATCATTATTTTTTGTCCAGTTACTATTTTAAATAACTATAAATTGAAAAAGCCATCAACTGTTTATCAAAGACTAAACTTAAATTTAACGATAGCAGACCCTATTAATTTATTAAAAAAACTATACAAAAACACGGATAGGGGTTAAAATACCGATAAAAATTAGGAAACCCCATATGAACAGCCGTCTGTATCGTGTTATCTTTAACAAACACCTAGGTCGATTAGTTGTTGTCTCAGAAAAAACTGTGGCACAAGGCAAAGCCGGTAGTCAAGGTGCGAATAGTAACAAGGTAGTTTTAGCTGACAGCCAACTAGATGGAAGCAATGAGGTCGTGTACTACTGCTATAGCAAATGGGTTAGTCTCACTGCTGCTGTCCTTGTCAGCATAGGAGTAGCAAACGTTGCCTATGCTGAGATACAGACCCAAATCATTGCAGATAAGGGTGCTCCTAAAAATGAGCAAGCCACGGTGTTAAACACTGCCAATGGCTTAGCCCAAATTAACATTCAAAGCCCAAATAGCCAAGGGGTTTCTAAAAACACCTTTAGTCAATTTGATATCGGTGGGCATGGGGCTATTATTAACAACAGCCGTACCAATGTACAAACCCAAACTGCGGGTTGGGTAGAGGGTAACCCATGGCTTGCCAAAGGTGAAGCCAAACTCATCTTAAACCAAGTCAATTCTAGTAATCCAAGCCAGTTAGCTGGCTACACCGAAATTACGGGTAGTAAAGCCGAACTGGTGATTGCCAATCCCGCGGGTATCACCTGCTCAGGCTGTGGTTTTATCAACGCTGCTCGTACCACGCTCACCACCGGTAAACCCACCTTTAACAACGACACTTTAACCGGATTTCAAATAGGTAGCGGTAAGATGACCGTTGAAGGCAAAGGCTTAGATGATAGCCAAAGCGACTATACCCAGCTGATTAGCCAAGCCACTGCCCTTAACGCTAAAGTTTACAGCAAACAGCTTGATGTCATTACGGGTAACAACACGGTTAGCTATGAAACCAATCCAGCCACCACTAAAATTAGTCACAACGGTGTCAATCAAAGCACGGGCGTGGCTTTAGACATCTCAAGCCTAGGCGGCATGTATGCTGGCAGAATTCGTCTGATTGGTACCGACAAAGGTATGGGGGTGACCAATGCTGGTGACATCAGCAGTAGTAGCACACTCACGCTAGACAACCAAGGTAACCTCATTAACACCGGCTCCATGAACGCCAAACAAGGGGTAAATCTAAAACACACCGGTAGTATTGACAACCAAGGCACCGTTAGCGGCACCGATAGTGTCAAACTGGACAGCCCAACCCTTAAAAACAGCGGCGTCATTAGCAGTCATAAAACCGATGCCACTACTCAAAGCCAAATCACTAACACAGGGCTCATCAGTGCCGGACAAGTCAATATAAAAACCCCAAGCCTGGTAAACCAAGGTATTGAACAAACCGGCAGTGGTAAACTTGATGTGACCAGTCAACACTTAACCAACCAAGACAACGCCGTCATTGGTCAAAGCCTATACGACAAGCACCCAGCGACGACTACCCCAACCCTAGCCACTGCCCCATCAACCGCACAAACTGGATCAACCAAGCAAGTGGCAAACTCAACCGCTACCACACCGACAACGGACAGCCATCAACCGGTGCTTGCACCCATAACCGCCGATGGCAATATCCAAGCGGACAATTTAGTCAACCAAGGCAATAATGCCGTCATCACTGCCAATGGTGCCATGACAGTGACCAGCCCAAGCGTTACCAATCAACGCCAAGGTAGTATTGTGGTTAATGGATTAAACACCCAAGCAATTGACAACATCAACAGTCGTATCCAACTTGACAAACTCGATTGGCAGTTAACCCGTTTTAACAACCAACAAGGGCAAATTGTTGCCAAACAAGGGATTAGCCTCACCGCCCCGCAAATTAACAACCAACAAGGTGTCTTAGCCACCCTAGGCGATATTAGCCTTAGCACAAGTGAATTAAACAATCAACAAGGCAGTATTCAAGGCAAACAAGCCACCATCACGGCTACCCAAGTTTACAACAGCCAAGGCACGATTCAAGCGGAGGGCAATTTAAACCTTGATAGCCAAGGCAACCTGACCAACCAAAATGGTCATATCATGGCTCAAGGTGATGCGAGCTTACATGCGACCGATATCAAAAATGACAAAGGCAGTGTGGTAGCAGGTGGTAAACTCAGCACCACCAGCCAGACACTTACCAACAGTGGGCAACTGTATGGCACCACAGGTAATACGCTTACCATGGGCAGTCTGACCAACACGGCTACGGGTTTAATCGCCGCTCAAGGCAACACCAATATTCACGCCCAAACCGTCAACAACACCGGCATATTAGCCGCAGGCATTGACACCCAAGGCAATTTAAGCACCACCCCAGCCAACCTAACCATGAATGCAGTGGGTATACTCACCAGTAGTGGTACCCATATTGCGACCGGCAAAGCTAGCTTACAAGGCAATCCAACTGACTTAAATGGCAGCAAAACCCAAGCAGCGGATATTGAGATGGCAAGCCAAGGGGATTTATCAACGAAAGGGGCAAGCCTTACCGCCATCCATCAGTTGACGCTGGTTGCTAAAGGCACGCTAAATAACCAAGACGGTACACTAAGTGGTCAAACCCTGCAACTAACAGGCAACCAGCTAAATAACCAACGCGGCTCAATTAGACAAAGTGGTACTGCTGACTTAACCTTTAATTTCGCTGGCGGTATTAGCAACCAACAAGGTCAGATTGCCACCAATAGCCAAAACTTCATAATCAATACCCCAACGTTAAAAAATAAAGCGGGTCGTATTGAACATGCAGGTAATGGTCAGTTAAGTTTAACCGCAAATAATGTAAATAACAGCGACAAGGGCAATATCTTAAGCCTAGCCGATCAAACCTGGCAGATTGCTGGCGATATTGATAATAGCCAAGGACAAATTCAAGGGGATGGCTTAACCGTTAGTGCACATACCCTAATCAATACCGACGGTCAAGTGGTTGCTAGCAATACCACAGGAACCGTAAAAGCCAATCAACTTAACCTCAAGGGTGATTTAAACAATACCGGTAACGGGGTTATTTACAGTGATAATGGCAGCTTGGTCCTAACGGCTCAAGCGGTCACCAACTCAGCTCAGCTAACCAGTCGTGGGGACTTAAACCTTAACAGTCAAATCTTGAACAATCGTGGCAGCATTTCAAGTTTAGCCAATACGCATATCAACAACCAAACTAATTTGAGCAACACAGCAACGATTGCCGCCCAAGGTCGTTTAGCAATTCAAACCGGTGAACTTAATCAAGCCCAAAGTAGTCGATTGGTGGCAGGATTAAGCCCTGATAATAGCTTATCAACCACCCCACAACACTTGACCATCACCAGTACTGGTGTACAGCATAACCAAGGTAACAATGTTGCCAGTGGGGGTATGACAGTCACGGGTTCAGCACTCGACTACCACGGCAGTCGTAATCAAGTGGTTAATCTGTCATTAAACACCTTGGGTAATATCGATTTAAGTCAATCACAAAACAAAGTTAGCCAACAAGCCAGTTTCACCGCCAACGCCCTTAACCACAATGCCGCTATAACGCAAGCCGATAGTTACCAACTTAAAGTGCAATCACTGTCCAACCAACGAGGCACCCTTGAGCAAACAGGCACTCAAGACTTTGTATTAACCACGGGTACCATTGACAATCAGCAAGGTCACTTAGGCGGCAATGCCACCAATCTTAGCTTAATGGCAACGGGCGATATCCAGAACCAAGGTGGCGAAGTCATTCATGCCGGGACTGGCACAGCGACGCTAATTGCCCAAAATCTTGATAATAGCCAAACGGGCAAACTGCTATCCAATGGCAAACTAACTGCCACGGTGTCTGGTACGCTTAACAATGATATTGGGGGTATACAAGCCGATCAACTTTCCGTCACCGCAGGCAGTTTAAATAATAACCAAGGTCAGGTCATTGCCAGCACAGGTGATTTAACCGTAAACGCTGGCATTCTAGCCAACAGCGGTGAAAAAGCTGTACTCCAAAGTGCTCAAGCATTGTACGTCAATGCACGAACCTTAAATAATGATACGAAAGCTCAGCTATTAGCCAATACCACCGCTGATATCCACGCAGACACCCTCAATAATACCAATGCTGGTTTAATTTATAGCAATCAAGCATTAAACATCGGCGGTGACACCTTAAACAATAATGCTACCATCAGCAGCCAAGATGCCATTACCGCAAGCAGCCAAAAACTGACTAACCAAGCGAGCGGTAATATTCAAGCGGGCAAAGATATCAACTTAACCCAACAAACCTTAACTAACCAAGGTGTGATCAGCACGCAAACCAATATCAACTCAAGCACGCAAGGCGTCATGGACAACCATGCTGGTCAAGTCATTGGTAATAATGTGACTATAGCTGCTCAAAGCCTAAATAACCAAGGTGGCAGTATCCAACAAGCGGATAAAGATGGTCAACTAACCTTAACCACGACTGGTTTGCTAGATAACCAAAACACCCAAGGCGAAGGTCGGGGGATTTTAGCCAACGGCAAAGCCGTATTGCAAGCAAGCGATATCTCCAACCAATCAGGTCTAATCAATGCTACTGATGCCTTATCGCTCACCAGCACAGGCAATGAGATTAACAATCAACAAGGAGTGATAGGCAGTAATCAGCAGTTAATCATCACAGGCACCAGTGCCACACTCAACAACCAAAGCGGTAAACTGTGGGGCGATAGTACCACGATTACCGCCAATGGTTTAGCCAACACGGGAGTCGGTAGCCTTATCAGTGCCACTAAGAATATGACTTTAAACGTCAATAGTATTGATAACCAAAACACCAAACAAGATTTAACCAAAGTTAGTCTCAATCAAGGTATTGTGGCAGGTAATGACTTAGTGATTCATGCCCAAACCTTGAATAACATCCAAGGGCAACTATTAGCCAATCAAGGCATCCAGGTTGCGATGGGACAAAGCCTAACTAACACTAACGGACATATTGAAGCCAAAACCATTACCACTCAAGGCAGTACGGGCAACATTACCAATGCTGGCGGTGTGATTCGAGCTAATGAGACGAGCTTGAGTGCTAGTTCTATCAGCAACGGCGGCGAAATCAGCGGCAATCGCCTGACACTTAACCAAATGGTTGACTATACCAATGCCAAAGGTGATAAATTACTCGCCAATGAATTAACCATCACCACTCAAGGCAATGTAAATAATGACGGTACGTTATCTGCTGACAAACAACTGACGGTCAATGCCAAAGACATTAACAACACCCAAACCGGTGAATTAGTCAGTAATGCCTCCACGTTATTAAACGCCACTGGTGATATCAACAATCATGGGTTAATTAATGGTAATGACACCTTGATTACTGCTGGCAATGCGGTGAATAATTTAAGTGAGGGTCGTATCTATGGCACGCATTTAGCGATTAAAGCCGATACGCTTAATAACACCCCAGGCAATACGCTTAATTCTGCCCCAGTAATTGCCGCTCGTGAACGCTTGGACATTGGGGTAAAAACCTTAAACAATAACCCAAATACGGCACGTCGTGGTAAATTTAACAGTGATTTTAATGGTCAAGCTCAGATTTTAAGTAATGGTGAGTTGCACATTGGGGGTGATTTAGACAGCGAGAATCATGCCACTGGCAAAGCCACCACCGTGACCAACCGTGGGGCAACCATTGAGTCATTGGGTGCGATGCAGATTGCCACTGAAACACTCAATAATATCAATGCGGATTTTAAAACAGCGTTAAAGGTCCTTGAAAATAATCCGATAGTTGAGTATAGCATTTCAGGTGATGGTAGTAATCCAATTTATAATGAAAAAGTAGTTGAAATTACGTCTGAAGATAACAATGACGGACGCCATAGATTAAAAATTCTAAAAACGGGTGAGCTATATGATAATTATTATGGCTACAAATATACAGAGCTATTAAGTGGGCAAGACACCGTGACTAGTGACCCGAGTCGAATTGTTTCGGGTAGTAACATGGTATTTGACTTGGGTAAATTTAACACCAATAAAAGCCAAATTATTGCTGGCGGTACCATTAAAGTAAATGGTCAAGCAGGCAATGTGGATGCTGAAGCCACAACTATCACTCCCAAATACAGTTACGAGAATTTTAATGGTACCCATTATAGCCCTTATGAAACCTGTCGGAGGAGTATAGGGAATTGGTGTTACAAAGGAAAATGGGGTACAAATACTAATTCAACCCCATTAGATATGGCTCAACCGCTGAATCCTAAAACAACAGGTACTCCTTATGATTTAAAAATTCTCAACATTAATAATCCAGTTAGTGGCGTGTATGTCACCGCGGTCACAGTTGCCAATCAAAATCAAGCCAATCAAGCTCAAATTGATACCAAACAAGTGGCAGCTGTCAACCAAGCGATTGGCAATTTACAAACGCTCCTAACAGTCGTCAAAACAGCCAATAACGGCACACAAGTTGACCGTGCAAGCCTTGCTAGGGTCCAAGACGCCATCAAAGCCTTACAGGACTTCACTAAAACCAACCCAGTCAACCTAACCGCTGAGCAACAAAAACAGCTAGCTGACTTAGTGGTTGCCCAACAAGGAGGACAAAAAGTTGATATCGCCACCTTAAGTGACCTTATCAACCAACTAAACCAAAGCATCAATACCCAAAAAGCTCAAGAAATTCGCACCCAAGGTACGCTGTCAGCTTACCCAACAGTGCTCTCTACAAAATCGACCCCAACAACCCCAACGGCTATCTAATCGTCACTGACCCTGCGTTTGCCGGTTATAAAAACTGGTTATCATCCGACTACATGATGAAACGCTTGGGGCTCAATCAGGACAATATGCACAAACGCCTGGGAGATGGCTACTATGAACAACACATGATTCGTGATCAAATCATGGTGCTCACTGGTAAACGCTTCTTAGGTGACTACCGCAGTGACGATGCCATGTACCAAGCCTTGATGGACAATGGGATTACCAGTGCCAATGCGTTAAACCTACGCCCAGGTATTGCCCTGACCGCTTCTCAGGTGGCACAGCTCACCACCGATATTGTCTGGCTGGTTGAACAAGACATGACATTACCTAATGGACAAACCCAAAAAGCCCTCGTCCCTAAAGTCTATGTACGCTCCAATGTTGGTGACATCAAAGGGGATGGCAGTTTAGTAGCGGGTTACAACACTGACCTACAACTCACAGGGGATTTAAGCAATTCAGGTAACATTGTGGGACATCATGCCTTGCGTGTGAGTGCCAACAATGTCAATAACAATGCTGGCGGTGTCATTCAAGGTAACTTTATCCAAATCAATAGTAAAAAAGACACCAACAACATTGGTGGTACCATCAAAGCTAACAGTGCTATGTCAATGAGTGTGGGCGGTAATTTAAACAACACCTCAACGACATATCACACAGAAAGCTCAAAAAACAAAAGTAATACTTGGCGTACTGGGCTTGACCAAATTGCCAGCATCTACGTGGGAGATGGCTTAAAAGGTCAAGTGGATAATGAAGGCAACCCACTGACCACGTTAGCCATTGATGTGGCAGGTAACACGAGCTTCAATGCCAGTCAGCTGATTAACCATGGTGGTAGCACCCAACTGATTAGCAGTGGCAATATCGCCTTTAATGCCGTCAACACTGGTTATCAAACCAACGCCATTCATGATAACAACAACTATATCAAAGCTGGGCATACTGAAGATGTTGGCAGTGTGGTGGTAGGCCAAGGTGACACCATCATCCGCTCAAAAAACGGCAACATTACTGGTACGGCAGCGACCATTCACAGTGAAGATGGGACAACCTATCTTAAAGCGGACAATGGGGATATCAGCTTTAAAGAAGGTCGAGAAACCAATAACGTAGAAACTGCTAGTCGCTCCACCCAAAGAAACTGGTTAAGTAAGAAAACCAACCAAGACAACTACAGTTATAACAATGATTTAGCCATCAAAGGCAGTATTAATGGTAACCGTGTCATCATTGATGCCAAAAACAACGTGCATTTAACGGCAACCGATGCAATCAGTCAGCAAGGCACCTATATCAAGGGTGGAAAAAACGTCACCATTGATGCAGCGACTAACACTGAACATCAAAGTAGCAGTCATGGCGAGAAAAAATCTGGGCTATTTGGCAATGGGGGTGCCAGCTTCACCATTGGCACACAAAGAACCCAAAATCAAAACAGCACGGACAGTGTGTCACATACTGGTAGCATTGTCGGAACTAAAAATGGTAACACCATTATCACGGCAGGTGAGCATTATCAGCAAACTGGCAGTAAAGTCTATGCCAAAAACCAAACCACGAACAATGTGCATGATCTCAATTATGGCACGGTGGTGATTAATGCCAAATCGGCAAACGTGAGTAATACTACTGCCACAACGCAAACACACAATATCCAAAGCCAAAAAACCAGCGGATTAACCGTGAGTGTGTCTAATAGCTTAATCGATCAGGCTCAAAGCATTAATAGTCTACTGAAAGCGGGTGAAACCACCAACAGTGAGAAAATGAAAGTCATGGCGGGTATTGCAGGCTTTAGTAAGCTGCGTACCTTAGATAAAGGCGTACAAGGTGCTGTTGATAGCTTACAAAAAAGTGAGTTAAGCAAAGAAGGATTAGCTGGGGTAGGCAATACTCGCATTCAAGCCACACTTGGCAGTCAATCCAACAAAAGCGTGCAAGATAGCCTATCAGGTAAAAATGAGGCATCAAGCATTGATGCCAATAACTTAGTGTTAAACATTGCAGGCAAAGGTAAAGACAGTGACTTTACTGTGACAGGCAGTGACATCAACTTAGTGGGAGACTTGTATAATAACGTTGAAGGTGATGTGATTTACCAAGCCGCATCCAGTACAGGCTATGACCGTACCAGTAATAAATCTAATGGCTTTGGCATTGGGGTGTATGCCAGCACGCAAAATGGAGCAGGTATTACTGCCAATGCCAATATGGCAAAAGGTTATGGCAATGGCGAAACCACCACCAATGCCAACTCTCATATCAATGTCGGTGGTACAACCTATCAAAACATCGGTGGTAACTTGGTGCTTGATGGTGCGGTGGTGAAAGGTGATTATGCCACAGGTCACATCGGTGGCGGGATTATTGCGACCAGTCGTCAAGATACCGCTAAATATGACGGTAAACAAAAAAATGTAGGCTTTAGTGCCGACGTGTCTATGCAAGGCATCCCACAAAATGTGAGTATCAATGGCGGTAAATCCAATCTCTCCATGGACTTAGCCCAAGTGACTGAGCAGACAGGGCTACAGTACCAATCTTCTGATATGGTGGTTGATGGTAAAAGCTCTTTTAATGGGGCATATTTTACCACTGCCACCCCTGAAGCGAATCAGACTCAGTTTAAAGGTGGGTTAGAAGTCGGTGATATACAAAACCACATTCATTATCACGGTCAATCGATAAGTGGCGGTATCAGTGCAGGGTTAAATGCCAACAAAACAGGGTTAGCTTCGCCGTCTATCAGCGGTATTGGTTATGGTAAGGTGGGGGATAGTGATACCAGTACCACGTATGGGGCGGTGACAGGGATGGCAGGGCAGTCGCAGGTGACGAATAAGACTGTAGACATACTCAATGAGCCGTTAAGAAATACGTTTAATGCAGAACAGTTAAATGCTGAACTTAACAATCAAACTCAGATTACGCAAGCGTTTGGGCAGGAAGCTCCGAAGGCTGTGGCTGAATTCTCACAAAGCCGTATCAATGCGATTAAAAATGACGCGAATCTGACCGTTGAACAAAAATTGGCTGAAATCAAAAAATGGGATGAAGGCGGTGTTTACCGTGTGGCTTTGCATACAGCAACTGGATTGTTGGCGACTGGGGGTATGGAGGGTGCATTAACCACAGGTGGTGTTGCTACCATTGCTTCAAAACTGAATGAGTGGCAAGACACACTTACCACCAAACTCATAGAAAAAGGCTTTGAAAAAGATACCGCCGAAAGTGTCGGTAAATTCACCCTAACTCTTGCAATTATGGGAGCAGGTGCAAGCACAGGACTTGACACCAGTAGCACAGCCTATGCGGTAAATACGGATGTGAATAATCGCTGGCTACATGATAGCGAAATTATCAAAATATTTGGTAAAAAAACACAATTAGAGCAATTTGCCAAAGAGCAGGGAGTTACCTATGAAGAAGCTTGGCGAGCTGTGTTAGCTCAGGCTTATAGAAATGCTGATGATAATTTTAGAAAAACTCACCAAAGTAGTGCAGAATCTAAGTTATCAAAAGCAGCAGAGGATTTTTTGAGAAAAAATGATTTATATATTAAAACGACAGCACAGGAGAGAGCTGACAGCGATCAAAATATCAGCAATGAAAGATATAAGTCATTATTAAATTCTGTGTTATCAAACACGCCAAAACAAACACAACAGCAAGTTAGTCAGGCGGTGCTAACACAAATAGCAAAAACAAGTGCTGTGGGTGCTGCAAAAGGTGTTGGCAATATACCATCTGATGCCGCTAATGGTGTTGCTAATATATTCCATAGAGAAGTCAAGCCTACCTTTCCTTACAGTAATGAAGAAGAAGCTAATGTTGGCAGATTAGCACAGAATGCGGTTGGGACTGGTACGGTGTTGGTGGGTGGAGCTAAGTTTGGTTCAAAACCAAGTTCCAAATCATATTTTCAGCGAACTTTTCAATCATCAGATCCTCATGTGGCAGACGTTGCCAATGCTATTGAAAGAGCTTATCCAGGATTGGTTAAAGATGTTAATGTTCCGATGCGTAGAGCTGACAACTCATTAATTACGGATGCTGATATCTTGCTCAATAACGGTATTATTATTCAAGTTAAATCTGGTGGTGGAAAGGGTCTTACTTCCCAAGTATCAAGAACGGAGACTGGAACAGGGTTAAAAACTATTGGCTATGGTCCTGACTTAAAACCATCAATCATACAGAACTCAAACGGAAAAGCGACAAAGTCGTTAGAAGAATTGATAAAAATGGTGGGTAATCAATGAATATACTAACATTGTATGTTTCAAAAGGTGACCAAGATTATTTTGAGAAATGTTTAATGATTTTTTGTGAAAGAATAAATAATATTTTTTATCACAATGATTTTTATATCGATATCAATGAGTTTATCTTGGTTGAACTGGATTATGATGAAATCATTTATATTGAAAATTACATTAGCGATTTTGTTGCCTATTCAATTATTTGGAAAAATCTATATTCACTATATGATGTATTAAAAAGAATGAACTTAGATATAATTTTTTTCATTGACAATGATAATGGAGAAATCATTAATAATGACAATCTTTTTTTAATGGATTTTGATGATTTTGAGAGTTGGATTAAATTTTGAAGGTTGTTTAGGTGGCGGTTGAAACCAAAGCCCAACAAATAGACAGCAATCTAAGATTGTTTGATGGTATCACTTCTGCCTTGTACGCTCCCAACTCAAATGGTATACTAGGCGACACAGCAAGAGCAGTTAGCCCACAAGTCGCTTATAAGATTGGACAGTATTTTAAAGGTAATGATGCCCTAAATGGTCTTGATGGCGGTGATAGAAATGGCGAGGGGTCAGCTCCTCATATTCTCGCTCATGGTGTTTTAGCGGCAGCAGTGAGTGCAGCGTCGGGGAATGATGTTACCACAGGGGCATTGTCGGCAATGGGGGCTGAGGCGAGTGCTAAGGCAGTGTCAAAGTATCTGTTTGGGGTGGATAAGCCAAGCGAGCTGACGGCTGAGCAGAAGCAGACGGTGACTAGTATTGTAAGCCTTGCAGGGATTGGGGTAGGGGCTACAACTGGCGATGTGGCTAGTGTGGTGAGTGCTGGTGAGTGCTGGTGAAGTGGCAAAAGTGGCGGTTGAGAATAATACATTAAAGAAAAGCGATGTTGATGATTTATTAAGACAGATAGCCTACGCTAAAAGCCATTATGATAGTGTCAAACTTAATGAGGAGATGATTAGAATCAGAAGTCTTGCTGCAAAGCTAGCTCACGATAACTTTAAACAAATTGAAGCCTGTCAGAACCACCCCACACCCGAGTGTATAAGTAAAATAAAAACAGAATACAAAGATGTAAATTTTGCTGGTTTACAAGATGCTTATCGTGAATATCAAGGTACCTATACCATTTTAAGTGGTTATGAATCTCGTAACAACTCACTTCTTTCATGTGCTAACACCAATTTTGCAAATTGCATTATTACTGCTGACGGCATAAAAGTTATGCAGGAGGGTGCTTATGCAGCGATAGGTATTAGGGGAGGTGGTGCAGTAACCAATGGGAGTGGGGGGACTAATAGGGTTGCTAGAACTGATACCAAAAAAGCCGACAAGCCGACAACCACCCAAGCCAAAGCAACCTGCACCACTGGCATCTCTTGTTTTACCGCAGGTACACTCATTGAAACCAAAGATGGCTTAAAAGCCGTTGAAACCTTTACAGGTGGTGAGTTAATTTGGACACGAAATGACATTACCCTAGAATATGGCTATCGTCCTGTCATTGCCACCAAGGCAACACTTGACCAACCAATTTTCCAAGTCACGGTCAAAAATCAGCAAGGTCAGATAGAAACCCTAGAAACCACAGCCGAACACCCATTTTGGATTAAAGATACAGGCTGGCTAAAAGCCTCCTTACTAGAACAAGGCATGATACTGCTTGATAGAAACAATCAAGAAGTAGAGGTATTAAGCCAATTTCTGATTCCAAACCACACCGATACCGTCTATAATATTGAAGTAGATGACTTTCACACCTATCATGTGGGTAGATTGGGTGTGTGGGTGCATAATGCGGATTGTTGTGGGGTTGCTCTTTCTACACTTGAATCTCATGTTGAAAAATCAGCGAGAGGCACAGGAAAACTTCATCATATTACAGAACCTGAGCTAAAGCAATTAATATTAGATATTGGTTATAATAAAGATGAATTGTTAAAAGCAAAGGCAATTTTGGAGCATAGTATTAAAGTGCGGAAAACTGAAAAACAAAAATTTGGTGGCAGACTGGATAAGCCGCACAATGATAGGATAAAAATGGAAGAAGGCATCTTAAGCAAAATTGATAACATGTTAAAGGAGCTAGAGTGATGAAAGATATTTTTTTAATCAAAGATAGTTTTGAAAAAATTATCTCAAATCAATATGAATTTAATAGTGACAAATACTCTGAATTATTGGAAACATTGATATTTATTGATTGTATAAATAATCCAATAGAATGTTTAGAATTTATGTCAAAATCTGATGATTATTCGGTAATTTTTGCACTATCATATATCCTTGAACACACCTCAAGAGATTTTATGAAAGAGAATCAAAATAAAATCGCTGATATTATCATTAAGGCAATAAAAAAAGGCTATGATAGAGCTAATTTTTACTTTTCTGAAAGCTTATTATATGTAATGGATAGGGACATTGATTATATATCGTACATAGATTTATTGATAGAATCAGATAGTATTCCTGTACAAGATATTGCTTTAACTCACCTTTTTAGACTGGAATTAAAGGACTTAATTATATTTGAAAAGTTATCACAAAATTTAAATTTTTCTTATATGCTAGAAGGTTTTGACGATTTTAAAAGTTACTTATCAATTAATGATAAGTCTGGCGTTTCAATAACTCAAAAAAAGATTGTAGCTATGTCTTACTATAAAAAATATAATAGCAAAAGAGATACCTATAATTTGTTTGGTGAAAAAAATCAATATATATTTGATTTTATTTATTTTTTACCATAAATTGACATACTACCCAACCACACCGACACCGTCTATAATATAGAAATGGATGACTTCCACACCTATCATGTTGGTAGATTGGGTGTGTGGGTGCATAATGCGGATTGTTGTGGAAGGGGGCTAACTGGCAATAACTGGACATTTAATCCTAATAAAGATGTGGATTTAAGGGGAACTGGTAAAAGCTACAGAGATGCATTGGATGAAGCATTTAAAAGAACTGGTGTGCCAAAAGAACAGTTTGTTATCACAAAATGGGTAAAAGATAAATATGGTAAATCAATTCCTGTTGAATATTCAGCACCAAATGGTGCTAATGTAAATATAGATATTCCAAAATTTAATAATGTGACTAATGGTGTTTTGGGGAATAGCCCACACCAACCACACATTGGTTATCAAAATACTGGAAAAGGTTCTAATCGTATCAGAGGACATATCTTTGTTGATGAAATACCTGCTACTAGGAGATAAAATATGGGTAATATTTCTGAACTTATACGGGTTTGTAATGATTTAGACATTTCATTTAATATGATAAATGGAGATGAAGCCAATCAAATAATATCACAAGTAATAAAATTTTTTAATCCAGAACAAACAACAGGTCATTTATCAATTTCTAACGACAGCAATAAGGCTTTAAAAATTCCTTTGGAGGGCAATGAGTTTACATATTCAAAAAAATTACCCAAATGCAAGGGTTATATTTTTTTTGACTTAGAATCTAAAGATAGAAATAATATTTTTATTTTTAATAATGTACAAGATATATGTGATGTTATGTCTGAAAGTTTCGGTATGGAATATTTTCTCTTTGATGAGTATTTTAATTATCTTATAGTTGTTAATTGGTATGTTATAGAATTGACAGATGGGGCAAAGAAATATTTAATTGTTTAAAATAACCAATACCTACTACCCAACCACACCGATACTGTCTATAACATCGAAGTAGATGACTTCCACACCTACCATGTGGGTAGATTGGGTGTGTGGGTGCATAATGCGGATTGTTGTGGGAATAATACATCGTTAGCTTCCAAATGGAGCAATATAGAATTTAGCTCTAGACATTCTTTGGATAGCTTAAGCATCCCCAAGAAAACTGGTAATACTATAGTATATGCCGATAAAAAAGACATTAATGCTGATATTCAGGAAATTAGAGAAAAAGGTGAATCTATTAGATCTGGTAATACATTCAAGGTATCTAGCGGTCGAGTGTATGAAATACATGGTAATTCAGTTCATCCAGTTAGTGGTCCTAAAACCATTAATATAACATCTATTGAGTATAAAATTTTAGCATTGACAAAAAAAGAGGGTGGTTTACCTAATGCTTATAGATCCTTGGATATTCAATATTCAAAAGGAATAATCAATAAAGAACAATATGATAGAACAAAGATGTTGATAGACATGATTAGGGATAAAAAATGAGTGATAGTTTTTTATTTTTTACAAATAAGTATATAACAGAGTGTGAAGTTATGCATTATTTAAATAATCATAGTTATTACACATTTGAGTCTATGGATTTCCCAAACAATGGTGCTGATTTTTTTGTTATGTATAACAATTACAAATGCTCATTTTCAACAGAAATCATGCTTATATCAAAAACTATAGATTGTAATTATATATTACAGCTGTTTAAGGATTTTGCTAAAAAATTCTCCTGTTTGATTCTCACCGAATCCTACTCTCTTATAAATTCAAATGCAGAATACATCGTCATTGATGATAATGGTAGCATATTTAATGTTGATATTATTGAAATGTATGATGATAATAAGGAATTTCTTGGATTGAATATTGTTGAGAATTCTATGATGCTTCTGAGAAATAACTAACACAAAAGTAGATGACTTTCACACCTATCATGTAGGTAGATTGGGTGTGTGGGTGCATAATGCGGATTGTTGCGGAATGGGTACGGTATACAATAATATTACGCCAACACAAGAATTTGTAACAGGCACAAGTATACCAAAATCCTTTGAATTAGCCACATCATCAGGCAGGTTTTGGGTTCACCCCAATGCTACAAAGCATATGGTAGAAAATGTGACAAGAAAAGGTATGGATCCAGAAACTCAAAATATACGAAGTCAAGCAATTTTGACAAGTTTTCATTCTGCTGTTAATAAGGCTCTTACAAAAGGTATAGAGTATGATAAAATGATTTATATTGATGGATGGGAATTTATTTTCACTAAAGGTAGAAGTGGAGATAGGCTTCCAGTAATTAAACATGCTCTTTATAAGTGATTTTTGGGGGAATAAACATGTTAAAGCTAAATCGCATAAATGAAGTAAAAGAATATATTTTGAATATTGATGAATATATTCCTTTTTCTATTGAATTTTCAAAAAGTTATTCCGAGTTTATTTGTTTTAGATTTGGGAATGGAGATACTTCATTGCTGGAAATATATGTGAACAAAAACACATTTGAAATATACAATATTACTCTTGTTAGCATCAATACCATGAATATAGTTTTGTGCAATAAAGAAAAAATAGAAAATAATAAAATTTTTGATATTGGTTTTCCGATTATAACATATGATAATTCATTAATAATTGGTGATATATCATATTTTGATTGTTTTTATAGTGATATAAAACTATTTATAGGAACCCAACATTTATGTGTAAGTATGGATGAAAGTTTGACAGAAAGATATGTTCAAAATAATAATGTTTTTTTTGGATTTAATGTTTTTGGAAATTTAAATTCTATTGTTATAAACAACATACCATTTGATGATATTGATATTATAAAACAATCTATCTTATAAATGTTGTGGGTGGGAAATTAGCATCTAAAATCAATATGTTTATTGATAGAAAGACTTGTCCAAACTGTCGAGTTCAATTACCAAAATTAGCAGAGGCTATGGGTGTTAAAAAATTCAACTTATTTTTCAAGGATGGCTCAGAAGCCATTATTGAGAATGGTAAATATACACTTAAGCCATAAATTGGAGAGAAATATGTTAGAGTTTAATATTGTATTTTTGGATATTCCATATAATATACACGACCCAGATAAAGCCAAGTTTGAAAAATATTTTATTAATTACAAGCATGATGAATGGGAAAATGGAGCATCATTTGTTTTTGTGGATGATTTATCTATAGAATACAGTTTGGTTATATCAGAGGATGAAAAATATGAATTTAATTTAATTTATAGTTCAAAAAACATCAATTGTTATTCTCTTGGAAATGAAAGTTTATTGGATGTATTTGTAGAAAATTCACATGAAATGATAATGCCACAAGGAATTTACATTTCTGTTAAGGATGCTTGGTTGGCTACAGAAGATTTTTTGGATAATCCATACATGCCATCATCAAGAATTAGATGGGTAACTGATGATAAAATAGACTGAAGCAAAGTGAGCTTTTAGCAGAACACCCCTTTTAGATTAAAGACAGTGGTTGGCTAAAAGCCTCTTTGCTAGAACAAGGCATGATACTGCTTGATAGAAACAATCAAGAATAGAGGTATTAAGCCAATTTCTGATTCCAAACCACACCGATACCGTCTATAATATTGAAGTAGATGACTTTCACACCTATCATGTGGGTAGATTGGGTGTGTGGGTGCATAATGATGAGTGTTGTGGGGTTCAGCAAAAGCTGATAGATAACCTTTCAAAACCATTAAGTAAATCGACAACAGACCATATCAGCAATAGACACGATTATAATTTAGTTAAAAAGCAAATAGAAGCGATTGTTAATAAAACAGGTAAAACAAAAGAAGAAGCTATTAAGATGTTAAATATTGGTGATAGAACTTTTTTTAATAAGAATTGGAGTAATGAAACTATTATAAAAGCAACTGAATACGCAAGACAAGATGCTATAAAGAACAATGTATTAAGTGGAAATCATAGTGTATTATATCGTGGAGAAAAGATTACCATAAATATATCCAATGAAGGTAAAGTTTCTACAGCATACGGAAATCATAAATATGATTTAAAAGATTTTTAATTAATGGAGAGTATAATATGATAAATATTGAATATAGGATAAACGAAGAATCTATATATGACTGCAGTAGTAATATTTATGAAAAACCAATCATATATGGCGTTTTTGTGATTGAAAGTGATTCTGGTCTATCCTTAAGAGATAGATGTATGCTTGACGATGAATTATTTGATTTACTTAAATTTAATGATGATTTGTTCAATTGGTTTTTTAGTATTCAATTAATTAATATTAAATTATTAAGCAATAATAATTGTAACATGCTTGATTATGATTTGGATAATGACCAGTATGTAAATTCTATTTTATTTAATAGAATTGGTAATAAATTAAAAATATATGATATAAAGTATGAAAAAAATTTTAATACATCTAATCCGATTGATATTATTTCACATCCTTTATGTGAAATAATATCAAGTTCAGAAATTGATATAAATGATTGGTTAGTAGAAACGTCAGAAAAGACAGAAAAATTTATCAAAGATTTAATATCTATAAAAGATAATTTTCAAAATTTTAAGTATGTAAAATTACTTAGCAATAATATTAATAATTAGAAAATATTTAATTTTCAAGCAGATAAATAACCCTGTGGGTAGATTGGGTGTGTGGGTGCATAATGCGGATTGTTGTGGGGTTTTTAATATTTTGGCATTAATAAATCGCCCCCAAATTAAACCCCATACTACCCAAAAAAGGCTTATAAAACTCGGATTTGGTGGGGTCTAGCAGTTCATCAGCGATTTTGTTCACAAAATCATCAATACTTGCTCCAATAGGGGCATAACTGCCTAACTCTGGCAAATTCGCCAGTTTTTTAGCAAACATTAGACGCTGTTTTTCAGTCATTTTAATCATAGAATTTTGTTTACTATTATCATTAGTAGATTTTTGTCTATTCTTTTTCTGTTTAAAACTAAAGGTAAAGCCAATAATTTTCCGCCCTTGTTTTTGTTGTTCGTATTTTACGTCAATATCTGTTTTTTCATTGATTTGTTGCACGGAGAAATCTAAAACCCTGCGTTTCAACACTTCCATTTTTTGGTATTCACCATTAACTACGCCTAACTTTTGCCTTAATTCATCAACAGAAAGCATGGGAGTTTTACTAGTTGTACGCCAAGCAATAACCAATTCATACAGTCTAACTGCGTATTTACTATTTAATCCTGCTACTTGTTCTAATTCATAACTGGTAAAATGCTTTTCTAACAAATTAATCAACGGTATGACTGCAGGAGCAAAAGTTAAATCAATCATACCTGCTTCATCAATATAGGCTATTTCAGATACCCAACGAGTTGTAGCTATTCTCTTTCCTTTTGCTGTGTTTTCCATGTAAGTGAATTGCCTTTCAAAAAGCACTTTACATGCTTTTTTTATATTTTCATATACACTTTTACCGTGAGTACTATAAATATTAATATAATCAGATACACTAATTTTTAATCTACTATGGGCATTAAAGTCTTGACCAATCTTCCTTGATTGACCTATGGCAAGTAATATCAACCGTTGCTCTATAAGTTCAAGATTATAACTGGCGTTAATTAAAGCATTATCTTTAACAATCAGGTTCTTTGACATTTTTATAACCAAAAATAAATATGTTGTTATTATACCTTATTTTTTTTGTTGTCAAATTTCCCTTAAACGGTGTTATATCGTCCCTTAAACGGTGTTATATTCATTAAAAAACCTAGAAAATAAATAATAAAATCAAATACTTATACCAATGGAATTTGGTCTAAAATATTTAAAATTATTAAAATAATAAAAGAAAAAAATTTTTATAATATTTTCTATGATAGATGAATTTAGATAAAATTATACTCCTGATATTTGCATAAATTTGCATCATGTTGTATAGGTAAACTATTTTTAAATCTGTTATTTATTAAGGCTTTATCCCATATTTTAATGCAACTTAATCGCATAATTATGTAAATCATCAGCACGTGGGAGGGAGTGGTAAATCTGTAGTAGTCTTTAAAAAAATATTTCTATTTATAGATTTTAATCTATAACAAACTTAAATAGTTAACCCCATTGCCTTTACTTATTTGATTTTCAATGAACTTAAAAACTCAACAAAAAACGCTCAAAACTCTAACCCCAAACTTACCCCACCAGTCCATTCCTTTTTACCAAAGTACTCAGGTTGTCTAATCGGATAACCTGCAAAAACATCATAACTTAACCGTAACGGCTTAAACTCACCTTTAAACCCAACCGCACCACCAACCAACGTATGACCCAGTAACAAATTATCCTGTTCCTTGTTCTGCATCGCCACTGTACCAGCATCTAACCCAAAATATAGATTATGATTAGACTGCTTGATAGGAAAACTAAAATCTTGACGAAAAATCGCCCCCATATCCCCTGATAATGTCCGCTCACCATCAAAACCACGCACCGTATAACGTCCACCAATCGCCAACCTCTCACTTGGAACAAGAGCTGTATTCGCATATTGTCCCTTTAAACTTGCCTGATAGCCCAACTGATAATCCCCCAACGCAATCGGTGTAATAAAGTTTACATTTAACTTATAAATTGGTGTCCGAACCGTTCCTTCATTAAACAAACTTTCAGGTGGTGTTAAAGCCCCAAAAGCACCTGTACCACGTTGTATACTAAAATCAGAGATTAACTGCTTTTGTCCAAAGCGTGTCTCATGTCGTACACCTGCATTAAACCCTACGACTTTTCTACGTTGAACATCAACCTCTGTATCATCAATAAAATTCTTTTGCGACTTAACAAACCCACCAAAATTCAATAAAGTTTTGCTTTTGTTATCACGAGAAGCTAACCAACTTGCGGTAAGATTAGCATTATTTGATTCACCACTATATTGATAATCTTGGTTTGCTCCTGCGACTGTTTGCTTATAAGTGTAATGACTTGCATTGGCAGAAAATAATACATTTTTGATAGGCACAACATAGCCTAACGAATAATTTTCACTACCTTTATCACCATATTGATTATCATTAACTTTGTTGCCCAAATCACGGCTATAACTTAAATAAAATAAATCATTATGCCATGTTGGATTATCAATACTAATTGTTAAGCCACCCTGATATTTACCTGTAGATTTTGAACCAGAATCATCAATGGTAACACCATAACGCACTTTTTTGGTCTGATGATACTTAATCTCAATATCGCTATAGCCTGCAAATTGTAAACTACTTGGCTTAATCGTAAAATCAGCATTGGCAGTAGGAACACGTTTTAGATTTTCTAGCCCTGTCTCTAAATCACGAATATTTAATAAATCACCAGATTTAATAGGCAATGCAGTCGCAAAATTAGCAGGTAGCCCTGTGGGATTGGTATAGATTGCTAAAGGACTATCTGCTGTATCTGCCTTGATTTTATCCACAAAGCCAGGAATAATGGTTAATTGTAATGTACCATTTTTTAAATTTTGATTGCCAATCAATACACGTGTGGTACTATAGCCACGTTGAATGATACGATTTTGTACATCGCTGACAATACGATTGATATCATGGATGTTTAAACATTGTCCAGTAATACGCTGTTTGCCATGTGTTAATGGTGTTAAAGCAAAATCAAAGTTCCCCAAAATGGATAAATGGGTTTTATCCAATGTGGTATAGGCGATTTTGGAAATGACAAAACAAGGATTATGTACATCCATTTTTGGTGTTGGTGGTTCAACTTTAGCATTTGGTAGCTCAATCTGAACATTGGTGTTAGGGATTAGCTTTTGTTGTTGTTCAGCCTGTTTTTGTTGTTGGTACTGGACTTGTTGATTGGCAATTTGTTCAGGTGTCTGGGCATAGCTGACTTGTCCCAATGATACACCAAATATAGCAATCAAGGTTTTTGAAAGTATGGTTTGACTGGTTGTTAAATTGGATTTTTGAATGGATAAATTCATTTTAAACCTTTGATTTTACTGTACTTGGTGATTAACTATCATCATATAGGTACTTGTTGTATAGTTCATTAAGTTAATAAAAAAACAAAAATGTCAAATTTTGTTTTTTTATTAATAATGTATATTTTAAAAAAGATAGAACAATATATCAACACAACCTATGAGTTTGTCATTGATTTTCTAGGTTTACCTGATTTTTGTTTTGACTTATTTCCACCCATACCAATTGTTCTATCATTATTTTTTGTCCAGTTACTATTTTAAATAACTATAAATTGAAAAAGCCATCAACTGTTTATCAAAGACTAAACTTAAATTTAACGATAGCAGACCCTATTAATTTATTAAAAAAACTATACAAAAACACGGATAGGGGTTAAAATACCGATAAAAATTAGGAAACCCCATATGAACAGCCGTCTGTATCGTGTTATCTTTAACAAACACCTAGGTCGATTAGTTGTTGTCTCAGAAAAAACTGTGGCACAAGGCAAAGCCGGTAGTCAAGGTGCGAATAGTAACAAGGTAGTTTTAGCTGACAGCCAACTAGATGGAAGCAATGAGGTCGTGTACTACTGCTATAGCAAATGGGTTAGTCTCACTGCTGCTGTCCTTGTCAGCATAGGAGTAGCAAACGTTGCCTATGCTGAGATACAGACCCAAATCATTGCAGATAAGGGTGCTCCTAAAAATGAGCAAGCCACGGTGTTAAACACTGCCAATGGCTTAGCCCAAATTAACATTCAAAGCCCAAATAGCCAAGGGGTTTCTAAAAACACCTTTAGTCAATTTGATATCGGTGGGCATGGGGCTATTATTAACAACAGCCGTACCAATGTACAAACCCAAACTGCGGGTTGGGTAGAGGGTAACCCATGGCTTGCCAAAGGTGAAGCCAAACTCATCTTAAACCAAGTCAATTCTAGTAATCCAAGCCAGTTAGCTGGCTACACCGAAATTACGGGTAGTAAAGCCGAACTGGTGATTGCCAATCCCGCGGGTATCACCTGCTCAGGCTGTGGTTTTATCAACGCTGCTCGTACCACGCTCACCACCGGTAAACCCACCTTTAACAACGACACTTTAACCGGATTTCAAATAGGTAGCGGTAAGATGACCGTTGAAGGCAAAGGCTTAGATGATAGCCAAAGCGACTATACCCAGCTGATTAGCCAAGCCACTGCCCTTAACGCTAAAGTTTACAGCAAACAGCTTGATGTCATTACGGGTAACAACACGGTTAGCTATGAAACCAATCCAGCCACCACTAAAATTAGTCACAACGGTGTCAATCAAAGCACGGGCGTGGCTTTAGACATCTCAAGCCTAGGCGGCATGTATGCTGGCAGAATTCGTCTGATTGGTACCGACAAAGGTATGGGGGTGACCAATGCTGGTGACATCAGCAGTAGTAGCACACTCACGCTAGACAACCAAGGTAACCTCATTAACACCGGCTCCATGAACGCCAAACAAGGGGTAAATCTAAAACACACCGGTAGTATTGACAACCAAGGCACCGTTAGCAGCAGCACCGATAGTGTCAAACTGGACAGCCCAACCCTTAAAAACAGCGGCGTCATTAGCAGTCATGGCCAAACCGATGCCACTACTCAAAGCCAAATCACTAACACAGGGCTCATCAGTGCCGGACAAGTCAATATAAAAACCCCAAGCCTGGCCAACCAAGGCCGTATTGAACAAACCGGCAGTGGTAAACTTGATGTGACCAGTCAACACTTAACCAACCAAGACAACGCCGTCATTGGTCAAAGCCTATACGACAAGCACCCAGCGACGACTACCCCAACCCTAGCCACTGCCCCATCAACCGCACAAACTGGATCAACCAAGCAAGTGGCAAACTCAACCGCTACCACACCGACAACGGACAGCCATCAACCGGTGCTTGCACCCATAACCGCCGATGGCAATATCCAAGCGGACAATTTAGTCAACCAAGGCAATAATGCCGTCATCACTGCCAATGGTGCCATGACAGTGACCAGCCCAAGCGTTACCAATCAACGCCAAGGTAGTATTGTGGTTAATGGATTAAACACCCAAGCAATTGACAACATCAACAGTCGTATCCAACTTGACAAACTCGATTGGCAGTTAACCCGTTTTAACAACCAACAAGGGCAAATTGTTGCCAAACAAGGGATTAGCCTCACCGCCCCGCAAATTAACAACCAACAAGGTGTCTTAGCCACCCTAGGCGATATTAGCCTTAGCACAAGTGAATTAAACAATCAACAAGGCAGTATTCAAGGCAAACAAGCCACCATCACGGCTACCCAAGTTTACAACAGCCAAGGCACGATTCAAGCGGAGGGCAATTTAAACCTTGATAGCCAAGGCAACCTGACCAACCAAAATGGTCATATCATGGCTCAAGGTGATGCGAGCTTACATGCGACCGATATCAAAAATGACAAAGGCAGTGTGGTAGCAGGTGGTAAACTCAGCACCACCAGCCAGACACTTACCAACAGTGGGCAACTGTATGGCACCACAGGTAATACGCTTACCATGGGCAGTCTGACCAACACGGCTACGGGTTTAATCGCCGCTCAAGGCAACACCAATATTCACGCCCAAACCGTCAACAACACCGGCATATTAGCCGCAGGCATTGACACCCAAGGCAATTTAAGCACCACCCCAGCCAACCTAACCATGAATGCAGTGGGTATACTCACCAGTAGTGGTACCCATATTGCGACCGGCAAAGCTAGCTTACAAGGCAATCCAACTGACTTAAATGGCAGCAAAACCCAAGCAGCGGATATTGAGATGGCAAGCCAAGGGGATTTATCAACGAAAGGGGCAAGCCTTACCGCCATCCATCAGTTGACGCTGGTTGCTAAAGGCACGCTAAATAACCAAGACGGTACACTAAGTGGTCAAACCCTGCAACTAACAGGCAACCAGCTAAATAACCAACGCGGCTCAATTAGACAAAGTGGTACTGCTGACTTAACCTTTAATTTCGCTGGCGGTATTAGCAACCAACAAGGTCAGATTGCCACCAATAGCCAAAACTTCATAATCAATACCCCAACGTTAAAAAATAAAGCGGGTCGTATTGAACATGCAGGTAATGGTCAGTTAAGTTTAACCGCAAATAATGTAAATAACAGCGACAAGGGCAATATCTTAAGCCTAGCCGATCAAACCTGGCAGATTGCTGGCGATATTGATAATAGCCAAGGACAAATTCAAGGGGATGGCTTAACCGTTAGTGCACATACCCTAATCAATACCGACGGTCAAGTGGTTGCTAGCAATACCACAGGAACCGTAAAAGCCAATCAACTTAACCTCAAGGGTGATTTAAACAATACCGGTAACGGGGTTATTTACAGTGATAATGGCAGCTTGGTCCTAACGGCTCAAGCGGTCACCAACTCAGCTCAGCTAACCAGTCGTGGGGACTTAAACCTTAACAGTCAAATCTTGAACAATCGTGGCAGCATTTCAAGTTTAGCCAATACGCATATCAACAACCAAACTAATTTGAGCAACACAGCAACGATTGCCCAAGGTCGTTTAGCAATTCAAACCGGTGAACTTAATCAAGCCCAAAGTAGTCGATTGGTGGCAGGATTAAGCCCTGATAATAGCTTATCAACCACCCCACAACACTTGACCATCACCAGTACTGGTGTACAGCATAACCAAGGTAACAATGTTGCCAGTGGGGGTATGACAGTCACGGGTTCAGCACTCGACTACCACGGCAGTCGTAATCAAGTGGTTAATCTGTCATTAAACACCTTGGGTAATATCGATTTAAGTCAATCACAAAACAAAGTTAGCCAACAAGCCAGTTTCACCGCCAACGCCCTTAACCACAATGCCGCTATAACGCAAGCCGATAGTTACCAACTTAAAGTGCAATCACTGTCCAACCAACGAGGCACCCTTGAGCAAACAGGCACTCAAGACTTTGTATTAACCACGGGTACCATTGACAATCAGCAAGGTCACTTAGGCGGCAATGCCACCAATCTTAGCTTAATGGCAACGGGCGATATCCAGAACCAAGGTGGCGAAGTCATTCATGCCGGGACTGGCACAGCGACGCTAATTGCCCAAAATCTTGATAATAGCCAAACGGGCAAACTGCTATCCAATGGCAAACTAACTGCCACGGTGTCTGGTACGCTTAACAATGATATTGGGGGTATACAAGCCGATCAACTTTCCGTCACCGCAGGCAGTTTAAATAATAACCAAGGTCAGGTCATTGCCAGCACAGGTGATTTAACCGTAAACGCTGGCATTCTAGCCAACAGCGGTGAAAAAGCTGTACTCCAAAGTGCTCAAGCATTGTACGTCAATGCACGAACCTTAAATAATGATACGAAAGCTCAGCTATTAGCCAATACCACCGCTGATATCCACGCAGACACCCTCAATAATACCAATGCTGGTTTAATTTATAGCAATCAAGCATTAAACATCGGCGGTGACACCTTAAACAATAATGCTACCATCAGCAGCCAAGATGCCATTACCGCAAGCAGCCAAAAACTGACTAACCAAGCGAGCGGTAATATTCAAGCGGGCAAAGATATCAACTTAACCCAACAAACCTTAACTAACCAAGGTGTGATCAGCACGCAAACCAATATCAACTCAAGCACGCAAGGCGTCATGGACAACCATGCTGGTCAAGTCATTGGTAATAATGTGACTATAGCTGCTCAAAGCCTAAATAACCAAGGTGGCAGTATCCAACAAGCGGATAAAGATGGTCAACTAACCTTAACCACGACTGGTTTGCTAGATAACCAAAACACCCAAGGCGAAGGTCGGGGGATTTTAGCCAACGGCAAAGCCGTATTGCAAGCAAGCGATATCTCCAACCAATCAGGTCTAATCAATGCTACTGATGCCTTATCGCTCACCAGCACAGGCAATGAGATTAACAATCAACAAGGAGTGATAGGCAGTAATCAGCAGTTAATCATCACAGGCACCAGTGCCACACTCAACAACCAAAGCGGTAAACTGTGGGGCGATAGTACCACGATTACCGCCAATGGTTTAGCCAACACGGGAGTCGGTAGCCTTATCAGTGCCACTAAGAATATGACTTTAAACGTCAATAGTATTGATAACCAAAACACCAAACAAGATTTAACCAAAGTTAGTCTCAATCAAGGTATTGTGGCAGGTAATGACTTAGTGATTCATGCCCAAACCTTGAATAACATCCAAGGGCAACTATTAGCCAATCAAGGCATCCAGGTTGCGATGGGACAAAGCCTAACTAACACTAACGGACATATTGAAGCCAAAACCATTACCACTCAAGGCAGTACGGGCAACATTACCAATGCTGGCGGTGTGATTCGAGCTAATGAGACGAGCTTGAGTGCTAGTTCTATCAGCAACGGCGAAATCAGCGGCAATCGCCTGACACTTAACCAAATGGTTGACTATACCAATGCCAAAGGTGATAAATTACTCGCCAATGAATTAACCATCACCACTCAAGGCAATGTAAATAATGACGGTACGTTATCTGCTGACAAACAACTGACGGTCAATGCCAAAGACATTAACAACACCCAAACCGGTGAATTAGTCAGTAATGCCTCCACGTTATTAAACGCCACTGGTGATATCAACAATCATGGGTTAATTAATGGTAATGACACCTTGATTACTGCTGGCAATGCGGTGAATAATTTAAGTGAGGGTCGTATCTATGGCACGCATTTAGCGATTAAAGCCGATACGCTTAATAACACCCCAGGCAATACGCTTAATTCTGCCCCAGTAATTGCCGCTCGTGAACGCTTGGACATTGGGGTAAAAACCTTAAACAATAACCCAAATACGGCACGTCGTGGTAAATTTAACAGTGATTTTAATGGTCAAGCTCAGATTTTAAGTAATGGTGAGTTGCACATTGGGGGTGATTTAGACAGCGAGAATCATGCCACTGGCAAAGCCACCACCGTGACCAACCGTGGGGCAACCATTGAGTCATTGGGTGCGATGCAGATTGCCACTGAAACACTCAATAATATCAATGCGGATTTTAAAACAGCGTTAAAGGTCCTTGAAAATAATCCGATAGTTGAGTATAGCATTTCAGGTGATGGTAGTAATCCAATTTATAATGAAAAAGTAGTTGAAATTACGTCTGAAGATAACAATGACGGACGCCATAGATTAAAAATTCTAAAAACGGGTGAGCTATATGATAATTATTATGGCTACAAATATACAGAGCTATTAAGTGGGCAAGACACCGTGACTAGTGACCCGAGTCGAATTGTTTCGGGTAGTAACATGGTATTTGACTTGGGTAAATTTAACACCAATAAAAGCCAAATTATTGCTGGCGGTACCATTAAAGTAAATGGTCAAGCAGGCAATGTGGATGCTGAAGCCACAACTATCACTCCCAAATACAGTTACGAGAATTTTAATGGTACCCATTATAGCCCTTATGAAACCTGTCGGAGGAGTATAGGGAATTGGTGTTACAAAGGAAAATGGGGTACAAATACTAATTCAACCCCATTAGATATGGCTCAACCGCTGAATCCTAAAACAACAGGTACTCCTTATGATTTAAAAATTCTCAACATTAATAATCCAGTTAGTGGCGTGTATGTCACCGCGGTCACAGTTGCCAATCAAAATCAAGCCAATCAAGCTCAAATTGATACCAAACAAGTGGCAGCTGTCAACCAAGCGATTGGCAATTTACAAACGCTCCTAACAGTCGTCAAAACAGCCAATAACGGCACACAAGTTGACCGTGCAAGCCTTGCTAGGGTCCAAGACGCCATCAAAGCCTTACAGGACTTCACTAAAACCAACCCAGTCAACCTAACCGCTGAGCAACAAAAACAGCTAGCTGACTTAGTGGTTGCCCAACAAGGAGGACAAAAAGTTGATATCGCCACCTTAAGTGACCTTATCAACCAACTAAACCAAAGCATCAATACCCAAAAAGCTCAAGAAATTCGCACCCAAGGTACGCTGTCAGCTTACCCAACAGTGCTCTCTACAAAATCGACCCCAACAACCCCAACGGCTATCTAATCGTCACTGACCCTGCGTTTGCCGGTTATAAAAACTGGTTATCATCCGACTACATGATGAAACGCTTGGGGCTCAATCAGGACAATATGCACAAACGCCTGGGAGATGGCTACTATGAACAACACATGATTCGTGATCAAATCATGGTGCTCACTGGTAAACGCTTCTTAGGTGACTACCGCAGTGACGATGCCATGTACCAAGCCTTGATGGACAATGGGATTACCAGTGCCAATGCGTTAAACCTACGCCCAGGTATTGCCCTGACCGCTTCTCAGGTGGCACAGCTCACCACCGATATTGTCTGGCTGGTTGAACAAGACATGACATTACCTAATGGACAAACCCAAAAAGCCCTCGTCCCTAAAGTCTATGTACGCTCCAATGTTGGTGACATCAAAGGGGATGGCAGTTTAGTAGCGGGTTACAACACTGACCTACAACTCACAGGGGATTTAAGCAATTCAGGTAACATTGTGGGACATCATGCCTTGCGTGTGAGTGCCAACAATGTCAATAACAATGCTGGCGGTGTCATTCAAGGTAACTTTATCCAAATCAATAGTAAAAAAGACACCAACAACATTGGTGGTACCATCAAAGCTAACAGTGCTATGTCAATGAGTGTGGGCGGTAATTTAAACAACACCTCAACGACATATCACACAGAAAGCTCAAAAAACAAAAGTAATACTTGGCGTACTGGGCTTGACCAAATTGCCAGCATCTACGTGGGAGATGGCTTAAAAGGTCAAGTGGATAATGAAGGCAACCCACTGACCACGTTAGCCATTGATGTGGCAGGTAACACGAGCTTCAATGCCAGTCAGCTGATTAACCATGGTGGTAGCACCCAACTGATTAGCAGTGGCAATATCGCCTTTAATGCCGTCAACACTGGTTATCAAACCAACGCCATTCATGATAACAACAACTATATCAAAGCTGGGCATACTGAAGATGTTGGCAGTGTGGTGGTAACCAAGGTGACACCATCATCCGCTCAAAAAACGGCAACATTACTGGTACGGCAGCGACCATTCACAGTGAAGATGGGACAACCTATCTTAAAGCGGACAATGGGGATATCAGCTTTAAAGAAGGTCGAGAAACCAATAACGTAGAAACTGCTAGTCGCTCCACCCAAAGAAACTGGTTAAGTAAGAAAACCAACCAAGACAACTACAGTTATAACAATGATTTAGCCATCAAAGGCAGTATTAATGGTAACCGTGTCATCATTGATGCCAAAAACAACGTGCATTTAACGGCAACCGATGCAATCAGTCAGCAAGGCACCTATATCAAGGGTGGAAAAAACGTCACCATTGATGCAGCGACTAACACTGAACATCAAAGTAGCAGTCATGGCGAGAAAAAATCTGGGCTATTTGGCAATGGGGGTGCCAGCTTCACCATTGGCACACAAAGAACCCAAAATCAAAACAGCACGGACAGTGTGTCACATACTGGTAGCATTGTCGGAACTAAAAATGGTAACACCATTATCACGGCAGGTGAGCATTATCAGCAAACTGGCAGTAAAGTCTATGCCAAAAACCAAACCACGAACAATGTGCATGATCTCAATTATGGCACGGTGGTGATTAATGCCAAATCGGCAAACGTGAGTAATACTACTGCCACAACGCAAACACACAATATCCAAAGCCAAAAAACCAGCGGATTAACCGTGAGTGTGTCTAATAGCTTAATCGATCAGGCTCAAAGCATTAATAGTCTACTGAAAGCGGGTGAAACCACCAACAGTGAGAAAATGAAAGTCATGGCGGGTATTGCAGGCTTTAGTAAGCTGCGTACCTTAGATAAAGGCGTACAAGGTGCTGTTGATAGCTTACAAAAAAGTGAGTTAAGCAAAGAAGGATTAGCTGGGGTAGGCAATACTCGCATTCAAGCCACACTTGGCAGTCAATCCAACAAAAGCGTGCAAGATAGCCTATCAGGTAAAAATGAGGCATCAAGCATTGATGCCAATAACTTAGTGTTAAACATTGCAGGCAAAGGTAAAGACAGTGACTTTACTGTGACAGGCAGTGACATCAACTTAGTGGGAGACTTGTATAATAACGTTGAAGGTGATGTGATTTACCAAGCCGCATCCAGTACAGGCTATGACCGTACCAGTAATAAATCTAATGGCTTTGGCATTGGGGTGTATGCCAGCACGCAAAATGGAGCAGGTATTACTGCCAATGCCAATATGGCAAAAGGTTATGGCAATGGCGAAACCACCACCAATGCCAACTCTCATATCAATGTCGGTGGTACAACCTATCAAAACATCGGTGGTAACTTGGTGCTTGATGGTGCGGTGGTGAAAGGTGATTATGCCACAGGTCACATCGGTGGCGGGATTATTGCGACCAGTCGTCAAGATACCGCTAAATATGACGGTAAACAAAAAAATGTAGGCTTTAGTGCCGACGTGTCTATGCAAGGCATCCCACAAAATGTGAGTATCAATGGCGGTAAATCCAATCTCTCCATGGACTTAGCCCAAGTGACTGAGCAGACAGGGCTACAGTACCAATCTTCTGATATGGTGGTTGATGGTAAAAGCTCTTTTAATGGGGCATATTTTACCACTGCCACCCCTGAAGCGAATCAGACTCAGTTTAAAGGTGGGTTAGAAGTCGGTGATATACAAAACCACATTCATTATCACGGTCAATCGATAAGTGGCGGTATCAGTGCAGGGTTAAATGCCAACAAAACAGGGTTAGCTTCGCCGTCTATCAGCGGTATTGGTTATGGTAAGGTGGGGGATAGTGATACCAGTACCACGTATGGGGCGGTGACAGGGATGGCAGGGCAGTCGCAGGTGACGAATAAGACTGTAGGCATACTCAATGAGCCGTTAAGAAATACGTTTAATGCAGGTCAGTTAAATGCTGAACTTAACAATCAAACTCAGATTACGCAAGCGTTTGGGCAGGAAGCTCCGAAAATGGTCGGAGATTATGCAGGACAAAAACAACTTGAACTTATTCATGCAGGAAATACTGAAGAAGCCGAAAAATGGGGTGAGGGTGGTGTTTATCGTGTGGCACTGCATACAGCAACTGGATTGTTGGCGACAGGAACAATACAAGGTGGACTGTCTGCAGGCACAACCGCCTACACCATCCCAAAAATTGACGAATATCTCACAGAACAAGGCTTTAACAAAGAAACAAGAGACATCACCCTACTTGCTCTCTCTGCAGGACTAGGAGTAAGCATTGGCGATAGTACAGCAAGTACTGTTAATAATGTGGGGCAGACGCAAGGGAATTATTTGACGCATGTATCCTTAGAAAAAGTTAGAAAAGGGCAATTGACTATTGAAGAAGCTGAACAACTTAGCCAGCGTTTAGATAAAGAAGTTGAACGATTATGCTCAAATAATCCAACCAGTGACGCGTGTCGTACAGCCATATCAAGTCAAATTCAATACATTGCAATGCAAGAAGCTTGGTCGGTAATGAAAAGTGATGTTTCACGAACTTCTAAACAAACTTTTAATTATTTATATAATACTCCTAATGCCAATACAAGATTTGTTAATTATTTTAATACCATTGATAATAGAGCAAATTTCTTTGCCGCAAGTAATCAGTATGAAAAAAACTTGGGTGTGGGTGCTAGATGGTTTGGTGGAGCTGATAAAGTGTCTCGTGCAAAATTCACAGGCTTGGGGGCTGATGGTAATCTTTCCTATGTAACATTTGGTGTGGGTAGTGTTTTTTCTGGCAATCCAAAACATATTTATGATTGGCGAAAAGAAGCTGGCGACACCTTGATGAAAGGAGGATTTGATAATTTTAGGTATTTGTATAATAATCGTCCAAATGCCACGCAATGGGATATTAAACAATTGCATGATGAGCAAACATTGTTACAACCGATTCATGAAAAGTATTTATCTGACAAAGATAAATTTAGAGGATTTTCAAGCTGGATGACGGATAGTGAAAATCGTAAATACACAGGAAAATTTATTGAAGAAGAGCAAACCCAACCTGGTGGAATAAATATACTTGATAAAAACTCACGTATAAAATATGGGTGTAAACTTTTGGGTTATACTGAACAACAAGGATGTAAACCATGAGAAGAAAAAATTATTTTTACATTCTTTTGGAGATTATAGCAGGGTTTTCCATTTGTTACTCAATTTGTATTATTCCATTTTTTTACTTAATGTATCCAAAATTTTTTGATAATTTTAGTATGGAATTTATTTTGAATTTAAAAGTATTGATAGCTTTTCTAATTATAATGCTGATATTTTCATTTCCAGTTTTTATTTTGCTTGCACTGGTCAGATTATTAATAAATAATAAAATAAGTTATCTCATTAATTTTTTATTATTTGAGATTTATGGTTATTTTTTATTCGGTTATCCAGATACTACTTACTTCAATGGATCATTGTTATATGTATTACAGACACAGTATTTTATATATTCTATTCCGATGACAGTTATTTTTTTATTGATTGTATTTATAATCGATGTTAACTATGTGGGTATAAAGCTAAATAACGGATATTTAAACAATAAGAACAACAGAGGTGCAAGCCATGAGAACTGAAGCTTTATTTTTTAAAACATTATTTTTAGTTTTTGTAGCTTTCTATTTTTCAGCACTGATGATTTGGTTGTTTTTTTTTGTTACAACTACAGATCATTTTGCCGATATAGCTACTATGTTGTGTACGGCATTTGCAATAAGTCTAGTTAGCAGTTTGCTATTCTCTCCAGTCTTGCTTCTTGTGTCTTTTATTCAATGGGGAATAAGAAATAAATGGTTAAAAAATGTGATTTCATTTTTATTGATAATCATTTATGGTTTTCTGATTTTTAAAGCCCCTAGTTTTCGTTTCTACAATACAAATTTACTTGATATTATAGATGAAACACTGTCTTATCTTTCGATATCAATACCATCAACATTGCTTTTTATGGCTCTGTTGTCCTATTTAACTCAGTACCAAAAAAGCAGAGGCGTATCGTGAAGATGCTAAACAAGCAAGAGAGCAAGGCAGTCCAGTTGATTTATATAATAGGATAGATAAAGCAGGTGGTATTAATGTTTCACATGGGGCGATAGATCATAGCAATATGATGGCTCTAAGCCAAGTTGATTTAGCCATCGCACAAGTTCACAGAGCCAACAATCAACCTATTCAGGCTATGGTTGGAGAGGCTTGGCATGCTGAACTAATGGGTGGCGGTGGTCGAAACACGGTAAGCACAAAAAATTCTAAGACAGATTTAGGTGAAGCACGCAATACTGATAAGGCAAGTGGATCGACAACCGCCAAAGCAACCTGTACTACTGGCATCTCTTGCTTTACCGCAGGCACACTCATTGAAACCAAAGATGGCTTAAAAGCCGTTGAAACCTTTACAGGTGGTGAGTTAATTTGGACAAGAAATGACATTACCTTAGAATATAGCTATCGTCCTGTTATTGCCACCAAAGCAACGCCTGATCAACCCATTTTCCAAGTCACAGTCAAAAACCATCAAGGAGACATAGAAACCCTACAAACCACAGCAGAACACCCCTTTTGGATTAAAGAGACAGGCTGGCTAAAAGCCTCCTTACTAGAACAAGGGATGATACTGCTTGATAGAAATAATCAAGAAGTAGAAGTTGGGGTCATCTGAGAATTCGGACCATATTGTACGCTAAGGAATTTTGTCGAGTATTTTTTCGTTATAAATCTGCGTGATAATCCAAGCAATCTATGGAAAACATCTGTTTGCCATAGGTTTTTTATTTGCTTAAATTTCTGCCTGCTTATCAGCTTTTTGCTATCTAATAAAATCAATATAATCAAATTCTGTTAAAATACTGAAAAACAGGTTTGCCATAGGATTTTATATGAGTTTAATCGGCTATGCCCGAGTATCGACTGCCGAAGGCAAACAATTGCTTGACCGTCAGCTTGATGCGTTAAATGAGATTGGTTGTGACAAGATTTTCACCGATACCGCTTCGGGTAGCAACTCGGAAAGACCTGGACTTGCCGAATGTTTAGCCTACTTGAGAAAGGGCGATACGTTGGTCGTACTCGACTTGGACAGATTGGGACGACTAGCTAAAGACTTGATTATTCTAATTGATGAATTAGCCAGTAAAGACATTGGATTTAAAGCCATCAACTCACCGATGGATACCACTACCCCGACAGGTCGAGCCTTTTTACAAATTCAGGCAGCGTTTGCCGAGATGGAGCGTAACATCATTCGTCAGCGGGTACAAGAAGGACTGGCTGCTGCTCGGGCTCGTGGACGAAAAGGCGGACGACCGAGAGTAATGACGGCGGAGAAACTGCGTTACGCACAGCATCTAATGAGCGATCAAACCCGTAGCATTGCTGATATCTGTAAAGAACTTGATGATATGCCTGTCAGTACGCTGTATCAATATGTCACGGGCAAAGGCGAACTCAAACAACTGGGCAGACAACTGCTCGGCATTACCACACCTTAACGATTTTCGCTTATTCTCAGCTCACCATTATTAACTAGCCACCTTTAGCAATAAGGAATCTCATGGCTCGTCGCTCTATCTTAACTGCCCAAGAAAGGCAGTCATTACTGGCATTGCCTGACAACCAAAGCGATTTTATCCGTCACTACAGTTTAAGCGAAACCGACCTATCACTCATTAAACAAAAACGGGGGAATGCCAATCGGCTGGGGTTTGCCGTACAGCTTTGCTATATGCGGTATCCTGGCATCGTATTACCTGACACGCAAACCCCTGATAGGGAGTTATTGAAATTTATCGCTACTCAGTTAAATTGCCACCCTAGCGACTGGGAAACTTACGGATTAAGGGAGGTCACTAAACGAGAACATGCACTAGAATTGCAACGGCTATTTGGCTTTACGCCTTTTGCAAGGCAAGACTATCAGCAATATGTTGACTATGTGACAAACACTGCCATTGAGACAGACAAAGGAGTTTTGTTAGCCGAATGGTTAGTGAGCCATCTTCGAGAAAATAAAACCTTACTACCAACGGTGCTTGTCATCGACAAACTGTGTGCCGAAGCCATCACCCGTGCCAACAAAATCATTTATGAACGCCTAACCCTTGGGCTTAGTCAAAGTCATTTCGATAAGCTCGATAAACTGCTCCAGCACAAGGAAAATACCAAATTCACCCATCTTGGCTGGTTACGCCAAACATCGCTAAAACTCAGCTCCACCCAAATTCTCACCCACATTGACCGCTTAAAATACTACCTAGCCATTGATTTACCCGACGGCATAGAACGGCGGATTCATCAAAACCGCTTGCTGAAAATCGCCCGTGAAGGTGGGCAAATGAATCCAAGCGACCTTGCTAAATTCGAGCCAAACCGACGCTATGCCACGTTAGTTGCCCTTGTAGCTGAAGGCAAAGCCACGGTGATTGATGAAATCATTGAATTACATGACCGCATGATTCATAAAATCTTTAACAAAGCCAAGAACAATCACCGTCAAGCCTTTGCCGAATCAGGCAAAGCCATCAATGAAAAAATGGTGCTGTATCAATCAGTTATCAATGCCTTACTTGATGCAAAACACCATGACCTAGATGCTTTTTCTGCGATTGAAAAGGTGATTCCCTCATGGCAAGCTCTTGAAGACAGTGCAAAACAGGCAGAAGGCTTAATTCAGCCTGCTAGTTTTGACTTTCTGCCCAGAATCAATGATAGCTACCAAACTATCCGCCGATATGCCCCTACCATGCTAGAAATATTGCCCTTTCAAGCCACATTAAGCTCCAATAATCTGATGCAAGCGGTGGAACTGTTGCGAGACATGAATCGTCAGGGCATTCGTAAATTACCCGATAACGACAAATCTATACCGACTAAATTTATCAAGCCACGCTGGCACAAGCTGATTTATACCGATACGGGTATGGATGCTCGTTATTATGAGCTGTGTGTTTTATCGGAACTCAACAATGCGTTACGCTCAGGCGATATTTGGGTACAGGGTTCTCGGCAGTTTAAAGCCTTTGATGACTATCTGCTACCTAAAGACAATTTCCAAACGCTTTTACAAAGCCAAGCATTGCCAATAGCCATCAATACGGATTGCAAAACCTATCTTAATGAACGGTTTGCTTTGCTTGAGCAACAATTTAAGCTAACCCACCAACTTGCCAAAGCCAATCGCTTACCTGATGTGAGTATTACTGCCACATCTGAATTAAAAATCACGCCACTCGAAGCGGTAATGCCTAAATCTGCCGAAGACTTGATTAGCCAAGTATCCCGCTTATTGCCGAGGGTGAAAATCACTGACTTACTGCTAGAAGTCGATGATTGGACAGGCTTTAGCAATGAGTTTACCCATTTAAAAACCGATGAAACGGCGGATGATAAGACCTTGCTACTGACCACCATTTTAAGCGATGGTATTAATTTGGGTTTAACTAAAATGGCAGAATCTTGTCCTGGTACGACCCATAACAAGCTGTCATGGCTTCATTCGTGGTATATTCGGGATGAGACTTATACATCAGCATTGGCGGTGCTGACCAATGCCCAATTAGCCCATGAGTTTGCCCAAAACTGGGGTGACGGCACAAGTTCGTCATCGGATGGGCAACGCTTTAAGGCAGGTAGCTTTGCAAAAAATTCAGGCAATATCAATCCTAAATATGGCTCAGAACCTGGTCGGCTGATTTATACGCACGTTTCTGACCAATATAGCCCGTTTCACAGTAAGCTTATCAATGTGGGTATTCGAGAATCGACCTATGTATTGGATGGTTTGTTGTATCATGAATCAGATTTAAAAGTCGAAGAACATTACACGGATACCGCAGGATTTACTGACCATGTGTTTGCTTTGATGCACTTACTGGGGTTTAAATTCGCCCCTCGTATTCGTAATTTTAAAGAATCTAAGCTGTATGTACCAAATACCGAGCAAAGCTATCCGCTGCTAAAATCCATGATAGGCGGTACGATTAATAGCCAGCGTATTATTGATAATTGGGCAGATATCTTGCGGTTAGCGACTTCGATTAAACAAGGGACGGCAACCGCTTCTCTCTTGATTAAAAAACTGAGTAGCTATCCACGGCAGAATAGTTTAGCTCAGGCATTGCGAGAGATTGGGCGAATCGAACGCACCTTGTTTGCTCTGGCGTGGTTGCAAGATGCTGAATTGAGACGACGGGTGCAAGCAGGATTGAATAAAGGCGAAGCCCGCAATGCGTTGGCTCGTGCGGTATTCTTCAATCGATTGGGTGAAATTCGTGACCAAAGCTTTGAGCAACAACAGTATCGAGCCAGTGGTTTAAATTTGATTACGGCGGCGATTGTGCTGTGGAATACAGTGTATATCGAGCGAGCGGTAAATGCGTTGCGGATGAGTGGCTATGCGTTTGATGATAATCATCTTCAATACTTGTCACCCTTGGGTTGGGAGCATATTAATCTAACGGGCGATTATATCTGGAAAACCGAAACTGGTTTGGGGAACGGGAGGTTCAGGCAACTGAGAAACATAGATAATTTTTAAATACTCGACAAAATTCCTTAGCGTACAATATGGTCCGAATTCTCAGATGACCCCTATAGAGAAAGTTTTCATTAGAGAAAGTTTAAGTTATCATGAAATAGGATAATTAAATAATGATGAGGTGTGGAAAATGGCTAATTCTATTAAAGATTTGGGCATTGTTAATAAAAAATACCTAAGCTATAATACTCATTCTACCACAACAACCAAAGGCTTAACAATCTATGTTATCCCTAGACCATTGCCCAAAATGCCAATCTAACCACATTGTCAAAGCAGGCTTTGCAAGTGGCAAACAGCGGTATCGGTGCAAAGACTGTATTCATCACTTTACTGTCTTACGCAAAAGCACCAAAAAAGATGATAAGGTCAAAAGAATGGCTGTTGATATGTATCTTGAAGGCTTAGGCTTTCGTGCCATTGGTAGAGTGTTGGGTATTAGCTATGGTACTGTTTATCAATGGATAAAACAGCTTGGCACAGCACATCAAAACACCTATAATACCAATCTACATTCAGACCAAGATGATGAAGCGATTGACATTGTAGAGCTTGATGAGATTCACAGTTATACCAAGCACAAAAAAACTACTGTTGGACTTGGATTGCCATTGACAGAAACACCAAACAAGTCTTAGGCTTTGTCTGTGGTAAGCGAGACACTAAGACCTTTAAAAAGCTATACAACAAACTAAATGCAAGCAATATCAAGCTGTTTTGTAGTGATTACTGGAAGTCTTATCAAGAGATTATCCCAAAACGCAAACACTTAAAAAGCAAAACACAAACCTTTGCCATAGAGAGCTACAATAGTAGAATACGCCACTATCTTGCAAGGTTTAAGCGTAGAACCAAATGTTATTCTAAATGCAAAAAGATGGTGGAGAATTCTTTAAATCTACTTTTTGCTAAGTGGAATGGTAGGTTGAGTTATGTATAGTTTTTTAACAATGCCAAAAATATTAATAAAAAAGAAACTCGTGATGGTACGTACGATGCTAATTTGAAGTAGTTCAACAATTTAGTTATACCCCTGCAACAAACGCTTATCATTGGTCTGGGATGGTTAAAAAAAATGAGTATGATGCAAAAATACCTAATGATGTTCAGAAAAAACTAGGAGTAAGTAAAAAATGATTTTTGGTAATCCTGATTATTTTGCTATTTATGCTGATAAGATTACAAATTGGTCTTATGACAACTTTGATGAAGGTGCATTTGCATATATCTTGAAAAATGAGCTTTTTCCAAAAAATATTTTTTTCAAATCATCTACTCTTGGGGTTTATCATGGAGATTTAATATTGTTAAAAGAAAACATACAAAAAGGATTATTAGATTCATTTTCTATATTTCATATGAACAATGAACAGTTATATAATTTTTTGTATAGTTTGTCTTTTAAATCAAATGATAATCAAGAATTAAAGTTTTTAATTTTGATAGGAGAGATGATTGATGATTCAGAACCAATATTTGCTGTTTCATATGATGATAAAATAAAGATTATTTATTTAATTAATGAAATTACTAATTCTATTGATTTAAAAAAAGATGACTTTCTAGAAATTTTAAATAGTTGCATAGAGTGGATGTCTACTAATATAAAATAGTTGTCTACAACACAAAAGCAGATGACTTTCACACCTATCATGTGGGTAGATTGGGTGTGTGGGTGCATAATGCGGATTGTTGTGGGGTTTTCAATATTTTGGCATTAATAAATTGCCCCAAAATTAAACTCCACCCTACCCAAAAAAGGCAAATAAAACTCGGATTTGGTGGGGTCTAGCAGTTCATCAGCGATTTTATTTACAAACTCATCAGTACTAGCCCCAACAGGGGCATAGCTCCCTAACTCTGGCAAACTCGCCAGTTTTTTGGCAAACATTAGACGCTGTTTATCAGTCATTTTAATCATGAAATTTTGTTTACCATTATCATTAGTAGATTTTTGTTTATCTTTTTTCTGCTTAAAACTAAAAGTAAAGCCAACAATTTTCCGCCCTTGTTTTTGTTGTTCGTATTTTACGTCAATATCGGTATGTTGGTTAATTTGTTTAACCGCTAAGTTCAATACATCTTTTTTAAAATCACTCATACGAATATATTCATGACTTAATAACCCCAATCTAAAACGTAATTCTTCTAAACTAATTTTTAATATTTTTGTGGTTTTAAAACGTATTAAACATTCATACAATCGCATAGAATAACGACTTTGCAATTTTGCTACTTGTTCTATTTCATAAGTTGTAAACGCTCTTTCAAGCTCCACCAACATCGGAATAATGGCGTTGGCAAACATAAATTTAACGGTGGCTTCATTTTCTACATATTCGGCAGATTGGGTGAAACGTTCGTAACGTACCGCTAAATTACCCCTATTGTTAATATATCTATATCCCCATTCAGCTCTATATAAACCAAGTACAGCTTGTTTTAAAGCCTTATATGCACTTTGTCTTTCTACATTAAAAGCATTAATATAATCATTGGCATGAATAATTAATTCTTTATCTTTTAATTGCTCAATATTATCGCAGAATTCTCTAGCTTTTAATCAGGGCAAAATCAAAATTAATAAAATAAAGTTTACAAATTGTCAAAAAGACAAAAAACTCATAAAATACTTCTAAAAAGGAGAACCCATGAGCTTTATATGTAAGATATCCTAGCGTTATTTACAGTATTTAGGATAAAATACTGCAAATGAACATACATAAAAACACCAGACTGCTACCGTTTGAAAGAGAAGCTATTTGGATAGCCTATCATCAAAACAAACAAAGCGTAACATCACTTGCTGAAGAATACAAAGTATCAAGACCAACAATCTACAAGGTATTGAAACTTGCCAGAGTGAAGTTACTAAAACCACAAACCAGTGTCAATAATCGCTTTAAACAAGCGAAATTTGGCATTAAACGCTTAGCTAAAGTTGAAAAGAGTATACAAGACAAACTCAAAAAACAAGCCAAGCGTTATAATAAATCCTATCCTGGTGAGATGGTACACGTAGATACAAAACGCCTACCACTGCTCAAAGGACAAAATAGCAACAGCCCTAGAGAATATCTGTTTGTTGCCATTGATGATTATTCTCGTGAACTGTATGCTTGTATTATGCCAGACAAAACAGCTTTTAGTGCGGCTAAGTTTCTGACAGAACAAGTTATTAAACCTTGCCCTTATACGATTGAGGTGATTTATTCTGACAATGGCACAGAATATAAAGGCACAAAAGACCATGAATTTGTCAAAGCCTGTTATAATAACAACATCAATCAGAAATTCACCAAAGTTGCCAAACCACAAACCAATGGTAAAGCAGAACGAGTAATACGTACGCTCATGGAAATGTGGCATGAACAATGTGAATTTACAGGTAGTGAACATAGAAAGCAAGAATTAACAAGATTTCTTAATTTCTATAATACCGTTAAACCCCATTCATCTTTAACTAAAAAAGATGATATTACTGGCAAAACTCAAACCTTTACTCCTTATGAGTGGTTGGAGTTTTATTTTAAACAAAGTGTAAATAACGCTTGAGGTTCTTACACTTTATAGAACATTTCAGTATCATCGAAGATCGAAGACCGAGGAACAGACATCAACATCAAACACAGACTAATAGACATACTATTTTTAACACTATGTGGCATATTATCTGGAGCAGAAGGCTGGGAAGAAATTAGCGAATTTGGCAAACAAAAACAAACATGGCTAAAAAAATTTTTGGGCTACGACAACGGCATCCCATCCGCCTCAACCATAAAACGAGTAATAAGCCTAATTGAAGCTGAAACATTACTAAACAGCTACATCAACTGGATAAACAGTATCAGAGAACAACAAGACCTAACCATCATCGCCATTGATGGCAAAACCTTAAAACAAAGCTACCAAAACAGTGATGACAAACTAACCGCCCTCCACTCAATCAGTGCCTATGCCACCGAAGAAGGAATCACATTAACACTAACAGACTCAAAAACCAAAACAAATGAAATACAAGGCGTACTTGAACTAATTGAAATATTAGAACTCAAAAGCACAATCATTACCGCAGATGCCATGAGTTGCAACAAAAAAATAACCAAAGCCATTACGGATAAACAAGGAGACTACGTCTTACAGCTAAAAGCCACTCAAAGTAAACTACTAGCAGAAGTCAAAGCCTACTTTCACAAAATACGCCGAGATGAACCAAACTTAATTGAACAAGGCTATCATGAAAACATTGATGCAGGGCATGGACTGATTGAAACAAGACAATGTACACAATTGGCTATTAGTGACTGGATTGAGAATGCTAAAGAATGGACAAATCTAAACAGTATCATTGAGATTGTCAGAATCAGACATGATAAAAAAACAGGTGAACAGACGACCCAAACTGCGTATTACATTAGCTCATTATCTATTAATCCAGAACAGCTTAATTATGTTATCAAACGACATTGGGCGATTGAAAATAGTTTACATTATGTGCTTGATGTGACTTTTAAAGAAGATAGCTGTCGTATTCGTGAGCAACAAGCTACTAAGAATATGGCTTTGTTTAGAAGGGCTTCGGTGTCTTTAATTAAGTCTTCAGGTATCAAGGGTAGTGTTAAGTCTATTGTTAAGCGTTGTGGTTGGAATCATGATATTCTTGAGCAAGTTGTATTCGGTAAAACTTTTGTTGGGTAAGTTTGATTTTGCCCTGTATCCGCATTCTGATTAATGCAATAGCTGATTGACAGGTATCAATCATTGTGTATCAGTCCATAGCCTATACCAATGACTTTAACCAAGCACAAGCACTTAAAGAATTAAATGCTCAGGTGACTATCACCACAGAGTTTGGCAAAGAAGCACCGAAAGCAGTGGCGGAGTTTGCTGACAAGCAAACTTTTAAACTCATTCAAAACCTAGATGAACTTAATGACAAAAATATTGACATCACCTTTGATGAGTATCAAAATACCATCAAAGAGATTGATAAATGGAGTAAAGGCGGTATCTACCGTGTTGCTTTGCATACTGCAGCCACTGCCCTAGCTACAGGCACTGCTCAGGGTGGATTATCAGCAGGCACAACCGCTTACGCCATTCCAAAGATTGATGAGTATCTGGCAGAACAAGGCTTTGACAAAGAAGTCAGAGATGCTGCCCTGCTTGCCCTATCAGCAGGCATTGGTGCGACTGTTGGCGGTGATACAGCAAGTACTGCTAACAATGTTGGGCAAACACAGTGGAATTATTTGACGCATACAGAATTATCTGCATGGAAAACTAGCCTTATCAATTGTTCTGGTAATCAACAATGTATTGATAAAGTAAATGCCAAATATGACAATCTAAATAAAACAAGCTTTCATCATTTTGAGGATTATTGTACAATTAACTTTAATACTCAAAGATGCTCTAATCTCATCAGTCGTTTCCAAAATGGCACACAGGGAGATTACAATCTAAAACACTTGCCAGGTCTTTATACTGACATATCAAGATTGGGTGGCACTAATGCAAGCACCACCATCAATAGTGTTAAAATAAATAATGCTACAGGCGGTTATCTTATTAGATGTAAGATATCCTAGCGTTATTTACAGTATTTAGGATAAAATACTGCAAATGAACATACATAAAAACACCAGACTGCTACCGTTTGAAAGAGAAGCTATTTGGATAGCCTATCATCAAAACAAACAAAGCGTAACATCACTTGCTGAAGAATACAAAGTATCAAGACCAACAATCTACAAGGTATTGAAACTTGCCAGAGTGAAGTTACTAAAACCACAAACCAGTGTCAATAATCGCTTTAAACAAGCGAAATTTGGCATTAAACGCTTAGCTAAAGTTGAAAAGAGTATACAAGACAAACTCAAAAAACAAGCCAAGCGTTATAATAAATCCTATCCTGGTGAGATGGTACACGTAGATACAAAACGCCTACCACTGCTCAAAGGACAAAATAGCAACAGCCCTAGAGAATATCTGTTTGTTGCCATTGATGATTATTCTCGTGAACTGTATGCTTGTATTATGCCAGACAAAACAGCTTTTAGTGCGGCTAAGTTTCTGACAGAACAAGTTATTAAACCTTGCCCTTATACGATTGAGGTGATTTATTCTGACAATGGCACAGAATATAAAGGCACAAAAGACCATGAATTTGTCAAAGCCTGTTATAATAACAACATCAATCAGAAATTCACCAAAGTTGCCAAACCACAAACCAATGGTAAAGCAGAACGAGTAATACGTACGCTCATGGAAATGTGGCATGAACAATGTGAATTTACAGGTAGTGAACATAGAAAGCAAGAATTAACAAGATTTCTTAATTTCTATAATACCGTTAAACCCCATTCATCTTTAACTAAAAAAGATGATATTACTGGCAAAACTCAAACCTTTACTCCTTATGAGTGGTTGGAGTTTTATTTTAAACAAAGTGTAAATAACGCTTGAGGTTCTTACAGCTAACCCATGCTACAAAATTTTATTGAAAATATTGATAGATTAGGCTTTTGGCTTGAGTTCAAGTGGATTGATTTGGGTATCATCAGCTACCACGACATAAGTTTTTGCCAGTTTGTCATGCAAACTTTGTCTATCTTCATTCATAAAAATAAACACAAAATCCACCAGCAAAAATGCTAAACCAAACGCCGACAACGAATATGCTAAGATCGGTAAAATACTGCGTAATACAATCAAATTTAAAAAGTTAGGAATGGCATTGCTGTTAATATCCAACACACGAATACCCATAGCCATTTTGCCAAGCGTCTGTCCACGCTTCATCAGTAATAACATCTGAGCAAATAAAGTTCCCCAAACCAAAATATTGGTCAAAACCAAAATATGCTGTGGCACAACTGACAAAAGTTCCATCTGTTGAGCGGTGCTAAGTTGGGTTACGCCTTGCTCTGCCATGGTTTTGATTTTGTCAAAACTTGGGCTGTTCATCAACGCAATCACCAAAGGCGATGACGCTAATACCATCAAACCAAAATCAATCAATTTTGCCAAAATCCGACTGCCAATCGGGGCAAGGGTGAGCTGTTTGTTAGCGTGAGCGATATCCATGTCCTTTTTTTCGGTTTTAAAAAGGCTTGGTTTTTCGTTATTTTTTGGGGTTTTGTGCGGATTGTTGGCGTTGTATTTGTCCCATATGCTTGAGGATTTTTTTTCTTCTTGCACAGGTTCGGCAGGCTGTGGCGTGTTGTTGATGATGTAGTCGGGTTCGTCTGTTGCCGTTGGGTTGTAGTGTGTGCGGTTTTGTACGGTGTCGCCCACGCTTTGCCAGTTGGCAAGCCCTTCGTGCCACATTAAATCATTCGGCAAAAGTTGGTTTGTTGCCAAAATTTGGTTAAATTGTTCAAGGGTGTACGGTCCTGCTTGGACGTTGTTACGAGCCAAATAAATCTGCATGGTGTTCTCTTTTTTGCTTTTTTGTAGTATTTTGGGGTGATTGTTAAAATTGCAAGTTGATTGGGTTTGTAAAATACAGTTTTATTGTTAAACTTTTATATCATTTTTCTCAGCACACAACAAAAAAACAAAAAAGTCTGTTAAAGCCATGTCATAATAACAATTTTTCTCACGAACCACCACCATGCCAAACCTTAACAGACTAGAAACTAGTTTAACCCAAAACCTTAACATGAACAAGTCAAGAATTACCTGTTTAAGCCTAATGATAATAGCTATCATTACCGCCCAAAGCAGTAACCTAAAAAAAATAGCAAGGCACTTTACCAACAGCACAACAAATGACAGCAACTACCGAAGAATACAATGCTTTTTCGCCTAAACACCCCTAAATGAACACCAAATAGCACGCCTTATCTTTCAACTATAGTTAAAACTGCAATATAATAATCAATTTTATCACGAGTAATATCATGCCAAAATATACGACCAAGACCTACGAGACAAAGCCATCAGCAACTGGCAAAAGACAGGCAACAAAAGCAAAACAGCCAGATTCTTTGAAATCAACCGTAACACCGCCTTTGAAAATTACGTCAAATCTCAAAAGTTTGGCACAGCAAAACAACTTAGAAAACAATACTTAAAAGACCATGCTGATGTCAGTATTTCGTATAATGCTTTTTTACAAACACTGCATCGCATAAACTGGACATTTAAAAAAAAGACCACATACTTTAAGCAAGCAGACCCAATAAAAAAATTGGCTTTAAACTGATGCTTGGATTATTACTTTTAAATGATTTTAACATCATCGCCCCTGTTACCTTTGACGGTGGTTACACACATTAGGTCAATCTTTGCCAAAAGATGAAAAAGGTGAGTATCCAAAACGTATTTTGATAATGGATAATGCTAGGTTTCATTATGGTGGCGATTTACAAAAAATTGCCAAGCAATACAATATAATGCTGATGTATTTACCACCTTACTCGCCTGAACTCAATCCAATTGAACAGTTGTGGGCGGTAATCAAGCAAAAAGTTCGTTTAACTCTAAGCAACTTTAACTCGCTTAAGGATTGTATTGAAAGTTGCTTGGTATAATTAAGTTTTGACTATAACGATTGGCAATACAATAAAAAAGTGGACGTATCAAACGCCCACTTTTTTAACTTTGATAAATGATTAGACCTCTTTCCAAACCTTAATAGTGATTTGGTATAATACTGATTTTTAGAAAAAACAGCAAAAGCATGATACCCGAACAAGCAGAAAAACTCAGTGACGCACAATTTAAACGCTACTTTGGCATCCAAAGAAGTACCTATACTCATATGCTCACCATACTACAAGAAGCATACAACGAACAACACAAAAAAGGTGGCAGGAAAAATGAAATCAGCCTAGAAAACAAGCTCATGCTGACTTTGAGTTACTACCGAGAATATCGCACCCAATTTCACCTAGGGCAAGACTTTGGTATCAGTGAAAGTGCTGTCTGTAAAACCATCAAATGGGTAGAAAGCATACTGATAGCCCACAAAGACTTTGCCCTACCTAGCAAAAAGGCTTTATGGCAAGACCCAAACCTTGAAACCGTACTGATAGACGCAACCGAAGTACCTTGTGAGCGACCCAAAAAAAGCAACGCAGGCAATACTCAGGTAAAAGAAACACCACACCTTAAAAGCACAAATCGTTGTCGATAAAAACAGCAAAAAAATACTTTGTACTCATTTTAGCAAAGGTAAAACCCATGACTTTAAACTTTACCAATACTCAAAAATGCGTATAAAGCCTAGTATCTTAATCTAAGTAGATTCGGGCTATCAAGGCATACACAAACACCATGCCAATAGCAAATTCCCAAAAAAGAAAACCAAGCTTAATCCACTATCTAAAGTTGACAAACAAGCCAATCGAGAATTAGCTTCTGAACGGGTAACCAATGAACATGTTATCGGCAAAATCAAACGTTTTAAAATCCTAGCCTGTCGTTATCGTAATCGCAGAAAACGCTTTGGCTTAAGGGTTAATTTGATTTGTGCCATTTATAATTTCGAGTTGGGTTAGTTTGGAAAGAGGTCTATTATGCGTTTTTCGCATTTTTATCATTTGCCAAAAAGAACCAAGTATCCAGTACCGAGTCAGGATTTAGCGATACTGATGTGATACCTTGTTCCATTAACCAGCACGCCAAATCAGGGTGGTCAGAAGGACCTTGACCGCAGATACCGATATATTTGCCAGCTTTATTACACGCATCAATCGCCATTTTTAGCACTTTTTTGACCGCAGGGTCACGTTCATCAAACAGATGCGATACGATTTCAGAATCACGGTCAAGCCCTAGTGTTAATTGGGTCAAGTCGTTTGAGCCGATTGAAAAACCGTCAAAGTATTCCAAAAATTCGTCCGCCAATAACGCATTGGTTGGCAATTCGCACATCATAATGATACGCAAGCCATTTTCACCACGTTTTAAACCATTTTCGGCAAGTAGCTCAATCACACGCTTGGCTTCGCCTGTGGTACGCACAAATGGAATCATGATTTCTACATTGGTTAAACCCATGTCATCACGCACACGTTTTAAGGCACGGCATTCTAATTCAAAGCAATCACGGAAGTTTTCTGATACATAACGGCTTGCCCCACGGAAACCTAGCATTGGGTTTTCTTCTACAGGTTCGTACAGTTTTCCGCCGATTAGGTTGGCATATTCGTTGGATTTAAAATCACTCATACGCACGATAACAGGTTTGTCGTGGAAAGCGACAGCAAGGGTAGAAATGCCTTCCACCAGTTTATCCACATAAAAATCAACAGGACTTGCGTAACCTGCGATACGCTCGTTAATCGCTTGTACGATTTCTCGTGGTAGGGTGTTCATGTTTAGCAAGGCTTTGGGGTGAACGCCAATCATGCGGTTAATGATAAATTCAAGACGAGCCAAGCCAATGCCTTTGTTTGGGGTTTGGGCAAAACCAAAGGCACGGTCAGGATTACCCACGTTCATCATGACTTTAAAGGCAAGCCCTGGCATAGAATCGATAGAATTGTTTTGGATTTTAAAGGCCAATTGACCTTCATAAATAAAGCCTGTATCGCCTTCGGCACATGATACGGTAACGTCTTGACCATCTGTTAAAAGTTCAGTTGCGTTGCCACAGCCGACAATCGCAGGCACACCCAATTCACGTGCGATAATCGCTGCATGGCAGGTACGTCCGCCACGGTTGGTGATAATCGCTGATGCACGTTTCATCACAGGTTCCCAATCTGGGTCGGTCATGTCAGACACCAACACATCGCCGTCTTGGACTTTGTCCATTTCGTGAACAGAATTGACGATACGCACTTTACCTGCACCGATACGCTGACCGATTGAGCGACCTTCACAGATAACTTCACCTTTTTCTTTTAGGATATAACGCTCCATGACGTTGCTATTTTCACGGCTTTTGACGGTTTCTGGGCGAGCTTGTACGATAAATAATTTGTTGCTATCGCCATCTTTTGCCCATTCAATGTCCATCGCATGACCGTAGTGTTTTTCAATAATTAAGGCTTGTTTGGCAAGTTCGGTCAATTCGGCATTGCTTAGGGCAAATTGGTTACGCTCTTCTTTATCAACAGGGACGACTTTTACCGATTTTCCTGCTGAAAAACTGTCGGCATACACCATTTTTTGTTGTTTTGAGCCAAGATTTTTACGGATAACGGCAGGTTTGCCATTGTTTAATAAAGTTTTTGAAATGTAGTATTCATCAGGGTTTACCGCACCTTGAACGACCATTTCGCCCAAACCGTAACTTGCAGTGATAAAGACTACATCGTTAAATCCGCTTTCGGTGTCAATGGTAAACATAACGCCTGACGTGCCAGTTTCTGAACGCACCATGCGTTGAACACCTGCTGACAAGGCAACGCCAGCGTGTTCAAAGCCTTTATGCACACGGTAAGCAATCGCACGGTCATTGTAAAGTGACGCAAATACTTCTTTAATCGCCACCAAAATATTGTCAATGCCACGAATGTTCAAAAACGTTTCTTGCTGACCTGCAAATGACGCATCAGGCAAATCTTCGGCAGTTGCAGATGAACGCACCGCCACCGCAATGTCTTTGCCTTCGCTTAAGGTTGCGAATGCATCACGGATTTCTTGTTCCAAATCTTTTGGCAACTCTTGGGCGATAATCATTTCACGGATTTTTTTGCCCGTTTCGGCAAGGGCGTGAACGTCATCAACGTTTAAGCCTTTTAATGCTTGGTTAATTTTGTCGTTTAAGCCTGTGTCATGTAAAAATTTGTTAAATGCTTCTGACGTGGTGGCAAAACCAGTCGGCACGCTGACCCCAAGGTCGGTCAAATGACTAATCATTTCGCCAAGCGATGCGTTTTTGCCGCCGACTTTGTCAATGTCATTTTTACCAAGTTTTTCAAAAGGGATAACTTGTGGGTTCATATAATAACTCCGTGAAATAAGGATATTTTAAAAATTGATAATGCTATTTTACCTAAAAATTGCTGATAACAAAAGCGTTTTATTTTATTTTGCAAATTTTTTTGAATAATTAGAATTTATACAATAAATTAGGTATAATAGCCAAAGATTTTGTTTTTCATTTTTTATTTTTCGGTTTTTTTATAGGAAACAAGTGATATTTTATGGACTTTATTAAATCCACGATTCAAAATAAACACGCATTAAATGACAATGCGGACAATGTCAGAGCGGTTTTTTATATTTCTGATGGAACAGCCATTACCTCCGAAACCATTGGACGGTCTATGCTGACTCGTTTTCCCAATGTGCCGTTTGAAGTATATGTCATTCCCTATGTGGATAGCATTGAAAAAGCCGACAAAGCGGTACAACAGATTAATTTTTTGTACCAAAAAACAGGCATGATGCCTTTGGTGTTTGATACCATTGTTGATGATAAAATTCGTGAACATATCAATCAGGCGACCGCTTTTAATTTGGATATTTATGAAGGGTTAATCGGTAAAATTGCTGATGAATTACAAGTTGCACCTGCACCACATACCGTCAATGCACACGGTGATGTGGATTCAGAAGTGTATAAAGAACGCATTGATGCGGTGCATTTCGCCCTTGATAATGATGATGGGGCAAGAACACACCATTATGCAGCGGCAGATATTATTTTGGTCGGTGTTTCACGTTCTGGCAAAACGCCAACATCTTTGTATTTGGCGTTGCAGTTTGGCATTCGTGCGGCAAATTATCCTTTGACCGAAGATGATTTGTACGAAAATACTTTGCCAAAAGCCTTGCAACCTTATAAAGACAAATTGTTTGGTTTGGTCATTGATATTGACCGTCTGGTAAAAATCCGAGAAGAACGCCGTGCAGGTAGCCGTTATGCCAGTTATCAACAATGCCAACAAGAATTGCGAGCCATTCAAGGCATTTATATTTCACAAGGTATTCCAAATATTGACGTATCCACCATGTCGATTGAAGAAATTGCCACACGCATTTTGCAAATGACAGGATTAAAACGCCGTATTGGTTAAATTTATTGTAAAAATATTGAAGTATTATTTAAAAGTTTTAATTGTAAGTAAAGGAAAAAGTTATGCCAAAGTCAAAAAAAGATGACATCACACAAGACAAAATAGAGCAACCAAAAACCAAAGCCGATTTGTCCGAATCCGACAAAACCGCCAACACTGCCAGCATTGGCGAAGATGACAAGCCCAATCATTTTGACGATGGCTCAAAACATTTTGATGTGATTAGCCCGCTTGACAGCACACGTATCAGTATCAAACGCCAAAAACGCCAAGATGCCCAGCATAATTATGACTATGATGCGATTGTGATTGGGGCGGGTCCTGCTGGTGAAGCAGCGGCAATGAAAATTGCCAAATCTGGGCAAAAAGTTGCCGTGATTGACCCACGAAAACAAGTGGGCGGAAACTGTGCTCACGTAGGGACGATTCCAAGTAAAGCTTTGCGTCAGTCGGTGTTTAACATTATCAGTAACCGCCGAGACCCTGTGCTTAATCAAGGCGTGGATTATCATTTAATCCCTTTGAACAAAATTTTGACCAAAGCCCGTGATGTGGTGCGAGCCCAAGTAGATACGCACACCCGTTTTTATGAGCGTAATCGTATTGATTTGATTAATGGCTGGGCGAGTTTTAAAGATAAACATTGTCTGCATATTGACATGAATGACGGCACAGAACGCAACATCACTTTTGACAAAGCCATTATCACGGTGGGTAGCCGTCCGTATCGCCCTGATATTTTGGACTTTGACCATCCACGTGTGTTTGATTCTGACCAAATTTTGCAGATGGATTACGTCATTCAGCGTATTATTATTTATGGGGCAGGCGTGATTGGCTGTGAATATGCGTCTATTTTTACAGGTTTGGGTTATAAAGTGGATTTGATTAACACCCAAGAGCAACTGTTAAGCTACCTTGATGACGAAATTTCGGACGCATTGTCGCATGACTTCCGCCAATTTGGGGTGTTAATTCGCAATAACGAAGAAATTGATTATTTAGAAACTTTTGATGATTGTGTAATTTTGCATTTAAAATCTGGCAAAAAAATCAAATCCGATGCGATTTTGTGGTGTAACGGACGTTCAGGTAATACCGATAGCCTAAACTTGGCAAATATCGGTTTAGAAGCCAACAAACGTGGACAATTAAGCGTCAATGAATTTTATCAAACCAACATTGATAACATTTATGCCGCAGGTGATGTGATTGGCTGGCCATCATTGGCATCAGCTGCTTATGACCAAGGGCGTTGTGCAGCCGCATATATGGTCGGCGATGAAAACGCCCAGCCTGTGCGTAGCGTGCCAACAGGGATTTATACCATTCCAGAAATCTCCAGTATCGGCAAAAACGAAAAAGAGTTGACCGCAGAACAAGTGCCTTACGAAGTCGGTCAAGCATTTTTTAAACATTTGGCAAGAGCACAGATTGTTGGCGAGCGTAGTGGTGTATTAAAAATCTTGTTTCATCGTGAAACCTTACAAATTTTGGGTATTCACTGCTATGGCAACCAAGCCTCCGAGATTATTCACATTGGACAAGCGGTGATGTTGTTAAATGGCACGCTAGAATATTTTGTTAATACCACCTTTAACTATCCAACAATGGCGGAAGCCTATCGTGTAGCGGCGTTAAACGGTCTAAATCGTGTATTTTAATTGGTAAAAAATAATTGGTAAAAACAATGTTAAAAATTGACAATTCGTATCAACAATTATTACCAAAGTTGCAAAATGGTTTAGAACAGCTTAATTTAAATTTAAGCGAAATCCAACAAAATAAACTATTGTATTATTTACAACAGTTGTTGTTTTGGAATAAAGCCTACAATCTGACAGCGATTAAACAAGCCGAACCTGCTTTAATCAAGCATATCTTAGATAGCCTAAGCATTGTGCCACATTTGCCAACAGGTGATTTGTTAGATATTGGCACTGGGGCAGGCTTGCCATCGGTGATTGTGGCGATTTGTCAGCCAGAACGCCAAGTTACCGCTTTAGACAGCAATGGTAAAAAAGTACGTTTTATCAAACAGATAACAAGCGAATTGGGACTAAAAAATGTCAATCCGATTGCCAGCCGTATAGAAGAGCACACGCAAACTTATGATATTATTACCTCTCGTGCGTTTGCGTCTTTGTTGGATTTTGTGGCATTAGGACAAGATAAATTAAAGCCAAACGGCGAGTTTTGGGCGATGAAAGGCGTAAATCCTGTAGACGAAATTGCTCAATTACAAGCCAATTGGCAAATTGACAGCATTCGCTTGACTGTGCCATTTTTGGACGAAGAACGCCATTTGATTCATTTGACAAAATCATAATTTGCAAAATATATTTAAATAAACTTTTAGAGAAACTTCATGGATATTTTAGCAATTGCCAATCAAAAAGGCGGTGTTGGCAAAACTACCACCGCTGTAAACCTTGCCAGTGCTTTGGCACACAAACGCAAAAAAGTGTTGTTAATTGACCTTGACGCACAGGGCAACGCCACCACCGCATCAGGCATTGACAAACGTGAACTAGAATATAGCATTGCCGATGTATTGCTTGATGATGTGCCATTGCTGGATGCGATTGTCAAATCGGACGCAGGTTATGACGTGGTGGGGGCAAATGGCGAACTGTCTGGCATTGATTTATCGTTGAGCCAAATTGACAATAATTATGCGATTTTGGATACTGCCATGCAGTCGTTAAATGATTTGCCAAACAAAAACGGCAAGCCACAAAAAGCCTATGATTATGTGATTATTGACTGTGCCCCAAGTTTGAGTTTATTAACGATTAATGCCATGTATGCGACCAGCGGTGTGATTATTCCGATGCAATGCGAGTATTTTGCCTTAGAAGGTTTGGCGGATTTGTCAAATACCATTGAGCGATTAAAAGAATTAAACCCAAATTTGCACATTCGTGGCGTGTTGCGTACCATGTTTGACCCAAGAAATACGCTTGCCAATGATGTATCTCGTGAGTTGGTACAGCATTTTGGCGATATCATGTTTCACACCATTATCCCAAGAAATGTGCGTTTGGCGGAAGCCCCAGCCCACGGTATGTCGGTGATTGATTATGAACAAAATTCTACAGGTGCGTATGCTTATACCAAACTGGCGAATGAATTAATCAAACAAAAACGTTAAGGATTTTTTATGGGCGTGTGGCAAAAAAAAGCATACATTATCAGCCTTGTGGTGGCAGGTGCGTCTTTGCCATTATTTGCCCAAAGTGTCGCCACGCCAAAAACCGATAAAAAAACCGACACAACCAATCCAATCTTTACAAACCAAAATTCAACCAACGAAAATTCTAGCAACCAAAATCTTATCAACCAAAACACAACAAAACAACCACCGCAAAAAACAGGCGTTCAAACCGTTACTGCACTGGGACATAATAGCACACCTACATTTGTAGGATTAAGTCATCTGCCGTATGCCAACCCGAACGCCCCCAAAGGTGGCACGTTAAGCCTATCGGCACAAGGTACGTTTAATAGCATGAACCCTTGGATTGACAAGGGTACGCCAGCCATAGGCACCTTTTATTTATACGATACCTTGATGACAGGCTCACTGTCCGAAGGCTTTGTCATGTATCCACAACTTGCCGAAAAAGTTACCTTTGACCCAAATGATAAAAGTTGGGTAATTTATCACGTCAATCCCAAAGCCTATTTTTGGGACGGTTCGCCTGTAACGGCTGATGATGTTAAAGCCAGTCTGGAAGCGATTTTAACCAAAGGCACGATGAGTATGCGAAGCTATTTATCAGGGGTCAAAAGAATTGAAACCTTGGATAGACACCGTGTCAAATTTATTTTTGATGGGGCGGACAATGCCGAATTGCTGTTGACCGTGGGGCAAATGCCGATTTGGTCTAAAAAAAGCATTGATGAAAATTTTGAAAAAGTATCTTTAACACCTCTAATGGGCAGCGGTGCGTACAAAATCGGTCAGATTGAAGCAGGGCGTAACGTCAGTTATGTGAGAGACCCAAACTATTGGGGGGCAAAAAGCGATGCTGGTGTGATGGCAAATGTGGGGCGTTTTAATTTTGATACGATAAAATTTGTGTATTATCAAAGTCAAGAGATTGCTTTTGAAGGTTTTAAGGCTGGCGAGTATCAGTTTCGCCCAGAAAATAAAGCCAGAACGTGGGCGACAGGTTATGACTTTCCTGCGGTGAAAAATCAGATGGTGGTCAAAGAAAAAATCACCAACAAAAATCCTGTGCCGATGCAAGCCTTGGTGATGAACAATCGCCGAGCCATTTTTCAAGATATTCGTGTAAGGCAGGCTTTGACATTGGCGTATGATTTTGAATGGTTAAACAAATCTATGTTTTATGGACAATATGAACGTTTGCAAAGTTTTTTTCATGGCTCAGAATTACAGGCGACAGGTACGCCAAATGCCGATGAAATGGCAGTTTTAACGCCATTATTGTCAAAACTTGAACCCATTCAACGACAATTTACGTTATCCAATTGGCAAGCTCCAAAAAGTCAAGGCGATGGTTTTAATCGTGAAAATCTGCTCAAAGCCAGAGAATTATTATTACAAGCCAAATTTTATTATCAAAATGGCAAATTATTTCAGCCCAATGGCACACCTGCCAAATTTGAAATTTTATTAACAGGCGACCAGCAAAACCGCATTATTTTGCCCTATGTGCGACAGTTACAGCGTTTGGGCTTTGATGTGAATATTCGTGGTGTGGATGCACCGCAGTATTTGGAGCGAGTTCGCAAGTTTGATTATGATATGATTGTGGATATTTTTGCACAAAGCACATCACCGGGGGCGGAGCAAAGCTATATGTGGGGTAGTCAGTCGGCGGACGAGCAGGGCAACCAAAATTCCGCAGGTATCAAAAATCCTGTGATTGATACGGTGATTGACAAACTTATCAAATCGCAAAATCGTGATGAGATTATTTTGTATAGCAAGGTGTTAGACCGATTGTTGCGAGCGGGGTTTTATATGATACCGACTTATGGCAAGCCGTATGATACCATCGCCCATTGGCAACAGTATGAGCATGGCGAGCTACCGACCAATGCGATTGGTTTGGATTATTGGTGGGTCAATTCAGAAAAAGAAAAAAAGGTCAAACAATATTTGGGAAAATAATCATGTTACAAGAATATGATAAAGACAGTTTATTCAAACTAATTTTATATTAAAATAAGGAATATAACTGATTTTTTAAACTCAAATATTTTCTAAGAATTTTTTTATGCAAGGCTAGGAGGGCGTTCAAAACTCTGTGTCAGTTAAATTATAGTTTCATCACAGTATCTAAACGATCAGGGAAATGGATAGACAACTGCATCATTGTTTGACCCCAGTTATTAATTAGCATCGTCCATTTCTCTGACGCATTTAGCATACCAACATACAGTAATTTTAGCAAGCTTGTTTCATTAGGAAATGCTCCTTTAGTTTTGGTAACTTTTCTGAATTGACGATGAACCGCTTCAACCGCATTCGTGGTATAGATTGGCTTTCTCACCGCTTCAGGGTATTTGAAATAAGCACTGAGTAAATGCCACTTATCCCGCCAAGAAGCAATAACAGTGGGGTATTTGCCACCCTAGACTCTATCAAGCTCATCAAGAGCAATCTCAGCTGATTCCTTGTTTACCGCCTTATACAGCCAATCTCGGATTTGCTTGCCATTAACATAAACAGGCAGGTTTTTACCGTTTAGGGCGTTTAAAATCATCAGTGGAATGAGTTTTTCTGGGAAATGATACGGATCGTAATTGTTTGAACAATTGGTAATCACCATAGGCAAGCCATAGGTTCTGTGCCATGCACGCACCAAATGGTCGGAGCTGGCTTTACTTGCCGAATAGGGCGAGCTTGGGGGCGTAAGGCGTGGTTTCGGTGAATAAATTGTCCGTGCCGTGCAAATCGCCATACACTTCATCGGTAGAAATGTGGTGAAAGCGGAAAGTTGCCTTTTTATCGTCCGACAACTTGGCATAATAGGTGCGAGCCACTTCCAGTAGGGTGTAAGTGCCGATGATGTTGGTTTCAATGAACTCACGAGAGCCTGTAATAGAGCGGTCTACATGACTCTCTGCCACTAGGTGCATGACAATGTCAGGGGTAAATTCATTAAACAAAAGTTTAATTTCGGCTTGATTGCAAATGTCAGTTTGACTAAATTGATAGCGTGGATTGTCCGCCACACTGATGAGCGATTCTAAATTGCCTGCATAGGGAGTTTATCTACGTTTAAAACGCTGTGGTCGGTGTCGTTGATTAAATGGTGAATAACTGCAGAACCGATAAAGCCTGCACCGCCTGTGAGTAGGATTTTCATTGTATTATAATCCTTATGTTGTTTCGTTGCTTAACTAATTAGTCAAATTGGTTAAATTCTTAAGTTTAGCATAATACCCATTCGCCATCATCAGCTCATCATGTGAGCCTTGTTCAATAATTTTGCCCTCGTCCATCACGATAATGCGGTCGGCTTGTTCAATGGTAGTTAAACGGTGTGCGATAATAATACTTGTCCGCCCTTGCATTAAGCGTTCTAAGGCTTGCTGTACAAGGCGTTCGGACTCGTTATCTAACGCACTGGTCGCCTCATCAAGTAATAAAATCGGTGCATCTTTTAAAATTGCCCTTGCGATAGACACACGCTGACGCTGACCGCCAGAGAGCTGACTGCCATTTGCCCCAATCGGCTGATGAATGCCTTGCGGTAATTGTTTTACCACTTCCATCAAATTAGCTGATTCTAACGCCTTAATGACTTCTTCTTCGGTAGCAGTAGGGCGAGAATAACGCACATTGTTAAACAACGTATCATCAAACAAAAAGGTATCTTGCGAAACGAGCGAAAATTGTGAACGCAAATTATCCAATTTTACGTCTTGAATATCCACACCATCTAGCAAAATTTTGCCATCAGTTGGCAAAATAAAACGTGGGAGCAAGTTTACTGCCGTGGTTTTGCCCGACCCTGATTTGCCCACTAGGGCGACTTTTTCGCCTGCTTTGATGTATAGGTTAAACTCATCAAGGGCTTTTTTGCTATCGGCATTGTATTGTACGCTAATATGGCAAAACTCTAAAGTGCCTGTGATGTTTGTCAATTCTATCTTTCCGTTGTCTTCTTCTGGCTTGGTGTCCAAAAATTCACAGACCGAATCCGCCGCCAAAAACATGGTTTGCATAGGGACGCTGATGTTTGCCAAATTTTTAATTGGTCCAAACATCTGCATCATCGCCACGATAAATGCCATAAACTCACCAATAGTGGTTACGCCGTTTTGACTTTGCCAAAGTGCGATAAAAATAACAATAGCAAGGGCGATAGAACCAATGATTTCATTAATTGGCGAGCGAGCTACGTTGGCTTGGGTAATTTTTTTGTTTAAATGTACAATTAACTCATTGACTTGCGTAAATTTATCACGAGCTTGACCTTGACCGCCAAACAGTTTAATCACACGGTTGCCTTCGTGTGTTTCATTGATGACGGTATTTAACACGCCCACGCTTTTTTGCGAAGTGTCAATGATGTTTTTTAGACGATTGCGGTAATATTTTGAAATAAAAGATAAAATCGGAAACATCACCAAAATAATCAAGGTCAATTGCCAGTTTAAATAAAACAGCACGCACACCAAACCCACGACAATCAGCGTATCACGAGCGAGTGTGATAAAGACATCGCTTGCACTGCTCAGGGCGGTGGTTGCCATGTGCGAGATGTTCATCAGCATATCGCCAGCCGACTTTTCTTGGTGATATTTTACCGACAGCGACAGCATTTTATCAAACATATCACGGCGTAAATGACTGACCGCCATGATAGACACCCACGTCAATAGATAGCTGCTGACATAACGACAAACGCCACGAAACACGACCAACACCATAAAAAAAATCGGCACAATCCAAATTTTATTTTCTGTTCCCCAAATTAAGTGGTGAAATTGGTCTTTTAAATGGATTAAGTCAGCCATCAAACCGCTATTTTGTTGTACAGGGGCGATGTTGTCAGGTATGGCAAAGCCTTGATTGATTAAGGGGGCGATAAAGGCAGATAAGTAGCTTTCACAAATGGCGATACCCAAAATTGCCAGTAGGGCGATGATGATGCGAGTTTTGTAGGGTTTGATATACATCATCAATCGCATAAAACTGGCGGTGTCTTTCTCGGAAAATGTGCCGAAGGTGAGTTTGTGGAGCATTATTAAATTTCTTTGTTGCTATAATCTTTGCATAATTCTATCATATATTGGTATTTTATGCTAAAATAAAAAGAAATGTGTTTTTTTAAAAACAATTTTTTGTTAGTATACTCCTTTATCTGTGGTGAAAAATGGAACTCAAGCATAAGATTAGATTATTTATTAATCAACAAAAATCAAAATTTTTTCCTTATCATTACAATCAAAAATTGTACCAAGATACTTTTTTAAATCATCATGCTCCTAATTATGTAGATATTGATACAAAAGTTGATAAAAAAATTTATGTTTTTTGGACAGGCGATAACCCATTAACAGAAAATCGTCAGCGTTGTTTGCAAGCACTCAAAGATAAATCTGATGTTGAAATTGTGTTAATCACACCACAAAATTTACAAGATTATATTTTACCCAATGCACCTTTACATCCAGCTTATCCTTATTTGTCGTTAGTCCATAAAGCAGATTATTTAAGATGTTATTTTATGCACCATTTTGGCGGTGGCTATAGTGATATAAAAGAATGTCAAAGTTCATGGCAACCTTATTTTGATAAATTAAATAGTAGCAACCATTATATACTTGGTTATCCTGAATTGAAAAAAAATGACGTTGCACGACTTGACGGTCAATTAGGACAAGATTTAAAGGCGAATTTTTCAAGAATTATTGGCAATGTGGCTTATATTTGTCGTCCCAATACGCCTTTCACTCAAGAGTGGTATGCTGAATTATTGCACCGCATGGATTTTTATGCAGATAAATTAGAGCAAAATCGTGGTAATATTTGGGGTGATAATGAAGGCTATCCAATCGCTTGGACAAATATTTTAGGGGATATTTTTCACCCATTATGTTTAAAATATATGCAAAAAATAGGCTATGAAAATCATTTACGCCCAAGTTTAGAAAATTATAGATAGTAATCATTTTATTTGACAACAAGAATATTTATATGCAAAACTTTGTGATTAGCTTAACGACTTCTCAAGACCGAAGAGAACATATTTGTAATGAATTTGGTAAATATAATATACCATTTGAGTTTTTTGATGCTATCACACCGAACCAAATTGATAACTTATCTATAAAATTTGACATATCTTTAACTGATACTTTTCTAAAAAATTCAGAAATAGCTTGCCTTTTTAGCCATATTAGTTTGTGGCAAAAATTATTAAATAGTGAGTATGATTATTTCTGTATTTTTGAAGATGATATTTTTTTATCACAAGACTGCTCTTATTTTTTTGAAGAAATAAATAGGCAAAAAGTATTAAATCAAATTAAGCTTTTGAATGTGATAAAAATAGAGACTTTTCAAATGCCTGTATATTTAGCAAAAACACAATCGATTAGCCAATATATAAAAATATCCAAACTCAAAAGTGTGCATTTCGGTACAGCTGGTTACCTAATTACCAAAAAATGGGCTAAAATTTTTTTGGAAATTCTTGGAAATTTATCTCAAAACAAGCAACTAATGCCTATTGATCATGTTATATTTGATAAATTCTTATCAGAAGTTGACGTTTTTCAAATGCTTAAGCCTATTTGTATTCAAGATGCTGTATTAAATAGTAATAGTACATTTGAAAGCATTATTCAAAAAGAACGGAAAGAAAGAACTCACCCACAAAATATGGGATTAATCCCTAAAAACATTCATTTAAATCTTTGGCAAAAAATTTTTCGAGAATTAACCAGACCTTTTAAGCAGGCACATAAAAAAATATTCACCAAGACACTCAATTTTAATTAGAATAAGTTGAACTTTTACACTCCAGTCTTTTATACTAAAAGGTTTTAAGTGTCAAATGCTCAACAGAGTCGAGTTTTTATCAATAATTTTTTTATTTAAAAACTAGTGTAATTTTGGGGTAAAAGATTTTAAAACATAATTGTTTAAAAGGTCGGATAACCTCTCTGATAAGCTTTCTGAAAAATGACAGTTTTATTTTATTTGGTTTATCAATTTTTTCTCGCCATTGTAAATATGTTTGAAATTTTTGATTATCTGGATATAAAATACAATCTTGAATACATAACACAGGATTAATCTGCCAAATATCATACTCTCCACTAGTAAAATAATCTCTAAACAAAATCTGGTCAATATGCTCAATTGGCTTATTTTTAATAAAATTTAATAAGGATTTTATAGCTTTGCTTGATAAAATATAGCCACCTGCACCAATATGCACACAAGATAATTTGCCAAGCTGATGTTTATTAATCATTTTTGTATTTTTGAGTTTATTAATTTTTTCATTAATTTTTTCAATCTTAATAATATGAACATCACTTGGTATCCAATTTGTGTTGGATAAAAATTGGTTAGCGGTGTTTGATAAATATACATCATCTTCAAAAATCGCAATATAATCCAAGTTTTCATCAATAGCCTTTTGCCATAATGACACATGACTTAAAAAACAAGAAATTTCATTAGGCGATAAATCATTATGATGATTTATGTCTAAATTTAGTTTATTTGCCATGTCAAAAGAAGTTTTTGGTATGACGGCATCAAAAAAATCAAATGGCATATTTTGCTTAGCAAATTCTTGTGTAATATGCTCACGGCGGTTTTGAGCTGTGGCTAGACTAATAACGTAATTTTTCATTTTATCTAAACTCAATTAACTCTCTACTCAAATTCCCAAATGTTTTGCGATAGGCATTTGATAACTCGCCTTTTAGTTTTTGACTTAAGGTGCGTTTTGGCTTTACTCGTTGTTCACGAGCATTTTTTATATCGCTTGGCATTGCATTTTGTGATGGATAAAGTATAAACTCTTGAGCAACAATCGCAGGAAATAATTGATAAATTGGTAAACTATCTTTAATTTGCATATATCTATCAAACATAAGTTGGTCAATCGCAAAATATTCATTCGCTAAATCAAGTGTTTTAATAAAATTTAACAAAGACAAAGCTGTTTTTTGACTAATAATATAACCTGCTGTACCAAGATGATATTCTTTTAATGGTTTAGCACTTCTATTATCTACTAAAAGAACACTTTCAGAGCCTAATTTGCGTTTTTGTAAAAAAGTTTCAGTTTTGATAAAATCAATTTGATTGTTTTTTAACCAATTTTCATCATTAAAAAATAACTGTGCATTTTTACCCAAATAAATATCATCTTCAAAAATGGCAATATAATCCAAATTTTCATTAAGCATTTTTTGCCACAATATCACATGACTTAAAAAACAGCCTTTTTCCCCACCTGATAAGCATTGATTATTGATTAAATCAATGTTTAATCGCTCGCACGCTTGCACCATTGTGTCTGGGGTAATGGCATCAAAAAATTCAAAAGGGATATTTTGCTTGCTAAATTCTTGCGTGATATGTTCACGACGTTGCGTGGCGGTAGTAAGACTGATGACGAAATTTTTCATGATTATTTTTCCTGCTGTGAATGATGAAGCCACCACAAAATAATATATTTATCCAACGTATAACCCATTGATGCCACTGCTAAAATATAGCCATACACCCCTGTCAGCATATCGCCACGTATCACATATTCACGGATAAAGGAAAACCACGCACGAAACATCAAACCGATAAACCCAACTTTTTTGCCGTGTTTATATTTTTCATTTGCCCAATCGTTGCTATAACGCACATTTTTTAACAAAAAATGATACAAATTATCGTTGGTAATATGCGGTAAATAACCCTTTAACACTACACTTGGCACGCCTTTTTGGTCAAGCGATTCATGCACTTCAAGGTCGGAATATTTAAACTGAGAATTGGCGTACAACCGAGCCAATTTATCGGTATACCAAAAGCGTTTTTGCACTTCCACACCGCAAAACGTATTCACACGAGCAAGACTGTACACTTTATCGGTCTGCACAGGCTCACAAAGCACATCGGCAATGGCTTGGCGTAAGGTTTGGTCAAGGCGTTCATCGGCATCTAGCACCAACACATAATCGCCCGTAGCATAACTTTGGGCGAGTTGGCGTTGCTTGCCAAAGCCTTGCCAATCGGTATTCACAAACCATTTTGCCCCATAACTTTTGGCAATTTGTTCGGTATTATCGCTACTTCCGCTGTCTAAAATGACTATCTCATCAACCAAATCTTTAACCGTTTCCAAACAAGCGGATAAATGTTTGCTTTCGTTTTTTAAAATCATCACCAGCGAAAGTGTGGATTTTTTATTTGATAAATCAATCGGTTGTAAATTTTTTGCCATTTTCACCGATTGTAAAAAAGCCGTTTCAGCTTGATTGTGCGTTAAATCGTACAAAATGGCGTATTTATTAAAGGTGTATTGCGTAAAAAATAGCGAATAAATCAGCCCATATTTGCCTTGCAAAAACCGCCCATCAATAATGTATTGTTTAATAAACGCCCAAAGTGGGTTTAAAATTACTTTAGAAAACTTGCCTTTTTTGCCCTGTGCGTGTCTGTCGTCCGCCCATGCTTTGGCATAAAATAGGCGTTTTTCTAACCAAAAAAGTGGTGTTGGTGCGGTATGATGATGTAAAAATCCGTCTAATTTTGCGGTCGTTGCCCCATTTAACACCACAGATTCATGCACTAAGTTATTGTCATAACTAAACTTTTTGGGATACAATCGCCAATGGGCTTTTACACTCCACAAGGCATTGTCAATTTGATGACCAAAAACAAAATCAAGGCGTTTAATGCCATAGACGGTATCTTGCGGTTCGCTGTTAATAACGTTTAAAATGCTTTGTTTTAGGCGTGGCGTAACTTCTTCATCAGCGTCCAATGCCAAAATCCAATCCCCTGTGGCATAACTTTGGGCAAGTTGGCGTTGTTTGCCAAAGCCTTGCCAATCGGTATTGACAAACCATTTTGCCCCATATTTTTCGGCAATTTGTTGGCTGTTATCCGTACTGCCACTGTCTAAAATGATGATTTCATCGGCAAAATCCACCACCGCAGGTAGGGATATTTTTAGGTTTTCGGCTTCGTTTTTGACTATCATCACCACGGATAATTTAGAATCACTCATTTCCAATAATCCTTAATCCAATCCGTTGGCAATACCTTGCGATACCATTTGCCACTTTTGCCAATAATGGCATCAGGTGGATTGACTTCGCCATGAAAAATCACCATTTTGGCATCTTTTGGCAAGATTGGTGCTTTAAAAAAACTCATTGGGAATGGCTGTACGCATTGATATTTAAAACTTACGCACCACGAACTGTCCCAATATTCTAGGTGATGATGTTCTCGCAAATAGTTGGATAAAAATGCCTGTTCGTGACGTACTTCACCACGGATTTTTTCAAAATTTTGCTCAAAATAGCTTAATAAATTGGGGTAGGTATTTTGCCCAACTTTAAAACGATAAACCGATGAATTGCCCACCATTCGCCACGGTTTTTTCCAATCCCGAATAATCATCACGCTATCGTCATGCTCGGCTTTATGGGTAAAAAAGCAGTCCATGTTATTTACAATGACAATATCAATGTCCAAAAACAATGCCGTGCCTTTTAAGTCATACAATTCTGGCTTAAAGGTGGTGAGTTTTTTCCAGCCACGCTCGGGCAGATTTGGCGGTAAGTTAAGCTCTGGAATGGGGTAGCATTTGACATTGGGGTCAATGCCTGTGCTGTCGTCCGTTAGGCAGACCATTTGAAACGGTAAAGTTAAGTTGCGTTTAACCATGTTATACAGGCGATTGACGTATTCTGCACCGTATTTTGCACCCCATTTCATGCAAATAATGTAGCGGTTTTCATTGTCAGTTGGTTGGTTGGTGTGGTTCATGGTTGTTTTACTTTTTTGATTGGGTGGGAGTTTTAAGGTATTTGTGGGCGTTTTAAATGGGCGACCAAATTGTTAAAATCGGCTGTATCGTTATACAAATTTGGATAATTTGGCACGTGTTTAAAGCGTTTATAGCCCCACATATATTGGTTTGGAAAACGGTTTATCATGGTTTTGATTTCATCGTTTAACGCACTGGTAGTAATCTCAATATTTTTGTCATACAACGCGGGATTATCCAGTTTATCACAATAAATATCAAAACCTTGTCTATCATCACGGCGAACACAAGTTAAACCGACTAACGCACAATGGGTTTTGCTGGCAAGTTTTGGGGCAAGGGTGCTACTTAATGTTGGAATGCCAAAAAAAGGCACAACCACACCGCCTGATAAATCTGGCACATGGTCTGGTAAAATAATGCTAAAACCACCGTCTTTTAGGGTTTTAAAAATCGCCTTTACGCCACTGCCATCAGTGGGTACAAGCGTGGCATTGAGGCGTTGCCGTCCTTGTAGTACAAATTGGTTGGCTTTTTCGCCTTTGACAGGTTTGTACATGATGGTCGGTGAGCCAAATTGATTAAGCCACGCATTCATCATTTCCCAAGTGCCAAGATGTGGCACAATGGCAAGCATACCGTTGGGGTTGGCTAGGGCTTGTGTCAATATTTCTTGATTGTGAACAGTGTGGATTTGCTTGATTGCCCATTGCGGTGGCATTGCCCAGCTTTTTAGTGATTCTGCCATATTGAGTGTTTGATTACGTATGGCTTGATTTGCCAATACATGTCGCTCACGCTCAGACAATGCTGGATAAGCCAACTGCAAATTCATATGAACAACACGCATTACGCCTGTATGGGGGCGTAATCTGATAATAAAACTGACAAAATGTGCCAACAGGTACAAACACCACATTGGCACATAACGAATGAATGAAAAAGCGTTCATCATAGTTTGAATAAAAATATGCTATAAAAGAGCGGATAAAATTTATTCCACTTTTTTCTCTTTTTCACGCACACGAATGCCAAGTTCACGCAGTTGTTTGCTGTCCACTTCGGCAGGGGCTTCGGTTAATGGACATTCTGCGGTTTTGGTTTTCGGGAAGGCAATCACATCACGGATTGAGCTTGCACCTGTCATCAGCATAATCAAACGGTCAAGACCAAAGGCAAGACCGCCATGTGGTGGTGCACCGTATTTTAACGCATTTAGCAAGAATGAGAATTTTTCTTCGGCTTCTTCTTCGCTGATACCTAACGCTTCAAATACGGCTTTTTGCATTTCAAGCGTGTTAATACGCAGTGAACCGCCACCGATTTCTGTACCGTTTAGCACCATGTCATAGGCGATAGATAGGGCAGTTTCTGGGCTATTTTTCATCTCATCAACCGTGCCTTTTGGCTTGGTGAATGGATGGTGAACCGATGTCCATTTGCCATCATCAGTTTCCTCAAACATTGGGAAATCCACAACCCACAATGGTGCCCATTCTTTTGTTAAAAGGTTCAAATCATGTCCGATTTTAACTCGCAACGCCCCCATAGCGTCATTAACGATTTTGGCTTTATCCGCACCAAAGAACACGATGTCGCCGTTTTCTGCACCAACACGTTGTAACAATTCTAAGACGATTGGTTCAATAAATTTCACGATTGGCGATTGCAAGCCTTCAATGCCTTTTTCAAGTTCATTCACCTTGATGTACGCCAAACCTTTTGCCCCATAAATGCCGACAAATTTGGTGTATTCATCAATTTGACTACGTGGCAAGCTACCTGCATTTGGCACACGCAAGGCAACGATACGACCTTTCGGGTCTTTGGCTGGACCTGCAAATACTTTAAATTCAACGTCTTGCATCAAATCAGCCACGTCCACTAATTTTAACGGAATACGCAAATCTGGCTTGTCAGATGCATAATCACGCATAGCAACGCTGTACGGCATACGTTCAAATTTGTCAAATTTAATACCCATTAGCTCGTCAAACAATTTAACCGTCATGCCTTCCATCAAGTCCATGATGTCGTTGTCATCTAGGAATGATGTTTCAATGTCAATTTGGGTAAATTCTGGCTGACGGTCAGCACGTAAGTCTTCGTCACGGAAACATTTGGCGATTTGGTAATAACGGTCAATACCGCCAACCATTAACAATTGTTTGAATAATTGTGGCGATTGTGGCAAGGCATAAAATTCACCATTTGACACACGGCTTGGCACAAGATAATCCCTTGCCCCTTCAGGTGTGGCACGAGTTAAAATTGGCGTTTCCACGTCCAAAAAGCCGTTTTCATCAAGGTAATTACGGATTAATGTGGTAACTTTTGAGCGAAAACGCAAACGGTCAAGCATTTCTGGACGGCGAATGTCCAAGAAACGGTATTTTAAACGAAGTTCTTCTGATACGTTGGTAAAGTCATCGTTTAGTGGGAATGGCGGTGTTTCTGATTTGGCAATGATTTCAATCTCTTTTGCCAAAAGTTCCACATTACCACTTGTCATGTTTTTGTTTTCTGTACCTGCGTAACGGTTACGCACACGACCTGTGATTTTTAATACATATTCAGAACGGGCAGAGTCGGCTGTGGCAAAGGCTTCTGGTGTATCTGGGTCAATCACCACTTGCAGTAGCCCATCACGGTCACGCATATCCAAAAAAATCACCCCACCGTGGTCTCGGCGACGGTGTACCCAACCGCAAACGGTAATGGTTTGTTCATTTAATGCTTCGGTAACGCTACCGCAATAATGTGTACGCATCATAATTTTTATCCAACTTAATTAAAAAAATTTAAACGGATATTATGCCTTGTTTGCCAAAGTTTCACAACCATATTGCACCGATTTTTTTAAAAATTGTCATTTTATTTGTCAAAAATATTGAAAAATCCAAGTTTTGCCTACATACATAACAGATATTTAAGCAAAAAATTGAACCAAAAAAAGGATAATCCATGTTATTTCAATCCTACAAACACCCAACCGAACTAAAAATCATTCATCTAAACAAAGTGCAAAACCACCAAAAACAACAGTTTATGTTAGAAACGGCGGACAAAAAAGCTGTTAAACAATTTATTAAACAAACCTTAAAAGAAAAAGCCAAATTTGCCAAAAACAAAGACGAACCAAACAATGTGTATGTGCTTGATTTTCATGGAGATATTAAAGCAAGTGATGTCGCTCAATTGCGTGAAGAAATTAATGTATTGTTAAGTAACGCTAATCAAGGTGATGAAGTTGTGGTTCGCCTTGAATCAGCAGGTGGTATGGTGCATGGTTATGGGCTTGCTGCGGCACAGCTCGCTCGCATCAAGGACGCAGGTTTGACTTTAACAGTTTGTGTGGATAAAGTTGCGGCAAGCGGTGGCTACATGATGGCGTGCGTGGCGGATAAAATTTTGTCTGCTCCGTTTGCGGTGGTCGGCTCAATCGGCGTGGTCGCCCAAGTGCCAAATTTTCACGATTTGTTAGAAAAACATGACATCGACGTGGAAGTATTCACCGCAGGTAAATACAAACGCACTGTAACTGTTTTTGGCAAAAATGACGAAGAAGACAAACAAAAATTTCAAGAAGAATTGGAACAAACGCACAAACTTTTCCAAGATTTTGTAACCAAATATCGCCCACAGCTTGAACTTGACAAAGTGGCGACAGGCGAGCATTGGTACGGTGAAGATGCGATTGATTTAAAATTGGTTGATGAATTAAAAACGTCTGACAGTTATTTGCTTGATTTGTTAAAAACCCATCAAGTATATGCCTTGCAAACTCGTAAAAAACCAACCTTAGCCGAAAAATTGGGCTTTGCTCAAGCAAGTCAAGCGGTGATTGAAACGGCATTGGACAAATTACCAGACGTTGTGATGAAATTAGAAAACAGCAAGTTGCCAATGTTTAAAAAATAATTGTTTAAAAATCGTTTAAAAAAGTTGATTATTTGGCTTGATTTTGGGGTTAAACGCTATCGTTTAGCCCTTTTTTTTGTTATAGTAGCAAGTTTTAACAGCACAATTTTTAACAAATAACAAACATCAGCCAACATGAAACAATCCACCGCACTTGATATCTTAAAAACAGGCAAAAACGTCTTTTTGACAGGCTCGGCAGGGGCAGGCAAGACCTACACCATCAACCAATATTTGCATTATCTGCGTGTCCGCAACATTGACGTTGCCGTTACTGCAAGCACTGGCATCGCCGCCACGCACATGAACGGCATGACCATTCATAGCTGGTCTGGCATTGGTATTTTGGACGAATTGACGACCAGCGATATCAACCGTGTCAAACGCCGAACCCAACTGGTTGAGCGGATACAACGCACCAAAGTATTGGTGATTGACGAAATTTCTATGTTGCATTTAAAACAATTTGACATGATAAATCAAATGTTACAAGCGGTCAAAGACAACGATTTGCCATTTGGTGGCGTGCAGTTGCTGGTGGCGGGCGATTTTTTTCAGTTGCCCCCTGTTGGCAAAAACGAAGAAACCAACCGAGAAAAGTTTGCTTTTATGGCAAAATCTTGGCTAGATGCCGATTTTGCCGTGTGTTATTTGACCGAACAGCACCGCCAAAAATCCGATGATGAAACGCCAAATAATACCTATTTTGGCTTGGATTTGATTGCGATTTTAAACCAAATCCGCACACAACAATTTACCCAAGACATCATTCCTGCGTTATTAGCCACCAAAAATCATGAGTTAAATCAATCTCGTACCCGACTTTATACCCACAATATTAATGTACAAAACATCAATGATAAAGAATTGGCAAATTTAACCACCGAAGCCAAACTTTTTACCGCTTGGGGTGAAGGTGATGAAAAATTGTTGGAAAATTTAAAAAAATCGGTACGCACCACGCCAGAATTAACGCTAAAAATCGGTGCAAAAGTGATGTTTATCAAAAATAACAACGATTTAAACGTGTCAAACGGTACGATGGGAACAATTGTTGATTTTCAACCGACTTTTATTGAAAAGGACGATGACAAAAGCAAGGACAAAAAATCTGAAAAAAATAAAAATGCCGACAGCGACACCGAAACCCAAGACGATGAAAATATCCACCATGAAAGCAAAATGAGCGAAACCTTGTTTCCTGTGGTGTTGCTCAATGACGGTCGCAAAGTGATTGCCGAATATGACACTTGGAAAGTGGAAGACGAAGAAGGCGAAATTTTGGCGGCGTATTATCACATTCCTTTGACGCTAGCGTGGGCGATTACCATTCACAAAAGTCAAGGCATGACGCTGGACAGTGCGGAGATTGATTTGTCAAAAACCTTTGAAAAAGGGCAGGGTTATGTGGCGTTATCTCGGTTAAAACAGTTGTCGGGTTTGCGATTGTTGGGATTAAATGACAAAAGTTTGCAACTTGACCCAACGGCTCGTGGGGCAGATAACCGTTTTATGGCGTTGTCCGAAGAATTTGCAGATACATTTTTACGTCAAAATCCTGAAAAAATTGCCGATGAACAAAAAGATTTTATCATCAAAAATTTTGGCACAAATGACCCAATCCGTATTCAAGCCAATGAAAAAATCATTGAACAAAAAAATCTCGCTCTAAAACGCAAAGCCAAACTGTTAGCCGAAAAGCACGCTGATGATGATGGTAAGTTGTCTGATACTTATTTGGAAACCAAAAAATTACTAGAAGAAAATTTGTCAATCACTGAAATTGCTGATATTCGCAACCTTGCCCAATCCACGATTATGAACCATATTAGCCGTTTGCAGACGCAATTTTCGGATTTGCCGATTGAGCATATTCGCTCTGATACTGATGAGCAGATGATTGACAATGTGCAACAGGCGTATGATAGGATAAAACAGCGTGATAAGGCTGATGATAAAGATGAGAATGGGGCGATAAAGATTAAGCCAATTTATGATTTTTTGTCGGCTAAATATGGGTATAATGAAATTCGTCTTGCTTTATTATTTATTGAAAAATAAATTTGGTGATTTTGAAAAGTATTTTATAAAATTAAATAAACTAAATTCATCTTATATTTTAACTTCACAAGATGTTAAAAATTTTGGTGGTACTTATTATATTGAATTACAAAATCATACGTTGGATTATGATAAAGATTTAGGCAATTATGTATATAATTTTTGGGAAAAAGAATCTGTTTATATTCATGGTTATACATGGACACAATATTTTGATGTGCCTGCAGAAGAATGTATAACAAATGATGATTTTCTTGAAATATATAATATTTATACCGATAATATTGAAAGATTTTCTCAAAAATCATTAAAAATCGCAAATTATTTATCAGATGTTCAACATAACAAAGATTTGGAAAAAAGTCATTTTTATTCTACGGTTTTAAATTGTCATTATTTTAGATTATTGGGCGAAGAAATATTTAATAATTCGGTTCAATCAGATAAATTTATTAAATAAATATTGATAATTAAAAAATCATTTGAAGAATTGGCGAAATGGCTAAATCAACAAAATAAAGGCATTGTATTCATTGGTAATTAATAAATTTGTAAAGGAAAAAAATTGAAAAGCCCAAAATTAAAAATCGCCATTAACGGCTTTGGTCGTATCGGTCGCAACGTCTTGCGAGCCTACCTTGAACGTTTTGCCAAAAATCCGCAAACTTTTGACTTTGACATTGTTGCTATTAACGACATCGCCGATGCCGAAACGCTTTTATACCTACTAAAATATGACAGTACGCATGGACGTTTGCACCAACGTATTGATTTACAAATTGAACTACAAACCGAATGGCAAAATGACACACAATATTCGCATTTTATCATCAAAATTGCCAATAAAATTTTAAAAATCGCCATTTTACAACAACCAAACCCAACAAAAATTGATTGGAAAGATTACCAAGTGGATTTGGTGTTAGAAAGTACAGGGCATTTTCGCAGTTACGAACAAGCCTATCAGCATATCACCTCAGGGGCGAACCAAGTCATCATTGGGTCAGCCCCATTTGACCGAGTGGACGCAAGTATCGTGCTAGGCGTGAATGACAGCGAATTAAGCCGTAACAAGCCGATTTTATCCAGCGTATCTTGCACCACGCAGGCGGTCGTGCCGTTGCTGTATGTACTTGATAACGCCTTTGGCATTGACACCGCCATGATGACCGAAATCCATGCCGTAACTGCCGACCAAACCGTGCTAGACCAAGCCCACCGAGATTTTAGGCGTGGGCGAGCGTCTGGGCATAATATCGTGCCGACCACGTCAAGCAGTATCGGGGCGGTGGGGCGAGTGTTGCCGAATATGATTGGCAAAATTAACGGTTATTCTATCCGTGTGCCGACCGTTGATGTGGCGGTTATTGACGTGAATTTTGTGTTTAAAAAACCAACAAATATTGATAAAATTAACCAAGTGCTAAAACAGGCAAGCGAGCAGGATTTTGCCGATATTATGGGGCTTAGTGATGAACCGCTTGTGTCTAGCGATTTTATCCATGAGCCGTATTCGCTGGTGATTGATAGCTTGCAGACTATGTCAGTTGGCAATACTAATAGTCAGCAGTTTAAAGTGCTGGCGTGGTATGATAACGAGTGGGGCTATGCCAATCGTATGTTGGATATTTGTCAAAAATTGGCGATAAAATAAAAAAGCGAAAACCGAAGTTTTCGCTTTTTGTTAATGCACATTATTTTAACAACAACGCATTTACACGTTTTAAATACCCTGCAGGGTCGTCAAGCTGACCACCGTCCGCTAATACCGCTTGGTCAAACACCACTTGAGCTAGGTCATCAAACTGCTCTGACGTTTCCAACTTTTGAATCAAAGGGTGATTTGGATTGACTTCAAGCGTTGGTTTGCTTTCTGGCACAGGTTGCCCCATTTGTTTGAGCATTTGTACCATTTGTGGGCTAAGTTCGCCTTCGCCAACCACCAAACACGCAGGGCTATCCACCAAGCGATTTGACACTTTCACATCTTTGGCACGTCCGCTTAACACACTTTTAAGTTTTTCTACAATTGGTTTTAAGTTTTCTTCGGCTTGTTTGGCTTGTTCTTTTTCCGTTTCATCGGTCAAATCGTCCAAATCTACCGCACCTTTGGCAATGTTTTGTAGTGGTGTGCCGTCAAATTCGTGGATAAAATTCATCGCCCAATTGTCCACATGGCTCGTCATCAAGATAACTTCAATGCCTTTTTTCTTAAACACTTCCAATTGTGGACTATTTTTGGCACTTGCCAAATTTTCAGCGGTCAGATAATAAATCGCCTTTTGTCCGTCTTTCATGCGAGCTTTATAATCGGCAAAACTTGTCACCACGTTGTCATCGGTGCTAGTCGCATAGCGGAGCAATTTGGCGATTTTTTCTTGGTTTGGCATATCTTCGCCAAGCCCTTCTTTTAGCACATTGCCAAATTCGGCATAAAATTGCTTGAACTTTTCTTGTTTTTCGGCTTCATCGCTATTTGCCAAGCTTGCCAAAACGGTCAAAATACGGCGTGCATTGCCGTCCCGAATGGCTTTGACATCACGGCTTTCTTGCAAAATTTCACGGCTAACGTTAAGTGGTAAATCGGCGGTATCAATCACGCCTTTGACAAAACGCAAGTACATAGGCAACAATTGTTCAGCATCTTCCATGATAAACACACGTTTGACGTACAATTTTAAACCACGTTGTTGTTCACGTTGATACAGGTCAAATGGGGCTTTTTTAGGAATATATAAAAGTTGAGTATATTGCAAACGCCCTTCCACACGGTTATGCGACCAAGTCAATGGCTCGTCATAATCGTACGTCAAGTTTTTGTAAAATTCGTTGTATTCTTCGTCTTCAATTTCGCTTGCCGAGCGTGTCCACAAGGCATTGGCTTGGTTAATCGTTTCCCATTCATCGGTTGCGACCATTTGACCGTTTGCGGTTTCGCCATTGGTTTTTTGTTCTTCGGTCAATTCTTCTTCTTGCCACACTTCTTTTCGCATTTGAATGGGCAAACTAATGTGGTCAGAATATTTATTGACTAATGTTTTGATTTTATGGCGGTCAAGGTATTCAGCGTGTTCGTCTTTGACGTGCAAAATAATGGTTGTGCCACGTTCGGCTTTGTCAATGGCTTCTGTGGTAAATTCGCCCGTGCCGTTTGACACCCAACGTACGCCTTGCGAGCTTAGTTCGCCTGCTTTTCGGCTTTCAACGGTAATTGTGTCGGCAACGATAAAGCCTGAGTAAAAACCCACGCCAAATTGTCCGATTAAATTGCCGTCTTGTTTTTGAGCATCGCTAAGTTTTTCTAAAAATGATTTTGTGCCAGATTTGGCAATCGTACCCAAATTTTCAATCGCATCGGCTAGGTTCATACCGATACCGTTGTCAATAAATTTAATGGTTTTGGCATCTTTGTCAATGTCAATGCGGATTTTTAACTCGCTGTCGTTTTCAAAAAGGCTGTCATCGGCATTGCCTAAAAAACGCAACTTGTCGCAAGCGTCAGACGCATTTGACACCAGCTCACGCACAAAAATATCGGCATTTGAGTAGAGTGAGTGAGTTACAAGGTGTAAAAGTTGGGCGACTTCGGTTTCAAAAACATGTGTTTGTTGGGTCATAAATTTCTCCGTTGTTTTTTCAAAAATTTAGCTTTTTATTTAACAAGGATAATTTATGGGTTTTGGATAAGTTTTCAAGCTTTTTAATAAAAAGTGATTTAAAAATGTGGTAATTTGTCAAATGCAATGGCATTAGGATTATCTGTATAATAAGCATTTGTTTGCTCTTTAAAAATCAGATGATTTGATAAATCGCCTTTTCTTGTTGGTAACACATCACTAATCACGACAATTTTATCATTTTGTGTTTGTTTACCAATCAAAACGCCTGTTTCAAGTGGATATTGAGCATGGTTATAAAAATTATTAAATAAAGTTGTGTACAGTTTTTGGTCATAAACTCGCAAAAATGTATCTCGCCCCTGTGTCAGTCTAGCCACGCTCACGCATTTACCATCAAAGCATTGCCGATAAATATCTGTCATAAAGAAAACAAAATGTAAATAATTGATAAATAAGAAAATTATTAGATAAAAAATATGACGTTTTTTAAAAATATATGGTTTCATCATGGCGATAATTTTCCGTATTTTGTTAATTCAACACAATATTTTTTATCATCAATCACCACGCCATTCATCTTATACCAATTTGGCTTGGCGTGGATTTTTTCAATTAATCGCTCAATATTCACCGCTTTATCAGCGTTATTTGGCAAAAAATCACCATAAAACCGTTCGTCAATCACTTGCCGAAAATCGACAATATCGTCCTTAAGCGTAATGTTAAAACCACGTTTTAACACTTCATCACGCAAGGCAAAATAGCGGTTTTCAATAAACGCCAATTTATCATAAAAAAACAGCACATGCCCCGTACTCATGCGGTAAGTCGGCACGATTTTTTTGCAAATTTCAACATAGCTATACTTGTCGCACGCCTGTTTGACAAGGGCAAAAATGCGAGTAATTTCACGATATTCAGCGAACAGATGTTGGTCTGTTAAAAGCGTTACGTTAATGATGTTAATTCTAGTCATAATTTTTTTAAGGGTTTGTTTAAAAGTTTAATAAAAACAAGGCTTATCGCTGTGATAAGCCTTAATTTTGTGAAAATATTTTAATAATTATTTAAAAAATAATTAATTATTTTAAAAACATTTGATACCCCAAATTATCGGTAATATTTTCACATTCATAGCCGATATTTTGTAGGGTGTTTTGCAAGGTTTCCGCCGTTTGTTCACCCATTTGAATCCCTGCCAAAATCCGCCCTTCTGCCGCCCCATGATTGCGGTAATGAAATAGCGAAATATTAAAATTTTGTCCCAATTTTTCCAAAAAGTTTAACAACGCCATTGGACGTTCTGGAAACATAATTCTAAAAATTTGTTCGTCGTTTAAATTAGCATGACCGCCGATTAAATAACGGATATGGGTTTTGGCAATTTCATCATCGGTTAAATCAACGACTTGATAACCTTCGGTGGTAAGCAGTTCAAAAATCGCTTGGCGTTCTTTTTGCCCTTCTTTTAACGCAATGCCGACAAAAATATTGGCATCGGCTTGGCTCGGGTTTAGGCGATAGTTAAATTCGGTGATGTTGCGTCCTTTTAATGCTCGGCAAAAGTCCAAAAATGCCCCTGTTTTTTCAGGAATGGTAACGGCAAAGATGGCTTCTTTTTTCTCGCCAATTTCGGTGCGTTCAGCGATATAGCGTAAACGGTCAAAATTCATGTTTGCACCGCACAAGATTGCTACGCAGTTTTTGCCTTGAATGTTATGTTCTTGGATATATTTTTTCATGCCCGCCACCGCCAACGCCCCAGCAGGTTCAACGATACTGCGAGTGTCTTCGTAAACGTCTTTTAGGGCAGCACAGACTTCGTCATTGCTACAAGTCACCACGTCAGGCTCGATGACGTTGCCAGAGTTGTCGCTTTTTGGCATATTGACGATTTTAAAGGGCAATTCGCCAATTTGGGCAACGGCAACACCGTCCACAAATAGCCCAACTTGCGGTAAGCGTGTGCGTTCGCCTGTTTCAAGGGCGATTTTTAAACAAGCGGCATTTTCAGGCTCAACGGCAATGACTTTGACGTGCGGTGCAACTTCACCCAAAAATGCCGAAATCCCTGCAATCAAGCCACCACCGCCAACAGCAACAAACACATAATCCATTTTTCGCCATTGTTGTACCAATTCCATCGCAATTGTGCCTTGCCCTGCAATCACCAATTCGTCATCATAAGGCGGAATAAAGGTCAAGCCGTCTGTTTTGGCTCGTTCAATGGCGTAACGGTTTGATTCATCAAAGCTATCGCCATGCAATACCACATTTCCGCCCAACGCTTTAACCGCACTCACCTTGATATCTGGCGTGGTGGTCGGCATGACGATAATGTTGTTTAAATTTAGCCGTGTTGCTGAATAAGCAACGCCTTGGGCATGGTTGCCTGCGGACGCACAAATAACGCCACGGGCTTGTTCTTCGGCAGAAAGCTGGCTAATGCGATTGTACGCCCCCCGCAATTTGAATGAAAAAACAGGTTGCAAATCTTCACGTTTATAACGGATATCATTGTTAAATTTTAGGCTTAATTTTTTGGCAGGTTCAAGTGGGGTTTGAATGGCTGCGTCATAGACGGTGGCTTGTAGGATAAGGCGTACCCAATTTGATGACATAGAATTTTCCTTTAAAAAAAATTGTAAAAATAATTTTAGAACCTGTATTCACAATATTACGCAGTAAAATTTTACGAGTTTTAAAAGTAAATATTTATTTGCTTTTGTATGAAAAATGGCTAAATCTTACTTTTCTGCGTCAAAAACTTGCCTGATAGAATAACTATCAGTCTTCGTTTTTTCCTTGAAAAGCGGGCGATTTATCGCATTTTTCATTGCAAAAACGTTATGAATACAGGTTCTTAAAAAATTTGCTAACCACTATAGGACTTTTATGCACCGCTTGCAAGTTTTTTTCACCAAAAAATGCGTAAAAATCGTTATTTAGCGCATTAACTTTTGTTATAACATTAGACCTCTTTCCAAACTAACCCAACTCGAAATTATAAATGGCACAAATCAAATTAACCCTTAAGCCAAAGCGTTTTCTGCGATTACGATAACGACAGGCTAGGATTTTAAAACGTTTGATTTTGCCGATAACATGTTCATTGGTTACCCGTTCAGAAGCTAATTCTCGATTGGCTTGTTTGTCAACTTTAGATAGTGGATTAAGCTTGGTTTTCTTTTTTGGGAATTTGCTATTGGCATGGTGTTTGTGTATGCCTTGATAGCCCGAATCTACTTGGATTAAGATACTAGGCTTTATACGCATTTTTGAGTATTGGTAAAGTTTAAAGTCATGGGTTTTACCTTTGCTAAAATGGGTACAAAGTATTTTTTTGCTGTTTTTATCGACAACGATTTGTGCTTTTAAGGTGTGGTGTTTCTTTTTACCTGAGTATTGCCTGCGTTGCTTTTTTTGGGTCGCTCACAAGGTACTTCGGTTGCGTCTATCAGTACGGTTTCAAGGTTTGGGTCTTGCCATAAAGCCTTTTTGCTAGGTAGGGCAAAGTCTTTGTGGGCTATCAGTATGCTTTCTACCCATTTGATGGTTTTACAGACAGCACTTTCACTGATACCAAAGTCTTGCCCTAGGTGAAATTGGGTGCGATATTCTCGGTAGTAACTCAAAGTCAGCATGAGCTTGTTTTCTAGGCTGATTTCATTTTTCCTGCCACCTTTTTTGTGTTGTTCGTTGTATGCTTCTTGTAGTATGGTGAGCATATGAGTATAGGTACTTCTTTGGATGCCAAAGTAGCGTTTAAATTGTGCGTCACTGAGTTTTTCTGCTTGTTCGGGTATCATGCTTTTGCTGTTTTTTCTAAAAATCAGTATTATACCAAATCACTATTAAGGTTTGGAAAGAGGTCTATTTTTTGAAAAACCCTGTTATTTGTCAAAAATTTTGTTAAAATACGTCAATTTTTAACCAACGATGAAGACCACTATGAACACACAACCGACCCAACAACAACTCAAACAAGCCGTTGCCGAAAAAGCCTTAACCATGATTGAACAAGGCATGATTTTAGGCGTTGGCACAGGCAGTACCGTCAATTGCTTGATTGACCTGTTACCAAAAGTAAATCTTAAAGGGGCGGTCGCAAGCTCAAAAGTTACCGAAGATAAGCTTAAAGCCTTAGGCATTGAAGTCATGGATTTAAACCAAACAGGCGAGCTTGATTTGTACATTGATGGGGCGGACGAAGTCAATGAAAATTTGCAACTGATTAAAGGCGGTGGCGGTGCTTTGACCCGTGAAAAAATCGTGGCGGCAGCGTCAAAACAGTTTATCTGTATGGTGGACGAAAGCAAATGGGTGAAACAATTGGGCGTAGGCTTTCCCTTACCGATTGAAGTATTGCCACAGGCTCGCTCGTATGTGGCTCGTGAACTTGTCAAAATGGGCGGTGAGCCTGTCTATCGTGAAGGCTTTGTTACCGATTATGGCAATCTGATTTTGGACGTGTACGACCTTGACATTACCGACCCTGTAGCGATAGAAAGCCGTGTTAACAACATCGTTGGCGTGGTGTGTAACGGTATTTTTGCCAAGCAAAAAGCAGATATACTTTTGTTGGCAAATGCTGATGGCGTAAAAATGTTAAAATAATCAATGTGATTTTTGTGTTTTATAAATAAAAGTTTTTGATTGATAAACTTAAATTTTTAAAAAAATCACAAAAAAACTTTTAAAACAATGGCTAAATGTGTTATTGTTAAATTTTGCAATAGTGAATTATGGAAAAAAACGATGCCAGCGTCATTGCCAACTTCGGACGAAATTTTACAATTACAAAAAGCCAGCCATTTTGCCTATCAACTTTGGCAAAACAAGCCTTTGGTTACCCAATCTTTTATCAAAAGTTATCCGCTTAACCAAACTTTGACTGAGCAAGAGATTAAAGATTTAATCCGAGATTATGCCTTAGATGATGATTGTGTGATTGGTGATGAAACTTGTGTCATGCGTGGCTTGCGAGTGTTGCGTAACTTATTGATGTTACGCTGGATTTGGCAAGATGCGTTAAACTTGATTTCGTTGGAACAACTGACTTTAGAGCTGACCAGATTTGCCGATGAATGTTTGATTTTTGCCAAAGATTTTGTTTATCAAAACTTAACAAAACGCTATGGCGAGCCGTATTATTATGATGGCAATCGCCAAAAAAAGGACGATTTAGCCATTATTGCGATGGGAAAAATGGGGGCGAAAGAGCTGAATTTATCCAGCGATATTGACCTGATTTTTGTGCATAAAGGGCAAGGTGAAACCGATGGTAAAAAGTGCATTGACACCAAAACTTTTATGAAAAAATGGGGTCAAGGCATTATTGAATTGTTGGACAAGCCGACCCAAGACGGCTTTGTGTTTCGCATTGATATGCGACTGCGTCCGTGGGGCGATGGCAGTGATTTGGCAATACATTTGTCCGCACTTGAAAAATATTTTGCCCAACATGGACGAGCGTGGGAACGCTTTGCGTGGCTCAAGGCTCGCGTGCTCAATCCCATTGATTTTAATGATAATTTACAAGCGTTAATTCAGCCCTTTGTGTTTCGTTATTATGTGGATTACAGCACGTTTACCGCCTTGCGTGAGATGAAATCACTGATTCAAAACCAAGTGGAACAACGCCAAGACACTGACAATGTCAAACTTGGGGCAGGCGGGATTCGGGATATTGAGTTTATTGTGCAGTCGTTTCAGCTGATTTATGGCGGACGAGTAACCCCGATAAAAGTAAAAAATTGTCTAATCGCCATGCAAAAATTGCACGAAATGGACTATATTGACAAACAAACGTTTGATAATTTACAACAAGCCTACCGATTTTTTCGCCGATTGGAACATGGTATTCAAGCCATCAATGACGAGCAAACCCAACGCCTGCCGACCGACCCATTTTGGCAACACAATTTAGCCCAAGTGTTGGGCTTTGATGATTGGCAAGCCTTGCTTAATCAGTTAAATAGTTATCGAAAAATGGTAAAAGTGCCGTTTGATAATTTGGTTGCCGACCGTCAGCAGTCTAACGAAAAAATTGAAGTCAATCATGATGACAACTTGCAAGGTTTGGATAAACGTTTGACCGAAGAAAACCGCCAAAAATTACAAGATTTTTGGCAAAGTAATTTGGTAAAAAAACTGGGCGAAGAAGCCAAAAACCGTTTAGAAACCGCTTACCCCTTGCTCGTTCATGCGTTGTTACAAGTTGATGATGACGCATTGAATTTGGCATTGCCACGCCTTTTGACCTTGCTTGAAGCGGTTAGTCGCCGTTCTATTTATTTGGTGATGTTTAGCGAAAACCCACAAGCGACCGCCAAACTGATTCCAATGTTGGCATCAAGCCCTTGGATAGCGACCGAATTGGCAAGCCACCCTGTGTTGCTCGATTCGTTTTTGCGTGAAAAATACCGCCATTTGCCAAACAAAGACGAATTGCGTGATATTTTACGCCAACAATTGTTAAGAGTTGAACCAAATGATGAAGAAGGCGTGTTAAACGCATTTCGTTTTTTCAAAAAAACCCAAGTGTTGGCAGTATCAGCAAGCGATATTTTGGCGGAACGTCCGATTATGAAAGTGTCGGATTCTTTGACTTTTATCGCCGAAGTGGTGCTTGAAAAAGCGTTGGAACGGGTATTTTTATCTTTGGTAAAAAAACATGGTTTTCCTGTCAATGCTCGTGGCGAACCTGTGAACGAAAAAAATAACGGTTTTGCCGTGATTGGTTATGGCAAGTTGGGCGGACTGGAGATGAGTTATAGCTCCGACCTTGATTTGGTATTTATCCATGATATTGACGAGCAGGCGATGACGATGGGCGGTGAAAAACCGATTAGCGGTATGCAATTTGCCACACGTTTGGCACAGCGGTTGATGAATTATCTGACCGCCCAAACTCGTGATGGGCGTGTCTATGAGATTGATATGCGTCTGCGTCCGTCTGGGCAGGCAGGTATGCTGGTGGTGTCGGCTCATGCCTATCAGATTTATCAAGAACAAAAAGCATGGTCGTGGGAACATCAGGCATTGGTGCGTGCCAGAGCGATTTGTGGTGATAAAAATGTCATGAAACAATTTGACAAAATTCGTGAACAAATTCTGTGTATGCCACGAGAGCTTGATGCGGTGCGGATTGACGTTGCTGAAATGCGACACAAAATGCAAGACCACCTTGGCAGTGATAAACACACGCGTGAACAAGGCTTGTTTCACCTTAAACAAGACGCTGGCGGTATGGTGGATATTGAATTTATGGCGCAATTTGCGGTGTTGGCGTATGCTCACGATTATCCGCAATTGGCGGTGTGGAGCGACAATGTACGGATTTTTGAAGAGCTTGGCAAAACCGATATTTTATCGGCAGATATTTGTCAAAAATTAACCGACAGTTATTTGCAATTGCGAGCCAAAAGCCATGCTCTGGCATTGGCGGAGCAGTCAAGCGTGGTAAATGATGATGAATGGCAAAATTTGAGAAACTTTGTTGATGAGCAGTGGCAAAAATTGATTGGACAACGTCCGACTGATTTTTGATTGACGATATGATAAAGCATAAATTTTGAAGTGGTTAAATGAGTAAACAAGATTTTAAAGAAATTGCTCTAGCGACTGGTTGTAAAGAAAATCTACAAAATAATGGTAGCATGGATTTAGACCATTTTATATATGATGTGGCTAAGAAATTGGTTTGCTATTTGAATGATGAAATTCACAATGTATTTATAAATTCTGCCAATAACTGTAATCGTGATGGTAGCTATATAGATAGAAGGAATGCATATCGTGTTAAATATTGCTAATGACATACACCATGATTTTTTGAGTAGTTTGGAAAAAGATTAATGAAAGAAATATTATGATTGATTAGCAAAGATAACCAATTTAAAAATTATGCTGTCAAAATTTTATGGTAAAAACTATTATGTGCATAATAATGGTGATTTTATATTCCCAAAAATTAAGTTGGGGCGAAAATTTTTTCACATGAAACGGCTAAAATTTGATAATATTCTCTTTATTCAAAACTTTTATTTTGATAAAATCGCAAATAGAAAATTTTTAGTTTAATATAAACTTGCTACATAGCAATAAGGAACAATCATATGGCAATTATCCCAAGTATGGCAGACCGAGACGGTGTCATTTGGAAAGATGGCGAAATCGTAGACTGGCGTGATGCCAAAATCCACGTTTTAACGCACACGCTACACTACGGCATGGGTGTATTTGAAGGCGTGCGTGCCTATAAAACCCATGACGGACGCACCGCCATTTTTCGCTTAGACGACCATACCAAACGTTTGTTAAACTCAGCAAAAATTTTTCATTTAAACGTGCCTTATACTTTTGAAGAATTGAACCAAGCCCACAAAGACATCGTTCGCCAAAACAACCTAGAATCAGCTTACATTCGTCCGTTAATTTGGGTCGGTTCAGAAAAATTGGGTATCGCCGCCAAAGACAACACCATTCACGCCATTGTCGCTGCATGGACTTGGGGTGCGTATCTTGGTGAAGAAGGCATGGCAAAAGGTATACGTGTCAAAACGTCTAGCTTTACCCACCATATGCCGAACGTTACCATGTGTAAAGCCAAAGCGGTGAGTAATTATCCTGTGTCTATCATGTCAAACCAAGAAGTTACTCGCAACGGCTATGACGAAGCGATTTTGATGGACCCACAAGGCTATGTGTGTCAAGGCTCTGGCGAAAATCTATTTTTGGTAAAAGATGGCGAATTGCACACACCAGATTTATCAGGCGGTGCGTTAGACGGTATCACACGCCGTACCATTATTGAGTTTGCCAAAGATTTGGGTATCAAAGTGCATGAACGCCGTATCACTCGTGATGAGTTCTATATCGCTGATGAAATCTTTATGACAGGTACAGCCGCCGAAGTTACGCCGATTCGTGAGTATGATGACCATGTGATTGGTTGTGGGGCAAGGGGTGAGATTACCACCAAAATTCAAAAATTATTCTTTGATGTTGTGGAAGGTCGCAATGAAAAATGCGCCCATTGGCTAACTTATGTTGATGAATAATATTATGTAAATTTATCAATATAACAAAAAAGGCGTGATTAATTTACGCCTTTTTTTACCCAAAATCTTGTTTGGTTTCTTCGATTAATAACACCAAATTTTCCACACGGCGAGCCAACACATCACCACGCTCAACCGCCTGCCACATCGCACAATTTGGCGTATTTTGCGTATGTTTACAGTCCCGAAAACGACACTCACCCGTAAGCGGAGCAAGCTCCACAAAACCACTTAAAATATCATCAGCCTGCAAATGCCAAAGCCTATATTCACGAATACCAGGCGTATCAATAATCGCCCCTTGAGCCAAATCGGTGCTAACAAATGGCAAAAAACGACTTGTAGTCGTAGTATGTTGCCCTAACTGTGAAATGACCGAAATTTCGTTTATCAACTGTGTCACATTTGGCAATAACTGATTAACCAAGCTACTTTTACCAACGCCCGACTGCCCTGCAAAAATCACCGTTTTTTTATCAATCACATTTTTTAATTCGACCAAATCGCCATCAGATTGGGTAATCAAGCCATCATAGCCCAATTTTTGATAATCTTTTAACAATTGCAAAGCAGTATCCGATGAATTTTGACTATCAGCATTGTTATCATTATTTAACAAATCTGCTTTATTTAAAATTAACAATGGCTTAATATTGGCAGTATGACACGCCACCAAATAACGGTCAATGAGCTGTGCAGACGGCAACGGCAAAGGGGCGAACACAATCGCCAAAATATCCACGTTACTGGCAATCGGTTTGAGTTTGTGATAACGGTCAGGACGAAAAATCACATTTTTGCGGTCATAAATCGCTTCAATCCGACCAAGCCCTGTGTTTGGGTCGGCACTAAATCGTACCTTATCACCTGTGGCAATCAGCGACAGATTGGTGCGAGTATGACACCGCCAAACGCTATGCAGTTCTATCGCTTGCCAAAACGGTTCTGGCTCGTTATCCTTTGGCGTGGGGCGTTCTGGAATAATGTTGGGTAGTGATGTCGCCTGTACTTCAAGCTGTTTGCCATAGTTGGCAATCACCACGCCGTCCATCAAGTCGTCTAGTTCAACGGCTTGTTGTTGTTTTTGTTGTTTGATAATTCGGCGAGTTTGTTGGTCGGTGAGTTTGCGTTTGCGGATTAATGCCATAATAATTTGAAAAAAATAAAAATAAACGCTTATTTTACCTTGAAAATCTGTTAATATGGTAATTTATTTCGTAAAAACTTTAAAACTTTTAATTGGATATTGAGAAATATTATGGCAATTGATAAAAAAAATCTGATTTGGGTAGACCTTGAGATGACAGGGCTTGACACCATGAACGACACCATCATTGAAATCGCAACCATCGTTACCGACAGTGAATTGAACATTTTGGCAGAAGGTCCTGTATTTGCCATTCACACGCCAGATGTGGTGCTAAACGCCATGGACGAGTGGAACACACGCCAGCACAACCAATCAGGACTGGTGGACAGAATCCGCCGTAGCACCATCACATTGGCACAAGCCGAAAGCGAAACCATCGCATTTTTATCAAAATATGTTGAAAAAGGACGCTCGCCCATGTGTGGCAATTCCATCTGCCAAGACCGCCGATTTATGGCTCGCCAAATGCCAGAGCTTGAGCGATTTTTTCATTACCGAAATCTTGACGTATCCACCGTCAAAGAGTTGGCATTTCGCTGGCGACCAGATATTTTAGACAGTTTTGAAAAAAAGGGCAGTCATTTGGCGTTGGACGACATTCGTGATTCAATCCGAGAATTGCGTCATTATAAAGAGCATTTTTTTAAATTTATTGCTTAAATCAAAAAAGCCAAGTAAAACAATCACTTGGCTTTTTAAGTTTTTTTAAAAAACTAAATAATTATTTGGTTAAAATCAAACGATTATTGCGAGTTAAACGCAAACGGTACTCTTCGCCTTCGTGTTGAATACGGATTTCTTTGGTCAAGGCAAACAGATGATTAGATTGCAATGTTGGTAGGGCTTGGCTTTGTGGGATAACACGGTTTAGTAAGTGGTACATTTTAAACTCCTTGCTTGGCTTTTCGCTGATGCGTTTGTTTAATAAAATTTGATTTTAAATTTAAAAATAACAAGAATAAAGTTGGTTTGATGTTTTTTTTGCAATCTTTACTCTTGTTGATAATGATTATCATTTAAATTTTAAATTTCGTCAAGTGATTTTTTTAAACATGAGATAAAAAATTTAAAAAAGATTGTAAAATCAATGGTTTAATTCTATAAAAATTTTGTTAAAAAGAGAAAAAAATAATGCAAAAAATCATTCATGTGGCGGTGGCGGTGATTTATTATCAAAATCAATATTTGCTTGGTTATCGCAATGCCAATCAACATCAAGGCAATCGTTATGAGTTTATCGGTGGTAAAATTGAGCATGGCGAAACGCCAAAACAAGGCTTAACCCGAGAGGTAGCAGAAGAAATCGGCTGTGATTTGTCAAACAATTGTCTTGTTAAAATGGGTGTAATTCGTCATGATTATGGAGATAAAGCGGTGGCATTGCATATTTTTAACATTGACGTGAGCCAAGAGCAATTTGAAAGTCTGCAAAGCGAGCAGGGCAGTGAAGGGCAAACGATAATTTGGGTGGATAAGGCGGATTTATTAGCCAATAAATATCCATTACCAGACGCAAATGCACGGATTTTGGATTGGCTAACTTTGCCAAATACGATTTTTATTTCGCAAAGTTTGGACAAATTTGCCAATGACAACGACTGGGTGAATTTTTATGCCAAAAATCTACCAACAAACGCCCATTTTTATAGCCGTTCCCAAACCGAAAATAAAAAAGCCATTCAATTGATTGATGAATTGCAAAAACAGCGACAAGATATTACGCCGTTAATTCAATGTCAAACTTTTTTGGTGTTAAATTTGGTGTTCAAAAATATGATTATTCATCTGAATCATGAGCAGTTAATGACGTTGGATTTTGCAGATTTGCCAAAAAATTGTCAATATTTTGCCAGTTGTCATGATAAAAATAGCCTAAGCAAAATTAATGATTTGGCAAAAATTCGCAATGTGTTGGGCTGTTTTGTGTCGCCTGTGTTGCCAACACCGACACACCCCGATGTTAAAACGTTGGGCTGGCAGAGGTTTGCCGAATTGACAAAATTGAGTGATGTGCCTGTGTTTGCATTGGGTGGCGTGGGGCAAGATGATTTGGCAACGGCTTGGCAATATGGAGCAGTTGGCGTGGCTGGTATTCGGTTAATCGGTGATTTTTAGTATGATACAAGAAAAACAACAGTTTCGTTATCTTGACGATGGTTCTCACATTGGTCACACTATACCTTTCCTGCGTTGGTGAAATGTCCAATTTGCTTGAATTAAAACGATTTTTGCAGGCGGATTTGCGAGAGCGTCATGGACTTGTGGGGAATGGAAGCACGATTTCACGTTTACCACTTTGGATAAAACTTGGCAAAAATCGAGAAAAATTGCTAAAATTGGTGGCAAAATTAGAAAAGATTTATCAATCTTCAATTGAATAAATCAAGGTAATTAAAAGTGAACTTAATTTTGGCAATTTTAACAAGTTTGATAACGGCTTTTTTGCTATTTCGGCTGTTGTTTGAAACGATGGACGAGTTTTTGGAATGTCTGCGATTTTGGTTTACACCCGATATTATCAGCTGGCTTCGTGGCTAGTATGAAGCGGACTGGTGGGGAAGTAACAAACTATTGTTTTGGCTAATTATCAGTTTTTTGATGGGGTATGGAGTTTGTATAAAATTTTGATTATTTATTTAAAAAATACCCTTATTTTAACAATAAATAAAATTTGCCAAATCTATCATTTTATTTTATAATCTTGACAGTTTTAGCCGATTTTTTATGTTTTTTTATTTTTTAATCACATCTAAAGGTAAACTTATGTCAAATATCTATCAATCCCATCTTCAAAACCGTCAAACCCAAGAATCAAATGCAACCAATCTGTTAGTGGCGTTGGCACAACTGGGTGCAAATAATGTCAATGTGCTGTTTTTTGGTGAGCGTTTGCCGTTAAACGTGGCACAAATTTTGGCAAAACACGACCAAAATGGCGTCAATGTGGCGGATAGCCTAGCATTGGCACAGGCATTGGTGCAAAAGGGCGTGGCGGATTTGACCCTTGATTTGGCTCAAGCGGTAAAAGCGGGTAAAAAAGCAGACGACTTTGCCACAGGCGAGAGCATTCCAACGACAGACGTGGTGCTGTATGGTTTTGGGCGTATTGGGCGTATTTTGGCACGCCTGCTAATGAGCCGTCCTGCATCTGATAAGGGCTTGCAACTAAAAGCCATCGTGGTGCGTCCTGCTGGCGATACCGACCTTGACAAGCGAGCAAGCCTACTTGAGCGAGACAGCGTACACGGCTGGTTTGACGGTTCTGTGGTGGTGGACAAAGCTAATGGCGGTATTGTGGCAAATGGGCGTTTTATCAAGGTGATTTATGCGTCCGACCCAAGCGAAGTGGACTACACCGCACACGGCATTGACAACGCCATCGTTATTGACAACACGGGCAAATGGAAAGACGAGGCAGGACTTGGCAAGCACTTGGCATCAAAAGGCGTTAAAAAAGTGCTTCTCACCGCCCCTGCCAGTGGCGAGATTAAAAACATCGTTTGGGGTGTTAATGACAACACCATCGGCACGGATACCATCGTATCGGCGGCAAGTTGTACCACCAACGCCATCACGCCAACCTTAAAGCTACTAAATGATGAATACGGCATTGAAAATGGACACATGGAAACCATTCACGCCTTTACCAACGACCAAAACCTTGTGGACAACCACCACAAAGCCGAAAGACGTGGACGAGCAGCAACACTAAACATGGTGATGACCAGCACAGGGGCGGCAAAAGCGGTGAGCAAAGCCATTCCAGAGCTAAAAGGCAAGCTCTCTGGCAGTTCAATCCGTGTGCCTACGCCAAACGTTTCACTTGCGATTTTGAATTTGAATTTCAAAAAATCGGTTGGTTCGGTAGATGAGCTAAACGCCTTTATCCAAAAGGCAAGCGAGAGCGAACAATGGCAAGAGCAAATTGCGTATTCAAATTCTGATGAAGCGGTTTCTACCGACTTTGTGGGCTGTGAAAAAGTGGCGATTTGGGACGCAAAATCTACACTTGCTACCGATAACCGTGCGGTGATGTATTTGTGGTATGACAATGAAATGGGTTATAGCACGCAAGTGATTCGTGTGGCAGAAACAATGGCGAAGAATGGTTAATTTTTAGCTGTAAAAAATAAAAAGACAGTCAAATGGCTGTCTTTTTTGTTTGTTCAAGTTTATGATTAAGCCGATTGTTTTTGTAAACGCTCAATTCTATCATCAAGGCTTGGGTGGCTGGCAAATAGTTTGGCAAAACTAAAGCCTTCTGCCTTGCCTTCGCTGATGGCGAACGCTTTCATTCCTTCAGGCATATGGTCAGGGCGTTGGCTAGCAGGTTTTAACATATTTAACGCAGAAATCATTTTTTCACGACCTGCCAATTTTGCCCCCATTTCGTCTGCACGAAATTCACGAAAACGTGAAAACCACATCACAATCGCCGATGCCACCATGCCAAAGACAATATCTAGCACCATCGTTGTCATATAGTAGCCAATGCCATAGCCGTTTTCACTTTTAAAGACGACACGGTCGATGATTTGCCCAATCACACGAGCAAAAAACATCACAAAGGCATTCATCACGCCTTGCACCAATGCAAGCGTTACCATATCACCATTGGCAACGTGTCCGATTTCGTGAGCAAGCACTGCTTCTACTTCGTCTTGGTTCATGGTTTGTAACAGACCTGTGGACACAGCAACCAAGGCTTTGTTTTTGTTCCAACCTGTTGCGAACGCATTGGGCGATGGGTTATCAAAAATTCCCACTTCTGGCATATCAATGTTCACCATTTGGGCTTGTTTACGGACGGTTTCCACAAGCCACACTTCCATTTGGCTTGTCGGTTGTTCAATTACTTGCGTGCCTGTGGATTTTTTTGCCATCCATTTTGACATAAATAGCGAAATCATTGAGCCAATCATGCCATACATAAAACACATGACCATAAGTCCTGCCATGCCACCTGAGCCTAAGCGAATACCGAGCATTGGTGCAATGATATTCATCACGATGGTAAACACGACCATCACGGCAATATTGGTTAATAAAAACAACCCAATTCTTAACATATACGCTCCCAAAAAGATGGATAAAAAAAGATAGCTTATTTATAAGCATAAATTGCCCAAATAACAAGATATTTTTTGCAGAAAATTGTATATTTTCGTAAAAATTTTGCAAAATTTGGATTTAAATCAAAATTTTCACCATAAAAAAACCAGTCAAAAAACTGGTTTTTAAATATTAACAAGGTTTGATAATATTAACGGCGAGCTTGCAAATTTGGGTCATTGCGATACAGATTATTATAACGGCTCATCACACGCTGTACATAATCACGAGTTTCACGAAATGGCGGAATGCCACCATATTTTGACACATTGCCTTCACCTGCATTATAGCCTGCGACGGCGTGTTGCAGATTGCTAAAACGATTGGTTAAATATTTGATATATTTTGCCGCTCCTTCAATATTTTGAGCAGGGTCCCACGCATTGGTGACACCAAAACGACGAGCAGTGGCAGGCATGAGTTGCATTAACCCTTGAGCGCCGACAGGCGAGCGAGCATTGGGATTAAAGCCTGATTCGGTGTGCATCATCGCTTTCATCAAAGCAGGGTCTACACCATGACGCAACGCTGATGCCACAATCAAGCTATCATACGCATTTTTATTTTTGCTACCGCTTGCAGGGACAGCCGCTTCATTGCTTCCCCAGTTACTATAGCTATGCACATTGGTGTCAGGATAATAAGTTACTTTCACCGTTTGGGTAAATTTTTGAAAATTATCCCCAGCAGGGCGACCATTATTCACCACATTGGTTAATAACACTTGACCTTTACTGTCTTTAAAAACATACATATTGCCAGCATTTGCCATTGGAAATAAGGACAACAAACCAACGCCCAATATCGCCATACGCAAAGTCTTGGCAGTCAAAAAGCCTGTCTGTTTTACAAACATAAGTTTACCTATTTTGTTAAAAATTCACATGCTCATTAAGTTGTGCTAAATATATCACAAAATCAACAAAAATGGCGAATTTTTTGTCAAAATTTGGATAATTGGTAGAAACAATTGTTACCAATGGTTAAAAAATAAGCCAAAAAAATGTCAAAAAAACCATAAAAAAAATTTGTTTAACGCTAACTGATTGGTTTTTTTAACAAAATTTTTATCCAAAATTTGGTTAAAAAATATACAATTTTAAGCAAAGCCTTGTGGTTATCATCTTTAACTTGTCAAGTTTTTAAGTTATCCACAAGGTTATCCACAGATTTTGTGGAAAATAGTATAATTCATTGATTTTACAATACTTTTTTTAAATATTTTGCCAAACCAAATACACGAGCGGAAACCAAATGGCGGTGATAATGCCATTGATAGCCAAGCCAAAGGCGGCATAACGTCCTGCAACAGGACTGATTTGCCACGCTTCCACCGTACCAAACGCATGAGCGACCAGTCCCAATGCCAAGCCTTTGGCTCTATCGTCTTGCACATCTTTTAACAAAAACTTGCCTGCAAATGCACCCATCAGACCAGATACTACAATAATCAGATTTACCATCGCAAGCGGTGCATTGACTAAAACTGCAATGTTTAGCCCAATCGGTGTGGTAACGGAACGAGCCGAAAACGCCATAATGGTGTCATGGTTTAGGCTTAAACCTGTCGCCAATAACATGGGAAATAACGCACCTGTAGTAGTCGCTAACAGAATGATTTTGCTTAATTTTTTTAACGGAATACCGTCAAAATTGAGCGATGCCAATGGAATGGCAAGCATGACGGTTACATAGCCCAAAAAGTGGCTAAAAATCGGCTGTGCGACCTGATAATAATGATGATAGCCCCATTGACTGATAAATAATAATAACAAAGTTAAGCACATAGCAAAAATAATGGCAGGGACGCTTTTGATTTTGCTATTTAACACACGAGAGCCGATATGAGCCACCAATGTGAGCAACAATACGCAAAAAATCACCATGCCAGAACTGACATTTTGCAAATATTCGGGTGGTAAGTTGGAAGTTAAGGCACTTAAAATCATGAATTTTCTTCCAAATTATTGTTTTTTTTGGGAAAATGATTTTTGGCGAAGGGTGCGACCGTTTAGCCAACGTTCTGCCAAATGTCCGATTGCCCATAGCGGAAAGAGTGTGCTAATCGCCATAATCGCTACCATGCTGAGCAATTCATCGCCCAAATTAAACAATAAAAGTCCAGCACCTGCGGTAATCGGTAAAAATGCAAAGCCACTGTCTTTTAGCCAAATATTGGTAGAATCGGTGAGCCACGTTGGCAAACCTTTGCTAAATCGCCAAATCATCAGCAAAATAAACATCACCACCATGCCAATGATGTTGCCAGCGGATTCAAAGCCAATCGCACGGTTAAACACCATGCAACTTTCACGTACGACAATCACCATCAGCAAGGTTACAAGCATGGGAAAAAAGCGTTGTTTTATCGCGGCAATGGTTGGCATAATCACTCCTTGATGGCTGGATTTTGACATAAGTAATAAGACAGTTTTAAATAATTCTTATCAATTTCCCCCATCCCAACCCTTCCCCTAATGGGGAGGGAGTTCCCCTCCCTTTGGGAGGGAATAAGAATATGATTTAATTTTGTCAAATTACTTAACTATAAAAAGTTTTATTATAATCAAGCCATTGCCAAAATAAAAGCAAAAAATACAACCTATTTATTCAAAAAATGGTTTAGTAAAAACGCTCAAAAATCGCCACCCAACCAAACATCTGGGTCATAGCCAAATGCTTGTATTTGTTTTTCTTTTTGTGCTTTTTCAAATGGTTCAAGCCGTGGTACTAAGCGTTTGACATTAGCGTCTGATAACACGTGTTCAGGCTGTATCTGGTATTGTCCTAATAGTTGTAACAGTTTTGCATTTGAGATATTGACGGTAACTAAGGTTTGTCCATTGTCGTCATAATTTAGGCTGTCAATCACATCAAGTTGGTGCAGTTCGTTTAACAGCTTGCCCGCTTGTGCCAAATTAACAGGCAAAACTAACTGATACGACTGTAAATGTCCTGCAATCAGTTGTTGCACCGCAAGGGTTAGCTCATCAATCCCAGCTCCAGTATGGGCGGAAACATAGACACGATTGGGCGTATTTTCTTCGCTGTAGCCGATATGTGGCGGTTCGCCTGTGATATCAATTTTGTTAAACACATTTAAAACTGGCACATCATTGTTAATTTGACTTAATACATTTTTTACCGCATCTATCTGTTCGTGCATGTCTTCTCGGCTACTGTCAATGACGTGTAGCAACAAATCGGCTTCCAAAGTTTCTTCAAGTGTGGCGTGAAACGATTCTACCAATTCATGCGGTAAATGACGCACAAAACCGACTGTATCCACCAACACCACCGCCCCCAAACCAGTCCAATTAACACGGCGTAACGTGGGGTCAAGGGTCGCAAATAATTGATTGGCAGCATAAATATTTTCATTTGCCAATCGGTTAAACAAAGTAGATTTGCCCGCATTGGTATAGCCGACCAGTGAGATAGTTGGAATGTCGGATTTTTGGCGTTTGGCTCGCCCTTGTGAGCGGGTTTGTTTGACTTTGTCCAGTTTGGCTTTGAGCTGATTGACACGGATTTGGAGTAGTCTACGGTCAGTTTCTAACTGGGTTTCGCCAGGCCCTCGCAAGCCGATACCGCCTTTTTGCCGTTCCAAATGCGTCCAACCACGCACCAGACGAGTTGCCAGATGGTTAAGCTGTGCCAGTTCCACTTGCAGTTTGCCTTCATAGGTTCTGGCACGTTGGGCAAAAATATCCAAAATCAGCCCTGTACGGTCAAGTACTCGGCATTTGACAAGTCTTTCCAAATTTCGCTCTTGCGATGGCGTTAAACTGTGATTAAAAATCACAATATCCGCTTCGTGTTCTGCGACCAATTCGGCGATTTCTTCGGCTTTGCCTGTGCCGACAAAAAATTTGGCATCAGGCTTACTGCGTGTGCCTGTTACAATGGCTTTTTGGCTTGCACCTGCCGAATCTACTAGCAGTTGAAACTCTTCTAAATCGTCTGGGTCGGTCATGTTAGTGAGCGTCAAATGCACCAAAATCGCATTTTCGCCCCCTTGATGTCGGTCAAAATATTCCAAATAGTTGTCCTTTTTTTGTCAAAACTTACCCTTATAATAATGCTAAGTGCAAAAATTGCAATCAATTTGACACAAACATTTGTTAAAATTATCATGCTTTGTGTATTTTTGCCAAACTTTTTGCCAAAACAAGCCATAACTTGTTATAATAAGCAAAAACAACTGTAAACTTAAAAAAGGTAACCTTATGGCAAATCGCCAACAAAATCAGCCCAATCAAAGCACAATAAAATCACTTGCCATCAGCACCACAAAACAACTGATAAACCCAAAAAACTACACACCATCTGCCATCAAAACCCAACTGGCACGCACCAAACGAGTGGGCAATGCAGTAACCGCTTTGGCAAAAGTGAGCCAAAAAGCCTACGAAATCAGCCACACGCCAGACACACCAAACAGCTATATCATTGAACAAATTCAGACCTTTTGTCGTTCATTTTGCCAATCGGTCAATGTGGAAGTCGTCCCTGTCAAACCCATTCCGCAAGCCCATGCCCTATGGACAAGCAACCATATCTCATGGCTGGATATTCCTGTGGTCGGTAGTGTGATTCCGACGTTTTTTTTATCAAAAGCAGAAATCGCCAAATGGCCCTTGATTGGCTGGCTTGCCAAAGTGGGCAATACCTTGTTTATTCATCGTGGTTCTGGCGATACAGGCAGTGTCAGCGACCAAATGGCGAGCTTTTTAAAAGACGGCTCGCCTGTGGTGTTTTTTCCAGAAGCGACCACCACAGACGGCACGACAATCAAAAAAATCTATGGTAAATTGTTACAAGCCTCACTTGACACAGGCGTGAATATTCAGCCGATTGTGATTGCTTATGTGAACGAAAAAGGGCAGTTGGACGACCAAATTCCGTATTTTGGCGACATGAACTTTTTGGACAGTGTCAAACGTGTGCTTGACAATCGCCCTGCCAAAGCCTATGTTTTACCGCTTGGACCGATTAGTCCTATCGGCAAAAGCCGTGATGAATTGACTGCTATTTTGCAACAGGCAATGAATGAAGGGTTAAAACAACTGCATGAACAAGTTTTAACCAAATAAATGTTGATAAATTTTGACAAAATACGATAAAACTTGGTAAATAACCGATAATAGACCAGTCAAAATCTTACAAATTCGCTTATAATAATTACAAATTGATACAATGTTGTAAATAAATATTTTTTTGTTAATTGAATTATCGTTAAAATTTTTAAATTCATCGTTAACTTAAATAAAAAGGAAAATCGCCATGCGTACCGAAATGTTTCAACAAATCTTAAATGATTTAAACAGCTCATCATCAGATGTAGAAGCGTCTGCCCTTATCTCAACTGACGGTTTGATGATTGCATCAGCTTTGCCAGCAGGGATTGACGAAGACCGTGTTGGTGCGATGTCAGCTGCCTTGTTATCACTGGGTGACCGTGCAGGCCGTGAGTTGGCTCGTGGCACGATTGAGCGTGTATTGGTACAAGGTGAAAAAGGCTATGTGATTATGTCTTCATCTGGTACAGAAGCAGTTTTGACTGTTTTAACAAAACCAAATGCAAAATTGGGCTTGGTATTCTTAGATATTAAACGTGCGTCAGAAGCTTTGGCAAAATTAATCTAATCTATCAAATCAAGTTAGTTTAACTTAACGTTTAACTTTTTGTTAAGGAATCATCATGGCAGTAATTGAACTTCCAGATATGCAAAAACCAGCAGGCGAATCAACTGAATACCGCCTAAAATTTAATGACGGTAGCGAGCGTACCGTTTATGCAACCAGTAACGAACTACCTTATCCAGATGGCAAATTAATCGTATCTCGTGTGGATTTGGACGGTGTGATTACTCATGCTAATGACGCATTTGTTGATATCAGTGGTTATACTCGTGAAGAGTTAATCGGCAAACCACACCACGTATTACGCCACCCAGAAATGCCAAAAGGGGCGTTTAAAGACCTTTGGGAAACCGTAAAATCAGGCAAAAAATGGCATGGCTATGTCAAAAACCTGTGCAAAGATGGCAGTTATTATTGGGTATACGCAACTGCTGTGCCAAACGTACGCCGTGGCGAAACTGTGGGCTATACATCAGTTCGTCGTAAACCATCACGCACAAAAATCGCAGAAACTGAACAACTGTACGCAAAAATGCTAGCGGAGGAAAAGGCATGAAATTAAATCTACTAATTGCCCCAGACTTTGCCCCAGAGCGTTTTGCAGGTTGGCATATGCTCAATACTTTGCTACAAAAACGTGCGGATTTGCACATTCACCTAGAAACGCCAGCATCAGCACAAGAGCAAAGTGAACAAATCGCAAACAAAAACATTGAAATCATCTATGCCAATCCATTTGACGCGGCAACGATGATCCGTGAACAAGGCTACCGTGCTGTTGCTCGTCCAAAAGGTAAAGCGGACGAAATGGTCATTGCTACCAAAGCCGAAGGTCAGTACAAAAATCTTGAAGATGTGAAAAGCGGTGCAAAAGTTGCGATGGCGGATAACCGTGATGTCAAATTAATTGGTTTACGTTTGTTAGAAGCGGTGGATTTGACCGAAAGTGATTTGTCTTGGCACACTACCGAAACTTATCAAGCAGCCGCTCGTGAAGTGATTAAAGGCGATGCGGACGTGGGCTTTTTCTTGTCAGAAGTGTATCACAGCTTGTCACGTTTGACATTATCACAGCTTCATGTGTTGATTGAAAGTGATTTGAGTGATATCACCCACGTGGTATTGGTAAAAGAAGATTTTGCTGAAAGCCAAAAATTTGTTGATGCATTACTAGCATTGACAGATAGTAATGACGGCAAAGAAGTGTTGCAAGAGCTAGGCATTACAGATGGCTTTGAAGCGATGAGCGAAGAAGACGGTGAGTTTATGATTGATTTGATGGATACTTTGTTGGATTAATCAATGATAAACAACTAAAAAGTGCTGAAGCGTCATTTATCAAGCATGAATGACGCTTTTTTTACGACAAAATTTTAGTGGTATTGGTACAATTTGTGTTAAAATGTTGCAAATTTATTTTAAGCAAACCTTGCGATATTAACAAGGAATTTTCATGTTTTCATTATCTTCTCATACCCATAAAAAACAAAACAAACATTGGCTAAATTATCGCCGTTACAGCCGTCAAGTTATGACGCAACCGATGAATATGGACTTGCACACCAGTCGTATCATGACAGCGATGGAGCTTGATGAAAAAGAACCATTACAAGGTGCGTTGGCGGATATGTTTTTTGGCTGTTGGTATGATGTGCCGTATTTTGGTGAACGAATGTTATCCCAAGTCAAAGAAAAATTAAACCCAAAAGTGATTGAAGGCTTTGAACAGTGCATTTTTAATAAAGCCTATGTGTTAGAAAGTAGCAATTTGGCAACTCGTTGGAGTGTGTTGGTGTCGCCGTCTATGGGTGTATTTGAAAACCAAATGTTTATTTCGCCTGATGACTCACGAACGGTGGCGGATATTGTCGTGTCTGCATTGCTAGAGCTAAAGGCCGAATTTGATGATGACCCAGAAGAGGTTGGCGAAGAAATTGTTCAAATTGAACAAGAGTTCTTTAAACATTGCTTGGCGTGTGATGACCGTTTGGCATTTTCTATTGTTTGGTGGGAGTTGTCAAAAAATAAATGGCAGTTTAATGAAGGTTGGACGCAAACTCGCCATGCCTTTGAAGAAAAAATTCAACATACGCAACATCTTAATGATGATTCAAGTGATGAGAAAATCAACGAGTCACAAGATAACGAAAATAACGAAACATCAAACGCTTAAAAATTAGCAGATGGTATGATTTTTTATTTTTGGTAAATTTTGAGTTTAGTAGGAAAAAAATTATATGGCAAATTTACTTTTGATTGGCTTTACAGAAACCAATGCCAATGTAATTCAAATTTTTATTGAAATGACTTTTAAAGATATTTATGTGGATACCATTATTCGGCATTTGAACGATAGCCCATTATCATTGCCTGTATTGACAGAAGAGCATCATAAAAATGACGTTTTTATTATTGATTTTGAAGGGGCTGGTCTGGATTTAAGCGATAAAAATATTGCAAAAAATCTTGAAATTTATACACGTGGCAAACCAATTTTATTTGTCAGTCGTCAAAATAGCGTTGTGCCTGTATCTTTGGTGGAGTATGAGTGGTTGACTGTGCCTTATAATCGCCAACAGATGACAGAGCGAGTAAAAAAAGTATTAAGCAATGTTACCGTACAACCACTTAAGCCCAATACATATGAACCAAATATACAAAAACCACCTGTAGCAACTCAAAAACCACCCAAAGAAGAGCCTGTGATTGATGTGAACACTACGGCGAATATTTCCCCAGTAAAAGCAAATAATGACGATATTAAAGCAATTTTTGATGTGTTAATCCGTGCATTTCCTGAAATTAATGAACAACAGTTTTTTCATTTTATTAAACGTTTACAAAGTGTGAATGATTTTAATAGCGTTACGATTAACAATTATCAAATGTATTTAAACCCAATTGATAAAAGCATTATTACCGCAAGCTTAGAGCGAATTAGTGATAACTTTATGGTCGGTGCAGGAGTGCGAAACGAAAACATTGTGTTTGTACAAATGGATGCCAGCAGTTTTCGGCAAAAAACCGCAAGCCAACTCGCCGCAGGTGCAAAACAATACACACTGGCACAAGTGGTCTGGTTTATTGGGCTTGAGATGATGCAAGTCAATCGTAATGCCTTTGGACAGTCACACCATCTCAAATTTGAAGCTCGCTATATGCCAAATTTTGCAGGGATAAAATTTACACCAAACTACCTAACTCCTTTGATTGCAAGTTGCTTGGGTAGAGCCAGAAGTTTAGTGGATTTTGGCACACTATTTCCACAACTGACCAATGCACAAGTCAACCAAATTTTGATTTTATTGGCTATGTCAAATAACATTAATAAAGATATCTTGGTGCAAAGTGCCAATGCAACAACCGCATCAACAGTCGCTAATAAAGTAGATACAACGAACAATACAGGCATTCAAAAAGCACAAAAAACGGGATTTTTAAAACGCTTATTAAGTCGCTTGGGTGTTTAATCGTAAATGTAGCAACATAAATAAAAATATATTTGGTAAATTTTAGGATAAAATAATGTCTATAACAACGAATGATACGTACAAAATTATTTTTGCAGGACCTGTCGGTGCAGGTAAAACACAAGCCATTCGCTCATTATCTGATAAAGAAGTGGTGACGACAGAAGAGCTTGCCAGTGATGATGTCAAAATGATGAAAAAAACCACAACCGTGGCGATGGATTACGGTATCATGAAACTACCAACAGGCGAGCAGGTGCGACTGTATGGCACACCGGGGCAAAAACGTTTTGATTTTATGTGGGAAATTTTAAGCGAAAATGCGTTGGGTTTAATTTTATTAATCAATGCAACCAACCCAGACCCTGTGCAAGACATGAAAGATTATATGGAAAGTTTTTTGCCACTAATCCATAGCAGTGCGATGATTGTGGGCGTAACTCATGCAGAAAATATGCCTTGGGACTTGCACCAACGCTTAACAGATGAACTGGTAAAAATGAATATCCCTGCCAATGTGATTGTGGTTGATGCCAGAGAGAAAGAGCAAATGTCGCAACTGGTAAGCGTACTCATTTATTCCATCATGTAATGCTAAAACAGTTAAAAACAAACTTTTGTTAATTTTTTATAACCATTTATCGTAACCTACTTTTTATTTTACACAAATTACGATAAAATCGTACAAATTTTTGAAAATTTCAAGGAATTATCATGGCAAATGTCAACGAACCAACGACAAACTATGTGATTTTAACCCCAGAAGGGGTATTGCATGGTTTTTCACAAGTAGAACCATCAGAGCAACAACTGGCATTGCAAGCCATGCTTGCACCAGAACAAACCATGACCGCCCACGAATGGGTCGAGCGTTATAGCGAAATTTGGCTAGATATGTTTATTGAAGAAGGCTGGGTAGAAGTAGTAGATAAGGCGATTATCGCACCGCACGTACAGCTTGATGACTTTTTGCGTTATGTGTCGGCAAGTTTGTCGGGTTCTCGCCGTGTGGCGATTGGTTCTGATGAAGGGTTTTGTTTGGCAAAAATGGGCTTTACCCAACAAGAAGCCGATACTTTGTGTGTGGCGGCAGCGGATTTCTTTGATTTCTTAAAACGTCAACAGCAACGTGGTTGGGCAGTGCATGGTCATGCCATCTCATTCTTTTCAACCATTGATATGCTCATGCCAAACACCAGTTTTATTTTCTTGTGGATTAACAATCAAGGCTACTGGATTATCATTGAAGATGAACCACTACTAAATAACCGAGCGTTTGTTGAGTTGGTTTGGGGCATTAAAGCCACAGGGGAGCGTTTTAACCTACTTGCTGAACAAGTATTGGATAAAAAAGCCCAGTTAGAATCCGACCAGCAAGCACAAGCAGAAGAACAAAAGAAATAGCGAGTATTGATAAAAAAACCCCTAAGTTCTTTAGGGTTTTTTTAATTCGTCCAAACCAATGTTAAATTATCCATATCAACATGATTATTTTCATCAAATACAAAATCAATCAAACGCTGTTTTGCCAATTCCAAAATCGCCACAAAACTCACCACCACGCCCAATTTTCCTTGTGATTTGTCCAAAATCTCATGAAATGAGCCTCGTCCACGACTTGCCAAAATTCGGCTAATGCTCGCCATTCTATCCGCCAATGGCACGCTGTCGGCTTTGACGTGGTGCATTTGATAGTCAGGTTTGAGTTGCATTTTTATCAAACTATCGGCAAGCAAGGTCGCAGGGTAGGGCGGTATTTCCTTAGCGAGTACATCGGCATTTGGCAAACTAGCAAACGCCAAAAATACATCACGCTCTAAGCGAATTAGGTTATCTAGTCGGCGACTGGCTTCTTTGATTTGGGCGTATTCTTCTAAGCGTTGAATCAGTTGTTTGGTCGGATTTTTCTCGTCCGTTGGTAGCTCTGGCGTGGGTAGCAACAGTTCGCTTTTAATGGCGATTAAGGTACTTGCCATCAGCAGATAATCGCCTGCCAATTCAAAATGCTGTCCATCCAATTCTTTGATATAAGTTAAATATTGTTCGGTAATCGGCAAAATAGCGGTGGTGGTAATGTCAAAGTTGTTTTTCTTGACAAGGTAGAGCAAAAAGTCCAAAGGTCCTTCAAACTGCTCAAGCCAAATAGCAAAAGCTTCTGGTGGTATGTATAGGTCTTCGGGTAGGCTTTGGATAGGCGTTTCAAAAATGCGAATGGCTAAATCGGTCATGGGCGATGTTGGTTTTTTAGGTTTTGGATATGGTGTTGGCGAGTTTCAAATGTATCTTCAAGACGATTTTCGGCTAATAATTGACAAATCTGATTAATTTGATTTTTATCAAGTTTGGGTTCGTTAAATGATAAAATGTAATTGGTAAAATTTCCTAAACGACAAATATTTGGCGGAAAATTACTTTTTAATTCACAATCACCTGTAAATACAATCACAGAATGAAAATTATCGCTTGTTAATCCGAATAAATGCTCTAAAGTTTTGATATGTTTATAATTTTGGCGTAATGGATTTTGGAAATAGTGTTTTTTGCCATAAATATTTTGCGTCCATTTGGCATCTTTGATTTTACCATAAATCCAACCTTTATAATTTTTGGTTTCTACCACAAAAATGCCAAATTCAGATACATAAATATGGTCAATTTGGGTTGTGCCGTTATCCGTTGGTAAGGTAACATTTTGAAAATCATGATAAATATCATTGGATAGTTTATGATTGGCGACTTTTTCAACCAATTTTTCGCCAAACCAGCCTTTGAACATAGGCGATTTTAAAATTGCAATGATAATAAAAATGGGTAAAAGCCATAATAAAGGTTTTATCATGCTCCAAAATAACATTGACGACATAAGGTTACTTTTTTTCCTTAATAAAGGTTAATAACAAACAAAAGCCAATTATAGCATAAAGGAATAACTCGATACGATAGCCAACAATCATTTTTGGCACAATATTAAACATAGACAAGGAAAAAATGCACACCGTAACGACCGAAATAATAGACAACACAAGTCGAATTTTTGATGATTGATAGGTTACCGCCACCACAATCGGCAATAATAAAGATGTCGCAATGAATGAATTAATCGCAAACAAAATCAACGATTGAAATGACGTTTGTGCCAATAATAACGCCAAGATTGCCACGATTAGCCCAACGGTTTTAACGCCAGATTTGGCAGTAGCATTGGCTTGAATGTCTTCTGTTAGCATGGCTGACCGCCATTCTGTGCCAATTGCCAACAGTTGGCTATCGGTGGTGGACATATTCGATGCCAAAACGCCCACAATAAATATAGCAAAAAATATGGCAGGGGCATCATGGCTGATAAGGTTTAGCAAAAAATCGCCTGTGATATTACCCATTTCGTGTTGCAATTGTACAGCTCGCAAACCGACAAACAACGTTGGTAAAATCACCAAAAGTGCAAACACCGCCAGACCCATAGTCGAACGGGTAAACGCCCTGTCATTTTTTGCAACAAAAATCCGTGTGGTCATTTGTGGTTGTACATAAGGAATGGTCACAATGGAAATAAAACTGACCAACAAAAATTGCCAATTAATCAAACCAACAGGGACGGGAGCGGATAATAATTTTGGTTCAATCTGTTGAATATCACTAAATAATGCGGTAATGCCATTCGCCCCTTGAATAGCAAATACAGCAACCGCCCAAATTGCAAACATCAAAATAACACCCTGCACCACGTCCGTGATAAACACAGCACGAATACCGCCAAACCATGAATAACCAAGCATCATCAGCACAATAATCACCGACCAAATAAAATAATTTTCACCCAAAGGCACGGCATTTTGTAACAACACCGCTGAACCTTTAATGCCAATGGTAATATAAGGAATCATAAAAATCGTTGATGCGACCACAAAAAACAAAATCACCCACTTTGGCATTTGGCTTTGTTTTAACCACTCTGTCAGATTATTGGTGGCAAATCCTTGATTTTTATGGGCCAACAAACGGCTAAATTTTCGCATTTTTAAGCCAAAATACAGCAGTAATGTTGCCAAACAGACATCAGTAATACCCAAAAATACCCAAGCCCCAATCCCATGGTTTTTGAAAAACTCTGGCATACCCTGTAAGGTAAACGAACTAAATAAACTAGCAGATATGCCAAATAAAGACAGCACAGAGCCAAACCCTGTACCGAACAGATATTCACGATTGTTACTGGATTTTTTTGCGGTTATCCAAGCCACCCCTGCCAAAAAAAGTAAATAAATTGTCAAAACAAGGATAACTAATAATTGTTTATCATTTTGAAACATTAGCGTTTTCTCCTTGATTGATGAAATTTTGGTTTTTCTGTTTGTTGTGAATGATAGGCGTTTTATTGCCAAAATCATCATTATCATCAAATGTCAAACGTGAGCCAAAAATCACGGCTAACAGACAAATCAGCACAGAGAAAAGTAACCAAACCCATAAAATTAAGGGAATGCCAAAAATAAATTGACTTTGGATAGTGGAGGATAAGTTAGTGGAAAAAATGCCAGTCAAGGCAATAATTAGTGGTAAATAGACACACGTCTTTAGCAGACTGCGTAAGCTCGTCTGAGTAATGTGGTGCATAGCAGAACTCCTCTGTTTGCAATGTATAGGCAGTGTTTTTCCGTCTGTCGGTACACTGTGTTTGCCATTATACAATAATTTGCTTGACAAAGATATATAATTTGTTTTTTTGCTATTGGATAAGGCTTTTAATAAAGCCATTAACTGCCTGTTTGGTGTTATTATCTTGTTGGCTTAGCCAAGTTAAGACTTCTTCATCAAGTCCTAAAATTTTTTGACTTTCCAAAAAATCCGCCTTACGTTTGCGTAATTCTTTGATAAAATTTGGCTCAACTTCTTTGGCATTGCCAAAATCAAAGTCTTCATAATGGTTAATAACGTCTTGTACGTCTTGCATTATCATATCTCCTTTGTTGTTGAATGCTTGGTTTAAATGCAGTAATAATTCTTGCGGTGGTTTCACGCTCTAGCTAAACGACTGAAATAATGCGAAATTGGTTGCTCATAGCTGATAATTGGCATTGTTTTATTCTCTAAAATTATTTTTTCAACTTCGCCAATGGTTTAATCCCCACAGCTTTACGCACTTTTTCCATGCGTTTTCGGCTTTCTCTGCGAGCTTTTTCCGCCCCCATTTGCAAAATCTCTTCCATCTCTTTTGGATTTGCCATCAAGTGATTGTAACGCTCACGAAACGGTGCGATTTCGCCATTGATTTTATCAAATAAAATATCTTTCGCTTCACCCCAACCAATGCCTGTCGCAAAACGCTGACGCATTTGTTCAAGTTCGGCAGGTGTGGCAAACGCTTTATAAATCTCAAAAATCGTGCTTTCGTCTGGATTTTTTGGTTCTTCTGGCAATTGCGAATTGGTAACGATACGAGCAATCGCCTTTTTCAACGCCTTTTCGCCGTCCACTTGTGGGTCATCACCAAATAACGGAATAGTATTGCCATAACTTTTTGACATTTTGCGACCGTCAAGCCCTGTCAAAAGTGGCGTATCTTCGTCAACCATCGCTTCTGGCAATACAAACATCGGATTTTCTTTGCTATATTTAAAATTAAACGTACCTGCAATATCACGAGCCATTTCAATGTGTTGAATTTGGTCCTTGCCAACAGGGACGTGGGTAGCGTTAAACATCAAAATATCCGCCGCCATTAGCACAGGATAGCTAAATAAGCCCATTGAAATGCCAAAATCTGGGTCGGTGTCAGGCGTTGCCGTGTTAATATCTACTTGGGCTTTGTAGGCATGTGCTCGGTTCATCAAGCCTTTGGCACAGTTGCAGTTAAGCACCCACGCAAGCTCTGGAATTTCCACCACGTCCGATTGGCGATAAAAAGTTACTCGCTCTGGGTCAAGTCCGCAAGCAAGCCAAGTTGCGGTAATCGCTTTGGTGCTGGCGTGGACGGCATCTGCGTCTTGGCATTTAATCAAGGCGTGCAAATCCGCCAAAAAGAAAAATGCGTCATCATCGTTATTTTGTACCGATTGAATGGCAGGGCGAATTGCACCCACATAGTTGCCAAGATGTGGAATACCTGATGTGGTAATGCCTGTTAAAATGCGTTTTTTGGTTGCTTCTGTCATAAAAATTCTCATTATTTGTATTGATTAAAAATTTTAATATTATATCAAATTTTTAGGAAGATTGATAATAATTAATCCCAGTCGGCTGGGTTTTAAAGCGTCTGTGAAACCACATATATTGCGTTGGGTCAGTGCGAATTAGACGTTCTAACAAGGCATTAACACGATTGGCATCAGCAATTTCATCGTCACTTGGGTAGTTATCAAGCATAGGTGTAAACTGAATATGATAATGCGGACGGCGACCGTTTGGCATATCCACAGGCGTTTCACGATAAAAATGAATGGCAATTACTGCCGATGGATTTTGTTTATCCGCCAACCTTATCAATCGGCGTTGAGCGGTTAAAGTAGCAGCCGACACGCCAAAAAAATCCGCCATCACGCCTTGTTTTAAGCCAAAATCTTGGTCTGGCGTGTACCAAATGATGTGTTTATTTTTGATATTTTTGGTTAATTTTCGCATATCTTGATGAGCAATTTGTTCATTAAAAATACGAGTGCGAGCATTATAAATAAACCACTCAAGCAATGCATTATTTTGCGGACGATAAACGATATCCACAGGAATAAACATACTTGCCAAGCGACCGCCCAAGTCCAACATGGTATAATGTGCCCCCAATAACATCACGGATTGGTTGAGGTTTTGGGCGTTGATAACGTGTTGCAAACCCGATACAGTAACTTGTCTGGTAAAAATATCTGGGCGAAACCACGCACACAGACTTTCAAACAAACCCACGCCTGCATTGATAAACACTTGTTCTGCCATTTGGTAGCGTTCTTCGTCAGTTTTTTGGGGAAAGGCGAGTTTTAAATTGACAAGTGTGTCATTTTGACGGCGTTTTACTGTTTTAAAAATCAATTTCCCCAAATTTTTACCGATTTTAAATTGATATTTTAAAGGCAAATAAATGAGTGGCAAAAACACCAAAAATATCAGCCAAATGCCCCAATATTTTGGTAATAAAAATTGCCATTGAAAAGGTTTTTTGGTGGTTTGGCTAGACTGGCGTGTTTTGTGAATTTGACTTACCATTGGCATATTTTTGGGAATTGACAACGGTTTTTGTGTGGATTGTATGGTTTTTAGATTGTCATTAAAACTTTTGCCAAAGGAATTTTTTGGGTCAAATTGTTGGGGTTGTTTCACAATATTTCCTAGTTTCACAATATTTTTATGGGTTTAGTTTTTCTTTGCATGATTCATTCATATCACTGTCAAACAGACTTTCAAGCTCCGCCACTGCCGATTTTGCCGAGGCAATCATTTGCAGTTCGTCTTGATAAATGGCGTGCTGGCGTTCAATGAGTTCATCGTCATAAGTCCTAAACATCTCCACGCTTTTTTTGGCAACGTCATCGCTAAACCCCAATTTTTGTAAAGACTCTCTGGACATATCAAGGGCGGACAAATAGGTTTCTCGCCAAATATAACGCACACCCACATCTCGCAGACGGTGATAATGCTCACGGTTGGTTGCTCGTGCCAAAATTGGCAAATCAGGATAATTGCGTTTGACGTAATCCGCCACCAAAATGGAATGCTCAATATTACCAATGGTCAAAACAAACAATTTGGCATTGGCAATGCCTGACGCTCGCAATACTTCGGGGTTTTTGGGGTCGCCATAATACACTTGATTACCAAATTTTCGCACAAAGTCCACTTGGTTTGCCGATTTGTCAATGGCGGTAAATTCAATGTTGTGCATTCTTAGCACTCGTCCAATGATTTGCCCCATACGCCCAAAACCTGCCAAAATCACAGGGTGGGCGTGATTTGGAATGTTGTCATATTCTCGTTTTGGCGTGGCTTTGGAAAACATTGGTTCACCGATTTTTTCAAGCAACAAAAACGCCAAAGGGGTCAATGCCATAGACGTGGTAACAATCAAATTTAGCACATTATGCTCGGTACTGCTTAACAGATTTTGGTTTTGAGCCACGCTAAACAGCACAAAGGCAAACTCACCGCCTTGAGCCAAAGTCGTCCCAAGTCGAATGCTTGTTGGTGTGCGGTGGTTTAGGGCTTTGGCAATGAGCGTTAAAATGAAAAATTTGACTACCATCAACGCCAACGCACCGCCAATGATGATGGCAGGTTTTGCCAAAATGAGCTTAACATCGGTCATCATGCCCACCGACATAAAAAACAAGCCCAACAGCAAGCCTTTAAACGGCTCAATGCTCGCTTCTAACTCATGGCGATATTCACTGTCAGCAAGCAAAACGCCTGTCAAAAACGCCCCCAATGCCATAGACAAGCCGACATATTCCATCAAAATGGATACGCCAAGCACGATAAATAACGCCACTGCCGTGAGCAGTTCGGTTGCTCCGCTTGATGCCACAAATTTAAAAAACGGACGCACCACATGACGACTGGCAACAATCAATCCTAAAAAAATCGCCAGCACTTTGGCAAAATAAATCCAGTCATAATGTTGATTTTGCACGCCTGACAAAAACGGCAAAATCGCAAGCAAGGGAATGACGGCAATGTCTTGAAACAGCAAAATGGTAAAGGCTTTTTGTCCGTGCGTGGCGGTGAGTTGTTGTTTTTCGGTCAAAAGTTGCAACACAAAAGCGGTGGACGACAATGCCAAACCAAAACCAACGACAAAACCGCTAGATAGACGAATGCCAAACAAAAAATGCGTGATAAGCATTAGCACCACGCCAGTTACCAGCACTTGCAAACCACCCAGCACAAAAATGGCGTGTCTAAGCGTCCAAAGTCGTGATGGTTGTAGCTCAAGCCCAATGATAAACAGCAACAGCACCACGCCAAATTCAGAAAAATGCAACAAATCGGCAGGATTTTGCGTGATTTTTAAAAAACTAGGGCCTAGCAATAAACCTGTAAAAAGATAACCTAAAACGGTGGCAATGCCAAAGCGTTTGGCAAGCGGAATAATTACAATTGCCGTGCCAAGAAAAATGGTAACTTCAACCAATAAACTGTTTGTCATGTTGGCGACCAAGGTTAGCATGGTGTGTCCTTTAATATTTTACAAAAATTTTCCACACATCATTATTCGCAATCGGATTGTTATACGCATCATTGCGTTTTTTACGGGGCGTTTGCCGACTGTCCACCAACTTAAAATTTGGCAACTTATGCACAATCAACCCCGTCCGATAAAAGCGAACTCGCTGTGGCTCTAACATTCCGCCTTTAGCATCACGGCAAAAAACATACGCACGCAAATCAATAAATTCACGATGAGCGACCAATTTGGCATTGGGATTTTTTGCTAATGCCTGCTCCATCGCCAGCACTTCATGCATCTGATACTCGCCACATTTGGCAATCAACGCACCGACTGAGCCAAAACTTTTTGACTCTTTTGCCTTTGTGCGTGTCAAATGCAATTTTTGTACATGATAAATAAACTGCGGAATTTCAAGACTTGCTGGCAATGGCAAAAAATCAGGTGGCAAGTAGGCAGACGGATAAAAGCCTTTGGCACGCTCAATCAAGCCTTGCCACTGCTGTTCATAGTGTTTGACTTCGTCCATATTGCCTGCATAAATCGGCATATCTTGGATTTGTTCCAAAATCGGCGGTGGAAAATAATCATCGCGAAATTGAGCAATATCGGCGAGCAAAGTTGATAATAAAACTTTTGTTTGTTTTTTTGTGGATTTTTCATCAAGTGGCTGATCGTCATCACCAAACAAACTGGGGACGACAAATGGGGCAGAGCGGTGCGACATGGCGAAGTCCTTATTTTTTTATAAGTTTTATCATGTTAGCATATTTAGCCTAAGCAATAAAGTGAAAATTGATAACATGATAACGATTGCTAATACCAAAAAAAATTTGACTGTGGTATGATAAATATTATTTAAAAAATTGCAAAGGAAATTCCCATGCACGAAATAGAGCTTAAATTTAACGTTCCCAGCCATTATCAAGCCAGCACTTTACAACAAATCAACACCACCACCGCCAAAAAACAACGGCTGTCGGCGTATTATTTTGACACAGCGGACAATCTTTTGGCAAAGCAGGGAATTGCTTTGCGTATCCGCTATGAAAATGGGCAATGGGTGCAAACCCTAAAAACGCATGGCGATGGCATTGCCAAACGTATTGAATTAAATACTGTGTTGCCAATTCGTCAAACACCGACACAAATTGACGTAACTACTTTAAAACCCGACTTAGCCCATATCACCAACCTAACCGTCATCGCACAGCTAACGAAGATTATGCCGATTGATATACTCAATCAAACTTTGCAAGTGCGATATTTTACCGATATTGAGCGGATTTATCGGATTATCAAAAAAAATAATAGCCAAATTGAAGTGGCGTATGATATTGGCAAGGTCGCCATTGGCAAAGCCCCCAAAGACAGCTATCCCATTCATGAGCTTGAGTTTGAGCTGATAACGGGTGAAGTTGCCGATTTGATTGACATCACAAAATCGTGGTGCATATCGCAAAAACTGTATCTCTCCACCGTTACCAAGGCCCATCGTGGCAGTTTGTTATTAGCCAAAAAACAACATATTGACCCTGTAAAAGCCGATTTGACAGCGTTACAATTTGACAAACATATTGGCGAATTGGTATTTTTGCAAAAAATTGTTCATCATTGTTTGTCGCAGATTTTGCCAAATGCCACAGCGATTGCCAACGGTAGTCAAAATGCCGAGCATATCCATCAGCTACGTGTTGGTATTCGCCGTTTGCGAACGGTGTTCAAAGTTTTTGACAATTCGCATATCAATCCCGCGTGGCAAACCACACTCAAACGCACCTTTGCACAGCTTGGCGAATATCGGGATAAACAGATTTTACAGACCAAAACGCAGCCCATGCTACAACAGCACAACGCAGCGCCGATTCATTGGTCGCTTGATGTGGCGGTTTTGCCTGTGGAAGCGGTCAAAGATAGCGATTTTCAATTATTGTTATTGGATTTGATAAATTTTACCCATTTGCCAATGACGGATAAAATGGATAAGGCAAAAGCAAAACAAATTGCCAAACAAAAGTTAAATAAATGGTTTAAAAAAGTACGTAAAAACAGCGAAAAATTTGCCGAGTTGGATACCGACAGTCAACACCAAATCCGCAAAGATTTAAAAACTTTGCGATATTTGACCGAGTTTGTCGCACCGCTATTTTATCAAAACAAAAAACAAGCAACCTATCGCAAAAACAAACAAGCCGTCAAAAAATTTTTGGCATATTTAGAACCCGCCCAAGACGTGCTGGGCGATTATAATGACAATGTGGTCGGACGGCAGTATTATGCCGAACGTGCCGAATATGACCGCAATGCGTTATTTGCGGTCGGGTGGTTTGCAGGCAGACAGGCAAGCCATGCCAAACAATGTGCCGAAACGCTAAAAATGATTCGGTATACGCCAATCTTTTGGAAAAAATAAAAAAGCTGAATTTATTGGTTTTTCTTAATATTAAATGATAACTGTTTAGTTTTACATGAAATTACGCCAAGTGATATTTGCTTATGATTTTGGCAACATGGTTACAAAATAAATTTGCCAAATCAACTTTATTCTTATCAACCCTTATCGCCACGACCGCCGTTCATGCGGATATCGCTTCTTGGCATGGTGGCAAACATCACGGCAAACGCACTGCATCGGGCGAAAATTTTAACCAAAATGGCTTGACCGCCGCCAGCAATATTCACAAACTTGGCAGTAAACTTAAAATAACCAACCAAGCCAACGGCAAAAGCGTCATCGTGCGTGTAACTGACCGTGGGGGCTTTGGCAAATATGGGCGTACGCTTTTTCACAAAAAAAAGAGATAGCGATGTCTCTTTTTTTTGATCAAATTTTTGATAACGGTGTTAATGATATAAAAGTCAAAAAGCATTGACTTTGCCGGTCACTTTTTTTATCATGGCAACACTTTTTTTTGGTGTTATAATAACGTATTTTAAAAATTCTAAACGTTTCATCGCTATGCAATTTTCTCAAACTTTTTTTTCAAAAAAACCGTCATGTTATTTTGCCAAACCATGTCAACACGCATTGGGTGCGTTATGCTTTGGGTTGTTATTGACGAGCAGTGCAATCGCACAGACGGACATACCCACTGTCCCCAATACAGATACTGTGCCAAACACAGACGTTTCGCCAAATAAACCCCAAAATGCAGAACCTACGGATACACAGCACGTTTTGCCTGTTGGTGAGCCAGTTTTTGATACTACCATCAATAATGGCGTGCCGTTTCCACCGATGACGCAGGTTGATGTGCCAAGCTATTTAACGCTTGACCAAGCCCAACAATATTTTACCCAAATTTCGCCAAAAGTCGCCAGTGATAACGCCAATATTGTCAGTAACGAAAAACAAGCCGAAGCGACTGCCAATTTAAATAAACCTGTGATTTTTCTAGGGGCGACAGCGTCTCACATTCATATTGATGATGAGCTAGATACTAGCAAGTTAAAAGATGGCTTAGGCTCAATGATTAATAGCCAAACGGGTAATTTGTCGATACCCTTACCACCCAATATCGGCGGTATGCTGACCAACCCAATACCCAACCCATATCCTGTCAATGTTGATAAAAATCACACCAGTGCCAATGTGACTGTGCTGTGGTCGGCGTATAATGGTGGCAAAACCAAGTCGCTCACGCAACTGTTAAACGGGCGTGCGGACGAAAGCCGAGCCGATGCCGATTTGTCGCTTGATGAGCAGTACACCACGCTCACCAAACGTTATTTTCAAGCACAACTTGCCATTATGGTAGCGTATTTGCGAACGCAGGCATTAGGAGCAATTCAAGAAACCGACCACGCCGCCAAACGTGCCTTAGACGTGGGGTTAATTTCCAAAGTGGAACGCCTAGAGGCCCAAAACGCTTTGGCAAATGCTGAGTATGAAAACAGCAAGGCGTTAAACGATGCCGACCTTGCCATGACCGCGTTGCAACGCACCATGCGAACGCCGTATCGTATTAAGCCGACTTCGCCGTTGTTTGTATCAAGCAAGCCATTGCCTGATTTAAGCTATTTTCAAGCGCAAGCCAAACAGCACCACCCAGCGTTTCAAAAAGTATCTGCCAAATACGAGCAAGCCAAAGCCTTGCACGCTTTTAGCGAGTCCAATTTTAAACCGACAGTAACGGTATTTGGGCGTTCGGAAATTGGCAACGACCCAAATTGGATTGCAGGTGTGTCGGCAAATTGGAAACTGTGGGGCGGTCTTGACCGTGGGGCAAGTACAGAATCTAGCCTTGCCAAACTGCACCAAGCGGAATTTAGCCAAATTGAAATTACCGACAATATTATGTTATTGGTAGAAAAAAATTGGCAATCGGTCAAAAACGCCCAACGCAATTATTTATCTTTAAACACCAATATTGAATTAGCAAAAGAAATGTTGCGTTTTCGTCAGTTGGGCTTTAAAGAAGGCGTGAACACGGCGGTGGAAGTCATGCAAGCAGAAGCCAACCTTGAAAAAGCCAAAACTGAGCAAGCCAAATCCGCCAATGACTATATCCAAGCCCTAGCCGATTTGATGCAAAGCTGTGGCACACCGCTAGAATTTAACCGTTATATGCAAGATGCGGACATACGTTTGCCTGCGATTTATCTTGATAAAAACGAACAATAATTGATTTTTTTTCAATTTTTATTTTTTTAATTTAATTTTTTATAAAATTTACATGGCAACATTATGGCTGACCCTATTAACCATTCGCAAACCGTTAGCACAGATAATACCACTTATCAACCACAAAAACCAAAACCAAATAAAATCAAATTGATTGTTATCACGTTGATTTTATTGGGGTTAATTGGTTTGGTAATTTGGGGTTTAATCAAAGATAAACGGCAAATTTCGCAAGCACCGACCATCATTCAAGGGCATATGGAAGTAGAGCAAACGCCTGTTGCCGCCAAAGTCGCAGGGCGAATTGCCAATATTCATGTCAAAGAAGGCGACAAAATCAGCGTTGGTACGTTACTCATTGAAATGGACAGCCCAGAGATTAATGCCAAAATTGAACAAGCCGAAGCAGGCAAAGCAATGGCACAAAGTCAGCTTGACAAAGCCAACAACGGGGCAAGACCTCAAGAAATTGAAATGGCAAAATACCAATATGAAGCCGCCCAATCGGCTGCTGACCTTGCCAAAGTGACCTTTGAACGCATTGACCGCTTGGCAAGTGAAGGCTTGATGTCCCGCCAAAAACGTGATGAAGCCTACACCAACTATATCGCAAGTAGCGACAAGGCAAAAATGGCAAAAGCCCAATATAGCCTTGCCGTTACAGGGGCGAGAAACGAAGACAAATCCGTAGCCGAAGCCCAAGTCAAACAAGTGGAAGGTAAACTAAAAGAAGCGATGATTGCCAAAGACGAAGCCAATCTAAAAAGCCCAATCACAGGCATGGTTGATGATGTGATTGTCAAATCTGGGCAAGTGGTCGGTCAAGGTGTGCCGTTAATCAGCGTGATTGACCCCAACGACCAATGGGTCGTGTTAAACGTTACCGAAAATAACTTGGCACATTTTGCTGTGGGTAGCCAATTTACCGCTACCGTCCCTGCCTTGTCTGCGAACAATCAGCCGTACAAACAGACCTTTACGGTGTACGCAAGCTCGGTGCTATCGGACTTTGCGACATGGCGACAAACCAACAGCAAAGACGGCTTTGATATGCGAACTTTTGAAATTAAAGCCCGTCCGCAAAACCCTGACAGCCGTCTGCGTCAAGGCATGAGCGTGTTGGTTGATGTCCCTGCGAATCAGCAAAATCAATAAAAAACTTAACCAATAATCAGCTTAATTCGGTATGCCAAATTCAACAAATCCACCGTCCAATCTTAGCCAAGATTTGAGCCAAAACGACCGTTTTAGCCTTGCCGATTTTTTTGGGGCATTTTGGCAAAGTGCCAAGCATGAATGGCATTTTTTAAGTCATCATAGTTGGGATTTTGCCATGATGTTTTGGTTGCCGATTATGCTCGTATTTTCAGTTTGGTGGGTGTTTGCCAAAGGCTCGGCGATTGATTTGCCGATTGCCGTCATTGACAACAGCCACACCGCCCAATCAGCGACCCTAATCCGCTATATTGACGCTACGCCAGAAGTAAACGTGGTCAAACAATTTTACGACACAGCGACCGCCAAAAAAGCCATAGAAGCCACCGAAGTATATGCAGTGGTGGAAATTCCTGATGATTTTTCTCGGCAATTGTTAGGACAAAAGTCCACTCGTGTTTTGTTAAATGTCAATGCCCAATTTGGCACGCATTCAGGCATGATACAAAAAGGCGTACAAACCGCTGTCAGCACCTTTTCGGCAGGAGCAGAAATGCAAAGACGTGTGGCAAAAGGCGAAGACACCACGCTCGTGCGTAGCAGTTACGCCCCTATCCAAACACAAACTATCACGTTATTTAACGCAGGTAATAACTACAGACAATTTTTGGCTGTTACCGTTTTGCCCGCATTATTGCACATTTTGTCAATGGTTATCGGTGCTTCAACGGTCGGACGAGAATTGCGTGATAAAACGCTTGGCGAATGGTATCAAGATATTAGCAATAAAACACAAAAAAACCAACACAATCAAACAATTGTATTTAACGAACAAAACCCAAAACTTTGGCGGATTATCGCAGGGCTTAACGGCAAACTTATCGCCCCTATGCTTGCCTATGCCTTGTGGGGAGCGGTGGTGTTGGTGTTAATTACTCAGATTTTTGCGGTGCAATTATCCGCTTTATTGATTACCTATTTGATTTTTTTGATGTTTATGATGGTATCATTTTGGATGGGCGTTATCGTAACCGTTGGCACGTTTTCTTATCGTCAAGGCTTATCGTTTACAGGGTTTATCTCCGCACCGTCATTTGCATTTTCGGGTGTAACTTTTCCTTATTTGGCAATGTCGCCCGCTGCACAACATTGGTCAAACGCCCTGCCTTTGACCCATTATTTGCGTATGCAGACCAATCAGTTACAAATGTCCGCTCCGATTAGCTACGCCATGCCAACGTTTTACGGCTTTTTTATTGCGGTCATTGTGAGTTTATTGATTGCCAGTCTTTTAACCAAAAAAGCGTTGCGAACGCCACAAAAATGGGGGCAACGTTAATGTTAAAGCCAAAAAATAGTTTTTTTAAAGAAATTTTAACCGTTTGGAAACAAGTTTTTACCGACAAAGGTGTGCTAACCATGATGATTATCGCACCGATTATTTACGGCTTTTTTTACCCTTGGCCTTATTCCAAAGAAATCGTGCGAAACGTGCCTGTTGCCATTATTGACAACGACCATTCCACCTTATCCACCAAAATCATCAGCTACGCCCAAAGCAGTCCACGCCTAGATGTCAGCGTGGTAACTGATGAAAATACGGCAAAAGATTTGGTCTGGCGAAACAAAATTGTCGGCTACATGGTGATACCGTCAGGCTTGTACCAAAAGGTCAGCACAGGGCAATTGGCAAAGGTGAGCGTGCTTGCCAACGGTAACTATTTTTTGTTAAATAAACAAGTGCAAACAGGCTTTTTGGAAATCATCGGCACGGTGTCGGCAGGGGTGGAAATCCAAAAATCCGTCATGCAAGGCAATGATATAACCCTTGCCAAAGCCAACCTAAGCCCTGTCAATTTAACCATTAACCCACTTTACAATCAAACCGAAGGCTACGGTAGCTATGTCGTGCCACCTGTGTCTATTTTGATTTTGCAACAGATGTTTTTGATAGCGACAGCGATGTTGGTCGGCACTTGGGTGGAACAAAAAAGCCACCATGCACCGCTCAAAACTTGGCTAGCTCGGATTGTTGGCATTTCAGTATTTGGCGTGTTGCTCGGCTGTTTTTATTATGGTTGGGTGTTTTCTATGAATGACTACCCACGCAACCAAAATTTGGCAGGTTCGCTGTTGTTACTTGCGATATTCTTCCCTGCGGTGGTAGCATTAGGCTGTGTCGTTGGGCTGTGGTTTGCAGGACGTGAGCGTGCCATGCAGGTGCTTGTTGTTAGCTCTATGCCAATGTTATTTATCTCTGGGATTACTTGGCCTGTGCAGATGTTACCAGAACCGTTTCATTACATTCGTTGGGCGTTTCCAAGCACAGCAGGTATGAATGCGTCTGTCATGCTAAACCAAATGGGGGCAAGCGTTGCGATGACAAGAGTATATTTTTTGGCGTTGATGTTGATTTTGTTGGTGTGTTTGGTGATTTTGACATGGTTTGGCGGTGAGACAGAAGAGTTATGATTTTACATTTTGGAGTTTTGGAGCGAACAAACTCTATAACTCAACAATATGAATGAAATTTCTAAGCTCTTCTATTTCTAAGCTCTTCTATAAGTGTTATCAAATCATCCGTTTTTAGCCACACAGTAGCAGTATTGTCATTGGGGTGAATGCCTATCAATTTTGGTTCGTCTAAAAAATCTTGGTCTAAATAAAATTGTACCTTGTGTTCTGTATTATTGATTAATCCCAACGGTGTAACAGAACCAGCTTGTAATCCCAAAATTGCCATTAAATCTTGTTCTGACGCAAAAGACAGTGAACGAGTATGATATTTTTCTTTAAAATATTTTAAATTAACTTTTTTATCGCCTTTAACAGTAATCAAATAGTAATTTCGTTTTTTATCATCTCTGACAAAAATATTTTTAGCTTCAGCGTCTGGATAATGTAAGGCGATATTGACCGTTTCAGCCATGTTAAAAACGGCTTCATGTTCGGTAATTTCATACCAAATATTTTTTTTGATTTAAAAAATTAAGCGTTTCGGATTTATTCATTTATATTTCCAATTAACATCGTCAAACTTGGTAATACAAGCGTACAAAAATCATTGACTATCCGCCAACAATTTTGCCAATGCTTGCCCTGCGTTTTCCGTTTTCATAAACTGCTCACCAATCAAAAACGCATGAATATCATGCTCAAGCATTAACTTCACATCATCAGATGAATGAATACCGCTTTCCGTTACCAACAAACACGACTTATCAAACATCTCACGCAACTTTAACGTGGTGTTAAGACTGGTTTCAAAGTTATTTAAATTACGATTATTAATCCCATAAATATTTTGCGTGTGTTTTGGCAAACGTAACGCACGTTCAACTTCCGTTTTATCATGACATTCAATCAACACACTCATGCCAAGATTTAATGCCAATTCGTGCAATTCGGCAACTTGAGCGTCCGACAAACACGCCATAATCAGCAAAATACAATCCGCCCCCAAAGCACGAGATTGCATGATGTGATACGGCTCAATCATAAAATCTTTTCGCAATAAAGGCAAACTCACCGCCTCACGTGCTTGAAGCAAATATTCGTTAGAGCCTTGAAAATAATCCACATCAGTCAAAACCGACAGGCAACTTGCACCTGCTTGTTCATAGCCTTTGGCGGTGGCGATAGGGTCAAAGTTTTGGGCGATAATGCCTTTTGATGGCGACGCTTTTTTGACTTCAGCAATCACCCTGATACCTTCTTTGCGTAAACTGCCTGCAAAATCTCGGATATCGTCTTTTTTGCTCAAGGCAATTTGTTCAAGGTCATAAAAAGACTGTTGTTGTTTTGCTTTGATAAGCTCTTGTTTTTTGGTTTCAACGATTTTTTTTAAAACTGATGGGACTTCGTGTGTCATATTTTTTCCAAATTTTTAAACATTATTTTGCAAATTGTTGGGTATATTTTGCCAAACTGTGCAATTTTTCAAGGGCTTGCCCTGTCTGGATAATCTCTAACGCTTTGGCAACGCCTTGTTGATGGCTATCGGCAAGCCCAGCAAGATAAATCGTTGCCCCTGCATTTAACGCAATCATATTCATGGCTTTTTGGGCGTTTTCAGGTTTTTTTGGATTATTGACAAGGGCTTGTTCAATCAATTCAAGGCTTTGAGCCGATGATTCAACGGTCAAACCGTGCAAACTTTGGGACGCAATGCCAAAATCTTCTGGCGAGATTTCATAAGTTGTGACTTCGCCATTTTTGAGTTCTGCGACAAAAGTGGTCGTGGCTAACGAAATTTCGTCCAAACCATCACTAGAAGCGACCACCATCACATGATTATCGCCTAGATTTTTAAACACATGGGCAAGCGGTTCGCACAGTTTTGGGCTAAATACGCCAATGAGTGCATTTTTGACCCCTGCAGGATTGGTTAAAGGTCCTAAAATGTTAAACAAGGTTCTTACGCCCAATGCCTTACGTACAGGGGCGGCAAAACGCATGGCACTGTGGTGATTGGGTGCGTACAAAAAGCCAAAGCCTTGATTTTTAATACATTGTTGCATTTGTTCTGGCGTAAGATTTAAATAAACGCCTGCTTGTTCTAATAAATTTGAACTACCAGAATTGGTAGATACGCCACGACTGCCATGTTTTGCCACATGACAATCCGCCGCTGCCGCAACGAGCATGGAGGCAGTAGATACGTTAAATAAATTCGCCCCATCGCCCCCTGTCCCTACGATATCCACCAAGTTTGGTGTATCGCCCAAATCTACTTTGGTGGCAAGCTCACGCATGACGCTGGCATCCGCACTGATTTCATCAATGCTTTCGCTTTTCATACGCAAAGCGGTGAGCAACGCCCCCATCATGGTATCCGAGCAGTTGCCCTGCATAATCACTAGCATGACCGCACGCATTTCATCAAAGGTTAAATCAAGATGATTAATCGCTTTGTCAAGGGCGGTGGTGAGTAGGGTGTCAATTTGTTGTTGGCTAAGTGGTTGATTTGATTGGCTAAGTTTGATAATTTGGCTTAAATCATGGGGTTTCATTCAACTGTCCTTTTAAAAAAATTATTGATAAAAAACTATTGATATTTGTTTAAAAAATTGTGTAATAAGGCTAATCCATTTTCACTCAAAATTGACTCTGGGTGAAACTGCACGCCTTCAATAGCAAGGCTTTGATGACGGATTGCCATGATAGTTTTTTGTGAAAAATCTGGTTTGTCTACTTGATTTTTATGGGTTTGTTCAAACGTCCACGCATTGACAAGCCAATCATCACTTAAACTTTGATTGTCAATCACCAACGAATGATAACGAGTCGCCAAAAATGGACTGGGCAAACCCTGAAAAATCCCTGTATCATCATGATAAATCGGCGAAGTGCGACCGTGCATGACGGTATTTGCCTTGACAATCTTTGCACCAAAGGCTTGGGCGATGGCTTGATGACCCAGACATATGCCCAAAATCGGTATTTGCCCTGCAAACTGACGGATAATGCCTAGCGAAATCCCTGCTTCGCTTGGCGTGCAAGGGCCAGGTCCAATCACGATATATTGTGGGTTTAACGCTTGAATGTCGGCAATTGTTGGTTGATTGTTTTGGCAAACACGCACATCTTGTCCAAGTATTTGAAAATATTGCACAAGGTTATAAGTAAAACTGTCAAAATTATCAATAAACAACAACATTTTGGCAAACATCAATCCATCAAAACGTCTTAGTTTATCATTAAATGGCTTATCATTAAATGCCTAGCGGATAAATATTTTATCAAAATTTATTGGATTTTGATAAACCCTTGCACCAAAAATAATTTGCACAAAAATGGTGAAAAAATTGCATTGCATCGATTTGGTGCAAGATTTTTTTGAAATTGCACCAAAATAGAGAAATTTTTAGCTAAAAAAACTGTTTTTTTGGGCAACAAAGCCCAAAAATTAGCTAAAAAATCTTGGCACGCTATTTGAATGTATATTTGCATATAGCCTTGTATGCTAAAATTAATGTGTAACAATTATTTTTTGATAACAAAAGATTATAGCTAAGATAACCAAAAAAAGTTATATTATCTCTTGTCATTTTGTTTAAAACGGTATAAAGTTACATCAGTTTTTCACCATGATAATTCATACGAATTTATCAATTTTTCTCAAAAAGGAAACGTTATGTCAAACAAATTTTTAGACTTAATCAAATCAAGCGAAGCCAAATGGGTAGATTTTCGTTTTACTGATACGCGTGGTAAAGAGCATCATGTCAGCTATCCAGCATCTACGATGGACGAAGATATTTTTGAAGATGGCAAAATGTTTGACGGTTCGTCAATCGCTGGCTGGCGTGGGATTGAGTCATCAGACATGATTTTACGTCCAGATGCTGAAACTGCATTTATTGACCCATTTTTCCGTGATACCACCGTTGTGGTAACGTGTGATGTGATTGAGCCTGCAACGCTACAAGGCTATGACCGTGACCCACGCTCTATCGCTCGCCGTGCCGAAGAGTACCTAAAATCAACAGGCATTGGTGATACTGCATTCTTTAGCCCTGAACCAGAATTTTTTGTATTTGACGATGTTAAATGGTCAATTGATATGTCAGGTGCAAGACACACCATCTCTGCGGACGAAGCGGCTTGGAGTACTGACAAAGAAATGGAAGGCGGAAACTATGCGCACCGTCCACGTGTAAAAGGCGGTTACTTTCCGGTACCACCAGTAGATTCTGCACAAGATATGCGTGCGGATATGTGTAAAGCCATTGAGGACATCATGGGCGAAGGTCGTGTAGAAGTGCATCACCACGAAGTTGCTTCTTGCCAATTAGAAATCGGCGTGTCATTTAATACCATGGTGCGTAAAGCGGACGAAGTGCAACAGTTTAAATACGTTGTGCATAACGTGGCACACGAATACGGCAAAACAGCAACCTTTATGCCAAAACCAATCGTAGGCGACAACGGTTCTGGTATGCACGTGCATATGTCAATCTCAAAAGACGGTAAAAACACCTTTGCAGGCGACGAATACGCAGGCTTGTCAGAAACTGCCTTGTTCTTTATCGGTGGTATCATCAAACACGCTCGTGCGTTAAATGCGATTACCAACCCATCAACCAACAGCTACAAACGCCTAGTACCACATTACGAAGCACCGATTAAATTGGCTTATTCTGCGTCAAACCGTTCTGCATCAATCCGTATTCCTTATGTGGCAAGTCCAAAAGGTAAACGTATTGAAGCCCGTTTCCCAGACCCAGCGTGTAACCCATACCTATGCTTTGCAGCCTTGTTAATGGCAGGTCTTGACGGTATTCAAAACAAAATCCACCCCGGTGAAGCGGCGGACAAAAACTTGTACGACTTACCACCAGAAGAAGAAGCATTAATCCCAACGGTTGCAGAAAACTTGGAAGTTGCGTTAAAAGCGTTAGAAGATGACCATGAGTTCTTGTTAAAAGGTGGTGTATTCACCAAAGAAATGCTAGAAGCCTACATTGAGCTAAAACGTGATGAAGTAGAGCGTTACAACGTAACTGTTCACCCAATTGAGTTTGATATGTACTACAGTTGTTAATCTGATAGTTTTAGCATTTAATAAAAAACCATCGTCTATAATTAGATGATGGTTTTTTATGGGATTTTTTTAAAATAATTAACAAAAATTTACAATAAAAACAAAATGTAGTGGATTTTTTTGCAAAATTATTTCATAATTTGTGATTTTACTCAAATAAATTGTTAGGTAACTGTATGTTTTTTGAGACTGTTAATGTCAATGATGTGATAAATATGGGCTATGGCTTATTACACAATGCAATGCAAATTGATGTTTTAAGCCAAACGACTATCGGTAGTGTGGGCGACAAAATCAACGAATACCAAACCATTACCACATCTGCTCAAAAAATGCTGGAACAACTCATCAAACGTGTGCCATATTTAATCGTGGCAACGGTGGTATTTGTGGTGTTTTGGTTGCTATCAATTCTGTTTAGAAAAGGGGTCAAAAAAGCCTTAGGCGAACAGAAAAAACACCAAAACTTGATTACCGTATTTCAACGAGTGGGAACAGCGTTAATTTTGTTTTTGGGCTTTATGATGGCGATGATTATCGCTGTACCAAGTTTTACCCCTGCCAAACTGATTGGTGGTTTGGGAATAGGCTCGGTTGCGATTGGTTTTGCTTTTAAAGATATTTTTCAAAATTTGTTATCAGGTATTTTGTTGTTATTATCTGAGCCGTTTCGCATTGGCGACCAGATTATTTCGGGGGATTTTGAAGGGACAGTAGAAGATATCCAAATCCGTGCAACCAAGATTCGTACGTATGATGGTAGACAAGTCGTCATTCCTAATTCACAGCTTTATACCGCACCAATGACGGTAAATACCGCCTATTCAAAACGCCGTTTGGAATTTGAAGTTGGCATTAGCTATGACAGCGATATCACCCATGCCCAAAAAGTTATTTTAAACGTGCTAAACAATGAAGAAACCGTGTCAAAACTTGCTGAGCCGTCTGTGATTGCGACAGCATTGGCGGATAGTAGTGTGATGTTAAAAGTGCGTTGGTTTATTGATGATGGCACACAGTCTAACCGAGTAACTTCTATTAACAATGTCATTATCGCTGTCAAACAAGCGTTGGATAAAGAAGCCATTGGCATTCCATTTCCTATTACAACGTTGGACGTTAGTCGTCCATTGCCGATTCAAATTGACAATAAAAATTAACATGATGATAAATAAAAAACCACCGAAAATTCAGTGGTTTTTTATCAATTTTTATCAAAATAATATTTATCAAAACGTTATTTGATACGCATATCGCCTGTTTCAACAAAACGTTGGTGCCATGATAACGCTTCTGTCAAAATGTGCGGGGTGTGTACGCCACCTGTTTTGGCACTTAATGCTTCGGCATGGTCGTAATAATCACGAAGCATATCACGATAATCAGGGTGAGAACAGTTCTCAATGATTAATTTGGCACGTTGTTTTGGTGATTTACCACGCAAGTCCGCCATACCTTGTTCAGTTACGATAAACATCACGTCATGCTCGGTGTGGTCGTGGTGGCTAACCATTGGCACGATGGCTGAGATTTTGCCGTCTTTTGCCGTTGATGGGCTAACAAAGAATGAGAAGAACGCATTACGAGTAAAGTCGCCAGAACCACCGATACCGTTCATCATTTTTGTACCCATGATGTGCGTTGAGTTTACGTTGCCGTAAATATCCGCTTCAATCATCGCATTCATGCCGATGACACCCAAACGGCGAATGACTTCAGGATTATTGGTAAATTCCATTGGGCGTAAAATCAGTTTATCACGCAAAAATTCAATGTTGTCGTTAAAGCGTTGCAATGCATCTGGGCTAAATGATAGGGCAGTTGCTGATGCGGTTTTCATCTTACCTGCAATCACCAAGTCAAGCATACCGTCTTGTAATACTTCGGTATAACCTGTCAAATCTTCAAACGGTGCGTCCAATAAACCTGCCAATACTGCATTTGCCACGTTACCCACGCCTGATTGTAGTGGTAGTAGATTTTTTGGCAAACGACCTGCTTTTACTTCATGGCTAAAGAAATCAATGATTTGTGCTGCGATACGTTTTGATGTGTCATCAGGTTTAGCAAATTTGCTGTTACGGTCGCCACCATCTGTGATAACGATTGCCACGATTTTGTCCAAATCACACTCAAGGTACGGCGTTCCGATACGGTCAAAAGGTTCGATAATTTGGATTGGTTGGCGGTTTGGCGGTGTGCCGATGTCAAATTGAATGTCGTGCATACCTTCAAGCTTGGTATTTTGAGCGACGTTCACTTCAATGATGACTTGTTTGGCTACTTTTAAAATTTCGTTGTTGTTACCAATACCCATTGATGGAATGATTTTACCATCTTCGGTAATGCCTGTTGCTTCAATGATTGCCACTTGCATTTCGCCATAAAATCCTTGACGAATTTGTTGCTCAACGTGCGATAGGTGCATATCTTGGTATTCGGTGTTGCCTGCGTTAATGCTGTTACGCAAGGTTGGGTCAGACTGAAATGGGCTACGAAACTTAATCGCACCTGCTTCTGCCAATACGCCATCACATTCAGGAGCAGTTGAAGCACCTGTTAACATATTAATGCCAAATGATTTGCCATCTGCGTGGACTTGTTTTGCACGATTGGCAATCGCTGTGGGCAAGGCTTTTGGATAGCCTGCACCTGTAAAGCCACTGATACCAACGGTCATGCCGTCATGGATAAATTCGGCAGCTTGGTCAGCTGTCATGATTTTACTACGAAGTCCCTCGTGTCTAACACGTTCATGTGCGTTGCTCATTTTTTACTCCAAATTAAAGGTGAGTGAATAAAACATTAATAAAAAAATGTGAAAGAATTTTATTTGATTTTGAGCATATTCTCAAAAAAAATATCAAATAAAATTTTTGTTAATATAGCCAAAATATTGTCAAAATTCAAGGCTTTGTTAAGATATTTTTAACGTGCAATCGCACGCCAGCCAATATCACGGCGGTATTGCATACCATCAAAACTAATCGCCCCACAAGTCGCCAATGCTTTAGTCTGTGCGTCCAAAATATTGTCGCCTAATGCAGTAACGCACAGCACACGACCGCCATTGGTCAAAATTTCGCCATTTTCACCGTTTTTTGTGCCTGCATGGAAAACTTTAATATCGCCTTGTTGGTCGGCAATCGCAGGTAACCCACGAATCACATCGTCACTACTTGAGCTCTCTGGATAGCCTTTACTTGCCAGTACAATACCCAAAGCAGGACGGTTGTCCCATTCGGTTTCGCTAGGTAAATTGCCATTTAACCCTGCTTGAATCAAATCAACCATAGAGCCTTTTAAACGCATCATAATCGGCTGAGTTTCTGGGTCACCAAATCGACAATTAAACTCAATCACATACGGGTCGTTTTTCTCATCAATCATCAAGCCTGCATACAAAAAGCCCGTATAAGGCGTGCCGCCCGTTTTCATCGCATCCACTACAGGGCGAATGACACGCTCAATCACTTTATCATGCACGTCTTGGGTGACGACAGGGGCAGGCGAGTACGCACCCATACCGCCAGTGTTCAAGCCTGTATCAGCTTCGCCAATGCGTTTGTGGTCTTGGCTGGTCGCCATTGGCAAAATGTTGTCGCCATCAATCATACAAATAAAGCTCGCCTCTTCGCCTTGTAAAAACTGCTCAATCACCACTCGGCTACCTGCATCGCCAAATTTATTGCCAGAGAGCATATCGTTAATCGCATCAATCGCCTCAATCTCGGTCATCGCCACAATCACGCCTTTACCTGCGGCAAGTCCGTCCGCTTTGATGACAATGGGCGAACCTTCGGCCTTAACATAATTAATCGCTTCATCGGCATTGCTAAAAGTTTGATATTTTGCGGTTGGAATGTTGTGCTTAATCATAAAATCTTTGGCAAAGGCTTTTGAACCTTCAAGTTGGGCACAATACTTTGTTGGTCCCCACGCTTTGATGTTGGCTTTTTGCAAATCATCAACCAATCCTGCAACCAGCGGTGCTTCAGGTCCGACAAGCACAAAAGCAATGGCGTTGTTTTGGCAAAATTCAATCACCGCATTGTGGTTTTTCACATCAAGGTTGATGTTTTGTAATTTTTCTTCCAAATCTGTGCCTGCATTGCCATTTGCCACAAAGACGGTGTCCACTTTGCTGTCCTTGGCACATTGCCAAGCTAGGGCGTGTTCACGTCCGCCTGTACCGATGACTAAAATTTTCATAATTGCTCCAAATGATGTTAAAATGATAACCATTATAGCAAATTTGGAACAAAATTAAATGAAAAATCACTTTATTATTGGTGTGGACGAAGTAGGGCGTGGTCCACTTTTGGGTGATGTGGTGGTGTGTGCGTTGGTTTTTGATAACGATATTTTAACGGTAAAACAAGATAGCCTCAGCAAAGATTTATCCAAAGCTGACAGTGTGGGGTTGGTAGAAAATCATGCTTTAACCGCTTTAACTGATTCAAAAAAACTCTCCGATAAAAAGCGAGAAACTTTGTTTCCCATTATTGAACAAACGGCAACTTATCATAAAATTGTCAAAATTTCAGCAAGTTTGATTGATGAGCTAAACATTTTGCAAGCAACGCTTCTTGGTATGAAACAAGCAATTGCAAGCGTGATAGAGCAAATTTTGCAAACGCACCCAAACGCCACTTTTAGTGTGATGGTGGACGGAAATAAACTACCTGTGCTATTTGATTTGCCGTTTTATGAGCGAATTGTCTGTGAAATGGCGGTGGTCAAAGGCGATGGCAAACACGCCTGTATCAGTGGGGCGAGCGTGCTTGCCAAAGTGGTGCGAGACCGAGATATGGTTGAGCTTGCCAAGATTTATCCTGATTATGGCATTGAAAAACACAAAGGCTATCCAACGGCTGTGCATATCCAAGCGATTGAAAAATATGGTATTTTACCCATGCACCGCAAAAGTTTTGCACCGATAAAACATAGGCTGTGAATGGATTTTTATTATTCAAATTTTGTTTGCAATTTGATTAATTTATCCGCCAATTGCCAAGCCGTTTCATCTCGCAAATCATACGCACTTTTAGCAAGTTTACCGTCATTCAGCGATGACCATTGCGGTTTGCCACGCGCTTTTTTGAGCATATCAGGCAATTTATCCGCCGAAAAAATCGGCATGGCTTGCGTGGTATTTTTTACCACTTTTTCCACATTGGCGTGTCCACGATGTCGCAAAGTCATAAGCAAATCAGTCGCCCTTGTTGCCAATAATGCAAGCGTGGCAGGGTCAATGTACAAGCGTTTGACACCGTTGATTTTATCGGCAATCGCCCCTGTATTGCCAGCCACACCGCCAAGCAAGCCTCCAATCGCCGTACCAAGCCCAAGCGTTGTACCAAGCGACATCGCATCAATACCTAAGCCAATCAACGCACCTGCCGCAGCCCCGCCACCTGTTCGCAAGCCATAACTTGCTAATAACTCGCTGTCAAATGGGTCTCGCCGATATTCGGTCAGCTCAAGCGGTGTGGTGGCGACTGTGTTGTCATAAAATTTGTACAAATTTAACAAGTCATCTTGCAAACTGCGTTCGGCTTGTCGTACTTTTTCTTGCATTTTGGTTAAAGTCGGCAATGGGTCGTCGTCTTCATGAATGGTTTCTACAAAACTTGCGACATTGAGCAAAAAATGAGCGATTTTGATATTGGATTCTTCATACAAAGTCGCCCAATCTTCTGTTCTGCGAGCCATTAACTGATTTAACATATCGGGCTGAATAAGCATGGTTGCAAGGTTTTGCCAAAGTTTCATCTCATCATCAAATTCAAATGCCACCGAGTCAAAGCGAGTAGAAACGTGCAAATTGCGTCTAGCGAGCATGGTTTGCCAATCGGCAATTTGGCTGTCTTTGTCATGGCTAAAGTTAAACACAGGCATGACAGGAACGGCAGACCACGACAAGACGGTTAATTCGTCCTTGTATTTGCCAAGCACAGGCTCACGAGCGTCCACTACATAAATGGCGATGTCGCTTGCGAGTAGTTGGCGAATGACTTTGGCTTCTTGGCTGTAGTCGTTTTGAGCAGGCTCGCTTGCCAAAAACTGTTGCAAGCGTTCTATACCATCACGGCGACTTGCGGTGTTGTCTTCTAGCCAGTCCATCAATCCTGTGGCATCTTCAAGTCCTGGCGTGTCGTATAATGCGACTAGATTTTGACCCGTTTGGCTATCACTGATAATGGCTTTTTCCACATGGCGAGTGGTGGCGGGGGCGTTTTTGACTTCGCCAAAATACACGTCACGCAGTAGCGTTCGTAAGATGGACGTTTTACCTGTGTTGGTGTGTCCGACAACGGCAAGTTTGAGCGGTTCGTTTTCGCCAATGCTGACTTTGCGGTTAAAGTTTTGATTCGATGTTTCTGTTAATTCTTTATTTGGTTCACCTATGGTTATGTCGTTTTGATTTTTAACAACAAGTGTTTTATTGTCAAAATTATTATCAAAATCCACATCAATAGGGGGTTTTGTTGGATTGACGGTTTGATACACGTCAATATTTTTATTGTTTTCGTTCATTTTTAACAACCTGATTAAGTATTAAGATTAAATTTAAAAATTTTTTGACAAATTTTGCGTAAAGTTGATTAAGTTAAAGTCAGCTTTGGGGTAAACACCTATATCAACATAAGCACAATCATCAAAATCATTAAATGCAATAATCCTTGTTCCTGTTAGATTATTTGCAGTAGGTTTTGATGTTTCTAAGTTTTGCGTGATACAGGAAATATTGCTCAGTTGCATTTTGGTTGATGGGTTTTTTGATTTATAAATATCAAGAATTTGCATTTGATAACGAAAAGCATTCGTTTGATTAAACAATCTCATTGGATTATACAGTTTTTCTAATTTACCAATGCCAATATTTGCCAATACAACATGGTCATAATGACACATATTAGACAAAATCCATTGTTTATCGTCTTTTGCATCAATATTGTTAGCACAGTTTAAATCGGCATAACTCAACACAGATAGCAAAGAAAAACTGATAAAATACAATAACTTGATGAATATTTTTGTCATTTTAGCGACCCATTAATCAACATACAAACTTATAAAAATATCAACTATTTAACGCTGATTTTAACAAATCAAACCCTTGTTTGGTCTGCGAATACTGCAACCAATCATCATTATCTGCCAATTCACCAGTTTCTTCATCAACCAATAAATCAAAATAATTCAAAAAACTCACCGCCGATTGCAAAGTCATATTATCTGAATCTTCCGACTTTTGTTCAATTTTGCTTAACACTAACCAATTATCCAACAACTCCATTAACAACAAAATCGCTTCGCTAGTGCAATGCGGATAATCTTCGCCCATATCCCACATCAAATTATCAAGGTCGGATAATTGTTGTTCAATGACATCATCTTGCCAACTTTGATTGATAATTTCGTCAAAAATAGTTTTGTAAAATGGCTTTTCGCTGTCCAATTCACCGTCTACCCAATCATTTGGTAAATCTTTAACAAATTGATAAATTAACTTTTGAACAAAGTTGATTTGTTCGGCAAGCGATAATTGCGGAACTTTGTCGCCAATAAAATTGGTAACATCGTTATAAGTTTTCATAATTTTTCCTAAATCGTTGTTTTTTAAATTCTTACCAATGCAATTTGCCGTTCTGCTAACGCATTTTCCCATTGTTCTCTACGAGATTTAAACTGAGCTAATTCGGCAGGTGTAGGCAAAAAGTCTTGTTTAAAATCCAATAATTGCACAATTAAACCACCTTTGGCATGACTTGCAATCGTGTCTAATTTTCGCATTGTGCCACGGTCTGGCAAGGCTTGCGGTGGAATACCGACCAATACTTGAACCGCATTATCCGCCAAATACGTTTGCAATTTTGCCATATCGTCCCTGTCGTCAATCACGCCCATATACTCAATGCTGTTTTTATCAAAAGCATGACCGACTGCAAACTGATACCAATGTTCATCGGCATACGGATATTCTAGCAGTACGACCAATTTTTTGGCTTGGCTGATTTGGGCGGTGGGAGCGACAGGTTTTAATTCGGTGGGGCTATCGTCTGGGTCGATGACTTTTCGTTGCCAAAAGTCGATAATTTTTTGGTAATAAGGTTGTTTGATATCCAATTTCATTCGGCTAGAATTTACCATGACAAGACAAAACAACCAAGCGACAAGGCGTGGCACAATGCCGTACATCAGCAAACTACCGATAAGTAACATCGCCCAACGAAAGGCAACCATTTGCGGTGTGATGTCGGTGTGGGTTTGGGCGGTGATGATGTCTTGGGCGGTCGGTGTGGGAAAGCCGACAAGATTTGGCAACCAAGCCATAATTTTAACGAGTTCAACAACGGTTGAGTTTTGTAAAAGCGTGGATTCCCAAACAAAATTATAGTTTTTGACAAGCAATAATAAAATCAGCGAAACGAGCATTCCGCATAGGCTTGCGAGCCAAAATTGGTGGCTAATTCGGCTGATAAACCACTTTGTGCCTGTGTGATTGAGCTGTTCTTGGTACACTTCTACCGCCGTTTGGGTAACAGGGTCTTTGCCACGCATTAGCGTGGCTGGGCTAAACAGTGAACCGAACAGACTGGGTTTGTTTTTTGGCGAAAACAATAAAAATATCAGCCAAACCAGTAACATCAAGGTATGAAATCCAAGCAAACTTGCCAACACATAAAAAAAGTTCACGACATGGGCTTGCATGATACCGAACAAGCCGATAAAGCCCAACACAAACCACAGCAGTGTACCGCCCCAAATCGTGCCGTTGATACGGCTGTCAATGGTGGCAAGCAGGTGGGCGAGTTTGCCATCGCTGTCTATGCGAGTGGCTCGGTGGCGAAGCTTGGTAAGTGGGTCGCTCGGTTCGTTTTGCAGTTTTTCGGTGATAAGTAAGGGGTCAGCCGAAAAAATGTGGTTTTTTTCTTCTAATCGGCGGACAAGTTCGGTCAGTTGGTCTTGGGGTGTGTACATTTTTTAGTTGTCTTTTATGTTGGTTCTTTTGCAGTTAGGTGTAGTGAAAGCGTTTTTGACTTTTTAATAAATTTCTTATCAAAGGTATAAAAATTGTCGCAATGTTGGGTTTTTAACAAGTGTATCGCATCGGTAAAATCCATTCCTTGAGCATATAAACTGGTGGCAATTTTTACCATTTCTATATCTTCAATAAAAATATCAGGTAAATCGCAAAGATTTTGCAAAATTTCTACCACACCTGCTCTTGGCAACAAATAACCTTTACTTATTACCCAAACAAATTCAAGGATTACAGTTAAAGCAATAAAACTGGGCTGTAAAAAAAGCTCTTCAGCGATTAGGCGTTGGGCTTGGGCTTCTTTGTCGGTTGGGTCGTTGATAAAAAGCCGAACAAGAATGTTGGTGTCGAGGGCATTCATGGCTTAATCCTCATCAAATAAGGTGATATGGTCGGCAACATCAAATTCAAATAAATTAAAATCTTTAGGCGGTGTAACTGTAACCATGCCTGACACAGCTTTAATTCTTTGACGTTTATAAGCTAAATATTCTGCGGTTTGTTGCTCTTGGGATTTTGATTCCAACGTAATACCTTTTTTTGACGCAATGACTTCAAATTCTGTGCCTTTGGTTAAGCCAAATAGTTGCATAATGTTAGGCGGTAGTTGTAATGTGCCTGTTTCTGATAAAGTAATCGTTGTCATATTTTATCCTTTAAATTATTTTGCTAAACCTTTCATACCAATAAACGAACGGCTAAATTGATAGGCGACACGCCCAGACCGTCCGCCCCTTTCACTGGCAAAGCGTAACGCAGTCGCCCTTGCTTCATCATCAAATGCCAAATCCGCCTGTGCCAAATAATGTGCACAAATCTGCAAATACACATCTTGTGTCATCGGATGAAACGCCAGCCACAACCCAAAACGGTCAGACAAAGACACCGTTTCATCAATCGTTTCATACGGATTGACTTCATCGGTCTGCCCATTATAAATGCTCACATTGTCCTTCATCAGTTGCGGTAGCAGATGACGGCGGTTACTTGTCGCATACACGAGCAGTTTATCCTGTTCGCTGTCCAATGCACCGTCCAAAATAGACTTTAACGTGCGGTAATTTTCATCTTGCCCATTAAACGCCAAATCATCGCAATAAATGACATAATGACAACCATGATTGGGCAGTCGTTCATTCAATTCACGCACCGCTTGGCGAATGGGTTCTAACATCACCAAATCATCACGAGCCACTTCAATAATCCGCAATCCGTCATCTTTAAATTCGTTTAACAACGCCCTGATTAAAGACGACTTGCCCGCCCCACGAGTGCCTGTCATCAGCACATGATTGGCAGGCAAGTTTGCCAAATATTGCCGAGTATTTTGCATTAGCTTATTTTTTTGCACATCAATGCCGTACAAATCGTCCAATGTCAAACGCAAATCCACCGTTAAAGGCACAAGTTCACCGCTACCAGTTCGGCTATTAGAATGCCAACGATACGCCAAAACTTTTGGGTCAAGCGTTATCGGTTGTGGAATAGATTGGCTTAAAAATTGGGTTAATAAATCGTGTAAATCTTGGGATAAAGTTAAATTTGTCATGATTTTTTTATTCATTTATGGTTAAAATCAAGGGATATCAATACAATCGCTTATCTTAACAGATTTTTGAAAAATTTTTCATCATTTTTTCACAATGTAAACACTTGTATTTTGTTAAAATTTAGCATAAAGTAGTAAACAGTTTTTTATTGACAATTTTTTCCCACTTTTGCTGACTATATGATTGACCCAGCTTACACAGGGCGTTATGTGGCGATTGACTATAGCGATTATCTAAACAAAGACAGTTTGAATAAGGACAGCGAACCGACGGATAAATCAACCAATGTCGCCTTTAAAAAAATTGACATCAAAAAATTATTGCCGTTGTTAAAACAAACCGCCTTGCTTGAAGTGGCGGTATCCAATGATAGCGATTATCAAAACTTACCTTTGACCCAAGCCGACAAGCAAAAAGGCTATGAATTACTATTTTTAAAAAATTCATCTTATAGCACCAAGTCTATCATTGGTGATGTATTTGATACCGATGATTTGGCGTATGGTTCGTCATCTCGTTTGGAAAAAACGTTGTCAGAATTGCCACATCCAAAAACGGCAGATTCAGAATCAGGCGGTTGCGATTGTTCATCTGATGAATATGCAAATGGCAAACAGCGATGATATGGCGGTTGCCAGTACCGATGACGTTGCTAACGCAGAAGGCACTGAAGAAAAAGATAAATTTGATGAAGCGTTAAAACAATTTGACCAATACAAAACGGATAAATTGATGACCGCACAAGAATTTAATCAATTTTTGCAACAACATAGCGAAGCCGTCAAAAACTTGGTAGCGATTGGCAAAGAGCCAGACCAAAATCCGCAAAACAATGCTAACCGTAGTATTGGGCGAACTTTGTTTGATACTTATGTTTATCGTGATGTGTATGAGTTGGTGTTTGGAAAATAAACTGACGTTTTATACAAAATCAACCTATCAAAAATCGGCTTGTTAACAATCAAGCCAATTTTTGATTTAAGTTATTTAATCGCTCCACCGTGCCAACATCAACCCAATCATCAGCGAGCAATTCGCCTGTGATTTGTTCATTTATCATCGCTTGTTTTAACAGCGGTGCAAGCGGAGCAATATCACCAACCGCAACGCTATCTAGCAATTTTGGCGATAAAACGCTAATCCCTGCAAAGGTGTATTTTGGCGAGCCGTCAGTTTTGATAAAATTGTCAATTAATGCAAAATCGCCATTTGGATTGTGCGTGGCTTTATCGGTTAAAAATAAATGAGCGAGCTTATCGCCTAAGTCAAAATTCACCAATTTGGCAAAATCAAACGGTGTCCACACATCGCCATTCACCAAAATAAACGGTTCATTTTTGAGAAAATTTTCGCTCAACGCTTTTTTAATACCGCCTGCGGTTTCTAGCGGTTCGCCATCTTCACGAGAGATTTTTAAATTGACACCAAACTGACTGCCATCGCTCAACGCTTCCACAAGTTTGTCGGCAAGCCAAGATACATTGATGACAATATCGCTAATCCCTGCTTGTTTTAATGCCAAAATATGCCATACAATCAAGGGTTTACCACCAACTTCAACGAGCGGTTTTGGCGTGGTGAGCGTTAAAGGGCGTAGGCGAGTACCTTTGCCTGCGGATAAAATCATGGCTTGGGTGATTTTTGACATTTTTTACCTTTAAAAACAATTTTTTGAAAAAAAATAATGTCAATGTGATAAGTTTTATTTTAAAAATTTGTTGGGTATCATACTTCTACTCAATCTACGGTTAAAAACTTAAATTTTGACATTATCTAAAATAAAATTAAAGAATATCTTTACATTTTGGCATAACTTCATCATTTAACCATTGATAAAAATTATTAAAATCTACATTATTATTGGTTAAATTTTCTAAAGAAAATAACAAATCAGCAAAAACTTTTGGTAAATTGGCTAAATAACGGTTTTTGCCATCACGTTGAAATAATCGCACAAAAATCCCCAAAACTTTCAAATGGCGTTGCATACTCATCACATTAAAATCAGTTTTAAACTGATTAAAATCAACGTCAATGTTGGCTAATTCATAAAATTTTGTTAATTTTTCATTAACCCAATTTTCATCAAAATTAATATACGCATCACGCAACAAAGACGCTAAATCATAAGTATAACTACCGATTACCGCATCTTGAAAGTCAATTACGCCTAAATCTTGAGTTAAGTCATTATTCACAATCATTAAATTACGACTGTGAAAATCACGATGTACTACGACTTGCTGATGATTGGTAACTTGCTCTACAATTGTATTTTGTACATTTTGCCAAAGCTGTTGACTTTTTTCGTCCAATGTTACGTTAATATACGGCAAAAACCATTCATCAAACAACGCCATTTCACGTTTTAACAGCGTTTCATCATAATTTGGTAAAACATGATTTTGTAAATTTTTGGCATTTTCTAGCGGAATTTGTTGGATTTTTAAAATCGTTTGCATGGCTTTTTGATACAGATTTTCGGTCGTTGTCGTATCAACTCCGATTTTATCGGCAAAATCAGTCGCCCCCAAGTCTTCAAGCACGATAAAACCTTGCGTCTCATTAACGGCGACAAGTTTTGGCACATGAACAAAATCCGCCATCAGCGTATCCACAGCGATAAATTCTTTCACACTTTCTTTGGCGGGCGGTGCGTCCATGACGATATATTTTTCATTATCTACGGTCAAACGGTGATAACTGCGAAAGCTCGCATCACCTGCCAAACGGTGATGTTCAAAATGTTGGTCGGCAAAAATTTGGCTAAGCCATGCGTGTAGGTCGGTATCTCGTTGGTTTTGCATATTTTTCAACTTTTGTTTATTTAAATTGTTTTAAAAATGATTGAGAACCTGTATTCATAACATTCCGCATTAAAATCTTATCAATATTTGATGAATATTTGTTTGCTTTTTTGTCAAAAACGTTATGAATACAAGTTCTAAAAAACTTGATTATGCTAACCAAATTTGCTATTTTTCTCAAGCAAATTTCGGCAAATGTGAAAATTAATTATACTAATTGATATTTATTTGCTAAAAACGACAAAAAATTGGTATTTTTTGCAAATTTACCGTTAATTTTTGGTTAAAAGATAGTATAATTTGACGGCTAATGATATTATGCAAGCGTTTTATTTGATGTTTGTATAAAATACACATTTATCTTTTATTTAAATTTATGAATTTTGCTATGACTGGTCAAACCTCATCTTCTTTCCAACAGTTGCCAAAACGCTCGGTATTGAGTTTGGCGTTGCATCGTGCTTATGCTTTGTCGGTTTTGGGTTTATTAACCACAGCAGGCATGATCTCGCAGACTGCATGGGCTGATGATGGTATTGAGTCATTGGAAAACCAAAATCCTACCGCTTTGTTGGCGGATAGTTCTGTGCAAAATTCGTCAATGCTCGTTAATGAAAATGACGAAAGTATTCAAACGATTGACGTTGAAACGGTAACAAAAACGGACGACGCACGCCCAAATTTTGCCCCAACGGATATTCAACAAGCCAATTTGCAACGCTTAAAACAATATTATCAAGCCACGCCAAAAACTGATAACACAGCAGAATCCTTAACGAACGAACAAAAGTTTAAAAATATCACGCAAAACTTTGCTGATAATCTACTTGGCAAACAGCCTAAAGCTCCTGTGTGCTATGGTCAATGGGTGTATCCAACGACAACAAGTACGCTAAAACAACGTAATACCACCACCGATAATGCGATAAGTCAAAATCCAAATGCCCAAAACAGCGATTTTCCTTTGTATGCCGAAGCCGATTATGGCTATTATGACAGCGAAGATTATGCTGAATTGGCGGGAAATGTTCAGGTAAATCAAGGTGATCAGCAGATTAACGCTGATAAAGTTACCATAAATTTAAAAGACAATGTAGCGGTCGCTCATGGCAATGTGATGGTGATGGATTCGGGTGAAAACAGTGGCAATAATGCTGAAAATATGGTCAGTACGGAGAAAGGCTCATCGTTAAATTCACAAGGGCTGATTAGCGTTGCTGATGAAATCGCTTACCAAACCAACTCTACCAAAGCTACCGCCAAAGATGTCGCCTTTGCCAGCGTGCCAATGCAGGCTCATGGCTATGCCAAACAGTTGAACAAAGTGGATAACAGCCATTACGAAATTGATGATGTCATGTTTACCACCTGTGCTCCAGAAAATCCAACATGGCAAATCAATGCCAAAAACTTAGATATTAACACCGAAACAGGGCGTGGCGAAGTTTATAATGCTACCTTTAAAATCAAAGATAAGCCCATTTTTTATTTGCCATATTTTAATTTTCCTGTTGATGACAGACGTGCCAGTGGTTTTTTAGTGCCAAAAGCAGGGTTTAGTAATGACGGCGGTTTGCGTGTAGAAACGCCTTATTATTTTAACCTTGCCCCCAATTATGACTTGACATTAACGCCAACGATTTTTAGCACCAGAAATCCCATGCTTACAGGCGATTTTCGTTATTTGACAAAAGATTTTGGGGCAGGGGAAGTCATTGCTTCGTATTTGCCAAGTGATAAGGAATACCAAAATGAAGACCGCTCTCATGTGTTATATAACCATTTTTGGCAATCAAAAACTATTCCCAATTTAACCGCTCACGCCTTGTACCAGTATGTATCAGACCCAGCGTATTTTGATGATTTTGATACTTTGGGGCTTGAAAACAATCATTTAAACTTGCCACGCCGTATCCAAGCCGATTATTTTAACGATTATTTGACAGCGTCCGCCAAAGTGGAAACTTTTCAAACGGTAGACAAAGACACTGTTTTGGATAAAGACAAACCGTACCAACGTTTGCCACAGTTGTCGTTGAACTATCGTTTGCCTTATTTTGAAAATGAGAATGTGTATATCACAGGGGTGAGTGATTTTGCGTATTTTAAACGCCCCATTGATGACAATTCTGCACCAGAGCAAAGCGGTGGCAGACTGTATAACAAGTTAAGTGCGTCTTATCCTATCAAGCGTAGATGGGGCTATATCACCCCAACGGCAAGCCTTCAGCACCTTTATACTCAGTTTGATGAAGAAACAACGATTGCCAATAACTACACTGATGAAAACAAAAGCCAATCAGTTTTTGTGCCAGAGTTTAGCCTTGATACAGGTCTAATTTTTTATAAAGCAGGTTCGCCATTTGGCAAATTTGACCAAAAATGGGGGGGGTATCAACTGATTTCACCCCGTTTAAAATATGTGTATTCACCCTTTAAAGACCAAAGCGATGTGCCAAATTTTAACACTCGTTTGGCATCTTTGAACTTTCCACAATTGTATGAAAATTCGTGGTTTTTGGGTTATGACCGTTTGGCGGACAACAATCACTTAACGCCATCAATCAATTATCGCTATATTGATGCATCAGGTTTGACACGTCTTGATGCAAGTATTGGTCAGCAGTTTTATTTAAGTGATATTAAAGTTGGGTTAAATAATACCAGTCCAATGACGCTTGATAGTTCGGGGACGGTGCTTCAGTTAAGCTCACAGCCTTATCAAGATTTTTGGGTGGATTTGGACGGTGCAGTCAATGACAATGGCGGTCTGAATTATTATAATGCCCAATTGCGTTACCAACCCAATAACAATGCCTTGTACAATGTGGGCGTGATAAAGCGTAAAGCACAAGACTTTGGGCAACGAGAACTATCTGCGACCACTGCATCAGCGATTTTTCCGATTAGCCAAAACTGGGGCTTTTTGGGGGCGGTGCAATATGACAACCTAAAAAACCGTTATAGCGATGTGTTGGCAGGTTTTACTTATGATAGCTGTTGTTATGGTTTTTCGGTCTATGGTCGCAGTTATTATAACGAATTTGATGACAAACCCAACAAAGCCATCATAGCAGAGTTAAGCCTAAACAGTGCATTTAACAAACGCCAAGGCAGATTGGCAAGTTTGATTGGTGATAGGGTGCTGGGTGTTAATCAACTTAACAATTTTTAATTTATTTTAATTTATATTTCATATGAATTTTACAAAAGGAAAAATATATGCGTATTTTTAACCAACAATTTTTGTACGTTGCGATGTTGTCTGTCTTTGCTTTGGCAAGCCAAAATGCGATGGCAGAAACCATCAACAGCGACCAAACCACTGATAAACAAGTGGTGAAAGCGACTGACAAAACGCTTGATGGCGTGATTGCCGTGGTGAATGACACAGCGATTTTAAACAGCGAGCTTGACAATGCGGTGGCAATGGTGGCAAGTCAGCTCAAAGCTGAAAACAAAGCCATTCCGCCAGCCAATCAGATGTATTCGCAAGTGTTAAATCAAATGATTAGCCGACAAATTCAGTTGGATTTAATCAAAAAACAAGGATTTTCGGTCAGTGAAAATGAGTTAAATGTGGCTTTAAGTCATATTGCCAAACAAAACGGTATGAGCAGTTTGACTGCATTTCAACAAAAGTTAGATAGCGAAAAAGCAGGTTCATACAAAGCATTACGCCAACAAGTGAGCGAAGATTTAGCCATTCAGACTTTGCAACAGCAACAAATCGCACGCCGTGTCAAAATTAGCGAACAAGATGTTGATGCCTTTTTAAAATCACCAGAGAGCAGTGCCTTAGAGCAAAGTCAATATCGCCCATTACACATTCGTGTGCCTTTTACCAGTAAGGCAGGCGAGACACCAACTGAACGTCAAAAACAGTCTGCGATGACGGTTGCCGAAAAAATTGCCCAAGCCTTACAAGCGGAAAATGCCAATGTTGAGCAAATCGTGGCAAACGCCCAAAAAGGCTACACCACCCAAATTCAAGGCGGCGATGTCGGTTATCATACAGTGAAAGAGTTGCCAACAGATATTGCACAGCATATTACCAGTCTAAATATTGGACAAGTTAGCAAACCGCTTTTGACCGAGCAAGGCGTTGATGTTGTCAAATTGTTGGATAAAAAAGACGGCGGACAACACATCATTGACCAATGGCAAACCCGTCATATTTTGATTAGCCCATCAACCACTGTGTCAGCAGAGCTCGCCAAACAACAAATTGAAGCAATTTATCAACAATTATTAAAAGGTGCAGACTTTGCGACATTGGCAGCGACTTACTCAAAAGATGGCAGTGCGAGCAATGGCGGTTCGCTGGGCTGGGTGAGTGAAGGCGAGATGGTGCCTGCGTTTGAAGCGATGATGAAAAAGACCGAAGCCAATGATTTTTCTATCCCATTTCAAACTCAGTTTGGCTGGCATATTCTAAAAGTAGATGCCAAACGCAAGCAAGATGTTACCGATACTTACCGCCGTAATGTGGCTCGTGAAGTATTGTATCAACGCCTAGCACCACAGGCATTGGAAGACTGGCTGCAAGAATTGAGAGCACAGTCTTATGTCAAAATTTTGCAATGATTGACAAAGTTTTACAAAATTATTGATTGATAAAAATCAACGTTGCCATACGACCTGTGGCAACGTATTTTTTTTGGCTTTGCAAACGATAAGAATACAGTCTATCATCAGCATAACTGTCAAGTTGGCTTTGATATACCTGATGAATGCCACACGCATTTAACTGTAATTCGGCAATTTTTGCCAAATTTGCCAAATAATGTCCGTCCGTTGTGCGAATAAACAAACGATTTATCAATGATTCATCATTTTGTACTGTTAAATCAAGCGTTGCTAACACGGCTGTTTTGACTTTTTCGTCAACTTCGTAATTGCATTGAGCGATACACGCACCCACCCACGCACAAAAAACGCTTACATTATCGGACTGCTGTTGCATTTTTTTGACGGTCAAGCGAATGATATCTTTGGCAAGCCCTTGCCAACCTGCGTGAACCGCCCCAACCACACACCCAGCCCCATCAGCAATCATCACAGGCACGCAGTCTGCCGTCATAATCGCCAATGCCGTGTGTTTTTGTGTGGTGATTTGGGCATCGGCATTGATGGGTATTGCTAACAATTTGCCTTGATTGTCGTATATTTCGTTGCCATGAACTTGGTTAAGCCAATGAATGCTGTTTAACTGTGGGTAAGTAGTTTTCAATGAGTTTAGCAATGTCATACGGTTTTGATGAACGTTTATTGGCTCGTCCAAAACGTGCAAGCCCAAATTAAAATCGCCATACAGATTTTGTGCTGTCATGGCAGTGTGGCTGATGGTTTGCAAGACGGTGAATGGGCTAGGGCTGGGTAAAAAAATAAAATTTGACATGACGGTTGCTTATCATTGTGTGAGTGCCAGTTTTAAATAGGGGTCTAGTTCGGGTTGTTTGAGTAACCATTGCACATAATCATCAGGCAAATCGGCAATCGCTGTGCCTTTGTATTTGCCAAAGTTCAAATGTGTAGGTTTACGAGCTTTTTCACTCATGTCATACAGCGTTGGCAAATCGGTAATGTGTAATTTTTCGCACATGGTTTTTAAAATCAAAAAGGTAAACCAAATGTCATATTTTGCACCATGTGCGTGTTTGAGATTTTTTTTGGCAATATCGCTGTGCAAATAGCATAACATCGCCCCAAGCGTATGGCTGTCAATATCTGGATAACAATAGCGAGACAGTGCCAACGTGCAGATTTTTTTGATAGAACTGACATCGCATTCGGCATTTTTTAGCACTTCACAATCAAAGTCAATGTTATGCCCAATCAAATACGCACAGTCATTTGGCAATTCAAAAGTCGTATGAACTGGCTGGTCTGCGACATCGTCATCAAAAATTCGTGTGATGGCTTGACTGCCAAGACTGATTTTTTGTTCAGGATTGTAGCGTTGTTCAAAGGCTTTTGGTTCAAGGTAAATCAACATCTCTTCCACAAAACCAACTTTGATATAGGCGATTTCGGTAGCGTGTGGATTGATAATATCGTGGGCTTCGGTGTCTAAAATATAAGCAGTCATGGTTTTTTGAACAATATTGGATTAAAAATGATAGTGTATTTTTGTTTGTTTTTTTCTTAAAAATCAAATGCATAATTTGCACCCAATGCCACACCCCAAGACGTTCGGCTGTCTACTTTTGGGTTATTATAAATTTCATCAGCATAATAAGTGACGCTTGGAATTGCAAACAAATTTACCTTTGGATTGACACGATAAAACGCAGGTACACTGACAAACGGTTGAACGCTTGATGATGGGCTGTATGCGTCAATGCCAGATTTGGCGGACTCTTCAGCTGTTACCCTATAATACCTTTAAATTTTGTTGAGAATCTTTAATCACATTCATACCCAACTGATTGTCACGAAAAAACACCTTGCCATTGTCATAGCTTACCGCAGGGATTAACATGCTGTCCGTATCATAATTGCGAAAGCCTTTATCGCCCACGATACCGCCTATACCAACTTGTAAATTGGATTTTTTGGCACTGTTTTGAATATCTTCGGCAAATGCCACAGATGACACACAGCCCAATGTCATGGCGATAACAAGTGTTGTAATTTTCATAAAAATACCTTAAAAAAACGGATAAAATAAGATGAACGCCCATTTTACTACAAATTGGTTTAACAAACACCACTAAATTTCATTTTGCCAATCAAAATTTATACAAATATTTTTAAAAAATCGTACTGTTAAAAACCATGGCAATTGGCTAAAATAATCAAAAGTTTTTCACATTTTTTAAAATTTAGGTGTCAAATGCCAACTCATACGCTTGCCCCAACCAGTTATTTATTTGTCCCTGCTACCCACATTGAACGAGTTGCCAAAGCCTTTGACAAAGGGGCTGATGCGGTGATTGTTGATGTGGAAGATGGCGTTAGCGACCTACAAAAACAACAATCTTGGCAAAATATTGTTGATTATTTAAAAATTGACAACAATCCACCGATTTGGCTACGCATCAATGCGGTACAGAGTGAATTTTTTAACAACGACAACGGGCAATTACAACGCCTAAAAAACACAACTTATTTTGACAAAATTTCAGGGATTGTACTGCCAAAAGTGCAATCGGTAGATGATATTCAAACAGTATTTTTTGCATTAAACAAACCCATCATTGGCTTGATTGAAAATGCTCAAGGCATGGCAAACATTGCCAATATCGCCACCGCTCAAGGATTACAAGCGTTGAGTTTTGGTTTTTTGGATATTTGTGAACAGTTAAACGTGGTCGCCAACAGTACGTCAGGAGAAATGCTGTTAAATCAATTGCGTTATCAGTTATCAATTCACAGTAAAATCAATAATTTGCAAGCACCGATAGAAGGCGTTTTTGCCAATTTTCATGACAAAGATTTGATACGGCAAAGAGTGATTTTTTGGCAAAATTTGGGCTTTTCAGCGATGTTTTGTATTCACCCAAATCAAGTTGCCATTGTCAATGAATTGGCAAAAATCAGCGAAAAACAGCTTATTTTTGCCAAAAGAGTGGTGGATTATTACCAACAAACAGGCAGTTTTGCTTTTGCTATTGATGGCGAAATGGTGGACTTGCCTGTGATTAAGCAAGCCTTTCGGTTGTTATAGTCAATTAAAATTGCAATGATACTGCGTTGCCAACGCCCTTATGTACTACTTGTACACTGCGGACATTGTCGCCTTGTCTCATTTTTATTTTAAATGACTATACATTTGCCTATTTAAAAAACGTTTAAAAACAGACGGTTAAATTAACAACCACCTTTTTTGAGTTGCCCTGCTTTTAAATCAGCTTCGGAAATTGGGTTTTTACCACGCACAGGTTTTGGACAAGGCTCGCCATAATATTGCCTGTCCGCAAAATAGCTTGAACGCACCATAGGACCCGCCCAAATACTAAAAAACCCCAATTTTTTGCCGTATTCCATATAGCGGTCAAATTCGTCAGGGTGAACAAAACGGTCTACAGGGGCGTGTGATTTGCTTGGCTGTAAATATTGTCCAATGGTGATAATGTTCACATCATGAGCCTTTAAATCATCAAGCAAAGCATAAACTTCTTCTTCCGTTTCGCCAAGACCCACCATAAATCCGCATTTGGTCGCAATGTCTGGACGGCGAGCTTTATAGTCTTTTAACAAACTTAACGAATGTTGATAATCAGAGCCGGGACGGAACGCTTTATAAAGGCGTTGCACAGTTTCAATATTGTGGTTAAACACGTCTGGATTGTCTTTTACCAAGGTATCAAGTGCGATTTGCTCACGTCCACGAAAGTCAGGCACTAAGATTTCAATCAAACAGTTTGGTGACAATGCACGAGTTTCACGAATCACTTCGGCAAAATGCCCCGCACCGCCATCTTTCAAGTCATCTCTATCGACCGATGTGATGACAGCATATTTTAGGTTCATATTGACAATGGTTTCGGCGGTGTTGCGTGGTTCGTCTTTATCAAGCTGATTTGGGCGACCATGTGCCACATCACAAAACGGACAACGGCGAGTACAAATATCGCCCATAATCATAAAGGTTGCCGTGCCATCGCTCCAGCATTCTGGCAGGTTCGGACAAGCCGCTTCTTCGCAGACGGTGTAGAGTTTTTTGCTACGCATGGTGTCTTTGAGTTGGGCGACTTCGGACGGATTGGCAAGTTTGACACGAATCCAGTCAGGTTTTTTTGGGGCTTCTACCGTTGGAATGATTTTGACAGGAATACGAGCCACTTTGTCATGACCACGCAGTTTTTCGCCGACTTCTGGGCGTTTGGGTTTAGCCATAGGTGGGATAGCGGTTGGTGATGTGTTTGGCGTATGTGTTTGGACGGTTTGCGTCATGGGTGTGTCCTTATTTTTATCAATTTAAAATCGTCATAGTATAACAGAAAAAGCAGTAAATTTTTAATTTTTTATCTATTTGGCAATGATTTGATACAGATTTTTGAATATTTTAGGGTGTAAAGATAGACAATAGTAAGATTTTTGGGTAATATATTTGGCTAAGCTATTTTGTCATTTATTTAATAAATAATGGCTATATGCCGAAAATTACATTTTTTACATTAACTTTTTTGGCGTTTTAACGTATCATTACACTTAATTTTTAGAACCTGTATTTACAACGTTTTTGCAATGAAAAATGAGATAAATCGCCAGCTTTTCAAGGAAAAAACGCAGACTGATAGTCATTCTATCAGGCAAGTTTTTGACAAAGAAAAGCAAGATTTAGCCATTTTTCATGCAAAAGCAAACAAATTTTTGTTAAAAATCTGTAAAATTTTACTGCGTAATGTTGTGAATACAGGTTCTTAGCTTTAACCCCACGCATAATATGAGGTCGCATATAACTATTTAACTATTTGCCACCCAAGTATTATGCCAAATCATGATAAAGAGGACGATTTTATGTCGATGTTAGAAGACTATCGTAAACACGTTGCCGAGCGTGAGGCTCAAGGCGTTGTGCCACAGCCACTAAACGAAAATCAAGTTGCAGGTTTGGTTGATTTGTTAAAAAATCCACCTGCAGGTGAAGAGGCGTTTTTGGTTGATTTATTAGAAAATCGTATCCCACCGGGGGTGGACCAAGCGGCATATGTTAAAGCAGGATTTTTGGCAGCCATTGTTAAAGGTGAAGCGACTTCACCACTGGTTAGCAAACAAAAAGCGATTGAATTATTGGGTCAAATGCAAGGCGGTTACAACGTTCAGCCGTTAATTGACGCATTGGACGACAAAGAATTGGCAAAAGATGCAGGTGAAGCGTTAAAACACACGCTACTTGTATTTGATGCGTTCCATGATGTAACGGATAAAGCAGACGCAGGTAACGAAGTTGCCAAAGATGTCATTCAATCTTGGGCGAATGCAGAATGGTTTACAAGCCGTCCAGAAGTGCCTAAAAAAGCCACTTACAAAACGTTCAAAGTAACAGGCGAAACCAATACAGACGACCTATCGCCAGCACAAGATGCTTGGAGCCGTCCAGATATTCCACTACACGCTTTGGCAATGTTAAAAAATGCTCGTGATGGTATCAATCCAGACCAAGACGGCGTGATTGGACCAATGAAACAAATTGAAGAAATGAAGAAAGACGGCATTCAATTGGCGTATGTTGGTGATGTTGTCGGTACAGGCTCAAGCCGTAAATCAGCGACAAACTCAGTATTGTGGCTAATGGGCGATGACATTAAAGGCGTGCCAAACAAACGTGCAGGCGGTCTATGCTTAGGCGGTAAAATCGCACCGATTTTCTTTAACACAATGGAAGATGCAGGTGCATTGCCGATTGAAGTTGATGTAAGCAAGCTAAATATGGGCGATGTGTTTGATATTTACCCACATGATGGTAAAATCACTAAACACGACTCTGACGAAGTGTTATCAACGTTTGAATTAAAATCACCAACGCTACTTGACGAAGTGCGTGCAGGTGGTCGAATTCCGCTAATTATCGGTCGTGGTTTGACAAATAAAGCTCGTGAATATCTTGGCTTAGGTCAATCAGACGTATTCGCACAACCAGAACAACCTGCAGACACAGGCAAAGGCTTTACTTTAGCTCAAAAAATGGTTGGTCGTGCGTGTGGCTTGCCAGAAGGCAAAGGCGTTCGCCCAGGTGCATACTGCGAACCAAAAATGACAACGGTCGGCTCACAAGATACCACAGGCCCGATGACTCGTGATGAGTTAAAAGATTTGGCGTGTTTAGGTTTCTCGGCTGATTTAGTTATGCAGTCTTTCTGTCATACCGCTGCGTATCCAAAACCAATTGACGTAGAAACTCAGCACACACTACCTGACTTTATCATGAATCGTGGCGGTGTCTCACTTCGTCCGGGGGACGGTATTATCCACTCATGGTTGAACCGTATGCTATTGCCTGATACTGTTGGTACAGGTGGCGACTCGCACACTCGTTTCCCTATGGGTATTTCGTTCCCTGCAGGTTCTGGTCTAGTGGCATTCGCTGCAGCGACAGGCGTTATGCCGTTAGATATGCCAGAATCTGTGCGTGTGCGTTTCGTGGGTGAGATGCAACCGGGCATTACCTTGCGTGATTTGGTTCATGCAATTCCGCTACAAGCGATTAAAGAAGGTCTTTTGACTGTTGAAAAAGCAGGTAAGAAAAACGTCTTTAACGGTCGTATTTTAGAGATTGAAGGCTTGGAAGATTTAACCGTTGAACAAGCGTTTGAATTGTCTGATGCGTCAGCAGAGCGTTCGGCTGCAGGTTGTACGATTACTTTATCTGAGGAATCTGTTAAAGAATACTTAACTTCTAATATCACCTTGTTAAAATGGATGATTGCTGAAGGCTATGGCGATGCACGTACCTTGGCACGCCGTATCAAAGGCATGGAAAACTGGTTGGCAAAACCAAACCTACTGCGTGCGGACGCTGATGCGGAATACGCAGCTGACATTACCATTGACATGAGTGCGATTAAAGAGCCAATTTTATGCTGTCCAAATGATCCAGACGATGCCAAAACCTTGGCAGACGTAGCAGGCGACAAGATTGATGAAGTATTCATCGGTTCATGTATGACTAACATCGGACATTTCCGTGCGGCGGCGAACCTATTGACAGAAGTACCTGCAGGTAGCTTGACAACTCGTCTATGGATTGCACCACCGACCAAAATGGACGAACGTCAATTGATGGACGAAGGCTTGTACAACGTATTTGCACAAGCAGGGGCAAGAACGGAAATGCCGGGTTGTTCACTATGTATGGGTAACCAAGCTCGTATCGCACCAAAATCAACAGCGGTTTCTACTTCAACTCGTAACTTCCCGAACCGTCTAGGTCAAGGTGCAAATGTGTACTTGGCTTCTGCGGAACTTGCAGCGGTTGCATCTGTATTGGGTAAATTGCCAACCAACGAAGAATACCAACAATACGCAGGTAAACTAAATAGTATGTCGGCAGAAATTTACAAATACATGAATTTTGACCGTATGACAGCGTATTTAGAAGAAGCAAATACGATTAACCCTGATGAAATCAAGGTTGCTCAATTGGCTTAATTTGCATAAAGTCATAAAAAAATCCTGTCAATTTGGCAGGATTTTTTTTGATAATAGGTTTGATAAAAAAGGTGCTAAATACATGTATGACAAAAGTTGAACATTAATGTGGTTTTGTCATTTCTATTGTCGGATAAATATGGTTACTATACCAAAACTTTCTTCGACTTCCTGCTCAAAATCTGTCATAGGTTGTGCCATAGGTGACTAATTTATCAAAGTAACCGTGTTTTTATTCGCTTTAAGTTCTAGTCGATTCCCTGTTTTCCAGCCTAATAATTCCAAAAGACTGGCAGAGAATGGCACTGTCCCATTTTCATTTAACATTAACGTTGTCATTATTATTCCTTTTAAAAATTAGTATATAACAAATAACAAAAAAATTTAATAATCACCGTCTTTACAATTTGACTCCAAATCCATATTCAAATATTGATAAGCATGAGCAAGTTTTACGTTCTGCCAGCCTTGCGAGTCTGGTTTTAACGGCTCATTGTCTGATTGATGTCGCACAAAAGTCACTTCTTGCTGATTTTGCCGAGCCGTTTGTAATAAAGTTTGTATAGCGGACATCATAACTTCTGCGTTGTAAGGGTTTCAATCTAATAACGCATTTTATACATCTATAATTAGTAAGGCTGTTTTTTCCATCACTTAAACCTTAAAACTTGCGAATAAATCATATTCACTTGCTTCATCAATGGTAACGGTTAAAAATTCACCCACTTTTACGCTACTATCAATATTATCAACATAGACATGACCGTCAATTTCTGGGGCATCGGCATAACTACGGCAAATCGCAATATTTTCTTCGGTATCTATTTCATCAACCAATACTTTTAAGGTTTTGCCGACTTTTTCTTGCAATTTTTCAGCAGAAATTTGTTGTTGCAACGCCATTAAACGCTCATAACGCTGTTGTTTAACGTCTTCTGGCACAGGATTTGGCAAGTCATTGGCAACTGCCCCTTCAATTTCCGAATAGGTAAAACAGCCAACTCGGTCAAGGCGTGCTTCTTTAAGCCAATCAAGCAAATATTCAAAATCTTCTTCGGTTTCCCCTGGAAATCCAACAACAAAAGCTGAGCGAATAACAATTTCAGGGCAAATTTCGCGCCATAATTTAATGCGTTCTAGCACATTTTCACTGTGTGCAGGGCGTTTCATCGCTTTTAGCACACTTGGGCTTGCGTGTTGGAACGGAATGTCAAGATACGGCAAAAGTTTGTCTTCTGACATCAGTTTTACCACGTCATCAACGTGCGGATATGGATAAATGTAATGCAAACGCACCCAAATGCCAAGACGATTTAACGCTTCGCACATATCATAAAATTTTGATTTTAAAGGCATTCCGTCCCAAAACGTCATTTTATATTTTAAATCAACGCCATACGCAGACGTATCTTGCGAAATAATCAACAATTCTTTTACACCTGCTTTGGCAAGGGCGGACGCTTCTTTCATCACGTCATCAATCGGACGGCTAACCAAGTCGCCACGCAAGCTCGGAATAATACAGAACGTACAGCGATGATTACAGCCTTCAGAGATTTTGACATAGGCGTAATGTTTTGGTGTCAGTTTAATGCCTGCGTCATTGATTAAGTCAATTTTTGGGTCGTAATTTTTGGGTTTTTGCGGTTTTGGCACATGGTGGCTGACGGCATTGATGACATCATCATACGCATGAGCGCCTGTAACCGCAAGCACAGCAGGGTGCATGGTTTTGATTTTTTCGGCATCTTTACCAAGACAGCCTGTTACGATGACTTTGCCGTTTTTGGTAATCGCTTCGCCAATCGCATCTAGGCTTTCTTGCACCGCAGATTCAATAAATCCACAAGTGTTCACCACGACCAAATCCGCACCATCATAGTCATTGGCGACTTGGTAGCCATCACGAGTAAGTTCGGTGATAATGCGTTCACTATCTACCAACGCTTTTGGACAACCGAGCGATACAAAACCGATTTTTGGGGCTTGCTTGCTTTTTGGTAAATCACCGATTTGGCTTGCGGTTTGGCTAACTGAACGGTTTTCGTTGTGGTTGGCTTGGTGGTGATAAGGTTCGTTTTTTGGGGGTGGAATAAAAACTTGTGGCTGGTTTGACATAGCTTGTACTTCTTAAATAATTTTGTAAAATTGGCAAAAAACCTTGCTAAACCGACTATTCTAACCTTTTTTCACAATTTATAAAACCATTTTATTGTCAAAGGCAAAAATTTATGAATGGGCGAAAAGTTGGCTTGATTTATTTGCAAAATGTGCTAAATTGTAAAGCACGATTTATCATTTTTTGTTGGATAATTATGTCTAATACTACGTCAAATATTATGCCAAGTATTGTGCCAAATTTTGCCGAGCAATTTAACAAAAATTCGTTTATTAATCAACTTTTGACAGGTGTTATTATTCTTGATGATACGTTTAACATTTGTTTTAGCAATGCGACCAGTGAGCAAGTGTTATCCTCAGGACAAAGTCAGATTTTGCAGTCATCAATTTTTCATATTTTAAAAGCGGTTGATGATGACGACAATTTTCAACAAAAATTTTCAAATCAATTAATCCATGCTAAACAATTATACCAAGCCTTTATTCAACATGATGTGTTGGTTCAAGGTATTTATCATGCGGTGTTGATGGATTATGGTGTGTCGCCGATGGAGATAGATGGCAGGTTTTTTTATATGATTGAGCTGTGGGCGAAAGACCGCCAAACGCTGATTCAACAAGAGCAACAGCAACAAGCCCAACACGCCGTTACTCGCCAAATGATACGCAATATGGCACACGAAGTCAAAAATCCGTTGGCGGGGATTTTGGGGGCGACCCAGTTGTTACAACGCCATTTGCCAAAATTGGTAAAAATAGATGATAATCCGATTGTAAAACCACAGTTAGAAAAGATTGAAAATTATCTTAATATTATCAGCAGTGAAACCAAACGTTTAAGCGAATTGGTAAGCCAATTATTAGGCACGCCAAAATTACCAAATTGGCAACAAGTGAACATTCATGAGCCGATTGAGCAGGTTTTGATGTTACTTGCCAATCAGCACCAAGCGGTTGATTTTGTGAAAGATTATGATTTGTCATTGCCCGAAATCACTGCGGATAAAGACCAGTTGATACAAGTTTTTTTTAATCTGATTAACAATGCGGTGCAGGCCTTATTTAACGCTCAAAATGAAGCGATGGTGGACAATCCGATCATCAGTGTGCAAACTCGCATTGAGTATCAGTTCACCATTGGCGAGATTCGCCACAAAAGCGTGATGCGAGTGAGCGTGATTGATAACGGCATGGGGATTGATAAGGCGTTGTTGCCACAGATTTTTTATCCGTTGGTAACGGGGCGAGCCAATGGCACAGGGCTTGGGCTTGCGTTGGTGCAAGATATTATTCAACGTCATCAAGGGCTAATCAAGGTTTCCTCAAAAAAAGGGCAAACGGTTTTTCACATTTATTTGCCGTTTGAAATGCGAGCAATAAAACCAAATTAACCAATTTTTCTTTAATTTTTTTTAAATGTTTTTTAACAAGGATAAACAATGAACGCTGGGCAACGAATTTGGGTAGTAGATGATGATGTCACATTGCGGACGATTTTGCAAGACAGTCTGTCCGATATGGGCTATGATGTGATAACCTTTGGTAATGGCAAAATCGCTTGGAAAAATCTTGAAAAAATCAATCATATTAATGAGTTACCAAATGTAATTTTGACTGATATTCGTATGCCAATGATGGACGGATTGGCGTTGAGCGAAAAAATCAGAACCCAATTTGGCAACATTCCTGTCATTGTCATGACCGCCCATTCCGATGTGCAATCGGCGGTAGATAGCTATCAGACAGGGGCGTTTGACTATTTGCCAAAGCCATTTGACCTTGATGAAATGCTGGGAATGGTAAATAAAGCCTTAACTTATAATGTAGAAAAAATGGATAAAAATCATCAAAATGATATGGATAATCATGATGATGTGATATTGACTATGGACAATAGCGATGTTGTCAAAAATGACAATGCTGATGATACTAATATTTCGGGCATTATCGGCAAAAGCCCTGCCATGCAAACCGTATTTCGCGCGATTGGGCGATTGTCAAACATCGCCATGACGGTGCTGATTACAGGTGAGTCAGGCTCTGGCAAAGAGATGATTGCCAACGCCCTGCACGAACACTCCCCACGCAAAAACAAGCCATTTATCGCCTTGAACATGGCGGCGATTCCGCATGATTTGATAGAATCGGAGCTGTTTGGACATGAAAAAGGGGCATTCACAGGGGCGACAGCAACACGGCAAGGACGCTTTGAACAGGCTCACGGCGGCACACTGTTTTTGGACGAAATTGGCGATATGCCCCTATCTACCCAAACTCGTCTTTTGCGTGTACTTGCCAATGGCGAATTTTTTCGTATTGGCGGACAAAAGCCGATAAAAGTAGATGTGCGGATTATAGCAGCCACCCATCAAGATTTGGAAAATTTGGTAAAACAAGGCAAATTTCGAGAAGATTTGTTTTATCGCTTAAACGTCATTCGCCTAAATCTGCCTGCCTTGCGAGAGCGACAAGAAGATATTCCGTTGTTGTGCCATTTTTTTATGCAAAAAATCGCAAAATCCATGCAACTGCCTGTCAAAAATATCCAACCTGATGCCATGCAAGCATTACAAAACTATGGCTGGCAAGGCAATGTCCGCCAATTAGAAAATACTTGCCGATGGCTGATGGTGATGGCGACAGGTAATGACGTGCATATTGACGACTTGCCACCAGAAATTTTGGCACAAGTGCAATTGTCTGATAATTTAGAGTTTCATTCAACATATAATTTTAATGAAAATAATTTACAAAACAGTCAAAAAAATTTAAACAATCAGCTTGATAAAACCAATGAAAAAATCATATTTGATAACAAAATTGTTGATAACAAGATTGATAAAGATGTAAAAACTGATGTTATTTATGATAATGATTTTGTTAATGCTGATGATGTCAATGATGAAAATACCGATTGGCAAACACCGTTAAAAAACTGGACAAAACAAGCCTTGGCACAAGGAAAACCTGAAATTTTGCAACAGGCATTGCCAATGTTTGAAACCCAACTATTACAAACTACATTAGATTTTACCAATCAACACAAAGGCAAAACGGCGGAATTGTTGGGGTGGGGGCGTAATACTTTAACCAGAAAATATCAGCAACTGATTGACAATAAAGACGATGAATAAAAGGAATGATAATGAGCATTTCATTATTGATAAAAATCAATGATTTAGCAGATTAGCATTGACTATAATTGACCGTTACGTCTAGCATAGGGATTTGATTTGGACTGTTCATGACATGGGTGGCAAGTCCGCCCAGTGCGGTTTCTTTATATTTTGCCATCATGTCTTGCCCTGTTTCTTTCATGGTTTCAATCACTTTGTCAAACGACACAATATGCGAGCCATCGCCTTTTAGGGCAAGGCGTGAAGCATTAATCGCCTTGATAGAAGCCATCGCATTTCGCTCAATACAAGGCACTTGCACCAAGCCTGCAATCGGGTCGCACGTCATGCCAAGATGATGTTCAATGCCAATTTCGGCGGCATTGGCACATTGGGCTGGCGTACCGCCTAACACATGGGTCAGCCCTGCCCCTGCCATCGCACACGCCGAGCCGACCTCGCCTTGACAGCCGACTTCTGCCCCAGAGATGGACGCATTTTCCTTGATAATCATGCCAATCGCCGCCGCTGTTAATAAAAAATCTTCAATTTTTTTTGGCTGATAACTTTGGCAAAAGTCCCGATAATAGTGCATGACCGCAGGAATAACCCCCGCCGCCCCATTGGTCGGTGCTGTTACCACTCGTCCGCCACTGGCGTTTTCTTCATTGACCGCCAACGCATACAGATTGACCCAATCCATCACACTTAACAAATCATGCACCAGTTTTCGGCTGTCAATACCTGATAATTGTTGATAAATAGCTTTGGCACGGCGTTTGACATTTAGCCCACCCGGTAAAATACCATCATTTTGACAACCATTAGTCACGCAGTCTTGCATTACTTGCCAAATTGCATTTAAACCATTAGTCAAATCTTGTTCGCTAATATTGGCAAGTTCATTGGCACGCACCACGTCCGCCATGGATAGATTATTTTCTTGACAAATTTTGAGTAATTGTTCGGCATTATGAAATGGATAAGGAACGCTTTTTTTGACATTTTCTATGACTGGTACTTCGTTTTTGACTTCTTTTTGGGTCTGTACAAAACCACCACCGATAGAATAATAAGTGTTTTCATACACCAAATTATCATCGCAAAACGCTTGAATTATCAAGGCATTGGGGTGATAAGGCAAGAATTCTGCCCCATTTAAAATTAAATCGGTTGCAGGGTCAAAAGCGATGTTTTTTTGATGATTTAATGATAAAGTTTTGGTTTGATAAATTGTGTCAATTTTTTGGGCGATGGTTTTAACATCGGTCAAATGAGGCTGTTCGCCCATCAGCCCAAGCATGACGGCAATATCACTGCCATGCCCTCGCCCAGTCGCCCCAAGCGAGCCGTATAGCACGATATGTAGTCTATTGACCTGTGCCAACTGATTGTTATCAAGCAAGGCTTGCAAAAACAAGTTAGACGCTTTCATCGGCCCTACTGTATGTGAGCTAGAAGGGCCAATACCAATTTTAAACAAATCAAACACACTAATCATTAAATTTCCTTTTTAATAGACCTCTTTCCAAACTAACCCAACTCGAAATTATAAATGGCACAAATCAAATTAACCCTTAAGCCAAAGCGTTTTCTGCGATTACGATAACGACAGGCTAGGATTTTAAAACGTTTGATTTTGCCGATAACATGTTCATTGGTTACCCGTTCAGAAGCTAATTCTCGATTGGCTTGTTTGTCAACTTTAGATAGTGGATTAAGCTTGGTTTTCTTTTTTGGGAATTTGCTATTGGCATGGTGTTTGTGTATGCCTTGATAGCCCGAATCTACTTGGATTAAGATACTAGGCTTTATACGCATTTTTGAGTATTGGTAAAGTTTAAAGTCATGGGTTTTACCTTTGCTAAAATGGGTACAAAGTATTTTTTTGCTGTTTTTATCGACAACGATTTGTGCTTTTAAGGTGTGGTGTTTCTTTTTACCTGAGTATTGCCTGCGTTGCTTTTTTTGGGTCGCTCACAAGGTACTTCGGTTGCGTCTATCAGTACGGTTTCAAGGTTTGGGTCTTGCCATAAAGCCTTTTTGCTAGGTAGGGCAAAGTCTTTGTGGGCTATCAGTATGCTTTCTACCCATTTGATGGTTTTACAGACAGCACTTTCACTGATACCAAAGTCTTGCCCTAGGTGAAATTGGGTGCGATATTCTCGGTAGTAACTCAAAGTCAGCATGAGCTTGTTTTCTAGGCTGATTTCATTTTTCCTGCCACCTTTTTTGTGTTGTTCGTTGTATGCTTCTTGTAGTATGGTGAGCATATGAGTATAGGTACTTCTTTGGATGCCAAAGTAGCGTTTAAATTGTGCGTCACTGAGTTTTTCTGCTTGTTCGGGTATCATGCTTTTGCTGTTTTTTCTAAAAATCAGTATTATACCAAATCACTATTAAGGTTTGGAAAGAGGTCTAATATAAATCATTGATAAATAATACTTTTTTTAAAAATCAAATTCAAAAAAAGCCATGACAATTATCATGGCTTGGTTTTTTTATTGCTTTTATATTTGTGTTATATAGCGATTTTTAAAAAAGTATTCGTTAAAAATAGAGTAACCCCATTAGCAAATCTTCGGCACACTGACAAACTGCTACCGTTGCTACCTTCCGGTCCTGGCGGGGTTCACAGTAGCCAGTTGCGAAGCTACCAATGGGGTTACAGGATGGTATTTTATACAAAAATTATTCAAAATGCAAATTTTATTTTTTGTTTTTTATCATATTTTTATAAGTTTTTGTTTTTAAAAGTAAAAATATGGATAGATAACAATTTTTCAACAGATAATTTGATTAAAAATTTTTATAATTATTATCATTTTTTGAACCAACCAACAGATTTTACAAACTTTCAGATTTTAAAAACTTTTAAAAAAAGGAAAAACTATGAAAAAATTATTAACTTTGGCAATAGCCACCCTTGCGATGACCGCTCACGCCAATACGGCGAACAATAATCCAATTAATTATAACTTGATTAACTTTTCTGCAAACGCCAGTCAAAAAGTAGAAAACGACCAAGTCAATGCGACCATGACCAAAACCTTGCAAAATAAATCCAATGTAGAGCTTGCCAAACGTATCACCGAAACGCTTAACCAAGCCAACATCATCGCCAAAAAATACCCCAACGTCAAAGTCGCAACAGGCAACCAAAACACCTATCCGCAATACGACAAAAACCAAAAAATCATCGGTTGGCAAGGCAACGCCAGTCTAAACCTACAAAGTAATGACACAGTCGCCACCAGTCAATTAATCGCCGAATTACAAAATATCATGCAGTTAGATGGGTTGGATTTTTCGGTATCCGAAGCCAAACAAAAAACCGTCAATCAAGCATTGATGTCAGAAGCGTCAAAAAACTTTCAACAACAAGCCCAAAACCTACTACCTGCATGGAACGCAAAAGGTTATCAGTTGGTAAGCCTTGATTTTAATGAAGGCGGTGGTTATCAACGTTATTCAAAATCTTACGCACTTGCCATGCCACAAATGGCGGTTGTTGACGCTAGTATGCCAAGCCAAGATTTTCAAACAGGGGAAAGTACGATTACTGTTACGGCAAATGGCGTGATTCAATTGATTAAATAATTTTAACAATTTGTTTTGATTAAAAAAAGGTGAAAAATGCCGTTGTTAGATTGTATTGAAGTAGAATTTAATCCCAAAAATTTGCCGCTTGACTGTGCTGTGATTTGGTTGCATGGTCTTGGGGCGAATGGACATGATTTTGAGCCGATTGTGCCAGAGCTTGGACTGACAGGCGAGCGTGGCGTGCGGTTTGTGTTTCCAAATTCCCCGAGTATCCCTGTGACGGTGAATGGTGGCTATGTCATGCCCGCTTGGTATGATATTATTGAGATGACGCTTGACCGCAAAATTGACGTGGCTCAGATTGAGCAGTCTGCCAAAAGTATTCATGCCTTGATTGAGCGAGAAATTGAGCGTGGTGTGCCAAGTGAGAATATTGTGATTGCAGGATTTTCGCAGGGTGGGGCGGTCGCTTATCAGACGGTGTTGGGCTTTGATAAGCCGTTGGCAGGCTTGTTGGCGTTGTCCACTTATTTGGCGACCAAAGATACGCTACAAATTAACCCATCGGTGCGACAAGATTTGCCGATTTTTGTTTGTCATGGTACACATGACCCTGTCGTGCCAGAAGTGTTAGGACGGCAGGCGACTGCGTGGCTGTTGTCAAAAGGGTTTGTCCCTGTTTATCAGACTTATCCAATGGCACATCAGGTCTGTTTGCCACAGATTCAAGCGATTGGCAAGTGGTTAAATGGATTGTTTGAGTAGGTTTTTTAAAATATTGTTTAAATTTTTGCAAAAAAGCCAATTTTTTAATTGGTTTTTTTATGGCTAATAATGCGGTGGTTTATCTGCGAACAAATCAAACGGCTGAATTTGGCTATCATTTGGCAAGGCGTTTAATTTTTGATAAAGCAACTGCAACATTCGTTGTTGGTCGGCTAACTGTTGGCTTTGGTTGGTAACGATGTCGTTTAACACATCAATCGTGTTTTCCATAAAAGCCGTTTGCGTTTGCAACTCAATCAACGAATTTTGCAAATTTGTGATTTTTTCTTCAAGTAAATTTAGGGTTGGCATGATTTTTCTGTTAAAATAGACGGATTTTAATTATAACATATTGAGAAATTTTATGGCACTCATTCATTTACGAGATATTCATTTAGCATTTGGTATCGCACCGATTTTGGACGGTGTGGATTTTAACATTGAGCAAGGCGAGCGAGTTTGTATCATCGGTCGCAATGGCGAAGGCAAATCTACCTTGTTAAAAGTAATTAGCGGACAGGTGAAAGCCGATAGTGGCGATTTTAGCATGACTAACGGCTTAAAAATCGCCATGCTTGAGCAAGATATTCCCGAAACATCGGGTAAAGTCGCTGACATCGTCATGGCGGGGTCGGGCGATTTAGCAAACTGGCTAAAAGACTATGATAATCAAAGCGTTGCGTGTGCCAATGGCGATATGAAAGCGTGCGAAATCATGGCAGATTTGCAACACAAAATTGACGATGTGCATGGTTGGGAATTGCACCGAGAAGTGCAGACGTTATTGTCAATCATGGGGCTAGACGGCGATAGCGATATTAGCGAATTGTCTGGCGGCCGTAAACGCAGAGTGTTGCTTGCTCGTGCCTTGATTACCAAGCCTGATGTGCTGTTGCTTGACGAGCCGACCAACCATTTGGACGTGGATAGCATTGAGTGGCTTGAGCAATTTTTGCTCAATTGGCAAGGTTTGACCCTGTTGTTTATTTCGCATGACCGTTCGTTTATTGACAAAATTTCTACTCGCATTGTGGAACTTGACCGTGGCATTTTACGCAGTTATGACGTTACGCAAGGTGTAAAAGGTTATGCACGTTATCAAGAATTGAAAGAAATGCAACTGCAAGCCGAAGAAAAAGCCAACGCCAATTTTGACAAAAAACTTGCCGAAGAAGAAGTGTGGATTCGCCAAGGGATTAAGGCTCGCCGTACTCGTAACGAAGGGCGTGTTCGTGCGTTAAAAATATTACGAGAAGAACGCAAGGCACGCCGTGAGCAAGTCGGACAGGTCAATATTAGCATGAATGACAGCGAAACGAGCGGAAAATTGGTGTGTAATGTCAAAAATTTAAACCTAAGTTATGGCGATAAAACGCTGGTCAAAGACTTTACCGCAACCATTATGCGTGGCGATAGAATTGGCATTATCGGACAAAATGGTGTAGGAAAATCAACATTAATCCATGCTTTACTAGATTTACCACAAGCGGATATTACCAAAACAGGCTCGATAAAACTCGGCACAAATTTACAAATCGCCTTTTTAGACCAATTGCGAGACCAACTAGACCTAGAAGCTACCGTTGTGCAAAACGTGGCGGAAGGCTCTGACTATGTGGAAGTGGGCGGACGTAAAAAGCACATTATCGGCTATTTGCAAGATTTTTTGTTTGCCCCAGAGCGTGCCAGAACGCCTGTGAAAGCCCTATCAGGTGGCGAACGCAATCGTGTGTTACTTGCCAAACAATTGTTAAAACCTGCCAATATTTTGGTATTGGACGAACCGACCAACGACCTAGACATGGCAACGCTTGAGCTACTTGAAGAAGCGGTGGATAGCTTTAACGGCACGATTTTGCTCATCAGCCATGACCGTAGTTTTATGGACAACGTGGTAACTTCAACTTGGGTATTTGACACCGACAAAGACGGCAACGGCATTGTCAAAGAATATGTTGGCGGTTATCAAGATTACCTTGAACAAAAAGCACGAGAAGAAGCCAATAAACCCAAAGAAGTGAGAGAAAAAGTTGAAAAACCAAAAGCCGAAACGCAAACTGCAACGCCAAAAAATGAAAACACTGTTAAGAAAAAGTTAAGTTATAAAGAGCAAAGAGAATTGGAAAGTTTGCCCAATGAAATTGCTGAACTAGAAAAAGAACAAGCCGAACTGCATAAAAAATTGGCAGACGGTAGTTGGTTTACCACCGATTTGGCAAGTGCGACCAAGGCAAGCGAACGTTTAAACGAAATTGATGAAATTTTGCTAGAAAAAATGGAGCGGTGGGAAGAATTGGGCGGTTGATTTTTTAGATGGTTTTATCAAGGCGTTATTGTTGTGTTAATGGTACACACTCCAAAAAATGATAGCGATAGAATTATTTCTATTAGAAAGGCGACTAAAAATGAAGAAAAATATTACTGGCAACAACACCCTTAATTTTCAAAATAATCTTGGCAATCAAACAGATTGGGTAAGATTAGCTAAAATGACAGATGATGAAATCAGCTATGACAAAGATAATCTTTTTACAACAGAAGACGATTGGCAAGGTGCGGTCATGAAAGTTGGTGATAAAGTGATTGGACATACTCGTGGCAAACAACTTGCACCGACTAAAACGCCAATAAATATCCGCTTATCAAAAGAAGTTAGTGATTATTTTAGAAGTATAGGCAAAGGTTGGCAAACTCGTATTAATGCGGTATTGCAGGAATATGTTGCTAAACAAATGCAAGAGAATGCACATTTAAAATAAACAAAAAAAGACCACCCTAACTGCGGTCTTTTTTTACTTAACTTATTTAAAAAGGTTTCGTTTTTACAAGGATTATTTTTTACGATTATCCACCGACCAAGCCCCTGCCCCTGCAAAAAACAAGTACAAAAAGCCAAAACAGAACAACACCGCAGGCTCACCGCCATTTAACAACGGCAACCAAAAATTATCCACGCCAGCATGAGCCATAAAATACGCTACCGTCATCATGCCTGACAACAAAAATGCCACAGGACGAGTAAATAAACCGATTAATAGCAACAAACCACCAACCAATTCAAGTATGCCTGCAAAGCCCATCAATGAAAACAACTGTAGACCGTTAAACATCTCAACGTGTGGCAAGCCAAACAGTTTTGCCATGCCATGTAGCATAAAGGTATAGCCAAACACCATGCGGAACACGGCTAAAGCGTATGATTGGTATTGTGATTCAGCAATATTATGTCGATGCGGTGCAAGCCCTTGATATTCTTAGCGATGCCAAGACACAGGCGACCGCAGGGACGGTGCTACCGACAGGGCGGTTGCGGTTGATTGTGCCTGTGTGGTTTGCGACCCCCTATTTTACGGCATTGTTGGCACGGTTTAGCGAGCAATATCCAGATATTCAGTTTAGCATTGATTTGGAAAATCGTTTTACCGACTTGGTCGCTGAAGGCTATGATTTGGCGTTGCGTGTGGTGGGTAGCCCGCAGGAAAATCTGATTGTGAAACTTTTGGGTGAAATCAAGTTTTTTCATGTGGCAAGTCCGTCTTTTTTGGCAAAACATGGCTACCCAAAAAATCAAAATGATTTGCAACATTGGCAAGGCGTTTTGCCAAATTATACGCAATTAATCACGCCTTTGACCGCCTTTCACGATAGCAATAATACACAAATGTTAGCTCAAATGGCGATGGCTGGCATGGGTATTGCTATTTTGCCAGAATGGTTGATTGCCGATGCGGTTGCTGATGGCAGGCTTATCAAAATATTTGCTGAAGAATTTAATGCTAAACCCCACCACAATAAACCAACCATACACTCTGCAATAAATGGGATAATTCAAAACAATGTGGGATAAGTTAAGACAGACCATTTTGCAAGGGCGTTACACTGGGTGCAACAAGTTGGGTGGGGTATAATTTTGAGTTTTGGGAAAAGACAGGTAAAAACACCTGTCTTTTTTATTGTCCTATTTTAGCACATAAGCTCACGATGGCGGATCGATTTTTTTTAGGTGGATGGCTTTGGGTTATGTGCCAGATGTCAGGGCGGATAAGGCGACTTCTATTAGCCGTCTGTTGCCATCGCTTTGTAATTGCCCGTCAGGGGAAATGGGTAAAAATGGGCGAGCGGGTAGCGTTACTGATTTGACTTTTGCAAAGCCGTTTGGCGTGGCAAAAACAAGATGGGATTTTTGTTTTGGTCTGATTGTGCCACCAAAATGATGAATGCGGGCATAAATCATATTCGTGCCAATGGTGGCGGTTGTACTGCTTGCCGAACTTGTAACGCTGTCTTTTAACTCACCCGTATCGGTCAAGGTTTTGCCATTACCAAAGGCTTTACGCACCCACGCCTGTCCACCAAAGGCTTCATTTTCAAAGTTATCGGCGGTCATTGTCTCTAATTCTGTGGCAAGTCGTTGCATAATAACACGACTATTACTGGCATTTCTTAGTAATTGAGCTAAGGTGCTGTGGGCTTGGCTGTCGTCTAGGTTGATAATGAGCATTGGCAAAGTTTCCTAAGTTTGGTATAATGTGGATATTCTGCAACGAGTCCTGCGTGGGCGGGGGGAGTAACACACTTAGGTGTGCCAGTTCGGTTACGGTTCGAGTCCGTCAAAGTTGCAGATTTTTTTTATTGGATTTTGGCAAATACATTGCCATTAATAGACCCTTTAATGCTGTTTAAATCTTGATAAAACCCACTTATCACTTCCGCCCCATTCTTGGTCATCTGCACCGTCAGCTTAAGCACTTTATCATCAGACATTTTATAAACAAGCAATAAATTGTTATTTTGGGTGTCCCAAAGTTCCCAATCTGGCTTGCCAAACTCACGCACAATTTTTTCTAACGCCACTTCGTCCAATGCGTCATTATGGGCGGTATGGCGTGTGTTTTTACGCCCTGTAATGACCTTATCACGAAAACCAACCACAGGCGACAGTTCGTCCAAATCAAGCCCTTCTTTCTCTGCCAATCTTTCAAAGGACTTTTGGGGCAATACTCCCACCCCATAAGTCCGCCCCTGCACTTGTCCATTGATTTGGCTTTGCCTGACCCACGCCAAAAACCCCGCCACTCGCACATCAGATGCCATATCTTTGGTAATTTGGGCGAGAGCCTGTTTTTGCCCTAGGGCTTGTTTGGCTTTGTCATACCAAAGTTTATCAAACAAATGACTGGCAACAGGATTGCCACCAAAGCCATTTTCGCCCAAAACTCGCTCATCACTGCCTTGTTTGATGCCCACCTTTTCGGCTTGTTTTGTTGTGATTGCCTTGACAGTGCATCGGCAACCAAAGCCGTTTGGCGGATAAGAATGCGACCAAAAGGGGTCATCGTGGGCATAGACCGCTCCGTGCCTTGCCGAGTGGCTTGGACGGGTACGGCGGTCTAGGACAGCGGAATATTGCCAATAAGGGTGGGTGTGAGCCGCTTCTTTCATTCGCTCGTATTTGGCACTCATTACAGCCGTTCGGCGATTGGTGTGATAAATGGTTCTAAGACGGCGATTTGAACCTAATTTAACTTGTTCAAGCTGACCTGTTTTTGGGTTTCTTGCCAATGTTTCACCCCACCAACCCTGCTGTATCAAATACGGCTTAATGGTATTTTCAAAACCCTTGTAGCCTGTGCCGTCCGTCATTGCCTGCTCAATGGCTTTTTTGGTGGTGGAGAGCATATCAAGGGCGGTCATTTTGGCTACTGTGAAACTTCGTGCGTGAGCAAGGGCGTGCGTGTCCGTCCAATCCCAGCCGATGTGCAAGCCTTTGGATTTTAGGTGTTCAATGGCTCGCTCGGGCGGCATATCAAATAAGGCTTTTAGCTCTTTATTTGTGAGTTTATCAATACTACTCATCTTAATTTAGCCCCATTTCTTCTTGGGTGTGTAGGCGTGACAGCGTGTCGGCAATGAACAGCATTTGGGTCAGCTTGTCTTGGAGTTCATCAATGTTCATTTTGGGATAAAGACTGGCTAATTTTTCCAAAAGAGCGGTTTCATTGTCCAAATTAACACTGTCCAAACTGGAAAAATCGCCCAGCATTTGCCCCACTTGGGCGGTCAAATCATCATCACTTGGCACGCCTATCGCCAATTTATCAGACAAATCGCCCTGTGGTGCTAAGGATTTTTCACTAAAATTGGGGGTGGTTGGTACGGTGTTTGTAGGCATTGGCTTGGCATTTAGGGTAAATTCATCAGCCGATAAATTATAAGCCCGCTCATAATAGCTTTGATTAAAAGACACGCCAAGAGCGGTCAAAATCTGGTCTCGCTCCGCTAGGGTTTTGTCGCCCACCTCGTCTTCATATAGCACAAATTTGGGTGGACTCACATTGTGAAAATTAAGCTCACAAATCCACGCCAAAAGCGTATTAAAACAGCTCTCTACCACTCGGCAATCATTATCACGAATGTCTTTTGTTACGGTAAGTCCTGCCATTGCACTGGCGTGGCTTGTGTCTTTTTCGGTGGTTTGGTCTTGACCCAGTAAGGCGATGTTAATCTCGCTACGGCAATAACGGATAAAGTCGTCAAACACCTGCGATGAGCCTGTTTTGCCTGTGGCTTCTTTGATTTCCACGCTACTGTCGTTGGGGATTGTCGCCACCGCATTGCCCATTAAGTCTTCTAGGGCGTCAAGGAGCTTGTTGGTGTCCTCGTCTGTGTTGGAGCGTGGTTCGTGTCCAATAATCCAAGGTGAGCCAAACTTTTCGGCAAATTCTGCCCAAAACTTTAACCCGCCACGCTTAAAGACGGTCGCCCAATACACACAAGACAGCTCGGCTGTGCCATAAGGATTGGTAAAGCTGGCGTTGTTGGTCGGGCAAAGGATTTTAAAGGGTGGTGGCGTGGTCTTGGTAATGCCGTCAATCAGTAAAAGCTCGCCATCAGCGTCAAAGCCTGTCCATTCTTGGGGGATTGCGATGAGTTTGACAGGTATCCAAACACCATTTTTAAACTGCCAAATCACTTCAATGGGTTGGTAGCCATACAACACCGCCTCTAAAATCTGTCCAATCAACCCATAAATGTCTAGGCTGTCAAAAATCTGGTCTATGACGGCTTGCTGTTTGTCAGACAAATCGCTGTCAAGGCGGTAATTTAAGCCCGCCACACTTGCCTTACGACGGCGTACCGCACCGCTCACAATGGGGTCAATCAAAAGCTCGCGATACGCAGACAAGCTGGATTTACCCAGTCGTCTTAGGATAATGTCAGGGTTTGGGAGGATTTGGCTAAATCCATATAACCCAAAATAACGGTGGGCAGTGGCGATTTGGGTGGAGAGTTCTTTTTTGTCCAGTTTTGGGGCTTGGTTTTGGCTATGGTTTGGTGTGGTCATTTAAAATCCTTGGGTGAGTTTGCTTTTCTTTTTAGGGTTTCGGCTAGATACTCGCACTGTGCCTGTATCATTGCTTGCTCCATATAGAGCCAAAAATAACGCCCAAGCTCGGTCAGCGTGTCCGCTATTGTCACTTTCAGCGATAAATCTTGGCGTGCCTGTCGGGGAGGTTACTTTTTTAAGTTTGTGCAAATCAGCTCGCAAGGCGGTGTCGCCCATTGGAATACGCACTTGCTTATCTTCAAAGGCTTGTTTGCCTGTGGTGGCTAAGACTAGCTTGGTGGAGCTACTAAAAATCACACCTTCCACACGGCTTGACCCATAGCGAAACTTGGCATCTTCCACGGGTTTCTCGCCAAGCCCCGTCTGGTCAATACAACATTTGACGACACGGTAATGGTCAAACACTTCATCAAGCAGAGCGTCCTGTTCGGCAAAGCTAATCCTTTGTCTTGCAATGATTTGCCTTGTCCAAAATACATCGCCCACCTGCTCAACTACCCAAATCACAAATAAGTCATTTCTAATGCCAATGTCCACACCAACAAAGCACGCACCGCCTGTGTAGTTGTCAATGTTGCCAGCGTTGGGGTGTTCTACACTGTCAATCAAATCATAAGACAGCCAAGCGGACGCTTCGTCCAACCATTTAAGCTCATATTCTTGTTGCCAAGCATCATCGTCATTTAAGCCTTCTTTTAATTCATCAATGTCTCGGGGTAAGCCGTCTGCCACGGCGGTATAAATGTCAGCGATGTGGCGAGACCACGCTTTATTATTTAAATCAGTCATCAGCTCATAAAATTTATTACCCTTGCCATTGGGCGTTGAGACCACACGCAATTTAAAACCAGCACTAATGACAGGAAATAGAGCTTTCCAAATGGTGCGACTGTCAGCGTGAAAGGCGAACTCGTCCAAAAAGACATTGGCACTAAAACCACGAGCGGTGTCGGGATTGGCGGGCAAGGCGGTAATTTTACTACCACCTGCTAAGATGACCTCTAAGGCATTGGTAGTGTTATCAAAGGGGACTTCTAGGACTTCGCACGCCATACCAAAGGCTTCAAGGTGCTTTTTGACACCCTCGTTCATCGCTTCTTTGGCTTGGCGTTCGCCCCTTGACAAGATAACCCAGCGAGCCTTTTGACCTTTGCTTTCTTTGCCTAGACAATCTAATACAATTTCAAGCGTGGTGGTAAAAGTCTTGCCTGTTTGCCGTGCAAACATACCCACCTTAAAACGGCTTGTGTCATTTAGCCATTTTTGTTGGTAAGGATATAAGACGATGGCAGGGTCTTTGTTTGTGGACTTTGTCATTTTTTTTAACCAATTTAATTTAAGCCAACTTTTAGCCAATCAGTCCATACACTTCGGTACGAATGCGTTTTAGGGTGTGTTCGTCTAGTGTGCCTTGTTTGCTTTGGGCTTCTAGTTTTTCAAAGGCTTTATCCATATCTGCTTTGAGCTTGTTTTGGAACTGTTTTAGTCTGGTACTGGCGGTCATCAAAGGGGCGATATTTTTGGAAACTTTGCCCATTAAATCAAGTCTTGCTACTTCATCAAGCTCGTTGTTGGATAATTCACCAATGGCAATCAGGGCATCAAACACTTCGGTTTGTAGCATAGCAATGACCGCCTCCGAGCGAGTGTCGCCTTCATCAGACGCACCCTCTGCAATCAGCCGTGCCGCCTCGGTGCTTGCTTTGATACTGGCAAAGCGTTTTTGCACCTTTGAGCCGTAGCGATGAACAGCACTTCGGCTGATTTCATAGCCTTGTGATTTTAGCCATTCGGCAAGCTCGGTGTAATTGCCAAAGCCATTGTCGGCAAGTTTTCGTTCTAACTCGTGGCGGACATCGGTGGGAAGTTTTTCCACACTGCTTCTTTGTGCCATACCGCCCCCTAAGATTGCCAGTATTTGTCAGGTCGTCCAATACCCAGCGGACAATCGGTGGTGTACTCGGCAATGTCCACGCCTTGATAGGTCAAGTCGGCATACCATACGCCATTGGGTTGTTTAGTAAGTTGGATAAAGCTGGCATTGGATAAGTATTCAAGTTGCTGACGAAGTTCTAAGGCGGTAATGTCAGCATAAATCCCCCGCATCACATCCAGCAAAAAAATCTCGCTGGTGGTGTACGGGCGAGCCTTGTGCAGGGTATTGATGATATGCCAACGCATACCTTCACGGCGTGCTTTTTCGTTCATTGTCTTTGGCTCTACATTTTGTACAGGTCGGTCAAGGTCTTTTGAATGCTGTCCATTTTGGCTTCTAGGACGGCTTGGTTGCGGATATAATCTTCTCGTAGGACAAATTTTTCAGGCAAGACGGCTTTTTGTTCGGCAAATAGGGTTTCTAAATGCTCAACTTTGTCGGATAATTTGTCTTGGGCTTTTTGGCGTTCGTCTTGTTGGGCTTGAAACTGAGCAAGGAGCATTTTGCCAAAACCCCAGCACACGCCCAAAAATGACAATAAAAAGCCAACAAGTTGCCAAAAATCAATGTTAATAAAAGTCTTATCCACTTATTACCCCCCTTGCTTTCCCAGTTTCAAATTCGGTTTGGCACGCCACACACCTTTGACAACCTGAGACTTTTTGTTGCCTTAAAAGCGGAATGGGTTCATCACAGTCAATGCAATGGGTGCGGGTGGGCATTGGTGTTCTCTGGGTAGCTTGTCTGATTTGATGCTCCAAAATCAGCTCACTTTGTATTTGGGCTTGGTCTATGGTGTCGCTCATAGGCTCTCTCCTTTGGTGGGTGGGACGCTACCGCCCTGTGCAATCAGACAACGAGCAACCGCATAACCGCCAACACACCCAAGATAAACCAGCCATAATTGCCAGTCGGTGGTGTTTAATCGCACAAATTGAACGCTGGCAATCAGGCTTGCCACATTTGCCCAAAGGCGGGTGTGCGACAGTCGTCCTGTTTGTGGGTTTGTGATAAGGTCAAGAATTTTCATTGTCAAACTTATGCTAAAATTTGGGGGATATTATGCCAAGATGAGTGTGACAAGTCCTTTAAAGCGTTTTAAAAATTGCTTGGGTGGGTGGTTTGATGACAACAAAAAAAGACTTGCCAAAAACAAGTCTTGTTGGTATGATATGAACAGAGCTACTAGATAGCCAAAGCCCCCAAGTTTACGCTTGGGGGCTTGTTTTCTTGGAATTAAAATAAGAATTTATCTATCGCAAAATAACTGGCGGTAATGCCAAAAATACCAAACCATACAATCACACCCAAACAGCCTTGACTGGGAGAGTTATTTGAATGAGTTGGTGTAGGTAAGTTTAACTGCTCTCTTTGATTAGTAAGATGTGTTTTTCTTGACTGGTCTAAGACTTCACGGATTGCCTGACTTCTATCAGAACATTCAATGGATAGTTTTTCAAATATGCTTGCCTTATCCAAGTCTTTATGTTTCTTAAAAATTCTTGCCGACCATTCAAAAACTGTTGCAAGAAAAAGCTCGGTATAAAACAACATTCGGATTTGTTGTGTCGTCTTAGGCTCATTATCTGAACGCTTGTAGGAGCGAGATTTTGCATAAGTGTGAACATTTTCTAAGAGCCATTGTAATTCGTGTTTGGCTTCGTCAAATTGTCCAGATTGTGATAAAAAATAAGGTAATCTGGTAAAAGTTTTTGCAGGATAAGCGGTATCCAAAAAGCCATATTCTTTAACCAAAAACAAACATTCTATGGCTAAGTCCCACTCCTTATCTTCTTTGAATTTTGTGGCATAGCCATTTAATTTGGAGATATCCTTGGTGGACAATAAATCATTATCAAAGGACTTTCTAAGATAGGGTTTATTGGGCTTTAATAATGCGATGGCTTCATCAATGATTGCCTGACTGTCATTTTTTAATGTGTCCAATTCCATATTTGTCATAGGTTACTCGCCAAACGCTCCAATCACTTCATCCAATTTCATATCATCAGGCATTGGCAAGCCAAACCCTGCTTCATAATCGCCAAGCACAGCATTGGACTGTAAATGTGTTTCGTAGGTGCTACGAGCCGTGCCATTTAAGGCGTAATAGCGTTTTTGTGGGTCTTTTTGGGTGTCATAATACCAAACTTGCCAAGCGGAATTGCCATTTAATGAGACATAACGACAAGCCGAATAAGAATAATTGCCCACGATTTTGCTTCTGCAATCTACCGTGCCTTGTTTAAGCTGAATATAGGCAAGTTGCAGGCTATCAAAGTCTTCACTGCTCGGCTTGGTGGGTTTGTTTGCTTTGGGTGTTTCGGGTTCTTTTGATGGTTCGGTGGTTTCTGTGTTTGTGGTAGGCTCTTTGGTGGTGTCAGTGCTAGGTTCGCCACAGGCGATGAGTGCCAATGGGAGTAGTAGAAGTGTGAATTTTTTCATTGTAAATCCTTGTCATTTGAATGGTTGTTGGTTGAAAGTAGATATTTTCGGTATCTTAGAATATCATCTAGGCATTCACGGTCTTTTTTGAGTTTGTCTATTTTTGGCTCAATATCGCATTTGATGGCATTACCCATTGCAGAGACCCAAGCGACAAGGCAAAGCACTGCCACACCCATTCCCCACAGACTGTCCTTGCCCAAAACCCATTGATAAACATCAAAGTAAAATAAGCCAGCATACATCAAGGCAACCGCAACTGTGGATAAAACAAGCTGAAACCGCTTGCGTTCAAAAGCAATGATTTCATCTTGCATTTGTGCCTGTATCTGTAAAATCTCATCATCGCTACAATGCCCAAACATTTGCCAAACGCTTTCCCCTGCCGTGCTGAGTGTGATGTTGGCTGTTCCTGCCTGTATGAGCTTGTTAATGTTGCCGTAAAATTTATTATTCATAACACTCCTGTACCGTCCAAAATGGCGGTCTTATCAATTTTTAATCATAAATAAATATCGCCTTTTGCTTGTACCTGTGAACCGATACTGCCGTGAACGGTATTTTGGAAAGTTACCCCTTCATTGTTGCCTATGCTGGGACTATCCGCCAGTAGCATCAATAATATCTGTTTGCGTACTTGTTCGTTGGCGATGCGATACTTTTCTACAATAAGCTGTTCTTCATTGCTCAAATTGGGTTGGCAATCACCCCTACCCATATTCCTATCTTTGCCATATACCAAATAATCTAATGAGTAGCCTGTCAGCTCTTGAAGTTTGGTTAAAAAATCTATGTCTGGCTGACGCTCATCATTCTCATATCTTTGCAATGTGGCTGTGCCAATGTTGAGATTTTTGGCAAACGAATGGCGTGGCTCTTTGCCGCGAATCGCCAAAATCCGCTGACCAATGGTTAATTTTTCCCAGTCTTCCATAAATTTAACCCAAATTGATAAAAATTATTGACAAATTTAATCCTTTCGGATTAAAATACACACATCACACAAACTTACCTTAAATCACACATTTATCCACAGGAGTTGTTATGACTACCAAAACCGTTGAACAGGTCAAAGCCGAGTACCGTGCCAAAGGCATTCCTATTGCCAAAGTTGCTCGTGAGCAAGGCTGGACACCGCAAGAAGTCTACAAAGTCTTTAATGGACAAGCCAAAGGACATTTTGGGCGTTCGCACGATATTGCGGTATTTTTTGGTTTAAAACAGGGCGAAATGCGTGTCTAAAATTTCGGTATATTCTAGCACACATTTGCACATTTTACTACTTCAACCCCTTATTTTATAAGGTTTTTAGGAACAAAGATTATGGCTAAAACAGTTGAACAACTTAAAGCCGAATTTGCCACAGAAGGTAAAACTTTTGTCTCTTGGGCAAATGAACGAGGCTACAACCCCACTTATGTCAGCCGTATCATCAATGGCTCGGTACAAGCCAAATATGGCAAGGCTCACAAAATCGCCATTGAACTTGGTTTGATTGATAACAACAGCTCTTGCGATGAAGTGGATTTGGGTATCCGTTCCACTGATTTAACCCAGATGGAGCAATGGTTTTTGTCCATTTATCGTTCATTAAATGACGAGGATAGAAACACCATTGAACGCCTGTTGTCATTGATGGATTTGGAAAACAGTTGGGGAGATGGCGATGAGCGGTAAAGGCACCCGTATTCTGCAAGTTTTTAAGGCATTGCATAACCACCCCTTGATTGGGATTAGCAATAAAGAAATTGCCGATAACTTGGAATTATCTCCCACCCAAGTCAGCCGTGATTTGGCGGATTTAATCAGTGAAGGCTTGGTGCAAAAACTGGACAATGGTAACTATGCCTACTCTATCCGTACCCTGCAAATCGCTGAAAATTATCGTAAACAGCACGAACAGCTAAAAGCGAGAATGGACGAAATCCAACGCAATGTCGGTATCGGCTATTAGGCAAAAATCCCGATGTCGGGATTTTTAAAAAAAATTAACCAAAGCAAAAGGTATCAAAAATGAGTGAAGCCACAAGCGTAGAAGTCATCACCGCTGATGTCATTAACCAACAAGCCCTGCACAGTATGCAGGTGATGGAGCAATGGGGTAATGGCGAGGTGTATAACGAAGCCACTTGGATTGAACGAGGTCGCCAAGCGGTTGTCAAAACCTTAGAGGGTATGTTTGAGCTTGGCAAGGCGTTGATTGTCCTAAAAGAACATACTGAACACGGTCGTTTTGTTGAGTTGGCGGAGCAAGAATTTGGCATTAAAAAGACCGAAGTGGCAAGATTGATGAACGCCACCAAACGCTTTGCCACCCCACAAATGCAAAAAGCTCAGCCCAAACTTATCACACTTGGTAAATCCAAACTGCTTGAGCTTTTGGTAGAAGATGACGACACCCTAGTGGAGCTTGCCGAAGGTGGCGATATTAACGGTAATAAGCTGGACGATGTGGACAGAATGACCATCAAAGAGCTACGCCTAGCCCTGCGAGAAGCCCGTGAAGACAGTAAAGCCAAAGACAAGGTGATGAGCGAGAAAAATGCCAAGATTGATGAGCTTGCCGAAAAACTTGCCAAAAACAAAAACAAACAACCCAAACCTGCCGATGTCGCTCGTGAATTATCGGCACAGCTGGCAAGTGCAGAGGTATCGGCTCGCTCCGAGATTAGTAAACTAAAAGATATTTTTGACGGCTTTGTCGCTCACAAAGAAGCACACGGAAGCGACCATACCGCTCTGATGGTGGGGGCTATCAATCAGCTTATCCTAGACTGTGAAATCCTGCGTGGGCAATACCTGCTACCAACGGACGCTCCGACAGGCGAAGTCCCTGTTTGGCTAACACAAGATGAGCCTGTGGGAGCGGATGATAGAGATATGCCGTTGCCTTTTGATTATTCAGAAGACGAAGTGTAATAAACAATCATAAGGGTCAAAACAATGGCAACCGACAATCCAGCATTGATAGAACGCCTAGGCGAAATTGCCAAAACCGCCCAAAATCTAGGGCGTGGCGAAAAATCACGCTACCTACAAACCAAAGCCGATGAACTGGGTATGAGTGTCTCAACCCTATATCGCAAGCTAGAAAGCGTAGCGGTGAAGCCCACTCGCAAAGCAAGAAGTGATAAAGGCGAGATGACTTTGACCCTTGATGATGCCAAACTCATCAGTAGCGTGGTGATGGAAGGTATGCGAAAAAATGGCAAACGCATTATGACAGTGGAGCGAGCGGTAATGATGCTTCGTGCCAACGGTATGATTAGTGCGTGCCATACGGACGGAACAGCGTTGTCGGTGGGAGCGATTGTGCGTGGGCTAAAAGCCTATCATCTGCACCCAGACCAGCTGTTAGAACCCGCTCCCGTGGTGTCTATGAAAAGTCTGCACCCCAATCATCTGTGGCAAATTGACCCCAGTCTGTGCGTTTTGTACTACTTGCCAAGAGTGGGTAAAGACACAGGACTGCGTGTCGCAAGCCACGATGAGTTCTACAAGAATAAGCCAAGCAATCTTGTCAAAATCATCAATGACCGTGTGTGGCGATACACAGGGACAGACCACGCCAGTGGGGTAATTTATTGCCATTATTATTTTGGCGGGGAAACTTCGGCAAATTTGTGCGACTTTTTTATTCGTATGATGTCTGCCAAAGAGAGTATCGGTAAAGACCCCATTCGTGGTGTACCAAAAATGGTCATGTTAGACCCTGGCAGTGCCAATACCAGCAGTGCCTTTAAGACACTGTGTGCCGCCCTAGATGTAGTGGTGCAAATCAACAAACCCAATAACCCACGAGCCAAAGGGCAGGTGGAAAAAGCCAACGACATTGTGGAGACGCATTTTGAGTCTGGCTTAAAGTTTGTGGAAGTGAATGACATTGATACCCTAAATGCCTTGTGTGATAAGTGGCTTCGTTATTTTAACAGCCAAGCCATTCATTCACGGCATGGTTTAACCCGCTATAAAGCGTGGCAAAAGATAAAGTCGGACGAACTTATCATTGCCCCGCCAGCCGACTATTGCAAATCGCTCGCTCTGTCTGTACCCAAAGAAGCCAAAGTTACCCCAGAGCTTGAAATTCGCTACAAAGGCAAAGTTTATGATGTGTCGGCATTGCCTGTACTTGTCGGACAAAAAATCCTAGTCGCCCAAAATCCGTGGGAAGTGGACGGTGCTAGGGTGTGCGTGCCAATGGCGGACGGTAAAGAAACTTGGGTGGCTGTGCCAGAAGTGGTCTTTGATGAAATGGGCTTTCGTGAAAATGCCGTCATCGTGGGTCAAGGCTATAAGGCTCACAATGACACCAAAGCCCAAACCCACGCCAAAGAACTTCAAAAAATCGCTATGGGGACAGATACGCTTGAACAAGCCGAAGCCAAACGCAAAGCCAAGGCTTTACCGTTTGATGGCAAACTTGACCCCTATAAGCACAACGATACGGTACTTGACAATGATAACACGCTGTATATGCCCAAAAAAGGCACACAAAGCGTAGAACAAAGCCGTTATGAGCGAGTGATTGCCGAGCCTGTCCTATCCAAAGTGGACATCGCCAAGCAATTAAAACCACGCCTAGAAGCACTCGGAGCGGATTGGAGCTTGGCGGTCAAGGTACTACAAGAACGCTATCCTAATGGCATTCACGCAAGCGGTCTTGATGAAGTGTTTGAGGTTTTGACCGAAAGTAGCGTGCTAAAAACGATTTTAAAAATTGCATAAGGATTAGGAATGAAAACCGCCTTTAACGAGCTTGGAAAATCTTATCAGATCGTAGCAAATGAGCTGGGCATTAGCAAAACCGCTCTTGTCAATGCTGTGGTTCACGGTGTTTTTCCAAGCAAAAATACCAAACAATTTAAGGCAAATCTTGCCGAGTATTTTATAAAAAATAGGGTCAGCGTGCCAAGCATTTTGACCCAAACCGAAAACCCCAAAACCCCCATAAGTCAAGATAAGGATGAACTTATGCTACTTAGAAAATCCACCCTAAACCCCCAAACTCGTCGCCATTTTGGGCTTGCCAAAGACCCCTTTGATGACGAAATCCGCTCATCGGACGATATTTTTAAATCTGACGATGTCCGCTATATCCGTGAACGCCTATATGATGTGGCGAGTAATGGCGGGTTTCTTGCGGTCATTGGCGAGAGCGGTGCAGGCAAATCTACCTTGCGTGAGGATTTGCACGACCGACTTTTTAAGGACGGCAAAGCCACTACTCTCATTGAGCCGTATGTGCTGGCGATGGAGGATAATGACATCAAGGGCAAAACCTTAAAATCAGTACACATTGCCGAGGCTATCCTAGAAGCAGTCGCCCCAAGCGAAAAACCCAAGAGAAGTCCAGAAGCTCGTTTTCGCCAAATCCACAAGGCTCTGACTGAAAGCCACAAGGCGGGCAATCGCCACTTGATTGTCATTGAGGAAGCTCACGGCTTGCCCATCCCCACCTTAAAGCACCTAAAACGCTTTTATGAATTAAAAGCAGGCTTTGACCGCTTGCTTGGCATTGTGCTGATTGGACAGACCGAGCTTGCCACCAAGCTGGCTGAAAATAACCCTGCGGTGCGTGAAGTGGTGCAACGCTGTGAGATTGCCACCTTAGAACCTTTGACCGATGGTAAATTGGCGGGTTACTTAAAGCATAAATTTGAGCGAGCAGGGGGCGATATTAAACAAATCCTAGATGAGTCCGCCCTTGATGCCATCAGTCAGCGTCTAACCGTTAAATCTCGCACCAAAGCTGGCACGCACGAGCATAGCCTACTTTATCCTTTGGCGGTCAATAACCTAGTCGCCCACGCTATGAACGAAACCGTTTATTTGGGTTTTGACAAGGTAGATGGCGATATTATCAAAAGTATTTAAGGAGCAAAAAATGAACACTCAAAACCCCAAATCCAAAGACAAACACCCGAGCCTATCGGTGTCCGAATACCTATGGCTACAACACGAAAAAAAGCGTTTGGCACAAATGGATATGGACATTGTGCGTATGCAATACCGCCAAGACCGCCAGTCTGCGTGGATTGCCTTGCTTATCTTGACCGTGATTGTACTGGCGATTGGCTTGGTGTTTACGCTGATATTCTAGGAGCAACTTATGCCAATGATTTTACACATTGATGATAATACCGATGCTAAAAACTCGCTGGGTATGCTAATGCTAGATGAAGCCTTGCAAATTTTAATTAAGCGTGGCGAGCTTGACAAAGAAAAACTGGCAACGGCGATTATGACCGCCAAAGATGATTTATTCAAACTCAACCAAGACAATGACGATGACCTGCTAAAAATGCGACTGTTTATGACTGCTCACACTTTGCAATGTCGTTATTTTGAATTTTAACCCCCCAACCAAACGGAGTAATTATGAAAAAACCCACCAAAACTAAAACGCAAGCCCTGCAAGCGTGCCAAAGCCTTGATGAGGCTCAAGCCATCATCAAAACCATTGGCGAGCATAACCGTGAAATCACACGGCTCACAGGGCAAATGAACGATGAAGTGGCGGACATTACCCAAAGCTATGCCGAAAAAATCAATCCTTTAAAACTTGCCATTGACGAACTGACACCCAAGCTACAAATTTGGTGCGAAGCAAACCGTGCAATGCTGTTAAAAGACGGTGGCAAAACCGCAAACCTTATCACAGGCGAAGTGTCGTGGCGTATCCGTCCACCGTCTGTGAGCTTGCGTAAGATTGATGAAGTGATTGAACGGCTAGAACGCTTTGGACTGCACCATTTTATCCGCACCAAAAAGGAGGTAAACAAAGACGCTATTTTAAATGAACCCAATGCCGTCACCGACATCAACGGCATTACCATCAGCACAGGCGTGGAAGATTTTATCGTTTCGCCCTTTGAAATTGATGTCAAACCTTAATTTTAACCTTAAAAGGAAAATTCTTATGAACAAACAAGAACTTATCAAATCTGTCTATGACAAAATGGACGGCTTGCCCCTAAAACAAGCCGAGAATGCGGTCAATGCGGTGCTAAATAGCATTAAAGACGAACTGGCAAAAGGTGGCGAAGTCAATCTGGTGGGCTTTGGCTCGTTTACCATCAAAACCCACAAAGAACGCACCGCCCGTAACCCCAAAACAGGCGAAAAAATCCAAGTGCCAGCCAAAAAAGTGCCGAGCTTTAAGGCAGGTAAAGGGCTAAAAGAAGCGGTTAATTAAGCCTACCAAGCCCAAATGATAAGCAGGGTTAAGCCTTGCTTATCATCATCCATTAAGGAAAATCAAAATGAGCCAACACAAAACCAAAAGAACTGCGTTAAATAAACCCAAACTCATTCAGTTGATTCACATTGGCAAAAGTAAACTGTGCCTTGATGATGACACTTACCGCTCACTCCTTGTGGCAATGACTGGCAAAGACAGCACCAAAGCGATGAATGTCAGTGAATTAAACAAGGTATTGGCAAGGTTAAAACAGCTTGGGTTTGTGGTAACCAGCCAGAAAAAAGACCCAAAGCCCATAGATGATAAGGCAAGTCTTGACATAGAACAACAAATCAAACTTATCCGCCATCTGTGGCTGGATTTACACGCATTGGGAGCGGTTAGAAATGAGAGTGAGCAAGCACTGGCAACTTATATCAAAAATCAAACCCAAACCGCCATAGATGATTTGGATAGTGAGCAAGCCAGTAATGTCATAGAACGTCTAAAAAACTGGCGTAAACGGGTAGAAAAACCAAACCAAACCAACACTTAACCAAAGGAAGCCAAAATGAGCAAATCCCGCCAACACGAATTTAGTCAAGCCCTATATGACATCATTTATCACGCCCTGCTCGGTCAAGGCGTGGATAAGACACAGGCGACCGCCATTGCTGAAGAGAGTACCGACACCGTGCTTGATGAGTTTGGCGGTGAGAATTTGTACATTCCCAAAAACATCTCAGGCAAAGCCGCCCGCCGTAACCGCCAAATCTATGATGAGTTCACAGGCGACAACCACGAAGTCCTTGCCAAAAAGTATGGCGTAACCTTGCAACGCATTTACGCCATCATCAAAGAGCAACGCCAATTTGAGTTTAATACCCGCCAATTCTCCTTGTGGGACGATTGATGTTATCTAAACGCCCCACAAATGCGGTCAAAAACGGTCAAAACCGCTTTTAACGCCCTTGCCCCACCAAATTCCCCATGTTTGCTTATATATCGCCCCAAAACCCCCAAAATAGCCCCTAAAATCGCCCATTTTCAAATCCTATTAAAATCCTTAAATTTCCCACCGAATTTCCTAAAACGCTTTAAAAGACCATAATACCAAAATTTTGCATAATAGCCCAAAATTACATTGGATTTTGTTATGCAAACCATACAACACGAAATCTTTATCGCTGGCACACGAACCGATAACTCAGGCAAAGAAGTTACCATCACGCCTGATGACCTTAATGCCATTGCAAATGGCTACAATCCGAGCTTTCACGAAGCCCCCATCGTCATCGGACACCCTGATGACAACGCTCCTGCTTATGGCTGGGTCAAATCCCTATCCGCCAAAGGCGACAAACTGTATGCAGAATTTGGCGAAATGGACGAAGGCTTTGTGAGTCTTGTTAAATCAGGGCGTTACAAAAAACTCTCCGCCAGTTTCTACCCACCCAAACACCCAAGCAACCCTAAGCCAGATAACTGGTATTTACGCCATATTGGGTTTTTAGGAGCGTTGCCCCCTGCGATCAAAGGCTTATCGCCTGTCAGCTTTAATGATAATAGCGACGGCGTTGTCAGCTTTGGCGAGCTGTCCGAGAGTGAAAAACTTGTTTTTGATATTAAAAGTATCTTTGCCAGATTTTTTAATTTTAGTGAAAGCAAGCCACCTGCAAGCGAAGGCGACAACGCCAATTCAAGCGTAAGCACAGATGAGCCATCAAAAACTGACACCGATGGTGATAAATCCGATAACCCAAACCCAATCCCCAACAACCAAAGCGAGACTGCAATGAATGAATTAAATGACGCTGTGGCACGAGCCGAAAAAGCCGAAGCCGAACTTGCCAAATTTAAAGCCGAGCAAGCCAAAAAAGAGCGAGATGTGGCAAATACCGTCAATGCCAATTTTGCCGAAACTCTGGTCAAAGACGGCAAGATTAAGCCGTGCGACAAAGAGCTATTAACCCAAGTGTTAAACTTTGCCGAATTTCCAAATGACACCACCGCTGACTTTGGCGAAGGCGATGACAAAAAGCCATTGGCGGCGGCATTTAAAGAATTTTTGGGCAACTTACCAAAACAGCATTCACATCTGACCGACAAAGTTACCAAAAGCACGGTCAATTTTAGCGAGAATATGAGCCACCACGAGCGAGCGGTCGCTTTGATGAAAGCCGAGAATATTAGCTACGAAGAAGCCGCCCGCCGTACGGCTTAATTTTAAAAATAATTTAGGAGTATATGATGAGTGCAACACATCTATCACATCTGCGTGGCAAAGATGAAGTCTTAACCAATCTTGCCTTGGGCTATATGCAGTCGGATTTTATTGGCGAGCGGATTATGCCTGTGGTTTATACCGATAAAGAAGGCATTAAAGTGCCGATTTTTGGCAAGGGTTCGCTCGTGGAATATGAAACCGAGCGAGCGGTCGGTGCAGCAAGCAACATCATCACGCTAGATAAAACCACGACAATGCCTGTGGTGCTAGAAGAACACGACTTAGCTGCAGGCGTGGACTACCGTGAACAGCACGAGAGCCAGTTTGACGAACACGCCAAAGCCACCCGCCGTGTCACCCAAGGCGTACAACTTCGCCAAGAAGCCGAAATCGCTCGCCTTACCCAAACAAAATCGGTCTATGCCAATGCTCACAGCAAGGACTTTGCGTCCGCCAAGTGGACAAGCGATGATGCCGACATTCAGACCATCATTGACGATGCCAAAGAGCAGGTGCGAAGTGCAACAGGCGTAACGCCTAAGACATTGGTGCTAAGCGGTCAGGTCTACACCCAAATCCGCAGAAGTGCCAAACTTCGATCCTTGATTAGCGATAATGCCAATAAGTCGTTATTGAATATCGCTACGCTTAAACAGTTACTTGAACTTGATGAAATTTTAATCGGTAATGCGGTATCAATCCCAGTGGGTAACAAGCAAACCAAACCGATTTGGGGCAATTTTGCCAGCCTTATCGTCCGCCCGGACCAAGTACCAGGCGGTAATGATGAGGGCGTACCTGCGTTTGGTTATACTTTCCGCCGTCGTGGCTTGCCTGTCGTGGACAGATATGATGGTGAAGGCGGTAAGGTGCAATATGTGCGTTATACCGACATCAGAAAGGCTGCTGTCGTAGGCGGTGCGTGCGGTTTCTTATTTGAAAATGTGATTTAAGGGGGAATAACAATGGCAAATCCAACCAAATCAGCAATCGTTGCCGTTACTATGCTGGCAATGAGCGAACTTATCGGCAACCGTTTTGTATCCGCCAAAGGCAAACAAGCCACAGCCGATGACCCTATTTTTGGTATTGTGCCTGTGGATGCAAAACAAGGTGAGTCCGTGGCGGTAGAAATTTTGGGCGTGGGCATTGTGGAATCTGGCGGTGCGATTGAGCAAGGCGACAAAGTCGGCTCAGACGCCCAAGGCTGTGCCATTAAATCCGAAACAGGGCAATTTCTTGCCCTATCATCGGCAAGCGGTGCAAACGAATCTGTCAAAGTTCTATTAAGATAAGGGGAAAACCAATGAAAAAAGTCCAAGTAAACACGCCTTTAATCCTTGAACAAAATGGCGAGCTGGTACGCATTGAAACAGGTCAAATCATTGATTTGACAGATGAAGTGTATAGCAAGGTATCTGCCCATACCAGGCTACTTGATGATGTGTCAGATGAACCTATATCCGAGCCAGTTTTTGAGCCACAGCCAACACCAGAGGTTCAAGATGAGCCAACTTATGAAGTTGCTCCACAAGTGGACGAAACCGCTAATCGCGACACAGTCAGCGATGAAGCGGCTACCACCGAAACTGCCGAACCTAAAAAACCCACTCGCAAAAAGGCTTAACCCATGAACCACACCGCCCCTTATATCAGCCGTGAAGATATGGTCGCCTTGTGTAGCAAGGTAGAGCTTATCCAGCTTAGTCGTGATGACTTGACAAACCATTATGATTATCAAGGTTTAGAGCCTGATTGGGCGGTGGTGGATAAGGCAATCAGCCACGCTTGCCAAGTGGCGGACGGTTATTTGGCGGGGCGTTATGCTCTGCCTTTGCAATCTGTGCCAACGCTTTTAAATACTTGGTGTGGCGACATTGCCCGCTATTGGCTACACAAACGGCGGATTAACGCTAGTGAAATGCCAAAAACCTTGCAGACTGCCTATGACGATGCTTTAAAAATGTTAAATCTCGTTCAAAATGGCAAAATGCACCTATTTGCCACCGACCTAGCCAAAAACGAAAACGCCTTACACAAAGAGCGTGGGGCGTATCGTGTTCGCTCTCGTGGCAAGAGTGATTGGAGTGGCTATGATGGGTAATAGCATTACTTTGGCGATTTTGGCAAGTGTGCAAGAAAAGCTCCGTCAGGATTTGCCCAGCGTAGAAGTGGATTTATTTCCTGATAATCCTGCTACTTATCGCTTTATCCACCCTGTGGGGGCGGTATTGATTGGTTATCAGGGGTCAGACTATGAGATGACAGACGACACTTTTGGCATTGCCCAAACTCGTAAATTAACCTTTTCGCTTACCATTTTTGGGCGTGGTGTCCATCACGATAAGGGGGCTATTGCCTTGCTTGATAAGGTGCGAGCGGTCATCACAGGCTTTCGCCCTAAGCATTGCAACAAAATTCATCTATTAAGCGAACGCTATCTGCACCAAGACGGTGGGGCGTGGCAATATGAGTTAAAGGTACGCACCGAGACCCAAAGCGTGGAAGTTTGCCAGCCTGATAACCGCCCCAAAGTGGTGCAAGTCCACACAAGACAGCCCACATACGAGCTAAATCCCCAGTTAAAACCAAAAAGTTAAAACCAAAAACCCCTTAAAAGGAGTATTTTATGTCTTTTCATCACGGCACCGAAACCTTTCGCATTGACGGTGGTTCTAGTCCTGTTTATAGCGTTAATGGGGCGATTACCGCCATTGTGGGGACTGCCCCTATTGGCGATGTTAATGTGCTAACCCTATGCCAAACCGCCAAAGACTTTGCCAAGTTTGGCGGCGATGAAATCACCAAAGCAGGCTTTACCATTCCTGATGCTGGTCATATCTGGACACGCTACAAGGCAGGTATTGCCTATGTCGTCAATGTCTGCGACCCTGCTCGCCACAAGACAGTCGTGACTGACGAAGTTTTGACGGTTGATGTCAATACCTTAACTGCCAAAACTCGTAAACCTGCCATTCAACGAGGCTATACCGTCAAAGATGGTCAAACCGTGCTAAATGCCAACCAATACACCATTAACACGCTGACAGGTGAGATTACCTTTAACGCTCGCCCCACTGCCCCAACCATTAGCTACACCTACACCGACCCTGCCAAAGTTACCGAAAGCGACATTTTGGGCGGGTTTGTGGCAAGCAGTGGCAAACGCACAGGTCTTGAACTTTTAACCGAAGGCTTTGGTAAATTTGGGGCGGACGCCAAAATCATCATCGTGCCAGAGTATGACAAGACCGCTACGGCAAGCTCGGCAATGATTGCTATGGCAAATAAGCTAAACGCCATCACCTACTATAATGCCCCTAAAGGGACAACTCTATCTGCCGTCCTGCAAGGGCGTGGGGCAAGTGGCACGATTAACTTTAACACCAGTAGCGATAGAGCCGAGCTGTGCTATCCGTATGTCGTGGGTATTTTGGGTACAGAACACCTTGCCACGCATTTGGCGGGTCTGCGTATGAAAGTGGATGTGGACAAAGGCTACTGGCACTCAAAGTCCAACCACGAGCTACTTGGCGTAACCGCCCTAGAAATTCCGCTCACTGCTCGCATTGATGACCCGCAGTCCGAGACCAACCGCCTGAACGAAAAAGGCATTACCACCGTCTTTAACAGCTATGGTACTGGCTTTCGGGCGTGGGGCAACCGCTTGGCGTGCTTTCCATCCGTCAGTCATATCAAAAACTTTGAAGTGGCTCAAAGAACAGGCGACATCATTGATGAGTCTATTCGCCAGTTTGAGTTGCAATATGTGGATAGACCGATTGATGATGCGTTGATTGACAGCCTAATTGAGTCTATCCGTACTTATTTGGGAACGCTAAAATCCATTGTCGGCTATTCGGTAGGACTAGACCACGATTATGATTTGGTGGACGCATTTAGCAAAGGTCAAATTCCGCTGGTCTATGACTACACACCAAAACTGCCTGCCGAACGCATTACCAATGCCAGCGTAATGACAAGAAAATACTTGGTCAATCTGACTGGTAAGAAATAAGGGGAAAAGCAATGCAAATTAACGCCATTTTTAACGCCAACATTTATGTCAATGGTAACAGCCTACTAGGTCAAGCCAGCGAAATCAAGCTGCCCGATGTGGAAGTCAGCCAAGATGAATACAAGGGGCTTGGGCTGGTCGGCACGATTAAACTGCCAAGCGGTGTAGAGGCGATGGAGGGGGAGATTACTTGGAACAGCTTTTATGAAAATGTCTTTGCCACTGTCTATCATCCATTTAAAGCGGTTCAGCTGATGGTGCGTGCCGACATTCAAAAGCACGATGCACAAGGCTTGGCGGCGGAAGTGCCATTGGTTACAATCCTGACAGGCACATTTAGTAAAAACCCTTTGGGAAGTTATAAACCCAAAGAAAAGGCGGAGTTTGCCAGTACTTTCCAAGCCCACGAAGTGCGTCAGCTGGTGGACGGCAAAGAAATCTTTTATTTTAATGCCTTTAAAAATGAATACCGTGTCAATGGCACGGATGTGCTGGCGAACTTTCGCCGTGTGGTTGGTGCTTAAAGGATTTTTCTTAAAACCCTTTAAAAGACCCAAAAGCCCAAACTCTCTAAAATACGCTTATCGCTTGATAGGCGTATTTTTCTTTTAATCTTATGGAGTTTTTTTATGTCAAACCAAAACACCACCCCAAACCCTGCCCATCTTGTCCAAGAACAACTTGGCTCACACGCCACCATCACGCTTAAATTGCCCTTTAAAAACGGGCTTGGCGAAACGGTAAGTGAGCTGAAAATGCGTCGTGCCAAAGTGGGGGACTTAAAAGCGGTGGGTCATATCAAAAGCGAAGTGGAGCAAGAGATTGCCTTATTTGCACGATTAACAGGCACAGTGCCAGAAGATTTTGAGCTGATTGACCTTGCTGATTACAAGCAAGTCCAAGACACTTTTCGCAAGTTTAGCGAATAACAAAAACGGACAACCTGACCCCAACTGGCTTGATAAGCTCTACGATGCCATTGCCGACCTTGCGTGGTGGTATGGGTGGAGCAGTCAAACCATTGATGAGCTTAGTCTTGATGACTTTGATGTGTGGCTAAAACAATTATCCCGCCAAGTCAAGGCGGGATATGGAAGGGGTGGGGTTTAGGTGGGTTGGTTTTCAAGTTTGGCTACCAACCTTGCCCAGTCTTTTTTGACGGCTTGTTTATTACGTTTTGAAATTTGGTATTGGTCGTAGATGAAAGCCACAACCACAAAAGGCAATAAGATAACAAACAACGCCAAGAAGAACATCAAAATCATAAAAGGTATCATTAGCCAAGCCATATCCTACCCCTACTATCTAATTAAAACAACTTAGGAATATTGTAACCTATGGCGACCGAATTATCAATTGTTATTAGTGCGTCTGCAATGATTGGTGGGGCGATGTCTGCCATTCGTACACTAACAGGCGGACTGGACAGCGTTCGCCGTAGCTCAAATATCTTAGGCAATGAACAAAGACGCCTTAGAAGCGAAATAGACCGCTTAGGCACATCATCTGCCGTTCCCACCCTGCAACGCCAGTATGACAGGCTTGGCAGGACAATGCGAGATTTGCGAATGAATGCTGTTCAGCAAGCAGGTATCCAAACTCGCTTAGAAAATAACCGTCAGGCTCGTGCCGATATGCAAGGCGAAATAATGGGCTTGGTGGGGGCAGGCTTGACTCTAAGTGTGCCGATTAAACTTGCCATTGATTTTGAAAGTGCAATGGCAGATGTCAAAAAAGTCGTGGATTTTGGCGACAATCCCATTATTGCCAAACAAGGCGTAGAAGCCTTATCCAATGAGATTTTAAGGTTATCATCCATTCGTCCTATGTCGGCTACCGACATCGCCAATATTGTGGCATTGGGCGGTCAGTCAGGCATTGCCAAAGAGCAGTTAATGCAGTTTGCTGACAGTGCCGTCAAAATGGGTGTGGCGTTTGACATTTCCGCCCAGCAAGCAGGTCAATCAATGGCGGAACTTCGCTCCGCCTTTCAGTTAGACCAAAAAGGTGTGGAAACCCTTGCCGACAAAATCAATTATCTTGGCAATACCACTCCTGCCGCCGCCAAAAGCATTATGGAAATTGTTCAGCGAGTGGGAGCGTTTGGCGAAGTGGCAGGTTATAGCACAGGCACGGTGGCGGTGCTTGGGGCGAGTATGAAGGGCTTTGGTATCGCCGAAGAAGTGGCAGCAACTTCCATCAAAAATATGATGTTGTCTTTGGTGGCAGGCGAGACCGCCACTAAGGGGCAGATTAGTGCGTGGAAAAAACTTGGTTTTGACCACGAACAAGTCGCCAAAGATATGCAAACCAATGCCGAAGGGACAACGCTTGCAGTCTTAAAAGCCATTAGCAAATTGGACAAACACGAGCAGGCTTCTACCTTAAAAGAGCTGTTTGGCTCTGAGTCTTTGCTGGGCATTGCCCCTTTGCTTGCTAATTTGGGGCTGATTGAAGAGCGACTGGCAGGCATAAAAAATGCCAGTAACTTTGACGGTTCAATGAGCAAGGAATATGAAGCTCGTGCTGAAACCACCGCCAACAATATCCAACTTCTTAAAAACAATATGGTTCATTTGGGCATTGCCATTGGTTCGGTGGTATTGCCTGCCTTAAATGGGCTGATTAACGACATCAAGCCCGTGATTGAAAGCGTGATTGGATTTGCTAAAGCTAACCCTGTGCTTGTTGGTACATTATTTAAGGTGGTGGCTGCTCTTTTTGCCTTTAAGGTAGGCTCATTGGCGGTACGGTTTGGACTTAACCTATTGGTTGGTGGATTTTTGTCAGTTTACGGCTCATTACTTAGAGTATTTGGGGCGTTTAGGCTGGTCAATGCATCCATTCGTCTTTTTCAGATGGGCAGAGCTGTCTCAGCCTTGCGGTTGTTTGGACTATCTGCTCGCCAAGCTCGCACTGCGATTAGTCTGTTTACAGGTGGGTTTAACCTTATCAAATCAGGCATTACCACCCTAACTTCTACCTTTGGCAGGCTTGGTTCGCTTTCTAGTGTATTCAATGTCCTTAGAGTGGCAGTAATGGGCTTTGGTAAGGCACTTTTAACCACGCCGATTGGCTGGCTTGCCCTTGCGTTGGCAGGCGTGGCGTTGGTGATTTATAAATACTGGACGCCGATTAGCTCATTCTTTATGGGTCTGTGGGACGGCATTATGACAGGCGTTGCCCCATTATTAGCAACTTTTAGCGGCATTGGCAGTCAATTATCAGCCACTTTCGCCCCTGTGGTGGCGGTGCTTGGTGGACTATGGGCGAGTATTGCCCCACTTGTTGCCCCAATCATAGATTGGTTCGGTCAATTTTTTGCCCAAAGTCAAATGGCAGGCGATGGGGCAAGGTCAATGGGTCAAACCGTTGGGGTGGTCATTATTGGCATTGTTAATATTGTTGCCTCAGTAGCAAGCACCATCATTAGTGTGTGGAGCGGTGCGTTATCCACGCTCTTTGCGGTGGCAGGCAGTATTTGGAATGGCATTCGTTCACTCTTTGCGGTGGCGGTGGCAGGGCCGCGTGCAGTTATCGCTGGATTTAGTCCTGTCTCTGCCTTTTCCACTGCTTTTTCAGCGGTGTGGGGATTCTTGAGTGGCTTGGTTGGACGCTTTCGCACCTTTGGGGTTAATATCATTCAGGGGCTTATTGGTGGTATCAAATCAATGGCTGGGACGGTAGTAGGAGCGATTAGTAGCACGGTTGGTAATGTCGCTGGCACCGCCAAAAGAATGCTTGGCATTAACAGTCCTAGCCGTGTGTTTCGTCAGTTTGGCTCGTGGGTGTCCGAAGGCTTGGCGATCGGTATTGATAAGGGCGGTCAAAAACCTGTGTCCGCCGTCGGCTCACTTGCCAAGGGCGTGACGGCAAGCTTTGGCACAAAAATGGGCAATCTGTCCGCCCAAATCAGCACAAGCGTGGGCGAACACCAAGCAAGAATGGCAAACACCAACGCCATCAATTCTCAAAGTCAAGGCAACATTACCATTCATTTTAACCCTACCATCAATGCAGGTGGCTTTGATGTGGGTAAAATTGAAAAAGCCTTGCAGTTATCCCAAGTTGAATTTGAAAAACTGTTTAACCGTATGCAAGCGGATAGATTACGGAGAGCCTACTGATGTATGCAATGCTTGGGAAAATTGGCTTTGAGCTGACCCAATCGTTTACTGCGATGAGTGCTACCCACACCGCCCGTTTTGCCTATCACGATGTGATTGTGGGTAAATCCAGAACACAAGGCTTGGGGCTTGACCTTGCCAAATTACGATTTTCATTAAGACTGCATTGGCGACTGGGCGATGTGGGGGCAAGTTATCAGGCTTTGCACAAAGCCTTAGAAAATCAAGATGCACTAGGGCTGGTATCAGGGTCAGGGCAGATGATGGGCTTTTTTACCCTTGATAAAATGAGTGTTACCACCACTGCCACCAATGAGACAGGCGATGTGCTGGCGATGGATATTGAAGTTGAGCTGACCGAATTTGTGGGCAACCCCACTGCTTCTAATGATACCCCTGCTCTTGCCACCCTTGATGGTGTGCCACTTTTATCACAAAAAGAGGATAGTATCAATGCACCCATTGATATAGAAACGGCAAGCCTAATGGCGGATGTGGGGGCGTGGCATAGAAGTGAAGGACTGCTTGACGGCATTAGAGCAAAAATCGCCTTACTTGGCGAACTTGGCAATGACCCTGCTCGTTATGCTTTGACTTTGTCCGAGATTGTGTCGGACGGCTCAAATATTGTTAAAGGTTTATCAAACATTCCTGCCCTATCTACTTATGCTGATAAATTGGACGGTATGGGCAAATTTGGTAGTGCGGTGGCGGATACGCTTGGTAAGGTAGGCACAGGTATTGGGGCGGTGCAAGCAGGCAATTTAACTGGGGCAAAGACCGCCTTTACAGGGGCAATCGGTGCAATGGGTGTGGGTAAATCCACCGTGTCTAAACTGACCGCCAAAATTGCCAGTAAAAAACCCCTAAAACCATTTAAAAGATAGGATTATTTAAAAAAATGAGTAGCGTACTAATCCACACCTGCAATGAACACGACCGCTTTGATTTAATCGCCCATCGCTATTATGGCACGGTGGATGAGATTGGGCGGATTATGGACGCCAATCCACAGCTTGCGCTATCTGAGACCTTGACCGCAGGCACGACCGTGCTTGTACCGATTATCCAAAAATCACAGGCTAAGAACACCAACTTACCCCCTTGGTTTAGATAGGTTTTAAGGAACAGATTGACAATGATACAATATACCGACAAGCCCAAATTTGCCGTCATCTATGAGCAAAAAGACATCACCAACGCCATCACGCCTTATCTTTTAGAAATCACTTATACTGATTATTTGTCTGACCAGTCGGACGAGATTACTTTAACGCTTGAAGATGTGAATGGCGACTGGTTGTATGATTGGTATCCTGACAATGGCGATGGCGTGGAGCTGTCGCTGGCTGATGATACAGGCGAGCTTATGTTGCTTGGGCGATTTGAGATTAGCGAGATTGAATACCGCTATCCACCGTCTGTGGTGGTGTTAAAGGCACTCTCCACAGGCATTAGCAAGGCAAATCGCACCAATCAAGCCAAAGTCTATAAAGACACCACCCTTGCCGACATTGTCCGCACGGTGGCAAAACGCCTAAATCTGTCCGTAACTGGGCAAATCAGAGACATTAAAATCACCACCGTAACCCAGTATCAAGAGCGAGATGTGGAGTTTTTGACCCGTCTTGCCAAGACCTATGGGCATAGCTTTAAGATTGTGGATAAAACGCTGGTCTTTTATGATAATGAAAAACTGGGCGAAAATGAGGCGGTGGCGGTGCTGGATAAAACTTCGGTCATTGATGTGCGTTTTCGTGATGTCATCAAAGACACGCCAAGTGAAGTACAGGTTTCCACCTACAACACCCAAAGTAAACAAACTATTACCAAAACCGCCAAGCCCAAACCCAAAAGAAAAGGGGCAAAACCTACCACCACCGACACCCTAAAAATCACCGCCCCCAACAATGCCACAGATGGCGAAGCACAAGCAATGGCAAATGCCCACGCCCAAAACCAAGCTGATGAGCAAATTGCAGGGGAGATTGAGCTGATTGGTAATGCTATGTTGGTGGCGGGTCAGACGATTTTGGTGGCTGACTTTGGCAAATTTAGTGGCAAATATTTGGTGAAACAAGCTCGCCATACCCTAAGCAATCAAGGTTTTTTAACCACGATTGAGATTAAAATGCTTGAATATATTGACCCAAAAGACAACAAAACACAGGAAAACACCAATGAATTACGCCCATAACAATCTATCCGCCACGCTCCAATTTGGCGAAGTCAGTGAAATTGACCCAAAGACACACAAAGTGAAAGTCATCTTGGGTGCTTTGGACGGTATGACAAGCGACTGGCTTCCTGTCATCACAATGGGAGCAGGTGGCAATCAATTCTACGCCTTGCCCGATGTGGGGGCAATCGCTGTGTGCTTGATGAATGCGAGTGGCGACGGTGGCGTGGTGCTTGGCGTGATTTATAATGACCAAGATACCTCACCAACCGATAATGGTGAGCTATGGATTAAAAAATTCACAAACGGTACAACCATCAGCCACAACCGCCAAAACGGACAAATCATCGTAGAAACAAGTGGCGATGTGTTAATAAAATCCGCCAACCAACTAAAACTAGATACGCCTTTTACTGAATGCACAGGCGATATGAATGTTGCAGGCACAGTTAGAGCGGGCAATGATGTAATTGCAAGTGGCACAAGCCTTAAAAAACACACGCACGGCGGTGTCGCTGGTGGCAATAGCAAAACTGGCACACCCTAGATTTTTCTTAAAACCCTTTAAAAGACCCAAATTCCAAAACCTCCTACAATACACCCAATCACTTTGGGTGTATTTTTTTGTAGGTCAAAATGACAGCCACCAATCACCGCCATTGGCAACTCTCACACGACAGCACGGCAATGACTGACATTGACGACATTCATCGCTGCATTGAGATTATTTTGACCACCAAAAAAGGCTCTGATGTCCTTCGCCCGACCTTTGGCTCGGCTCATTTGGATTATCTGGACACGCCGACTGAAATTCTTATCCCTAATGTGGTGCGAGAAGTGCATTTGGCAATCCAAACTTGGGAAAAACGAGCCATCATCAAAGACATTTATTTTATGGGGCAAGCACCGCATTTGACGATGATACTGGATTGGCAAGTGGCGGACGGTGTTAAGGGCGAGATTTATAAAAGCGAATTTATACTTTAAAACATAAGAGCATAGGGGCAAGGCGTGGCATTACCAAAACGAGAAAATCTTAAAATTGTGGACGATGACATTGGCACGATTTTAAGCCAAACAATTAAAGATTACGAACACCGAGCAGGCAAAGTGCTGCAACCTGCTCATATTGAACGCCTACTCATCAACACCTTTGCGTTTCGTGAATTATTGCTTAGAAAACAGATCAATGAAGCCTACCGTCAGCAACATATCCCATACGCTACAGGGCTAATGCTTGATGTCGCTGGGGCGGATTTTGGCACAAATCGGCTTTCTGCACAGCCTGCGGATACTGTTTTGGAATTTAGTGTTAGTCCTTCTGAGATTGGCAATTTAACCATTCAAATTGGCAAAGGTACACAAATCTTGGCAGGCAATGTCGCTTTTGCTACCACAGAGAACGGGCAACTGACTCAAAACCACCCAAGCATTACATTGCCTGCTGTTTGCACTCAAACAGGTACAGTTGGCAATGGCTATGCGGTGGGGCAAATCAGCACGCTGGCAACTCGCCCACACCCCACCATCACCGTGTCCGCCAAAAACACCACGATTAGCCAAAATGGGGCGGATGTGGAAAATGACGACAGCTACCGAGAGCGGATTATGCTTGCCTTTGAGCGTTTTAGTAACGCAGGCTCAAAAGGGGCGTATGCGTATTTTGCCCGTTCGGTCAGCCAAGAGATTATTGATGTCTATGTGGGTAATGCCATAGATCGTCAGGGGCAACCGATTGGCGGGACAGTGGCAGTGCATTTGCTTGGCAAGTCTATGCCAGTTTCGGACAATCTGATTCGTGAAGTGGGTAAAGCTCTAAATGATGAAAAGGTACGCCCTTTATGTGATACGGTTACGGTCAATTCTGCAAAAGTGGTTAATTTTACCCTAAATGCTGAGCTGACCGCCTTTACAGGGGCAAACCATGATGAAATTTTGGCAAATGCCAAAAATGCGTTTAAAACTTATCAAAAACAAACAGAAAGCCGACTTGGGCAAGACATTGTGCCACTTAACATTGCCAAAACTTTACAAGTAGCTGGTGTTTATGATGTTCATCTGATTAGTCCAAGCCTAACTGCCATCGCCCCTGACTGCGTTGCAATGTGCAATGCCATTAACATTACCATCGTGGGGCAAGCCGATGGCTGATTTGGTATATGCTGATGTGATTGCCAAAGAGCCTTTATTTGTTGCTTTGGCGGATTTGGGGCTATCGCTTGATGAGTTGCCTATTGATAAGCTCATTTTAAGGCTGATTGATTTGGTGGACAGCCATCATTTGCCAATTTTGGCACAGAGTATGAGCGTGGCAGGGGTAGATGGTTATTGGCTTGCCGAGAGCGATGAAGCAAGGCGAAATCTCATCAAAGGGGCGTATGACCTACATCGCTATAAAGGCACGCCGTGGGCAGTTAAAGAGATTGTCAGGCGGCTTGGCTTTGGTAATGCCACGCTTGAAGAGGGTTTTGGTGGTAAACGGCATAATGGTGAGATTATCAGGCGAGATGGTGTGTACAACTACGGACATTCTGACCGCTGGGCGTATTATCGCATTATTATCCATGAACCCATCACCCTTGAACAGGCGAACTTACTTCGTAAAACCCTATCTGCCTTTGCACCTGCTCGCTGTATCTTGTCAGCTCTTGATTTTACCCAAGCAAGCATTCGGCATAATGGCAAAATTGTCCGAGATGGCAGATACACCCGTGGTACAGCTTAATTTTTTGGAAAAATGACTATGGCAAACCTTAGAGAAACAAGCACTTGGGAAGCTGGTATTTATCAGCTTGAAACTTCAGACCCTGTGATGGGCGGCGAAAACGGTATTGACAATAGAGCTCCAAGACAGCTTGCCAATCGCACGCTGTGGCTAAAAAATGAGCTGGCAAGGCAGATTGGCGAAATCAATCAATCGATTGCAAATGCTAATAACGCCAAGGCAGACAAAGCGGTACAATTTACTGCAGGCAATGGCTTGACAGGCGGTGGTGATTTGTCAGCCTCTCGCACCCTTGCTCTTGGCACGCCAAGTAAAATCACCGCCACCAGTATTAACACCGCTATCTCCAACACCCATAGCCACGAGATTGATAAGGCAAGCACTACAACGCAAGGCATTGTTCAGCTCAACGATACCTTGACAAGTACGGCAACCAATCAGGCTTTGACAGCCAATCAGGGTAAGGTGTTGAATGATAGAAAACTTGGCAATCAAGGTCATCAAATTTTAGCTGGCAGATTAAATATTACAAATAATGAATGGGCAAAACTTCATTTCCCCTTGTCAGATGGTAGTCAATGGTTTATTGAAGCAAACCCCAACTATAAATCTGCCCAAAATGGCGGTCTTGGTATTCGTTTTTTACAGGACGATAATGGCACAAGACGATTTTATGACTTGGTTAAATCCGATCAAGACGAGACCATTGCTTACCAAAGCTGGACGAATGCCGAACTTATTAAAAAAGCCAATAGTCAGCACCGCCACAGTTGGAGTGCGATTGATGGCAAGCCTAGCACTTTTACACCAAGCAACCATAATCATGCTTGGGGCGACATCACAGGTGTACCAAGTGCAAGCACGAATACCATAGGTATTGTAAGACTCAACAATACCCTAAGTAGCACTAGCCAGAGCGAAGCCTTGACTGCTTTGCAGGGCAAAACCTTGCAAGATGGCAAATTGGATAAGGCAGGCGGAGTCTTGACAGGTACGCTTTATGTTCCAAATTCAGGTGTTAAGGGTGCAAATGACAATGACACAGGGATTGAATTTCCACAAGATGGAATACTTAATATCAAAGTTGATAATAAAAACCGAATTCTTATCAATTTTGACGCGGTAAACCTATATAGCGTACACGGTCATAGACTTGCATTACAAAATGATAAAAATCTAGTCTTTTATGATACTAACAATAGTGTTATTTGGGCAACCAATTCTATGTTGCAGGATATTGCAGGAAAAACCAATAAAACTGGCGACACAATGACGGGGCATTTACGATTGGATTATGGTAATGAGTGGGTTGGCATGTCAATCAATAATAAAACCCCAAATAAACACATTTTTTATGACGCTTGCGTTGGCGGTATTTGTAAGGGTGGTATGCAAGTAGTATCACTAGGTAATGGAAAATACGACACCAAGTTACTTGTTACCCCTGCTGGTAACGATACCCAAGACCGTCGTGTGGCAGGACTGACTGTATATGCAGAAGGCTTACATTCTCACGCTTATGGACATTTGCATGAGTATTTTGTTAAAACTCGTGATAATCAAACCATTGACGGTAACAAGACTTTTAGTCAAGAAGTGGTCACAACTCAAGACAATGGCTTTCGCATTAAAAACTTCTACAGAAACCGTTCGGTATTTTTTCGTTATGATGGCGATGTGTTTTATCTGCTTAAAACACCAGATGGAGACCCAAATGGCAAATGGGATGATACTCGTCCTTTTTTGTGGGACACCAGAAACAACAATGTGATCTTAAATGGCAATGCTGCCACTGCCACTAAACTTCAAACCGCCCGTAACATTTCCTTAACAGGGGCGGTAACTGGCAGTGTGAATTTTGATGGGTCGGGGAATGTGAGTTTGGCGACTACATTAACCAAGGCAACCGTACGATACTTCAATCGCACCATAAGCGGTTGGGCAATAGCATTTGACGACGAAACCAATAACATAGAGATGACAGGTCAAGTGGTGGTGTCCGCTGATGGCTTAATTAGACAATATTTTCACTTGAAACATTTTAGGGATTTGTGGTTTGGGCGAGATGACAATGCGGTAGGCTATCAAAATCACAATATTGCCAACTATAGAATTCCAATTGCTCTATGGACGGCTATGCCAAACAAAATCTTATCTGTACAAGCTCAAACAATGCGAAGTAGCAACACCACTTCATCAGCTCAATTTTCATCAGAAGCAGCCGAACACGAAGTGGCTTGGGCATTTCGCAATCAAGGTATCGATAAAAGCAATGTCTGGCTCAACTTATCAAGAATGCACGGTGGTGCGTCTGAACATATTGACTTATTTGTGATTGTGGAGGGTTATTAATGTATTACATTCATTTGATAGATGATGATGGGCGTTTTGAGTTGATTGATGGCGATTTGTTATTTCTATACAACATAGATATAGACAATTTGATTACTGTGAGCGATGAAGATTATCAGCAATATTGCCAAAATCACAAGGGCGACACACGCTTTATTGATGGTAAATTTGTTTTTAATGACGCACCGATTGACCCAAAAGCCATCAAAAAACGACACCAAGCCGACATTTGGGAACAAATAAAACAAAAACGCCACACCATCACTCGTGGCGGGGTCTATGTCAAATCGGTGGGCAAATGGTTTCATACTGATGACAGCTCTCGTACGCAGTACCTAGCCTTGCAAATCTTGCCAGAATTGCCAGCAGATTTGATGTGGAAAACGATGGATAACAGTTTTGTCAAATTAACCAAACCACTTTTGACTGAACTTGCGATGACGATTTTGCAAGCTGAACAAGCTGACTTTGCCAATGCCGAAAAGCACCGTTTGGCAATGTTGCAGGCACAAAATCCCTTGGAATACGATTATTCAAAGGGGTGGACAGCCATTTACGAACAAGGAGTAACCAATGAATAAAGTCTATCTTGCCTGTTACCGTGGGCGTGGCGATAAGCTCGCTCACCGTCTGTGCGATGGCATTACCCGCTTTTTTACTCGTGGCAAATACAGTCATACTGAGATTGCCATTGCCTTGCCTGACGGACGCTATCAATGCTATTCATCAAGCGTGCGTGAAGGTGGTGTCCGCACCAAAATAATGCCCTTAAGTCCTGACAAATGGGACTTAATCGCCCTTGACGGCATTTCGCCCGAACAAATTACCCGCTATTACCGACAAAATCACGGCTCGGATTATGACCTTTTAGGGGCGTTGGGCTGTGTGGCGGGACTACCACAAAACGCAGATAAATTCTTTTGTTCTGAGTGGTGCTATAACGCCATTTTTGGGTCAAATCAAGGCTTTCGGTTTAGCCCCAATCAGCTTGCCGAGATTGTCCGTCATTTATCCATTTTGGATAACTAATTTTTTATTTAGGAGAAATCAATGCCAACAAACGCTTACCCAACCCAAATCACACCGCATTTTAGCTACCGTGAGCTGACAAGAAGCGAAACTGCCAGACGGCACGGCATCGATAACACGCCAAACCCCGATGAGCTTGCCAACCTTATCTATACCGCCCAACAATTAGAAAAGGTGCGTGCTTATTTAAATGACAAATACCAAAAGCCCATCGCCATCATCGTAACTTCCTGTTATCGCAGTGAAAGAGTGAATAAGCTGGTAGGTGGTAGCCCCACATCGGCTCATCGTTTTGGTTTAGCAGCCGATTGTGATGCCACAGGCTTTATATCAAGTGATTTTGCCAAAGAAATTTTGCAAATGCGAGACAAAGGCTTGATTGCCTTTGACCAGCTGATTTTGGAGTTTCCTGAAAGGGGAGATGGGGCGTGGGTGCATATTGGCTTTAAAAAAGATGGTATCGGTCAAAGAAATCAAGTTTTGACCGCCATCAAAAAAGGCAGTAAGACCGTGTATTTACAGGGATTGCAAGGAGAGTAAAGTGATTTAGATTAAGCAAAAAAAGATAAAGACGGTCGGTATGACAATGTTGGAGCATTGCCATACCAGCCACGCAGGTTGAGTGCGTAAGCCCAAAGAACCGCCTGCTTAGCTAAGCGGTATTATTCTACCACAAAATCCATAGGATTACGCAAAAAATGAAACTTCGTTGCACAAATTGTAAAAAACTACTTGCCATTGGCTTAGGTAAAATTCAAATCAAAAGCCAATCGACCCAGTCCGCCCCTAATACCAAACAATCCCCAAAATCCAAACCCAGTGTCGGCAGTCTCTTTGCTGGCATTGGCGGATTTGACTTGGGATTTGAGTGGGCAGGTTTTTCAACCAGCTGGCAAGTGGAAATTGACCCCATTTGCCGAGCGGTTTTATCAGACCGTTTCCCACACGCCACCCAGTTTGACGATGTCCAAACCTGTTTGCCCAAACTCCAAGCCTTGCCAAATGGCGGAGCCGTTGATGTCATCATCGGTGGTTTCCCCTGCCAAGATGTGTCAATGGCAGGAAAACGAGCAGGACTTAACGGCAAACGCACAGGCTTGTTCTTTGACGCTGTCGGTATTATCCAAGCAATTAAGCCAAGATTTGTCGTGCTTGAAAATGTCACAGGTCTCATCAATTCCAACGATGGCAAAGACCTACAAACAGTCATTTAAACGCTTGCCCAATGCGGGTATGTGGGATTTTGGCGAGTGCTGGACAGCCGTTATTTCGGAGTCCCCCAAAAACGCCGTAGGGTATTCTTGGTCGCAGGTTTGGGAGCATACCCACCAGCTGAGTTTATGGCTGACTTGGGGTCAGTGGAACGCATTTGTGGCAAGACTGAATCGCAATCGTGCTGGGCGGACGCACACCATACGCTACTGGCAGGGGTCGGCTCATCCGCCATCAACATCAATTGTGCCGATATCGTCGCTGTGCCAAACGGACGGCATCAGATGGCTGTCAGGGAGCGAACGACTATCAATGATGGGCTTTGCAAAGGATTGGATGAGACCAACGCTTGTGAAGCTAGGGCTGCGGGAAACGCCGTCTGTCCGCAAGTTGCACAGTTTATCGCAAGCCACTTGATGACAGCTTTTTATTCCTAACCTAACCCAAATCCCAATAATCCAAACGCTTTGAGTGTCCTGAACGCCTTTAACTTTAAAAGGATAAGTTTATGACACTCAATTCACTTTCTACCAAACACCACAAAACCGCCCCTTTGCCATTTACAGGGCAAAAGCGAATGTTTTTAAGGCACTTTGAAAAAATCTTAAAAGACAATGTCTCAAATGATGGAGAGGGCTTGACCGTGCTTGATGTCTTTGGCGGTTCTGGGCTACTTGCTCACAATGCCAAGCGTATCTTGCCAAAGGCGACTGTTATTTATAACGACTTTGATGGCTATGTCGAGCGTTTGGCTCATATTCCCGCCACCAATCGCTTACGCCAAGAGCTGTTTGAAATCTTAAAAGACGAGCCAAGAAATATCAAACTATCGTCTACCGCCAAAACCAAAGTCCTAGACCATATCCGTAAAAGTGCTGACAACGGGACGTTTGTTGATGTGCAAACCTTGGCAGGTTGGCTATTGTTTAGCGGTCGTCAAGTTGCTAATTTGGACGAATTTTTAGCCGAAAGTACCTTTTACAACCGCATTGTCAAAACTGATTATCCAAATGCAGATGGCTATCTGGAAGGTCTTATCATTGAATGCCTAGATTTTGAAAAGCTGTTACAAAAATACCAAGATACGCCAAATTGCTTGCTTCTACTTGACCCACCTTATCTATGCACCGCACAGGGGGCTTATGCCAAGCACGGCTATTTTGGTATGACGAAGTTTTTAAGGCTTATGCAGTTTGTGAGTCCACCCTTTATCTTTTTTAGCTCCACCAAAAGCGAGTTGATGGATTATATGGCTTATGTAGAGCAGTACGAGCCACCGACTTGGCAAAGAGTTGGGGGCTTTGAGCGGATTGTTGTCAATGCTCGCATTAACGCACAAATTGGCTATGAGGATAATATTTTGGTTAAGTTTTAAAAAGTGAAAATTCATTGCAAAAAGACTGGACTACGCTCTATGAGTACGGCAGTATGTGCCTTATAAATTAACAAGTTAAAGGTAAATGCGATGTTAGATATTCAAACGGTTTCAAATTTTATCCAAGAGTATGGTGTGGTAGATTTTGACTGCGAGATGGACGATGGCGTGCTTTGGTTTCGGGGTGTCAATTGTTATTTGATTATTGGCAAAGTTACTGACAAGCAGGTGTTTTTGACGGTTTGGGAAGACGATGAGTGTAATGAAGTCATTGAAAACTTTGAAATCCAGAACCTTGATGAATTGAATGTTTGCTTAAAGAAATACGCCTTGATTGCTCGGGCAAGCACTAAGCAAGATGAAACAATCCAAGAACCAACCGACACCACGATGATTGACATCTACTTTAAGCTCATCAAAGAAAAATTAGCGGAACATCAAATCAACCTTAATTTTGACAAACAAAGCCAAGTCGAAAAGCTCGTCGTTCGTCACATCGAGGATAAACTGGTGGAGATTATCAAGTTTTTGCAGTAGCCAAGTAGGACAAAAAGCACCCCAAGCGTAAAGTTTGGGGTGCTTTGTTTTTGGCTTTTTATCCTGCTATAATGAGACAAATTAACCAAAAAATCTTACAATGAACTATCTTACCCTATATCACGGCAGTTTTAATAAAACCAAAGTCAAAATCAAAAACGGTAGCTTGTTTATCGGATGCACTCGGTCTGCCAATCGCTATGATGGTATTTGTGCCACACAAGACAAGGAAATTGCCAAGCGTTATGGCGAATATTTGCACAGCTACCGCATACCCATCAAAGAAATCGCTAACAATCAAGATTTGGTTGGGGATAAAGCGGTAGAAGTCATCAAAAAAGAGCTTAAAATAGACGATGACGCCCTTGCCAAACAAATCACCTTTGCTGTTGCCTACCAACACAACACTCATGAAATTCTACCTCATCTTATCCCTCGTTTTAGGGGTGAATATTTTGGTGATGAAAATGAGTATGACAGTGAAATTTGGCGGTTAAGGGGCAGAATAGCTGATACATTGGGCTTTCGTGCGGTCAGCTGCGTGGACGATATGGGGTTTGTGAATTATTTGGTTGTTAGGTAGGAATACAAAAGAAATTATCTGACCCTACCTAAGCCACAAATGAAAGGGTGTTGCACCCAGTGTAAGAAGTTAATGAAGGGATTTATTGCAAAAATGAGCGAGATTTTTCGCGGCGGGCATCATAATGCTGTGCCATTGTACGCTGTGTATATGAGTCGGGCGTTTTTAAGCTCAAAAATTCGCTTGCTAATTGATTTTTTGCATAAATATTTGAATGGTGATGAAGCTTAATAAAAAAAACGCCATTGTCAAAATAGCGTTTTTTTTTACAACTGTTTTTGTTAAAAATAGTTGAAAATTAAGGCACAAAATGCGTTTTATTTGGGTGTTCAATTTCATCTTTGCGATATTTTTCGCCGATTTCGTCCCAAATTGGGGCATTGTTTACGCCATTGGCTTTTGCATCATAAATTGGGTCTTTGCCTGCTTTGACTTGATTTTCATAATCTTTTAACGCATTAAAAGCGTGTTTTTGTAAAAATAAAATACCCAAAATGTTTAACCAAGCTGTTAAGCCAGCACCTGCATCGCCCAACGCCCACGCCAAATTAGCCGTTTTCACCGTACCATACACAACAACCGCCAAAAAGATGATTTTTAACACAGGAATTGCCCAGTCCATTTTTAAGGTGCGTTGTAAATAGCGGATATTGGTTTCAGCATAGTAGTAGTAAGCCATAATCGTGGTGAAAGCAAAGAAAAACAACGCAATTGCCACAAAGATAGAGCCAAAGCCCGGCATGATGTTTTCCATTGCAGTTTGCACATAGCCTGGTCCTGCCGCTACGCCTTTTACGCCTTGATATAAATAAGAGTCAGGCTTGCTAGGGTCTTGTACGTTGTAAAAGCCTGTGATTAACAACATAAAACCTGTCGCCGAACAGACAAATAAGGTATCAACATAAACAGAGAACGCTTGTACCAAGCCTTGTTTGGCTGGGTGCGACACGTCAGCGGCTGCCGATGGGTGTAGGCCTGTACCTTGACCTGCTTCGTTAGAGTATAAACCACGTTTAACACCCCATTGAATTGCCAACCCTAAAACCGCACCAAAACCTGCTTCCAAGCCAAATGCAGAACGGAAAACCAAGCCTAAAATATCAGGCAATTGACTGATGTGTAAAATAATAATAACTAAAGCAACAATGATATACGCTAACGCCATAAACGGCACAATCAATTCAGCCGCCGCAGCAATACGTTTTACCCCACCAAAAATGATAAAACCAATCAAAATCGCCAAAATGGCTGCGGTAACTGTTGATGGCATACCAAATGAATTAGTCATTGCAGAGGCAATCGAGTTGGCTTGTACGCCAGGTAATAACAGACCTGAGGAGATAAACATCGAAATGGCAAACAACAAGCCATACCATTTTTGTCCCAAACCTTTTTCAAAATAATACGCAGGACCACCAATAAAAAAGCCGTTCTCGTCTTTTTCTTTGTAAATTTGGGCAAGGGTAGATTCTACAAATGCAGTACTTGCACCCAAAAACGCCACCATCCACATCCAAAACAACGCACCTGGACCACCAAAGGTGATAGCAGTCGCGACCCCTGCGATATTCCCTGTGCCCACACGCCCAGCCAGCGACATGGCTAAGGCTTGAAACGATGATACGCCTTGGTCGGTGCTTTTGCCGTCCATTAACAGGCGAATCATGTTACCAAAATGGCGGACTTGTAAAAATCGCCCACGAAGCGAGAACCACAGCCCAACGCCCAAACAAATAGCGATAAAGACAGGACTCCATATCACATCGTTAATTTTACCCACCAGCGTTTCTAAATCCATACTTCCTCCCGAAGTCTTTAAAAAGGAAAAATGTTTAAAAATTTGATTAACGTTACGCAAATTTACAAAAATTTGCAAACTTTAACTTATCGGATTAGTATTAAACAAAAAAAAATATTTTGCAATCATTTTTTTTTGAAAAATCACAAAAATAAATGTAAAAGTGATAACTATTTTTTTTATGAATATAGTGTTTTTTAAAGCATTTGGTTCAATGTGTGTAGCATTTTATATCGTTAGTTTGGCTTATTTAAAAAACACGCTTTTTTTAGATAAAAATTTGAGTTATGATATTTAGCTTATCAGACAGACAATAAAGGATAAAAAACCACATGATATCAGCGAATACAACCAAAAATCAGCTTGTCAATTATGATGATACAGACTTTGATAAAGTATTATTTGAAAAATTATCCACAAAAGACGGCAAAATATTGGGCGTGATTACCCTAAACGAACCTAAAGCCTTAAATTCTGCCAGTCTTGAGATGTGTCAAGCCATTTTCCAAACCTTAAAACAATGGCAAAACGATAGCCAAATTGTCGCCGTATTTTTACAAAGCACAGGCGAAAAGGCATTTTGTGCAGGTGGCAATATCCGAAAACTGTACGAAGCCATGATAACTCAGCCGATTATCGTCGATAATGCGAGCATTATCATGGACGAGCCAAATTATTTTACCACTTTTTTTCGCCATGAATATCAGCTTAATCACTACATGGCGACTTATCCAAAGCCGATTATCGCTTGGGCGACTGGCATTGTGATGGGCGGTGGCTTGGGTTTGGTGGCGACTTGTAGTCATCGTATCGTTACCGAAACGACACGCTTTGCTATGCCAGAAATCAACATTGGTTTATTTCCTGATGCGACAGGCAGTTGGTTTTTACAAAAAATGCCCGCCCAAGTTGGCTTGTTTTTTGGTTTGACAGGGGCAAATGGCAATGCCAAAGACGCATTGTTGTTAAATTTAGCCGAATTTGCCATGAAAAGTGAAGACAGACAAAACGCCATTGACAGCTTGTTAAATGCCGATTGGCACAGCCAAAAAACCGCTCATGCCATTGTCAGCCACGCCTTGAGCCAACTGCACACGCTCACACATTTAGCCGATAGCAAAGTTATCAAGCATTGGCAAACCATTCAAACTATCGTCAATCAAGGTGATATGTTAGACATTGATAAGGCGTTAAAAAATCCAGCGTTGCGACAACAATTTGCTGATGACGAGTGGTTTACCCAAGCGATTGACACTTATGAGTATGGCTGTCCTGTTACCGCACATTTGACCTATGAATTTTTTGTCAAAGCAAAAATGCTGTCGCTTGCCGAGATTTTGCAATTAGAATTTAACGTGGCGGTGCATTGCTGTTATTATGCCGATTTTCGTGAAGGAGTGCGAGCGTTAATTGTGGACAAAGACAAAAAGCCGAACTGGAGTAGGGCTGTTGAGAATTGCGATAAAAGCTATATTTTATCGCATTTTGAGCCGATTATGTTGCAAGGCAAAGCATTGCAGTTAAGTTTATAAATACAAGTTTTAGCTATTTTAACTCAACCGCTGGCACGTCTCGCCCTTGTTTTTGATAAAAGGTTTTGACAAATTCGTCAAAATTATCATTTTCAATCGCGGTACGAATGTGTTGCATGAGGTTTTGATAATAGCGTAAATTGTGAATGGTCGCCAGTTGTGCCGATAGCATTTCGCCACATTTGTGCAAATGGTGCAGATAAGCACGGCTAAAATTTTTACAAGTATAACAATCACATTCTTCATCTAGCGGATTTTCGTCAAAACGGTGGCTTGCGTTTTTGATTTTTACCACGCCTGTACTGACAAACAAATGCCCATTACGAGCGTTACGAGTTGGCATGACGCAGTCAAACATATCCACACCACGGCGAACCGCTTCCACGATGTCTTCAGGTTTGCCAACGCCCATCAAATATCTTGGCTTGTCATGGGGCATATCGTCTGGCAGGTAGTCCAAGACTTTTATCATCTCTTCTTTGGGTTCGCCAACGGACAATCCGCCAATCGCATAGCCGTCAAAGCCAATATTTAACAAGCCTTCCAATGATTTTTGGCGTAAATCGGCATACATACTACCTTGAATAATGCCAAATAACGCATTTTTGTTGCCTAATTTTTGATGTTCATCAAGGCAACGTTTGCCCCAACGCAAAGACAATTCAAGTGATTTGTCCGCTTCAATATGGGTGGCAGGGTAGGGCGTACATTCGTCAAACTGCATAACGATGTCGGAATTAAGCGATTTTTGGATTTGCATAGAAATTTCTGGTGACAAAAACACTTTTGCACCATCAATAGGTGAGCGAAAATACACACCTTCTTCTTTGATTTTTCGCATTGCCCCAAGGCTAAACACTTGAAATCCGCCAGAATCGGTCAGAATCGGCTTGTTCCAACCGATAAAATCATGCAATCCGCCAAAGGTGTCAATCACTGCCGTGGTCGGACGTAGCCATAGATGAAAGGTATTGCCCAAAATAATATCCGCACCAATCTCATGGATATCTCGTGGCAACATACCTTTGACCGTACCATACGTGCCGACAGGCATAAAAGCTGGGGTTTGCACGTCGCCATGAGCGAGATGAACCGTACCACGTCTGGCACGAGAAGTTTTATCGGTTTTGTGTAAGGTAAATTTCATAGGTTTGTTAAATTGATTGATTGTAAGAACGCACGATTATAACAGAAATTTTGCAAAAATTCATCAAACAAACATCATTGCAAACTATAGCCCAAGCCACGATGGGTAATGATTATCTCAACATGGGGCGAAATTTCGGCAATTTTTTGGCGTAAAGTTTTGATATGGCTGTCGATGGTGCGAGCTAGGCGATGTTCTGGAAAATCGCTGATATTGGCTAAAATCTGTTCACGGCTAAAAATATGATTGGGTCGTTCTATCAAAGTTAGCATGATTGACAGTTCAGTTTTACTTAATGGTAAAATATGATTATTTAATATTAATTGATAAATGGTATCTTGGTATTGCCAATGTCCGCACGCCAAATTTTTGTCAAAATCTTGACATAAATTGACAATTTTTTTATCCAAATGTTTATCTAATTCATTATTAATAGATTTTTGTTGGTAAATTTCTTCTCGGCGTAAAATTGCTTTGATACGAGCGATGATTTCTCTTGGGCTAAAAGGCTTGGTAATATAGTCATCCGCACCCATTTCTAGCCCAATGATTTTATCCAACTCATCATCACGAGCGGTCAAAAAAAGGATTGGCACATGATTATGATATTCACCAAATCGCACTTTTTGGCAAAGGCTAAAACCATCACCATCAGGCAAACCCACGTCCATGATAATGGCTGATAATTGTTCGGTTTTTTGCAAAAAAGGAACGACTTGATTGGCGGTTTCAAGCCATGTGGTTTGCCAATTTTCACGTTCTAAGGCAAATTGTAAGGTACTGGCAATCGCTGGGTCGTCTTCAATCAGTAAAATATGCGGTGCGTTCATGTGCTTTAATCTTTTATAAATGCGTTGGTGCATTAATGCTATCAATCACCCCACCACCAAGACAAACGTCATCAATATAAAACACACACGATTGCCCTTGCGTAACGGCTCTTTGTGGTTCGTCAAATACGACTTTTACCTTTTCGCCATTATCAATCGCATACACCGTACAAGCCTGGTCTGGCTGACGATAGCGAGTTTTGGCGGTGCATTTTAGCCCATTTTCGCTAAAAATTTCACTCGGCGGATTTACAATCCAATCCAATTTATAGGCGGTCAATTCGGTTGATTGTAGCATAGAATGTTCGTGTCCTTGTCCCACGATTAAGCGGTTTTGTTCAAGGTCTTTATATAGCACAAACCAAGGCTCTTCTGGGCGATTTTTCACGCCACCAATGCCGATTCCACCACGTTGCCCAAGTGTGTAATACATCAAGCCGTCATGCGTGCCGATTTTTATGCCGTCATCGGTGTAGATATCACCTTTTTTGGCAGGTAAATATTGTTGCAAAAAGTCTTTAAAGCGTCTTTCACCGATAAAACAAATGCCTGTTGAGTCTTTCTTTTTAGCGGTTGCAAGGTCGTATTCTTCAGCGATTTTTCGGACTTCGGGTTTTTCCAATTCGCCAACAGGGAAGAGCGTTTTGGCGATTTTATCGCCACTAACAGCGTGCAAAAAATAACTTTGGTCTTTGTTGTTATCCAAACCACGCAAAAGTTCCGCCTTGCCGTTTTCATCGGTAAATCCACGCCGTGTATAATGCCCTGTGGCGATATAATCCGCCCCCAATGTCAAAGCATAATCCAAAAAGGCTTTAAATTTGACTTCTTTATTACACAAAATATCGGGATTTGGCGTGCGACCTGCTTGGTATTCTGCCAAAAAATGCTCAAAAACTCTGTCCCAATATTCCATTGCAAAATTTGCTGTGTGCAGTTTTATGCCGATTTTGTCGGCTACGGCTTGGGCATCGGCTAGGTCGGTGATGGCGGTGCAATATTCTGTGCCGTCATCTTCTTCCCAGTTTTTCATGAACAAGCCTTCTACGTTGAAGCCCATATTTTTGAGCAAAACTGCGGAAACGGAGCTATCAACCCCGCCAGACATACCGACAATCACTTTGGTATCGGCAGGGTTTTTGATATCAGATAAATTAAAAGCGTTTGAATTTGTCATATTTTTTCTTAATTGTTAAAATTTAAGAGCTATTATAACAAATTTTGGCAAGGATAACACCAAGTGGGTTTTGATAATGTTATGAACTTTTTGGTGTTTATGGCAACATCGCACCTGATAGTTGCCAAATCACATTATTTAAGCCACTACAAAATATTTCAGTGGATTGCATGCCTGTATTTGTAACGGCTGTTTGTTTACCCAAAGACAGATATCCTTTTTTTGCATAATCATTCATCACATTAATATCTACTTTGTCATTTGGCATATCCACTACGTCACAGCTAATCGCTTGGGATTGGTTAGACGCTTTTTCAAACACTTGCGAATGTGTTGTACCAACCACCATACCACCACGATACACCCAGCCGTCTTTAGCACGATTGGTAATTTGTTCACGCAGTTTCTCGATACTATTCAAATCAGGCTCGGTGGCGTATTGATAATTGACGTTAGAGCCGTCTTTTACATACAAATGTTGTGGATTAGGAATCATCAACATGGTGAGATAACGCCAGCTGTTTTTGCCTGCTTCGTTGGCTTGGGTCAAAAAGTCGTCATTCATGCTGAAGGCTTGGTATTCATAAGTTTTTGGACTGCTGGTATTTTTCATGTACAAATCAAACAGTTTAAAATCGTTGTCATAACTTGGCGATTTAAACAAATAGCCTTGTTTTCCCATGTCATTGAGTACATTAATGTCATTGGTATTTGCGTCCAACGCTTTATATTCAATGCCAACGGCGGTATTTGGCTTGTAGCTTAGCATACCTTCGGTCGTAGGTGTTACGATGGCATAGCCTTGTTTGGCTCGGTCGTTGGCTTGTTGGATATATTGGTCTTTTGTTTGTGGCATTGCGTCCAGTTGGTATATGCCTGTTTGGGTTGCATTATTTGGATTCGTTGTTGGATTCGTTGTTGGATTCGTTGTTGGATTCGTTGTTGGATTCGTTGTTGGATTCGTTGTTGGATTCGTTGTTGGGTTAGTTGTTGGGTTAGTTGTTGGGTTAGTTGTTGGGTTAGTTGTTGGGTTAGTTGTTGGGTTAGTTGTTGGGTTAGTTGTTGGGTTAGTTGTTGGGTTAGTTGTTGGGTTAGTTGGGTTGTTGTTGGCGTTGCTGTTATGGCTGTTGTTATCATTATTACACGCTGTGATTGTCAAGGCGGTAGCGATGATGACAGGCAATGTGGCAAGTTTTTTCATAAAGACCTCATTAATTTGTTTTGATAAAAATAAACTTAAATTTCACAATTTATTAGATAAATGGTAAACATTGTTAAGTGTCAAGTTTTGTTTGTTAAAATACACTGATAATTGGTTGTAACCAATATATTAAAGGTCTATAATAAATGAATGATAAAACATTTATCAAATAAAATTCATTTTAAAATATTGGGTGTTATTTTTTGCCCAAGCTACAACCATTTTTTTAACAAGCAGAAGCAATCCCATGAAAAAACCTTCTTTCACACAATTTGCGTTATCAAGCCTATTGGCTATCGGTGCGTTTGGTGGATTGGCGGTCAGTCAATCGGCTATGGCAGGTTGTACTTGTCAAGACCGTGGTATAGATATGGGTGGCAATTTATGTGGCATACCCAACTTCGTAACTGGCAAAATGGATGCGATATTTGAGAAAGTCTGTACCGCTGATAGTGGTGGTTACACCCCTTCTCCTGAACCCGACCCGACCGTTTTGCGGGGGCAAAGCGATATTGCGGTGGCGTTAAGCCCTAGCACAGGTGTGGTGGGTGTGGCTTCTTATTCATGGGACGATGCAAGTTTCAACCAATCCATGACATGGGGCATGGAGGATTTTGCCCTTGCGTCTTGCCTTGACAAAACCAATCATCTAAACACCCAAAGTTATAATCATGATGTTGTAAGAAAAATCATCAAAAAATACGGCAAAAAAAGTGATTGCCAAGTCGTCAAAAAAACCGAAAATTTGGGCGAAAATTTAATTGCGATTTTGCGTGGTCAAAAAAGCAACGGTCAATACGCTGTATATTGGACAACTCGTGAAGATAAATACCATTTATTTTCACAACAGCAACCTGAATTTAAACAATTACTTGCCAAATGCCAAGCCGAAGCGACCAATTGTGAAATCATTGGGCAATATGGCGATACAACTGAGATTGATTAAGTTTTAACTTTTAACATTAGACCTCTTTCCAAACCTTAATAGTGATTTGGTATAATACTGATTTTTAGAAAAAACAGCAAAAGCATGATACCCGAACAAGCAGAAAAACTCAGTGACGCACAATTTAAACGCTACTTTGGCATCCAAAGAAGTACCTATACTCATATGCTCACCATACTACAAGAAGCATACAACGAACAACACAAAAAAGGTGGCAGGAAAAATGAAATCAGCCTAGAAAACAAGCTCATGCTGACTTTGAGTTACTACCGAGAATATCGCACCCAATTTCACCTAGGGCAAGACTTTGGTATCAGTGAAAGTGCTGTCTGTAAAACCATCAAATGGGTAGAAAGCATACTGATAGCCCACAAAGACTTTGCCCTACCTAGCAAAAAGGCTTTATGGCAAGACCCAAACCTTGAAACCGTACTGATAGACGCAACCGAAGTACCTTGTGAGCGACCCAAAAAAAGCAACGCAGGCAATACTCAGGTAAAAAGAAACACCACACCTTAAAAGCACAAATCGTTGTCGATAAAAACAGCAAAAAAATACTTTGTACCCATTTTAGCAAAGGTAAAACCCATGACTTTAAACTTTACCAATACTCAAAAATGCGTATAAAGCCTAGTATCTTAATCCAAGTAGATTCGGGCTATCAAGGCATACACAAACACCATGCCAATAGCAAATTCCCAAAAAAGAAAACCAAGCTTAATCCACTATCTAAAGTTGACAAACAAGCCAATCGAGAATTAGCTTCTGAACGGGTAACCAATGAACATGTTATCGGCAAAATCAAACGTTTTAAAATCCTAGCCTGTCGTTATCGTAATCGCAGAAAACGCTTTGGCTTAAGGGTTAATTTGATTTGTGCCATTTATAATTTCGAGTTGGGTTAGTTTGGAAAGAGGTCTATTAAAAAAACGGATAAATTGTGATTTTATCCGTTTTTATCAAATTTTAAACAAAAGGAGATTTTATGAAAAAACCCCTTTTAACCGCCCTTCTACTTGCCACTTTGGTACAACCCACCATTGCCAAAACAGTAACGCCCACGCCAAGCGAAATGGAGCTAATCAAATCGTCCAAATACGACCACTTTACCACGCCATACGGCACATTTAACGCCTATGCAGAAACACCGCAAAACAGCCGTGAATATCTCAAAACCATTAATTTTGAACAAACGCTTGCCAAAGCCAAAACAGGCGATGCGGTCGCTCAATTTCAAATTGGCAAAATGTATGATTTGGGTATTCAAGTAAAAAAAGATACCAAACAAGCCTTTGATTGGTACAGCAAATCCGCCGAACAAGGCAATAATAATGCCAAAAATAATTTGGCAGGTATGTATCTTACTGGTAATGAAAATGTAAAGTCAGACCCTAAAAAGGCGATTGAGTTGTGGACACAGGCGAGCAAAACCGTACCGTCAGCAAAACTCAATTTGGTATTAAATAGCGACCAAGACAACAAAACCGCTATGACCACCCTAGAGCAATTATCCAATGAAAACTTTTTACCTGCACAGTTTACACTTGGGACGATTTATTATTATCTTGGCAACCCAGACGATAGAAAGAAAGGCTTTGAATTGATTAAAAAATCAGCCGAAGGCGGTCTTGTGGATGCTCAAAATTTTCTTGTGCAAGCGTATATGGGCAGATTGGCGACACTTGATGTCAATGAACGCATTTATAATGCCGAGCAAGCACAATATTGGGCAAAACGTGGTTGCAAAAACGAACACCCAATAGCTTGCCAATATCAAGAGTATCTCAAAGAGTTGCCAGTGATTTTAGAAGAGATACAAAAAGATTTAGAGAAACGACAAACACAGGAGTAATTTTATGAAAAAAATTTCTTTAACAAAATTTGCTTTAACCGCTCTATTGCTTGCCACTTTGGTGCAACCCACATTTGCCAAGCCAAAAACCATTATACAAGACAAATGGAGCAGTAGCTTCGCTCAAGGCGTTCAAGAGTACAGCGTAGGCACGGTTAATCAATATCTGTTGCTGTCGTGTGATGTTAGCGGTGGATTGGGTCATGACTTGGGCATTTATGTCGATGGGCATGATGGCGATGCGTATGATTTAAGCTTGCCAAATGTGTATTTTTTGTTTGACCAAGACCCAAAACATTACACGATTAACGCTGATATTGGCACAACGCCAAAAGCCAATTGGAATGCGTGGATTAACAAACTTGCCAATGCCAAAACCATTAAACTCATGCAAGATAATGATTTGGTGCTAGAGTTTAATCCAACAGCTCAAAGCCGTGCCAAATACAGCAAAAAATTGGTAAAAGAATGTAATGCGACTAATTTGGTAAAAGATAAATCGCTTTATCAATAATTTTTTAACTTAAACAGAAACAATCCCATGAAAAAATTAATTTTAACTTTACTGGCTACAAGCAATGTCTTTGCATTTGCCAATGTCGCTCACGCTGAATACCAACATTTTCACTCAAAAGGCTACGCAGTCGGCTGTTCGGTAGATTCTGACGAACCTATTTTTGTCGGTTGCTCTATCAAAGGCGATTATGTGAAGCACCACTATAAGCCAACCGAAGAGTGCGAGCTAGACTGGGGGCAAAACTTTGCTTTAAATGCCAAAACAGGCAAAGCTGAAATTGAATGTGCAGGCGATACTTATATCGGTGTTGATGGTAGCAAATTGCTCAAAGTAGGGCAAACGGTCAAAGGCAATGGCTGGACGTGTACGGCAATTGCAGGCGATGGTATAAAATGTATAGCGAATAATCAAAAGCATGGTTTTATTTTAAATAAAAGCAAACAAATTTTGATTAATAAATAATTAACAGGAAAATATTATGAAAAAACTCATTATCACTGCTATGTTACTCGCCACATTTGTCCAACCAACTTTTGCCAAAAATACTGAAACCTACGCAGGGACTTGGCACGATAGCACAGGCGAAACCATCAAACTTTACCAAGAACAATCAGCCGACCTTAGCAACGCCAAAAAAGAATGTGGCTCAAGTTTTGGCTATCACTACAAAACCCAAACCCAAAAAGCTGTCAAAGCCGATGTCACCGCCTTTATCAATGAAGCGACTAGCTATGCTGAAGGTGATGATAGCTACGATAAAGCCGACATCACCAACGCCAAAGCCATGTTAAAAAAATTGACAAAAGCAAGCTACCGCACCTTACAGTTTGACTGTGCGGATGGTGGGACGACTTATTATTTCTTGGATAATAAAAGTGGATTTTCTATCAGTCTTGGCTCGCCGTCATTTTTTGGGGTGATTAGCCGTTAATTTTTGATTTTATCCGTTTTAACCACAATCAGCGGAATGATTTATGAAAAAAATTATTATCACAGCCCTTGTCGCAAGTATCGCAAGCCTAAGCTCTATCGCCCTTGCCAAACCTGCCGAATTTCAATTTAGCACCCATAAATTTGACTACCAAATCCCCAAAAAAGTCACCGACTTGTGCCAACAGCGTATAAACACAGCACCAGAAGAAGATAAAGAATGGTACACTGAAAAACAATGTATGCGTGTGGATATTGAACTTATCAAAACCAACTATCCGTTCATTGATAAAGTCGTCAATGGCGATTATAACGATGCCAAAGGCAAAAAAGAACTCAAGCAAAGCTATGACGAAGATGCCGAGTACGTCTATGAAGAATTGCAAGACAAAGAAAACACCAAACTCAATCAATACGAACGCTCATCTACACTAAAACTCATTGCCACATCAGCAAATCTAGTGCAAATCAGCCGAGATGATTTTGAATATAATGGCGGGCCTCACGGCATACCAGCAAGAGCATTTTATGTCTTTGATATGCAAAAACAAAAAGAGTTAAAACTTGACGATATTCATATTTCGCCTAACGACAAGGCGAAATTAACCGCCATGCTTAAGCAAAAGTTTATTAATTATCTAAAAAATGACGAAAAAATGACCGATGAAGAAATTGCACATCATTTGGCATTTTTTGGTTTTGACATTACTGATAATTTTTATTTGACCCCACAAGGTATCACTTTTGCCTACAATGTCTATGAAATTGCACCTTATGCTGATGGATTTATTGAGCTACAATTGACCAATAAAGAATTAAAAGGTTTTGTTAAAAATGAATATTTAAACCAAAAGTTTGATAAATTTGATAATAGACCTCTTTCCAAACCTTAATAGTGATTTGGTATAATACTGATTTTTAGAAAAAACAGCAAAAGCATGATACCCGAACAAGCAGAAAAACTCAGTGACGCACAATTTAAACGCTACTTTGGCATCCAAAGAAGTACCTATACTCATATGCTCACCATACTACAAGAAGCATACAACGAACAACACAAAAAAGGTGGCAGGAAAAATGAAATCAGCCTAGAAAACAAGCTCATGCTGACTTTGAGTTACTACCGAGAATATCGCACCCAATTTCACCTAGGGCAAGACTTTGGTATCAGTGAAAGTGCTGTCTGTAAAACCATCAAATGGGTAGAAAGCATACTGATAGCCCACAAAGACTTTGCCCTACCTAGCAAAAAGGCTTTATGGCAAGACCCAAACCTTGAAACCGTACTGATAGACGCAACCGAAGTACCTTGTGAGCGACCCAAAAAAGCAACGCAGGCAATACTCAGGTAAAAAGAAACACCACACCTTAAAAGCACAAATCGTTGTCGATAAAAACAGCAAAAAAATACTTTGTACCCATTTTAGCAAAGGTAAAACCCATGACTTTAAACTTTACCAATACTCAAAAATGCGTATAAAGCCTAGTATCTTAATCCAAGTAGATTCGGGCTATCAAGGCATACACAAACACCATGCCAATAGCAAATTCCCAAAAAAGAAAACCAAGCTTAATCCACTATCTAAAGTTGACAAACAAGCCAATCGAGAATTAGCTTCTGAACGGGTAACCAATGAACATGTTATCGGCAAAATCAAACGTTTTAAAATCCTAGCCTGTCGTTATCGTAATCGCAGAAAACGCTTTGGCTTAAGGGTTAATTTGATTTGTGCCATTTATAATTTCGAGTTGGGTTAGTTTGGAAAGAGGTCTAATGATTGGAGTAAAAATTAAACGGATTATTGCTTCGCCGTCCAATCCAACATTTCATCTAAAATCGCTTTGGCTTTTGGGTCGTACATGACTTTTGGCGAATTTATCATACCCACCACCACATACCACCGTCCAGAATCCCCCTGCACGTAGCCTGCCATACTGGTAACATTTTCCAATGTCCCTGTTTTTATCCACGCCTTGCCGATGGCAGAATTGGACTTTTGCCTATAGCGTAAATCTTTCATCGTGCCTGTTTCGCCAGCCACGCTTAACGATTGTTTAAAGGTGTCAAAATCTTTATGCACAAAGGCAAAACCCAAAAAATCCGCCATACTATTTGGCAAAATCAAACAATCACGACACAGCCCAGATGCTCGGCTTATGGTCGGTGGGGTAGATGTTTTTAGGTTTTTTTGCCACCAGTTTTTGATAAAATCAAACGTCTTTGGATAATCACTCACCGCCTGTTTGTCGGCATAAATCGGCAATGACAAAGCGACTTGCTCGGTCATCACATTGTTAGAATAATGGTTGATATCACGGATTTGTTCATCAAGTGGGGCAGAGTTGATATAACCCAACAATTTTGGAGCAAATTTGTACCGCCAAAACTGCCATTTTTTGGGTGGGGTGATATGTTCTGGAAAAATAATTTTACCTGTAAAATCAGGCATGATTTTTTGCCATTCGGCACTGACAAAGCGATAAATATACTCGTCCGCATTGGGATAGCTTAGCCAATATTCGCCATCTTGACATTTATCGGACAAATTTTCGTGAAATGTCAAAGTATCAACGCTCAAATCAATGGGCAAATCTTTTTGATTGCTTGGACAAGGTTTTTTATCAGTATTGACAAAATTTTGTGGCGAAAATTGCGATAAATTTGGCGAAGATTGCACCGCAAAAACCGTTTGTTTATCAGCATTTTGTTGTTTTTTAAGCTGAATGTTAATTGTGCCAAAATTCAACAACAGTCCATTTGGCGAAGCGTTATAAGGGCGTAAGCCTTTATTATCAAAGGCTTGATTGTCAAATTGCACATTGTGAAACAAGCGATTATCAATCACCACATCGCCATCAACGTGATTGATGCCCAAATTTTTGACCATTTTTAACAAATCTGCCAATCGCTCTGCCCCAAGTTTTGGGTCGCCTGACGCTTTGATGATGATATTGCCGTACAGCGTGTCTTTCCACACAAAGCCTTGTTGATAGAGTTTGGTTTGCCAAATAAAATCTTTGCCAAGCGTCTCCAAAGCGATAAAAGTAGGAATCACCTTTTGCGTGGATGCTGGCATTCTGGGCGTGTTGGCGTTAAAACTCACCAAAGACGGCTCGCCGATGGGACGAATCACGATACTTACCGCATTGGGGTCAAGGTTTGCGGTGGCGATACGCTCGGCAATCGGCACAGGCAAATTGGCAATATCGGCAAAACTGTTTTGACAAACAAACAACATCATGCCAAACAGATATTTTTTATAAAATTTTAAAAAAAACATATTGCCAAACCTTAAGCCCAAATAAAAAACTCACTTTAGCATATTTTTTGACAAGATGAAAAAAACTTTGCAAAATTAGCGTATTTTTGCAAATGACAAAATAACATCGCCGTCATGATGGCATCGTTTAGGGCATCGTGTGTAGGCAGTTTTGGAATGTCAAAATCAGTTAATAGTTGCGTTAAATGTTTGGGACTTGCGACCAAATTGGGGTCTTTTTTGTGTAAAATTTGCTGATGTAACTGGCTGATATCAATGGTTTGGCAAGCTGATTGATAAAGCCCATGTCCATTGATACACAAAAGCCGATAATTGGGAGACTGCCAACAAATTCAAACAGTTTTGGTAACATTTCATCATAGCTGATACCATTTGCCACATCTTGCGGACGCAAGCCATGAATCACAATGCTATCATGGCTTGGCATGACAGGTGGACAACAAATCAGCGACAATGCATTGCCCGTATCAATGTGAAAACTGTTATTTTGTTGATAAATTTTGACCGCACCAAAGCTTAAAATATGGTCAGTTTTTGGGTTTAACCCTGTCATTTCAAGGTCAAGGCTCACCCATTCTTGGGCGGGTTTTTCATCAAATAAAAAGCCAAATTCTGGGCGGATTAATTGACTTTTTTGTCGTTGTTTTTTACCGCTTTGGCTAAAAAAATGGGGACTAAAAAATTGGCGAAATTTATCAAACATTATGCAATCCTTTTAACATTTATTCGGTTTTTTAACGCTGATGGTTTAGAAAATGTCCAATCTAAAATTATGGGTTAAATAAATCTTAAACGATTTTACAATGGCTAAACACTCTTTTAATAAATCTTTGTCCAATGCCGATAGATTGTTTGGATTGACTTTGCGAGCGGATTTATCTGCGGTCGTTAAAGCAACTTCAAGGCGTTTTGCCAAAAAGAAGTCCAACGCTTCTGCGAGATTTTGACTGGTTTTTTCGGGTAAAATCTGACGTTCTGCCAATATTTGTAAGCGTAATTTGGTGTTGGTCGCTGTGATATGATGTTCAAGGCACAAGGCTCGCACCCCATGCACAATCGGAAAAATCCCTGCTTTTTTTAGGTCAATATTGTCGCCTGTGCCACCTGTTAGGCGTTGCCACCAGTTGCCATCGGTGTCAAGCTGTAACACAGACTTGGCAAAACGGTTAATAAAATTGCTACTGGCATGATGATGAAATGCTTGGTGATAATGCTCAATGAGTGGCTCAAACAATGCCTTGTCGCCACAGACAAAATGTGCGTCTTGAAAAGTCGCAAGCCACATCATATTTTCGCTTTGACCGCTTGAAAACCAGTGATTGATTTGGCTTTGAAAATCGCCCAACGGCTTTCGCCATTGTGGATTATTTATCATAATCTTGCCATCGGACAACGGATAGCCCATGTTGGCTAAGGTTTGATTAAACTGTTCGGCAAATTCGCTCAATTTTATTAATATTTGTTCATCAAAAAAATCATCACGCAAAATTAACGCATTGTCTTGGTCGGTACGCATGATTTGTTCACCATGCCCTTCCGACCCCATCACAAACAAACAAGTGTTTTGAAAAATAACACTTGGCACAAGCAATTGCCAAACTTTTGCAAATACTTGCGCATTTAGGCTTTGTACCATACGGCTAATCACATGGGTTTTTGTGCCGTTTTGTTGTTGTCCACGTATAAATTTACCAATGGTTTCAACGGCTTGGGCGATATCATCAAGATTTTGGGCTTGTTCAATCCGAGCGACAATCAAATGAGAATGGTTGGTCAAATAGCTTAACAGTTCAGTCTGTCCCAATACGCCCGTAATTTCGCCAAACGCATTGATAATCGGTAAACGATGAACCCGTTCATGTAGCATTAATAATAAGGCTTCGCTCACATCTTGACTGGCTAAAATGGTGGACAATTACAAATGACAAAAATCTTTAACCGCAGTGGTATCAAAATCCGCTTGTTGTTCAATGGCATGACAAACATCAGTTTGGGTAAAAATGCCGATTTTGCTAGACATTTTGGGAATATCAGACGGATTTACGCCTGCTTTTAATAATTTATCAATATCATTTTGTCTTAATTCTGATATTAATTTTACTAAAATATGTTTGGCGTGAACTTGGTTCATTGCGACAACCGCCTGACGTAAACTGGCATTACCGTCAATAAATTGAGGCGGTTTGATGTGTTGCCCCAATAGGCTAATCGGTTGATGTAATAATTGTTGGCTTTCGCTTTGAGCAAGGCGAGATTGGCGAGTGGCAAGCCGAGCGGATAAATCAGCAAATAACAAATTTTTTAACGCGGTATTTTCTTCAATAATTTGGTTAAAAACATTTTTGTCAAAACGATAAAGTAACGACTGTTGTTGGGTAATAAACTGAAAATCGGTGGTTGTGTCATCAAGTGGATTGTCTAGGGCAATTTGGGTGGCAAACCAGTCGCCAACATTGAGATTGGCAACAAATTCTTCGCCTTGTAATTGATGAATTTGCCCTTTGATAATGATAAAAAAATCACCGTACCATTGTTTGTCAATCGGTTGCAAACTGTCCAAATATACAATCTGGCTATGGCGTTGCAAGCGTTCACGTTGCTCTTTATCCAGCGTATCAAAAGGTGGTTGGCTTAAAGCAAAAAAATCGGTGGTCATGACATCTCCTTGTCAAAGCAATCAAAAGGCAAAAAACATTTAAAAGTAAGGCTAATCTTTAAAGGTTTGGATTGATTTATTATAAAATGATAATTTTTTTTGGGCAAGGGGGGGCAAATTTTTCTTTGTCAGTCATTGGCTAAAATGAATCACATTGGGATTGGCAGTATTTTTTAAAACAATGTGAATAATTTTTCAAAAATACCAAATTTTAACAAAATCCCTATAATCAATTTGATTGCCAACAATGTTAAAATATAGGGCAATATGGTTTTTAACCAACTCATTTTGATTTTATGACGAAGTTTTGTACCGACCCACGAGCCAAGCGTCGCCATGACAATCATCATCACAAGCAGTTGCCAATAATCGGCAAACGCAAACCCCACGCTGACATAGACAATCAGTTTGGCAAAATGCACCACCGCCATCATCAATGCCCCAGTGCTAACCACCACATGATTGTCATCATAATGTTTGTTTAAAACCGCAATGTTTAAAGGACCGGGCGTTCCGACAAATACGCCCAAACCTGTCTGAATAAAACCAACGAGCCAAAATTTTTCAAATTTGCGAATCAGTTGGTTAAATTTATCCGACCAAGTAATCAGCAAAATATAAATGCCGATAAACAAAGGCACAAGCTCTAATTGAACAAAGCGAATGAGTATGCCAAACACCACCAAGCCACCGATAGAGCCAAACAAAAACGACCAAAAATGTTCAAGGGCGACATCTTTTCGCCCAAACCATGCACGACTGGCATTACTGACAAATTGGGTAACGCCATGCACAGGGACAACCGCCGCCGCAGGCATAAAAAAGGGCATAAGCCCAATCAAAATCATACCACCGCCCACGCCTGTAATGGCGGTTAAGGCGGAAGTGAGTAAATTGGCTAAAGCAAGTAAGATATCATTTATCATAAAATTATAGCACCATCGCCGCAATCCAACCAAAAATTAACAACGGAATATTATAATGAATAAAAGTCGGCACAACACTATCCCAAATATGATTGTGTTGTCCATCTGTATTTAAGCCCATCGTAGGACCAAGTGTAGAATCAGACGCTGGCGAACCTGCATCGCCCAACGCCCCAGAAGTCGCAATCAAAGCGACCGTTGCCATCGGTGAAAATCCCATCGTGATACAAAGTGGCACATAAATAGAAGCAATAATCGGCACAGTAGAAAATGATGAACCAATGCCCATTGTCACCACCAGCCCAATAAACAACATGGCAAACGCCGCCATAGGTTTTGACCCTGCGAACAAATCGGCACTTGCGGTAACAAGTGGTTCAATCTGTCCTGTAGCCTTCATTACTTCGGCAAACCCTTGTGCAGTAATCATCACAAAACCAATCATCGCCATCATTTTAACGCCTTGGTCAAACACGCCATCAGCGTCTTTCCATTTGACAACGCCTGTCGCCATAAAGGTTAAAAAACCAAACAATGCCCCCAAAATCAACGAACCTGTAAACAATCGCACCCCAAAGGCAATCAAAATCGCCCCAATCGCCACCCAAATATGATAGCTTGGCACAGTCGTGTGCATAGCTTGCCCATTTTTTTCGTTGTCAATGGCAAGGTTTTGATAGTGTCTGGGCTTACGATAACTGATAAACATCGCCACCAGTAAGCCTGTAAGCATACCCAACGCAGGAATCATCATGGTTTGCACGATGGACACATTTTTGACATTCATGCCCGCATCGGTAATATTTTTGATGATAATTTGGTTCAAATAAATATCGCCAAAACCATACGGCAAAAACATATAAGTATTGACCAGACCAAACGTCATAATACACGCCAACAGCCGTCTATCCACTTGCAAACGGTTAAACACCAGTAGCAACGGCGGAATCAACAGCGGAATAAAAGCAATGTGAATCGGAATCAAATTTTGGCTAAAACAACTCATCACTAGTAATGCCAAAAACAGCGTCCATTTGATTTTTTTGGCATTTTTATCGCCATCACTGCTGTTAATACTTTTGACAACCTTGTTAATCAAGGCTTTTGGCATACCTGAATGCGAAATCGCCACCGCAAACGCACCCAATAACGCATACGATAATGCAATTTCTGCCCCACCTGACAAGCCTTTTTGAAAACTGTTTAAAATGCCAGATTTGACCACTTCACCACCTGCGTCCGTGATATCCGACAAGGGCATACCGCTTAACATTCCGCCCACGATTGCCCCAATTAACAAACTTAACACCACATGGACACGGGCAAGCGACAGCCCAAGCATGACAACGACCGCCCACAAAACAGGATTTGTTAGCATAAACCACCTTTTATAAAAAATTAACACACTATTTAAAAAACAAAAAAAATAAAGGACGATAGTAACCGTCCTTTATCAATACTTTTTTAAAAATTACGCATCGTATGGGTCTCGCAATACGATAGTTTCGGCACGGTCTGGGCCTGTAGAGATGATATCAATCGGACATTCAATGATTTCTGCAATGCGTTTGATATAGATTTTGGCATTTTCTGGTAAATCATCAAAATTGGTAATACCAACAGTGCTGGTTTTCCAGCCCTTGACAGTTTCATAAATCGGTTTAACATTTTCATAAAACTCGGCATCGCTTGCGCCATCAAACTCGCTTTCTGGCAATTCATAACCTGTACAAATATTGATTTCTTCCAAATCATCAAGTACGTCCAGTTTGGTTAAACAAATGCCCGACAATGAATTTAACACCACCGCACGGTGCAAAATCGCCGCATCAAACCAACCGCAACGTCTAGCACGACCTGTAGAAGCACCGATTTCTTGTCCGACTTTTGCCAAATGTGCCCCAGTTTCATCAAACAATTCGGTTGGAAAAGGGCCTGAACCGACACGGGTGGTATAGGCTTTGGTAATGCCTAACACATAATCAAAATATAGCGGGCCAAGACCTGTACCAGTCGCCACGCCACCTGCGGTCGTGTTTGAGCTAGTAACAAACGGATAAGTACCGTGGTCAACGTCAAGTAGTGTGCCTTGAGCCCCTTCAAACATCAAGTTTTTGCCTTGTTTGCGAAGGGTGTTTAATTCGCCTGTTACATCAGCGACCAAGTCTTTTAACGCATCACGCCATTCATTGGCTAAGGCTAAAGTTTTGTCAAAATCCACCGCTTCCACGCCATAATATTGGGTCAATGCAAAATTGTGATATTCCAAATTGGCTTTTAATTTATCGGCAAAATCTGCACGCAATAGGTCGGCAAAACGCAACGCACGGCGAGCGACCTTGTCTTCATAGGCAGGGCCAATGCCACGCCCAGTTGTACCGATTTTGGCATTGCCACGTTTGATTTCACGAGCCTGGTCTAGGGCAACGTGCTGTGGCATGATAAGCGGACAGTTTGGCGAAATCCGCAAACGCTCACGCACAGGCACGCCAGCATCAATCAATTCTTGCATTTCTTTTAGCAGAGCATCAGGGGCAAGCACCACGCCATTGCCGATATAGCAAGTTACGCCTTCACGCAAAATCCCTGACGGAATCAAGTGCAGCACGGTTTTTTTACCGCCAACCACCAGCGTATGACCTGCATTATGACCGCCTTGATAACGAGCTACCGCACTGGCTTTTTCGGTCAGCAAATCAACGATTTTGCCTTTGCCCTCATCACCCCATTGGCTACCTAAAACCACAACATTCTTTCCCATTGGACACCTCATTTGCCTTAAAAAAGTAAAGAAAAAATCAAGAGCCTGTATTCACAACATTACGCAGTAAAATTTTACAGGTTTTTAATAAATATTTAAAAATTAACAATCAATCGCCACTTGTTGCCATGAATGATTAAGCCATTGTAACTGGTGCGTGGCTTTGGGTTGGTCTTGTTCAGACAATGCCACAACAACCGCAACGCCTTGCTCTCGCAAGTTTTGAATGGTTTGGTTAAGCGATTGATAAGATTGATGATTTTTATCCGCTAACATACTGCTAAACTCAAACGGCACAACCACCAACGATTTTTTGACCGATTCAATATGATTTTGCCAACGGGTCAAATCACAGCTAAAGCCTGTCGCATGGCGAGTTTCGCTCACATATTGATTGACAAAGCGACCGCCACGCACAATCGGCAACGACTCATTTGCCACATACACATTAAACACCACGCCTGTATGATAATGATAACCTTGCACCGCCGATACATCAATGCTAATACCCATCTTTGACGTGGCTAAAAAATCAACCAATTGGGTCAAATCATCAATCGCTTGTTTAATTGTCAAATTTTGCTTGGCATTTGGTGAAAAATTATCGAACAATTGTTGTAAATTATTGGCATATTGCCCCAAAATATAAAAATCGTGGGCATAAGTTTTGATAGCTTCATTGTCAACATTTGCCAAATCTTGACACAAGGCTTGTAATTCTGGCAAGGCTTTGTTGGCATATAAGGTAACGAATTTTTCTTTTAACGCAAGTGGTAAATTGGCAAGCTGACACAAGGTTTCAAAAATTGCCACATGACCGATATCAATATGACAATTGTCAATAATTTTGCCAGTTTTTAACAGATTTAACAGCACGTTTAACAGCTCTAAATCCGCATTTAAGCCACTTTCGCCAAAAATCTCCGCCCCTAACTGCAAGGGAATGCGAGAGCCAAACAAACCCTTTGGTAAGGTATAAACCACATGACCTGTATAACAATAACGCCCAACATTCGTGCCAAATTTTTGTGTCATATTGGCATCGATACGGGCAATTTGTGGGGTCATATCGGCACGCACGCCCATCATACGCCCTGTCAATTGGTCAATGATTTTAAAGGTTTGGCGTTTTAAATCTTCGGTGGCGTGTCCGAGCAGACTCTCGGTATATTCAATGAGTGGCGGACTGATTGGCTCATAGCCATGCGTCATCAAAACGTTTAATAACTCATGGCGTAAATTTTCTTGTTTAAAAGCTTCGGTGGGTAATAAATCCATCACACCGTCAGGCAGTAGCCAAGTGTCGGAAGTTTGTGGACTAAGATTGTGGTCAGAAAGGCTAAAAAAATGGCTAAAATTTTGTAAATTTAGGGCATTTGTCGGGCTGTTAGGGGTTGGGTTATTCACAATGGATTCCAAAAGTAAAGAATAAAATTTGAAACTTTTCCTTTTTATTGTAACATAGCAAAATCACATTGGCAAAAGATTATGCGATTTTTTATTTTTTTGTAACTATGACAAATGTGCAAAATTTTGTTAAAATAGTTCTTTTTTTTTATTGCGAGGTTTTGGCTATGACAACCCAAAATTCAGATTTCACAAACCGCCAAAACCCACCCAACGACACGCCATCAAACCACACAAATCATCATGCCAATCATGATGAAAATTTGCAAATTGATACTTACAAAATTGACGAAATAGAAACCGTTGTCAAAGATGATGAAGATGACGAATTAGACCTGCATGGTGAAGATAGCTATATTTATGGCGAGGATTACGAAGAGGACGAGGACGGTGAGCCGATAGAAATGGACACCAGCTTGCCACCTGAATACAATCCAGAAGCCGAGCTTGATGACAGCCGTTTTATCGGTCAAAATGAAGTGGCAAATTGCTTTGTGTATTCACGCAAAACAGGCGAAAAAATTGATGAAATTGAGCTTGACGATGTGCGTAGAGAGCTGACCAACAACAATGTGTTTGTTTGGGTTGGACTGCATGACCCCAGTGCCGAAACCATTCACGAAGTGAAAGAAGCCTTTGATTTGCACGAACTTGCCCTAGAAGACGCATTTGCCGAACATCAACGAGCCAAAGTAGAAAGCTATGGCAATGACAGCGTGTTCGTGGTGGTGCGTACCGCAAAATTGACCGATAACAACATTCGTTACGGTACGACCGCCATTTTTATGGGCAAACAATATATTATCACCATTCGCCAAGGGGCTTCGCACAGTTATGAAAGCGTGCGAGATTATTGCCATCGCAGACCAGAACGCTTACGTTTAGGGACGATTTTTGTGTTGCACGCCATTTTGGACTTTGTGGTGGACAACTATTTGCCGATTACCGAAAAATTGGGGCGTTATTTGCGTGAACAAGAACGTGAAATTTTTTCAGAAAATTTTGACAAACAAACTTTGCGTAATCTGTACGAATTAAAATCGCAACTGGTGCATATGCGTGCGGTGATTTTGCCCGTGCAAGATATTTGTAACTTTTTTATCAATCACAAAAAAAATGACTTAATGCCCAGTTTTCCAAGCCAAGCAAAACCGTATTTCCGAGATGTTAATGACCATTTGTTAAGAGCATTGGATGCGGTCAACGGTCTAAATGAGATGTTAAGCGTTGCGATGGATACCTATATGGCGGTGGTAACGATGGGACAGAATGAAGTCGTGCGAAAACTGGCCGCTTGGGCGGGTATTTTGGCAGTACCGACAGCGATGGCAGGGATTTATGGCATGAATTTTCAAAACATGCCAGAATTGTCATGGCAATATGGCTATCACGTGCTGTTGGCGGTGATTTTTATGATTTGTGCGACCTTGTATTATCGTTTTAGAAAGGCAGGTTGGTTATAATTGTTTAAAAATTTTAACAAATTATTTTTGCAAAATCACATCGCTTAATAACATCAGTGCAATTAACACAAACACCACACCGCACAAGCGATTTAGCCACATTAGGCGATGTCCTGTTTTGAGCCAATTTGCCAATTGTTTGCCACTCACGGTATAAATGATTTGCCAAAGTGTTTCAATCGCAAAAAACCCCACCGTCAAAATCACATATTGGCTCATCAAAGGTGCTTTAAATTTGATAAATTTTGGAAAAAATGCGGCAAAAAATAAAATCGCTTTGGGATTTGACAATGACACCCAAATGCCTGTTTTGAACAATTCGCTGGGCGTTGGCACAACTTTAACATCATTGGTTGTGAAATCTTGATTGGCATGAATCCACGATTTTACCCCCAAATATGTCAAATATAACGCCCCCAATACTTTGATAATTGTCAATAAAAAAGGTGCTTTTTCACTAATAAATCCCAAACCCAACAACGATACCGCAAGCAACAAAAACAAACCAACGCTTAACCCTGCCAATGTCCATAAAGTTTTTTTAAATCCATAATTTAGTCCAAATTGAAATGCCAACAGCATATTTGGACCGGGCGCAGCCGAAATTAACAAAGTGCTGATTAAAAAAAATAAAAAACTGTCAAAAGTCATCACATTTCATCGCCAAAAAATGACAGTTTTACACATTGTTGGCTTATTTTGGAATGACAAAACGCCAACTTTTGTCAAAAAACCGCCGATAAACCAGCAAACACGCCATCATACAGCCCATCGTACTGCCTGTGGCAATCAAAAACATGGTAACAATCTGATAGCGAACGGCTTGCTGTGGGTCTGCCCCCGCCAAAATCTGCCCTGTCATCATACCAGGCAGGCTCACCAATCCCACCACCATCATGCTGTTAATGGTCGGCATTAAACCTTGATGAATGGCACGAATAATCAGCTCACGACACGCTTCAAACGGCGTCGCCGAAAGTGACAACATGGCCTCAATCTGTCCACGCTCTTTGTGCAAACTCTCTACCAACTGGCTCATAGATAGCGACACGCCTGTCAAAGCATTGCCCAAAATCAGCCCCAAAATCGGAATAATCAGTTGCGGACGATACCAAGTGCTATCTTGTAACACCACCACCACACCAAACAACGCCACTGCCCAACCACTCACACCGATGGCAATCAATGTGTCAAATAACAAACCTTTGTACGGTTTTTTGACACGGTCTTTGGCAGAAAAACACGCTACCAAGGTCATCACAGTTAAAATCGCCAATACTTCGTACCATTGCTCTCGTGCAAAAATCCATGCCAACACCAAGCCAATCAAACTTAACTGCAACACCGTGCGAAAACTGGCGATAACAATCACTTTGATTAAATTTAATTTAAAAAAATATGAAACAATAATTAATAGTATAATCAAACTGCACGCAAGCAATACTTGCCAAATACTTAAAAAAACCACGCCCAATATTAACATAACAACACCCCATTATCCATCGTCCAATGGCTCGCCCCTTGCTCACGCAATCGCTGTAACTGCATGGGGTCGTGGCTAATCCACAACACACTTCTTGGCATGGTCGTTGGATTACTGTGTTGCCATTTTAACAACAAATTTTCTACCAACACCGCACTGACAGGGTCAAGTGCCGAAGTCGGTTCATCTAACAACAAAAGTTGTGGATTAAGTTGCAAACACCGCAACAGATTGACGATTTGACGTTCGCCACCTGATAATTCTTGGCTATTTTTTTGTAAAAAATCGGCAGGTTTGTTCAGTTGTGTTAAATAATCAAGGTGAAATTTTGGGTTAAATGTTTGATTTTTATAAAAATTAAAATGATAGGGCAGGGCTAAATTGTTTTGTACAGTATCATCAATCAGTTCGCTGTGCTGTTGTACAAAACCAATGTGCGACCGCCAAATGCTTGGTGTTAAGTTATCCAAAGTTTGATTTTGCCAAGTGATTGTGCCAGTGGTCGATGCTAATAATGATGAAAATAGCCTAAGCAACAATGACTTACCACTGCCAGATGAGCCTGTCAAAACGATAAACTGATTGGGTAAAATCTGCCCTGTGGTCGGATAAATGGCGGTTTTTTGATTGGGTAAAATAAGGCTTAGGTTGTTAAAGCTGAGCATGAGAAATCATCTATTTTAAAGGTTTATTTTGACATTTTAGTATAATCAAATTTTATAAGCAAAGAAACATCAAAATAAAAAAGCCTTACAACAATCTAAGGCTTTTTTATTATCATTTTAAACGATTATCTTTCCAAAATCGCCACAACGCCTTGTCCACCTGCGGCACAGATGGATACCAACGCACGACCACCGCCTTTTTTGTCTAGCAATTTTGCGGTAGTTGCCAAAATGCGTCCGCCAGTCGCCGCAAATGGGTGACCTGCCGCCAAAGACGAACCGTTTACGTTTAGTTTGCTACGGTCAATTGACCCTAAGGCTTTATCTAATCCTAAACGCTCTTTGCAGAATGTTTCGTCTTCCCACGCTTTTAAGGTGGATAATACTTGGCTGGCAAAAGCTTCATGAATTTCATAAAAATCAAAGTCTTGCAATGTCAAGCCTGCACGAGCCAACATTCTTGGCACAGCATAGGCAGGCGCCATCAATAAACCTTCTTTCACACCGTTTTTGCCAACAAAATCAACGGCGGCAGTTTCTTGGTGGGTGATGTAGGCAAGTGGTGTCAAATTATGAGCTTTTGCCCAGTCTTCGCTTGACAATAGCACGCATGACGCACCGTCTGTCAATGGCGTTGAGTTACCTGCGGTCATGGTTGGGTTGGCATTTTTTTTGCCAAAGACAGGTTTTAGGCTTGCCAATTTTTCCATAGAAATGTCAGCACGCAAGTTATTATCACGAGTTAAGCCTTTAAACGGCGTGATTAAATCGTCAAAAAATCCTTCATCATAGGCACGAGCCAAATTTTTATGGCTGTTAAATGCCAATTCGTCCTGTTCTTCACGAGTAACTCCCCACTCAAGTGCGGTAATCGCTTGGTGTTCACCCATAGACAAATGTGTGCGTGGCTCGCCATTTTGCGGTGCGTCAATCAAATCTTTTGGATTAATGCTTAACAAGGCTTGTAGGCGTTGTTTATTGGTTTTGGCGTTGTTTAATTTTAACAAAGCCTTACGCAAGCCATCACCAATGCCAAGCGGTGCGTCAGATGTGGTGTCCACACCGCCAGCAATCGCAGAATCAATTAAGCCTAAGGCGATTTTGTTACTCACCGCAAAGGTGGCTTGTAAGCCTGTACCGCACGCTTGCGAGATGTCATACGCTGGCGTGGTTGGGTGTAGGGCAGTGCCTAGCACACATTCACGAGTTAGATTGATATCACGGCTTAATTTAATCACTGCACCTGCGACTACTTCACCGATACGTTCGCCTTGCAAATCGTAGCGTTCTACCAAGCCGTTTAAACTTGCAGTCAGCATATCAGAGTTGCTTGCATTGGCGTATACACCGTTTGAACGTGCGAATGGAATACGATTTCCGCCCAAAATGGCGACTTTGCGTAGGGTTTGTTGGTTCATTATTTTATCCTTATTTGTGTGAAAAATAGTTTGTGTTAAAAATGTGTTGAAATTAACGTAAAACTAAGTTTAACACAAATTTTGAGAAAATTTTATCAATTACGCCAAAATATAACAAAATTTTATATATTTTTATAAAATACATAATTTTTTGTTGTTATACAATATTTTAACCGTTTTTTTGTGGCAATTTTGGCAAAAATTAACGTATAATGATTTCTTATTTTCATTTTTTAAAAAAGGAAACAACCATGTCTGACCGTTATTCTGATTTTGTGCAATCACCGATGGGTAAAAAAGTCGCCCAGAACTTAGGCTTGCCAATGCCTGTCGCCCTTGAACGTTACAAAGACGGTCAAGCACCGATTACAGGTTCGGTACTGTTTGGGGCGAGCCAAAACGCCATCGCAAGCGGTGCAATCGCCGAATTTTTGAGCAATGTCAAAGCCGATGTTTACCTTGATAGCGAAAAAACCGCCCAAACTGCCATCACTGCCAATCATATCACCGCCAAAAACTTTGTGGCGGACGCTCTTTATAAAGTGGCGATTTTTGACGCAACTGGCATTGGCAATGTCGCAGAATTAAAACAAGTTTACAACTTTTTTCACCCAATCGCCCGTTCTATTGAAAAATCAGGTCGTGTCATCGTAGTCGGTTTACCCCCTGAAAAATGCGACAGCGTTGAGCAATCTGCCGTGCAACGTGGGCTTGAAGGCTTTGTCAAATCAGTTGGCAAAGAGTTCAAACGTGGCATTACCGCTCAATTGGTTTATGTTGATAAAGACGGCTTGGCAAATTTGGAATCCACCTTACGCTTTTTTGCATCGCCACGTTCGGCGTATGTGTCTGGACAGGTGGTGCGAGTTGGCAAAGGCGAATTGGTTGATGTAAACTGGCAAAAACCGTTGGCAGGCAAAACCATGCTCGTAACAGGGGCAAGCCGTGGCATTGGCGAAGCGATTGCCAAAGTATTGGCTCGTGATGGGGCATTTGTGATTTGCCTTGACGTGGCTCAACAACAAGCCGACTTACAAAAAGTCGCAGGTGAAATCGGCGGTGCGACCTTGACACTTGATATTACAGCCGACAATGCTGGCGAAAAAATTGCCGAAATTGCCAAAAAGCGTGGCGGACTTGATGCGATTATCCATAATGCTGGGGTGACTCGTGATAAGACCCTTGCCAAAATGGATGAAAAAATGTGGGATTTGGTTATGAACATCAATCTCAATGCCGAAGAACAAATCAACAAATATTTACTTGCCAACAATGCGTTAAACGCCAATGCTCGTATCGTGGGCGTTGCGTCTATTAGTGGGATTGCGGGTAATTTGGGACAGACCAATTATGCGTTAAGTAAAGCTGGCGTGATTGGTGCAGTGCAAGCGATGGCAAAACAACTGCAAAACGGCATTACCATCAATGCGGTCGCCCCTGGGTTTATTGAAACGCAGATGACAGCGGTCATTCCATTTGCCATTCGTGAAGCGGGTCGCCGTATGAATTCTATGAGCCAAGGCGGTTTGCCTGTTGATGTGGCAGAAACGATTGCTTGGCTGGCAAGCCCTGCGTCTGGCGGTGTCAATGGTCAAGTGGTGCGTGTCTGTGGGCAAAGTTTGCTTGGGGCGTAATTTGTTTTAAAACAGTTAAATAATTTGGTACTGCTCTAAAAAGTATGCTGATGCGATTTTTCGTTCTTGGTGAGCTTGTCAAGCTATAGGAAAATCATTCACTATGGTCATCTTGCGAAGCAATGCTTCTCACCTTTGACAGGCTCAGAGCGAACGATTTTCTTTGAGCATACTTTTTGAAGCACCACCAACAATTTTAAAACATTTTTTTACTTGACTAAAATTATTACTTATACCAGTCATACATTAAAAATATCATTTAATCTATTTTTAATGTATTTTATGTGATAAACGTATTATTTTATCAACTCACTTTATTTAAAGGGTATTTTATGTCTAAAATTTCATTTTGTTTTATTTTAACTTCATTAGCCATTGGTTTGTCAGCGTGTTCAAATAACACTGACCCAGTGAAAGCAGAAACAGCAACGCCTGCAACTGCTGCGACATCAACAACAGCGACTGCACCAACGGCTTCATATACTTTTGGTGTTATTCCGCCAGTTGATAAAGCAAAAGCAAGTTATGTTGTTGTTAGTCAGCCATCTTATCCGCCATTTGCATCTCGGGATCATACAGGTAATGCAGTTGGTCTAGATATCGATATTTTAAGTGCCATTGCAGAAAAAGAAAACATTCATTTTGATTTTATTGCTCATAATATGGAAGGTTTGTTAGAAACACTCAATAAAGGGGATGCTGATATTGTTGCAACAGGTGTTAATATTACTCCAGAACGCCAACAAATTTATGATTTTTCAAAACCTTATATGGAAGGTAACTGGGCTGTAATGCTGGACGGTGCAAAAGGTGAAAAAGTGACTGATATTGCACAATTAAAAGAAAAGGCTATTGCTGTACAAGAGTCTAGCTTATCACAAAAACAACTAACCGAATCAGGCATTACATCTAATATTGTACCTGTAAAAACGGTATTTTTAGGACTCACAAGCATCGCTCAAGACAAAGTGATTGGTGTATATGATGTAGATAGTGTACTAAATACTTATATCAAATCCGATAACAAACTTTATACGGTTATTGATAAAAACTCGGGCACGATTCCATTTGGTTTTGTGTTGAAAAAAGGCAATACTCAATTAAAAGCGATTTTGGATAAGGGTATTGATACCATCAAAGCTGATGGTACATACGATAAAATTTATCAAAAATGGTATCCAAATAGCCATCCGACTGTTACAACAGCAAGTGTTACTCAATAAATAGCGAACATTATTTAGCTAATTATTCTAAAAACGTAAATAATCGTGGATTATTTGCGTTTTTTATTTTTATACCAATTTTTACAAAAATTCCAAAAATTGCTACAATAACTATTCCTTTACTGTTTAAATACTAAAAAGCCAACTTATGTTAATCACTCACCGAAAACGCCTATTTGAACTTTGGCACATCGCCGCCAAACATCGCCTTGACGTACATCTCAACATTGACGAAATGCCACAACTACAGCCTATCGTCAGAGCTATCGCCCTTCATCCGACGGCATATTTTGCCAAACCGACTGACAACGGTGTCAAACTCGCCTTAGAAGAAATGGGGACGCTGTTTTTAAAACTGGGACAACTGCTCTCCACCAGACGAGACTTAGTCCCACCTGAAATCATCGCTCAACTGGTACATTTGCAAGACAAAGTTAGACCTTTTGATGTCAAAATTTTAAAACAACAAATTGAAGAACCTGTTAAAGAAGGCGGACTTGGCACAGCGATTGACACGCTTTTTAGCCGTTTTGATGAAATGCCTTTGGCGGCGGCTTCCATTGCCCAAGTACATACCGCACGGCTACACGATGGGCGAGAAGTGGTTGTCAAGGTGGTGCGTCCGACTATCCGTAAGCAGATTATCGCTGATTTTGAGTTGCTCCGAGATGTGGCAAATTGGGCTTCGGCTCGTATTGAGTCCGCTCGTGCGGTGCATATCATTGATGTGGTGGAAGACTACCGACAGGTGATGTTAAAGGAGTTGGATTTGACCCTTGAAGCTAGCAACACCACCCAAATGCGGAACAACTTTTTGGGTTCTCGTCTGATGTATGTGCCAGAGGTATACGAGGCTCAAAAAAACGTGATGATAATGGAACGCATTGAGGGCGTACCGATTTCACAAACAGCTGTTTTTGATGAATTGGGCTACGATAGGGCAAGTCTTGCCGAAAAAGGCTTAACCATTTTTTTTACCCAGGTATTTCGGGATAACTTTTTTCATGCCGATATGCACCCCGGTAATGTATTTGTAGAAACGCTACCAAGTGGCACGCCAAATCCCAATCCACGCTACATCGCCCTAGATTGTTCCATTGTGGGCGAATTATCAAAAGACGACCAACTGCTTGTCGCTCGGCTGTTGTTGTCGGTAATGAATAATAATTTTACAGGGCTTGTGGATATTATCGCTCGTGCAGGCTGGATACCTCCCGCCACTGACCGTTACGCACTCATGCGAGATATGAAACGCACCGTATCGCCGATGATTAGTAAGCCGATTAATGAAATTGACTTTGCAGGCGTGTTGGTGTCGGTGCTTGATATCGCAAGGCGGTATCATCTGGACATTCCACCGCAGTTGATGTTGCTGTTAAAAACCTTGGTTCATGTGGAAGGGCTTGGGCGAGATTTGTATCCAGCATTGGACATTTGGTCGCTTGCCAAACCGATTTTGACCGAATGGGTCAAACAACAGCTTGACCCTTTACAAAAAATGCAAGAAATCCGCCAACAATTGCCAGAATTGCTATTAAGTTTAAACGACTTGCCAAAACTATTGGATAATAGTTTACAAAGTTTGGCACATTTGGACGGACATCAAGACCAACATTTGCGAGAAATCCAACAAATCCGAGCCGATATGTTAAAAAGCCGTCAGCAAGATTGGGTGGCGTTGCTTGGGTTTGTGGGGTCGTTATTTATTGCTCAACAAGTGGCGACTTTTACCATTTGGCAGGTCGGTAGTTGGCTTGCACCCTTGTTTTATATTATCGCTATGTTGTTTGTCGTTTGGCGATTAATGGTTTAATCAAAACAATTTGTGATGTTTTATAATAATAAATGTGAAAAATTGTTATCATTTTGGTAAAAAAAATACAAAACATTAGCAATTTGTTTCAAAAATCACTTATACAAATTTTATTTTATTTAGTAAACTATGCCTAAATTAGTCAAGTTATCATAAATTATCTTAAAATTTATGTAATATTGACTGTTTAATTTTATATCGAACTTTTTTAAGGAAACTATCATGTCAAACTCAACAAAAGCCGAACAATTGCCAAAAAGCATAGACCCAAATCTTAACCTAGAAAAAGTAAAGGTAGAGTGTGAAGCCTTGGTATCCAACCAGGCAAAAATCTCAGCAGGTGCTGCGATTATCCCTATGCCAATGCTTGATGTAGCGGTGGATGCAGGTCTTTTAACCAAATTATTACCAGAGATTTCTGAGCGTTTTGGTTTGGTTGATGATGCCAAAACCGTCAATCTAAACAACCAATCAAACTTTAATGAGTATAAAGACCGTGTGGTGGCATTCGCAGGTTTGGTTGCTACTCGTAGTATCGCCAAAAAAACGTTTCAAGGTTTTGGTAGTCGCATTATTGCCAAACAAGTTACCAAGTTTATCCCATTTGGCGGTCAGATTGTCGCAGGTACGATTGGCTATATGATGTTCAAAAAAATTGCCAATGAGCATATTGAACAATGCTATCAAACCGCCAAAAAATTGCAACGTGAACACCACGAAAAAACGTTGAATCAATAATATGTATTTACGATAAATATGATACATCATAACAAAACCCCCATTTGGATAAATGGGGGTTTTTGATGACTTATTATTGCAATTTTACAAGGCTCGCCTTTACAACAAAATTTTGCGTGGGTCTTGTAGTAGTTTTGCAATATAGCGGGTAAATACGGCTGCGTCTGCCCCATTAATCACTCGGTGGTCATACGACAATGACAATGGCAACATCAAACGTGGCTCAAAACTTTGGGTTTTGTCATTCCAGCGTGGTTGCATGGTGGATTCTGATACGCCCAAAATACCGACTTGTGGTCAATTTACCAATGGCGTAAAGTATGTACCACCCAAGTTGCCTTGGCTTGAGATGGTAAATGATGCACCTTGCAATTCTTTGGCGGACAATTTTTTATCACGGGCTTTTTTAGCAAGTTCACCAATTTCAATCGCCAATTGTTTAATGCCTTTGTCTTGTACATTTTGAATGACAGGTACGGTCAAACCGTCATCGGTCGCCACCGCAAAGCCCATATTCACCGTTTTACGCACGATAATTTGGCTATTGTCATCAGACAAATGGCTGTTAAATTTTGGAAATTGCATTAACGCATAGGTGGTCGCTTTCATGATAAAAGCAAGAATGGTTAAGCTAACTCCTTGTTTTTTCATGTCTTCTTTCAGTTCATTACGCAGATTTTCGGTATCGGTAATGTCTGATAAATCAAACTGCGTAACCTGTGGCAAATAGGTGTTGTAGTTGAGCTGTGGAATAGACACTTTTTGCAAACGGCTTAAGTCTTGGGTTTCAATTTCGCCCCAAATGTCAGTTTTGCTCATGTCTGGCAATGGTGGCAAGCCCGAACGCACGCTTGTATTGGCAACGTTTTGAGCGGTTTGCGTTGGTGCGTTTTGCAAACGGTTTTTCACATAGGCAAACACATCTTCTTTGACAATACGACCATTTGTGCCCGAGCCTTTGACTTGGGTAATATCCACGCCAAGCTGACGGGTAATTTTACGCACCGCAGGGCCGGCATAAGCATCGCTTAATTTGGCGTTGGCTTGGCTTTCGGTTAATGTGTTTGCTACATTGGCAACCGATGGTTGATTTTCTTGAGTTTTGTTTTCGGTTTTTGCTTCGGTTGCTTTTGTTGGCGTTGGTTCTCTAGGCTGAGCAACTGGAGCAGTTGTCGGTTCGCTGACATTGTTATCCGCAACTTCTCCACTAATGACAACAAAGTCTTGACCGTTATTGATGGTGTCGCCCGCATTTACCAATAATTCCACAATTTTTCCGCCAATTGGGGCAGGGACTTCTACGGAAGCCTTGTCCGATTCTACCAATACGATGGATTGATTTTCGCTAACAGTATCGCCAACAGCAACAAGCCATTCGCTCACTTGTGCCGAATCCACGCCCAAATCAGGCAAGGCAAAACGGCTTTCGCCTGTGGTTTTTGGCGTATTTTCGGTGTTTTTAGGTTGTTCGCTTGGTTGTTCTGTTGATTGGTTTGTTGTTTGTTCAGCTTTTGGTTTGGCAGGCTTGCTTTCACCAGCTTTGCTGTCAGTTGCTTTGTCCGTTGTTGCGTCTGCGGTTTCAATGACCATTAACGCATCGTCTTGCTGAACTTTGTCGCCCAATTTTACCAAAATTTCGCTTACCACGCCTGCGTATGGGCTTGGCATTTCAACAGACGCTTTGTCCGATTCCAATAAAAAAATGATGTCATCAACGGCAATGGTGTCGCCGACTTTTACCATAATTTCGCTGACTTCGGCACTGTCCACGCCCAAATCTGGCACTGTAATTTGCATAAGATTATCCTTTTAAATTTTTTTTGGATTGTTGCAATTGATATCACTGTTTTTAACAATCTGTTGAACAATTGCAACTTACCTTTATATTGTGAAAATTATTTGTCATCCAAAATCGGTGCGTCTGCCTTGTCTTCGGTTGAGATGGTTTCGTCATCTTCTTCCACAAACTCTGGCACAGGGTTTGGATTGGTCGCTTGTGGTGCAGGTGCATCAGGCGATGAGTCCATTTGGTGCTGTGGATACCATGCAGGGCTTGCGTCTGGGTCAATGTTTAGGCTGTTAATCGCATCTTTGACCAAGCGAACATCCACTTCGCCTTCATCGGCAAGGCGTTTGAGCGTGGCGACAACGATATGTGCAGCATCGACTTTAAAGAAACTACGCAATTGTTCACGGCTGTCCGAGCGTCCAAAACCGTCTGTACCCAGCGTGGTGTAAGGGCGGTTGTCAGGTAGCCATGCACGGATTTGTTCTGAATAATTACGCATATAATCGGTGGCAGCCACGACAATACCTTCATGGTTGGCAAGTTGTTCTGTTACCCAAGGTACTTGTGGTTCGTCCAGTGGGTGTAGGCGGTTGTATTCATCGCACGCCATCGCTTCACGGGTCAATTCGTTAAAACTGGTCACGCTCCATACGTTGGCTTTGATGTTAAATTCTTCTGCCAAAATAGTAGCGGCTTTTTCCACTTCACGCAAAATCACGCCAGAACCGAGCAATTGCACTTGTTTTGAGCCATTGTCTTTTAACAAATACATACCTTTTTTGATACCTGTTTCTACGCCTTTTGGCATGGCAGGTTGGTTATAATTTTCATTCATCAAGGTAATGTAATAGTAAACACGCTCGCCATCGCCGTACATACGTTTTAAGCCGTCATGCACGATAACCGCCAATTCATAGCCATAGCAAGGGTCATAGCTGACACAGTTTGGCACGCTGTTAAACAAAATTAACTGATGACCGTCTTGGTGTTGCAAGCCTTCGCCATTTAAGGTAGTACGCCCTGCGGTCGCCCCCAATAAAAAGCCTTGTGCTTGACAATCGCCTGCCGCCCATGCCAAGTCGCCAATACGTTGAAAACCAAACATCGAATAATAAATATAAAAAGGAATCATCGGCAACGCATTGACTGAATAACTGGTTGCCAACGCAATCCACGCACTCATTGCCCCCGCTTCATTAATGCCTTCTTCAAGCATATGTCCGTCGATTTTTTCTTTATAACCCATCAACGCATCATTGTCTTCTGGGATATATTTTTGACCTGCAGCAGAATAAATACCCAACTGACGGAACAAACCTTCCAAACCAAAAGTACGGGCTTCATCAGGCACAATCGGCACAACACGCTCTTGCAACGCTTTGTTTTTTAACAAGGTAGACAAAATACGCACAAATACCATGGTCGTAGATTGCTCTTTACCGCCACTGCCTTCTAATACTTTGTCAAACACGCTCAAATCAGGAATTTCAAGCGGAATATGACCGCTACGTCGATTTGGCAAATGTCCGCCCAACGCTTCACGGCGACCTTTTAAGTATTTGTATTCCATAGAGTTTTCATCTGGACGATAAAATGGCAACTCTTCAAGCTGAGCGTCCGTAAATGGCAAATCAAAACGGTCACGGAAATATTTTAGCCCTTGTAAATCCAACTTTTTGATTTGGTGGGTTTTATTGACGGCTTGGGCTTGCTCTGACAAACCGTAACCTTTGACTGTTTTTACCAAAATGACAGTTGGCTGACCTTTGGTTTTCATCGCTTCACTAAAGGCAGCATAGACTTTGATTGGGTCATGACCGCCACGGTCAAGGTGTTGAATTTCATCGTCCGTCCAGTCTTTGACAAGTTCCGCAAGTTCTGGATATTTGCCAAAGAAATGCTCACGCACGTATTTGCCATCACGTGCTTTATAAATTTGATATTCGCCATCAACTACTTCTCCCATGCGTTGTTTTAACGCACCTGAATGGTCTTTGTCAAGTAAAGTATCCCATTTTCCGCCCCAAATGACTTTAATCACTCGCCAGCCAGCCCCACGAAATACGGACTCAAGCTCTTGGATAATTTTACCGTTACCACGCACAGGACCGTCAAGGCGTTGTAAATTACAGTTAATGACCCAAATTAAGTTTTCTAAATTTTCACGACCTGCCAACGAAATCGCCCCCAAGCTCTCAGGCTCGTCCGTTTCGCCATCGCCCAAAAACGCCCAAATTTTACGACCTTCTTTTGGTAACAAGCCACGATTTTCCATATAATTTTGCACATGGGCTTGATAAATTGACATCAAAGGCCCAAGCCCCATTGACACGGTTGGGAATTGCCAATAATCAGGCATCAAATAAGGGTGCGGATAGCTTGATAGACCTTTACCGCCAACCTCTCGGCGAAAGTTTACTAACTGCTCTTCGCTTAAACGCCCTTCCAAAAACGAGCGAGCATACATCCCTGGTGAGCCATGACCTTGATAATAAATCATATCGCCACCAAAATGCTCGCTTGCCGCACGCCAAAAATGGTTAAACCCTGTTTCATACAAGGTAGCACTGGACGCAAAAGTCGCCAAATGTCCACCCAAATCATCGCCAGACTTGTTGGCACGCATGACCATCGCAATGGCGTTATAACGGATTAACGCACGGATTTTTCGCTCTAAGGTCAAATCACCTGGGTAAGACGGTTGGTCTTCCACAGGAATGGTATTGATATAAGCGGTATCTAGACGGTTAAATAATACGCCTTCTTGTACTGCCTTGTTATACAACGCTTTTAACAAAAAAGTCGCTCGCTCTTTGTCGGCATTTTTAATCACCGATTCAAAGGCATCAAGCCATTCTTGGGTTTCTTGGTTGTCAGGGTCATTATAATATTGCATGGGCAATTTCCTTAAGTTATGTGAAAAAGTAAAATTCTTATCAAATAAATTTCTACTAATTTTACCGTAAACTTAGGAAGTTTACCATTTTTGTATTTTCTATTGGTTTTGTTTTGCATTTTCTAAATAAATAGTCAATAGTTTTTCTAATACTATAGACAAATGTAAAATATCACGATATATTCAAGAAATTATTTTTATTTATCTAAATATATAATAAAGGAGTTTTTATGAGAAGTTTTGTGATTATTTTGCTTAGTATTAGTTTGCTCACAGCCTGTACGCAAAGCAATTCTAACCATCCATCCCCACCGCAGACAAAACCAAATCCACCAACAATGGACTTACCAAACAATGATAAGGAGAAAGACAAAGTGGATAATCAAGACCATCTTGACCGAACCAATACATTGTTAGGCACAGATAGCAATAATAATGGCATTCGTGATGATATTGATGCGTATATCGCAAAAAAATATACAGACCCTGCACAAAAAAAAGCAGTAGAAAATATGGCAAAAGCCATGCAAAAATCGCTGACTGTCGGTATGATAGCTGATGAAGAAACAAGACGGCTTGAAGCAAAAAAACTTTCTTTAGAAATAGGAAAAGGCATAGACTGTGCTTTTTACATGAATAGCATTAACCCAAGTTTTGATCTTGATATTCTTGATCAAATAGAATCTCTCACAACAAACACAAAAGAGAGATTACTTGCCTATCTAGCGTATGATAAAGCATTAGATGGCACAGTTCACGCTCTAACCGACCCAAAAGGAGATTGTTATGAATAAAAGAACAGCAACATTTGGTTTAGTATTTTTTATCAATACTTATTTGTTTACACCTGTGGTATATGCAGAAACTATATCACCAGAAAATAATATTTGCCAATCACAAGGGATAATATTTGGGTTTTTAAATGGCGTTCAAACCACATCACGTCAAGCTCGTATCAATTTAAATCATATGAAATACTTATATGGTAATACAACACCAAAAGGTGAAGCTATCAGATACGAGCTACTTTACAATCAAACAAACGGTTTTTCAGATTTTGTAGAAGTATTTGAACAAAGATTACTTGAGCAAGATATTGCCTTAAAGGGTAGATTTGAATTATTTTTTGAAGCTCTACGTGATGAAGGTACTTTTTTAGATAAAATTAAAAAAGCTGTACCAAATCTAACAGATATTTTTATTGCCTTTAAAGACAGACAAAAAGCATGGATGGCTCAACAACTTACAACGCTATTCGGTAATCCACCAACATTAGAAGACTATAAGGAACATCAATCTAGAATTGACACATGGGCATTAGAGGGTTATAAAGTGTTATTTTTTGCCCATTCTCAAGGAAATTTATTTGCCAATTCTGCCTATCAATATGCAAGAACAAAAATGGACGCATCTTCCGTACATATCATACATGTTGCTCCTGCATCGCCAACACTCAATGGAAATCATGTGTTGGCTGATAAAGACTACGTGATTAATGGTTTAAGATTGGTAGGCTTTGTTCCACCAGTTACTGATGTAATTCCGACATTCTTACTGAGACCTGCAGGATTGAATGGGAAAAAAGATTTTTTAGGACATGGACTATTGGAAATTTATTTAAATAAAAGTTTAACAACCTCTGTCAAAATAGCCGATTATGTAAATACTTCTTTTAATACGTTACAAAAACCTGTGGCTCAAGCATCTTCTGGCTTTTTCACAACAACATTAACATGGAATGGTACTGGTGATGTAGATTTACACACATTTGAACCCAATATGCAAGTATTCTATCGTAATATGCAAGGTAAATCAGGCTATCTTGATGTGGATAATACGCACGGTTTTGGTCCAGAACATTATTTTGCAAGTTGCGATAAAACCAAACTCCAAGAAGGTACTTATACAATTAAACTTGCAAACTATAACCGAGCTGATGGACGTACCGCCACAGTCCAAATCGCCACCAATAAACAAGGCGTTGTTTTGACCAAAAGTGCTGTAATGGGTGAAGCAACAGAAGATAACCCAACTCACTTTATTGCCAATGTCCATGTATCAAAAGATGATATGGGCAATTATCACGCAAAAGTTGAATAAAATGATGATAATACAAGAAAAGCAATCCTAACAAGATTGCTTTTTTTAAACTTCATCATCAAAACCGATTTTCACCTGCTTTTGCGATGGCTTTTTGGTAAGCGGGACGAGCATGACAGCGTTTTAACCAATTATGAATATTGGCAAAACGTGGCTCAAGTTGGCGTGTGGTTTTCATTGCATTAATCGCAAATTCAAGCTGAATATCCGCCCCTGTAAACTGCGAACCTGCCAACCAATCATTGCTTGACAAATGTTTGTCTAACATATTGAGTTCTGCTTCAAGGGTTTTATTTACATACGATTCGTCCACGCCTTTTTTGAGCAATTTGGCAATTTGTTTGATACCAATCGGTGATTTTTTAATCATTTTACCAAACAAAAGACGAATAATTAACAAAGGCATGAGCGAACTTTCGGTAAAATGCAACCAATAGCGATAATCTTCATAAGCAGGCGTGCCATAATCTGGGCGAAATTGTTTATTTAGCACCATTTGGGCGATGAGTTCAGGATTTTGCTCACCTTTGGCATCATAATTATCAATCAAATATTCAATCATGATGGCAGATTCAATCAATGTCTTATCACCATCTTGTAAAATGGGGGCTTTTCCCATTGGGTGAACCTGTTGCAGGGCTTTAGGAGCAAGACCATTGACACGCTCATACGTGGTTAATTGATAAGTTAAATTTAATTCTTCTAGTAGCCAAATGATACGAAAAGAGCGAGAACTTTGTAAATGATGTAAATGTAGTTTTGACATAAAAATAACCTTTTGTAAAAAAATTGCCATTAGATTACTTGTTTTTGTCAAAAATGAAAAGTAAAAAGCTGTTATTATTTTGTTCCAATGTTTTGTCATGTTTATTTGCCAAAAAATATGTTATCATGGACGACAGCGTTTTTAGCGTGATTTTGCTATGTAATTATTGTGCAGTTTTTACGCACAGTTTTGCACGCATAAGGCGAAAATAAAGATTGACATTCTTTTAACAAACTGGCAAATTAACCCCATTGCTAAAAGTTTGCAATAAATCGTAAATTGATAACTTATTTTTTTTAACAACCAAAAAAGTGGTGATACAAATGGACAAACTTACACCCCAAAAAAGCAACGACCAACAGCAATTTGAACAGGCGGCATTGCACTATCATGCTACGCCTGTTCCCGGTAAAATTTCGGTAACACCAACAAAAGCCATCGCCAATCAACGTGATTTGGCACTTGCTTACTCACCGGGAGTTGCTGTGCCTTGTCTTGAGATTGAAAAAGACCCAAAAAAAGCAGCACTTTATACCGCTCGCAATAACTTAGTCGGCGTTGTTACCAATGGTACAGCCGTGCTAGGGCTTGGTAATATTGGAGCGTTGGCATCAAAACCTGTGATGGAAGGTAAAGGCGTATTGTTCAAAAAATTTGCAGGCATTGATGTGTTTGACCTTGAAGTTGCCCAAAATGACCCTGACAAGTTTATTGAAGCCATTGCCTCACTTGAGCCGACTTTTGGTGGGATTAACCTTGAAGACATCAAAGCCCCAGAATGTTTTTATATTGAACGTGAACTGCGTAAACGCATGAATATTCCTGTATTCCACGATGACCAGCATGGCACAGCGATTATTACGGCGGCGGCATTGTTAAATGCACTACAAATTACCGAGAAAAAAATTGACGAAATTAAAATCGTCTGTTCAGGTGCAGGGGCTGCGGCGATTTCTTGTCTAGATTTGATTTGTGCGTTGGGTGCAAAAAAAGAAAACATCATTGTCGCTGACTCAAAAGGTATCATCTCAACCAGCCGTGAAAACCTTGATGAATCAAAACAACGCTACGCCACAGACACATCAGCCAAAGTCTTGTCAGAAGTCATGACAGGCGTGGATATGTTCTTAGGCTTGTCGGCAGCAGGTATGCTAACCCAAGATATGGTTAAACAAATGTCTGCCAATCCAATTATCTTTGCGTTGGCAAACCCAAATCCAGAGATTTTACCCGAACACGCCAAAGCTGTTCGCCCAGATGCGATTATTGCGACAGGTCGTTCGGATTATCCAAACCAAGTGAACAACGCACTTTGTTTCCCATATATTTTCCGTGGGGCGTTGGACGTGGGTGCGACAACAATCAATGAAGAAATGAAAATCGCTTGTGTAAAAGCAATTGCGGCGATGGCTCACGTTGAAGCGACACCATTGGCAGGGCAAAAGCACATTGACGAATCAAAACGTTTTGGACGCGAATATTTAATCCCAGGACCGCTTGAGCCAAATTTGATTTTGGAAATTGCCCCAGCCGTTGCCAAGGCTGCGATGGATTCTGGCGTGGCGACGTTGCCGGTTGAAGATATGAAAGCGTATCGTGATAAATTATCGGCATTTGTTTATAATTCTACTTTCTTAATGAAACCAATTTTTGCCAAAGCCCAAGAAAATCCAAAACGCATTGTCTTTTGTGAAGCAGAAGATGCAAACGTACTGCGTGCGGTACAAGTCGTGGTTGATGAAGGTTTGGCACAGCCAATTTTGGTTGGTCGCCCTGCTGTGGTAGAAGAGCAAATCAAACGTTTGGGACTTCGCATTAACAAAAACGAACATTTTGAACTGATTGCCCCAGAAGAAAACCCACATTACGAAGAGTTTTGGCAACATCATTACAAAGAAAATCAACGCAATGGCGTAACCATTGAATTGGCTCGCCGTGATGTTCGCCGTAAAACGTCATTAATCGGCTCGCTATTGGTAGAGCTTGGACACGCTGACGGTATGATTTGTGGTACGTTTGGTTCGTATCATCTGCACTTGAGCTATGTTCGCCGTATCATTGATGTGCGTCCTGATGTCAGCAGTTTTTATGCGATGAACGCCTTGTTACTGCAAGACCGCAATCTATTTATCGCAGATACTTATGTGAATGAAGACCCAACGGCAGAACAGCTGGCGGAAATGACCGTATTGTCTGCCAAAGAAGTTCGCCGTTTTGGGCTTGAACCACGCGTCGCTTTGTTATCACATTCTAATTTTGGTTCATCAGATTCTGTCAGTGCCAAAAAAATGCGTAAAGCCCATGAGATTTTGACCAACATGAATGTGGATTTTGAGTTTGATGGTGAAATGCACGGCGATGCAGCACTTGATGACCGCATTCGCAACAATGACTTTGGCTTTAGCAACTTAACAGGCTCTGCAAATCTGCTTATCATGCCAGACCTTGATTCGGCAAATATTGCTTATAACCTGTTAAAAACAGCAACTAACAGCGCGACCGTTAGCCCAATCTTACTCGGTGCGGACAAACCTGTTCACATTTTGACAGCGTCTGCAACGGCTCGCCGTATCGTGAATATGACGGCGGTTGCGGTAACGCAAGCACAAGAAATGGCAAAATAATGTTTGCTTGATAAATGCTTGATTAAGTGATAAAAAAGGCAATTTCAAATGATTTTGCCTTTTTTATTTTGGATTTAAATGATCATAATGCATGTAATTGTCTTATGCAATAAGTCCCTAAAAAATAGATTTTATTTTATCCTTTAACCTAAGACTTACTTTGTTTTGTAGGGTTTTTTATTTGTTAAAATCATTATAAGAAAAGTAAAAACAAACCAATGCTCAAGCCAAACAAAATAACAAATATTTCAAAACAGATAGTTTAATAATTTTTAAAAAAAATATCTGCTAAACCTCTGCACACGACAAAAAAACAAAAAAGTCTGATAAAACAATGGCATAATAGTAATTTTTCCGACGAATTAAAACCATGCCAAACCTTATCAGACTAGAAAGAATTTTATCGCAAAACCTAACAATACACAAGGCAAAAATCAACTGCTTAAGTCTAATGATAATAGCCATCATTACCGCCCAAAGCAGTAACCTAAAAAAGATAGCCAGACACTTTACCAACAGCACAACAAATGACAGCAACTACCGAAGAATACAACGCTTTTTCGCCCAAACACCCCTAAATGAACACCAAATAGCACGCCTTATCTTTCAACTATTTGGACTAAACAAAGTCACACTCACCATTGACCGTACCAACTGGAAATGGGGAAAAAGCAACATCAACATCTTCATGTTAGCTGTTGTACACAAAGGCATTGCCATACCCTTATACTGGACAATGCTAGACAAACAAGGCAACTCAAAAACACTAGAGAGAACACAACTCATTGAAAAATTCATTCACACCTTTGGTAAAGATAAAATACAAAAAGTATTAGCCGATAGAGAATTTGTGGGTTCTGCATGGTTTGACTGGCTAACAAAACAAAATATTAAATTTGCCATACGCATTAAAAAAGACAGTAAAGTGACCAATACACAAGGACAAAGCGTACAAATTAAAACACTATTTCATAATTTAAACCAGCAAGATACTTATCACCATGCTAGAACACTCTTTGTTGATAAGTGTCCTGTCAAGGTATCGGCAAAGCTTGATAGTGATAATGATTATGTGATTGTGGCTACCAATGATTTTGATGATATTGACCCTATGGCAACTTATGCGATGCGTTGGCAGATTGAAACGCTGTTTTCTTGTTTAAAGGGGCGTGGTTTTAATCTTGAGGATACGCATTTGACTAAACAAGACAGAGTGAGTAAATTGGTTGCGGTAAATGCGTTAGCCTTTTGTTGGGCTTATTTGACTGGCTTGACGGTCATTGATGATAAGCCTAGTCATTATAAACGTTGCCTTAAGTCTAATGGTCGTCCTCAGTCAAGTGTTTTTGCTTTGGGGTTAGATTTTCTGATTGATGGATTTAGACGGTTTATTATGTGTGGTGATTTTGCTTTTTTTAATAGGTTGGTTGATTTTCTCAGTTTTAAAATAAAATCAACTTTGTTTTAGTAGTTTCTGTCGTGTGCAGAGCTGCTAAACATAAAAAATCCCCAATTTTACATTAGGGATTTTTTTTACAATTTTGATTGAATGATTAAATCGCATCGCTAATCGCTTGTACCGCCGTCAAAGCAATGGTATAAACGATATCATCAGTTAGACAGCCTCTTGACAAATCATTCACAGGCTTATTCAAGCCTTGTAGCATTGGGCCTACCGACAACACATTGGCATTACGCTGTACCGCTTTATAAGTCGTGTTGCCTGTATTTAAATCTGGGAAAATAAACACATTGGCTTGACCTGCGACAGGCGAGTTTGGTGCTTTGGATTTTGCCACACTCTCAACGGTCGCCGCATCGTACTGTAATGGACCATCAACCGCCAATTCTGGTGCTTTTTCTTTTACCAAACGGGTTGCCTCTGTGACCAAATCCACGTCCATGCCAGCCCCTGATGTGCCTGTAGAGTAGCTAATCATGGCAACTTTTGGCTCAATACCAAAGGCTTTGGCAGATTGGGCGGATTGAATGGCAATTTCGGCAAGTTGTTCAGCCGTTGGGTTTGGATTGACCGCACAGTCTCCATAAACGACCACTTGCTCTGGCAACAACATAAAGAAAATAGACGATACCAGTGAGTATTGTGGAGCGGTTTTAATCAATTGAAATGCTGGGCGAATGGTGTTCGCTGTGGTGTGTACTGCACCTGATACCAAGCCGTCCACATCACCCATGTACAACATCATCGTGCCTAGTACAACGGAGTCTTGTAGTTCTTCACGGGCTTTGTCTTCGTCAATTTTACCTTTACGGCGTTCCACCATTGGAGCAACATATTTTTCTTGTAATGTGGCAGGGTCAATGATTTGTAAATCGGTAGGTAACGTCAAACCTTTTTCATCAGCCACTTTTTGAACGTCAGCTTTTGGGGCAAGCAAGATACAATCGGCAATGCCACGAGTTTGACAAATAACGGCGGCTTGTACGGTGCGAGGTTCAGCCCCTTCAGGTAGTACGATACGTTTTTTGGCTTGTTGAGCTTTTTTAACCAAAGTATCACGAAATGCCGATGGCGATAGGCGTTTTGGTCGGTCGTTAGCTTTAACAAAACCGCTCACGTCATCATGACTAGCGATGGTGGCAATCACCCTATTACCAAAGGTTTGTTTAGCAATATTAAATAAACTTTCGTTGTTGTTATCATCAATCAAAATTACGTCTGCATCTAAGGCATTTGCCAATGCTTGATTAACTTTATCGGCGTAGCTGTGCGTGGTTGAGATACCTTTTACTACTTTGATGTCATCAGTATTTTCTTGGTTTTTGGCAAAAATCAACTCTAGCAAATCATCAAGTTTGTCTTTGGCAAGGGCGTTCTCAAATTGGACTTGTCCAAAAACGTCAAATGGAGAAAATGTGATTTTGCCTGTTTGATTGGCAACTTTGTCAATATCAGAAGATTGGCTAACAGGTACAAGTAAAATGGTTGTCATTGTTTTTCCTTAAAAAATTCAATTATTACAAAAAATATGATTTTAAAAAAAGACAAAACCGTTTGCACAAAATCAAACGGTTTTGGTTAAATTATAGACCTAAAACTTGTTTGGTTTCTTTGGCAATTTGGAATTCTTCATCGGTTGGAATGACCCAAACTTGCAAACGGCTAGATTTGGTATGAATTGCACCTTCTGCACCGCGTACCAAACGTTGGTTTTCGTTATCATCAATTTCAATGCCAAAGTGTGGCAAATTTGCCAAGATTTTTTCACGCACAGATGAACTGTTTTCACCGATACCGCCTGTGAACACAATGCCTGTAAAGGTTGGCAATGCACAGCTGAGTGATGCGATGTAACGAGCGACTTTGTAGCAGAAAATCTCAATGGCAAGTTTTGCGTCTGCATTGCCTTCACTGCTGGCTTGGTCAATGGTACGCATATCGCTAGAAATTCCAGAAATGCCCAATAGACCACTTCTTTTATTTAAAATTGTATCAATCTCATCTAAAGAATAGCCCAATGTACGGTGCAAATGAATGTGCAAACTTGGGTCGACATCACCGCTACGAGTTCCCATTGGCACGCCTTCAAGCGGGGTCAAGCCCATCGTGGTATCTAAACTTTTGCCATCAAAAACCGCAGTTAATGAGCTACCATTGCCTAAGTGAGCTGTTACCCAACCATCTTGTGAGCCTGTATTGGCAAGGTTTGTCGCACGGTTGCTGACATAATTATGGCTAGCACCGTGAAAACCATAACGACGGATACGGTGCTCTTCGTAAAATTCTTTTGGAATGGCATAACGATAAGCTTTTTCAGGCATAGTTTGGTGAAATGCGGTATCAAAAACCACCACATTTGGCAAATCTGGATACATATTTTTGACCGCTTCAATACCTAAGGCATTGGCAGGGTTGTGCAGTGGAGCTAAAATTTTTAAACGTTTAACTTCTGTTAATACATTGTCATCAACCAACACCGCTTCAGAAAATTGACGACCCCCATGCACCACACGATGTCCAACCGCCCTTGGTTTGTATTCTGACAACAAGTTTAAAATCTTTTGTAACGCCCATTGATGGGTTGCACCTGCAAGCGAAATTTCCACTTTTTCGCCATTGATGTCTTGGTGCTTGATACGAGCGGTATCTAGACCTAAGTTTTCGGCAAGTCCTTGCACACGCCCTTCGCTATCATCACCAAGCAACGCATATTTAATTGATGATGAGCCACAGTTTAAAACCAAAATTGGGTTTTTCATAGTAAAGTACCTTTGTTGAGTGAAATATATCCGTATTAATTTCATCAAAGATTTTGCCAAAATTTGACTAAAAAATCAACAAAATATCGTATTTTTTTCAAAAATTATTTTAACCCAAATCATGGTAAACAGCCATTACAATTTATAAAAAAATTATATGATAAAAATAAAAAATCAAAATAAATGGTTATAAAATAAAGTGGTTAAATTTAACAAAATTCATGGCAATGTGCTAAAATGACTGATAAAACAACCTTAAATAACGCAAAGAGAAACTTATGTCAATCCACATTCAGCAGATTTCTGCTTTTAGCGATAATTACATTTGGTTAATTATCAATAACGACAAAAAACAAGCCATTGCCATAGACACAGGCGACAGCGAACCTGTATTAAACTTTTTAAAAAACAATAACTTAGAATTAATCAACGTTTGGATAACGCACCACCACAACGACCATATTGGCGGTGTTGATGAATTGGTAAAACATTTTCCAAACGTGCAAGTTTTTGCTCATCAAAATCATGGTTTAAATCATCTTGCTAAAAATTTAACGTTAATTGATGAAAATGATAATTTAACCGCTTGGCAATATTCGGCAAAAGTTTGGCAAACTTTTGGACATACTGACAGCCATTTGAGTTTTTTGTTAAATGTTGATAAAAAAATTCACGTTTTTTGTGGTGATACGCTATTTAGCGGTGGTTGTGGGCGAGTATTTACAGGTACGATTGAGCAATTGTTTGATAGTTTTTCACGTTTTAATACGCTTAATGAACAAACTTTATTTTACCCTGCTCATGAATATACATTATCTAATCTAAAATTCGCTCAAGTGATTGAACCAAATAACGAAAACATTCGCCAAAAAATCCAAACGTGCGAGCAATTACGAGCAAATAATTTACCAACTTTACCAACGACTTTAGCCGATGAACGTTTAATCAATCCATTTTTACGAGCGGTGATTGAACCAAGCGATGAAATGATTGAACAAGTTAAAAGTAGAATTGATTTGGCAAATTATGATAAATTAACCGTATTTGCTAAATTAAGAGAATTGAAAAATAGTTTTTAATTTCACTAAAATATAGGGGCGTATTGCATACGTCTAAGTTATTAAATTAAATACAATTTTTATATTTTAACAAAAGGAACACACAATGACATTAATCACCAGTTTTGACCAATTAGACCTAACAAAAGAATACACTTATGACGACTATTTAAAATGGCAATTTCAAGAAAAAGTGGAATTGATAAAAGGCAAAATCCTTGCTATGTCACCTGCTCCGACCCGTTTTCATCAAGATATTGCGGTTAAAATGACAGCAAAATGGTATGATTTTTTAAACAATCACCCCTGCAAAGTCTATACTGCACCGTTTGATGTGCGACTACCTGTGGCGAGTAAAGGCAAATCAGATACGGTGGTTCAGCCAGATTTGTGCGTGATTTGTGATTTGTCAAAACTTGATGACGCAGGGTGTAACGGTACGCCAGAGCTGATTGTGGAGATTTTATCTAAAGGTAATAGCAAGCGAGAAATGGATATTAAATTTCAGCTTTACCAAGAAGCAGGTGTGCAGGAATATTGGATAATTGACCCATTACGCCAAATGGTGTTGTTATACACGCTACAAGACGGCAAGTTGGTAACAGGTCGTCCGCTGTTGGAAGATGATACGGTTACGTCAAGTTTGTTTCCAGAGTTTTCGGTGAGTGTGGCGGATATTTTTGCTCAATAGAGAAAATGTATGTATAAATATATTATTAAACGACTTTTGTTAATTATTCCAACTTTGTTTTTGATTTTATTAACAAATTTTGCCATTATTCAATCCGCCCCCGGTGGGCCTGTGGAACAAAAAATCGCCCAAATTGAACAAGAGCAAAAACAAGGTGCAATGGAATCCAAAGTTACGCCAACGCAGAATTATCAAGGTAGTCGTGGCTTGTCGCCTGACATGGTGGAAGCGATTAAAAAACAATACGGCTTTGACAAATCCGCTCCAGAGCGTTTTTGGCTGATGCTCACCAATTATGCCAAATTGGACTTTGGCGAGTCGTTTTTTAAAGGCAAAAAAGTTACCGATTTAATTTTGGAAAAAATGCCTGTGTCTATCTCGCTTGGGCTGTGGAGTACTTTACTGATTTATCTAATAGCCATTCCGCTCGGCATTTATAAAGCCATTCATCACAATTCTTTTGCTGATAAAACCACTGCTTTTATTCTTGCGATTACTTATGCTGTGCCTGTGTTTATTTTGGCGATTTTGCTGTTGGTGCTGTTTGCAGGGGGAGGTTATTGGCAGATTTTTCCGCTACAAGGTTTGGTAAGTGAAAATTTTGATGAACTTTCTACTTTTGGCAAAATCAAAGATTATTTTTGGCATTTGGCGTTGCCTTTAACAGCGAGTACAATTGGCGGTTTTGCAGGGCTTGCGTATTTAACCAAATTTAGCTTTTTGGAAGAATTAAACAAACAATACGTTTTGACCGCTCGTAGCAAGGGTTTAAGTGAAAATCGTGTGTTGTACGGTCATGTGTTTCGTAACGCCATGCTGATTATCATCGCAGGGATTCCGTCTGCGGTGGTGGGGATATTTTTTGCGGGGAATTTTTTGATTGAGATTATTTTTAATCTTGACGGTCTTGGCAGGCTTGGTTTTGAAGCGACACAACAGCGAGATTATCCTGTGATTTTTGGCACGTTGTTTATGTTTACGCTTGTGGGATTGGTGTTGCAATTAATCAGTGATATTAGCTATCATTTGATTGACCCAAGAATTGATTTTGAAAGTCGTTAAAATTTTTAAAAATTATTAATAAAAAAAAGTTATCTGTAGTCTAGTTATTTTTTTCTTGACTTTCAAGCAAAAAAGCACGATGATAATGGCACTACTTAGTCAATAACAAAAAATTACCGTTTTTTGTTATTGGGTGATTTATTCAGTTATCAAAATAATATCACCCTTGTTATTAATAATTTATGTTATTAATGTTTGACTTATCGGTTAGCAATGACAATTAAGTAAGTTTCTTTTTATTTATTGATAGTTTTTATATTGATAAACAAATCAACAACTTATCTGTTCTGCTAACCTTATTATGTAATGATTTTTTAATCAAACAATCTATCTAAAACAGATAAAAAAGGTGAAGATAGTGGTACAGACAACTCAATCCCCAAATGTGACAGGCGAAAATCAGTCTGCCGATGCTGCCCCTAATTTTGATAAAAAAACCCAAATTGCCAGTGAAGGCGCGCCTGTGATGATGTCAGGTGCTGAAATGTTGGTTCAAGCCTTGATTGACGAAGGTGTTGAATATATTTTTGGTTATCCGGGTGGGGCGGTTTTACATATTTATGATGCCTTATTTAAACAAGATAAAATTGAACATATTTTAGTCCGTCATGAGCAAGCCGCAGGACACATGGCAGATGCTTATAGCCGTGTAACAGGTAAAACAGGCGTGGTGCTTGCCACATCAGGTCCAGGGGCAACCAATACGGTAACAGCAATTGCTACCGCCTTTATGGACTCAATTCCGATGGTGGTATTGTCAGGTCAAGTCCCTGCAAGTCTAATCGGTGATGATGCGTTCCAAGAAACGGACATGGTCGGCGTTTCTCGTCCGATTGTCAAACACAGTTTTCAAGTGCGTCATGCCAGCGAAATCCCAACCATTATCCGCAAAGCCTTTTATATTGCAAGCTCTGGTCGCCCAGGCCCTGTCGTGATTGATATTCCAAAAGACAAAACAGCACCGAACGAAAAATTTGAATACCATTTTCCAGAGTCGGTCAGTTTGCGTTCATATCAACCATCAATCAAAGGTCATGCAGGGCAAATCCGTAAAGCTGTTGAATTGTTGTTATCTGCAAAGCGTCCTGTCCTTTACGCTGGCGGTGGTGTCATTGCCAGTAATGCCAGCGAAGAGTTGCGTGAGTTGGCACACCGTTTAAATTTACCTGTTACCAATACATTGATGGGTTTGGGTGCATTTTCAGGGGCTGACCGCCAATTTATCGGTATGCTTGGTATGCACGGCACGTATGAAGCCAACTTAACCATGCACAATGCCGATGTGATTTTGGCGGTGGGTGCAAGATTTGACGACCGTGTTACCAATAATGTGCAAAAATTTTGTCCAAATGCCAAAATTATTCATATTGATATTGACCCAACGTCTATTTCAAAAACCATTAGCGTTAATATTCCGATTGTGGGCGATGTGAAAAATGTCTTAACAGAAATGTTAGTCATTTTAAAAGAAACGGATAAGACCCTTGACCAACCTGCCTTACATGATTGGTGGTCGCAAATTAACGAATGGCGTAAACGTCATGGCTTGCGTTATGACAAAGACGACAGTCAGGGCATGAAACCACAACACGTTGTTGAGCGTTTGTACGAATTGACCAATGGCAAAGCCATTATCACGTCAGACGTGGGACAACATCAAATGTTCGCTGCTTTATATTACAAATATGATGAGCCACACCAATGGTTAAATTCTGGCGGTCTAGGCACGATGGGCGTTGGCTTGCCGTATGCGATGGCAGCGAAATTGGCAAAACCCGAACGTGATGTCGTCTGTATCACAGGCGAAGGCTCAATTCAGATGAATATTCAAGAACTTTCAACTTGTTTACAATACAATTTGCCTGTGAAAATTTTGAATTTAAATAACGCTCAACTTGGCATGGTAAAACAATGGCAAGATATGATTTATGAAGGTCGTCATTCACAATCATATATGAATTCTTTGCCTGATTTTGTTAAACTTGCCGAGGCGTATGGACATGTTGGTATCAAAATTACCGACCCTGCCAAACTGGACGAGCAGTTGGCGTATGCCTTATCACTCAAAGACAAATTGGTATTTATTGATGTGTTGGTGGATAAAAATGAACACGTTTATCCAATGCAAATTGCAGGGCAATCAATGCGAGATATGTGGTTAGCAAAAGGGGAGCGTTCATAATGAGACATTTAATTTCTGTTTTGATGGAAAATGAGTCAGGGGCATTATCACGGGTGGTTGGTTTATTTTCACAACGTGGTTATAATATTGAAACGCTGAACGTTGCTCCAACGGACGACCCAACGCTTTCTCGTTTGACTTTGACGACCAATGCCGATATTGATAAAATTGAACAAATTACCAAACAATTGCATAAACTGATTGAAATTGTTAAAGTAATTGAGCTATCGGACAGTGTGCATCTTGAACGTGAACTGATGTTGATTAAAGTGCGTGCAACTGCCAACAATCGTGAAGAAATTTATCGCAATGCGGATATTTTTAGAGCACAAATCGTTGATGTTAGTGCCAATCTTTATACCATTCAGATTGTCGGTGATACGGCAAAATTAGATGGTTTTATTGATGTGGTCGGTCGTGATAAAATTTTGGAAGTAGTGCGGTCTGGCGTTATCGGTATCGCTCGTGGTGAAAAGATTTTAGCGGTTTAAAACATTTTTTGTTCAATAAATTAAAAAGGAATCTAAATGTTAGCGATTGATTTACCCATGAATGTTGAAACAAGTATTGTTCAAATTGCCAAACAACAAGGCGTAACTGCCGAATTTTTGGTGGGTAATATTGTCGCTAACTATGTGCAAGAAAATACGTTACAAGAAAAACCTTTTAATTTTGATTTGCCAACGATTCAAATAATGGTGAACAAGTGAGTGAGTATATTTTGCATTATATTCGTTTAGAAGACAAAATAAAATTGGTTGAATTAAGTTATCATCCACCTTTTGAATTACCCAGTTTAAATCGTTTAGATTAGTAATTTAAAAACTTTACCAAACCTTGCTAATCAATGATTAGCATTAACTTTAAGGAAAATCTCATATGAGTTTAAATATTTTTTACGACAAAGATTGTGATTTATCAATCATTCAAGGCAAAAAAGTTGCCATCATCGGCTACGGCTCGCAGGGTCATGCCCACGCACTAAACCTAAAAGACAGTGGCGTTGATGTAATCGTTGGCTTGCGTGCAGGTTCTGTATCTTGGAAAAAAGCGGAAAACGCAGGCTTAAAAGTTGCCGAAACTGCCGAAGCGGTCAAAGGTGCGGACTTGGTCATGATTTTGACCCCAGACGAATTCCAAAAACAACTTTACACACAAACCATTGAACCAAACATCAAAGAAGGTGCAACCCTTGCATTTGCTCACGGTTTTGCCATTCACTACAACCAAGTTGTACCACGTGCCGACCTTGACGTTATCATGGTAGCACCAAAAGCCCCGGGGCATACTGTGCGTTCAGAATTTGTAAACGGTGGCGGTATTCCTGACTTAATCGCTGTTTACCAAGACGCATCAGGTCAAGCAAAACAAGTAGCATTATCTTATGCATCAGGCGTTGGCGGTGGTCGCTCTGGTATCATTGAAACCACATTCAAAGACGAAACCGAAACTGACCTATTCGGTGAACAAGCCGTTCTTTGCGGTGGTGCAGTTGAGCTTGTCAAAATGGGCTTTGAAACCTTAGTAGAAGCAGGTTATGCCCCAGAAATGGCATACTTTGAATGCTTACACGAATTAAAACTTATCGTTGATTTGATGTACCAAGGCGGTATCTCTGATATGAACTACTCAATCAGTAACAATGCTGAATACGGCGAATATGTAACTGGTTTAGAAGTTATCAACGATCAATCTCGTGAAGCCATGCGTAACGCCCTAAAACGTATCCAATCAGGCGAATATGCAAAAATGTTCATCTCTGAAGGTCAGTTCAACTACCCATCAATGACAGCTCGCCGCCGTCAAACTGCCGAGCATGAAATCGAAAAAACTGGGGCAAAACTGCGTGCAATGATGCCTTGGATTACTGCTAGCAAAATCATTGATAAAGAGAAAAACTAATTTTTCTTTGACAAATCAATCAAAACAACCTTGTTAAACTCTAAAAAGTTTAACAAGGTTTTTGTGTTTTATCAAAATTAATGAAAATCATGTTATGAATATTGTGTTATTTGCCCTGTCAGCCGATGTGTTATCGCTTTTGACTTTGGATTTTGCCAAAGTGGACTGGCAGGCAACTTATTTGTTATGTTCCATTGGTGTGGCTTTGTTGGTGATTTATGAAGCCTTGATGTTATACAAAACCAATGGCAAGCTTGCTGAAGATTCTTGGGTGCAGTCAGTTACATTACTAGACATTATTTGGCTAATTGTATCGGCAGTTGCCTTGTATTATGTCAATTTTAGCCCATTTGCAAAAATTATCCCTACTATTTTTATTATTTATAATGTGTTTGGTTGGGGCTATAGTGTTTATCTTTTAAAAGATGAAATTGACGAAGCAAGCCTTGATGACTTGGAAAATTTAATCATTCCAAAGCCTTATATTGATTACTCTATGGCGTTTGGCGTGGTGTCTACGGTGGCGATTGGGGCAACATTATTTTATCTTTATACTCAACAATTATTGGTAATTTCTGCGGTTTTATAACTTACAAAAAAGTGCATAAATGATTGGCTTAATTTGTCAAATTGAGTTATACTGTAAGAGTTAGTTAAGTACAACCCTTTTTAATAACAGTTGGGTTTTTGAATTGTTCTTAAAAACATTTTATAATTTTTTATAAATATTTTGTAAAAGCAAGTTAGCTCTATTTTCAGTTTTTCTCGTTATTTCTTTTGATATGGCAAAAATTTCTGAAAAAGTTACAATTTTTACAACCTTGCTAATTTTTATTAGCAACCTTTGTAACTTGATTAATATCACATCAATCTTTTATTTTAGGAATTTATTATGTCAGATAAAGTAACTGGAACTGTTAAATGGTTCAACGAAAGCAAAGGTTTTGGCTTTATTGCTCAAGACAACGGTGGTCAAGACGTGTTTGCACATTATAGTGCAATTCAAGGTTCAGGCTTTAAAACCTTAAAAGAAAACCAACATGTAAGCTTTGTACTTTCTCAAGGTGCAAAAGGTCCACAAGCTGAACAAATTGAAGCGATTTAATTTTTTTAAATTAAATAAAAAAACAATCTATTTTTTAGGTTGTTTTTTTTTGGCAAAAAATGGCTATAATGATGTTTTCACAAATTTCAAGTCAGCTTTGTAAAAAAAAATAACAAATTTGTGACCGAAAATTCACGCCCTTGACTTGATTTATGTAATAATTTATCGCAATATAAGAAATTAAGTAGATGATGGTTTATTTTTACTATGTTTACTTACGATAAAACATGATTTTTTATCAAAACCGAAATAATTTTTCATCTCAATTTAGATTTAATTCATCATAACAAACGAGGAAGATATGAAAGCATTAGTCGCTGTTAAGCGTGTTGTTGATTATAACGTAAAAGTTCGTGTGAAAGCGGATAATTCTGGCGTGGAAATTGCCAATGTAAAAATGTCGGTCAATCCATTTGACGAGATTGCGGTCGAGGAAGCGGTTCGCTTAAAAGAAAAAGGCGTGGTAACAGAGATTGTTGTCGTGTCTGTGGGTGTAAAAGAAGCCCAAGAGCAGATTCGTGGTGCGATGGCGCTGGGTGCTGACCGTGGTATTTTGGTTGAAACAGCTGATACTGTGCGTCCATTACAAGTGGCAAAAATCTTAAAAGGTATCGCAGAAGCCGAAAGTGCGGACTTGATTATTTTGGGTAAACAAGCGATTGACGATGACAACAACCAAACAGGTCAAATGTTGGCAGCGTTGATGGGTATCGGTCAAGGTACGTTCGCTTCTGAAGTAAACGTTGAAGGTGGCGCTGTTAAGGTAACTCGTGAGATTGACGGTGGTTTACAAACGGTTGAATTGCCATTGCCTGCGGTGATTACTACAGATTTACGCCTAAATGAGCCACGTTATGCAAAATTGCCAAACATCATGGCAGCTAAGAAAAAACCATTAGACACAAAAACCCCAGCGGACTATGGCGTTGCAACTGCTTCAAACATTTCTGTGGTAAAAGTAACGCCACCAGCAGAACGTCAAGCAGGTGTGAAAGTGGCTTCGGTTGATGCGTTGATTGACAAATTAAAAAATGAAGCAAAAGTAATTTAATTAAAAAATATTTGAATATATTTTAAAAAATTGAAATAAAAGGAAAATTTTATGGCAATCTTAGTTTATGCAGAACATGACAATAAAGAATTGAAAAAAGCCACGTTAAATACCATTACCGCTGCACAAAAAATTGGCGGTGATGTGGTGGTTCTGGTTGCAGGTGCAGGCTGTCAAGCAGTCGCTGACCAAGCAAGCCAAGTTGCAGGCGTGAGCAAAGTTTTATTGGCGGATAACGCTGTTTATGCCAATCAATTAGCCGAAAATGTGGCAAAATTGGTGGTCGGTCTAGCGGGCGATTACAGCCATATCCTAGCACCTGCGACCACAACAGGTAAAAACTTTATGCCACGAGTGGCAGCCTTGTTAGATGTGAATATGGTATCTGATATTACCGTAGTGGTTGATGCCGAAACGTTTGAGCGTCCTATTTATGCGGGTAATGCGATTGCAACGGTTAAAAATGGTGAAAGCAAAAAAGTCATTACCGTGCGTGGTACAGCGTTTGATGTGGCGGCACAAGGTGGTTCAGCGTCTGTTGAAGCGGTTGCGACAGCAGAAGATTTGGGTAAATCAAAATTTGTTGGCGAAGAGTTGGCAAAATCAGAACGCCCAGAATTAACATCAGCCGAAATCATCGTTTCTGGTGGTCGTGCGGTTGGTAGTTCAGAAAACTTCGCAACTTATATTGAGCCATTGGCGGACAAATTGGGTGCGGCGATGGGTGCATCTCGTGCAGCCGTTGATGCGGGCTACGTGCCAAACGATTTGCAAGTTGGTCAAACAGGTAAAATCGTTGCACCAAACTTGTACGTTGCCGTTGGTATTTCTGGTGCGATTCAGCACTTGGCAGGTATGAAAGATTCTAAAGTCATCGTTGCGATTAACAATGACCCAGAAGCACCGATTAGCCAAGTTGCGGATTATTTCCTAGAAGCGGACTTGTTCCAAGCTGTGCCAGAATTGACAAGCAAATTGTAATGGTTAATTGAACTGTTTTGATTTTTAAATAAAACCTTACATTTGTAGGGTTTTATTTGTTTGTCTCTAATTTTACTTTTAAGTATAACAATGCAAAAAATTCTTATTATCTTTGGTACTATCATTTTTTTAACAGGTTGTACCGCTATGCAGTGGTATGACAGCCCCATTCCTGTGCGTGTGGATTTGGATAAAAAAAACACAAAAATGCCAATAGATAACACACCAATTACAAAGCCGTAAAATCCGCTTAATATTTATGCGATTTCCATAAAAATTTCATGAAATGGCATTGAATTTTGTTAAAATTTCAGTCATTATAGAACACCTTTTTATAATGATAAAAAATAAATTAACCTATCATGAAGCCAAATTATCCACAAAAAAAAACAGCACATCATCGCTTGCCTAGCCAATCACACAGCTTGACGCAGACTTCACAAAGGGGTAGTTTTTTACTGAGTTTTATTTTTGTGATTGTGATTTTGTTGTCTTTGATTGTGCTTGCGATGTATTTGATTCGTCAAGACCGCATTATTACGCAAAAGTTTGAAGGCAAACGTTGGAATTTGCCTACAAAAGTTTATTCTCAGCCTTTGGAATTGTATCAAGGGGCAAAACTTTCTGGCGAAGAATTGGAAAATTGGCTGAATTGGCTGAATTATAGACCTGCGAGTAATTATAAATCAGTCGGTACATTTAACAAAAACAAGAACGAATATTATATCCATACACGTGCTTTTGACTTTTCTAGCGATGATGTTGAGCCAAAACAGATTATCAAAGTGGTTATCAAAGACAATGAAGTTGTCAATTTGCAAAGTACAGAACGCAGTGAAACAGGTAAAATTCGCCTTGAGCCGATTTTGATTGGCGGTATTTATCCTGATAACAATGAAGACCGCTTGGTGATGAATTTAGACCAAATTCCGCCACAGTTGATTGACGCACTGATTGCAACCGAAGACAGGGGCTTTTTTGAACATCATGGTATTTCTGTTCGTGGCACAACTCGGGCGATTTTGAGTAATATCAAAGGTGGTGCTAGACAGGGCGGTTCTACCATTACCCAACAATTGATTAAAAATTTTTATTTAAATTCGGATAGAACGCTCAAACGCAAAGCCAATGAAGCGGTGATGGCGTTGCTACTTGAACGGCATTATAACAAACAAGAAATTTTACAAACTTATATCAACGAAATCACCCTTGCACAAAATGGTAATCATTCTATCAACGGTTTTGGTTTGGCATCGCAATTTTATTTTAACCGTCCGCTAAACGAGCTACGCCTTGACCAAATGGCATTGTTGGTGGGGCTTGCCAAAGGCCCGACTCAATATAACCCCATTCGTTATCCAGAAACGGCACTAGAACGCCGTAATGTGGTGTTAAAAAATATGCTGATGATGGGCAAAATTGACAATGATACGTATCAAAATGCCATTGAAATGCCTTTAGACGTTGTCAAAAAACCCAGCATTGGACAAAGTCGTTTTCCTGATTATTTGGATATTGTAAAAAGAGAGTTAAACCAAAGTTATGAATCTGATGATTTAAAAAATGAAGGGCTACGCATTTTTACCAGTTTTAATCCCAATGTGCAATTATCAGCGGACAAAGCCGTTAATGAAAGTTTAAAAACGCTAAAAAAATCTGACCTCAAAAAATTGGGTGCGTTGCAAGCTGCTCTAGTGAGTGCCAATCCGATTACAGGTGAGCTGTTGGCGGTGGTGGGTAGTAGTTCTGAGTTTACAGGATTTAACCGTGCGGTTGATGCCAAACGTCAAGTCGGCTCTTTGTTAAAACCGATTATTTATTTGACAGGCTTTGAGCAAGGCAAATACAACCTTGCCAGTGGCGTTGATGACAGTCCTGTTGAGGTAAAAACTGGCAAAAATACTTGGAAACCTGCCAATTATGGCGGCGGTAGTCATGGCGTTGTGCCGTTGATGACGGCTTTGGCAAACTCGTATAACCAAGCGGCGGTGCGTGTTGGCATTGATGTGGGCGTGCCAAATGTCATTCAACAGCTTAGACGTATGGGGATTTCAAAAGATATTCCTAACTATCCGTCTACTTTGTTGGGGGCGGTGGATTTGTCGCCGATGGATATGTTAAACGTTTATCAAGTGTTGGCAACAGGTGGCGTGAAAAACAACATTCATACCATTCGTGGCGTGGTGGACAGTAAAGGGCGAATTATTCAAGGCTCAAATTTGCAACAACATCAAGTGATTAACCCAACGTCGGCATATTTGACCAATTATGCCATGAAAAAAGTCATCACCAACGGCACGGCAAAATCGGCATTGTCATTGGGCGAAAATTTAAATTTGGGCGGAAAAACAGGCACAACCAACGATTATCGTGATGCGTGGTTTGCAGGATTTAGTGGCAATTATGTCAGCGTGGTGTGGGTCGGTTTGGACGACAATCAATCAACAGGCTTAAGCGGTGGTAATGGAGCATTACCCATGTGGGTGAATTTTATGAAACGCTTGCATTTGACCCCCAATGCCTTGTCAGAACCTGCCGATATTCAGTGGCAATGGCTAGAAAATGGCACAGGCGAATTGTCCAATCCTAACTGTGCCAATGCCATTCGTGTGCCGACAGATGTACGCTATCCGCCAGAACACACCAGCAGTTGTGCCAATCAAATTCGCCAACAACAACAAGAAGCCCAACTTGCCGAGCGACAACAAGCCGATGCCCAAGAGCTTTGGGACAGTGAACAGCAACGTCTGGACAATATTAACAACGCCAATCAAGAGCAAGCACCAACAGATGTAACCACTTTGACAAATGACGGCTTGCAAAACGAAACAAATTAACTCATTTTTTTAACTCATTTTAAACCTAAGGAAAAATTTTATGGCATGGCAACAACTCCATATCCAGTGTGAAAAATCTCAAGCCGAATTGGCAGAAACGTTAATGTTAGAAGCCGAAGCACTAAGTATTAGCCTAGATGATGCAGGAGACCAACCTTTATTTGAACCGCTGCCAGGTGAATCGCCTTTGTGGGACGATGTGATTATCACTGCTTTGTTTGACACATCGGTCAATCTTGAAGATTTGAGCCAAGATGTCGCCCAACAGGTCATTGCCACTCGTGTTTGGCAAACAAAAGTTGATGATAAAGATTGGGAACGAGAATGGATGAAAAATTATCACCCGATTGAATGTGCCAATAATCTATGGATTGTGCCAAAATGGCTTACACCACCGAATCCAACTGCGGTCAATATTATGATGGACCCCGGTCTTGCTTTTGGCACAGGCTACCATGCAACCACTCGTTTGTGCATTGATTGGCTGACCGAGCAGGATTTGACTGACAAAATTGTGATTGATTATGGCTGTGGTTCTGGTATTTTGGGGATTGTAGCGTTAAAATTGGGTGCAAAAGCCGTGTATGCAGTGGATATTGACCCACAAGCGGTATTAGCAACGCACCAAAATGCCGAACGTAATCAAGTTCACACCCAATTACAAGCCTTTTTACCACAAGAATTTGAACAATTTTGCCAAGACAACGCCATTTTGCCAGTAGATATGATTACCGCCAATATTTTGGCAAAACCTTTGATGAGCCTTGCTCCCTATTTTGCCACTTTGTTAAAACCAAATGGTCAAATTGTGTTGGCAGGTTTGATTGAAAATCAAGTAAACGATGTTAAAACTACTTATCAACAATTTTTTGAGATGGACGGTGATTTTACCTTTAGCAGTCAAGAAGACAAACATTGGCACCGTTTATCGGGTAAAAAATCAATATAATTTTATTATTTTTGTGTAAATAAATATAAAGTTAACAATTTTTTCTATTTTTATGGATAAATTGTTGACTTTTTTTTGTTTTAACGTTTTAATACAAATCTATAAAATAATTCACAATACAGACATCTTAGAAGTAGGTTGATATGTCAATGCACGAAACAAAATGCCCAAATTGCCAACATACATTTAGCATTAGCGATGAACAACTGAATCTTAAAAGTGGCTACGCTCGGTGTGGTAATTGTAAGACGATTTTTTCAGCGATTGATAATCTTTTAAGTTCTGTACAACGTGAACCACTACAAAGAACGTCTGTCGTTGCTAGTAATCCTGTAGAAAAAAAGCTCAGAGTAGCCAAAGCCCCCAAAAAAATCGCTGATGGTGATTTGATTTTTGACGATAACGCAGGGATTGGCATAGAAGATAGTGAACCTTTGGCTAAAACTGAAGCCAATTTTGATATCATTGATAATTTTGATGTGTTGCCTGCCAATAAAATTGCCAATACACCAAAAAATGAACCAACAGATGAAGCGTGGCTTATCGATTTGTTAGAAGAAGAAAAGCGCAAAGAAGAAGCCATGCAATATATGCCAGACAATGACAAATTGGCAAAAGTTGGCAAAAACAATGATGTAACCTCTATGCTTGATGAGTTAGGGGTGGATGTTGCCGAAGAAGCACCATTAGAAGACGAAGACTACCGAAAAAAAGTTGATGAACGCTTTAGTCAGCAAGTTGCCTCACAAAAAATCGCCAAAAATTTGCCTGTGGGTATGATGTTGATTTGGGGTTTAGGTAGTTTGTTATTGATTGGGTTGCTAGGACTGCAATATGTTATTTTTAACTTGGATAGTTTGTTAAAAGACCCTGAAAAAGCAGCGAAAATTCATAGCCTGTGTGCCATCGTTTCATGCGATTTACCAATAGCGAACGTCAGCATGTTAAAGACAGAAACTTTAAACCTTGCCAAAGGTACAACAGCAGCGCAATCGGACGTGACTTTTACAATTACCAATACGACCGACAAAAAAATGATTTATCCAAATCTAAAAATTAGCCTGCGTGATAGCAATGATATTAAGGCACAACTGGTCATATCACCCACGCAATATCTCGATAATGATGGCTATCTGATGCCGGGACAAATCAAACCTGTAAAACTTAGAATTGATTATCCAAAAAATGATGTGACTCAAGCCAATATTGAGCCTTTTTACTGATTTTGGTAATCTTTAACAAAAAAAAGAAAGTTAAATCAACTTTCTTTTTTTGCATAATTTTCATGGTTTGTTAATTATCCAAAGAAAACTCTTCTGCATAAGTATTCCACCCCAACTTGGTACGGCACGCCTCAAAAAAGTCCACGCCCAATGGGTGCAACAAGGTTAATCTATCAGGGTGTTTTTTGATAACCAGACGTTGATTTTGGTTAAGCGGTACAGATGATTTACCATCAGCACTTACCATGGGTTGCGTGCGGTTGTCTTTGTGAATACGGATTTTGATGGTGCTATTGCCACTAACCACAATCGGACGGCTTGACAAAGTGTGTGGGTGCATGGGAACAAGGCTGATTGCATCCAAATTTGGGTGCAAAATCGCCCCACCACCTGATAAAGCATACGCCGTTGAACCTGTTGGTGTAGACACAATCAAACCATCACTGTGCTGACGATAAACATCAAGCCCATCAATTTTTAAATTAAAATCAAGCATATGCACCGATTTACCAGCGTGCAAGACAATGTCATTTAATGCCATATCTTCATAAATCACGTGGCTACCTTGACAAATTTCCATTTTTAACAAAAAACGATGGTCTAATTGATAAGCACCGTTTAAAATACTGCGTAGCTGTGTTGCTAAATCATCAGGGCTGATATCCGCCAAAAAACCCAAACGCCCACGATTGACCCCAACCACAGGCACAGGATATTTTGCCAACACTTGAGCTGCCTGTAACAATGAACCATCACCACCAACAACCACGACCAAATCACACGCACCACCCAACAAATTTCGTTCAACGATTTTGACATCGCCCAATTTTTCTAAATTAAGCGATGGCAGGCGAGCAGTCTGATGGTCAATTAAAATTGGTAAATTTTGACTGTGAAAAAATTCACACAGTTGGTAAATACTGGTTAAAATGGTGGCTTTATTGGCTCGTCCCATGATACCGATACGGCGAAATGCAGGGTTTGCGATGATAGGATTGCTCGTATTTGGGAAAACAGTTGCGTTCATACAGTTTGGTTAAATAAAAAAGATAGCTTATTTTAACATATCAAACCCAAATTATTTAAGAGTATTTGATAATTTTTTGTATGTTATTTTTTGATGTGCTAAATTGGAATTTTTAAGAAACGAGTGGCTGGAGATAAAAATCAAAAACCCTAAACATATTGTTTAGGGTTTTTATATGGTACCAGTGGTCGGTAATTAACTTTTGATATAATTTATTGATTTTAATAAAAATAAATTTATATTGTTAAATAAATTACTGTCTTAATTACTATCATCTGTTATTTTGAGTGGATTTTAAACGACGTTTTTATCAATCCATTCATCAATTTCTCGCTCCATTTCGTCTTTATGACGTGCTAAGATGTAGATTTTTTGTTTGGTGGTGGGGTTGGTTAGGTAGATACCTTCCCAACGTTTGCTAACTTTTAAAACTTCGCCTGTTGTGAGTTTGACCAGTTGTCCACTTTAATTCAGCTAATTGCTGTTGAGCCCATTATGTCGCACGGTTTTCTAACTAGAAGTTGTTATTGAGTTAAATGAAATTCGGCATTTCGTTTTGATGGGTTTATATTGCTCAATATGAGTATAAAAAGCAATGTAAAAATAATCATAATGAGTACATTTATGATAAAAGGTATTTATTAAAAGATAAACGGTTGTTTTATAAGTATGATTTATACTGAAATATTTTTCACAGACAAAAAAATTAGATTAAGTACTGTTCGCTTGGTAGGGTGAAAGGTGGGTGGTAGTCTAGCATGACGACTTTTATGCTATCGGCTGTTTTGATGTAGTGTAGGATATATTCGCTGATGTGATAGTGTCAAAGATTGTGCTGTTGGGACTTCGTCTGATGATTTGTTTCGCCCTGTTAGTCCGTCAAAGCCGTGTTGGGTGATGTGGTTGATTAGGTCTAGGATTTTTTGTTTGTCGGTTGTTAGGAAGTTGGCAAATTTGGTTTTAAAGTCGTTGCTAAGGGTAACTTCCACGGTCAAACCCCTTTTAGCCAGTTTTCAAAAGTTGCAAGGTCTGTGAGTGCATGGTTTGGCACCGGTGGGGTAAATCCGCTGTTAATGGCGGTTTGCATTTTGTCCATGTCGTAGTTAAATGGATTTTCGGTCATGTATTGCTTTGATATGGTCTGTTCAACAAACTGTTGGGCGGTGATACCTTGTTTTTGGGCTTGTTGGCTGACGATGTGTTCTATGGTTGCTGAAAGTTCTATTAGCATATTTTTTCCTTTTGTTGTTTTTTAGTGGATATTTTGGTTGGGTGATGGGGTTTATTAACCACTTCTATAAACGACACGCCCTGAAATGCTAAAGTTTTCGCTATTTTCTATATCCACAATCTTGTCAGAAAAGGCAGGGTTGTCGGCTCTTAGGCAGAGTTTACCCCCTGTTTGTTTGATAATTCGTCTTATCATGCGTTCGTTTTCAAAATAAACAGCATAGACTTCATTTTCTAGTGGTTGGGTGGCTGATGTGTCTATCATAACGGCATCGTTGTCGCAAATATAGTACTGCATACTGTTACCAGAAGCTCGTATCATGCGACAGTTGGCAGGATTGAGATGTCGGTTGGTAAAAAAGCTGGGTTCAAATTTAATCACCTTGCCTGTGTCAAATTCTACTTCGGCATTTTCGCCAGAGCCACAACTAAATTTTACGTCATAAAATGGAATGGCAATGCGGTTGTCTTTTTCATTAACATCAGCGACCAAGGGGATAGCACTGAGTGTTGGGACCATCATTCCGCCTTTTCCTGTCAAAACATAGTCAATACCTACATGATATTTTTCTGCTATCAACAAAGCCCCACTTTTTGATACACCACGTTTTAACCAGTTGGACAAGGTAGTTTTTGGTATTTCTAATGTTCTTGCGATTTCAGCTTGATTGTCCGTACCTGTGATTTTTACCAGTCTTTGAAAAAAATCATCACTCATAGCTTCACTTTTTAACAATAGTTTAAATAACACCTTCAATTATATTCATTTTTTAATAAAAAATCCACAAAAAGAGTAATTTATAAAATATTTGCTTTTTGTTCTCAATATGAGTGTAATAAAATAGTTTTTACTCAAAAATAGTATGAATTGTACTCAAGGGATAATCATGACCGATAAAGATATTATTAAAAAATTGGGTGGTTCTGCGGTTTTGGCTCGTTATTTAAAGATGAAATACACAACCGTACATAATTGGACAACAAGGGGAATACCTGCGAAATACAAATTACAGCACCCAGAATTGTTTTTACCTAAACACCCAACAAGATTAGATAATCAACAACTCAAACAGGAAACCCCATGACCCCCAACTGTCACGAATGTCCGCACAACACCCCATCAAACCGTGATTGTTGCGACTATGACGACCGTGCTTGGCAACGTGCTGAACAGTATAGCCAAAATTAAAAAACCCTAACGATGACAGTCGCTAGGGTTTTGGGATTTTAAACATAAATGTTTACAAAATAAACGAGAGAAATTATATGTAACCTCAATTCGATATAAAAAATCATTTAACTTATTGAAAAAATATAAACAAATAAGAAACCTACAATAAAGAATACCCCAACAGGACATTTTTTAATGTAGGCTTCTTTGTTTGATGACAATAAGCAATCAACCCTGCCAACAAATTACTCATAAACCCAACATAACTACGATGCCTTGAATGCTCAATTTGACACATATTCTTTAACTCATCAAACACAGTTTCAATCAAAAAACGGCGTTTAAGCAATCGTCTATTTAACCATGAAATATCTTTAGATTTCATATTCTTTTTAACATTCGTGATTAACTCAATATCTAAATGCTCATCAAGCCAATCTGTCAATGATTTATCAATATAACCTTTATCAGCAAAGAGTTTACCAAAAACATGAGATTCACAAAGTCTTTTCACAGGTTGCCTATCGTCAACATTGCCTTTGGTTACGGTTAGATTGACCAATTCACCTTTATCATTGATAATGACGTGTAGTTTAAAGCCAAAAAACCACCCCATACTGCTTTTACCTCGCTGTGCTGTTTCTGCAAATACTTTGTTGCGGTTGATACGGTGATTATCACATACGGCTAAACTGGTTGAGTCAATGTAGTTTATGCCTGTGCAGTTGTTTTGCATGAGAGATTGTAGGTAGTCACACATGGGAACTATTGCTTTTTCCATGAGTTCTACCATTCTTGTGTAGCTTGGTAGGTTTGGAAAGGCAGGTTTTAGCCATTGGGTGAGGTAGTTGTAGTAGAAGGCTTTAAATTCTCTGTATTTTATTTGGTGAAATACTACCAATATGGTGATGATTTCTGATAAACTAATACGGCATGGTTTGTTTCGTGTTTTTTTACTGCTTTTGCTCTTTTGGGTTAGCATTTTCTTCTGTTGTTCGTTTGTGTATGTTTTGCAATAGTCGTCTATGTGGCAGTATAGTGCTTCGAGGTTGTCCATGTAAGAAGTCCTTGTTAGGGTTGTTTGTGGTGAATTTACTTTAACATATTGGGCTTCTTTTTTTTAGTTTTTTCTTATGTCGAATTCAGGTTATGTAATATAATAAGCATTTTACTCAAGTTATCGCCATGCCAAAAATATACGATCAAGACCTACGAGACAAAGCCATCAGCAACTGGCAAAAGGCAGGCAACAAAACCAAACCAAAACAATTTGCATCAGTGGGCGTAAAACACATTATCAAAGACAGTATTACACTCGCAGTTGGTCGCCTATTGGCAAGCCTTGTTATGCTAAAATTGATGCAAACAAGGGCAAACGTTTAAATCTTATTGGAGCAATGCCGTTAAATGATTTTAACATCATCGCTCCTGTTACCTTTGAAGGTGGTTGCAAACGTGTGACAGTTGAAAGTTGCTTGGTATAATTAAGTTTGACTATATGTAGGAAAAAATTGACATCCCCCGACACAACTGCTAAAATTTGCCTGTATTGAGTTAATTTTGACTCACATACCGTTAATTTATTTTAAAGGAAAAACGATGAACATGACGCTAAAAGCTGTGGTATCGGCGGCGGTGTTGGCGACTTTGCCCATGGTGGTGCAAGCTGGCGAAAATCGCCCCGTAACCAGTGCCAAACAAATCGTAGGGTGCTACGAACGCATTAATTTCTCCCCTGAATTGATGAAACAGCTAAACCCCGTTGAGCCGTGGATTGCCCCGTATCAGTGGTTTTGCTTTGAGCCAAACGGCAAACTTTCGTCTATGATGTCGTCTGAATACGAAAAGCACACCGCCAAAGAGCTTCGTAGCGTGCTAGGCACGATGCCTACACCATTTACGTATCAATATGTTGGCAATAATAGCATTCGTATTAGCGATGATGCAGGGTATGAGCGTTATGATTGGTTCTCGTATTTTTATACCGAAGACAAAGCCGCGCCCGATGGCACAGTAGTCAAAAAAGGCACGCTGGTGATGGCAGTGCCAGATCCGTCTGGCAAGAAGGTGATTTATTGGCGGTATTTGAAGCCGTTGAAGTGATTTGGTGATGATAACCGTGGCTTGACGTGGGTTTTGGGCTGCCTGAAAAACTGAAAATGCCGTTTGAAAGAGAAGCTATTTGGATAGCCTATCATCAAGGCAAACAAAGCGTAACTTCACTTGCTGAAGAATACAAAGTGTCAAGACCAACAATCTATAAGGTATTGAAACTTGCTAGAGTGAAGTTGCTAAAACCACAAACCAATGGTAAAAATGAGTTTGCACACGGCAATTGTCATATCAATGGCATTGAGAGCTTTTGGAGTTTTACTAAAAGACGACTTGCCAAATTTAATGGTGTAACTGCCAATTTTGAACTTCACTTAAAAGATGAGAAACACCGTTTCGCAAGGTGGCGTTGGAATAAAGATTTGAATGAATTACAACGCCATTTATGGGATTTGATTAAGTGAGTTTTTTAGTTCTTGATAGTCTAGAGCCATCCTAATTTAAAAATCAATTGTGCAGGCTGCCCACAATGCACTACTCTATTTTTTCAAGCGAAACTGTTCTTAAAGGAAATGACTCTGTAAATTGTCTATTTTTCTTATTATCAGTAAAAAACGGCAAACCAATCAAACGATAATGGGGTGTATCTTTTTGCAGAATCTTATCCTTCCCATATTCCACTGTAATTGCTTCTAAAAAAGCTTCTTTCCACAAATCATTTTTCACTAAATGCTCGCCTTTTGGTTCAATGAAAATTTGGTAATGCAAAAAGCCATTCACGCCATTGGAAGAAGATGTTTGTTTATCTTTTAACAATAAAATAAAGTCTGGCATAAACCCTTCACCATCGGCAAAGTTATTCAATTTAAACACTTCTTCATTGCGGATTAAATGAACGTCATATTTAGATTTTAAATCCCCCAAACGCTCTGAAATAAATTGAATTAACTCTTCTTCCAAACTCGTTCCAGCAAAATTATCCATCACATACCAATCATTTTGCGTGGCAATAGTTGTTTTTACATCATCTTTTTTGACCCATTTTTGTTTTGGTGTGCCAAAAATTTCCCACAATTTTTTAGGCGTAAATTCTTTTGTACCAATAAATGGTATATCACTTTCATTCAGATGTTTTTCAACCATTTCCAAAATTTTCAGGCAGCCTGCAAGTTTATCATCTGGGTTAATCTGTTTATCTTGCTCTAATCCCAAAAATTCAATTTGCCAATCTTTCAACAAGTTATTTTGTAATTCATTGCGATTTTGAATGTTGAGTTTGCTTTGTAAGCGGTCAAAATGGAATAAAGATTGACTATTTTTTCCTTTGATATGTAATGCTTTATTGAAAATGTGTCGCTCCATTTCACTTATTTTTATGGTTTGAGTAAAATTATTTTGTGTGCCAAGTTGCTTGGCTATTTCATCATTTGCATCGGCTGTAAATTGCGTTTCTTGCAACAGTTGATTGCCGTGAACTTGGAATGAAAGCATTTGCGGATTGGCTTTCAGGCTGTCTGCATTATTGCTTTTTGCGTTTGGATTAGGGATTCTTTTATTCGCCCAAATTAACAACTCTCTAAAATCCTTATTATCTGCAAATTCAGATTTGAGTTTAAATGTTGCCAATACCTTATCATCGTCTTTTTCAGGTAAATAACCGTCTTTTCGCAACTCGTTTTTCAGCTCTGAAATATAGCGAGATTGCTCATCATGCGTGTAATAAAACAATTCTTCCAAAATACGTAATTCGTGTTGCATATCGTTGTCAAATTTGCGTCTATTCGGCTGTTTATCTTCAAACGCAAATGGGAAATAACGCACACCACGACCAATCAACTGCTTTTCCGATACGGTAGCGGCAGCCGTTTTGCCTGATTTTTTATTTGAACCGCCGCCATTTTGCCCTTCATACAAACGCACAATATCAAACAAATTCAGAACATCCCAACCCTCAGTTAATCTATCCACTGTAAAAATGGCACGGATTGGATTATCAGCTGCTTCCAGATTGTTTAGCAATTTTTCGGTTTCGCTGTCGGTTTTTTCAGTTTTGGTTTTGTTGGTTTCGGAGTTGGTAATAATGACATTGTGTTTTTGATAATTTTGTTTTACCCAATTTGCTAAATGCACAAACTCAAAGCCATTTTCCTGCATGAATTTTAGGGCTTGTTCAGTGCGGGTTTTACCTTGTTCGTTGGCGTTATCGCTATCGCTTAAGCTTGTTGAAAATGTCGTTAAAAACGAAAAATCAACTGCTTGCACATTTTCTACCCAATTTAAAAATACCAAATAATCCGTTTTTGATTCATCAATCGTCTTACTTCTAAATAACATCACAGGCTTGAAATTGGCAATGCCGTAGTTCAACGCAATTTGATGGCGATACCAAGCAAACAATAAAGCGTGCAACACTCGCTCTTTCTTACCCAGCGTACTGGATACCAAATTGATTTCTTTGGTATAACCTTTTTGCAAAAATTCTTTTAAACCAAATTTTGTGATGATTTTATCAGCGTATTTTTGTTGCACTTCAGCATTTTCAGGCAGCGTGGCGGTAAATTCCAACAGCACATTTTGGCTAGGATTGCCTTTTTTATTGAGTAACAATTCCAAAACCATATGCTCCCAGCCTTTGCGTTCAATTTCGGCATCGCTAGTGCGGTCGTTAATTTCCTTTTCTAACTCTAATTCGCCTTGTTTTTTGCCTTTGGTTTGAGCGTTTAAATGGTGTGCTTCATCGCCCAGCATCACAATATTCAATTTGTGCAAATCCGCCAATGTGGTTTGATTTTCTCGCTCGGTGTGAATATCGTTATACAGTTTTTGAATGCTGGTAAATTTAATTTCAATGCCGTCTGAATATTGGCTAAATGTCTCCACTTTGCGAATAGGAATTAGCGTATCGCCCTGCAAAATCTTCTCGGTAAATAAAAATTTTGCGTGCGTTGGGTCAATAAAATTATTTTCTGTTTTATCCACGATATTGTTTTGATTCACAAAAAACAAAAAATGCCGATACCCTTTCTCAAAATAATACAGAATCAAAGCCGCCATCATCATCGTTTTGCCGGCACCTGTTGCCATATTAAACAGCAAATGGGTAGGGCGATTTTTAATGTCGGGGAAATCCTTTAATTTTGAAGTGCGGTCAAAAATCAGAAAGTTTTCAAGGGCGGATTTTTGCCATTCAAAAAACGGATATTTCAAATTATTTGAAACAAATTCAGGCAGTGCAAAAAAATCCGTCTGTTCCATTTCTTCCAGCATTGATTTGCGGTCTTCCACCCAATCAAACAACGTTTTATTATTCGCCATCTTTTTTCTCCGCTTGATAGAACGCACGGCTTAACGCTTTATCATTATCATTCAAGCAACCTGCAAATTGTTCATCGTCCATTTCGGATAATGAAACATACATTTGATTTAAATCCAACATTTCAAGCACCATTTGTTTTTGTTCGTCTAATGGCAAGGATTGAAATTCAGGCTCGTTAATAATTTGACTAAATTCATTGACGCTGACGTTATATTTTAGGAAATAGCGTTCGCATAAATCTTCAAACAACGCTTTCAGACAGCCTGCACTTTCACACGCCAAAATTTGTTGTTTTGCGGTTTCGTTAAATGGAGCAAGCTCGGCATAGACAAACTCGCCACCACCTTGCCAATTTACGGCTTTGGAAATACCGCCTTGCTCGCCATCAATCACTTTTTTCAGGCGTTCAACGGCAAGCGTTTCAATATAATCCATTTGTTCAATACCGATATATTGGCGGTTCATTTTGTGGGCGACGGTGGCGGTTGTGCCAGAGCCTAGATGAAAGTCTAGGACTATGTCGTTTGGTTTGGTTGTTAATTCAATAATTCGTTTAATAAGTTTTTCAGGTTTTGGAAAACTAAAACCATTAATTTCTAATTTTGTAAGTTCGCTTGTGCCAATATTATTGACATAATTTGAATTCATTAAATCATAAGTAGTCATTGATAAATTTGGATTTTTATCAATCATTGTGTTTGTTTTGACTGCAAATTCTTTATCTATATAATTTCTTACTCTTAAAGTTGTTTTTGTTTCTACTACAATTCCTAATTCAATAGCTTTTTCCATTCGTTCTTTTGTCCAAAGCCAACGACGTCTATTGCCTTTTGAATCAACTGGTTGATAGATTTTGCCATTTACTTCAATATCATAATCCCCACCTTTTGAATAACCTTGTGTTGCCGATGCTAGAATGGGGCTTGTATCATTTTTAAAAAATTTGCCAATTTCATCTTGAAAAATTTCTTGCGAAAAGTCTCTTTCAATAATTGCATTAAAGGTGTAGTTTTTATTAAAGGCATAACAAATAAGATAATCATGACTAATGGAGAAATATTTTTCTTGTGAAGGGCGTTGTGCAGAGGTTAAGCGAGGAATTGTTCCAATAAAATTCTCACGCCCAAAAATCTCGTCCATCAGCACTTTTAAATAAGCCTGTTCATTATCATCAATTTGAACAAAAATCACCCCATCATCGCTTAACAATTCTTTGGCGACTTCTAAACGATTTTTCATAAACACAAGCCATGACGAATGATTAAATTTGTCGTTGTATTTAAAACCATCATTACCAGTATTATAAGGGGGGTCAATGTAAATCAGCTTTACTTTGTCTTTAAACTGTTTGGCAAGCGAATGCAGGGCAATCAGATTATTGCCTTTGATAATCAGATTTTCAGCCGGAGTTCCGTCAACATGGCGTTTGATTTCACCAACCGCTTGTTTGCCATCTGCGGTATAGCGAGAGAATTTTGAAAATGCTTTTGCGTCAAAAAGTCGATCAATTTCATCAAAAGCAAGCGTTTGATTAAAAAAGATTTCTTGTCTTTTTCGGGTTAATTTAGTGTATAATTGACTATCTGATTGGTCATTATTGCGTTTAAAATAAATCTCTTCGCCTTCTTCGGTGCTTTGTCCGCCATTCAATACACAATCTTTAAACGGAAAATCCAACACAATATCCGAATTGTCTTTCAAAAAGCGATTGCCATCGGTCAAACCAATGCGATTGGCATATTTTGTGTAGGAATTATTGACGCTGTGTTTATCCAAGAAAAAACGAAAATCCTGCAATTTAAATACCAAAACGCCATTCATTTCTACAAAAAAATGGCGTTTTAACTCATCATTTCCCAATAACAAACCGATAATCGTCGGGTCGGTTTTTTCTACCAAATCCAACAAAATGTTTTTGGCTAAAATGGTTTTTTCTTCGTTTGCCCATACTTTTTCGTGTGATAGTAGGGCTTGGGTTAATTCGGTTTGAATGTCTGTATTCATGGTTATAAATCCTAATAGGTAAGTCTCTAGACTAACAACACAACCCATGCTAGACTAGAAACATGAAATATAACAGTAAGTTAAGCACCTACAAAATCAAAAAAATCATAAAATTCTTTTGTGTTGATGTAGATGTTACAAAAATAGCGATTTTACTTGAGATAAATCGCAACACCATACCATCAACCGATGGTATAATATCTTTCGTCAAGAAATATAGTGGTTATTTACTCAGAGGCTTTCGTGGCGATAATGGCTTAGTTGATATTGGTTATGATAAGCATTATTTATCAATGATTGTTTGTTAATTTTGATTAAGGGGCATAAGCCACTTCTACATCAAAATCATCGTCATCGTCAAAATCGTCTTCGTCATCATGTAACACGCCCTCACGTTGGGCTTTACGCATGGCACGATAGGCTTCTTTTTGCTCTTCGGTATTGACACGCACTTCGGCTTCTAATCGTGCAAAACGTTGGCGTTGCTCTTCGGCAAAGTCTGGATTTTGTTCTTCCAACTCTTTTTCAAGGTCAATTTCATTCATCAAATGAAACACCACATCGCCCACGCCATCGCCTGTCAATGTTGATGTGCGAAACACAATCCCAGTCCAGCCAAGCTCTGCGACAATGTGCGTACACAGGGCGTTTTGCTCTTCTTCTGGCACTTGGTCAATTTTGTTTAAAATCAACACTTGCGGTAGTTTTGCCAATTCTGGCGAAAATTTTTGTAATTCGTTCAAAATAATTTCGGCATTTTTCACAGGGTCGCTGCCGTCAATCGGCTGAACGTCCAAAATGTGCAACAGTCTGCGAGTACGAGCCACGTGCTTTAAAAAGCGAATGCCCAAGCCTGCTCCTTCTGATGCACCTTCAATCAACCCTGGAATATCCGCCATCACGAACGAACGCCCAAGCCCCACGTCCACCACGCCCAAATTTGGCACAAGTGTGGTAAATGGGTAGTTAGCGACCTTAGGACGAGCTGATGACACTTGGCGAATAAAGGTGGATTTACCTGCATTTGGCAAGCCGATTAAGCCCACATCAGCAACTACTTTTAGCTCCAGTTTGAGTTGTTTTAATTCGCCTTCAAAGCCTTTGGTTGCCTTGCGTGGGGCTTGGTTGGTTGATGTTTTAAAATGGGTATTGCCAAGCCCACCATCACCGCCTTTGGCGACCATGATTTTTTGTCCACGTTCGGTCAAATCGCCAATCACCTGGTCGGTATCCACATCAATAATTGTCGTGCCAACAGGGACGCTCAAAAAGATATCGTCAGACTTGCGACCTGAACGGTTTTTGCTACGTCCGTTTTCGCCACGTTTGGCTTCATATCTGCGAGTGTAGCGGTAGTCCACGAGCGTGTTGGTATTGTCGTCAGCGACCACGTACACGCTACCGCCTTTGCCACCATCACCGCCATCGGGTCCACCTTTTGGGATATATTTTTCACGGCGAAAGCTCACAATGCCATTACCGCCATCGCCTGCTTTTACGGTTACAATTGCTTCATCAATAAATCGCATTGTGATTTTCCTTATAACTGAATTGAACAGATGATTATAACAAATTTTTTGGATAAAATGTTTGTTTTTGTGAATATATTTTTGCCAAAAAATCCACTATACTATGAAACTAAATTTATAAGCATAAAAATTTGGAGAAATCATGACAGCAACCCGACCTTTACATATTTTGGTTTTAAATGGGGCAAATTTAAATTTGCTTGGCAAACGTGAACCTGAGATTTATGGCTATCAAACTTTGTATGATATTGAACAAGATTTGACAAATATTGCCAAAAAACATTCAACCAATATCACATTTTATCAATCAAATAGTGAATCTGCCTTGATTGACAAAATTCATCATCATGGCTTATTAACAGGGATTGACGAAGAAAAAATTGATGCGGTGATCATCAATCCAGCAGGTTTTACCCATACGTCTGTGGTACTGCGTGATGCCCTGCTTGCTATCAACAAGCCCTTTGTGGAAGTGCATTTGTCCAATGTGCATAGCCGTGAGCCGTTTCGCCATCATTCGTATTTTAGCGATAAGGCGGAAGCGGTGATTTGTGGTTTGGGGGCGATGGGTTATACGTCTGCTTTGAATTATTTGTTGCAAAAATTTGCCAAATAATTAGGCAAAATTTTGACCAATTTTTTTGAATCGCTTATACTATTGGCTTAATTTTTTAAACAAGTAGGCAGTTATGACACAAAAAAACCACCCATTTTGGCAAATTATCCGCACCGTAAACGACTTTCCAAAAGCTGGCATTGAATTTTATGATATCACACCATTATTACAACACCATGTCAGTAATGTGACGGACGCATTATTGGCTTGTTTGCCTGATGGTTTGTTTGATGAGATTGACTGTTTGGTCGGTGTGGAATCTCGTGGATTTTTGTTTGCAAGTTTGTTGGCAGGTCGCACAGGCAAAGGCATGACGGTCGTGCGTAAGGCTGGAAAATTGCCACCGCCTGTGGTGCGTGAAAGGTATGACTTAGAATACGGTTCGGACACGCTAGAAATCCTCCAAAACCAAGACCCAATCATCAAAAAAGTGTTGATTGTTGATGATATTTTGGCGACAGGTGGTACGCTAAAAGCCACCGCAAAGCTTTGTCAATCGGCAGGTTATGAAGTCGAGGGTGCGTTGGTATTGATTGATTTGGTGGATTTGCACCAAGATTTGGGCTTGCCTGTTTTTACCGTATTAAAAGCCTGATTTTGTTAAAAATTTATCAGTTTTTGCCAAAATAATTATCATTAGGATAAATTTTTTTCATCAGAATGTCATATGCCCCAGAAATCGCCCAAGTTATGCTACGAAAGCAACAAGCCCAATCGGTCGTCATGGCTCGGCAAACCCTAGTAAAAGGGGCGATTTTGATGGTGGAAGGTACGCTAAACGAACTGTCCAAACGCCAAATCGTCACCATGAATGAAACCGAAAAAGCCAAACTCGTCACCAACATGATGACGGTATTATTGTCAGAAGAAAGTGCGTCGCCTGTGTTAAATGTCGGTGGTGATTAACAAAAGGCTAAAAAATGCTCAACGAAACCCATTGTCAAATCTTTGATATTCCTAGCTTTCAATTTTCGGTGTTAAAACGAGAATACCCAGCGTTAATACCGCAAATTAAACAAAATCATCGTACCGCTTGGCAAGATTGGAAAAATTTTGTTGAGCAAATTTCTAGCGAATTGCCGTTAAAATACGACTTGCCCCATATTGAACGTTGGTGCAACGGTTGGCAAGTGCGAGCGCATTTTTTTGCGTTTTTTAAATATCAAACGTATCAAGCCGATGCACCGATTTTATCTTTAATTTTAAACCAAAAACGCCTAACCATTAGCTTAGAATGGCACGCTTACAAGGCTCATCAATCCACCACTTCACTCAAAAACTATCATCAATGGCTTGATGTGTTAATGGACAATTCAGCCGAATTTGCCGATTTTGATATTTGGTATGACAGCGAAGGCGAATATGCGGAATATCGCACCGTTGGCGAGTTGGGCGATGATTTGGCGGATTTTTTGGCTGTTAATCAATCCAAAATAGACAAGGATTTTGTGTGTATTGGTAAACATATTTTGCATGAAGATTTGGCAAGTTTGGATGTAAAAAATTGGACGATTGAGCAAATTGAACGTTTAACGCCTTTATATGAAAGTTGTTTTTGGAATGAAAATTAACTCAATAAATTTCAATAGGTTATAATTAGGGCGTATACAATGCACTCCTAAAAAATTTCATTGTTTTTCATAAAGCTAACGATAATTATAAATACATTCGTTGCCGTAAAATTTCATATAAACACACTGACCCTGCCACGCCAACATTTAGGCTTTCTTGTCCGTTTGGCTGTGGTAGGGCGATTTTTTGGCATTTATCCAGCAGTTCCGCCTGCACGCCTTGCCCTTCGTGTCCCATAATAAGTGCCAAAGGTTTGGTTAAATTTTGTTCATAAATAATTTTGTCGGTGTGACTACTGGTGGCAAACATTGGCACTTTGACAAAGTCAAAAATCTCATCAAGCGATACATTTTCATAAATATTTAAGCTAAAATTCGCCCCCATACCTGCTCGCAGGGTTTTTGGGTTATACGCCTGTGCCGTGCCTGTGGTGCAAATCACTGTGCTAAAGCCAATCGCCGATGCGGTACGCAGTAGCGTGCCAAGATTGCCGTTGTCCTGCACGCCATTGATGATTAGGCAGTCGGTGTTAATGACTTGATTTAGCGGTAAATTTGGCGTGTCAATAATCGCCATCATTGGTAAACTCTCGCCCAATGTGCGGATTTCTTTGTACAAATTATCGCTAATGGTTAAAGTTTTTATGCTTTCTAAACGGTTTAACTTTTCTAAACGGTTTAATAACACCACAATTTCATCATTTTGTAAACCGCTTTCGCTAACGATGATATTTTTTGGCAAAAGGTTAGCGTTAAGATACGCATCAATTAAGTGTGTGCCTTCTAGTACCGTTTGCCCAAGTTTTTTGCGTTGGCGTGATTGCGTGAGTAGGGCGTGGGCGGTTTTTATCGTTGGGTTGTCTTTAGAAGTAATTATCATTTTTTACCGTTAAAAAGTTGGTTCATAATTTCTAGGATTTTATTTTTGTTACGATTTAGCCAATTTTCGCATTCAATTAAAAAATCAAAAACGGCATTATCAGCATATTCTTTTGATAAATAATATTCCCAATAAAATAAATTATCTTTATCAAAATAATTAAGATTTAAAGGGTGGATTGTAAAAGGATAAATCAAATAAAGTGTATTAAAATAACGGCTGTCATTATGATTGATTTTTGGTAGATTTCATTTGTTAATTAGGTTTTTAAAGTTATCTTTAATTTCATTAAAAGGTTTAACATCAATAATATCAATCATGACATCATCATAAAAGCCTTTATCCATAAGCCTATGGGCAAAGGCGATTATTTCATCCTTACTTAATAAACCCAACTCAAAACGACTAGCGGTAATCGCAAGTTCCCATTGAAAAGGCGTGAAATCACTGCATTTCTTCATGCAACTTTTTTACATACTCCACTTCATTTTTCGCACCCAACACCACAGGCACACGTTGGTGAATGTTAGTCGGTTCAATATCCAAAATACGATTAACGGCATCGGTACTCTCCCCACCTGCTTGCTCAATGATAAAACTCATCGGATTGGCTTCGTACATCAAACGTAACTTGCCTGCTTTATTGGCAAATTTGGTGTCAAACGGATAAGTAAAAATCCCACCACGAATCAAAATACGATGTACATCGCCCACCATCGCCGCAATCCACCGCATATTAAAATCCTTGCCACGCACGCCTGTTTCACCTGCGTTACACTCATCAATATAACGTTGCATCGGTGGCAACCAATAACGATAATTTGACGCATTAATCGCATATTCTTTGGTGTCTGGGCTAATTTTTACGTCCTCTTGGATTAGGATAAATTGGTGCAAATTTGGGTCGTAAGTGAACATCACCACGCCTTCGCCAGTCGTCAAAGTCAAAATTGTGGACGTGCCATACAGCACATAGCCTGATGCCAATTGCTCCGTGCCTTTTTGCAAAAAGTCGTTGTCGGTAGCGGTAACACCTTGATTTTTATAAGGTAAAATAGAAAAAATCGTCCCCACCGCCATGTTAATGTCAATGTTGCTTGATCCGTCTAGTGGGTCAAACAATACCAATACTTCACCATTTGGATTGGCAGGGGTTGAGTTATCAAGCTCTTCAGATGCCACACCTGCACAATATTTGTTGGTTGTCAAAGCGTTTAACAGCAAATCATTGGCAATCACGTCCAATTTTTTTTGCTCTTCGCCTTGTACATTTTGGTTGCCGACTTCGCCCAAAATGTCTGCTAATGCCCCACGTTTTAACAGCTCGCTAATCTCTTCACAGGCGTGGGTGATGGTGGCAATCACACTTTTGACGGCAGGAGTGGTGTGGTGTTCGGCTAGGTAGTCGGTGAGTGTGGTAACATGAATAAACATTGGCTTTTCCTTTTGTTTTTACCCAAGATTTGTTTAACCAAAACAGGTATTATTTTTTACCAATTTGCATATAGGTTTGAAAATTTTCAGCATAATCATCAATATTATCAGACAACATTCGTTCAAAATTTTTGGTGAAATGTGCAATAATATCGTCTTTTTCTTTGGCATAATCACTGCCCTTGACAAAACCAGTCGCCGCCACCCACGCACTAAAGCGAGCGACTGCGTAAAGCATGGACGCATTGACCTTGCCTGCATGGTTTTTGTCATCACGCAATTGATTGGCAAGGTTGATAAATGCGTCTGCACGTTCATAAAAAGTGTGCATTTCGTCTGTTAATTCGTTGTCGTGTTGGGCTTGGGGATTGGTTTTGTCAGTCATGTTTTTTCCTAAAAATTATAATAAACCTGCTTCTGCTCGCAAGATTTCGGCTTTGTCAGTTTTTTCCCATGTAAAGGCAGTTTCTGAACCAATACGTCCAAAATGCCCATAACTGGCGGTTTGTTGATACATCGGTTGCAATAAATTTAGCATACGGGTAATGCCATATGGACGCAAGTCAAAGTGTGCACGCACCAGTTCAATAATTTTGTCATCAGCGATTTTGCCTGTGCCAAAGGTGTTTAACGAAATGGAAGTCGGCTCGGCAACGCCAATCGCATAGCTGACTTGGATTTCACAGCGGTCGGCAAGCCCTGCCGCCACGATATTTTTGGCAACGTAACGCCCTGCATAAGCCGCTGAACGGTCAACTTTTGATGGGTCTTTGCCAGAGAATGCACCGCCACCATGACGAGCCATACCGCCATAAGTATCTACGATAATTTTACGTCCTGTCAAACCCGCATCGCCCACAGGCCCCCCAATGACGAATAAACCTGTTGGGTTAATATGATATTGGGTGTCTTTGTGAAGCATTTCACTAGGAATGACGGCTTTGACGATTTCTTCCATCACCGCTTCGTGCAAATCTTTTTGGGAAATGTCAGAATTGTGCTGAGTTGATAGTACCAATGCGTCAATAAAAGCAGGTTTTACCCCATCATAACGCACAGTCACTTGGGCTTTGGCATCTGGACGAAGCCACGCTAATTTGCCATTTTTACGCAATTCGGCTTGTCTTTCCATCAAACGATGGGCAAATTGCACAGGGGCAGGCATTAACACGTCCGTTTCGTGACTGGCATAACCAAACATCAAACCTTGGTCGCCAGCCCCTTGCTCTTCTGGTTTAGTTCTATCAACGCCTTGGGCGATTTCTGGTGATTGTTTGCCAATCATATTAATCACCGCACAAGTTGAACCATCAAAGCCCAAATCACTGTGGTTATAGCCCACTTGATTGACCGTATCACGCACGATTTTTTCAAAATCTACATTTGCCGTGGTGCTAATTTCACCTGCCAACACCACCGCACCTGTTTTTGTCAAAGTTTCACACGCTACACGAGCATGCAAATCTTCGGCTAAAATCGCATCTAAAATCGCATCAGAAATTTGGTCAGCCAGTTTGTCTGGGTGTCCTTCGCTCACTGATTCAGAAGTAAAGAGTGAATATTCACGCATATTAATTTTCCTTTAAAAAAATTAAAAAAAGAATTAATCGCTTTGCAAACCTATCTCTTAACAATTTTTAAATATATAAGTTAAAAATATTATCAGAAAGTCACTTTTTTTGTTTTAAATCAACAAAAAAAGAGCAAGTTTGCAAAATGATTAATAGGTTAAAATACAACCGTTTATTTTAGCTTATTTTGCAAACTTTCTCTACAAAGATTTTATTTGTTTGTTAAATTTTATAAATTTGTCAAATTTTATCAAATTTCATCGTTGGCTTTGTCATTATGAGAATTTTCATCAAGACGGTGCGGTTCTACCAAATAATCTTGTGACTGCATTTCTAACAAACGAGAGCGAGTTCGCTCAATTTCAAACGCCAATTTTTGCCCTTGATACAGCTCTAAAATCGGCTGTTCGGCACGCATGAGTAGCTTAACACGTCTGTCATAAAATTCATCAACCAAATAAATCAAACGCCGTGTCGGGTCTGCCATCACATCGGTCAAAGCTGGAATATTGTCCACCAACACGGTAGAAAATTGATTGGCAATTTCAATAAAGTCGCTTGCAGAACGTGGGGTCATGCACAAGGCTTTAAAATCACAATGCAAAATCGTTTCGGTTTTGGCAGTCACAGGAATTTCACGCCCATTAATGACAATCGGCGTATGTTGAGCGGTTTGATTTTGGCTTAACGCTTCAAATCGCTCTTTAAGCCAATTTTGATTATCAGCGGTCAAAGGCGACAGATACAGTTCAGCTTGTTGCAACACACGCAGACGATAATCAATGCCAGCATCAATATTCATCACGGTGGTATTTTTTTTGACTTCTTCAATCGCAGGCAAAAATCTATCTCGATGAATCCCATTTTTGTACAAGCCATCAGGGACGATGTTGGAGGTGGCGACCAGCGTAATGCCTTTGTTAAACAGCATGGTAAACAAATCGCCCAAAATCATGGCATCAGACACATTGGACACAAAAAATTCATCAAAACAAATCACGTCCGCTTCGTTATGAATAATTTCGGCAACTTTTTGTAGCGGGTCGGCTTGTCCTTTTAGCTGATTTAATTCATGATGAACACGTTTCATAAAATGGTGAAAATGTTGTCGCATTTTGCGGTCATTTGGCAAACTGTCAAAAAACATATCCATCATCCACGTCTTGCCACGACCGACACCGCCCCACATATACAAGCCTTTGGGGGCTTCATAACGTTTTAAAAAACTAAAAAATCCTTTTTGGCTCTCACGCCCTTGGACAATTTGGTGATAGACATTGTCAAGATAAGTCATCGCTTGGCGTTGCTGACTGTCTTCGCTAAAATTGCCTGATTGCAAGGCTTGTTCATAATGTTGTAATGGGCTTAAGGTCATGTAAAATCCTATTTTTTAAAATATTTTGTCATTTGTTTGTGAAACGCCCTATCATAGCAAAATTTGGCAAAAATAAATACCATACAAATGCACGAATCGGCATGAAAAAATTAAAATATTCAAAAAAATATAAAAAAAATCACTTTTTTAAAAAATAATGCTTGCAAAGTTTATTTTACCTGCTATAATACGCACCCATAAGCAAACAAGCTTAACCACTTATGCCAGTGTGGTGAAATTGGTAGACACGTCGGATTCAAAATCCGATGCCTTTAAAAGCGTGTCGGTTCGAGTCCGACCACTGGTACCACTAATCTATCTTAACTTGTATTGGATAGTCTAAAAACCCCAAAACCTATAAGGTTTTGGGGTTTTTTATTATCTTAATTTGTCTACAGTAATTTTAATTTTTACTGTCAATCCACAGGATTTTTACTGTCATGTCTATCACAACTCGCCCACTCACAGCCACAGAAGTTGATAAGGCTAAACCAAAAGAAAAGCCATACCGCCTGTATGACGGTGGCGGTTTAATTTTAAATGTTGCAACAAGTGGCACAAAAACTTGGTATCTTATGCAGGTAGCACCGCAAACAGCTACCAAAAAAGTCTGACATCAAGCCAAGTGGGGCAATGGTTCTTTAATGACAAAGGCGTGGATTTGTACAGTTTTTATAATGCACGAGAAGATTTGGCAATATTGTTTGAAGAAACCATGATGTTCACTCGTTTTGGCATGAACCTTTATATCATGTTTTTAAACCCAAGCAATATCTGCCAAAGGCAGACGGCTACTTTATGCAAAAAGCCAAAATCATCTTACCAAACGCACCAACGCAAGGGGCAATGCCAATCGGTGCAGAAGCACTTAAAAATAAGAATGGGGTAGGCAATCTATCCCATTTTTTATAGTGCATTTTTTGTGATATAATTAGCTTTTTTATACAGGCAAAACAAATGTTAAATCAACCATTTAACACCTTAAACGATCAAGAAATGCTTCGTTACGCCCGCCAAATTTTGCTTGATGGCTGGGATATTGACGCTCAAACTAACTTAAAAAACAGTAACGTGTTAATTATCGGTATGGGTGGACTGGGTTGTCCATTGGCTGAAACCTTATGCCGAGCAGGAGTAGGGCAGTTGGTTATCGTTGATGATGATGTGATTGATGAAAGTAATTTGCAACGCCAATCACTATTTACCCCAAATGATATTGGTAAATCAAAAGCGTTAATTGCTAAAGAAAAATTAAATAAAATCAATGATTTTTGTGAAGTATTTGCTTTTCAAGAGCGATTAACATTAGACAATTACCAAGAGATTGTAAAACAATTTAATAAAAATAGCCTAAGCAATTTTAACTTAATTTGTGATTGTACAGACAATTTCAAAACACGAGACCACATTAACCAAATCGCTGTCAAGCAAAATTTACCACTTTTATCCGCTTCAGGCATTGCACAAGTAGGACAGTTGGCATTATTTGAACCTTATAAAAATTCAGGTTGTTATCATTGTCTGTTTCATGGCGAAGGCGATGATAGCCGAACGTGTGCGACTAGTGGTGTACTTGCGAGTACCACGCAGATTATGGGAAATTTACAGGCACAAGTAGCTTTGACATTTTTGGGGTTAAACAAAAATCCGATTGCTCAAACCTTGTTGCTTTGGCAAGGGGAAACGCTGTCGTTACGCAAGTTAAAGTTTAAAAAAGACCTTAATTGTTCAATTTGTGGAGGTGAACTATGATACAAATCAACCCGAATGATGAGCTTGAAAAAATCGAACAAGAATTAGACCAATGTATTATCAAGCGTATTGGCAAGTTTTTAACCGCCTAATTATTTAAAATTAAAGAGTAAAAAATGTTAAAACCCACTTTATTAAAAAAATCATTCAATGTCATTCAACGAGTAGGCAAGACCGCCACTGTTGCAGGTTTAACAGGCTTAAAAGTTGCCAAAGGCGAAAAAATGGACGCTTATTTGTTAAAAGATACATTTGAGCAACTTGGCACGACCTATATCAAAATCGGACAATTTATCGCAAGTACGCCATCACTTTTTCCACGAGAATATGTGGAAGTATTTCAAGCCTGCCTTGACCAAACCACGCCTTTGCCATACAGTTATATTGAAGATATACTAAATAATGAATTGGCAAAAAAAGGCAAAACGCTAGAGGATATTTTTATCAGTATTGACAAAACGCCTTTGGCATCAGCATCTATCGCCCAAGTCCATTCTGCGGTGTTAAAAAATGGCGACCATGTGGTATTAAAGGTGCAAAAACCCAATGTTGATACCATTATAGAAACGGATTTGGGTTTGTTGTATGGTGCGACAAAAATCATGGATACATTAGCACCGAGTTTAAAATTTGCCAGTATTTCGCCGATTATTGATGAAATCCGTCTGCGAATGTCGGCAGAAACTGACTTTTTACAAGAAGCCAAAAACATTGATGATTTTCAAGATTTTCTGCAAAAAACGAACAATCAAAAAGTCGTTGCCCCAAAAGTTTATCATGATTTAAGCACACAAAAAGTGCTGGTGATGGAGCGATTATTTGGCGTATCCATGATTGATGATGTTGCCATGCGACAGTATTGTAAAAGTCCAAGTGAAGTCATGGTGGATACGTTAAATACTTGGTTTGCCAGCCTTACGATGTGTGAAAGTTTTCATGCAGATTTGCACGCGGGCAATTTGATGTTATTGACCGATGGTCGCATTGGCTTTATTGATTTTGGTATTGTCGGCAAACTTGAGCCAAAGGCGTGGCAAGCGTGCGTGATGATGATGGACAGTTTTAGCCGAGAAGATTACGATAGCATGGCTCATTATATGATTGAAATGGGCATGACAGATAAACAAAATTTGGTGAATAAAGCGGTTTTGTCCGCAGATTTACAACGAGTAATGAAAAAAATACTTGCCAAAGACAGTTTATTTATTGGCAAAACCATTGATAAATTGGATACGACCAAGTTAAAAGACCATTCCGATGAAATTAATCAAATGATGTTGGAAATTTTTGAAGTGGGAAAACGCCACGGCATTCATTTTCCCCGAGATTTTACCCTTTTAACCAAACAAGTGTTATATTTTGACCGTTTTATGAAGGTGCTTGCCCCTGAATTAAATATGTTTCAAGACAAACAAATTACGATAGTCTAAATTTTTAAAATGCTCAATTAACTTTTTGTTGCAACCATTTTTGAAACCATTCATAAATGGCTTGGTGGCGTTTGTTAAACAAATTGACATACAGTACATTCACCTTGCTATAAATCGCCATTTGATTATCCGCCCAGTCCAACAATTGTTTGGCTAAAATTTCTGTTACCAAACTTGACACATCAGTCACTTCACGCCGACTTAGTTCATCAAAAAATTTCACCCAATGCGATATTAGCAACTGCTGATGTTCCGCTGACACGCCTGCCATGATAAAATGAGCTTTGGCATTGATGATTTCAAAAGCATTGGCATTGCTTTTTGTCAGTGATGTTTGCAAATCATCAATATTTTTTTGCACTTTTTCAATCCATTGAATGAGCGACAAAGTTTGCTCATCAACCACGCTTTGCCATGTCAAATTTGGCAAAGGATTTTGTTGAAAATATTGTTGCGTGCGAATTTCTAATTCACTCTCGGCTTTTAATAAACGTTCAACTCTGGCATATTCCGATTTTTTTTCGTCATCGGTGGGTTGATAATTTTCATCATTCACATCATAAATCGGCTGTAAATCGGATTTTTTGATGTTTGAATGAAAAAGTGGAACTTTATTTGCACCTGATGCGAGTAAAATATATTCCAATAAAAAAGGTGTAGCTTGGCTTTGTGATTGGCTTTGTGAATCGCTGTTGATTAACAATTCGGGTTGATACAAAAAGCACATCTGTAACAACAACAACGGTGTTAATTCATTGTGAAAATTTAACAGAGCGTCTTGGGAAAAGTTATTTTTTTGGGTTTTGTTAAACCCAAGTCCCAAGCGGTTTTTCATGTCTTCACGCAACAACCAACCATAAGTACCTTTGGGTAATTTTTTGGTTAAATCATAGATATCTCTTAAAAATTTGCTTCTATCTTCGGCACTTTTTACGTCATATTTTTGGCTTAATACCGAAAATAAATATTGCGACAACGAAATGGCATTGTGAATTTGTTGTTGCATAGCGGTCGCGCCGTGGGCTTTGACAAAGCTGTCTGGGTCGTGATTGTTTGGCAAAGTCAAAAACCGCAACTCTTTGCCATCGTTTAACACAGGCAAACCCATTTCCATCGCACGCCAAGCCGCTTTTTGACCTGCACTGTCGCCATCAAAACTCAAGGTCAAAACTGGATTTAATTGCAATAATTTGTCAATTTGATTGGTGGCAATCGCCGTTCCCATAGATGCAACAGCCCCATACACGCCTGCTTGATGTAGGCTAATCACGTCCATGTAGCCCTCCACCACGAGCCAATTTTTGGCACGAGCTTGGCGACCTTCATACAATCCGTACAAAATCTGCTGTTTGTGAAATACAGGCGAATCGCTAGAATTCACGTATTTTGGCATATCGTCATCATTCATTGCACGCCCTGCAAAGCCGATAACTTGCCCTTGATTATCACGAATCGGAAAAATCACCCGATTGCGTAACAAATCATAATCCCTGCCTTTTTCTGATGTGCGAATTAAACCCAAAATTTTTAAACCGTCAATATCTCGTGGAAATGCTTGTTCCAAATGTTGCCAACCGCTTGGGGCATAGCCTAACGCAAAATCCGCAATTGTGTTATCTGTCAAACCACGAGTTTTAAAATAATTCATTGCCAAGTTGTTCTTTATCAACTGTTGTTGATAAAAAATCGCAACTTGTGTCAATAAATCGTACAAACTGCTTGAACCGTCCGATTGCTCTTCAATCAAAAAATTGGCAGTGTTATCAGAAAAGTTATCAGCAAAATGCCCATTAACATCGTTATCAACAGATGGATTGTCAAAATGATGGTGAAAATTTTCGTGAATATCTTGTGATGATAAATTATCATTATCTACATTGGGTGGAAAATTTTGATAATATTCATCATTGAAATTTTGTATAAAATTTTGTTGATTATTATTTAAGTTATTTGAGTTGTTTGAGTTATTACCCCAACCATTACCAAATTGATTATTTGTTTGTTTTGGTTTTCGTTGATAGGTCAGATTTTTATCAATTTTTTCTTTGGGAAGCTCAATGCCTGTTTGACGAGAGAGTTCTTTTAACGCCTCGCCTGCGGTCATGTTTTCGTATTCTTTTAAAAAAGTTAAAGCGTTGCCTTTGACCCCACAGCCAAAACAGTTATAAAAACCTTTCTCTGGATTGACAAAAAAAGACGGTGTTTTTTCGCCATGAAACGGACAGCATCCTTTAAACTCATTGCCAGACTTTTTGAGTTCAACGTGTTTACCGATGATTTTGACAATATCCGCTTGTTTGATGATTTGTTCAATGATGTGGTTATTGCTCATAGTGATAATTTGGTTATTCAGATTAAACAAAGACAAATAAAGGCGTGAATTGTTCACACCTTTTATTTTTTTAAGTAACATGTATGATTTGACAAGCTCACCACGAACGGTTTTATTTTGTCCCAATACTTAAAAGATTATTTAGAACAATCCGTTAAAATTATTGCTCTTCTGGCAAGCCTAAACCAAGATTGACTTTTCTAGGCTGGGCCATTTCTGGCAATTGTTCATTTTCTGCTTGCGTGGTGGCTAATTGTAGTTGCATGGCTTGTTGCACTGATTGAATGACTTGCGGTTTGGTTGCGGTATTGCCTGTTGCATTGCTGTCGTTTACTTGGGTTTTTTCGCTTTTGCCCAATACACCAAAACTTAATTTGTTGAGCCAATCACCTGCACTGCGAGTATTTTCCAGCAAAACGTTGCCATCATTTGATAACAAGTCTGGATAGTTGATTTTTAACAATTGTTTGTACTGATTGGCGGTATCGGTCATGCCAAGTTTGTCATAGCTATATGCCATGGTGGCAATCGCCTCTGGCACGACTGGGGTTTGTGGATAGTGTTGGAATACCCATTTGGCACGATTTGCCGATGCAAGGTAGGCTTTTCGTTTGATATACCAACGAGCCACTTGCATTTCACTTTCGGCAAATTGGTTATAAATATAACGCATACGTTGGGCGGCATCGGGGGCGTATTGGCTACTTGGGTATTTGGCAATCAGTTCTTGAAAGTTGCTAAATGCCAATTTGTAATAGCCTGTATCACGGTGTGCAGGGTTTAATTTGGCATATTTTAACACGCCTGAAGATGCCGTTTGCATATTGGCAACGCCACGCACATAGTAAGCATAGCTAACTTGTGGATTGGTCGGATATAGCTGAATAAATTTTTCGCTACTGGCAACAGCGTCCAAATAGTCGCCATGTTGGTATTGTGAATACATCAAGTCAAGCAGGGCTTGCTCACTGTATTCGCCAACAGGGTAAAAGGTGCGTAAATCGTTTAGATTGGCGGTCGCTTTGGCATAGTTGCCTTTGCTTAGATTATTTTGGGCTTCGTTATAGTAGCCTTGTTCGCTGTTTTCGGCTTTGACGGCTTTTACTTCGTCTTTTTTGCCAAATAATGATTTGGATTTTAACGATTGACAACCGTTTAAGCCAATCATTGTCACTGTTAATAACGACAAACTTGTTACTTTTATCATTGCACGCATAAATAACCTCATTGGTAAAAAATTACCCTAACATCTTAAAAAATTAAGCGTTGTAAAAAATATCGTAAAAAAATTTCGCTAAGTTTATCATGATACGTTATACTTTTAAATCTATTTTTAAAAACCTTTTGGAAAAAACCATGCAAAACGACAATTTTCAACAAAATTTTAACAATAACACAAATGATTTTGACAATTTTTTTGACAATGATGATGAAAATGATGAAAATAATGACATTGATAACCATCAAGCCCAAGCAATCCAAAAAAATTACCACGTAACCGACACAGACGTGGGCGAACGCATTGATAAAATCGCCACATCAGCTTTTGACGAGTTTTCACGAGAACAAATCAAAGAATGGCTTGCCACAGGTGAATTAACGGTAAACAGCAAAACCGAAAAACCAAAATACCGTCTAAAACCAAACGATATTTTACAATTAAATGCCACGCCTGCCGAACAACAAGCCGATTTACCAGAGAACATTCCGCTTGATATTGTCTATGAAGATGAACAAGTATTGGTAATTAACAAGCCTGCGGGCATGGTGGTTCACGCAGGGGCGGGCAATTATTCGGGGACGTTGGTCAATGCCTTGCTTTATCATTATCCAAATAGCCGACTATTGCCGAGAGCAGGGCTTGTTCATCGTATTGACAAGGAAACCACAGGCTTAATGGTCGTTGCCAAAGACAGCCAAAGTCAACTTCATTTAACCAATCAATTAAAAGATAAATCGGTATTCCGCCATTATCAAGCGTTGGTGTTGGCGAGCAAAAGTGAATTGATAAAGCATAAAACTATCACAGGCTCAATCGGTCGCCACCCAACGCAACGCACCAAAATGGCAGTCGTGGCGACAGGCAAGCCTGCCGTTACTCATCTTGATAATATTGATGAAATTTTTGAAGGGGTCAGTTTGGTAAGCGTACGCCTTGAAACAGGGCGAACGCACCAAATTCGTGTACATTTGTCAAATCTTGGCTTTTCGTTGATTGGCGACCCTGTTTATGGTTCGGCGAGACGTACCGCCATGCTGTTAAAATATTTAAATGACGATGAAAAATCGCAAGTACAAAACTTTGGCAGACAGGCGTTGCACGCTTTTGAGTTGGGTTTTGTTCACCCAAAAACAGGCGAAGAAATGATTTTTCAAGCATCTATGCCAGATGATATGTTGGCGTTGATTGAAATGTTTGAGCAAATTTAACAAAAAACTTAATTTGTTAAACATTTAGTTATTCTTTGTGAATAAATTCTCAATAATCTGTTTTGCCGAGCCTGTTTTGGCAAGTGGTGCATTTTGCCCTGCCCAAAATGATGAAAACGTCTGATTATCCGCATTTTTTAGCGGATTTAACACAAAAGACGCATTGGGAAAATCGGGAGCCGTATTATTGATAAAACCCAACTCCGCCATTAACGGCGTGATAATCCCACGAGCAATACCACCGCTAAAAATATTGGTTAAAGCGGTGTGCTGTGCTTGTTCACTTTGGAGCATGGCTCTGTGGGCTAGCGTGGTGTTGCACTCGTCAGCAAGCAAAAACGCTGTGCCAACTTGCACCAAAGCCGCCCCCAACTCAAATGCCGATGCTACTGTCGCCGAGTCGCTAATTCCGCCTGCACCAATCAGCGTAACATCGCTGTTGCTAGATTTTAACAATTTGGCAATGTTTGGCAACAGGCTAAATGTGCCTGTTTGCGTGGTTAAATCCTTATCCAAGAAAATGCCACGATGTCCGCCAGATTCTAGCCCTTGAGCAATAATGCCGTCCACGCCTTTACTGATTAAAAATTTGGCTTCGTTAATCGTGGTGGCGGTTGATAAGATTTTTGCACCTGATTGTTTAACGATATTTAACAAATTATCATCAGGCAAGCCAAAATGAAAACTGACAATCGGAACTTTTAACTCGGCAATCAGTTCGGCTTGGGCTTTGTCAAACGGTTTGCGACCGCCTGTTAAAGGGATATTTTGGTTATCAACTTGTAATTTGTCATAATACGGTTGTAAGGTTTTTAGCCAATTTTGGTGAACGCTGTCGGTATATTCTGGGTTTTTGTGAACAAAAAAATTGACGTTAAACGGCATATCGGTAGCGATGCGAATGGCGTTGATTTCTTGTTCTACTTTTTCAAGTGATATCAACGCACACGGTAGCGAACCAACACCGCCAGATTGACAGACGGCGATGGCAAGTTTGCTGTCTTGCACGCCTGCCATCGGAGCTTGGATAATGGGTTTGGCGTTGTGATGGTGTAGTAGGTTTAATAAGTTTTTTGACATGATATTTTCCTTTTCTGGTGAATGTGTGAATAGCACTATAACCGATTTTTTGGCAATAAAAAATAGCTAAATCGTGACTATTTAGCTATTTGATAATCAAAATCAATTTAATTTGGCATTTAAGGATTTGGAATCGCCATCAAAAACTCTTGCCGAGCTTGAGCATTGTCCTTAAACTCACCCAACAACGAAATACTACGAGTACTAGACTGCTGTTTCATCACCCCACGCATCATCATGCACATATGTGCCGCATCCATCACCACCGCACAGCCCCTTGCCTCTGTCATATCCATCACCGCTTGAGCGACTTGCTTGGTCAGATTTTCTTGAATTTGCAAACGGCGAGCGTACATATCCACAATCCGAGCCATTTTTGACAAGCCAATCACCTTATCATTTGGCAAATACGCCACATGAGCCACCCCATAAAACGGTAACATGTGATGCTCGCACATCGAGTAAAACTCAATATTTTTTACCAAAATGAGTTCATTATTATCAGTCGGAAAAATCGCCCCATTGGTAATCTCTTCAAGGCTTTGATGATAGCCTTGTGTCAAAAATGAAAACGCCTTTGCCGCACGCTCTGGCGTATCTAACAAACCCGCACGGTTCAAATCTTCGCCCGTTGAAGCGATTAAATGACTGTAAACTTCTGCATTATTCATGTACAATATAACCTTTCAGAAAATTAGGCATAGCTTAACGTTTTAAAACAATTTGTAAAGTGATTTTTGTTAAAGATAACGTTAAAATTATTTTAAAACACAAAATATTAAACTTATGTCTATTTTTTTGGCAAATTTTTTGTCAAATAATTTGTTATCACCGTTATCACAACCATAAGGAAACATTATGTTGCTAAAAGGAAAACGCTTTGTCGTTACAGGGATTGCCAGTAAATTGTCTATCGCATGGGCAATCGCCGAAAGTCTGCACCGAGAGGGGGCAGAGCTGATTTTGACCTACCCAAATGACAAAATCAAAAAACGTGTGGACATGGCAGGCGAGGCGTTTAATGCCGTTGCCGTATTGCCATGCGATGTCGCAAGCGATAGTGATATTGTGGCGTGTTTTGATAAAATTGTCGAAATTTGGGGCGATGGCATTGATGGCGTGGTTCATGCCATTGGTTTTGCCCCAGCCGAGCAGTTGGACGGTGATTTTACCGAAGTTACCACGCGTGAAGGCTTTGCTATTGCCCATGATATTAGCAGTTACAGCTTTGTGGCATTGGCAAAGGCAAGTCGTGAATTGTTAAAAAAACGTCAAGGTTCGCTTTTGACTTTAACTTATGAGGGCAGTATTTCGGTATTGCCAAATTACAACGTCATGGGCTTGGCAAAAGCAAGCCTAGAGGCAAGCGTGCGTTATTTGGCAAGTTCATTGGGTGCGGACGGCATTCGTGTCAATGCGATTTCGGCAGGCCCAATCCGAACGCTTGCGGCAAGTGGCATCAAGTCCTTTCGCAAAATGTTAGACATGAACGAAAAAATCGCACCGTTACACCGCAATGTTACTCAAGAAGAAGTCGGCAATGCGAGTTTGTTTTTGTTATCGCCTTGGGCGAGTGGCATTACAGGAGAGATTTTGTTTGTGGATTGTGGTTTTAACACCGTTGGCATGAGCGAACAAATGTTAATGGATAACGAAGAATAACCGCTGTGAATGTTTGTTAATATTTGACAAAAAGGGCAAAAAGGGCGTGGTGAACGCTCTTTTTTTATTGTTAATTTGTAAGAACCTCAAGCGTTATTTACATTTTGTTTAAAATAAAACTCCAACCACTCATAAGGAGTAAAGGTTTGAGTTTTGCCAGTAATATCATCTTTTTTAGTTAAAGATGAATGGGGTTTAACGGTATTATAGAAATTAAGAAATCTTGTTAATTCTTGCTTTCCATGTTCACTACTTGTAAATTCACATTGTTCATGCCACATCTCCATGAGCGTACGTATTACTTGTTCTGCTTTAACATTACACACCTATACTACTGATGAAAGGTGTAACATTAACAGTGATAAGGACAAAAAAGAAATAGAAAAACTCAATTTATAACTGTTACCAAAAAAGGTAACAAAAACAAAAAAGCCAACAACCTAAGTTATTGACTTTAAAGTAAAAATATGGTGGCGATGAAGAGACTTGAACTCTTGACCTCACGATTATGAGTCGTGCGCTCTAACCAGCTGAGCTACATCGCCTTTTGAAGTTGCATATTATACGGATAAATTTTTAATCGTCAAGCACTTTTTAAATTTTTTTTGAAAAAATTAATGGCGAAATTGTACAGGCTGTTCGCTATCTGGTAAAACGTGCGGATAATGGTGGTCGTGCCCGATATCGCAATTTTCCGATTCTTTTTTTGGTCGGTGAATGTAGCCCGTGCGTTCTTCTTGTGGAAGATATTCGTGTTCCCAAACCATAACCGCTTGCATACAGGTGTGGCGTTGTTCATCGGTTAAGCGCACGCCATTGTCCCATTTGTCCAGTTCAATCGCTGTGCGAAATTTGGCGACGATTTCGGGTGTTAAGGCTTGTAAAATTTGTTGTTTATCCATATCTAATCAACTTAAAATATTGAGAAAATGGTGTGAAATTTAACTCTAATCTAGTTCAGCCCCTTTTTTTAACAGCAACAAAAGCTATTTTTTTGTTTCTTCAACGTTAAAAACTATACCACATTTGCCATAACTTTCAAGCAATTTTTTTAACAAATATCCCAAATGCACTTAAAATCAGATAAATGGTAATTACGATTTTTATCTTTTTTTATCTTTACAAACTTTTGCATAATATTACATTTGTTAATCATTTTTTAACTCAAATCGCCTGTTATTTTATCCAAAGCATTTTATAATGAAAAACGTGGTATTTATAATGAAAAACGTGGTATCTTAGTTAGCAATATTATTGTAGAAATTTTAATCCAGTTAATTTAATGAGGTGAAATATGAGTCAGGATAAAAAAGTAGCAATTGTAACAGGTTCTGCGGTCAGTTTGGGCAATGCGATTGCCACCCGTTTGGCAAAAGATGGTTTTCGTGTGGTGTTACAAGACATTAGCCAAGAAAATTTGGACAAAGCCAAAAAAGAATTTGATAATCAAGGATTTGAATCTATCGCTGTGGTCGGCGATGTGTCAAAGCGTGACGACCAATTTAACGTGGTTAAAGAGGCGGTAAAAGCCTTTGGCAAAGTGGACGTTTTTGTCAATAATGCGGGCGTGGAATCGGTTGAGCCGTTTTTAGAAATTGAAGAAAAAGAAATTGACCGTGTCTTTAATATTAACATAAAAGGTGTTATTTTTGGGACGCAAGTTGCTGCAGAGCAAATGAAAACACAAGACAGCGTTGGCAAAATTATCAATGCCTGTAGTATTGCAGGGCATGAGTCTTACGAAATGCTAAGCCTGTATAGTGCAACCAAGCACGCCGTCCGTTCGTTCACCCATTCTACCGCCAAAGAGTTGGCACAGTATAACATTCGTGTCAATGCGTATTGCCCAGGGGTAGCGGATACGCCTATGTGGGAGCGTATTGATGCGGCGTTTGTTGAGCATAAAGGCTATGAGCCAAAGCAGGCGTGGAAAGAGTTTACGCAAGGGATTTTGGTCGGTCGTCCACAAGAGCCAAATGATGTTGCCAATTTGGTATCATTCTTGGCATCAGATGATGCAAATTATATCACAGGGCAGACGATTTTGACCGATGGTGGTATGGTATTTCGTTAATTTTTAACGTTTACAAAGCACTTTAAAAATTTTGGCAATTTTACCAAAAACCAGCGTTGTCAAACTGGGTAAAAAGGTAATGCGTGATATGTTTGCCAAAGGCTTGTTTTGATTAACAGTCAAACATAAAAAAATGGGCCAGTCGGAATGATTAGCCTATTTTTTTGTCTAAATTTTAAAATTAGCGAAAATTGTAATTATATCAATTACATCGCCTCGCCAATTTTAAAATACGTTCTGTCAAAATACACAAGTCCATGATAATCTTTATCATTTTCCCGAATGGCGACAATTTTACAAATAAAAATGCCATGCGTGCCAACAGTTTGGATTTGTTCAATTTCACAATCAAAATTTAACAAAGCCGACTCAAGCACAGGCGAACCTGTGATTAGGGTTGTCCATTCGCCATGCGTAAAGCGTTCTTCTGAGCTTAATTTTGATGAAAACACGCCAGATAAATTCTCTTGATGACCTGTGAGCGTATTTACCACAAGTTTTTGATTTTGCATAAAATTTTCATAAGAACGAGAATTGCTGTTCATGCACACAAGTAGCGTGGGCGGTGAATCGGTAACGCTACACACTGCCGATGCGGTAAAGCCGTGTCGCCCTGCTGTGCCATCTGTGGTTACCACGTGGACGGCACTAGTGAGTTTTGACATGGCGTTTCTAAAATCGGTAATATCAACCATAAATCAACCCAACTCTTGACGCACAATTTTCGCCCCTGCACTTAACGCCTCTAACTTACCACGAGCCACCGTGCGAGATAATGGGGTCATACCGCAGTTGGTGCAAGGGTAGAGTTTATCGGCATCGACAAATTGCAAGGCTTTATGCAACGTATCCGCCACTTGTTCAGGCGTTTCAATGGTATTGGTCGCCACGTCAATCGCCCCAACCATCACTTTTTTGCCACGAATCAGCTCAATCAAATCCATCGGCACGTGCGAGTTTTGGCACTCAAGCGAGATGATGTCAATTTTTGATTGTTGCAATTTTGGGAAACTCTCTTCATATTGTCGCCATTCACCGCCAAGCGTTTGTTTCCAATCGGTGTTTGCCTTAATGCCGTAGCCGTAGCAAATATGCACTGCCGTTTCACATTTTAAGCCTTCAATCGCACGCTCAAGCGTTGCCACGCCCCAATCATTCACTTCGTCAAAAAACACGTTAAACGCAGGTTCGTCAAATTGAATGATGTCCACGCCTGCCGCTTCCAATTCTTTGGCTTCTTCATTTAAGATTTTGGCAAATTCCCACGCCAATTTTTCACGGCTTTTGTAATGAGCGTCATACAGCGTGTCAATCATCGTCATCGGGCCAGGCAACGCCCATTTAATTGGCTTGTCGGTATGTGAACGCAAAAATTTAGCGTCTTCCACAAACACCGATTTTGGACGAGAAACCGCCCCCACCACGCTTGGCACGCTGGCATCATAACGGTTACGAATACGCACGGTTTCACGTTTGTTAAAATCCACACCGTCCAAATGCTCAATGAACGTAGTTACAAAATGCTGACGAGTTTGCTCACCATCGCTAACAATATCAATGCCTGCATGAATTTGCTCTTGCAATGACACAAGCAAGGCATCACGTTTGGCTTGTAGCAAGTCATCGCCTGTGAGTTTCCATTCCGACCATAATTTTTCTGGTTCGGCAATCCAAGACGGTTTTGGCAAACTGCCTGCGGTTGAAGTTGGGAGTAATAATTTTGTCATATTCAATTCTCTAAAATTTTAAATTGGGTATCGCTTTGCTCTACCCAACCTACAAAAATAATTTGTGTTTTGGGTTTGATATTATGCGTCATTCAACCAAGCATTTAACACATCTTGATACGGCTTAATAAAATGCTCTTCGGTGTATTTGCCTTGCTTGATTGCCAATTGGGTGCGTTCTTCTCTGTCATATTCAATTTTGGTCAAAGAATAATCTTCATAAGTCAAACTTGGCTGATACACTTGCCCTGCCACGCTGTTGGCATTGTAAATCTCTGGGCGATAGATTTTTTGGAACGTTTCCATCGTGGCGATGGTGCTGATGAGTTCCAGATTGGTATAATCGTTCAACAAATCAGCATTTTCATCAAAATAAAACGCATAAGGAGCAACCGATTTTGGGGGCATAAAATAACGCACTTTTAAGCCCATCTTGGCAAAATATTCATCGGTCAATGAATAGTCATTTTGCACATATTCCACGCCCAAAATCGGATGCGTGTTGGTGGTTCTGTGATAGGTGCGAGTGGTCGCCACGCTTAGGCACAGCACGGGTGGTTTTTTGGATTGGGCTTTGTATTCTTCGGATGCTACCATGAATTTGAACAATTTGCCATGCAAATCGCCATAACCCTCTGGTACACTAAATTCAGCCTTATCCTTGTTATATTCACGAAGCAATACGCTAAAATCATAATCACGAACAAATGATGAAAAGCTGTTGCCAATGATGCCATCAATGGTTTTGCCTGTTTTGTGGTCAACCACAGATGTTTTTAGCCATTCTAATCCTGAGAAAAATTCGCCCTTACCTGCCACATCAACATCAATAGACACAATGTCAATGAGTACCGAATAACGGTCATTTGTCGGATTGTCCCAATGTGCCAAATCATTAAAACGGTTGTTAATCATGCGAATGGTATTTTGCAGATTTTGCTTGCGGAATTCGCCACGAGCAAGGTTTGCAAAATTGGTGGTTAATCGAGTGCTTTGGGCAGGTTCGTAGTTTTCATCAAACGTAAGAGTATGAACGTTGCAGTTGAATTTAGTCATGTTAATAAGCCTTTTTAAAATTATCAAATCCTAAAATTATTGTTGTAGGTTGGGTTGAAGAATGACACCCAACGCCTTGTCATTGTTGGGTATTGCAAGCTCTACCCAACTTACAAAAACAACTTTAATTTTAAGATTGATTAAAGTTAAGATTTTAGATAAGTAACTGGAGAAAAATAAATCACACTACCATTCCCCCACCCCAGCCCTCCCCCTAAGAGGGAGGGCTGGGGTGGGGGAATTGATATATAGTTATTTAAAATTGTCTTGTTACTTAGACATATTAAACCAAATTTTTAACATGAATAAAAACGATATATTTTAATAAAATACTGAATATTTTTCAGTATTTTAATTTATATAAAAAATAAATTAATAATAAATTAAGTTTTGGGCTTTTTACACCCACTCAAAATATCTAAATCCGCTTGGTAAGTCTCATCAACCTTCATATCCATCGCCCCAAAAATGGTGCTAAAAATATTGTCGTGCGAAAATTCTTTGGTTTTGGCATTGTTCAATAGGCAGGCATGGTCAATGCCTTCATTGGCTCGCCAAGCCTTGCTAAACCACATCACCATTGGCACGTGTGTTTGCGTAGCTGGGGCGATGTCATAAGGCGTACTGTGCAGATACACGCCATTTTCGCCAAGGCTTTCGCCGTGGTCGGATGTATAGATGACCGAACTTTCCCAGTTTTCGTGTTTTTCCACACGATGAATCACTTCATTGATAAACTGGTCAACGTACAAAATCGTATTGTCATAAGTATTTACAAGTTGTTCGTTGCTACATTTTTGGATTTCGTTGGTGTCGCACGTTGGCGTAAATTTGCGAAATTCTGGCGAATAACGTTCAAAATAAGTTGGCCCATGACTGCCAATGGTATGCAAAATAATCAGCGTGTCTTTGTTTAAACTGTCCACTTTGGCAAGGGCTTTATCAAGTTCTGGCAAAATCGCATTGTCCTTACATTCGCCATTATGGCAAAACTCTGGCGGATTAAGTTGGGTAATATCAATGGTCGGCACACGATTACACACGCCTTTACAGCCTGCGTCATTGTCAATCCATAGTACATTCACGCCTGCACGCTGAATAATATCCAGCAAATTGTCCTGTTTTTCGGCTTTGTCTGCATCAAATTCGGTGCGTGGCAAATGCGAAAACATACACGGCACAGACCCTGCAGTAAAAGTGTTACAACTCGTTACCTTGTTAAAATTAACAATCTCATCGCCACGCTTGGCAAGTAGGGGAGTCGTCTGGTGTGTGTAGCCGTTTAAGCCCCAATTCATCGCCCTTGTCGTTTCGCCCACTATCATCACAGTTACTTTGCGATTATTGTTGGTTTTGACTTGGGTTGCATTGGGTGAGATGACTTGATGTGGAATTTTGCCTTGCTTATAACGGCGGTATTTGCTTAAACTGGCAGCGACAAAATTGGTCGGAACAATTTGATGTTTGATTGCCAAATTATTTCGTCCAAAAGACGCATAATCCTGATAAAACAGCATGGCAATCACGCCAATCCCTGCTACTGACAACGCACCCGCTCCCAATCGCCACAAAATCTCACGCCACCACACACGGTATTTTATCTGTGTATTGATGTACAAAAGTGCAGGAATAATCCCCAAAAACACAATCCACGCCACAAATGGCAAGGTCAAAAGCCGAGAACTCTCGCCCACGCTCGTCTGCATAATGTTGGTAAGCATATCACGGTTAAAATATACATCAAAAAATATGCTGTTATAACTCACTGCTGAACTAATCACCATCAACAGTGGCACAATAACTTTATGCACAAACGGCAAGGCAAGCACGGTAAAAATCAAATAACAGGCAAAGAAAATAAAAAACGGCACGCTAAACACAAAGGCATCAAGGCTTGTGTTGCTGTTGGCATAAAATTGCAAAACCTTGACATAAACCGTGTAATTGAGCAAGGTAAAATACAAGGCGACAAGGGCGTTTAGGAGTTGTTGATTGGTGGAAAATTTGAATTTTTTGAAAAATTTTGCAAAAAAGTTTGGTTTTGTGGTGGTCATTTAAAATCCATTTGGGTTAAATTGGTGCTTTGTTGTGAAAGCCGTACATCAAAATTTTTGTGATAATTTTTTTAAAGTGATATATCGTATGAAAATTGCAAATATTTGTCAAACACAAAATTGTATTTGACAAATATTTTTACAATGTTTTGCTAAAAAATGGTTTAGGTAAAATTTACCCCACTTCCACCCCAAAAATCCGTCCAATCAAGCCTGTCGCCACGAGTGCGACCACACCCCACAGCACGACACGCACCACCGCAGGGACGATTTTTGCACCGCCAAGTTTTGCCGATAACATTCCCAAAAGCCCAAGCCCTAGCAAAGTTACCACCGAAAAACCCACCACCAAAGACGCTTTTGGCAATAGCCACACGCACAAAACAGGCAACAACGCCCCCAAAACAAACGACCCAGCGGAGGCAAAACTCGCCTCAAGCGGATTTGCCGTAACAGTGTGCGATAGCCCAATTTCATCTCGTGCGTGAGCCTCTAGGGCATTGTGATTGGTGAGGGCAATGGCGACTTTTTCGGCAAGTTCATCGTCCAAGCCACGATTTTTATAAATCATCGTAAGCTCGGTCAGCTCTCGCTCGGCATTGTGTTCTAGCTCAAAGGCTTCTTTGTCAAGGTCGGCTTTTTCGGTGTCCGACTGTGATGACACCGACACATATTCGCCCGCCGCCATACTTATCGCCCCTGCAATCAAGGACGCAACACCTGTCAAAACAAGGGTTTGTGTACTGGCGTTGGCGGTGGCGATACCCATGAGCAGGCTGGATGTAGAAATTAGTCCGTCATTTGCCCCAAGCACGGTGGCTCTAAGCCAGTTGTTGCGGTTACTAAAGTGTGGTTCGTGGTGGATTGAGTACATGGTTTTTTCCAGTCAAAATGATTAAAGCTATTATACAAAAAATTGACTTAAGATAAACTTAAGTTTTCTGACTTGTCAGATTCTATAAATTCGTTTTATATATAAAATTAAGTGGGTTTAAAAAATAACTGATAAAGAAAAAGTTTAAAGAAAAAATTTTTTTGGTCGTTAAAAATATTCACATAAGTTTGATAAAAAATATTGCAAAGAAATATCAAAATATTATTTAAATAAATTAATCAATTTGTTTAAATAATGTTGATTTATATATATTTCGCATAATATATATTATGTTAAATAATAAATATAAGTGATTGATTTTATCATAATTATTTTTTTAAAACTCTTATGGTATATTCCCTATTTCATTAATGCCCATTATCACAAGCAAAACCAAGTCTGATAATGTATTGCGTGATGTGCCACAGTTTGGGTTATGATAAATGGTGATGTTTTGCATTGTATTTTCTTTTCAAAAGTTATTAAAATTTATGCCAAAATTTGTAACCACACCGCCAACGCCACAAGCGTGGCAAACAGCACAGGCAAGATTAAAACCACGCCCACTTTAAAATAATAGCACCAACTCACCGTAATGTTTTTGCTCGCCAGCACATGCAGCCACAGCAAGGTTGCAAGTGAGCCAATCGGCGTTAATTTTGGACCCAAATCACAGCCAATCACATTGGCAAACACCATCGCTTCTTTGGTTATCGGATTTGCCACATTCGCCCCATCAATCGCCAGTGCTTGTATCAATGTCGTTGGCATATTGTTCATGATAGACGACAAAACAGCGGATAAAAACCCTGTGCCAACCGTTGCCACCACGAGATTTTGTTTGGATAATTCATGCAAAATAGCCGACAAATAATCGGTCAAGCCTGCATTTTTTAGCCCATACACCACCAAATACATACCTAGCGAAAAAATCACAATTTGCCAAGGGGCATTTTTGAACACAGGCTTAATGGCGATTTTTTTGTTAAAACTTGCCACGATTAACAACACCAACGCCCCAAACCCTGCAATCACGCTAATCGGCACGCCAAACGGTTCAACCACAAAAAAACCAACCAATAACGCCCCAAGTACCCACCAACCTGTGATAAAAGTCGCCTTATCCATAATCGCCGAATTTGGCGTATCCACCAAGCCAAACTCATAAATTTTTGGAATGTCTTTTTGATAAAACAGATACAAAACCACAAGCGATGACAGCACCGACACGACATTGACAGGGGTCATCACCAATGCATAACGGTCAAACGGCACATCAAAAAAATCCGCCGACACAATATTCACAAGATTTGACACCACTAACGGAATACTTGCCGTATCAGCGATAAAGCCCGCCGCCATGATAAACGCAAGTGTTGTTGCAGGATTAAAACGCAATGCCGTCAAAATCGCAATCACAATCGGGGTTAAAATCAATGCCGTACCATCATTGGCAAAAAAAGCCGACACCACCGCACCAAGTAGTATGATAAAAGCAAATAATTTTTTACCATTACCATCTGCTAAACGTGCCACGTGCAAGGCAATCCATTTAAAAAAACCCGCTTCATCAAGCAACAAACTGATAATAATAATGGCGATAAAAGCAAAAGTCGCATTCCACACAATGCCCCACACCACAGGAATATCCTGCACACTAATCACACCAAACGCCAAAGCAACCAACGCTCCAACGCTCGCCGAAATGCCGATACCCAAACCTTTGGGTTGCCAAATGACAAAAATCAATGTCAAAATAAAAATACAACTTGCCAATATCATCAAAAATCCTTAAATGAATTTATATATTTTGGGTTTGGTATAACTTAAATTTAATGTTATGATACCCATTATTATAATTAATATATTCGGATATGTAAATATATGAAAGTAACAAGTTTAATGAAAGCCTTAAGCGACCCCACACGATTAAGCATTGTACAGTTTTTACAACAAAACGGTGCAACCTGTGTATGCGATATCGTCAATCATTTAAATCAACCGCAACCGACTATTTCACGGCATTTAAACCATTTAAAAAGTATTGATTTATTGAGCAGCGAACGCAAAGGCACTTGGATTTGGTATCATATCAATGCCGATTTGCCAGATTGGGTGCATACCATTATACGCACTTTACCAACGACAAATGAACAATAATCTATCAAAATCGTTGCAATCTTTGTTAATTTTTTGTACATTGAACACATTATTATCTATATTGGAAAGTTTATGAAGAAAATCTTACAAAAAAACCTTTATGTTTCGCTGATGTTAAGCCTAGCCACCGCTTTGACCGCTTGCCAACCTGCCAAAAACAATGACAAAACAGACACCCCAACCGCACAAAGTAGCACCACCGCAAGCACAGCCACGCCTGCCAATGCGAGCAATACAGCCAACGCCGTGGACAAAAACACACCATTAACCAAACTTGTCGCCATGACCTTAAACAATGGCTTTTTATTGGCAATCAAAAATCATCAACAACTCAATGATGAACAAAAAGCCTGTTTGGTAAAATTTGACGAAACACAAAGCATTATCATCGCCCACACTTTGTTAAACCAACATTTAACAAAAGACGAAATGACAGAAGCCAACGAATTTTATCAACTACCGATTGGACAAAAATTAATCCACTTTAACCAAGCACAATCTGATATGTTGCACCAATCCACAAAAGAACCAACAAAAGTAGAATTTAGCGATGATGAAAGTTTGCAAATTGGGGCTTTTTTGCAAACGCCAGTCGGACAAAAAATCCAAAACATGGCAAACACTGCTCTGCATGACGCATTTTTACCGATTGAAACCGCCCAATTACGAAAATGCCAAGTCAGTGCCGAGCTTTTTAACACGGTCGCTCAGCCATCTTCTGCTCCCACGCCCACGCCTGCATCAACCACACATTAATTTGATATTCAACGCTTTGTTTGATGAGAAGAAGCGCATGAGATTTTGGCAAATAGTTTGTATTTACTCGTGCCAATTCATGTGATTTCTGCTATTATAATGGGAAAATTGCAACGGCAAAACCTTGTTAAATCAATGATTACAGGGAAAAAGACGGTTGAATAATGATTGATGACATTGAAAAACCGTTATGGTTCGACAAGCTCACCACGAACGGTTTTTATTAAATATAAGGCAAACCCATGACCCGCATTTTACTCATAGAAGACGACCAAAACATCGCAGACGGTATCATCAAAGGCTTAAGCTCACATCATTTTATGGTGGATTGGTTTAGCGATGCCAAACTTGGCGAAATGGCGATTGACGAAGGCGTGTTTGATGCGGTTTTGCTAGATTTAACCTTGCCAAAAGGCGATGGCATGAGCGTTTTGGCAAATTGGCGAAAACGTGGTATTGACACGCCTGTGCTGATTATTACCGCACGAGATGCGATTGCCAATCGTGTGGCAGGCTTAAATGCAGGGGCGGACGATTATTTGGTAAAACCATTTGCCCTAGATGAAGTGGTGGCACGGCTACAAGCCTTAATCCGCCGTAGTCAAGGGCGTAGTCAAAGTCTGATTAGTTATGGCGATGTGAGCTTTAATAGCGAGTCGCAACAGGTGTTTTTTAAAGGGCAATTGGTGGATTTGACGGTCAAAGAAATTGCCGTCCTTGAGCAAATGCTCACCCACCAAAAACAAGTGCATAGCCGTGCGAGCCTAGAAGACAAAGTGTACGGTTGGCAACAAGATATTGAAAGTAATGCCATTGAAGTGCATATTCATCATTTGCGAAAAAAATTGGGCAATGAGTTTATTTTAACCAAACGTGGGATTGGGTATTATCTAAATCCAAATATTTGATTTTATTTATGAAAAACAATACAAGCATTCAATCAAAACTCTTAAAATCCCTACTCATCGGCTTGCCCCTACTATGGCTCGTCAGCACCGCCACCATTAACATCAAGCTATGGCACGAACTCAACGGAATCAACGATACCCAAATCGTCCAGCTCACACGCTATCTACTCAGCACATCCGCTGATAAAAACAATTATCCGCCAATTGTCAAATCAGATGTCAAGTCAGACCATCATGATGATGAAGATGACGATAAGCCTACTATTTATCAAGTAGATGAATTGTTATCCGATGATTTTGGCGAAGCCGATGATGATTATATCGGTTTTGCCATTTGGGATAACACAGGTAAGCTACTAATGGCGGACGAAAATGGACAAAATTTTGTTTTTTTGCCAAATCAACACGGATTTTTGGACGATGACAACGCCAAAAGACAATATCTTAACCCATTTAGCCAAGATTGGAGATTGTTGTATATTCAAGACAAAAACAACGCACGCATTATTGCTGTTGGACAAAATCTGGAAAGCCGAGGTGAAATTTTGACCCAAGCGATTTTGGCACAAAGTTTGCCGAGTTTTGTTGGGCTTTTTGCTTTTATTTTATTTGTCATGTGGGCGATTCGGCAAGGGTTTAAACCGCTTAACAGCGTGAGTAAGCAACTTGCTAACCGCAATCCGCAAGACGACACACCACTACTGAATGCCGATGTGCCAAAGGAAATTGCTCCGCTTGTCTCATCGCTAAATGCTTTGTTTGTCAAAATTGCCGATACGCTTGAGCGTGAACAGCGTTTTACCGCAGACGCATCGCACGAGCTGAGAAGTCCATTAACCGCATTAAAACTGCAAGCGGATATTTTGGAACAAGAAATTTTGCAAAGTAATTTAAACGAAAAAACCGAAGAAAGTTTATTTTACCACGCTCAACAAATTGGTGGTGGCATTAAGCGAGCCAATCATTTGGTGGAACAGCTTTTAACATTGGCAAAACTTGCCCCAGATCAAGGCTTAAATAAAAACGAACTTATGCCGATAAATTGGCTTGAAGTGTCGGATAATGTGCTAAAAGAAACAAACCGCTTTGCACGAGAAAAACACAGCCAATTAAAACGTGAAATTTTGCACGAAAATCCTTTAGCAATGACAGGCAACGCCACGCTTTTACAACTTTTGTTAAGAAATTTATTAGACAATGCCATTCGCTATTGTCCACAAAATTCTACCATTACCCTTGTTTTGGATAAAGACAAAATTAGTGTGATTGACAACGGCAAGGGCGTAAGCGATGATAATTTGGCACGGCTCTCCGAGCGGTTTTTCCGCCCTGCTGGGCAAAGCGAGCGGGGTAGCGGTTTGGGCTTGTCCATTGTCAAACGCATTGCCGAGTTGCACGGTTTGGCGGTAACATTTGGCAATCGTATGGAAAATGGAAAAATCGTTGGTTTTGGTGTCAGTTTACACTTAAACAATGCCATAGCAAACAAGCAATTATCAACCATTTAATCCATCTGAATCAATGTTTTAAAAGCAGTAATCAACCCACAACCTGAGATATCCATTTCGCTAAAGCCAGCTGTTTTTAACCAACGCAGGCGAGATTCGTGCACCAATCGCAAAATCGCATCATTTGCCAAGGTGTTGCGATTTAATTCAAGTAAAATCGCTGTTTTTGTAGCATCTATATCAGTGCAAAAGAATTTTTCTAGTCTAGCATGGGTTGTGTTGCTAGTCTAGGAAAAATAATATGGCGATTTTGTTGTTTTTATGTTAGTATTATTGGCAACACCATCGCTATGTTTTATTTAAGTGTTAAAAAATCACCAACCTATTTTTTAATATTTATCAAAAATCAAAAATAGGTTATTCAATAAATCAAGTAAATTTGAGGTTGTTATGAAACCTATTTTATTAGCAATGAGTATGAGTTTGTTTGCACTAGTTGGCTGTTCACAACCAAGTCAAACAGGTTCAACAGAAAATACCCCTACTAATGAAAAAACATCTGTAGAAAAAACACCAACAGAAACAACATCTGAAACACCAACAGGTAAAGTCTATCGTGTCATGATGTACCCAGATTACGCACCTTATCAATACTTAAATGAAAAAGGCAATATTATCGGATTTGACGTTGATGTGATTAACGCTATCGCAAAATCACAAGGGCTGAATATCAAAGTAGAACAAACCCCTTGGAAAGGTATGCTTGAACGTTTAAATACAGGCGGTGATGAAAAATTCACCTTATCAAACGCCTATCTATATGGTAAAGATGCCATTATTACCAAAGAAAACATAACCGATATTAACACCTTTGAAGACATGAAAGCTCGTACAATCGGTGCTCAAGTCGATACCATCTATGCTTCAGAACTGATTAAATTAAAAGGTGAAAATGCTCCAACCTTGATCCAAGCACCAACGAGTTTTTTGGCGTTTACTGATTTGGTAAAAGATAAAGTAGAAGGCGTGTACGCTCATGAAAATATTTTACGCCATTATGCAAAATCACAACCACAAATCAAATTCCGTTTTTCGGGTGAAGGTACAGGTTTTTCAACTTATGAAATGGTTGTCGTTGCCAAAAAAGGCAATACTGAGTTAATCAATAAAGTAAACAACGGCATTTCAGCGATTGCAAAAGATGGTTCTTACAAACAAATGTATGTTAAATGGTTTAACCGTGAGCCACAACAAGTACCAAATTAATTTGATAATTAATTGTAAACAGGTTCTAAAAAAGGTGAGTAATAACAACTCACCTTTTTTTTGTTCATCAATTTTTTTAAATGGCGATTTCTAGTATGTCAGACTATTTTAGTGTCATGTTTTTTACCTTTTTTAATGTTAAAAGTTTAAATAAATTATAGTATAATAGCCTACCCTTTTCAAATTTTATTTCCTTAATATTTATTTAAAACAAATTAACAAACAATTAAACAAATGAGAACAATTCATGGCATTTGTACACTTTGGCATTCACAGCGAATTTTCCATCACCGACTCAATCGTGCGTATCAAACAACTAACCAAATCCGCAAGCAAAGACGGACAAATAGCCCTTGCCTTGACCGATTTATCCAACCTATACGCCGCCGTCAAATTTTACAAAGCCTGCTTGGATAGCGGTATCAAGCCGATTATCGGTTCAGAAGTGTTCCTTGATAGCGACAACAGCACAGTTACGCTATTAGCAAGCGACCAAACAGGCTACAAAAACGTAACCAGTATCGTATCAAAAGGCTATGTTGACGGACAAGTGTTGGGGAAACCGATTATTCAGCGTGATTGGATTTTTGAACGTAGCGAAGGCGTGATTGTGCTGTTTACCGAAAAATCGGACGTGGGGCAAGCCATGCTATCAGGTCATGTGGAGCGTGCCGATGAATTGTTAAAAGAGTGGCAAACACATTTTGGCGACCGTTTATATTTTGCTATTAAACGCACCAAACGCCCCAACGAAGACCGTTTTATTGAACAAGCCATTCGCTTGTCAAACGCTTATAACGTGCCGATTATCGCCCACAATGATGTGCGGTTTTTGACCGAAGACGACTTTGAAGCCCACGAAGCTCGTGTGTGTATCGCCAATTCGCAAGTACTTGCCGACCCCAATCGCCCACGAGATTATTCAAGCGAACAGTATCTAAAAACGCAAGCCCAGATGACCGAGCTGTTTGCTGATATGCCTGCGGTGATTGAAAACACGCTTGATTTGGCAAAACGTTGTAACGTGATTATCAAAATGGGACACCATGACTTGCCCGCCTTTCCCATTCCTGAAGGTGATACGATGGAAACGTTTTTTCGCCGTACCGCTCAAGAAGGCTTGGACAAACGTCTTGAAAAACTCTATCCTGTGGCAAAACGTGGCGAAGATTGGGAAGAAATTCGCAAGCCGTATGACGAGCGTTTGGAGTTTGAACTTACTACGATTTTAAATATGGGATTTCCGGGTTACTTTTTAATCGTGATGGACTTTATCCGTTGGTCAAAAGCCAATGACGTGCCTGTTGGGCCGGGGCGTGGCTCAGGTGCGGGGTCGCTAGTCGCCTATTCGCTGAACATTACCGACCTTGACCCACTTGAGTATGATTTGCTGTTTGAACGCTTTTTGAACCCAGAACGTGTGTCTATGCCTGACTTTGACGTGGATTTTTGTATTGAAGGGCGTGATAGAGTGATTGACTATGTCGCTCAGACTTACGGACGTGAAGCGGTGTCGCAGATTATCACCTTTGGTACAATGGCGGCAAAAGCGGTGGTGCGAGATGTCGCGCGTGTGCAAGGCAAATCGTACGGTTTGGCGGATAAAATTTCCAAACTTATTCCAAAAACTCCCGGCATTTCGCTTGCCGAAGCGGTACAAGAAGAAGCTCAGCTAAAAGATTTGTTAAGCAATCCTGATAATATGGATTATGAAGATGCCAACGAAATTTGGGAAATGGCAGTCAAACTTGAAGGCATTACTCGTAACGTGGGTAAACACGCAGGGGGTGTGCTGATTGCACCAACCAAAATTACCGATTACAGTGCGATTTATTGTGATGACGAAGGGCATCGTGTCAGTCAATTTGATAAAGACGATGTGGAAGCGGTCGGCTTGGTAAAATTTGACTTTTTGGGTCTGCGAAATTTAACCGTGATTAATGCTGCTGTTAAAAATATCAACGCTCGCCGTGAAAAAGAAAACCTTGCACCGATTGATTTAGAAAGCCTGCCCCTTGATGACAAGCCGACTTATAGACTTTTACAAGATGCCCAAACCACCGCCGTATTTCAGCTTGAAAGTTCTGGCATGAAAAAATATTTGGCAAAACTAAAACCGACCAACATTGAAGACGTGATTGCGATGTGTGCCTTGTATCGTCCAGGCCCGCTAGAAACAGGCATGGTTGATGACTACATTGACCGCAAACATGGGCGTGCTGAAGTGCATTACGACCACGAACGCCTTGAGCCGATTTTGTCAAATACTTATGGCGTTATCGTTTATCAAGAGCAGGTTATGCAGATTTCGCAAGCGATGGCAGGCTACAGTCTTGGCGGTGCGGATATGCTAAGACGTGCGATGGGTAAGAAAAAACCTGAAGAAATGGCAAAACAACGCTCAATCTTTGTGGACGGTGCAAAAAACGAAGGCATTGATGAAACCCTTGCAGGGGGCGTGTTTGACCTAATGGAAAAATTTGCAGGTTACGGTTTTAACAAATCGCACTCGGCTGCCTATGGCGTGCTTGCCTATCAGACCGCTTATTTAAAACACTACTACCCTGCCGAATTTATGTCTGCCGTTATCACGTCCGATATGAACAACACCGACAGCGTGGTTTTTTTGATTAACGATTGCCGAGAAAACTTTGATTTAAAAGTAGAAAATCCGTGTGTTAATCATTCTAATTGGGAATTTGTGCCAAAAGACCCAAAAACGATTGTCTATGGCTTGGGGGCATTAAAAGGCGTGGGCGAAGGTGCGGTAGAATCTATCGTAACCGCTCGCAAAAAAGACGGTGCATTTACCGATTTATACGATTTTTGTCGCCGTGTGGACACCAAAAAAGTAAACAAACGTACGTTAGAAGCGTTAATCCGAGCAGGGTGTTTTGACATTTTTGCCAAAAAATTACGCCCAGAACTTGACAGCGAACGAGCGTTTGACATTCGTGGGGCGTTGATGGAAGAATTGCCAAAAGCGGTGCAATCTGCTGAACAGCAACGCCAAAACGACAATCTAGGCATGATGGATATGTTTGCCGAATTGCCAGAAGTTGCCGAACCGCCACCGTTACCAAAAGAGCCTGTATGGACGGATAAAGACCGATTAAAAGCCGAAAAAGACACGCTAGGGCTGTATTTGACAGGACACCCTGTGGATACCTATCGTGAAGAGTTAAAACGCTATACCACCTTTAGTCTTGATAAATTGAGCGAAACCAAATTTGGCAAAACCGCCTATATCGCAGGGATTATCATGGACGTGGCAAACTTTGGCAACCGCTCCGCCATTACTCTTGATGACGGCACAGGGCGTATAGAAGTGAGCTGTTTTGCTGAAAAATTCAACCGTTTAAAATCAAAACTTAATGTAGAAACGATTGTGATTTTGGAAGTTAGCGTGCGTGAGCGTGATGGCGTGTTTTATCCAACGTTACAGGACGTTTTGTTGTTAAGCGATGCTCGCAGACGTTGGCTTAAAAAAATCTCGGTCAAAATCGCAGGCGATGATGTGGATTTGTTTAATCGGCTACAAAGTCTGTTAATCCATGCGAATAATTCTACCATTCATCATTTGTCGCACCAAATGAATGATATGAATGCTTTGGCAGAAAATCAAGAAGAGGCAGGCGTGCCGTTAAATTTGTGCGTTTATACCGACAGTGCGATTGCCAATTTGAATATGCCACCAAATTGGCAGATTGAGCCTGATGATGATACCTTGGCAAGGTTAAAACAGTGGGTCAAAGCCGATAATTTGCATTGGCATTTTAGCTAGAACGAAATTAATTGTATTTGTAGGGTGGGTTAGCGTTAGCGTAACCCACCAAAATGCCTTGAACTTGGTCTTGGTATAGAAAAAGCCAATACCTTTATATTTTATTCAGAACCGAATTTGGTGATTGATTCACATAAAACATCTGATACTGGCTTAATCTATGTTGGTTATTTTTTGGCGGAATATTAAATTCAAAAAAATCAATTACTTATTAAATTTAACCCCATCACCACAGGCTTTGATACGCTTGCTTAGATTTTGAAAAGTTTTATTGGTGCGGATATCTTTGCCAGACTGCACCCAATTATTTAACTCTTTGGTTTGGGCTTGAGTAACTTTGCTTTGCTCTTTTGCCACACAAGTACACACTTTTTCCGCTGATTTTTTATCGGTCAATTGTTTTGCCGTCATTTGGGCGACACAGGCATTAATCGGCGTAGTATTTGCCATTGCCAAACTAGGAACAAACATCGCACCCATCGCACAAACTGCCAATAACTTATTGATTGTATTCATCATTTTTCTTCCTAAAAGCTTAAAATAAAACAATTTTACTGATAACGGGTCGGGTCGTCTATTTCAGCTTGTAAAAAACCTTGCTGACGCAAATAGCAACTATCGCACTTGCCACACGCACGCCCATCGCTGTCAGCTTGATAACAAGACACGGTTAGCGAATAATCCACACCAAGCGACACGCCCAATTTGATGATATCTGCTTTACTCAAATGCAACAAAGGCGTAGCAATCGTGAGATGACTGCCTGTAACGCCCGCTTTGGTCGCAAGGTTTGCCATTTTTGCAAATGCGTCAATGTACTCAGGACGGCAATCGGGATAACCCGAATAATCCACCGCATTGACTCCAATCACGATGGTATTGGCGTGCGTTACTTCGGCAACTGCCAACGCATAGGACAAAAATATGGTATTGCGAGCAGGGACATAGGTGACAGGAATGCTGTCGTTGTTTTGATTGTGGCTAAAATCGGTGGTTTTATCGGCATTTGGTACATGAATGTTTTGGTCGGTCAATGCCGAACCGCCCAACTGTTCCAAATCAATGCCAATCACACGGTGATTGACATTGGCGATTTTGGCAATATTTTGAGCAGACTTTAGTTCGCTATTGTGGCGTTGCCCATAGTCAAAACTGACGGCTGTTACTTTGTCAAAATTGGCTTTCGCCCAGTAAAGACAAGTTACTGAATCTAGTCCACCTGATAATAACACAACGGCATTGTTAGATTTTTGTTTGTTTGTTTGTGATTGAATTGTCATTGCTATATTTATTTACTTTAAAAAAATGCTATTATATCATGATTTTAATCAATCGTTACTTAATAAAGCTCATCATCGTCATCTTTGGGTTCAATATTGGCTATTTTGCCCAGATATTTTAACCATTCAGGCTCTTCACCAAACAATCTGCGAGATTTATCCAAATTCATCAACCGCTCAATTTCGGCTTTGCCGTCTATGACGTTGCTTTTTTCATCAATTTGACTTACCAATTTGTCCAAAGTTTTTGGCTGATTAATCGGTTTTATCAAACTTTCATCAGGATTAAAGGTAATCCAAGTGTTCAGCTGATAGGCTTGTCCTTGTGATGTGGCGGTATTTTGTGCAAATATTTGTTTTAATTGATTATTTAACACCACAAAATAAAACTGTTGCCCTGTCAAACGGTTATTTTCATCAGGTTCAATCGCCAAGCGATTTTCCAAATAATCGTTTAGTTTGATTTTATACGTTTGCCATTGGTCTTGATGTGCTTGATATTTGGGGTTTTGCATATTTTTATCCATCATTTGGATAAAGCGTTCCACCACATCTTGATACAGTCTGTCTTGTTCTTTGGCGGTTTGTTGCCATTTTATCACCGTGCCATTTTTGGCAATTTTTTGGGTGGCGTAGGTGATATTTGGCATAAGCAAAACGCTGTCAATGGTGCGAAATTGCGAATTTGGCAAATCATCAAAACTTTGTTTTATCGCAGTCGCCCACGCTTTGACCGTCATGTCAGTTGGGATATGTTGGTCGTTTTTGGTGTCAAATTTGTACCATTTATCTTGCCAACTCATACCCATTTGATTGTCCAAATACAAGGCAATGCTTGGCATAAAAATGTCAGGTTTGACATAAATCGCCTGTTTTTTCCAATCAGCAACCATCGGAAAACGGTAATGATATTTTAAATTTTTGTTTTCAAAACCTTCGTCAATCTGTGTCGCTACAAAGCCTGCAAACGGGTGATAACTGCCCGTCATGGTGATTTTGCCAGACTTTAGCATAAATTGGTTTAAGCTGTTAATTTGTGCCTTACTAAACCCAATCGTCTGCATAATCTCGTTCAAATCGCTGATATCTTGGGTCAGCGTGTCGTCTGGGTTGTCATTGTCTGTGTTTGTGTCCATAGCTGTTTCTTTGTCAGTTTTGCTCGGTTTTGTAACCGTATCTACCAAATAATCAGTTTTTGGCTCGTCATCACTGACATCAAGGCTTTGATAGCAGTCCAAGTAATCTTGTTTGATTTTTTGATAAATTTGTTGTTGGCTTTCGTCAAGTGTGGCAATGTCGGCATAAGCGGTTAATTTGTCCGCTTTCATTTGGGTGACAAATTTTTTGTCATGCGTATTTTGGCACGTTTCTATGCTTTTAATATCGCTTTTAACATCGTCCGTTTTTAATTCATCAGACGGCTGATTTTTCAAAAAAATCTGATGTTCCGAAATCCACGTTTGATTTTGATACAAAGTTTTGCTAATCGCATTACTCAATAATTGTTTGTTTTGTTGTAAATTGTCGCTATTGACATCGGTTGGCAAAGTGTTTTTTGAAACAGTTGGCACAGTTTGACAACCTGCCAAAGCCAACACGCCACACGCCAAGCCGATACGTACCGCATTTTGATAAAACATAACGTCCTCTTTTTTTGTTTATTTTTTAAAAATTTTTAACATAATTCTTTTGAGAGTGTTGGTGGGTTACGCTTTGCTAAGCTACCCTACAGATAAAATTCATATTTTCTAAATTTTATAGTCAATATCTTTGTTGTTCAGGCATAATAACATCACCATTTTCAATTTCAACATCGGCTTCAACATTGTCAGTGTCTAATTTATCAGTGTTTACGCTGTCATCAGTCGGTGCTTCAATGTCATACAAATAACCAAATCGTGCGTCTTGGGCTTCAGCGGTGCGTTTTTTGTCATCATAATAATCTTTTAACAAAGCATTGCCGTCCACGATGTCTTTTGGGTCTGGCTGATAGTAGCGGTGCGTGGTTTTGCGATTGTCGGTATCATAGCTAAACTGATTGGTCGTGATGGATTGGGCTTTGGCGTTCAGCAGTCCAGAACGGTAATCATTGATACGGCGATAACCGATAAGCTGATTGTGTTGGTCAAAATAATAATAATTAAAACTGTTAAACGACAGCGGAATAATAGTTTCCACCAGTTGAGCCAGTTTTGCCAAATCTTCAGCACGATACACTTTATTAAAATTTTCTAAAAATTCAAGCGTAACTTTAAAGTTTTCATTATCTTTGATATATTCTGGGTGTTGCTCGCTCATTTGTTTTAAATCTTTGACAAAATATTTCAGCCCACGCCCAATCATAAAACCCACATCATGACTGGTCAAATTCACCTTCACCACACGGCTGGCGTGAATGGATTTGGCATAATCATCAAGCACCAATTCATTAAATTTTTCGCTATCAATATCACCAAACGCCAAGCCCATCGCCTTGATAAAGCTGTCTTTTATCATAGATAGCGGAATATTTTGGCGTAACTCATCAGGCAAGGTAAATTTGACCGATTTGCCAGACACATCAGGCAACTCTTTATCAAACATCAGACTGACAAAGGGCAATGCCACATCAGGCTCAAACACCACGCTCATCTCATTGATATCCAAAATCATCGGAATACGCTTGTAGGCTTGCGTGTAGGTGGTTTCGCTGTTTTCTTCTACCACCGTGCTAAACTGCCCTGTTTTGCTGTCATAGCTACCCATGTATTGAATGGTTTTTGGGGTCAGATAGGCTTGGTTTATCACCTCAATTTGTTGCGGTGTCAGTCGCATATTTGCCAATATTTTGGCAAAATTTAACTTGCTTACTTTGCCATCGCTGTCGGTTTCAGAACTGTCTATGGATAGATTTTTTTTGTTATTTTTGTCAAGTTCTTTTAACTTTTCGGTGGCAGTTTTTAGCGTGCTTTGGTATACCGATGGCGTATTTTCAATGATACTATTAATCGTGGTGTAGTCGCTGTTTTCTTCATTTGGTTCAATGACATTGCCATTTTCGTCCATTTTTTTATAAACAATTTTTGAATTATCAGCAATACTGTCAAAACTTTTTTGCGTCGCTAACGTATTTTTATCTGTTGTATTATCGCTTAAATCGTTGTTTTCACTAATTTCTTTAGACGCTTTTTCGTTCGCTGTTTCTTGGGCTTTGGTTAAACATTCCAAAAACAAATCAAATGCTTTGTCCGAATTTTTTTCAAGATTTTTGTCAAATTCGGCTTGGCATTGTTTTTCATTATTGTCGCTGATGTCGTTGCCATCTGTTACATCTGCTTTTGGCAATGGCGGTAAATCTTGCAAACAAGCGTCATATTCTTGATAAATTTTATCCAGTTCGGCATTGGTTTGTTCGGTGGTGCTGTCGCCTTTGCTTTGGGCTTTGATGGCTTGGTTATACTGTTTGCCAAAGTTACTTTCGCACGCATGACGCTCTGGGCGTGGGTCGTACTTTTCGTCATTGTATTTGTCATAACCGCTGTTAAAGGCTTGTATCATCGTCAAAAACAAGCTAACATCTTGATTTTCCACATCATTTTTATCATATAACAATGCCGTTTGATATTGGGTGGTTTTTTGATAATCATAACTTTTGTCAAAACGGTGAAGCATGGTTTGTTGCATTAGCGTTTTGGCAGATAATTGTTGATTATTTGATAAATGATTTTGAAAAGTTGGGCTGGCGTGATTGGACGTTTGTTTTTGACTTGGGCTGTTTTGACAAGCAGTTAAAACAAAAACTGCTGATATTAACAAACTTAGTTTTGTTCTTTTTGTAAACATTGTATTTTCCATATTTGCAAATAATTTGTAACAATTTAGCATAATTTTGTAGCAGAATAAACACCTTTTTGGGTTTTTGCCAATTTTACCAAAAAATCATTGAAATTTTAGCCAAGAATTTTTAAACTTATGCCATTTAAACCCTTTAAATTTTAAAAGTTGCAAAAAATGTCTTATTATTTTGGCTTTGTGCCATCACAAATGCTAAGCGACACCATCAAGCACGCTTACGCACTCATTGAAAATAACAGCGATGAACGTTATGACCTTTATCGTGATAAAATCACCCACATGGTTAGCAAAGAGTTGCTTGATGTGATGTTGGTAAAATTGATTGAAGCCATGCCAAACGAGTCGGAGCGAAAAACGCATTTAATCAAACTGAGCCACACCATAGAAACCACGTCTGACAAAGTGATTGACACCATTTTGACACCGACTGACAATGCTGATGTGTTGGTAAGTTTTGACTTTTTTGATAAAAATGTGGTAAAACATGACGAAACAGGGCAAATGCGAATCGGTTTTCCGTTGTCAGATGAGTTGGCAGGCGAGATTTTTGCCTGTTTTGCCAATGTTCATCAAGGCAACGGCAAGGACGAAAACGCACGGCTTGCCAAAGTTTTTAGCGAATTATCTAATGCCTGTTTACAGCATTTTTTGTTAGATTTTACCAAAACATTGCCGTTAAATCGCCTAAAACGTGGGGCAATCAGTTTGGCTGATGGCGTACTAAAAAAAGGCATTAGCCTTGCGTTAAACCGTCTAATTCCGCAAATGCCCCAAGAATCGTTGGAACGCTTTACCAAGTATTATCAATCACAGATTTTTAAGGCTTAAATTTTTGGTTTGTTTGTGTTAAAATATCGTGATTTTCTATCAATCTAATTTTGACAAAAAATCATCAAAAAAGGTATCCCTATGAGCCAATTAAGCAACAAAGAAATCGAAGAAGCTTTGCGAAATTCAGAATGTCTGATTAGTAGCATTGAAGTGGCAGCCGCCTATGAACGCCTAGCCGCCAGCGTCAATCTGCACTATGCAGGGCAAAATCCCATTGTCATGGTGGTGATGAATGGCGGGTTAATCCCAGCAGGACAACTTTTGACCCAGTTCACTTTTTATCACCGTATGTACTATATCCACGCCACTCGCTACCGCAACAACCAAGGCACGAACGATTTGGAATGGAAATTTAAACCAGACATTGACATCGCTGGCGAAGATATTTTGTTGATTGATGATATTTTTGATGAAGGCATTACCCTAAAAGCGGTGGTTGATGAGCTGCAAAAAGAAAATCCAAAATCAGTAAAAACTTGTGTACTGTTAAACAAATTACACGACCGCAAAGTCGCTGATTTTAAAGTGGATTTTGTCGGTGTTGATGTAGCAGACCGCTATGTATATGGCTGTGGTATGGATTATCATGGTTATTTGCGTCATATGCCGGGGATTTATGCGATTAAAGAATAATCGTGATTGATAAATGTAAAAAAAGGCTTAATAAATAAGCCTTTTTTTGTTATTTTTAAAACTTTGCTGTTTAAAACCAAATCTATTAAAACTCATAAGTCAAACTGACTTTGACTTCTCGCCCATCACCTGGGATATTAAAAGTATTGGCACCGCCAACTCGTGCATAATAATCTTCATCAAATAAATTGTAAAGATTTAACTGTCCTTTTAATTTGTCCGTAAATGGATAGCTAATCATTGCGTCCCATGTGCTGTAGTTATCGGCTTTGACACCTTGGCTGGACTCAAATTCACCCACATAATTCACCCCTAATCCGATGGTTAGCGGTCTTTGTAGTTGATAGGTATAAGTTCCCCACAAATTAGCCGTGTGTTTTGGCATTAATAAAAAGATACCGTCTTCGTTTCCTTTTTGTTTGATGGTTGAATCCAAATACGCATAACCTGCCGATAGTTGGATATGCTTGCCCACTGTGCCGTTGGCTTCTAACTCAAAGCCTTGCATTTGGCGTTCACCCAATGCCACTGTGTCATTGTTTACGGTTGTTGCGGCGGCGTTTTCATCATTTAAACGATAAATACTGGCTCGCCCTGTAATATCGGATAAATGTTGATTACCTTGCCAAAAACCTTTGACACCCATTTCATATTGTTCGCCTTTGCGTGGGTCTAAGATTTCATTTTGACGATTGGTCGCATATTGTGGTTTAAATACTTCGGTATAGCTAAAATAACCGTTAACATTTGGGTTAAATTCATACACCACTGCCCCATAGCCGATTGCTTTGTTGTCGTCTTTGGTTGCATTGCTAGTGCTGGTGATATTCTTAACAGTTCTAGAAGTTATATCATAATGGTTTAACCGTCCACCGACAATCACGGTCAAAGGTTTGCTTACTTTATAGCCAAGTTTGGCATACAGGGCGGTTTCTTTTAAAGTATTGTTTTCATCAGTTATGCGTGATTGTGGGCTGTTGATATAGTCGGTGTGTGTTAAGTTGTTTAAACCTTGCACCGTCATGCGTTCTCGGTGTGCAAAACGTGCCTGTTTGGTATGACGATTAAAATCTTTATAATCCGCACCAACGACAAATTCGCTTTGTCCGCCTCTGGTTAAAAAAGGTTGGCTTAGATTAATATCCGCAGACAAGGCATCTTCTTTGATAACCGCCCCCAACCCTGTTGCCGTAAACTGACGATTGTTATCCAATGCTGAACCTGCAAACGCATAATTATAATCCGTTTTTCGGTCGCTGTAGCGAATACCTGCACTGACGATACCTTTTGATGGCAATTGGTACAGACTATCTACAAACACATCATGACTTTCGTTGTTAAAATCATTCCACTTTGCCCCATAAAAATCATCATTTGGCAGACCCAACAATGTCAAGCCTTGAGCTGTTGGCAAGCCATTATTTGGCGTGATATTGCGTTTTTGGTACAAATAGCCGACACCGATACGGTCATCATTTTCACCAAATTTTTTATCCAAACTGCTGTAAAAAGTCGTATTAGTGTTTTCATCACCACCCGCATTGTCCACCACATCACTGATTTGTTGTTTGTGCTGAACAATCGCTCGCCCTGTAACGCTGTCATCATTTGACAAAGCCCCTTGCATATCCGCCGTAATGTCAAAACCTTTTGGGTCAAAAACGCTGGCTTGCAGTGTGTTTTTTCCGTCCGCCTTGCCACGTTTTCGCACCAAATTCACCACACCGCCCATTTCGCTGGAAGAATTAAACAAGCCAGAAGCCCCTTTTAACACTTCCACACGGTCAAACGCCACCAAATTTGGCAATGTGCCATTGATACTTGCCATTGGGGCTGGCAAGCCGTCCACACTAAATTGGTCATACTCATAACCACGTGCATAAATAGAAGAACGACCATCATCATTTTGTAAAACACGCAATCCTGCGGTACGTTTTGCCAGTTTATCCAAGGTTTCTACGTTTAAATCGTCCATTTTCTTTTGTGTAATCACACTGACCGACTGCGGAATGTTTTCCAAACTGGCAGGGATTTTTGTGCCAACCGTTGCGACATTGGCACTATAATAATCATTGTCTTCGCTTGGGTCTACATAATACAACTGATTGGCAGTTAGATAAATAGTATCCAATGTCGTAGATGGTACGTCATTATCGTTGCTTTGACTGGTTTGGGCGGACGCTTGCACTACGCCAAATCCCAAAAAAATACTGAATAAGGCTTTTGATAAAACAGTCTGATTTAACACGTTTTTTGATGAATAATTCATGTCATTTTCCTGTTAAGTGATGGGTTGGTTTTAAAATAAAAATGTCTTACACATCTGTAAAAAATTGCAAGATTATTGTAAACATTTTTCGCCTTACATTTTTTCAAAAAAGTATTGAAAAAACGACAAAATTTATTGATAATAGTTATCATTTAAATTTTAATTTACAGTGAATATGAAAACGACTGCCACATTACAAACCTTTACCAACTTACCCAGCGATGACATCATTGAACAATTACAACCCAAAAACACCGCCACAAACCAATTTTTTTATCGCTCGGTAACGGGCATGATGTTTCATGCAGGCGAGATAACCCCTAGCCAAAACCTAACCAGTCATCGCTTGGTTCAGCCTTATACGTCTTTGGTTGTGGTGCTGTCAGGCAAGGTGGATTTTAGCATTGGCAATACCCATTATCAGCTATCAGCCGATAGTTGCCCTGTGTGTTGTTTGGTAAATGTGGCAGAAGAAAATATTTTTTGTCGTTATTTGTTTGCCAATCAAAGCACGCAAAAAATAACCATCAGCAATATCAGAGCGTGGTTATCGCATTTGGACAAACCCCATCAAGATTTTTTTAACAAAACAAATGTGTATCAATGGCAAGGCGATGACGAGTTGATGGCGATTTATCACAATTTATGCCAACAACATAACACACAATCAACACAATTGTTTCATAAAGATGCGTTAATTTTTGCGTTATTGGATAGACTTTGGGGGAAATTTAGTCAAAATTATTTGAATAATTTAAACGCAAACAACCTTGTTTTAGAAAAAAATGACGATAAAAAACAACAAAATTTTACCAAAATCACTCTAGAACAGTTAAACACCGCTTGGGATTTGGGTCATCATAAAGTGAGTGATTTGGCAAAGCATTTTGCCATTTCTGAACGCTGGTTACAACGTTATTTTAAAACGCATTTTCAAATGACAGGTAAACAATGGCTCACCCAAAAAAATATGCAACGGGCTAGCCAATGGCTTTTGATTGACAATTTGCCAATCAAAGAAGTAGCTTATCGCTGTGGTTATTCTCAAGTTGCCAATTTTAACCAAGCATTTAAAGCCTACTACCACACCACTCCAGCGAAATATATTCACAAACACAAAGATTGGCTTTAATGTTTGTTAAAAATGTTTGTCAAAATTTATGGCTTGTCAAAATAACGCTGAATTGCCAATTTTAAGGTCGCATCTGCCGTTTCATGATGACGTAAATTGTCAAAAATAATAAAATCATGTTGAATATGATAAGCCGTGAGTTTTTGGCTTAACCATTTGGCATGGTCTAACATTTTGCGTTGCTTTAACAAATTTTGTCTTTTTTCATCATCGTGTGGATTGGGCGTTTGCTCTAATCCGCCAATCGTTAAGGTGATTTTTGGCAAATTTTTGGGGTTTTTCTTTGCTAAAGATAACCAATTATCAAGCTCTTTGACAATCTGCTCATCTTGCCACCACAGTGAAGGACTGGCGATATATATCTGCTCATAAGGGCAATCATTATTTTTGACACACAATGACAACGCTTGCAACGCAAACAAACCACCCAACGAATGCCCTACCAAGGTGATTTTTTTATCCATCGGTTTTGGCAATTGTCGCTCAATCAGCTCATGCAAATGTGCCGAGCCCGTGGGCGTATAATCATTCAATCGGCGAGCATTAAATAACGTGGTATCTGGATAACCCAATCCCCAAAGTATCGGTTTGTCGGCTAAATTTTGGTTTTGGGCTTGGTTTAACAAAAGTTCACGATAACCCGTTGCAAATAAGGCATTGCCGTCCAACGTTAGGATAATCGGTTGATTGGGCTGTATTTGCTGAATAGCGTTTGATGACAATAGTTGATAATCGCCTTTGCTTGAATCAATCAATCTTTGTTCTGTATTTGTGAGCGTAATTGGCTCAATCATCGTTGTTTCATTATTCATCGCAACACTTGTTTGTAAATTTATCAAAAAAACCGACATGATAATCAAAAAACTTTTCATACAATACTCTTTAAATTTTATCCCAAAAAATCAAAACTGCAACATCAATCCTGTATTTCTCAGCGTTTTTTGGCTTAATGCTTTTTCTAAAACCGCATTATCGCTGACAATCATCAAATCTTGTTTACTACGAGTAACCGCCGTATAAATTAATTCTTGGCTGAGCAATCTTTCATGCGTTTTATCCAAACACACCGCCACACAGCCAAATTCCGAGCCTTGCGATTTGTGAATTGTCATGGCAAACGCTGGCTCACACAAGGATAAACTTAAGCGACTGACAGGCACGATTTTATTTTCAAAACAAACTTGTAATTTATCGTTAATCAATAAACAAATGCCGATATCACCGTTAAACAATCCCAAATGATAATCATTGCTAATAATCATTATAGGCAATCCATGATAAAAAAAGCCTTGTTCTTTTTTGATACCACCCAAAAAGTCGGCTAATTGTTTGCCAATTTGTTGATTAATGCTGGTCGTTCCCAGTTTGCCATGATGACCTGCACACAAAACCCGATATTGATTAAAAATCTCAAATAAGTGTTTGCGATTGTCATCAAGCGACATAGTCATTTTTTCAACTTTTTCAATGCTTTTTAAATCTTTGATAAATTGAAAAAAGGGCAAATAAGGTTTTGCCAAAACTTGATAAACTTCCTTGCTATTTGGTTTAAAAAGTGGAATTTTGTTTGTTAGTAAGTTGGCTTTTAAGAAATTGGCAGGCGTAGCCGGTTTTAACAAATCGGTTGGAATTTCGGCAGGTATTCTCTCGGCGATTGCTTGTTGAATGGCAAGTGCGATTTTGCCAACGGCAGAATTTTTGTCAAAACGTTTTGACTCTTTTAACTCGGTATGATACGGCTGTAACGCTGTCACGTGGCACAAATCGGACAACACCGCACCAGCGTCCACCGCCGATAGCTGATTGGCATCGCCTAATAGCACCAGTCGTCCATTCGGTTTTATCGCATCAACCAACTGACTGGCAAGCTCTAGCCCAAGCATAGACGCTTCGTCCACAATCACCAAATCATCAGGCAAAGGATTGTTCGCATGGTAGCGTGGTGTGCTGTCCTGCCCTATGCCAAGCAGTCGGTGCAAAGTTTTGGCATTGTCAAGGCTGTTGTCGCCTAAGCTTTGGTTTAACGACTCTTGCATACGTTGGGCGGCTTTGCCTGTCGGTGCGGTCAAGGCAATGGCAAGCGGTGGCAAATTTGGCTGTTGTTTACGTTTGATGTCGTGAGCATGTTGTAGTTGCGTTACCAGTTTGGCAACGGTAAAAGTTTTGCCCGTTCCCGGTCCGCCTGTGATAATGCTAAACGCAAATTGACAGGCTTTTTCAATCGCTTGTTGTTGCAAGGTATTGGCGGTTTTTTTGTCATTTTTTGGTTCATATGTGATTGTTAAACTGTCTGCTAAATTGTTAAGTGGCTGTTTGGCTAGTGTTAAAATCTGTTCAGCCAGTTTTTTTTCGGCAAACCATTGTCGTTGCAACCAAAAAAACCATTCGTTTTGATGATGATACGCCACAATTGGTTTATTCACTTTTATCAAATTGTTTACTTGCAAATCATCAAGTATACTTAGCCAGTTTGATTGTTGTAGTTTATTCAGCTGATTTTTATCAATATTTTTTTGACTATAAATGGTATGCCCTTCTTCTAAGGCAATTTCTAAATTTTTTAACAAATCTTTGATAAATTCGTTTTTTTCTTGACAATTAGGTTTTTTGCTTTTTGTATTAATTTTATTAAATTGAATTTGATTGCTTAGGCTATTTTTATTTAAATGTTTTATATCTGCAACTTGTTGTTGACGTAACATAACAAATTGGCTGATATTTTCTAAATCGGTTGTGGTTTGTTCTGCATTTGCTTGTGTGTTCATTATTTATCCTTATTATGTGCTTGATTAAAAGTATTGCCAAACAATTCGTCCAGCTCTGTTACCAAAGCATTGTTAATATCAAAAACATAACTGCCAACCCCTACTCTATCAATTTCAGGCGACATACCACGCAAAAACGCATACTCCACCGCTACCAAATGCGTATCCATGTCATAATCCACCAGACGTAATTTTAAAAATCGGTGTAACGCCACTTGATAAATACAGGCTTGCAAAAAGTAATGATGATGTTGCATGGCTTTGTGTAGGTTATCATGCTGATAATCATCAAAGTCATTTCCCAAAAAATTACTTTTATAATCAACAATATAAAAACGATTATCATGTTGGTAAACCAAGTCAATCTCCCCTTTTAGATACTCCCAAAGCTGTTCTTGATGGGTGGATTGTAGATTTAAAGTAATACCATATTTATCAAACAGATTGTTTAATTCGGTGATAGATATTTTTTTACTAAACTTTAAATTAAAGCCCATTTCTGCTTGTTTTTGCTCAATATCAATCAAGCGTAAAGGCTTATCATAAGGCGTGCCATCATGCTGTCTTGGGGCTTGTAATGGCGTAAGCATGATATCTTTTAACCAATTGGCAAGATGAAGATAATCGGTTTGAAACGGTTCATCTTTTTTAGTATTTTTTTCGCCTTGAAATTCACTGGCGGATTGTGTTGAATAATAACTTTTTGGCAGTTGCGTTTTGCGTAAGGCTTTGTCAATGATAGTCGCCCAGCGTTTTGCCACAAAATTATCAGGGTCATCAAAAGACAAATGCTCGTCAAACCCACGTTTTTCATTAAAATTGGCATTCACCAAATCTTCTAACACGCCATGCAAAAACGTCCCTGCACTCGTCCCTTTTTCAAAACGAAAACGCATTGGCAAATCGCTTGGGTTCACAATATTGGCAACTGGCGGAATGATATTTTCTTCTACATTATCAACATCTTTTATTTCTATGGTATCATCTTGGTTATGGGTTTGCTGATTTTGAGCCAATTTTAATAGATTGGTAAAACTGGTACTCGCCCACCCTTGATAGCTTAGTTGGTTAATTTTGGCAATACGTTGATTATAATCATTTATAAATTTTTGTTTGTTTTTTAAATCATCATTATTTTCGGTTGTTTGTTCAAAGTTTACTTGGTATTTTGGGTTTTGTTGCAGTTCAGCCATTTTTTTACTTAGGCTATTTTGTTCGGACGTGTCAATCAGTTTGACCGCATTTACCAAACGTTCATCAAGCACAAAATCTTTGATATCTTGTACAAATTGCTTGTCTTTTTTAACCATTCTTACAAACGGTTTTAATGGCGATGTTTTATTGCGAAATTCTTTTTGCCCAACCGTTACGATATACACCTGCTCTTTGGCTCGTGTCAAAGCCACATACAACAATCGCAATCTTTCTTCATAATTATTGTCCGTTTCCATTTGTTTAAAATCAAACTGTCCATCACTTGCCAAAGCAGTCAAATGGCGGTTTTTTAAATGCTCGTTGTTTTGGCTATACAGGTACAAATACGGCTCTTTTAACGTCATTAAATTGTCCGTCAAACCCACGACAAACACCACTTCAAATTCCAAACCTTTGGACTGGTGAATGGTCATCAGTTTAACGCCATTTTCGCTGGTCAAACGGTGTTGCAGATATTGTTCGTCTGTCGGCTCGGTTTGTAATTGCTCGGCAAACCAGTCAAACAGTTGGTACTCACCTGCCCCATTTTGATTTTCACTTAAAAAATCATGAATAATATCAAATAGATGACGCATATCAACCAACCAACGCTCGCCTGCTTCGTGTTGGGCTAGGCGTTGCCATATTGTCAAATTTTGTCCGTTAATGTCAAATTTTTTGTTAAATAACGACTGCACCGCCACCAAAAGATTGTCTTTTTGCCACATCTCGCCTGCGTCAATTATCGCCTGTTGAATACTGTCCAACAACTGTGGATTGTCATTGTCGTGTGCATTTTCGGCAAATAATTGATTGATATGTTCCAAACGCATTTGAAAAAAATTGGATAAGAGCAAAGTCCGCAATTTTGACTGATGATACGGATTTAACAAACAATTCATCAAGGCAAACATATCACGGCTCATACTGTCGCTAAACACGCTTTGGCTACCGCCCCGCAAAGTAGTAATGCCATGATTATTCAACTGTTTTTCAATGATATTAAGATATTTATTTTTAGTTGCCAAAATACAAATATCAGATAATTGTAAGGGTTTATCTTCGTATATTGGCTTAGCATTTTGTTCATCTGTTTCTATTTCTTTGCGAAATACCAACGATTGATGATTGTCATCATTTTTGTCAAACCATAAAGCAATTTGAGCCACGACCATATCGCTTTCGGACACGACACTATCGTTGTTATCACTGTCATCATCTTGTTCCATATTGATAAACGCTTGTTTATAATCGGCTCGCAAATGATATACGGTTGGCAAGGTTTTATCATCTTGAGTTGGGTCTATCAGATAACTGTCGGCTCGGTTGGCATTGATTTTTTGATATTCAATATTTTCGCCCAGTTGGTTTGGCATGGCTGTGTTGGTTGGTGTATCGCTTGCCATCACCGCATTTTCGCCAACACCGTACCAAGTATTTAGATTGCTAATCAAAGATTGCGATGAGCGAAAATTATCGGTCAAATAATAAGTGTTTTTGCCAAACTTCTTTTTTAAAATCGTATAATTTTTGACATCACCACCACGAAAACCATAAATCGCCTGTTTTGGGTCGCCCACTAACAACAAAAAGCCTTTTTGTGATTGTTTGTCCAATTGTTTGTCATTGTTTTTATCATTGTTAAGATACAATCGCTCAATCAATAACGCCTGCTCGGTATTCACGTCTTGAGATTCGTCAATCAGGGCAATCGGATATTCATGGCGGATATATTTTGCCAATGCATCGCCTTGACTGCCTTGTAAGGCTTGGTTAAGTTTGGCAAGTTGCAATGAAAAAGTCGTCAAACCCTGTGCGTCCAAAACTTTTGGCAAATTTTCACGCACATAATTGGCAATAAACTGGGTAAAATGTTGGCTTAAATTGTCTATATAAACCAACATTTGTTGTTGCAGCTGGTAAACTTGATACAAATCTTGCATAATCGCAAAATTTGACAAACTTTGTTGATAAACTTCACTGTCTTTTTTAAAGCCTTTGCCTTTGCTAAAAAATTCGGCAATTTCGGTTAATAACTTATTTTCTTTGCTGTTTTTTTCAAAAAACCAATTGGGGAAATGTGTTTGGCTAAAATCTTGTCGTATATTTTTAATCAGATTAAATGTTTTGTGTAAAACCAAACTTTTATTCATCTGAGCATTTAAACGATAACTTTCATCAAACCAAACTTCAAATTCATCATCATAAAATTCGGCGATACGTTGGGCAAGTGTTGGCAATTTTTTTAAATCAAAATCCATCAACGGCACAATATCAATGTGAGCAGTATAAAAATTTAACGCACGCTCCACCGCCTTTTCAAAATCATCAGCCAACTTCAACTTAGCCGAAATAAACTGATACAACGCCGTATCATCAGCATGACGATTGTAAATAAACGCCATAAAACCCCGCAACTGGTCATGCACCATCGCCCCAACCACATGGCTCACATCATTACTAATCTGCACATCAGACGAATAACCCGTTTCGCTACTAAACTCACGAAGCCATTTTTGGCACAAGCTATCAAGCGTACTGACAAACAGTTTGTCCAGTTGGTTTAATGCGGTTTGGGTGCGGTGTTTTGCCAACAAAAAATCCAATTTTGGGTCTTTTTGCTCAATTTGAAACATTTGTTTGACAATATGTTCAAGCAAAGCATAATTTACCTTGTCTTCATATTGCTCGTGCAATGCTTTTGAATGTTTTAAAATTTCGCTGTTTAATTCAGCAAAAAAACGCTCAAAACGTTGATTTTTTTCTTCATCATTTAATCCATTAGCATTAAAATTGCTTAGGCTATTTTTAAATAAAAATTCTTTCTTCTCATCATTATTTTTATCATCATTAGGCGGATTAAGAATAAATAACAAAAGTTGATAAAAAGATTGCAAACGTTCGTTAATGCGTTGTCGCATATCGGCGGACGCACTTCTGGTAAAGGTGGTTGCGATGATTTTTTCGCAAGGATAACCGCCTTCTACTATCAAGCGTAACACCACACCTGTCAAAGTCCATGTTTTGCCTGTGCCTGCGGACGCTTCTATCAGATGTCGCCCATTTAACGCAAGCGTTACCGCAGGTGGCTGTAGTTTGGATTGTTGGGTTGTGTTGTCTTGGTCTATATTCGTTGTGTTCATTATTGTACTCGTGTCTTTTTTATTGTTTAAAATCAATCTGTTAAATTAGTCAATTTTTACCAAATGTTGGCGTAATGGCTGATACGCCCACTCGCCCAATGTATCCAAAAAGCGTAAAATCACGTTGGCTTTTTTATCACCAATTAACAATTGCCATTGATTAAACTCAAAATTCTCTTCAGTTGGCTCAAAATTATAAGACGTTGCTACCCATTCCTTAACATGGCTCATCTTTGATTTTTGATTATCACTATCATTGGCAATATTTTGCAGATATTGCAAAGCATTTTGCGGTGGTAGCACAATCACTTGCCGTTCGGTCAGTTGCCACAGCATCAGCCAGTCTTGAAGCATGGCATACGCCTGTTGCCATTGTATCGCAGGTAGGTAGAGCGTTTGTTTGTTGCTATATTGCCACAATGAAAAGCCATGCTGGGCTTGTTGTTGCTCATCGCTGGTTTTGCGGGTGACTTGCCAACACAAATGCGACAGCCAAAAACGGATTTGATACTTTTCTCTACCGCTATTTGGCAAATAATCTAGCCAATATTTATCGTTTAAATCGGTTGGCAAATGCACTTTTAACACCACATCGCTTGCTTTGTTATCAATCGTGCCATCGTCTTTTAAATCATTGATTAAAATTGCCAAATGTTGTTCATGAGTTGGGTTTATCAAGCCTCTTAATAGGGTTAAAACATCTTGATTTTGTAAATTTGGTTTGATATTTTTGTCAATCATATTTGATAAAGCGGTAAAATCTTGGCTTGGCAAATGGTTTTTTTGCAAACTTTCGTTCACCAACCTTGCATCAAACACGCTTAATTTGTCAATAAATTGGTGCAAATGTTGCTGAATTTGTTGTTTTTGCTCGTCCAATGCTTGATAACGGTTCACGCCAGCAGGCAAAATATCGTTAAACGCCAAAGCGGTTTTTTCGTCCAACATTTCATCGTTTAACATACTTTGCAATAAATCAGCATTGAGCTGATATTTTGACAAACCGTCCAATTTCAAATTTTCCAAAATGCTTAAGTCTTTGTCAAAACGCTCAACAGACAGATTTTGAGCGTTTAAAAATGATTTGGCAGGGTTTTGTAATTGTTGGAAAATTTTGCTTAGGCTAATATATTTTTTTGGCGTTTGGCTATTATTATTTAACAATTGTTTACTTGCTTGCCATTTTTTTAACCATTGATTTAAATCTTTTTTAAGCCACAGTCTGATTTTGTTGTCATCATGCTGAGTTTTTTGCTCACCATGCAGTTTTTCATACATACCATACCACACCTTTGATGGCGGATATAAGTTGGCTTTTTGGCTGTCTAATTGTTCAACAAAAGTAGGATTTTTGGTATTTTGGTTAATTTCAAAATATTGTTTGTCAAATGGCAAAGACGCATGATGAGTTACCAAATATTGTTGAATTTTTTCGCCAAAATTACCAATTTGGTCTTTGGACAAATGTTGAGATAAAAAGTCCAACAATTCTTGCACGGGACTTGCGGGCAAATATTGATAAATATCGGTATTATTTTTGGCATTATAAAACAACCAACAGGCTTCTTTGGCACACAGCAATGCGTCCAAAAACGCCCCCAAATCGTCATCTTCACGAAACCTATCGCCACGCTTGTTCACGCCTGCCTGCATGAGATTATAGCGGTTGCTCTGTTCTTGCTGTGGGAAGTCGGCAAGGTTCAGATTGAGCATGACCACCAGTTTGTACGGCAGATTTCGCACCGCACCGATACGAGCAAAGGTAATCACGCTAGACGGCTCAGCACTCACCTGTTGGCTTGCGATTTCATCATTGATACTTTGCAACATAAAATTGAGTTTTAGGGGCAAATCTTGGGCTTGGCTGTTGGCTTTGACTTGGCGTTTGAGTTCATTTTGTGCCGAAAAAATCGCTTTCCAAGCGTTAGTTTGGTTAAATTTTTCAAAGCGAAGTTTCATTAAATTTTCAATTTCGCTTAACCATTTATCCACTTTATAAGCTTGTTTGCCAATATGCCGATTGTCGTTAAGCGTTTGATAAATTTGGCACAACATGGCAATCATTGGCTTGTCCGATATTTTGACGGTTGGCAATGGCTCTATAGTTTCGGTTTGTCCGTGATAATTGACACGCTCGCCAAATTTGACCGCTTTGGCATTTGGCATAAACAAGCCTGCGACCAGTCGTTCCAAGGCATAAGCAAAGGTATAACGATAATCATCATCAATATCGTGCAAGGTTTGGCTCAAATGTAATTCGTCAAAACCCCGCACAAACCCTGCATCGCTTAACAACTCGCAAGTGCGTTGCATTTGGGTCAAATTTAGCCCAAAACTTTCGTATAACTGTGGCAACATCAACCAATCAAACACTTCCATACGGTGAAAACGGCTACCTGCCTTGTTTAACAAGGTATAATAACCCATCACCGCTTGCCAAAACTGATTGACATCTTTTGCGACCACACCTGTGATTTTGGCTGGCAGATGATAACCGTCCGCCCCCACGCCTTTGGGAAAAACCGCTTCTATCACGTTGCGTTCGGCTTCAATGTTTGGCAATAACACCAAAATATCAGACAGACGGCGGTTATTTTCTTCATTGGGAGCAGGTCTATCGGTGTTGTTCAGCCAACTGATTATCAAAGTTCGCAACACTTCTAACTGGCGTGTCATGCTGTGGCAGGCGTGAATGGCAAGGCTACTGTCAAATGGCTTGTCGGTTGTACCGATTTGCCAATTTTGGTTTTGGCGTTGGCTTTCTTGTTCGGCTTGTTGATGGCGTTTGGTTTTGTCAAAATTTATCATATTCAAAATTTTGGTTTGTGTTTCGCCTTCATCAAGCATTAAAATATCGTTTTGTAATTGACTTAACAAGCTATTCTGAGAATTTGGTTCAAACTCATCAATCCATTCAACTTTTTCATACTCATTACCCGACAAATCGGCAAGCATGGCAAACACTTCACGAGATTGTTTGCCAAAACGAGATAACAACGTATGTCCATAATCCTTTAAATAAACGGTGGTCGGGTCAATTAGCTGTTGATTTAACAACCAATTTTTATCCACAATATCCGCCCAAAACTGCTCTGATGGGTTAAAATGCAACAAAGTAACAGGCACAAGCTCACTTAAGCGTTTTAAATCGTTTAGCTCGCTCGGTGGTAACTGTTGCACAGTAAATAACACCACATTTGTCGGTAACTGCTGTCTACAAATATCGGCAATTTGTTTATCCTTATCATCAAAAACTTGCCAAAATTTATCTTGTAAATTTTTACGTTCTTGATAAATGTTGTCAAACAATGCTCGCCACAAAAAACGCTGGGCTTGTTCTAACTGCATATAATGCTCAACCAACCAATCAGGCGTTTTGACCATGTCTATTTCTTGATGTTTGATTAAGGCTTGTAATTTGTCTTTTTCATCAATCAAGGCTTGCACATTGACCGCTTGATTTTTGCCCCATTTTTCTAGCCAATTTTCACGATAAGTCATATAGCGATTAAACATACTCGCCATATCCGCCGAAAACTGCCAAAGGCGTTGGTCTTGGCTTTGGATACTGGCATCGTCTACCATAATACCATCTTTGATAAATGAATTGGTTTGCTGGCTGTTTTGCGGACTATCCATTGTTAAATTTTGTTTATCATTAACAATCGGCTCAATAAAAGGATACAAAACGTGCTTTTCATCTTGTAAAATCTGCGTTTGATTTTGTAATAAATAACCAAAAATCCGCCATTGCATGATATTTTTTGACAACATCGCCACATCTGGCACATTAAAATCGTCTTTTACCACGCCACGGCTTTTATAAAAATCATTATAACTGCGAGCCACTCGTTGCACTAACGACCAATAATAACGCCCCCAAAACTCCGTCGTGACCAACGTACTAATACCAAACGTGTCCGCCACCTGTTTTTTGAGCCATTCGCCCATCACCATAGACGGCACAATGACGTGAAACGGCTCAAACACTGAGCGACAAGACTTGCGGTCTTGATACATGATTGATAAATGCTCAAATAACGTTTCAATTTGATTGCTTTGAATGATTTTAAAATTGGGACTAACCGCAGACATATCGATATCCATAAAAATACGCACAAAATAAAAAAACACCTTTGCCAAAATTATAGCATTTTAATACAATTTTGTACGGAAAATTATGTAAAATAATCGCTGAATTGAGATGAAATTCAGCCAAAATTATGGTAAATTAACATTAAATTTTAACAAAAAAACGAGAAAAAAATGCTACGCCCGATTGATGTGATTTTTCGCCACCCTGTCAAAAAATTTACCGTCATTTACCAAAATGGCAAACTGTGGCAACTGCCAAAACTTGACTTTGACGGACAATCTTTGACTTACAAAAAACCATATAAAGGCAGTCGTGAACATATCTTTGTCGCCAAAGACCAAACGCTTGACGGCATGGATAATGTGCTGATTTCCCAACTTTTAACCGTGCATTTGCCAGATTCTATCGTAGGTAAAAATGTCAATCAGTTTGAACATTGGTGGCAACAAAACTGGTATGCGTTTCGTGAAGAAATCAGCGTCAAAAAAGAACGGCAAAAACACGCCAAAGAACTGGTAGAACAAGCCCATTTAGAACTGGGTAAAAACGGTGGCACATCAACTAATCCTGCGGTACAAAGCTCAAAACCACCCGTACAAAACACGGTCAGCCAACAGCCCAAATCTGTTAGTCAACCGCAACCGCAACCGCAACCGCAACCGCAACCGCAACCGCAACCGCAACCGCAACCGCAACCGCAACCGCAACCGCAACCGCAACCGCAACCGCAACCGCAACCGCAACCGCAACCGCAACCGCAACCGCAACCGCAACCGCAACCGCAACCGCAACCGCAACCGCAACCGCAACCGCAACCGCAACCGCAAAAGGCTAACCTACAGCCCACCCCTGTGTCAAGCCCAAAACCGAACACTTCACCCAGTAATGCAACCAATAATACTAACAATCAACCGCACGATGCCTTTGATGATTTGATGGATGACTTGTTACACCAATTATAAAAGATTAATCATACACCGCCGTTGTCAAAAATTTATCCACCACCGCAAATTGTCCTGCTGTGGTTTCTTCGCCATACATGGCTTGGCGAAAGGCGTTGGAATTGGCAATGCCTGTGGTGTACCAAGCAATGTGTTTGCGAGCGATACGACAGCCAGAATATTCACCATAAAAGGCATAAAGCCCTTGTAAATGGGTGAGTACAATTTCACGCAGTTCATCAATCGTGGGATTTGGCAGTAGCTCACCTGTTTGCAAATAATGATGAATTTCCTTAAAAATCCACGGACGACCCTGTGCCGACCGCCCTATCATCACCGCATCCGCCCCTGTCATCTCATACACGGCTTTGGCTTTTTGTGGGCTGTCAATGTCGCCATTGGCGATAATCGGAATGTTTAGCATTTTTTTGACTTCGCCAATCAGCTCATAGCGAGCTTGCCCCAGATATTTGTCTTCTCTGGTGCGTCCGTGAATGGTTAGAGCTTGTATGCCAACGTCTTCGGCAATTTTGGCAACGGTCAAAATATTTTCTTTGCCATTTTCAAAGCCCAAGCGAGTTTTTAGGGTTACAGGCACATCAACAGCATTCACCACCGCTTCTAATAATTTTTTCACCAAATCAACGTCTTGCAACAACGCTGAACCTGCCAATTTTTTACACACTTTTTTGGCAGGGCAACCCATGTTAATATCAATGATTTTTGCCCCATTGGCGACTTGGTAACGAGCGGATTCGGCAAGTTTGTCAGGCTCTGAACCGACAATTTGGGCGGAAATGGGCGAAATTTCACCGTCAAAATTGGCACGGTATAAGGTTTTGTTATGAGCAAACAATGTCGCATCCGATGTCATCATCTCAGACACGGCATGACCTGCTCCATAGGCTCGGCAAAGTCTGCGAAACGGATTGTCCGTTACGCCTGCCATCGGGGCTAGTATCAACCGATTGGCGATGGTTTCATTGCCGATTTGTAGGGGGGTGAGTAAGGGGTGGTTTTTCATAAGTTATTGTTTTTAAATGATTTTAATGTTAATTATTAATGGTTTTTCTTGGTGTTTTACCCACGTTTTTGGCTGTTTTTACGCTTTAAATTTTATGTAAAAACTTGCATATTTTTTCATATATTTGCATATTTTTGCGTTTTTGTTGTATCATATTTACAACATTTTTTATTGATGTTGTAAATTTTACAATAATGTTGCAAATACAGGGTGCAAACATGGGTACAATCAGCAAGAGAAAGACCAAAGACGGTAAATCTTTTCGTTATACCGCAACAGTCAGAATCCAGCGTCAAGATACGCCAAATTTTACTAAATCCAAAACCTTTAGTAAAGAAAGTTTAGCCAAAGAGTGGATAAAAAAGATAGAAGCCCAGATTGAGATTAACCCTGATATTCTCAAAAAATCCACACAATCTGTCTATGGCAACACCCTTGCCCAGATGATTGAGCATTATAGCGTGCAAACACAGGGGCAGTACAACGAAAAGCACGAAACCAACCTAAAACGCATTGCTCGTTATGATATTTGCAAAGCCAATGTATTCACCTTAACACGTCATGATTTTTCATCATTTGCGATGTGGCGTAGGCGTGGCGATGTGGAAAATATGCAAAATGCCGTTTCACCGTCCACTGTTTTAAAGGATTTGAGTGAGATTAGCACGGTTATCAATCATGCGATTTTTGTTTGGGGTATGGATTTAAACCATGTCAAATCCGAATTTGACTTTGCCATGCGTGGCTTAAAAAAATCCAGAATCGTTGGCAAATCAAAACAGCTTGACCGCTTACCAACAGGCGAAGAATTACAGCTTTTGACCAACTTTTTTTATCGTGAATGGGCTGTTGGTCGTGGTTCAATCCCTATGCACCTTATCATGTGGCTTGCCATTTACACAGGTAGACGCCAAGATGAACTATGCCACCTTTTGCTGTCTGATTTTGACCGAGCTAATAACCAATGGCTTGTCCGAGATGTCAAAAACCCCAACGGCACGATTGGCAATCACAAATACGCACACCTTGAGCCAAACGCCCTACTACTGATTGACGAGTGTTTGGACGTAACAACACGCAACCGTATGTCTATCTTAGGCTATGACCAAAATTTGCTTATTCCTATGAATGCACAGACCATTTCGTCCTATTTTGCTAGAGGGTGCAAGATTTGCGAGATTGACGGCTTACGCTTTCATGATTTACGCCATGAATGTGCCACACGTTACGCAGAAGATGGTTTTAGCATTCCACAGCTACAGACAATCACCCTACATTCATCGTGGGCGAGCCTACAGCGGTATGTCAATCTCAAAAAACGTAGCGACCGCTTGGACTATGTGGACGCCATTGCCAATGCCAAAAAACTACACAGCGAGCATAACATCACCACCAAAACGGTCAAACGCCACATCAACCGTGTGGACATTGCCCATGCCAAGAAAGCGATAGAAATCGCCAAAAATCCAACCATGCTTCAGGCAAATTGGGATTTTATCCAACCGTTTTTGGATAGTTTTGTTAAAGATTTTCATCCGTCAAAACGTATTGTTGATGATTTTACCCTACATTTGGGCGTGGATAATGTGTTTTTGTGGGACAATGCAAGGCAACGCTTTACCCTTGATTATACCCAAGACGCATGGGAAAAATACTTGTTCAAGCATTTTACGATTGATGATTTGCCAGATGGTGCGACACATTTTGACTGTCGCACGCTTGATGTTTTGCGAATTGATGACTACCATGTTTATAAGTATGTGCAAGGCGTTTGGGCGGATATTACCGCTTATTACACCCTGCACAAAGAGCGATTGATTGAGCTGTTTTAACTACTCCACTTTACAAGGTGGGTTTTTTGTTGTATAGTATGTTTTAGAGCGTCAGAACTCTATCAACTAGCGTTACCCACATTTTACGAAAAAGTGGCTTTTTTATGCCTATTATTTGGCAATCTCTCATCATAATAGTCAGTTAATCCACCTATTGGACTTCTTATGTCGAGAGTTGGCAGTCATACAATACCGTAAGGAAAAGCTGTCAGCCGTCTAGTTGCGGTTCTGAAACTCTTGACACCCTTATTTTTAATAAGGTTTTTTTCAGAAAACTAACTAGGAGTTCGTTATGAACGTATTAACCCAAACTTTTACCTTTAACCAATCTGATAATGTGCGTATTATTGTTGATGAAAATAATACGCCGATGTTTGTTGCCAAAGATGTTGCAAACGCTTTGGGTTATACAAATACGAAAGATGCTATTTCACGCCATTGCAATGGGGTCGTGAAACACTACCCCCTTAAAACAGCAGGTGGTTTACAAAACGTCCGTGTAATTTATGAACCTGATGTTTACCGTTTGATTTTTGGTAGTAAGTTGCCAAGTGCGGTAAAGTTTCAAGATTGGGTGTTTAATGATGTGTTGCCAACTATTCGTCAAACAGGGCGGTATCACGCTCCAAAACCAAAATGCGAAAAACGCAACTATGTAAGTAATGCAGATACGTTAAATATTAAACGCTTGATTTGGCTAACTACGCATTCTATGCGTTGGGAGCAATCGGCTGTGAATGCAATTTGGACACGGTTACGCTTTGCGACTGGTACGCCTAGTCCTGCGGTGTTTGAAGTGGAGCATTTGCCGATTATTGCCAATGAGATGTTGGATATTTATAAAACGGTGGTAAGGTTGAATAATACGGTGGCTGAAGCCGAAAAGATAATTATCAAACGCATTTTGAGAAATAATGAAGATGCTGATTTGATAATGGCGGAATGTGAAAAGCTGATTATGCAGTCGGCAAATGAGTTTGAGCAAAATTTGTCAAGTTCTTGCCAAAAGGTGTTTGGCGGTGATGTTGAGCAGTTGCTCTCTCGTCAGTATCGTATTGGCTGTGATTATCCAAGTTGTAATGAGATAGCCTGTTAAAAAAATAAACAAAACCTTTAACAATTACCCTGCCTAGCTTTGTTAGGTGGGGTAATTTGCTACCCTACATAAAATATTAACGAATACCGATTGATTTGCTATGACGTTTTAACGGTCATGCAAACCTAATTTAAACCCTTTTTTAAAGGATTTAACACGTTTCATGACTGCAGAGCCAAGCTGTGCTTTTCGTTGTGCTTTTTTTAAAGCCGCCTTTTGTTTTGCACTTAGCTTAACATGACCACCACCAACACGAACATTTTTAAAAACAGCTTTGCCGTTCTTAATGACTTTTTCTGCTTTATATCTGAACGTTTTGCCACCGATTTTTTGGGTTGATGTTTTACCGCCAAACAGTTTTTTAATTGTACTACCAACCCCATCAAACCCTTCTTCACTGTCTTCTTCATCAATACCAACACCAAAGATATAGGCATTTAAAAACTCATCTAACGGCTCACCGTCATCAGGTAGATTTTCAAGCACGGTTTCACACGCTTTTTCAATGGCAGTATCGGCAACATCGGTATCAGTATTAAACATATCACTAATAACACTCTCTTTGACACCAAAAGCAATCAATGCTTCCATAACAAAAGCCGTAAGTTGTGCTTTTACCGTTTCATCAACCACTTCGTCATCATCTTCATCATCTTCATCATCTTCAACAAAGACATCTTCAATCAAGCCGTCTAACACTTCATTTGGCAACAACTCATCTTCTTCATCTTGCCCTTCTGACAAAATCATCGTGGTATTTAGCACCACAGACACAGCCGCCATACGCATATTAGCGGCTTGGGTGATTGCCATACGCTCATCAATAGGGTCAAAAGCAACTTGCTCAACTGCTTCTTTAATACCGTCAAACTGTTGGTTTTGATTGGTTTGTTTTAAACTATCAAAAATTGGATTAGACATAAACATCGTATTTTTTCCTTATTTTGGTTAAAAAATTGATTAAAAATTACTTATTAATCGTGGTTTCGAGGTAGGCTTGACGTACCGCACCTTCTGGACGGCGTGCAAACTTCACATCAACCGCTTCAAACGGCTTATCTTCTCTTGGCACAATGGATAACGCATAGTACAAACCACCCAACTGCTCACTTCGCCCCAGTAGCCCTGCTGACACGCACGCATCTAGGAACGCCACGCAATCATCATACGCATTTTGTAAAAAGTTACTCATTGGCGTTAGCATATGACGTTTGATAATATCAATCACCATATTAGCCGTAAATGTTTCAATTTCAGCAGCATTAGCAAGGCGTAATGCACTGGTATCACTATCACGTTGTGTTAATACATCGCCATAAATCCAACGGCTTTCATTGCCATAGTTTTCGTTTAAAACCACAATCACTTTAGCTTTAGCAAGGGCATTTTGTGCTTCTTCGTCAAGATTGACCGTTGCCATTTGCTTCATGCCTTTAAAATTCAATGGAAAAGCATAGCCAGCGACAGGGATATTGATAGGTGGAATACCTTGACTGTTTCGTCTTGCGTTACGCAACAAATGCAAGGCTAGATAATCACCAACACAAGGTCGCCATTTTTTACGAGCCAAAACCGTTGTTGCATTGTTTGGGTGTGAAAGGTTTGGATTCCATAGCACACGCACACGGTGGTCTGCTAGTGCAAGGCTATCTACAAAAGCGACAACTTGTTGATAATCGCTAATCTCACCTACATCAATAAACAAATGATTGTTAAACTTATCCATTACCGACATAACGGCATCAATCATGGGTAAGTCATCAATATTTGCCAAGATAAAATAGCTAGGTTTGACTGCTTTGGTTAATGCAACACGCACCTGTTCAGCGGTCAAATCCGTATCGTTTGGCGTTGCAGGGATAGCGACCACTTTTTTAGAAATTCGGTAGCTGTTTAATAGATTAAACACGCCTACTTCTTTTAGTTTTGCCACGATTTCATCGGCTTTGTCTTTTTGATAGCGAGTTTCCACCACGTCAAAAAAGTCATTTTCACCGTCCAACGCACCGTAAAAATCCAGTTTTTTGGTGATATAACTAAGTTTTTGTGGATAATTTTGTTCTAATGCTTCAATACCACCGCCAACGTATAAACGACCTGTTAGACTGGTGATTTTTTTATCATCAATCTTATCGCTAATATCAAGGGTAAATACTAGGTTGTTCAATGGGTCATCAGGGTTTGAACCGTCTTTGGTATCGGTAACTTTGACGGTCATCTGACAGTTATTGTCAAACACATAATCACCAAGCATAGCGACAACGGCTAAGGCATCTGGTGTGTCTGTATAGCTTAGGGTAAAGCCTTGCTTGGTTAAGGCAAGGTATAGGGTTTGCTTTTCCATAAAAATAAGCCTATCGTTGTTAAGATAGGCTTATTATGGCATTGTCATTACAGGGTGTTTTTTGATGTTCCGATTATTTGATACTGGTTTGTATTTACAAGCTATCTGTTTGATTTTTAGTTTGGATAAAATAGCTTGTATAATAAAATCACCATCGTCAGACCTGCCTTTATCTTGATAGCGGATTTTTCCGTATATGGATTTATGTATACCAATTCTTCCGCTTCTGCCGTCTGGCAACCATTCAGTTTGTTTAGTTATAACAATTTCATTTGGTTTTAGATTTAATAATAATTCATGTAATTCATCATCAATGAAATTATCAGCATCAAGATTAAACAATACATCACCTATAGCATTACGATGAGCAATATCTTTAACATAACCACATGACCAATCACTACCATCAGCAAATATAATATTTTCAAAATGCTCAATCAATTTTATGCGACCATCGTTTAGATAGTCAGCATAATGTTTTTGTAAAAAAGGCTTTACGGTGGTGTCGTTAAAAGCAATAATAATTAAATCCACCACATCTGATTGTAAATAATAGACCTCTTTCCAAACCTTAATAGTGATTTGGTATAATACTGATTTTTAGAAAAAACAGCAAAAGCATGATACCCGAACAAGCAGAAAAACTCAGTGACGCACAATTTAAACGCTACTTTGGCATCCAAAGAAGTACCTATACTCATATGCTCACCATACTACAAGAAGCATACAACGAACAACACAAAAAAGGTGGCAGGAAAAATGAAATCAGCCTAGAAAACAAGCTCATGCTGACTTTGAGTTACTACCGAGAATATCGCACCCAATTTCACCTAGGGCAAGACTTTGGTATCAGTGAAAGTGCTGTCTGTAAAACCATCAAATGGGTAGAAAGCATACTGATAGCCCACAAAGACTTTGCCCTACCTAGCAAAAAGGCTTTATGGCAAGACCCAAACCTTGAAACCGTACTGATAGACGCAACCGAAGTACCTTGTGAGCGACCCAAAAAAGCAACGCAGGCAATACTCAGGTAAAAGAAACACCACACCTTAAAAGCACAAATCGTTGTCGATAAAAACAGCAAAAAAATACTTTGTACCCATTTTAGCAAAGGTAAAACCCATGACTTTAAACTTTACCAATACTCAAAAATGCGTATAAAGCCTAGTATCTTAATCCAAGTAGATTCGGGCTATCAAGGCATACACAAACACCATGCCAATAGCAAATTCCCAAAAAAGAAAACCAAGCTTAATCCACTATCTAAAGTTGACAAACAAGCCAATCGAGAATTAGCTTCTGAACGGGTAACCAATGAACATGTTATCGGCAAAATCAAACGTTTTAAAATCCTAGCCTGTCGTTATCGTAATCGCAGAAAACGCTTTGGCTTAAGGGTTAATTTGATTTGTGCCATTTATAATTTCGAGTTGGGTTAGTTTGGAAAGAGGTCTAATGGGTATTGTGTGGCAACGTTTGTTCTAACTGCCATACCCTATCTTTACAAGTGGTGCAGTAACTTAATTTCATTATTAACTTGCCAGCAATGTAAAAACAACACTCTTATCTTCTCGGATAGTTGCATTACCACCAACAAGTTGCATTTCGTATTGGGAAATAGCTTGATTAAATTTAGCTTCAACATTAATAGGCGTAGCTTCACGAGTTGCGAAAGACACATCACCACCACTATCTGCTATAATTTCCACACCACTAATACCGTAGCCCAAACCAGTACTCAACAAATCTACGCCATTAACTTTTAGATATTCATAGCCTTCAACAAAATATGCTTGGGCGACTGCATAAGTAGAGTAATTCCCTTGTTCATCGTAATTAGACCCATTAAGAGTAAAATGTATTGTTACGACTGGATTGGTAATAGGTTTGATTATCGCAAGACCAAAACATTTAATTGTTGTTTCAGTAACAATTGGCAAATCATACCCTTCTGGTGGCGTGGTACTGCCCACACATTGTTTTAACCAAGTGAATAAATCAGTATTTGCCTTTACGTCTGTTAACTCAGTTTGGGTCATTTTTTCAAATGTAATGGTATTTTCACCATTGAGCAAGCGTTCACCCAGATTGCGTTTTTGTATACTAGACAAGGTGTTTGATTGTATGCCTTTAATTGCAGTTAATTTTGCACCATCTAAATCACCTTGAAGGACAAAAAAAGGTGAAACTGCATCATTACCGTCTGTTGTCAATCCAATGGCATTTAATATATATGCTAAACATGTATTTGCTTCCGCATTTTTTGGTAGATATGACGAGTGAATAACTTGATATTCACCGTCATTAATTTTGTATTTAAGTGCGTACATTATGGTGTTCCTGTTAAAGTGATATAGCTCGGTTTTCTGGTATTGGTATTATTAGACCCCTTATTATCATCAGGGGCAACTACTTTCCCACAGGTTTACCAATCCGCATAACCGTCAATTCCGTAATCCTACGAGCAAAAGCATCTTCCACCGCTAGATAATCCGCATTACTACTATCAAACCCCAAAAGTGCTTGATAATTATCACGAGTAACTTTAAACGGACGACCAACAACCCCACGTTTAAAACGCCCTACAATGGTCGCTTTTGTCAGACTTGCTACATTGGACGTTTCAGACAGGTCAGTTACGCCTTGATACTGGATACCAACCGCTTCATCTAAAATTTTTGTTTCAATCATCGCCAAAACCCCATTATTGAATTACCAGACAATTACCATGCAGATAATTTAACTGATTGATATTATTAATAATACGCTGTTTTTCTACCGTGATAAAAATATCAGTTGTTTCACCAGATTTTAGCAATGTTGCTGTTGCAGGTTCATACAGATTACGACTGGCATTGTTAAAAACCTTAATAACATTGTCAGCCCTTTTTTCCGCCTTTTTTTCTACAACTGATTCAGCTTTGGTTGGCTCAACCTTTTCAACTGGAGCGACCACAGGCTCATCTACAGGTTTAACTGGCGTATCAGTATCATCAGCTACGACTGGTTCAGTTACTTTGTCTTCAGCTTGTACATCTGTTTCGGTATTGGTTTTACGTTTTGCCATTTTTTATCCTTAATGCAAATTTGCTTAAAGCTAATTTTTTAAAAAATGCTTACGGCTACCCATTCCCGTAAGCACGAAGCAACTTTTTTAATTAAATACTAGGTAGGTTTAGCATTTGGATTAACATTGCTTGGTTGCCAAAGTCAGGGTGTGGGTTACGGTCAGCACCCATACGGCTATAAATCGCTGTATGCTCTGCAAACGCATCATAATTCGCTGTTAATGTCATTGGAGCAACCGCAGTAGTTCCGACAAATGGCGAGCGTGTTGGCGTTGTAGGACGTGGCAATAACAAGGCAGTTGCAGTGGTAGTAGCACCTGTTTCATCTAACCATGCTAGGCTATCTGGAACGTAGTAGATGCGAGTACCGTCAGTCATTGTACCGATTTGATAAATGCTTGTGTTATCACCGTAGCTTACCCCTGTTGGTGTGTATTCGGTGGTGGTCATTGACATGAACACGCCAGCACCTTTTTTACCAACAAAAATATCCACGCCAGCGATTGGGAAATTCACCATTTCAGACAAGGCAACTTTTGCATTGTTGATTGATGCTTTAATTGCGGTAAAGCCATCGCCAAAGTTGGTGTATTGGACACCTGCTTTTTGTGCATCAAATACAACAGTATGGTTAGCTTGTTGCAGACATGACATTACCTGTTCACGGAGCAATCGTGCATTTTGTTCTAGGTAGTATTTTTGTTGTGTAGCAGCTAACACAGCGACACGCCAGTCAAGGTTCAACTCATTACGCATTTGGGTAATAGCGTCAATGGTTGCCGTGCTTTCGGTACGCATTGGACTTGCATAGACCGAAGCCATGTTAAATTCCATATCCATACCAGGTGGGGTCAATACATATTCTTTGCTATTTGGTTTTTTACGCTCATAGTCAAAGATAACTTGTACATGAACTTCGTTTTGTTCTGGTTCGGTTTTAGATGTGTCAAAAGTTACACTTACTGTATGATTATCAAGGTCAGCAGAACCTGTTGTTACAAGGTATTCTTTACCATCAACCGTAATTGCTTTATCGCCAATCGGTTGTAGTTTTGACACGCCTGTTTGGGTTGGGTGTGATTTGTAGTGGTCATTGGCAACTGGTACGCCTTTAACAGTAATCACCACACGACCGCCCAAAAATGGAGCTTTTGGTGTTGTTGTATCAGCGACAAAACCGATTGTATGGTCAGCATTAACCTGTTTTGTATAACCGACATGAATCGGAGTGCTAAAGTCCGCACCTGCTTTTTCCATGATAAGTGTATGGCGGTTTTCAAGATAAGGGTGTCCAGCTTTTACACCGTCAATATAATCGCCTTTTTCGGTTGCACCCATACGCATATTAGCAACGGTACGACCATAGATTAATGGCACTTCGTTACTACCGATTGGGTTTGGTAGTTTTGCGACCATTGGTAGGCTGTTGGCAATGTTGGTTAGGATTGTAACCATGATTTGAGCAGGAACAACTGATAACGCTTCATGATGTTCAAAACTTAAGCTGTCAAACTGGGCTTTGATTTTTTGGTCAGTAGAATGTTCGGTACAGGTATTTACCGCTGTTATCAGTGCATCATAGATAACATTTGCCGATGGTTCAGCACCGCCATTGCGTTTTTTGTAGATAGCGATACCTTGTTCAATGCCGTCAAAAATGGCTTGTGTGCCTTTGATATTTGCCAGTTTTTGCACTTCATCAGGTGATTTGTCGTTCAGATTGTCAAATTGGGTTTTAATCACATTGTCAGCCGTTGTGATTGCACGGCTATTTAACAAGGTAGCCAGTGCATCAGGCATTTCATGTTTTGCCACTGCTTCACCCATAGGGTGCTGTTTTAAAAGACTATCAAACGCCTGCAATGCAGTTTGGTTTTGACGTTTTTGGTTAAAGTCAGCCAAAAATCGCTCGGTTTTTTGTACTTGCGTGGCGATTTTATGGTCAAATTCTTGGGCTTGTTTAATATCTGGATTCATACCATTTTCCTATTGTTGATATTGGTATGATTATCTTAAAATAACAAAAAACACCTTAAAAAAGGTGTTCCGAACGCAAAAAACCGTTAATTGACTTCCTCCCCTCCCTATCGTTCGGGGATTCCTGCTCCCAGACGGTCAAGCCCGACCGCAAGAATGTTCTTACTGGCATTAATATCTCTATCATGCCATGTGCCACACTTCGCACAAGTCCATTCTCTTATTCGCAAACCTGCTCTACCTTTCGGACTGTTGCTGTCGATTTGACCGCAACACGAACAAGTTTGGGTAGTGTATCGTTCATTTACGATTTCAAAACGGCAACCTGTGTTCTCGCATTTGTAGGTCAGTTGTCGTTTGAGTTCAAACCAACCTGCGTCATATACTGACTTGGCTAGTTTGCCTTTTTTGCTGTTGAATTGGGTGGTTTTCACATCACCTACCACGATTAGGGCGTTGTCTTTGACTAATTGGGTGGTGAATTTGTGGATGAGGTCTTGGCGTGTATTTTTGATTTTGGCATGGATTGCCTTAACACGTTGTTTGTTTTTGGCTCTTTGAGCTATGGCTAACTCTTTGGCATATTTGAGCGTTTGCTTGATTGTGAGCTTGTCACCGTTTGAGGTGGTGGCACTTTCTTTTAATCCTAAGTCTATGCCTAAACTACCAGTAGCGCAAGTAGTTCTAGGGTATTCTTTGACGGTGATACAGACATACCAACGGTTACGGTTGTCTTGGACGACCTCAAGGGTGTTGATTTGATATAGGCTAAGGTTGTAGCTGTCCCATAGGTCAATAACTAGCTTTTGTCCTTTGGCTAGGGATAGTTGTAAGGTGGATTTTAAGCCTTTTTTACCAGTTTGGTGTGTGGCAATGTGTTTAATAGCCGATTGTTTGAATGGTAGCCAACCTAACGATTTTCGTTTAGACTTTGGGTTATTAGTACGCCAGTTAAGTTTTGCTTTTTTAAATTGCTTTCTTGATTTGGCATGGGTTTCATTGATGGCTTGAATGGTTTGAGAGTGCAAGCCCAGTAATTCACTGCTACCTTTGGTGTATTCGTTTAGGTCGTAAGCACTAAAGAATTTGCCAGTCTTTTGTAGGTGATTGTAACTCAAGTCATTGACGTAGTTCCATACGAAATTCACCGAACCGCTTAGGCGATTTAGTTGGTCTGTGTGTTTGTCTCGTATGCGTAGCTTGAGTGTTTTCATTGTTATGATATATACTTAATTTGTTTTATTTTAAATTGGTCTAATTTTTATGTCAAGCGAAAAAACAGAGTTAAGACGGGGTCGCCTAGCTATTTTGCAGGTAGTTGTGGCGGTGCTCCAATCGAGATTATCCGCCAGTACATTGAACAGCAAAATACACCGCACTAAACAACGTCCATGCGTAAGCATGATTGCTTAATTTGCCTTATATCCACCGCCTGAAGTCGGTGGTTTTACGGCAACGGAGGATAAATCAATCCAACGCACCGACATCATCTAGCTTACTTTCATCAAATACAGGCAAAAAATCTAGGTTGAATTTTTGATTAAACACATACTTCGCCCCAAAATCCGCCATAATGCTAGAACCAGTCCGCCCCACACATTCCATATAGATATAATCATCGCTTGCCAAAAGCAAACAAAACAAATCCCCTTTTTTTGGTTGCCATTCTGGTATTTGTAGCAGTCTATCACGTCCTTTTAGATTTGGATAATACGGCTCAACTTGCCCTGCTATCATCACTTCATCGGTCGTTACTATCATGTTATTGTCATGGATAGACCCACCGATAAACTGTTCAATCGTTACCATAGCAAAGCCCAACGGCTCATAGTCAAAGGCGTGTTCATCTGCGTTACTGGCAACGCCTAGCCCTGCCCATGTTTCATCAGTGCGATTGTCAAAAAAACTGTCGGTAATCGGTACAATCACACGTTTAAAGGCATAAGCAGGGATAGATTGCAAACTTTGTAATACGATAGCACGACTGGCAAGCCGTCTGCCGTTTGCGACTAAATGTGGTTCTTGTCTGATACTCATGTAATTTCCTTAACTGTTAAAGTGTCTAGCAATACCACACCTACCGTCTAAAAGGCGTTTGGCTACGTTGATACGCTTCAAAAGCACGCTGTTGTTCTTGGCTAAAGCGTATGCCTGTCGCTTGCATTTGTCGCATGACTTGATACTGCTGCCCTGTTGGCAAAGGCTCAAAAGTTTTCATCACCAGTTTTAACTGCTTTTGAATTTTTTGGATAATCTTTCTGCGATAATGCTCGGCTCGTCTTGGGTCAGCTTGAAACTCTGCTTCTCGTGTTATCTGCTCACGGCTCAATCGCTGTGAATGATGTTTGCCGTCCCCTTTTTTCAAGTCCTGTTTAACATACTGTTTAATCTTTTCAACTGTTGTACCAGATGTTAGCGTTTGCATCACTCGTAAAACGTGCTTACAAGCCACCCCTGTTAATTGTGGATTTCTCGTACTCGGATAGCGGTTTTCATACGCCCCAAAGTTAAACTTACCCACACTTGCAATATAGCGATACCAGTATGTATGCCGTCCACAATCGCAGTCAAACTTGATTTTGCCATGTTCAAGGACGTTTTTTATCTCTCTTGTGGTTGGTAGATTTTTTCGCCCTAGTACCAAAGTCGGAAAATCTAACAATTCAACCGTTACATAGTGGTTATCGCTTTTACTATTAGGACCTGCATTGGTCAAAAAATACAGCTCGTTGCCTTTTCGCTTGAATATGGTCGCCAAAAATATTTGTTCATTGGCTCGTTTTATATCTACCGCCCTTGACTGGTTGATAACTTCAGTTGGGGTAATACCACCGACAAAGTGCTTGGACGCTTTTTGTACGTTTTGTATATACAACTGCAATACAGACGGTGATAGTACCTTATCACGGATAGCCTTGTTTTTTTTGGTCGCTCCAAGTGTAAAGTCTAATAACTCACTGCTAGAAATCCCTGCACTTGATTTGGCTTGATTGATTAAGGTTTGTAGGTTTTTTTCTGTTAGGCGTTTGCCGTCATGAATGGCTTGTATCAGTTCGTCTTGTTGCTTGTTTTGGGTGCTTGCATATCGCCCACGCAAGGCTTGCTGGGTTGCTTGTTTTCGGTATGCTCGGATTTGCTCCCTTGACATATTTGCGATTAGGCGGTCTTGAATGCTGATACCGTCTGATGATTGTAGGTTAAAATAGGTTAAATCATCATTGCCATTGTTGCGGTCATTGCCATTGTTAGCCCCATGTTTAGCCCCACTATTAGCCATAGACACCACCTGTAAAGATGTTGTATTTTTTCTTTAGGGCAAATAGTTGGGTTGGGGTCGGTAGGTAAATGTCTGTTTGTGGTAGTGGTTGCCATATTGCATTTGTACCTGCACAGATTATAACCACGTCATAGTCATAGCGGTTGCCATAGACACGTTGGGCGATTAGCGTAGGGTCGTTGATTTCGTCCGCTCCTATGCTGTGTTTGACAATTTGACCTGTTTTGCCTTTGCTAATCATCAGATTAACAAGGTCTCGGATAGCGTTGTGATAAAGATTGAGTTTCATATACACCTTTAAAAATCAGTTTGATTTTTCACCGTTAATTTTGCCAAAACCTGCTCATCATTAGGCAGACTAATCCCCATGCTAATCGTCATGTCTTTGCTAATAGCCGTTGGAGCAAACTCGCCCAGCTTAGTTTTACCATTGTCAAGCGTTGGTGGAAAATCAAAACGACCGCCTGCAATACTGATACTATCGTGCTTATCACCGTCTAGCACCGCCCCTATCGGCTGTGGCGTAATCAAATTCGCCACTTCAACCCACAAAAACGCCTTTTCACCTTCATTGATTTGGCTAATTTGGCTGTTGCCCTGATCATCAGATGTCCAATACACCCGATAAGTTGGCGGTACATAGTCATCAGGCACACGTTGCCATACCGCAAAGATTTGGGCTTGTCGTACGTCATTTCCTGTCGCATATTGATGAATTGCCCCAAGCTCTGCCGTCCAGTCGGCTGCATGGATATTTTGTCCGACAATCGCTTTACCTTGTGCGGTTCGTATCCAGTTGCCATAACCAATCTCATCATGAATAGCTTGGCTATTTTCATAATGGTGTTCGGTAATCAGTAGTCCACCAATTGGGATTTTTAGTCGCTCTACTTGTTCTTGCAATTTTTTAATCACCGTATTGCTTACTTCATCAAGCAAACTACGCAACGCATATTGTGGGTGTGGGTCAGCATGGGCTAAATGCTGTTGCATAATGGCAAGCGACAACGCCCCATTTGGGTCATTTACCACCGTAACCTTGCTAATATCAAACTCATCAAGCGTCAGCCCAAAACTTGCCACAAATGCCACATGAGGGTAAATCTTAAAAAATGGCTTTGACGTGATACTTGCCACTGCAAACAACACACCAGTATCGGTAAATACCCCAACTTCGTACACTTCCGTTTCGCTATCAGCGTACAACGTGGTAGAAAAGCGTAACGTATGCGTTGTCGGTTCAATATCCCCTGCACTGATGACGGTTCGGCTAATCTCTGATTTTAAAGCCTTTTCGTTACCAGTTAGCGTGTATTTGCCACGACCAATGCCAAAATGCGACAAACGCAAGGTTAGCCCAATATTATCTATGTCTAACATCGCATTTTTACCTGCGTTGGTAATTGTAAAAATAATCGGTTGGGTTGCCATAATTATCCCTAAAATAAAAAAACTTTTAGCCTATTATCCCAAAAAAAACACGGCTTTTTTGCCGTGTTCCTTATCAAATCTATAAATTAGTCATAGTGATATTTACAAATTATACTTGACTTGCAATTTGTTTTAACTGGCTAAACCTATCTTCTTTGGTTTTTACCACCACGCTATCGCTATCCGTTGGACTATAATTGACATATTCTAGGAAGATAAAAGCAAATGTATCTAAAATATCAGGGGACGTAATCCCTTGTTTTTTCATATCATCTTTGGATAATAGTTTCCAACGTGCTTTATCGTCAAAAGTATAGGGTAGTTTTATCGCCTGTTCTTCAATGTTATTTTTTACGCCATAGTTTTTTAACACCTTGTCATCAATGCAAAAACGCCCTTGTTGCATGGCTTTTGACAGCATGACATAGGCATGACTGCGTTTGTTGCAATAATATAGCTTGTTGGCGTTTTTAAAGCATGATACACCCCAGTGTACTTCAACAAAATACACCCCTTCGGCTTTGAGCGTTTGACATAGACCTGCACCGCTACCGATAGGGTCAATCACGAGCGTTGCCCCTGCATAGCTATCTAGTAAATCATAGATAGTTGCTTTGATTTGGTTGATTTGGGCTTGACTGCTCCACATGGGGATTTGCAATATTTCTACAAACCGTTCAAGCCGTCCTTTCACCATTTTGTCAATCACCTTGCTAACGGTAATCACGCTACTATCACGACCAACGCCACCGCCTACGTCCACCGTAATCAGATAGCCAAAACGCTCATCGCTACCAATGATATTTTTGTTTTGTAGCATGGCTAAAAATTCGGAACGAGTGATTAAAAATTCACCCTTTAATTCTGGAAATTCACCACGAATACGGATAAGATAACCAGGTGCGTTTCTATCGCCATATTGATACAAGGCTTCTACCAGTTTTGAACGGCTGACAATGGGCGAAAGTTCACCGTTAAATTTTAACGCAATCCATTTACCACCGTTTTTGTGGCTTAGTTTGTGTTGGGTATCATAAAAAAACCCTGTGCCACGAGCTGGCTGACTAGTCAAAACTGCCCTGTTATCTGCATGGGTTAATGCACCTATTGCCACTTCCAAAACAGCGTCATCAATGCCACACGCTTCATCACCCCATACCATATAATTATCACCGTGTTGCCCTGCGATATTGGTAGGGCTGTGTTTTGGTGCGGTTTTAGCAAAGACAAACCATGTTTTTTCAAAGCCTTTAATATACACTTTTTCGGCAAAAACAGCGACATATTCAGCCAACCAACCAATCGCACCTTGTCGCAATCTATCAAGACAAATGCTAATTTCTTTCCAAACTACGGTTCTTAACTGTCCGATTTGTGGAGCGGTGAACATCATAATACTTTCTTCAAAAAACAATAAATGCCACAAAGCAACAATGCCAGCCGAGCGTGATTTTCCTGTATTATGCAGTACCGTAAAATCGCCTCCTAAAAATTGATGATTGCCGTCCAATACAAAACCGTAATAATCGCCCATACCTAAAGGCTCAACAGATTTTATACCGAAATTTAAATTTCTACGTTGATGTGGCGTATCAAGACGTTTCTTTCTTTCAATTCTTACTGGAATTAAATCAATATTTCTACCAATAGTTAAACGATAATATGTACCCACCGCTCCATTATTACCACAAACTTTTGTAATTTTTTTGACGGTTGCATGACAGCCAATAGACTTAGCCAAAAATACCACTTGATAAGCAATTGTTTTGTTTTTTTGTACAAAATCATAGCCATTTTTATCTCTTGAACCGTCTGTATCAATCAAGCCAGCCAACAACTGTTTTCTACTTTCTAAGTCTGCTGTTAAGTAAATTTGTGGAATATGCTTGTTTTGCCATACCCCTAAATCATTTAAAGCATGGTAAAACAGATTTTTACAATGATTACTAGGACTTGCCTTTGATATAGCATAAGTAGTTGCTTTCCCTTTTTTGGCTCTTTCTACAAAGCGACAACCTAATTGATTAGCATAGTCTTGCCATGCCTGTTTTATTTCATCGTCTGCTGTTGTGATTTCTGTACCACGACTTGAACCATCGCCAAGCCAAGTACCAAAAATATAAGGGTCTATAGGCAATGATTGCTGAATACCGCCAAAATCATCAACAGAATTTCTATAAACAGCATGACAGCGTTTTTTATCAGATCCCCATGTTAAGTATTCTTTAACGGTTACTGTGTTTTTATCACCTGTTTTTCTTGTTCCTTTTGAATTGGTGGCAACCAAACACAAAATATGACTTTCATTAAACACATGGCTTGTACCGTCATTGTAGGTAAAGCGATACATATTTTCACGCCCACGACACAAATCAAGCACATTTCTAGGCGTGCCGTCATCACCCATAAGCACATCGTCAAGCGTAATATCTTGCACCACTTTAATCGTGCCGTCATAGCACATAATGGGCGTATCTATACCAAAGCAACCATGACCAGACGCCACCGTTGTCCTACTACCAGGTACTTGAATGCTAGTAAATAACATTTCTTGTTGTGGGGTAACGGCTTGTCCTGCTTGTATTGTCATGTTCAACGCTTCAACCGCAAAACGAGTAATATCGTAACGGTAGCGTTTACAGGCTTCGTGCCATTCTGGGAGCGTTCGCAAATCTTCTAACATAAACCTTTACCCTACACACTAAACGGCATAAAATCGCTATCGCTATCATCATCAGATACGACATCATGGGTCAGCATAAAACCACCGTAAGCAAGCCTTGCCCCCCAAATCGCCATTAACACCGCCATGTGTCCATTGCTTACATTGGTATCAAACTCATAATCCTGCCCTGTTTCGCTCATTTTTTTACTCTGTAACACGTCCTTTGGGTCATACATACGCATATCATCGCTAATCTGCAATAGACCGCTACGGCTAACATCAAAAAATGCGTCCAACAAAGCACGGATATTCTCACGCTCACGAAAACACAGCGACCAGTTGTTAAACTGATTTGGCGTATCTGTTACCACAACCACATTGTCATTTTTGACGACAGGTTCATGCCAGTTGGCTTGTTTTTCTACCAAAATCTCGCCACTATCCGCCATTGTTACCGCAATCACACGGATAGGCTCACCTTGATACCCTGCACAACGGCTATCCACAATCACAATGTTGTTCATGGCTTATCCTTTAATGGCTCTACCGTGATTTCACCAGTGTCAACGTCCGCATTAACTTGTCTGTTAATCACATCGTAAACATCGGCTTGTATCACCACTTTGTTTAAATCGTCCGTTGTGGTTGTACCGCCATTAATCGGTGTAAATGGCGTATTAACACTGGTTTTTGGTGGATTAACCCCAATCGGTACAAACGGATTATTCGGATTTTGTGGGTTTTGTGGTGTTGGTGGCAAAATATCATTGGTTGGTGGTATATCTTTCCATTTATCAGGTGTGCCTACTTCGCCAGTATCTGTTAAATTATCCCAATCACCGTCAAGCCCTACCACAATCGGAATATCACCCATAATGGTACAATCCACCGTTACAATAGTAAGGTTTTTATACTCGCCTGCACTATCAGGATAAAGGCTATTGTCAAGCACCCTAAAATTCCAATTATCCACGATTTTTTTACCGTCAAAATAACCAAGTTCAAACGGCACGGCAAAGGTACGCTTGCTTTCATGTTTAAAATACGCACAAAACTGGTTAGACACCATCATCGCACCATGCACATCAGGACAAAAAAAGGCAATCTGACAGCGAAAAGCTGACGGCATGGAGCGTAACTGTAACACTCGTTTATCTGGGTCATGTGGTATGGTTACGGTTAGCCAATCGGAGCGACCGACAACTTGGTCATATTCAGGTGGTGATTGTATCGGAGCGATAGCCGTTGTCATCACAGGGATAAAAGCCGTTCTTGTTTCACCGTTGTTGTTGCGGTTGATGTTTTCTTCCCATGCTTTTAACATGGCTTGGCTATCGTCAATCATATTGCCACGACAAGCCATAATCGCTTGTTCAATCGGTGCGGTTTTCCACCGATATACGGCTTGTCCTTCAGGCTTGCACCATTGGCGAAAATCTCGCAAACAATACGCCCATGCCATTTGAATACATTCAAGGCTTGATTTTATGTATCTATCGGTCATATTTTTACCTTTTGATTGACTTTTTTAAAAATTTACGTTAAATTAATTAGGTATTTTGCACCCACGTCCGCTTATTAGTTAATGGCGTGCGTATCGGATAAAACGGTTTATTCTGTTTATTTTGAATCAAATGCCGACGTGTAGCCCCCACGTTATTTAGCGATAAAAACGTGCATAGGGGTATGATGAATACGCCGTCATCATATCCGCACCTACACATTTTTATATTTTGCCCCACCAGTTCTATTCATTTCATAAGCACTAATAACCCAACTATTACTACCTTTAGCTTTTCTAAAAGCAATTTTTGTTTTTTTATAAATTAAAATAACAGCATAAACTTTTTCTTGATTTGGGTCTTGTTCAACTTCTACTATTGTGCCTTTGGCAATCGCTTCTGGAACGTTTTTTGTCAAAAATAAAACTGCTTCATCATAAGTCATATTGTCTTTTCTCATACGACCTTCAATAATATGACTTAAACCCTTACCGCCTTTGGTTTTGCCATTGGGTCTTATTCGTCCAACATCACCCCACTCAAAATCCACCCAACCACCATTAAAATCATCATTACCCTGCAAATACATAGCACGGTGAACTGATGTTTTATCCAGCAAGGCTTTTGTCATGGCTTTTTCACCACGTTTAATATTAGCAACAACCGATTTCATCGCACTTGTACTGTCAAACATGGCGGATTGCCTATCTAAATAGGTTTGCAATAAGCTATTTGTTGGAATTTTGCCAATCTCATTTAGCAAATCAAACATCTTAACTACCAAACATTTTTAAAATACCACCCAAACCACCATCCGCTTGTCGTTGATAATGTTCAACAATTTTTGATTTTGCCTGTTCATCATCAGTCAATGGCTTTAATGGCACACTGTCAAACGCTCTAATCTCTTCCAAAAACTGACTAAAAGGCACGCTAGGGCAAATCATACCGTCTAACAACGCTTCTTTACGCTCAAGGCGTTTTTTGGCTAATCGCTCTTGACGGCTGATATAGTCCTGTAGTTGTTGTTGGCTTGCTAGGGCTTCTTGTTGGTAAAAATCAATCATATCTTTGGCAGTTGCTACGTCATCTTTGGCATGGATAACTTGATAGATACTGTCATACTGGGTGATTAGGCTTTGTTCAACCACTTGTCGCAAACTTATCTGTTCATCGGTCGGATTGGCAATACTGTCAAATCCACAGCTTAAGTCCAAGCCGTCAAACAAGCCATTGCCCTTGTTGGTGTGGTAGTTTGGGTTTCGCACATAGTCAAATCCAAAAAAACCATTCACATATCGCATTCCGTTGGCTGACGGTGCAAAGTTTACAGCGGTGCTAAATCCGCCAATATTGGCTTTATATTGTTGATACGCATATTCGCCAGCTTCGTTGCTTAAAAACTCTTCACGGTGGGTTACATTGCCATTTTTGTCTGCTGATAATTCAATAGTGCGAATGGCAGGGGCGATACGGATTTCTCGTCCGTCATCAGTTACTACGGTATCAGGTGGGTTCATGCCGTATAGCATACGGATTTCATGCCCATAGTAGCCGTACATATCGCCTGTGTTTACCATTTCTTGTGTGGCAGGTGCGTTAATCATATCTACCATAGAGCCAATATCTACGTTGGAGCGGTCTTGTCCGACATATTTTCGCCCACGTTCGGCTATGTTGTAGGTAATTGCTTTGGTTGTTCTTGACATAAAAAATCCCCTTAAATACTATCTTTACGCTAGTTTATAGGGGATTTTTGGCTTTGTTTGGGATTGTTCCAATCAGTGTTTAAACCAACACCCTATCTGCACCAAGTCCCCCTGTAATCGCATGGGCTAGGCTTTTATCGCTGACATTCTGCGGTATTTGGTTTTGACTGGCGACCAGTTGTTTTTGCCCCTTATCCGTTGATAACTGCTGACTAACTTTTGGGGATTTTGGGATATTGGTCGCTGTTACATTGGGTTTTTTGGCGGTAGCTTTTGCCGTTTGGGTTTGGGTTTTTGGTTTTGCCCATGCTTTACCGTTAAAATAGCTATTTGCAGGGTGAGCCTTGTATTTATCACTTGAGTTATAATTAAAACCGCCTTGAAACTCCGCATGATACAAGGTTGCCATTTTTTCCAAAATCTTATTGGTTTGCGTGCCTTGTTTGGTATTGTCTTTAAAGTTATTCGCCACGCCAAGCAGTCGAGTATTTGCCCCCACTTTTTGCAACGCCCCTAACTGCTGTTTGATAATGTCATAATCAGATGTGGACATACTTGAGTTAGACAATCCACTTGATAACACCACTTGGGTGTTTTTGTTAATCGTGCCAGCCTTGATTAATGACTGAATTTGCCCTAACACTTGGCTAGGGTTTTGTCCATTGACCGCCGTTGATTTGTCCGAGCCGTGTACTTGATTGTACTGTACGCCAATACTATCACCCACGACCACGCGATTATTGCCAAAACGGTCACTTTGGCTAGCAAGTTGCTCTAATTTTTTGGATTGGGTGCTATTTGCTGAACCTGACAAGTTAATGCCATAATTCCCCACTTTTTTACCTGCATGATAATGCACATAATTACCTTTACCATAAACCGTCCCTTTTGCTTTGGCTTCTGCAACAGCTTTATTGCCCCATTGTTGCATGGCATTTGCACCTGAAACATGGGGATTTAAAAAATCGGTTGTATCAACAAGACGGCTACCACCACTAGCACGTTTTGCTAAATATTGTCGTGTAAAATTCAATGCTTCTGCTGAAGGGGCTTGATATTTATCAACATCACCAGGTGAACCAGTTTGGTGAACTTTGCCGTATTTGTCTTTATAGCTTTTTAGGCCATTAATGCCACTAAATTGATTTTTTTGATTAATAACCCCTTTAATCGTATCTGGAAATTCTTTTGCCACCGTTCTGTTTAATACACTATCTAATACAGCCCCTCCCATATCTGCACGCCATTTTTCATCAAACCCACTTTTACCCACTTCAGACTGCATAACTTTTGCCAATCGTACAATATCGGTTTCAGTAATATTGATATTGCCATTGGAAAATGTGCTATTATCACCCAAAAAACCTGTCGCACCGTCCATACTATCGGTTGTTGTTTCAGTATTCGGATTAACATTGTTTGGCGTTGGCAAATCAAGATTAAACAAATCTTTGGCTTTGGTTTTCACCCACTCAAAAATCGCACTTGCCCCCACAAAAAACGGACTTAACCCAAAGAAAAAGGCTTTTTGCATTTTATCGCCCAGATTGTAGTTTTTTAGCCCATTTGTCCAGTTTTGGATATAAGGGCTGACCGTTTTACCCAATGCTTCACCGCCTTCGCTACCGAGCCAACCGCCCAATATACCACCAACAACCGTGCCAACACCAGGGAAAACCATTGTACCAATGCTTGCCCCTGCCATAGCCCCAGCAATACCACCACCGACCGAGCCTACCCCTGCCGATTTTTGCTTGGCGTTCATATTGCCCGAGTTTAAGGCAAGATTGCCCACGCCAAACAACGCACCCAATGCACCAAGCCCACGCCAACCGCCTTTTTTCAGCAGTTTGAACGCACCCTTACCCCCTGCCATGAGTAAGCCTAGCCCACCTGTTAGCAGTTCTGACAATAGACCAAACATACCGCCACGGTTGCCATTGTCTGCGATATTTTCTAAATGCTCTTCAACCGTTCTGTTATGTCGGTATTGAGCCTGTGAAAGTGGTTCATTACGCTTTCTAGCAAATAGCTTGTTTTTTGTCCATGCCCCCATACGCCACATCAGACCCAACATTTTGCCCATAGGTTTTACCGTGTCATAGACCTCGTGCATACTTTCCACCAATGGGTCAAGATTTCTATCATCAACGCCAACGTCCGCCACATTTTTAGCCACCATATCCGATAGTTTTTGGATAAAACTTATCTCTTCTGCTTGCGATGTAAATCGCCCATTGCTATCACGCAGTCGCTCTGTTGGCGTATTTTGGCGGTTTTGATGTTGTCTAACGGGTGTATTTGTTGTATTACCAATTTCACGAGCAGAGGCTGGCAAATGTCTATTGCTTTGCCTTGATGTTTGTTCACCAACAATAGAAGTTTGTCGGTTACGTTGATTTCTTATTCTTGTGGTTTGGTTTAACTGCCCTAGGCGTTGATTAATATCTGTTAATTGCGTTTGGTTGATTGTCGCTTGTGATGACAAAATCCGAATAATGGTTTGGGTATCATCATGTAGTAAGCTAGTTTGCCGTTCAACACGCCCTAAACCAATGATAAAACCTTGTGGGTCATAATTGAGTGCCATAATGTTATCCTAAAAAAAGCATTTAGAATAGTTTGGCATGATAGATAGGAATAAAGGGGATTTGTTCCAAAAATCAGATAAGTAATTGATTTTGTGGGTGTGATATTGGATAATAGGTTTTGTCAGGCTAAAGTAGGCAAGCATGCTTTAGCCTGACAGGTTACTGCTACCGACCTAGGTAAGTGGTAGCTAAAACTTAAGGAGTGAGGCAATGACCAACATCATCAAAATCATCGCCTTGTTAATCCTGCTCTTAGTCTGCGTAAACGCTTACTAATCAGGTAGCCTAAAAGTTACTCGCAATAACTCATGGCTTGAGCTAGTCCGAAAGGCTAGCCACTCCTTAATTCTTATCATAATTATTTTTAACATAAAAATCAAGTCCTTTTGTGATAAAAATTCAACTATTCATTAACCATATTGTCTATCATTACTCAATCCACTAACCGCATGAGCAAACCCCCTGTCATTGTTCGCCAATGGTTGATTGTTTGCAAGCAGGGTTTGTGATTTTTTTGCTTGCGGTTGCGGTATTGTGGGCGTTTTGGGAATATTGGTTGTTTTTAAATCGGGTGATTGAACCGTTTTTGTGGTGGTAGGCGTGGTTGCTAAGCCTTGTGGCATAGCAGAATAATTGTTTACAGAAGCGACTAATTGTGTTTTACTTTTTAAGATATTGTATTGATTTTGAGACGAATTGCTTGGTAAATAATTGTTTGTTGCAACAATCGCTTGATTGTTCGTTTGTTGTGTGTTTTGAATGCTAGTTTGATTGACAGAAGTTGACCTAGAAATATGATTGGTTTGAATATTGCGATTGTTTTCTTGTTTTGGTTGTTCAGGTGACTTTTGAGCGATTGCTAATTCGGCTCGGATATCTTGATAGGGGTCTACCACATACACGTCAAATTTTTTATTGTTTAAATTTTTAACATAGTCATTTAATTTTGTTTTTCTAACACCGCTTTTGCCGTCCGCCCCTTTGGCACTGGTACTTTCAGACACATATTTTTCGCCATTTTCGTCAATAATGGTAACAATATGTCCAATATTACCAAAACGACCAACAGCGTGCTTGCCACGGCTTTCACCAATTATCATACCTGCTTGTAGTTTGCTTAAATCCAAGTCCTGCCAACCTTTTTTATGGGCAACTAAACGCCCTTTTTCTTTTTCGGTTCGGATAATCTCAGACGCTGTCCCTGCGAAAATCTTCGCCTTGTCTGCTTTTGGCTTGCCTAAAATTTGACTAATTTGTTTCACCGTATCTTGATTCACCTTTGCGACCCAACGTGAACAATCAATCACGCCATTGCCATTACCCCCCATTTTATAGGTAACATCATCATGGGTATAGGTCATCTTTGAGCCAAAATCCACACGCCATGTTACCTTGTTAAAATCCCCACCAAACCCCAACGCATTTTTGAAATCACCCCAAAGTGATGACGCACCGTCTGCAACTGTATCCAAAAAATTTTGCCCTTTCTCAATCCATTCAGTAATTTTTTGTTTAATCTTATCAATTACTGATAAAAAGCTATCATACAACCACGATAAGGCATTTTTTGAGCCTTTAAACAAGTCTGATAAACCATTGCTAAACTTTTCTAACAACTGTTTTGATAAATCAAAGCTGATTAAACTATCCACCCAGTTTTTGATATGGGGCAGGGCATACTCGCCCAACGCTTCACCGCCTTTTGAGCCAAGCCAGCCACCAATTAAGCCACCGACCACCGTGCCAATACCGGGAAAAATCGCTGAGCCAATCAACATTCCAATACCAACACCGCCGATTTCGCCCAATAATTCACCTGTTCTGCCTGCTTTTTGTTTATCGGACAATTCATTCCAATCCATTGCCAAACTGCCAGCTTTAGCAAGTGTGCTTAATACCACCAAACCACGCACACCGCCTAATTTCTTTAATAAAGATTTACCATGCTTTAAGGCAAAACCGCCCACGCCTGCCAATCCACCCCACAACATTCTACCCATTTTGCCAAACATTTTCATAAACGGATTTAAGCGAAAACCGCCAGAGCGGTTATTTTCTATCCTTTCTAACTGCTCTTCCACATTGGCTTGATGACGCTCTTCAGCATTGGATAACGGTTCACGCTTTTTATTGGCAAAGAGTTTATTTTTTGTCCATGCTCCTGCCTTAAACATGAATCCAAACATTTTCCCCATAGGCGATAGCACGCCTTTTACTTCATTCACGCTGTCTAGCAACGGGTCTATATTTTGGCTATCTATTTCATTTTCTAATTGCTGTTTTAAGGCATGATTAAGCCGTGAAAAAAACTGGCGTGTTTTATCCGCTTTGGCAAATTGACTATCGTTTTGTGAATGTTGCTGTAGGCGATGTTGTTCAGATTGGCGAACTCTGGTTTGTTGCCTTGCGATACGTTGTCGTGCCAATGAATTACGGACAGAGCGTGGGCTTATGTGATTGCTTGTTGGGTTATGTTGATTGACTTGTTGAATAACACACCCAGTCTGCTTTAACTGCTCTTTACGTTTTTTACCGCTTTGGCTTAAAATTTCAATGATTTTTTGGGTATCATCGTGTACGATTTTGGTTTGTTTCTCAACACGATTAATTCCCAAAATAAAACCCTGACTGTCATAGCTAATTGCCACTGTTATCACCTTAAAATACAAAACAATAAGGCTTATTTTGGCATGGCGAGCATGAAGTTTTGGGAAATGTTCCGATTAATCCAAAAATTTATCACGCATATTTTGGAGGATAAAAAAGTCAATCAATTTAACAAACCATTAAATCAATTGACTTTTAATATAGTTTAAACCAGAATATAACCTATCAAGACAAGGTAGGCAAGCATACTTTGGATTGATAGGTTACTGCTACCGACCTGTGTAAGTGGTAGCAAAAAACTTAAGGAGTAAACGATGAAACCGTTAATCAAACTCATCGTCATTATCATCCTAGTGTTACTAAGCAATGATGCTTATTAAGATGATAACCAGTTAGACGGTCTGCAAACTAACTAACTGGAGGCCTACAGGGAAGTAAGCCTACTCCTTAACCCATATCTTAGCATATTTTCGGAGATTGTCAAATGCCAAAAATCGTAGCAAAACCAAAAAGCAAAGCCCAAATCCAAAAAGACAGCGATGAAAAACGTGGAGTAATTAACTAGACATTGCAAACATATTTAAACTTATCTATAATATTACAAAATAGATAAGTTATTAGCGATGTACAAACCCAAAGAATTTGCCAAAAAAATAGGTGTGTCCGTATCTACACTAAGACGTTGGGATAAAGAAAAACGCCTTGTACCACTACGGACACAAACCAATCATCGTGTTTATACAGACGATGATATATTTAAAGTCTTAAACCTTGAAAAGCCAAGCAATCAAGGTAAAATCGTTGTCTATTGCCGAGTGTCAAGCCATGCACAAAAAGACGACTTGCAATCGCAAATAGAAGCTATGCAAACCTTTTGTTTAGCACAAGGCATAGCCGTTGATGAATGGCACAGTGAAGTCGGCAGTGGTTTAAACTTTAAACGCAAAATCTTTTTATCACTTATGGATAGAATAGAAATTGGCGAGATAAAGAACTTATATGTCGCTCACAAAGACCGTCTTACACGCTTTGGATTTGATTATTTTGAACACATGGCAAACCGCCATAACTGCCAAATCATTGTAGCCAACCAAGAAAAACTATCACCACAGCAAGAATTGGTTGAAGATATGCTTGCTATTATTCATAGCTTTAGTAGCCGATTGTATGGACTTAGAAAATACAAAAAGCAAATCAAACAGATGATTAAAGAAAATCCATGATATTAGGACACACAATAGAACTTGCTCCCAATAACAAACAAGCCACCTACTTTAGTAAGGCTTGCGGAGTCGCACGTTTTACCTATAACTGGGCATTAGCCGAGTGGCAAAAACAATACCAAGCCGATAAAACTTATCGTGATGAATGCTTGAAAAATGGCATAGAAATTGATGAAACCAAACTTAACAAACCATCACAAGGCAAATTAAGAAAACAACTAAATAGCATAAAAAGACAACAATTTCCCTTTATGGCGGAAGTAACTAAATGCAGTCCCCAAGAAGCCATAATTCAACTAGGCAAAGCCTTTGACAACTTTTTTAAAGGGCGAGCCAAATATCCACAGTTTAGGAAAAAAGGCATAAACGACAAATTTAGCTTAACCAACGACCAATTTAAATTGATTGGCAAAAAGATAAAAATTCCTAATTTAGGCTTTGTTAAATTAACAGAAAAATTGCGGTTTAGTGGCAAACTCATGAATGCTACCGTTTTTAAAAAAGGCGGTAAATGGTTTGTATCGGTTGCCGTTGAATTACAAGACATCATCAAACCACAACCCAAAACAGATAAATCTGTTGGTATTGATTTAGGCATAACAGACCTTGCCACCTTGTCAAATGGTGAAAAAATCCAAGCCCCAAAACCATTAAAAAACAAACTCAAACAGCTTAGACGATTAAACAAAAGCTTAAGCAGAAAACAAAAAGGCTCTAAAAACCGTGAAAAAGCGAAAACCAAGCTATCACGGTTACATTATAAAATCAGTTGCATTAGAAAAGATTTTCTGCATAAATTCACAAGCAAACTTGTGCAACAATTTGATGTGATTTGTATAGAAAATCTGAACGTTAAAGGCATGATTAAAAACCACAAATTAAGCCGTGCGATTAATGATTTAGGTTTTTTTGAATTTAAACGCCAGCTGATTTATAAGGCTAATATGCAAGGCAAAACCGTCAAAGAAGTGGATAGATTTTATCCAAGTTCTAAAACCTGCTCATTTTGTGGTTTTGTTATGCCTAAAGAAAACTTGACGTTAGCAACACGTCTATGGACTTGCCCAAATTGTAAAGTAAGTCATGACCGTGATGTGAATGCAAGTTTAAACATTTTAAACAAGGCGGATAAAATCCTAACTTTATCTTAATATAAACAAGCGGTAGGTTCTACCGTGTTAGTCTATGGAGTTGATGTAAGTCCAAGTTCAAATGAATAAGGCAAACAACGGTGAAGTAGGAAGAAAACGCTAAATTTGCCTTTGGGTGGGTTTAGATAGGTTTTAAGGAACAGTAAAACCAATCGGATTTAAAGTACCAATAGAATTTGCCGAACGTCTGGACGAATTAGCCAAAAAGACAGGCTTAACCAAAAACATCATCATCATGCAAGCCGTTGAACTATGGGCAATGGAACATGAATAAACCAAACGCCAAAAACCATTTAAAATCCTACTATCATTCATTAGCAAGGATTTTTCATGAAACTATCAGAAATCACCGAGAAAACCCCACTCATCAAAGATTTTAGCAACCGATTGGCAAAAACCACACGCCAACGTATCGCCACCGTTGTGATTAACAAAATCAAACGAGTTTCAGGCGTATCATCATTGCCTGTTGATATGAACCTTGAAAACAATCAAAAAGTAACCTGTTATATCCGTATCGTTGATGAAAAAGCCGATATGTGGCGGATTGATATTAATGGCAAACAACTGCCTATTACAGGGGATTTGGATAACAGTTACAAACCGTCATTTAACAAATCCGTTGATGATATTGCCAAAGCCGTTGTTGCAGGACAAAAAGCCTTTGATAAAAAAATGGCACGCCAAAAAACACCAAGCGTTACAAGAACATCAACAAAAGTTAGCCAAACAAAACAGCTTGAAGAATTAGCACAACAGGCCCAAGACCTAGACAACACAATCACCCAAAAACAAGCCGAAAAACAGACCTTATCCGAGCAACTACAAGCCTTGATTGATGAAACGATTGTTTAACAAAAAACCCTTGAGAAATCAAGGGTTTTTATTTGTTTGCTACTAGACAATAGCTCCCAATTCCATAGAAAAAATACGGAAATTTAAATTCAAGGATTAGCCTTTAAAGGGTTAATCATCTTAGGCGTACTACACGCCACTATTGGGTCAAACTTAAAATTCCCAATTACTTTTCTTAAAATATTAAAAGCACCATTGACATCAGCATTGATAAGTGTGTTATTGCTTGATTTAAAAAGCCCACGTTTGATGCGTTTGCCTTGATAATTGGCGTGTTTTTGAATTGGCTCGTTATCAAGAAAGCTACATTTACTTGTATAACTTTCTTCAGTAACAATCACATCAATGCCTTGTAATTTAGCTTTATACTGTACCATTTGTACCAATCTTGCAAAAGGCACGCTGACAAAACTTTGATTGTTTCTTTTACCAATATTTATCCCTTGTTTCCAATCTTTATTATGACCGATAACAATTGTTGTTATCTCATTGGCAACTGCGTGGTTGATAAGATAATGGCTTGCTTTATGCAAATAATCATTAATTTGATTGTTGCGTTTGGCTGATAACTGACTTAATTTTTTGTTTATAAAATGTTTTTGTGCGACCGCTTTATTTTTTAATTTGTCTTTGGTTGATGTTAATTTTGCTTTAATTTTATTAAAAAATTGATTGGTGGATTTAACGGTTTTGCCTGTTATAATAAAAGGTGTATCGTTCGTATTACTCACAACCGTTAAAAGATTATTTAAGCCTAAATCCACCGCTAAATAACGATTGTTGTTTTGTTTTAAACTAGGTTCATGGGTTTTATAAGTGATTTTGATGTCATAACCATTGGCAATTTTAACGACTTTAACTTCTTGTAAATTATCATAAGTAACCATGGTTTTTAATTTACCCAAATCAAAAGATAAATCTTTATTAAAACGGCTTGAAAGCGTTAATATGCCTTTATTTAAATCACGTTTTGATATAGCCTGTTTGGTAAAAATAATATTGGCTCGCCCTTTGGTTTTGTCTAAATATTTTGGTAGTTTTGGACGACCTAGAAATTTATTTTTGTCTTTGTGGTAGGATTTGATAACCGCCCAAAAAGATTGAAAGTTTTGGTAAACTTGTTTGATGACTTGCTGGGCAACTTTTGCAGGTATGGCGGTATAATCTGTTTGTTTTTCTTTGGTTAATTGATTGATAAGTTCAAAAGCGGTTGGCGTTTTGTTGCTCGTAATAATACTTCGTCTATTGTGATAAGTGGCAACATTAAATAAATTTTTACACAAAAACGCATAGTTATCAAGCATTTTATAATGCCTGTGGTTTGGTTTTATGCGGATTGTGTGGGTAAGATACATAATTATTTTTGTAATTCTTTAATAAGTTGCTCGGTTTTACGTTTGCTTCGTCTTTGTCCATAAATTCTGGCGTAATTCACTATCAACGACCAATATCCGTCCTGTGGTTGTTAGTTCAGATTGAACTTTGCCACTTTTTACCCATGACCAAACGGTGCGATAGGTTACTTTGTTGAGTTTTGCATATTCGGATATTTTGTATTTCATTAAAATATTGTTGATGTTATATTGATATTTTATTTTATAAAAATATGGAATTTTATGCAAGTTTTTTCCGTGGTTTTCTGTTATTTTAATGAAGTTAAATTATACAATCCAAAAACTTCACTGCATAATCGGCAATATTCCCAGCCTTATCATTCCCGTTAATAATCCGTCTAGCCTTAACAAATTCTTGTCTATCACCACGTTTTAAAAATGTGGATAACTTCACACCTGTGAATGAACCGTCAAGCATACCTTGTATCATAATCTTGCTTGCAATATCATAATCAAGGGCAAGGTCAGGATTATTAACCAAATCAACGCCTAGCTTTTCGCCCATTTTCTTATAATTCGTTAGCCATGTCAACTGCACATAACCACGACCGTAATAAGTGAATGGCAAATTACGGTATTTTGAGCCGTCAATATCAGTATTTGTGCCATACTTTCGCCCACGTCCTTTGCCATATTCTGCGATTGGTTGCATAGTAAAAGCTGTTTCATGCCATGCTGTCGCAAGCATATAAGCAAGATAAATAGGGTTTTTAACCGCTTGCATTTCATTTACCGCTTTAACAATCGCATTAACGCCATCAACTTGTGTTTGTCTTAGTGTGCCAAAGTTTGTACGCATTTTATTAAAATCAAACATTAATTGGCTATCGTTTAATGCTGTTTGTGATTGATTTCCCCACACGCCATCAGCTGTTACGCCAAGCCGTTTTTGTATATCTTTAATCGCCATTTTTACTCTCTTTATTATCTACCGTATTGCTAAAAATCTTTGATAATTTTGTAATTTGATCAATCGCATTTCCGCCTAAATGTCCAGATATTGCCACGCTGATAGCTGTCTGATTAGCACTCAGCTCAAAATCTTGGCATAATAAAAAGGTAACTAATCCGACAAAACCGCTAATCACCAATTCGCCTGTTAATTTTAAAAAGATTTTGCCAAGCGGTTGCGGTTCGGTTGCATTATTTAGCCGTCTGATAAAAGCGACAAATCCGCCTGTAATGGATAAAAAAATCACCCATGGCAATGTTACGATGATTTGTAGTATTTCTTTTTCACTCATAATTTTTCCACGCTACCCACGTCTAGCGACCACCGTGATTAGCATATTGATACTTTTTAATAGCACTTCTTTGTATTCATGCTTATTTTTCAACATATTTTCACGGTATTTATACGCATCTGACGTTTGATAGTCCTTAATAAACGATATAGGCATTGTAAACGCTTCAGCCATGCTCATATTCGTATGTTCCATGAGTTCTAGGCATTCATTCATTAATGAGTTCACTAATTCGTTTTGCGATGTCCGACAGTACACTAAGGGTGCGAAATCGTGCGATAATCAAATCGCCACCCCCTTGTTGTTCGCTATTGCCTAAAATGGTGATACCTTCGTTATCAAGGCTTATATCCAACAAATGCTTTAACTTATCGCAACCTTGATAAAATACATCACTCAATGCTTGAAATTGGCTATCGGTAAGGCTTTCTATCATCTCAAAACGTTTTTGAAATACAGTGATGATTTCGCCTGCAACTGGCATTTTTTCCCATACGACAGGATTTGTTTCATCACCAAAAAATTCGGTCATATCCCCATGTAATTGACACGCCATTTGCCCTGCCAACCAGTCGTAGATATTTTCACAGCGAGTTTGCAATTCGGTTACATGATTGCCAAATAGCTGTTGAACATGGATATTGCCAATCGTTACCACATCAGGGGCGGTTTTGGCTTGGATAAAGTAGTTACTAACATCTTCATTCATCATATAATCGTTCTGACTGATAGACAGGTAGTTAAGCAGGATATAATACCGCTCTTGTACGGTTAATTGATTTGCCAGCGTTTCATCTTGGCAGACATAACCAATAAAGGCATTTAGCCGTAATTCGTTCATGGCTTGTGGGATTTTGGCGATTTGGACGATTTGCCCAATGGTGAGTTCTTTTAAAAAAATCTCTTGATTGCGTAAAGCAATGGCAATGGCGTTAAACATAAAAAAAATACCTTTAATCATGGGTTAAAGGTATTTTAATTACAAAAGACAAATAAACTTTTCAATGTTCCAATAATCCGTCATTGCTTTTTAAAACAAACATCATTACAATGGTATATGAAGTTGCAAAAGATTTGGCAAAAAAAGACGATACCAGTTTTGATGTGTTCGTAATGCTTGCGATTACTGAAAAGGTGCAAAAAATGCGTGATGAAATGCAATTGTCTATCCGTGCCAAACAAGGAAACAAGGAAACAAGGAAACAAGGAAACAAGGAAACAAGGAAACAAGGAAACAAGGAAACAAGGAAACAAGGAAACAAGGAAACAAGGAAACAAGGAAACAAGGAAACAAGGAAACAAGGAAACAAGTAAATAAACAAAAATTTAGCAATGCTCTAGCAGAGGTAGCAGATGTAACAGCCTTGTTCGCATGATGCGTTGTAGTTGGCAAATTTTTTCCACCCCTTATTTTACCAGTTAAGCTAAACCAACCTAACATTTAGCTATATAATTCCGTAACATCCTTTCTATCCCACGCCCTACGAGATAAAAAGTTAATTTGCACTTTTGCTGTTATCCTACTACCGTCCGAGTTCATAGGGGCTGTCATGGGGACAGATAGGCTCTCAATAACCAAGTCATTATACATTTTTCCACCATAATCTAGTCTTACGGTGATAGGAATAACGGATGGAAACAAACCTTTTAGCGATTTTTCTTGAGCCATATTTGCCAGCAATCCATTTTCGGATAACTCAACTGGGGCTGTCCACTCTTGCAAGGTCTGAATGGCTTTTTCCACTTCGGCTTTGGCATCTTTCCATGCGGACAATACCAGTGTGGCGTTAATTCTGACCGAGTTTGACGATGTGTATATTTGTTCGCTGTTTAGTTTGGTAAATGACGAACGACCTTTTAACTCAAGTAAACTTTCAATTGCACCACCTTGTTTTTTTTCATTATCTTCGGTTGTGGTTTCGCTACTGCCTATGTTTTCCGTGCTTTCTGCACTTGCATCAGTTTCTGGTATTCGTTCAACTTCCACTTTGCCAATATTGCCAAAAGCCCCCAAAACTTCTGTTGCCTGTATGGCTATTTGCCCAGATTGTATTAACCCCATCATGTTTGGCATACGCCCTTCAGGGTTTGAGTTTTCAAATGGGGTTGAGTATTGGTTTTCAAGGCTAAATTCAGCATTTTCCAATAAGCCAACTACTTTTCTGTCATCATTTTCCACATTATCCCTTGTTTCGGCATAGATAACTGCGATTAGGTGTTCATTGATACCAGCTGCACCCCATATACCGTGTTGGCTATTGGTTGCAACAATCTTGATTGTTTCTAATGTGGTTTCTGGCGTGCTTTGTGTATCTGCCATAAAAAAATCCTTACAAATAAAACTTGTAAGGATTTTACAGTTTTTTGTGGTGTAAATGGGTTTATGTTCCTAAAAAATTCTATCTGTAATAGACGGACGCATTTCCATATCTTCATCAAACAAGCGATAATCTGACTGGTTTTTTTCAAGTAACCAGTCCATGTTATCAACTGTATGTCGTGGTGCTTCGTTCATATAGAATAAATCCGCCATGACAATAGTTTGTTCATCATTATCGCCTTGATACGCTTGTTCAATACGGCTGTCGGTTTCATTACCGACATTGTAGTTTTGACGGCGTAACACATCTTTTAACGCCCACCAATACGGTCCATATTGACGATAATGCAAAATATTTTTCTTTAAGCGTTGATAAATCACACTGGTAGAAAATTCCACAAATTCCGCATCAGGTTTGTTCTCAGCCAAACTAGCCTTTATTTCGACTAGTTTTTCGTTAATTTCGTTTTTATCAAATTGATAATACATTTTAGTTCACCTTTTCACATTGAATATCCGCATTTGGATAATCTTGTTTTAGTTTGGTAAATGCTTGGTAGGATAGCAGCCAACGTGTATTTCTGCTATCCCATAGATATTTACGCTTGCCTTTTACTGCTACACCGTATCTGTCTGCATATTTTTTAATATCATCTTTCCACTTCATTGTATTGCCTGTAACAGCGACCGTATCAGTTGGTTGTATCTCACTTGTTACAGCCTTATATTGTTTATACTTTTCTGCGGTTGCATCAAGATGATTCCAAAAACTAAAGACATCTGGACTTGGGTCATCGCTACCAATGTTTAATGCACGATAAGACGCACTGTCTTTTTGCTTGTCAGATATATTATCCAGTATATTACTATCAGGCTTGATATGCTCATTATACAGTTTTTCAGCAAGATTGGTAATATCATCGCTTGAATAATCATCAGGCAAGGCATTTAAAGCATCACGCACCGTTATCAAAAAGTTTTCAGGCTTTTTAACAATTCTATTAATCACACCCATGTCAATATTACCCACATCAACATCTGACAGCACAATATTATTACCGTTCCAAAAAACCTACCTAAATCTACCCAAGAGCAAATTTAGCGTTTTCTTCCTACTTCAACGTTGTTTGCTCTTGTCATTTGACTTAAGACTTACATCAACTCCATAGGCTGACACGGTGAAACTCACCGCCAAAAATATTAGATTGTTAAAACCTTAGTTGCATGATTTAAAATATTAATGCTCGCATTCACATCACGGTCATGGCTTGTCTTGCAGTTAGGGCAAGTCCAATATCTGACAGCCAGTGTCAAATTTGCTTTATCCATGATAAAACCGCAACATGAACAGGTTTTACTTGATGGATAAAATCTATCTACCTCTTTGATAATTTTGCCCCATTGATTTGCTTTATAAATCAGTTGCCTTTTAAACTCATAAAAACCCAAATCATTAATCGCACGGCTAAGTTTACGGTTTTTTACCATGCCTTTAACGTTTAAGTTTTCAAGACAAATCACATCATAAGACTTAACGAGGCTTGTGGTTAGCTTGTGTAAAAAGTCTTTTCTGATATTGCTGATTTTAAAGTGTAGCCGTGATAGCTTGGTTTTTGCCTTTTCACGGTTTTTTGAGCCTTTTTGTTTTCGGCTTAAACTTTTTGACAGTCGTTTTAATTTGTTAAGTTTAGCTTTTAATGGCTTAGGGGCTTGGATTTTTTCACCATTTGACAAGGTGGCAAGGTCTGTAATGCCTAAATCAATACCAACTTGTTTGTCTGTTTTGGGTTGTGGTTTGATGATGTTTTGTAATTCAACGGCAACCGATACAAACCATTTTTCGCCTTGTTTAAAGATTTTGGCGGATAGGATTTTGCCTTGTAAACGCAAGTTTTCACGCATTTTAACCCAGCCTAAATTAGGGATTTTTATGCGTTTGCCGTCTATTCTAAATTGGTCGTTGGATAGGCTAAATCTATCATTTACGCCTTTTTTGCGAAATTGTGGGTATTTGCTTTCACCTTTAAAAAAGCGTTTGAATGCGTCTCCTAGTTGTATAATGGCAAGTTGTGGGCTACATTTGGTTACTTCTAGCATAAAGGGGAATTGTTGTCTTTTTATGCTATTTAGTTGTAAGATATCCTAGCGTTATTTACAGTATTTAGGATAAAATACTGCAAATGAACATACATAAAAACACCAGACTGCTACCGTTTGAAAGAGAAGCTATTTGGATAGCCTATCATCAAAACAAACAAAGCGTAACATCACTTGCTGAAGAATACAAAGTATCAAGACCAACAATCTACAAGGTATTGAAACTTGCCAGAGTGAAGTTACTAAAACCACAAACCAGTGTCAATAATCGCTTTAAACAAGCGAAATTTGGCATTAAACGCTTAGCTAAAGTTGAAAAGAGTATACAAGACAAACTCAAAAAACAAGCCAAGCGTTATAATAAATCCTATCCTGGTGAGATGGTACACGTAGATACAAAACGCCTACCACTGCTCAAAGGACAAAATAGCAACAGCCCTAGAGAATATCTGTTTGTTGCCATTGATGATTATTCTCGTGAACTGTATGCTTGTATTATGCCAGACAAAACAGCTTTTAGTGCGGCTAAGTTTCTGACAGAACAAGTTATTAAACCTTGCCCTTATACGATTGAGGTGATTTATTCTGACAATGGCACAGAATATAAAGGCACAAAAGACCATGAATTTGTCAAAGCCTGTTATAATAACAACATCAATCAGAAATTCACCAAAGTTGCCAAACCACAAACCAATGGTAAAGCAGAACGAGTAATACGTACGCTCATGGAAATGTGGCATGAACAATGTGAATTTACAGGTAGTGAACATAGAAAGCAAGAATTAACAAGATTTCTTAATTTCTATAATACCGTTAAACCCCATTCATCTTTAACTAAAAAAGATGATATTACTGGCAAAACTCAAACCTTTACTCCTTATGAGTGGTTGGAGTTTTATTTTAAACAAAGTGTAAATAACGCTTGAGGTTCTTACAATTTAGTTGTTTTCTTAATTTGCCTTGTGATGGTTTGTTAAGTTTGGTTTCATCAATTTCTATGCCATTTTTCAAGCATTCATCACGATAAGTTTTATCGGCTTGGTATTGTTTTTGCCAATTATCTAACGCCCAGTTATAGGCAAGACGGGCTACACCGCAAGCCTTTGCAAAGTAAGTTGCTTGTTTATTCGTTGGGTCTAGGGCGATGATGTGTCCACGTATTAGGGTCATTCTAGTACCTTGGCGTTCTTTGGGCAACAAGCATGCCACTTTTGTCCCATCTACGTAATGTTGAGATAGACACACCTAGTTGTTTTGATGCTTCGTTGATACTAATTAATCTATTCATTTGGATATTATAAAGTAGATTTAGTTAGTTTTCAATAAACAGTTTCAAGCCCTATCGTTCGGGGATTCCTGCTCCCAGACGGTCAAGCCCGACCGCAAGAATGTTCTTACTGGCGATAAACTTTCCATTTCTTCATCATATAGCACAAACGTATTGCCGTCCGTATCAAGCAAAAATTCATTGTTGCCTTGAATGGTGGTTTGTGCCATTTCATGCCAAAAAGCGTCCGCCCCCACGATAGTTTGTTCATCGGTTGCACCGCTATAAACTTTGGCTAATTCTTTATCAAAACTATCATTTTTACCAAAATTGGCTATGCCAAAATCATAACCGTGTTTGATAAGCACTTGTTTTAACGTCCACCAGTACATACCATAACTACGATAACGAATGGGTTTGGTTTTGATATTGGCTGCAATGGCATAACAGGCAAATTGTTCAAACGTCATATTTTGGTGTGGATTTTGTTCATAACTTGCCTTTTTTTGTTCGGTCATCAAGGCAAGCTGTTGTTTATTAAAAGTGTAATTGTTCATAAAAAATCCTTAATTGTTGTTTACATATTCTAGCACATCAGCGTTATATTTTGAAAAAACCGTTTCTTTATTTTCACGCAATTTTTTATTATCAAATTCGGCAAGTTGTTTGACAATCTCAAGGTAACGGCTATCAGTTTTTGCAATTTGGCTAATATTATCTATTCGTTCATGCCATGCTTCTATTGGGTTTTTATAAATATATTCGTGTGAATAACCATTGGGGGAATTATAATAAATGCTAATTCTATTACCAAGACTATTATATTCACTCACCACGCCTACATGATTATTTTCACCGTTATGATAAATCACCAAATCACCCGTTTGATAAAGCGTATCGCCATGCAACAACGCCTTATTATCTAACACAAGCTGTCCTGCACCGACTGGGATTTTGCCATTTTCATTGGTGGCAATGTCATCAACGGCTATCATAGCTTGAGAGATGAGCTTTTTACCCATTTCTTGCTTTTTGGTGAATTTGATATAATCATCAGATTGCAAATTCGCCCAATTTGTATCAACAACGCCTTGACCTGTCAAACTCACGCCTTGTTTTAACGCAAATCGGCTAAACACGAACAAATAACCAGATTCATTATTTTTTGCACCCAAACCCCAACCACCTTTTGCTCCAATAGTACTTAGGTTGTCATCAATAATCGCTTTGGTAATGCTGTCAATATCCGAGCCATTTTTGATATTGTCGCTTAGCATATCCAAAATATCTTGCGTGGCTTGTTTGAAGCGGTTATAGGCGGTTTGTTGTTTGTCATCTCTAATTTCAAACACAAACTTGCCTGTGTATTCGCCACCATCTCTATAAATCGCCTTTGTTTTTGCCAAATCTGCTGACACGCTCGCCCATGTATTTAATTTTGCATAAACATCATGGATAAAGCCACATCTTAGCATTTCGCTGTTGTTTTTAATGGTTTGTAGTCCGACAATCTGCCGTGCGGTTGCTTCTTTAATGCGTGCTTCGGTCTCTGCCTGTTCTTTTTGTTTTAGGTAGGTTTGGATAGCACTTTCATCACCGATGGCGTTAATCAGTGCGTCCTTGTCCTTATCGGTTAAATCGCCAGCCACCGCCACCGATTGGCTATTGCCTTGCAATAATTCACCAATCCACTCATCTTTTTTATTCACCATGTTACGCTTTAGACTGTCAAACGTGCCGTCTGCGTCATAGTAATAAATTCGCACGCTTTCGGTGTGGTTGCCTTGTCTTGCCCCACGCCCGTTACGTTGTTCTAGGCTGTCAGGTGTCCAGCCTGTTGTTAAGTGGTGAATGGCTTGTGTGCCTTTTTGTAGGTTAATGCCAATTTCGGCTTTTTTGTTGGCAATTATAATCTGATAGCGGTTATCTTCGCCCATCTCATTAAAGCCGTTTTGAATATCAATAATCTCATCAGCTTCGCTATTGACTTGCCCTGTGATAATGGCGATTTTATCTTTGGCAATGCCTGTGTGTTTGGCAAGCAGACGCACGATTTTATTGTGTAAAAACAAATGGTCGCAGAAGATAATTTGTTTTACAAGGCTTGACGTTGTGCCATCGCTATTTTTGCCACGTTTATTCGCCATTTCAAACTTGATATTGTCAAGCAAACTTGCCAATTTTGCAGGAATGGTTACGTCCAAATTTACGCCTTGTCTTTCGCAAATCTCTTCAAACGCCTTTTGCGTTTTGTAGTCCATGCTGTCAATCATAATGCGATTGCCAACAATATCGGCTTGTACAGTAACCTTGTAGCCTGTAATGTAGCTTACGCCATCATCTTTTTGGGTAATAGCTTTGGCGTTTTCTTCTTTGGTGTAGGCACTTAGGCGTTCTCGTTCGTCTTTGTAGCCTTTTTTGTTAAATTCAGCAACGCATTTTTGTACTTGTTTTAACTGGGCTTTGTCAAAATCATAAAAAGACACGCCATCGGCAAAATCATCATCAGCAATCAGCACTTCCATTTTACGGATTAGGTTAAATGGGTGTGCCAATAATTCGGTGGTTTCGCCATAACGTGCTTGCATTTTTTCAAAAGCAGTGGTGTCCATGCCATATGTTGGATAGCCTTTTAAAATAACCTTTGCCACTTGGTAAGCACTTTGCATTTTTTTGATTTCATCAAGCACATTTTGCGGTAGTTTTACGCTTGTTGGCAATTCTTCACGTTCTGGAATAACCACTGACAAGCCTTTGACATCTTCAGCATTTTTAATCATGGCGGTGCTGTGAATGGCACTTCTTAACAAATTAATGTTACGCAAACCAACAAAAACGTCCATATTCAGCAATCGGTTATCAATGCTTTGCACTTCTTCTTGTTGGATATTGCACACCATTTGCACAAATTCATCTGCACCTTTGACACCACCTGCCATTGCATTGGCACGTTCACGCCCAACGGCTAAGGCAAGCATAGAGTAAATTTCTACAGGTGAATTGGTAATTGGCGTTGCGGTGAGTAGTTGCACGCCATCGCCATTGTCAGATAGCCCACGAATGTACCACATTTTAATTTGTGCGTCCAAACCACGCTTTGATACATTGGGAGCAGATAAAAACTTAATCCGCCCAACATCTGCGGTAATGGAGTTTTTAAAGGCGTGTGCTTCATCAATGACAATGCTGTCAATGCCCATGTCTTCAATAAAAGGGGCATTGTTGTTGCCTTTGTCGGCTATTTCGTTTACCAATTCCGCCCCACGTCCTTTGGCTCGCTCATTGCTTTTTTTGCTTTCGCTCATGCTAAAGGCGTTGTCGGTCAAGCCCAAATGGTCTATATAATCGTTTGCCGTCTCATCTTTAATACGAATGCGTTTAAAGGCTTCGTAACTCATAAAGATTTTGCGGTATTTGCCGTTAATCGCTTCTAACAAATCGGTGTCAAAAAGATTGGATTTTACGCTAAATTTTTCGCCATTTTCACGCAAGCCAATAAACAAACAATCGTCCATATTTTCATAAGCAAACATGGTCTCTTTTCGCCAATTAGACAATACAGACTTTGGCACGACAAATAAGGTACGTTTTTTTAATCCAACATTGTGGGCATGTTGTACGCTTGCCAATGACGAAAAGGTTTTGCCAAGCCCAACCCCCATGCCATTAATACCACCAAAAAACCGCCCTTGATTACGCACAAATACATTTTGATGTGGGTGGAGTTTTAAACGCTTGGAAAGCCCTGCAATATCAATCGGTGCGTCATCGTCATTTTGCACAAAATAACGGTTTTTTGGGTCGTTCATGGTACGGTCTAATTCATCAAGCAAGCTATCATTGACTTTTACCCAGTTATTAAACTGCTCATTCCATGAATTGGCGGTCATATTTAACCATGCAATCGCTTGTTTTTCGGTCATATCTTGACTTAGTTTAATACCGCCTAATGACAAGGATTTTCCCTCTTTTAACCAAATGCCGATACGATTATACAGCTTGTCTTCATCGGTTTTTTTGTTAATAATTTCAATGGTTGGCTTGTATTGTCCGTTTTTGTTTTGTACGCCTTTGGCAAAATGGCTCACGGTTTTCAAAAATTCAAGTTTGACATCTGTACTAATAATCGGACTTTGTAGGTCATATCGCAATCTTCGCACGTCAATGGTCGGTACGTTACGCTCTGCGATTTGCTTTTGTTTTTGTAGTTTTGCCTTGATATTGTCATCGGCTGTCTGTGCGATTTGTTTGTCAATATCTGCTAGGCGTTCGGCTAGGCTACCGATTAAAAAATCGTCCTTTTGAATGGCTTGTTTGCCGTCTGCGGTGATAAACCAGTCATCATTACTCATCACATCAACATCGCTATTGAGTTGTTTTAGTTGTTCAATTCTTAAATAGCGTGATTTGTTGGCATATTGCAAGCGTGCGATTTGGCTTGAGTAACTGGCGGTACTGGCAAGCTCATCAACTGCCACCTGCACATCACCACGCCATAGGCTTGAGTATTCGCCTTTGTTATAGTGAATGGTTAGGTTGTTATGGGCGGTTTTGGCAAGTCTTGTGAGTTTTGCCCCTTTTGCCATGACGAACACATCTTTCATTTTTTGGCTAAAGTCGGCATATTCCGCCAAAAACGCAAAACCTGCCCCATGTTTGGCGATTAACATATCAATGCCTTGACCTGTGCATAACACTTGCCATGCCACTGTGCTGTTATTTTGCTGTTTGGCGGTTTTATAGAGGTCGGTAATGCGGTTTGACAACACGCCATTTTGAGACGTTTTATCCAACCATGCTATTAAGTCCGTCATTTCAGCAAAACTAACGCCATGCACCACCACATCATAAGGCGTACTAAGTTTGGCGATTAAGTCATTAAACGCCTGTTCTTGGGCTAAAGTGTCATCACTTTTTTGTGAAATCACTTCTTGCCAAACAACGCCGTCATACTGATACTGCACGCCATCACGATAGACTATATCGCCTGTTTGATAACTAATGGCGGTCGGTTCATTTAATTGTAGCAGTTGCCAATCAATCTCATTACTGGCTCGGCTAAATTTGTTTAACTGCTTTAATACGTCCGTCATGCTCGCATGATTGACAACCTTAGTTACGGTTTTTGACTTGTCTCGCCAGTCTGGGACTTCTACTTCTTCGCCCAAAATCTGATTTTTTCGGGTTTTAAAATAACCACCGCTTATATAATCTTGCCAAAACACGCCTGCCGTCTCAAGCGTGGTTAAATCGCCATTTTCCACATAGTTGTTAATGGTGTGAATGGTTTTTTCGTCATATTTTCTAAAGGCAATCCCATCAACCGACACGTCCGCCCCTGTCTGTTCAAACATACTGTTTGGCAAGCGATACGCCCCCAAAAAGTGAGCGATACGGCTGGTTTTTTGGCGTAAGTCAAATTGGGCTTTTTTCTTGCCTGTAACCGTACTGGGCGTGGTGATAAATACCGCCAAACCATTTGATTTTAGCTTTTCAAGGCTACGCATGATAAAGTAATAATCTAGGCTTTCTTTTTGGTAGACGTCATCTTTGAGTTTGTTTGCACCCCTTGCCCCATTATCGCCAAATGGCACGTTGGTAATAACAAGGTCATAGCCTTGTGTATCATCACCGTTTGGCATATCTTTTGCCACCGCTTCAAACGGTGAAATTTTGGTATGACTACGGTTGCCGTCATTTAGAATTTTGGCAATGTTACCGCTTGTTTCGTCAAGCTCTATGCTATCCATTAGGGCGTTTTCTGGGCTAACTGCGGTAAAAATCCCTGTCCCTGCACTTGGGTCTAAAACCTTACCACCATTAAAACCTAAAGCGTGGGCGATGTCCCATGTACTGCTTGCCAGTTCAATCGGTGTGTAATATTCATAATCACTGCCTTTTGTGCCATCTTTGTTGGTGAGACCACCGCCACCACCTGTAAATTTGGCTAAGGTGTCTAGCTCGTCTGTGGTTAAGTCATCACGGCTCAAGCCTTTTGCCATGATGTCATCAAGTAGGGCAATGGCGTTGTTATTTGCCTTTTGGCGTGTTGCTTTGGTTGTTGGCGGTAATGGGCGGTTGAGGGTTGGGGTGGTTTGTGGGTTTTCGTCCAATTCATCTATACCATTTTCCAAATCAAAAATCACCTTGCCAGTTTCATCTTTGATAACCAAAATTAACAATGGTTTATCTTTCAATGATTGACTTTGCAGTTTATCAAGCATATAATTATAGTCAGAGCAACTCATATTTCCATTCGTCCGAGTGTTGTCTAGTATAGCAACTGTCATTGGTCTGGGAGAGTTGTTTTTTAAAGTTGTCATGAATCCTAGCGTTAGCCGTTTTGTGCTATCCGAATTACCATTTTGGTGAGAGGACGAAGCAGCCTTTAAAGCCGTTTTTGTTGCTTGGTCTGCGTGGTGTAATCCAGTTTCCAGCAAGCTATCAAAAATGGCTTTTTTCTTTTCTAATGATTTTAAGTTATAACCTGCATAAAATAATTGGTCTTTTTTCCCATCATGCCGTTCGCACGCTTGCACTTGTGCATACACTTCATAGCCATTTTTTAACTTAATCCACTTTTGATAAAGGTGAAAAGCCTTAATGGTTTCATCTGTTCTTGTATGGTCGGATATTTCACGTCCAACAAATTCACCTTTGGCAAAAATTTGTGGAATAAATGGAATACTCAAGGCTATAAAAGCATTGCGACTACGCATAGCATTAAAGCTAATATGGTCTACCGTATCATCACTGTTAAAATGTACCATTTTACCATCTATAGTTTTAACTTTTTTACCCAATAGGTTTTGTTTTATCCAATCTTTCGCTGTACGTTTACGTTCGCCTTTTGTACTATTTTCTTGTACATCAATCGGCTTTTCACTAAGTGCCAAAACATCATCGTCGGTTAATTTAGATGATACGGCTTTTGCCGTACCACCCATACCCAAATCTTGACGCAATTCACGCATACGCTTAATGGATTTTGCCAAAGCAAGCCCTGTTAGGCTCGCTTTTTCTAGGCGTAATTCTTTAAGTTCTTTTAATGCTTTTGCTTTTTCCAAACCTTTTAACATGATTATAACTCCCGTGTTGCGACATCTTCGGCATTGCTAATCATTTGCAAGGCTTGTTCAAACAATGGGTGTTCTTCGCCCAATCGTTCGCCGATTTCAATGATTTTATCCATATCGGCGTCCAATGGGTCAATCTCGCCATTGATAATGCTGTTTAGATAGTCGGTGTCTGGGTTGGTTGTAGGCTCTGTTTGATTAGGTGTATTTTCTTCCATCTCAATTCCTTCATCATCGGCATAGGCTTGAATGACCTGTTTGGCTTTACTCATGGCGTTTTCGGTTAATTGACGTTGCCATGCATTGTTGTTATACGACCATTTAAAGCCGTTTTTCTTTAGCATAGTACGGATTTCATCGCTTGGCTTATTTGGGAAATATAAGCGTAAGCGGTTGTCATCTGTGTTAAGCTCAATTTCCACGCCTGCAATGACTTGGTTTTCACCGTTGGCATAATTGATTTGCTCAGCTTTTCGCATGGTTTCTACTTTGGCTTGTTGGGTTTTGATACGGTTGTTTAGGTTGGTAAGGCGAAATGCTTCAAACCCACGTCTTTTACCGTTAAAGTGTTTGTCAGTAGCCCATGTCATGGCGGTTTCTTGTTTTATGCCAAACTGCTCTACCAACAACCGTGCAACTTCTTCATCGCTTTTGTTGGATTTGACGATTTTGTTTACGTCTTTCATAAACTGCTGTTCTTCAAGCATTTTGTTAAGCTTGATTTCGTCATCGGTTAGTGTTGGGAGTTGTGGGTCTTGACCAACCGTTTCAGTTTTGGTATTACTTTCATTAAATGGTTCTTGTTGGGTTGTTTCTTCCACCACGTCATCTTTAATCTCATTCCCATTTTCATCAAAGATAAATAAATTTAGCACCATGTCGGACGTTTTGCCACTTGCTTTATCAAACATAAATCCGTCAAAATCCGCTTGACTTTCGTTATCATCTAAGTTAATATTATCGTAAAGGTTTTGATAGTTCCCTAGATTTTTCTCTGGGATAGCATTATCATAACCTTGAATGCTTGGTTCTCGACCCGATTTATTCTTGGGCATCCAGTGACCAAGCATTTTTTTCGCCTGTTCTAAATGCTTTTCAGCATATTTACCTGTCAAAATATCATAATGCAACATTCCTTGTTGGTCTTTTTCAATCACCAAAACACAGTTGTGCGGTTCGCCTTGCCAGTTGAATTTATTCGTTAAATAATAATACAGCTCAACTCGTGGTTTTTTTGCTGTTTTAACATTGTTTGTTTTATAAAGATATTTTGATGTTTTTAACAATTTTTCTATATGTTGTAACATCAATAATTTTTCAGGATTTGGGCTATAGGTTTTAATATGCTCTATGCCACGTTGTCGCAGTTGTACTTGTGTGTCTTTTTCTACCACGCTTAACGCAGGGATATTGACATATTCATCACGCATAGTTTCTAAATGATTAATTGCTTTTTCTCGCAATTCATCAATCGGCATATATTCATGATAACCAAACTCATCACCGCTTAATTCAATCGGTTCTTCTACTTGGGTGGGTTCATCATTCACCGCATTTCTTTTGTCGTCAATTTGCTGTTGCAACTCGGCAATATCCTTATCCAACTGCTCTACCACTGCTTTTTTATCATCAACCAACTTTTGAGCATCAATCAACGCCTGTTCATTTTTAGCGATTTTCTTTTGAGCATTGGCAAAGCGTTTTTTATTCTGATTAGCAATCTTCATCATACGCATAGCCACCTGTGATAACTGCAAATTCTCACCGTTTTTAGGCGATACCACAGCCGTTACATCACGTTTATTTAGTAGCCATTTCCACGACACCATGACATCTTGTGGGGCGAGTTTTTTAGGGTCGCTATCTGGATTATGGAAAAAGATTGTAAAGGTTTGACCGTCTGACAACCCAAACACCATAGCCACATTTGCCATGCCAAGCCGTTTAAATGGTTTTGTCAATTCAACAGAATTTACCGCCAAATCATCAATTTTAGCTTTTACCAATGCTGTATAAAGACGGTCAGCCATTAACTGCAAACGGTTATTTGTATCCATTAAGCTGTCAAAGCCAAGCTCCGACACATTTAACTGCCCCAACGCCTGTTTTAAGTCAAAACGTTCTTGCAACTCGCCTAGCTTGTCATGTTTTAGCATATCCATGTATAGGTTATCGGTATTTTTGCCGTGCGAGATTAGATTAATGCCGTCCCACATCGCATCGTCATAACTGGCACGATTTTGTTCATCTGTCAGCATTTTTTTGGTGATAATTGGCAAAAAGTGTTGATTTTGGCTAGGATTGTCCAATACCTTTTGGATAACGTCCGCCCCAAATCCCATACTATCAAAACGTTCATCATCATTCACGCTGTTTTCATTTGGTACAAATGTAGCATATTGTGGTTCTAAATAGTCAAACTGGCTCATTGCAATATGGATAGCATGGTCTATATCATCAGCACCATTGACCGCAACAGTATCAATGTATTTGTGGTTTTCACCGAACAGATTTACCATGTGCCAGTTATCATCAGCACTACCAATCATGCTATCAAAGCCCAAACCGTCAAAGCCTGTTGTATCAGCGACAACGGCATAAATATCACGGTATTTACCTGTGATAACGCCTATTTCATGGCGAGCGGTTTTTGTGCCTTGACTACCGTCTGGGTAAGTGATAGAAAATTGGGTATTTTTTGGTGAGATAGTTTGATAGATTTGCATAATAAAACTTCCTAGATTAAGATACATTATTATGCAAAACAATATAGATAAGATTTTTGGTTGTTCCGATTTACTGATTGTAAAATAACTCATGTGGTCGGATTTTTTGAAAGGTGATTTGCACCTTGATAATTTCAGAACGTCCTGCACTTGATACGCTAAAATTGGCTTCTTTTACCGACACGAGCCAGCGTTTTGCAAAGTTTGCCTGTGCCACCCTTAGCGTTCTTTTGTTGTCAAATATAACGGCTGTTAGGGCAAATGTATATTTTTTAGGTTCATTGACCGAGCCGTCCTTTGGGGTAGCAAGGTGTTTACACATTTCGTAGGACTTTGCGATTGTCATATCCCTTGTTTCAATAAAGGTTACGTCCATTGTGTCATTGGATTGTTGGGTGATATAATTCATCTGATGACTGCCAGCGTAAAAACTCTCTGCTTCCAATGACCCAAGCGAAATTTCAGCATCTGTTGCTAAGTAAGACAAGGGAAAACTATCCAAAAACCAAGGGATTTTACCACCGCCAATTTTAAAAACATCGGTCAGATAAATACCATAATTACATTGCAACATCACGCCCAACGGATAAAGCCTTTGATATGCCTGTTTTAGCTGTGGTATATCCAACGCAACCGAGCGATTTTTTTTACCATATTGATTGGTTTGCCCTGTTAATTGGCTGTGTGTTTCGGCAATCAGTCCGAGCTTGTTGTCCAACGTCATTAATGATTGGTTGTTTGTGAGATTACCGATAATACCCAATGAGTTGCTTATATTGCCAAAATTCATCAATATTCCCCATCGTTTTCATCATCTGTATCATCATCGCTCATATCATCAATCGGTTCATCATTGGGCGTGTGCATAGCGTTATTTTGACCGTTTTCCATGCCTATTTCTTGACCGCCTTGTGTCAGCTCTAGGGCAATCGGTTCTGCTTGGTCAGGGTCTAATCCGCCAATACCTTCCAGAATCGCCATAACACTTTGTTTTTTCAAACCAACTTCACGCAATGCACTCAATGATTGTGCCATTAAAGCAACCGTATTCATACGAGTTTGTTTATTGTTTAACGCTTCTGTTGCGGCTGCCGATTGGTCAGAATAAAAATCAAATTGCCACGGATAATCACCGTCATAAAAATACTCATTATATTTAATGCCCCAGTGTAGGCTCATCAACTGATTAAACGCATCAATCAATGCCTGACGGATTAACATACTACGACGCATAATTTGGGCGGACGTATGAAAACTTGCACCATCGCCCAGTCCACCTGCGAGCATATCCGCCCAGCCAATCAACGACAAATCAAGCCCTAAACCACCAGAGATTCTGCGTAAATTAATCATCAAAGTTTCGCTACTTAATGGAGCGGTTCGCTGTGCTAAATCACCGATAGGCTGAATGGTTTGCTTATCACCCCATGTTGGCAAGATATGGTATTTTGTGCCGTATAAGGCTTCACCACCATTAAAGGCTTCTTGGATTTGATTGCGGTAGTTTTGCAAGGTTTTAATCAAACCGTCCTTGTATTTTTCACGTTGATTTGGTGGCATTCCTTCCATATTGATTGTTAAAAATGCCTGTTTAACACTGTCTGCGATTTGTTGGTTATTTAGCCCTGTTAGGCTTTTCATGGCATCATCCCACGCACTTTCAACAGGGTACAAAAACGAACCACCAACCAATGACGGCACAATCGGCATATCCAATCTAACATCATAGCCAATCTGTCTTTCATCTTGCCAATCTAGCAAGTTTACCTGCGGTACATACTCAATCCTAGCCATTTTCATACGCAAAATTTGAGTAATATCCAGTTTGGCAATCGGTTGAGCCAGTTTTTCACCGTCAAGAGCAAAAAAACCAATCGTCCGACCCCCTTGTTCAAATGGCAAAATCAAAGGCGGTGCGGTAAAATCCGTATTGACCAAATCTGCCACGCCTTTTTTATCAAGATAAATCCTTGCATAGCTATCACCATAACCGATTGCTTGACGGCAAAGGCTATAGGCATTACGGTTTAATATGGGCGTTAGCCGTTTTGCTTCTCGTTCTACTTTTTCACGTAAATCTTTGGTACGGCTACCCTTGCCACGCACTTTTTGACTTGGCGTGATAAAAATCATATCCCCAGTTGTTTCATGACCACCTAAGGCGGCTGTTACATGAAGTGATAGGGCTTCTGCGATTTGTGGGTCTGTCTGCATGAGTTGCCATTTTGTGTAGATTTGCTTACGAGTGCGTAGCGCCTTATCCTTTTGCGTAAATGTGCCTAATTCAAAGGGTGTTAGCAAATCATAGCGATTATCCACGTCTTGAATAGCTGGCAAACTTTCCCTATAGGCATTTTCACGATTGGCAATTAATAGATTGGCTAAAGTTTTTCCAAAGTTCATATGTTTCTCAAAAAAAAGGACTGAATATTGGCTTATTTTAGCGTTCTGATATGGGGAATTGGTGCAATGTTCCGATATTTTGGATAATAAAAAACCACCGTTTCAGATGGTCTATAATTTAAACAGGTGAGCTTGTACTACCATAATCTTTTGATAGCACGCTATGGCTATGACCTTTCAATGACTTACCACCACCAACAACGTCATTACTTGCAGTTACCGTACCGCTTGTATTTTGATTGCCGTTTTGCGTGGTATCGCCATTATGTGTTATATTACCGTTAAATTCCATTTGGGCATTAATCACCAGTTTTTTAGCCGTCATCTGGATAAATTCATTGGCATTTATGGTAACTGTTGAACGAGCCAACACTTCAATATTTTTTTGGCGAATACGTCTAATATCTTTTACTGCCATATTTCTGCCATGACTGCGATAAAATGCCACAACTGGAAAGGCTTGGTCGCCATTCTCAAAAAACACCCAAACATCAGCCCCTGCTATCATCTCTCTTTCAGTGTCCAAATCATCATCACCGATAGGATAAGCGATTAAAGCCGTCAGCCCTTTTTGTGAGCCGTCCGTCAAGCCGTTGATATGTACTTCACAGGTACGGTCAGCTTGGTTATATTTGATGAGTTTAGCTGGATAAAAGTAAGGTTTCATAAGGTATTTTCACTTAATTTTCTACAATTTGGGCTATCCATGCTTTGCTTGCCATGATTGCACCACCACCCATACTACCAGTATCAAAACGCATTGCATGGGTCAGTACGACATATTTTTGTTCGTTAATTGATAACAGGCTACCTGCGGACAGCTTATCATCAATACTTCGGATAATTACGCCTTTGGTGATTAAAATGCGTTTCATGTTTTGCAATTCACGGTTATCGGTTCTTGGCATATAGTCAATGTTTTTGCTTTCGCCTACTTGTCCGACCACCTGCGAAGTTTCATCAAGCGATAGATAGTTGGTATTGTATAGGGTGCTACTTTGACTGCTGTCAAGCCATTGCACACCGCTAGGGTCATACACACTGGCATCGCCTTTGAATAAATCTTGCAAGCGTTTGACATTCATGGTTTTGTTATACACATCATACCAAATTACCGCTCCTTCTTTTTGCAAAGACAGGGCAATTCTTGAAGTTGGCATTTGCCCTTTTAGACAGATAAACTGATTGACTTTAACATCATTATCAAACCGCAAGCGACCGCCCAAACTGCGATAAATCTCGCCAAAACCGACATTGTCATTAATCACCGCTTTATTGGTAACATTGACAAGGTTTTCACAGCCTTGTAACACGGCAATGATAGCGATTGCCCCAGTACGTTTGCCGTCCTTGATGATTTGATTGTTGATAGCTTGTGATTTGACAATGACAAAGTTAATGCCGTTGGCAAGGGTTACTACCTTACCGACTTGTAGCATACCGCTTAAATCATTGGTAAAACGGCAAGTTAATTCAAGGCTAATGGGAATTGGTACAAGGTCATGGCGTAAGATAGCGGATAACAAATCCGAGCCAATCTCTTGATTGCTTTCGGTGTAGATAATCATACGCCTACCTTTTTATATTCTTCAATACGGCTTTTAGACACACTAAAATAATTATCATCAATTTCAATTCCAATTCCTTTACGATTGGTTGCCAAACACGCTAATAAGGTACTACCACAGCCCATAAAAGGGTCAAGTACAATATCATTTTCTTTTGTTGATGTTTTTTGCACCGCCTTTACGCAACATCAAAATACTATCGCTCGCTAATACTGGAAAAACATTTAGACAATCGTCATTATGTAAGTCAATCATCATAATCCACGCTAAAAGGTGCATTATGAAACGCTTCTTTTTTCATCGTTTCCACCGCCATGTTATAGTTTTGCAAGGCTTCTGATGACTGTAAGCCAAACGCCATAACTCCCAACGCTTGAGAGCCTTCCATTCGTCTAGCTTGCACCAAATCACAATGCGAACGCACAACAGGTTCAACCACCACCCATTCATCAGCCAACAACACGGTAGATAAATCAATATCAAACGTCAAAATAGCCGTTTCATCTGCGACTAATTGACACTCAAGATGTCCCCAACCAGCCATTTTACGCACATCGGACAATACAATATCTTGCACATCTTCCAATAGCAAAGAGTAACCACTGGTTAAAAGTTCATCGTATAAGACATTACAATATTCACCAATCACCCCTTTTATTTTTGGGTATTGGGTAATGCCTTTGGTTTTGACAAGCGTTTCAAACTGCATAGATTAACCGCCAAACGTTGTAGCTATACCACCACCAAAGCCACTCACACCAACAGAGCTAGAAGCACCAAGTAAGCTACTCAACGCATTACCAATAGCATTACCGATATTGCTACTACCGCTGTTTAGGCTTGAATTGATAGTATTAAAGGCATTTGTGCCTGTACTACCAAGATTAGCATTTTCACCAAAATACATATAACGGATAGAGCCTGATACGGTCAAGATTTGCGAACGGCTAGATGCGTCAATCTCACCGCCACCGTCAGAGAAAGTAAACGCCACGTCATAAATAACGTACTCAATCGTACCACTATTGGTCGCACCATCTGATAGATTGAACAATACACGGCAACTTTCTAACTCACCGCCAGCATCTACCATAGCTTGAGCAAATTTTGCCATTGCCCCTTTTTCAGTTTCAATTACTGTTAAAGAGCCTTCAAAGTTGGTTTTTGGTGTGCCTGTTCGGTGTGCTTGTAGTCCACCAGCATAATCCACGTCAGCAGGGTCATTGTTTGTTACCATTGGACGTGGGAAGTTTTGGATAAGTAGGCGTAAATGTTCATGACCTTTTGGCACCAATACAGCGTTACAAGCCAAAGCAGGTGAGCCTAGACTTTTTGCGGTTTCATATTCTTTTTTTAGATATGAATAAGACGGTAGATTACCTTTCATAAAAAAATCCTATCGTTGTGTAGATAGGATTATTGTAGGTTGGGAAAACCATGTGATTTTTAGGTGTTCCGATTTATCCTCCGTTGCCGTAAAACCACCGACTTCAGGCGGTGGATATAAGGCAAATTAAGCAATCATGCTTACGCATGGACGTTGTTTAGTGCGGTGTATTTTGCTGTTCAATGTACTGGCGGATAATCTCGATTGGAGCACCGCCACAACTACCTGCAAAATAGCTAGGCGACCCCGTCTTAACTCTGTTTTTTCGCTTGACATAAAAATTAGACCAATTTAAAATAAAACAAATTAAGTATATATCATAACAATGAAAACACTCAAGCTACGCATACGAGACAAACACACAGACCAACTAAATCGCCTAAGCGGTTCGGTGAATTTCGTATGGAACTACGTCAATGACTTGAGTTACAATCACCTACAAAAGACTGGCAAATTCTTTAGTGCTTACGACCTAAACGAATACACCAAAGGTAGCAGTGAATTACTGGGCTTGCACTCTCAAACCATTCAAGCCATCAATGAAACCCATGCCAAATCAAGAAAGCAATTTAAAAAAGCAAAACTTAACTGGCGTACTAATAACCCAAAGTCTAAACGAAAATCGTTAGGTTGGCTACCATTCAAACAATCGGCTATTAAACACATTGCCACACACCAAACTGGTAAAAAGGGCTTAAAATCAACCTTACAACTATCCCTAGCCAAAGGGCAAAAGCTAGTCATTGACCTATGGGACAGCTACAACCTTAGCCTATATCAAATCAACACCCTTGAAGTCGTCCAAGACAGCCGTAACCGTTGGTATGCCTGTATCACCGTCAAAGAATACCCTAGAACTACTTGCGGTACTGGTAGTTTAGGCATAGACTTAGGATTAAAGGATAGTGCCACCACCTCAAACGGTGACAAGCTCACAATCAAGCAAACACTCAAATACGCCAAAGAGTTAGCCATAGCTCAACGAGCCAAAAACAAGCAACGTGTTAAAGCAATCCATGCCAAAATCAAAAATACACGCCAAGACCTCATCCACAAATTCACCACCCAATTAGTCAAAGACAACGCCCTAATCGTGGTAGGTGATGTGAAAACCACCCAATTCAACAGCAAAAAAGGCAAACTAGCCAAGTCAGTATATGACGCAGGTTGGTTTGAACTCAAACGACAACTGACCTACAAATGCGAGAACGCAGGTTGCCGTTTTGAAATCGTAAATGAACGATACACTACCCAAACTTGTTCGTATTGCGGTCAAATCGACAGCAACAGTCCGAAAGGTAGAGCAGGTTTGCGAATAAGAGAATGGACTTGTGCGAAGTGTGGCACATGGCATGATAGAGATATTAATGCCAGTAAGAACATTCTTGCGGTCGGGCTTGACCGTCTGGGAGCAGGAATCCCCGAACGATAGGGAGGGGAGGAAGTCAAAACGATAGTTTTCGTCATGGTTGGCTTTGCTATCATGTTTTAAATCACTTCTCACAGGGCTAAAATCCGCCACATGAAATTTATCTGCACCCAAAGCCATACCGATTTTTTTATTGCCAATATCCACATAGACAGCCACTTCAGGTACGATATGAGCAGGGACAAGCCGTCTAAGTGTAGGGGCTAGTTCTGACAATTCGCTTAAATCAATATCAGCGTTTAATTTGATACGGATACGGCTTGTTAAAAATCGTTTGCTACTGGCACTTTCGTACAAATAGTTTGGGTAGCTTTTGGCTCGGCTTTTGTCATGCCATAGCCTGACAATCTCGTTTTGATTCGGATAAAGCATATCCAGTACAAACCGCAAAAAAGCAAGCCCACGTTCACTTGCTAATGATTGCCAGTTTGCCAAAATAATTGCCATAACTTTATCGCTAAAACCACCGTCATCACGTCTTAATACCGCCAAGCCGTTAAGTTTACTAAAGCGTTCAACGACCGTTTTACCACCCAAAAATGGGGTTGCATAGTGGTATATATCATCAATATCGTTTATCAAGTGGTCTTTTAGCATTTGCCGAAATACACTTGCCATTGCCCTTTCTAGGTCATCGTATAGATGACTTTGTGCGATAGGCTCGTGTACTTGTTCTGCTGTTATTTGATTGCCTATAGCCATACATCACCTACAACGTCCACATCGCACCGCTATTATCAGCTGTTCTGCGTAAATTAATCACAATGCTATCTCGTGTCAGATACGCCCACTCATGCGGTTTTATCGGACTGGTTTGGGTATCTTCGCCCAACACGGTAAAATCACTAATGCGGTCTTGGAATGCTGGTATTTTCTCACGGATTAATGTTGCAATCTCTTGACGGTTAAAACCATCACTGTTTGGGTGGCTTGCTGAAATACTACCACGCCCATAATTTGCCAACAATAACTCACTAATCTGTGCTTTTACGCTATCAATATCATGCACGCCAGCCAAAGAACCATTAATCGTAATCTGGTATGGACGTTCTTCAACTGCTTTTACTCTCACACGTCCATCAAACAAACTATCCGCCTTTGCCACCAACTGCTGAATATCTTTTATCAAAAGATTTTGTTCATTTGGCTCATTAGCAACCACCGTCAAATTTAAATGATTAATATTATCAAGGCTTGCTTGGTAAAATTTCTCATGGGTTGTTTCATTCCAGATTGCCATATAACCAAAACGGCTCATAAAATGCCAACGCACCAACAAATCAAAATTCCCCATAAATACTGCATTATGGTCATAAGTGGACGGAAAACTGGCAAGCAGTCGCATTTGGCTGACTGTTAAAGGGTTTGTTCCTGCTCGTATCAATCCGTCAGTTTTAAAATAAATATTTAAATAACGTTCATCATTACTTAACAAATCGTTTAGCGTAGCTTGCTTTAACGTGGTTGTATCAACAAAACCGTAAGACTGGGTTACATAGATTTTGTAACTATCCCCAGCCTGTACCGTTTGCCCAACTCGTTCACTATCGCCAAACATCAGACGGATATTTTGAAAATCATCGCTAAAAATCGTATAAACACTATCCCCTGCATGGGCGTTCATAAACTTTGGCGTATAGTCAAACGTGGTTTTGGTTGTGGTGTTAATCACTTGTATGCCTGCCACATAGCTATCGGCATCTGCGATAATCTCAATCTGATAAAACGGCTCACTTACCAAAATATTTAAATTGGTTTCTCTGATAATACTTTGCTCACAGTTTACCGTTTGGGTTTCATTCGGTTTAATCGTGATAGCAGACAGTAACCGCCATTGTCGCCCTGTACCGTCTTCCACAATCCGCCCTTGATTTAGGGTAACAGTATTTGTGCCGTTGTTTTCAATGGTGATTTTAAACTGACAAGGCGTTGCCACAGGCAAAATACCCTTGTTCACCGCATCAGCCATGATTGTGCGATTATTGGATTTGACAAACGGTTCAATGATATTAATATCATTATCTCGTGATAAAGCAATCACCAATTCACGAATGGACGTTAATAAAGCCGTAACAGTAGGGTCGCCAACTTGCCAACGTTCTGCAATCTCTGGATAATCGTTTAACGCATTTTCAACACTGGCGGTTAGGCTAGTTCGCTGTAACATCGTAATAATCCCCTGTATTATTGTTATGATTAGACAGCCCAACATCAATCAGAATATGCCCCAGTTTGATAAATACTTGCACCTTGTCAAAATCTACTGTTTGGGTAACAATGCTTAATTGGTCGCTGTTTAACTGTTGTAGTACAGGAATATCTTGTTTCATTTTTTTGATAAATTCATCAGCGGTAAAGGCGGTTAGATTGACAAGCAAGTGCATTTTAATATCTTGTCCATAGCCTTGTGCAAAATAGCCATTGACAGGGGTTGCAAGCCAATGGTTTATCATATCAACAATTTTTGCGGTAGTAATCATGCCATAACCCCTTGATGAATCCCTTGATTAGACCCTTGATAACCCCTTTTATTTTGACTTTGGTTTTGTTGATTACCGCCAAACGGTTGTAACATCAGATGAATTAGCACTTTTAACCATATAAAACCAACGCCAAAAATTGCCATAATGATGATTAACCCAACCGCTCCAGCTCCCCACATTTTTGCAAGAATTAATAGGCTTGCAAATCGCCATAGCAAAAAACCAAATCCGATTATAGGTAAAATACTGATAATCAGACTTAGTTTAAATTTGTCGTTAAAGTATAGGGCAAATACTTGTGGTGTTAGTTGTTCATTTAGTTTTTTGACAAGATTGCAGTTATCCAAGTATAGCAACGCCAAAAGAAAAAACGCCCAAAATGATAAAAATGTGTCTATGATATAGCCGTTCATGAGTTATTCCTGTACTTTTGGGATATTATGCACTAGGAATATTAGGGGGTGGGGGGATTGTTCCGATAAAAAACCCCACCAAAAAGGCAGGGTTTAAAAAAATAAAACAAAAATCAAGCAATCGCCAACTTCTCACTGGCTAATTTTGCCAAAAATCCAGACCGAGTATCATGCGTACGCTTAACATACTCATCAACACGATTGAGCAAATGCTCACTCCACGACACATTAAAGCGGATTTGCTTATCAAATGCCGTATCATCGACCGACACAAACGCCCAAGCGATAACATCGCCATACTCAGCATCTTTTTGTAATACTTCAAGCGGTGTGGTTACAAACTCAAAAGCAAGCCCACAGTCAAGCGTGGTTTCAATATGACTTTCAATAGCAGATTTGGTTTCAATCAACAGCTCATCAATGGTATCGCCAAACGCATAACACCCTGCCACATCAGGAATAACAGCAGAATAATTCTCCATACCAGCATCTTTGCTAATTGCCACAGCATAATTTATCATAGTTTACCCTTAGGCTTTCTAAAAAGTAGTGTAGTGTAGTGTAACCCCAATCGGTTGTTATTGGGGTTACGTTGCTTAGAAGTTTAACCGTTCCGAAAAACCTATCCAAATCTACCTATAGGCAAATTTAGCGTTTTCTTCCTACTTCAACGTTGTTTGCTCTTGTCATTTGACTTAAGACTTACATCAACTCCATAAGCTGACACGGTGGAACTCACCGCCAAAAATATTAGATTGTTAAAACCTTAGTTGCATGATTTAAAATATTAATGCTCGCATTCACATCACGGTCATGGCTTGTCTTGCAGTTAGGGCAAGTCCAATATCTGACAGCCAGTGTCAAATTTGCTTTATCCATGATAAAACCGCAACATGAACAGGTTTTACTTGATGGATAAAATCTATCTACCTCTTTGATAATTTTGCCCCATTGATTTGCTTTATAAATCAGTTGCCTTTTAAACTCATAAAAACCCAAATCATTAATCGCACGGCTAAGTTTACGGTTTTTTACCATGCCTTTAACGTTTAAGTTTTCAAGACAAATCACATCATAAGACTTAACGAGGCTTGTGGTTAGCTTGTGTAAAAAGTCTTTTCTGATATTGCTGATTTTAAAGTGTAGCCGTGATAGCTTGGTTTTTGCCTTTTCACGGTTTTTTGAGCCTTTTTGTTTTCGGCTTAAACTTTTTGACAGTCGTTTTAATTTGTTAAGTTTAGCTTTTAATGGCTTAGGGGCTTGGATTTTTTCACCATTTGACAAGGTGGCAAGGTCTGTAATGCCTAAATCAATACCAACTTGTTTGTCTGTTTTGGGTTGTGGTTTGATGATGTTTTGTAATTCAACGGCAACCGATACAAACCATTTTTCGCCTTGTTTAAAGATTTTGGCGGATAGGATTTTGCCTTGTAAACGCAAGTTTTCACGCATTTTAACCCAGCCTAAATTAGGGATTTTTATGCGTTTGCCGTCTATTCTAAATTGGTCGTTGGATAGGCTAAATCTATCATTTACGCCTTTTTTGCGAAATTGTGGGTATTTGCTTTCACCTTTAAAAAAGCGTTTGAATGCGTCTCCTAGTTGTATAATGGCAAGTTGTGGGCTACATTTGGTTACTTCTAGCATAAAGGGGAATTGTTGTCTTTTTATGCTATTTAGTTGTTTTCTTAATTTGCCTTGTGATGGTTTGTTAAGTTTGGTTTCATCAATTTCTATGCTATTTGCTAAACATTCGTCACTGTATTTTTTGTCTTGTTCGTATTGGTTTTGCCATTCGGCTAACGCCCAGTTATAGGCAAGACGGGCTACACCGCAAGCCTTTGCAAAGTAGGTTGCTTGTTTATTCGTTGGGTCTAGGGCGATGATGTGTCCACGTATTAGGGTCATTCTAGCACCTTGGCGTTCTTTCGGCAACAAGTACACCGCTTTCGTCCCATCTGCGTAATGTTGAGACAGACACACCTAGTTGTTTTGATGCTTCGTTGATACTAATTAATCTGTTCATTTGGATATTATAAAGTAGATTTAGTTAGTTTTCAAGAAACAGTTTCAAGCCCTGATTTACGTTTTGCATCTGTCAGTTGATGACGTGATACATCTTTTTCAGGGTGGCTTATGGTAATGATGTTTGGCATACCATCTTTTTTAAAGTGGTGATGACTGCCTTTAACTCTTACCAACTCCCAACCGTCTTCTTCTAGCAACTTAATCAACTCACTGCTTTTCATGAAAGCTCCTTTGTTGTTTAAGTGTGTGTATTATTACACACATTTAATCAAAGGTCAAGGATTAATTGTGTATTTTTACACAATATTTTTCAACAACACGATTACCCCACACTTAGGCAGGGTAATTGTTAAAGGTTTTGTTTATTTTTTTAACAGGCTATCTCATTACAACTTGGATAATCACAGCCAATACGATACTGACGAGAGAGCAACTGCTCAACATCACCGCCAAACACCTTTTGGCAAGAACTTGACAAATTTTGCTCAAACTCATTTGCCGACTGCATAATCAGCTTTTCACATTCCGCCATTATCAAATCAGCATCTTCATTATTTCTCAAAATGCGTTTGATAATTATCTTTTCGGCTTCAGCCACCGTATTATTCAACCTTACCACCGTTTTATAAATATCCAACATCTCATTGGCAATAATCGGCAAATGCTCCACTTCAAACACCGCAGGACTAGGCGTACCAGTCGCAAAGCGTAACCGTGTCCAAATTGCATTCACAGCCGATTGCTCCCAACGCATAGAATGCGTAGTTAGCCAAATCAAGCGTTTAATATTTACCATATCCGCATTACTCACATAATTGCGTTTCTCGCATTTCGGTTTTGCTTGGTATTGACCTGTTTTGCGAATGGCGGGTAATACTTCGTTAAATACCCAGTATTGGAAGTTTTTGGCTTCTGCTTTATTGCTACGGAAAATAATGCGATAAAGATTAGGCTCATTGATAAAGGTAACTTGTTGGTTACCGCTTTCAGTAGGGATGTAGATTTTATCTACCCCCTTACTATCCAATTGTTTTGCAACAACATCACGACTATTTTTAATATCCAAAACGCTTGCCACATCTTTTAGACAAAACCATGCTTCACCATCTTTGATAGCCGTGCGTACTTTGAATGATTGATTAAAAGTGAAAGTTTGAGTTAATGCGTTCATTTGAACACTCCTATTCTTTTAGTTAGTAAATTGTCGCAAAAAGGCGACAGGCATCAACTACCGAGAATAGTCGGCGGAGCTTATTTCCACAAGGGTGTTTTATTAGGCTCTCTCAACCCGTCATAAGACGTTTTGATATGTGAAAATTTATCAATATTTGGGATTAACTGACAAATTTTTGGCAATAAAAAATCACGCTGTCGGGGTGAGATTTGATACCGCTATTCTTTTTAGTAGTAAGCCTAATATACAACAAAAAACCCACCTTGTAAAGCAAAATCACCACCTAAAAGATTGACAAAAACGCAAATTGTTATTACAATTTGATAAAAACCACCAACCACATTAAAATGAAAATCACCTACGACCCAGACAAAAATCAAAAAAACATTGACGAACGCCAACTTAGCTTTGACGAAGCCATCAACTTTGACTTTTTAACCGCCAAAGTAAAAATTGACAACCGCTTTGACTATGGCGAAACCCGCTACATTGCCGTAGGCTTTTTGGGAGAGCGTTTACACGTCTTAGTATTTACACCTACACCAGACGGTTTGCGTGTCATCAGCTTTAGAAAAGCCAACAAACGAGAGATAAAAAACTATGAACAAACATTTAATCAATGAACATGGCGAAGTCCGAGAACTCACCCAAGCAGATTTCACAGACTTTGCACCAGCAACCGATATATTACCAACCGAATTTTTAAACATGGTAAAAACTCGTGGCAAACAAAAAACACCGACAAAATCCCTAACCAGCATTCGCCTAGATAGCGATGTCATAGATTATTTCAAACAACACGGCAAAGGTTGGCAAACACGCCTAAACAATGCCCTGCGTGAATACATCGCCACACAGCCAACCGCCTAAAAATAAAGCAAAAAACCCACCTTGTAAAGTGGGTTTTACTCATCTTCCCCCACCACATCATAATCCCCAGTTTCCGCCATTAACTCAAACTCCCTTAACCGCTGTTTCAACTCTTGATTAATCTGTTGCCGTTTCACACGCTCCATTTCATCCAACTGCTCCAACGCTTCAAACGTTGCCATGCGTTTTTGTTGTTCAGATTCTTTGAAATCATCAACCGTAATCCCGCACACAACAAATTCCTGCTCAGCTATCATCTTTTGACTGGCTGTTAGTTGGTTTAGCGTTCGGCTCAACGTTTCAGATATAACAATCACCTTTTGAATTTTTTCACCGTCAAACTCTGGGTCAAGCCCATGCAACATATTCACCGTATCAATCGTACTATCCTGTAAATCCCCTAACTGCTCAAGGCGTTTTCGGTGCTTTTGGATAATCTTTCGCTTTTGTTCAGCGTTTAATACAAGGCTGTCCATTTCTCGTTCAATTTTGGTTTTTGCGTTCAAAACCGCCACTGGGATAACCTTGTTATTTCCTTTATTGTCTTTATTTTCAACTGATTGCGTGCGTTCTTTTTTGCGTTCTGTTTTTTTTAACTTGCTCTTTTTTTTCCAGTTTTCTTTTTTTGCCTTAGTCGCAACAGCAGATTTTGACGCTGGTGCATTCTCTTCGCCAAAAATTTCAATCAATTTTTCTACCAATTCAGAATAAGAAATATCAGGTGTATTTTCCCATATCGTCCTTGCCGTTTCCCATACTTCGCTTGCAATCGCCATAATCACCCCACTTAAGCAACAGCTTCAACAGTAGGTGTTGGCAATGGCAAACTATACTGATGCTGCTTATCAATATCCACAAGTAACCTATGCTTATCTTCTCTATCCATACGCTCTGCTATCTGCTCTAATTGTGCTTGGATTTGGGTTTGTTTTTGGGCTTGTCTTACGTTAATTTTTCTAATAATATATTCAAGGTGAATTAATAGATGATGTAATGTTTCATCAGATTCTTTTATTTTTTGGTTGTTTATAATCAAATAGTTAGAGATTTTTTCACAGCATTTTACCAACTCTAAATGTTCGTCCTTATCTACTTTTTTAATCACATCAGTGATAGACGTAACCATTTGTTCAATCATTGGTTCAAAATAATGCCGTGTGTTAATCAATACATTGTTAATATGACTGGCATAAATATCATTAATCGGTTCGCACGATTTACCCAAAATATAATCCGTACTACAGCCGTAAAGGTCAGATAATATCAATAACATATCAATGCTAATATCTACATGACCGTTTTCAATCTCACTGATACGGTTTCGGTTATTATCAATCCCCCACACCTGCTCCATAACCTGTGCTTGTGTGTAGCCAGCTCCGATACGAGCGACCTTTAGATTATTTCCCAACAATTTTTTTCTTTGTCGTTGTTGATTTTCGGTAAAATACCGTTTTGTTAATTTTGTTCTTTTTTCGCTCATTTTTTTTCACCAGTTAATTATTACCATACCGTCCAAATTCTAGCCGTCTATTTGCCTGTATCGTCCGCCATTGTTCAAATTTTAACTCACTTGCTTTTATAGAAAACTGTAAAAAAGTTTCTTTTTCCACCGCAATTTTTAAGGCTTCTAATATTTGCAAATAATCCTTATGACTATAAGCATAGCTTTCACGCTCTTGGGCTGTTTTTAGCTTATCGCTTGCTTCTTGTATCAGCATGGCTTTTTTGGATTTACGAAATTCTTCCAAATACACTCTTTCAGCCTTTGCCTGTGCCAGCTCTTTTGCCTTATCACGGATAAATGCCAATGCACGCTCAACCTGTTCATCTATCGTTTGATTTGCCACCATACCAACCCACCGTAATACACAATCCAACCTATTGTTGAGTAAATTTCCGTCATGTCCCCACCGTACCGCCCAACCGCTTAAACCGCTTAATAAACTCATTATAATCAATCGTTTGCGGTTTATCATCGTTTAGTTTAAAAGTAACCTGCCGTGTTGCATGGTTGATAAATCGTCCAAAACATTGTAAGCGTGTTGATACGCTTGATAATGCAAATCATGTCTATCAACAACTTGCTTATCTCTTTCTTTTTTTAAATATGCTAAGATTTCGTTCTTATTCACAAATCACACTCCCACTGATACCGCTCGTTTTTCTTAATTGACATATAATCTTTTAGCGTATTGACCGCTTCATCGTAGCCATAACAAACAACCGCCTTGTAGTTTTCAGCGTTTAGCATTTCAAGCCGTTGTTTTTGTTCTGTTGATGCCCTGCCTTTGGCTGTTTTTAGCTCAATTCGTAAGCCATGATAACCTTGCCTTGCAATATCTAGGATTAAGTCAGGATAGCCCCTTTTAACGCCCATACGCTTAAATTTTGCACCTTCTCGGGCGTTTCTTTGTCCACCATTAGGGCTATGGTGTAGATAGTCAGCTAAGGTTTTGTCGTTGTATTTGACGTAGCTTGCCCATGTCATGATGTTGATTTGTATGTCATCTTCGCTAAAGGTCTTTTTTGCGATTGGGGTTTTAAGCCTTGTTGCTTTGTGGTATTTCATGACTTTCTACGTCCTAGCATTTCTTTGATTTCTTTGATTTTTTGATTGACAAATTCATCATCAGCGACAATGCGTTTTTGTTCAATCTGATTGCTAACTGGGATTGTAAAATCCGCTCCGTTTGCGTGTTCTTGACATACTTTCGGATAGATTTCTTGCCACGCTTTCCAAGTTATGTTTTCGCTTTTTGTTTTCAATTCCCAAAATCCTACACGTTTTGCCGTTTCATAAATCACAGCATGAGGATATTCGCCGTTTGCCGAGTTCATATACGCTTGCCGAATATTTGGGTAATTTTGTTCAATCGGTTTTCTTACCAATGCCAAAAACTCTTTGGCGTTATTCGGTGGAAAATCTAAATCAACACTCAATGATTTTGCTAAATCAAACTCGTGTTTGGTGATTTTCTTCATTGTCAAGTAATTCGCCCAAAGTATCACTGTGTCCGCTTCCCATTCACTAGGTTTTAGTTTGTTTTTAAACCACAGCTTCCATTGGGTGAACATCTGTCCAATCGCCATGATTAATTGTTCGCTCGGCTCTACGCTGTTCAATGTATCGTTGAAGTCCTGCTTCAAGGTTTTTGGCGTATTCTGCGGTTGTAGGTTGTTTTGCATGGTTGCTAAAGCTTGATTGATTGTTTGCATGAGTTTTTCCTGTAAAATTTTTCTGTGAATCACGAATTATCCAATCACGAAGTTTATTTTTTCTCAAGGAATTGGTAGCTAACGGCTTACCGATAATCGCTTGTTCTGCATAATAAATTTTCATATCGCTAACATGGCGGTCATAATCAGATTGATTTAGTTGCCCTGTAAATCCTGCGGTAAACAACATACTTCGCATTTCATCAAGGGTTGGTTGATTCCAGTCTTGAATATCCTGTGCGTTGGCTTGCTTGACCTGTTCTGCTTTTGCCAAAACTTCATCAGCCGATTTTTTTTGCTCGCCTGCGTTAGAGAGAGAGTTATTTATATTGGTTATTGGTTTATGGTTATTGGTTATTGCGTGAGTTTGTGCAGTTAATTCCGTTACACTTTGCGTTACATCATGCGTTACGTCATTCATATTTTGCGTTACATCATCTGTTACGTCAATATCATGTTTTTTGCATAAAGCCTGTAATTCTGCGGTTTTGGTGCGTGTATTAACATTCTCACCAACTGCTTTTAATGCGTTTATCATTATTTTATTGCGATTGCGTAACGCTTTTGTTCTGTTATTTTGCGTTACGTCATGCGTTACGTCATGCGTTACGTCATTCATATTTTGCGTTACATCATCTGTTACGTCATTTTGCTTTTTGTGTTGATAATTACGCACTTCTTTATTAATGCGAGTATGATGATATTTACCATTTCTTTTATGGAAAAATTCTGACAGCACATTTTCAATCGCTGTTTCATCATCAATCATTAACCAGCGTTTTATTTGCTCCACACTATCAAATGGTTTTTCGTTGAGATAATACCAATCAATCAACGACCGATAGATATAATGTTCTATCGGTGTCAAGTGGGCAGTTTTTGCCCGATAATCTTTAATGTTAAAATTGTAAAAGTGCATCAATTCACCGCCTTAGCAAACTCTTTAGTTAATCGGCTCATACCCTTTGGCAAAATAAAAAACTCAATCTTTGTATAATTAAACGGTTCACCGCTAGGTTTAACACCGTCCACTTCTTCATACTTTGTCATGCAGTAGCCACGTTCTTGGCTGTAGTGGGTTGATGCACGGCTTTTATTGATATATCTATCCCAGTTGTTATCTCGTAGCCATTTTGCTAATACTGGCTGTTTGACGTTTAGGATTTTGCACGCTTGCTGAAATTTCACACCGTCAGCCGTGTTGGTTACGTTGTCAATGGCTTTGGTTAGTATTTCGTTTTCGGCAATCAATGCGATATTTTTTTCGGTATAAGACAATAGCAAATCTCGTAATACAATCGGATTTTCAAGGTTTAACGGTTGCTTGGCTTTTCGCTCACACTCAATAAAATATTTGCGTGCGGTTTTGCCTTGCTCGTTGTTTTCAACCATGGCTAACTCTTTTGCCATATCAAGACTGATGTAGTAGTCAATCGGCTGGAAGCCTTGATTTATGCCTACGCCATTTTTGGCGACACGAACATAATCTACATTCTCTGTAAATTCATACTTAACAATTCGGTCTTTTATCCAATTTGAAAAATCACGACCTACTTCTAAAAACCCATGCAACTCACGAGCGTTTACCGCTTGAATCAGTTGGGAATTTTCTTGCACTTTTGGTAAATTTGTCATATAATAATTCCTACTTTGTTTAGTTTGGTTGATAAGGCTTATCTTCGGATAAGCCTTATTTTTTACGCCATGCGATACGCCACCACAGGCGTTTTTGCACCTTTAATCGTAACTCTGTCTTTCACCATGACACATTGTTTGACATGATTTTCGCAATGAGTTCTCACGGTTTGCGATAGCTTTTTGTTCTCAATCTGACTTGGTATTAGATAGCGATTTTTTGCAAAGTGCTTTTTGATTTTGTTTTCAAGCGTCATTATCAATTCAGAATTTTGCCAAATGCTGTTGTCAATCAAGCATGGCTCATCTTTTGGTCGGTCGCATGGATTTTGCCAGTTGTTGGCTTTCTTCCATGCTTCAATTTCTTCTTCGCTAAAGCTGTTTTGCTTTGGTGGTGTGTAGGGTTTAATCATAGCTCTCTCCGCTCTCAAAAATCTCATCGTTCTGTAGATGACCGATTGCATTTAGGGTATCTTGTGCTTGTCGGTAACGATTTTTTAACTCTTTTTCTATCAACTGATGCACCCACTCGCTAGGGCTACAATCATCTGCATAGGCAAGATTTTTGACAGCCAGCTCATAGTCATCAGATAGATGTACCGTTATTTGACCTGTTTTTTTACTCACTTGAATTACCCACCAATGGAGAAATCAATGATTTATCAGCTTGTAATTTATGGTTTGTTTGCAGTTGCAATAAAGATTGTCTATCAATCGGTATGCCATTTTTCGCCCATTTTCCGATTGTCACTTTTGACAAATCTAAGGCGTTAGCGACATGAGCATTTTTTGTAACTCCAAGATATTTTTTTATATCATTTACATTCATGTTGTAAACCTTAATTAATTTAATGGTAAATAATAGTTTACTACAAGTAAATTACTTTTTCAACAATTTACTTTATCATAAGTAAATCTAAATTAACTGGTGATATTATGAGTACATTATTGCGAGAAGAAATTGGTCAAAGAATTGCCAAACGTATGAACGATTTAAACTTATCTGATGTTGATGTTGGTAAAATCGTTGGCGTAAGTAAAGTTTCAGCAGGAAAATGGCGTAAAGGCGAAGCCGAACCGACAGGCTCAAATTTAACAAAATTAGCCAATGCCTTGCAAACTACGCCAGAATGGCTCGCAACAGGCAAAGGCGAAGTAAAAGAAATCGGCTTTGTCAATGTGGATACCGACCTACCACCACAAAAACTAGCCCCAGTTATTAACTGGGTAAAGGCAGGATTGCCAACCGAAATGGGCGAAAATGAATGGGATAAATACGAATACTATACTGACAAAAACTATGGCGATATCGTCTATTGGCTTAATATTATCGGTGATAGCATGGAGCCGTTATTCAGCGAAAACGATATGATACTCATTGACCAAGAGAGAAAGCCAAACGCAGGACAATACGTCATCGCACGAGTAGCAGGACAGGAACAAGCCACATTCAAAAAATTCAAACCCTGTGGCTATGATGAAAAACTAGGTAAGGAATATTTTCAGCTTGTACCGCTAAATGACTTTTATCCGACACTAGACAGCCGATTTACCGATTTTGAGATTGTGGGGGTTGTGGTGGAGCATAAAAGAATATTGGTGTAGCTGTTGACAGATTTGAAACTTTTAGACGTGGGAGAAATTAAAACAAATGACAAACAATAGATTAATCACTGTAAACCAAATACCAATCAGCGTATCAACAATCAACGATGATGACTACATCAGCCTAACAGACATGGCAAGATTTAAAGGTGAACAAACAGCAGACATCATCAAAAACTGGCTACGCAACAAAGATACACTCTTATTTTTGGGAATATGGGAACAAATTAACAACCCAAATTTTAAACTGGTCGAATTCGACCAGTTTAAACAACAATCAGGCTCAAATGCCTTTGTACTATCTCCAACAAAATGGGTAGAACAAACACAAGCCATAGGCATCCGTAGCAAAGCAGGACGTTATGGCGGTACATACGCACATAAAGACATTGCTTTTGAATTTGGCTCATGGTTAAGCCCAGAGTTTAAACTTTACCTAATCAAAGAATTTCAACGCCTAAAAGAACAAGAATACAACACACAATCAATAGAATGGCACGCCAACCGAGAACTAGCCAAAATCAACTATAAATTACAAACAGATGCTATACAGCAAAACCTATTACTAGAAATTGACAAATCCGCACACGCCAATATCTATGCAACAGAAGCTGATATGCTAAATATGATAATATTTGGCAAAACCGCCAAAGAACACAAGCAAACAGGTGAAAAAGGCAATCTAAGAGATACCGCCACACCACTACAAAACGCCATAGTCGCAAACCTAGAATTTCTAAATGCCATGCTAATTACACAAGGCATAGAACAATCTGAACGCTACAATATGTTAAAAGCCCAAGCAGAACATATGAAAACCACACTTCAAAATAACCCAACAATCAAAAAACTAACCTAAAAACAAAAAGCCCTGATAAAATCAGAGCTTTTTGCCGAATAGGAATTACGCTTATGCTACCCGTTCCAGTACATTTACTATACCATAAATTTTAAAAACATCAAGAAAATTTTATAAAATCACCTTAGCGGTGATTTTGCATATAATACACATACATGGTAAAATACAATGACCTACAAATCTGATGAAATAATCACTATGCCAAAAGAACACTTTACCATAAAATATGACGGTGAAACACTGCAAAACCATGAAATGGACGTTGCAGTACTTGCACCTGCGTTGATGGCAATGAGTGAACTGGTAAAATACACATCAAAAATAGCCAGTGATGGTCAATATACAGCTACGCTGAATGTGATAGGGAACATCAAATCAGGCTCTATAGAGATAGAATTAAGCACTCAAGCTGTCAATCTTATAGACCAGATGCGAGATATATTAGCTGGTAATAATGCCACAGCATTGGCTAATCTGTTCGGCATTACAGGTGGTATTAGTGGTATTATTGGTTTAGTGATACACCTTATCAAAAAATATAAAGGCAACGCACCGACACACGCCGAGCCTGTTGGCGATGACATCAGACTGACATTCAATCAAAATGTTGAAATCATTAATATCCATGTTTATCAGCTTTATATTAATTATGAAGTACGCCAAGCTATATATGACACACTAAAACCACTTGAACAATCAGGCATAGACCAGTTTAGCCTTATCAAGCAAGATAACCAAAGTGTAACCGTTACAGATACCGAACTTCCATATTTTGCACCAACAAATATCACCAAGCTATTAACTGATAATACAACAACAAAAACATTGGTTATAGAAAGTATCACCTTTAAAGAAAAAAATAAATGGACATTTAATGATGGGCAAAATAGCATAAAAGCGATTATCCTAGATAATGATTTTTTGACCGCTGTGGATAATGGCGAGATACGCTTTGCCAAAGGCGATTGGCTGAGTGTCCAGATACGCACATTGCAGGCTGAAGAAAACGGAAAACTAAAAACCACCTATGAGATTATCAAAGTCTTAGAACATATCAAGCGAGAACAATATAGACTAGATATCTAGCCTAGCTAATTACATTGTCAAACCACCCCTAGCGGTGGTTTTTTTACGCCCCTTTTGGGGCTTTTTTTATGCCAAAAATTCCACGTTTACAAATTGGTTACAATTTAAGTAAATTATAATTAACTTTTTTATTGACATAGTAATTAACTTTGGGTAAACTATAATTAACTTAAACAAGATGATTGTTTAACCAACTCAATAAAAACAGATACAACCATAAGCTAGTTACTTATGCTGTAAAGCGGTGCAGAGAACCGCAAGCTAATCAGCTATTGCCCATTTAAACAAGTGGGCAATGACGGATTAACTGACAACTATTCGGATTTTCCTAATAGTTAAATTTTAGGCAAAAAAATACCCTTGCAGACCGTTAAATCACAAGGGTATTTTCACAACTGGAGAGCATATTATGCCAAACATTAACGACAAAATCAATGATGTTAAAACAAAATACATTGACAAAGGTTTGTTTACTTTGATTGTCAAATATCAAGAGTTTAAAAACTACGCAATACTTCAAAAAGTAACAATCGCAAAATGCAATGGGGTTAATTTCCCATTGAGCGATAACGAAGATGCAATGGAATTCGCCAAAATCTTACAAGACGAGATTGGCGTAACAGTGTATATCAGTGAGTTGCATAGACAAAACCCAAATGCAACGGCATTTCAACTTTTCAAACTAGCATACGATGAGTACGCCAAAAACTGTGAACTAGACGACCTAGACGAGCTAGACCAAAAGGGTGTAGTAGCCTACCCATAGGAGCAGATATGAAAACATCAGATTCAATCTTTTTTGCTATTGTTTTTATCATCATGTTAGCTTTTTGCTACATGGCAATAGACTCAATGGAGCAACAAGCCAAAGCAGACCATGACCTAGTACAAGAACACAAAGCATGGCTACAACAAAATCAAACAAAATACTAAGGAGCATATCTATGACAATCGCAATCCCAACCAAAAACCTAAGCCGTGAAGACTGGCTAAAACTTCGCCAAAGCGGTATCGGTGGCTCTGACATCTCAGCAATCATGGGCGAAAACCCATACAAAACTGCTTACGACCTTTACCATAAAAAAGTGGCAGAAGTGGTAGCGGAACAAATGAGCGAACCTGCCTACTGGGGAACAATTCTTGAAGATGTGGTCGCCAAAGAATACGCCAAACGCAATAACTGCGAAGTTGTCGCCCTAGACTGCATGATACGTCATAGCCAATATGAGTTTGCCATTGCTAACATTGATAGAGCGGTAGGCAATGAAGTAACCATTAAGGACGGTGTATTGATAGCCGACAAACTGCTAGAAATCAAAACCGCAAGCGAATACATGAAAGACAAATGGGGTGATGAACAATCCGACCAAGTGCCTACCCATTACAACCTGCAATGTCAGTGGTACATGGGCATTACAGGGATTGAAACTTGCGATTTAGCATTGTTGTTAGGGGGTAACAAATATCGTCAATACACCATAAAATTTGACCCTGAACTATTCGCCATGATGATAGACGTTGCCAAAGACTTTTGGGAAAACAACGTACTAGCAGGGGTAGAGCCAACACCGACAACCCTTGCCAACGCAAAGCACAAATACGCAAAGGCATTGCCTGATAGCACGCTTGAACTCTCCGAAAATGACGATGACAACATCGCTATCATAGACCGCTACATTGAGCTAAAAGACCAAGCCAAACAACTGGATAACGAGATTGAACACGCCCAAATTGAGTTAATCAATCTTATCGGTGAAAACGAAAACTTAGCGGTTGGTGGTGAAATCGTACTGACCTATAAGACGAGCAAAGGACGAGAAATGTTTGACAAAAAAGGCTGTCTCAACGCCTACCCAGAACTGGCAGACCGATTTAACCAATTTACCAAAACTGCCAAACCAACCAGAACCCTAAAAATCAAATAAGGAGCAAAACCATGAATGAACTACAACTCGCCCCAAGTCAAGGCTTTATGACCCCAAGCAACCTACAAGAAGCCATGCAACTAGCCGAAATCTTAGCAAGCTCGGACATCGTGCCAAAGGATTATCAGCGTAAAGCAGGTAATATCCTTGTTGCCATGCAATGGGGAGCGGAAATCGGCTTAAAACCACTACAAGCCATGCAAAACATCGCAGTCATCAATGGTCGTCCGTCTATTTGGGGTGATGCCATGCTTGCATTGGTGCGTGGTAGCGGTTTGCTTGAATACATCAACGAAACCCTAAGCGATGACGGCAAAACCGCAACTTGCACGGTCAAACGCAAAGGCGAAGATGAAGTTACATCAACTTTTTCAATGGACGATGCCAAACAAGCAAACTTACTTGGCAAACAAGGTCCTTGGATAAACTACCCAAAACGTATGCTAAAACTGCGTGCAAGGGGTTACGCATTGCGTGATGTGTTCCCAGATGTGATTAAGGGAATGGGTTATGCCGAAGAAGAGCAAGACCGCCCAGCCGAACCCAAAGACGTAACACCGCCAACCACCAAAAACACAGGCACAAAGTCAATCAAAGACCGTATCAAAGCCAAAAACCAAAAAACCGAAACGGTACAAGCAACAGAAACAGTACAGGCAGATGACTGTTACGACATACAGCCAGTCCTAGATGAAATCGCAAGAATAACCACCCTTGAACAAGTTAATGGTGTAGGCTTGCAGATTAAAGAATTGATTGACAATCCAAATATCACTATATGCGGAGATGATACGAACAGATTGCGTAACGCACTAACCGACAAGCGTGGCGAAGTGATTTTTAATGATTGTATGGCTAGTATTCGCAATGCAACTTTGGACGATGCGGACGATTTTCGCCAAAATTTATACGATATCAGAGATAGACTGGGTGAAGAGCGTTTTGATATTGTCATGAATGCACTTGATGAACATTTAAACGAATTAGTTGGAGCATAATATGAGTTTTGCAAAAATAACGCTAAAAGGTCGCTTAGGTAAAGAGCCTGAATTAAAACAAGTTGGACAATCGCAGGTTTGCAAGCTATCTGTAGCAACAAGCGAACGTTGGATAGACCAACAAGGCAACCGCCAAGAAAAAACCACTTGGCATAATGTAGAGTTTTGGGGAAAACAAGCCGAAACGGTCGCTAAATATTTTCATAAAGGTGATGAAATTGTCGTGTTTGGCAATGTTACATCTGATGAATGGACAGACCAACAAGGGCAAAAACGCACCACCCAAAAGGTCAAAGGTTATGAATTTGACTTTGTTGGTAGTGGACAAAACAATCAACAGCAACCACAACAACAATGGGGTAATCAACAACAGCAACAATGGCAGAACCCACAACAACCACAACAGTTTAATAACGGTCAGCCAATACCCCCTGCGTATCAAAACTACCCACAGCACGCACCGCAGAACCCACAACAGCAACAGCCGTTAATGCCACAAGCAGGGGCGGTGGACGATGAAGTGCCGTTTTGACATTTAGCCTGACATTTTTAACCACAAATCCACGCTAATTTATTGATTTAATTTGATAAATTAGCGACATTTTTTAGGACATGATTAAACAATTTGACAACCGCTAAAAAAAACGCTAATATAGGCTATGGTCTCAAAAGCCTATTATCAAGCGGTAATCACCCCGTCAGTGTGAATTTTTTATGCCTAAAAAAAGTTAATCCGATACGCTTTTTGCATAAAAAGCCTAATCCTTTTTGATTATGGTAAACGGTGCGAAGAAATAAGCCGAGCAATCGGACGAATAATTCCGCCTGCCTTGATACAGGTTTTGAGCCGTTTACCGCCCTAAATACTCCGCACGGTCAAATTGACCGTACGAGAAAAAAGGGTAAATTTAACCACTCAAAAAGGTATATCAAGATGAAAGCACTTACTTTTCAAAACATCACTTTAACCCCAATTAAAACTGATAGCCAAATTTGGCTAACTTCTGGCGAGTTGGCAAAAGCTCTTAATTATGCTGACCAAAGTTCAGTTAATAAAATCTATGACAGAAACGCTGATGAATTTAGCGATAGCATGACTGCTCTTATTCCTAATCCACAAATGAAAAATGCTAAAATTCGCATTTTCTCCCTGCGTGGTTGCCACTTGGTTGCAATGTTGTCAAAAACCAAAATCGCCAAAGCATTCCGCCAATGGGTGCTAGATATTCTGGACAAAGAAGTCGGACAACCAAAAATCGAACGTATCACCATTTCGATTGAACAACAACAAGCAATCCGTCAAGCGATTGCCCAACGTTGCAAAGACAACAGCCTACATTATCAAACCATTTATACAGCCATGTATGAACACTTTGACATACCACGCTACAACGAACTATTAGCGATTGACTTTGACAAAGCCATTAACTTTATCAACACAATCAACATCGCACCGCAACAGGACAACAGCGAATACAACGCCAAATGGCGAATGGTCGGACTACTAGAATACAACCGTATCAGCCACGAAATGCGAGAAATCGGACAACTCATCAACGAAATCAACAACCGCTTTCACCGCCTAACCAAAAGCACAGGCTTGGTCTATGACGCACTCAATGAGCAACGCATACCGACCACCGACCCAAAACAACGCATGGTAGAAGCCAAAACACTCATAGAGCATAACCACGCCCTAAAAGCTCGCTACCACTAACCCCAAATCCCAAACCCAAAAAAAACCTTGTCTATCACACGATAGGCAATGGCTTTTTGCACCCAAAAAACGGAGAAAATATGTATGAAATCAAAAACTTAAACTGGCAAAAACACAACGGCAATCTAATGGCAGCCGAAGGCATGAGCCACGATTACACAATACAGTTCGACCAAAACAAAGTTAAACTGTTTTGCGTACGAAAAGGTGAACGCCAAGAAGTGTTTGACTTTCAACACGTCCAAGATGCAATGGACGATGCAGAGCGACATCATCGCTATCACGCAAAACGATTTTTGAAACAAATCAAAAAAATTAGAAATAGGAAACCGTTCGCCCTGAGCTTGTCGAAAGGTCGGTTTCCACTTCGCTTTGCTACGTCTTGCGAAGCAGTGCTTCTCAGGTTCGACAAGCTCACCACGAACGGAAACTTTGTCTTAATCCTATTCTAATTCACTATACTTGCTGATGTTGCCCCCTTGCGGTGCAAATTGGCAAGCATTCATCTTAAAAATCTTAAACACGACCGCACCGTCCGCCACGATGGGGCTGTCCGCTACAACGGAGTAATCGCACAATGGCACTAATCAAAGAAACCACCGAATGGGTAGAAAATATTTACCTAATTGAACCTAACGACCCCGTAGAAGGGGGCGAAGATGGCATTGATAATATCCCTCATCAACAGCTTGCCAATCGGACTGCTTTTTTGAATAAAAAACGCCAAGAGCAAGAACAAAAGACCCAAGAAATTGACGACAAAGTCAATAGCTTAACCACCCAAGTAAACGAGATACAAGTTACCATTCAAAATGGTGGTAACAACCAATCATCGGGCGACCTTGATACCAAACTTACCCAAGAAATCCAAAACCGCACCAATGGCGATACCCATTTACAAAGCCAAATTGATGTCTTAAAAGAACAGATAGCACAGCTTTTGGCGAATGGTGGTCAGAATAATGGTGGTGTAAAGACTCCTGTATCAGTAATTATGATTGACTTAGACACTGCTTATTCTGGTCATGATAATCACAACCCATGGGGCATGAAAGTATCAGCATATGCAACCTTGGGCGGCTTTATACCTGTAATTGGTGGCGATCACACATTGACGGCTTATCATGAGGCAACTATTACTATTCCTGATTGGGTAACGGATAGTTCTCAGGTCACCATAACTATTACAAACAAAGTTGTAAATGATGCTGAAAATTACATCACACTAGATATTCCTAATCACAGAATTAACATTAGAAAAGCCCAAAAAGGTTTGCCACCAAATGAAACTGCACACCCAGCAGGGCGAGTGAATGTAACTTTTTATAGATAAAAACAGGGCAACGGCTGTCTGCTGGAATATTCAGCCGTTCCCCATTGATAGCAAGCGTTATTGACGAAAACACACACGATAACTGCGTGCAAATCAAAATTGACAAGCTAAAAAGCGTTATCAAAGAACAGGATAACTGGGTGAATGTAAATGATAAACTGCCGAATGACGGTGATATTGTCTTAGTTTATCGCAATAGCTACAAGCACGGTGATATGGTGTGTACTTGTGGATATAGCAAAGATACAGGGTTTGTTAATATTGCAGGTATGGTGGGTAAAACAGACAAAATCAGACACTGGCAACCACTGCTACAGCCACCAAAGGAGCATGACAATGTTTAAATTTATTAAAAACTGTATTAAAAGGCTGTTTTCACCCTTTCAGACAAGCCGAAAGATTGAAAAACCGCTGGACACAAAACTGGTTTATTGCGACAGCCAAAACCAACTGATTGAAATTGATAAATACCGTAACAAATTCATCTTTCGCACGCATGACGGCTGGAATGAATGTATTTTTACAATCAGTAGTAAGTATGAAATTGAAAAAATTGTAGATTTTATAAGGGATTAAGCATGAACACAGAGATTGATATAGCTACCATGTTATTTCTAAGATACAAAAACCCAGTTGTATCACTAGAAACTATACTGGCAGACTATTTGCCACACATGAACCAAAAAACAGCAGGAAGAAAAGCGAAAAACTGCCAATTACCCTTTCCAGCATTCCAAACAGGGGGTGGTGGTTGGTTTGTTAATTTGGTGGATTTTGCACCCTATCTTGAGCAACAAAGACAAGAAGCAAAAAGAAATTGGGAAAATATGCAATGCTCTATTTGAATAAAAGCCGATTGTTTAGCCAAATATCAGGCTGTTCAATCGGCTTTATTTTTGCACCAAATTTGCAACACAACATTATAAAACACTCATAACTTATTGATAGTTATATATTTTATTTTTTATTCATTCCGACCTGCCATCGGGGCTAGTATCAACCGATTGGCGATGGTTTCATTGCCGATTTGTAGAGGTGTTAAAAGTGGGTGGGTGTTGTTGGTTGGTTGGTTTATCATAAATTTGTTTAGTTTTTATGTTAAAAATGGGGGTGATTTTGGTAAAATTTGTTTATTTTAGCATATTATGAATAAAAACCGCCCAAATGGACGGTTAAAATTAAGCAAAATCCAAAAAATCAGTGTAAATGTAACTGCCGATACCGCGATAAAGCATTAAATACCAACGACTGATTGGGTGATTTGCCAAGCTCATCGCACATAGCAAGATATTCATCAACCGCATTTTCAAAAGCGGTTGATAGCTGTGGGGGGGGGTTATCTATCACGGTTTTATCTTGATTTTAATCTTTTATTGTCATACATCTTACACAAAAAACCACTATTTTTCAATGTCATGCCCGCTAGTAAAACCCAAACTGACAAATTTTATCAGTTTAAAATTGTATGGTATAATGACACAATTTTAACCACGATTTAACCAAAAATTAGGAATAGCGTATGTCTTTAGCTCTGATTATTGACGATGAAGTTGATTTGTGCCGATTGATGCAAATGACTTTAAAAAGAATGCAGATTGACAGCATGGTCGCATACGACTTTGCCACCGCCAAAGAATTTATTTTAAACCATGAATTTGATTTTTGTTTGACCGATTTGCGTCTGCCAGACGGCTCTGGACTTGACATTGTCAAACTCATTACCGAACATCAACCAAACACGCCTGTGGCGGTAATTACCGCTCATGGTAGCATTGATTTGGGGATTGAAGCGTTAAAATTGGGGGCGTTTGACTTTGTGAGTAAGCCTTTAGAGTTGCCACGTTTACGCCAACTGGTTGAAAATGCGTTAAAAGTCACCCAAGACAAACACAATCAAAGCCAAAATAATACCGCACCGCCAGACCCATTTGCAGGCAAGCTCATCGGTCAGTCTGTGGCGATTGCCAATCTTAAACAAACCATCCAAAAACTCGCTCGTAGCCAAGCCCCCGTATTTTTGTGGGGCGAATCTGGCAGTGGTAAAGAAGTCGTTGCCAAGCTGATTCATGAATTAAGCCCACGAGCGTCTGCCAGTTTTGTCCCTGTCAACTGTGGTGCGATTCCGTCTGAATTGATGGAAAGTGAATTTTTTGGGCATAAAAAGGGCAGTTTTACAGGGGCGACCAGCGATAAAGAAGGTTTATTTCAACAAGCCAATGGTGGCACGTTATTTTTGGATGAAGTGGCGGATTTACCGCTTGCTATGCAGGTCAAATTACTGCGTGCCATTCAAGAAAAAAAGGTGCGACCGATTGGTGGTACGCAAGAAATCCCTGTGGATATTCGCCTACTATCGGCAACGCACAAAGATTTGGCAAAATTGGTGGAAAAGGGTGATTTTCGTCAAGATTTGTATTATCGTATCAATGTGATTGAAGTCAAATTACCCAGTTTGAACGAGCGAAAAGATGATATTCCGCTGTTGGCGAACCATTTTTTGCGCTTGATTGCCAAAGATTGGGGGCTTGAAAACCCTGTCACCCTAAGCGACACCGCCAAACAAGCCTTGCTACAACACAACTATTCTGGCAACGTGCGAGAGCTTCGCAATATTTTGGAAAGGGCGATTACGTTATCGGACGGTCATTTGATTGAAGAACATCATTTGAACCTAAAAAATACCGCAAACAGCGAAACAAATTTGGCGATAAATATTGAACCACCTAGCCCATTTGTTAATCATGTAGATACCCAACAAAATTTAACAAATACCACATTATCCAATGTTATCAATGAACCTGTGATACCGATAACAACCAAACCCATCGCACCAATACAGCCAGCCGAACCGCCAAAACTGCAAAACGAACCTACTAAAAGTCATGGATTTTTTGGTTATACCACAGGTGTATTTGGTAGTCAAAGCAACCAAAACACGTCTGTGAGTATCACCCCACCAAAACGAGCAGAACGCATTATCCAAACTCTACCGCCGATTATTGGTAAAATCATGCCGTCCATCGCTCATCAGCAAGACACTCAAAAAGAGCAGTCGTTGGCAAATAAACTGTATCCAGACGGTACTGGCTTTGATGAATTACCGCCTGAAGGGTTGGAAGAATATCTGAACGAACAAGAACGCCGTCTTATCGTTACCGCACTGCGTCAAGCCGATGGCAACAAAACTAATGCCGCCAAAAAACTAGGTATGAGTTTTCGCTCATTTCGTTATCGTATGAGCAAATTGGGCTTGGACGATGAATAAGGGTTGTTGCAAAGATGTTATGAATACAGGTTTTTAAAGATGGGGTAAAGGCAAAGTGGCGTTTTGTAAGTTCTGACATAAATTATCAAAACACAATTTATCATATTCCGCTAACGGCAAACGCCTTGCCACGCCTTGCCAGCCTTGTGTTAATTGGATAAAAGTTTGATTTTTTTCATCTAATATTTGTGAAAAATTTTGGTTAAAATCTTTTGGTAAAAAAGCGACAATGTCAATATCTAAGGTAACTTTCGGTTTGTCAAAATTATTTCTATCATTTTGATTTTCAAGGTTTTTTGTTAAATTTAACAAATTTTGATAAGTGATAGGCTCAAAAAAGTCAAGCCATGTCATTTGGTTATGATATGGCTCGGTGAGTACAATATCGCTTTTTGCGATTTTGCCAAATTTTGCCAAAAAATTTTCAGCATTGGTTAAATATTGCTCATTGACATTGCTCGCTAATGATAGCAATGTCTGTTTTAGCAAAAAATCTAATGGTGAGTTTGGCATACTTGTCGTTCTTTAACTTAAATAACTTTTTATACAAACTTATTATACAAACTTATTATACAAACTTACAATTTTGGGCGTATTCAATACGCCCCTACCTTACGATAAAAATTGCAATTATTCATCATTTTCACTTAAGTTATTTTCGTCTGTCAAATCAGCACTTTCATCACCAATCTCACTATCTAAAAGCTCGCCCTCATCTTCGCTACTGCCTTCCACACAAGCGACTGATACCAATTTTTCATCATTGATTAAACGAATTAGGGTTACGCCTTGAGCGTTACGACCTGTTTGGGCGATTTGTGCGACAGGTGTGCGTACAAGCGTACCACCGTCTGAGATTAACACAATATCGTCCGCATCAGTTACCGCAATTGCTTGCACTAACTCGCCATTACGCTCTGATGTTTTAATTGCAATCACACCTTTACCACCACGACCTTTCACAGGGAAATCGTCAATCGCTGTGCGTTTGCCAAAACCACGTTCACAGGCACATAGCACTTCGCCATCTTTTGGTGCAACCACAAGCGACACCACACGGCTGACCGCAACCACGCTATCATCGGCTTCGTCTGTGTCATTGTCGTTGTCAATATCAGCATCTTCTTCATCAAGGTTTGCATTGGCAAGCAAGGTTACACGCATACCACGCACGCCTTTGGCGGTACGTCCCATCGCACGGATTTTTTGCTCGTCAAAACGAATGGCTTTACCTTCATTGCTAAACAACATGATTTGTTGCTCACCATCGGTAATCGCCACGCCAATTAGCGTATCACCATCGTTTAAATCTAGGGCTTTTAAGCCGTTTGAACGCAAGTTTTTAAACTGCGAAAGTTGTACACGTTTTACCATACCTGATGCGGTGGCAAAGAATACAAAACTATTTTCGTTTTCTTTATTGTCTTCGGTAATTGGCAAAATAGCGGTTACTTTCTCATCACTATCTAGCGAAATCAGATTGACAAGCGGACGACCACGAGAGCCACGAGACGCAATCGGCACTTCAAACGCTTGCAAGCCAAACACACGCCCACGGTCAGTAAAAATCATCACATGATTGTGCGTAGATGTTACGACCATGTGGTCAATCACGTCATCTTCTTTCATGGCGGTGGCGGATTTGCCTTTACCACCACGTTTTTGGGCGACATAATCGGTAATCGGTTGCGTTTTGGCGTAACCTGTGCGAGAAACCGTCAAAACAATGGTCTGTTCTGGGATTAAATCGGCACGGCTAAAGTCGCTACGGCTATCCACGATTTCCGTCTTACGCTCATCGCCATAATTTGCCAAAATTTCGTTTAATTCATCTTTAATTACTTGCATAAGTTTGTCAAAATTCGCCAAAATGCTTTGTAGTTCAGCAATCAACGCCAAAATTTCTTTAAATTCGTCTTGAATTTTACCTTGTTCTAATCCTGTCAATTTATGCAATTGCATATCCAAAATCGCATTGACTTGGTCAGGTGATAGGCGGTATTTAGTATTATTGTTAATCAAACCAAACGGTGCGTTTAGGTCTTCGCCTTCAATAATTTCTGGGCGAATTGAACTGCTACCTGCTGACTCAAGCATGGCAATCACGCCACCCGATTGCCAAACATTTGCTAACAAATTATCACGAGCTTCTTGGCGGTTTTGCGATTTTTTAATCGTTTCAATAATTTCATCAATATTGGCAAGGGCAATCGTTAAACCTTCCAACAAATGTCCACGAGTCAACGCTTTTTTGAGTTCAAAAATTGTTCTACGAGTCACGACTTCTTGGCGATGACGGATAAAGGCGGCGATTAAATCTCGCAAAGTCATCATTTTTGGCTGACCTTCATCAAGAGCAACCATATTAATGCTAAAGCTAGATTCTAGCGGTGTTTGCAAAAACAAATTATTGACAATCACTTCGGCATTTTCGCCACGTTTTAAATCAATGGCAATTCGCATACCGTCTTTATCGGATTCATCACGAATTTCGCTAATGCCTTCTAATTTTTTATCACGCACCAATTCGGCAATTTTTTCAATCAATTTTGCCTTGTTGGTTTGATACGGAATTTCGGTAAACACAATGCGTTCACGGTCTTTATTTGCACCGCTTGCCGCCATATTTTCAATATGATATTTCCCACGCAAATGCAAACGCCCTTTACCTGTGCGATAAGCGTCCACAATACCGCTACGCCCATAAATAATACCGCCTGTCGGAAAATCAGGACCCGAAATATGCTGCATTAAGCCTTCGCCTGTAATCTGCGGATTGTCGGCATAGGCTAAACAAGCATTGATAACTTCGGTCAAATTGTGCGGTGCCATGTTGGTCGCCATACCGACCGCAATCCCTGTCGCTCCATTGACAAGCAGGTTTGGAATACGAGCAGGCAACACAGATGGCATCTGCTCCGAGCCGTCATAGTTCGGCTCCCAATCCACCGTATCTTTGTCAAGGTCGGCAAGCATTTGGTGCGTGAGTTTTTGCATACGCACTTCGGTATAACGCATCGCCGCAGGTGGGTCATCGTCCACCGAGCCAAAATTCCCTTGACCATCAACCAGCATATAACGCATAGAAAACGGCTGAGCAAGGCGGACAATCGCATCATAAACGGCTGTGTCGCCATGCGGGTGGTATTTACCTATGACATCGCCCACGACACGGGCAGATTTTTTGTAGGGTTTGTTATAATCGTTTGACAGCTCGTGCATGGCGTACATGACACGGCGATGCACAGGTTTTAAGCCGTCTCGCACATCGGGCAACGCACGAGAAACAATGACGCTCATGGCATAGTCAAGATAGGATTGTTTAAGTTCATCTACAATGCCAATGGGGCTGATTGAGTCGGTGATCATGTGCGTTCCTTAAATTGTTTTAACAACTTGTTTAACCAATTTTTTGTGCAAATTTACTACAAAACGTTTTTAAAATATTTTTAAAAAATGTTTAAAAATACGCTTTAAATATGAGAAAAATTTTGTCAAAATATGGCAAAATTAAAAAGCGACATTATAGCATAAATTGTTTAAAATTGCTTGTTTATTGTGGCAAAATTCAATCAAAAGTTGTGCGGATTGCCACCGACTGGGCGACCAATGAGCAAGAAGTGAATGAATTGATTAATTTGTTGTAGTTAAAACGACCAACTTATTCAAACATCATCAAACCGAGTACAATAATCGCTCGGTTTGGTAATATCCAACTGCCAACACGTCTCACCACGAGCCAAATATTTCACCTCAAAATGCGTGCGTTCGCTATCGGTCGGCACTTGACTTTTGAGCGTTGGCAATTGCCAAATGTCCACCGATTTTTGATACGCCTCATCAATATAATCAGCGATATTGCTCGCCAACGTGATTTTGCCATTGGGCTGTAACCGTGATAACAAAAACTCAAAAAACGGCATATTCAGCCAGCGTTGGTTTGGATTGTGCGGTTCTGGATTGGGGTATAAAATAAAAATCTGTGCCAAACTTTGCTTTGGCACACCATGCACCGCCCAAGCCACCGCATCGGCATGAATTACCGTCAAATTGGCGAATGTTTCGGCATTGGCAACTTTTTGCATGGCGACAAATTTTTGTTCGGTGCGTTCAATAGCAATCAGTTGAAAATTTGGATTGTTTTTGGCAAATTGTAAAGCGTGCTTGCCCTTGCCTGCCCCAATTTCCAAACAAATATTATTAACATTTATTTGCCAAAAATCGGACGACATCGGCAAAAAATCTCTGGGTGGCTGAATTTTGTCAAGTTGAAACAAGCGTGAAAATTGATGGTTAAAAGTCATTGGTTTGGCTCGGCAAAAAAGTGTTATAATAGCAATTTTAACGCAACATTTTAACCTTTTTATCCATTTTTTCAAAATTAAAACTTATGACGACCGAAACAATCCAACAATACCCCTGTCCGCATTGCAAAAAATTGACCACTTGGCAAAATAATCCGTTTAAACCATTTTGTAGCGAGCGTTGCAAACTGATTGATTTGGGGGCGTGGGCAAACGAAGATTACAAACTGCCAACCAATGACACGCCGTTTAGCGATGACATGAACAAAGAATCATTTGATTAGCAATAAAAAAGGCGTATCAATAACGCCTTTTTGTTTCGTTGAGTGCAAGACTTTAGTATATGATTATTTAACCACAGGCACAGGAATGTACAATACTTGACCTATTTTTAACAAACTGTCTGTTTTTAAGTGGTTAAACTCTGCCAATGTACCCAAGGTAACATTATTTCTATTTGCCACACCGCCCAATGTGTCTCCCGGTTTTACAACATATTTGACGCTGTCTAATTTAAGCGGTAATGTCGTTGGTTTGGCAGTTTTTGATGTGGTATTTGTTGTTTTAGTCGTTGTGGTTTTTGTTGTAGTGGCTTTGGGTGTGGTTGTTTTATTTGTTTTAACGCTCGCTTCTCCTTCGGTCGTCTTTTTTTCTACCAAATCTCGCAAACTGGCTTCAACTTCTGGTACGTAAAGTGTTTCACCCTCTTTTACTTTGTACAAAACGTCAACGTTGTTCACTTTTGCCAACTCAATGGCTTTAATATTATAACGATTGGCAATGCCCAAAAATGTATCACCTTTTTTGACAGTATAAGCAATATTTCTGCCTGTAAATTTTTTGGCTGGTACAGATGTGGTTGTCGTTGTTACCGCAGGCACGACCAAAATTTGCCCCACACGAATTTGGTCAAAATTGGCATTCAAACTTGGATTTAATTCAGCAAGAACAGTTGGCGTGGTGTCATATTTTTTTACAATAGTGCTAAGATTATCGCCACGTTGCACAGTATAACTGGTTGTCGCCCCTGTATAAATTCGTGCTGTACTATCATTGATAAGCAACAAATCCCCTGTCCGAATGCTATCAGGTGATTTAATGTTGTTTATATCCATCAACTTTTGTTGGCTAACGTTATATTGTAAAGCAATACTGCCCAATGTATCACCTGTTTTCACACGATAGGTTGATGTCGAAAAACCGCTCACACTTATAGAGAGCATCATAACGCTCATTATCGTTTTAGTAAAAAAATTTTTCAACATAGCATCTCTCCTAATGTTGTAAAAGTATCAACACCAACCTATAAAATTTTGTTAATTATTTAAAAAAGATTGGCAACAAAAGATTATATTACCTTTTATTGCCATTGTAACAAATTTGTTACAAAAATCAAACGCTATTTTTCTCAAACTGTTGCATAAATCCGATTAAATCATTAATCGCTGTCAAATCAACAGCATTATAGATACTTGCACGCATACCGCCCACACTCTTATGACCTTTTAAGTTCAAAAGTCCTGCGTTAGTCGCTTGTTCTAAGAAAGTTTTATCAAGCTCACTATTTGCCAGTGTGAACGGAATATTCATGATAGAACGGTATTTTTTATCAACAGGATTTTGGTAAAAATCGCTATTATCAATAAAATCATACAAACGTTTGGCTTTTTCAAGGTTTTGTTGATAAATCGCTTCCACGCCACCTTGTTCTAATAACCATTCAAATACCAAACCTGACAAATACCAAGCAAATGTTGGTGGTGTATTTAGCATAGAATCATTTTCTGCTTGATTGAGATAATTTTGGGTATTTGGACAAATCGCATTGGCTTTACCCAACAAATCTTCACGAATAATCACAATCGTCAAACCCGCAGGTCCAATATTTTTTTGAGCCCCCGCATAAATCATGCCAAATTTGCTCACATCAATCGGACTTGACAAAATATTGGACGACATATCCGCAATAATCGGTGCGTCCACGTCTGGCACGTCAAACAGCGTCACGCCATGAATGGTCTCATTCGGGCAATAATGAAAATAATCCGCACCGTCTGACAACTGCCAAGTAGCGCGGTCTGGCACGGTGGTGTAGTTGCTATCTTTTGATGAAGCGACCACATTAATTTTGCCCAGCCCTGCTTCTTCGTAGCGTTTGGCTTCGGTTAGGGCTTTTTTTGACCAAGTCCCTGTTTCTAAATAATCGGCTGTGCCATGTAACAAATTCATCGGAATTGTTGAAAACTGCAGGCTCGCCCCACCTTGTAAAAATAAGACTTTATAATTATCTGGAATTTTCATCAAAGTGCGTAAATCTTGCTCAGCTTTTTTGGCAATTTCCATAAAAGCGATACTGCGATGGCTGATTTCCATCACTGATGAACCACCATTTTTCCAATTTAACAGCTCGGCTTGTGCTTTTTCAAGCACCGCTGTTGGCATGGTGGCAGGGCCTGCACAAAAATTGTGAACACGTTTGTCAAACATAACTTTTTTCCTTTTGTTGCGTAAAAAAATGTTGAATAAAAAATTATTGGGTAAAAACTTACAATAAACTTTGCCAAAAAATGCCTTTTTGTTTGCTATTTTTTAACATTGTATTTAACGAAACTAATGATTTAATTTCCAATGTGTTAAAAACATTGGGTAATGGTGTAACACAGCCGATTTTGCGTGGAGCATTGTTTTTTTGATTGACATTATTTTGATTAAAACGACAAACAAAGCCTTCAAACATTGCCAACGCCAATACATCTGTACACATTTGTTCTTGTGTCATCATTGATACAAAACCATCACTTTGGTGTGAAAGTAATGGAAATGTGAAATCTTGCGGTGTTAAATGCAAATTTTTGGCGATATTTTGCCAAAGTTGTAGCTGTTTGTCATTTTTGATTAACACATCAGTATCTGCCAAAATTATCCAATCACGAAATATCAAAGCCTGTAAGCTAAATTTATCAATGATTTTAGCAGTATTAACATCTGGTTCATCTATTTCGTCATCTGCTAATTCATTAATTTGATAGCTATCATGATGTGGCTCATCTAAATAAAAAAACGCTTCGTTATGTGGTTCGTCATTGGTTTTTTGCCAATCTATCGGCTCAAAAAACGGCTCAAGACTATCGGCAAGCTGTTCTAAAGTTAGCTCAATCACAGGGCTATCTTGACTCGCCCAACGCGTAACGCCTAACTCGGCAAGCAGCTGATTTTGCCAAATTTGGTAGTGTTGATTGTCCTGCGGATTAAGCATCCAAAATTAAACCTTGTTACTCAATCGGTGCAATCGGTGGCACAACATCGGCATTTTGTCCACGGTGGCGTAAATAATGGTCGGCAAGCACCATTGCCATCATGGCTTCGGCAATCGGTGTGGCTCGCACGCCCACACATGGGTCATGTCGCCCTTTGGTGAGCATTTGCACCGTATTGCCATAAATATCAATGCTTTGTCCTGCGGTGGTAATGCTGGACGTTGGTTTTAATGCCATGCTGACTTTAATAGTCTGACCGCTAGAAATACCGCCCAAAATACCGCCAGAGTGATTTGCCAAAAAGCCATTTGATGAAAGCTCATCTTGCGACAAATGCCCAAACTGCTCGGTAACTGCCATGCCATCACCAATTTCCACGCCTTTGACCGCATTAATGCTCATCATTGCATGGGCAATGTCGGCATCTAGCCTGTCAAAAATCGGCTCGCCCAAGCCCACAGGCACGCCTGTTGCCAGTACGGTGAGTTTTGCCCCAACGCTTGTGCCTTGTTCACGGCATTCGGTAATCAGCCGTTCAAACGCTGGCAAAATGTCTTTGTCGGCACAAAAAAACGGATTGCTATTGACAAATTCCCAGTCAATTTCATGCTCTGGGACTTCTTTGGCTTTGATGTTGCCAATTTGCGTTACATAGCCACGAATTTGCACACCCAAACGCTCAAATAAAAACTTTTTGGCAATCGCTCCACTTGCCACACGCATGGCGGTTTCACGAGCGGACGAACGCCCACCGCCACGATAATCCCTAAACCCATATTTCATGGTGTAGGTGTAGTCGGCATGATTGGGGCGAAAGGTGTCTTTGATGTCGCTGTAATCTTTGGATTTTTGATTAGTGTTGCGAATAAGTAGTCCAATTGGTGTGCCTGTGGTTTTGCCTTCAAACACGCCAGAGATAATCTCAACGATGTCATCTTCACGGCGTTGGGTGGCAAATTTGCTTGTACCCGGTTTACGGCGATCAAGGTCAATTTGTAAATCCGCTTCGCTGATGGCGATGTTTGGCGGTACACCATCAACGATTGCCATTAAGCCTACGCCGTGCGACTCGCCTGCTGTGGTTACGGTGAAGTTTTTTCCAAAAGTGTTGCCTGACATGGGGTTTCCTATTCTTCTGTAATAATTTGTTCGTTATTCATAAATGCTTCAAAAGCATCTATAGGGGCAAAATCAATAGTATATTTATATTGCTTTTTGCCATCTGACCATAATAATGCAGTTTTTGTATTATCTATAATCGTTAAATTATTCGTATCTATCAGCGGATAATCGCATTCAAATAATGAAAATTTTCCTTTATCTCTTGTAATATAATGGTAAATATTACCATTTTCTAACAAACCAAGCCTTTTATAATCTGCTTGCATTCTTTCATTTTTAATTAAAGAAATACAGTTTGCTAAATCTTCTAAGTTGTTTTTATGAGAATGAATGTCAAATTGACGGCTTTTTAATTGCATGACTTTTTGAAAAGATGGCGTACTATTCATCCATGTTTTCAAACCAATTCCGATTCTCAAATCTCCAAAAACGGATAAAACATCATGTGGTGTATTACCAATATCAACATTTTCTGCTTTAAAAATTCTAGCAAAAACGGTTTCTTGAAATTTAGAATCAAGATAAGGGATTAAATCGCCTTGTTTTTGGCGAAATAAGTTTGTTAAAGCTCCATAAACTTGAAGAAATTTAATATATTCATTACGCTGTTCTTTGTCGTATTTTTCCCAAACGCTCATAAAATCACCTGCAATATATTTTCTGCGATTTTTTTAACCAAAGGCATAGTAACCGAATTACCTGCTTGCATATACAGTTTACTATCGGCAATATTAGGAAAAACAAAATTTTTTACATCATAACCTTGAAAAGCAAAACACTCTTTTGGGGTTAATTTACGAATACCAAAATCATCTAAAATTAATGGCACATTATGCCCACCTGTCCCCATATTTGCCGTAAGCGTTGGGCATTGACCGTTTTTATTTTCTCTAACATACACCCTACGCCATTGATAAATCGTGTCTTTGTTTTTCATCTCTTCCAAAAGTTGCGGATAATATTTTGATTTATGATAATAGTATCTTTCATCTTTTTTATCATGTTCCAAAATATCATGAATGGTTTTTGTTAATTCAATTTTGTTGGGAAATTTAAATTTTTTTGTATCAAAATTTTGCTTTTTATCAAAAGCAATAATAAAAATCCGCTCTCTATTTTGGGGAATATTGGCGTATTCAGCCGTATTTAACACTTGATAAAATACTTCGTAATTTAGCTTATTTTGTAAAATATCCAAAATAACTTTAAAGGTATTTCCTTTATCATGGCTAACTAGATTTTTAACATTTTCTAAAAAAATAACGTTTGGGCGATGTTTTGCAATAACTTGCTCAATGTCAAAAAATAACGTGCCACGACTGTCAGAAAAGCCTTTTTGATAACCTGCAATAGAAAAGGCTTGACAAGGAAAACCCGCACACAAAATATCAAATTGTTGCGGAATTTTCGCTTTTGTTTCATCTAGAGTAATATCGCCAAAAGGCATTAATCCATGATTGGCAAAATAGGTTTTTTGTGCATTGACATCAATTTCACTGGCAAAAACACATTCACCGCCCAATTGCTTTAACGCAAAATGAAAACCGCCCACACCTGCGAACAAATCAATAAAAGTAAATTTTTTATCAGACACGCTATTTCTCAATGATTATACATTTAGTATTCAAAAACCTACATTTTATAATGAACCAAAACCAAACACAAGCCACAAATACAACTTTTGCGATTCACACAAAAACAAACGCTCAAACAAAAAAGGCGTGCATTGTCGCACACCTTTTTAAACAAACAATTTTAAATAAACAGTATCAATGAGTTAATTATTTATTTGGCACAGTCAAAACTTGACCGATTTTTAACTGTGTGGTGCTCGTCATATCATTCATGCCTGCCAACTCTTTGGTAGAAATGCCATATTTTTTGGCAACAGAAATTAAGTTATCACCAGACTTGACTTTATAAGTTGTCGTCAATTTTGGCACTTTGATTTTTTGACCTTTTTGCAAAGATGCATTGGCTTTTAGATTGTTTAATCCTGCCAAATCAGTCGCTGAAATGCCATATTTTGCCGACAGGCTATTTAGGCTTTCGCCAGATTTTACGCTGTAGCTTTCGGTTGCACCTTTGTATTTGCTAACTGGTTTTGACTCTTTGGTGTCTGCTTTCTCGGTTTGTTTTGTGGTCGCTTTACTGGAGGTTTTGCCAGCTTGTGGAATGGTGAGTTTTTGCCCTGCTTGGATACCGCTATTGCTTTTTAAACCGTTGGCACCGGCTAATTCGGCTTTTGAGATATCAAATTTATCTGCAATCGCATTTAAACTTTCGCCACGTTTCACCGTATAATCAACCCCTTTGCCTGTCAAAGCATAAGTCGCTTTGGCTTGACCTGCTGGTACGGTAATCACTTGTCCACGTTGCAGTTTTGAGTTGGCATTTACACCATTATTCAAATCGGCAATATCATCAGCCGATACGCCCAACTTGTTGGCAATGCCAATCAGTGTATCGCCTGATTGTACGGTGTATTTACTGGTTGCACCTTGGTATTTTTTGGCGGTGGTTTGTGTAGTGGTGGCTTTGGTCGTTGCAACTTTGTCAGGGATTAACCAAAGCGTTTGTTTGGTTTTAACTTGGTAATTGGTTGGCAAGTTGTTATATTTTGCTAAATCCGCCACGCTTAAATCAAATTTATCCGCAATGCTTGTCAATGTGTCGCCAGATTGTACCACATAGCTATTTGGGCGTTTGGCTGGCGTGGTGGCTTTGGCTTCCATTGGTTTGGCGTTGTACAAGTACAAGGTTGAGCCTGCCAATAGTGGTGCATTCGGGTCAATCTGATTCCAATCTGCGATATCACGCCAGTTCACGCCTGCACGACTGGCGATGTTAGACAATGTATCACCACTTTTAACCTGGTATGTAGTGCGTGTGCCTGATGGACGTTGTACGGCAGGTTTTGTTGTTGTGGTTTTTTTGCTGTCTGCTTTTGGCTTGTCATAGCTTAACTTTTTGGTTTCGCCTTTGGCTTCTAGGACAGACTGTTGCGTTTGAATGGCATCAAGTTTGATATTACCATCAGTTGGGTTAATCGCTTGGGAAACTTGTGGCGATGATGCTTCAATTTGTTGTGCAATCATATCACGCTCAGCAGCTGATAGTGGCGGTTCTTGCATAATGGTATTATTTGGCGTTACGACAACTGATGTCGTTGGCAACGTGTTTGCCGTTTGCATTTCTTGGGTAATTTGTCTTTGCTCACTGGCACTAATTGGTGGCTCGCTACTGACGGTTGGTGCGACATATGATGTCGTCTGATTTTTCACCATATTGGTTGCCATTGCCGCTAAATCTGAACTTGATGTTGGTAATTTTTCATTTTTTTTAAAGGCATCTTGTGTTGCTGATAAAGAATCACCCGAGCCGACCACCACTGGCGTTGGGATATTGTTAGTTGGTGTGTTTGGTGTTACATAGCCATTGCTTGCGGTATAAGTGGACGCAAACCCGTTGCCAGTCAAACGAGAAATTTGACTGTCAATTTTGTTATTCACATCGTTTGGAATTAACACACGGCTAGGGCCCGACATATCCACAGAACCTGCCAACAAGCCACCATTTAACGCACGCAATTCTTCGTAACTGACACCTGTTAAGCTGCTCACTTCTGATAACGTTACGCCCACATTGGCAGGAACACTACGAAAATGCTGACGATTGGCAATCGCAGGAATGGTTACACCATAAGAATACGGGTCTTTGATAATTTGGGCGACAGCCATAAAACGTGGCACATAATTCATCGTTTCTGTTGGCAAACGCAGTGACCAATAATCAGTTGGCAAGCCTTGCGACTGGTTATAACGAATGGCAGAACTCACACGCCCCGGACCTGCGTTATAGGCTGCCAATGCCAATTCCCAACTACCAAATTGATTATAAAGACTGGTCAAAAAGTCATAGGCAGCACGAGTAGACTCAATCACATCACGGCGACCATCAAAGGTTGATGTTTGATTTAAACCATAAATCCGCCCTGTACTTGGAATAAACTGCCAAAGACCTGCCGCATCCGCATTACTGGTCGCATTGGGGTCATACGAGCTTTCAATCACAGGCAACAACGCAAGCTCAGCAGGAATATTACGGCGTTCCGCCTCACGCACGGTATGATACAAATATCGGCTAGCACGAGCGGTTAAACGGTTCAAATAATCTTGACGGCTGATAAACCAACTTTTTTGTGCCTCAATACGTGGGTCATAATAACTGCTATTCATCTTATAATTGGCACGCAATCTATCCCACAAATTACCGTACTGTTGTACCAACAGCGTACTATTTTCCACCATTGTCATATCGGTTGCTTCAAGCAAACCTTCAAGCTCATCTAAACTATCCATATCCAACAAAGCCGCACTTTGCTGTGCTGATTGTGCTTTTGTTGACGACACACCATTTACCATCGGTTGCGACACAGGACGGTTTGCCACTTGGCTATTATTCACCGTTGGCGTACTGCCACACGCTGACAACAACAAACCTGACACCGTCAACGCAAGTGGTGTACGCAATGCAGTCAATTTAATATTTGACATAAATAATTCCTTAACAATATAATAAAAAGATATTGCCGCATAGTTTACAACAAAATAACAGTGAAACAAAATTTTTATCTCAAAAAAAAGCACAAAATTACAAAAAAACATGACAGCACACAACCCATCATCTGATTTTTTACATCAAATTGACTTTTGCCAAAAATGGTATCAGACTTTAGCCATACCCAACGCATTTTTTGACAATCAATTTGCCAATATATTTGAACTGTTAAATCAAGCCATCTACCAAACAAATATTGATAAAAATTTCAAAAACTACCAACAAAAACCGATTAAATTTGTTGCTCAAGATGACTTACCACCGCAAACCACTTACGAAAGTTTTATCGCCAATACAGGCAACATTCCCACCAGAAACAATTTTCACGACCTGTTAAACGGTCTGATTTGGCTAAATTTTCCCAAAACCAAAGCCGTTTTTAACCAATTACACGATCAAAACATTCAAGCCCACGGCATTAGCAACTCTCGCACGCCATTACGCAACGCCTTGACTTTATTTGATGAAAATGGTGGCGTGGTGATTAGCCGTTTGCCAACCATTTTGACCGCTTTACAAGAGTTTGACTGGCGAACCGCCCTATTTGACAACGCTTGGCAACATGATGGCATAACCACGACCCAATTTTTTGCCATCGGTCATGCCTTATTAGAAAAACTCATCACCCCACGCAAAAATATCACCGCCCATGTGTTGCTGATTTCGGCTGATGATGATTTTTTTGCCATGTCAATTGATAAACAACGTGAAACATTGGACATATTTTTGGCAAACTTTTTTTTACAACAAACGCTGTTTTCAAAAATGTTTCAACCCTTGCCAATCTTGGGTATTCCAACGTTTTGCCAAAATCAAAATTTAGATTTTTATCAAGATTCATCGGTATTTCGTGAAAAACGACTTGGCACGCCTGCCAGCATTTACCAATTTTAACTTTTATCATTTTGAACGCTAATTTGCTAAAATCAGGTTGAATTTTAACCAAAATCTTGTTAAATTAAATCCACCATGTGAATAATTTTTATCAACATTTATAAGGAAATCTCATGACCACCAAAGTTATCAATACCCCAAATGCCTTACGTTTTGTTACAGGTAGCCTTGCCCCTTATATTGAGCTAGATTGGCACGCTTTTAGCCTTGAGCAGTTAGAAAGCTTGTTAGACAGTGTCGTGCGTTTTGAGATTGAGCATAATAATTATTTGCGTCATCAAGAATATAAAGACAAAAAAGGGGCGAATATTGAAGTATTCCGCTTTGGCAACACCTTAAAATTGTCTAGTCTTGGCGATACCTTGTTAGTGGTGCAAGATAACAATTTTGCTGTCTAATTTATCACCCAATTTGCCGTCTAAAACCTTTAGCAAAACTGTCAAAATCTGTTTGGCAGTTTTGGCGATTGCGGTGGTTTTAGCCAGTATTCAGCCATTACATTTTCCCAGTTATTTGTTACATCAAGCTGGCACGTTGATTTGTGTCGGCGTTTTTTTGTACCTAAAAAAAGCCATTGGACTGTCTGATAAAGCCTTTGTCGGTGGCACGTTGTTTTTGCTCATTCATATTATTGGGGCGAGATATTTGTATTCTTATACGCCTTATAGTGAGTGGACGCAGGCGCTTTTTGGTTTTTCGTTGGATAAGGTGATGGGCTGGCAACGCAATATGTACGACCGTTTGGTGCATTTTTGTTATGGTTTGTGTTTGTTTGGGTTGTTTTTTGATATTATTCAACATTATTTTAAAAATATTGGCAAAAAACAGGTGATTTTGTTAGTGTTGATGCTAAATATGTCCACCAGTTTGGTGTATGAATGGATTGAATGGGCGTTGGCAATGACGATGTCGCCAAAGCAAGCGGAAGCCTATAATGGGCAACAGGGCGATATGTGGGACGCTCATAAAGATATGTTTTTGGCGTTTTTGGGTGGAATTATAAACCTATTTACCAGATTAGAACAAGACAATAGTTGAAAAAAATTTACAAAAAATATATAATACATAACCTTTTAAAAACGTTTCAATCTTATTCTGGTTAAAAAAAGCAGAGTTTATCAAAAAGTTATAATTTTATTTTCAATTTCTATGGTGACCTCCTATGAAACTTAATAACTACTTCATTTTTTTACCAATTATTTTGGTTACAGCCTGTTCTCAAAATGAGTCAAAAAAATCAACTGAAACAGCTCCATCTGATACTCAAACCTCTCAGCAAACTCAAAATCCAGCAGATAAAGCTTATATTGTCGCAGTTGATTCCAACTTCTCTCCATTTACATCATTAGATGAAAAAGGTTTGCCTATAGGATATGATATTGATTTAATAGAAGCTATCACTAAAAAATCTGGCATACAAATTCAAATCATCAGCAAGCCTTGGGCACAATTTCCACAAGCATTAGAGACAAACCAAATAGATATGTGGATTGCCGGTATTTCAATCACGGATGATCGTAAACAAATTGTTGATTTTAGCGACCCTTATTTATCATATACAACAAGCATCTTGACAAGAAGTGACCCAGAAAGTTTGCAAATGAATCAAGATAATATAGGTTTGTATAAATTGATTGCCTTAAAAGGTACTGTAGATTATACTTCTGCTCAAGCGTTAGTAAAAAACCCTGAAAATTTAGTAGCAGTTAAAACGACTTTTTTGGGTATAAAAGATATTGCTTCTAAAAAAGCGGATGGCTTTATTAATAATGATAAAGTTCTAAATTATTATATTAAACAGCATCCAGAACTTAAATTACGCACTTTTAATATCACGAACTCTGCACAAACTAATGAATTAGGCATTGCATTTAAAAAAGGGAATAGCGAACTAATTCAAAAAATCAACACAGGTCTTACACAAATTAAACAAGATGGTACTTATAATAAAATCAATGAAAAATGGTTTGGTAAAACTGAGTAATATTTACTAAAATAAAGACAAACTTTGCACGAAAAAATCATCATAAATTTTCGTGCAAAGTTGCGAAATTAACAAGCACTGAAAACAAACCATGAATACCAACTATTGCTTACCAACCGACATCACCGCCGAACGATTTATCAACGAATATTGGCAAAAAAAACCATTACTGATTAAAAATGGCTTACCGCAGCTTATCGGCATGTTTGAACCCGATGACATCATTGAACTTGCTCAAGATGAAGATGCAACCGCACGTTTAATCACCCAAAAAAATAACCAATGGTCGCTAAAAACATCGCCATTTAAAGAAAAAGACTTTAAAAACCTGCCAGAACATTGGACGGTTTTGGTACAAAACTTGGAACAATGGTCGCCAGAGTTGGCAAATCTTTGGCACGCTTTTGACTTTGTCCCACAATGGCAACGTGATGACATCATGGTATCCTACGCCCCAAAAGGCGGTTCAGTCGGTCGCCATTATGACAATTACGACGTGTTTTTGGCTCAAGGCTATGGCTCACGCCGTTGGCAATTGGGCGTTTATTGCGATGAAAATACCCAGTTTGAAAAAGGGCAACCCATTCGTATCATGAGCGAAAGCGACATGGGCGAGCTGATTTTTGATGAAGTGCTTGAAGCGGGCGATGTGCTGTATGTGCCGACAGGTTTGTCGCATTTTGGCGTGGCACAGGACGATTGTTTGACTTTTTCATTTGGCTGTCGCCGTCCGACTCCTCTAGCCTTGCTGGATAATTTGGCGGACGTGGCAACGCATTTTGACACATTGACCATTCCGCTAAAAATCGCCCAACCTTTGACAACCGTAGGCGAAGTTTCAAAACAAAGCATTGACGATATCAAACGCCAATTGATTGAAATTTTGCAATCAGAACAAGGCGATACCTTAATTACACAGGCGGTCATGGAAACGGTGAGCAAACGCCAATATGATTTAATGCTTGCCGATGATGTGATGAATGATGATGAAATCCTTGATGCATTACAAAATGGTGCGGTGATTCGCCAAGATTTAGCCAGTCGGATTGTGTATCATGATGAACAAATTTTTGTGAATGGTGAGTTATTGCACAATGATGATTTTGATAACAATACCAAAAATTTGTTAATTCTTTTGGCAAATGGTGAAACGCTAAATTTTGATGATATCACACGCCAACAAGTCGCTATTAGCGATATCGCTGAATGGGCGGAAAATGGCTGGATAACTGTGGATTTTGATTAATTTTTCAAATAAAAAAACCCTTAAAATATTGATTTTAAGGGTTTTTGTTTATTTTAGATTAGAACCATTTATAAGTCGCTGATACAAAGGCATTTACGCCTTTTTGGTTGTAGCCGTAAACGGTTTCGTAATCTTCGCCTGTTAAGTTGTTTAGACGGCTACTGATGGTTAAATTTGGATTTAGATAATAATTACCGCTCAAATTTAACAAAGTGTAGCTATCTAAGCTGTTATTGTTTGCTGTGTCACGAAAACGTTCACCAACGTGCTGAACTTCCGCCCGCACATCATAATTTGATTGTTTATAACCAACATAAATCAAGCCTTTATGGTTTGGCTGATAAGTTAATTCCTTATGAGAAGTTTTATCTTCTGTGTCTAAATAATCATAATTTAAACCGAATAACGTATTATTCACAGCCCAATCACTTGTTAATGAAATACCTTGCATTTTTGCTTTATCAATATTTTGCATTTGACCTGCATAAGTGGTAAAGTCTGTCGTTACCCATTTCAATTTATCTTTAACATCAGATTGAAAAGCGGTTAAACGAGTTTTTTGCAAATCATTGCTATGCTCAACAAAAATTTCACTGTTTTTGCTAGTTTCGGCTTTTAGTTTAGGATTTTCGGAGCCTGGGAAATATAAATCATTAAACGTTGGGGCTCTAAAATTGGTTGCGTAAGACGCACCGACACGCAAGTTTGGCAAAATACGATATGCACCACCAACATTATAAGTCGTTTCATTGCCAAATTGTGAATTATCATCATTTCTGACGTTTAGTTGAGCATCAAATTTGTCATTATTTAACAAATAGCCTGCAAACACACTTTTGACTGTGCGATTGTCCACAGTATAAGGTTTCGTACTATCAACTTCTTGTTTCAAATGTTCATAACCACCGATGATTTGACCGATAGGCAATTGATAACCCAATTGTAAATTGGCTTGTTGTTGCTTGGTGTCATACTGTCCACCTGTTGGCGTACTACCATCGTAAGCTGTTGACTTATCAAAACTTTGACCATATTTAACATTCGCAGTTAATTTGCCATAATTGGCATTAGCAAATGCAGAAACTGCCCCATTTTTTTGGTCAGAATAAGTATTGATATATGGCAAACTTTGCCCTGAAGCAGAATCATATCGACTGCTGTCATAATCTGTGGTAGATTCAGCGTATAACCCTGTTAAACCGACATCAATATTGTCATTAAGGCGTTGTTTGGCAACTAGGCTTGCATTTTTTGATTCAAATCCATCTTTATCTGCATAATATGAATAACTATTGTTGGTATTGGTTGCGTTAATACCACCAGTTTTTTCATAACCTGCTGATAGACTTAAGGTTGAGTTTTGATTAACCAATTGCCCTGTGATTTGTCCTTTATAGCTGTCTTGTGTACCTGCACCAACTGTTAATGCAACGTTAGACTGATTGGCATTTTGCCCTTTGGTAAAAATCTGAATCACACCGCCCATCGCATCAGAGCCATAAAGGCTAGAACCTGACGCACCATGTAGCACTTCAATACGGTCAATTTGGTCGGCAGGGATTAGACTTAATGCTGGACTACCTGTGGTCGCTGAACTGTAACGGATACCATCAATTAACACAAGTACAGCATTACTATTGTAACCACGCAAACGCACGCCACCAGATGTACCGTCACCCCCATTTTGTGTAATATAAAACCCACCTTGATGACGCAACACATCAAGCACGCTTTCCCCTTGATAGCGTTTCAAATCTTCTTCATCAATCACAGTCATCTGTGCGATGGTGTTTTTAGTCGCAAGTGGGGTACGAGTGGCAGTAATGGTAATTTCTGGTAAAGTAGCAGTTGGCTCAGTGCTATCATTGGCAAATGCGACAACGCTCACAGCCGATAATGCAATGGCTAAACTAGAAAGTTTAGCTTGGTTTTTGATAACTTGGCTTTTCATAAATAACCTCATGATAAAAAAGAAAAGCATATTTTAACAAAAACACAACATTTTAATCCATCTAAATTTATAAAATTATATGGCAAATATTCATGAAAGCATGAATACAGTTAAATATTTTAAATATAATAAAAATATAAATTAAAATATTTAAACAATATAGACATAAAAAAATCCAGAATATCGCTGTCTATGTGAACCCATGAACTGTGATGTTCAAAGGTGGGTTTCGCAACCATTCTTAAGGTTTCCTGATACACCCAAAAGGTGCAGGCATACACAACAAATGATTAGAACGCATACCCTAAAGTAAATTATCAGCTCAGGTATTATCATAGACTGGCGAATATTCCAGACAGCTTTATTATACAAAAATTGTCATCATTTTGCAATTTTTTAATGCAATGGCACAACTTTTAAAATCTCTTCAAAGGTAGTTATCCCTTCGGCAACTTTTTTTGCCCCTGCTAAGCGTAACGGTTGCAAGCCGTCTTGATAGGCTTTTTGAGTTAAAGTGTTCAGATTTGCCCCTTCGCTAATCAGCCGTTTTAGCTCATTATTTAACACCATAATTTCGTACAAACCCACACGCCCCATATAGCCTGTATTTCGGCATTGCTCACAGCCGACTGGGTACGGTATCATCTCTGGGGCTTGGGCTTTCCAAGGGGTTGTGAGTTCATGCCAAGTTTGTTTTTCAATATCGCTAATCGGTTTTTGGGTTTTGCAATGTGGGCAAAGCGTTCGCACAAGGCGTTGAGCCATCACGCCCAAAATCGTTGCCGATGTCAAAAACGGTGCAACGCCCAAATCATGCAAACGTGTCAAAGAACTCGGTGCATCATTGGTGTGCAAAGTGGACAACACCAAATGCCCTGTCAAACTCGCCTGCACCGCCATGTCTGCCGTTTCGGTATCCCGAATCTCACCTACCATGATGATATCAGGGTCTTGACGCATAAGCGAGCGAATCCCATCAGCAAAATTTAAATCAATATTGGCTTGCACTTGCATTTGGTTAAAGGCAGGTTCTACCATTTCAATGGGGTCTTCAATGGTACATACGTTCACTTCATCAGTCGCCAATTGTTTTAAGGTACTATAAAGCGTGGTCGTTTTACCAGAGCCTGTCGAGCCTGTTACCAAAATAATGCCGTTGGGCTGAGCGGTCATTTCATGCCATTTTTGCAAATCACGCCCAGTTAAACCAAGCTGTTGAAACGAACGCACCAACACATCAGGGTCAAACACACGCATGACCAATTTTTCACCAAACGCAGTCGGCATGGTGGACAGTCGCAGTTCGGTTTCTAATCCTTTGGGCGTGCGAGTTTTTAGTCGTCCGTCTTGCGGTTTGCGTTTTTCAGCAACGTTTAAACGTCCCAAAATCTTTATCCGAGCGACCACTGCCGTCATAATACCAGCAGGCATTTCATACACGGTGTGTAACACGCCATCAATGCGAAATCGCACTTTGCCAGTTTCTCGGCGTGGCTCAAGGTGAATGTCACTGGCTCGCTGGTCAAAAGCGTATTGCAGTAACCAATCCACCACTTTGACGATGTGATGGTCGTTGGCATCAGGATTTTCAATATTGCCAAGTTGTAACAAGGCTTCAACATTGGTTACGTCCGCTTCGGCACGTTTTTGGCTGTTATTCGCCCCTGCGATGGCTTTGGTTACTTGATAAAATTCTTGGCGGTAGCGGTTGATTTGGTCTGGGCTAATCAGCACCGTTTTGATGGTTTTTGGTTTGACAATATGTTCAATGTTTTGTCGCCAATCAAAAAATAACGGCTGGTCTGTGCCAATCACCACGTTATCATCATTGACTGCCACAGGCAAAATATACTGTGATTTGGCATATTCAAACGACATAATGGCGGTAACAGACGGCACATCAACTTTTAATGGGTCAATCCGCACATAATCCACTTTGGCAAAATCAGCAAGCCAGCGGTTTAACTTATCCAAAGTCAAAGGCTGAGCGGTTTTTTTATCGGTCAAATTAAAACCAGCAATCACTTGTAAAGGGTGCAAATTTGGGCGATTGCTCGTTAAAACCAAGTTATAATCACGTTGGTCAATATGCCCTGCTTTTAACAATTCGTCCAAACACCAACGAGTGTCAATCACGATAGAAAACTGTTCTGATAACATGATTTGCCTTATGTTTTTGTGGGGTTTTTCTTAAAAAAATGTTAAATTAACCTTGATGACTTGCCATAAAGTCTTTGACACGCTGCGATTTTGGGTTATCAAATACTTCACTTGGTGTACCGATTTCTTCAATTTTACCTTGATGTAAAAACACCACTTGGCTTGACACATCACGAGCGAACCGCATTTCGTGGGTTACGATTAACATGGTGCGACCTTCTTCTGCCAAAGATTTCATTACCGCAAGCACTTCATTCACCAATTCTGGATCAAGGGCGGAAGTCGGCTCGTCAAACAACAATACTTGCGGTTTCATCGCCAACGCACGAGCAATGGCGATACGCTGGCGTTGTCCACCAGACAAGTTTTCTGGATAAGCGTCTTTTTTATCCAACAAACCTACACGTTTTAACAAAACTTCTGCCTCGCTAATTGCTTGACTTTTAGGGATTTTTTGGACTTGGGTTGGACCTTCAATGATATTTTCTAAAATGGTTTTGTGTAGCCAAAGGTTAAAACTTTGAAACACAAAACCAATTTTTGAGCGAAATTTTTCTAATTGTTTTTGCTCGGTTGCGACTAAATCGCCTGTTTTGCCTTTTTTGAGTTTTAATTCTTCACCGCTCAAAAAAATCTGCCCTTGCGATGGATTTTCTAGTAGATTGATACAGCGTAACAGGGTTGATTTGCCCGAACCACTAGACCCTAAAATACTGATAACATCGCCGTCATAGGCGGTTAATGACACGCCTTTTAATACTTCTAAATGCCCAAAATTTTTGTGAATATCGTTGAGTTGTAGGGCGATGGGTTTTTGTGATTTTGACATTTCAGTGGACATATTTTTTTCCAAAAAACAAATAAAAGCAAAATAAAGAAATTAACCGCTTATTTTCGCTTAAATTGGCAAAAAACGCAAATTTTTTATTCGTTAAATTGTTGAAGTTATCACAAATTTGACGGTTTTTTTATGCAAAAAATTATAGTACAATGCTAAAATATTTATTTTTAGAAATAATATTTATTAAAGACAGGCTAACCCACCCTACAAATTTGCTCTAATATAGACATTATTTCTTAAAAATTTGATTTACAAAAATTTTAAGGAAAAATCATGACAGATTATATGCAAAATCTTGGCAAAAACGCCCGTCAAGCGTCCGCCTTGCTCGCTCGTGCCACCACCGAACAAAAAAATAACGCCTTATTGGCGATTTTTGAACAATTAAAAACCCAAAAAAACCAAATTATGTCAGCAAATCAACAAGATTTGCAAAATGGACGAGAAAAAGGGCTAGATACCGCCTTGCTTGACCGCTTAGAATTGACCGACAGCCGCTTTGACACCATGTTACAAGGCTTAAAAGATGTGGTCGCCTTGCCAGACCCAATTGGCGAAATCACTGACATGACCTATCGTCCTAGCGGTATTCAGCTTGGCAAAATGCGTGTACCGCTTGGCGTGGTCGGCATGATTTACGAAAGCCGTCCGAACGTAACCATTGAAGCATCTAGCCTTGCGTTGAAATCTAGCAATGCGATTATTTTGCGTGGCGGTTCGGAAGCATTTTTTTCTAATCAAGCCCTTGCCAAATGCGTGCAGGACGGACTTGAGCAGGCAGGCTTGCCAAAATCGGCTGTGCAAGTGATAGAAACCACCGACCGTTCGGCTGTGGGCGAACTGATTACCATGAGCGAATTTGTGGACGTGATTATCCCTCGTGGCGGAAAAGGCTTGATTGAACGCATTAGCAATGAAGCGAAAATCCCTGTGATTAAGCATTTGGACGGAAATTGCCATACTTATATTGAGCAATCTGCCAATTTTGACATGGCGATAACAGTATGCGTGAATGCCAAAACGCAACGTTACGCACCTTGTAATACGACCGAAACTTTATTGATTGATAACGCTATTGCCAACGATTTTTTACCAAAAATCGCCCATGCCTTAGTCAATCAAGATAACGCCATGCAACTGCGAGTTTGTGAACAAAGTTTGTCAATTTTACAAAATGAAGAAAAACTACAATCTCATATTAGCAAAGCTACCGAAGAAGATTGGGATACGGAATATCTTGCACCGATTTTGGCGGTAAAAATCGTGGCGGATATGAATGAAGCAATTGCCCACATTAACCGACACGGTTCGCACCATACTGATGCGATTTTGACCAATGATTATGCCAAGTCGTTGCAGTTTTTGCGTGAAGTGGATTCTAGTAGCGTAATGATCAATGCGTCCACTCGTTTTGCCGATGGTTTTGAATATGGGCTTGGGGCGGAGATTGGTATTTCTACAGACAAAATCCACGCTCGTAGGCCTGTGGGCTTGCATGGCTTGACATCGCAAAAATGGGTAGTGTTTGGGCATGGAGAAATTCGTCAGTGAAAACAATAAAACCTAGCGAAATTTTAAAACAATATCACCAAGATATTTACACCATTATCACGGCTCACAGTGCCACCAATCCACGCATTTTTGGTTCGGTGGCACAAGGTTTGGACAATGTATTACAACAGGCAATTCCGCTATGACTTTATTAACCTAAACTTTATCCATACAGTAATTCGGTTTTTGTACAGTAGAATGTCGCCGTTGCCAGCCCGATTTTTTTCTAAAAAACCCAATTGCCAAACACAACAAATAAATCAAAAAGGAAATGGTCGTGATATATGGCGAAATCGGCAAGCCCGGTCCAAGCGACAACAAAATTCCACCCACGCCAGCGACCATCGCAAACAGCATAGACAAACCATAAATCAGTACAGGACGAGCCGTAACTTGCGAAGCTGCCGCTGTCGGCGTTATCAGCAACGATAACAACAACAACGCCCCAACCAGTTGCACACTCACCGCCACCACAAGGCTTAATATCAACATAAACAACAGCGACAGCCATTTTAAAGAAATGTGTTGTGCGGTGGCAATCTGTGGGTCAATCGCTGAAAAAAACATTCGCCGACCAAATATCGCCATCACCACAAACACAATGCCAGCGACAATCAGCATCGCTTGCAAATCCGCAGGTGTTACCGCAACGATTTGTCCTGTTAAAAGCCCAAATTTGTTTGATGAACGCCCTTGATACAACGATAAAAACAACACGCCAAGCCCAAGCCCAAACGGTAGCATAATGCCGATAAGCGAGTTGCGATTTTTACCATCAAGCCCCATGATTGCCAAAATCGTCCCCGCAATCACCGAACCAATCACCGCCCCCATCGTTACCGAAGTACCAAGCCACAAGGCACACGCCGCCCCTGCAAAAGAAAGCTCTGCCGTGCCATGCACTGCAAACGCCATATCACGAGCCTGTATCATCGGTCCTATCAAGCCTGCCAACACGCCCAAAATCATCGCTGCGATGATAGATGAATAGACCAACGGCAATAATTGAGCAAAATTGTCAAAATTAATCACCATATCAAGCGATGTAAGTAACATGAAACCCCTAATTTTATTTAAAATAGCTAAAATATTTTTTATTTGTATTGCTCAAATAATTCATGACCACCGACCATCGCTTGATTGTCTTTTAACAAAATAACTTTATTTGTCAAGGGAATAATCGGTGCTAACTCATGGCTAATCATCAAAATCGCCGTGCTATGACACTGCTGACGGTGCGACAAAATATCACACACGACATATTGACTTGCGACATCAAGGCTTAACAACGGCTCGTCCATCAACAACAAATCAGGCTCGGCGACCAAGGCTTGAGCAATTCGCATACGTTGCTGTTCACCGCCTGATAACAAATGTAACGGAATATCAGCAAACTCATGCCCGCCCACTTCGTCAATCGCTTTGTCAATCAGGTATTTTTTTTGTTTTGGCGATAGATAATATTTGCCAAAAGTTTTTTTTGGGTCAAAACAACCAAACAAATAATAACCGCCATCAAGTCCCAGTTTTACCAAATCTCGCCCGCGAATTGGCAGTTTGGGGTCAAAGTTTTTCAGTTGTGGGACATAGCCGATTTTTATTTGGTTTGCCAAATTGATTTTGCCATTTGTCAAAGTGTTTAAACCCAAAACACTGTGAAATAGCGTGGTTTTACCTGTGCCATTTGCCCCAAGCAACGCCACAAATTCCCCCGTAAAAATGTCAAAATTGACATCTTGCCAAAGCAAGCGTTGCCCCAATTTCATGGTGGCATTGCTCACGTTTAACAATTTTTCACATTTTTGGCAAGATTTATCACGATAAACCAAAGGTTTGGTTTGTGCTGTTTTGACAAAATGATTGCGTAAATCCATAACAACCTTATTTTGTGCTACTTGCCGTTGAAGCGATGGCGGTTGAAGCTGTCGCTATGCTTGCGGTCGCAGGTGTGTTGTGAACGGCTTTGGCAAAGTCATCAATGGTTTTTGTCATAAAGTCAATGTAATTATTCACGCCCGTTGGGAAAGTTTCGTACACCGAAACAGTTGGCACGCCTGTATTTTTGGCGATTTCAACCAATTGTTTTGATGTCGCATCTTCGGTTTGGGCATTGACGATTAACACTTGGGCTTGTTTGTTTTGGAGCAAGGTTTTGGTGTCATTTAGCACTTTCACCGACACGCCTGCGTCCGTTTCTGACTGCTCAATATAGGCGGTTGGCGTGATATTTTTAATCCCCATATCATCAAGCAAATAGCCAATCACAGGCTCGGTGGCAAAGGCGTTGATATTTTTGCCATTACCGACCATTTTGGCAGTCGTTTGTAATGCATTGATTTTACCAATAAAATCTTTGGCATTTTGCTCATAAGTGGCTTTGTGCGTTGGGTCGCTGTTGGCAAGCTGATTAGCAACCGCTTCGGCAACTTTTTTGGCAGTATCTAACGAAAAAAAGACGTGTTCATTAAAATCACCATGATGGTGATGATGGGCGTGGTCATGGTCTTTTTTATGCTCATGCTCGTGTTCGTGTTTGTCTTCATGCTCGTGTTCATCGGCAGGTTTTAAGCCTGACAAATCCACCGCATTGATAATCACAGGTTTATTATCCACCGATTTGGCAAGGCTGGTCGCCCAGTCATCATAGCCACCGCCATTGACTAGCACCAATTTGGCTTTGCTGATGTTTAATTTATCCTGTGCGGTGGCTTGATAGTCGTGTGGGTCTTGGCTTGCGTCATTCACCGCAATCACCACGTCCACATTTTCACCGCCAACCGCTTGAATAATAGAACCCCAAACGTTGGTAGATGTATAAGCGGTGATTTTTTCGCCTGTATTGGTTGTAGCGACAGAAGCGGTTTCGCTTTTTTCAGCATTTGGGGCTTGTGCCGTTTGGTTACTTTGGTTACAAGCTGTCAATGCCAACGTTGTCAAACCAACAGTTGCCAACCCAAAAAATTTACCCAATGTTGTATAACGCAATGTTTTATTGTATGTTTGTGTGAAAATTGACATCATGCACCTTTGTAAAGTTTTTTGTTTAAAATGTAAAAAAGCGTTTCATCAAAAAAGAATTGTTATAATATAACATTTTATAAAAATCTACAACTTAAATTTTTTTCAAACACATCAAAAAGTTTCACGAAAAATTTGCAAAAATGGGTTATTTTGTTATCAATTTATGCGATAATGTGAAAATTTTTAAACAATTAGGAGACTTTTATGTTTCATTTCAAAAATGCCTTGTTATTGCTGGGTTTAACCTTGTCAGTTGGCAGTTTTGCCGAGAGCTTGCCGACCACAGACGGTAACTTACGCATTGGGGCAAATGCATCATTTAACCAATACGCCTACCACCAAGACGACAAAGTTACCGTCATGCCACAGGCATTTTATGACAATAACCGAGTGTATATTAAAGGGGCAGAAGCAGGCGTGTATGGCTACAAAGATGCCAGCAACGAATGGCGAATGACAGTTGGTTATGATAGCCGTGAATTTCGTCCAGATGACAGCACAGTTGCCAATTTAAAAGGGCTTGATGAGCGAAAATGGTCAGTGATGGTCGGTTCAAGCTATATGAAAATCACCCCTTACGGTGGCTTTAGAATCCATGCCAAAACCGATGCTTTAGGGCGTAGCGATGGCACAACGGTCAAACTTGCCCATCTAAGCCGTTTTAAACTGATGGATAACCAATTAACCATCTACCCAGAATTGGGCGTACAATGGAATAACAAAGATTATAACCAATATTATTACGGTATTAGCCAACAAGAGTCAGCTCGCACAGGCGTAACCGCCTACCAAGCCGACAGCAGTATCAACCCCTATGCCAATGTCAGTGCCAGTTACGCCTTTAACCCAAAATGGAGCGGTTTTGTCAGCCAATCACTAGAATATCTCAGCGATGAACAAAAAAATAGCCCAATGGTAGACAACCGTTTAGACAGCAAAACCATAATTGGATTTAATTATCATTTTTAAGATTTTGTGAAAAAAGAAAAAAGGATTTGTCAAATTGATAAATCCTTTTTTAGTTTTATTATTAACAAAACTTAAGAATAAATATTTTTTAACAAATAAAACTTGAAAATAAACATTTTAACCTTATTATCATTTTAACGTTTTTTAAATAAGGAAAAAAGATGAACATTCGTCAAGTTGAACACGTCCACACTGCGCCACGTCCGCATTGGGTGGGTGATGGTTTTCACGTCAATCCCATGTTCAACCACATGGTCGGCGACAAACGCACCGACCCATTTTTGATGTTAGATTATGCTTCACCACAATATTTTGTGCCAAATCAAGCCACCCCACGTGGTGTGGGACAGCACCCACACAAAGGCTTTGAAACGGTTACGATTGCCTACAAAGGCGAAGTCGCTCACCGTGATTCTACAGGCGGTGGCGGTATCATCAAAAAAGGCGATGTGCAATGGATGACCGCTGGCAATGGCATTATCCACGAAGAGTTTCATTCTGATGAATTTAGCAAAACAGGTGGCGATTTTGAGATGGTGCAACTGTGGGTCAATCTACCTGCCAAAGACAAAGCCACGCCCGCCAAATATCAACTTTTGCCAAATGAAGACATCCCTGTGGTAAGCCTAAGCCAAAACCAAAAAACGGTCGGTCAAGTGCGTGTGATTGCAGGTGAGATGATTCAAGATGAACAAAAAATCAGCGTTATTAAAGGCTTGGGAACGACTTTTTCACCGATAAATCTGTGGGATATGGACATTGATGCCAATAGTGAAGTGTCAATTTTGATACCAAGTTCGCATAATTTGATGTTGTTAATCCGTCAAGGCGATGTGCTGATTAATGATAAAAATTCTGCAAAACAGCGTGAATTGGTAACATTTGAAACTGAAAGTGATGATACCAATACGCTAGATAGCGTTAGCATTCGTACAGGGGAAAACGGTGCGGAATTGGTGCTGATGAGCGGTGTGCCATTGAATGAGCCGATTGTCGGTTATGGTCCTTTTGTGATGAATACTGAAGCCGAAATTCGCCAAGCGGTTTTTGATTTTAATGCGGGTAAATTTGGGCAAATGGCTTAACATAGTATTTAGCATAAAAATATAGTGAATTAAATTTATTTTAGGACAGGAAACCGCTCGCCCTAGGCTTGTCGAAGGGTCGGTTTCCACTTCGCTTTGCTACGTCTTTCGAAGCAGTGCTTCTCAGGTTCGACAGGCTCACCACGAACGGAAATAGTCTTGTTTCTATTTTAATTGACTATATAATAAATTTGATATCAGACCGCATATTCAATCAAAATCGGTTTTCTACCAATATTTTTTTCATCAATTACAGGGGCAATGCACCGAATATTTTCCATAATACGCTGAGTAACTTGATTGGCATATTGCAAGTGTGTTTCGGTGATAGCGTCATCATGTTTATCAAACAAATAAGCATCTAACAGTCGCTGGGCGTGCATACCTTCACGGCAATAATGAATCACGCCTTGATGGTTCGGCTCAAACAGCGTGCCAACTTGCGTTGTATTTGCCAAAGCAATGCCCAATGCCCCATCTTCACCGCCAAATGTGCGAAACAAGCTATCTGTCGGAAAACCACCGCACAACAAAAAAACATTACGCCGAAAAACTGTATTACCTGCTCCCGTCATTTGCACAATATCCCAAACTTTTTCAAAATCATCATGTTGTGCATACCTTGTCGCCAAACCGCTTGCCACCAATTTTAAGCGTAACAGACTCAAACTGGGCAAAAAAGCAAAAACACTCGGCACAACGGACAATGCCTGTGCCTCATAAGCATCATCTGCATCCAAAAATGCCACCAAATCCGCTGTTGAATGCATAACTCCCCAGTTTCTCGCCATCGCTACGCCACCATTTTTGGGCAAATGTAACGCTAAAATATTGGCATACTTTGTTGCCAAAGTGTCAATTAACCTTGCGGTATCATCGGTTGAGCCATCATTTACCAAAATAATTTTGGCAACATTGACTTGTGATAATACGCTACCCACCGCTCGTATCAAGGTTTCTTTGGCATTATAACAAGGAATAATCACATCTAAAGTTGGCAAAGCTTGCATTTTTTATCCTTTAATCAATCAAATGAACGTAACAACAGCTTGGTGTATTCTGCCACAGGTGCATTAAATACCTGCGAACTTTCGCCCATTTCCACACATTCGCCATTTTTTAACACCAAAATACGCTGGCACAAGGCTTTTACCACCTTTAAATCATGGCTGATAAAAATATAGCTTAGGTTAAATTGTTGTTGAATTTCTCTTAACAAATTCACCACCGCCACTTGCGTTTGGCTGTCTAGTGCGGAGGTGGGTTCGTCTAGGATTAAGATTTTGGGTTTCATCACAAGCGAGCGAGCCAGTGCCACACGCTGACGCTGACCGCCAGACAGCTCATGCGGATAACGATTGATAAAATTTTCGGGCAATTTTACCGTTGCTAACATCGTTTTGACACGTTGTTCTCGTTCGTCTTTGGCGATGTTTTGTACAATTAGACCTTCTTCAATGATTTCGCCCACCGTAAAGCGTGGGTTGATACTGGCAAATGGGTCTTGAAACACCATCTGAATGTCCGTACGATAAGGCTTAAAGGCTTGGTTGGATAAGGGTAAAATATCAATCCATTCGCTGTTTTTTGTTAAATTAATTTCACCAGATAATTTAGTATAATTACTTAATAATTTGATTAATGCCAAAGCCGTTGTCGTCTTGCCAGAGCCACTTTCGCCCACGATACCAAGCGATTGTCCTGCGGACAATGCAAAATCTAACGATTTTACTACATCAAACCATTGCACCGTTTTACCAAAGAAGTTTTTTTGCTCAGCAAAACTGATGGTTAAATGCTTGACATCAAGCAGTTTGTCAGCGGTGTTATCCATTGGCAAACTTTCGCCAAAGTCTTGATTTATCAGTAGTTTTGTGTAGTCTTGTTGTGGATTGTGAAACAAAGTTTTGGTGTCGTTTTGTTCTACGACTTTGCCTTGTTGCATGACGATGATGTTGTCGCTGTAGCGTTTGACAAGGTTTAAATCATGGCTAATGAGTATCATCGCCATGTTTCGCTCACGTTTTAGCGTGTCCAATAAGCCTAAAATCTCGTGCTGTAGCGTCACATCAAGGGCGGTGGTCGGTTCATCTGCGATGATGATGTCAGGATTTTGGGCGAGTACCATCGCTATCATGATACGTTGGCGTTGTCCGCCCGACAGTTCATGCGGATAGCGGTCAAGTTTGTTGATAGAATCGGTGATATTAACTTGAGTTAATAATTCTATCGTTTTGTTTTTTAAGGTGTTTTTTGGTGTGCCAATCAGCATTAAACTTTCATAAAGCTGTTTGCCAATGGTGTGCAGTGGGTTTAAGGCGGTCATTGGTTCTTGGAAAATCATGCCGATTTTTTGTCCACGAATTTGCCGAAAAATCGCTTGGTTTGGTTTGGTTTGGCTATCTTGTAGGGGTAAGTTGATGTTATTAGCGTTTTGGGTAATGGTGGCGTGTCCCGTGATGCTTAGGCTATTTGTTGGTAAGAGTCCAAGTATGGCTAGGCTTGAGATGGATTTGCCAGAGCCAGATTCGCCCACGATGGCAAGCGTTTCGCCTGTGTGGAGTGTGTAGGATAGATTACCTACTAATGTTTGATTAGCGGATTTGATGGTTAAGTTTTCGACTTTTAATAATTCACTCATTCAGTTGTTCCTTGAATGGTTGAATCGCTAACTAATATACCTTTTTCTCCTACAAAATATCCTGTTGGAAACTCAAGTTCAAATAAAGATAAAACCAAATCCCCAACTTTTAAATTTTGAATTGGCATTAAACCTTTATCCGTATGCACCAGCGTACCCGCTACAAAACCCGAACTCATCATTTTCTCCTTTTAAAAAAATCAAACCTGTCTAGGGTCAAACGCATCTCGTAACGCTTCCCCAATAAAAATCAACAACGACAAAATCACCGTCATACTAAAAAATGCCGACAACGCAAGCCACGGTGCATCAAGATTGTTTTTCGCTTGGCTCATCAGCTCCCCCAAAGACGGTGAACCCGCTGGCAAACCATAACCCAAAAAATCCAACGCCGTCAAACTCACCACATTTGCCGTCAAAATAAACGGCAACTGAGACAAACTACTCGCCAATGCATTTGGTAAAATATGCCGAAAAATAATCTTGCCATCGCTTACGCCCATCGCACGAGCCGAGCGAACATAATCAAAATTACGAGCCTTTAAAAACTCTGCACGCACCAAGCCAACAAGCCCCATCCACCCAAACAAAAGCATCAAACCAAACAACACAAACACGCTTGGACTAAACAAACTCACCAAAATAATTATCATAAAAAGCTGTGGCAAACCGCCCCACACTTCCATAAAACGTTGCCCCACCATGTCAATCTTACCACCATAATAGCCTTGCACCGCACCGACAATCACGCCAATCAGCGACCCCACCAACGTCAAAGCCAAACCAAAAAGTAACGAAATACGCAAGCCATACATCAGCCTAGCCACCACATCACGCCCATTGTCGTCCGTACCAAGCCAATTTTCATGATTTGGTGGTGCAGGAAAGGCTTCACTACGAGCCAAACTTGGTGTTTGGTCGGCAAATTCAATCATCGGCATAATCATAAAGCCGTTTTGGTTAATCAATTCTTTGACAACAGGGTCTTTGTATTCGGTTTCGGTTTCAAACACACCGCCAAAGGTGGTTTCTGGATAGCTTTTTAACACAGGAAAGTAAAAATTATTTTGGTATTTCACTAAAATTGGCTTGTCATTGGCGATAAAATTCACCCCCAAACACGCCAAAAAAATCACGCCAAATAGGATAAAAGAATAAAATCCCATTTTGTTGTTTTTAAAACGGTTAAATTGAGCCTTATGAATGGGCGAAAATTTCATGTTAATAGCCTAATTGATATAATAGTTCGTCAGGTGTGATGATGGTGATTTGTGGATTTTCGGCAAAGTCTTTTACATTGCGAGTTACAATAGCATCAAGTTGATTATCAATCGCTGAATAAAAATGCAAATCATCTTCAAAGTCTTTGTAAGGATTATCAATAGCTTGGGCGAGAGCCGTTGAGGGGTTGTCGATGAATTTAAAAAGTTGCTGACAGTCTTGTAAAAATTCATGAGCTAGCGGTTTGCCCATTTCTTTTCGCACAAAGTAATAGGCATTGGCGATCCCTAGCGGTGATACAAGTCCGATTAATTCTTTACGTTCAACAAGCTCTATTAACGACCTTGAAGACTGATAAAAAGGCTTTCTTTGCAACGCCCAATCCAAGATAATATTGACATCTAAATATACTTTCATTGCTTACATTCCATATTTTTCGGTTAAATAATCATCTTTCGCTTTAGCAATATCAGCATCTGTCCATTGGCTACCATTGGTTTTGGCAAATGCCCCCGCCCATTTTGCTACGATTGGTGATGGGTTTTTTAATAACGCCTCTCGTCTTTTTTGACGTTCTTTTTTATCCAAATAATCCAAAATGAGTTTGGTAATAACGTCTTGTTCTTCGTTTTGAGTTTCTGCCAAAAATTGTTTTTCAATTTCTAACGGCAAATGAATGGTAATACTCACAGCTTTTCCTTTTTTTTAATTTTACTTTGAATAGATTTAACCAAGATAACTTGTTGATAACCTTGTTTCAATGCTTGAGAAACACAATAAGGCAATAGCGTAATGGCAAAAAAACCTATCATGCCCAACACCAATATCATCGCATTAAACCACATTTTAGCCACCTGTTAAACACTGCCAAGCCCACTCATAACCATACTGATACTGCTCACGCATAATACATTGAAAAGTAGCAAAATCTGGGCGTACCACATCAATATAGCCTTGTTTAAATCGCATTTTTTTTGTCATCGCAGGGCGGATATGTTTGGCATTATCAGCCATATTTATCCAATGAATTTGGCTGTCATGCGTTTGGTATTGATGTACATCGGCAAATCGCTGATTGGCAAAAAAACAAAGGTGCTATAAATCGCAGGTTCTGCCATGATTTTATCATAATTCGGCTTAATTTTCGCATACACGGTATCGGCAAGCTGACACGCTAATTCATTAAATTAAGCACCCCACCCATCAACGTTTGCCCCTGCCAATTCACAGGCGGTAAATAATACATATCCGCAATTGATGCTCGCACCGCTGTGGCTAACGGTATTTTGGCGGTTATCTCATGGTTTTTGGTGATGTGATTAGGGCTATAAAAACTTTCATGCGTTTCGCCTTAACGAGGTGAATTCATTCACGAACGATAATCCGCATTAATTTTCACATACTCATACGACAAATCACAAGTATAAACCGTATCGCTCGCCTGCCCTTGCCCAAGTTCAATGGCAATGGTAATCTCTGGGCGTTTCATAACCATTTGCCCAAGCTCTTCGGTGTAGCCGTCCGCCAATCCACCACGCTCACAGATTTTTATTTCATCTAGCGATACGCTTACCTTTGACTGCTCAAAGTCAATTCCTGCATAACCTGCCGCCGCCAAAATTCTGCCCCAGTTTGGGTCGGACGCAAAAAAGGCGGTTTTGACAAGCGGTGAATGTGCCACCGAATAGGCAATTTTGGCACAGTCGTCTGTGGTTTTACCGCCAGAGACTTTTACGGTGATAAATTTGGTCGCCCCCTCACCATCACGCACGATAAGTTGGGCGATTTTTAACATCACACTTTCAATCGCTTCATAAATTTTGGCAAAATGTGGGTGATTTTCGCTGTCAATCAATTCCCCTGTTTGCCCTGTCGCTACAAGCGTACAGCAGTCATTTGTAGAGGTATCGCCATCAACGGTAATACGGTTAAACGATTTATTCACCGATTTTACTAAAATGTCTTGTAATAAAGACTTATCAATTTTAGCGTCAGTCGCCACAAAGCCAAGCATGGTTGCCATGTTTGGGCGTATCATGCCAGCCCCCTTACTAATGCCTGTTACCGTGTAGGTTATGCCGTCAATTTCTACTACTTTAGAATGCCCTTTCGGGGTGGTGTCGGTGGTCATGATACTGCGGGCAGCATTTAGCCAATTATCATCGGTTAAATTTGCCAATGCGTCATCAAGCCCTGCGATGATTTTATCACTCGGCAAAGCTTCGCCAATCACACCTGTAGAATACGGCAAAATTTGGCTAATATTTACGCCTGTTTTTTCGGCTAGGGCTTGGCAAGTGGCTTTTGCTCGCTCTAAGCCGTCCTTCCCTGTGCCTGCATTAGCGTTGCCTGTGTTGATAATTAAAAAACGTGGGCTATTGGTTTTGACAAACTCACGCACAAGCTGAACAGGGGCTGCATAAAATTGGTTTTGCGTGGTAACCACAGCCGTTGTCGCACCGTCTATGATTTCAAAAACGGTTAAATCTTTACGATTTGGATAGCGGACGTGAGCTTCGGTAATACCGATTTTAATGCCTTTAACGGCGTTTAGTTTGACAAGATTGACATTTCCAACGGGCATAATAATTCCTTAATTTTTATTGAAAAAATTGTTTAAATTTTCTTGATTGATTTTTTTTGTTGGTTTTGATAAACCTTTAATACATCCACAAAATCAATCATGCTTATGATAGCTCAACTTTTTGACATGATTTTGCACCACTTCATACACATCAAAATCTTTGGCAATCCACAGATTTTCACGGTATTTTTTTTGATAAAATCGTTCTGCTTCCACTCGCAAATGCCCGATATTTGGCAAACTTTCGTTTGGTTTGTCAAACGTCTGAAATCTGGCACTGATATGGGTCAAAATCAAATTGGGAATTTTGGCAACCTGTGCAAACTTGGCAACTTGCTCAACGCTACTGTGCTGTGGGTCAAAACCATTTGGACGGTTTTTGATTTTATCGGCAATCGCTTGGGTATAAGTCGCTTCATGTACCAACAGACCAATATCTTGACAAAAGTTTGCCAACATCTCAGGTTTGTCATTATCGCCACCCACAATAATATTGGTACAAATGGTTTTTTGCTCTACAAAATCTTTGGTAAACAAAATTTCATCATTATCCAAAGTGACATCAAAACCATGTTGCAATTTCCCCCAAATCGCACTGGGCTTGATACCCATATTTTGCAGTTTTTGGCTATTTAACATATTGGCGTGAATGGTTTGACAAATTTTGTAAGCATGGCTTGGCGTGCGGTGCGAAACGCTAATTGGCTCAATGCGAACGTGATGATTTGGCGAAATGTCAAATTCAAATGGTGTAAACAAACCGTCCGCCTGTTTTAAACTTTCTAAGGCAATAAAATGCACTTCAAAAGTAAAATAAAGTTCGGTTGTTATGGTTAAAGTATCTAACAATTTGGCAATCGCTTGTGGTGCGATAATGGTTAAAGGTTTTTTGCGACCCGACATCGCCATGCTAGATAACAAGCCTGCCAGTCCATAACAGTGGTCGCCATGCACATGGGTAATACAAATCACTGCAAGGTTTAACAAAGACAATGGCGTGCGTAAAAGTTGGTGTTGCGTGCCTTCGCCACAATCCACCAATAGCCAACTGCTGTTTTTGTCAATATTTTTATCAACATTTTTTTGGTTTTGATAAGGATTTAGCAAAGCCACCGCAAGCCCTGTTACATTGCGATTTTTGGTTGGCAAACCTGCCGATGTTCCCAAAAAAGTTAAACGTTGCATATTTTTCCTTAACAATTTTTATAATATTTTTAAAAAATTAAACCAAAAAACTGGATAAATCCATCGCATTTAAACGGTCTAAATCCGCTTGCGTGTCCACACCAGCAGGCAACATGGCACACGCCACATCAATGGCGATTTTTTGTCCGTTTTCCATGATACGCAGTTGTTCTAGACTTTCTAACTGCTCAAGTTGACCTTGTTGCCATTGCCCAAACTGCTTTAACAACGCCACCTTATAAGCGTACAAACCCAAATGGCGTAAGGCTTGGGTCGGTGTGTCAGTCATATTGGGCGGACTATCTGCCATCGCCACATCACGGTTACAAGGAATGGGCGAACGGCTAAAATACAAGGCTTCGTTGTGCTGATTTTTGATGACTTTGACAACCGATGGACGATAAAATTCTTCATACGTCAAAATCGGCTCGGCAAGCGTTGCCATGACGCAATCTGTTTTATCCAACAACAATTTTGACACTTGGGCAATCAGTGAACTTGGCACAAGTGGTTCATCGCCTTGCATATTAATGACAATATCATCGTCCGCCCAGCCTTGTAGCTTTGCGACTTCTGCCAGTCTATCTGTGCCTGAAGCGTGGTCTGGACTTGTCATCACCACTTTGACATTGTTGGCATTGGGATTGTTTTGGCAATATTGTTCGCAAGTTTTGGCAATGCTGTCATCATCGGTTGCGACATAGACATCATCGGCAATGCCGTTTTGTTGCACCGCAATCGCACGGTCAATCACCCATAAAATCATGGGTTTGTCATGAATCAGTAACAAAGGTTTTGATGGTAAACGGCTACTTTTTAGACGTGCAGGAATGACAATGTATTTTTTTTGGTTCATAATTTTTTTGCTATTGTTAATGTTATAGTCTTTTAAATTTGCTTTAATACTTCATAATCTGGACGTATGCAATACGCCCCTACAACTATTGTATTATTTTCTGTTTTAATATTAAGTTTAATTTAAATGTTCTTTAACCGCATTTGCCAATTCGTTGGCGACCACATCACATTCAATTTCATCATCAGACTCCACCATCACACGGATTAACGGCTCTGTGCCTGATTGACGGATTAACAATCGCCCACGTCCTTTTAGTTGTGCTTCGGCATTGGCAAATTTTTCGGCAAGCTGTGGAATCTGGTAAGGGTCTTGTTTTTGACTCAAACGAACGTTTACCAATTTTTGTGGCAAAATGCTAAAACCTTCGCTCAATTTTGACAAACTTAAGTCGGTTTTTGCCATAATGGCAAGCACTTGCAACCCTGCAACAATCGCATCGCCTGTACTGGCTTTGTCCAATGTCAAAATATGTCCAGACGGCTCACCGCCTAACACCCAGCCTTGTTCTGTTAAGTTTTGCATAACGTATCTGTCGCCCACTTTGGCACGCACAAAACTAATATTTTCACGCTCCAATGCCAACTGCAAGCCCATATTACTCATCAACGTACCGACAACGCCGACCGCTTTTTCATCGCCTTTGGTCGCCAAAATGTACAAAATACGGTCGCCATCTACGACTTGCCCTTTTTCATCAACCATCATAATACGGTCACCATCGCCATCTAGGGCGATACCTAAGTCCGCTTGCTGTTCTAGCACGGCTTTTTGTAGGGTTTCAATGTGGGTTGAGCCGACGCTGTCATTGATATTTGTGCCATTTGGCTCATTGGCAATCGCAATCACGTCTGCCCCCAACTCACGAAGCACACGTGGGGCAACGCTATAACCTGCACCGTTGGCACAATCCACGACGATTTTTAAGTTTTTTAAATTTAATTGATAAGGAAAACTGCCTTTACAAAACTCAATATACCGACCTTTGGCATCTTCAATACGATGATGGCGACCCAAATGCAAACCATCAATGTTAAAGCTTGTATTTTCTAATTGTGCCAATTTGTCATTAATCGCTTGTTGCAATTCGTCCGATAATTTTTTGCCGTCATGCGAAAAAAACTTAACCCCATTGTCATAAAAAGGATTGTGCGAAGCGGAAATCACCACGCCTGCATCAGCATGAAAACTGCGTGTCAAATGGGCAATCGCAGGGGTCGGAATCACACCAAGCATATGCACATCAACGCCTGATGCGTTAAATCCAGCTTGTAAACAGGCTTCAATCACATACCCTGAAATGCGTGTATCTTTGCCAATCACGACATTGGGACGGCGGTTTTGGTTAGGATTTTGCTCATTTAAAACTTGCCCTGTGGCAAAGCCCAATTTTAACAAAAATTCTGGGTGAATCGGAAAATCGCCGAATTTACCACGGATACCATCTGTACCAAAATAACTCATAATTTTACCTTTTTTTTAAATTTAATATTGACAAATATGTCAAATAATATATCAGATATCATACCTTTTGTCATTTTTTTCAAAAAAAAATCCACCAAATGTTTGGTGGATTTTTCATTGCAAAAACGTTATGAATACAGGCTCTAAATCGTTTGTTAATTAATTTTGGCGATAATTTGGGGCTTCTTTGGTAATTTGCACATCGTGAACGTGCGATTCTTTCATACCTGCTGACGTAACACGCACAAATTCAGGTTTTGTACGCATATCTTCAATCGTGGCACAGCCTGTATAGCCCATTGATGAACGCAAGCCACCTGCCATTTGATTGATAATACCTGCCACAGGGCCTTTATAAGGTACACGACCTTCAATGCCTTCTGGAACAAGTTTTTCCACGCCGTCTTTGCTGTCTTGGAAATAGCGGTCTGACGAGCCATTTTGTCCACTCATCGCACCCAATGAACCCATGCCACGATAGGCTTTGTAATATCGCCCTTGAAATAGCTCCACTTCACCGGGGGCTTCTTCTGTCCCTGCAAGCAAGCTACCGACCATGATACAGCTTGCACCTGCGGCAATCGCTTTTGCCATATCACCAGAAAAACGAATACCACCATCAGAAATCAGTGGAATACTGTCTTTTAACGCACTGGCAACATTGTCAATCGCCGAAATCTGTGGCACGCCAACTCCTGCAACAATGCGTGTGGTACAAATAGAACCTGGACCAATACCGACTTTAACTGCGTCCGCCCCCATATCACGTAATGCCAATGCCGCATCACCTGTGGCGATATTACCGCCAATCACTTGTACTTGTGGAAAGTTTTTCTTCACCCAATTGAGACGCTCAAGCACGCCTTTAGAATGTCCGTGAGCGGTATCCACGATAATCACATCCACGCCCGCACCGACCAAGGCTTCCACACGGGCTTCTGTATCTGCACCTGTGCCGACAGCCGCCCCAACACGCAAGCGACCTTTGGCATCTTTACACGCATTTGGATTGTTTTCGGCTTTGGTAAAATCATTGACCGTAATCAAACCTTTTAAACGCCCATTATCATCAGTTACAATCACTTTTTCAATGCGATGTTCATGGAGCAAACGTTTGATATTTTCGGTACTTTCGCCTTCTTTGACTGTTACCAATTTTTCTTTGGGTGTCATCACGTTTTTGACAGGTTGATTGTGATTTTCTTCAAAACGCAAATCACGATGGGTAACAATACCGACCACTTGTTTATTTTCATCAACCACAGGCACACCGCTAATTTTGTTTTCACGTGTGATTTTTAACAGCTCACCCACAGTTACATCAGGCGTTACCGTGATTGGGTCAGCGACCGTACCTGCTTCAAATTTTTTGACATGACGCACTTGACGAGCTTGACGTGCGATATCCATATTTTTGTGAATAATCCCCAAACCACCAAGCTGTGCCATAGAGATTGACATTTTGGCTTCGGTAACGGTATCCATCGCTGCCGAAATGATTGGCAAATTAAGCTCAATACCTGTTGTCAAGCGAGTTTTTAGATTGACGGATTTTGGTAACACTTCAGAATAAGCTGGCAATAACAGCACATCATCAAAGGTTAAGGCTTCATTGACTATTTTTAACATAATGACCCCAATGGTTGTTGTAAATTGTTTTTGATAATTGGTGAATTTAATATACAAAAATTTGCCAAACAAAAAACACAAAAGGCTAAACAGATTTCTGCCTAGCCTTATTTTTTAATGGTTTTTTACCATTTTTTTTGGTTTTTTAATAAAAAAAGTTGCCAATTTTTGACCTATATTTTTGCAATATTAAAAGTTTAAATATAAAATTAGCGACTTATTTTAACCATAGAATTAACGATTGTCAAATTCTTTTTTTAGCTTTGTAAAAAGTTAACAATTGAAAAATTTTTAAACAATGTTACAATGCTAAAAGCAAATAAAAGTTATCAATTCAGTTAACCAAATCACTTTAAAAAGGCATATCAAGGCACATTATGAACCGCAATCGTTCAACCTTAAACAACACCATCAAAAAAGAAATCATGCGAGCGATAACGCATTATTTGTTAAAATTTTTGGGAAAATACCGTCATAAATCCTATGTGCATGAGCGAATTTATCAAGCCATTCGCCGATATTTACACCAAAAAATGTGTTAATCTTTGGTAATATTAGATTGTTATTTTTGTGAAAAATTTTCATCAATTTTTAGACCATATTTTTAAAAAGCGCTTAAGTTTTAGTGTATTTTTTCGTATTTGGTTTGCGTTTGGTTTGGTGATTGTGCTTGCCAGTACGCTTGCCATTTATCAGTTACAAAAAACTATCAAGCCATCGGCTCAGCGTGTGGTGGAAGATACTTTAGTGGATATTTCACGGATTTTGGCGGTGTCGCTTCGCCCTGTGGTGGTATCTGGACAGATTTATCAGCGTGATTTTCAACAAGATTTAGCACAATCATTTGCACCTTACAATCCAACTCAGCCCAATTTTCCAGTTTGGTATGACCAAAAAACCCAAAGCCAACTGCACGTTTACATTACCAATCAAAAAGGCGTGGTGATTTATGATAGCCAAAATCAAGCGGTTGGCAAAGATTTTAGCCGTTGGAATGATGTGTATCTGACTTTGCAAGGCAAATATGGAGCAAGGTCGTCCAAGCAAAACCCAACGATTGCTGACAGTTCTGTAATGTATGTGGCATCGCCGATTTTGAACCAAAATGGCGAGTTGATTGGCGTGGTGAGCGTTGGCAAGCCTGTGTTAAGCCTGTTGCCTTATATCAATCTTAGCCGTGATGAAATTTTGAAGACCATGCTGTATATCGCAGGGCTTGGGCTGTTGTTTACAGGGCTGATGGCGTGGTGGCTTCGCTACAGTATTCAGACAATTAACCGCTACACCCAAAATCTTGCCAGCACCCCACCGCCCCATTTTTATCTTGGAAAAGAGTTAAACGAGCTGGGGATTGCCATCAATGAGATGAAAAACACCATTGAAAACAAAGCCTACGTTACCGACTATGTACATACGCTGACCCACGAGCTAAAAAGCCCGCTAACCGCCATTCGTGCCAGTGGCGAGTTGCTTGGCGATGACTTGCCTGCCAAACATCGTAAACAATTTAGCCAAACAATTTTGCAACAATCGGACAAACTACAAACTTTGGTTGAAAAATTACTTGTCATTGCCAAATTAGAACAGCCCAATTTTAAACTAAATCAACATCATCAAGCCATCAATCCGATTATCCACACCACCATTCACAACCAACAAGCATGGATTCAACAAAAAAACTTAACTGTCATTCAAGATTTTGATGACAATGTTATGGCAAATGTGGACAAATTTTGGCTAGAACAAGCCCTGCAAAATATCCTTGATAACGCCATCAAATTTGCCAATCAAGTCATCATCATTCAATTAAAAAATGACAAAAATCAAATTGAAATCAATGTGTTAAACGACAGTGAATATTTGCCAGATTATGTCATTCAAAAAGCCTTTGAACGTTATTTTAGCATTGAAATTATTGAAATTATGGAAAATCACGCTCAACATCAGCAACAAAAATCTGTAAAAGGCACAGGTTTGGGCTTAACTTTGGTAAAACAAGTGATAGACCGTCACGCAGGTAGCATCACATTTTCACAAATATCTGCCGACAAAATTGTGTTAAATCATAACAATTTTGATGAATTTTTATCAAACAATCCAAACTTACAAAATTTTGTCAAAATACAAATTTTGTTGCCAAAAATGCACGCATAAAGATAAGACAAATTGTGCTTGACGGTATCACAGATTGTTTTATAATGCGTTTTAAATCAATCTATGGAAAAATGTATGCCAAATTCAACGGAACAACCGCAAAATAACGAAAATCATGGAAACAACCACGCCAACACCGAAAAATTTCACAAACATTTATCAGGTTACGCCAGTGAAATCAAAGGCACGACAGGTTTTGGGCGTATCATCAAAGCCAGCACTTATTCCAAAGACGGTTTTTTGGCAGCCTACCAACATGAAGCGGCATTTCGCCAAGTTTTTTGGCTAAACTTATGTTTGTTATTGGCATTGATTTTTATGCCGTTTGCCTTGGTGATTAAAATGATTTTGGTATTTGCCAGTGTTTTTTCGTTGGTGGTGGAGCTGTTTAACACAGGGCTAGAAGCCGCCATTGACCACACGTCCACCGAACGCCACCCCCTTGCCAAAATCGGCAAAGATGTCGGCTCGGCGGCACAGTTTTTGGCGTTGTGTTTGATAACGGTATTATGGTTGATGGCGTTTTTTGGGTAACACGGTTGATATTGGGCATCAAAATTTTGATATTATCTAGCTTGTCGTATGATTTGACTGCTAATTTCTTTTTCAAATTCAAATTGTTGATGGTTTTTTAAATGTTGTTTGTTTTCAACCAAATACCAACTGTTTGCCGAACGAGTCAAAGTGGCAAGCCAAACGGCAGGCACGTTTTCAGGCAGTTTTGGCAAAGAAATTTGGCTGATAACATTGCCTTCATCATCGCTAAGATGGCATTCGCCCTGTGCGACCAAATTTAAATCATCGCCCGTATAAGACGAAATAACCAACACAATTTGATAAATATGTGGTGGAATATTGGACAAATACAAGTTAATATTTTCGTATTTTGGCTCAATTTTTTGCTCTACGTCAGTTTTTTCCAGCATGTTTTTTTTCTGCACGTGCAAGGCTCTATCGCCAAGCAACTCGTCGCCTTGATAACGCACCGACTCGGCTTGGTCTCGCACATTTTTGAACCAAACTCGCTCTACCACTTCGCCATAACGGTTGCACAGCAGACACGACAAATCCAAATCCATCAACTGCGTGCGTTTTTTTAGGCGATTGATTAAACCTGACTTTGGCACACGGGTCTGTTGCCAATGCAAACTAAATTGCCATTGTTTTAAGCTGACCGCCAACTCATCAATCAACACGCCTGCCAATGCCAACTCGTTTTGTTCAGTTTCGTGCGGATTGCTTGGCGGTGCGTCCAATGGTAAATTGGCATTTTTGGCAGTTTGTTTGACACTTTCATCAAAGTTTTGTTCAAAATTGTTCGTTTTTTGGGCAAGTCGGTCGTGTACAATCGTGGTTTTCAGCGTATTTTGGCTTTCAATTTTTTGTAAAACGTCTATGGCTTGTTGCTCGTTAGTCTGTGTCATTACTTTTTTTCCAAATTTTTTAATTGATTATAAGTCATTTTCAAAAACCGCCAATGCCAAAATATTTGGCTCAATTTGACGAAGTCCTTTGCCAAAACCACGAAGCCACCATACCAACTGCGATGTCAAATTGACGGTAGCAGTAACGTGCAAGCCATCTTCATCTTCCCAAGTGTGTTGGTCTTCGCTCAACTGGCTTTCTAGCAAACTATTGCCCGCTTTTGGCTCAAAAATCAGATGAATATTACTAATTGGATAATTTTGTTTGTGATTTTCTTGGGTTTTTAAACTGTCAAATAACGGAAAATTAAAGCCCATCGCCCCAGTGTTGATATATTCATCAAGGTTAAAATCGGTCGGCAATGGTGCGTCATTGTCGCTGACGGTCGCCTTTTCAAAACGGTGCAAGGCAAATTGGCGAACATCAGTCGGTTGTTTATCTTGACGGGTGGCAACCAAATAAATCACCACGCCACGCTGAACAATCGCCAACGGATTTAAGGTATATTCGGTCGCCTCATCTCGCCCACGCCCTTTATAATGGGCAATCAATTGTTTGTTATTAAACAAGGCTTCATACACCGCTTCTTTGGCATTCGCATCCACGTGCGGTGGAATAAGTGGTTGATTTGCCGATAAAATTCTTACTCGGTCTAGCCACGTGTTTGCGACTTTGCTCTCTTTTAGCTGACGATTGGCAAGGTCAAACCAAGGCACTAACTCATCAAGCACCGCAGGAGGCAACAGTTGGGTCAAATTATCTTTTACCATGCTAAAGGCGACCGCTTGCGATAAATTCATGTGGGGCAAACTTTGCATGGGTGCGTCTTCACGCCAACGCCAGCCTTGCGGATTAGCATTGTTTTTTTCAATGGGAAAACGCTCCGCCAAAGCGTTTAAATCTCGCTGAATGGTGCGAATACTCATGCCAAATCCCATCAAATCCAGTTGCGTTTTGATGTGGTTCGTGCCTATCCAGCGTTTGCGGTCAAGTTGCGACAGGATATGCCATTGGCGAGCGGTGGTTGCGGTGGCGTTGTGGTGATTGGTTTTTCCCATGATATTTCCTTCAAATTTTTTTAAATACGGTTATTCTAACATGACATTTTATGTCGTGTTAAATTTTATGACGATTTTTTGTTATTTTTTTGTCAAAATCGAACCCTATAAATTTAAAACAAAATAATAATAATTATCAATATTTTATTGATAATTATTATCATATGTAATAAAATATTTTTGAGATATTTTTAACAATGTGTATTTTATTTTAAAAAACTTAAGTTAATATAGATAAACTATGATTTTTTGTTCAAATTTTCAACCTAGACAATTAACCAAATCTTTACAATACCTATTCGCCTTGATGATGATGGGCAGTTGTCAAACTGGTTTTACCAATGACAATTTAGCCGATAATATGTCGCCTAGCACCACGCTTGACACAATCGTCATTACTGCCACTCGTACCGAAAAAGGTGTCAAAGAAACCCCCATTCCTGTCAGCGTCATCGGCAAAAAACAATTAGAAGAAAACCATGCTCGCACCTTAAAACAGGCGTTAGAATTGTTACCACAGTTGCAATTACGCCCTTTGCACGGCAAAACTGGCTATGAAGTTACCATACAGGGATTTTCTGGCGACCAAGTGTTGGTTTTGATTGATGGATTGCCTGTAACTGCCAGCACAGGTTCAAAAGTAAACATTAGTCAATATTTAAATGTTGATGTGGAACAGATTGAAGTCATTCAAGGGGCTTCATCGGCTCAATACGGCAGTTCGGCAATGGGCGGTGTGGTGAACGTGATTACCAAGCGTTTAAAGCCCCAAGACCAACGCATAACAGGTCATATCACTGCCAATGTTGCGACCAATGGTGAACAAAATCCGAGTGGCAAAAATTTTGATGACAATTATCAGTTTGTTGAGATGAGTAGCGATATTCAGCTTGATAAACAGGGCGACTGGTTGGCAAGGGTTTCTGCTTCGCATTTAAAAGACAAGGGCTTGCGTATCAATCCAGATGCGTGGAAACAGCTAAAAGACAGCACCGAGCAACAGCAAATTTCGGCAAAACTCCAATATCAACCCCAACAAAACCAAGCATTTTTGCAAAAAGCATGGCTAGAAATGGAGCATTATCAAGAAGATGATGAAAGCCGTTTTGATACTTTTAAAGCCCCTTTAAGCTACAATACTTTGCGTGAAGAAGCCATTGATAAAAACCGATTTTCGCTAGGGTTTAACGGTCAATTAAAGAATATAAACAATGTTTTGCAAGATACCAAATTGACAGGTTCGGTATTTTATGAAGGCTATGATAGCCATTCTACGACCTCTATGAACGGTGTGCAACAAACCAACCGCACCGCCAATATGAGTACCCAAATCGCTCAATTACAAGCGGATTTTCCAAGTTTAGCTATTAATGATAATAGTTATCAATTATGGCAAGTGGGTTTTAGCCATCAAAAAGACGATTTGCAACAACAAAACAATGGCAATAACGAACTTAACCGTGCCAAAGAACAGCGAGATGTGAGCGAAGTTTATTTACAAAATGATTGGTTAATTGGTGATAATTGGGAGCTGATTACGGGTATTCGTTATCAAGATGATAGCGATTTTGGTGGTAATACCGCCCCAAAACTGGCTGTGAAGTACAATCATATCGGTGATACAGGCATTAACCATACTTGGCGAGCCAGCGTTGGCAGTGGTTATCGTGTGCCAAATTTAAAAGAGCGTTATTATGTCTTTGACCACAGTGCGTTGGGTTATAAGGTGCTGGGCAGTTCTGACTTAGTGCCTGAAACATCTACCAGTTATCAGTTGGGTTATCAAGCAGATATTTTAGAAAATTTAAATCTTTCTGTTAATTTATTTTACAATGATATTAAAGATTTGATTCAAACTGACCGCACCCAACCACTACGTTATGAAGACAATATTGCAATTTATGGCTATGACAATGTGGACAATGCGACCACTTATGGCGGTGATGTGGCAATTCATTGGCAAGCGTTAAAAAACCTTGAGTTACAGTTCAATTATGGTTATTTGCATACGCATAATACCACAACTGGCACAGAATTGACCCAACGCCCCAAACATAAAGCAGGCATTTTGGCAAATTATCAAATCACGCCAAAGTTAGATTGGGTCAATCAAGCGATGTACGAATCCAAACATTTGCTTGACAGTGAACAAGTCGCCTACTCGCCTGCTTGGTGGGTTTGGAATACCAAATTCAATTATCAAGCAACGCCAAAATTAGCCGTTTATACTGCTATTAACAATGTGTTTGATAAACAACGAGATACCAGCGATAGCAATGACCAAAGCAATCTTGATAATCGTCAATGGTTATTGGGTGCAACGTATCAATTTTAATCGTATTTTTAACCGTTTTTTTTCAACAGGAGCAATCGTATGAACCATAAATTAACTGTATTAGCCACTTTGTTGGCAACTGTCGGCTTAACCGCTTGTGGTGGTGGCGGTGGTGGTGGCTCAAGTAGCCCTACCCCTAGTAATAACGCAAGCAACAACGCAAGCAATAGCAATGGCAGTAATACCAACAACGGCAATGCAAACAATGCCAACCAAACACCGACTGCAACTTTTAGCGATTCGGCAACTTGGGAAGTGGATAGCACCAAAAAAGAAGCCATTTGTTATGACTTTGATAGCAAAACAGAAGTTGGCTGTGATAGCACAATTTGGGATTTTAAATTTGACAATACAACAGGTAGAACTCCAACATTTTGGACAAATGGCGGTACAAGTGGCACTGGCAAAGGTGCGTCATTAGGTCTGTTTGATTGGTCTGAATTAAAAACTTATACCAACGCCACCATTGACCCAAAATCTAAACAAAACATCGCCCAACGCTATATATTAGACAGCACGGCAGGTATTTTTACCACACAATCATGGTATCAATACAACATGGACACGCACCAATTAGCACCCAATAACCGTGTTTATTTGATTACCACCGATAACACCAGTGCCAATACCACCAGTAGCGTACAAGCACCGATTTTTGCCTTGCAAGTGATTAATTATTACAACGAAAGTGCAACATCTGGCTATCCAACCTTGCGTTGGATTGACACAGCTACGCCAAATGATGTTAAAACACAAATGTTTAACGCATCGTCACAAACAGAGTGGACTTATATTAACTTAAGCACATCACAAACCACCACAGCCGATGGCAACTGGCATATCGCACTGCAACGAGATAAAATCAAACTAAACGGCGGTACAAGTGGCAAAGGCAAAGTTGCAGGCTTTTTGGCAAAACAACCAACTGGTTACTATGATGACAAAGGCGAAGCAATTGCCGAAAAATTCAATCAGAACAATATCCAAGAAAGTTTGGCAGATTTGCAGAATACACAGAAGTACAGATTGCCAACTTCTGCCAGAGCTTGGGTATCAGATAGTTTTAGCTCGCCATTAAATCCAGCTTATACAGGTACATTTCCAAACATAGACTATCAATGGTACACCTACAACGGCACAAACCATAAACTTACCGCAAAACCTGAAGACACTGCCAAAGGCGTATTGCTTCGTTCTGCTGAAGGTGATAGCTACGCTCGTATGCGTTTAGCCGAAATCAAATACGCTACTAGTGAAGCCCTTTTGCCAACATCTTGGGTCTTTGAATTTGGTATTCAACCTAAATAATCCGACCAAAAATTTTTGGCAAAATAGACCTCTTTCCAAACTAACCCAACTCGAAATTATAAATGGCACAAATCAAATTAACCCTTAAGCCAAAGCGTTTTCTGCGATTACGATAACGACAGGCTAGGATTTTAAAACGTTTGATTTTGCCGATAACATGTTCATTGGTTACCCGTTCAGAAGCTAATTCTCGATTGGCTTGTTTGTCAACTTTAGATAGTGGATTAAGCTTGGTTTTCTTTTTTGGGAATTTGCTATTGGCATGGTGTTTGTGTATGCCTTGATAGCCCGAATCTACTTGGATTAAGATACTAGGCTTTATACGCATTTTTGAGTATTGGTAAAGTTTAAAGTCATGGGTTTTACCTTTGCTAAAATGGGTACAAAGTATTTTTTTGCTGTTTTTATCGACAACGATTTGTGCTTTTAAGGTGTGGTGTTTCTTTTACCTGAGTATTGCCTGCGTTGCTTTTTTTGGGTCGCTCACAAGGTACTTCGGTTGCGTCTATCAGTACGGTTTCAAGGTTTGGGTCTTGCCATAAAGCCTTTTTGCTAGGTAGGGCAAAGTCTTTGTGGGCTATCAGTATGCTTTCTACCCATTTGATGGTTTTACAGACAGCACTTTCACTGATACCAAAGTCTTGCCCTAGGTGAAATTGGGTGCGATATTCTCGGTAGTAACTCAAAGTCAGCATGAGCTTGTTTTCTAGGCTGATTTCATTTTTCCTGCCACCTTTTTTGTGTTGTTCGTTGTATGCTTCTTGTAGTATGGTGAGCATATGAGTATAGGTACTTCTTTGGATGCCAAAGTAGCGTTTAAATTGTGCGTCACTGAGTTTTTCTGCTTGTTCGGGTATCATGCTTTTGCTGTTTTTTCTAAAAATCAGTATTATACCAAATCACTATTAAGGTTTGGAAAGAGGTCTAATAAAAAACCATTTACAATCGTAAATGGTTTTTTATACAACATCAAAATCAATGTCTAAACTGTGGTAAAAACGCTGGAATCCCTGGCAACATACCGACTGCACCCATCGCAAGGCACAAGATAACAAAACCCACCGAAGGAATTACCACTCGTCCTGCAAAGCCCAAATCGGTACTGCGTTGTTTATCACCGATTAATCCTAGATTATCCAACAACATAGTCAAAGACCAACCAAACACAGGATTTACCAACGCTGAAGAGAACACCACAACAGCGGCAGATTGTGTGGTTTTGCCTTTACGGGTCATTTCCATGCCTGCTTCTAGTAACGGTACAAACACACCGACCACCAACGCCACAGATAACACAGGTTGCCAAACTGCCAAATCCATCGGATAACCCCAAAGACTTGCCATGATACAAAAAACAGCCGTCAAAATCGCCCCTGCTGGGATTGGACGCTTGGCAATAGCCGCAGGGACGATGTACGTTCCCCAAGATGAGGTGAAGTTTGCACCACCCAATACCGAACCTGCAACTTGTCGCATAGAACAAGCAATCGTTGTATCATCAATATTCATGTGGGTTTTTTCAGATTTTTCTGGATAGCTTAATTTTTGGAACACTTGATGACCCAAAAAATCTGGTGTCCACATCGCAACCGCTAACACCGCAAATGGAAACACCACCAAAAAGCTGTTAAATGTTGGCAGACCCATTTGCCAGCCTGTGGTTTCTCCCCACCAATACGTTGGGCTCATGTGTGGCAAACCAGGGGCGGTCTTAAACTCAAACGGTGCTCCAAAAATAAACGCCAACACGCCTGCCATCAAACAGCCAACAGGCACAGCCAACCAACGTTTTTGCCAATGCTCAAGCAGTGCATACAAAATAATTGTTGCCAAAATAATGATAAAAGCGATGTGTGGCAAATTAATGCTTGCCGCCCATTTCATCATTTTATCCACTTGACCGATAGTTCCCACAAAGCCAAGGTACAATAGCAACCCACCGCATACACCATTACTGGTGAGTTTTGCCATTAAGCTACCGCCTTTTAGCAAGCCTAACGCCAAACCAAACACCCCGATTAACAAACCAAATGCCAATGGATGTCCGCCTGCGGCAACCACAATCGGAATCAATGGAATGAGAGGTCCATGCGTACCGGGCAAATTTGACGTTGGCAAAAACATACCAGAAAACAGCAAAATAAACACCGAGACAATCAGTAATTCATACCGCACATTTTCTAACACAAAACTGTCTGGCAAGCCTAACGGCACAGCAAACGCCGCCGCTACCGCTCCTACCATCACGATTTTGCCAATCGTCCCCGCCAATGCAGGAATGGCATCTTCAAACTCAAAACGATAATCTTTAAAAGGTAAATTTACACCCCAGCGTTTTGGCTTCATAATCTGAAGCTCATGATTAAGATAATCCGCTCGGCTGGAAAAACTAGAACTTGGCTTATGCAACTGTTCATAAGATTTTGACATATCAATGTCAGACTCAATGACCTGTGAATCGCTCAAAATAAACTCCTTTTGAAATCTGCAACCTGCGTCAATGCCGTTGCTATTACAATATTACTTATTTGATTCAAAATGTAACTTTTTGAATCAAAGAAGCATGGATAAATTAAACGATTTTTGCATAAAAAACAAGCACCAATCTGCGATTGATGCCGTTTTTGTCATAGATAGCCATGATTTTTGGTATTTTTTAAAATGATGATAGTATTTTTGTAACAACTAACCCATTGATTTTTCAAGCTTTTGTTTTTCAATTTCAATTTGTTTTTGCAATTCAGTTACTTGTTGTTCTAACTGGGTTAAGCGAGTTTGTGGGTCTAATCTATCGGCTTGTTGGTGATTATCATGCCGATAACTTTGCTGTTGAAAATCATTTTCTGGATAAAAACTTTGGCGATTGGTATGATTATTTTTGAGCATATCAAACAACCCTGCCAACTGACTGGCAATCGGCAAACCAACAATATTTTGCAATTTTCCGATAATGTCTGGGTCAAAATTTGCCAACAAATGCTCTACATCTGCCAAAAACTGCTCATCATGTTGCAAAGGCTCATCTTCATAAACTGATGGATATTTGCTTAGGCTATTTTGATTAAATTGCTCTAATAGGTGGGTGATATTTTCGGCAAAAATGGTGGCGTTTGGAGTTAAATTACGATTTAAAGCATTATTATCAGAAAGTTTTGGCTCAAAAATCGGCGTTTTGCTGATGACAGGTTCAAAACGAATGCGTTTGTCATTGAACAATACGTCCATTTTTAAGCGTGGTTGACCGATGACAATGCGTAAGGTTTTGCCGTTTAATTGTTGTAAGTTATGCTGAGTGATTGGGTCGGTGGCAAGTGATAAATTGATTATTTTTTCCACGCCTGCCAATAGTAAAACTGTAAACATTTTTAACCTTTTTTAATTAAATTGACAAAAATTTTACATTTGCCAAAATCCATTTTTTGAACTTTTCCAAATAAAATGAATCATGGGCGTATTCAATACGCCCCTACCGATTGCTTTAAAATTGTTAAAAATTATTTTTTAAAACCACGATGAATAGCGACAATCCCACCTGTCAAATTATGATAATCACAATTGACAAATCCAGCGTCTTCCATCATGCCTTTAAGCGTGCGTTGGTCTGGGTGCATACGGATACTTTCTGCCAAATACTGATAACTTTCGCTATCATTCGCCACGATTTTGCCCATCAACGGCAACGCGGTAAACGAATACAAATCATACGCCTTTGACAACGGCTCAAATACAGGCTTTGAAAACTCAAGCACCAGTAAACGACCGCCTTTTTTCAACACACGATACATAGAACGCAACGCCGCATCTTTGTCGGTAACATTACGTAAGCCAAAACTAATCGTTACCAAGTCAAAACTCTCATCGGCAAATGGCTCAAGATTTTCAGCATTGGCAAGCACAAAATCCACATTGTTACAACCTGCGTTAATCAGACGCTCACGACCAACTTCAAGCATGGCTTCGTTAATATCCGACAGCACGACATGACCTGTACGACCGACTTCTTTACTAAACACTTTTGCCAAATCGCCCGTACCGCCCGCAATATCAAGCACGCTTTGCCCCGAACGCACGCCTGTTAGGCTTATCGCATAGCGTTTCCAAAGGCGGTGAATACCAAACGACATTAAATCATTCATAATGTCATATTTTTTGGCAACTGATGTAAAAACTTCGGCAACTTTTTCTTGTTTTTCTGATTTTTTGACGGTTTTATAGCCAAAATGCGTGTCTTCGTTGCCGTCTGTGGCTTCGGTATGCGGATTATAAATCGCTGATTTGTCAAAACCTGTTGAGCTTTGGGTTGAGTTTGGATTTGACAATTGTTCACGAGTGATTTGTTGCCCTTGTGGCGTTGATGGTGGCAAGTCTTGCGTGTTGGCAAATTGTTGTTGCGTTGCTTGGGTCGATTCTGGTTGGCTTGGGATTGTATTGTCGCTCATAAGATTTTCCTGTTAAATGAATTAGCTATTAAACAATAAAAACACTGTTAAAAATTTGTTAAGATAAAGAAAATGGATTGGGTTTATTTTGATGAACATTGTCAATAATTTGCAATTCTTTTTGGCAAAATGGCTCAATAAAATCGCCCATACTTTTAATGGGTTTCATCGCCACAAAACCTTCATTGATAAACTCATATAACGCATCAAAATCATGCTTGTACGCCAATGGTTTAGCAAGTGCAAAGGTTTTTTGCAAAATAAAAGATTTTAAATATTTATCACTTTGATAAAACATTTGTCTAAGCTGTTCAATCTGTTGTTTTCGCTCGTTTTCGGCATTGATGGCACGATACGCAATGAGCATATTTTGCTCATTAACATCAAGCTGATTATCAAATAAATATTGAGATAATTGTAAGTCTAACTTCACTGCAAAAATCGCTTCATTCACCCCTGCCACGCCTGTGGACAAAGCACTGTCTGGGATAAATTTTTCTACTTTTTCGCCTTTTTTTATCATGCGTTCAAGCTGTTTGGCAAGAGTGGCAAATTTGTCGCCACCGTATAATTGCCCCACCAAAAAATCCGCCATTGGCTGAAATTTTGGGTCGCCAAATTGGTCTTGATGGATGGCTAAAATCCGCTCTCGTTGCCATGCTTGCACCGCTTGTAATTTGGCAAAAAGTGCAGGATTGCTGTGATAAGGCAATGCCCAAAACTCGGTTAAATTGTACTGTAATTCGGCTAAAGTACTCATAAATGTTCGGTTTTTTGTCTAATTTTTATCTGATTATAAATTAAAACTCTAAGGTAAACCAATTTTAGCAAAATTACAATAATAAAATGGTGCTAAATTGTTAAAAATGGCAATAAATGTGATAGATAGCATAGATTTTTTGGCTTAAATACTTTAAAATATTGGACTAATTTTTGACACCATTTTTTAGTTTTATTCAAGCAAGCGAGCCACGATGGAAGCATTACGAGAGTTTTTAAAAGGTTGGGCAGGTAAAGGTTTACTTATCCTATTTTTGTTACCCTTAGCGATTACAGGTTTTGAATCTATCGTGCGTCAAGGCGATGACCCAAATGCAGTGGCAAAAGTTGGCGAGCAAAATATTGATGCGTCCACTTTACAAAACACCGTCAATCAACGCCGTGAAGCTTTGCTAGAGTCGGTCAAAGGCGATGCCAGTTTGATTAACGATGAAGCGTTACGCCGTCAAGTGTTGGATAGCTTGATTGACCGTTATTTGATTTTGCAACAAGCACAACAACTGGGTTTTAGCATTTCAGACGCCGCTCTGACCCAAATGCTTGCCACTGACCCTAATTTTCAAGGGGCGGACGGCAAATTTTCTAATGAAATTTTTGGCAATTATTTGCGTTCACAAGGCATTAACAAAGACCAACTTTTTGCCATTTTACGTAATGACAGAGTCGTGCCAGCGTTTAGCCGTAGCATTTTGTCCACAGGGATTTTTGCCAACAGTGGCATTGAGCATTTTATCAATATGCAAACCCAAGTGCGTCCGCTGTGGGTGGCACGCCTTGATTGGCAACAGTTTGCCCCACAGGTTCAAGTCAGCGACCAAGACATCAATGCCTATTATCAAGCCAACAAAGACAATCTAAAAAGCGAAGAAATGGTGAATTTGGCATATTTGGAACTGGATAAAAATACGTTGTCTGTGCCTGCGCCAACCGCCGAAGAACTGCAAACACAGTATCAACAATATTTAAAAGATTCTGGAAATGAAGTCAGCTATGATGTGGCGATGATTTTGGTGAATGGCGACAAAGCCAAAGCCACTTTGAATGATGTTAAAAAACAATTTGATGATAAAAAAGCCGATTTTGCGACTTTGGCAAAACAATATTCCCAAGACGAAGGCAGTAAAAATGATGGCGGAAAGATTGGTACGATTAGCAAAGCCATGTTTCCCAACGATTTTGACAAAATTGTCAATGCGATTAAAAACTTAAAAACAGGCGAAATCACCGCACCAATTCAGACCAATTACGGTTATCATCTATTTCAATTGGTCAAAATCAATGGACAAAATCCACCAAGCCTTGACAGTGTCAAAGCAACATTGGTTGAACAAATCACCCAACAAAAACGTGAAGCCATGTATCAAGATTTGATTGGCAAAATCAACAATGATGCGGTAAGCGGAGCAAATATCAACGAAATCGCCAGTCGTTATAAACTAAACATCAAGCATATCAACGACTACAGCAAACTGAACAACACCAGCGTGTTAAACCAACCTGCCGTCATTAGCACTGCTTTTGATAATACGTTAATTCATGATAAAACAGTGTCTGTCGGCGTTGAATTGCCAAATCGTGTGTTGTGGGTACAACCGAACGATTATCGCCCTGTTAAAAGTTTAAGCCAAACTGAAGCGATCCCAGTTATCAAACAGCGTTTGACCGTGGAAAAAGCCAAAGCGATTGCCAAAACAAAAGCCCAAAGCATTGCGGATAATATTAACAAAAACAATAGTTTGGATAATGTAGGTGCAGATTTTCAAAATCTTGGTACGACCAATCGTTTAAACCCTGCCTTGCTTGATGAAGAGCGTGGCGTGGCATTTACGATGGCAAGTGCTGACGACAAGCTAACGGCTACCACGCAGATGACCGAACAAGGCGTGAGCGTGATTGTCGGTGGCAAAATTACTAGTGATAATCGCCAAGTAACGCCACAAATCCGCCAACAAACCGCACAAATGCTTCGTGATAATATTGGACAGTCGCAGTTTGAAGATTATTTGGCGTACTTGCGTTCGGTGCATGAAGTCAAAATTAATGAGCAAAATGTGCAAACGCACTAAAGCCATTAACAACAAAAAAATACCTAACCTTAAAATTGTTGGGTATTTTTTTATCCAAAATTTAAACCATGATTTTCAACAAGAATTATTTTTGCCAAATCACTTCTGTACCTCCATCAAGCCTTGCAATGACTCGTGCCAATACAAATAAAAAATCGGATAAACGATTGATATATTGCCGTGTGCTTTGGTTAATGTTGTTATCTCGTTCGTTTAATTTGATTAACAATCGTTCGCTATCACGCGCCAAACAGCGAGTGATATGGGCTTGACAAGTCGCTTCTGAACCTGCTGGCAAGATAAATTCTTTTAAATAAGGCAAGTTTTGGTTATAGTCATCAATCCAGTTTTCAAGCGTAACAACATCGTCCGAATTGATAGCGACATAGCCAATTTCGGCATGGTTTGGCAAGGCGATTTCACCGCCAATGTTAAATAATTTGTGCTGAATTTGGCTGATTTGTGCATTGATTTTTTGACAAAAATCGTCAGATTTGGCATTGTTTTGACGGTTTACCACCGCTTGTAACAAACCAATTTGGGCGTTCAGATTATCCACCACGCCCATCGTGTCAAAGCGTAAGTCCGATTTGGTAAGACGCGAGCCGTCCGCCATGCCTGTTGTGCCGTCATCGCCTATGCGTGTGTAGATTTTTGATAAACGATTACCCATATTTTTTCTCCGTTTTTATAAAAATTTGTCAGTTCTAATCCAATACGCATGAACCAGACCGATTAAAAACAAGCCCACGCCTGCTAAGCCATAGCCCACAAGGTGCAGATTTAACAATAAAATAAGCAAAAATGCCCCTAAAAAAAAGCCAACAAATTGATGAACGACATATAACAGCCTGATGATAAATTCATGGTTAAAAATTTTAAAGCGATAGGCAATGCTTGGCAAGGCATAAATCCACCAAATCCAAGGCGAAATCGCCATAATCGTCATAAATTCGTTTTTGCCAGCCAAGCCAATGCTCATAGCAAATAACGGCACGCCCAACGCCACCACCATAAGCGTAAAGGCTCGTGAAGCGGTCAAAAGTGTGTTGGGTAGGATTTTTTGTTGCTCGGCATAGACCAACAAGCCCAACGCCAGCATACCTGCAATATGGGCAAAATAATAGCCTGATTGGTGTAGCGATGTCGCCCAGTTGTCGGCTTGGTTACCCCATTTTCCATAAAAACCGATAAACACCAAACTACTCGCCCCAAGCAACCCACGATACAGCTCAGGGTCGCTCAAGTCCAAGGTAAATTTGTCAGGTCTTGCCAAAAACCAAAAAACCATTTGCCAAAACCCAAACCACACTAACACACCTATCAACAACAAGCCCAAATTGCTATAAACATACACCCAATCACCAAAAACCAAGCCACCGATGACGGTTAAAATGGCAAAGACAGCAATCAACAAAGCTATCGTTTTAACACCAAAGACTTTGTCAAATACCCATGCATTAAGCTGTTTAAGTTTGACATCTTGTTGTAAATTATTAAGCGTATCTAATACAGGGCTATGGCTTGTGTAGCTTAAATAATGGCGTGTCGCTCTGTCTATAGCAGCATTTAGCTGGCTTAATTCATAGGCTAGCTGTGGCAAACTGTTAAGATTTTTTAAAAATTTAAAACGGTTAAATCTATCCAAATCCCAACTTTTGTAAATATGCGGATAATTGACTGCCAAAATCGTATCAATGTTTTGTTGGCCAAATTTGCCAAAATCTTGATAATTATCATCAAGTTGCTTTAAATAAAACCACGGATAATTGTCAATTTGCCAACTGTTTAAATAATTTTGCCAAGCAAAATAGTCAAAACTAGTTTGATAACTTTGTGGAAAAATCGGCTCTTGATATGCCAAAAATTGTAGCAATGCCACTTCATAATCATGCACAAAATCAAAAGATTGTTCGTTTAATTCCCCAAACTGGGCGACAAGGGTTTTGACAAGTTCATGGTCATTTTGATTGTGCCAAATCGCTGTCCAACGTGGCAAATTTTCGTCATCAAAGCTATCAAAATCTTCTTCAGTAGCTTCAGTATCTTCAACAAAGTTATCTTCATTAAAACCATCTTCATGATTTACGTCCGTTGTAGCGTTAGCCACTTGATGAACTGGGGCGTAAGCATAGCTGATTGGCTCAATGGTTGATGAAGTAGCTTCAGTATCTTCAACAGAGTTATCTTCATTAAAACCATCTTCATGATTTACGTCCGTTGTAGCGTTAGCCACTTGATGAACTGGGGCGTAAGCATAGCTGATTGGCTCAATGGTTGATGAAGTAGCTTCAGTATCTTCAACAGAGTTATCTTCATTAAAACCATCTTCATGATTTACGTCCGTTGTAGCGTTAGCCACTTGATGAACTGGGGCGTAAGCATAGCTGATTGGCTCAATGGTTGATGAAATGGGCGGTGCAAAATTTTGATTGTCAATGACCGTTTTATCAATGGCAACTTTATCAAGCATATCATCGGCAATGTTTTCGGCAAAATCATCATCGCTGTCATATTCATCGTCATCTTCATCATCGGCGTACCAATACCGCTCATTTAAGGCGGTTTCGTAGGCTTCTCGCAGTTGTTGAAAGCCTTGTGGATTTTTGTCTGGTTTGTTGTGTTTTAACAAAACGGCATAGGCTTTTTTGATGGCTTTTTCATCTGCGGTGGGTTCAATTTGCAATATTTGCCAACAATTATTCATATTTTTCCCAAAAATTTAGATTGATTATTTAAAAAAATTAAAAATAATCATCATGATTTTCAATTTCGTCAAGTTTGGCAAGCATTTCGCTGTTGGCATGGCGGATTTTATCAAGGTCTTGGCTCTCTAGCATACTTTCGTACCAAGTAATCAGATAATTTAAGCGTTCACGGTCAAAGCCCAATCGCTGAGCGTACAGACGTTCGGCACGAGCCAAGATATGACGGTTTTTTGCGTCATCTCGTGGGTGGATTTTTAACAATGACAATTTGTCTTTGGACGCTTGCAATTCTTCTGCGGATAGCTGTTTTGTACCGTTTTCAATGCTGATGTTGGCGGTTTCTCCTGCAAAGTCGATATCCACTTCTAACAAACCATTGACATCATAAGAAAAGCGGACATCTATCGGTAATTGCGTAGCTTTGCCGTGGTATTTTTTGGGAATGGCGACCGTTAATTCACCCAGTTTAATATTGTCGGCGACCAGTCTGGCTTCGCCTTGATAAATGTTAAAATTGACTTCGGTTTGGTTGTCGTGTGCAGGGGTAAAATTTTTGACTTTACTGGTCGGAATGATGGTATTTCGTTCAATAATCGGCGAAAAAATGCCGTTTTGCAAATGATGTTCATTAATCTGAATACTGGTGTCCACGCCCAGCGAATATGGGGCGACATCGGTCAAAATCATCTCATCAAGGGCGATATCATCAGCGACCAAACCCGCCTGTATCACCGCACCGATGGCGATGGTTTCATCGGGATTTAGGTTGATTGATGGAAAGCGTTTAAGCAAACGGGTCGTCAAGGCACGAAAAACGCTCATACGCGTTGCACCGCCGACTAACACCACTTCATCAAGCTCTTTGACACGGATTTTGGCATCACGCACCGCTCGCTCAATCGGTGCTTTAAACCGCTCTAACAAAGGTTCGCTCAATTCGGTAAATTCGTCAATATTTGTTTGCCATTCATAAGTTTGGTTATCAACCGTCAAGCTCATTTTGCCTGTATTTTGGGTGCTTAGCTGTTTTTTTAACATTTCGGCTTGGTCGTATAACAAGGCTTGATAATCTTGCCAAAAATCGGTGGTGGTTTGGTGGGTTTTGGCTTGATAATCCATAAAACCTTTGATTAAAATTTGGGTAAAATCTTCACCACCCAACACATTATCGCCTGCGGACGCACGCACTTCCATCACGCCTGCAAACAACTCAAGCAAGGTTACATCAAACGTACCACCGCCCAAGTCCAACACCAAAAATTTTTGTTCATCTTTGGCATGGTGCAAGCCATACGCCATCGCCCCTGCCGTTGGTTCATTGAGCAAGCGTTTGACGGTCAAGCCTGCCAGTTGAGCGGCGTTTTTGGTGGCTTGGCGTTGGGTGTCGTTAAAATAGGCAGGCACGGTAATCACCGCTTCTGTTACCGTTTCGCCAAGATAACTTTCGGCATCGGCTTTTAACGATTTTAAAATCAATGCGGACAATTCTTCTGGGCTAAAGCGTTGATTTGCCAAAGTATAAACTTTTTGGCTACCCATAAAGCGTTTAAAAGTGTGAGCCGTTTGGTTGGGGTGGCTGACAAGGCGTTCTTTGGCGATTTTGCCTGTCAAAACAGCCCCATTTTTGTCAATACTCACCACTGATGGCGTTAAATATTCGCCCAACGCATTGGGGATTAGCACCGCTTTGCCGTCTTGCCAAACACCGACAAGGCTGTTGGTTGTACCTAAATCAATACCAATAATCATGTTTTTTTCCTTTATTTTTGTTTAACTTGTTTACCCATTTTGTCAAATAAATAATCTTTATCATCTTGACTGGCTCGGATATAGTCTTGTGACAAATCAAAATTATACGGGTCAGTGCTTTGTAGCGTGTCATCTATAAAATCATACTCAATCGGCACAATAATTTTACCTGTATTGTCAATCACCCCATGTTTTTTACCCTGTTTTACAATAAAAAACTCGGAGCGATAAATGGGGCTGATGAAATCGTATTCATATTTTGTTATCGTTTGATTTTGTGGATTAAGCAGTGCTGATTTGTCATTTTTGGTGGCTTCAAAATAAATATTACCGTCCAAATTTTCCAGTATTTTTAGATTATCATAATCAAAAGGAATCACCGTTTGGTTTTTGACATCAATCATGCCAAATTTGCCATTCTTTTCAACACTTGCCAAACCCTGATGAAAGCCACCATTGGTATCATCATACATTAAGGGAATCGCAATTTCACCTTTGGTGTTGATAAAACCATATTTGTCATTTTTAAGCACGCTGATTAAGCCATTGTCATAAAATTCAAAAATCTCGTCATATTCACCCAATGGCACGACAAATTCGCCTTTGGGATTCACCAAACCATGTTGCTCGGTAACGCCCAAGTTACCAAACATGGGATTTTCGTTTAAATCACGTTTGACAACGATAATCAAGCCATCTGGTAAAGTTTCTGATGAAGTCGTATAGTCATAACCCCATTCTCGTGGATAAGTTATTGCATGATATGTAAGATATCCTAGCGTTATTTACAGTATTTAGGATAAAATACTGCAAATGAACATACATAAAAACACCAGACTGCTACCGTTTGAAAGAGAAGCTATTTGGATAGCCTATCATCAAAACAAACAAAGCGTAACATCACTTGCTGAAGAATACAAAGTATCAAGACCAACAATCTACAAGGTATTGAAACTTGCCAGAGTGAAGTTACTAAAACCACAAACCAGTGTCAATAATCGCTTTAAACAAGCGAAATTTGGCATTAAACGCTTAGCTAAAGTTGAAAAGAGTATACAAGACAAACTCAAAAAACAAGCCAAGCGTTATAATAAATCCTATCCTGGTGAGATGGTACACGTAGATACAAAACGCCTACCACTGCTCAAAGGACAAAATAGCAACAGCCCTAGAGAATATCTGTTTGTTGCCATTGATGATTATTCTCGTGAACTGTATGCTTGTATTATGCCAGACAAAACAGCTTTTAGTGCGGCTAAGTTTCTGACAGAACAAGTTATTAAACCTTGCCCTTATACGATTGAGGTGATTTATTCTGACAATGGCACAGAATATAAAGGCACAAAAGACCATGAATTTGTCAAAGCCTGTTATAATAACAACATCAATCAGAAATTCACCAAAGTTGCCAAACCACAAACCAATGGTAAAGCAGAACGAGTAATACGTACGCTCATGGAAATGTGGCATGAACAATGTGAATTTACAGGTAGTGAACATAGAAAGCAAGAATTAACAAGATTTCTTAATTTCTATAATACCGTTAAACCCCATTCATCTTTAACTAAAAAAGATGATATTACTGGCAAAACTCAAACCTTTACTCCTTATGAGTGGTTGGAGTTTTATTTTAAACAAAGTGTAAATAACGCTTGAGGTTCTTACACATGATATTCATTTGGTAAAATTAGTTTGCCGTTATTATCCACCAATCCGAGCGGATAAGGAAAATCACCATGCGGTGTTTGTACAATATTGCCAACAATCGCAAAGTTTTTTTGGTTGATACATTCAACATAATCAAATTTTTGTTCGGTTTTTGGTTTGACACAGCCAAACGCTTTTTCTTGTTGGGTCAATTCGCTATCGGCAAAGGCGAAATTGGCACACAACAAAGCAACTATCACACTTAAAAATTTCATGTCTATTCCTTTAACAATTAATACGTTAATTAACCTGAATTCGACATAAGAAAAAACTAAAAAAAAGAAGCCCAATATGTTAAAGTAAATTCACCACAAACAACCCTAACAAGGACTTCTTACATGGACAACCTCGAAGCACTATACTGCCACATAGACGACTATTGCAAAACATACACAAACGAACAACAGAAGAAAATGCTAACCCAAAAGAGCAAAAGCAGTAAAAAAACACGAAACAAACCATGCCGTATTAGTTTATCAGAAATCATCACCATATTGGTAGTATTTCACCAAATAAAATACAGAGAATTTAAAGCCTTCTACTACAACTACCTCACCCAATGGCTAAAACCTGCCTTTCCAAACCTACCAAGCTACACAAGAATGGTAGAACTCATGGAAAAAGCAATAGTTCCCATGTGTGACTACCTACAATCTCTCATGCAAAACAACTGCACAGGCATAAACTACATTGACTCAACCAGTTTAGCCGTATGTGATAATCACCGTATCAACCGCAACAAAGTATTTGCAGAAACAGCACAGCGAGGTAAAAGCAGTATGGGGTGGTTTTTTGGCTTTAAACTACACGTCATTATCAATGATAAAGGTGAATTGGTCAATCTAACCGTAACCAAAGGCAATGTTGATGATAGGCAACCTGTGAAAAGACTTTGTGAATCTCATGTTTTTGGTAAACTCTTTGCTGATAAAGGTTATATTGATAAATCATTGACAGATTGGCTTGATGAGCATTTAGATATTGAGTTAATCACGAATGTTAAAAAGAATATGAAATCTAAAGATATTTCATGGTTAAATAGACGATTGCTTAAACGCCGTTTTTTGATTGAAACTGTGTTTGATGAGTTAAAGAATATGTGTCAAATTGAGCATTCAAGGCATCGTAGTTATGTTGGGTTTATGAGTAATTTGTTGGCAGGGTTGATTGCTTATTGTCATCAAACAAAGAAGCCTACATTAAAAAATGTCCTGTTGGGGTATTCTTTATTGTAGGTTTCTTATTTGTTTATATTTTTTCAATAAGTTAAATGATTTTTTATATCGAATTGAGGTTAATTATAGCATTTTTCACAAAAATTGGTTATGATAAACGGTTTAATTTTACAAATTTTACAAATATAATTGAAAAGGCACGCCCATGAATGACATGAACAATTTACACCTTTACAACACCATGACCGCCCAAAAACAGCCATTTATGCCGATTGAACAAGGCAAAGTCGGTATGTACGTTTGTGGCATGACGGTTTACGATTATTGCCACATTGGTCATGCTCGTGTCATGGTGAGTTTTGATGTGATTTTTCGCTGGTTAAAACAGCTTGGGTTTGATGTCAATTACGTGCGAAATATCACCGACATTGACGACAAAATCATCAACCGAGCCAATGAAAACGGCGAATCTATTTTTGATTTAACTGCACGTTTTATCAAAGCCATGCACGAAGATGCCGATAATTTAGGCTGTTTGCGTCCAACTGCCGAACCAAAAGCTACTGATTATATTAACCAAATGCAAAATCTCATCACCACGCTTGAGCAAAAAAACCTTGCCTACAAAGGGCAAACAGGCGATGTCTATTATGCGGTGGATAATTTTGCAGGTTATGGCAAACTCTCAAAACGCAAACTTGACGAAATGCAAGCAGGGGCAAGCGAACGCACCAACGTAGAAACCGACAAAAAAAACCCCTTTGACTTTGTGCTGTGGAAATCGGCAAAAGAACATGAACCGTCCGAGACTAAATGGCAGTCGCCTTGGGGTGTGGGTCGCCCCGGCTGGCATATTGAATGCTCGGCAATGAGTACCTGCTGTCTTGGCGAAACCTTTGACATTCATGGCGGTGGGCATGATTTGCAATTTCCGCACCACGAAAACGAAATCGCACAAAGCGAGGGTGCAACAGGCAAAACTTACGCAAACAACTGGCTACACGTTGGCTTTGTCAATGTTGATGGCGAAAAAATGAGCAAATCTTTAAACAACTTTTTTACCATTCGTGATGTGTTAAAAGATTTTCATGCCGAAACCATTCGCTTTTTTATTTTGTCAAGCCATTACCGCAGTCCGATTAATTTTTCTGATACGGCATTAAAAGAAGCTCACACCGCTTTATCACGGCTTTATCACGCCCTAAAACCCTTTGATTTTAATGAAATTGACATTGATAAAAATCTTTGGCAAAGCGATTTTGGGCAAGAATTTATGCTTGCCATGAATGATGATTTTAACACCGCCAAAGCCACAAGCGTGCTGTTTAGCGTGGCAAGTGAAATCAATAAAGCCCTTAAAAATGGCGATGATGAACAAGCCAAACATTTTGCCAAACTCCTAAAAACCCTAGCCGAACCGCTTAACATTGCCCAAAGTAGCCCAACTGAGTTTTTGCAAGCGGTGATAGGCGATGATAACGGCTTGTCAGAAGATGAGATTTTGGCAAAAATTGATGAGAGAAAACAAGCCAAAACCAATAAAGACTTTGCCAAAGCCGACCAAATCCGTGAAGAGCTAAAAGCAAAAGGCGTAGAGCTAGAAGATACGAGGGCAGGGACGACTTGGCGGAGAGTTTAAACCTAAAAATAAATCACTAAAATGATTGTAATTTTGTGCAGTGTGGTTTATGCTAGTTAAGATTTTTTCGTTGTTTAAAAACAACTTTAACCAAAAGGAGTAAACGATGTTTTCACACGTTGAACATTATGCAGGCGACCCAATTTTGGGTTTAATGGATAAATATAAAGAAGACCCACGCACCGACAAAGTCAATCTTGGTGTGGGCGTGTATTTTGATGACAACGGCAATTTGCCTGTTTTAAACAGCGTCCAAAAAGCCGAAGCCCAAATCGCCAATCCACCAAAACCACGTCCTTATTTGCCAATGGACGGTTTGGTGGGTTATCGCACTGCTTGCCAAAACTTGTTATTTGGCAAAGATTCGCAAGTGCTAAAAGACAAGCGTGTCGCAACGACTGCGACTATCGGTGGTTCTGGTGCGTTAAAAGTTGGTGCAGAATTTATTCACCAATGGTTTCCACAAGCCAAATGCTATGTCTCTGACCCAACGTGGGGCAATCATATCAGCATTTTTGAAGGCTCAGGCATTGAAGTCGGCAAATATCCATACTACGACCAAGCGTCAAACGGTGTTAAATTTGATGAAATGGTTGCCTTTCTTAACGGTTTAAACAAAAATGATGTGGTGCTATTACACCCATGTTGCCATAATCCAACAGGTATTGATTTGACCCATGAACAATGGGACAAAGTGCTTGACGTGATTAAAACCAAAGAATTAATCGCCTTTATGGACATCGCTTATCAAGGTTTTGGCGAAGATATGGACAGTGATGCGTATGCCATTCGTAAAGCGGTGGATTTGGGATTGTCGTTGTTTGTGAGCAATTCTTTTTCAAAAAATCTGTCGCTTTATGGCGAGCGTGTCGGCGGTTTGTCAGTAGTTTGCCCAACTGCGGACGAAGCCAAATTGGTACAAGGTCAATTACAATTCACCATTCGCCGTATCTACTCAAGCCCACCTTCACATGGCGGTCATGTCGTTGATATCGTGATGAATGACGAAGCCTTGTTTAACGAATGGGTACAAGAAGTGTACGTCATGCGTGACCGTATCAAAGAAATGCGTCAAAAATTGCGGGATACGCTTGAAGCCAAAATCGCAGGGCGTAGCTTTGAATATATCACCAAGCAAAACGGTATGTTTAGCTACACAGGTCTAACGCCAAAACAAGTTGAGCGTATTATCAGTGAGTTTGGGATTTATATGGTGTCAAATGGGCGTATTTCGGTGGCTGGATTGAATTCTAGCAATATTGATTACGTTGCCAATGCCATGGCGGAAGTGTTAAAAGACTAATTTTTGACTTTTTGTAAAATTGTTAAAAATAAAAACCCCTTAATACACAATTAAGGGGTTTTTAACAATCTACCAAAAATTATTTCACAGGCTCAAACACATTAATTTGGTTATCACTTGTCACCGTCAAAACAGGCTTGCCATGTTCGCCTTGTGTCAGTTTAAACTGCCCTTGTAACGTACTTGGGGCAAGGCTATCAAACGCCATCAACGCAGGCTCGCACATCATACGAGTTGCCACCATATCGCCCACCACCACATTATCATTGGTGAGCATATAATTTGCTGACAAATTATTACACGTGTTTTCCAATACCACTCGCCCACCTTTGTTAAAACTGACAATTAGCGGTTTATTTTTGTCAAAAAATAATCCTTTTTGGGTGGCATTGCCCACTTTATCGGTGACAGACACCAGTTGCCAACGGTAATTTTGCAATTTACTATCACTTAACGGCATGATGATGGCTTTTGCTGGATTGGTTGTTATGTGTTTTGCGGTGTTTGACATGGTTTGGCAACCTGTTAAAAGTGCAATCACCATCATAGCGATGAAACTTAATTGAAAAATTTTCATGGTATTTTCCTTAACTAAAACCTTTAGAACCTGTATTCACAACGTTTTTGCAATGAAAAATGAGATAAATCGCCAGCTTTGCTTTTAGTAAACAGCAAGGAAAAAATGCAGTTTGATAGTCATTCTATCAAACAAGTTTTTGACGAAGAAAAGCAAGATTTAGCCATTTTTCATGCAAAAGCAAATAAATGTTTGTTTTTAAAAATTGTAAAATATTACTGCGTAATGTTGTAAATACAGGTTCTCAATTTAACAAAATTTTTGGTTAAACAAAAGCATAAAATTGTAGCCAAACGTATTTATCAATTTTAACCAATTTGCCAAGATTTTTTTAAATGTTTTTGTTGATAAAGTAAACGATAACCCAATAACACCGAAGCCAACCCTAATGCGGTAACAAGCCCAATCCACACGCCTTGCACGCCTGTATCAGTGTAACGCACCAAATACGCCCCAAGCGGAATCGCCACACCCCAATAACAAAACAACGTGATAAACATCGGCACAGTCGTATCCTGTAAGCCACGCAAAATCCCTGCAAAATTCACCTGCCAAGCGTCAAAAATCTGATACGCCAACGCAAACCACAACAGCACACTTGCGTCATGAATAACTTGTGGATTTTGGCTAAAATAACTGGGTAATTGCGTGCGAAAAATAGCAGTGAACAGCATGGTTGTCAATGCCAATGACGTAGCCACAATCACGCCCAATACTTTAATTTGTTTTAATGCTGGATAATCTTTTGCCCCAAAACGATTTGACACCAAAATCGTCAAAGCCATAGAGATTGAAAAGGGAAACATAAATAACTGTGAAGAGATACTTAAAGTTACTTGATGGCTTGCCACCGCAATTTCACCCAAAGGACTGATAATCAATGACGCTAAACTAAACGCACTGACTTCAAAAAAAATAGAAAAACCAATCGGAATACCGATTTTTAATTGGCTCAGTAATTGTTGTTTTTTTGGTGAACTAAAATTGACAAAAAAACGCTGATTTTTAAAATCTGCTTGTTTTGACAATGCCAAATAACCACCCAGCATTAGCACATTGAGCCACAAACACACCGCAGACGCATAGCCACACCCCGCCCCGCCCAACGCAGGCAAATTCAGCATTGGCACGCCATGAATAAAGGCGTAATTAATCGGAATATTCAACAAAAGCCCAATAATACTAATCACCGTCACCACCGTTGGGTGCTTTAGGCTCTCGGTATAACAGCGTAGCGTAGTGTACAGACACACCGCAGGAAAGCCAAACGAAATGCCAAACAGATAATCTTTGGCAATGCTTTGGATATTGTCAGGCACTTTCATCACATCAAAAAAATGGTGCAACTGATTGGCAACGCCAAAACCGACCAAACCCACCGCCAACGCAAGCCACAACGATTGTTGGGTAATAAAGGCGACCTTGTCCAGTCGTTTTTGTCCAATCACTTCACCGATTAACGGCGTGGTGGACAACAAAATCCCCACCGCAAGCAACATCATCGGCATCCAAATCCCAGCCCCAATCGCCACGCCAGATAAATCCAACGCCGACACACGACCTGCCATGATGGTATCAATCAAGCCTAGCCCTGATTGACAAATTTGGGTGATTAAAATGGGTAAAGTCAATAAAAAAAGTTGGGTTAAATCTTGTTTTTTGGTGGGAAGTGTAAAAATTTGCATAAATTCAGGGATACAATAAAAAAATAATGGGCTGACAAAAGTTGCCAGCCTAAAAAATCAAACACAGACAAATTCAATGTAACGTTAAAGTTATAAGGTTTTTTCAATCATTTGATAAGCGATTAAGTTGTTATTAGTGTCAAATGCTTGAACCAAAAAGGCATAATTCACATTTGAGCCGATATTTTTTGGCGTGTAAAATGGGTTTAATGTATTGTTAAACACACGATTTTGCACATAGCCGTTGCCTTTATTTTTGGCATTATTCACATCAATTTGGCTTACCAAAATTTTGTTGGCATTAACAGGATTTCTCCATGTCAAACTTTGTGCCGAACCCACGCCAGTCAAACGCACGTTTAAATTACCCAATTGATAATCGGCTGGATATAAATGAAAATCACCTTTTTGAGCAACGGTATAATTCACCGAACAACCGTCAATCCCTGATGACAAACGGTAAGGGTTGCTTGACACCACATTCACAGGGTTATAAGAATTGGTTAAATTATAATTACCTTTCCAATGTTTGTCGGTAAATCTGCCTGTCAAAGTGCCTAAAAATGGCGATTTAAAACCCAAACGGTTTAACTCATCTTTATCCAACGTTTGCATAGGGTCAAGATTACCTTTTAACACTCCTGATAGCACTCTATCGGTGCGAATCAGCGAATTTTCGCTTTCCATCAGATTGTTGGCTTGGCAGTCTTGTTGTTGAAAACTCATGCGAGCCGACACGCCAGACGACAGCCCGCTACTGACATTGACAAACATCGCACCGATATCCACATCATCAGCTTGCCCATCTGCCCCTGCATTTTCCACAAAATAGCCCAAATACAGCCCTGTACCGCTTTCTGGGGTGATTTGGTCAAGCCCATTTTTTAAAATATCTTCACCATCAGAACTACCACACGCTGTCAAAGACAACGCAAGCATCGTCATACTTACGCCATGCCACAATTTCATCGCAATCACCTTTTTTTAAAAAAATTAAGCAAAAAAGTGCCGTCTATGCTACCATTATCCACCAAAAATTTCAATTTAACAAATCTTTATTTTATTGATAAAAAAATTATGTCCCATTTCTCGCCTTTAGATATCAACAAAATTCCGCTATCTTTGTACATTCATATTCCTTGGTGTGTCAAAAAATGTCCATACTGCGATTTTAATTCGCATGAAATCAAGCAAACGCCTGAGTTTGACGATTATGTCAAAGCCATGATAAACGATTTAAAAAACCAACTTAAGTTTGTCAAAAATCGTGAAATTGGCTCAATTTTTATCGGTGGTGGCACGCCATCATTATTGCCGATAAAAAATTATCAAGATTTATTCAATCAAATCAAAGACTTGTTAAATCTATCAAATACTTGCGAAATCACGATGGAAGCCAACCCTGCCACGGTGGAACACGCCCCTTTTGAGCAATATTTAAACGTGGGGATTAATCGGCTATCGCTGGGCGTGCAAAGTTTTGATGACAAAAAACTGCAAGCTTTGGGACGTATTCACAACCAACAACACGCCATTAACGCCATTACCAACGCCAAAAAAGCAGGCTTTACTAGGCTTAACACCGATTTTATGCACGGCTTACCAAACCAAACGATCGCTGAAGCGATTGCTGATTTACAACAAGCGATAGATTTGGGCGTGTCGCATATTTCTTGGTATCAGCTAACCATTGAGCCGAACACGGTTTTTTATCGTAACACGCCTGTATTGCCTGATGACGATGTGTTAAATGATATTTTTGAAATCGGCAGTGATTTTTTACAAAAAAATGCGTTTACACAATACGAAGTGTCCGCTTGGACAAATCGCAACAACCCACAACCGAGCCAACATAATTTGAATTATTGGCAATTTGGCGATTATTTGGCGATTGGTGCTGGGGCTCATGGCAAAGTTAGCACCGAAGAAGACGGCATTTTTCGCTTTAGCAAATCTCGCCTGCCAAAAGATTATTTGGCAAATCAATCTGCCATCGGTTGGCAAAAAATCGCTGATAATGCCTTGCCGTTTGAGTTTATGATGAATGCGTTACGCCTAAAAAATGGTGTACCAAAACCGCTTTGGCAACAGCGGACAGGGCTGGATTTTACAGTTGTTGAGCCGATTTTACAGCATTTACAACAGCGTGGCTTGGTACACATTGACGACTATATTCGCTGTAGTGATACGGGTTTTTTATTTTTAAATCAGGTGTTAAGTGAGTTTTTGTTTGATGAATAAAAACATTTCGGATAATGCAAATTTGTGCTAAAATTTTCAACAATTTTACTTAAAAAAATAAGAGAAAAAAATATGTTTTCACCCATCAAAAAAATCAATGCGACCATCAAAGCCATTCGCCAAGAAATCAAAGAAGATGTACAAGCAGTGTTTGAGCGTGACCCCGCCGCTCGTAACACCACCGAAGTGTTATTGACTTATCCCGGGATTCACGCCATTATTTTGCACCGCCTTGCCCATCAGATTTGGCAAGCCGACCAAAAAGGCATGGCTCGATTTATTTCGTTTGGCAACCGTTTTTTGACAGGCATTGAAATCCACCCTGCTGCCAAAATCGGCAGACGCTTTTTTATTGACCACGGCATGGGCGTGGTGATTGGCGAAACTGCCGAAATCGGCAATGATGTAACGCTTTATCATGGCGTAACGTTGGGCGGCGTGTCCTTAAACGAAGGCAAACGCCACCCAACGCTCGCTGATGGCGTGGTGGTCGGTGCTGGGGCAAAGGTGTTGGGCGGTTTTACAGTCGGAAAATATGCCAAAATTGGCTCAAATGCGGTGGTCGTCAAAGAAGTACCTGAAGGGGCAACGATGGTCGGCAGTGCGGCAAGGCTCATTCATGATAAAGCATTGGCAGAAAAAGTAGGGCTTGACAGCTTGGCAAATAACAGTGCGGTGCAACCACAAAATCAATCAAGCGAAAAAACCAGCATAAAAACAAGCGAACAAGACAAACAACCTTGTGCAGAAAACTCTAACCAAAATCCGACGCTAAAACAATTAGAAAAAGAATTTCACCAATACGGCATTGACCCAAATAGCCAAGACCCTGTGGCTTTGACCTTTTTAAAAATGTTGGAGCATATCCGCCAATCAGAAGCTCGCCTTGATGAATTGCAAAATGCGATTTGCCGACTTGACCCAACCTTTTGCAAAAAAGATTATCCAAAATTGCAAGCCCAAGATTTGGACGCAATCGACCCACAATTATTAAAAGGTGATAAAGTTTGATAAAATTTTGGTTAATAAGCCTGAATATTATGCGGTGTATCTAACTGGTAAAAAATAGGGCGTGGTTGTTGTAACACGCTTTGCAATACCTGTTCTTCCCAGTCTTTTTCACCGCTTGTCAAAATTTCGTCTGCTTTGACACCAACGCCATCAATTTTTTCGCCTTTGCCTGAATAATAATGGGCGACTGTCAATTTGACCGCTTCGTTGTCGTTAATCGGCACGATACTTTGGATTGAGCCTTTGCCATAGCTGGTTTCGCCATAGATTTTGGCACGGTTATTTTCTTTTAAACTGCTGGCTAACACTTCTGCCGCTGACGCAGAATAACGGTTTTGAATGACCGCAAGCGGTACATTTGGCAGGCGTGAATGAGCATAGGTTTGCATGATTTCTTGTAAACCTTGACGGTTTTTGACTTGTACCAAAGTTTTTTTGCTCATAAACAAACTTGCCACATCATTGGCAGATGATAGCACACCCCCCGGATTGTTGCGTAAGTCCAAAATAATGGCGTTAAACGGCTGATTGAGTGCCGAAATCGCTGTCAAAATCTGCTGTTGTGTGTTGTTTTGAAACACAGGAATTTGCACAATCGCCACGCCTTTTTCTATTTTGGCTTGGATTGATTGTTGTTCTACAAGGCTACGTTGTACGGTGATTGTTTGTTTGCGTCTGCCTTTGTCCGACACGGTTAATTTTAGTTGCGTCCCTGCAATACCTGATAAAAGTTGATTAATATCTTGTTGGGTTTGCTCTTCGTTGAGTTTGTTGTCGTTAATTTGGTGCAGATAATAACCTGTTTGCACGCCTTGTTGGGCGGCTGGCGAGTTGGCAATCACTTCATCAAATACCCACATTCGCTCGCTTGGGTGAAAGCTGACTTGCACGCCAATGCTACCGATATCGCCTTCGGTAAACAAACGCAAATTTTCAAAGGCTTCGCTGTCCAAATACTCCGAATACGGGTCTAAACTGGTTAAAGCCCCAGAAATCGCATTGGCAAACAACTGCTCATCATCAACATTTTCTACATATTCTTGGCGAACAATGTCAATCGTTTTGACAAATTTCGCGACCGTTGTCGGTGAAATCGCCCCCAAAGGTACGTTAAGCGTCTGTCCGATATCAGGATTTTCTTCGGCTAATTTATCCAAATTCACATTTGTGGCAGGCGTTTGCGTATCGGCTGGCGGTGTTAATGCGTTGTCGCCCTCGGCAATCGGCACGCCATCAGGGATTGGATAGCCGTCTGGAATATCCACCTCGCCCCCATCATCAACGCCCATATCGGTCGGTGCTGTTTGTGGTATGTCCGTTGGCGTTTGGTTAATGCTTTGGATTGGCACAGCTATGTTTGGATTGGCGGATACCATAGCTTGGGTTAGTTCTGGATTTAATTTGACTAATTTTTGGCTCGGTTCGTTTGCCACTGCCGTTTGTCCCAAAAATGCAGAAACCGACAAAATTAAAACCATTGATTTTTTCAAAGGTTTTAATCTTGCGTTTGATTGAAAAATTTTTGGTTGTACAAAAAAATTTGTCATGGATTCTCCATTTGGGTGGTTTTAATAAACAGTTTTAACAAAAACGGTTTATCAATATTGGGTTAAAAGCTTATTAACCCAACCTACAAAATGATTGAAATCATCGTCTATAACTATGCGTTTTGCAATAAAGTTTCGCCTGTCATTTCAACAGGTTGTGGCAAGCCCATCAATGCCAAAATTGTCGGTGCGATGTCCGATAATTTACCATTATCACGCACTTTGACTTTGTTTGGGTCTGCCGTTTGGCTAATATAAATCAACGGCACAAGCTCGGTGGTGTGTTGGGTATGCACCTGTCCGCTGTCGTAGTCCATCATCTGCTCGCAGTTGCCGTGGTCGGCAGTAATTAATAAATGTCCATTATTAGCAAGGACAGTATCGGCGATTTTTTGTACGCAGGTGTCTAGCGTTTCTACCGCTTTGACCGCCGCCGAAAACACGCCTGTATGCCCCACCATATCACCGTTGGCATAATTGACGACCAACACATCATACTCACCAGAATTGATGGCTTGTTCAAGTTTTTCAGTAACTTCAAAGGCACTCATCTCTGGTTGTAGATCATAAGTCGCAACTTTTGGTGAGTTTACCAAAATTCGGGTTTCGCCATGGTATTCGGCTTCTCGTCCACCACTAAAGAAAAAGGTAACGTGAGCGTATTTTTCGGTTTCGGCAATGCGAAGTTGGGTTTTGTGGTGATTTTGTAAATATTCGCCCAACGTATTGGTAAGTTCGGTTGGCAAAAAGGCGATTTTTGTCAAGTCGTTATTTTGCAAATCGTCCGAATATTTGGTAAGCATGACAAAACGGCTAATTTTTGGCACAGCCATTCTTTCAAATCCACTAAAATCTGTTTCAACGATAGCTTGACTAATCTCTCTGGCTCTGTCCGCACGAAAGTTCATAAAAATCACGCTGTCATTGTCATGAATTTTGCCGAAATCTGCTGATTTGTCAGCATGAATAATCACCGTTGCTTTGACAAATTCATCCGTTTCGTCCTGTGCATAGGCTTGGTTAATACCATCAAGGACGCTGGTTGCGGTGCGTTCGGCTTTTGCTAAGGTTAATAAATCGTAGGCTTGTTGCACACGTTCCCAACGTTTGTCCCTATCCATCGCATAGTAGCGACCGATGAGACTTACCACATAGGCGTTGCCCTTGTATTTTTTATTTAGTTTTTCTAAATCATTTTGAAAATTTGTTAAATAATTATCGGCACTTTTTGGTGGTGTGTCTCGTCCGTCCAAAAAGGCATGAACCAAAACATTGTCCGCCCCTTGTTGCAAGGCAAGTTCACACATGGCAAACATATGATCAATGTGTGAATGTACGCCACCGTCTGACAATAGCCCCATGATATGCACGTTGGCGTTGTTTTGTTTGGCAAGTTGCACCGCTTCGGTCAAAACAGCATTGTCAAAAAAGGTTTTTTCACGGATTTCTTTGTGAATACGGGTAGAATCTTGGTACAAAATCCGCCCTGCCCCCAAGTTCATGTGTCCCACTTCCGAGTTACCAAATTGACCGTCAGGCAAGCCAACATCTTCGCCAGAACCCGAAATCAAGCCATGCGGATAGGTTTGATAAATTTTGTCCAAATTTGGCGTGTTCGCTTGGGCGATGGCGTTGTCTTTTGGGTCTTCACGATGTCCAAAACCGTCCAAAATCATCAACACATGGGGAATTTTTTTGACATTGTCAGTCATATTTTGCTCCAAATTGATAAAAACTTTTTTCGTATATTAACATAAATGATAACAACAATCGTTATATTTAGCAAAAAAATTGCCAAATGCACCCAATTATTCAGCGTTAAAAAACACCTTTTCCACTTTACCAACCAACTCACTACCGATAAATGGCGTATTTTTGCCTTGCGACAGCATGGTTTCTTTGCTAATTTTCCAACTTATATTTGGATTTACTAACACTGCACCGCCTGTTTGTTGATAAAAGCCGTTATTTTCAGAGTCAGTAATCCCTGCGATTTTGGCAGGGTTTAGACAGATTTTTTCAACCAATTGTTCAGCAGTCAAAATACCGTCTTTGACTAATTGGCAACCCAACGCCATAAAGGTGTCGTAAGTGCTAATCCCTGCGGTACACTCGGCAAATGGCGACTGTTTAGCAGTCATGGCTAACGGCTCGTGATGGCTACAAATCGCATCAATCGTGCCGTCTTGCAACCCTTCCAGTAAGGCTTTTTTGTCGGTGTTACTGCGAAGTGGGGGCAACACATAGGCAAGGGCGTTAAAGCCAATCAAGGCATCATCGGTCAAATGCAACTGGTGCATGGCAACGTCACAGGTAACGGGCAAGCCTTTTTGTTTTGCCCAACGCATAAGTTCAATGGACGATTTACAGGTCAGTTGGCTAAAGTGGGCGGATACGCCTGTTTCTTCAACGATTAACAGTTGTTTGGATAAAGCGACCGTTTCGGCAATCCAAGGAATCCCTGCCAAGCCGTGATAGCTTGCGATATAGCCATCATGGGCGACACCGTTTTTGGATAGGCTCGGCTCGTCTGGGTAAAAGAACACTTTCATGTCAAAAGTGGCGGAATATTCTAACGCTCGGAGTAATACGTCATCATTGGCAAAGGCGTGACGTGCGTTGCTGACACCGATTGCACCGCCTTGTTTTAGCCCTGCGATGTTGGCAGGTTGTTCACCATTTAGTCCTGCGGTCAATGCCCCCAAGATGTGTAGATGAATACCGCCATCTTGGTAAGCTCGCTCTCGTAAGCCTTTGAAAAGTGAGCCGTTTTCTAATACGGGGTTGGTATCGGGTGGCATACAGACGTGCAAAAATCCGTTGTGGCGGGCGGTATTGCCTTCAGATTTGAATGTGCCATGCTGTGAGTAGCCAAGCTCTCGCAAGCGTCCGCATAAGTCCACAAGGGGCGGAAGTAGCCATTTATTTGTGGTTTCTAAGTTGTTTAGTTGTTCAGCATTAAATTGCCAGTTTTGGGGAAGTAAGTTTTTCATTTTTTTGCCTTTATTTTAATAGCCTTGCTGATTTAAAATTCTGTAATTATCACAGCCTAATTGGTTGCCTTTAGCACAGGCTCTGCCAAACAACTCTTTAGCTGTTACTTTATTTTGGCGTACGCCTTGACCGTTTTCATACATTAATCCAAGATTATACTGAGCTTCTGCATAATCTTGATTAGCGGATTTTTGAAACCATTTAAACGCTTGATTATAATCTTGATTTACACCTTTTCCATCTGCATACATTATACCAAGATTATTTTGAGCATCTGCATAACCTTGGTTAGCAGGCTTTTGAAACCAATATACTGCTTGACTATAATCTTGGCGTACACCTTTTCCCTTATTATACATATAACCAAGATTAAATTGAGCTTGTGCATCTCCTTGGTTAGCAAGTTTTTGCGTCCAATAAAATCCATTTGTATAATTTTGCTGATTTCGGTAATAATCTGCTAATTGCATTTGAGCATTCACATCACCACTTTCCGCTTGGTTGGTTAAAGTCGCCACATCAACCGCTAATGCTGAAAATGACATTAACAAACTGATTGTTAAAATTGATAATCTTTTAAACATGATTTTTTCCTTTTAAAATTAAATGTTAAATTTGTATCAAATCCGACTGAATGCGACTTTTAAATTCATCAGACAAACTCGCCCAATCACTAATATCCACCTTAAACACCAAATCCGACTCGGCAAAATCATCTTTTAGGCTCGCCATTGTCGCCAAATCAAGCGGTGTGTCCGTCATCACCACCAAATCCAAATCCGAATAAGGTTTTGCCGTCATTTTGGTACGTGAACCAAATGCAAAAACGGTTAAATTTGGTAAATTTTTCTTAAGAATGTTTTTAACAATTGCTAAATCATTGTCGTTAAGTTGTAAATTATTCATCGGTTTTCTCGGTTAAAATAAGCAATTGATTAACCAAAAATTCACTTTCTGCTAAAAATTTTGGAATATCGGCAACCACTTTTAACGCCACATCTTCATTATAAGTGTGACTGGTTAAGTTACGCATTTCACGATACAAACGCCAATCCGACCAATTGCCTTTTAACAAACCACGCTCGTTGGCGGTGCGGATTAGCTCACCAAAACTCATGGTATTAAACTCATCACTATTGGCAGACGTGCTTCCCAAATAACGCTTGATTGTCTTATGGCTTAATTCATAAGTAAACTCAAAACGCTGGATTAAACCATCGCGGATTTGTTCATCGCTCGTATCTTGTTCATAACGTTCTAAGCCTTGTTTCAGGCGGTTTGTGGCGTTGATAAGTGGGGTGATGATAATTTTTGGCATATCAAATACCTTTCATTTTACGTTGCCCTTCCATCGCCAACGCAAGCACCGCCATACGCACGGCAATGCCATTATTGACTTGTTTAAGGATAACCGACTGCTCACCGTCCGCCACGCTAGACGCAATTTCCACGCCACGATTCATCGGTCCGGGGTGCATGACCAACGCATTTGGTTTTGCCAACGCAAGGCGTTCTGGGGTAATGCCATACATCTTAAAATATTCTGACGTGGAGGGTAGCAAAGGCGAACCAATCCGCTCATTTTGAATCCGCAGACCGATTAACACATCACAGTCCACCACGCCTTTATCAATGTCATTAAACACCTGCACACCATAACGCTCAATGCCTTTTGGCAACAAGGTTTTTGGAGCAATGACACGAATGTCCTTTACGCCCAAGGTTTGCAATGCCGAAATGTCCGAACGCGCGACACGGCTGTGTTTGATATCGCCGATAATCGCTACGCTTAACTCTTCAAACGGTTTTTTGGCTTCACGATAAATGGTGAGCATATCTAACATAGCTTGGGTTGGGTGGGCGTGCCAGCCATCGCCACCGTTGATAATGGCAATATTTGGGGTAACTTCGGTCGCCATAAAATGTGCCGTGCCACTTGCCGAATGGCGAACCACAAAGATATCGGCGGTCATCGCTTCCAAATTCCACAGCGTATCTCGCAGACTTTCGCCTTTACTGGTGGACGAGCGTGCGATATCAAGATTTAGCACGTTCGCCCCAAGACGTTTTTCCGCCACTTCAAAGGTGGTGCGTGTGCGAGTGGAATTTTCAAAAAACAAATTCATCACGGTATAGCCCTCAAGCTCATTGCTGTTTTTGATGCTGTTGGGTCGTCCGTCATTGTCGGTCAAGTAGCCGTTAGCTTTTTCAATGATTGCCATCAGTTGGGCTTTGGTTAAGCCTTCCACGCCGATAAAATGACGGATATGGCTGTCATCAACTTTGGCAGGTTTTGCCATTGCAAGGTCAAGTTTGCTTTGCAGTTGGTCGTTTGAAAGGGTTTGTGTTGATAAAATGTTCATTTGTTTACCTTTGTTTATTTATTTGAATATGAAAAATTAATCAACTAAATTGCTTAACCGACTAGTCCACAATATAGTCGTGTGTTATTTCCAGCGGTTTTCTCAATACCAAAATAAGGCTCTTTATCATTGGTCAGTTTTTTGAGAATTTCTAAATTTTGCTCAGGCAGTCCTTTTAGTACCATATAATAGCCACCACCTTCGCCTTCTGATGTCGTGAGTGGCAAATAACCATACTGTGAAAGCCGTAAAATATGCAAACCAAATTTATGAATATCCACGTCCATGTTTTTGGAAATTGTGATACCGTCTTTATCAGTCAATTTTTGTGAACTAATTGCTTTAATACCTGTTACGGTGTAATTTGCAATTTTAAAAGGCTTTTGTTGAATATTGGGAAAATCGCCTTGAATATCAGCCAATTTCCAATAAAAATCAATCAGTTTTTCATTACTATCGGCTGTGTTGCATAACAAGGTTTCTTTGGTAACTAACTGGCTGACGTGAAAGGGTTTTTTGGTAGAAATAGAAATAGTTTGTGCCATTGTTGCGATTGGCAAAATCAATCCTACCAAACTAACAAACAAAAGACGATTTTTTTTCATCTTATTCTCCAACAGATATTTTGGCTATTTTACCCCAAAAAACCATTTTTAAACACCAAAAACCACCATTTTTGTCAAAAATTTTATCAAAAATATTGCGTAAAAAAATACACCAAAAAATCACAAAAAGCCATTCACACAAGATATCATTTTTTGATAAAATGAATACCCAAAAAAATAAAAGAGCCGGTCATGAACCAAACCGCCCAATTACGAGAAATAGACTACAACAACAACCCATCGCAACGCACCCTTTGCGTACTCGTCCTAGACGTATCAGGCACAATGAAAATTCTATCTGCCAATGGCAAACGCCGAATTGATATGTTAAACGCTGGTGTCAAAGCCTTTTATGCAGACCTATTCAGAGATGAAACCGCTCGCAACCGTGTCCGCCTTGCCATTATCACAGTCGGTGGCATGAACGACACCGCAGAAATCATGATGGACTGGACAGATGCCACCGATGCCTTTCCAGTAGTGTTTGGCTCAAATGGCTGTACACCACTGGGCGAAGGTATGCTCCTTGCGTTACGCATGATTGATGACGAGCGTATCCGCCTGCGTAAGAGTGGTATCAGCTACACTCGCCCTTGGATTATCACCATGTCAGACGGCTTGCCGACCGACAACGCCGATATTTGGCTCACCGCCACCCAACAATGCCAAAAAGCCGAAGCCGACAAACGCTGTGTCATCTACCCTGTCGCCATTGAAACAGGCGAAAACGAAATCAACGCCCTAAAACAATTATCCATCACCAACGAACCAAAACAACTTGACGCTGTCAAATTTGTAGAATTTTTTGTGTGGCTATCGGCAAGCCTAAAAAAAATCTCCCAATCCGCTCCTGAAGAAGTCGTACAGCTCGGCAGTATTTCACCTTGGGCAACGGTACAAAATCGTTAAAAACCCAACAAAATTAAACAAAACACAATGAAATCATCATGACCGACACAAATTTTTGGCAAATCTCCCACGCAAGCCACATCGGAAAATCCCATCTTGATAACAATATAAACAATCAAGACCGTATTTTTACCGCCAAACAGCAAGGTTTTTTTGTGGCGGTGGTGTGCGATGGTGCAGGCTCTGCCAAACATAGCGAGATTGGGGCAAGTTATTTTAGTCAAAAAATTGGCGAATTGTTAAGCCACTTTTCCAAACAAATATTGACAAAAAATCAGCAAAATCCGCAAATTTTTGAACAAAATTTGGCAGAAACTTATCACAAATTTTTGTTAAAAAATATCGCCAGCGTGCGAGAAAACTTGCCAAAAGCCATTAATGACGAACAACATTTTCATTTTGACGATTATCATTGTACTTTGACAGCGATTTTGGTGTTTGACAATGCTGATTTTAATCAACAAAATTATACAATCAACAAGGCTTTAATTTTAAAAATCGGTGATAGTCCATTGTTTTTTAGTCAATTTTTAGCCAACCCTACGGATAAAACCATTGATTATTTTACCAATTTACAGCTAATTGACGAACAAAAGTCAGAATACGTCAATGAAACCCATTTTATTACCCAACAAAATTGGCAACAAATGTTAGATATCTATTGGCTAGATGTGTCAAATGTAGACTGTATCGCCGTGATGTCTGATGGCTGTGGCGATTTGTGTTTGCAAGCGGTACAACAATCTAGCCAGCAAAAAAGCGTTTATCGCCCATTTTTGGCAAATTTGTTGTTTAATCTGTTGCACCAACCAAATGACAGCCACAACCACATTATTAACAACGCCCTTGCCAACCCAGCCACTTATCGCCTGACAGGTGATGATAAGTCATTGGTTTTATTGATAAAAAATCCAAATGATTATCAAAATTTTGAACCGCTAACCAATGAAACGATAGATGAAACATTGGACGAAATGTCGGATAAAAATTTTGACAATAACGGTTTAACCGAGTCAAATTTAACAAACAAAAATCCAGTACCTTTACCACCCCCACAACAAAACCCAACAAATAACAACGCCCTACCCCAAGCCCAAAATTTAAGCAAAACTGGTAAAAATCGCTTATTAATCAGTTTGTTATCAGTTTTTTTTGTCATGGCTGGCGTGGGCGTTCTGGCGTGGTTTAATCAACAAAAAATCATGGATTTTACCGCAAAAATTCAAGGCAAAACTGACACACAGACCCAAAATCCACCAATCACAACAGCAATCCCCACACCAAGTCCGATTATACAAGGCTTTGACACCCATACGCCTTTGACGATTGTACAAGCGAGCAATACACCATTTTTTATCCATTCTCTTGTTGTGTTCAATGACGATGAAATTGATACGACAACGCCAAATTTTAGCAAAAAATTTGATAATATTTCAATTAAAATCAATAACTTAAAAACCAATCAACAACAAGAAGCCTTTGTTTATCTTTATCAAGATTGCCAAAAAATTGACAATTCTTGGCAACAAAATCCCTTGTTAAAAACATGGTTTGACAGTTTAACAAATCAACAAAATTTGGTTAAAAGCACATTGTATTGCAAAATTACCTTTAATTTTGACAATGCCAATATAGATAAAACCAATGTTTTTCATCATGAAACGGTTGTGCAGTTGCCACAAGGTTTGGATTTTATGGTTACTGATATGTTAAAAAACAAACAAATGTTAGACAATAAAACACATGACCCATCACAAGGGCAATTTATAGAAAATAAAAATATGTCCACAAATGCAAAAGTATATTTTTTACCGCCCAATTTTTACAAACTTGACAAAATTAATAAAATGAACAAAATTGACAAAAACCATCACGAGATTAGCCAGTAAGGATTGTTCAGCGTGTATTTTATCATTACCGACCAACAAAAAATCGCCTTGCCACCTTTTCAAAACAGCCAAGCACGCATTGGTGAAGGCGGTAGGGGCTGGGTGTATCGTATCGGGGCGTTGCCAGCCTTGGGCGATGGGCAATGGGTTGTCAAAATTTTTAAAGACCCTGTCAGCGAGCAAACACTTGCCAAACTCAACGCCATGATAAATTGCCCGCCTGCTCGCCTGTATCAGACCATCGCAGGCGTGCGGTATACGCTGTTTACATGGGTGCGGTATTTACTCGTTGATGATAGCGAGCAAGTTGTCGGCTATGTCATGCCAGAGCTGGATAAGAATACCTTGTCGCTTGCCCCCTTTATTTATCCGTATGAAGCCAAAAAACTGACCGATTACCAAAAAAGTCTCAACTATCGTGTACAGCTTTGTGCAAATATTTGTGCATTGATGGCGGATTTGCACGCCCAGCATCACGCCTTTATTGACTTTAAAGAAACCAACATTCGTCTATTGCCAGAGCCAAACAGCAGTGAATACGGTGGTTTTATCGTCAGTTTTATTGATTGTGATGATTATTTAATTCGTTCACGCACAGGGCAAATTTTTCCTTGCCAAGTGCTATCGCCAGAGATTAGCAGTCCAGAATTTCAACAGCACAAAGACCCAATAAAACTTGATGAATATCACGACCGCTTTGTGCTTGCCATTCAATTGTTTAAAATTTTAAACTATGGCATTCACCCGTTTTCCTTTGTGCCGATTTCTGACCGCATTATTAATTTGGACGATTATCACATTGACAATTTTATCAAACTGGGGCTATACCCTTATGCAAAAAATCCGATTAAAAACAATGATATAAACGCAGACAGCATAGATATTACCAGCGAAATTTCCCCTATCGCATCGAGCATTCATTGGGCGTGGGACGATGCCACTCGCACACTATTTGACAAGGCATTTTTGTCCAAAAATCCCAGCGACCGACCAACGGCAAAAGCATGGGAACAGCATTTTCGCCAACTGTTAAACACCAAACAATTTGTCGTTTGCGAGCATTTTCCCGATGACGTTCGTCACATTCATTTTGCCAACAAACCATGTGCCGAGTGCTTTCGCTTGACAGGTGTCATGCCGACTGTTGACAATGTGAACAATGTTGAAAATATTGAACACGTTGAAAATGTTGAACAAAAACCCAATAATATTCAACAAGATTTTGTCAAAAAATACGCACAAAAATCCACAGTCAAAAACTTGGACAATCTAGAAAATATCAACATTAAACCAAACGCATCAAAAAGTACCCAATCCAAAAAATCATCATTTTTTCCACTAATATTAATCAGTATTGTGGTCATTAGTTTTGCAATTATCACCACAAACAAACATAATAATGCAAAGAAAAATATTATACAAAACAATATCTTAGTAAAAAACAATCTTGGCAGTATCAAAGCCAACTTGCCAAAAGCGAGCCAACAATTAAGCCAACAAATTCATCAAATTGAACAAAACTCAACCGCATTTCAACGCTTAAATCAAAGTAATGGCAAAATGTTGTACCAAAATAGCCTAAACTTACCGCCCGAATTTTTTGACAATGTGTTAAAAGTTGCCAAACAAGGCGAAAATGATTTACAAGAACTACAAAGCCTTGCCAACCATCATGACGTAGAAGCGGTGAAAGAATTTGGTTTGCACGCTTTTCGCAAAGCGGATTTTGGTTATTTTAACAAGTTACCTGTAAATAGCAATTTGGCAAGCAGTTTAAATGATTTGGCAAAATATTATTATTGGCAAAAAAATGATGCGATTTCGGCATTGTATCTGCAAGCCCAAGCCGTGAAAAATCAACCCACCCATAACGAATATGCATCAAATTTGGCATTTTATTTGACCAAAAATCATTTTCCGTTTAGCGAAGATTTTAGTTTGTACGCTTTACAAACCCCAAGAGATAAACAAAAACCCATTAATACTTATACACTTGAGATGATAGGGGCGAATGCGATTTTAAACGATGAACAAAATCAAGCCCAAGGCTCACTACTTGCCCAATATTATCTAAGCGATGACAAGGCAAAACGCTGTGAAAATATGCGACGTTATCCCAAAAACTACCCAGAGCTTGTGCCAATTGCCAAACAAGTATTTGAAATCATTCAAGCGGACAAAGCGAATAATCCATCTATTCCAAAAAGTTGTCTTGCGCCTTTTAAATAAAAACCTGTATTTACAACATTACGCATTAAAATTTTATCAATACTTGATGAATATTTGTTTGCTTTTACATCAAAAATGTTATGAATACAGGTTCTAAATCCTTAAAAACAAAAAAACCAACTTAAAACTAAGTTGGTTTTTTTGGTAAAAGGCAAATTAAGCTTTAAGTGCTTTGATTGCTTTGTTAAGACGGCTTTTATGGCGTGCCGCTTTGTTTTTGTGGATAACGCCTTTGTCAGCGATACGGTCAATGACTGGTACTGCTTGTTTGTATGCTTCAGTAGCCAATTCATAATCTTTTGCTTCAATAGCTTTTACCACACGTTTTAGGTAAGTACGAACCATTGAACGTTGTGATGCTTTTAATTGACGACGTTTCACGTTTTGACGTGCACGTTTACGAGCTTGTGCAGAGTTTGCCATAGCAAAAATCCTTAATTTAAAATGGTGAATTGACAAAAAGGGTCAGCCGTACCGTTTTGCCAAAGTTATTTATATAAAGGCTTGTATCACGAGACACGAAAAACGAGAACAAGCTGATTAGAGCTCAGTATTTTACCAAAGTTTATCCAAAATAACAATAGTATATTTGATTTTGGTTTTTTAAGATTTATCTTGGCTTGGGTGAGCTTACTGCTGATTAGGCTGAATGAATAAAATTGAATCTTGTGGGATAAAAATATTAAGCTGATGTATTTACCACCTTACTCGCCTGAACTCAATCCAATTGAACAGTTGTGGGCGGTAATTAAGCAAAAAGTTCTTTTAACTCTAAGCAACTTTAACTCACTTAAGGATTGTATTGAAAGTTACTTGGTATAATTAAGTTTTGACTATACTTGCACTTGATGAATCTCCACCGCCACCACCGCACGCAGTCAATGCCAAAGTGGATAGCACCGCCAAAGTCAGGCTATTTAAACGTTTGTTAAAAATTTTGCTAAATATTGTCAAATTGTCTTTTTTTAAAAAATTGCTTTATCATAACAAAACTTTTTAACTTTAACAAAATAAATTTCTTAAAAATTGTTAAAAATTACCATCAAAAATGCCACAAGTTACCCTATCATTATCACCATAATCTTTGATTGTTTGAATTTGGTTAAAATGATGATTGCTAACAATGGATTGCACTTGTTTGGCTTGGTCGTAGCCATGCTCTATGGCAAGCAAACCTTGTGGATTAAGATGGTTTTTGGTATGGCTGACAATATGCTCAATATCGGCTAATCCATGATTTTTTGCAACTAAAGCAGTGATGGGTTCATAGGTCAAATTGGTTAAATGTGGGTCTTTTGGGTCAATATAGGGCGGATTGGATACGATGATATCAAATTTTTGTTGATTTTTTAAATGTTGCAGTGGTTCAAACCAACTGCCACACAAAAAATTGACATTCACGCCTGCCCTTTTGGCATTTTGTTCGGCGATTTTTAAGGCATTTTCAGAAAAATCAATGGCGATAACTTGAGCGTTTGGGTTTTCAAAGGCTAAACTTATGGCAATACAGCCTGTGCCTGTGCCTAAATCAAGAATGGATAAATATTCTTTTTTGCTTAGGCTATTTTTAATAAAATTAAGTACGGTTTCTATCAAAATTTCGGTATCAGGTCTAGGGATTAATGTATGTTCATTTACCAAAAAATCATGTTTCCAAAAGGCTTGTACCCCCAAAATATACGCCAACGGTTTGCCATTTTGTAGTTCTTTGACCGCATTTTGATAACGTTGTAACTCATTATCATTCAAACTATAATCGTCATGACTGATTAAAAAACTGCGATTTTTTTGTAAAATTGCCAATAATAACTGTTGATTAATATGTTTTTCAATCGGACTATTTTTTAATAAATCTTTGATTATCATAGCTATTTTTCATCTTTATTTTCTAACATCACTTTTTTATCGACCAAATACACAAGGTATAAAATCGGCAAACCAATCAAAGTGGTAAAAGTGAAAAACCACGCATAACCCAAATTATCAACAATTGTACCCGAATAACCGCCCAATACCTTGGGAATTAAAGTCATCAACGAGCTAAAAATCGCATACTGAACAGCGGTAAACCGAATATTTGTCAATGCCGACAAAAATGCAATAAACACCGCCCCTGCCAAGCCAGATGCAAGATTATCAATCGCTACTGCCGTATACATCAGCGGTATATCATACCCACGCATGGCAAGCACGACAAACATCAAATTGGTCAAACAGGCAAGCACACCACCAATCATCATCGCTTGCATAATGCGAAAACGCTGTGCCACAATGCCACCGACAAATCCGCCGACAATCACCATCAACACGCCAAAGGTTTTCACTGCTGTGGCGATGTCGCTTTTGCTAAAGCCCATGTCTTCATAAAACACATTGGAAATCACGCCTGCCACAATGTCCGAAATGCGGTACAAACCAATTAACAGCAACAGTAAAAACGCCTTTTTACCATAACGTTTAAAAAAGTCCAAAATTGGCTCAACCCAAGTAACAAAGGCGACTTCTTTTTTGACTAAACCCATTTTAACAAGGCTAAAGCCCACCGCCACCGCCACGCCAAGCGAGCCGATTAAATGAATGGTTTCAAGCAAAAAGCCTAACAATACGTTTTTGGTTTCGAGTAAAATTTGACCTAAACCCATAAAAGTTAAAACAAAACCAATCACAGATAACGCAAATACAGCAACCAAACGCATATAATCGGAGCTTTGTTGCACGATTTTTGGGCGATTATTGACAGGTTCTTTAATCAATAAAGTTGTCGCAACGCCAATACCCATCACCCCTGCCATGATAAAATAGGTATTTCGCCACGCATCGTACAGATACGCCCCTTTCACCGAGCCAAAATATTCTGCCAAAAACAATGCCCCTGCCCCAGCTACAATCATGCCTATGCGATACCCTGCGTTATAAGTCGCTGACAAAATCGTCTGCATAGACGTATCGGCAAGTTCAATGCGATACGCATCAATCACGATATCTTGAGTTGCTGATGAAAAACCAAGCAACACCGCTCCCATCGCCATCAACCCAAGCGACTGATTAACAGGATTGATGCTTGCCATGATACAAATCGCAAGAATAATCAAACATTGTGCAGTCAAAAGCCATGCCCTACGTTTGCCGAGTTTTTTGGTTAAAACAGGCACAGGAATCACATCAATCAAGGGTGCCCAAATAAATTTAAACGAATAACCCAATGCCGCCCAACTAAACATAGTTACGGTGCTACGCTCAATCCCTGCTTCACGTAGCCACAATGACAGACTTGAAAAAATCAGCAAAATCGGAATCCCTGCCGAAAATCCCAAAAACAACATGATTAACGCTCGTTTATCTTTGTAGGCAGAAAGTGCTTGCCCCCAAGATTTTTTGGGCTGTAGATTGGCATTTTTTTGGGTGGATACAGTCATACAACAAGGTCTTTTTTTGGTTAAATTTTTGCTAAAAATTGTCATAGTATAACGCAATTTTTTTCACAAACCTATCAAAATTTGGCTATTCGTATGGAAATGTATTTTTTATTCTAAATTGTATCAATTTTTTGTCAAATTTGTGCTATACTGAATAACGTTTTTTCACCTATTTTTTTCACCAAAATCTTACCAAGGCTGGTATTTTATGCAGTATCCTGTTGCAATTTTTCATAAAGGCGATGATTTTTATGTAAACGTGCCTGACATTCCTGATTTAGCCATTACAGGGCAAAACATGGCGGAAGTCATCGCCAACACTCGTATAAATGTGATTGTTCATTTGCACCAACTGATTGAAAATGATAAAAAAATTCCACAGCCCCACCCCATTAACACCTATTTATCAAATCCTGACTATGCAGGCTGTACTTGGGCGATTGTCAGCGTTGAGCTGGCTCGGATTATGGGCGAGAGTGTGGATTTTGAATTGCAGTTGCCTGTTAAACTATTTAAACAACTTAGCCAAAAATTTCCTGATGAACCGATGGAAAAAATTGTTCTCAATGCGTTAAAACAATATTTAAATACATGATTTTATTGTTATTTTTAAAAAGGAAAACTTATGGCTGTCAATATTGTCATTAATCAGCGACATTTACAAATTCAATTAAAACAATTAGAAACCGTTTGGCAAACCGTTATCAACAACTACAACCTAAGCCAAGCTGCCAAAGTGCTACACACCAGTCAATCAAGCCTAAGCAAACACATTTCCGCCCTAGAAAGCCAACTGAGAGCCGAAGTATTTGTACGTCAAGGCAAGCGTTTGACAGGTTTGACCCAAATTGGCGAAGAGCTGTTGCCACATATTGAGCGGATTTTTGTGGAAATTCGCACGATTGAAAACATTACCCTTGATTTTCAAAACCCTGCCAAAGGCGAGCTATCCATCGCCACCACACACACACAAGCCCGCTATGTGTTGCCTTGGGTTGTGAAAAAGTTTAAAGAGCGTTATCCGAATGTGCATTTGATTTTGAACCAAGCCGACCCAAAGTCCATCGCTGATATGGTCGCACAAGGGCAGGCGGATGTTGGTATTGCCACCGAGTCGCTTTTGACAAAGGATAATTTGCACTGTATCCGTTATTATGATTGGTATCATCATATCATCGTGCCAATGGGACACGAATTGACAAAATTTGAACGGATTGATGATATTCATGTGTTAAAAGATTATCCCATTATCACTTATCACGGTGGTTTTACAGGACGTGGGGCGATTGACAAGATGTTTCATCAAGCAGGCATTGAACCAAATATCGTGCTGACTGCCCTTGACGCTGATGTGATTAGCACTTATGTGGGGCTAGAGATGGGTGTGGGGACGATTGCTGAGATGGCATTTGAAGGCGAGCATTATCGCAATTTAACCAAAATTCCCACCACGGTTTTTGGCAAACATATTACTTGGATTGCAACACGAGCGGACAGCGATATCCGACATTTTGGCAAGGCGTTTATTGATATTTGCCAACAACAGTTTGGTTAATATAACAAATAAAAGGGGGGATTATACAAAATCCACCCTTTTTTTATTATTACAAAATGATTTAATCACCCACGAGCCACACCAATATTACCATGAGCTACCGCAATGTTCGGCTGTTTTGGCTGTGCTTGGACAACGCCATACGCCCGCTCAATCATCGCTCGAAGCACCGTCAAACTTCCCGAGTGATAAATGTAATTGGTAGTAATGTCAATATACGCACTGACGTAGTCCACCTTGTCAGCACTAATAAAGTTTACTACGCCTGTTAGTTGCTGGCTGACACGCTCTTGGGTAATGCCTTTTTCATTCAAAAATTGAGTGATGGTTTGTTTGGAATTTTCAAAAATTTCAATAAAATTTTGCCAAATGTTTTGCATAGACAAATTACCATTGCCAAATAACTGATTGCCAAGTAAGGGCTGAATATTGGCAAAGTTAGCTTGATTGGTAATGTTGTTTTGCTCTTTGCTTAGGCTCTCGCTAATGCGTTGCACAAAATTTGGACCCAGTGGCAACAACCCATCAATGGCAATCAAAGTCGCCATGGGACTGCGTTTAGCATGGGATTTTCCTATTAAAAAAGTTAAAAATTGCTTTACTATAAAAGATTGGGCGGTGGATTACTATTGTAAAATTGTTAATCTCCGTTTGCAATCTTCTATTATTCATATACAATAGTTGGTATATTTTAACATTTATAAGGATTATCCATGAAAAACCTTTTCACCAAACTCACCCTTGCCCTAACCATCGCTTGCGGTACAACAACCGCATGGGCGGACGATGATTGTACAACCGCACCCAACTTAGGCAAATATGACGTTGTATCCTGCTTAGATGATGACGGTTTGACAGTAGTCAGAATAAACGACAAATTTGGCTATGTGGATAAAATAGGCAAAGAAGTTATCGCACCGATTTACGATTCTGCTTTTTATTTTTCCGACAATCGTGCCATTGTAGAGCTTGGCGGAAAACAGGGCTTTATTGACAGAACAGGCAAAATTGCCATTCCACTCAAATATGACGAAGTAAGTAGGTTTGAAGACGGTGTCGCCCCTGTAAAATTGGGTGAAAAATGGGGATTGATTGACACCGCAGGCAAAGATGTTGTCCCACCAAAATACGATTTTATCTCTGGTTTTTCTGAAGGCTTAGCCAGAGTTCGCTTAGGCGACAAACATGGCTTTATTGATAAAACAGGCAAAGTCATCATTCCTTTAGATTATGAAGAAGCTTCTTGGTTTGAAGACGGTTTATTGCTTGTGAAAAAAGGCGGTAAATGGGGCTTTATTAACAAAGCAAACCAAGTTGTCATTGCCTTAAAATATGAAGATGCCCAGCGTTTTTCTGAAGGACTAGCACAAGTAAAACTACACGGCAAATGGGGTTTTATCAATACTAAAGGACAAGAAGTCATCGCCCCAAAATATGATGAAACTTATCGTTTTCGTCAAAATCTTGCCCCTATACAGATTGATGGCAAATGGGGCGTGATTGACAAAACAGGCAAAGTCATCGTACCGCTCAACTATGTAGATGTAGAGCTTGTGTCTGACGGTTTAATAGAAGCTCGGCAAACTGGTAAGATAGGGTGGCAAAAAACGTTATTTGATACCACAGGCAAGCAGGTCGTACCGCCAAATCACAACTTGATTAGTAGTTTTTATGATGGCTTTGCGGTGGTTGAGTTGAGTGATAACAACGGCTTAAAATATGGTTTTATTGACGAAACGGGTAAAACTTTTATTCGGGCAACCTATGATAAAGTCGAGGCGTTTTCTGATGGCGTTGCCCCTGTAAAAGTGGGTGAAAAATGGGGATTGATTGATAAAACAGGGAAAACAATCTTGCCACCGACTTATGATTTTATTGACGTTTTTTATGCAAATTTAGCCATCATGAACATCGGTGAAAAATATGGGCTGATTGACACCACAGGCAAAGTCATTGTACCGTTACGTTATGATTATATTGATTGGTTTCCTGATGGCTTGGTGTTGGTTGAGTTAAATAATAAATACGGTTTTATTGATAAAACAGGTAAAGAAATCATACCGCCAAAATATGATGAAGTCAAAAGTTTTTATAAAGGCTGTATGGAAGTTGAGTTAAATGGTGAAACGTTTAAAATTGATAAAAATGACAAACGCTGTCAATAATTTTAATTTTTAACATTTTTTAACAAAGGTAGGGCGGATAAAAACGCCCTACTTTTTAATCAAAAAATCAAAAAAAGGTGAGCCAAGCCCACCTTAAAATATTAGACCTCTTTCCAAACTAACCCAACTCGAAATTATAAATGGCACAAATCAAATTAACCCTTAAGCCAAAGCGTTTTCTGCGATTACGATAACGACAGGCTAGGATTTTAAAACGTTTGATTTTGCCGATAACATGTTCATTGGTTACCCGTTCAGAAGCTAATTCTCGATTGGCTTGTTTGTCAACTTTAGATAGTGGATTAAGCTTGGTTTTCTTTTTTGGGAATTTGCTATTGGCATGGTGTTTGTGTATGCCTTGATAGCCCGAATCTACTTGGATTAAGATACTAGGCTTTATACGCATTTTTGAGTATTGGTAAAGTTTAAAGTCATGGGTTTTACCTTTGCTAAAATGAGTACAAAGTATTTTTTTGCTGTTTTTATCGACAACGATTTGTGCTTTTAAGGTGTGGTGTTTCTTTTTACCTGAGTATTGCCTGCGTTGCTTTTTTGGGTCGCTCACAAGGTACTTCGGTTGCGTCTATCAGTACGGTTTCAAGGTTTGGGTCTTGCCATAAAGCCTTTTTGCTAGGTAGGGCAAAGTCTTTGTGGGCTATCAGTATGCTTTCTACCCATTTGATGGTTTTACAGACAGCACTTTCACTGATACCAAAGTCTTGCCCTAGGTGAAATTGGGTGCGATATTCTCGGTAGTAACTCAAAGTCAGCATGAGCTTGTTTTCTAGGCTGATTTCATTTTTCCTGCCACCTTTTTTGTGTTGTTCGTTGTATGCTTCTTGTAGTATGGTGAGCATATGAGTATAGGTACTTCTTTGGATGCCAAAGTAGCGTTTAAATTGTGCGTCACTGAGTTTTTCTGCTTGTTCGGGTATCATGCTTTTGCTGTTTTTTCTAAAAATCAGTATTATACCAAATCACTATTAAGGTTTGGAAAGAGGTCTATTAATATTTTTTAACGAATATTTTAAAATTAATTAAAAACCACCGTTTTATTACCTGTTACAATCACACGATTTTCAATATGCCAACGCACCGCACGAGTTAGCACGCTTCGCTCAATATCTTGTCCAATCGCACGCAATTCAACCACATTTTGACGATGCGTTACACGATGCACATCTTGCTCAATAATCGGACCTTGGTCAAGCTCTGCCGTTACATAGTGAGCAGTCGCACCAATCAGTTTTACCCCTTTATCATAGGCTTGGCGATACGGGTCTGCCCCCACAAACGCAGGTAAAAATGAATGGTGAATGTTAATCACTTTCATTTCCCAACGGCTGACAAATTCAGGCGATAAAATCTGCATATAACGAGCCAACACCAACAAATCACAATCAGCCATTAACGCATGAATTTGGGCTTCGGCTTCTGCTTTATTGGCTTTGGTAACAGGCACATGATGAAATGGCACGCCAAAATTCTCAACCGCTTGGCGTAAGTCATCATGATTACTCACCACGCACGCAATATCGCAATTCATCTGACCTTGTTGCCAACGCCACAAAATATCAAGCAAGGCATGATCATATTTTGACACCAAAATCCCTACTTTTTTGCGTTTGGCATTGTCAAAAAGTTGCCATTGCATTTGATAAGTTTTGGCAACGGTATGCGAAAAACTTTCTTCTAAATTGTCAAAAACATTTGGCAAATCATCAACAGCAAATTCCACACGCATAAAATATTGACCGCCTTCAGGCTCGGTAGAATACTGGTCAAGCGTAACGATATTCGCACCATAACGGTACAAAAATTCGGAAACAGCTTGGACGATACCTGCTCGGTCTTGGCATTTAATCAGTAAAGTTGCGGTACATGGATTTTTCATAATTTTCTCTTTTTGTCAATTTATAAAATAGTTGTTTTAAAATAAAGCTCAATATTTTACGTTTTTTAACAAGAAATAAATGTTACTTTTTGTTAAAAAAATATTTTTTATCAAATTCAAATGCTTTTGATAAACCCAGCAGTCAATTTTTATCTTTTAAAATCAATATTTTTGTGCTATTTTAACGCTATTTTCATATTTGAAAAGGACTTTTTATGACGAAGGCTATTCATACATTAACAGATATCAAAATCCCTACCCAAAATCATGCAACTTTGATGGCAAGCATTTTTACGCCCAATACGCCTATCAAGTCGGCTGTGATGATAGCCCCTGCAACGGGGGATTAAATGCCAATTTTACCAAAATTTTGCTGAGTTTTTAGCGAAAAATGGTTATGCCGTTATCACTTTTGACAATGAAGGGATTGACGATTCTTTAGATAATGTTGCCAATCAATGGCGTGAATGGTGCAATGGTCAAGGTTATATCAAAACCGCTTTTGGCAAAACCGTTCAAACGCATTATTATGATGATGTTCGCTTGCCTGCCATGTGGCTAAACGCCCTAGATGACGACATTGCCAATGATAAAAATGTGGCGGATATGCTAAGCGTATTTCCCAATATGCAAGCGACCACCAAAACCTTAATTCCCCAAGATTACAGCTTGTCGCATATCGGGCATATGAAATTTTTTAGCCGAAAATCGGAAGTACTTTGGCAATTGGCGGTGGATTGGTTAGAAAAACATGCATGATTTATTAAAATACCGTTAAAGTTTTTGATGATGAAACGGCTTGCTATTGGATAAAGCAATTATTTTTTAATACCACGCACGCCTTGCCTATTCGCTTGGTCGGCGTTACTTTTTCCAATTTTAGCGAATTAAACCAAGACAACAACCAATTAACACTATTTGAATAATTTTTAAATATTAAACCATAGGAAAAATATGAAAAAACCACTTGATTATTCGTTATACCTTGTTACCGACCAACATTGTTTATCAAAAAACTTTGCCAACAACCTTGAAAAAGCGGTAGAACAAGCGATTTTAGGCGGTGTCAAAATCGTACAACTGCGTGAAAAAACCGCCAACTCTCGCACATTCTTTGACCAAGCCGAACGGATTTTGGCAATTTGCCGACAGCACAACGTGCCACTACTTATCAATGACAGGATGGATATTGCGTTGGCGGTGGGGGCTGATGGTGTGCATTTGGGGCAAAGCGACTTGCCTGCCGATGTCGCAAGACAGCTATTGGGCGATGATAAAATCATTGGCGTGTCGGCTCGCACAGTCACCCAAGCCCAAAAAGCCAAGCAAGATGGGGCGGATTATCTAGGCATTGGGGCGGTTTTTGGAACAACAACCAAAGATGATGCCAAAGTAATTGATTTGGCAACCATCAAACAAATCAATCAAGCAGTAGATTTACCCATTATTTTAATCGGTGGTATTAATAATCAAAACTTATCAATGCTAAAAGAAAATATTGATAAAAATCAGCTTAAAATTTCAGGTTTTGCGGTGGTTTCAGCGATTTTACAGCAAGATGATATTTATCAAGCCAGCAAAAATTTATTGTTAAAAATTTCTACATAAAAGATTTTATCTTTATTTTAACAAAGATTGTCCAAAAGTATTGGTAAAAAATAGTCCACTTGAACTAAAATAACTGTTATCAAATATTTTTTTCAATTTTTTATCATAGGGTAATCATAGGGTAAATGTATGCTATCTCATTTTTGTGTAGAACCTTTGTCACTGGCAGTTTTGGCAAGCCTAACTTTAACAGCGTGTAGCAATTCTTCATCGGTTGACTCATCTAGCACAAACGCCATCAACACCCCAATTGGCACAACAGAGACAAGCAATCCCGTTACGCCTACACCAACTACACGTGGTCTTTATGGGTAGTAACTGGACAAGCGGTGGTGTCGCCCAAGCCGTTGGCAAAGGCATGGGAATATATGCCAGCGGTTGCCAAAGAAATTGCCACAAGTGAAGATTGGGAAACGATTACCGTTACCATTCCACAAAATTCTGGCGTTACTTTAATCGGACGAGCGAGCATTCCAAGTAAACCTGTTGAAATTCAAGTCGTTGCCGATGACGCTAATGCCAATGCGAATTTGCGAGTGCAAACCAGTCATTTACGTGCAGTTGGCAATCCTTTTGACGGTTATTCTCGCCCACGCCGTCCAAACAGTTATACAATTCCGCTAGACAAACAAAATACAACCGTGTTTAACAGTCCGTTTGGCGGACCTTTGATGTTAAACTTTAGTAACGCTGTGCCACATTCTACCGTTACTTTACGCATTAAAGGCTCAGCAAAATACGCCCATTATGACTTTAGCCAACCGATTACTGACGCTCAAATTAACGAAGCCAGCACCGCCTTACAAAGTCAAAAATTTGGTTGGAATACGTTTAAATTTACAGGGGCGGAAATCCAACAAATCACAGGTTACGCCATTAATTCCGTTGGCAATGCCAATCCACGAGATTATATTGACAATATCAAATCGGTGGTTTTTGACAGCAATCATATCGCCAATGGCTACAACAATATGCCACTTGCCGACAGTAGCAAACAATACTGTAATGCGAAAGACTGGGATTGTACAGGCGACATTCATCAACCGCCAAGCATACAACATTTTATCGGTTGGATAGCAGCTTGTGGCTTTTTATGTTCGGACAATCCATCGGACACTTATACAGGCATTGATAGCGTTTGGGGTTGGGTGCATGAATTGGGGCATAACACCGTGCAAAATGTGCTCAATTTAACCTTTAAAAGCTCGGAAACAGGCAAAACTATCGGCTGTGCAGTTGAATGTGATAACAACCATTTGGCAGGCTTGAGTATGTTACGCAAATATGCGTTGTACGGCAGTGATAACAATACGGATAACTTTGCTCATTGGCTAATTTATGAGCAAATTAACAACGCCCATGCGACCAACACCACAGATGAAGCCTTACGCAAAGTTGTAGAAAAAAATATCTGGAATGGCGATGGCTATGCCAATAATAACGGAAAACGTGCGTTCGCCATGCAACAAGCCTTTACCTACACACGACTTGTTTTAAACGAAACACAACCAAGCGTAAACGGCACATTTGAATATTTTAGACTGTTAAACATCGGTAGTCGTCTGGTCGGTAAAATGGATATTGCCAAAGCCACCGCCGAAGAAAAAGCCAAATATGGTCTAGGGGCATATACTGACAGAAGCTATACCAACCCTGAACTTAACTATATGCTAACCTCAAAAATCATCGGCTATGACATGAAAAACGTGTATCAAATGTACGGCTTGCCAATCTCGGATAAGGCTCGTCAATCGGTCGCCATGTTAAACTTACCAACAGCACCGCTGAATTTTTATGCCATTCCAAGAAATCGTGCCAATCATTTAAGTGAAAGCAATGGGTGGATAACTTAGCTGTTACAGGTGCTTTGCCTGTCTATCCTTTTTAATCCTGTTTAAATACATTAAAAATCGTTGTGTCATTGCACAGCGATTTCTTTTACCAAATTCACCAATATAATTCAACTTTTATTGATACATACCTCGCCCATCAATTTTATGCAATTTTAAAAAATACAACCCTGACAAAATCGTCATCAATCCCAAAATCACAAACGCCATGCTAAACGCTTGCTGTGTTTGTGCCAAACTTGCTCTTGCAGGTGTCAGCATATGTAACAACATCGCCGACAAACCAATGCCAAAGCTCATCGCAAGCTGTTGATTAACCGATAACAAACTATTTCCGCTACTCTTCTGTTCTCGGCGTAATTTTGCAATGCTGATACTATTCATCGCACTAAACTGAAGCGAATTGCACGCCCCCATAAACGCCAGCAACGGCACAGCACTCATACCAAGCCTTGTCAAAAGATTGCCAAAAATCCCCACCCTAAAGGTGCGAATACAAAACAAATCCAAGCCAAACAAGGGTTTTTGCCCATTACGGCTTTCTACATATTTGGCATGCAGATAATAGCCCATCAACAAAATCACCGCAACGACCGCCACCAGTAGCGTAAAAACGATAGAACTTGGATTATTCACATCGATATTATTGGCAAATTCTAAAGCAAAAGTAAAACTTGCCATAGAACCGCCAAACAATAAAAACCCCAACAAATCCATATTGGCATTTTTTTCAACATAATTTGGCATTAATTGATAGCCCGCCCACAAGCCTATCACCCCAATCGGCACACTTATCAAAAAAATCCAATGCCAGCTTGCCAATTCCACCAAATAACCACCGACCAAAGGTCCAATCACAGGTCCAATCAACGCAGGCATGACCGCATAATTCATGATGGATAACATCTGCTCTCTAGGATAGCTTTTAATCAGCGTCAGCTTTGCCACAGGCATCATCAACGCACCGCCAAGCCCTTTCACCACACGAGAAAAAATCAAACTGTTTAACGTAGGCGACAACGCACACATCAAAGACCCCAACGTAAAAATAGATACCGCCACCATAAAAGTCGTCTTTGTGCCATATTTATCGGCAATAAAACCGCTAATCGGCGTCAAAATCGCCAAGGTCAGTGTATAACTAATCACCGCCCACTGCATAGACAATACAGGCTGATGTAAATCCTTTGCCATCGCAGGCAAGGCGGTGTTTAAAATCGTGGCATCTAAAATCTGCATAAACAACACAATCGCCACAATAATCGGCAAATATTTTTTTGGGTTTCGGTCAAATTGGGTAAAGTTGGGTTTTGATTTGGTATATCTTATTGTTCATCACTTTTTTGTAAATTATCCGATTGATGGTTGTGCAAATGATAACCACAATTTGGACAAAAATTTGACTGCTTTTTGTACACCAAATCCACCTTAATATCTTCAATCACCATCAACGCTTGTTCTTCAGTCAATCCCAATTCTTTGCGGATTTTTTCAATATTATGATTTTCTTCATTTAAATCAAGCTGTCTATCCATAATCATATTTTTTAGCAAATCTTCACTATTCTTTTTACGAAGTTCAAGCTCGGTTGCCAACCCTGATGCCAAAATACCTGCAGGCAATGCCGCCAGACCCACGCCCAAAATCGTAATCATCGCCCCCAAAAACTTGCCTATCATCGTAACAGGTGTTACATCACCATAACCCACCGTTGTCAACGTTACCACCGCCCACCACATCGCTTTTGGAATAGATTCAAACTCTTCTGGCTGGGCTTTGTTTTCCACCGCATAAATACCGCTTGCCGCCAAAATGATTAAAATCAACAAGATAAAAATCACCGCTTTGAATGATTCTTTTTCTCGTTTTATCACATTTAACAAAATTCGTAATGCCAAGAAATAGCGAGTCAGTTTAAATAATCTTAACAATCGTAACACAATTAACAAACGCAAATTCATCGGCACAAAAAAGTTCAAATACGCAGGAAAAATCGCCACAAAATCAATCAACGAACCTGTGCTAAATAGCCATTCTTTGCGGTTTTGCCAAGCCGTTTTGCTATCGTCGATTTCGGCAATCACCCAAAAACGAGTGAAATATTCCACCGTAAAAACCGCCAACGAAAATTTTTCAAAAAAATCAAAAAAAGTCTGGTATTCACGATAAATTTCATTAACCGATGACAAAATCACCGCCAACACATTTAACAAAATCAAAAATATCAAAAAATATTCGCTCATACGACCTGCTTTGCTGTCGTCATCATCATTTTGTAAAATATTGTAAAGTCGTTTGCGAATTGTGGCAGCGGTAAAACTTTGTTTAGTCATATTAGGCAATGTTGTTAAAAAAATATGATTTAGGGCTGTAAAAATCGAGTGATTTTCACCCCCACACTGTTAGCTTCTTTAATCGCCGTGGGCTTATGAATGCTAATGGTTACTTTTTCTGGGCGAAATTCGGTCAAAATCATATCGACGACCAACTGTGCCAATCGCTCCAACAAAGCGACTTTATTGGACATACTCACCTGTGCCACTCGCTCGCACACGCTTTTATAATTAATTGCATCGTTGATATCGTCAGTTTGAGAGGCTTTGTATTGACAACCAATCATTTCAATATCAAAAATCAATGGCTGGGTGATTTTTTGTTCCCATTCGTATACGCCAATCACCGCATCAACTTTTAAGCCTTTGATAAAAACCGTATCGGTTGACGTACCTGTTAAGGTGTGGTGATTGGTTGGGGTATGTGTTGTTTGATTAGGGTTATTTGAGTTATTCATGGTATTTCCAATGCCAAAAGGGCTATTTTAACAAAAAACATGGGCAAACCCAACGTTGCCACCCATTTATTTACGATGTTTAATCAAATCATAACTAAAAAAGATAAGCCCTACCCAAATAAAGCCAAACGTTACCAATTTACTCATATTAAACGGCTCATTGTACAAAAATATCGCCATAAAAAAGACGATAGACGGCGTTAAATAATTCATAAAACTTAGCAGACTAAAGGCGACCATTTTGGTGGCTTTGTTAAACAAAAGTAAAGGAATTAGCGTAATCGGGACGGCAAGCATTAATAAAAAGATGTTAGGCGACAGCCAAAAATCAAGGCTAGAACTTGCCACGCTTGCCTGCATAAACCAAAAAACCATAATCGGTACAAGTAAAGTCGTTTCAATAAACATGGCGGATAACGCATCAAGCGGTGTGTGGCGGTGCATCATACCATACACCGAAAACGAACTTGCGAGCAGTAGCGATACATAAGGCAACTTGCCAAGCATGACAAGCTGAATCAACACGCCAACAACCGCCAAACCAACGGCAAGCCATTGCAACGGACGCAGTTTTTCTTTTAACACCACAAGCGATAGCAACACGCCCATTAATGGCCCGATAAAATAACCAAGACTGGCTTCCAAAATCTGATTGTGATTGACCGCCCAAACATAAGTCAACCAATTTATCGCGATAATTGTGCCTGAGATTAGCGTAAAAAATAACCAACGGGGATTTTGTTTTAATACCGTGATAAATTGCCAACGTTTTGTGATGATTAATACCAGTAAAATCGCAACAAACGTCCAGACGATACGATGACCGATGATTTCAACGGCATCGTAGTCTTTTAGCAGTTTAAAGTAAATAGGGAAAAATCCCCAAATTAAAAAGGCGGATAAGGCGGTGGCAATGCCTTTTGGGGTCGTGGTGATTGGGTTGTTTGACATTTTTGGGTTAATTCATCATTACGGTTAGATTAGGGTATTGTACAATTTTCTCATCACTGGTTATCAGACAAAAATTTTCTGTCATTGCTTGAGCAATTAACATACGGTCAAATGGGTCTTTGTGAATAAAAGGCAATTTCTCTATTATCGGAGCATAACGAGCAGTTACCGCCAATTCCAAAAAACCATTGGCTAGCAATAATGATTTTAATTTGGTAACATCATATTGAAAATTAGATTTGCCTAAACTATTTTTTAAAGCAATTTCCCATAAGTTGATTGAACTAAAATAAATTTGATTATCAATATTTTCTAAAATATCAATAACTTCTGTGGATAATTTGTTCGGTTCACGAGCAACCCATAAAACAATATGGGTATCAAGTAAATAGCTCATTGATTAAACCCATCATCTTTATAAATAGTTTCATCAAACATCATTTGAATTTCATCATCACCCCAATGAATATCATCAGGCACAACACCTTCGCCTTGCATAAAACCGAGTTTACGTTTATTAACAAACATTTGCTTAGTTTTTGGCAAAAACAACCCAATTTCCACGCCCATTTTTTTAACTGAAACTTGCTCTCCTTTTAGCATGGCGTTAGTTACAGCTTGCCAATTTATCAACTCTGTACTTGTTGCAGAAATATCAATGGTTAGCATATTTTTTCCTTAAATTTCACCCACCACATCAACATTCAATCCCGCCCCATTAACAAGCCCTGCAAAGTTCGGAAAGCTGGTATTGACCGTTTCTGTGCCGTGAATGGTAATAGTATCGCTCGCTCGCAAACTTGCCACCGTAAAGCTCATGGCAATGCGGTGGTCATGATGACATTCAATCTCACCACCACCAAACACATTATCCACATCGCCTTTGCCGATAATCTCAATGCCATCATCTAGCACGGTGCAATCCACGCCAAGCACTTTTAAGCCGTCCGCCATGACTTGTATGCGGTCGGATTCTTTAACACGCAGTTCTTCTGCTCCATGTAGAACCGTTTTGCCTGTGGCACAAGCGCTTGCCACAAACAGCACAGGAAACTCATCAATGGCAAGCGGTACAAGGTGCTCTGGAATTTCAATGCCCTTTAATTTTGACGATTTAACAATAATATCCGCCACAGGCTCACCGCCTACGATCGTTTCATTGGCAAGCGTAATGTCCGCCCCCATGAGTTTTAAAATGTCAATCACGCCTGTGCGAGTGGGGTTAATGCCAACTTTGCTCAAGGTTACATCGCCGTCTTTGGCAATGGCTGCCGCCACCATAAAAAACGCCGCACTTGAGATGTCCGCAGGCACAGCAATGTCGCAAGCGGTCAGCTCACCACCACCTATTACACTAATTTCATTGCCGTTTTTTTCAACCTTATATCCAAATGCCGTCAGCATACGCTCGGTATGGTCTCTGGTTACTTCAGGCTCGGTAACGGTAGTTTTGCCATTTGCCCACAGCCCTGCAATTAGCAGACAAGATTTGACTTGTGCTGATGCCATGGGCATATTGTAAGTAATGCCCTGCAACGGCTGATTGCCTGTAATGCTCACAGGGGGCGTGCCTTTTTCGCCTGTGGTTTGCACTTTTGCTCCCATTTCACGCAGTGGCTTGGCAACTCGCTCCATCGGACGTTTTGACAAGCTTGGGTCGCCAATCATCACGCTATCAAAGCCTTGTGCAGACAAAATCCCTGCAAGCAGTCGCATACTTGTGCCAGAATTGCCCATGTCAAGCGGTTTTGTTGGGGCTTTTAAGCCGTTCATGCCCACACCATGAATGACCACCTTATCGCCATTTCGCTCAATGTTTACGCCCATATCACGAAAGGCTTGCAAGGTGGATAAAGCATCTTCCCCTTCCAAAAAGCCTGTAACGGTGGTAACACCTTTGGCAAGCGAGCCAAACATGATAGAGCGGTGCGAAATGGATTTATCCCCTGCTACCGTGTGCGTGCCTGTGAATTTGTGAGCAGGTTTGATGATGTAAGTTTGTTTCATGGTGTTGTCCGTTTGGGTTGATTTATTTTGGTTTAACATATGTCCAAAATGACGGCGTGCATGGCGTGCGTCTGTCAATTTGGCGATGATTTTTTCAGAATTTTCGTTAATAATCAATTGTTTAAAATCATTAAGATGTTTTTCATAATCGTCAATGGCGTGCAAAATGGCGGTTTTATTTGCCAAAAAAATGTCGTGCCACATAGTCGGGTCGCTTCCTGCAATTCGGCTAAAATCCCGAAAGCCACCGCCTGCAAAACGAAAAATATCCATGTTGTCATTGTGGTGGCTAAATTGATTAACTAAATTAAAAGCAAGCAAATGTGGTAAATGACTGGTGTGAGCCAGTACGCTGTCGTGGCGTTCTGCCGTCATGGTAGTAACGCTTGCCCCCACATTTTGCCAAAGCTCGGTGATTTTCTTCACAGCGTTTGGATTTGTGGTTTTATTTGGGCAAATAATCAGCTGATGGGCGACAAACAAATCCGCCTTGCGAGCCAGTACGCCAGAGTTTTCCGCCCCTGCAATGGGGTGAGCAGGGACAAAATTGGCAAAGCTAACACCAAGTTCACGTTCAATTTGCAAACTTGCGTCAATGACGTTTACCTTAGTGCTACACACATCGGTGATAAGCCCTGTAAAGCCGTCTTTGATTGCACCGCCAAGGGTGCGAAAAATCGGCAACACCGCCTTGACGGGCACGCTAATTACCACCAAATCGCAATCAGTTAAAAGGCTTACCAAATCGGTTGAGCCGTGTTTGATTAAGCCGATTTCTAGGGCGGTATCAAGCGAGTTTTGGTTAAAATCGCAAGCGACAATGTGGTCTGTGAGCCTGCGGTCTAGCATGGCTTGGGCAAGGCTTGCACCGATTAATCCTAAGCCTACGATACATACTTTTTGGAACATTTTTTTGTTTAACCTATTTTTTTTCAGTTAATCAAAGTTACACCAACTCTCATCATTAATTCACAAAAACCATTAACAAAACGACAAAATACATGTTTTTTATCGTTATTATTAAAATGATGAGTTTGGTTGTTGTAAAAACTTGATTTCTGCTTGAGTGGATTGTCGCCCCAGTATTGAATTACGGTGTGGGTAACGTCCAAATTCATCAATAATAATTTTGTGTTTTAATTCAAATTCAAGCGTTTTTGTATCGGAAAATTGTTCAAAAAATACCACTGCTCGATTATGAATAACTTGCGATTCTGAATGCATAAAAGGCATTAATGCAAAATTACGTTCAGCAACCGATAAATCAATAAAATCTTGTTGTTTAACAATCATTTGTGCCAATATTAATGCCATGCCATCTTGACTAAAAGCCTTGGACGTATCACGATAAATATTGCGAGAAAATTGGTCAAGGACGATGATTTCTGCCAATCTACCTTTAGTGGTTTCCCGCCAACTTTCACACTCGCCCTGCATTGCACTTTTCAGTATAGATAAAAAGTTTTGCCGAATTTTACCATCAAAATCATTATTTTTGGCAAACCAAAACGCTTGATGTTGCTGATTAAACCAAAATTCCAATACTTGCTTTGCTTGTTTATTCATTTACAAAACCGCCTTTGGATAAGAACCTAAAATACGTAAATCCTTGACTTGCGGGCGGATCTCGTCCATCGCCTTTTGCACATTCTCATCATCAATATGCCCCGACATATCAATAAAAAACACATATGCCCATTTGTTCGGACGTTCTGGGCGAGTTTCAATACTCGTCATAGATACGCCATATTTAGCAAGCGGTTGCAAAATCTGAATCAACGCCCCTGCTTGGTCTTTTGCCGACACCAAAATAGACGTTTTATCATTGCCACTTTTGGCGATACGCTCACGCCCAATCACCAAAAAACGAGTGGTATTAGACGGATTGTCTTCAATATTTTCATTAAGCTTGTGCAAGCCATATTCCGCCGCCGCCACATCACCCGCAATCGCTGCCGAATGCCATTCGCTTTTGATACGGCGAGCCGCTTCGCCATTGCTTGACACAGCCACACGCTCCACATTGGGATAATGAGTATCTAGCCATTGACGGCATTGGGCTAAGGCTTGTTGATGGGCATAAATTTTTGAAATTGAGCCGACTTTTGTATGTTCACCAACCAAAAATTGATGATGAATCGGCAATTCCACCTCGCCAATAATATTTAAATCCGAACCCAAAAAACCATCAAGGGTATGATTAACCACGCCTTCAGACGAATTTTCCACAGGCACAACGCCATACGTGGCAGAGCCAGCTTCCACTTCACGAAACACGTCCGTGATACTTGACAAAGGCACAGTAGTGGTCGCTTTACCAAAATGTTTTAACACCGCCTGGTGAGTAAATGTGCCAGCAGGTCCAAGGTATGCCACTTTTTGTGGGGCTTCTAGGTCTAGGCAAGCCGACATAATCTCACGGAACAGACGAGCCATTTTATCATCAGTCAATACACCGCCAATCGCTTGATTGCGTTCCATGACGGCTTTTAACACTTGGGCTTCACGTTCTGGACGGTAAAAAATTGGGTTATCTTCTTGATTTTTTTTGATTTTGGCAACTTCTACCGCATAGCCTGCTCGCTCGTTAATCAACGTTTGGATTTTTTTGTCCACGTTGTCAATTTGTTGGCGTAGGGCTAATAGTTGTTCATTGGTGGCAGTCATGTTTTTTCCTTACTTTTCTAAAAATGTTTTAAAATTTAACGTTTTATATTAACACAATTTAACAATTTGGGTAAGCAAAAAACCGTCTGAACTTATAAAATTTTTGCATAAAATCGGCAACTTTCCTTTATTTTTACCATAAAAAAACATAAAATGACTGGTAACATTTGGCAAAATATGTTAATTTTTTGTCAAATTTTCGCAACGTTACCTTAATAATCAAATAGGAAAAATCATGACAACGACTTTAAACCAATTAAAAATGATGACGATGGTAGTGGCTGATACAGGCGACTTGCAAGCGATTAAACGCCTAAGACCTGTGGACGCAACCACCAATCCAAGCCTTATCACCAAAGCCCTATCCACACCAGAATTTGAGCCAATTTTAAAACAAACCCTTGTCAAACATAATAACGACATTGACAAGGTGATTGATGATTTGACGATTTATATCGGCACAGAGATTTTAAAACGCATTGATGGACGAGTTTCCACCGAAGTGGACGCAAGGTTGTCTTATGACACCGATGCCACCGTTACCAAAGCGTTGGAATTTATCCAAGCCTATGAAGATGCAGGGGTGGACAAAGAGCGAGTGCTGATAAAAATTGCGTCCACGTGGGAAGGCATTCAAGCAGGGCGGATTTTGGAAGAGCAAGGCATTCATTGTAATTTGACGTTATTGTTTGGATTACACCAAGCCAAAGCCTGTGCAGATGCTGATATTACGCTGATTTCACCATTTGTGGGGCGGATTTTGGACTGGCAAAAACGTGATGAAAACCGTGAAGACATTCCTGTTAATGAAGACAAAGGTGTATTATCATTAAAAACTGTTTATAGTTATTTTAAACAACATAGCTATAATACTCAAATCATGGGGGCAAGTTTTAGAAGTGTGGACGAAATTCTGGCATTAGCTGGCTGTGATTTGCTCACAATTTCGCCTGATTTGATTGACAAAATGGCAACAATGGAGCAACAAATTTCACGTCAATTGTATCCTGACATGGAATTTGATGTATTGCCAAAAGAAATTTTGGACAAAGAAACCTTTGACGCTCAAGTCAATGCCGACCCAATGACGACTGAACTGTTAAAAAATGGCATTGATGGCTTTGTCAAAGCTCGTGAAGAATTGGCTATAAAACTGCAATCGTTAATATAAAAACGAGATAATTTATGTTAAACCGCCGACAATTTTTGACCGCAACGCTTGCTTTCACCAGTCTTTCGGTATTGGGCATGTCCGCTTGTAGCAACAGCCCAAATCATGCCAACATTGCCAAAAGTAGCAAGGTGATTGCGTTGGGTGATTCGCTCACGTTTGGCTATGGGGCGACACCTGACACCGCTTATCCCACTGTTTTGGCACAAAAAACAGGTTGGCAAATTGACAACGCAGGGATAAATGGCGACACGTCAGCAGGCGTTTTAGCTCGTGTTGATAAAATTATTGCTCAAAATCCCAAGTTAATTTTGCTTGGCATTGGTGGCAATGATGTGTTACGCCGTGTCAATCCGTCCGAAACTACCAGCAATATCAATCAAACCCTTGATAAAATCAAATCGGCAAATATCCCTGTTGTGCTTATCGCTGAGCCGTATTTTAGCACGTCTGCGTTGTTTAGCAGTGCCAGCGACAATCCGATTTATGAAACGATTGCCAAAGAAAAAAACGTGCCGTTGTTTGCCAAAGGTGATGGCGGTTGGTCAGATATTTTGTCGGACAAATCCTTAAAATCCGACCAAATTCACGCAAATGCACAAGGTTACGCCAAATTTGCTGACAATTTGTATGAGTTTTTGAAAAAACAGGGATTTGCATAATTTTTAAGGCTCTAGACTAGCAACACAACCCATGCTAGACTAGAAACATGAAATATAAAAGTAAGTTAAGCATCTATAAAGTCAAAAAAATCATAAAATTCTTTTGCACTGATATAGATGCTACAAAAACAGCGATTTTACTTGAATTAAATCGCAACACCATCAACCGATGGTATAATATCTTTCGTCAAGAAATATATGACTATCAAGTTAATCAAAAACGCTTATTATACGGTGAAATAGAACTTGATGAAAACTATTTCGGTGGTATTCATAAAGGTAAGCGTGGTCGTGGTGCAGGTGGAAAGACTGCTGTCTTTGGTCTTTTAAAACGTAATGGCAAGGTTTATACTGTCGTTGTCAAAGACACTAAACAAACCACGTTAATGCCCATTATCACAAGTAAAATCAAGCCTGACAGCGTTGTTTACACTGATAGTTATAGAAGTTACAATGCTCTTGATGTCAATGATTTTAAACACTTTAGAATTAATCATTCAAAAGAGTTTGCAGATAAAAGCAACAAGCTAAATCACATCAACGGTATTGAAAACTTCTAGAATCAAGCCAAGCGTGTTTTAAGAAAATACTTGTGTTTTGATAAGAAAAACTTTCATCTTTTTATTAAAGATGAGAAGCACTGCTTCGTAAGGTTTAGGTTTAATTATGGGGCACCATCTAATCAGCTTAAAGTTTTGAGAAAATGGTGTGAAATTTAACTCTAATCTAGTTCAGCCCCTTATTTTTTGTATAATTTAACGCAATTTTTTTGTTAGAAGAAACCAGCCTATGTACCCATTTTTACGTTTAACCAAAACCATTATCAACGGCATCCACCAAAACTTAAAAGGCAATACGCTAGACATCACAGATACCAGTGAAATCAAACTTATTGCCAACATTAATGATATTGATAATTATTTAGAAATGAATAACGGACGGATTTTAACGCTGTTTGACTTAGGGCGGACAGATTTTGCCATTCGCACAGGTTTGGGCAAAAAATTGTTAGAAAAACGTTGGGGGCTTGTCGTTGCAGGCAGTACCATTCAATATCGCAAGCGTGTACGTGCGTTTGACAAGGTTACGATTAAAACGCATTTAAAAGCGTTTGATGAGCGTTGGTTTTATATAGAACAGACCATGTGGGCAAATGGCAAGCCATGTTCACACGCACTGTTGCGTACAGGTGTTACCAATATTAAAACGGGCAAAGTCGTAGAAACATCAGAAGTCATGCAGACGTTGGGGCATGGCGATTTGCAAATGCCGTTGAATGATTGGGTTAAAGCGTGGGCAGATGCGGACAAATTGCGTCCATTTCCAACTGTTGAAGATGAAAAAATTTAACATACTCAGGGCGAACGGTTTCCTGTCCTAAAATGAATTTAATTTACTATAAATTCTTAAAATTTGGCGTATTCAATACGCCCCTACTTTTGTATTACCTTTAAAAAGAAAAACTATGCAACTTACTTTAAACGATTTTGATTACCATTTACCAGAAAATCTCATCGCTCGCTATCCATTGGCGGAGCGTTCGGCATCTCGCCTACTCTATTTGCCAAACGAAAAAAATCCGCAAGACAAACTATTTACCGATTTGCCAAATTTGTTAAACAAAGGCGATTTGATTGTGTTTAACGATACCAAAGTGATGAAAGCTCGGCTATTTGGACAAAAGGCAAGTGGTGGTGCGGTGGAAGTGTTGGTTGAGCGGATTTTGCCAAACGATGAAAAAACTGCCCTTTGCCACGTTCGCTCTAGCCGTAGCCCAAAAGTCGGACAAAATTTGACCCTTGCTAATGGTAATATCAACGTTACTATGCTTGGGCGTGAAGAAAATTTGTTTATTTTGCAGTTTGACCAGCCGATTTTACAAGCATTAGAACAATATGGCGAATTACCGATTCCGCCTTATTTTGAACGTCATGCCGATGATAATGATGAAAACCGCTATCAAACCGTTTTTCACGACCCTAACAAACTTGCCAGCGTTGCCGCGCCGACTGCAAGTCTGCATTTTGATGATAAAATTTTAGCACAATTAAAAGAAAAAAGCGTAAATACCGCATTTGTAACACTTCATGTCGGTGCAGGCACGTTCGCTCCTGTAAAAACGGACGATATTTTGAGCCATAAAATGCACTCAGAATATGCCGAATTGCCCCAAGCGACAGCGGATTTAATTAACCAAACCAAAGCGAATGGCGGTAAAGTGATAGCGGTGGGAACGACTGTTACTCGTGTGCTTGAAACGGCTTTCCAAAAAACCGCTAGTTTTGATAAGCCTATGTTAAAAGCGTGGTCGGGCGATACCGATATTTTTATTTATCCGTCTTTTAAGTTTGGTGTGATTGACCGTTTAATTACCAATTTTCACTTACCAAAATCTACCTTATTAATGCTTGTTTCGGCATTTGCAGGGCAAATGCAAATTAAAAATGCATATCAACACGCTATTGACAACCATTATCGGTTCTTTAGTTATGGCGATGCGATGTTGTTGGATAAATTATGAACAACTTCAAAGTATATCTGGTTGGCGGAGCGGTGCGAGATTCCTTATTAAACCGCCCTGTTGTTGAACACGATTATGTCGTGGTGGGGGCAACTGTTACTCAAATGCTAGAGCTTGGCTTTAGTCAAGTTGGGGCGGATTTTCCTGTGTTTTTGCACCCACGCACCCATGACGAATACGCCCTTGCTCGCACCGAACGCAAAAACGGCAACGGCTATTTGGGCTTTACTGTCCATGCCGACCCAAGCGTTACGCTTGAAGAAGACCTTATCCGCCGAGATTTGACCATCAATGCGATGGCGATAGAAGTAAACGGCTTATTTGACAGCACTTTTAAGACAGGCAAATTTGATAAAAACCACGTCATTGACCCTTATGGCGGACTGTCCGATTTGGCAGAAAAAAAATTGCGTCATGTGTCAGAGGCCTTTTGCGAAGACCCTGTGCGAGTGTTACGCCTTGCTCGTTTTGTCAGTCGTTACGCCCCTTTTGGTTTTAGCATTGCCGATGAAACAGTCAAACTTGTGCAAAAAATGCGAGATGATGGCGAGCTAAATCACCTAGTTGCCGAGCGTGTGTGGGCAGAAACGTTTAAGGCATTGGGGCAAGAATGTGCCGATGTGTATTTTAATGAGCTTAACAAAATGGGCGTACTTGGCGTGATCATGCCAAGTTTTGCAATTATACATGATGAAGCACGTTTTGGCGAAAATCTTACCAATGGTTTGACCGACAATTGGCAATTTATCGCCAAATCCTTGCGAGTAGCTCATGCTTTAAATGGTGATGTTTTGCTAAAATTTGGCATTTTATCGCTGGTTTTTAGGCGGTTTGACAGTCAAAAGGCAGATTTTGATTTTTATAAAAAATTTTGCCAAGACTTAAAAATTCCTAAGCAATATCAAGGCTTTGGCGAATATTTATTAACAAATTTTGATAAATTACAAAATTTTGAGCGTTTAACAGATGAGCAGATGTTTGAGCTTATCAAACCAAGTTTAAAAGACAGTCAAAAATTAAACTTAGCTTTAACAGCAATAAAAATTTTACAATTGGCAAAACAGCAAATTTTTGTACAAACTTCTATACAAAAGTTAAATAATATCAGTATTAACAGCATTAATGGTGAGCGTTTAGCCACGTTAAAAGGCAAAGCAATTGGCGATGAGATTGATAATTTACGAAAATCGGCATTGGCAAATTTGTTAAACTCTGTCGAGTTATCTTAAGTTGTTGAAAAGTCTTAAAAAGATTTGGCAAAGATTTTTGTAAAAATGGGCTTGTCATGATAAAATAGTGCGATTTTTAGAAGATTGATTGAATAATTTTTAAAAAATATTTTTATTCATTTTTAACAAAATTTTTGATACATATTGGATAATCCATGAGCGTGAACAAACCGACCTACTCTGAGCCACTTGATGCGATTAAAACATCCGCATTTGACCGCAGGTTATCCATTGCCAAAGCATCGCTCAATATCGGCAAACGTTGGGCGACCAATAGTGCCTTTGGTCTGTTTAAATCCAAAGAAGAAAAAAACCTTCAAAAACAAGCCTTTATGCGTGAACAAGCACAATATTTGGTAATAGAATTGGGCAAATTAAAAGGCTCTGTGGTAAAAATCGGACAAATGTTAGCACTTTATGGCGAACATTTTTTACCACCAGAAATTACTGAAGCCTTACAAACCTTAAACAACCAAACGACCGCCTTTGCCTATCCAATTATCCAGTCAGCATTAATCAACGAATTGGGCGAAAAAATTCACGAATTTGACATTGAGCCAACGCCAATCGGCACGGCAAGCCTTGCCCAAGTCCACAAAGCGGTACACAAAGCCACAGGCGAAACGGTGGTGTTCAAAGTGCAATACCCCAATATTGCCGATGCAGTGGACAGCGATTTAGACTTGTTCCGCCAATTGCTCAAAGTTACCAACGCTGTACCGCAAACCCGTCAGCTTGATGAATGGTTTGAAGAAATCCGAGATTTATTGCACCACGAAGTCAATTATCTGTTAGAAGTCGACACCACCGAGCTATTTTATCAACGTTTGGCAGGTGATGAACGGTATGCCGTACCAAAAATTTGGCGAGAATACAGCACTGCTCGAGTGCTTTGCATGAGTTTTGAAGCCGGCATCTCTATCATGAATGAACAAATGTTTGCCTTATCGCAAGACAGACGCAATGCGATTGGACAAGCGTCCATTGAAATTATGCTCCGTGAAATTTTTGAATGGGGCGATATGCAGACCGACCCAAATTTTGGCAATTATCTCATTCGTTTGGCAGAAGACAGCAACACAAAAAACAGTCATTTAACAAATATTGATAAATTGGTGTTGTTAGATTTTGGGGCAATTCGTCAATTTGATGACAATTTGTTAAAAATTGCCAAAGATTTGTTGATTGCAGGGTTTTATCACGACCGTGAAAAAATGGCTCAAGCGATTGAAATGGCAGGACAATTTTACCCATTTTTTACCAATATTAATCCACAAATCAAAGCGGATATGGTGGATTTGTTCTTGTTAGCCAGTGAGCCGTTTAGTTTGCCAAGCCAAAATCCTGATATGCCAACGCACGTTTTGGACGATAAAGGGTATTATTTATGGGATAAAAGTGATTTGCACAACCGTGTGATAAAATTGGCAAGCAAGTCCGCCACATCAAAGGCGTTTAGCGTACCACCAAAAGAACTGATGTTTATTAGCCGTAAGTTTATTGGGGCATACACCTTTATGACGGTGCTAAAAGCAAAAACCCAAGCGGAATATTTGATACAGCCGTTTGTCCGATAAAAATTGTTGAGAAAATTCATGGCAAATACCCAACATTCACCCCAAAAAATTCGCCTTGATAAATGGCTTTGGGCGGCACGATTTTACCGCACTCGCACACTTGCCAAAGAAGCGATTGAAGCTGGGCGAGTACATTATGGCGGTAGCCGTGTCAAAGTTAGCAAAGAAATTTGTGTGGGCGATGAATTCACCATTCGTCAAGGTTCTGCGACCAATTATACCCAAAAAACCGTTAAAGTGTTGGTTCTGTCGGAAGTGCGTGGCAATGCGACCACCGCAAGCCAACTGTATGAAGAAACCCAAGAAAGTATCGCTCAACGAGAATATTTTCATGAGCAAAAAAAATTAGCCAATCTTGCTCGCCCAGACCATAAACCCAACAAAAAAGAACGCCGTCAATTAGAAAAATGGAAAGGCGATTATTTAGAGTTTTAAAATAAAATTTTTTAGAAAAAATTTTAGAAAATTGTGCAAGGGCAAGGCTCAAAACTGCACGGCTTAGCACTTAGCCCCAACACAAATGGGATAGCTCCAATGAATAGCACCTATGAATAGACTAGAAACAAGCGTTATTTGTCTTCATAAGTGCAAAGATAGGCTGATTCTACAGCGACTTTTACTTTAAATTTTTGGTTGGCTTCAATGGTAAAGCTATCAAAGGCTTTAAAGGTTTGCCATTCGCTTTGGTTTGGCAACAATGCTGAGATTTCACCGCTTACTACCGTCATGGTTTCAAATTGGCTTGTACCAAATTCGTATTCGCCGATTTTCATCACGCCCACAGTTGCAGGCAAAGTCGCCGTTTGAAAGCCGATTGATGCGACCGCACCATCAAAATATTGATTGACTTTTAACATATAAAATTTTCCGTTTTGTTTGACAAAATTGATATCATAAAGGCTTTTGCCACATTGTCAAGCATTAAAACTTTGACAAAAGTTAATCAGCGTCATTGACAAAGGCAATTTTGCTAAGCCCTGCATTGCTTGCGGTTGCCAATACTTGAGCCACCGTTTCATAACGCCCATCTTTGTCAGCTCGTAGCTGAATTTGTGGGTCTTTGCCTTGTTTGGCTTCGTCATTCAGCCGTTGTTGCAAGTTTTCCATCGTGATGGGCTGACTGTCCCAAAAAATCCCTGCATCTTTGTCAATGCTGATTTGGATAACTTCTGGCGGTTTTTCGCTAACGCTGGCACTGGTTTTTGGCAAATTAAGCGGAACGGTTGGGTTTAACACAGTCGCCGTTACCAAAAAAATAATCATCAATACCAACATGATATCAATCAAAGGTATCAAGTTCATTTCGTTCATGCCTTGATTGTCATCTTCGCCCAGTTGAAAAGCCATAGACTTAGTTTCCTTTTTTTGTTGATGATGTTATGAATGGTTTGTTGGCGTTTGGCTCGCTGTTTTGACAAGCAATTCATGAGCTGTATCGTTGGCAACGTGCAAGGCTTTGCGGTTTAAACGTGTGGCAATGTTATAAAAAATCACCGCAGGAATCGCCACCGCAAGCCCCAAACCTGTCATAATCAGTGCTTCACCCACAGGACCTGCCACCTGCCCAAGCCCCGCCTGTCCTGACTCGCCAATGCTGTGCAAGGCATGAAAAATCCCCCACACCGTACCAAACAGCCCAATAAACGGTGCGATAGACGCCGTTGTACCCAGTACGCTCAAGCCTTTTTCGGTGCTAAAACGGTAACGGCTGATTTGTTGCAATAAAGTTTGTTCAATGACGATTTTTTGTTGTGCTAAACCTAATCCATTGACAGACTTTTGTTTATCAGAAATAACTTGAGTCAAATCTTCGGCGACATTTTCCGCCATTTTTTTACTTTGTAAAATGCGTAAAATACCCACAACCCATGAAATGATTGACAATGTAATCAACACAAAAAACAAGGTTTGGCTCACAGCGTCAGTGTGTTCCCAATATTTTGCAAAGTCCATAAAGACTCCTCTTATTTAAATTTATTTTACGATTTAAAATTTTTACAATTACACATGAATACTAATTAACATTAATACTAAATGGTACGGTTACATTGCCAACGACAGGCTGCCCATCACGCATAAAAGGTTTTAATTTACCTGTTTTGACTTGTTGCTTTATCAAACGGTCGGCTTTTGGATAGCCTGTGGATTTGGCAATGTCAGCACTGGTGATTGCCCCTTGTTTATTTACAGACAGTTTAACACTTGCCGTGAGCGTTTCGCCATTTTCTGCACCGATGTCTTTTAGGTCAAAGCGTGGCTGTTTGACCCAGACTGCTTCGCTTGCGGACACATTGACAGGAGCATTGTTTTGAGCTTTGCGTTTTGCGTCTGCTTCGGCTTCGTCCGCTCTACGTTTTGCATCTGCTTCGGCTTGACGTTTGCGTTCGGCTTCGTCCGCTCTGCGTTTTGCGTCTGCTTCGGCTTGACGTTTGCGTTCAGCTTCGTCCGCTCTGCGTTTTGCGTCCGCTTCATCGGCTTGACGCTTGCGTTCAGCTTCTTCTGCTTTACGTTTTACCTCTTCTGCTTGGCGTTGTATTTCAAACTGTTTTTGATTGTCCACCACAGGCTCAGTTTTGATGATTTTTTCAGGTGGTTTTACTGGCTCTGGCGGTTTTGGCTCAATCGGTTTGATAGGTTTCACAGGCTCAGGTGGCGGTTTAATTTCTTTTACCACAGGTTTTGGCGGTGGCAAAGGCTTTGGCTTGACAGGTTCAGGCAGTGGCTTAGGTTTAGGCGGTGTTGGCTCAGCTGGTTTTGGTTGTACCTTTGGTTTGGGTGGTTCAACAGGTTTGACAGGCTCAACGATGTCATTTTTAATCGGTTCAGGCTCAACCGCAGGTGGCGTGGTAAGCGTGATTTCTAATGGTTTTGGTGGTTCTGGCTTTTTTAGGGTAATGCCTTGCATATTTGCCAAACCTGTGCCAGCAATGGCATGAATCGCCAAAGCGACTGCTATTACCACATATTTTACTTTGGGATTTTGTTGTAAAGTATCACGCATTGCCCTATCCAAATCATTGTTTTACAAATCTTGATATTATTTAAAATAATGTTTATTCAATTAAATTTTTTGTCAAATTGATGTCTAAAAAAGCGGTCTAATGATAAACCAAATGATAATTATTATCAACTATTTTTGCAAATTTTTACCGAATAAATGATTTTTTCTAAAAATTTCATAAAATAAATAAACAAAAGTTAAATAGTTTTTAATATCAACACGTTGATACAAGATTTTGACAAAAAACGCCCCTATTTTTAGCATTTTTTGTTAAAATACCTTGCCAAATGATTACTTATTAGGATAGATGATGAAACATTTTTTTATTAAACCGCTAACGTTAGGTATTTTTGCCATTGTATTGGCATCTTGTACCACCATGCCAACGCCACAAGCACCATCCAAAACGACAACCACCACCGTCATTGTGCCAAAGCCACCTGTTGCAAAACCACGTCCAACGCCACCTGTACAACAGCCTGTGAAAGCTGTTTATCACAGTTTTTCTGATTGGAAAGCCGACTTTGTCAATCGTGCCACCGCTCGTGGCGTGAACCGTTATGAGTTAGAGCGTTTGTTAAACACAGCCGAATACAATGAGCGTGTGGTCGCATCAGACCGCAGTCAAGCCGAATTTGCCAAAATGCCGTGGGATTATGCTGAAAGTGCCGTTTCGTCAAGTCGTGTGTCACAAGGCAAACGCAGTTATGCCAATCAAAGCGATATTTTGTTGCGTGCCGAAAGTCAGTACGGTGTGCCTGCCTCTATCGTAACGGCGATTTGGGGTATGGAATCGTCTTATGGACAAGGGACTGGCAATGCATCATTGACAAGTAGCCTTGCGACATTGGCATATGATGGCAGACGACAAGCATTTGCCGAAAATCAGTTGTTGGCATTATTAACCATGTTACAGCGTGGCGACTTGGATTGGTCGCAGTTAAAAGGCTCTTGGGCGGGCGGTATGGGGCATACCCAATTTATCCCGCAAACGTGGATTGAACAAGCCGTTGATGGCAACAATGACGGACACAAAAGCCCATTTAACACCGCAGATGCTTTGACATCTACCGCCAGTTATTTGGCAAGTGCAGGTTGGCAACGTGGCTTAAGCCCATTTTATGAAGTCAGACTACCTGCCAATTTTGATTTTCGTCAATTAAATGACAAAAAAACCATCGCCCAATGGCAAGCGATGGGCTTACAAAGCCTAAACGGTAATTTACCAAGCAACGAAACAGCAGAACTTTGGCTACCTGCTGGCAAGGAAGGCCCTGCCCTTTTAACCACTCGCAACTTTGATGCGATTAAAGTGTATAACAACTCGTCAAGCTATGCGTTGGGCGTAAGTTTATTAGCTCGTGGCATTATCGGTCAACAAGGCTTGCAACAAAGTTTCCCAACTTATGAACAACCCCTATCAGGCTACCAAATAGAACAGTTGCAACAACGTTTGACAAGTCTAGGTTATGACACCAAAGGCATTGATGGCAAATTGGGCAATAACACTCGCTTGGCATTTTGGCGTTGGCAACTTGCTAATGGACAGGTGGCGGACGGCTTTATCAGTCAGCGTTCGGCAAGTGGTTTGATTTATTAATCACAAAAAGTGAATCACAAAATTTAATCACAAAAAAACCGTTTGAAAAACGGTTTTTGACGGATTTTAAATGTTAAATACTGTCAATTATATTTTAAAAGGTGTGGCTTGGATAAACGCATTTATCGGTCTGTTGGTCGGTTTTGTTGTGAGTTTAACGATTTTTCACACCTTTTTTCCACCTGATAACGCCAATCCGAATTATGGCGAATGGTCAACTGTGATTATTTTATTTGGTTTGCCAATGCTTATCTTTTATTTGCTGGCAACGGTTTTTGCAATAAAATCTTGGAAAGGTTGGCACAAGGTAAAACCGTAATCCCCTTTATATATGATGATTTGGAGGTTAACTATGGCTACGATGATGAGTATGTTTTGCTAAAAACACAGGACAAATGGGGTATTAAAGATTTTCAAAATAAAACCTTACTACCCGCCACAATATTATGATATTAATACATTAACGCAAGAGGGCGACTTGTTATCAGTTTCGGATAAAGTTCAAATGCCCGAGGGTGAGTACAATCAAAGAAAACTTATTACCAAAAACTAAACTTTGAAAATGGTGAATGTCGTATCAAAGGGGTAGCAAAACTTGATGCAGACGGCAAACTAAACGAAGAAGAAGGTATGGAAAATGGATTACCTTACACCTTACTACCTGCTCAACAACATGATTAAATCAACTTTTAAAACAAAAAAACTATGCCAAAACCTAACCGCACCACCCTAAAATCCATTGAAAAAATGATTGACCAAATGGACGATGACATGATTTTGTCGTTACTTGGCAGTAATGCCGAAGACGATGATACGGAAATTTTACAACAACAACTGCAACAAAAAATCGCTCAAGAAATGAACGACCATAGCGAATTTGAAAAAGTACAAGCCGAAATGCAAAACACCATTTTAAACCTTGCTGACTATCTGAATGCCGCGCAAATGGTTATTAATGAAACCTTTGCCCATTCGGTGTGGGTAAAAGCCGAAATTCGCAGTCTTTCAAGCAAAGGCGGACATTACTATTTTGAGTTAGCGGATAAAGATGAGCTTGGCAAAATCACCGCCAGTTGTCGTGGCAATCTGTGGCGAAACAATGCCCCAAGCGTGATAAAACGTTTTGAACAAAGCACAGGCATGACCCTTGACAAAGGCTTGACGGTGTTACTCAAAGTTACCGCTAACTTTCACCCACAATACGGTTTTTCGGTGACGATTTTGGACATTGACCCCACTTTTACCTTGGGTGATTTGGCAAAACAATATGAGTTGATGTTAACCAAATTGATGGAAGAAGGCTTGCTGGATTTAAACAAATCATTACCCATGCCGTTTGATATCAAAAATGTACTTGTCATCGCCCCAGAAAATGCTGCAGGTTTGGGTGATTTTCGTGCCGATGCCGACCGTCTGCATAATAATGACGCTTGTCATTTTTATTATCAACATGCCACTTTTCAAGGCAACCACGCACCCAACACCATTCGCCAAGCGATTTTTGATGGTTTAAAACAGCTTAGTACCCAAGCCATCACGCCTGATATCGTGGTGATTATTCGGGGTGGTGGTGCGGTCGGTGATTTGGCGTATCTCAACGATTATGAACTGGCGGCGGTGATTGCCAAGTTGCCCTACCCTGTTTGGGTCGGCATTGGACATGAGCGAGACCGAGTATTGCTTGATGAAGTCGCCCATAGCAGTTTTGACACGCCGTCAAAGGTGATTGTGGCGATTCGTGAACATTTAGTTACAGTAATGCAACAGGTAAAATCGGCATTTTTGACGATTGAAAAATTGTCAAAACAACAATTAAAATTTGCCAATCATCAAGCCGAGCAAGCCTTTCGTGCGGTAGAACACCTTGCCAAACAGCAGTTGATATTAACAAAACAACAGCTTGACAATCAGCTAACCTTGCTTAAAAATAACAGTTTTGCTCAATTACAATCGGCAAAAAGTCAGACCAATCAGCTACGCACGTTGATTTTGTTGCAAAATCCCAAAAATGTATTGGCAAAAGGTTATGCAATTGTGCGTCAATATTCGCCTAACCATGACGGTGAAGTAATCACAAAAGTTGAGCAAATTATATCCAGCCAAGCGTTAATTGTTGAAATGCAAGACGGCTATTTTGAAGCAAAAGTGATGGATGTTGAAACGAAATAAACAAATGATTAACGATTGAATTATCAGCTTTTGAACATTGGCAAAAAATGAATTTTATTTGGTTAATTTTAAGTTACTTACTAATTGGTCTTGGCGTTCTGCTGATAGTTTTATCATGGTGGTATTATGCCAAAGTAATGATGATTAAAATTGGGAAACTTGAGTCAAGTAAGCTTAAATTTCGTTCTGCATTGCCATTTGTCGCACCGATTTTGATTTATCTTGGTAGCTTTATTATTAATCAAGATATTGATTTTACGAAAGTTATTCTACCTTTTATCTTTGATTCAAATACTTACATTTTTATCATTGGTTTTTTCAAACCAAATTTTTTAACATTTCACCAAACACAGGATTGATTATGAAACAAGAAAACACATCACAAGACTTTAAAAATGCGTACGACATTTTGCAAAAAAACGCCCAAACCCTACAAAACAGCCAAACGCTAAACATAGATGAATTGATGGCGATTGTAGAAGAATCCATCACCGCCTACAAAACTTGCCAAACTCGCATTGAAGCGGTAGAAAAAGCCTTAAACCAAGCATTTGATAGCGAATCGGCTTAAAAAAACTTTGCCAATTATCAAAAAAATCGCAACAGTCTGTTGCATAAACAACAAAAAAACATCATAATGTCGCACGAAAAAATCAGCATTGGAAAACACCATGAACGAACAAGATTTGCGTGTGATAAAAACCGAACAACACATTGAAAAAGCCTTTTTACAGCTACTATTTGCCAAATCCTACCGAGCCATTACCGTGCAAGATATCCTTGAAATTGCACTGATTAACCGCTCCACTTTTTATCGGCACTACCCTAGCAAAGACGCTTTGGCAGAAAAAATCGTCAATCAGTTTAAACAAGACTATGACAACTTTTTGACCGAGCGGTTTAGTTTGGCAAATGACAGCGATTTGGACAAATTTTTGACAAAATTTATCCATTTTTTGCAACAAGAAAAACACAAAATTTTGGCACTTTGGCAAATCAAAACCGAAAATCTACATTTGTACGATGATATGTATCAAATGATTAAACAAAAGTATATTATTTTTGCCAAAAGTAAACAAGGTTTCGGCAATTTGGATTATCAAGGTCATGCTTATGCCAGTTTTATGTTAAGCAATTTGGCTTATACTTTAGAGCATAATATTGTCATGAGCCTTGATGATATACGCTATGAGATGGCAATGATGGCAAATACCATTAATTTTCAATGTTAATTTTTACTTAAAAGTTTTTTTAAATTACTTGCCTTTTAAATCAATTATCCAAACTTCTGATTGTGAGCCTAAACGAAACGGTACGCCCCAAAAACCATAGCCAGACGTAACCAACACGTGCGTATCGTTAATTTGCTTATGTCCGTAAGCGACCGTATTTAGGTATTTGACAATAAAATTAGCAGGAAAAACCTGTCCGTTATGGGTATGCCCCGATACTTGTAAATCAATCGGTAATTTAACATTGTCATCAATCTCGCTAGGTCTATGGTCTAGCAAAATCACAGGTTTGTTAATCTCTTTTGGCATAAGCTCAGCAGTCGCCTTTCGCTCGGCTATCAAATCATCAGGACGACCTATAATATCCAAACGATTGTCCACTGTTGCCATGCTATCGGTCAGCAAATGCACGCCTGCTTGGGTTAGGGCATTTTCAATTTGTTGCTGATGACCGTACACATCATGATTGCCAAGCGTGGCATATACGCCCAATGGCACGGTTTTCACCAGTTTTGACATAGCAAGGTGCATATTTTCACGGTCATAATATTCGGTATCATCGTCCAGCACATCACCGGGGATTAACAAAAGTTCGGGTTTTTGTTGTTGTAAAATCGCTGTCAATTTGTCAAGCTGACGATTGCCAACCAATACACCCAAATGCAAATCCGCCACCATCGCAATTTTGATGGGTTTAGCAAGGGGTTGATTGACGGTTAGTTGGATATGTCGCACCGTTGGCGTATAGGCATTGTAAATCGCTGTGCCAATAATTGCCAAAAACAGGCTTAATATCAAGGCTTTGACCCCAAATTTTTGGTAAAAAGTTTTACGATAAAATGCGTCAAAAAACTTTGACACAACCGCATTGATAAGCCCAGTTGCCAACATCGCCATAATAAAAAACCACATCAAGGCTTGCCAAGTCGCCATCAAACGAAAACCCAATTTTGACAAACCAAGCATGGTTAATAACAACAAGCCATTACTAAAGGCAAAAAACGCTATCATGATGGTACGTTTTTGCGTTGCTGTACGACTGCCCGCCCACCATTGCACGCCTTTGACAACACCGTAAGTCATTGATTGTAATAAAATAATCGTAACGGCAAAAAAGAATATTCGCATAAATCACTCAAATTTTGAAAAATAGCGTATTTTATCGTGAAAAAAAACTTTAAAATAGCGTGATTTTGTAAAATTTTTATAATGTAAGCGTGCTGTAAAACGTGCGTGCTTGTCCGCTTATTGGATCGGTAAATGCGATATGTTTGGCAAGTAGTTTTAACGGTTTGCTAAAATCGCTGTCGCCTTGTTTGGCAACGACAGGATACAGATTGTCATTCAGCAGTGGCATACCAAGCGACAGCATATGCACCCGCAACTGGTGTTTTTTTCCTGTCAAAGGATACAGATGATAACGGCTAAACCCTGCCAAATCGCCTGTGAGATTTTCCACCAAATGAATGGTGGTGATGGCATTTGGCTCGCCTGCGACTGTTTTTGTCAAAAAAAAGTCATCGCCACGCACCAATTTTGAACGAATTTCATAGGGATAAATCAAATCTTGCCGAGTTTTTGCAATGGCTTCGTACATTTTTTGCACTTGCTTTTTTTCAAACAACTGTTGATAAAATGAACGTGTCGTAGGATTGTGCGAAAACAACATCACGCCAGCGGTATCTTTATCCAAACGGTGAATCGGTGAAATATTTTCAACATTCACATCAATGCCAAAGCCCTGTACATCAGGGTTTAGGCGTAAGCGTGTCAAAAGTGTCTGTTTAACAAAACGACCTGTCGGAATCACAGGCAAAAAGTATGGTTTGTCCACGACAATCAGATGCTCATCAACCCACAAAATTTTTTCACGCTCCGCAATCACAGGCTCATCGCCAACATCACGATAATAACATAAAGTTTGTCCTGCCAAATATGGCATATTGGCGGATAATTGTTGATTGTTTTGATTAAAAATCAATCCTTTGTCAAAACGATTTTGCCATTCGTCCGCACCAATATGCGAAAAATGCTGACAAAAAAAATCTAACAACGTGCCTGACAAATATTTTTTATCATGGGGTAAATAAATACGGCTGGGCTTTACGCCATTTAGCAAGGAGTTCTGATGAAACATTACTTTATCATTACCATTTAAAATCAATATCTATTTGAATTTGTTCAACTTTTACTTGTCCATTTGCCAAAGCATTGACATCATCGGCTGTCGTTTTGGCTTTGGTGCGTAGCTCAAAGGCGGTGTCATCAGCGATTATCACGCCTACTTTTTGTAAGGCAGGTTTTAACCATTCAAAACCAAACGATACCATATCCACACTATCATCAGTGCTTTTTTGTGAAAAACTGACAAAAATTTGCTCAACAAACACTCGGCTAATGCCATCATGCGGTTTTAAAATGATGGTGTTTATCACTTGGTTGGGTTGATTTTTGGTTTTGGCAGATTGGGCGATTTTTTCAACCAATAAACGATAAAACGCTTGCATACTATGCTGACTACTTGGCAAATATTGCGGTTGTGGTGTTGCTATTGATTGCGGTGTTGGCTGTACAGATATTGGCTTTGGTGGCGTGGCTTGTACAGGTTTTGGCGTTACAGGGGCAACGTTGACAGGCGTTGGGCTTTGTGGTTTTGCTTGGGGTGAAACGCTTGGTTTTGGCACGCTTGGTTTTGGTTGTGTGGGTAGTGGCGTTGGTGCAGTTGGTTTTGGCAATGGATAATCGCCTTTTTCGGTTTTTTTACCGACAAATGTAGGAAACAATCGCCCAAAAAAACTGCCTTGATTTTTTTCATCATTATCATCATGGATAAGATATTGAATGGTTAAAATCAGTTTATTGACATTATCATCATTTTCCAAAGTTTTTACCGCCAAAATATGTACATCAGGCACGCTATAACGCACCGTTTGACAAAACTGCTGATAACGTTTGGCGATTTTTTGTTGCTGTATGTCAAAATCTGGGCTGACCTGTAGCCCAATACTCAAATTTTGTATATTATCAATACTGCTGGTATAGGCACTAAAAAAGGTTTCTAATTCATCAAAAACATCGGTCGGATAGCGATTATCTACACTAAAAGTGTGCTGTTGGTTCATGTATGGCATGGCGTTCTCATTTTTTTGGTTATGCCACATTATACCAATGTTTGATAGACAAAAAAACCAATACAAAATACGATGATTTTATATTGGTTTACATTAAATGTTTAAAATAGCTAAATTAATTTTACATGCTTTCTTTAGATGTACCAATGGTTTGTATTTTTTTGGTTAAGACAAAGGCGATGGGAAAAGATAAAATAATTCCGCCAATCCCTGCCATCATGATGTGTGGAATTTCATCAAAACCAACAACCAACGCAATAGTAATCAACACGCCAGCCAAAACTGTTGAAGCGATACTTGAGATTACGCTAAATAATTGCCAATTCATATTTTCCTCTCTTAACCTTGTTGGTTGATAAAAAGTTGGTTGGTAAAAAATAAAATAATCAATTTATGTGTATATTTATACGCCAATTCCATACTGATATCAAGGAAAAAATTGCTTACCTTTTTTACAAATTAATAACATTTTTTTATAAATCGGCAAGACAATAAAAACGTTATCTTTTTCGCCTTTTTTCTGCTAAAATTAACGGTTATTTATCCTTATTTTTATATTTCACTAGGAAATTTTATGAGCCATTCAGCCATTTCAAAAACCATGAGTTCAAACGAACTTCGCCAAGCCTATATTGATTTTTTTGCGTCAAAAGGTCATACTCCTGTTGAATCGTCTAGCCTTGTGCCACACAACGATCCAACGCTACTGTTTACCAATGCAGGGATGAACCAGTTTAAAGACGTGTTTTTAGGTCTTGATAAACGTGACTATAAACGTGCCGTTACATCACAAAAATGCGTGCGTGCAGGCGGTAAACACAACGATTTGGACAATGTTGGCTACACCGCTCGCCACCATACGTTTTTTGAAATGCTGGGCAATTTTTCATTTGGTGATTATTTTAAAGAAAAAGCCATTCCGTTTGCGTGGGAGTTTTTGACTTCTGAAAAATGGTTAGGTTTGCCAAAAGACCGTCTGTATGTCACCGTTTATCATACCGATGATGAAGCGTTTGATATTTGGAATAAAGTCGTGGGCTTGCCAGCCGAGCGGATTATCCGCATTGGCGATAACAAGGGCGGTGAGTACCAATCGGACAACTTTTGGGCGATGGGCGATACAGGCCCGTGTGGTCCTTGTACCGAAGTGTTTTTTGACCATGGCGAGCATATTTGGGGCGGACTGCCCGGAACGCCTGAAGAAGACGGCGACCGCTATGTGGAGATTTGGAACAACGTCTTTATGCAGTTTAACCGCCAAAAAGACGGCACACTAGAAAAGCTCCCTGCCCCAAGTGTTGATACAGGCATGGGACTTGAGCGGATTAGTGCGATTATGCAAGGCGTGCATAGCAATTATGAGATTGATATTTTCACCCAGTTGATGAGCAAAGCGATTGAAATCATCGGAATGCCAAGCGACACAGATGCACAAAAAGAGCCATCTTTAAAAGTGCTTGCCGACCATATCCGTTCTGTGGCGTTTTTGATTGCGGACGGTGTGATTCCAAGCAATGAAGGGCGTGGCTATGTGTTACGCCGTATTATCCGCCGTGCAGTACGTCATGGCAACAAACTTGGGGCGACAGACAATTTCTTTTATAAATTGGTTGCACCGCTTGCCGACATCATGGGCGATGCTTATCCACAACTTCGCACCGAAAAAGCCAAAATTGAACAAGCGATTTTAAAAGAAGAAGAGCAATTTGCCAAAACTTTATCACAAGGCTTGCGACTGCTTTCACAAGAATTAGAAACCTTAAAAGCTGGCGATACACTGGCAGGCGAGATTGTGTTTAAACTGTATGATACTTATGGTTTCCCTGCGGATTTGACCGCTGATATTTTGCGTGAAAAAGACATTGGTATTGACGAAAATGGCTTTGAGCAAAGCATGAACGAGCAACGCCAACGTGCCAGAGAAGCAGGCAAATTTGGCATGGATTATAACAGTTTAATCCAAGTGGACAGCAAAACTGAGTTTTTGGGCTACGAAAAATTAGCAAGCGACAGCACCATTACCCATCTTTATAAAGACGGCAAACCAACTGACAGCTTATCCGAAGGCGATGAAGGCGTATTAATCCTTGAACAAACGCCATTTTATGCCGAAAGTGGCGGACAAGTGGGCGAATTGGGCGAAATCAGCACCACCACAGGCGTGTTTGAAGTGCTTGACACGCAAAAATCTGGACAAGCGTTCATTCATCATGGCGTGGTCAAAATGGGGCAAATTGATGTCAATCAACCAAGCCACGCCCAAGTTGCCGAGCAGGTGCGTGCGTCAAGTGCCAAAAACCACTCCGCCACTCACCTACTACACGCAAGCCTACGTCAAGTGTTTGGTGAAACTGTTACCCAAAAAGGCTCAATGGTCAGTGCTGACCTACTGCGTTTTGACTTCTCTTACGATAAAGCCTTGAGCGAGCAAGACATTATTACCCTTGAAAATATCGTTAATCAACAAATTTTGGCAAACACCCCTGCACAAATTGAGATTTTGGACATTGAAACCGCCAAAACCAAAGGGGCGATGATGCTCTTTGGCGAAAAATATGGCGACACCGTGCGTGTGCTGTCAATGGGTACGCTTGACAAGGACGGTAAACCGTTCTCAATTGAGCTGTGCGGTGGCTTGCACGTCAAGCACACAGGCGATATTGGCTTGTTTAAAATCGTGAGCGAGCAAGGCATTTCGGCAGGGGTTCGCCGTATTGAAGCGGTTACAGGCATGGGTGCGGTCAAATATGTGCAACAAGGCGACAAACAATTGAGCCAACTTGCCAATCAGTTTAAAGCCAAGCGTCATGAAATCGTGGGGCGTGTGGAGCAGTTAAACGACAAAAATCGTGAGCTTGAAAAACAGCTTGAGCGTTTAAATCAAAAATTGGCAAGTTTGCAAGCCAATTCTTTAACCGACAATATCCAAGAAATCAGCGGTCAAAAAGTGCTAATCGCCACCGTAAACGGCATGGACGGCAAGGCTTTGCGTACGCTATCAGACGACATGAAATCAAAACTTCATGACGGCATTGTGGTTTTGGCAAGTGTGCATGATGACAAAATCGCCTTTACCGCAAGCGTGGGCAAAAACTTGACCGACAAGGTAAAAGCTGGCGATTTGATTAAATACTTGGCGGAGAATCTTGGTGGTAAAGGTGGCGGTAAGCCTGACTTTGCTCAAGGCGGTGGTACGGACGTTGCCAAATTGCCGAGTGTGATGGGGGAGTTGGTGAAGTGGATTAGGGATAAGTTGGGTTGATTCAATTTTTCAATAATGGTAAATTTGTAAGGTGTGTTTTTCGCACCTTACATTTATAAAAACTAAAAAGTTACATAAGTTAAAGTATATGACAAATCCTACCGTATTGATTTTAAATCAACTATTTCGATTAAACTCTATACCATCAATAGATATGCTACCACTTGATAGATTTATCGCCTTAACTACTGAACCATTTTCAGATAGCTGTCCATTAAAAATTCGTCAAGATTTATCTGAAGATACACTGGATAAAATCCCATTTTTTCGTTTATGTGAAAGTCTTTTATTGACTTTACAACGTGAAGAAAAAATTAAGTTGACCACAACAGGTGCTTTTTTTACCGTTTATACCACAAAGTCTCTGCACACGACAGAAACTACTAAAATAAAGTTGATTTTCTTTTAAAACTGAGAAAATCAACCAACCTATTAAAAAAAGCAAAATCACCACACATAATAAACCGTCTAAATCCATCAATCAGAAAATCTAACCCCAAAGCAAAAACACTTGACTGAGGACGACCATTAGACTTAAGGCAACGTTTATAATGACTAGGCTTATCATCAATGACCGCCAAGCCAGTCAAATAAGCCCAACAAAAGGCTAACGCATTTACCGCAACCAATTTACTCACTCTGTCTTGTTTAGTCAAATGCGTATCCTCAAGATTAAAACCACGCCCCTTTAAACAAGAAAACAGCGTTTCAATCTGCCAACGCATCGCATAAGTTGCCATAGGGTCAATATCATCAAAATCATTGGTAGCCACAATCACATAATCATTATCACTATCAAGCTTTGCCGATACCTTGACAGGACACTTATCAACAAAGAGTGTTCTAGCATGGTGATAAGTATCTTGCTGGTTTAAATTATGAAATAGTGTTTTAATTTGTACGCTTTGTCCTTGTGTATTGGTCACTTTACTGTCTTTTTTAATGCGTATGGCAAATTTAATATTTTGTTTTGTTAGCCAGTCGAACCATGCAGAACCCACAAATTCTCTATCGGCTAATACTTTTTGTATTTTATCTTTACCAAAGGTGTGAATGAATTTTTCAATGAGTTGTGTTCTCTCTAGTGTTTTTGAGTTGCCTTGTTTGTCTAGCATTGTCCAGTATAAGGGTATGGCAATGCCTTTGTGTACAACAGCTAACATGAAGATGTTGATGTTGCTTTTTCCCCATTTCCAGTTGGTACGGTCAATGGTGAGTGTGACTTTGTTTAGTCCAAATAGTTGAAAGATAAGGCGTGCTATTTGGTGTTCATTTAGGGGTGTTTGGGCGAAAAAGCGTTGTATTCTTCGGTAGTTGCTGTCATTTGTTGTGCTGTTGGTAAAGTGTCTGGCTATCTTTTTTAGGTTACTGCTTTGGGCGGTAATGATGGCTATTATCATTAGACTTAAGCAGTTGATTTTTGCCTTGTGTATTGTTAGGTTTTGCGATAAAATTCTTTCTAGTCTGATAAGGTTTGGCATGGTTTTAATTCGTCGGAAAAATTACTATTATGCCATTGTTTTATCAGACTTTTTTGTTTTTTTGTCGTGTGCAGAGCCACAAAGTTTAATTGGGGCTTTAATGATAATTATTTCAATGAATTTATTCCGCAATTTGGCTTTATGTATTCTTTATATTTGTTACAAAAATATGGTGATAAACCACGTCCCACCAAATTTTATGCTGAAAAATATCTAGCAATAGCAGGCAATCTTCGTTCGGAATTTTTAGAGCATCTTGAATCTGAATACCGACCAGCGGTACATGGATTTAATAATTGTTATTCCGTGCGAATGTTTGAGCGTTTTACCGATTGGTTTGGGTTCACTTCAACCCCAAAAGTAAAACATAATAAAATAATGATGACACAAAAAACTGAAATTTTTGATAAAGTATTTTTGTGGAAAAACTAAAAAAGAGAAAAACATGACAACATACCAACCACCAAAAATCTGGACAAACGATGCTGAAAACGGCGGAAAATTCGCCAACATCAACCGACCAACCGCAGGGGCAAGACACGAAAAAACCCTACCCGTTGGCAATAATCCGCTACAACTGTATTCGCTCAACACGCCAAACGGTGTAAAAATCAACATCATGCTAGAAGAACTAGCCGAAATTGGCGAACAAAACGCCAAATATGACGCTTACAAAATTGATATTTCACAAGGCGACCAATTCGGCTCGGGCTTTGTCAATATCAACCCAAATTCCAAAATCCCTGCACTCGTTGATAACTCGGTCAATCCACCGATAAAACTGTTTGAATCTGGGGCGATTTTGCTGTATTTAGCCGAAAAATTTGGGCAGTTTATCCCAACAGACACCGCAAAACGTGCCGAATGTTTGACTTGGTTATTTTGGCAAATGGCATCTGCTCCGTATTTGGGCGGTGGTTTTGGGCATTTTTACGCTTACGCACCGACAAAACAAGAATATCCGATTAACCGCTTTACGATGGAAACCAAACGCCAATTAGACGTTTTAGACCAACATTTAGCAAAAAATATCTTTATGTGTGGCGATGATTATACCATTGCAGATATGGCGATTTGGGCGTGGTACGGACAGTTAGCACAGGGCAAATTGTACAATTCGGCAGAGTTTTTGCAAGTTGAAAGTTATCAACATTTGCAACGTTGGACAAAATTGATTGGCGAACGCCCTGCGGTTGAGCGTGCGGTTAATTTGACATTGCAAGCGATTGCCTAATTTATGATATTTTTGGCATAATTTTACCAAAAGTCTTGCCCCTACCGTCCGTATGGTATAAAATAAAGTGTTTACTTTTGGTATCAAAAATCAAAATTTTCATAAATTTTGGTTATGTTTTTTCATCTAAATAGTTTGCATTTGCAATATAAGGGTAAAAAATGGCTTTAATTGTACAAAAATACGGCGGTACGTCAATGGGTAGTATTGAGCGTATTAAAAATGTCGCCCAACGTGTCAAACGCTGGCATGACAATGGACACCAAGTGGTTGTCGTGGTATCTGCTATGAGTGGCGAAACCAATCGTCTTATCGGTTTGGCAAATGAAATTAGCAAAAATCCAGACCCACGAGAATACGACCAAATGGTTTCTACAGGCGAGCAAGTGTCTATTTCATTGCTTGCGATGGCGTTAAAAGAGATTGGTGTCAATGCCAAATCTATGACAGGCGGTCAAGTCGCCATTCGTACCGATGACAGCCATACCAAAGCCCGTATTCAGCACATTGACGACAGCCAGTTGCGTGAAGCACTGGATAACGGCATGGTCGTGGTTGTTGCAGGCTTTCAAGGCGTGGACGACAAAGGCGATATTAACACGCTTGGGCGTGGCGGTTCGGATACCACAGGCGTTGCGTTGGCGGCTGCGTTAAATGCTGATGAATGTCAGATTTATACGGACGTTGATGGCGTTTATACCACCGACCCACGTGTAACGCCAAAAGCCAAAAAACTTGACAAAATCACTTTTGAAGAAATGCTAGAAATGGCAAGTCTTGGCTCAAAAGTGTTACAAATTCGTTCAGTAGAATTTGCAGGCAAATACCAAGTACCTTTGCGAGTTTTATCAAGTTTTGATGAAAACGTTGATGGCAAATTTGACGATAATTTTAAACAAAATGTTGGCACACTCATTACCACAGACAGCGGAGATAACATGGAACAACCAATCATTTCAGGCATTGCCTTTACTCGTGATGAAGCAAAAATTACCTTGCGTGATGTCCCAGACCGTCCGGGCGTTGCATCAGCGATTTTGACTCCTATCAGTGATGCCAATATTGAAGTGGATATGATTATCCAAAACCTATCAACCGAAGGTTTGACCGACTTTACCTTTACCGTCAGCCGTAATGATTATCAAAAATCAGTAGAAATCTTAAATGAACACCTAGCCGAAATCGGTGGTACAGAAGTTGTTGGACAAGACAAAGTCGTCAAAGTCTCTTTGGTCGGTGTCGGCATGCGTTCGCACGCAGGCGTGGCAAGTAAAATGTTCCAAGTCTTAGCCGAAAATCATATCAACATTCAAATGGTATCAACCAGCGAAATCAAAGTATCGGTTATCGTTCACGAAGAACACCTTGAAAAAGCAGTAAAAGTCTTACACACTGCTTTTGGTCTTGACCGTAAAGAAGGCGAAAGCAAAGTCGCTGGCCTATAAAACATAAACATTGGCAATGGTGAATAAAGTTCTTAATCATTGCTAATTTTTTATTTTTTGTAAAAATTCTAGTACATAAAGGTTAATGTTGCTATAATGGTACATTGACCTTTTTATTTTATAAACATAAATATTATGGGGCAACCAAATTTTTAAATCTTTATCCATCATTTTTGCAAAACTTTTGTGAAAAGAGCAAAAAATGATTGGTAATTTTTGTAAAAGGTTTTATAATAAGTTTTAACAAATAATCATTTGGGCAAATGATAAAAAACTGTGTATAAACCTCAACAAGGTAGTTCTCTATCCATTGAAATTGGTTGTGAACATAAGGAGTGTGAAATGTTAATTCTAACCCGCCGTGTCGGCGAAACCTTAATGATTGGTGATGAAGTCAGTGTAACTGTATTGGGCGTAAAGGGAAATCAAGTACGTCTAGGCGTAAATGCACCCAAAGATATCGCTGTCCACCGTGAAGAAATCTATCAACGTATCTTGCATGAACGTGGCGAAGAGTACACCCCTGCGTTCACCATGCCAAACTATAATTCTGATAATCGTGGCTATGATAACCGCAACTTTGACCCAAATCAAAACTACCGCAATGCTCCAAATTATCAAAAAACTTATCCAAATCAACAACACGGCTACCAAAACGACTATCGTAACTATAACCGTGAACGTTTTGACAATCCAAACTTTAAACAAAACAAACCACAAATGAGCCATTTGGAAAATCGTGGTTTTGGGCAACAAAATGCCGATAACTTTAACCCATCATTTGACCCTTTTGAAGACGATTATTATAATCGTTAATTGTGGTTATTTGATGAAAAGTTAAATTTTTTAGGAGATTTTGATGATTAGTCCAGTTGCTTTGTCGTCTTTATTGTCAAAAATTGATAATAAAACCCTTAATTTTAAAGGTGTTTTGGAATTTATTGACGCAAACTATGATTACACACCAACCCAATTTACCAATGGTCTGTTGCACAATGCCCCTTATGAAAATGAAGGCAGTTGCAAGGTATTTGGTTTTGCCAAACACAATAATTTAAGCCAAATTGATACCTTAAAGTTATTTGCTGAGCATTATGATAAGGTCAAAGCCACCCCAAACGATAACGACCACGCCAATATCCGTAATTTTATGTTTTATGGTTGGCAAGGGTTTTTGATGGGTGACAATTGTTTAAAACCAAAAAAATAATCATTGAATTAAAAAAAGGTAAAGACAACACTTTACCTTTTTTTATGTCTGTTTTTTTGCCAATCGCCGTTGTTTAAAAAATTGTTGTAACATGGCTTTGCTTTCATCTGCCAACAAACCTTGTGCCACTTGCAAATAATGATTATAAAAACTTTTTTCCAAAAAATTTTGTTGGCTGACTATCATACCTGCTTTGGGTTCTGTGGTCGCAAAAATCAGCTTGGAAACACGGGCATGAATAATCGCCCCCAAACACATAGTACACGGCTCAAGCGTCACATATAACTCGCACCCCTGTGGCAAGCGATAATTATCAAAAAACTTACAAGCATTGCGAATGGCGACCATTTCGGCATGGGCGGTGGCATCGTGTGATACAATCGGCTGATTGTAGCCTGTGGCGATGATTTTGCCGTCATGCACTATCACCGCACCGACTGGCACTTCGCCCTGCTTTGTCCCATATTCGGCACAGGCTAGAGCGATTTGCATATAGCTTTGTTCAATATCGCTAAATTGTGAATTGTGTAAATCTAACATCTCTAACATCATGATTGCGGTAATTGCCAATCAATCGGACTTTTGCCACAGCTCATCAAATAATCATTTGCCTTAGAAAATGGGCGTGTACCAAAAAATCCGCCTTGATTTGCCCCGAGTGGTGATGGGTGTGTGGCAGTTAAAATTAGATGTTTATTGGTATCAATATGCTTGCCTTTTTTCTTGGCATAACCGCCCCACAAAATAAACACGCAATGCTCACAATGCTGATTGACCGCTTCAATCACCGCATCGGTGAACTGCTCCCAGCCCTTGCCCTGATGACTGCCAGCCTGCCCTGCTTCCACCGATAGCATACTGTTGAGCAGTAGCACGCCTTGCTTCGCCCAATGGGTCAAATCGCCATGAGCGGACGGTGCAATGCCCAAATCACTTGCCAATTCTTTTAAAATATTTTGCAAACTGGGCGGTTTTGGAATGGCTTTTGGCACACTAAACGACAGCCCCATCGCCTGCCCTGCCCCATGATAGGGGTCTTGCCCCAAAATCACCACTTTGACATTGGACAATGGCGTTAAATCAAAGGCATTAAACATCAATTTGGCAGGTGGATAAATCTCTTTATTATCGGCATATTGCTGTTTTAAAAACGCACGAATGTTTGCCATATTGTCCGAAACCAACTCATCTGCTAACGCCCGTTTCCAATCATCAGGCATACGCACATTGTCCAAAATCGCCTGTTGTTCGGCTGTCCACGTTGGATTTGTTGTGGTGTTAAACATAAAAAACCTGTATTTTATTAAAATTTAAACATCTATTTTAACAGATTTTTTGGCAAAATAAGACCATTGATTAATCATAATTTTTTGTTAATTTTAAAAAAAATTCATAAAAAATTATTATAACTTATTGACTTTTATAACAGCCTAATAAATCAAGGATTTAAATTTAGCAAAAAAACAATCCACAAAAAAAATAAAAAAACAAGCTAGTTTTTTCATTTTTTTTCGGCTATATTGTGCAAACCGAAAACAATTATCCCCTAGATATAGTATAAAATTTCTTTTTTACCTACAATTTATAGCAAAATATAGCAACATTGGTTTTTTTAAGCAAAAAATCAATATTAGGCTTTTTTCGCCAAAATTTTTGTAAAATCGTCAATTTATCTAAATTAATTGTTTAAATTTTTAAAACAAAGGAACAACGATTATGACCAAATTTGAAAATTTAAAAGTACAAAAACGTGATGGACGTTTAGAACCGATTAATTTAGATAAAATTCACAAGGTCATTGAATGGGCAGCAGAAGGCTTAGACAATGTGTCCGTTTCACAGGTGGAATTGTCCGCTCATATCCAATTTTATGACAATATTACCACCAAAAGTATCCACGAAACCATTATCAAATCAGCAGCGGACTTGATTTCGGTTGCCACGCCTGATTATCAGTATTTAGCGGCACGTTTGGCGATTTTTCATTTACGTAAAATCGCCTATGGCGATTTTGAACCACCACATTTGTTTGCTCATGTCAAAAAATTGGTAGAAAATGGCAAATATGACAAACATTTGTTAGCAGACTATGTAGAAAGTGAGTTTGATGAATTAAATGCTTATATTGACCACAACCGTGATTTGAATTTTGCCTATGCCGCTGTCAAACAAATGGAAGGCAAATATTTGGTACAAGACCGTGTTAGCAAACAAGTGTTTGAAAGTCCGCAGTTTTTGTATATGTTGGTCGGTATGTGTTTGTTTGCCAATTATGATAAATTGTACGATAAAGCAACCCGTTTGGACTATATCAAACGTTTTTATGATGCGACTTCCACTTTTAAAATCTCACTGCCAACGCCGATTATGTCTGGCGTGCGTACGCCTACTCGTCAGTTTAGCTCGTGCGTGCTGATTGAGTGCGATGATAGTCTTGATAGTATCAATGCGACCACGTCTGCGATTGTGCGTTATGTGTCGCAACGGGCAGGGATTGGCGTGAATGCAGGGCGAATTCGTGCGATTGGCAGTAGCATTCGTGGCGGTGAAGCCCAGCATACAGGCTGTATTCCGTTTTATAAATTGTTCCAAACCGCAGTAAAATGCTGTTCGCAAGGCGGTGTGCGTGGCGGTGCAGCAACGTTATTTTATCCGATTTGGCATTTAGAAGTAGAAAATTTGCTTGTGCTAAAAAATAATCGTGGTGTGGAAGACAACCGTGTTCGCCACATGGATTATGGCGTGCAGATTAATAAAACCATGTATCAACGCTTGATTAAAGGACAAAATATCACCCTGTTTTCACCGTCTGATGTTGCAGGTTTGTACGATGCGTTTTTTGCTGACCAAGCTGAATTTGAACGTCTTTATGAAATGTACGAAAAAGACGAAAGCATTCGTAAACAAAGCATTTCGGCACAAGATTTGTTTAGCCTAATGATGCAAGAACGTGCAAGTACAGGGCGTATTTATGTGCAAAACGTTGACCATTGCAACACGCACAGCCCGTTTAATCCTGCACTCGCACCGATTCGTCAATCTAATCTGTGTATGGAAATTGCCTTGCCAACAAAACCGCTTGACAATATTAATGATGAAAAAGGCGAAATTGCCCTTTGTACCTTGTCTGGCATTAATTTGGGCGAAATTAACGATGTTGCCGAGATTGAAGAACCTGCCGAATTGATTGTACGAGCATTAGATGCGTTACTGGATTATCAAGATTACCCTGTCGCCGCCGCCAAAAATGGCTCAATGAAACGCCGTACGTTGGGCGTGGGGGTGATTAATTATGCCTATTATTTGGCAAAAAATTGCACAAAATATTCGGACGAAAAAGCGTTGGGCTTAACACATCGCACGTTTGAAGCGTTCCAGTATTATTTGCTAAAAGCGTCAAACAAATTGGCAAAAGAACAAGGAGCTTGCCCTGCATTTGGCGATACCACCTATTCACAAGGGATCTTGCCGATTGACACTTACAAAAAAGACCTTGATGCTGTGTGCAATGAAGCCTTACACCTTGACTGGGAAAGCCTACGCAATGACATCAAAACGCATGGTTTACGCAATTCTACCTTGTCAGCATTAATGCCGTCAGAAACGTCAAGCCAAATCGCCAATGCAACCAACGGCATTGAACCGCCTCGTGGCTTGGTTTCGGTAAAAGCGTCAAAAGACGGAATTTTAAAACAAGTTGTGCCAGAGATTGACAAATTGCGTGATAGCTATGAGTTGTTATGGCAAATGCCAAATAATACAGGTTATTTGCGATTGGTAGCGATTATGCAAAAATTTATCGACCAAAGCATTTCGGCAAATACCAATTATGACCCAACAAAGTTTGAAGATGGGCGTGTGCCAATGAAGGTGATGATTCAAGATTTGTTGATGGCGTATAAGTTGGGCGTAAAAACCTTGTATTATCATAACACTCGCGATGGGGCGAATGACGCTCAAGATGATTTAGATGGTTGTGCAGGTGGGGCGTGTACGCTTTAAACGAAAGTTTTTTATGTTAAATCAACCAGAAAATACTAACTTTCAAATCCATTGCCCAACTGCTCATTGTAGCGGTTGGGTTTGTTTTATTGATGAATTTTATGGCTGTGGTGAATGTGGCAATGTTTGGTTTTCCAAAGATGAACTTGACACGGCAATTAATGAAATTATCAAAAAATATCCGTATCGTAATCAAGTTTACCAAAAAATTGATAATACTTATCAACCAAATGATACCAAACTGCCCAATTATGATAAACTGATTGAAACTGAAGATTGGTAAAATTTATTGGTATTTTCAAAATCCATACCGTAAATAAACGATAATTATCATGAACAACACCAAAAACTATATCGAGAATTCTACAAAAGCCTATATCAATAACATGGATTTTTTTGATTAAATCTAATCATGGCAAAATCTGTTTTTAAAAAACCAAACGTCTTATCACCCATTCATTTTTGGCAAACGTTTTAACAGAACAAACAACCATACATTTACCAAAGTTAATAAACAAAAATCCACAATCCACACCGCACACAACGCCCAAACTTGGCTAAAACCATGCTTTAACGCCACCATGCCACTTCCGCCCATATACACCAATAACAGCATACTCACCAACAGCAAAGCATACGGGCTTTTTCCCTTTACAATCACAGGCGTACACAGCATCACAGGCAACAGCCAAAGCCCTTGCCACACCATACCGCCAATGACAGACGGCTGACTTTTTAACAATAAAAATGACAAAATCGCCACCCCAAACAAGCGAAAAATTAACCAAGTAATATAGCTAATTTTTAATTTTTGGTGAATGGGATAAACAGGTTTTAGGGCAGAATTGGCGTTATTTTTCATAAAATTTGGCAAATATTGGTTAAAATTTCACAGATTTGTACAGTTATATCACAGAATTTCACATTATTTGTTGTTGTTTTATGATAACATATTTCTATTTGTTTTATGTGATGAAATTTTATGAATGAACTGTTAGTGAAATTAAAAAAAATGCCTTTTATGCAAAATCATTGGGTCAAGTTTTTGATTTATTTGGTAAAAAACTTTTTAAATGATAATTGCACACAAAAATCGGCTTCTTTAACCTACACGACTTTGTTATCCATCGTGCCTGTTTTGACCTTGGTTTTGGTAATTTTGTCATCTGTGCCACAGCTGACAGGGGCAAAAGAAAGTATTCAGCAGATGATTTATAGCAATCTGTTACCGTCTAGCGGATTTCAAGTTACCCAATATTTTAATGATTTTGCGGAAAAGTCGTCTAACTTGACAGTGATTGGTTTGGGTGCATTGTTTGTTACCACGGTAATGACCTTGATTACCATTGAAGCTACTTTTAACGAAATTTGGAAAGTTGAACAAAAAGAAACCACAGTCGTAAGTTTATTGCGTTATTGGGCGATTATCACCCTTGCTCCGTTGGTGCTTGGTACAGCGTTTATTGCGTCTAGTACTGTACAAAGTTTGAGTTTTTTAAAGCAGCAAATTGGCGGTTATGCGATTAACTGGGCGATTTGGGTGCAGATTGGCTCGGTTGCGGTGATGACGTTGGGTTTTGTGTTGATGTATTGGTTTATCCCACGTTGTCAAGTGCGGTTCAAATTTGCGTTAATCGCAGGCGTGATTACAGGCATTATTTTTGAATTGTTAAAACAAACTTTTGGTTTTGTGGTACAAAATTTTACCAGTTATGAAAAAGTGTATGGTGCGTTTGCGGTGTTGCCTGTGTTTTTATTGTGGGTATATTTGTCGTGGAACGTGATTTTGCTTGGGGTGCAGATTAGTTATTGTTTGACGATTTTTAACACCAAAGAAGTCAATCCACGCCATGCCCTGTTTAGCATTATGGATATGTTAAATGTGCTATATCGCGAACATAAGTTGGGTAATGCCGTGACCGAAGCAGGCTTGCGTGATGTGCTAGGTCGCCAAGAAATGCCCCATTGGTATCGCTATATCAGCTTTTTGGAAGACAACAACCTTATCACCATGTCCGACCATGACGAATATATTTTAAAGCGTTCGTTAAACGATTATACTTTTTGGGATTTTTACAAAAATTTGCCTTATCCTTTGCCCCATTCGCAAGATTTAGAAGAGCTAAAAATCCACGCACCTTGGGCAAGCGAATGGATTGACACATTGGCAAGTAGCGAAGCGATGTTAAAACAACAATTTAACATGCCGATGGCGAATATTTTTGACAATATGCCACCGAGAAACCGCCCAAATGCTGATGACATTCATCACGCCAAAAATGATGGCGATGTGGCAAACGAATTTATCCAAAATCGTGAAAAAATAGGACTATCAGGTGGTCAGGTCAGTGATGTAAATAACGATGACAAACGTATCAAACAAACCGATAAAGAGCGTTTGTTAAACGGCGAAACGCCACAAAGCGACAGCATTAGCCAAACAAATGTTGCTCAAAAAAATGTAACGCAAACAAGCACTTCGCAAGGCGATAAAAAATTTAACAACAAACAAACCCGAGATACCACCGCCGTTTTATCAAAATTTAATAGCGTCAAAAGAAGCGTCAGCAAACAATTGGACAAACGTGTGTTGCCAACCCTTGCAAAATTGCCAATTATCGGTAAAATTAGTCAAAAAATTCAGCAACCGCCCAAAGACATCACCATTATCACCGAAGCGGACAAACCCAACAACGACAAAATGCCTTAAAAATGTTATTAGACACTACCTTTGACCCAAAATCCATCATCTATCTATTTGATATGATTGGTATTGTTGCCTGTAGCGTATCAGGCACGATTTTAGCACGCTCAAAAAACTTCGACCCTATGGGCTGTATTTTGGTATCTATGGTAACGGCGATTGGTGGTGGTACGGTGCGTGATGTGATGTTAAATCGCCACCCATTATTTTGGATGGTGGATATGAATTATTTGATTGTTATCACCATTACATCATTGATTTTTCAAGCATTTTTTGAAAATAGCCAACGTATTAGCCCACAGACGGTGGATAAATGGTTAAAATTTACCGACACCATTGGGCTGTCGGCTTTTACCTTGATTGGTTTAAAAGTGGCGTTAAGTTATGGGGCAAATCCATTGATTGCGACATTGCTCGGCATTGTTACCATCATCGTTGGTGGTATGATACGAGATATGATTTGTAACGAAATTCCGTTGGTACTGCGAAAAGAGATTTATATCAGTGCAGGGATTGCAGGGGCGTTGGTGTTTTTTGGCTTGCAACACTTGTCGCTACCGAGTTGGGTGGTGGAAATTAGCACCATGCTTACGGTTTTTTGTGTACGAATGTTGGCAATTCGTTATGATTGGTATTTAGCCCCTGTTCATCAATGGTTTAATATTATGAAAAAATAAGTATTTAACAATTTCATTATCAAATTAACACCGCTTTTTTAATGTTTAATTGTAATTTAATCTGTCCGTTAAAATCATTTTTTTCAAGCACAAATAAGGCATGAATATTTGACACGCCACGCATGACTTGGGCGATATTCACCTTATCAAAATCGGCGTTAAACCAGACTGCTTCTAGCGTCATTGGCAAATTATCATAGCTTAACCACAGCTTTAAATGACGCTCTTTTAGCACCCGAAAATCCTGCACCACAAACACACCATCAAACATCGGTGGCAAAAATCCATGTCCCCAAACCGTCAAATTGTCCAAATAATCCAAAAACCCCAAACTAAACTCTTGTGGGGCTAACTGCCCATCAGTAAACAAAGTTTCAGCAAATACATCATCGTCAAGCGATTGCATGACCTTGTTAAAGGCTTGGCAAAATAGCTCAAATTTGCCTTTTTCTATGGTTAAACCTGCCGCCATCGCATGACCACCAAAATGACTGATTAAATCAGGATAATCAGTCGCCACCGCTTCAATCGCATCACGAATATGAATCCCCGCAATGGAACGAGCCGAACCCTTGATAAAGTCGTTGTCACAAATCGCATTGGTATCGGCAGGGGCAAACACAATGGTGGGCAAATGATATTTTTCTTTTAAACGACCTGCGACAATGCCAATCACGCCTTGATGCCAGTCGTCTTGATACAAAATCACACTACGAGTAATCGCTTGATTGTCGTTTAATTTGGCAAGCACCGTATCGGCTTGTTCTCGCATTTCTTGTTCCACTTGACGGCGATTTTTGTTCAAGTCATCTAGCTGTTGAGCCAGTCGTTGGGCTTCGACCCAATCATTGGTTAATAAACATTCAATGCCAATTCGCATATTGTCCATTCGCCCAGCCGCATTGATACGAGGCCCGATAATAAAGCCAAAATCTTGCACCGTCATTTCATCGGCATACTTGCCTGCCTGTTCTAACAATGCCAAAATGCCAAAACAGCATTGATTTTGGCGAATTTTTTGTAATCCATGTGCCACCAAAATCCGATTATTTTGGTCAAGTACGCCCACATCGGCAACCGTCCCCAACGCCACCAAATCCAAATAACGGCTGACTTGGGTACTAGATTTGTTTGCCTGTCTACGAACTTTTGCCAAATTTCCCAACACATAAAACGCCACGCCCACACCCACCAGCGATTTACTGGCAAAATCACAGCCCAACTGATTGGGATTTACCACCGCATCGGCATTTGGCGTTGCTTTGGTTGTCAAATGATGGTCGGTAATAATCACCGTCAAGCCATGTTCTTTAGCACGGTTCACCCCTGCATGGCTAGAAATGCCATTATCCACGGTTACAATCACATCTGGCTGATAAGCCGCCACACCCAAATCCACGATTTCAGGGGTCAAACCATAACCATATTTAAAACGGTCAGGCACTAAAAACTCAACATTTGCCCCAATCTCTCGCAACACTCGCACCATCAACGCCGTGCTGGTCGCCCCATCACAATCAAAATCGCCCACAATCAAAATCTTTTGTTGATTGTCAATCGCTTTATCCAACAGGCTAACCGCTTTATCAAGCCCCAACAAATTTACCGCAGGCAGCATTGCGCCAAGCGACAAATCCAATTCATCAGTCGCCACCACGCCACGCCCTGCCAAAATATTGGCAATCGTCAAAGATTGTTCGACAATCGGTTGTAATTGCGGAAATGCGTCTAAATTTTTTGGATAACGTGGGGTCAAATTTAACATGATAATCAAGGCTTTAAAAAGAAATAAAAAAGGGTTCTATCATCTAAAAATTTTGGTAAAAAAGCAAGTAAAACTTACAGCTATTGGGTCAAAATTAGATGAAATGCATGTTTAAAGGCGATTTTTGATAAAAACAACCTAATTTTTGGCAATTTTATGCAAAATTTTCTTTAAATTTTACGATTTAACACAATATATTGCTATACAAAGATAAATTTTTTTGCTAATTTAAATGCTGTTATTTGATTGTATTTAGATTTTAAAAAGGTAGGATATTTTATGGCAAATCCAATTTTATCTCGTGCTGATTTGGCAGTGAGTAACACGCCGATGACGATTCAAGGCGTGGTGCGTAAGACTTCGTTTTTGTTAGGCTTGTCAGCATTTACAGGGTTTAGTTTTTTTATGTTGGCGATTTTTGCAGGACTTAGTTCAACATTTATTTATGCGGCAAGTTTAATCAGTATGTTGGTCGCTTTTGGTATGGGCTGGGCTGTGATTGCAAAACCGCATTTGGGCAAAGTATTGGCTGTGCCTTATGCTATGTTAGAAGGGATTTTGATTGGGGCGATTTCATTATTTGTTACCACGCAATTCCCAACGGTTGCGGTAACGGCAATGGTGGCAACCTTTGTTACCGCAGGGGTAATGCTTGCGTTATATCGTGCCAATGTGATTAAAGTTACCGAAAAATTTCGCTCAGTCATGATGTCAGCCATCATTGCCATTAGCCTTGTGTATTTGGTGCAAATTGGCTTAAGTTTGTTTGGTAGTTCTATTCCTTATTTGTTTAGTGGCGGTATCACAGCCGTAGCGTTTAGCTTGTTGGTTGTGGTGATTGCGTCATTTAGCTTGTTGTTGGATTTTGACAATGTAGAACGTGCTTATCAATCTGGCGTTGATGAAAGTTTTGAATGGGTGCTAAGTATCGGTATTTTATCAACATTGGTTTGGATGTACATTGAATTTGTACGTTTTTTGCGTAATTTACAAGATTAATCGCAATCTTAGATTTTCAAAAAAAACACGGTTTTTGAGCCGTGTTTTTTTTGTTTTTAGTCAAACTCAAACATGGCTTACAGTTTATCAACATTTTTACGCCTTTAGGGCTGAATGGTATGAAAACTGTGCTTAAATTCGTTATAATAGTTCAATTTTTTCAAATCTATCTAAGAACCTGTATTCACAACATTACGCAGTAACATTTTACAAATTTTAAAAGTAGATATTTATTTGCTTTTGCATGGAAAATCGCTGAATCTTGCTTTTCTGCGTCAAAAACTTGCCTGATAGAATGACTATCAGTCTGCGTTTTTTCCTTGAAAAGCTGGCGATTTATTTCATTTTTCATTGCAAAAACGTTGTGAATATAGGTTCTAATTTTACAACAGAGGCTGTTATGGTTAATGAAGAATCCTTAAAACACTTTGCAGAAGAATCGCTCCACGAAGCACGCAATGTCATGTTTAATATGCTGACAAAAGTCGTGGAAATCGGCGGTTCTGACCTGTTTATCACCGCAGAATTTCCGCCAAGTGTCAAACATCAAGGCTTGATGAAACCGCTTAGCCAAAAAACTTTAACATCAGAAAAAACCAAACTGTTTGCCTATAGCTTGATGAATGACAGACAGCGTGAAGAATTTGAAGAACACCTTGAGTGCAACTTTGCGATTAACGTGCCAAATGTCTCTCGCTTTCGTGTCAATGTCTTTCAACAACAACTCCAAGTCGGCATGGTGATTCGTACCATCGCAGCAGAAATTCCTAACTTTGAAAAACTTATGCTCCCACAAAAACTTCGTGATGTTATTATGGAAAAACGTGGTTTGGTATTGGTGGTTGGCGGTACAGGTTCTGGTAAATCCACGTCTTTGGCGGCGATGATTGACTACCGCAACGAAAACCAAGCAGGACATATCATCACTGTAGAAGACCCTGTGGAATACGTTCACAAACACAAAAAATCCATGATTACCCACCGTGAAGTGGGCGTGGATAGCCACTCTTGGCACAATGCCCTAAAAAACACTTTGCGACAAGCCCCTGATGTGATTTTGATTGGGGAAATTCGTGATACTGAAACGATGGAACACGCCATTGCCTTTGCCGAAACAGGGCATTTGTGCTTAGGTACATTGCACGCCAACAACGCCAACCAAACGCTTGACCGTATCATTAACTTTTTCCCAGAAGAGCGAAAAGGTCAGCTATTGATGGATTTGTCGTCCAATATGAAAGCGATTATTTCTCAGCGTCTGATTCGTACCGAAGATGGCAAAGGTCGCCGTGCGGCGGTTGAGATTATGTTAAACACACCGCTCATTGCCGATATTATCCTAAAAGGCAATATGCACGAGTTAAAGGCGATTATGACAAAATCTCGTGAACTTGGTATGCAGACCTTTGACCAAGCGTTGTTTGACCTGTATAACGAAGGGGCGATTACTTATGATGAAGCCATTCGTAATGCCGATTCTGCCAACGAATTGCGTTTACAAATCAAGCTAAAAAGCACACGCGGCTCAAAAGATGATGGCAGTGCAACGGCATTGTCATTACATGAAGATGTGGCAGAAGAAAAAGCGGAATAAAACTTTTTTAATTAAAAAAATTAATAAAAAAAGATTGGTTATCCAATCTTTTTTTGTTTAAAAAACGGTTAAAACCGCCAATTATAAATCAAATCAATGGCGTTATTGGTGGCGGATTTGCCTTCAATATATAATCTACGAGTTAATTGATAACGCATACTTAGCTCAGGCTGAGCGGTAAACACGCCCACGCCATAACGGATAAACAAATCTGGCGTGATATAACCTGTGATAGCGACCAACGTATCACTGCCCGACCCTGTCGCATCAAGGGTTAGACTTTGTAACCCAAAGGCTCGCCCAATCTGATTGGTTAGTTCCCTTGTCCCACTCAGACCAAAACTTAAACCCGCCGCCGCAAGGGTATTATTCACACGGCTTCTAAAGTCTTGCTCGCTGGTATTTTGTCCGCTATTGTTGTTTAGACTGCCTGTTACCAATGCGTTCATGGCTTGTTGTTCGGTCAGACCGCCATCGTTAAAGACAACGATATTGGGTCGGCTAACGTTGCCTGTAACTTTGACACCTGTTTCAATACCTTGAATATCTTTGGTAGCTTGTACATTGACACTTGGGTTACTCACCGCCCCATTAAAGCGAACTTGGGCAAAGTTTAAGTCCAAATTTTGTCCAAAAATTTCTACTTTTGAACGTTTGGCAATTTGCACCACGCCTTTGGCTTGCATTGAGCCTTGTCCACGTTGGGTCAAATGCAATGCCCCTGCCAATGGTAATTTTGCCCCAAAGCCTTGAAACTCCACATTTTTACCCAAATCCACACCGATATCGGCATTGATAGACCAAGGCAAAGACACTTTTAAAACTTGGTCAATTTGCCCTGCCAATCTACGGTCAATCACATTGACATCAGCCGATTGGGTCACGACATTTTCACTGGCTTCAGGCGGACGGATAACCGCTTGCGGAATATCCACCACGCCCACGATATCCACTTGACGGCGGTTTGGACGGACAATCACGTCAAACATAGGGTTAATCTTGGCACTTACCAATGGCGGTTGGCTCACTTGTAGATTTTCGCCTGTGATTTTGAGTTTGGCTTGCAATTCATTGACCCAATCCACCGTACCCGCAATCAGCCCTGCCCCTTTGTCAGGTGTGGTAAAGTCGCCTGTAATTTTGGCTTGGTTGCCATTGACCGAGCCTAGCACATTGATGTTTTCTAGTCGCATTGGCAAGCCAATCACGGACACACCTGCATCTTGAATCTCAATATCGCCGACAAATTTGGGCTGCATCAGCGTGCCGTTTACCTTACCTGCAACCAATGCCGTCCCTGTCAAGCGTTCTAACGCTGGGAAAAATGGTTTTAAAATTGCCAACTGAATTTGGTCAAAAACCACTGTGCCATCAATCGGTTTGTTTTCCTTATAAGGATTAATCACCGCATCTAAATAACCATCACCAGCATCATTGGCAGTTTTTAGGTCGGCACGCAGTTTTAAGCCGTCATTGGTGGAGCGAGCAATTAGGCTCACACGCTTATAAGCGACCACGCCTGCCAATTCGTCAGGCGACTGCGGTGCTGTGCCAAATGTGCCATTGTCCGAATAAAAACTGGCATTGACGGTTGGTTTTTGATTTTTTTGCCAATTTACCAATGCCGAACCGTTTAATTTGCCAGACCATGCGATATCTTCTGGCAAAATCACGCTAAATACTTGGCTATCAATGTTTTTGATATCCAAATTCACCTTGCCTGCATTTTGTGATACAGTTAAATTGTCATTTAAGCATAACTTACCAGACTGTCCCACCGTTTGCCAGCAATGCGAAGCTAACTGAACGCTTGGATTTTGCCAATTTAACGCCATTTGGCTTGGTTGAATTTGTTGCAATTTGGCATATTTTGTGCCGATTTGTCCGTTGCCAAGCACGCCTTGCCATGTTTTTTTGTTTAAATCTATCGCCCCTTTTAAACTTGCCTGCACGCTACCACGCACGCTGTCGGCTTTGACATCAAGGCGATGGTCTTTTTGTGTACCGTCAAACTGTAACTGCAAGGCTCTTAGTGACTGATTGGCAATGTTCAAGCCTGTAGCATTGACCTGTAGATGGCTTGGCGAATTAGCAAGGTTCACCATCTCGCCTTTGACACTTGCGTCTAGCACCCGAAAATTTGGCACGCTGATATTACGTCCGACCAAGTCTACCATGACATTTGGCAAAGTTTGGCTCGGTTGTTGCGACAGCACAATGCCACCACGCACCATGCCTTGTAGCTGTGGCACTAGCTGATTTAAAGTGCTGACATCTACGGTTGTCACCAGTTGATTTTGGTTGCCTGTGGCGGTAATGCGGTTATTGCCCCATTTTAACAAAAGATTGTCGGCTTTTAATTCATCAATCAATTGTCTGCCATATTGATTATTTTGATTAAAAATAGTTTGTAAATTGGCTAAATTTTCTGGCAATTTTAATTTGGCAATCAACGAACCTGTCGCTGTCAAATCTTGATTTTTTAAGCGTCCTGTCAAATTGAGATTTTGCAAATGGATAAATTGACTGCCTTTTCGCCAAAAACCATCGGTTTTGACATCGCCTGTCAAATTGCTTGGCAAATCTGGGGCAAAAAAACTGGCATCAAAATTTTTGACATTTGCCGTCATATCCCAGCCCACGCCGTTCACCAAGTCCACCTTGCCTTTGGCACTGATTACCCCTTGGTCGCTTTGGTGGTTAAACTGATTGATGGTGAGTTGTTGAAGATTGCCCACCACATCAAAGTTAAACTTGCCCTTTGGCACGTCTGGCACATCAAGGCTACCGTCAAATTTTGCAGTCAAATGATTGATTTCACTGCCTGTCAAATTGATTAAGGCATTGCCATTGCCTGTTAAATTGAGGCGTTTTTTGCTCGGTTTGTTGGCTTTGTCCGTTGCCAACATATCGCCTGTCATGTCAATTTGTTTGATGTCAATTTGGTGCTGAACTTGGGTTTTGCTCAAATTTTTTATCACGCCTGTAGCAACCACATTGCCTGTCAAAGCGGACAACGGCACGCTGTCAATCACTTTTTTGGCGTTAAAATCTTGCGTTTTGGCGTTGATTTGCCAGTTTAAAGGCTGATTGCCATGAGCCAACGTCAGACCGCCTGTCCCTGTCAAAGCCCCTGCCACGCCTTGATAATCAAAGGCATTGATATCAATTTTATCACCAACTTTTTTGACGGTAGCTTGATAATCGCCTTGTGGAGCGATGTTAAGTTCATTGATGGTTGCTTTAGCGTTGATGTCCAAGGTATCGGCTTGATTGGCGGTTTTGGCAGGTTGATAAACAATATTGGCTCGTCCGCTTGGACTGTTGATATTGCCGATATTTGGCACATTTTGGCGGATATATTTTTGCCAATTGGCATTGATATGATAGGGCGTTTTTTCACCGTCCGCTTGATGGATAATGGCATTAACAATCTCGCCATCGTTTTGGCGAAGATTGGCTTTTATCGTCATCGGCTCGCTGTCGGTTGCCACATCATAAACAAAGGCAAGCTGACCGTTTAACATGGCTGGAGCGTAAGGGGCTATATCGCTCGGCAATAATTTACGAATGGCAAAATTTTGTGCGGTATTCATCAAGGCGATATTGACACGATTTTCCCAATCAATCACGCCACGGCTGACAAGTTGCCCTTCTGGTAAGGTTGCGACCAATTCTTCAATGTTTAACTTGTTGCCATCTGTGTTGGCTCGCCCTTGATAATGCCCGTTTGGAATATCTTTGGCACTCAAATCGGTATCAATCACCAAATCTATATCATCAGTAACCCCTTTGGCAGTGATTGAGCCATTGGTTAAGCGGATATTTTGCTCGGTCGCATACGGCAATAAGGCGTCTTTAAAGGTAAGTTTTGCGTCAAATGGGGCTTTTGGTTCAAGCGGTTTTGCCGTCAAAACGCCTTCAATATCCGCTTTGTTATAACGGCTTTTGACTTTGGCGGTAAGCGATTGCAAACTGCCTGTGATATGCCCATCAATTTTGTCAAAATAGGCTTTTTCTAGGGCGTGAATGGTAACGATGGCATTGGCATCTAGCGGATAGTTGTTTTGTAAGTCTATTTTACCAGAGAGTTTATCAATGGTTAATAATTCGTTATAGCCTAACTTGGCAGAATCTACTTTAATTTGGCTGTCAAACCATGTAAAATCTTGGATATCGGCATTTTTAAAATCAATTTTGGTATCGGCTTGTTGATAACGCACCAAATTGGCTTTGACATCATCTAAGGTCAAATCCACAGGCAAGGCGATTTTTTCGTAAGCAAAAGGCTCATTGCTGTTGCTCGGTGGCTTGTGATTGGTGATAATCACTTGCCCCACGTTTGCTTCTCGTAGGTGGGCTTGTTTGGTTAATAACGCTCGCCAGCCGACTTTGACATAGGCTTTATCCACGCTCACTTCAATGTTGCTTTTGGGCGGATTGGCAGGGACTTTGATGTCATATACCCACAGCCCATCTCGCAAATTTCCCTCGCCTACTTTTAGACCAATACCTGTTTGTTGCACGATGGCGTTTAATAAAAATTGCGTTCCCCACGATGTGCCAACGGCATAATAAATTGCCAAAATCAGTGCCAATAAACCGACCACCACGACCAACGCCAATTTGCTGACAAATGACAAAGGATACCAACGGCGAAGCCATCTGGCATCACGCTCGGCTGGGTCTAAGCCATCAACAATTTCGGTGTCGTCATGTTTTGGGTCGGTCGGTTGTTTGCTCATGGATAAATCATTGATAAAAATTGTTAAAATAGTAAATTTGCTATTTTAACAAAAATTTATCATAAATTATAGATTTTGTTCATATTTTTTGCTTCTTATAAAGGTGAACCGATAAAAAAGTGAATACGCACAGGGTCATCGTCATCGGTTACGCCTGTCGCCACGTCCAGCCGCACCAGACCAATCGGCGATGACCAACGAATACCAGTGCCTAAGCCCACGTGCGTTTTTTTATCCGCTTCGCCTGTGGTGTCGTAGGCATTGCCGACATCGCCAAACAACGCCAAACGTAAACCCTCACGAAATTCATAATTGTACTCAAGCGAACCGACCGCCAAAGCATCGCCACCCATCAAAAACGACTGGTCGCCATAAGTTGGTGCAAGTGTGTCGGTGTTAAAACCACGAATACTTTGGTCGCCCCCTGCAAAAAATCGCAAGCGATATGGCACTTTATAAAAATTGTCGCTATAAATATAGCCCAAATCCAGCCGTCCTAATACTTGGTGCTTTTTATCATCGCCAAAGCTATACAGCCCTGTCGCCCCTGCTCGCAAAATCGCCAAATTGGTATCTGTCAAAAGCCCATCACCACCGACTTCTAGCGAATATCGCTGACTGTAACCAATGGTCGGATTCATCACATTGTCCGCTTGGGTTTTATGCATGGCATAGCCAAACAACAACGCCTCTTGGGTAAAGTCGGATGCATAATTGTTAAAAGGATAGGGCAAATTATCTGTATCATAATTGCCCTCAGATAGGCTTAACTTGTCGGTACGATAACGCACGGACATGGTACGATTCCAGCCTGATTCACGGTTGATATTGCGGGCAAGATTGGCGTATAAAGTTTCCACTTCAAAGGTATTGGCAAGTTTGTCCGATTGTTTGTGTTGATAGCCGAGCGAGCCTGTTAATTTGTCATCAATTGGGTGCTTGTACGGCAGACTGCCCGTAACCTCCACCGCTTGGTCTACACGAGACACGGTGGTGCTAATCCCTGCTTGATAGCCACTTTTATTGACAAGGTTGTTGTTAATTTTGCCAATCGCACGCACGCCCACGTCCGTTTCATAGCCCAGACCGACTTCTGCCTCACGGGGTTTTGTCGCATCAAGCACGATATAAGTTGGCACGGCTTTTTGTTCGGCGACTTGCTCTGGCGTAAGCTTTTGTACTAGGTCGCCTGCGATGGCTTGTTGCACTTTTTTGTCATTGCTATTGTCATTTTGGTTTTTATCAATTTTTTTGGCAATATCGCTCACCGCATTGGCAAGGATAACCAACGGATTTTTACTGATATTTTTTTCTTCTGGGGCAAGCTCCATGTCTTCTGGGGCTTGTAACAAAATGCGTGATTTAGCTTTGATAATGTCTAACCGCTCTTGGGTGGTGTCATCAATGTTAAATTCAAGCGGCGCGTAATCCTTTGGATTTTGGATATTGGCAGGGTTGTCCGTTGCATCAGCGGTGACGTTTTGGCTTTGGATATCACCGTCATTGTTTTTTCTTGGTTGATTTTGAGCGATTTGGGTTTGGTCGGCTGTATTATTATCGCTGTTTTGCGAATTGGCTTGTGAATTATTTTGCGAATTATTTTGGCTATTGGCTTGTGAACTGTTTTGTGAATTGGCTTGTGCATTGTTGGGTGCAGTATTTTGCGATGTTACCCCTGCTCCGCTGTCCGCAGGCAAAATCACGTCCACATTCATACTGTTAAAATAACGAGTTACCGATAAATTGTTAGTAAGTTTGGTAACTAATGGTTGATAATAAGGGTCGCCTTTTTGGTAAGGCATGAGTTGTTGTAACAATTCTGGTTTAATCGGCAGTTTGTCTGGGTCATCAGTGAGATTGCCCTCTTTATCAATGCTGTAAACTTTGATATCGCCAAATTGATAACGACTTTGGGTGTCATACACCAAATCCACGTCTGCCACATTGTCAGGCAAAATCACATCAACCGAATGGTTTAACCATTTGCCATCAAAAAATCCATGTGTTTGAGAAACACTGTCCACCGCCGATTTGCTCGCTTCATATTGTCCATGATTGAACACATCGCCCGCTTGGGGCAAGGCTTCGTTTTCAATGACATCATAATCAGGGATTGACTGCTCGCCTTCCGCCCCTTCGCCACGAATGTCAAACAATTGATGTTGTACAATCACAGGCTCGCCAGCCTTTAGGTTCACTTCTATATTATCACCGCCCAAATGTTTAAACGACACTTCGGTTTCATAATAGCCGACCGCCTTTGCCGCATCAAGAGCAATCTGACGCAAGCGATTGATACTGCCGTTAAAATCTGCAACGGATTCTACCGTCACTTGCTCCAATGACGCTTTGATATTTTTGGCAGGTTGCAATGCTTCATCAGCATTGGCAAAGCTGATATCAATATAATTCGCCCCATCAACGGTATTTAGCACACGATTTTTTAATTTGCTAATCAAACCCTTACTGTCTGCGGTAACAGTCGTGTTTGGCTTGGCAATCGCAATTTGGGCGGAGTCCTGTTCATAGCTTGGCAGATAATCATCAGGATTAATCACATCAGCGTTGTCAAGGTCTTTACTTTGGTTAATTTGATTGTTAATGGTCGCTTGTTGGTTGTTGGTGTTGGCAATGTCGTTTAAGGTTTTTTCAACGTCTTTTGGGCTATCCATCACCGCTTGGCTATTGATAATTTGTTGTTTGGGCTGTTGTTGTTTTGCGTTATCAAGGCTATTGTCATTTTGAATCTGACTATCATTTAACAAATGTTGATTATCAAACGCGGCAATCGGCTGATTAAAATTGTCATAATCGGTCAAAGTTTGGTTTTGTAGGCGTGTGCTGATTTTATTATTTGAATTGTTGCTTAAATGATTGTTTGCATTGTTTTGTTGATTGGAATGGCTGTTTGGTGCATTATTTTCTGTTGGGTTTTCTGTTGGGTTTTCTGTTGGGTTTTCTGTTGGGTTAAGCACTGCCGTATCGGTTGCATTGCTTAGGCTATTTTGATTTTGGGTTTGTTGTGTTGGCACTTGATACACATAATTATTAGTATCAAAAATTTGTTGATTATTTTGCAAGGTTTCGTTTTGTTGTTGGGTTGAGTTTGGGCTGTTATTTTGTTGCACGACAGGTTGTGGCAAATCTTCGGCAAAACTTGGCTGACTAAAAGTCATAGAAACGCTCAAAGCGGTCAATACCGCCAGCGATACAGGCGTTAAACGCATAAAATGATGTTGTTGTTGATAACACGCACGCATATAATCCCCAAAAAAAGCAAAATAAACGCCAATTTTAACACAGCCAATTGATTTGCCAAAATATTTTTCACCAAACTTTGACAATTTTTGTGTTAAGATAGGCAAATAACTTTTTCACAGGAAGAAATATGAGCAATCAATTCGCCCTTTTTAAAACTCGCCGTTTTACCCCCATGTTTGCCACCCAGTTTTTGGGGGCGTTTAATGACAATGTCTTTAAACAAGGCTTGATTTTGGTTTTAACCTTTGTCGCTGCCAGTCAGCTAAAAATGGAAATCAGTCTATTAAACAACCTTGCTGCCATGCTGTTTGTGTTGCCGTTTTTTTTGTTTTCGGCTTTGGCTGGACAATTGGCGGACAAATACGAAAAAGCCAAACTCACTCGGCTAATTAAATTGCTTGAAATCATAATTATGGTCTTGGCAAGTGTGGGTTTTATTTTTGAAATTTATAGTTTGTTATTTGTAGCGTTGTTTTTGATGGGAACGCATTCCACTTTTTTTGGCCCGATTAAATACGCTTATCTGCCCCAAGCCATGCACGAAGATGAGTTAGTCGGTGCAAACGGTTTGTTTCAGATGGGTACATCTATGGCGATTTTGACAGGCATGATGCTCGCTGGCGTGCTAACGCAACAAGACCACATGATGTGGTGGCTATCTGGCGTGGTGTTGGCGATTGCTTGCTTAGGCTATTTTACATCCCGCTTTGTGCCTGCCATGCCTGCCCCACAGCCGAATTTCACGGTGGATTGGAACATTTTTCGCACCAGTTGGCAAACGATTAAATATCTGTATAGCTTGCCGATTATGTGGTTTACCATTATGGGCAATAGTTGGTTTTGGTTTTATGGGGCGACTTTGACGGTGCAAACGCCCGAATTTGCCAAAACCATTTTGCATGGCAATGAAAGCGTGATTATTCTAATGCTTACGCTGTTTTCAGTGGGGACGGCATTGGGGTCGCTGTTGTGTAAAACTTTAACCAAAAATCAAGTCAGCCTAAAATTATTGCCGTTTGGCATTGCAGGTTTGACGATTTTTGCCATTGATTTGTATTTTGAGTTAAGCGGTTTAAATTTAAACATCAGCGACAAAAATACGCATTTTGGTGTGATGGAACTGTTAAATATGGACGGTACGATTTGGGTTTTCATTGATTTGTTTTTACTTGGGTTTAGCGGTGGGATTTATATTGTGCCGTTGTACGCCTTTATGCAAGCGTTTGCCCCTGAAAGTCACCGTGCAAGAGTGATTGGGGCGAATAATATTTTTAATGCGTTGTTTATGGTGTCGTCAGCGATTTTTGCGATTGTGTGTTTAAATATGATTAAGATGCCGTTGCCAATGTTGTTTGCGGCGGTGGGTGTGTTAAATGTGCTGATTGGGGTGTGGGTGTTGGTAAATTTAAAAAAACATCATCAACTGATAACTAAATAACGGCTTGTTAAAGGAAAATTCAATGCTTGAAACGATTGGCTAGATGGTATTTGTGGTTGTCCTGTTATTTGGGGCGACCTATATGGGTATTTGACAAAAATTGTTACTCATCAAATTTACCAATCAGCAACAGCCAGCCTTTGAACTATGGCACAACTTTACAATGCCTGTGCATTTGGCTGATATTTTTAGCACGTTCAAGCCTGATATCGTGGCATTGGATTTTCGTCTTGTTTCAGTACTCAAGCCAATCAATCCTGTGGACGACTTACCGCCACAGCCGTATTGTATTTTACAAAAACAATCTGATGAAGCGACTTTTTTGGAGTTAATGTCGCCCACCGATACGCTCACGCCCAATAATTTTAACTCAGCCTTTAATCAACAGCTTGAAACCAGTCATGAACTGTGGCTCTCTGCCCAAACAGTTCCTGCAAGTAAACTTAATCGGCTTATCATCGCCTTGATTTTGCTCTGCACGCCTGTGATGTTGATAGTTGGTTCATTTTTTATGTGGAACTATCTGTAACTATTTTTTTGTGTCAGTCATTTGATTAATCGCTTTATCATCAAGCTTGACATCATTTTTGGTAATTGGCTGACTTTCAATCACTTGTTCAGGCACAAAACGCACCTGCAATTTGACAGGTGGACGTTTAAAATGTTTGTCGGTCAAATCTTGAATCTGCTTTTCCATCTTTGCCACCTGTGTATGCTTTGGGGCGACCAAGCCTTGCATAGTAACACGAATCACATAATATTTATCAGGCGTTATGCCATCAGCGTACGGATTTTTTTCTTGTTGAAAACTGCTATTTAGCACATAACTGGGCTGATGTTCAATGCCCTTTTCAATGATTTGATTCACCGATTTTTCATAACGTTGTTGGTCAATTTGCTGATAAAAATTGTACGTCAAATAACCACTAATCCCAACCAACAGCACCGCCGTCACCGCATTTCTACGCAAAAATAACCACACCTGTCGCACTTTGGAATCTTTGACACGCTCATCTTCACTTTCATCAATATCCAAACGGCGAAACCCTGCCACCCACAGCACCAACGCATTGGTAAACTGAATCGCCAAAATATTGGTCAGCGTCAATAAAAATGCACCCCACGCCAACGAATATTCACCATTGGCAAACAAAATGCCACTTGCCGTCAAAGGTGGTACAAGGGCAGTCGCCACCGCCACACCAACCACAGCCACTGACAAATTATGCGAAATCATCGCATACGCCCCTGCCGTCCCGCCTGCCAATGCCACCATCACGTCCATCGTATTGGGGGCAGTACGGACGATAATTTCATGCGAATAGGACTGCTCTGGAAATAACCACCCCAACACAAGCCCCACCGAATAAATCAGCACCCCACCTGATACCAACGTCCCAAGCGATTTTTTTAGCAAGGCAAAACGTGCGTCAATCACCGCTAATGCAATGCCACTAATCGGACCTATCAGCATGGCGACCAACATCGCCCCAATCACTACCGCAGGCGAATTTGCAAGCAAGCCAAAGCCTGCAATCACTGCCGCCAACCCATTTAACAAATAAAACATCTTGGTCGGCAATGCCCCGGACTCAATATCAATCCGTACTTGCCGATAGTCCACTTCTTTTTGGCTATTTTTTTTGGCAAGATATTGTTTAAAGGCTTCGTATTGGGCTTCTTGCTCAGCTTGCCGTTTGGCTTCTTGTTCCGCTTGTTGCTTTTCAACTTCATCAGCGATTTTTTTGTCAATTTGGTTTAATGACAAATATTCAGTATTTTCTGAAGATTTTTCTAGGTTAGATTTTGCCAAATTGGCATTGGAAAAATTGTCCGATTTGACGGTTTCTGACGGATTTTTTGGCTCAATTTCAACATTGGCATTACTGCTTAATTGTTCATTGACTTCATCGGCTATTTTGTCAATCGTCTGTTTGTTCAAGCCTTGTTTTTGTAGTTGCTCAATATCTTCATCAGTCAAAACCAACTCGGACTTTTCTGCATTGTCTTTGTCATTTATTACATTGGTAAAATACTCAAACCAACGAACAGGCTGTTCCACAAGTTTAAAAATCAGCGATGTTAAATTTTTTGGTGTCATAAGTTCACTAATTATTTTTGTAAATGGCATCTTCAATTTGCATAATGGCGTTTTCCCAAGCGACTTCACTCGGTGGCACGCTTGCCAAAATTTGACAAATATTGGCAATGCCAAAATCAATTTAGTGTGAAAAATCTGCTGAGCTAATCAACAGATTTTTATCATTTAATGTAAGTTTTAGCATTTTTTCCCTTACTCAACATTCAACATATTTTGCAAGGTTTCTTTAACATTTTTGGATTCAAATTTTGCTTGATAATCGTTAAGCAACGCTTTTGCCATTGCCTTTTTATCATCAACCAACGTTTGCCAATTTGACAAGCCTTGTAACAAACGAGATGCCAACAACGGATTGCGTTTATCAAGCACCACCATCATATCCAAATAACGCACCAAGCCGTCATTTGTCCACAGTTTAGTCGGTTGTGATAACAGACCGCCCAGCACCGCTCGCACACGGTTTGGTGTATTGATATCAAAGTCGCCATGCTCAGTCAAGGCAAAAATATCCGCCACACTTGCTGATTCATCGCTTGCCTGCACGCCAAACCACATATCCATCACCAAGTCGTCATGTTTAAAACGCTGATAAAAGTCGGCTAATAACTCGGCTTTATTTGGCAAATTATACTGCACCGCACCAACTAATGCCCCATAACGCTCCGTCATACAGGTCGCTTTGTGGTATTGCTCGGTTGTCCATTGGCTTGCTGTATCTAGGTTTGCACCCCCATCATTAACACATAGCACCATATCTAGCACGGTATTTCGCCACGCACGTTCTCCCATGGCTTTGGCGGTATCTTGGTAGTCTTGGATTGGCAGTTGTGTATAAGCCGTTTGCCAAAAATCTTTCAGATGATTTGCCACTTTTTGTTTGGTTTTATCTCGTTGCTGTTTGACAAAATCAGGGTCATAATTTTGTTGAATTACACTACCCAACTCTCGTTCACTTGGCAAATCCAACAAGCGACTGGCAAGCATGGCATCGCTATTGGCAAGGCTTGGTATGCTATTTGCCAAAGCGGTTAAATAAGCGGTACTGCTTTGGTTATTTAACAAAATTTTATTTACCAAACTTTGTACCGCTTGCCAACGGTTAAAGCCATTGGTTTCATGTTCCGCCAAAAATGCCAAGTCGTCATCGCTATAGTTAAATTGCAAAATAACAGGGGCGGAAAAATCTCGCAACAACGAAATCACAGGCTCAAAGTCATGTTCGTTAAACAGATTTTCAAAAGTAAAATCTTGTTCGCTTTGGGTTAAAAGTAACAAATCTTCTTTGACCAATTCGCCTGTTTGACGGTTAAAAATGGCGGTTTTGACTGGAATTGGTAGGTTTTTGGGTTCTGGATAATTGGCGACTTTGCGGATTTTTTGGGCTAAGTGAATTGTTAAGTTTTTATCATCCTTCAGCCAATAGCCTGATACCACAGGGGTGGCAGGTTGGGTGTACCAGTCCAAAAATTGCTCAACATTTGTACCAGATACGCTTAAAGCGGATAACAAATCTTCCACGGTAACGGCTTGTCCGTCATAACGGCGGAAGTATTCGTCTGTGCCTTGGCGGAATTTTTCTTTGCCTAGCGTGTTGGCAATCATTCGCACGATTTCCGCCCCTTTTTCATACACGGTTGCGGTATAAAAATTGTTGATTTCAACAAAATGGTCTGGGCGTGGTGGATGGGCAAGTGGGCTAGCATCTTCGGCAAATTGATGGGCTTTTAGTACCGCCACGTCATCAATGCGTTGCACTGCAGGCGAATGTAAATCGGCAGAAAACGACTGGTCTCTAAAAACAGTAAAGCCTTCTTTTAAACATAGCTGAAACCAATCTCGGCAAGTGATACGGTTGCCTGTCCAGTTGTGAAAATATTCGTGAGCAATAACGGCTTTGACGTTAAAATTGCGTCTATCGGTGGTCGTTTCTGGGCTTGACAGCACACAAGCGGTGTTAAAAATGTTCAAACCCTTGTTTTCCATCGCCCCCATGTTAAACTGGCTGACCGCCACAATCATATAACGGTCAAGGTCGTAGGCTCGTCCGTAGTTGTCTTCGTCCCATTTCATTGAGTCTTTTAACGCCTGCATACCGACATGGCATTGCTCAATATTTTTGGGCTTGGCGTACAATTCTAACAAAACATCACGCCCTTCAATGGTGGTATAATGGTCAGTCAAAACCGCCAAATCCGCCATCACGCAAGCGAACAGATAGCTTGGTTTTTTGGTCGGGTCTTGCCAAACCGCAAAATGACGGTTGTCGTCCAAATCGCCTTTATCAATCAAATTGCCATTTGCCAACAAAGTTGGAAATTTTTTATCCGCTTCAATACGAGTGGTAAAAGTAGCAAGCACGTCTGGACGGTCTGGATAAAAGGTAATTTTGCGAAAACCCTCTGGCTCACATTGGGTAACAAACATTTTGTCTTCACCCTCGCCTGCCTGATACAAGCCTTCCAAACTGGTATTTTTTTGTGGCACAATCGTTACCACCGTATTGATAATACAAGTATCTGGGGCATTTTTGATAACCAGTTGCTCACTGTCTAATTGATAATCGTTTTCGGTTAATAATTGACCGTTTAAATGAATCGATTCCAGTTGCAATTCACGACCCAATAGCACCAAATCACCTGCCGTTTTGCGGGTCATGTTTAAAGTGGCAGTAACTTTGGCGTTGTCTTGATACAATTGAATGGTTAAATCAATATTATCAACATGAAAGCTAGGTGGCGTGTAGTCTTTTAGGTAGATTTTTTGCGGGGTTGGGGTGTTTAACGGTACGTCAGGCATTTGTGGCGTAACGGTTTGATTGGCTTGAATTTGGGTAGTTTCAGACATTGTTTTTCTCTTTTTTACAATAAAATCAATAAGGCATTATAAAGCAAGCACTGCATAAAATAAATGGGTTGTTTGTCGTAATTTTTGACAAAAAAATTACCATGACAAAAAATCATGGTAATTATGTCAAACAAATATTTAATAACAAATTAAAAGAAAAAAATATTCTGCACAAAACCCAATATACAACAAAAATTCACACAGAATATTTTACAGTATTGTACGCACGATAACATGAGATAACATGACTTGTTCTCAAAGCCATGTTTTTGCGGTTTCGTAAACTTCGCTATCTGCACGTTTGCCAACAGTTAATAGCAAAATATAAATCTCGTCATCATTGACCGCATAAACAAGACAAATACCCGCACGTTGCAGTTTGATTTTGTACAGTCCAGAGAGTTCACCACCCAATCAGTTTTTTGGAATGTGTGGATTTTCTACAATTTTTTCTAGTTTTTTGCGTAACTGGTCTTTGACGGCTTTGTCCAGTTTGCTTAAATCTTTGACAAAATCATCGTATCTTTTGATAGTGTAAGTCATGCAAACAGCTCGTCAAGCGTGGTGGTGCGAATGTTATCCGTATCGTGCAAGCGGTGCTTAATCGTGGTGATTTCGTCATCGCTAAAGTCCGCTTGATAGGTGAATGTTAAAGGTACGGTTTTGGTTTTGGCAACGTTTACCAAAAACATTTTTAACGCCCCTGCGGTGGTCATGCCGTAGTTTTCAAAAATCACGGCTACTTCATCTTTTAGTTCTTTGTCTAGGCGTAAGTTAAGATTGACGGTGGTCATGGTGGGGTTTTCCTGTTGATTTTTTGAGTATTGTCAGTAAACTACTATCATTTTACAAGTAATTAACCCTAAGTTATAATCTGTACCCAAAAATGAAAAATCGTAAATAAGTTGGGTGGAACAATGACGTCCAACATTTTTAGAACCTGTATTCATAACGTTTTTGCAATGAAAAATGAGATAAATCGCCAGCTTTTCAAGGAAAAAACGCAGACTGATAGTCATTCTATCAGGCAAGTTTTTGACATCGAGCCGCAAGATTTAGCCATTTTTCATGCAAAAGCAAATAAATATCTACTTTTAAAATTTGTAAAATGTTACTGCGTAATGTTGTGAATGCAGGTTCTTAATATATTTTTAAAAGAGTTGGGTATCACTTTGCTCTACCCAACCCACAAAAGCACTTTATATTTTGGGAATGGTATTATTTTAGGCAAAATTTTCACCTGTAAACACACCATCAAACAGCACGCTTGACAAATAACGCTCGCCCCCATCTGGCAAAATCACCACAATAGTTTTGCCCTGAAACTCTGGACGGCTTGCCAAATCATAAGTCGCCTTTAACGCAGCACCACACGAAATGCCACACAAAATCCCCTCTTCGGTCATCGCACGTCTTGCAAATGCTAACGCCTCTTCGCTAGACACACGAGCCACATCATCTAACAAATCCAACGCCAAATTTTTTGGAATAAAATTCGCCCCTAAACCCTGAATTTTGTGCGGTGCAGGTTTGATTTCTTCGTGATTTAAGGTTTGGGTGATAATCGGTGATTCTGCTGGCTCAACGGCAACCGCATGAATATTTTTGCCTTTAACTTGTTTAAAATATTTGGCAATCCCAGAAATCGTACCGCCTGTACCCACGCCTGCCACCACAGCGTCCACATTACCATTGGTCGCATTATCAATCTCTGGTGCGGTGGTTCTTACATGAACGGCTGGATTGGCTGGGTTGTCAAACTGCTGTGGCACAAAGTATTGACTTGGGTCGCTATTGGCGATTTCGTTGGCTTTTTCCACAGCCCCTTTCATACCCAATGCAGGTTCGGTCAAAACCAAATTTGCCCCCAACGCCGCCAAGACTTTTCGGCGTTCCATACTCATAGACGCAGGCATAACAAGAGTAATCGGATAGCCTTTTGCCGCCGCCACAAACGCCAACGCAATGCCCGTATTACCACTAGTTGGTTCAACGATGTGCATACCAGCTTTGAGTTTGCCTGACTGCTCAGCATCGCTAATCATGCTCGCACCGATACGGTCTTTGACCGAAAAAGCAGGATTTCGGCTTTCAATCTTTGCCAAAACGGTCACGCCCTTTGGCATTAAACGGTTCAAACGCACAAGCGGTGTGTTGCCAATCGCCTCGGCATTGTTCTCAAAAATGGCGGTACTGGTAAAATTTGTCATAATGATTCCTTTTTTGCTAAAAAATAGTTGTTAAAAAGTGGTTAAAAAAATGTAAAAGGTTTAAAAATGTGATAAAAAAAGGCGTTTGATTTTCTCAAACACCTTATCATTTTACAAAAATTTGCCAATGTTTTCTATTACCGTTTGTAATAAAGTTATGCAATTTTTGCGTTATAAAAATTTCACAATCATTTTTAACGGCAGCACTTTCATACCAATGCCAATTGGTAACCAAGGTCACGCAGGGACATACGCTTCATCAACTTTTGCCTCAATCGCCTCTACAATCGCTTTTACGCCGTCTTCTTCGCTGCTTTCAAATGGCAAATATTTTGCCCCAATGTTCAGCTCGGTGCGGATATAACCAGGGTAAATGGTGGACACATGAATCGGCAGTTTTTCGTTTAACATATCGGCACGAATACCTTCGGCAAGGCTGGCAAGCCCTGCTTTGGCGGCGGCATACGTTGTCAAATGACGTGGCAAACCACGCACCGCAGACATGGACGAAATCACCACCAAATGTCCGCTATTTTGTTTGCGGAAAATTTTCATAGCGGATTCGCATTGTGCCAACGCACTGATAAAGTTAATCTCGGCGGTGTTGCGATTGGTTTCAAAACGCCCAAAACCAATCACTCGGCTATCGCCCACCCCTGCATTGACAACAATACGGTCAATTTTGCCAAGCTCATTGGCAAAAGCGTCAAATACTGCAAAAATCTGTTCATGCTTGGTAACGTCAAGGGTTTTTACCGATACTTGAATACCAAATTCGCTTTCAAGTTGTTCTTTGATTTGGTTTAAGCGTTCTTCTCGTCTGGCACAAATCGCCAAATCATAGCCCAAATAAGCAAAATAACGTGCCATCATCGCCCCAATGCCAGAGCTTGCCCCTGTGATAAGGACGGTTTTGCCCTTGCCAACCCCTTTTAGGCTGTCTAAATCTTTTCGGCGAAGCAATTTATTGGTAATCAAATTGCCATATTTATCAACTTTTTGGAATGTTTCTTCTAATTTTTTCATGTGTTTGCCCAATTTTTTTTAAAATTTATCATTTAAAAACAAGAACCTGTATTTACAACATTACGCAGTAAAATTTCACAGGTTTTTTAATAAATATTTATTTGCTTTTGCATGAAAAATGGCTAAATCTTGCGGCTCGATATCAAAAACTTGCCTGGTAGAATGACTATCAGTCTGCGTTTTTTCCTTGAAAAGCTGGCGATTTATCTCATTTTTCATTGCAGAAACGTTATGAATACAGGTTCTAAAAAACGGCATTATAGCCATTTTTTACCAATTTCACGACTACAAAAAATTACTCATGAGTATTCAATATGGTTACAAAAGTGTTTTTATCAAGCCTTAAGGCATATCATTGCTCTAATCGCTGATTTATTTTGGCTATCATCGCTTGTAATAGTTGATATTCTTTCACATCTAATTGTAGCCGTCCTAACAAACGATTGACACGCTCAGGCATCACTTTTGATTGATTTGGGTCATAAATGGTAAGTTGCGATAACAGGTTTAACAAGCGTTGTTCTAATTGTTGTTTTTGGGCTTGGTTAATGGCAGGTTCGTCCCATGTTTGGCGAATGGTTAAATCAATATGAGCGTGTTGGTTATTTTGCAAATCTTGCAAAACGGTTGCATTTTCAATCTCTTCATACAACACGCTGGCAATGACTTGCATTGCCATCGCCACATTAAGTACGCTGTAATCAGGGTTGGCAGGGATTTGCACATGATAATCGGCAAGCCTTAACTCATCGTTGGTAAGCCCCCTATCTTCTCGCCCAAACACAAAAGCGATTTTTGGCAAAGCTTGTTGTTGCTGTAGATGTTTTAAGCCACCATTTACCAACAATACAGCAGACTGACGTGGGCTTAACACAGGTTTTGGAATATGTCGCTGACGGCTACTGGTCGCAAAAACATGGTTCATCTCGCCAATCGCTTGCGGTAAATTTGCCACGACTTTCATATTATCCAAAATATGCCGACCACCAGCCGAAAACGCATAAGCGTCATCATCTAGTGGTTTTTTTGGTGAAACGACCGTTAAATGTTCTAGCCCCATCGTGTGCATGGCACGAGCAACCGAGCCAATATTGGCAGGCAACGTGGTATTCACCATGACAATGTGAATACTGTCTAACAAGGCACGTTGCCAAGTTTGCAAGGTAGGTTGGGACAAATCAGCCATCAAAAATCAAAAAAATTCACTGAGATTAAGCGTCCAATTGGGCTTGAATATCCGCATTGACAGCTTGTGATTCGGCTTTGATGTCATCAATCAGTTGTTGGTGTTTGTGAAGTTGACCTTCACGACAGATTTCTTGTAATTGATAACACATTTCGGTCAAATTGGTCGCACCTAAGTTTGAGCTTGCCCCTTTTAGGCTGTGAGCTGATTCAAAACCCATGCGGTTATCTTCATTGTCAAACGCTGTTTGCATCTCAATAATGCGTTTTTCGCTGTCTGCCACATAAGTGTTAATTAAATCAATAAAATCATCTTCTAACAAGTCTTTTAGTTCTTGGAATTGTTCTTGATTAATGTGTTCACTCATCATTTTCTCCTTGGCAAAAATTCATGTAATGCTTTGCATATTCACATTATAAATAGTTACATTATAATAGAAATATCACCAAAATAGCCAATTATTTTTTATTAAAAAAATCAAACAAATATTTAACGTATCAAACCACGCTCACTACGAGATAACGAATCTATCAACAATTGTACTTTTGGTTCTAAGGTGAGCAGTTTTTGTAGCTCGTCTAACGCTTCTTGTTTGATTAAACCTGAACGAAAGGCAATTTTATAAGCGTCTTTTAGCGTGTCAATCGTCTGTTTTGACCAGCCTTTTCTTCGCATACCTTCAATATTTAAGCCATAACTTTTGGCAGGATTACCAGACACCATGTTAAACGCAGCCACATCTTTTAGTATCAAACTTGCACCGCCAACCATGCTGTAATCATCAATTCGGCAAAACTGATGAATGCCCGAATTGCCACCCACAATCACATGATTGCCAATCGTAACATGACCTGCCACACCGACATTATTTGCCAAAATATTGTCGTCGCCCACCACACAATCATGGGCAATATGCGTATTCACCATAAATAAATTACGGCTACCAATTTTTGTCAAACCTTTGTCTTGGGCTGTACCACGATGAAAACTGCAAGCTTCACGGATTTTATTATAATCGCCAATCTCAAGCCAAGTGACCTCGCCTTGATATTTTAAATCTTGGCAATCTTCACCGATACTGGCAAATTGAAAAATCTCATTGCATTCGCCAATGCGAGTATTTTTGGCAACGACCACGTGAGAATGTAACACGCTGTCCGCACCAATCGTAACATCATTACCAATGATACAATACGCCCCAATTTTGACACTGGAGTGTATCTCAGCCGTTGGGTCAATGATTGCCGTTGGGTGAATGTGCATGAAAATTCCTTAATAAAAATTGCGATTATAGCATTTTGGATAAAAATTGCCAAATATCCGACGAGTTTAACATTTTTAACATTAATTTGGTTTGCCATATTGACGAATTTGTTCGCTCAGCATAATTTCGGCACTCACCGCCAACTCATCGCCAACGTGTGCCGTACAGCTAAATTTTGACAAACCACGGCGTTCCATCGTGCGTTGAGCTCGTAAAATCAACTGGTCGCCAGGGATAACCAAGCGTTTAAAACGTACCTTTTCCACCCCTGCAAATAAAAACAAAATACCATCTTGGGGTTTTTTATTTTTGCTGATAAATTGTAACACGCCTGCCGACTGTGCCAAGGCTTCAATCATCAAAACCCCCGGCATAACAGGCTCTTCTGGAAAATGTCCATTAAAAAACGGCTCATTGACCGATACATTTTTGATAGCGGTAATCCACTCATCTGAGCGACAGGCGGTAATTCTGTCTAATAATAAAAACGGATAACGGTGCGGTAAATACTCTCGCAAAGTCATGATGTTAATGGGTAAGGTTAAATTGCGGTCGGACAGGGCTTGAAAATCGGCTTCTGTCATGTTTTGGGTATCCATAAATATTCCTTTTTCTACACTTTTTAAAAAAACTTTTTACACATGATTTGATAACACATTCAATTTATTTTGTTAAAATTTATCATCATTCTTTGACTAATTGCTTGATTTTAACCGCCATTTTTTTCCAAAGATTGGTTTGCATCATGGGCGTGCCTGATGAATAACTACCCTGTTGTTTGATACTTTTGGTTACCATGGTCATGCCTGTAATCGTTACATCATCACAAATCTCAATATGTCCAACCAAGCCCACACCACCTGCCAAGACACAACGTTTACCGATTTTTGCACTGCCTGCAATGCCAACACAGCCCGAAATCACTGTACCATCGCCAATCTGTACATTGTGAGCAATCTGCACCAAATTATCAATAATCACATGATTGCCAATCAAAGTATCGCCCAACGCCCCCCTATCCACGCAGGTTTGGCTACCGATACGCACATGATTGCCAATGACGACTTTGCCAAGTTGATAAATTTTTTGCCAACCTTTTTCGTCCGTCAAGCCTTTTGGTGCATAACCAAAACCATCATTGCCAATACTGGCATGGCTGTGTAATACCACAAAATCACCCATTTCACAATGATGACCGACAAATGTGTGTGTCTTTAATTGACAAGACTGTCCAACTTTAACAAAATCTTCAATCACCACATGACTGGATAATTGGCAGTTATCACCAATCACAACGTTTTCACCAATCACGCAATACGCCCCAATCTGCACATTTTTACCAATATCAGCCGTGGGTGACACGATGGCAGTTGGGTGAATATCAGGCAAAATATCAGGTGTATAAGCAAAAACTTGGGTTAATTTGGCAAATGCCAAATACGGATTTTTAACCTCAATCGGCAAAACATGGGTGGGACAAAATGGCTTAGCATTAGTAGTTAGCAAAACCGCCATTGCGTTGGTATGGGTCAGCTGTTCTTGATAACGTGGATTTGCCAAAAAAGACAACTGATTTGGCTGTGCCGTATTTAATGGGGCAAGTCCTGCAATACTGGCATTGGGATTTTTGGCAAAAAATGCGTGAATTTCATCACCATTTTGTAAATCATCTGCCAATATCGCCAACAATTTTTCCACGTCTAACATATTATTCAACATTATTTGACTTGTTCGTTAATCGCTTTGGTGATATCAGCGGTGATATCCCATTCAGGTTTGGCAAAGGTAACTTCGGTATTGCGACTATCAATCAGCACATCAATATTTTTTTGTTTGATGATGGTTTGGGTAATATTTTGCAATTTTGGGGCAACTTGTTGCAAAATTTCTTTTTCGCTTGTTTCCACACTGGTTTGGATTTGGTTCACCAGCTGGGCGTAATTTTGTTGATTGGTCTGAATTTGTTTTGCCAAATCGGTTTTTTGGGTGTCTGTCAGTTTGTCTGCTTGGCTCAGATATTGTTTTTGTAACCGTTCAAGGTTGTCTTGATAGGTTTTGAGTTGTTGCTGTTTTGGTTTAATCGCATTTTGGGTTGCGGTGATTTTGGCTTTGGCAAAGTTGCTATTGGTGATGGCTTGATACGAATCCCACACGCCCACATTGTTGGCAAACGCCAAAGAACTAAACATTATTCCAGTAAAAACACACACGATTTTTTTCATCATTTTCTCTTTTTTTCATTAAATCAAGGACTTCGGTGGGTTACACTATCGCTAACCCACGCCACAAATACAAATTTAATTTTATCCAATTAGAACAAACGTCCAATCTCAAACTGTACTTCGTCAATTTGGTCAGTATCTTTTTTGTTCAATGGTTTTGCATAGCTTAATGAGATTGGTCCAATTGGTGTAATCCAAGTAACGCCAAGCCCTGCACTAAATCGCATATCGGTGTCTTTTTGACCGTCTAATTTTTCTAATAAAGCAACTTCATTGCCATTGACGCTAATTTTTTCGTCATATTTATTGGTGGTGTCAAATACTTGTGCCCCTTCAATAAACAAGGCTGGACGAATTTGGTCTGCCCAATCGCCTTTAAATGGCATTGGTAAAATCAATTCAGCACCGACTTGTGCCAAGGCGTTACCGCCCACCTCTTCAGGATAGGTATCCTTCCCTGCATATCGATAACGCTGGCTGCGTGGCCCTAAAGTGTAATTGTCATAGCCACGTACCGAGCCATAACCACCTGCATAAAAGTTTTTCCAAAATGGCAAGTCATTACCATAACCTAGCTTGGTATAACCACGCAACACCGTATTTTTATAAAATGGGTGGTAATAATTGCCTTGATATACCAGTTTTTGATAATCCACATCACCAAAGGCTAGGTTTAAATCCACATTGTGCGACATACCTTTGGTCGGAAAATGCCCTCTGTCTAGCGTATTCATATTCCAACCCAAGTTAAGGCTATACGTGTTAAAACCTGCCTCAAAACTTGGAATACCGTTCGTTTGGTCAACTTTCAACTTGCCTTGTTTGTTGAGATAATCATAATGTGCAACGGCTAAATTATGACCACCTTTAACTGTCGTTCTGTCAATATTTAGCCCTGCACTTAGGCTTTTGTTTTCGTCAATTGGATAGCTATAGCCCAATATACCACCCAAAGAGTCAGTTACATAGCTGTTGATATTTTTGCTGTCGTATTTGGTTTTTTGCCAATAAATGTTGGCAGTTTGTGAAACACCATCTGGTGTAAAGTACGGATTGGTATAACCAATACTATAGCTGTCCAACGTTTCTGAACGTGATAACTGCAAGTTGACGCGATTACCCGTTCCCATAAAGTTAGATTGGCTTAGACCTGCTTGGAAAGTAACACCGCCACTTTGTGAATAACCTGCTGCCACAGTACTACTGCCTGATGGTTGCTCTTCTACTGCAACGTTGATATCTACTTGGTCAGGCGTGGTGGTTACTGGTCTGACTTCCATATTCACAGTTTTAAAAAAGCCCGTTCGCATAAGTCTTGCACGAGATAATTCAATTTTTTCGTTTGATGCCAACGCCCCTTCCATTTGACGCATTTCACGGCGTAACACTTCATCAGCAGTTTTGGTATTACCTGTAAAATTGATACGGCGGACATATACAGGGCGTACAGGGTCAATAAAAAAGTCCATATCCACGGTTTTATTGGTATCATCAATGCGTGGTACAGGGCGAATTTGTGCAAAATAATAGCCATCATTGCTATACAAAGTATTAAAATTTTGTAATGTGGTGGTGATTTGGCGTTGTGAATATTGCTCACCTTGTTTAAAGGCGACATTTTCTTTTAATTTTTCAATATCATAGCTTGGATTACCCAAAAAGTTCACTTGACCAAATTGATATTGCTCGCCTTCGGTTACATTTAACTCAATATAAACTTTGTCTTTTTCTGGACTAATGTTTAGCACTGCGTCATTGATGTTAAATTTAATAAAACCTGCATTTTGGTAAAGTGCGGTTACATTTTCTAGGCTTGCGTTGAGTTTTTCTTTGGCATAACGGTCGGATTTGCTGATGATATTTTTCCATGACGTTTCTTTGATATTCATAGCATCTTTGATATCTTCATCGCTAAAGTGTTGATTGCCCAACACATTGATTTCAACGACACGTGCAGGTTTGCCTTCGGTAAAGTCAAATTTTAACGCCACACGGTTATTATCCAGTTCTGTTTTGGTTACTTTAACATCGCTGTTGTAGTAGCCTTGTTGATTGTACTGTTGTTTTAATTCGTTTTGGATTTGTTCCAGTGTGGATTGTTTTAGCACATTGCCTTCTGCAATGCCAATGCGTTTTAGCCCTTCAGTTAAGGCATCTTTTGGAATGAGTTTATTGCCATCATAATCAACACTGGCAATCACTGGACGCTCTACTACATCAAAAACCAAATTATTGCCGACTTTATTGGCTTTGATGTCGGCAAAGTTACCCGTTTCATACAAGGATTTGATACTTTGGGCGATACTGGCATCGGTCGCCACTTCACCTGCGTTAATATGGACAATCGGATACAGACTGTCCGCCGACAGACGAGACAAGCCGTTAAACTGAATATCACTCACCGTAAAATCTACCGCTTGGGCAGTGGTTGCGATAATTGCTAAAGGAGCAAGGGCAAAGATGGCAGGGTTACGCATAGTATATCTTCCAAAACTTTTCACGAACGTTAATACGTAGGGGTTTTAAAGTGTAAATAAAATACCGCCTATTGTAAGCGGTATGTAAAAATATCACAACAAAAAAAATGCTTTTTTATCGCTTTTTTGTGAAGATTTTACAATAACACATTGTTTTTGCAAAATTTGAGTGATAGTTTTTGATAAAAACGCTACTGTTTTATTTTTATTGTTTGATGATGATAGCAAAAAAGCAATTGTTTTTTGTTTAGATTTATTTAAATATTTGTTTATTTCCTTATTTTTTGATAACTTCTAACCAAAAAATTTGCTAATACAAGCGTCCTTTTTTTGCCCTATGGATTTTTTATGTTGCTTGGTTTTGAGTTAAATACTGAAGACAACAGTACTATGGGCGAAGTGCTAGGCGGTATTATTACGGGTATTGGCTTTGTCGGTGGCGGTGCGATTTTGAAAAAAGATGGTATTGTGAAAGGGACTTCTACAGCAGCAGCGATTTGGTCGGCAGTTTGTGTCGGCGTGGCGGTTGCGATGGGACGACTTGAGATTGCGGTGTTGATTAGCTTGTTCACTTTTATGATTTTTCATCTTGCCAATCCTTTGATTGAAAATATTGACAGTTCTGACGATGTCCATTGATTTTCCAAATTAAATGATAATTGCGAAAAATTATCATTTTACCTTTTCACTTTTGGCAAAAAGTGCTAGACTATTCGGTTATTTTATTAATCATTTGAGTTTTTTATGACTTTTTCTGCCGATATTAGCCCATTAAACACGATGGCATTGACCTGCCATGCCAAAGAATTGGTTTGTTTGCATAGTATTGATGACGTTTTGCCATTGTTTGAACGTTTAAACCAAAACAATATGCCCTTTGTCATTGTGTCTAATGGTAGCAATATTATTTTGCCAAAAACCCTTGATGCGACTGTGATTTCTCCCACTTTAACAGGGCAAAATATGCTGTTTGAAGATGATGATTTTGTTCATTTAGAAGTGATGGCAGGCGAAGTTTGGCATGATTTTGTGGTGGCAAGCGTTGAAAAAGGCTGGTACGGCTTGGAAAATTTGGCACTCATTCCCAGTTGGGTCGGTGCAAGTCCTGTGCAAAACATTGGGGCGTATGGCGTACAAGTAGAAGACGTGCTGGAGTCGGTAACGGCATTTCACATTCCCACCATGACCTTTCAAACCCTAAGCAAAGCCGACTGTCAGTTTGGCTATCGTGATAGTATTTTTAAACAACAAGTCGGAAAATGGCTAATTTTGAGCGTTACTTTCAAACTACACAAAAAACCGCTTATCAATACCAAATATGGCGATGTGGCAAAGACTGCCAGAGAGATTGCTACTGCTGATAACCGCCACATTATCACGCCAAAAGATACCATGCAAGCGATTATCCAAATCCGCCAAAGCAAAATTCCTGATGTCAAAGATTTGCCAAATTGTGGCAGTTTTTTCAAAAATCCGATTGTCAAAAAAGCTATTGCGACTGACTTAAAACACCAATTTCCCAATTTGGTTACCTTTGCTATGCCCCATTCGGACGATGTTAAATTGGCAGCAGGTTGGCTGATTGACCAATCAGGTTTAAAAGGCAAAGGCGTGTTTCCGATTTTGACCCATATTAATCAAGCCTTGGTTTTGACCAATCATGCTCCTTTTTCTGCCAGTCAGCAGGATATCAAAAATGCCATGCAACTGATACAAGATACCGTTGAACAAAAGTTTTCTATTCGTTTAGAGCCTGAGCCCGTATGGATTGAAGCTGATGGAAGTATTCGCCAAACTCATTAAAACCTTAACTCGTATTTTTCAAACGCTCGGCAGTTTTTTGACGGTGGCGATGATTTTTGGCATTTTGTTGGTGGCAAGTTTTTTTACGCCTTTGTTTTCAAAAGGTATGTTATCGGTGTTAAACGAAATTACGTTGCCAGAACGTGCCAATTTGTCCAATACCACGACAGCTATTGTCGTGTTAGGCGGTGGTTTAACCAACGACCAACAAAATAATATCATCGTCAATCAATATACCGAAGCTAGGCTAAAAACCGCCGTCAATCTGCACCAAAAAACCCAACTACCTATCGTGGTGAGTGGCAAAGAAGCCCCATGGATGATGGCGTGGCTACAACGCCATGATGTGTGGTGGGTCGTTCCTGAAAAAAACAGCGTTAACACCTGCGAAAATGCCAAATTTACCGCCGAAACGGTAAAAATTCACAACGTTATTTTGGTAACAGACCCGTATCACATGAACCGAGCCCGCCGTCAATTTGCGTTATACGACATTGCGACCACGCCTTATATCGCCGAGTTAAACGAGCCAACCGATTGGCATAAAATCGGACAAAATTTAAAACATTCTCGCAGAGCCATGTATGAATTTTTGGCATTTGTCCGAGATATCTTTTTTCCGCAAGTGGATTGTAAAACCAATCATTAATAAATTTTAAAAAAAATTAAATCAAAGCTTGTTGACTGATGATAATACCGTTGTTATCAGCATAAATAAAATCGCCCTGTTTGATGATAACGCCACCAAATTGTAAAGTTTCGCCCACTTCGCCCACGCCTTTGCGGTTAGATTTTCTAGGGGTGCTGGCAAGGGCTTTTACGCCGATAGACATTTTGGCAATCATATCCACATCACGCACACAGCCGTACACAATCACGCCAGCCCAGCCGTTGTCCACAGCACTTTGGGCAATCATATCGCCAAGCAAAGCACAACGCATAGACGCACCGCCATCAATGACCAGTACTTTGCCATCGCCTGCGGTTGCAAGCAATTCTTTAACACGGCTGTTGTCTTCAAAGCATTTGACCGTAACCACTTCACCGCCAAAACTTGACAGTCCGCCATAGTTATAAAAACGTTTGCCTTCCATATTTGGCATACATACTTGGCAGTCGGGATTGTCGTCTAACAAATCACAGGTAACAAAATCGGTGATAATTTTATTCATAAGTCAGTCCTTTTTTTGATAATAAAATATTTGTTAAAAAATTAACTGTTAAAACTTGTCATCGTCAGCATATCGGCATTGCTCACGACTTTGGTTTGTGGGCTGTTGTCTTTTTTGCGTTGCACTTGGCTCACATGATAGGTATTGGCAATGTACCACTGATTAGCGGTCAAAGCCATCGCCATCGCCACACGCTCGGCTTCTATCGGACGCACGGACAATTTTTTTGGAATAATCGGTTTGATAATACCAAATGCAGTTTGGGCAAGGTTTTCTAGTTTACGATTGTCATGTTTGCCTAACAAGAAAGACGGACGAAAAATCGCCAAACGCTGAAATCCAAGCGTAATCACCGCATCTTCTAATTCACCTTTGACACGGTTATAAAAAAATCGGCTGTCTTTGTCCGCACCCATCGCTGATAGCAAAAAAAAGCGTTCCACATTTTTTTCTCGGCACGTTTTGGCAAAAGCATAATTAAATTCAAAATCAATCTGATAAAACGCTTCTTCGCTGCCTGCTTGTTTTAAGGTTGAACCCAAACAACTAAAAGCGTCCACTTGATTGTCCAAATTTAGCGTTGTCAATAGATTGTCTAGTTGGTTAAAATCTTTTAATTGATAAAAGTGCATATTTTCGCTCATACCTTTGGGCTGACTGCGTGCGATGATAATCACTTTTTTGTATAAACTGGTTAATTGTAACAACAATGAACGTCCGACCAAACCTGTCGCCCCAATAATCACTGCGGTTCGTTGCATATTTTTCCTTAAATTTGATTAAAAATCGTTTAAAACCTTACTTATCGTCATCGTCATAATGTCCATAACAAGTTAGCAAAATAACGACTTTGTTTTCGCTTTCTATAATTTCATAACTCATTGAGCATTGAGCATTCTGCCTTTTAATTCTTGACGTGTCATTTTAATAGGCTTAGTTACACGAGCTTTGTGAATTTTGGCATAAAACGCATCTTTACTCATATTGCTCTATCAAAACATCTGTGAGTTTTAAGCGTTTACACATTTCTTGTAAAAATGGCACATCATCGGCTGTAATGTTATGGGCGGTTAGCGTGTAGGTAATCATAATTTTTTCCTTTACACAATCATATTTTACAAATTTTTATATCGGTAACGGCTTAAATGCCATAAAATGTCGAATAACTTCGTTAATATGGCGTTTGGTGCTATTATCTTGGTGGTTTAGCCAATAAATAACGTCATCATCTAGCACATTGTTGGCTATAGCTTGTGTTTGTTCTTTGAGTTTAGCACGTTCACGCAAGGCATTCAGTTTCGGAATGGTTGTTGCAGATTTTGCTGTACTAAAGTCATCAGCATTTATTATATCTTCAAAAATAGCGTCTTTGTTCATATTGTCTCCGTTTATTTTTGTCAGCTTTCCAAGCGGTAATAATGCGGATTTTTTCGCCACGAAATAGCCAACCGACCACATAAATCTCGCCAAATTCATTCATGCCAACACTTGCAAAACGTTGCTCACCTTCAATTTCATATTCATTAACAAGGGCATATTCATCAAGAATGGCATTTTTAGCACGTTCAAAACTCACGCCATCATGTTTGATAATATTTAATTGGGATTTTTCAATATTCCACTCAAAAATCTCATCAGAATAATCTTGCTCATTCATTAGATTTCCTTATGTCGTGCAAGTGTGATGAAAAATTTTATTATAACAAATAAACATAGCATAATAAATTATAAAAAAGGCAATGTACCTACATTGCCTTTTTTGGGTTATTTTATGGTTCAGCGATAATTATTTGTAAACGCTGACTTGTACGCTCACACGGCGGTTTGGTTGCAAGCAATCAATCGCTTGTGGTTTTGGCATACTTTCACTGCAATGTTTAACAGGTTGGCTCTCGCCTGCACCTGTCGCCCAAATGCTACCTGCACTCACACCACGGTCAATCAAATAGTTACGTACCGTTTGGGCACGTAGTAATGACAAGTTCATGTTGTACATATCATCACCAAAACGGTCGGTATGCCCTGTTACCATCACTTGCATACGTCCTTTTTGGCTGTAGTTTGCCAATTTTTGTGCCAATGCGTCTAGCTCTGGTTTGCCTTTTGGTAGCATATCTTGCGTTTTGTATTTGTCAAAATAGAACAAGGCATCGGCTGATAAATCAATGGTTTCATTGATAATCGGCTGTGCTGCTACCACTGGCATATCAGCGTGCATTGGGGTGATTGGTTTGACATAGTTGGCACAATCGGCAGGTTTCCAATAAAACTCTTGACCTTTGTATTCTTTGTCAAAAATCACTTTGTATTGACAAATTTGTACCGTTTCGTCTGGGCGATAGAACTTCATGATGTAGTCCCATTCACGTGCGTGTTGTGATTCGCTAAAATGAGGACGACCAATCAGTTGATATAGCTCATCTTTGGCAATGCCGGGACGGATTTTGTTTAGGTTTTCAGTATTTGGGAATTGACCATCTTTTTGCCATGCTTTGTCAAGCTCTGGAAAAGCAATGTCTTCGGCTTGTACTGTGCCTTCGTCTGTGATGTTTTGGCTTAGGTGTTTTGTTCCCATACAGCCTGTCAAAGCCAATGCAGATAGGGCTAAAACGCTAAATGAATGAATTTTTTTCATGTTTTTTCCTAAAATTTAATTGTATTTTACATTTTGGTAGCGGATTAACCTTTGTTAAAAAGATTAATCCGTTTTGTTACAATCACATTATGCAAATTACCAGTGGAAACCTGCACCAACCGCACCACCGAAGTTACCTTGTGTATCGGCTGTACCGTTCACTTTGATAACCCAACGACCGTTGTCCGATAGTTTTGAGATACCTAGAGCGACAGCACCTTGACCGTTGTAACTTGCCATACCACCTGATAACATTGATTTACCTGGTAAGTAAGCTTGTGGCAAGGCAGCAGTTGCCATCGCAGCTGATGTACCTGCATTGGCATTGTCTTCAATATCGCCAAGACGGTAGCCAAGTTGGTTGATACTGTTGTTGATATTTTGGTTAAGGCCTTGTAAATCACGGATAGTTGCACCGTTATTTAAAGTATCGCCCTGTGCAGCTTGTACACGTTGAGCAATCACCTCTGGGGTTAAATCGTTTAGATTTTCACCTTGTCTTAACACACCACTTGCCACATTAGTCATTTTAACTGGTCCATCTTTACCAATCAATTTAACCGTATCTGTTGCAGTAGAGGTATCAGCAAGGTTTGCTTGGTTGACATATGCCATTGGGCTGTCAACTTTAATAACACCTGTACCTTTATTTACAGATACTGATGTACCTTGACCATTAACCAATGTTGTACCAGAACCTTGTTTATCATTGGCGTTTGCACCTGCATTCGCGCTACCATCAACTTTAATACCACCTGTACCTGTGCCAGTACCTTTAACAGTAATGGTTCTGATACCATTATCGTCCGTTTGACCTGTCACGGTAACACCATTTTCACCCACGAATTTGACTTCATTGGCATTTTTAACAGTGTCTTTATAGTTGTTGTTTTCAGCTGATACGACCCAACCCATGTTTTGCAAGTCACCAACAGTTGCTGCAGCGTTTTTGTTAACTGGTGCGTCAGCTGTGCCTTTTAGGTCAACTAAGTCAGCATCTGCAGGGGTTGCCACACCGTTTACTGGTGCTTTGTTCAACACAGAGCCTACGCCTGTTAGTTGCGTTGGTTTGGCATCTTTACCTGAAGCAATGTTCAATGCTGTTGTTGGGGCTGTTGTGTTGTTGCTAGCAGGTGTTGCAGTTTCTGCTTTGAAGTTCACAACAGGGGCATTAGCAGGTGCTGATGGGCTTGTGTTACCGATTGACAATGTGTTTGTGTTAACATTGTTAAAGGTTACGTTATCTGCGGTTGCAAATTCAAATTCACCGCCAACTTGTTTAACAGTCAAGTTTTTACCTGCTTTTAGGGTAACGGTATCACTTGGTTTAATGAGTTCGTTGCTAAATGCAGAACCTGCATTGTTACCTGCGCCTGTGATGTTAAAACCAGAATTGTTAATTGCATTGGCAACGGTATTGGCTGTTACCAATTTTTCACCGTCAACTTGTGATGGTGTATTAACTTTACCATTGTTATTTGTCAATTCTGCTGTATTGGCTGTTACAACACCGTCAACCACGTTAATGGTTTTGCTACCTTGTAACACAGCGTTATTAACTTTGGTAATATTAGCCGCTAATTCGCCTTTGTCATTGACAGTAATGGTGTTACCATCAACTTTCACATCATATTGCAAGGTGCTGGTTGTGCCATCAGTGTTGCTGGTTAAGGTTGTGCCTTTACCATCTTTGAAGTTAACGGTGTCATAAGGTTTGACAAAGTCAACTGCTTGTCCATTGCCTTGTAAGTTCCAACCTGCGTTTAATACATCACCTACGGTTGCAGCCTTGTTGTTCATGGCAATCGCTTGTGCTTGTGTTGGTGCTGTCATTGCTTTGGTTGGTTCTGTTACGGTTGTTGGTTTACCGTCTTTACCAATCAAGGTTGTGCTTGATGTGCTTGGTTCTAGGTTGCTAGCTACATTTGCCAAAGTAGTTGGAGCAGCTGTACCATCTGGACCGTTAACAGAAGTAATTACATCACCTTTGGCAACCTCTTCGCCTTTGCCATCTGGTTGTGTATTATAGGTTACATTACCTGCTGCATCTGCGATTGGGTATAGCTGTGTGCCATCTGCTTTTGTGTAAACAACTGGTAAACGGCTTGCATTCGTAACGTCTTGTGGGTTCACGTCAAAGGTTACTTGTGTGCCTGTCGCTGTTGGTGTTGTTTTGGCAGTGGTGTAGTTACCATTAACAAAGTCAACTGTATTACCTGCTTTCATTAATTTAGGGTTTGTACCATTGTTAGCAATGTTAAATCCACTATTATTAATCGCATTGGCAACATCACCTGCGGTTACTAGATAACCAGGGTTTGCAGGGGCTTGTACTTGACCTGTTGGTGTTTGGTTATTTGTTGTCGTTGGTGCTTCGCTAACGGTTAATGGCGTGGTGTTAGTTTTAACGGTAAACTGTTTGATTGGATTACCATTGGCATCTAGCTGTGGTTTACCATCAACCAAAATATCGTCTACTGTAACATTGATGTTATCACCACCGACAACCACGTTGCTATTAATGGTTTTCACTGCATTAATGCTGATAGTACGTACGCCGTTAACAGTTTCACCTTTGATTTCTGTGCCGTTTAGACCCACGAATTTAACTTCGTTGGCGTTTTTAACAGTGTCTTTATATTTGTTGTTTTCAGCTGATACGACCCAACCCATGTTTTGCAAGTCACCAACAGTTGCTGCAGCGTTTTTGTTAACTGGTGCGTCAGCTGTGCCTTTTAGGTCAACCAAATCAGCATCTGCAGGGGTTGCTACACCTTCAACTGGCTTTTTGTTCAACACAGAGCCTACGCCTGTTAGTTGCGTTGGTTTGGCATCTGTACCTGTGCCTGAAGCAATGTTCAATGCTGTTGTTGGTGCTGTTGTGTTGTTGCTAGCAGGGGTTGCTTTTGTAGTGGTTAAGTTTACTGCTGGTACGGCTGCTGTATCGCCTACTTTAACAGATTTAAATTCAGGTGTATCTGTCGTTGCAAATTCAAACTCACCAGCCTTTTGTTTAACAGTCAAGTTGTTACCTGCTTTTAGGGTAACGGTATCACTTGGCTTAATCAACTCTTTGGTAAACTCAGTTGTACCGCCATTATTACCTGCACCTGTGATGTTAAAGCCTGAGTTGTTAATCGCATTGGCTACTGTTTCTGCATTTACTAGGCTGTTTGGTGCAGCAGGGGTTGCTACTTTACCTGTATTGACTAGCGGTTTTGCATCTTTATTTGGTACGCCATCGGTTACATCTGCTACGTTATACACGTTACCATTGATAACAACTGTATTTGCAGGGTCTACTGCTTTGCCGTCAGCTGTTGTTGCTGTTGGTTTTAGTGTGGTTGTTTTGGCTGCAACTTTGGTTGTTTTTGGTGTTACTGGTTTTGGTGTTACGCCATCTACCGCTTTTGGACTACCGTCTTGATTAAAGGTTGTTCCTGCAGGATAGTATTTACCGTCTAGGCTTTGAACAAGTACGTCGCCTTTTTCATCTACGATTTGTGTCGTTGTGTTGTCCACAGCAATGTTGTAGGTTACGTCGCTAGTTTTGCCATCTGCACTTGTGGTTACAACTGCGGTTGTGCCTGTACCATTGACAAAGTTCACTGTGTCGTATGGTTTGACAAAGTCTTTGGCTTCGCCGTTGTTTTGTAAGTTCCAACCTGCGTTTAGCACGTCGCCAATTGTTGCTGCGTTGTTTTTGCCTGCACCGTTAGCAATCTTAGCCGCTTCTGTTGCGGTTAATGGTGCTTTGGTAATGTTAGCAGGTGCTACTGCAACGGTTGTGCCATCTGGTTTTGTGATAACTGTGCTTGTATCATCTACTGATGGTAAGTTTGATTTGACGTTCGCTAATGTTGTCGGTGTGGTTGTGCTGTTGCCACCGTTGTTCATTGATGCGATGATATCGCCTTTATCTACAGGTTGTACAGTACTACCATTAGTATCAACAGGTTGACCTTTGGCATTTAGTGTTGTACCTGCAGGGTAGAAGTTATCACCAATTTTTGTTAGTTTATTACCGTTTGCATCGGTATAAACCACTGGTGTTTGCGCTGTTTCAACGGTTGATTGTGCGTTGATATCAACTGTGATTTGACGTGTACCGTCAGTCAAAGTTGTTCCTGATACGGTTGCTCCATTAACACCGACAAATTTGACTTCGTTGGCGTTACGTACGCTATCTGCGTAAGCTGTGCCTAAGTTGCCTGTGGTTTTGTCAGATGATACTACCCAGCCTAAGTTTTTGGCATCGGCTACGGTTAGGACGTTAGTTGGATTTGAGTTGTTTAGGTTTGCTAGTCCGTCATAGGCAGTTGCGGTTGTTGGTTTTTCAACAGGTGTTGCGTTTGCAGCTGGTACACCATTTACTACTTCGCTAGTGTTGTAGTATTGTTCGCCTACTTTGGTTACGTTTGTATCACCTGCGTAAGTTAGGCTACCTGCCGCTACGTTGCCTAGTTTTGTTGGCGTGGTTGTGCTGTTGTTGCCATTGACTAGGTTGATTTGGCTTGGCGTTACTGGTTGTGGTGTTACGCCATCTACCGCTTGTGGACTACCGTCTTGATTAAAGGTTGTTCCTGCAGGATAGTATTTGCCGTCTTTGGCTTGTACCAGTTGGTTGCCTTGTGCGTCTGTGTAGGCGATGATGGTGTTAAAGGTTACGTCGCTAGTTTTGCCATCTGCATTTGTGGTTACAACTGCGGTTGTGCCTGTACCGTTGACAAAGTTTACGGTGTCGTATGGTTTGACAAAGTCTTTGGCTTCGCCGTTGTTTTGTAAGTTCCAACCTGCGTTTAGCACGTCGCCAACGGTAGCAGCGTTATTCAATGCTTTCACATCAAAATCATCTGGCAAAGATGCACTTGTAGTCACTGCTTCCGCTTTTGGGTTCAACTTCGTATCAGTGTTATATGTATTTGGTAGTGTGCTTGCCACATTTGCCAATGTGGTTGGTGCGGTTGTGCTGTTGTCACCATTGTTCATCGATGCGATAATATCATCTTTTGGTGTTGCTTTTAAGGCTTCAACAAGTTGTCCGTCTTTTTTAGGTTCACCATCTACTAATGTTGTGCCTGCTGGATAAGCTTTGCCATTTAATACTACTGAATCTGCAGGGTAGAATTCATCACCAATTTTTGTTAGTTTATCACCTTTTGCATTGGTGTAAACAACTGGTAATTGTGCTGTTTCTGCTACGTTTTGTGCATTGACATCAACGGTAATGGTGCGAACGCCTTTGTCATCAGTTTTACCTGATACGGTTGCTCCATTAACACCGACAAATTTGACTTCGTTGGCGTTACGTACGTTATCTGCGTAAGCTTTGCCTAAGTCGCCTGTGGTTTTGTCAGATGATACTACCCAGCCTAAGTTTTTGGCATCGGCTACGGTTAGAACGTTAGTCGGATTTGAGTTGTTTAGGTTTGCTAGTCCGTCATAGGCAGTTTTGGTTGTTGGTTCTGCAACAGGTGTTGCTTTTGCAACTGGTACGCCATTTACTACGTCGCTGATGTTGTAGTATTTGTCGCCTACTTTGGTTACGTTTTTATCACCTGCGTAAGTTAGGCTACCTGCCGCTACGTTGCCTAGTGTTGTTGGCGTGGTTGTGCTGTTGTTGCCATTGACTAGGTTGATTTGGCTTGGCGTTACTGGTTGTGGTGTTACGCCATCTACCGCTTGTGGACTACCGTCTTGATTAAAGGTTGTTCCTGCAGGATAGTATTTGCCGTCTTTGGCTTGTACCAGTTGGTTGCCTTGTGCGTCTGTGTAGGCGATGATGGTGTTAAAGGTTACGTCGCTAGTTTTGCCATCTGCATTTGTGGTTACAACTGCGGTTGTGCCTGTACCGTTGACAAAGTTTACGGTGTCGTATGGTTTGACAAAGTCTTTGGCTTCGCCGTTGTTTTGTAAGTTCCAACCTGCATTTAGCACGTCGCCAACAGTGGCAGCGTTATTGTATTGGTTCGCTGTTAGGGTTGGGGCTTGTTGTGCTGTTGTGTAGTTAGGACCTTTTTCACTAACAGTAATCGATGGAATGTTTTTGTCAATTGGGTTGCCGTCAGTACCCATTTGTGTGCCAGCTGGGTAATATTTGTCATCAGCACCTTTTACAAATCTTGGATCATTCTTGATATCGTTGATTGTCGGTGCTAAGGTTGATTTGACGTTCGCCAATGTGGTTGGTGCGGTTGTGCTGTTACCACCATTGTTCATCGATGCGATAACCGTATCTTTTGGTGTTGCTGTTAAGGCTTGAGCAGGTTGTCCGTCTTTGGTAGGTACACCTTTGTCATTTAGTGTTGTACCTGCTGGATAAGTTTTGCCATCTAATACTACTGAACCTGCAGGGTAAAATTCACCGTCAGGTGATTTGACTAGTTTATTGCCGCTTGCATTGGTGTATACAACTGGCATTTGGTCTAGCGTGCCTTTGGCGACCATATACAATTGACTACCGTTAATCGCATCGGTTGATGTTGCCGAAATTTGACCTGCGGCGACGTTTTGGATACGGCGTTCTTTACCAACATCACCAACAGATACGACACCAACTGGCGTTTTGCCTGCAAAACCGCCGTATTGCACACCATTCACGGTAACAGGTTCTGTTACAGCAGCTATACCATCTGTTGTTTCACCTTTAGCAGTATAGGCTGAGTTAGAACCTAAAAATACTGATTGGCTTGCAGTCTTTGTAATATTGTTACCCAGTGCGAAGACATCTGTTTTATCTTCGACATCTGTTTTATCTTTTGCAATATTATTATTATTACCGACAGAATAACTGTTTATGCCATTAATAGTAGTTGTGTCACCAATCGCACCAGAGCTTGCCCCATTGACAATATTGCCTGTACCGATTGAGATGGTGTTTTCTGCCTTGGCTTGGGCACCTTTACCAATAGCGATAGAGTTTTTGGCTAGGTCTGCTGCTGTAGTATAGTTGGTTTTCGCTGTATCCAATGCTGTTTTGGCGGCAGCAATGGTTGCTTTCTGTTCATCACTTGGTGAGAGACCACCTGCTTTCACAGCGTTATCATAGGCTGTTTGTGCTGTGTTCAATGCGTTTTTAGCGTCAGTAAGATCTTTATGTTCTACCTTTGCACCATCACCAATAGCAATACCACTTTCGGCTGTAGATAGTGCGTTTAAACCAAGCACAGTTGAATTTTTTCCCATAGCGGTTGCAGAATTACCAATCGCAACAGTATCATTATTCGCTGCTAATGATGTTGTACCCATTGCGATGGCATTGCTACCATAGGCGATTGAGTTTGTACCGATAGCCGTTGAGTTAGTCGTTGCATTATTACCATACTCTTTTTGCATAGTTGTAGCAATCGTTTGTATTTGTGCTAAACGACCTTTATATTGTGTTAATTTCGCTACAAGTAAAGCATTTTGTTCGCTAGGTTCGTTCGCATATTCTGTTTTTGCTGAAGCTACTAACTCATTAAATTTATCCATGGTATATTGAGCATTTACACCCTTAGCAAGACCATCTACTGCTGTGATATAAGCATCATCCAGTTTTACAGCAAAATCTCTATTAAACACTGGATTATCACTATTAATAAATGCCTTAACGCTTTTTTCCATATCATCTGCAGCAACTCGAATCTTTTCTACAGGACGTATACCACTAATGCCTAGTTCAGCATTTGTGCCTTGTACAGTAGCATTTTTACCAATGGCAATGGCATTTTGGGAGTACGCACCTGCTTGATGACCAATCGCTGTTGCACTCTCACCTCCTTTAGAAATATAAGCTTCACGACCAACTGCAGTCGCATTTGTACCTGATGCATAAGCATTCGCACCCAATACACTAGCACCGACACCTGCTGCAGTTGAGTTTGCACCAGCAACGGTAGCATCACTAGAACTAACGTAAGTATTTGCACCCAATGCTGTAGATGAGTTAACATTGGTAACACGTGAACCAGCACCTATACCCGTAGACGATAGACTACCTATATCCTCAGCTTTAGTATTAAAGTTATCAATATAAGCCATCGCACCAATTGCTGTTGAACCTGTAAACGCACCTGCACCTGTACCAACTGCAGTACCAAAGCCAGTATCACCACCTAAACCTGCAAAAACACTGTTACCAACAGCAACTGTACCTGTCATAGCTGATACTGTTGTGATGTTATTACCAACATAAATACTGCCTTGAACACCGGCACTCGCTGTGTTTGCACCAATAGTAATGGTAGAGTTACCAGCTTTGGCACCATGACCAATTGCAATGGTATTTTTACCATTAGCATTTGTGCTAGAATCACCACAAATTACACTATTTGTTGCTGTATCAAAATAACAAACCTTGTCATCTGTTTGATTATACTCTGTACCTGTCGCCGCATTTGCACCATTGACTAGCACAAACGCCGACGCCATCGCCGTTAACACAAAACGCACCGTACTCATCACAGGCGTAAACACCAATGACTTCACCCCATTAGACTTTTTACCTTGAGCCTTTGCAAACTCAGCCACAGCAACGAACGTACCCGTCGCCTTATTAAAAACAACTTTATAAACGTGATTCATAATGAAATCCCTCAATAATCAATGAAATATTAGACCTAGCAACACATCACGAAACTCACACAAAAAGCCCAGTCAATCTCGTAACCTATCACACAGACACTAACAACCAAATACTTGCAAAAAACATACCCAATCACAAAAAACTCGCAAAAAAATCATGCCCAAATGCCCAAAACAACAATCATTATCAACAAAACATAAAAAATACTCAAAAAAAACATAAAAAATTCTCCAACCAATAAAATATCACTCATTATACCCACAAAAAAACTAACAAAAAAATGTCAAATAGTAACAAACTGACAAAAAATGTCAGCCACACTGACCAATTATAGCCATAAAAAAATTAAGGAGTGACAAAAAATGTCAATAGAACCCATACCAAACCGACAAAATTGCGTACAAATCGCCAATCCTAAATCAATTGATTTTTATAAAATGAATTGCTATCATGACAAAATCACTACCAAAAAGGAAAAAATTATGATAGATATCCCACCGCAACTAGAACAAATTATCGTCGCTCAAGCCACCGCTCAAGGCTTGTCCCCTACCGCTTTGCTTGAAAAAACTTTTATCACCGATGAATACGATGATAACTATCCGTTTAACCTTGAGCGTATGCAAAAAGCGTTAGGCTATGCCGATAGCGTGGAAGAAGTGTTGGCGAATAGTGTGGAAGTGCCGAAAGGGCTTGCTCGTGATTTTGAAGCTTTTGATAAATGGATGAGAGAACGAGCATGAATATTCTACAATCTCACCATTTTAACACGCAATACCCAACATGGGATATTGCTGTACGCCAAGCGATTGCACAGTTTATTGACCATGTAGAAACGCATGGTTTTAAAGGCTTAAAAGGACGTAACAAATCATCAGCGATAGAAAGTACAACAAAAAAAGGCATGGCAAGGTTTAAAACCGCTCAAAAACATTGTCTTTGGCACTATCATATCGGACTGCCTGAATATGTGGAACAAGCAAACGGTGAGTTTACCAGTGAGATGGTGTTGCATTATATGCGGTTGAATGATTGTGTTGTGTTGGTTGATGTGGCGACGCATCCGCCTTTTAACTTGCCAAGTAATGAGAAATTGAACTATTAACCACCAAAAAGGAAAAAATTATGATAGATATCCCACCACAATTAGAACAAATTATCGTCGCTCAAGCCACCGCTCAAGGCTTGTCCCCTACCGCTTTGCTTGAAAAAACTTTTATCACCGATGAATACGATGATAACTATCCGTTTAACCTTGAGCGTATGCAAAAGGCGTTGGGCTATGCCGATAGCGTGGAAGAAGTGTTGGCGAATAGTGTGGAAGTGCCGAAATCGGCGTTAAAAGATTTTGATAGTTTTAAACGTTGGATTGGAAGAAATAACGCATGAACATAAAATTTGCCACAATTCTTGAAAGTCAATTAAGCCAACTTGACGAGACAATACAAAAAGCCATTTTTGATTTTGCAAACCATGTAGAAACGCATGGTTTTAAAAGCTTAAAAGGGCGTAATAAATCATCAGCGATAGAAAGTACAACAAAAAAAGGCATGGCAAGGTTTAAAACCGCTCAAAAACATTGTCTTTGGCACTATCATATCGGACTGCCTGAATATGTGGAACAAGCAAACGGTGAGTTTACCAGTGAGATGGTGTTGCATTATATGCGGTTGAATGATTGTGTTGTGTTGGTTGATGTGGCGACGCATCCGCCTTTTAACTTGCCAAGTGATGAGAAATTGAACTATTAACCACCAAAAAGGAAAAAATTATGATAGATATCCCACCACAATTAGAACAAATTATCGTCGCTCAAGCCACCGCTCAAGGCTTGTCCCCTACCGCTTTGCTTGAAAAAACTTTTATCACCGATGAATACGATGATAACTATCCGTTTAACCTTGAGCGTATGCAAAAGGCGTTGGGCTATGCCGATAGCGTGGAAGAAGTGTTGGCGAATAGTGTGGAAGTGCCGAAATCGGCGTTAAAAGATTTTGATAGTTTTAAACGTTGGATTGGAAGAAATAACGCATGAACATAAAATTTGCCACAATTCTTGAAAGTCAATTAAGCCAACTTGACGAGACAATACAAAAAGCCATTTTTGATTTTGCAAACCATGTAGAAACGCATGGTTTTAAAAGCTTAAAAGGGCGTAATAAATCATCAGCGATAGAAAGTACAACAAAAAAAGGCATGGCAAGGTTTAAAACCGCTCAAAAACATTGTCTTTGGCACTATCATATCGGACTGCCTGAATATGTGGAACAAGCAAACGGTGAGTTTACCAGTGAGATGGTGTTGCATTATATGCGGTTGAATGATTGTGTTGTGTTGGTTGATGTGGCGACGCATCCGCCTTTTAACTTGCCAAGTGATGAGAAATTGAACTATTAACCACCAAAAAGGAAAAAATTATGATAGATATCCCACCACAATTAGAAATGGTTATCATAGAACGGGCAAAACAGCATGATTTAAGCCCTGTATCGTATCTGGAACAGTTGTTTTTGACAAACGACTATGACGATGAGCCGTTATACGATATTGACCGTATGAGCGAACGTATCAAAGGCTATGAAACCAAAGAATTGGCTTTAAAAAATGGGCGTGTCGTCCCAAAATCCGCTCTTAAAGACTTTAAAGCTTTTAAACAATGGTTGGAGCAACGCTAATGCAGGTTATTTTTGCTGATATACTGGATAGTGAAATGGGTAGCTTAGATGAAAGCGTGCAACAAGCCATTTTTGATTTTGCAAGCCATGTAGAAACGCATGGCTTTAAAGGCTTAAAAGGGCGTAACAAATCATCAGCGATACCCAATCCTCACACCAAAAGGCAACGAGCGAATTTTAAACACGCCCAAAAAAATTGTCTATGGCACTATCATATCGGACTGCCTGAATATGTGGAACAAGCAAACGGTGAGTTTACCAGTGAGATGATTTTGCACTATATCCGCTATGATGATACGATTGTGTTGGTTGATGTGGCGACGCATCCGCCTTTTAACTTGCCAAGTAATGAGAAATTGAACTATTAACCACCAAAAAGGAAAAAAACTTGGTGATTGGCTAGCAAATGAATTAAAATAATTCAAATAAAAAAGCCCACCAATGGCGGACTTTTCTATGATTTAAAAAAAAGTTGTCCAAAGGGGGCGTGCATATCCGAAGATTACACGGAACTTACCCTTTGGCACACAGGTTAATAATACAGGAAAAGAACCATAATGTCTAGCCAATATGAAAAAATTTTTGACCTTTTGCCAAAAGAAAGAATGAAAACCTATTTTTTAGCGACAAATTGCAAAACTTTATCCATCAAATTATACGATATTAATTCAGAAGTAGGTGGTTTGTTTAAATTACCACTTGAATATTTTGAAGTGATGATAAGAACAGCAGCTCAACAAGCATTTTTGGCAACTTACGGTGAAAATTGGTTAGAAAACAATACATTGCATTATATGTTATCTCAACAAAATAGAGAAAAGATACAAAGTTCTATTAAAAAATATAAACATAATTCGGGATTTTTACCAATAGATAATGTTGTTGCGGATTTAAGTTTGGGTTTTTGGCAAGAATTATTTAGTAAAAAGTTTGTAGATAGAGTTTGGAAAAAACAATTTGAAACGGTTTTTACCAATTTTGATAGAAGTAAAACGATAGCTGAACATATTGCTATAATACACACTTGTATTGACAATATCCGAGAATTAAGAAACCGAGCTTTTCATCATGAGCCAATATTTAAAAGAAATTTAAGAAAAGACATCAAACAAATTCATGATGTATTAAATCGCTATTCTGATGAACTTTATCATCATGTTGTTAGTCAAGAAAAAGTGTCTATTCTGATAGATTATAGCATAGTTTTTCCACTTCTGGATGATAACAATAAACAGCAATATCTCGTATTAAAAGATGAAATTGTGGTAAGCAATACGGATTTGGATAAAAAATTAGCAAAACTAGATAAAATGGCATTGGCGATGTTGCTTAAAAAATAAGAACCTGTATTCACAACATTATGAATACAGGCTCTAAAAAAAAGACAAGCGATTATCACTTGTCTTTTTTTTGTTACCGATTAACGAAAACGGCGTTTTGGTGCGGTTGCACCGTATAATTCTTCTTTCACGCCTTTTTTGCGTGGGGGAAAATCTGATTTTGCGTCTTTTTTTGTATCTTTGCGTGGTTTTTTGTCAAATTTATCATGCGAACGATTATCACGCTCAAAACTTGATGAACGGTTAAAACCATCGTCAGAGCCGAATTTGCGTGGTTTTTTGTCAAAATGGCGATTGTCTTCATCAAAACGTTTGCCAAATTTTTTATCTGACTTTTCTCGTCTGTCAAAACCTTTGTCCGCTTTGTCAAAATGGCGTTCGCCACGCTCACCAAAATGCTCTTTACGTTCAAAGCGGTCATTGCGGTCAAAACGTTCATTTTTTGCAAATCGTGGTTTGTCATCAAAACGTTTTTCACCATGTTGTTCAAAACGTTCACCACGTTCAAATTTTGGCTTGTCATCTTTAAAACGTGGTTTTTTGTCAAAACGCTCTGAGCGGTCAAAACGGCTGTCAGAGCGATGACCACGGTTTTCAAAGCGATTGTCAGAACGGTTGTCAAAACGCTGTCCGCCTGATTTAAATCTATCACGTCCGCCACCATTACCGCCATTGCGTCCACGACTGCGATTTGGGCGTTCATTGCGTTCAACAAATTTTGGCTCAAGCCCTTCCACAGTCGCTTCTACCATATCACGTTTTAAATAACGGTTGATATTGGCAAATTGTCTGCGGTCATCACGGCTACATAGGTTAATGGCAACGCCTGTACGACCAGCACGTCCAGAACGGCCGATACGATGAACGTAATCTTCAACTTGGCGTGGCAAGTCATAGTTAAATACATGACTAATGTTTGGTAAATCAATACCACGGGCCGCCACATCAGTCGCCACGACCAACTGATAACGTCCATTGCGAAGGTCAGCGACAATGCGGTTACGCTTGCCTTGTGGCAGGTCGCCATGCAGATAACAAACCTTGTGTCCCCAGTCTTCTAGGCGTTCGGCAAGTTCTTCGGTACTGCGTTTGGTTGCGGTAAAAATAATCGCTTGTTGGCGGTCTTGGTCACAAATCAAATGCTCTAACAATTTGTTTTTGTGGTCAAAATTATCACAAAAATACACTTTTTCATCAATGTGAGCGGTTTCCACTTTGATGCTAATGCGTTCTGGATTTTGGGTAAAAGTTTCGGCGATTTTGCCTACTTCACCGTCCCAAGTCGCTGATGACATGATGGTTTGGCGGTGTTCTGGCGTAGCTTGTAAAATCGCTTCAATATCATCGGCAAAGCCCATATCTAGCATACGGTCGGCTTCATCAAGTACCAAAATAGACAACTCAGATAAATCCACACGACCCGCATTGATATGGTCTAGCAATCGCCCCGGTGTTGCGATGATGATTTGCACGCCTTTTTTTAAGGCACGGATTTGTCCATTATAAGGCGAACCACCGACCAACGGCACGCTAAACAAATCACGCATAGACGAGCCATATTTGCGAATGCTGTCCGATACTTGGTGTGCCAATTCACGAGTCGGTGTTAAAATCAAGGCTTTTACCATTTTGGGTTGATGGCGTTTGTGTTTTGCAGATTTTTGTTCGGTTTTGCCGGCTTTGGGCTGTGATGGCTGTTCGCTTAAATGTTGCAAAATTGGCAAGACAAACGCCGCTGTTTTTCCGCTACCTGTTTGAGCAGATAATAACAAATCACGTCCTGCAATTGCTGATGGAATGGCTTTGGCTTGGATTGGTGTTGGGTTGGTGTAGCCTGTTTTGGCAATACTTTTTAACAAAATATGAGACAAACCCAACTCAGCAAATGCTGATACATCGTCATTTTTTGCTTGGGTTTGGTTGTTTTGCGTATCGGTGTTAGCGACACTTTGTTCGTTATTTTTGCTGATTGTGTCAGCGTTATTCGCTTTATCAAGCGTAGCGTTATCAAAAAAATTATCAATATTTGTCATAAAAAACCTTTTTTAAAAAAACTTAAAAAAACACGCCCAGTGTATTTGTGAAAAAAACACAAATAACAGACTATTTTGGCTAAAAAACCAAAATAATGTTGGATAAATGTAAATTTTAAGTGTAAAAATTACACGCAAAAAAGCAAAACTCTAGGGCTAAATGATGAAAAATCAATTAGCAAATTCAACACAAATCGTGTTATTTGAGCATTGCAATCTCAAGTGTCACTTTCAAAAAAGAATTATTCTCAATGAGAATTGTTGGTATGACAAAGTAGAAAAAAGTTTTGAAAAACTTTAAAAAATATCACAATGCTTAAATGATTATTGTAAAGAAAATTTACAAAATAAGACCAGATTTAGCTAAAAAACTTGTTGCTATCAGCGTAGTGGGTGCTATCAAAAGCATGGCTATTGTAGGTAAATTTTTGCCAAAAAGCAAGGATTATTTTTAGTTTTATAATCATAAAAAATTGGCAAAAAAATTGTAGTAACGCTGTTAAATACGAATAAAAAACGTTAGAATAAAGGGTCTCTAAATTGATTTTAACAAATGGATAACAACATGAAAAATATGAAAAAAAATGTGCAGACTTTGGCGGTATCGCTTGGTTTTGGTGTGTTGGTGATGGGTTTGTCAGCGTGCGGACAAAAAGGTGATTTGTATTTGCCAACAGAAACAGTGACAAAACAACTTGCCACACAAAACGAAAATCAAGACACAACACAGCAACATTCAAATGAACAAAATTTGACAAATCAAGATTTAACACAAACACAGGATTCAACAAATGACTACTAATACCACGCAATCAGTTTTAGATATTAATCCAACCGACCACGTTGCCCATTTATCAAGCCTTGATTATGTGAACAATCACTTAACAATGGAGCAGGTAAACTTAACAAAAGTTGCCGAACAATTTGGCACACCGACTTATATATATAGCAAAAACGCCATTTTACAAGCCTATCAAGCCTATGACAAGGCGTTTGGGGCAGTGGAACATCAGATTTGTTATGCGGTAAAAGCCAATAGTAACCTTGCGGTATTGCAACTGTTGGCACAGGCTGGGGCGGGCTTTGACTTGGTGACAGGTGGCGAGTTGGCTCGTGTGTTAAAGGCAGGTGGCGACCCTAGCAAAATCGTATTTTCAGGACTTGGCAAAACCGAAAGCGACATTGAAACCGCTTTAAACGCACAAATTGCCTGTTTTAATGTGGAATCCGAAAGCGAATTGCACCGCATTAGCAAGGTCGCACAACGTCTTGGCAAAACTGCACCAATTTCGTTGCGTGTCAATCCAGATGTGGACGCTAAAACTCACCCTTATATTTCTACAGGTTTAAAAGAAAATAAATTTGGTGTCAGTCATGACGATGCCTTGCGTGTGTACAAAATCGCCAAAGATTTGCCGAACCTTGAGATTGTGGGGATTGATTGCCATATCGGTTCACAATTGACAGAAGTTCAGCCTTTTGTTGATGCGTTGGATAAGGTGATTGAATTAATTCATCAGTTAAAACAACAAGATATCGTACTAAAACACATTGATTTGGGCGGTGGCTTGGGCGTGCGTTATACCAACGAAACGCCTGTGGCGGTGGCGGATTTTGCCAATGCTTTGTTGCCAAAATTACAAGATTTGGGTTTAAAAGTGTATCTTGAACCAGGGCGGAGCATTGTGGCAAATGCAGGGGTCTTATTGACAAAAGTTGATATTTTAAAACCGACCGAACACAAAAATTTTGCGGTGGTTGATGGTGCGATGAATGATTTAATCCGCCCGACTTTGTACGAATCGGTGATGGCGGTGATTCCAACCAATTTATCAAACGCCAAAAATATAGATAAAAAACAATGGGATATTGTGGGTACGATTTGTGAAACGGGAGACTTTTTGGCAAAAAATCGTGTGCTTTCTTTGAGTGAAGGCGATGTGTTAGCAATCACTGGGGCTGGGGCGTATGGTTTTACTATGTCAAGCAATTATAACAGCCGTCCACGTGCGTGCGAGTTGTTGGTTGATGGTGAAAATGTTCACTTTATCCGTGAGCGTGAAACCGTAGAAAGCCTGTGGGAACGTGAACAAATGTTATAAATAATATCACTTATCAATTTTAAGCAATTATGATAAGATAACGATAATAAAACCAAAAAATAAAGGAAATAATATGTTAATTGAATTTACCAAAATGCACGGTCTAGGCAACGATTTTATGGTCATAGACTTGGTTACACAGCGTTTGAACCTAACCACTGAATTTGTCAAATTATTAGGCGATAGACATTTAGGCATTGGCTTTGACCAGTTGTTAATCGTAGAACCGCCAAGCCAGCCTGATGTGGATTTTCGTTATCGCATTTTTAACAAAGATGGCTCAGAAGTACAACAATGTGGCAATGGGGCAAGATGTTTTGCCCGTTTTGTGCAAGCTCGCAAGCTGTCATTTAAACAAAAAATCCGAGTAGAAACCGCAAGTGGCATTATCACCTTAAGCACGGATAATTATGGCTGGGTACAAGTGGACATGGGCAAACCAAAGTTTGAACCAGAACAAATCCCATTCGCCCCAAAAGCCATCACCAAAGTGCAAAACTCGTATCGCTTAGATGTGGACGGCACGCCTGTAACCTTGTATGTGGCAAATATGGGTAATCCGCACGCTGTGATTAAGGTTGATGATGTATTGACCGCCGAAGTGGGGCGACTTGGCAAGGCGATTGAGAGCCACCCAGCTTTTCCAGAGCGTGTCAATGTCGGCTTTATGCAAGTGATGAATGACCGTCATATCCGCCTGCGTGTGTATGAGCGTGGCGTGGGCGAAACCCAAGCGTGTGGCACAGGGGCGTGTGCGGCTGTGGTTACAGGTGTGCGTGAGGGCTGGCTTGATGAAGGTGTGGATATCAGAGCCCAGTTGTATGGCGGTAGTTTGATTGTGCGTTGGCAAGATGGCTATCCTGTATACATGACAGGCCCTGCAACTTTTGTGTATGAGGGTGTGTTTAGCCCAGAAGGGTTAATGGCTGGAGCGGGGTTAAAACCTGTCAATCAACATGTACTTGATGAAAATCAAGAAACTTTTGAATGATATTGTTTTTAAAAATCCCATTTCGCTTTTGTAAATGGGATTTTGTATTTGTTTATGATAAATTTAATTGAACAATGGCTTCACGAACTCACCGTTCAACACTACAAAGCCACCACCATTCGCACTTATCACCAATCATTACAACCTTTTTTGGCATTTTTACAACACGCCAATATACATGATTTTGACAAAATCACCCGCCAACATATCAGCGATTATCTTGCCAAACGCATTGACAAAGACAAAATGGCAAAAGTGAGTGTTCAACATGAATTAACCGTTTTACGCCAATTGTTTCATTGGCTTATCAAAAATGAATTTATCCATCAGAATCCTGTTTTAGCCCACAAAATCAAACGTTCTGCCAGAAATTTGCCAACCTTGGTGGATATCGATACTTTAAATCAACTGCTGGAACAAGCCGAACCCGACAACGCAAAACAACGTCAGCTTTGGCTTAGGGATAAAGCCATGTTTGAGTTATTATACGGTAGCGGACTGCGAGTAAGTGAACTTGTTGGGCTTAATTTGTCCGATATCAATTCGCATGACAAATTGATTCACGTCATCGGCAAAGGCGATAAGGCTCGCATTGTGCCAATCGGTCGCAAAGCTTGGCAAGCCTTGCAAAACTATCTGCCAATCCGTCAAACGTGGCTAAAAACGTCTAGCTCTGCCGTTTTTATCAGTCAAAAAGGCGAACGCATCAGCACTCGCACGGTGGAGTTGCGTATCAAACATCATGCCAAACGAGCCAACATTCCTCAAACCATGTATCCGCATTTGTTGCGACATTGTTTTGCATCGCATATTTTGAGCGGTAGTGGTGATTTGCGTGGCGTGCAAGAGCTGTTGGGGCATGAAGATATCAGCACCACGCAGATTTATACGCATTTGGATTTTGCACATTTGTCAAAAGTATATGACAACGCCCACCCACGTTCACGGCGTTCCTAATATACACCCACACCGCCCTAAAAAAGTGTGTCAAAAATGTGCAAAACAAAAAAGTCAATAACGTAAGTTATTGACTTTAAAGAATAAAAATGGTGGGGTCGGAGAGACTCGAACTCTCACGGGTCGCCCCGCTGGAACCTAAATCCAGTGCGTCTACCAATTTCGCCACGACCCCAAATAAGTTGTTAAAGATAAGACGTTTTGTTTATCTCGTCTTTGTGGTTGCCTATTATATACATTTTTATTTTTTGTGCAAGTGTTTTTTGCAAAAAAAATATTTTTTTTCTCAATTCTTTTAAAAACACATATAAATCAATGGGTTATAATTTTTTATTTTTATAAAAAAATAGATTGACAATTGTTATAAAAAGTAGCATTATATTTTTAAGTTTACAAATGTTTGTATGTTTGTAAATGAGTTTTTCAATTAACAGGATTTTTCAAACATTTCACTATCAAAGGATATGATTATGGCAAACTTTCATCTTCGCACATTGTCATTAGCAGTAACAACCAGTCTAATTTTAACCGCTTGCGGTGGCAGTGATAACGGTTCAACAACATCAAATAACACATCAATACCAAATACCAGTGGCGTAAAATCTTTGGCGACTGGCAAATTATTGGCTGAGCCAAGCACTTTTAAAACCCTAACGCCTGAACAAATCAAACAAGCCACGTTGTCAATTGAGCCAGCGACTGCCAATGCTATTGGCGACCCAAAATGTGGCGTGAGTGTGCAGTATATGCACTATGATACGCTTGATGCCAAAGGCAAACCAACCGATGCGACAGGTGCGGTATTTGTGCCGACTGGTAATGACCCAAGCTGTAAAGGCAACCGCCCTGTGGTGCTACACGCACACGGCACAGCAGTTCAACAGAATTTTAACTTTGCGGAAGTCGGCAATCCAGGCAACGAAGCAGGTTTGCGTGCTACGTCTATGGCAAATATTTTTGCAGGACAAGGCTATATTGTGATTGCACCCAACTATGCGGGTTATGATAAGTCAAAATTAGATTATCACCCTTATTTAAATGCCGAACAACAATCGCATGAAATGGGCGATGCCCTAAAAGCTGGGCGTGAAGTGCTAAATAAAGTCGCCAATTTGGGTGTCAAAGACAACGGTAAGCTATTTTTAACAGGCTATTCGCAAGGCGGTCATGTCGCTTTGGCAACTGCCAAATATTTTGAAAAAATTCATGAGGCTGTTACCGCTTTAATGCCAATGTCCGGCCCTTATGCGATGGGTGCGTTTGGTGATGTGGTATTTGGTGGTAATGTGATGGTGGGCGGTACTTATTTTGCCCCATTGATGGCTCGCAGTTTCCAAGAGCAATTTGGCAATATCAACGCCAATGAGCTATTTGCACCTCAATATGCCAGTACAATGATGAGTTTGCTACCTGCCAAAGCGGATATCACAGGCAAACTGCCGACCAGTGCGTTATTCCAAAATAATACAGGTATCACAACCATTGATGCGGTATCGCCTGCCGACCCAAAATTTGCGTTTGGCTTTGACAATGCCAATTATTTATTAAATACCACTTATCGTGCCAGTTATTTGGCAGATATGCAAAAAAATCCTGATTGGTCAATTCCTTATTTTAAAGGCAATACCAGTGTGATTCCTGTGGTGGCAAGCAATCCTGAAAATACGTTACGTCAAGCGTTAAAAGCCAATGATTTGCGTGATTATGTGCCAAAAGCCCCTGTTATCCTGTGCGGTGGTAATCAAGACCCAATGGTATTTTTTGATGTGAACACCACTTTGACGCATGGTCTATGGTCAAATCTGTATGGCAAAACTGGCGGTTACAAATTTGGTATGGTGGATTTAGATGTGTCTAATCAAGCCACTCGTAACCGTGATGTTTATAAAACTCAAGGTTTGGCAACAGTGGCTGATAATGCAGTCAAAGCCGAAGCCGAAAAAATGCAACAAGCCTTCACCCAAAATATTAAATTAATCGGTCAAAATGCAGCAGCAAGTGCAATGGCTCAACTGGCAAGTGTACCAAATCTAACTGACGCACAAAAACAAACCACTGCGCAAAGTGCGGCTACTTATGCAGTGATGTCAAAATATCATAACACTGCTGCACCCTACTGTATGGCAACTGCTAGAACGTTTTTTTCACAGTTTTAATTCTTTATAGCTGTGCAAAAATAAACCACCAAAAAGGTGGTTTGTTTTTTTGTCTGTTTAATTTGATGATAATTTGACAAATAGATTAGGCTTTTAATTCTGTCAAAATTTGTTCGCTAACTTTGGCAATATCTTGCGTACCGTCAAATTTGGCATAGCGTGGGGCATTTTCACCTGTTTTTGCCAAATCTTGATAAAAACCAATCAAAGTTGCGGTCAATTTGTGATAAGTCGCCAAACGGTCAAGAATCACTTCTTCTTTGTCATCATCACGTTGAATCAATGCTTCGCCTGTTTCATCGTCTACATCGGCAACTTTTGGCGGATTATAAACGGTATGATAAGTACGACCAGACGCCTGATGAACTCTACGACCTGACAAACGTTGAACGATTTGCTCATCTGGCACGTCAATTTCAATCACATTGTCAATATGCACACCTGCATCAGCCAAGGCTTGTGCTTGTGGAATGGTGCGTGGAAAGCCATCAAAAATACAGCCGTTGGCACAGTCTGGCTGGCTGATACGTTCTTTAACAAGGTTAATGATTAAATCATCTGATACCAGTCCACCAGCATCCATGACGCTTTTGGCTTGTTTACCAAGCTCTGTGCCTGCTTTGATGGCAGAGCGTAGCATATCACCTGTAGAAATCTGTGGAATACCAAATTCTTTGGTAATGACTTGTGCTTGCGTGCCTTTACCTGCCCCCGGTGGTCCTAATAAAATGATACGTTTCATATTTTACTCCTACTAAAAAAATTTAAAAATAAATGACTGTCTAACAATACGCTTTATCCGATAAAATAGCAAGTTTTTTTCGTAACTGCTTAGTTTTATGCCAAGTTTTATTTTATCATCACATAAAAATGCTATAGTTATCGCATAAAATTATGGCACAACTTTATCAATCAAAACAGTCGCACTGTTGGCTTTGACATCAAGCGGTACAGGATTGCTTGTCAAATCGCCCGACTGTGGCATAGCATCGCCTGACGTGCTAACACGTGCCGTAATACCCAACTGTTGCCCAGAAACAATGGCTTGGCTTAATAATGCCGTTGGCATAATGCTGTCAATATCGCTAATTTTTAGGCTTAAGCCCTCTTTATGCAAGTCATCTGCCGAGATTTTTTTGGCGACAACAGGGACACCGCCTGCGATTGGACGAATGTTTACAAACAAAGTATCGCCTTTTTTGACACGACCCAAAATCGTTGGCGTGATGTTTACTTGTACGATAATGGCTTGTTTGCTTTGGGCTTCACGCTCGTTGATATTTTTTTCCAAATCTGCCAAACTTTTGACTGCTTCAGAATGATCGCCATTTTTTGCCAAAATTGCTTGTTTCACTATATTGAGCCATTTTCTGGCTTCGGCATAGTTGCCATCTTTCATTTCACCCATCACCATCAGCATTTGAGCCCCTTGGTGCGTTGGATTGTTGGCTAACACTTTTTGTAATACTTGACGAATGTTTTGACTTAACACACCGCCTTGTGCAAAAAAACTGGTCTGTGCATAAGTAATCGCAATTTTTTCATCATCAGGATTTAGACGATAAGCACGAGCCAACGCTTCTAACGCTTGCTCTGGGGCTTCTAATGCCATATAAATTTCTGACATTCTAAACCATCGCATAGGGTCGGTCGCATTGTGGTGGACGTTGGTTTGCATGGTGTTGATAAGCCCAATCGCATCTTTGGCAGCGGACTCAGGTGGCGTGCTGATTTTGCCTGTTAATAAATCGTCCGCCACTTTGCCAATGTGGTCTTGCGATTGCCACAGTTTAAAAGTTTCGGAACGGTCGGCAATAATATAATACGCCATCGCCACCAAAAACGGAATCCAAATAATAAAAATTAGTCGGCTTTTAAAATTTGGTACAAAACTATGAACACTTGTGCTTTGGTTAATGTCTAATAATTGTCGCTCTAGGGCTAATTTTTGGCTGTCATAAGTCGCTTGGTCAATTTGTTGCTCGTTAAAATCGTTTTCTAACTCTGCCAAACGCTGTTTGAACACATCAATATTAAGTGCCAACAGTTGATTGTCATTGCGACTTTCGGCTTGATAACGAAACCACGGCAACATGATAATCACCGCCAAACACAACGCCAAAATGATGGCACACAGAATAAATAAAATGTAAGTTGGCATAATGTTTTATCAGTTTCCTTGTGACTGTTTGTCGGCGTTTGGGTCAGATTTTAACAATTGTTCAAGCTGATGTTGTTCGGCTTGGGAAAGTGGTTTTGTTTCATTGTCAATGTGCTGTATCTTTTTGTTTTGATTGCGATTTTTAACAAACCATGCAAACAAAATCACCACCAACAAAATCGGCGGAAAAAACCACAAAATCCACGTTGATGGTCGCATGGGCGGTTTATAACTGATAAAATCGCCATAGCGTTCAAACATATAATCACGGATTTCGCCATCGGTACGCCCGTCCATCACCATTTCATAGGTTTTTTGTTTTAAATCTTTGGCAATCGGTGCGTCCGAGCCTGCTAGGTTTTGATTTTGGCATTTTGGACAGCGAAATTCTTCAATCAAGGCACGATATTGGGCCTCTTGGCGTGGGTTGTCAAAATGATACACATCAATCGCCCCCACAGCGACACTGTTAATTGCCAAAGACAAAGCGATTATACCAAACTTTTGTTTAAAATTCATCTAAAAATCTCATTCACATTTGTTTTTGTTATGATTTTTGACAAGCCTTCATCATTTGGCTTTCAGACACGTCTTTTTGTAAAGCTGTGATACAAGGTAGCACTTGATTGTTAAAACGTTCTTCATTAATTTCGCCAATGATATGCTGACGTACCACGCCTGTTTTGTCCACGACAAAGCTCTCAGGTGCACCTGTCAAACCCAAATCAATGCCATAACTACCGCTATCTTGCACGTTTAACAAAAATGGGTCTTTGTGTTCATTCAAGTAGTTCAGTGCGTCCGCCGTTTCGTCTTTGTAATTGACACCGACAATGGTAACGCCTTGGTCTTTCATTTGTAATAAAAATGGGTGCTCAATTTTGCACGTGATACACCAAGAACCCCAAATATTTAAAATATAAGGATTTTTTGGCAAATCGGCTGGTGTTATCATTTTGTCAGGCTGGGTTAATAATGGCAAACTAAAGTTTGGCAAAGGCTTATTTAACATGGCACTGGTAACAACGGTGGTATCTTTGCCAAGACGAGAATAAAACAGTACCACCACCACGGCAAATGCAATCAATGGAACAATAAACCAAATTTGTTTTTTCTTTAACACCATATCACACCTCTTTTGTTACTTGTTTAGCAATGTTGTTTGATTTAATACATTTTCATTTAACAGACTTTGTTGTGAAACTTTACGATAACGTTTGTCAAGCATTGCCAACAATGCCCCAAAAATCATCACCGCAGAACCCCACCAAACCCAACGGATAGCAGGTTTGACATAGATACGCACCGACCATGTTTTGGTGGTGTATTCGGTATCTTTGCCTTGAATAATCGGCTCGCCCAACGCCATATACACATCACGAAATGGATTGTAATGAATGGACGCTTCGGTCATCGGCATTTGGCTCACGACATAATGGCGTTTTTCAGGGTATAAGGTGGTGATTTTTTTGTCATTTTTGCTGACATTGACAACGGCTTGGGTCGCATCAAAATTTGAGCCATGCACCGCTTTAAAATCCGCCAACGTAAAATCATAACCTTGTACATTCACCGTTTCGCCTTCGGTCATGGCGATGTCTTTTTCAATGCTTAAACTGGTGGTAATCGCAATTCCCATCGCCATTAACAAAATGCCAATATGTGCAAAGTGCATACCCCAATAGCTTAAATTTAGGCGTTTTAGCCCTTGTACAAAGGTTTTGGCATGGCGAGTTTTGTCTTTGATATCAATGCCAATCCAAATCAGCACCCAAATACACAACGAGAGCGTAACCGCAATGTTAAAATTAACAAAATTTGCCAAAAAGTAACTGATAATCGCACCCAACACCGCACTACTTGCCAAAATCGCAAGCGATGCTCCCAAAAATGGGCGTGTGTCTTTTTTCCAACGGCTCATCGGCCCTAATGCCAAAAATACCAATAACAACCACGTCAAAGGCACAAACAAAGCATTAAAATACGGTGTACCGACAGACACTTGCCCCAGTTTAAAAGCATCAGCAAGCATAGGATACAACGTACCAATCACCACCACAATGGTGGCAACCAAAATAATCACATTGTTAATCACAAACAAAGTTTCACGAGATTTTAGCTGATAATGGCTTTCTTGGGTCAAACGCCAGCCACGCCATGCAAACATTGCCAAACCAAAGCCCACCACAATGCCCAAAATCGTCAAAATAAACAAACCACGAGTTGGGTCAGCAGCAAACGAATGAACAGAGGTAATCACACCAGAACGCACCAAAAACGTCCCCAACAGACTTAAACCAAAGGTAAAAATCGCAAGCATAATCGTCCAAGCCTTGAACACCCCACGCTTTTCGGTAACGATTAGCGAATGCAATAACGCCGTACCACCAAGCCAAGGCATTAAAGATGCATTTTCCACAGGGTCCCAAAACCACCAACCGCCCCAGCCAAGCTCATTATACGCCCACCAAGAACCAATGGAAATCCCTGCGGTCAGACACGCCCACGAAGCCAGCGTCCAAGGACGACTCCAACGAGTCCACACCGCATCAAGACGACCCGCCCACAACGCCGCCATCGCAAACGCAAACGGCACAACCGAGCCAACATAGCCCATATACAGCATGGGTGGGTGAAAAATTAAACCGGGGTCTTGTAATAACGGATTTAAATCCTTACCATCAACAGGGATATTTGGCAAACTGCGGTCAAATGGCGATGACACAAAAATCACCATCGCCACCATCATAAGCTGTACACCTGCAATAATCACCAACACACGAGCCCGCATTGCCAATGGCAAACTTTTACTAAATAAAGCAACCGCCATACCCCACGTTGCCAAAATCGCAACCCACAGCAACAACGAACCCTCATGTCCGCCCCACGTTGCCGACAGACGATAATACCAAGGCAACAGCGAATTTGACTGACCTGCGACATATTTTAAGGTAAAATCATTGGCATAAAAACCATACATCAACGCCAAAAACGAAAAACCAACCGCAAAAAACTGGGAAACTGCCAAACTGCCTGCCAATTTTTGCCAAGCAGGTTGATTTTTTAACACGCCAATAGTCGGAAAAATGACTTGCAACATCGCAATCACTAAGGCTGACACTAGAGCCACATAGCCCAACTCTGTGATTAACATACTTTTTTGCTCCTGTCGCCTGTGTGCGAAACGTTTGCTAAAATGTAATAAATTTAAAATAAAAAAACTAATAAAAAACCGCAATCAAATGTAACCAACCTGCCAAAAATCCTGTCGCCCCACCCAAAATAATCAAGGTCAATTCATCTTCACGAAATGCAGGTCGCAACAGATTTTGAAACTCCGCAGGAGTCAACGCCCGAATACGGTCTCGAAACATACCAAAAATCTTGTCCGCACGGCTTTGGTTTAATTCAGGATTGCTCATCGGAATCATGGTTGCTTCAATGGATTTATCAATAATGGTGTGTTTTAATTGTCCAAATTCTTTACGCCCAAGCCCATATTTTAGCGTTGTTTGAATCACTTGCGATTCCAAAATTTGATGAATATGCACTTTGATTAAACCACGAGTTTGGCTGGCACGACTGCCGTACATCATTTCTTGCATGATGTTTTTAAGCGTTACCAAGTCTTTGACGACAATTTCGGCAAACACTTCGGACACTTCTTCTTGGCGTTTCATAAAACCGCCTTGCCAGTTATACACGCCCATGTGCGGTTTTTCAAAACGAATAAAAGGAAAAATTTTGCTTAGGCTAAAAAATTTTGGAATACGGATATAATGCGGTTCAATCGGATTAAACACCATCCAAATCGCAATCCAATTGGTTAAAAATCCCCAAATAGACGCAAAAAATGGCACTGTCCAATGCTGTGGCACAAACCAAAAAATCGCCATCTGAATAATGCCAAATAAAAACCCAATCAACGCACTGATATGCCAAATAAAGTTGATTTCTTTTTGTCCAACTTTTAAAAACATTCGCACCATCAAGGCTCTATCGCCTTCCATTCGGTTGATAATCATCTCTCGCATATCAACCAAATTTTCCACATTTTCGGTCAATTCCATAACAAGATGTTTCATCACATCAGGCAACTGTTCATGTCCATAGGCGTAAATTCGGCGTTTCACCGCATACGGCAGGCTCGCCCACAAGGCTTGCGAACGCTCATTCATGATTTCATCAATCAGATTTTCCAAATTGTCATTCATGGTTTGGCTGATATAATCCGCCACTTCTTCTGGGTGCATGGCTTGCAAAAATTCATCAACCGAACCCAATTTTGACAAGGCTTGGTCTACGATAACACCCGAAATCTTGCCTGCCTTGCGTGGGACAATGCCTTGCCAACCAATACCGCCAAACGGAAAATTTTTGATGGGAATACCCCAAAAAGTGATGGGATAAAACAGCATTTTTAACGCCATCCAGACATGACCCCACGTCACCACCGCCGTCACAAACGGAATGGTCATCATTGCAAAAAATTGGGGGTGATGGACAAGATTTTGCCAAATTTGGCTCAACATAAAAACGCCTATTATCAATAAAAAAATATTAAAAGCACAACAAAAAACCCAACAAAAATTATCTAATTATATATTTTTGGGAAAAATATCTCAAATCTATATTTAATGTGCTATCCTACCAAAAAACTTAAAAAATTGAAATTTTTTTCTGATAAAAATATGTTAAAATAGCCAATATTTTTTAAAACAAATAAAATTTTTTCTATAAAAATCATTATTTTAATCACATCTAGTGATTTTGATAAACAGTTGTTGATTTGTTAAAATAGTTAGTTACACTCTCACAACTGTTTAGCAATATTTACATAACATAAAGGCATTTTTGACTGACGATGAAAGCATTAAAAGAAGACAACCAACAAAAAGAAAACTTGGTTTTTAAAAACCGAGTGATTTTTGCTGGCTTTTTTATTTTATTTGGGTTAGCAGGTTTGGTAACTCGCTATGCCTATTTACAAATTTATAGTCATGAAAAATATGCCATCCAATCGGACAATAATCGCATCAAACTCATCTCTGCACCGCCCAGCCGTGGTTATATTTATGACCGCAATGGTTATTTGTTGGCGGACAATCACCCTGTTTTTACCGCCGTTGTCAGTCCTGACGAAATTGAAGACCCTGTTAAAACTTTAGAATTATTAACGCCTATTTTTCAATTAACCCCAGAAGAAGTGGAACAAGGTTTAAAAGCTCTAAAAAAGAGCAAAAACGAACCTGTTACCATCAAAATCGGCTTGACCGAGCAACAAGTCGCCCAGTTTAGTGAGCGAAAACCGTTTTTGACAGGCGTGAGTATCCAAAGTAAACTCACTCGTAGTTATCCGCACGCCGAGTTATTCGCTCATGTGATTGGTTATGTCGGACGAATCAATGATAAAGAAAGCGAAACCTTGGACAAAAAACTGTACGCAGGGACGGATTTAATCGGTAAATTGGGCATTGAAAAGCAGTACGAAGAATTACTGCTTGGCAAACCGGGTTATCAATCCATTGAAACGAATGCCTATGGCGATGTTATCAAAAAATTAGACACCAAACCACCCATTGCTGGCAATGATTTGTATTTAAGTCTTGATTATGGTTTGCAAAAAGTCGCTCACGAAGCCTTAGCAGGCAAGCGTGGGGCGATTGTGGCGATGGACCCGAACACAGGTGAGGTGTTGGCATTTGTCAGCAATCCTAGTTTTGACCCCAATCCGTTTATCTCTGGTATCAGTGGTAAAGATTACAAAGCCTTGCGTGAAGACCCTGATATGCCACTGTACAACCGAGCTTTGCAAGGGCAATATCCGCCTGCTTCTACTATCAAACCATTTGCAGGGCTTGGGCTGATTGACGCTGGTGTGATGACGTGGAATAGCACCATTTTTGACCCCGGATATTTTAGCATTCCGGGCGATACGCACAAATTTCGTGATTGGAAAAAATCTGGACATGGTACGGTGAATTTGCACAAATCCATCACCCAATCGGTAGATACTTATTATTATAAAACGTCTTATCAAATGGGGATTGACCGTTTACATGACTGGATGGTACGTTTTAATTTTGGCAAAAAAACAGGCATTGACTTACCTGGTGAAAAAACAGGTGTCTACCCATCAAGCGAATGGAAAATGAAAACCTACAAAAAAGCATGGCTACCGGGGGAAACCATCTCAGCAAGTATCGGACAAGGGTATTTTTTGGCAACGCCGTTACAAGTTGCCAATGCCACCGCCATGCTCGCTGCCAAAGGACAGCATTTGACCCCACATATCCTAAAAAAATCCACAGGTGCGGTCAATGTGCAAGTGTTAAACCGACCTGACGGTAAAATCCCCTTCAAAGGCACAGAACAAGACTGGCTAAGAATGCAAAATGCGATGGAAGATACCGTCAAAAGTGGTACAGCCAAAAAAGTTTATACCAGTCAATACCGCCTAGCAGGTAAAACAGGGACAGCACAAGTCAAATCCATCGCCCAAGGCAAACGCTACAACGAAGCCGCCCTAAGCGAACGCCACCGTGACCACGGCTGGTTTATTGCCTTTGCCCCTGCGGACAATCCACAAATCGCCCTTGCCATTATTGTAGAAAATGGACGTGGTGGTAGCCATGTTGCCCCACTGGCTCGTAAAGTCTTAGATTACTGGATACTACAACGTGAAAAAAACCCGATTGTACCGCCTAGCATTGAAGAACTTACCAAAATTTATGAAGAAAAACAAAAGGCAAAACTAAAAACTGAAGAACTTGCCAAACAATAAAACAACTTGGCATTGCTTCTAATACACAAGCAACCACAACGCCCAACCAAAAACCCATGAAAGCAAACAAACAAAGCAAAACAAAGAAATCAAGCCCCAAAAACATCAGCCAAATCCGCATCATCGCAGGGCAATACCGCAGACGTAACATCGGCTTTGTAGATGCTGACGGATTACGCCCCACGCCTGACCGTGTACGAGAGACCATTTTTAACTGGCTCAATGATGACTTGATAAATGCACGTGTACTGGACTGCTGTGCAGGTAGCGGTGCGTTTGGCTTTGAAAGTTTGTCTCGTGGGGCAAGTGAAGTGGTCATGATAGAGCCAAACCGCCAACAATTTGAACAACTGCTTATTACCAAACAAACATTAAATATTAATAGTCAATTAAACTGTCAATGTGGTAGTGCCGAACAAATTTTGCCAAATTTACCCAAACAAACCTTTGATGTGGTATTTTTAGACCCACCTTATGCGTTAAACCTTTGGCAAGATTTATTAAAAATTTTATTAGACAATCAATTAATTGATAAAAATAGCTTAATTTACATTGAAGCCAATCAAGAACATCAACAGATTTTGGGCGAGTATAACAATAATCTTACCGCTTTCAAATATAAAAAAATGGGGCAAATTTTTGCAGGCGTTTATCAATTGATGGATTAACTGCTAGGTTTTATCAATTTTTTATCTTATTAATCTTTTATCCAACCCACTTCCATCGCTGTCAATTCGTTAATCACTGTATCATCTAGGCTATTGGGCGTAACACTTTTGGTCGGTGATTGTGGCAGATAACCGCCCATCAGCTTGGCATATCGTTGCGGATATTTTGGATTTTTGTTGGGTTCTGCCAAGCCAATTGGGTCAATCGGTTGTCCTGTCGCCAAATCATACTTATCAGTTAACGAAATGGCACATTATAGCAAAAATTTTTGCCAAATCGCTATCAGGCTTTATCAAAAAAAGATTACTAATAGTTTACTAATCGTTAAATTGTTCCCAACAAACTGGAACCTGCCACAAACAAAAAACTAAACACAATCATCAATACCAACACCCAAACAAAACTGTGCATGGTTACAGTTGGCTTGGTAACAGGACGGATATCATCATGATTTAAGGGTGCATTGCTTGGGTTTAACATCGCATTGTTTCCTTTAGTGTTATGATTTGGACTGGTTTTATTATTCATGGTAGGTTGAACCATATATTTTGATTTTCCTACAACAAAACACAATGTGTTATTATGGTAAAACTTTACAAAGTTATCTGATTATTAACATTATAACTGCTAAATGTTACATAATTATAACAATAATTTTTTTGCGAGACCGTTTGTCATTTTAATGGGTTATTTAATCGCTTTTATCAATCCTTTTTATCAATTTGATAACTTTTTTTAATGATTTTGTACTTATCTTGTCGCTAAAGTCATGATTTTGGGTTGTAATTTATCATCAATCGCCTTAAAATATCGGTTTTTCACGCTGTTAATACACAACCATTTTAAGATAACATGACAACCAAAACCCGTATCCCAAGAAACGAACAAAAACGCCAAACCCGACAAGCTTTTTTCCAAGCCATTTTAGATTTATCTTTTCAAGGTTTTGCTTATTCAGCGATTTCTTTACGCCATGTCGCTCGTGAAGTCGGCGTTGTGCCAACAGCTTTTTATCGGCATTTTGAAGACATGAACGATTTGGGACAAAGCCTTGTCAATGAAGAACTAGGCTCGGCTTTGCATACGTTGCGTGAGCATTTACAACTGGGTAAAACTCGCACCCATGATGGACAGATTTCAGGCTCGGTGGCGTTATTTTTTGAGTCAATTAGTCAGTCGCCTTTGTATTGGCATTTTATCGTGTCTGAGCGTTATGGTGGCAATCAAGCGGTGTATCAAGCCTTAGAGTCACAAATTCGTATTTTTGTCAAAAGTTTGAGCGATGACTTGGGCTTACAACCTGCATTTAAAGGTTTATCAGAAGATATTCGCTTATTAGTTGCGGATATGGGCGTGAATTTATTTTTTTCGTGGGTGTATCAATGGCTAAAATTCACGCCAGAACAAAACGATGAAAAAACCGCCTATGTGAAACGTTGCACCGAACAAGCAAAAGTGCTGTTTTATGGTGTGGGTAATTGGCAAGGTTGATTTTTTTGTTAAAACCGTTGTTTTCGCTGAGTTGATGAGCCGATATTCATCGCTTCACGGTATTTTGTTACGGTTCGTCTTGCGATATCAATGCCATCTTGTTTTAACTTATCCATAATCGTGCTGTCTGATAGCGGTTTTTTGGGGTCTTCGTTGTCAATCATCTGCTTAATCATCGCACTAATCGCCGTTGATGACACGCCATCGCCCTCTTCGTTTGACACTTGACTGGAAAAGAAATATTTTAAACTAAACAAACCTTTGGGCGTTAAAATTGTCTTACTGGTGGTAATCCTCGACACGGTGGATTCGTGCAAGCCCACTTCGTCCGCCACATCTTTTAAAATCATCGGTTGCATGGCGATTGAGCCTTGTTCCAAAAAGGCTTGTTGGCGTTTGATAATACAACTTGCCACTTTTAACAAATTTTGATTTCTTTCTTCAATACTTCTAATAAATAATCGTGCGTCATACAGATGTTCTCGCAAATAATTATTTTGTTTGCTGTCATCATTGCGTTTGATTAAACTGGCGTATTCTTTATTGACACGCAGTTTTGGCAAGGTATCAGGATTTAAGGTAACTTGCCAACCATCTTTAAACGGACTGACCAACACATCAGGCACATCATAACTGTCTGGGGCAAAGTCCAAATGGCTTTGTGACTGCTGATAGCTTAATGCAGGATTTGGGTCAAGCGTACGAATCAATGCCAAAGACGGCTGAATATCGTCCAATTTTAAATCGGTATTTTTTAATAAATCTTTAATATTATTACTAATAATTAAGTCAGAATATTGTAATAATTGTTTGGCTTTGTCCAAATAAGGCGTATCTTTTGGCAAGCGTTGCAACTGCAAACACAGACATTCCGACAGATTTCTCGCCCCTACGCCAAGCGGTTCACAGCTTTGGATTTGCTTAATCACCACTTCAATATCGTCCAAATCCAATTCCACTTCATCAATTTGATAAAAGGACAACATCATATCCAAACTATGAAACAGCTCATCAGTCGGGAGATGGATAAAACCTTTATCGTCCATACTATCAATCAAATATTCGGCGATAATCATTTCAATATCGGACAAATGTTTAAAATTTAACTGCCAACGTACATGGTCTTGGATATTGCCCTGCGTGCTAAATTTAAAATCATCATCAAAATCATCATCCACCTTTGACAAACCTGTCGGCTCATTGGTATAAATCTCGTCCCACTGCGTATCCACCACCATTTCCAAATTATCACTGGCAAAATGCTCGCTACTGTCTATCGCATCTGAACCAAAATCTTGAAAATCATTGTCCAAAAAATCACTGTCCGAGAAACTACCATCTAGCCCACCATATTTGTCATAACCATCGTCCAAATTGCGTGAGTTATCGCTAGATTTGCTTAGGCTATTTTGCCAATCGGATTGCCAGTCATCATTTTGTTTATCAAAATTATCAAAACTGCCATTATCAAAATTGTCGTCAAAATCTTTATCAAATCCCTTATCAAAGTCATGCAAATTTTCTTGGTTAAAATCGTCTAAGGTTTTCTCACTGCTGTATTCTGGTGTGTCTGTATGATTGTCAAAAAAATTGTCATCAAAATCAGCCTGTTCAAAATTGTCTTCTTCAATCCGTTCTAAAAGCGGATTTTCGTCCAGTTTTTGTTGGACTTCTTGCTCTAGTTCAAGGCTTGACAACTGCAACAAACGGATTGCCTGTTGCATTTGTGGCGTTAAGGTCATGCCTGTGGACAGCTTTGCCCCTAATCCCATTTTCATTGGCACGCTCCTATTTTTTCACATAGATTATTTAATTTTTTTAACAACATTTTTAAAACTTATATTACTATTTCGTCATTATTTGGCAATATTTTAACCTATTTTTAACAAATTGGTATAGATTTGATTGCATTGTTGGCATAAAACCTGCAAAATAAACGATACAAGACAATTTTTGGCGGATATTTTTGTTAAACGTGGTAAAATATTTGCCAAATTTACCAATGATAAGGACAGATATGCCAACTATCGCTAATATTGAACTGAACAGTCAGACCAATATTTTGGACAATATTATCCAAATTGAACACGCCATCATCACCGCAAAACAGCATTTTTCTGCCAAAAATTTACCGCTTGATTTGGTGGTGTTGCCCGAAAATGCGTTTTGTTTTGGCAAACAAGGGTTGGCTAGTCAGTATTTTGAGGATTTAAAAAATTGGTGTGGCAAACTTGCCAATCATTACCAAATTCATCTGCTCGCAGGCACGCTACCTTGTCCGTATCGCCCAGATGGTACGCCTGTAGCGGATAATAAGTTTCGCCAAAGCTCGCTGTTGTTTGAGCCTGATGGCAATTTGTTGGCTCGTTATGATAAAATTCATCTGTTTAAAGCGACCGTCAATGACAAAACCGCCAATTATGACGAAGGGCAGACTTTTGAAGCGGGCGATACGCCTGTTGTCGCCAAGACAGCGATGGGCAATATCGGTTTGATGGTGTGTTTTGATTTGCGTTTTCCCTTGCTTGCCACACGTTTACGCCAGTTAAATGCCGACATTTTGACCGCTCCGTCCGCCTTTACCTTTACCACTGGCAAAGCCCATTGGCAAACACTTTTGACCGCTCGTGCGTTGGACAGTCAATGCTTGGTAGTCGGTTCGGCACAAGGTGGCGAACATCTGATTAACACGTCAAAAGGAGTCAATCAACGAGAAACGTGGGGACATAGCCACATGATAAATGCTTTTGGTGAAAGCATTGGCGAGCCAATTTCTCATGAATTTTTACCGCCAAATAGCCAACAAGATTTAACAGATTTATTCAAAAATTTGCCTTTAAGCCATTTTGCCAGCACATTTTTGCCAAATGCCAGTATTTTAAACTATTTGAGTGATGAAAAATATCCTGATACCGCAAAAATTGTCGTAGCAAATTTTGATAATGATGAACAAAATCGCTTTCGTAATCAAATTAATTTGTTTGCCAGTCAGCGTTTTGATGTTAAAAATCCTTAAACTATTTTTATAAAAAAATTTAAAAAGCCAATTGATATGTCAAATTTATTATATGACCACCTAAAAAACAGCCCAATTTTTGCCAATCTTGATCCTTTTATGTTTCAAATTTTGGAGCAACATTTGGTATTTCAAGAACTCGTCCCCAATGAAATTTTGTTTAACGAAGGCGAACACGGCGATTATTTGGCGTTTGTGTTACTTGGTAATTTGGCGATTTTAAAAAATAATGCCAACGATAGCGGACTGACCCAAATTGGCAATATTTCACAAGGCGACAGCATTGGCGAGATGGCGTTGATTGACATGTTGACACGCTCGGCAACGGTCAAGGCAAGCGAGTTGACGGCTTTGGTAAAATTATCCAAAAAAGATTTTGAAACGATTTTGACCGATTATCCACGCATTGGCATTGAAATTTTGCGTGGCATTGCGGTGTTGTTAAGCCTAAAATTACGTAGAACATCCGAAAATTTAAGTCGCTCAAACAACACCCAAAAAGCAAAAAAAGGCTAAGGCAAATAACGCAAAATTTGCCAATTGTCGCCATTTTTTTGATAAACAATGCGGTCATGCATACGGTTGGCTCGTCCTTGCCAAAACTCAATTTTTTCAACCGTTAATTGATAACCGCCCCAAAAATCTGGCAATGGAATTTCGCTATCTTGGTATTGATTTGCCAAATTTTCAAACCGCTCATTCATCACATCACGACTGGCGACTACACCACTTTGTGGCGTGCTGACCCATGCCGCTAGCTGGCTGTCTTTTGGGCGAGAGTGAAAATATTGGGCGGATTGTTCACGGCTAATTTTGCTCACTTTGCCTGTCAAACGCACTTGACGCTCTAAACTTGCCCAAAAAAACAAGGCTTCAGCATTGGGATTATTGTCCAAATCTTGCCCTTTTTGGCTGTCATAGTTACTATAAAAAATCAAGCCGATATTGTCATCGTCAAGCGATACAATTTCACGCATCAACAGCGTTCGCACCGATGGCAAATTGTCATCACCACAAGTCGCCAAAAAAAAGGCGTAGGCTTCGCCTTGGTACTTTTCTAGGGCTTCGTTTACCCAATTTTGGATTAACGGATAAGGCGTGGTGGGCAAGCCTTGTTCATCAAGTTCGCCTTGTTCATAAGATAAACGTTTTGCACTAAAATCAATACTCATGGTAAAGCCCTTTTAAAATCAAAGTTTGTTTAATTTTTCTACATAATGGCGAAAATATTCACGGTTTTCCATCAATTCGTCAAAGTCCATCGCAAACACACCACTACCACCATTGGCAAAGATCAGCCAATCAAACTGAATGTCGGGATAGGCTTGGCGTAACGCCCATTCGCTATCGCCCACTTCGCACACCAATAGACCATCACGTGTTAAATAATCTGGAGCGTGGAACAAGATTTGATGAACGATATCCAAACCGTCCTGCCCTGCGGACAAGGCATGGTCAGGCTCGTACAAAAACTCAGGTGGCAAGTCCGCCATCGTTGCCGAATCCACATAAGGCGGATTGGTAACGATTAAATCGTACTGATTTTCGGCAGGGATTTTGGCAAACAAGTCCGACTCAATCAAGTTTAACTGATGGGTGATATCTTCGTGGTGATTGGCGTTCACGCCTGCCACTTCAAGGGCGTTTTTGTCAATATCGCTGGCATCAACAAAGGCATCTGGAAAACGGCTTGCCAACGCAATGGCAATACAGCCAGAACCTGTACACAAGTCCAAGATTCGCTCAGGTTGTGCCAGTTGTTTTTCGTCCAGACCATGTTCAAAAAATTGTGGGTCTTTTTTGCTACCACTCAATTTTTGAACCAAATCATTGCTTTCAAAATACGGATAAAACTGCTGACGAATCAGTTCATTGATAGGTGAACGTGGGATTAACACTCGCTCATCAACATAAAACGGCAATTCGCAAAAATACGCCAAATTAATCAGATAACTAAGCGGTTTTCGCTCCACGATACGGCGTTGTAAGAGGGTCAAAACTTCGGTTTTTTCGCTGTCGGTCAAACGACAATCCAAAATCTGCTCATCAGCCGACCATTGTAATGACAAGGTGTGTAACACAATCGCGCCTGCTTCGGCAAATACGTCTGTTGTGCCTTGGGCGACCACCACGTCATGCTCACGCAATTTGCTGATACAAAAACGGATAAAATCACGAATGGTTTTGAGTGATTGAATGGCTTCGTCAAATTCGTGGTTGAGTTGAACCAGTTCGTCAGCGTCTAGCATATTATCATGCACGATGATGTTATCTGTGTCTATTTGTTCAAAATGACTGTCTTCGTCAAAGTCGTCCAGACTGTCGTCAAATTCAATGTCTGATAGGTTATTTGGCAAACTGCTTAGGTTAATTGGCGATTGCATATTGTTTTTTTCCGTTTGTTAAGAACCTGTATTCACAACATTACGCCATAAAATCTTACAGGTTTTTCACTAAATATTTATTTGCTTTTGCATGAAAAATGGCTAAATCTTGCTTTTCTTCGTCAAAAACTTGTCTGATAGAATGACTATCAGTCTGCGTTTTTTCCTTGAAAAGCTGGCGATTTATCGCATTTTTCATTGCAAAAACGTTATGAATACAGGTTCTAAAATCGTGTTTTGTGAATGGTTGGGTCATTATAATCTATTTTGGTATGATTTTAAATCAAGGCTTGTAAAATTAATCATACATTTGTTTTGCCAAAATCATTCCTGCTTGCACCGCTCTATTAATGCCGTCTTTTGGGTCATCAACCAAACCATTTTTGGCAAAATTCCGCTCAACCAACACCGCCACCGCTTTATCCCATTGCCCATTTTTATCTTTTAATCCATACACAAACCACTTATAAGGACGCGTATGGCAAATATTGGCATTGATTTTGCCGTCCACACGGTTACAAGCGTTCGCCACCATATTCACCGTAACATTGGGCGTATAAACGCTGTTGCCATTTTTGACAATCGGAAAATTAAAGCCTGGTGTGCCTGTCTTACCGACCACCTTGCCAGCCGTCCATGCACAGCTGCCAATCGCTTGTGTACACGCTGTGTAAGCTGTACCGTTGTGACCACTTAAGCCAGTGCCTGCAAGCAATGTGCCTGATAACAAGCTCAAAGTCGCCCTTGCGTCCGACTGGCTAATCCGCACAGGCAACAGCCCCAAATCATCGGTCTGCCCCACCGCATCACCACGCCATGCTTTTGGGCGTAGTGGAATTTGATGCACGCCCCACAAATCATCAATGATATGCACACCACGACGCTGTTTGTCGCCATTGTCAGCAATCAACAGATTGGCAAACATATCGCTCGCCCCTAGCACGGACGTTTTGGCATTGCCCGCCCCAAATACTTGGTTCATCACGCTATTTAGCTCATCACCGCCTTGGCGACACGCCCCGCTCATGCGACCGCCATTGGCTTTGACACAGTTTGCGACTTGGGTTTTGCTAAACTGTAGCTGTTTTGGGGTGTAGTCGTTTTTGCCATCGGTCAAAAGCACGCCAGAAAAATAGCGACTTTGAAGCATGGGGTCGCTGTCATAATTTTTGCCAAATAACAAATCTTTAAAACCGCATTGTGTTTCGTCCGTTAGACAGTTAGCACTCCAGCCCATATCATCACTGGCTTTTTTAAAGGCGGGAATCCCTTGGCAAATGCCATTTTTATCCCTTGATAACGTCATTTGACTGGTGGTATTTTGGCAAAATAAAAAATTCGCCACTCGCTCGGTTGATGAACTTGCCATCACTTGTTTTAAATAACGAAATTCGGCAGAGCCTTGATTTTTAAAACGTGGATTGGCTCGCACTAGCCCCAATGCTTGCACGGTTTTGACGATTGAGCCTGGGTAAACGCTTTGATACAGGGCATGATTGTTAAGATTTTGTTTGCTCCAATCTTTTTGCCAAAGCGTTGGACAATTATTTGCTTTAATACGGGTGTCGCCATTATCAAGGCGATAACAGCTTGAGTCGCTACTGGCTAACGCAAGTACGCCTTGGGTTTTGACATCAATCACCGCAATGCCGACACTGCGAACCAATGCATTTTCGTACATTTGACTGGCGACCATTTGCAGATTATTTGACAGCAAAGTGTTGCAATCAAGACTAGCGTTGGGGCTATTGGTAAAGCAGTCCGCCACGTTTTGTGCTTGAGCTTGAATAGCAGGGTCAAAGGTAAGCGACATATTATAGCCGATTTTGATATCCGAACCGTCAAGTTCAATGGCGTTAATCGGTGGTGCGGTCAGTTTTTGCCACCAGTTACGCTGGTCATGATTTTGTTGATAATTTTGATAAGCATCAATCAGTTGTTTGTCAAAATATTTGGCATGAATGTTGGCAAGTCCGCTATACATCATGGCAAGGTTTTGCGGTAAGGCAATTTGATTTTGACCTTGATTTTGCCCTTGAATAGTTGGTTGAATGAGTTGTTCTGGACTGGTTGCTTGGCGTTTTTGTAGCAGTTTGAGCCATGTTTGGGCGTTTACCAGTTGTTCTAGTTGGTTTTGATTGGCTTGATTTTTGGTTTGGTTTTGGGTGTTGGCAAAATCGGCGTTGTCAATATTGGCATTTTTTGGGATTAAATCTGGGTGATTGCACAGTTGCATTAGCCCATTATTAATATTTTCATCACTGGTCGCATTGTTGTCCACGTACAGATAACCTGTTTGATTGGTGGCGGTTTTCGGTGTTTTGAGATACACACAACCTGACAAACCGTACCAAGGATTTGTTTGGGTCAACCAGTTATTTGGCAAGCGTACCAGACTGGTATCGGTGCTATTTTTGCGGTTTGGCAGTTGCTCAAGCCATTGTAATTGTTGCAGTTTTTGGCGATTGTTTAGCGTGGTTAGGGCAAAGTTGAATGATTTTTCGCTGATTTGTTGTTCGCAGGCTTGTTGCCATAGCCCTGTGGTGTTGATTTGGTAATGGCTAGCCAGTTGTTTTTGTTTAAATAAGGTGGTGAGTTGCTCGTTAATTTGGCTGATTTTTTTGGTATAGTTTTGTTGGGTTTTTTGTTTGGCAAAATCGCAAGTGTTAAACAGTTTATTGTCTAAATTTTGGGCGTTTGATTGAGTTTGGGCGATTTGGTTGGCGGTTTCGGCTTTGACAAAGTTATCCACGACAACGGTTAGGGCAGATTCGTAGTTTTTGGCGTTGTAGGTATTGTTGTCGGTGGTAAGTGGCGATAGATACCAGACGAGCCAAGCGATAAGCCCAAGCAAAAATATCACCAAAATGACGTTTAAGTTGGTTAAAATGGTACGGTATAGGGCTTGTGATACTCTAAAGTTTTTTTGGTTGTCGGTCATTTTGAGCCTTTTAATATTCTAATCTTCATTCATATATTTTTGGCGTTCTTCGGTTGTATTACCATACAAGCCTTGTGTAATACCTGCAAAATCTAACAGTGATTTTTTGCTTGGTTTAACCGTTTGACGGACGAGCATAATAACGCTTTCTTGATATTGAATTTCTAAATCATCGTTGGGTGAAATATGAGTAGATTGCAAGACAGTATTAGGAATAGTAATTTGTTTATCTTGGAACATATTAATATTTAACATATTTTTATCCTATTGAGATGTTGAGTAAATTTATTGATTAGAGATATTTTAGCAAAAGCCGTTAGCGATTTATAGCAAGTTTAAATTTTATTGCTAAAGTTCTTAAATGTATAGTTTTTATCAATACTCGGTAATTTATTAAAGTTTTTAGATTTTAACATTGTTTTGCCTTTTATCATTTAATTGCCTTTATCCAACATCAATTTCGGTTGAAACAACGCCAAACTTAACATAATGGTATTAAACCACAAATTACTCGTCCCATAACTCAAAAACGGCAAGGTAACTCCCGTCAAAGGCAACATTCCCAAATTTCCCGAAATCGTTACCAACGCCTGAAACACTGTCAAAACCACCCACAACAAAATCACCCACGCCAACAAAAAATAACCACTTGATAACAAACGACTTTTCATCTGCTCATTGGCAAACGCCATCTGCTGACGAGCAATCCACGCAAGCCACCCAAAATACACCGCCATCACCGCCACCGCAGGAAACACCCCGACCACCGCCATCACAGACGTAATCGTATAATCCGACTGCATCTGCATCGGCACGCCTTGACAGCCAGTCAGTTGATAACCGCACCACGGAATATCACCAAAACCATAGCCCAATATCGGCACGCTCTCACGAAACCAATGCAAAATCGCCATTTGGTCGTTGGTGGCGATAAACGGATTTATCCACGAACTGACACGCTCGGCGGTGCGGTCGTCAAAACCGCTTAAATTCACCAACAACATCATCACCATTAACAAAATCGCCGTACTGGACAACACGCCAATGACCGCCCCACGCCCGCCCATTTGAAAAATTTTGTTGGACAAGGCAACGCCCACCAAAAAAGTAAAACCAAACAAAAATACCAGAATCGTGCCTTTTTCACCAGCGATTAACAATGCCAAAATCGGTAAAAGCAACGCAAATGCCAACAAAACTGTCATTTTTTTAGATTTTAAAAATAATTGGCTGATTAATTGGCGTTGATTGATTGCCAAAAATACCGCCAAAAATACGATGAGCCACAGTTTTGCCAATTCGGATACTTTGGCAGGGTCGTTGTGCATGACAACCGCAAGCGATAAAAAGGCGGTTGCCAAAAATGTAAGCCAAACATAAGACAATTTTTTGGCAAAATTATCATTCGCCCAAAATACTTGTAACACATTGTTTGCAATCAATTTTTTTAACAAAAAACTGCTCAACAACGCCAATGGACGGCTAAGGCTTACAAACACAAAACACCAAAACACATCTTTAAAATGGTTCAAAAATACATAGCGTAACGGCAAATAACTGCGTGTGCTTAAATCAAACAAAATCAACAAACCAAACACCACAAAGCCGACAAATAATGGATACGTCCAAACCGAAGCCAATAACTCTCGGTTATCTGTATGTTTTGCCAACGCTTTTTTGATGGGTGAAAATAGACACAACAACAGCCAAAACAGCCCCACACAGGCGATAATTACGCCTATTTGCATGGATAAAATCACAAAATGACTGACAACAGCAATCACCACGCCCCACGCCATCATCGCCCAACCTATCAGCGACACAGGGTGGCTTAAGAGTGTATTTTTACCAAAACTTGTCTGCAAAATAGTCGGCAAATGTAACAACAAAAATGCCAACCACGACCAAATAAACAACTGCGTCATCATGCCAAAATGAGTGATTGAGCCAAAAAATGGCAAAAGTTTATCCGCTTGTTCGGCTTTTTGTTGGTTGCGATTGGCTTCATAAATCAACGCAATATCGCGAGCCGACTGGTTCAGCGTTTTGGCAATATCAGGCTGACTGGCGAACAACTGGCTATAGACAAAACCACGATTACCATCAGCGACCGCCATGAGCGAAATCGCCCAGTTTTGTTTGGTGTTTTCGTTAAAATTGGCGGTGTTAATCGCCAAAAGTTTGTGAATGCTGTCAAGTTGTCCGTTGTCGTTGAGATTTAGCCAACTTTTGCGGTCGGTGAGTTTGTCCGCTCCGAGTTGAATGCCTGTTTCGTTTTTGACAAGGTCGGTTTGGCGTTGCGAGCGTTTTTGGGCTTGCCAAGCGGTTTTTAGTTGCGTTTGAATGTTGTTAAGTTGTGCAAGGCTTTGTTGTTGCAAGGTTTGGCGTTGGGTGCTGTCGGTGAGAATGGTACAGGCTTTGTCAATGGTAAAATTTGGGTCGTTGCGGTAGTCGTAGATAGTTTGGCTGACTTTGTCGCCACAGTGATTTTTTAGCAAGTTTAATTTTTCAACGCCTGTGGTATGGCTTGCCATTTCTAGTTGGTAGCGTTGTAGTTTGGGTTGATTGCCATAATTTGCCAACAAAAATCCAATAATAAGCAGTAACCAAACGATGGCTAATATCACCGCTTGATTGATGATTTTAATGGTTGGGCTGGCTGTTTTATTAACATTAATTTTGCTAAAAATTTTTGGCATGATGTTCTCGGACGAACTTATACAACAAGTTATTAATTAAATTTTGTTTATTATTGGGTTTCTAATGCCTTGTTAAGCAAAGCTTTACCACGTTTGGCACTATTTAAATAAGTCTTAGCACGACTGGCTCGGATTTTTAACTGATTTTCATCAAATTTTGCCAAAGCCTGATACAACGACTGCCGTTCCGAAAAACCTACCTAAATCTACACAAGAGCAAATTTAGCGTTTTCTTCCTACTTCAACGTTGTTTGCTCTTGTCATTTGACTTAAGACTTACATCAACTCCATAGGCTGACACGGTGGAACTCACCGCCAAAAATATTAGATTGTTAAAACCTTAGTTGCATGATTTAAAATATTCATCGCAGCATTAATGTCTCTGTCGTGGAGTGTTTGACAGTTCGGGCAAGCCCAATTTCTCATTGCTAACGTTAAATCTGCTTTATCCATGATAAAGCCACAACATGAACAGGTTTTACTTGATGGATAAAAGCGGTCTAACTCTTTAATGGTCTTGCCCCATTGGTTCGCTTTATAAATCAGTTGCCTTTTAAATTCGTAAAAACCTAAATCATTAATCGCACGGCTAAGTTTTTTATTCTTTACCATGCCTTTTACATTTAGGTTTTCAAGGCAAATGGTATCAAATCTTTTTACCAAATGAGTGGTCAGTTTGTGCAAAAAGTCTTTTCTGATATTGCTGATTTTAAAGTGTAGCCGTGATAGCTTGGTTTTTGCCTTTTCACGGTTTTTAGAGCCTTTTTGTTTTCTTGATAAACTTTTATTCAATCGTCTTAGTTGTTTGAGTTTGTTTTTTAATGGTTTTGGTGCTTGGATTTTTTCACCATTTGACAAGGTGGCAAGGTCTGTTATTCCTAAATCAATACCAACTTGTTTGTCTGTTTTGGGTTGTGGTTTGATGATGTCTTGTAATTCAACGGCAACCGATACAAACCATTTTTCGCCTTGTTTAAAGATTTTGGCGGATAGGATTTTGCCTTGTAAACGCAAGTTTTCACGCATTTTAACCCAGCCTAAATTAGGGATTTTTATGCGTTTGCTGTCTATTCTAAGTTGGTCGTTGGATAAGCTAAATCTGTCATTTACGCCTTTTTTGCGAAATTGTGGGTATTTGCTTTCACCTTTAAAAAAGCGTTTGAATGCGTCTCCTAGTTGCATGATGGCAAGTTGTGGGCTACATTTGGTTACTTCGAGCATAAAGGGGAATTTTTCACGTTTTATGGCGTTAAGTTGTTTTCTTAATTTGCCTTGACTAGGCTGGTTAAGCTGGTTTTTGTCAATTTCTATGCCATTTTTCAAGCATTCATCACGATAAGTTTTATCGGCTTGGTATTGTTTTTGCCAATTATCTAACGCCCAGTTATAGGCAAGACGAGCCACACCGCAAGCCTTTGCAAAGTAGGTTGCTTGTTTATTCGTTGGGTCTAGGGCGATGATGTGTCCACGTATTAGGGTCATTCTAGTACTTATCGTAACGTCTGTGTCCTTTTGGCGTTCTTTGGGCAACAAGCATGCCACTTTTGCCCCATCTACGTAATGTTGAGATAGATACGCCAAGTTGTTTTGATGCTTCGTTGATACTAATTAATTTGTTCATTTGGATATTCTAAGATGGATTTGGTTAGATTTCAAGAAGCAGTTTCAAGCCCTGTTTTGGCACTTCCCAACCGTCAATATACTGAAATAAATTTTGGTGAAAATATCCGATGTGATTGTTATTGGACTTATCCAACTGGCGAATGACTTCTACTTCAATAATATCTTCCAAAGATTGTTGATAAATTTTAGCATCACAGGTTAATTTGATGGGGTCAATGATATTTTTTTGAAATTCTTTTAAACCGATAATAGAACGATATTTTTCAATCGTGTTTTTGACATGATTAAAAATATCATCATCACTGATAAAATCTAAGTTATAACGCATTATTTTTTCCTTTTAGAACAAACTATTAGCTTGGGTCATACAAAACCACCGTTTGGGTAATCAAATCCGCCAAATTTTGTTTACGAGCAGTAAACCACCCCACAAAAAACAACGGCAACAACAACACCTTAAAAATCTCACGCAAAACTGCATGAAAAAACCCAATCCGATGACCGTCCGTATCAAACACCCAAAGCCCCATTATCATTTTACCAATCGTGCCTTGACGAGCCATACAAGTAAACATCGCCATATAAACCACATACACATTCAACGCAATCACCGCCAAAGTCGGCTCATTGAGTGCCGTCATGCCTGCCATTTTTAACAAATCTGGCAACAAAAATTGATAGCCAAGACCCAACACCACCGCCACCAATACCAAATCAATCACCCACGCAAAACCCCGCTTAAACACGCCTGTATACTGCATTTGATTGGCTCGCTTATGGGTATAACAAGTCGGTGGTAAAGCCGATTGTCCTACAACATCATAAGTTGATTGTTCAAAAATGGGTGTTGGAGAAACTGGCTCTTGATAAATAGGCTCTTGATAAACAGGCTCTTGCGAAAGGTTTTCTTGAGAAATGCTATCTTGATAAACCTTTTCTTGATAAACTTGTGGTTCATTCGCCACTTGTTCGACATTTGTCGTATTTTGATATGGCTCAACTTTTGCCCCCACATCGTCCAACATTGCTGACATATCCGTCCCTGCCACAGGCGACTGATTTTCTGGAAACAAATGCCGACTACCACAATTTGGACACATCATAGCGGTTTTTGGTAAAAACTGCGTACACGTTTGACAAACAAGTTTCATAAATAACCTTTTTATGTTTTTTAAATTTTTTGTAAAAATAATGCAATAAAAAATTTGCGAAGTTTTATTGACAAATCAGGGCATCAAAACGGTATAATATCGTAAATTTTCAGGAAAATACGCCATGTCTATCACACTGCCAAACTTTGCCCTAACCGCCGTCCAAAATCCAACCGTAACCAACACCAATATTGACAATTTGACAACCAAAACACTTATTTTAACCGATTACATCGCCAAAAACGATATCGGATTGATTGTTTATTTTTATCCAAAAGATAACACCGCAGGTTGTAGCGTACAAGCCCAAGACTTTAGCGAACACAAAGACGCTTTTGCCAAATTGGGCTATCACATCATTGGCGTATCTCGTGATAGCGTCAAAAGCCATCAAAAGTTTATTATTAACAAAGCCATCAATTTTGCCTTAATCAGCGATAGCGATGAAACATTGTGCCAATATTTTGGTGTGATTGGCGAAAAGAAATTATACGGCAAAACCAGTCTTGGTGTCGTGCGTTCTACCTTTGTTTTTGACAAAAATGCTAAACTACAGCATGAATTACGCAACGTAAGGGCAAAAGGTCATGTGCAAAAACTGTTTGACTTGTTACAACAGTCCTAATCCATTTCACCAGATTTGGCAATTTTCATGAAAAATGTAAAAAAATTTTTTGAGCAAATTTATAACGATTTGTACTTGGATTTTTACCAAGCGATTGGCGGTTCGTTAGAAGACGAAGTCGTCAATTGGTCGTATTATTTTGCCAATATGGCAGAGGTTGGCGTTAAGATATTAATTTTGCTTGTGATTTTGGGTTTTATGTATTGGCTGACCTTGTATATTATCAAACACAGCCGTTTTGGTAAAATTGAAAGCAAATTTCGCAATTCGTTTATGCTCACCGCTCGTATATTATGGCTGTTTACCAGTTTGCTTGCGATTATGAGCCAATTGGATTTTGAGCCAGAAACGGTGAAAGCCACCGCCAAAGCAGGCATTTGGTCGGTGCTGTTTTATTTGATTTGGTATAATTTGGGCTATTTGATGGAAAAAATGCTCCAAAATTATGGCTTAAATGCGTCCATTGAGCAGTTGTTGCACAATTTGTTATCCATGTTGATTATTATTTTGTGGATAGCAAGCGTGATGGCACAGTTTGGTTTTGACATTGTGTCAGTGGTAGCAGGTCTTGGTATTGCAGGGATTGCAGTGGGTTTTGCCGCTCAGTCCACGTTGGCGAATTTTATCGCTGGGATTACCATTTTGATTGAGCAGTCGTTTCAGGTAGGCGATTGGGTCAATATCAACGGTCAAGAGGGCAAAGTGGTGCAGATTGCGTTACGCACTACACAGATTTTGACAAGGGACAATATCACGGTGATTTTTCCAAATTCAACGGTCGCATCAGCGGAAGTGGTGAATTTAACATCAAAAAGTCTGATTCGCTTTGACATTGAAGTTCGCATTGCGTTGGAGGCAGAAATTGAGCAAGCCCGTGATGCGATTTTGCGAGTGTTAGAATACACCAAAGAAATCGTTCATCGCCCTGCTCCAACAGCAACGGTGGACAAGATTGGCGATTTTGGCGTACATTTTATCGTGCGGTTTTGGGTCAATCCGCCCCATGTTGCTCGTATGCCTGTGATTAAAGAAATCATGCGAGAACAGATTAAACAAGCCCTTGATAATGAAGGGATTTTGACACCGTATCCGCATATGCAATTGGTGTTACAAAAAAATGACGATAGCCCACGCATTCTTACCGCTGAAATTGCCAAATAACATCATTTCATGCTAAAAAACTGAAAATTGTGATAAAATAACCGATTAATTTTATTTTATCCAATTTGGCAAACGCTATGACAACTCAACAAAATTCTAATTTTCCTATCATTATCACCTGTGCTAACGGTTTAGAAATTCCGCTACAAACCGAATTAAACAGCTTTAACATTCACACCGACATCAAACAAACAGGACGTTTGACCGCTGATTTAACGCTTGCTCAAATTTATCAAATCTGCCTATGGTCAAGGGTTGCATCTCGTGTACTGTTACCACTTGGCAAAAAAAATATTAACACAGAATATGATATTGCCGAACAATTATACACTTTTGCCAAAAGTGTAAACTGGACAAATTTGTTTAACGTTGAACAAACGTTTGCCATTCGTCTAAGTCTTGATAAACGTGTACAAGCGAACCAACAATTTACCATGCTCCGTGTCAAAGATGCGATTGCTGACCAATTTAACGAAAAAATCGGCAGTCGCCCAAATGTGGACAAAAATCCAGATTTTCATATTTTTGCAACGGTAAATGACAAGCAAGCCGAGCTATACCTTGATTTATCAGGCACTTCGCTACACAGACGTGGCTACCGTGTCGCCATGACGGACGCACCACTTAAGGAAAGCCTTGCCTCTGCACTACTTTACAGCGTGGATTTTCATCAAAAAGATTTTGACGTGATTATTGACCCGATGTGTGGCTCTGGCACGTTACTGATTGAAGCCTTGCTGATGAAAGCGGACTATGCCGTTGGGCTTGATAAAGCGGACAATCAGTTCGGTTTTTATGCGTGGCAACATCATGATGACACGCTTTGGCAAAATATGGTAACGGACGCACAAAGCCGTTTTCACGACAAAATTCAACGCATGGCAAACGGTGAAATGCCTGCCGTTTTTGGTTTTGACATGGATGCAAAAGCGGTGCGAGCGACCCACAAAAACCTAATGGCGGCAGGGCTAACACCGATTATTAACAAAATTACCTTGCAACAACGTTCATTGGCAACGCTCAATCTTGCGGTAGAAAAACAAGTCAATGCGTGGAAAAATCCGCTGATTATCACCAATCCGCCATACGGTGAGCGACTTGGCGAAGAAGAATTGATTAAGCCATTGTATCAAGGACTTGGTAAAAAATTACAACATTTATTTGCTAATAGTCAAGCACCAATTACTTTAGGCGTTTTGTCGGCAAAAGTTGAACAAGCCGATACTTTAGCCATTCTTGAGCCAAAAACGTTGCGTTGCCATAACGGTGCGATTACCGTATATTTCCGTTATGGATTACTCAACAAAAATCATGAATTAAACTTGATTGAACGTTTTGAAAAACGAGAAATTAACGTGGAAGAAGGGCAAGATTTTGTCAATCGTTTACAAAAAAATCTTGCCAATCTAAAAAAATTGGCGAAAAAACAACAAGTTACCAATCTGCGTGTGTACGATGCGGATTTACCAGATTTTAAAGTAGCGGTAGATATTTACGGCAATTTTGTTCATGTACAAGAATATGCGGCTCCAAAATCCATTCCACCAGAAACCGCCAAAAAACGCTTTAATTTAGCCTTGCTTGGCATTCGTGAAGTGTTGCAAGCCAATCGTGAACAAGTGTTTATCAAAACTCGTGCCAGACAGTCAGGCAATGAGCAATACGAGAAAAAAGGCAACACAGGTAAGTTTTATGTGGTGAGCGAGCCGACCGCCCAAAATCAACGTGCATTTTTTTTGGTGAATTTTAGCGATTATTTGGACACAGGTTTGTTCCTTGACCACCGCAGTATTCGCAAAATGATAGCGGAAAATTCTCGTGGCAAAAACGTGTTAAATCTGTTTGCCTACACTTGTACGGCAAGCGTTCATGCAGGGCTTGGTGGTGCAAAATCGGTTACCAGTGTGGATTTATCACAAAATTATTTGGATTGGGGGCGTAAAAATTTTGCGTTAAATGGTTTGCCAGATTTGCCAAATTATCAATTTATCGCTCATGATGTGTTTGATTGGATAAAAAATAATACCGAGCAGTACGATGTGATTTTTATTGACCCACCGACTTTTTCTAATTCCAAAAAATTTCATGGGACATTTGACGTACAGCGAGACCATACGGCACTGATTAACCGAGCAATGAACCGTTTGACAGCGGACGGTATTTTGTATTTTTCTAACAATTTTACCAAATTTGAGCTTGATAAACAGATAAGCGAGCGATATTCGGTGATAGAATTAACTTCACAAACGATTGGTTTTGATTATGACATTAAAAAGCCCATTCATCAGTCTTGGGCAATTTGCCATAAACAATCCAACAATAATCGTGTAAAATAATAGGTTAGGACTTACGCAAAAGACATTGGATTCCTGCCTTCGCAGGAATGACGAATATTTCTAGGTTTCCGTCACCCCTGCGTATGCAGCGATCTAGCGTCTTATTTTAAAAATTGAAATAATAAAAATGCATAAGCCCTATAGGTAAGAAAAAACTGCTAGCATTATGGTGATAGGTGCTAATGTAGGACAACATGAATAAAGGTGATGTTATGACAAAACTAATTGAAGCGTTACAAAAAAGCCACGAAAATATTCGCAGCCTAGGACAACAACTGATAAATAGTAATAATGAAACAGACATAGAAACAATATTTCAATCGCTTTGGCAACAGTTTTTTGCCCATGAAAAAGCCGAAGAATACATTGCATTTAAGGTCATGCACCGTGGCGATTCTGCCAATGAATCTTTTAGCGAAAAAGCCTTACAATATGCCGTTGACGAACATCATTATTTTGAACAGTTTGTAGAAGATATTTCACTACTCACACCACAAGATAGCAGACGTGCTGGACTGATTCGTGAGTTGGTTGATCAGTTAGACAGCCATATGCGACATGAAGAAGCGTTTATTTTTCCACGTCTAGCCGAACAGCTTAACGAAACCAAACAAGACGTTTTGGTAAATGAATATAACCAAAAACTAAGCGAAACCCAGCTTGTTAAAAAGGTCAGTTAATCGTATTTATCATATATGATAAAAAAGGGCTTATGCAATAAGCCCCTACAAAAACACAATATTTTAATTGATGAATTAAAACAAACTGGTAATATATTGCCAAATGCGTTTAAAAATCCCTGCTTGTTCCACCGCCACATCAGCAACCAACGGCACAGATGCGACTTGTTGACCGTTTAACATCGCAACTAATGTACCGACTTCTTGCCCTTGTTGAATGGGGGCTTTGACGGTTTTTGGCATATTAACAACGGTGGTGATTTTGTCTTGATTGATTTTTTCGGTTAAAACCTGTAAATTACTGGCAGTTTTGACTGCGACATTATTCACTTTGCCATACGACACAGGAATTTCGCCTTGGGCTTGTCCAGCAGGGGCGACAACTTTGGTTGTAAAATGCCCAAATCCCCAGTCTAACAGCTCTCGGGATTGGTTGGCACGTTCTTTTTCAGACTTTGTACCCATAATCACCGAAATCAAACGCATATCTTGGCGTTTGCTAGACGCGACCAGACAATAACCTGCTTCATTGGTATGACCTGTTTTTAAACCGTCCACCGTTGGGTCGGTATATAACAAGGCGTTGCGATTGCCTTGTTTGATATTGTGATAGGTAAATTCTTTTTGAGAATATAATGGGTAGTATTTATTGCTATTTTGAATAATTGCTTTGGCAAGATGTGCCAAATCTTTGGCAGATGCTTGATGTCCTTTGTCTGGCAAACCTGTCGCATTGACAAAGTGGGTATTGGTCATGCCAATTTTTTTGGCTTCTTGGTTCATCAGCTCTGCAAAGGCAGGCTCGCTACCTGCGATATGTTGTGCCATCGCTTTAGCAGCGTCATTACCCGACTGAATGATAATGCCTTTTAACATATCCAACGCACTTGCAGTCGTATTAACAGGCACATACATACAAGATTCCACACTACTGCCACGACACCACGCTTCTTCGGTCATTTTGACAGGTTCATTTTCTTGTAATTTGCCTGTTAATAGGCGTTGCTCAATGATATAACTGGTCATCATTTTGGTTAATGACGCAGGTGGAAACGGTTGGTCGGCATTTTTTTGGGCGAGAATTATCCCTGTATCATAATCCATCAAAATATAGCTATTGTTATCCAGCTCTGGCTGTGCCACTGCAAACGCTGACACACTCAACATAGAAGCTACTATGACTGTCGCCATTTTTAATGATTGACGAGATTTCAATGCGTACATAAACCTTACCCTTTTCATACCTAAAAAAATGCTATCTTACCAAAACCACCAACAAACAAAAAGCCAAAAATTCAATATTTATCAAATAATTGTAACATTTCGCAAATATTTAATAACATAAAACAAAACCCTAATTAACCAAATTAATCAGGGTTTTATGCAATGATACGTCATTAAATTGCAGAATCTGCCAACTCTTGACACACTTGTTTGTTATCGGCATTAGAAAAACCCAACGTCCATTGGCGAGTTTCTTCCAAAATTTGTTTATAATCTTGTTGCGTAGATAAATACTGCACCGCCATGCGTGGGTCGGTGATGGTCGGCATTAAATTTTTTAGTTCAACATTATAAGCCGTTGCAAAGCCTTGTTGTTGTTTTTTGTTCAACATGGGTGGACAAATCTCTGACAGCACTTGTAAAACAGCGACTTCTTCTTTGGTAGTTGACAATTCCGACATATCAATGGCAATGGTGTTTGTATCATCAGCCGCCACAGCAGAAACCGTTACCGACATGGCAAACGCTGTCGCACAAATTGCTAACACCAATTTTTTGAAAGTGCGATTTGTAAATGTTATGTTGTTCATAGAATTTAACATTACCTTTGCTAAAAAATCAATTTGGCATATGATACCGAATTTTGACAAAAAAAACCTTAAAAATTTTGGATAAAATCGCTTGTTTTTTGTGAAAAATTTCGCATTGTGGCAAGATTTCAGCAATATTCCCCAAAAAACTTAAGGATTTTCAAAAAAACGCTCAATTTTCAACTTTTACCACATTAATAATGGACAAAGTTTGATTATCGGTTTGCAAAAAAGTGATATCAACATCTTTATATTGCATAACAAATTGCCGATTGTCCAACACTTGCCGATATGCTGGGCGTGGGTCTTGGGCAATCAATTGCTCAATGATGGCAATATCTTTTTTGCTTAGGCTATTTTGATGGATAAATTGTTCAAATTTTGTGTAAACAAATTCGCTGATAATCACGGTTTTGGTCGCAGGTTTTTGCGGTGCAAAACCGCTATTGGCAGTCGCTATGCTATCGCTATAAGCGATGTATGGCTTGACATCTAGCACAGGCGTGCCATCTAACATATCGCCACCGATGATGTGCAGTTGCCCTGTTTTTGGGTCAAAATAATCCAACGCCACCACCGACAGCCCAATATTGCTCGGTCGGTACATACTGCGACTGGCAAAAACGCCAATTTTTTCGTTACCGCCTAGACGTGGCGGGCGGATTTGAGCGGAAAAATGTTCGTTATCGGCAATGCGATTTTGATGAAATTGCCACAAAATCCACAAATGGCTAAAATCTTCAATACCATCAAAGGCTTGCGGATTGTTAAACGGTGGCAAAAACTCAATCACAGACGGCACAGCGACCAAATTGGGTTGACGTGGAATGCCAAATTTTTGACGAAGTGGCGAACGCACATAGCCGATAATGGGAAAAGTTGCGGTAATATTTGGCATAAATGGGCTTTCTTATACAAATTTGAATTTTTAATGCGTGATGTTATGAATACAAGTTCTAATATTATGCCATTTTTTTATAGCAAAACTACCTTTTTTTGACAAAAATTTGGTATGATATACAAACTTTTGATTTCAACCAATCATTTTCCCATTTTTATTTAAAAAACTTTAAAAACGACAAGAAAGGTAAACTTATGTCAGAAAATAACGATGCTCGTGCAAAAATTTTAGCAAAATTTTATGAAGAAACGGTAACTTATGTTCATCATTGGAATGAAACTTTGTTTACCATTAAAACCACTCGCAACGATGGCTTGCGTTTTCGTAATGGTGAATTTGCCATGATTGGACTAGAAGTAGACGGCAAACCGCTCATGCGTGCCTACTCTATCGCAAGCCCAAACTATGACGAAGAGTTAGAATTTTATTCTATCAAAGTGCAAGACGGCCCGTTGACTTCTATTTTGCAACACATTCAAGTCGGTGAAAAATTGCTCGTTAGCAAAAAACCGACAGGTACGCTTGTTTTGGACGATTTAAACCCAAATGCCAAACATTTGTATATGCTTGCGACAGGCACAGGGCTTGCACCGTTTTTGTCATTGGCTCGTGACCCAGAAGTGTACGAAAAATTTGACAAAGTGATTTTGGTACATGGCGTGCGTTATGTCAGCGAGCTTGGTTATCGTGAAATGTTTGAAAAAGAGTTGTTTGAAGATGAACTTTTGGGCGAATTTGTCAAAGATAAATTGATTTATTATCCAACTGTAACTCGTGAGCCGTTCCGCAATCAAGGGCGTATGACCGATTTGATGAAATCAGGCAAATTATTTGAAGATATTGGCTTGCCACCGATTAACCCAGAAAACGACCGAGCCATGCTGTGCGGTAGTCCGTCAATGAATAAAGACGTTGCCGAAATTTTAGACGATTTTGGCTTAAAATGTTCACCACGCATGGGCGGTACAGGTGATTATGTGGTAGAAAGAGCGTTTGTTGAGCAGTAATTTTTAAAAAATATCTAAATTTGATTTAATAAAAAGGATACAATCAGTGTCCTTTTTGTTTTTCGTTTTTGTTTAAAAAAATTAAAAATCGCTTTTTTTTCAAAAAAATAACATTTTTTCTATTATTTTTGTATGTTCGCAAGTGCAATATGGATTATAATAGGCAAGTTTGAAAGCCATTATGTTTATAGGGAAATCTATGTCAGACCAACATTTTAATCAATTACCAAAGCCACACACCACCTACGCCAACATTATCAAAAGTTTACTACCGATAAATGACCATGACAAACTTGATAAAAGTCAACTACCGTCCGCCACTTATAGCGTGGATAGTTTGGTGATTGACCATGATAATTTGACCGATTATCGCAAGATTTGTGGATTTGCCAATAATAGTTTTGTACCACCGACCTATTTTGCCGTGCTGTCGCAAAGTTTACAGATGAATATGATGGTAAAAGAGCCGTTTCCGTTTGCCATGTTGGGCTTGGTGCATATTCATAACCGTGTCGTGCAGTACCGCCGTATCCAAGACACAGGTACGTTTAAAATGACGGTCAAATTTGACAATTTGCAAGACCACGACAAAGGCAAGCAGTTTGATTTTGTCACCCATGTTTATGAAAATGATGAACTGGTTTGGGAAGGTACATCTACTTATTTATCACGTCAAAAAAAGCCAAAAACCGCCAAAAAACCAACTGAAATCACGCCAAAACCGACCTTAGACGAAAACGATATGCACCAATTTTGGGAAATCAGCGAAGATATCGGTCGCCGTTATGCCTTTGTTTCAGGCGATTTTAATCTGATTCATTTGCACCCACTTTCCGCCAAAGCCTTTGGTTTTCCCAAAGCCATCGCTCACGGTATGTGGACAAAAGCCAAATGTTTGGCACAGTTGGACGATTTGTCAAAGGCGTTTCGTTGTGATGTAGATTTTAAATTGCCTGTATTTTTGCCCTCTGAAGTGGAATTTATTGCCAAATATGACAACAGCGAAAAAAATATTACCTTCGGTGTGTATGATGTCAATACGCCAAAACCGCACGTATTGGGGCATATTGAAGATTTGACGGCACACAAAATTACAGATTAATGTTTAAAGCTTTAGGAAAGTAACAATTACATGGATTATCAATACATGGATTATCAAGCAATCAATCAACAACTACAGTCTATTGTCAATCAATTTGACCTAAACCAAGCAAGTGGTGGCTGTAGTTTAACCATTTTTCATCATGGCAAACCTGTAAGCGAGCTTAATTTTGGCAAAACGCATATCGCTGACGAAACTAACTGGAACAATCATACCTTATCGCTCAACTATTCCACAGGCAAAGGCGTTTTGGTAACGTTAATTCATATTTTGGTGTCCAACGGTCTGTTAAATTATGATGAACCGATTGGTAAATATTGGACAGATTTTTCTCAAAATAGTAAACAAAATATTACCCTTGCTGATGTGTTAAGCCATGAAGCAGGGTTGTTTGACATCACGAGCGTAACCGATAATGCCAAAGATGTGCAAGATTGGCAAAACATGCTCAACAAAGTCGCCAAAATGGCGGTCAGCCCAAAAAAATTGGCATTTGATGAACAAGACAACGAAAACAATGACAAATTTGTCGCTTACAGTGCGTTGGTTTCAGGCTGGGTGTTGGGCGGTCTGATTGAGCAAGTTACCAACATGACCTTGCAACAGGCATTAGACAATTATTTGTGCGAACCGCTTGGTATCGTTGGTGAAGTTTATTTTAAATTGAATTTAGAAAAATTAAACAAAATCGCCGTGCCAGAACGAGTTGTAAATTTAAGCACTCGCACCAAACCTGTATTAGTCAATGACAGCGAACAAACGTTGGCTTTTTATCAAAGTTTGCCGTGTTATGCTTGTTGGCAAAAATTAGTCAATAAAAACACTGACAAGCCATTAACCACGCAAGCAATTAACCAACTTTATTTTAATATTCGCAAAATTGACATGGCGGATTATAAAGCGTCCCTTGTACCAAAACAAAGCCGAGAATTTGATTATTATCAAACCGATACCCTAAAATCACAAATCCCTGCCGCCAATGTGGTCGCAAGCAGTTTTGCGATGGCAAAAATTTATGCCATGCTTGCCAATGCTGGTGAGATTGACGGTGTTCGGCTAATTGATGAACATTGGTTTGACAAATTTACCGCCATTCAAAACGCCCAATACGACCGTGTTATGCCTGCGGTGATGAATTGGCGACTGGGCTATCATCGGGTATTTAGCGTGTGCCAAGACGCAGATAATGCCTTTGGGCATACAGGCTACAACGGCTCTATGGCGTGGTGCGACCCAAGCCGAGATTTGAGCGTTGCCTTTGTGCATAATTATGATGTTACCATGCTGACCGATATTCGGCAGTTTATTATTAATGAAACGGTTTTAGATTTATTTGATAAAAAATAAGGAAAAACAATGGCTTACGATAATCAAAATATTTTTGCAAAAATCATTCGTGGCGAAATTCCTTGCCACAAAATTTATGAAGACGACAAAACCTTGTCGTTTATGGACATCATGCCGATGGCGACAGGTCATGCGTTGGTAATTCCAAAATGCGAAGCGGTGGAACTCTCCGATATGCCTGCCGATTATCTGCAAGCGGTTTTTAGCACCGCCCAAAAGGTCATGCAAGCCCAACGCCAAGTACTAAATACCGAAGGCATCGTACAAATGCAACTGAACAACGCACAGGCAGGACAATCGGTGTTTCATTATCATGTGCATTTAATCCCAACTCATGTGCATGAGATTGGCAAACATGAAGACAAAACTGCCAATCATGAAGAGCTTGCTAAACTTGCCGAACAAATCCGTCAAGTGATTGTTTAAATCATCATTAAATCAAGATTTTTCTTTGCACGCAGGTAACAGACTGGTCTGTTGGCAAATCGGTAAAAACCCTGCGTCATTCAGAATTTCTTGGGCTTTGGTGGATTGTAAATAATCCACAAATTTTTGGCTGGCATCGCTTTGTTTTAACACGATGCCATCTTGATAAATGGCAGGATAGCTGTTTTTTGGCAAAACAGCATAAGAATGTTGCTGTGAAGCACTTTTTACGGTCAATTCACGGCTGTCATTTAGCACTTGTCCTAGACTGACAATCGCAAAATCCGCTTGATTAGCATTTACCATTTCCACACTTTGTAAAAAATTGTCAATTACTATCAAATTTTGCTCAATGCGTGGGTATAGATTTTGATTGATAAGCCATTCTTTGGTCGCAATGCCGTAGGACAAATTTTCCATATCGCCCACCACCACCGAAAACGGCTGATTATCCATCAATAGACCATCAAAAGTCGCTGTCGGACTGCTTGTCATGTCATATTTTTTGCTATATACGACCAGCTCGCCTTGCGTATAAGTAAAGGTTTTGCTCGCTTGATTGAGAATCTTGGTGGCAATCTCAAAAGGAACAACTTGATTGTCCGCAAGTACAATATCATATCGCTGTCTGTAGTCTTTGACATCGTTTAAAATCACCCGAGATGGGGCAAAGCTATAGGTGATATCAATATTTGGGTTGTCTTCTTTAAACTCACTGGCGATAATCGGCAAAGCAAATTTGACATTGGGAGCGGCAGCGATGTGCAGATGATATTTTGGTAAATTTTGGGTAAGGTTTTGTGATAATTGTGCAAGCGGTTTTGGGGTAGAAGTGGTGTCTTTATGGGCGTTATCTTTGGGTTTGGTCGCAGGTTGGCACGCTGTCAAAGCGACCATACCGAGCAACAACCAGCCTTTTAGATAAACAGACATAAAAAAACCAAACTTAAATAATGAATTTTGACAACCGCTTTTAAAATAAATTTTACAATAAAAATGCAAAACCACCTTGTAATTATTATTATCGTTTTTAGTTTACAATTTTGATTAGAAAAATTATAAAATTGAATAAATGCAATTACTTAGCATTTTTTGTATATGATAATATGAAGTGAATGGGTTTTATGTAGCAAAATGTAGCAAAATTTTTATGTTTGTTTACAAAGTGGATTTAACATGAATACCAAGCTCACTTAACTGCGTATCCAAAATTTGATAAACACTATCGTTTAACACTGCCACCACGGGCAACACCCAAATTCGTTCGGCAATCTCATGCTGTTGGCACAAAATCCGTAATTTTACTGCATCTTTACTGGTTACAACGATTGGCAAATTTGGCAAATTATCAAAATCGCTTAGGCTAAATTGATGATGGTCGTTTTTTGGCATTTTGATGACATCAAATCCAAGTTCTGCCAAACTTTCAAAAAATCGCTGTGGATAGCCAATGCCTGTCATGGCGATGACTTGCTTGGCAGTTTGCGGGGTTAAAAAAATAAAACTTTGTTTGTTAAAAAACAATGGCTCAATGTGCTGTTGTTGCAGTTGCATGGTCGGTTTATTAACAAACTGCTGTTTGGTTTTTTCATTAACATGATAAATGACGGCAGTATCTTCTTGATTTAACCGAGCAATCGGTTCTCGCAAAAAACCAACTGGCAACAATTGTTTATTACTGAAACCACGCATGGTATCCACGACAATCCAGTTTTTATCACGGTCTAGGGCATGATGTTGTAAGCCATCGTCCGCCAAAATTAACTGAACGTCATGCTGTTGTAACAACAAATCAATCGCCTGTCCACGATTGGGGCAGACCGCCATCGGCACGCCTGTGGTCTGCACAATCAGACAAGGCTCATCGCCCACTTGACTGGGCGTTGATGTGGGCGATACAATGGTGGGCATGATACTGCTATCACCGCCATAACCACGGCTAATCACGCCCACCTTAATGCCTTTTTGTTGTAAATATTGCACCAATGCAATGATAAAAGGCGTTTTGCCACTACCGCCTACCGTAATGTTACCAATCACGATAACAGGCACGCTTGGATAATATTTTGGCTTAAGCCCATGCTCATACAGTTTTTTATTGAGCCAAATCACCAATCGATATAGCCAAGCAATCGGCAAAAATAACCACAGCCAAATCGCTTGTTTTTGCCATGCTTTGATAAAAAACTGTTGCATGCGTGTCCTTTTTTTAAAATTTTCAAACGGTTATTTGGCATTGTTATAGGCTTGATTGGCTTCAATAAAGCGTTTTTCCACGTCATCACTGTTTTTGGTAAACATAGAAACGGCATAAATCGCCAAAATTGCCAAAATAAAGCCCGGAATCATCTCGTACAATTCACTGCCTGTCAAAGGTTTCCAAGCGACAACGGTAATCGCACCGACAATCATACCTGCCAATGCCCCATGTGCGGTCATTTTTTTCCAAAATAAAGACAAAATCAACACAGGACCAAACGCCGCACCAAAACCTGCCCACGCATTTGACACAAGGCTTAACACCTTGCTATCTGGATTATAAGCGATAACAATGGCAATGATAGCAATCAATAACACCATCAAACGACCTATCCACACTAACTCTTTTTGACTGGCATTGGGACGTAAAAAACCTTTGTAAAAATCTTCGGTAATCGCACTTGAGCAGACCAGCAACTGACAGCTTAAGGTACTCATCACCGCCGCCAAAATTGCTGACAATACAATGCCAACAATCCAAGGATTAAACAAAATTTTGGATAAAGCGATAAAAATTCGTTCACTATTGACCGCACCTGATGCATCTTTCATTTGGGCGACTAAGTCTGGGTGCGTGGTAAAATACGCCAAACCAAAATAACCGACCGCCACTGCACCGCCAAGGCACAGCACCATCCACGTCATGCCAATACGGCGAGCATTGCTAAGCGATTTGACGCTTTCTGCCGCCATAAAACGAGCCAAAATATGTGGCTGTCCAAAATAGCCCAAGCCCCACGCCGCCGCCGACAAAATACCGACAAAACTTGTGCCAAACAGCAGACTATCATACTCAATGCCATTGGCTTGGCTTGCGATTGCCAACGCACCGTGAATTTCGTTCATACCGCCTAGATTTAAATACACCATCATAGGGGCAAGTAGTAAGGCAAAAATCATCAAACTTGCCTGAATGGTATCCGTCCAACTCACCGCCAAAAACCCACCGATAAAGGTGTAAATAATGGTCGCTCCAGCCCCAAGCCACAAGGCGGTTACATAATCCATATCCGTAAACAAACTTTCAAACAGCCTTGCACCAGCGACCACGCCTGCCGCACAATAAATAGTAAAGAAAAACAAAATAATCGCTGCGGTGGCGATTTTCATCAGTTTGTTATTACTGCCAAAACGGTGGTAAAAATACTCAGGCAAAGTCAAAGCGTTCTGGTTAAATTCGGTAAACACTCGCAAACGCCCAGCGACCAACAACCAGTTAAAATACGCCCCAATCACCAGCCCAATCGCAATCCAAGACTGACTTAAACCACTCAAATAAATCGCACTCGGTAGCCCCATCAACAGCCAGCCTGACATATCGGACGCACCTGCCGACATTGCCGTAACAAAGCTACCAAGACTTCGCCCACCCAAAATATAATCATCAAAATTGCGTGTGGCAAAATACGCCACAAAACCAATGCCAAGCACCATCATCAAATACAGTGCGAAAGTGATATACACAGGATTACTAAACATAATTTTTCCTTTTAAATCTTATGAAATTTTTTTATACAAAACATCATAAATCGCTCGCCCTTCATCAATCCCTCGTTTTTCAAACTTGGTCATCGGACGAAAATCAGGTCTTGGCAAAAACTGTCCCTTGCCAGCCACATTGTCAAACCCTGCCAAACTATCCATCACTTCCAGCATCCAAAACGCATAATGCTCCCAATCGGTCGCCGAATGAAACAGTCCGCCTGTCGTCAACACTCGCTCCACCACCGCCATACGCTCACCACTGACAAAACGGCGTTTGTAATGACGCTTTTTTTGCCAAGGGTCTGGAAAATACAACTGCACCGTATCAATATGCTGTGCGGGCAACTGGTTCATCAGCTCAATGGCATCGCCACTAATCAATTTTAAATTTGTCAAACCTTGCTCACCTGCCAAAAATGCACAGTTACCCAAGCCAGCTTCATGCACTTCAATGCCGACAAAGTTGCGATTTGGCTCGGCGGTTGCCATTTCTACCAAACTTGTCCCCATGCCAAAACCGATTTCAAGGGTCAAAGGATTGTTCGGATTGTCAAATAAATTTCGCAAATTATCAATTTTGTCAATATTCATATCGCCAATTTCGGATAAATCTTGCACAAAATAACGTGCATAATCGTCCGTCAGCCCCACTTCGGCTTTTTTGCCCATGTGGGTTTTTCGTTTCATAAAGGTATTGATTTTGCGTAAATGTTCTGGCGTGTGTGTCGCCACGTCCGCCACTTCATCTTTCATCACTTTGGTTTTGATTTTGGCATATTCAATATCATCTTTGATAGATTGTTGAACTTGTGTTGATAAATCAAGGTTTTTTTGGTTAAAATTTGGTATATTCATAAAAAAATCTAATCATCTTAAAAAAATTACGCTATTATATGCGATTGCTGTCATAATTAAAATCACTAAAAACGACCAGAAATTCACTCATGTTATTTATAGAAACCACTTCGCCACCGCCTTTTTATCAGCCACAGCTTACCGATGCTGAGCGTTTGATGTACGACAAAGCTTTTATTGGCAAGCGTTCACAGGCGTATTATTTAAAGCGTTTTCAAGATTTTGACAATGCTGGTAGGCTTTCGGCAAAATGGCATTGGGCGGGGTTTTTTATGACATTTTCGTGGCTGTTGTACCGAAAACGCTATTTGGACAGCGTGGTGTATTCGGTCGCTGGCTGGTCATTTATTCATCTCAATATCACGATTATTTTGGTGATTTGTGAATTTTTGATTATTACTTCTTTGCCAACAAATTTACAAATGTTTACTCGTTTTGGTATTGGCATGACAGTTTGGTTATTTTGGGCATTTATGGTCGCTCGTTGGTGCGATGCTTATTATTATCGCACCGCTCGCCGAGAGATTGCCGATGCGATTGAGATGTACCCAAACGATGTGGAACGCCAATTAAATCATCTGCGTTATGAAGGGCAAGTCAGCCCTGTGGGCATGGGGTTGGCGTTTGGCTTTTTTGCCTTTGCATTGATGGTTATTCAAGTGCAGTTTTTGCCGATTTTTGCCAAACAAAAAGCCAACGAAGTATTATTTGAAACCCTAGACATCGTACAAAATGTGCAAAACCGTGTGGAAAGTATTTATCAAGCGACAGGGCAATGCCCAATTAACACACCGTTTAACGCCAATCATCATAATATTCGTTTAACTATTTTGACAACATCGGACAAAATCGCCACCACCAGTCCTTGTATTATCCAAGCCACTGTAGAAAACATTGAATTTCCCAACCGTTGGCTTAACGGTCAAACCTTGATTATGTACCGTATCAGCAGTGAAAAACAAGACGGTCGCTGGGCTTGTATCACATCGGTAAACAAAAAACAAACGCCCAAACAATGTATGATTGCTGAGCGTTGATTTTTAAAATCGTTTAAAGGTTGGGTTGTTCATGATGAAATTTTTCCCATTTTAAAAAAATCCAATGGTATAACATAGCGGACGAAATCACAATCACAATCGGTAAAATCAACGCCAAATAGCCGATTTTGACATACAAAATCGCCCCTGTAACGCCACCACCACAAAAACAATACCAAATCATCGCCTGAAACATGACCATTTTTTTGTCTGTACCACGCCCAGCCAACCAGTTGCCAATTGATGCCCCCATATCAGACGTTAACCCTGTCAAATGAGTGGTGCGAATCCCTGCTCCACGATAAGTCGCCACCATAGAATTTTGCAATCCGCACGCCATGGTCGCAAAAAAATGCCCCAAAAACGAATGTTGGGTAAACAGCATCAAACTGATAATTAACAATACCGCTTCAATGCTCAAAGCTGTGCCATAACGCCGTCCTGCTTTAAGATTGGTACTGCCCACGACATAGCCACTAATGACCGAGCCAAACAAAAATGACAACAACACCGCACACACCATCAACAGCATTTTGATGTCTTTGTGGGCGATGGCTGTGGCAAAAAGAGACACATTACCCGTTACGTGCGATGCCGACAGATGGGTAAACCCCACCAAAGCCGTGCTATTAACACAGCCTGCACTGTATGCCAACACGCCACCGCCCACTTTTATCCATAACGGAAGTTTTTTTAACATGGCAAGACTTACCTACAACAGCGATACCCTAAACGTATAAAAATTTGTAAAAAATTTCGACACATGATATATAATATTGATAAAGTTTTCAATGTAAACCAACAACCAAAACCCACAAAAACAACGAGAAATATCATGCGTATTTTTGCTTTTAGTCTGTTAAGTTTGCCAATTTTTTTGACCGCTTGCACAGGCGGTAGCAGTGGCAACCAAACAACCCCAACCCAATCCACCACAACCCCAAGCCAAACCACGCTAAAAGGCTTTGAACAATGCCAACAACAGTTTTTGCAAAGCACACAGCCGACCCTGCCTGCCAACTTTGTCAAAGACAGCTATCCGCTTTGTTTTGATGGCTTTGCGGTGATGTATTCGGGCATTTCTCGCACGCCGATTTGGGTAACAGAATATTTGACACGTCAACGTTTGACCTATGCTAAACAGTTGCCACGAGAAAATAATTTTCATGCAGAATCACGCTTGCCAACAGCGTTGCGTAGTGAGTTGGCGGACTATAGAAATTCAGGTTACGACCGTGGACACCTTGCCCCAAATGCCGATATGTCAAACAAAAATTCACAGTTTGACAGTTTTAGCCTTGCCAATATCGCCCCACAGCACCCAGACAATAACCAAAAAAATTGGGTAAAAATTGAACAAAAGGTCAGAGAACTCACCAATCAATACGGTCAAGCCTACGTGGTTACAGGGGTTAGTTACCTAAGCCCTAGAATCAACAAAATTAACAATCGTATCCTTGTGCCAAGCCATTTTTATAAGGCGGTGTATTTTCCAAGCCAAAATCAAGCGGTTGCCTTTATCACGCCCAACGATGCCAGTCAACAAACGGATATTTTAAGTTTGCAACAGCTATACGAACGCACTGGCGTGGACAGCTTTCCCACACTTAACTATCAAATTAAATCCAACAAAATGACCATTAAATTTTAACAACTTATTTAAAAAAAATTAATAAGGAACAATCATGAGTAATTTTGCACCCTTTCAAAACGACAGCCAATCTGTCAGTATCAGCACCGATGTTGGTGAAATCACCTTTGAAAATCAAGGCGACCAAGTCAATATGTATGGCAATGCCAGTTTTACCATTGACAAACAAAGCCTTGAATTAGCCAAACAGTTGCAACAACAATTTGCCGAAATGGTGGATTTTTTGCAAAAAAATGGGGCAAGTCAGATTGACCACGCCCAAATTGCCCAAGAACAACAAGCCAACGTTACCGAAGTGGCAAATCCTTTTTTATAAAAGCATGATACCCAACATTTAACAAGCATTTATTGGGTATCGCAAGCCCTACCCAACTTATAAAATAGCTTTATATTTTGGTTTTAGATTATTTAGCACGATTTAACACCAAATTTAACACAATGGCGGTCAAAGTCGCTGTGCCAATACCGCCCAAATTAAACTGTCCAATATGCAAGCTAAAATCTCCTGCCCCCATAATCAGCGTTACCGCACCGATAATCAGATTGCTATTTTGGCTAAAATCAATTTTGTTATCTTGCCAAATTTTGACACCTGCAATGGTGATAAGACCAAACACCACAATAGACGCACCGCCAAGCAAGGCTGACGGAATACTGTGAATAATCGCCCCAAATTTTGGTGATAAACCCAATAATACCGCAACCAAACCTGCCACCACAAAAATGGTGGTAGAATACACTTTTGTTACCGCCATCACGCCAATATTTTCGGCATAAGTGGTAACGCCAGTTCCGCCACAGCCAGCTGACAACATGGTACACGCCCCATCAGCAAAAAACGCTCGCCCCATATAAGGCGACACGCTTTGACCTGTCATTGCTTCCACTGCCTTGATATGCCCCAAATTTTCGGCAACTAAAATAAACGCTACAGGGGCGATTAAAATAATGGCATTCATGTCAAACGTTGGGTGATAAAAATTTGGCAAACCAAACAAAGGTGCATTGGCAATCGGTGCAAAATCAATCGGTGTACCAAATCCCATCACATTGGCTAACACAAAATAAGCAACATACGCCAAAACTAAGCCAATTAACAACAAAAGTCTTCGAACCATGCCCCGAGCAAACACCGCCACACCACTGATACACAGCACCGTCATCAAGGCGACCCAACTGTCAAACTGATTGCCAGATACGCCTTTGATGGTAACAGGGGCAAGATTTAGCCCAATAATCATCACAATCGCCCCTGTAACAATCGGTGGCATCAATTTTTCAATCCATGCCACACCTGTTTTCATCACCAATAAGCCAATCATCGCATAAATCGCACCGCACGCCATGATACCGCCTAAGGCAACCGATAAATTTAAATTTGCCCCAGACCCTGCATAAGCGGTGGCAGTAATGACAGGGGCGATAAAGGCAAAACTTGAGCCTAAATAACTCGGCACTCGTCCACCTGTCAAAAAGAAAAACAAAATCGTGCTAATGCCTGCCATTAAAATTGCCAAATTGGCATCAAATCCCATTAATAAAGGTGCTAAAACTGTTGCCCCAAACATGGCAAAAGCGTGTTGCAAGCCCAATAATATACTTTTGTCAATTGGCAAATATTCATGAATACCAACAGGATGATGGTCAAGATGTCCATCGTATTTTTGCCATTTTGGAAACCAGCCTGTGTCTGCGTTGTTGTGCGTTGTGTCGTTCATAGTTATCCCAATAAAAGATTGCCCCAGTGATAAAAAAATTGAGTTATTATAATAGAAATGTTGTGAATTTGTAATGTTTTTATATCGCTTTGATGAGATTTTTTTGAGCAAACAAAAAACTAAAATTTTGTTAAAATTTATAAAAAACGCTTCACAATGAATGTGTTATTTGCATAAAATTTAGCAAAATTTCTTATTGTAATGTTACACTTTGTTGTATTTTCACAAAAATCACGCTTTATCTGTTTTATTTTGCGTTTTATCCATGACTTTTTGTTGTGATTGTGGTTAAATTACCGCCAATCTTTAAAAACTGACCTTTTAACTGATATCTTTGGGAATGTTTATGTCTATTTTGTCAAAATCTTTTACTTTAACCACTGGTATTGTTACCGCAAGTTTGCTTTTAGTTGCTTGTTCATCAAAACCTGCAACAGTCAAAACATCAAGCACCAATTACCGCAATATCCCCATGTATCACACGGTTCAACGTGGTGATACAGTCAGCAAAATCGCCAACCGTTATGGTTTAAATTATCGTCAAATCGGTATGTTAAACCGCTTGGACAGCAATTATACCATTCACCCCGGGCAACGCTTGCAATTGACTGCCACACAACAAAGACAACAAGTACAAACTCGTGCGACCTCTCGCCCTGTTACGGTTGCTACCCCATCAACTGCCACTCACACACAAAACTTTAACACCGTGCCAAGCTATACCAGTAGTACAAAATGGTTGCCACCTGTTAATGGTCGTTTGATTCGTGGTTATGATGAAACGGCTGGCACTCGTGGCGTATGGTATGCAGCTCCACGTGGTTCAGCCGTTTCTGCCAGCCAAGCAGGCACTGTAATCTATGTGGGCAATGGTTTGCCAGAGTATGGCAATTTGGTGATGATTCAGCACAACAATGACTACATCACCGCTTACGCCCATTTGGCAAACTTTGCCGTCAAAGAAAAACAAATCGTACAAGCAGGGCAAACTATCGGCACAGTCGCCCATGTCAATGCGGTTAATCAGCCTGCCGTTGAATTTCAAATCCGCTATCGTGGCTCGCCGATTAACCCTATTAATATGTTAAAATAATCAAAATTGCATTTAAAATCCAAACCACGCATTTATCACAGCGACCGCAGGGTTAACATTGCTCTGCTGTCGCAACGTTTGTGTGGTTTGGCTTAACTCGTGTAACTGTTGTTGATATTTTTGCGGGGTCAAATTTTGTTGTACCGTTCGGCAAATATTATCCGCTGTCGCTTCATCTTGGATTAATTCTGGCACGATTTGCTTGTTTGCCAAAATATTGGGCAATGCCACATAATCAATTTTTACCAAACGTTTGGCAAGCCAATATGTCAACGGTTTCATGGTATAAGTTACCACCATCGGACGGTTTAACAACATCGCTTCAAGGGTCGCTGTGCCTGATGCCAACAAAATCAAATCTGATATTGCCATAATTTGCTGACTAAAGTTGGCAATATTTTCATCACAACAGACGACCACACGTTCTTGTAACTGATTTGGTTCATTTTGCAAATATTGTTCAACCATGGTTTTAAAATTTTGATTAATCGTTGGAATAATAAAACAAAGTTGATTATCCATCAGCAATAATTTGTGCATACTTTCTAACATATTGGGTAAAATACTGGCAATTTCACTCCGCCTAGAACCCGGCATAACGGCGATTAAATGGCTCATGTCGTCTTTTTTGCCTTTGCCAAAGGACGCAAAAAATTGGTGCAAATATGGATTTTCCCAAATCAAATTCAACCGCAAATCTAACACATCGGTATGCAATAATTTTTTGTCAATGGTTTTTAACAATGGGTGTCCGACACACACCGCAGGATGATGATGTTTTTGGTAAACGTCCAACTCAAACGGAAACAGACACAGCACCAAATCAGTAGACTGTTTGATATTGTGAATCCGCCCTTCTCGCCACGCCCAAATAGATGGACTGACGTATTGCACACAAAAAACGCCTGTGGGTTTGAGTTTTTTTCCCAGTCTTAAATTAAAATCAGGTGCGTCAATGCCAACAAAAATGTCAATTTTTTTATCAAAAAAAGTTTGTAAAATCTCATCTCTGGCGGCGAACAAATCCGACAAATGCGAAATCACTTCCACCAAGCCCATCACCGACAGCCTTGACATATCAATGATAGACTTTAGCCCCAACGCCTGCATTTTGCTACCGCCCACGCCGACCCATGTGATATCATCTCGCAAATTGTTCATTTGATGCATAAAATCCGCACCCAAGGCATCGCCAGAAATTTCGCCTGCAACAATACCGATGGTGAGTGGTTTCAGTTGGGTTTTTACCAAATTGATGGTTTGTGTTGTCATATTTTTTACCAATTTTTGTTAGAACCTGTTCACAATTAATTTTTCTAACTAAAAATGAGATAAATCGCAGGTTTTTCAAGGAAAAAACACAGGCTGATAGTCATTCTATTAGGCAAGTTTTTGACGAAGAAAAACAAGATTTAGCCATTTATTTTTAGCAGAAAAAGCATAGGTTTGTGTATAAAATTTCACAAAAATTGATTTGCGAATTAATTGTGAACAGGTTCTAGTACTTTTATGATTTATACTTTCATGCTAAAATATTAACATAAGGTTATGCTAAATTAAACTAAAAGTAAGCAACAATTTACAATCAATTAATGACAAAAACACATTTTTAGTTTATAGTGAGTGTTCTTTTTTAACTTTTATTGTCAATGATAAAATGTGAACGCTATGACTACTTTTTCCCAAACTGATACCGCAGATATTGATAACGTGAACCTTGACGCAATTTTGCCACTGGCAACCCCAGCCGAGCTAAAAACTGAGCTACCTTTGACGGATAAAGCCTACCAAACGGTGTTAAAAGGACGTGAAACCATCAAAAATATTTTAGATGGCAAAGACAAACGCTTGCTGATGGTGATTGGACCTTGCTCAATCCATGATATCAAAGCCGCCCACGAATATGCCGATAAACTTGCCGTACTTGCCAAAGAGATTGAAGACAGTATTTATATTGTCATGCGTGTGTACTTTGAAAAACCACGTACTACCGTTGGTTGGAAAGGGCTTATCAACGACCCAGACATGAACGACAGCTTTGATATTAACAAAGGCTTAAAAATCGCTCGTCAATTGTTAATTGATTTAAACGAAAAAGGCTTGCCTTGTGCAACCGAAGCACTTGACCCAAACACCCCACAATATATCCAAGACTTAATTAGTTGGTCTGCCATCGGTGCAAGAACCACCGAAAGCCAAACCCACCGTGAAATGTCATCAGGCTTGTCATGCCCTGTTGGTTTTAAAAACGGCACAGACGGCGGTATGACGGTTGCGGTCAACGCCATGCAAGCGGTCAAATCTGGACACAGCTTTTTGGGCTTGTCGGCTGATGGCAAAGTGTCAATCATCAAATCCAAAGGCAACCCTTATTCGCACGTGGTATTGCGTGGCGGAAATGGCAAACCAAACTATGATGCAGCCGCTGTGGCTCAAGCTGAAAACGAGCTTGCCAAAGGCAAAGTCACAGGCAAAATCATGGTGGATTCTAGCCATGCCAATTCAAACAAAGACCCCTATTTGCAACCGATGGTGATTCACAATATCGGTGAACAAATCGTCAATGGCAACCGCTCAATCATTGGTATGATGGTAGAAAGTCATCTTAAAGGCGGTCGCCAAGATTTGACCGCAGATTTATCAAAACTTGAATATGGCAAATCTATCACTGATGGTTGCCTAGACTGGGAAAGCACCGTTGTGTCATTGCACCAACTGCGTGATATGATAAAAGATATCTTACCAAACCGTCAATTAAATGATTGATTGTATGACATAAAAAAACGGCTAAATCTAGCCGTTTTTTTGGTTTTATAAAATTGTATTAAAAAATCAAAACAGCCGACTGATATCATTGCCAATCGCCAACAGCATAAATGCCCCCATAATCAGCATACCAATGTTTAAACCAACAAGTTGCACCTGCTCTGGTAAGGGTTTGCCACGAATCAGCTCAATGGCATAATACACCAAATGCCCACCATCAAGCACAGGAATGGGTAACAAATTTAGCACCGCAAGGCTTAAACTAATCATCGCCATAAAGTTTAGAACCGCTTCCCAACCGATACTAAAGCTGTGATTGGCAACTTTGGCAATGGTAATCGGTCCTGAAATGTTGTCAATACCAATCAAGCCTGTTAGCATTTTTCCCATAGATTTTAGGGTCATGGCACTCAAATCATACGTGCGATACACCGCTTGCCCTAATGCTGGAATAGGCTCATACACCACCGTTTTTTGGTATTCTTGGGGAATTTTGATTTCGCTTTTTTGCACTCCTGCCCCAATTTGTCCTTGTTTATAGCCCATCGTGTCTTTGATAAGTTGCGGAATAATTTGTAATTCAACCGTTTTACCATCTCGCAATACTTTGACATTGAGCATATTTTCAGGATTTTCACGAATGATTTTGGTAAAACTTATCCAATCACTTATCGCCCTGTCATTGACCGACAAAATTTTATCCTCTGTTTTTAAGCCTTGTCGCATGGCAGGGCTATTTGGGCTGATATCACCTACAATCGGCACAATGGTCGGTTGCCACGGCAATACACCGAGACTTTCTAGGCTGTCCACAGGTTTGCCATTTTTTTCTTGCATAAATTGATTGACGGATAAGGCATGGTTAAATGTGCCATTGGCGTTTTGCACGGTAACATCAATTTTGCCTGTCTCGCCCATTCTATCGGCTAAGGCGTAGTTGATGGTTTGCCAACTGCTGACCGCTTTGTTATCAATGGCAGTGATTTCATCGCCAATTTGCAAAGTTGTTTCACTTGCTGGCGTATTTGGCAAAATTGAGCCGATTTTTGTGGACAATTGTATGCTTGGGGTCATGAGTAACAACCAAAACAGTCCAATAGCAATGATTAAATTCATCACAGGACCTGCCGCCACAATGGCAATTTTTTTGAGTGGGTGTTGATTGTTAAAGGCAAGGTGGCGTTCGTTTTCGGCGACTTTGCCTTCTCGCTCGTCCAACATTTTGACATAACCACCGAGTGGAATGGCGGAAATAGCGTAATTAATTTCAGTTTTTTTACTTGTCCAACTGACAATTTTTGGACCAAAACCGATGGAATAAGTCAAAACTTTGACACCGCATAACCGAGCCACGATATAATGCCCCCATTCGTGCAAGGCGACCAAAGGCCCTAGCACAATGATAGCTGACAATACAATTAAGATAAAACTCATACATCACCTTTTAGGCTTAACTCTCAAAATTCACACGTTTATAAATGTCATCATGGTAATAACCGACTTGCCAACTGCCGAGCTTGATTATCAACTGCTAAAATGTCTTCTAATGAAGCAATTTTTTGGCTTTGAATTTGATTTAACACTTGTTCATTCATATCCGCAATATCCGTTAAACGAATTTTTTCGTCTAAAAACGCTTGCACCGCCACTTCATTACTCGCATTTAACGCAATACACGCATAACTGCCCGCTTGCATGGCTTGATACGCCAATGCTAAACATTTAAATTTTGTCAAATCAGGTTTTAAAAAAGTCAAATTGCTTAGGCTAAATAAATCCAACCGTTCAACGCCACTATTTATCCGTTCAGGATACGCCAACGCATGAGCAATCGGTGTTCGCATATCAGGCGAACCTAGCTGTGCCAAAAACGAACCGTCCACATATTCCACCATAGAATGAACAATACTTTGTGGGTGCATAACAACATCAATGTCCACCACAGGCATATTGAATAAATAACTGGCTTCAATCAGCTCTAGCCCTTTGTTCATCATAGTAGAAGAGTCCACCGAGATTTTTTGTCCCATTGACCAATTTGGGTGCTTGACCGCTTGGGCGACACTGGCATTTTGCATTTGTTCAAAAGTTTTATCCAAAAACGAACCGCCAGATGCCGTCAGCCACAACTTTTTGATGCCGTGCTTTTTATCATGAATCGCAGTGGGATTTTGTTGGATATCGGTCGGCAAACATTGAAAAATCGCATTGTGTTCGCTGTCTAACGGCAACAAAGTCGCACCAGATTTGGCAACTTCATTTATCATCAACTCTCCTGCCATCACCAAGGCTTCTTTATTGGCAAGTAGTACGGTTTTGCCCGCTTTGACCGCTGATAAGGTTGAAGATAGCCCTGGCGAGCCAACAATGGAAGCCACGAGCATATCCACATCATCATGACTGGCTAAGGTGTCTAGTCCATCTTTTCCGCTTAAAATTTGGCAATGTAAGCCAAGCTGTTGTAATTGCTGATGAAAAAAATCCACTTTGTCATCAGGCACGCAGACAAATTTTGGCAAAAACGTTTGGCAAAGGCTTAATAATTTATCCAAACGAGAAAAACCAGACAACCCCACGACTTCATAACGGTCTAAATTTTGGGCGATAACGGATAAAGTGCTATCGCCAATTGAGCCTGTCGCCCCTAAAATAGCAATGCGTTTTTTTGGTTGAGTCATGGTTTTTCTCTTTTTTATAATGTTAAATGGTTTCGGTTTGTGGATTGGTTTTTTTGCGATTTTTTTTGGTAACATTTAGCTGAATGCTGTTGTTTTCCATCGTCACCGCCACCGTTCCGCCATTCTCCAAGTCACCAAACAAAATCATCTCCGCCAATGGTTTTTTGACCTCGTCTTGAATCAGTCGGTTCATCGGTCTTGCCCCCATCAGTCTATCATAGCCTTTGTTGGCAAGGTATTCTCGCACCTCATCATTGATTTCCAAAATGACTTGTTTATCATCAAGCTGGGCTTGCAATTCTGTTAAGAATTTATCCACAACAGAAACGATAACTTCTTGATTTAACGGATTAAAATGAATGATTGCATCAAGGCGATTGCGAAACTCTGGGGTAAACACCCACTTCATTGCTTCGCCATTATCACGGCTGTGGTCTTGTGTGGTAAAACCCATACTGTTACGGCTAATGCTGTCCGCTCCGACATTGGTGGTCATAATCAAAATCACCTGTTTAAAACTTGCCGTTCTGCCGTTATTATCAGTCAAAGACGCATGATCCATGACTTGTAATAACAAATTAAACACATCGGGGTGGGCTTTTTCAATTTCATCAAGTAATAAGACACAATGCGGAAATTGATTGATTTTTTCGGTCAAAAGTCCGCCTTGGTCAAAGCCAACATAACCCGGTGGTGCCCCAATTAAGCGTGATGCGGTGTGGGCTTCCATATATTCTGACATATCAAAACGAATCAGTTCAATGCCCAACAAATTAGCAAGCTGACGGCTCACTTCGGTCTTACCAACGCCTGTCGGTCCTGCAAACATAAATGAACCAATCGGCTTGTCATCAGGCTTTAACCCTGCTCGAGACAGTTTGATGGAATCGGCTAAAGTTTTAATCGCTTCGTCTTGTCCAAACACAAGATGTTTTAGATTAATTTCAAGGTTTTTTAAGTTTTCTTTGTCATCATGACTGACAGATTTTTGTGGAATACGGGCAACTTTTGCCACGATTTGTTCAATATTTACCACATCAATCACAGGATTTTGTTGATTTTCGTCATCTGCTGTTTGTTGTAAACGGGTAAATGCCCCAGCTTCATCAATCACATCAATGGCTTTATCAGGCAAAAAACGCTCGTGAATGTGCTTGACTGACAGATTCACCGCACTTTGCAACGCCTCATCAGTATAACTGACATGATGAAAGTCCTCGTAATGCGATTTTAAACCACGCAAAATATTGATGGTGTCGTCAATGCTCGGTTCATTGACATCAATTTTTTGAAAACGGCGTGTCAAGGCATGGTCTTTTTCAAAGACTTGACGGTACTCAACAAATGTCGTTGAACCAATACAACGCAATTCACCGCTTGCCAATGCAGGTTTTAACAAGTTTGACACGTCCATCGTGCTGTTCATGGACGAGCCAGCCCCAATAATCATGTGAATTTCATCAATAAATAAAATAGCGTTCGGTTTTTGTTTTAATTCATCAAGCAACTCTTTGATACGTTTTTCAAAGTCGCCACGAAACTTCGTCCCAGCGATTAACGAACCAATGTCAAGGCTATACACTTCACAGCCGTGGAGCGGTTTTGGGGCTTTTTCATGGACAATCAGCCAAGCCAAACCTTCGGCAATCGACGTTTTGCCGACACCAGGGTCGCCCACCAATAACGGATTGTTTTTGCGTCTGCGACACAAAATCTGTGCAGTACGTTCAATTTCTAATTGTCTGCCAATCAAAGGGTCGGTGTTGCCTTGTCTGGCTTTTTCATTGAGATTGACCGTATAGCTATCCAGTGCCGTTTTACGCATTCTTGTGCGAGCGTTGCGACCTCGTGGTTCGTCGTCTTCGTCATCTTCTGGCGTGGTGGGCTTGTTGGCGTGGGATAAATATTGGGTCAATTCTAAACGGGTAATGCCTTGTTTTTTCAGCAAATATACCGCATAAGCGTCCGATTCAGAAAACATAGAAACCAGCAAATCCGAACCTTCTACCATTCTGCCTTGACCACTGGCTTGAACATGAAAAATCGCCCGTTGCAACGTTCTATCAAAGCCACGAGTTTGTTTGGGTGGGGTGTTGGGATTATTAACGGTGGGGGTGTTTTCGTTGATATATTGGGTCAAATCTTTTTGCATTTTATCAAGGTCGGCTTTGCAAGCGACCAACGTCTCAATGACTGAATCATTGTCTTCAATCAAAGTCAATAATAAATGCTCTAAGGTAATATATTCGTGAAATTGTTTGGTGGCGGTGGTAACGACTTTTTGCAAGGTTTTTTGTAGTTGCAGACTTATCATGCGAATTGTTCCTTTTTATTGTATTTCGTCTTATTTTAAATAAGGTTCAATATAACAAAATCAAGTCAGCCAAAAAAGTAAGAACCTGTATTCACAACATTATGCAGTAAAATTTTACAGATTTTTAACAAAAATTATTGTTTTTTTTGATAATGTGTAAGATATCCTAGCGTTATTTACAGTATTTAGGATAAAATACTGCAAATGAACATACATAAAAACACCAGACTGCTACCGTTTGAAAGAGAAGCTATTTGGATAGCCTATCATCAAAACAAACAAAGCGTAACATCACTTGCTGAAGAATACAAAGTATCAAGACCAACAATCTACAAGGTATTGAAACTTGCTAGAGTGAAGTTACTAAAACCACAAACCAGTGTCAATAATCGCTTTAAACAAGCGAAATTTGGCATTAAACGCTTAGCTAAAGTTGAAAAGAGTATACAAGACAAACTCAAAAAACAAGCCAAGCGTTATAATAAATCCTATCCTGGTGAGATGGTACACGTAGATACAAAACGCCTACCACTGCTCAAAGGACAAAATAGCAACAGCCCTAGAGAATATCTGTTTGTTGCCATTGATGATTATTCTCGTGAACTGTATGCTTGTATTATGCCAGACAAAACAGCTTTTAGTGCGGCTAAGTTTCTGACAGAACAAGTTATTAAACCTTGCCCTTATACGATTGAGGTGATTTATTCTGACAATGGCACAGAATATAAAGGCACAAAAGACCATGAATTTGTCAAAGCCTGTTATGATAACAACATCAATCAGAAATTCACCAAAGTTGCCAAACCACAAACCAATGGTAAAGCAGAACGAGTAATACGTACGCTCATGGAAATGTGGCATGAACAATGTGAATTTACAGGTAGTGAACATAGAAAGCAAGAATTAACAAGATTTCTTAATTTCTATAATACCGTTAAACCCCATTCATCTTTAACTAAAAAAGATGATATTACTGGCAAAACTCAAACCTTTACTCCTTATGAGTGGTTGGAGTTTTATTTTAAACAAAGTGTAAATAACGCTTGAGGTTCTTACAGATAATGATATAAAATAAACGCAACAAAATTTTATATTTTGTTAAGTTATGTGGTATGAATTAACATTTTTGTTACTTTTATTTACATAACTTTGTGGGTAATGGTTTCGCCTAGCCCATATGACAAGTCATTTTTACGTAAATCCTAACACTTTAAGATGGAGTTTATCATGGATAAAAATCACGTTATCAAGCTATCTGCTTTAGCAGTGGCGACAACTTTGGCTTTAACTGCGTGTGGCGGTGATTCTAGCAGTAACAAAGCAGGTAATAAAACACCCAAAACAGCGACAGGTACATTTTTGGATAGTGCGGTTGAAGGATTGGAAGTTATCCAAAATGGCAAATCTATCGGAAAAACCGATGCCAAAGGTCAGTTTACTTATACGGTAGGTGCTGGTGCAGTGAGCTTTAAGCTAGGCGAATTGACACTTGGTTCTACTATGCCAAAATCGGTCATTACGCCTGCGGATTTGACGACTGATCGCAATCAAACTATCCGTACATTGCAACTTTTGCAAAGTATCGATAAAGATAACAAGTTAGACAATGGTATTCAGATTGATGAAACCCTTGCTAAGCGTTTTGTATCAACTGACTTTAAGCCTTTATTACAAGAAACGAATGATACGCTTTTTGAAACAGCTTTAAAACCAAAATTAAATACCAATCAATTTGTTGTAAATGAAAAAAAAGCAATTGACCATTTTGCTCAAACTGCTCAATCACAAACTGTTAGCAACGCCCCAGAGTTGTCAAAATTGGCAGATAATTTTGTTGGTTATTGGCAACAAAGCTGTGATGAAGGCAGTCAAGAAGTATTCCAATTAGCCAAAGGCAAATCACCAAATACATTAGTCTTGGTTGGTAAGGCTCTGACTAGAAAATACCAAAATACGGATTGTACAGGCAGTTATACAGATGGTTATGATGACAGTAGCCAAGACCAAGAGCTATCAACCCCACAAGTCATCGCCCAAACAACCAATGCTAAAAACCAACAAGTTATCCATTTTTTAGACGTTGAAACTAATGACAAAGGCGAAAAAGAAAACGTTTATGGTAGCGTGACTTGGGTAAATAACAATACGTTTACAACAGAAGGTTTGACTTATACTCGTGTTTCAAAATTGGCGTTTAACAATGTTGTCGTACCACCAACGAATAACCAAGAAGTTGAAAAAGCTGTGAATAGCATGGTTGGTTATTGGCAAGGTGCTTGTATGGCTAATGATGACCCAAGCGATACTCGTGGCAAATCAAGACAATGGTTTGCGCAATTTGAAAAAACGAGCAATAATACAATCACGACAACAAAGTTGGTACATGTCTTATTTAGCAATGCTGACTGTAGAGGTACTACTTATGTCTTGTCAGATATTAGTGGTGAAACACACACCTTATCAGACCCTAAATCTAGCAATGGCACTTGGAATTTTGCTGCAACCAATAGTGATGGTGATAGACTGACTATAATTAATCCAAATACGTTTACCGTTGGTAATGAAACTTCATATCGTTCTACCGCTGATGTTGTAAATGGTTGGGCGAATAAGGCTAATGTCGTAAAAGATAACAACAAAACCGTACCTGTTGTTACAGATTTAAAATTCACCCCTGCATCTAATGGTAAACCTGCCTATCTAACCGCAAAATTTAACACAGATATGCTAGATGACTATTATACTACTGGTAGTTATGAACCTACTAATTCATACTGGCTAGATAGACGAACTTTTGTTGTTGAATTTGAAAGCTATACACCAAATGGTACAATTACCTTGCGAGGTATGTCCACAGATGGTACATATAAGGGTTTCCAAAACTCTGGTGGTATCGTTTTACCAACACCAAAAACATTTACTTTCCCACAATAATTGAATTTTCAATCAAACAAAAAACCCAAACATTAATTTGTTTGGTTTTTTTTATCTACATTAATTAAGTAATTCCTCACCTACACTGGCTCGGCTTTGGTTAATAAAGGGAAACCTGCATTTCTCGCCTCTTGATTAACCGCATCAGATTTTGTTTCGGCAATATCCTTTGAAAACACGCCAGCCACGCCATAGCCCTCGTGATGCACATTTAACATCACATCTATCGCTTTTTCCAAAGGCAATTGAAAGTGATTTTGCAACACCATCACCACAAAATCCATCGGCGTATAATCATCATTGTACAAAATCACCGCATAGCGTCTGGGAATTTCTAACGCTTCTTCGGTTTCTGGGTCGGCTAATAGCGTATCCTCGCCAAACTCGTTTTCATCTTCCATTGACATAACAATCGTGGATAAAATCAAATCATTCATAACTTATCATAAATATACTGTTAAACAATATTTAAAAAATTAACATCAAATTATCGTTGGGCGTTTTCGTCTTGTTTTTTCTTCGCTTCTTCTTCAATCACCGAAATCGGACGTTTATCGGACTCTGGCGATTCTTCTAGCGAATACGGCATATCGGCGACAGGTTTGCCAAATTGCCAATCATAAATCTCTTCAGCAGTTTGTCCACCTGCGGATAATTCTAGCTTCACCTGTTTTGGCGTAAAGTTGTTAGGCATCACAAAACGCCCACGAATCCGTGCCACACCATTGATATCATACTGTCGTGGTTGAATTGGTACTTCTACCATATTAACATCATCAAGCAGAGTTAACTTTGGTGTCAAATTTTTTGCACTATTACTCGTATCCACCATGCCAATATCAAAGCGATATTCATAGGCATTTTCGGGCAAAGGGACGATTTTTGATGCAATGACTTGTAACGGCATACCACCTTTTTTGGCAAGCGACTCCGTCAAAAAGTCATTGCCTTGCTCTAATTGCAAATTAGTTACTCTTAAATTCGCCATTTCATCACGCAAATCCTCTAAATTAGCAAGGCTAATATCTCGCTCTTGTTGAGCCGTTTGCACTTGATTTTGCAAGGTATCTACTTTTAGCTTTAACGCCTTGACATTGCGAGCCGAAATCTCTTCACCATCTGCCGCTTGCTTGATTTGTGCCGTTGCATGACTTAACCCTCGGCTATAGCCAATTTTTAAACCAAAAATCAGTCCGATTATCGCCACAATCAGCACGCTCACGCCAAAAGCAGTCAACACACCTGCTGTATGTTGGCTCAAATATTGAGATTTGGACGGCTTAGCAATTTTGTCAATGTTATTATTATCGTTAGGGTTGTTATCGTTAGGGGAAACCATAAAGTTACTCAAAGCCAATATGAAAATTAACTGTGCATTATAACCAATAATACCGACGAAAACAGCTTTATTTATCATTTTAATTGGTTGATTTATCTTTTTTTAAAGCAATTTTGCAAAATTTTGGCAAAAATTAGGGCGAAACAGGCACGACATTTAATCCCAACGTTTCATCAAGCCCAAACATAATGTTCATATTTTGTACCGCCTGACCTGATGCCCCCTTAACAAGGTTGTCTTGCACCACCAAAATCGTGGCGATTGGACTATTGTCAAACGTTTGCACCGCAATGCGTAAGCGATTGCTACCACGCACACTGCGAGTGTCTGGGTACACGCCTTTTGGCAACACGTCAATAAAGGCTTCATTGGCATAAAAATCATCATAGATTTTTTGCAAATCTTTGGCTTGCCCTGCGTCCGTCAAACGCAAATGAATGGTGCTAAACATACCACGAATCATCGGCACAAGGTGCGGAACAAAGCGGATTTCGTGATTTTGCACGTTTTTTCCTTGCAAAATTTCGCTAACGCCCTGCTCAATTTCTGGTAAATGTCTATGCCCTGCCACGCCATATGCTGAAAAATTTTCTGAAGTTTCACTAAAAATTAAATTTAGTTTACCTTGACGACCTGCCCCAGAAATCCCCGATTTGGCATCAATGATGATATAAGGGTCAATCAAGGCTTGATTGGCTTGGTTTTGGGCGTGAATAATCGGTGCAAGTCCCAAAATTGCCGTGGTTGGATAACAGCCTGGGTTGCCGATAATATCGGCTTTGGCAATTTTTTCTCGGTTAATTTCGGCTAAACCATAAACCGAAGTTTTTAACAAATCCGAACAAGTGTGTTCTAATTGATACCATTTTTCAAAATCAGTTAAACTTTGCAAACGAAAATCGGCTGCTAAATCAATCACTTTGGTGTTATTTTCAGTCAAAAATTTGGCGTGTTTCATGGCAACGCCATGCGGTGTGGCAAAAAATACGACATCGCATTTTGCCAAGTTGTTTTCGTCCAAATCGGTAAAGGCTAAATCCCTTACCACGCCACGCAAACTTGGAAAAAATTCCTCCACTCGTTTGCCTGCTTCGGTGCGTGATGTTAGGTATTCAATTTGGGCGTTTGGGTGTTGGCTTAGTAGGCGGATTAACTCAACGCCTGTGTAGCCTGTTCCGCCTACAATTGCAACTTTAATTTTCATGTTTTTTCCCTGTTATAGTTGAAACTCATGCACCGCATCAATAAAGGCTTTGGCGTGGTCTGGGTTCACCCATTGCTGAATGCCATGCCCAAGATTTGCCACATAGCCTGTTTTATCGCCCAAAGCGTACGCATCACTTAACATTAAATGCGTGTGTTTGCGAATGTCGCCAGGGCTTGCGTACAAGGTTGCAGGGTCAAGATTACCTTGCAAGGCGACTTGTTTTTGGTTGTCTTTTAGCACTTGGCGAGCGGTTTGCAAAGACATCGTCCAATCTAGCCCAAGCATATCTGCTCCATTTTGTGCCTGTACATCAAGCCACAAACCACCGCCTTTAGTAAACACCACCACAGGCACGTTTGGATATTTGGCTTTGACACCTGCAACCACTTTTTTATTATAATTGCTTGAAAATTCGACAAATTGACGATGAGCCAACGCCCCACCCCAACTGTCAAACACTTGCACCAAGTCCGCCCCTGCTTCAATTTGAGCGATTAAATAATCAATCACCGCATCGGCAAGTTTATCCAACAGCAAATGCAAGGTTTGTGGGTCGCTGTACATCATGGCTTTGGTGTGGCGAAATTCTTTGGAACTTCCACCTTCCACCATATAAGTGGCAAGCGTCCACGCACTGCCGGAAAAGCCAAATAACGGGGCTTGCCCACCCAATGCATGACGAATGCTCGTTACCGCTTTCATGACATAATCAAGCTCGGTTGCCATGTTTACCTTTGGCAAGGCTTGCACATCGGCAAGCGTTCGCACGGTTTTTTTGAATTTTGGACCTTCGCCTGTTTCAAAATACAAGCCCAAGCCCAGTGCATCTGGCACAGTCAAAATATCGCTAAACAAAATGGCGGCATCTAGGTCAAATCGGCGAAACGGCTGTAGGGTAACTTCAGTGGCTCGGTCGGTGTCTTTGCATAGGCTCAAAAAATCGCCTGCTTCGGCTCGTGTTGCCTTGTATTCTGGTAGGTAACGCCCTGCTTGTCGCATCATCCACACAGGCGTGGTATCCACAGGTTCAAAGCGAATAGCTTTGAGTAATCGGTCGTTTTTTAGGGTTGGGAAGTTTTGGGTCATGGTTAAACTCTTTTATTTTTATCAATTAATTGGGCGTATTATAAAGAAAAATTGTTGTAAAAGCTATGATAAGAAAACCATCACAACACCGCCATATAATCCCTATGCAAAATCACCTGTTCCGCTTTTTCGCCTAGAATATGGGCGACTTCATGGCTGTGTTTTTTGGCAATTTGTTTGGCAATGCTTGATGAAAAACTCACCTGCCCCACCGCCACACGCACGCCAGTTTTATCCAGGCATTCCACCACATCGCCTTCATCAAAATCGCCCTGCACTTCCACCACGCCAACAGGGAGCAGACTTTTGTTGTTTTTGACAATCGCATCAACTGCCCCATCATCAAGGATTAACCGCCCTGCCATGCGAATATGAGCGGCAAGCCATTGTTTTTTGGCGATTTTTTTATCTTCATCATTAGTCGTCAAAAGCGTTCCTAACGGCTCGCCTGCCACCACCCGAGTGATGACATCATCAAAATTACCATTGACAATAACAGTCGGACAGCCACCCATTGCCGACAGGCGTGCCGCACGGATTTTGGTGAGCATACCGCCACGCCCAAGTTTTCCGCCATCACCTGCAATGTCAAAGAGATAATCCGCCATTGCTCGCTCAGACTTGATAAGCGTTGCGTCAGGATTAGTGCGTGGATTGTCGGTAAATACGCCATCTTGGTCGGTCAAAATGACGTACAAATCGGCTTGCACCATGCTTGCCACCATCGCCCCAAGACTGTCATTATCGCCAAATTTTATCTCGTCCACGCTCACCGTGTCATTTTCGTTAATCACAGGCAACACTCGCCAGTCCAAAAGCTGTTGTAAGGTGTTGGCGGTGTTCAGATAACGTTTGCGATTTGCCAAATCATCATGGGTTAAGAGAAGTTGAGATGTTTGCACGCCATAAACAATGCACGCTTGCCACCATGTTTCAATCAAACCCATCTGCCCCACAGACGCACAGGCTTGCAAGGCTTCTAGCTTTTTTGGGCGTTCATCAAGGTTCATGCGTACCACACCTTCGGCAACTGCTCCAGACGACACCAGTAGCATTTTATGCCCTTGATTTTGCAATTTGGCGATTTGTTTTGCCCATTCATAAATGGCGGTGCGGTCAAGCCCACGTCCATTGTTAGTTAAAAGTGATGAGCCGATTTTGACGACAATGGTTTTTTGTTTGACTGGCTGTTTTTGCATTGACATGACTAAAATCCTATACATTTTTATAGTTTTAGAACCTGTATTCACAACGTTTTTGCAATGAAAAATGCAATAAATCGCCAGCTTTTCAAGGAAAAAACGCAGTTTGATAGTTATTCTATCAAACAAGTTTTTGACATCGAGCCGCAAGATTTAGCCATTTTTCATGCAAAAGCAAATAAATATTTATTAAAAACCTGTAAAAGTTTACTGTGCAATGTTGTGAATACAAGTTCTTAAACAACCCACCATTTTAACAATTATCTAACCAATGATAAACCTTTATTTGTCCGATAAAGAAAAATCATCAGTCATAAAATATCTATAAAATATATTGCATAGTGTTATGATTTTGGCTAAACTACAGAACTTGTTGTATTCTTTGATTTTTTTACATTTTTATGTGGTTGATTTTTTATTCTTTAAGGAGTAGTACACGATGAAACACGCTATTATCAGCACATCTTCTTCAGGTTTGGCAAATTTAAAATTTTCGCATCATATGCACATTTTGCCCATGCACGTAAAAATTAACAATGTGGATTTTTTGGACAGCAAAAATATCAATCCCACTAAACTTACCCAAATCATGCAAACATCGCCCAACTCCTTGGCAAAAACTTCGCCACCTTCGGAAGCTGAAATTATGCAAATGTTTGAAAGTCTATATAATGAAGGTTATCAAAGTTTGTTTGTTTGCACATTGTCATCAAAATTTAGCGAAACTTATAACATGGTACAAGCCTGCCGTAAGCGTTTTGATGGTAAAATGAATATTTTTGTTTATGATACATTAAATCTGAACTTAACCGAAGCCACCATGAGTTATGAAGCGGACAGTTGGTTCAAGCAAGAAAAAAGTTTTGCCGAAATCACTCGCAGATTGGACTATATCCGAGACCACAGCTCATTTTTATTTACCTTAAGCGACTTAACTTATATTACCAAAGCTGGTAAACTGTCCGCACCTGCCAGTTTTTTTGCCAATTTATTTGACATTAAGCCGATTATGGAAATTGATAAAAAAGGTTTTATCGTTGCCAAAGAAAAAGTGCGAAAACTGGACAATACCTTGCGTAGAATGGCGGAAATCACTTTAGAAACCGCAGGCAATGATGCTTATATTTATTTATCTGACGGTGGGCATGACTTTTTAACAACCTATTATGCCCGATTATTATACCGTGAATATGGCTTAAAAGATTTGCCTGTATTTCCTGTGTCCACCATTTCCCTTGCCAATCATGGCTACAAGTGCATTGGCATTGGTTCATTTTATGGTGATTTGCCAGAAATCGTGCAACGCCTAAAAACTTAAACCTTTAGGAAATTTATGAAAATTTTACAATCAAAATATTATACCCCACGCAAAATTTTGACATCAGATGGCAACAATTCGCCCTATCCGATTGAATTAGTTGATGATGTCAAACGCTATAACAGCAAATACAACCCCTTTGAATCCTTGCTTGACGATTTGTTTCCTGGGATTTATGTTGGCGATGCCGAAATGGTGATTTTAAAGGAAAAATTAAAAGACTTTGAACGTTGTACCGACTTTAACACCGTTGCCTATTCACAAAAAAACAATCGGCTTTACGAACGTGAAGCCTGTTTTTTTCACCCAAAATATGAGATTTTTTTATTAACCAGTGAAGATTTATCCAATGACTATGACGAATATATTTTTGAATCAGGCTTGTTAAAAGTCGTCAGCGTCTATTACGAATCCACCAATCCAAAATCGCCAGACAACGTACGTCATGTTTTTGATGAATATTTGCAAAAATATGTGTCAAGCGAAGCCAAAGTGTCTATTTTGTTAAAAGAAACGCACGGTTTTACCTTTAAAACCCACCGTATCAAGCCGCACCCCATCAACATTGAAACCATGTACGATGACGAATTTGCCAACGTCCATCAACATATCAAAGACAGCTTAACCAACGAACACAAAGGCGTGGTACTACTACACGGTGTGGCAGGCTCTGGCAAAACCAACTACATCAAATGGCTCACCAGCCAAGTGCCAAACAAAAAATTTGTCTTTGTGCCGACCAATATGATTGCGTATTTAACCAATCCAGAATTTATGTCGTTATTGGTGGACAACAAAAATTCGGTACTGGTGCTAGAAGACTGCGAAAACTACATCGCCGAACGCACCATTGACAACGCCAACACCGATGTGGTATCGTCTATTTTAAATATTGCAGACGGTATGTTATCTGATGTGTTAGAATGTCAATTTATCTGTACCTTTAATTCAGATATTTCCAAAATTGACAGTGCGTTGTTGCGTAAAGGTCGCTTGATTGCCGAACATAAGTTTAAAGAATTATCGGTGGAAAAATCCAATGCTTATCTAAAATCTATTGATAAAGATATTATTGTAGATAAACCACATTCTTTAGCTGAACTTACCAATATGGATAACGTGGCGTTTAAAGAAAAAGAAGCCGAAAAAGTAAAATTTGGGTTTATGTAAATAAAATTTAAAAAAACATTAAAAAAGGATAAACAATGAAACTTGCCGAAGCCTTACTACTAAGAGCCGATTTACAAAAAAAACTTGCCAGTTTAAAACAACGCATTGGCGAAAACGTCAAAGTCCAAGATGGCGATGAACCAAGCGAAAATCCCACAGAACTGTTAATCCAATCCAGCCAAATCATTGGCGAATTATATGCGTTGATTGGGCGTATTCACCGCACCAATGCGGTGGTAGTTTTGGACAATGGCAAAACCATGCTCACCGTATTAAACGAGCGTGACGAGCTTACTGAGCGTCATCGCCTACTACAATCTGCGATTGACAACGCAAAAACCGAAGGCGACCGTTACAGCTTTCGTGAAATTAAATGGCAAAAAGCCGTTGATATTAGCGGTTTGCAAAAACAAGCTGATGATATCTCGGTAAAATTACGCCAAGTGAATGTATATTTGCAATCCGCTAATTGGCAAGTTGATTTGTTAGATTAATTTAACAAAAATAGCCCTTTTTTGAACATACAGGGCGAATATCAGACCTTGTAGGCTCATGTCCACCGAGAGGTTGAAAATAAATCGGAAACATTTACAATTGCTGGTCTGTGAGCAGGGCTATTTTTTACCATTCATGCTCCGCACTTGTTATTTTTTAAACCGCATAACAGCGTTTAGACCTGCACCTTGCACTACCAGATATTGACTGTATGTTCACCCTAATTTTTTGATGGTTTTTACCATACCAAATACCGCAATGGCAAGTGCCAAAATTTGCAAAATCAGCAAAGTCCAAACTGTTGTTTTCCATTTTCCTTGCATATACGCCAGTCCGCACACCCACGCACCGACCGTTCCGCCCAAATAATAAAACATATAATACAGTCCAGACGCAAGCGAACGCCCTTGTTTAACATTGACAGCGATATAAGTGATGGTCGCCGATTGGGTGATAAATACGCCACTGGACATCACCGTCAAGCCAACCACAATCAGCCACAGCGGTGCAGATAGCGTAATTAACACGCCAATCATAGACAAAACAATCGCCACTCGCACCATGCGAGCCGCCCCAAATTGGGCAATCAAATTACTGGCAATCGGTGTTATAACCATACCGATTAGATATACCGAAAAAATGTTTGCCAAGCCTGCACTGCTTAATTGATAAGGTGATTCGGATAAATGCAAATTGATAAAGGTAAAACAGCCGACCAACGAAAATAGCACACAAAAGCCGAGTAAACACGCCGTTACCACATAGCGATTTTTGGCGTGTTGCTTTAATATGGCGATAGATGACGAAAAATTGGGATTGGCAATAAAATTTTTGGATTTTGGCAATTGCCACCACACCAAAGTCGCCCCAATCAAGGTCAATGCCCCCATCACCCAATAGCCCGCTCGCCAGCCAATCCACGGCTCAAAATGCCCCATCAAAAACCGTCCCATAAAACCGCCAAGTACCGTTCCTGACACATAAAAAGACATTAGTTTGGCAACAGTTTTACCACGAAACTCTTCACCCACATACGCAATCAACACCACCGTAATCGCAGGCACAGCAAGCCCTTGCAAAAACCGAAAAAATGTCAAAGTCGTCAAATTTTGGGCAAATCCCAACAACACAGTCGGCACGCCCAACGCCACAAGACCTGCCAAAATCACATTTTTTCGCCCAATCGCATCAGACAACATACCCATAAACGGCGAAATGATGGCAATCGCAAGCACGGTTGCCCCAACGGTCATGCCTGCTTGGGTTTCACTTGCCAAAAAATCTTGCATGATAATCGGTAAAATCGCTTGGATAGAATACACTTGCAAAAACGCAAACGAACCAATCAGCCCGATGGTGAGTTTTAACAAAAAACTGGGATTGTCGCTTGTCTGATGTTGGTTTTGAGGGTTGATGGTTGGTTGATGATTTGACATTTTAACTCTGAAAAATCGCTTTTTGACGTTGTATGAAATAAAAAAATGATTATAAATAAAGGACTTAAAAAAAGCAAATTCACAGATTTTTAACAAATAAACATTCAATAAAACTTAAAAAAATATCAAACTAATATCATGATTTTGTGCTAAAATACACCCATATTTTGCGGTGATTGACCGTTAAAACGACTGGATATTAAATGTTAGCACCCATCAATTTAAATACATTTCACGGTAAAGAAGCACAACTTGCGGTACTGATTGACGCAGACAATGCGTCTGTTACCCATCTTGACAAACTGCTTTCTGAGATTGCAACGCTTGGCAAGGCCAGTGTTCGCCGTGCGTATGGCGATTGGACTCGTCCGCAGTTAAACAGTTGGAAAAACGTACTGCTTAGCCACTCTATTCAGCCGATTCAGCAGTTTAACTACACCACAGGCAAAAATGCCACCGATGCAAGCCTTATCATTGATGCGATGGACTTGCTTTATACAGGGCGATTTGACGGCTTTTGTTTGGTATCATCGGACAGCGATTTTACAAGGCTTGCCCAGCGTATTCGTGAGCAAGGTTTACTCGTGTACGGATTTGGGCGGAGCAACACGCCAAAACCCTTTGTACAAGCCTGCGACCGCTTTACTTATTTGGAATTTTTTGAAGACACAAAAAATGCCGAATCGGTGGATTTTTATGATTCTGCCGATATGTTATTTGGCGGTTCAAACCAAATGAAACCCATTGACGTGGCGGTAACGCTGGTACGTGTGGCGATTGCGAGCATGGCGGACGACCAAGGTTGGGCAAATATCGCCCCTGTTAAAAATTATATTTTAAAAGTTGAACCTGACTTTGATGCAAGGCTATTTAACTTTAACAAATTTAGCGACTTTTTGCGAGCCTATCCCCGTTATTTTGAACTGCAAGAACGTTATCCAAATGATAACAATCATAAAGTAATTTTTGTCAAAAATCGTTCACTTGCCGAAACGGTCAATGCGGAACAAAATCCAAAAACTTCTGATAATTCAGATATTTAACAAATTTTTCTTTTTTATTAACACAATAGGAATTTATATTATGACGATAACTCGTCCTATTTTTGATGATGAACAATTAACAAAATGTTTAGAAACTGTAAATAATGCCCTTGAAGACATGAAAGCCAAAAACATCACCGTACTTGATGTTGCCGAATTAAGCGATATCATGGAACGCATTGTCATTGCCGAAGGCACGTCAAACCGTCATCTAAAAGCCGTTGCCGACAATGTCGCCTTTGAAGCAAAACAAGCAGGGTTTTTGCCAATCGGTGTGGAAGGTCAAGGCACGTCTGATTGGGTGTTGATTGATTTGGGGGCGGTGGTCGTTCATGTAATGATGCCACAGGCTCGTGAATTTTATAATCTGGAAGGCTTGTGGAGACAACAATCACAAACAGCTTAACAATTTGCTTGACAATTGACAAAAATTCGCTTATTTTAAAGCCTTGTTTTTACCAATAATTGTAAGGATATTACATGAAATTTTCCAAAATTTTGTTAAGCAGTATCGTCCTATCAGCCAGTATCGGCTCGGCATTCGCCTGCGAATTAGAAAACGGCTATAACCTGCCAAAAGACATTGAATTTGACTATGATTGCGAATTTGAAGACGGCTTATCTGTAGTATACAAAGACAATGAGGACTCTGAAAAAGTGCGTTATGGCTATGTTGATAAAAAAGGCAAATTGGTCATCCCTACCGTCTATAACGAAGCATATGCCTTTGCCGAAGGTTTTGGCTTGGTCAAAAAAGGCGACAAAACCTATTTTATCAAACCTGATGGCAAAATCGCTTTTGATGTGTCCGACAACGATGAAAATCATGCCTTTAGCGAAGGTTACGCCGTTGCCAAAAAAAATGGAAAATGGGGCTATCTTGCACCGACTGGCAAATTTGCCATTGAGCCACAATACGATGATGCGTTCGGTTTTAGCGAAGGCTTGGCATCAGTCGCCAAAGATGGCAAATACGGCTTTATTGACAAAAATAACAAAACCGTCATTCCATTTGATTATGAAGAAACCGCCAAATGGTTTTATGATGACAAAATCATTCCTGCCAAAAAAAATGGCAAATATGGCATGATTGACACCAAAAACAAAACCATTGTACCGTTTATTTATGACTATGCCGAGTATTTTGAAGGCGATTTGGCAATTGTTGGCAAAATCACAGGTCAGGATGAAAATGATAACGACATTTACAAATACGGCTTTGTCAATAAAAACGGTAAAGTTGTTATTCCATTAAAATATGATGACGCTGATACTTTTGAAGATGGTAAAGCAGAAGTGGCAATTGGCGATGATTATTTTTATATCAACAAGCAAGGCAAAAAAGTTGATGATTGATTTTTGAGTTGCTCTTATCAAAAAAACCGAATGTTGCTAAATTCGGTTTTTTTTGTAAAAGTTTTTTAACATAAAAAAGCCCTTTATTAAAATAAAGGACTTTTTGTGTATGGTGGATCGTCCGCGACTCGAACGCGGGACCAACGGATTAAAAGTCCGCTGCTCTACCAACTGAGCTAACGATCCAATGACGGCATATTATACGGATTTTTTTGAAGTTTGCAAGTGTTTTTTTATTTTTTTACAAATAATTTTACACTAACTTTTCCTGCTTTTTACTCCACACAATCATAGCGACAACGACCAGCAAATACACCACTTGTGCCGAAATCGTCTGCACCGTCGGATAAAAACCCGCCCACTCAATCGCAGGCAAACTTGGAATGACCGTACGGCTTAAATGATTGGTCAATTGCAAGGCGGACAAACTCACGCCCAAAATCTTAAAGCCTAAGAAATAAATAATCCATGTCAAAATCTTGAACAATAGCGGAATCGGCAATTTTACAGACGTTTTTAACATAATAAACGCCACCACCGCAAGCAATGCCAACGCCATGCCAATGCCGAGCAAGAAATTTGCCATACTAATGTTTGGCAAAATACCGACATAAAACAAAATCGTCTCCGCCCCTTCACGAAATACAGACACAAAAGCCAAGCCAAACAGACTGATAAAACTGCCTGTCGTCATCGCCTCGCCCATGTGTTTTTTGATGTAGGCATTCCAGCTTTTCACCGATGATTTGCTATGTAGCCACGCCCCAATGCCTATCATCATCACCACCGCCACGATACCGACTACGCCCTCAAGCATTTCACGGTTCGCCCCTGATGTCATCGCAGGGAATAGCTGTTGCAAGGCAATCGCCCCTGCCACACTCGCAAGCAAGCCTGTCAATACACCCAGATAAACGTATTTTTTGCCACGAGTTTGTTTTGCCACGTTTAATGCCGTGATAAGTGCCATGACAATCAGCAACGCCTCCAAGCCCTCACGCAGTAAAATCAGCATAGAATCAATCGCTGTATATTGAGCGGTTGGGTTGATTTTGGCTAATTCATCAATAATTGTTTGCAAATTTGCTTGTTGTTCAGGCTTGCTCCCTGTCGCCATGATAATCGGAATTTGGCTCTCCACTTTGCTGTACAATTGTGGATTTCTGGTAGAAACATCGCCCTCAATGCTCGTCCACATGGCGATAAATTCACCCAATTTGGCTTGCCCTGTGGCGTTGTCTCCTGTTTTAAAAGCATCCAAGCCGTCTTTTAACAGAGCAATTCCGCCCGCCAAAGTCGCCCCTTCTACCTTTGCCACCGCCACCGTTTCGCCTGTGTTGTAGCTGTCAATCGCCTGTTTTAACGCCACTGATTGCGTTTTTATTTGCTCCACGTTTAACGGCGTGGTTTCAATCGCCACACGTATTAACGCCATTGCCGTTTCAATTTTGCCGTAATGCCCCATGCTTGTGTTACGCACGACACGCTCGTGGGCGAGCCAAGTTTTGTTAAATTCGTTGTAAGCGGTGCGAAGTTCTTCAACATTATTTGGGTTTGCCATTTGCAAAACTTGTTCAAATTTATCATACGCAGGGACGATTTTTTTGGCAAAAACCTTGCGTTTTGCGGTGTAATCCACAGGATTTTGCTCTTTTTCAAAAGCGTACAAATCCGTTGATAAAGCGGACAAATTTTCACTTGTCGGATTGGCTAACGCCGTTTGAAAAGCGGTTTCCACTTGTTTTTTTAACGTGTCATCTTCGCTTGGCTTTAACGTTAATTGTTGATAATCTTGATAAACATTATTTAACAAATTTTTCGATTTTTCGCTGTCGCTTGCTTTTACCGCACCCATTACGTCTGATAAGCCAATAAAAATCGGGCTAAAATTCACCTTTTGCGTGCTGACTGCTTGCGTACTAGCCGTTTGAGCGGTTGCACTTGCGGTATTATTGGTATCGGCAAATGTTGGCAAACTTGCAAACATCGTACCAACAAATAAACCATTGATAATTAAAGATTTTATTTTTTCCATAACTTACTTTCTCATTTTGACATGGCGACTTTTACACCCAAAATCATGACAAGCCCCATAGACGCAAAAAATGTATGCATCAAAACGCCTGTCGCCACGCCAAGCACCGACAAAATACCTGCTTTTTTGCCTTGCGACAAGGTGGTGTTAATGACAAAAACTGTGTCTATAGCGGGCGTTAGGATAAACACGATAGCCGAGCTTAAAAACAGAGCAAATTGGGTAATGCCTAAGTCGGTCAATTGTGAAAATAACGTGAGCATAATTTTTCCTTTTTTATTTTTGGCATTGTTAAAATTAGATATATTTTTAAGGTTTTCCGTTCGCACTGAGCTTGTCGAAGTGTAGGAAAACCGTTATGGTTCGACAAGCTCACCACGAACGGTTTTCTTGATATATATCTCTAATTAACAATACCTTATTTTTTAACTTTCAAATAACTTCTGCCCCAAATATTCGCCTTCTTTCACCCCACCAAAGCACACAAACAAACCACTACCGATATGCGTGGTGTACTCCGTCATTTTATCCACCTTGCCAAAAGCGTTTTGAATCACGCTAAACTGCATGGGCGATTTTTGGAAAGAAATAAACAAAAGACCAGTATTAAACTGCCCTGTTTTTGGGTCAATGCCCGAACTGTACGAAAACGAACGGCGTAAAATCTGCAAGCCTGTACGTTTTGCAAGCCCCATATGCGTGGTTTCAGCAATCACCAAATTGCCTTTTTCATCTTTTTCATGCACATCAAACTCATCAAACTCGCCTTTTTTACCAATACTCGCCCCTGTATCACGATGACGACCAAAGGTGTCCTCTTGCCCTCTTAAAGACGTTCTGTCCCACGTTTCCAAAAACATCTGAATCACACGAACGACCAGATAAGTACCGCCCTCAAGCCAAGGTTGCTGTTTGCTATCCGCCCATAGCCATTTGTCTTGGTCTTCAAGCGTGGATTTGTTCGCTGTGCCGTCTTTAAAACCAAACAAATTTCTAGGCGTTTCACTACCGCTATTATAAGCGTTATAACCCGACTGACTCCATTTCATCGTAATGTTTGAGCGAGCTTGACGTACAAGCTGTCGCACCGCATGAAAAGCGACTTGCGGATCATCGGCACAGGCTTGGATACAAATATCACCACCTGACAACTCTGGACGAATTTGGTCTCGTGGAAAGTTTGGCAAATCGCTAAAATCAGTCGGTTGTTTTTTCTCAAGCCCCAATTTTTTGAAAAAAGACGGACTAACGCCAAATGTCAAAGTCAGACCATACGCTGACAGGCTATCCGCCTCGCCTGTATCCGTTGGCGGAACGTGTGGATTTTTGTCATACTCTTTGATATTTTCGCCTTTCATCAATTTGGCAGAATAATCCGTCCAATCTTTAAACATTTGTTTAACTACTTCTAAATCTTCGGTATGTAAATCCACCACCAAAAAATAAATATGACGTTGAGCAGGGGTCAAAATACCCGACTGGTGTTCATCATAAAATTTGTACTGCAAATCGGCAAAGCAGTTTTTGGTAGAACTGGCGTTATCGCCTGCGTGTTTTGGATTGACATTTGGGCTTGAGTCTTTGGCTGTACCGCCATTTTGATTTTGTGCGGTTGATGAATTGGCAGATTTTTCACAACCTGTTAAACCAATGGTCGCCCCTGCAACACCGATAACACCCATATTTTGTAAAAATTGACGGCGGTTTTTGGTTAAATTGGTAAGATTTGACATGGTTTTCTCCTAGAGAAAATAAATTTAACAAAATTTAAAACAAAAAAAGCATTAACAACAAAAAATTTGTCATTAATGCTTATTTCATTTATTATAAAACCTTAATTAAAATTAAATTTTAATTAACATTACTGCATAACAATACCCATTTGTGCCAATGGTTCACCGAGTTTGTTTACGGCTTCAGCAAGGGCTTTGATTTCTTCTTGGGTCAATTTGTCATAAGGTTTGTAATCTTTTTCACCCACTTTTTGTTTATCAAGTAAAGCATTCACATCGGCGAATTTTTGGGTTAATTCTTTCACCAATTCTGGATTTTTTTCTTGAATTTTTGGTGTTAAAATTTGGAAAATCTTTTCCGCACCTTCAATGTTGGCTTTAAAATCGTAAAGGTCAGTTTTTGAAAAAATCTCTTCTTCGCCTGTGATTTTGGTTGTTGAAACTTCGTTTAACAAGTCCACAGAACCTTGCACCATCAACTCTGGCGTAACGTCAGCGGTTGGGATTTTTGCACGCAACTCTTTAATATCAGCGATTAATTTATCCGCTAACTCTTCTGTGCCTTTGGTGGTGTTTTGCGTCCATAAGATTTTTTCAATGGTGTGAAACCCTGTCCAAACTTCGTCTTTTTCTAGGTCGGCTTCACGGTTGTCAATGCGTGGGTCAAGGTCGCCAAAACTCTCGGCAATCGGCTCACTACGCTCAAAATACATACGTGCGTGTGGGTAAATCGCTTTTGCTTCTTCTAGTTTGCCTTCTTTTAAGAAAGCCACGAATTTTTCAGTATCCACCAGCATTTGGTCAATTTGACCTTCAACAAATGCTTTGTATTCTGCGGTTTCTTTTGACAAGTCTGCTGTACCTGCTGTCGCAGATGCCGAGCTTGCTGTGCTTGATGCAACAGGGGCAGATGCTGGTGCGGTCGCAGGTGTACTTGCAGTTGTATCGGTTGCTGGGGCTTGTTCAGCAGGTTTTTGGCAAGCGGTTAATAAAGCAAACATGCTGATAGCAAAGGCAATTTTGGTTTTTTGCATAATATTTTCCATATTTTTTAAAAAAGTTACAATGATTAACAAAATTTACAAAACTATTATAGTATAAATGATAATTGTTATCAATTCTTTTATAAAAAAATATCAAAAAAATAGGACATAACAAGTATGCCCCCATTTCTTCGCAGTTGATTGCATTTAACCAAATTTGCCTGTAATGTATTCTTCGGTTTCTTTGCATGTCGGATTGGTAAACATTTGGTCGGTTTTGCCCATTTCCATCATTTCGCCTAGATACATATAGACGGTGTAATCGGACACACGGGCTGCCTGTTGCATATTGTGGGTAACGATGGCGATGGTGTAGTCGTTTTTTAAATCGGTAATCAAGTCTTCAATCACCCCTGTAGAAATCTCTGCACACGACAAAAAAACAAAAAAGTCTGATAAAACAATGGCATAATAGTAATTTTTCCGACGAATTAAAACCATGCCAAACCTTATCAGACTAGAAAGAATTTTATCGCAAAACCTAACAATACACAAGGCAAAAATCAACTGCTTAAGTCTAATGATAATAGCCATCATTACCGCCCAAAGCAGTAACCTAAAAAAGATAGCCAGACACTTTACCAACAGCACAACAAATGACAGCAACTACCGAAGAATACAACGCTTTTTCGCCCAAACACCCCTAAATGAACACCAAATAGCACGCCTTATCTTTCAACTATTTGGACTAAACAAAGTCACACTCACCATTGACCGTACCAACTGGAAATGGGGAAAAAGCAACATCAACATCTTCATGTTAGCTGTTGTACACAAAGGCATTGCCATACCCTTATACTGGACAATGCTAGACAAACAAGGCAACTCAAAAACACTAGAGAGAACACAACTCATTGAAAAATTCATTCACACCTTTGGTAAAGATAAAATACAAAAAGTATTAGCCGATAGAGAATTTGTGGGTTCTGCATGGTTCGACTGGCTAACAAAACAAAATATTAAATTTGCCATACGCATTAAAAAAGACAGTAAAGTGACCAATACACAAGGACAAAGCGTACAAATTAAAACACTATTTCATAATTTAAACCAGCAAGATACTTATCACCATGCTAGAACACTCTTTGTTGATAAGTGTCCTGTCAAGGTATCGGCAAAGCTTGATAGTGATAATGATTATGTGATTGTGGCTACCAATGATTTTGATGATATTGACCCTATGGCAACTTATGCGATGCGTTGGCAGATTGAAACGCTGTTTTCTTGTTTAAAGGGGCGTGGTTTTAATCTTGAGGATACGCATTTGACTAAACAAGACAGAGTGAGTAAATTGGTTGCGGTAAATGCGTTAGCCTTTTGTTGGGCTTATTTGACTGGCTTGGCGGTCATTGATGATAAGCCTAGTCATTATAAAACCTGAATTCGACATAAGAAAAAACTAAAAAAAAGAAGCCCAATATGTTAAAGTAAATTCACCACAAACAACCCTAACAAGGACTTCTTACATGGACAACCTCGAAGCACTATACTGCCACATAGACGACTATTGCAAAACATACACAAACGAACAACAGAAGAAAATGCTAACCCAAAAGAGCAAAAGCAGTAAAAAAACACGAAACAAACCATGCCGTATTAGTTTATCAGAAATCATCACCATATTGGTAGTATTTCACCAAATAAAATACAGAGAATTTAAAGCCTTCTACTACAACTACCTCACCCAATGGCTAAAACCTGCCTTTCCAAACCTACCAAGCTACACAAGAATGGTAGAACTCATGGAAAAAGCAATAGTTCCCATGTGTGACTACCTACAATCTCTCATGCAAAACAACTGCACAGGCATAAACTACATTGACTCAACCAGTTTAGCCGTATGTGATAATCACCGTATCAACCGCAACAAAGTATTTGCAGAAACAGCACAGCGAGGTAAAAGCAGTATGGGGTGGTTTTTTGGCTTTAAACTACACGTCATTATCAATGATAAAGGTGAATTGGTCAATCTAACCGTAACCAAAGGCAATGTTGATGATAGGCAACCTGTGAAAAGACTTTGTGAATCTCATGTTTTTGGTAAACTCTTTGCTGATAAAGGTTATATTGATAAATCATTGACAGATTGGCTTGATGAGCATTTAGATATTGAGTTAATCACGAATGTTAAAAAGAATATGAAATCTAAAGATATTTCATGGTTAAATAGACGATTGCTTAAACGCCGTTTTTTGATTGAAACTGTGTTTGATGAGTTAAAGAATATGTGTCAAATTGAGCATTCAAGGCATCGTAGTTATGTTGGGTTTATGAGTAATTTGTTGGCAGGGTTGATTGCTTATTGTCATCAAACAAAGAAGCCTACATTAAAAAATGTCCTGTTGGGGTATTCTTTATTGTAGGTTTCTTATTTGTTTATATTTTTTCAATAAGTTAAATGATTTTTTATATCGAATTGAGGTTTATAAACGTTGCTTTAAGTCTAATGGTCGTCCTCAGTCAAGTGTTTTTGCTTTGGGGTTAGATTTTCTGATTGATGGATTTAGACGGTTTATTATGTGTGGTGATTTTGCTTTTTTTAATAGGTTGGTTGATTTTCTCAGTTTTAAAAGAAAATCAACTTTATTTTAGTAGTTTCTGTCGTGTGCAGAGTGTAGAAATAGGGTCTAGTGCGGACGTGGGTTCGTCAAGTAGTAGCACTTCTGGGCGAGTTGCTACGCCACGAGCGATACATAGACGTTGTTGCTGACCGCCTGATAGTGATAAGCCTGACGCTTTGAGTTTGTCTTTGACTTCGTTCCACAATGCCAATTTTTTTAATGCCCATTCCACTCGTTCGTCCAGTTCTGCCTTGCTCAATTTTTCGTATAATCGCACGCCAAACGCCACGTTGTCATAGATTGACATGGGAAATGGAGTTGGTTTTTGGAACACCATGCCGACTTTGGCACGCAACAAATTTACGTCTACTGATTTATCCAAAATATTGTTGCCATCTAACAAGATTTCGCCTTTGGTGTGCATATTGGGGTACAAATCGTACATACGATTAAAGGTACGTAGTAGCGTTGATTTTCCACAGCCTGATGATCCGATAAAGGCGGTGACTTTTTTGTCGGCAATGGTTAAGTTGATATTTTTTAACGCATGAAATTTGTCATAATAAATATCATAAAACGTTAGACGAAAAAAAAGCCAAGATAAACTTGGCTTTAAAAAAAATGTTGCAAAAAATATCAGTGTAAACCACCAATAAAATCTGCCAAAATTTTGATATCATTATCTGACAATTTGGCTGCGACCACTTGCATCATGCCTTTTTCGCCTTTTTTGGCTGAATCGTTGGTACGAGTTTGGCTTGCATCCATCACTTCGTCTTCACGACCTGCAGCACGGAACAGTTTTAACTGCGTTGCGATATACTCAGGGTGCTGACCGCCCAAACGTGGGAAAGCCGCCCAATCATTACCATTGCCCTTGCCACCATGACAACCAGAACAAGGAATCACGCCACGCTTGCTATCTCCACCAAAATACAATTTTTGGGCTTTTTCGGCAGTCGCTGGGTCGGCATAGCTAACTGTCCAACGTGGTTGGCTTGCAAAGTAACCTGCCACATTTGCCATATCTTGGTCGCTTAACTGACTGGCATATGGTTTCATAATTAAGTTGACACGGTCGCCACTTTTAAAGGCAACCAATTGTTTATACAAATATTTTACGCTTTGACCGCCAAGGTTTGGTTGAGCAGGCACAGCACTGACACCATTTGCACCATGACAAGCGGCACACACAGTTTCGGCAATGACTTTGCCTTTTTCTATATCATATTTTGGTACAGCAATCGCTGCTGAACCGCTCACGCTGGCGATTAAAAGGCTTGCGGCAGTGATAATTTTTTTCATTGGTAATCTTCCTACTAAAGATTGTTGGCAATCTTTTTATGTTTAAGATGCCATCTTTAAACAAAATTTATAAAAATAGGTTATAATTTTTGACTATTATACCAAGATTTTTTCTATTTTGTTAAAATTTTTTACAATGATGAACAACCAGATTTTTTATCAAAACACAAAAACCTTAGTCGTATAATTGATTTCGTTGCACATTATGCCATAACTTGCCGAATAAGTGAAATAATAATTATCAAATCATTTGAAAAATTGCACGTTTTGCGTGATTTTTCTGTTAAAATACACCCAAATTTTTACCAAGCCAAAAAAAATGACCGAATTAGACCAAACCACAAGCAATACTATCAGCATAGCAGATAACGAGCGTTGGTTACAACAAACCCAATTTTTGTTATCTGCCCCCACGTTTAAACTTTGCCCTGCCGATACAGGGCTAGAAGTCGCCTTTGCTGGGCGTTCTAATGCAGGAAAGTCGTCTTGCATCAATGCGTTAACCAATCAACGTCAGCTCGCCCGCTCATCAAAAACACCTGGACGTACGCAGATGATTAACTTTTTCCATATGGGAAATGACCAACAAAGATTGGTAGATTTGCCAGGGTATGGCTATGCCGCCGTGCCAGAGTCGATGAAAAAAGAATGGCAAAAAGAGTTAGAAAAATATTTGGTTTCTCGTAAAAGTTTGGCAGGATTGATTTTATTAACCGATATTCGCCACCCATTAAAATTTTTTGATGAGCAAATGCTCCATTGGGCAAAAGATGGTGATTTGCCTGTTCATGTGCTTTTGACAAAGGCGGATAAACTCAAATACGGTGCGTCAAAAAATACCTTGCAACAAGTCAAAAACGAGTTAAAAAAGCTAAAATTGCCGTTTAGTGTGCAATTATTCTCGGCTCAAAACAAACAAGGGCTTGATGAGTTAAGTTTGACGTTGGCAAAATGGTTAGAGCTTGGTGTTGAGCCAAATACCGTTCAACAACAATAAATCACGAAACTTTTAATTGATTAGCAATTTGAATTTGCTCAATTTGATTGTTAATCGTTGCCAAAATCGCTTTATTACTGCTTAGGCTATTTGCGATGGTTTTGGCTTGATTAAGTGAAGTAATCGCATTTTCCAACCGATTTTGCCAAAATTCGGCATTGGCACGATAACGTAACACATTGATTTGTTGCAATTTTTTATCATCGCCTTGGGCATTTTTTGCCAAAATCTCACTTGCCTGTTGCAACTTTTGCCACACAATCACATCTCGTGGATTTTGTTTGGATAAAGGTTGCAACAGTTGCACCGCCGATTTAGCACTATTTAGCAAATATTTATTGTCATTTAAATATAAATCAACCAAATACAGTTTAGCATCTCGCCGTTCAGGAAATAAATTGGTAAGTTGAGTCAGTTTGGCTTTGGCATTGTCAAGATTGCCTTGACTTTCGTTCAATTTTGCCGAAATCACCACCGCCAATGGATTGTTTAAGTTATTGATATCATTAGCAAAATATTGTAAAATTTTGTTTGCTTCGGTATATTGGCGTTCGTCAATCAGCAGGCTTGCCAATGCCAATTTTGCCCCATCGCTGTATTTGGCACTTTGAGTTAGTTCAACTTTGTTGGTTAATTTGGCAAGATATCGGCTACGCCATTGAATTTGTTCAAATAATTGTTTGCGGTACAAGCTATTATCGCCGTTGGTATTGGTCGTATTGTTGTAATTTCTGGCTCTATCTCGTGCTTCGCTAAGGCGTTCGGCGGTTAATGGGTGGCTTAGCACAAAACTTGGAATAAAGGCGTTTGGTTTGACAGGATTTTGTTGGTCAAGGGTTGCAAAAAATGTGGGCATGGCGTTCACATCATAGCCTGCTTTTGCCATGATTTGCATACCCACTCGGTCGGCTTCTCGCTCTTGGCTACGGCTAAAACTGGCGGCTTGGTTGGCGGACAAGGTCTGAGCTCCCATAATCGCCACCGCTGCCGCATCGCCACCTCCTGATTTTGCGGCGGCAACACCAGCCAAAATACCGCCCACTTGGGTCAATAAATGTTTGGTTTTTTCATCATTGCGATGTTGATAATGGCGTTGGCTCACGTGGGCGATTTCGTGGGCGATGACGCTTGCCATTTCGTCCATACTGCGAGCTTTGTCAATCAAACCCACATTTAACCCAATCAAGCCAGCAGGTACAGCAAAGGCGTTGATTTGCTTGTCATTGATAATCACCAAGCCAAGCGGTGCGTCGGCACGAGCGACAGCATTCAGTTGCCAGACGATTTGTTCCATACTCGCCTGTAGCCAGTAGTCGGTTAGCATGGGGGCAGCGTTGTTTAATTGGCGTAACGCCCATTCGCCAATCATCAAACTTTGTTGATTATCAATCAAACCACCGCCATGACTCATTTCTGGCAAACTTTGTCCGTAGCCATTTTCTTGATAACTATTTTGATTAAAATCATGGGCATTGGCAAAACTGATTGGCAAGCCAAACACCGAAAACAACAAACTTATTTTTATCATTTTATTTAGCAAAGATATTTTTTTTTGACATAATCTGTATTTTTTATAAAAAATGGTTAAAATAGCTTAGCACAATTTTGTTAAAGGCAATTAACAAAAATTTACGCTTTTTGTAATTTTAAACCATTTAAAAAAACTTATTAGGAAATTTGATGAATAATAACGAAATTTTAAATAATTTTAATCAATTTGATAAAAAAAACGATGATTTTTTACAAGATTGGCAAAACTTTTGTCAAGCCATTGATGACGAAAATTTAACAAAATTAAGCAATTTTGGCAATTTACAGCAATATGTCAATGGCAAAAATCTCGCCTGCCCCATGCCTTTATTAAAATTAAAAATGGCGTTAAAAACCACCGATGACGGACAATCTGTATATGTAACCGCCACCGACCCCAACAGCGAACACGATATTAAGGCGTTTTGTCAACACGCCAAGCATGATTTGTTATTGGTAAAATCCCTGTCAAATATGCCAATTTTTCATATCATTGTCAAAAAATAATTGTTTTGCTAAACAGTATTGTTAATTTTTTAAACCGTTATCGTTACAAATTTGTAGTACAATTTTTAATGGTTTTTATTGGCGTTGGGTTTATAATAAACGTCATGTATCAATTTTTACAAACAGATTTGACAAACAGATTTGACAAACACAAAACACATACAAAAATTTAGATAGAGAAAAGTTATGAGCCATAAAAAAGCAAGTCCGACAACAAAAACCATAGACCCAACAAACCACACACCAAATGAGATTTTTGATGATTTTGACGATGAGGTGTATGACAATGATGAGCCTGATTTTGATGAGTTGGCGTACGGTGATTTTGATGACTTAGACAATTTGGAAAGTTTGGACGATACCTTAGACGATGATTTTGATAACGATTTTGATGATGACTTTGACGAGCGTCCAAAACGTACCGCCAGTCGCAAAAAATCCAAAACCACCAATGCCCTAGTCCCTGCCATGCCAACGAGCCTAACCGCTCCCGGGGTAAACTTGGGTGCGTATATCAATGCGGTGCATCAAATTCCGATTTTGACCCCAGAGCAAGAGCAGGAACTCGCCCACCGCTATTATGATGAAGGCGATGTGGAAGCGGCAAGATTGCTTGTGATGTCGCATTTGCGATTTGTCATTCATATTGCTCGCAGTTATTCAGGGTATGGCTTGCCACAGGGCGATTTAATTCAGGAAGGCAATGTTGGCTTGATGAAAGCGGTAAAACGTTTTGACCCAAATAAGGGCGTGCGTTTGGTGTCGTTTGCGGTGCATTGGATTAAGGCGGAAATTCATGAATTTGTTATTCGTAATTGGCGAATTGTCAAAGTTGCCACGACCAAAGCCCACCGAAAATTGTTTTTTAATTTGCGTTCTTTGAAAAAAACCAATAATCAACTCACGCTAGAAGAAGCCGAAGCGATTGCTAAAGATTTGAACGTTACGGTAAAACAAGTGCTTGAGATGGAAAGCCGTTTGACATCGTACGATGCGTCTTTTGAAGCCCAAAGCGATGACGAAGATGAAGGGCGTTACGCACCGCAGTATTACCTAGAAGATGAAGTTAATCCTGCCGATATGGTGGAAGATGCCGACTGGGAAGAGAGCAATAATAACGCCCTAGCTGAAGCGATGGACAGCCTTGATGAGCGTTCTCGTGATATTGTGCAACAGCGTTGGTTGAATGAGCAAAAAGCGACCTTGCATGAGTTGGCGGCGGAGTATAATATATCTGCGGAGCGGGTGCGTCAGATTGAGAAAAATGCGATGGATAAAATTAAAGAAGCAATGCTTGCTAATACGCATTTGCAGTTGGATTGAGTGGATAAAACATGACACATATTGAACATGATTTCATCATCATTGAATGGGACGAAAACAAAAACCAATCCAACAAACAAAAACACAAAGTATTGTTTGAATTAGCACAGCTTGTTTTTTTGATGAAAATTTTTTAACCGAAACTGACTTTGTCAAAGATGGCGAACAACGTTGGCGAAGTATTGACAAAATTGCTGACAACGTGATTTTGTTTGTGGGACATTTATACCAAGGCGATGCAAGTGGCAAAGAAGTTTTTCGCATTATCACCGCTCGCCCTGCAACGAATCTTGAAAAGAGAGAATATTATGGCAATTATTAGAAATGTATTATATAAAAATAATCCACCACCTATCACACCTGCCATGCAAGCGGAAATTGATTATCTGAAAAATATGTCAGATAACGAAATTGATTTAAGCGATGCACCAGAAGAGCTTGATTGGTCTAATGCAACTCGTGGTTCTTTTTTTAATAAAAATATTCATCGTATCAAAATTGATGATGATGTTGCAGAATGGCTTGATAAAAAAGGCTTTGCCGAACATTTTGACCGTTTTATCAATCAGTTACTTCGCCAAACCATGCAAAAAGAGCAATTATCATGAATGTGAATTGGTTATCTATCGGTGCGATAAATCTAGCGATTGCGGTGGCGTGTGGGGCGTTTGGCTCGCATGGTTTAAAGGCTCGTCTGACCGCAGAACAGCTTAACTGGTGGCAAACAGGCACGCAGTATTTTTTTTATCATGCGTTGGGATTGCTGATTGTGGGGTTGCTGATTAAGTTAAAATTTGCCCCTGCCAAAATTGCTTGGGTTTTACAATTTGGCATTGTGTTTTTTGTCGGGTCGTTGTATTTGATGGCATTGGGTTTTCCAAGATGGCTTGGAGCGATTACGCCAATTGGCGGAACGTTGTTTATTATCGCTTGGGTGTGGTTGGCGGTTGTTTTGGCAAAAGTTAAAGGATAAAAAATGCTAACCATTTCAATGGGTCTTACGCTAATTAACGTTCATTTTAATTAAATATTTTTTTAAATTAAATAAAGGAAGGAGCAAAAATGCCCCAAACAATACAAGTAATATTAAACGGTGAAACCTTACAAACTGCCCACACCCATTTACAAGCATTGCTTGATGAAATGGGGCAAACGACAGGGCGTTTTGCAGTAGAAGTTGATGGCGAGCTCATTCCCAAAAGCCAGCTTGCCAACATCAATTTAACCGACAATATAAAAATTGAAGTCGTGCAAGCGGTTGGCGGTGGTTAATTAAAAATTAACATAAAAAAGGACGTATTGATTTTACGTCCTTGTTATTCAAGTTATTAAGCAATTGCCATTTAATCTTAGAATCTATATTCACAACATTACGCAGTAACATTTTACAAATTTTAAAAGCAGATATTTATTTGCTTTTGCATGAAAAATGGCTAAATCTTGCGGCTCGATGTCAAAAACTTGCCTGATAGAATGACTATCAGTCTGCGTTTTTTCCTTAAAAAGCTGGCGATTTATCTCATTTTTCATCGCAAAAACGTTATGAATACAGGTTCTTAAAACCAAATTTTATCAGGATTCATAATATTATTTGGGTCAATCGCCTGCTTAACCGCACGCATGAATTGAATGGCATTGCCGTGTTCTTTTTCCATATACTTGCGTTTGCCTTGACCGATACCATGCTCGCCTGTACACGTTCCGCCCATCTCAATCGCACGATACGCCAACCGAGCTAAAATCTCTTCAGCAGTTTTCAACTCATGTTCGCTATTGGTATCAACAAGCAACAACACATGAAAATTACCATCGCCAACATGTCCAACAATCGGTGCAAGCATACCTGATGCCTCAATGTCGGCTTGTGTCGCCGTAACGCATTCAGCAAGGCGAGAAATCGGCACGCACGCATCGGTTGATAATCCACGAGCCTCTGGGCGTAAGGCACAGCTTGCAAAATACGCATTGTGGCGGGCTGTCCACAGTTTTCTTCGAGCTTGTTCATCGCTATCCCATGCAAAATTTGAACCTTCAAACTCTTCAATAATGGACGCAAACAGCTCCGCTTGTTCTTTTACGCTGTTTTCTGTGCCATGAAATTCCACAAATAAAGTCGGTAATTCTGACAAATCCAATTTTGAATATTGGTTACACGCTTTGACTTGCACAGGGTCAAGCAATTCAATACGAGCAATTGGCAAACACATTTGAATGGTTGCAATGGTCGCTTGACACGCCAAATCAATACTCGGAAAATTACAAACGCCACTTCCCACGCACTCAGGTGAGCCAAACAAACGCACCGTAATCTCAGTAACAATACCAAGCGTCCCTTCCGAACCTACGATTAAACGTGTCAAATCATAGCCCGCAGCCGATTTTTTGGCACGGCTACCTGTATGGATAATTTCACCGTTTGGCATCACGACTTCTAACGCTAAAGTAACGTCCTTCATCGTGCCGTAACGCACCGCATTCGTACCTGATGCACGAGTAGCGACCATACCACCAATCGTAGCATTCGCACCGGGGTCAAGCGGAAAAAATAGCCCTGTCGTCCGCAGATAGTGATTCAATTCCTCACGAGTAACGCCCGCTTGCACAGTCGCTGTCAAGTCTTCGGCATTGACGTGCAAAATCTGATTCATCGTGGACATATCAATGCACAGACCGCCATGCGGTGCGTTGAGCTGACCTTCCAATGACGAGCCGATACCAAAGGCAATCACAGGCATTTTATGCTCGCTACAGATTTTCACTGCATCTGCCACATCGTGCTTGTCATGAGCGACCAACACCGCATCGGCAGGCTGATTTTCTAGCCATGTCATCGTGTGGGCATGTTGCTGGCGAGTGGTTAAATTGGTGGATAATTGTTTGCCAAATCGCTGTTGTAAGGCTTCAATGGCTTGGGCAAAGCGTTGATTTTCATTTATCATTGTTGTTCCCCTTTCATCAAATTAAATAAAAATTTGGCAATTAAACGTCAATATCCACCCAAACAGGGGCATGGTCGGACGGTTTTTCCATCGCTCGCAACTCATAGCTAATACCTGCGTTTTTGACATTAGCAAGCAAATCTTGCGTACACAAAATATGGTCTATGCGTAAGCCACGCTTGGGCGTGTCATCAAAACCCTTAGAACGATAATCAAACCAGCTTAAACCATCACTCTCGGCGTGCAAATGCCGATAGGTATCGCTTAACCCTGTATTCATCAAGGTTTGATACCATTCAAGCTCTTCTGGCAAAAACGAACAGACCCCTTGCGACAGCCAGCGTTTGGCATTTTTTTCGCCGATACCGATATCTAGCGGATTTGGGGCGATGTTCATATCACCCATGACGATAATTTCACGATTTTGTTGTTTTAAATCAAGGATATAATCGGTCAAACGTTGATAAAAATCTTGTTTCATGGGAAATTTGGTTTCGTGTTTGCGGTTTTCGCCTTGCGGAAAATAGCCGTTTAACACGTCAATTTGTTTGCCATCAAAATCATAACGTGCATGAATCAGCCGTTTTTGTTCGTCATCATTTGCACCAATAAAGCCTTTTTGCACAAAAATTGGGGCTTGTTTTGACAGCAATGCCACGCCATAATGCGATTTTTGTCCAAAAAATTCCACATGATAGCCCAAACTTTTGACATCGTCCAAAGGAAAGGCTTCGTCATGAACTTTGGTTTCTTGCAGACCGATAATATCTGGATTGATAACATCTGTAAGGGCTTGTAGTTGGTGCTGTCTGGCACGGATACCGTTGATATTAAAACTGACAAAACGTGGCATAATTCACTCTTTTTACATCGCTAAAAAATGGCTATGATAGCATTTTTTAGGGTGAAAACCAAATAAAAAATGCAACCTTTTACGATTGCATTTTTTAATAAAACTTAAAAACTTATTGTCAAAAATTAATGCAAAAAGATAAATTTTACCAATAAAATCGCTGTCAAAACCCATACCGCAACGCTGACTTCTTTATGACGACCGCTTACCAATTTGCCAATCGTATAAGTGATAAAGCCCAATGCAATACCATCTGCAATGGAGAAAGTCAAAGGCGTTAAAAGTAGCACAACCGCCACAGGCGAGGCTTCGGTCAAATCGTCCCAATCAATCTCACGCAAGGTAAACAACATCAACACAGCCACATAAAAAATCGCCCCAGAAGTCGCATACGCAGGAATCATACCAGCCAGCGGTGCAAAAAACAACGCCAACAAAAACAACAAGCCAACGACAATCGCCGTCAAACCTGTACGACCACCTGCCGCCACGCCTGCCGTACTTTCAACATAACTTGTCACAGAGGATGTACCCAGCAACGAACCTGCTACCGCAGCCGAAGAGTCGGCAAACAAGGCTTTGCCAAGATTTGGGATTTCACCGTCATTTTTCATCAAGCCAGCTTTTTTGGTAACGCCAATCAACGTACCTGAGGTGTCAAACAGCACCACAAATAAAAACGCAAAAATTACACTAATCATACTGACATCTAACGCCCCTGCAATGTCTAACTGCATAAAGGTTGGTGCGATAGACGGCGGTGCGGACACGATACCTTGATATTGAGCGTGTCCTGTGATTAGGCTAATCACCGTTACAATCAAAATGGACAACATCACCGCGGCAGGGACTTTTCGTTGCACAAACACAACAATCAAAAAGAAACTCAAAATCGCCATCGCAGGGGCAAAATCGGTAATATTACCCATACTCACAAAAGTCGCAGGATTGGCAACGATAATTCCCGCATTTTTTAACGCAATAAACGCCAAAAATGCCCCAATCCCCGCCACGATGCCTTGTTTTAAGGTATAAGGAATGGCGTTAATCACCCATTCACGCAGTTTAAACACGCTGATTAACACAAATAACAAGCCAGATACGAACACCGCACCCAATGCCACTTGCCAACTTTTGCCCATACCTAGCACGACACTAAAGGTAAAAAACGCATTTAAGCCCATACCAGGGGCGAGTGCCACAGGCAATTTGGCGATTAACCCCATCAAAAAACAGCCAATCGCTGATGCCAAACAGGTCGCCACGAATACCGCACCTGAGTCCATGCCTGCTTCTGCAAGCATTGACGGATTGACAAAAATAATATACACCATCGTCAAAAACGTGGTAACACCTGCCAAAATCTCTGTTTTGATGGTGGTATTGTTACCATCAATCCCAAAATAACGTTCTATTGCGTCCATAATGACCGCCCAATAATAAAAAAGTGAAAAAACACACAAATTGTCAATTTTTGCGTGGGTTTTGTAAAAGTTTGTAAAGCAACCTATTTTATAAGAGTTAAGGGTTAATCACAATCATTTTTTTGGCAAAAATGGCAAAATTTGCCGATTAAATGCCAAAATTTGTTGATTGTTTTGTTCATTATTTTGATTGTTTATCATTGAATTGCTGTTTTGATTGCCTTGATTTTGACTCACCTTTGCCAATTGACTGCTAAAAAATCGTTGTTTATCATCAACTTTGACCGTAACCCACACATGAAACGCTCGGCTTTCCACACTGAGTAAATTTGTCATGGTTTGGCGTTGTGTTTCACTGATATTGGCAAAAATCGGTATTTGCCAAAAAGTGTTGATACTTTCTATTGGCACAGCCGTTTCACGTTCGCTTGCCCAGTCATTTAAGGCGATAATATCAAGGGTTAAGTTGGTTGAATTTTGTTGTGTTGCTGATTTATTCGTGTCTGTTTCGCTGTTGTTTGTCTGATTTTGGCTTTGATTTTGATTGTCCGTTTGTGAATCTGTTATCAAGGTGATGGCGGATAACAATTCAGGTTTTATCTGATTGACATTCATCGGCAAAAAATACGGCACAGCGGTCAAAAAAGGCTTAATTTTTGCCAATTTTTGTTTATCCATACCACGCACAAACAACAAATCATCAACCGACATCAACGGCTGATTGGCAATATTCACAGGTAAAGGCTTGCCAAGACTTTGATAATAATCAAATTCCGCACCGCCATCGCCTGACACATCGCTGTCTGGGTCTTGCCAGTCCAACACTGCTTGGGCGACTGTCGGCTCAATACCGTTGGCAGTCAAAAGTGCGGTAAAATACGCCATCGCTTGCTTATCCACCGCCCCATCATGGTACAGATTGTTGATGTTAAAAAATTGGCTGTCGTCTTGGATTTCAATCTGAATCTCGGCTTGATTGAGTTTTATCGCTTTGATGGGTTTTGCCCAGATATCTTGTGGGCTGTCGGTTTGGTTCACATTGGCATCATCTTGGATTAACCCCTTTGCCACCGCTTCGCCATACAGGGCATATTCGTTCATTTGGCGTTGGTTTTGAGTGAGTGCATACTCTCGCAACATCACTTTTTGGCTGGCAAGCATACTGCCTGCGACCACCGTAATCGCCACCACCAATAACAAAATCGTCAATAACGCCACGCCCTGTTCAGATTGTTTCATCAGTTATTACCGCCGTTATTGGGTTCGTTGCTCGTGTTCGTATTATCAGCATTACTGGTATTATCTGAATTTTGTGTATTATTTTGTGAACTGTTTTGTTGGTTATTTTGCGAATTTTGTGAATTGTCTTGCGAATGGTTACTTTGCGTTTGGTTTAACGCTACCACCGCTTTTGGGGCTTTATCCGCCAAAGCAAATTGCCAAACAATCGGTTGGTCTTGATACGTAAAACTTAACACCACGCCTTTTGGCAATTGTTGATAATCGGTTAAATCCAAATTTTGTGCTGTATTTTGTGAAGCATTTTGTAAATTGGTTTGCGAATTGTTTTGCGAACCATTGGCATTATTTTGGTTACTAACCTGTTGATTGTGGATATTAACCGAATTTTGTTTAACAAATTCCAACGTTTTGCTATCAGGAAATTGATTGACCAATTCTGGCTGTGGCGTTGCCGACCAAGCAGACCATTTGACATCTTTAACATCGTTTAAAATCACGCTGTTTATCTGCGTTTGTTGATTTTTATCATTGACTGATAACTGATAACTGCGTTGTTTGACAAGTTTGTTATCTTGCACAAAATAACCGATTTTTGCCAAAGTCGGCATGGGGTTAAAGCGTGGGTCTGGACTGGCAAAACGGATAAAACTCACCTGCTCTGGCGTTAAAGTAAAACTTGCGGTTATCGCTTGTGGGTTTAGGTTTTGGTTGTTTTGGTTATTTGGGTCATTGGACAAGCCCACAGGCACAGCGACATAATTGGTAACTTGAGCAAAATCCTGCGACAACTGCAAATAAGCATACTGCAACTGGCTTAACGTCTCAATCTGCACTTTGGCACGCTCTCGGCTTTTGGTCAAAGCATCCATAATCTGCCAACCTGATAACGCCAACATCGCAAAAATCAACATGGCAATCAACAGCTCAATCAAGGTAAAACCTTGTTGAAAGGTATTGTTTTTACTAACTTTTTTGCTAAACTTTTTGTCAAAACAGCTGTCAAAATAGCTTGTCATTTAACGTTGCCCCACAGGTTTTAACAAAAAACTTTCCACCGTAACAATGCTATTTTTGGCTTGTCCGTCAGTCATTGGGGTGACACTTACGCTAATGGGCTTAATTTGGTTGTTTTGACTGGCAAAACTGTTTGAATTGACTGATGAATTGTTTGGCGTGATGGTAACTTGCCATTGTTGTCCCTGTGCTTCAATTTGTTTGGTAATGACGCTATCTGTCCACGTTTGTTGAATTTTTAGCTCAGCAATGCTATTTTGGGCGACAAAATTGGCAAGCGTTCGCATTTTCATATTGCCAACAGAACTGACATAACTGCGACTGGCTTGGCTTGCCGATATCGCCACCACCGACAAAATCGTCAAAGCCACCATCACCTCTAACAGCGTAAAACCTTGCTGTTTTGGCAAATTTGACAAACTTTTTGACAGTCTTTTTGACAAAAAACTCATTGATGTTGCCCCTCTACTTCCATCGCCCCTGCTCCGTTGATAATGATTGGCTCGGCAACAGGATAAATCGTGTCATCATTGTTATTTTTCTTTTGCACATAAATGTGTACTGGCGTTGCCTCGCCTGTGCCAAACCAAACCACAGGCGGTGCTTGATTACCGACCAGATAATTGGGAATTTGGCGACTGTCCACCATGTCAAGCGGTTTGATATCCACGGTAATATTATTCGGCACGTCAAGCGGTGGAATATCTTTTTCTAACGCCCAAGTTGGGGCTTGGTTATTGGCTGGATTGTTTATTTGATTGTTCGTTTGAGATTGGGTTTGGCTTGTTTGGTTTTGATTGCTTAGGCTATTTTCAAGTTTTACCACGACCAGTTGTGTTGGATTGTCATCTTTTGCCAAACGAATTGCCAAGCCGTACGGTTGCATTTGTTCAGCAGATAACAGACGAATATAGTTTAAATTACTTTGCAAATGTTCATAAAATGCCAAATTTTTGCGGTTATCACTACTGCCAACCGACAGCGTCATCAGCCCTGCAAACACCGACATAATCACAATCACCACCATGACCTCAACCAGCGTAAAGCCTTTTGATGACAAAGGGGGCGAAAAAGTGCGTGAAAAATGATATTGCGTTGTCATATCAATTTGCCATATCGTTTTTTATCCATACAAATTTTATTAAAACAAACAAAATTTGACAAATCATGACGCTAATGTGTCTGATAAACTTTGTGGAAAGCTATTTGGCAAGGTTTCACGGTATTGTTTTGGCAAATCCAAAATCTGCTGAACCAACGCCAACCGCAAGGTATCACGTCTGCCCAAATAACGCTGATAAAAGCTGGAATTAAGCAAACCTGCCCCACCGTAGCCCATCGCCCAAATCGTGGACAAATAATCTCGTGTCGTCAAATTGCTGTCAAGCGACTGCAAATAAGCGTTGGTGGTGGCAATCATCTGTCGCATACGCTCACGGCGAATACCGTAAAGCTCTGAAAATAAACGATTTAATCCAACCGCCGAACTTGCCAATTTTTCCTCAATTTGGTTTAATAACATCGCTCGTTGCGGATTTAACAACTGATACAAAATAATCCGAGCCACGCCAGCGGACGCATCATCACCAATTTGGCTATTTTGTAAAAGTTGCTGTTCATGACGGATAATAATGCGTAAAAACAGTTCGTCTTTGCTGACAAAATGCTTGTACAACGTACCTTTTGCCAAATCCAACTGCTCCGCCAAACTATCCAAGGTGATATCGCCATCGCCCGATTCTAATAATAACTGCTCGGCGACCTGTAAAATGCTTTCTTCTCTATGTTTAAATTGTTGCTGTCGGCTCATCAAATCTTATTTCCTTATTCGTATCAATTTTTCGCAACTATGATACATGACTGACAAGTCATTGCCAAACGTTTTTTATACATTTTTTATAATTTTTTAAAATAAATAAAGAATTGTTGGCTTTTAAACATATTGATTTAACAAATTATCAAAATTTTGATTGGTAATGTTGGCAAATTGTTCAAGCGGCAATTGGTATAAATTTGCCAAAAATTCTGCCACATACGGCACAAAGGCAGGTTCGTTTGGCTTGCCACGCTTTGGCACAGGGGCAAGATACGGACTGTCCGTTTCTATCAAAATACGGTCTAACGGCAATTTTTTGGCAACATCTTGTAAATCGGTCGCATTTTTAAAGGTAACAATACCTGATAACGAAATGTAAAAACCCAAATCCAACGCTTTTTTGGCGGTATCATAATCTTCGGTAAAACAGTGGATAATACCATGTTCCGCCTTTTCTGCGGTCAAAATATCTATGGTGTCATAGCGAGCTTCACGAGTATGCACAACAATTGGTTTTTTTAGGGTTTGGCTTGCGTGAATGTGATAAGAAAAACTTGATTTTTGTTCGTTGATAAAATCTTTTGACCAATAATAATCCAGCCCCGTTTCGCCAATCGCCCAGACATTTTCACGATTGGCAAGTTCAATGAGTTTTTCAGCGGTAACTTGATTGATGGTGTCTTGGCAAGGGTGAATACCAACGCTCATGCCAAGCGTCAAACCGTCAATCTGCGTGCTGATAATCTGCTGAATGCCATCATATTCATCAAAATCGCACATAATCGCCATAATGCGGTGGACATTGGCATCTTTGGCGATTTGTAGGGCTTTTTGAATATCGTTATCGTGTTTTTCTAAGTCTAAACGATTTAAGTGGGCGTGGGTATCGGTGAACATAAGTTTTAATTGGTTGATTTTAAAGAAAAAATATAAAAGTGATATTTAGTTGGATTTGGTTTTGTTTGGCGTATCAGAGACTGCACCTGCTGGCACAACGGTACTGATATTGAGATTTAAAAAGCCCATTTTACCAGCAACGTCCATCACTTTTACAACAGACTGATGGCTGGTGTTGGCATCTGCCGAAATAACGAACAATAGTTTGCGATTGTCGCCAGTTTCTTGGCGAATCATCGAAGTTAGCTCGGCTTCGCCTGTCCCTACCAGTGCGATACCATTTACCAAATAACTGCCGTCTTTTTGCACCGATACTTCTACACGTTGGTCTTTTTCGGTGATTGGCACACCTTCAGCTTGTGGTAATACGATATTTAATTTGCTAAAGTGGTTAAATGTCGTTGATAATAATAAAAACACAATTAAAAACAATAGACAATCAATCATCGGCGTAAGATTGATATCAACAGGTTCTACGGTTGGCTTACGAAAACGCATGGCTATCCTTTTGTTTTTTATCAATTACAGATTATCGGTCGTTTTGGTTTGGATTAGATGGTTGTCTAATAATTCTTGTAACATTAAGCCTGCTTCTCGCTCAAAATAAGCATTAATATCTACGATACGACGCTGAAAAAAACGATAAGCAATCACCGCAGGAATGGCAACAAACATACCGCCAGCGGTGGTAATCAAGGCTTGTGAGACACCCGCTGCTAACATAGCAGGGTCTTGCATAGAGCCATCAGTGACCGCCAAAAACGAAGTAATAATCCCTAAAACCGTCCCCAACAGCCCAAGCAAAGGTGCAATCGCCCCAATCGTGCCAAGCATATTGATATTTTTTTCAAGTTTGTGAATTTGGACGCTGGCACGATTCTCCATGTGCATGGTCATCGATTCAATACCATGCTGACGATATAACAAACCTGTCGCCAAAATATCGCCCAAAGGTGAATTATTTTTTACATTGAGTAGCTTTTCACGCTCAATATTATGGCGTTCCAACAAGTGAACGACTAGCTGTTCACGCAACTGACTAGGGGCAACTTCGCTAAATCGTAATTTGATACCACGTTCAATAATGATAATCAACATCAATACCGAACACAGAATAATCGGTGCCATCAACCAGCCACCTGCACTCACTAATTCCCACATAGCTTACCACCTTTTTTAAACTGTATCATATCAATCAACATTTGACTGCAAATTTTCAAGCAATGCTTTTAATTCTTCTTCATTGTGAAAAAATATTTCAATACTACCCTTGCCCGATGATGACCCTTTTACTTTTACCACCGCACCCAACTGTTCTGACAGCCGTTGATTTAAACGCAAACGGTCATAATCTATTTCTTTGACAGGTTTTTGTTCTTGTTTTGGGTCAAGAATTTCTTTGACAAGTTGCTCGGTTTGGCGTACCGTCAGTTGCTCATTGACAATCCGTTTGGCAATCATGGGCTGTTGGGCGGGCGACAGCGATAACAACGCACGGGCATGACCCATATCAATCTTGCCTTCGTTTAATGCAGTTTTGACATCATCGTGTAACTGATTTAACCGTAACAAATTTGACACCGTTGCACGTGCCTTGCCGACAACATCAGCAATTTGGGCGTGGCTCATGCCAAACTCATCGTGAAAGCGTTGCAATGCGACTGCTTGCTCCATCACGGTCAAATCTTCACGCTGAATATTTTCAATCAACGCCAACGCAATCGCCAAATCATCAGAAATCGGACGGACAATCGCAGGAATTTGTTTTAACCCTGCAATCTGCGCCGCTCGCCAACGTCTTTCCCCTGCGATAATTTCATGGGTCATTGTGGCGTTTTTATCAACTTTTGTTAATGGGCGAATGACAATCGGCTGCATTACACCATGTTGTTTGATAGATGTAGCAAGCTCTTGCAATGCCTCTTCGCCCAAATCAATACGTGGCTGATATTTGCCTCGTTGCAAACATTTGACATCAATGTGCAACAAGTTAAGATTATCGGTTTTATCTGGGTTCGTTTCGCTTGTTTGTGTGCTATTTTCTAAACTTTTGTTTTTATTTTTGTCAGATGGTTGTGCTTTGTTGGTAGGGGTAATTTTTGATGTATCTTTTACAGGTATATCTTTTGTATTGGCTTTTGATGACGAATCTTTTGGCACAGATGGCTTAATCTGTGGTTCTACAGGCACACTTGTCTCGGTCAAATTGTTTGTAATCAATTTTTCTTTTTTAATTGACCCAAGCAGTGCATCTAGCCCTCTGTTTGATGCAAGACCTCGTTTTTTGACCATGTTAAATTACCTGTTTGCTCATCAGTTTTGTTAAATCGGTTTTGTTAAAATTGTTGCTAAAATCATTAGAACATGTTATTTTAACAAAAAATCTGCACGACAACAAAATATTTTATACATTTTTTTCGCAACAACAAAAAAAGCTGACAAAAAATCAGCTTTTTTAATTATCAGTTATTTATATCAACCTTTATGCCAACAATTGTGCAATGCGGTCATGTTGGCGGATTTGTTGCTTGTCCAATGTCAAACGATGAGCGATGATGATAGATTTGATTTCTGCCAATGCCACGTCAAAATTATCATTAATCACCACATAGTCAAAATTCAAATAATGTTGCATTTCTTTGACCGAGCCTGCCAAACGCTTGTTAATCACTTCATCGCTGTCTTGTCCACGATTTGACAGGCGTTCACGCAAAGCGTCTTTGTTGGGCGGTAAAATAAAAATCATGACTGCTTGTGGCATGAGCTTTTTGACTTGTAATGCCCCTTGCCAGTCAATTTCCAAAATCACGTCCGTGCCGTGCGACAGCATATATTCAACGCTTTGTTGCGATGTGCCATAAAAGTTGTCAAACACTTCGGCATATTCCAAAAACGCATTATTATGAATCATTGCCACAAATTCATCTTTTTTGACAAAATGGTAATGTTGTCCATTAATTTCGCCTACTCGTGGCTCTCGTGTGGTGTGAGATACGCTGACCGATAGGTTATTGGTGGTGGTGGTCAGTTGCTTAACTAGTGATGTTTTGCCTGTGCCTGATGCGGCGGTGATGATAAATAATGAACCTTGAGCCATGTTATTTTTCCTATAATTTGTATGAAATTTAAATGAAAGTTGTATTTTAACACATTTTTGCATGGTTATTTTTATCATTTTTGGGTAAAATTAACATTTTTAAATATTGATAAAACGAGAAAACCATGCAAATTTTATTAGCCAATCCACGAGGATTTTGTGCAGGGGTTGACAGAGCCATTGCCATTGTCAATGAAGCTCTTGCCCGCTTTAATCCGCCCATTTATGTACGCCATGAAGTCGTGCATAACAAATTTGTCGTCAATGATTTGGCAAGTCGTGGGGCGATTTTTGTGGAAGAATTGGACGAAGTGCCAGATGGGGCGATTGTGATTTTTTCGGCTCATGGCGTATCAAAAGCGGTGGAAGACGAAGCCGAACGCCGTGATTTAACAGTGTTTGACGCAACTTGTCCGCTGGTTACCAAAGTGCATATTGAAGTCAATAAATTTGCCAAAACAGGCATGGACGCCATTTTAATCGGACACGCAGGACACCCAGAAGTGGAAGGCACGATGGGACGATTTGACCCACAATTTGGCGGCCGCATTCATTTGATTGAAGATGTGGACGATGTCAAATCGCTTGATTTGCCCACCGACAGCGAGCTTGCTTTTGTAACGCAAACCACGCTGTCAATGGACGACACCGCAGGGGTGATTGACGCATTAAAGGACAAATTTCCCAAAATCCACGCCCCACGCAAAGATGATATTTGCTATGCCACACAAAACCGCCAAGATGCGGTGAAAGATTTGGCAAAAAATTGTGAAATTGTGTTGGTTGTTGGCAGTCCAAATTCATCAAATTCCAACCGTTTGCGTGAACTTGCCGAAAGACTTGGGGCAAAGGCGTATTTGATTGACAATGCAGGACAGATGGATAAAAGCTGGTTTGATAATGTCAAAACAGTGGGCGTTACCGCAGGTGCATCCGCACCAGAGATTTTAATCCAAGAAGTACTAGACACGCTACAATCTTGGGGTGGTGATACGCCAAAAGAGCTGTCTGGGATTGAAGAAAATGTAACGTTTAGTTTGCCAAAATCTTTACGTTAATTTTGTTTAAAATATTTTAAACCTTCTAAAAAAAGCCAAATACCATGTCATCAAACCGTTTTTTAAAACTTGCAGGCATGACCGCAAGTATCGCAGGCAAAACCGTCAAAAGCTCGCTAAAATCCATCGCAGGCTCAGACGAAGACCGCCAAAAAGCCCGTAGCGAAATGCTCCAAACCATCGGTATCCAAATCGCTGACACGCTTGGCGAAATGAAAGGAGCGGTGATGAAAGTCGGGCAAATCGCTTCACAATACAAAGACGTATTTCCGCCTGAAATTGCCAAAGCCCTTGAAAAACTGCAAAAAGACGCACCGCCCATGCCATTTGCCATTATCAAAAATCAAGTGGAAAAAGAGCTTAACAAGCCTTTGCACGAGCTGTTTTTGCAGTTTGATGAACAGCCGTTTGCTTCTGCTTCCATCGGTCAAGTACATAAGGCGGTGCTTGCCACAGGCGAGCCTGTCGTTGTCAAAGTGCAATACCCAGAGATTGACAACAACATTGACAGCGACCTAAAACAGGTCAAAATGGCGTTAAAAATCGCAGGCGTGATAAATATGGATAAAGCGTTACAAGACAAAATCTTTACCGAAATCCGTGATAGCCTGTATGACGAACTAGACTACACCAAAGAAGCCCATAATCTTGCGATTTTTGCCAAATTTCACAGCGATGATGACGGTTTGATTATTCCCACCGTGTTTCACAGTCATTCTAGCAAACGGATTTTGACCCTTTCCCAAGAAATCGGTGAAACCTTAGAAACTGCAAGTCATTGGGACAATGACATCAAACAAAAAATCGCCACTCGCCTATTTCGCTTTAGTGCAGGACAATTATTCAAACTGTATCGTGTGCATTGCGACCCACACCCCGGCAATTTTGCATTTCGTGCTGATGGTTCGGTGATTGCGTATGATTTTGGTGGGATAAAATCCTACAGCCATGACGAAGTGGCGTTATTTCATCGCTTTGCAATTCATTGTTTAAAAGGTGATGTCACCGCCGTTGAGCAAGATTTAATCACCTTGACAATCAAAAAAGATAATGAACCGTTGCCAGCCGATTTTTATTATGATTGGTTACAAATTGGGCTAAAACCCTATGGTTTTACCCAACCGTTTAATTTAAGTCAGCACAAACCCTTTGATTTTGGCAACAGTCAAACCCATCATGACATCATGAAACAAGCCAAAGTGTCGCTAAAATATTGGCAAAGTTTTCAGCCATCGCCCAAAACCATGATGTTAGACCGCACCATTTCTGGACAATATTGGAATCTTGTCAATTTGGGTGTAACCATTGATTTAAGCGAATTGATGGCAGAATATATTGATTTGCCGACTTTGCCAAATGCCAAAAATTAAAAGGGTAAAAATAATTTTACCCTTTTAAAAAACTATCAAAACCAATCGTATTTTTAATTATTCTTGGCGTTGACCACGGCGTAGCATATCCAAAAATTCTTGCGGAATTTGTTGCTCTTGGGCATCTTGTTCAGCGAATGGGTCTATAAATTGTTGCTCTTGACTGCCTTGTTGATTTTGTTGCAGTTGTTGCACTTTGTTTTGGGCTTCACGCTCGCCTAGCGTTACCACGATATCTTGTTCTTTATCGCCACGTTTGACCGTCAAAGTTACGTTACTGTTGGGCGATTGGCGTGCGATTAATTGAATAAGCGCATTGGCATCATTGACAGGTTGTTTGTTCATCGCAATGATGATATCGCCTTGCATCACGCCTGCTTTACCTGCAGGGCTATCCTTCATCACGTGAACGACATTCACGCCCGTTTCATCTTGCAATTGGGTTGGGTCTTTAACACGACCTTGCAACTCAATACCAAGCCAGCCACGGCGGACTTTACCGTCCTTGATAATGCTGTTCATTACGTGTTCCACAATACTAGTTGGAATGGCAAAGCCAATTCCCATAGAACCGCCAGAACGTGAAAAAATCGCCGTATTAATACCAACCAACTGTCCGTAAGCATCTACCAACGCACCGCCTGAGTTACCGGGGTTAATCGCCGCATCAGTTTGGATAAAATCTTCCACTGTATTAATACCAAGCCCTGTCCGCCCTGTGGCTGAAATAATACCTTGCGTTACCGTCTGCCCTACCCCAAACGGATTGCCGATTGCCAATACCACATCGCCTACTTGGGTGGCTTGCTCCTTAAAGCCAAGCGGTTTTAAGCCGACCATATCCACTTTTATCACTGCCAAATCACTCTCTGGGTCAGAGCCAATCAGTTTGGCAGTCGCTTTTTTGCCATCATTGAGCATCACTACAATGTTATCCGCCTTGGAAATCACGTGGGCGTTGGTGATAATATAGCCATCTTGCGACACAATCACACCAGAACCCAAGCTGGTATTTTCATCATCTTGTGGTCGCATACCGTGAAATTCATAAAAACGGCGTAACACTGGGTCGTTCATGTACGGATTTTCCACTTTTTGGGTGGTATAAATATTGACAACCGATTGCGAAGCAGTCGCCACCGCATTGTGATAACTGCTAACTGCCGTGTCATTTTTTAAGGTTTGGGCTGGTACAGGCTCGGCTTTGGGTGGTTGCCAAGTTGTTTGACTATTGGCAATAGCGGGTTTTTGTTCACCAAAAGACATTTTGCCCTGTGTAATTAACCAAAACCCTGCCAACATCAGCAATAATAACAACAGCCACGGCAAAAATAACAAAAACTGACTGGGTTTTTGGTAAGTGGTTGGCAATGGGTTTTGCGGTGCTTTAGGCTCGTTAGGATTGGGTTCTTGAGGCTGTTGTGTCATTTTTATTCCAAAAAGTTTATTAAAATTGGCAACTATAAAATTTTTGCCTATTGTAACACCAAAATATTTTTGTGTTTTAACATTTTCTTCATAAAAATGTATATTTTTTGTCGTAATTCTTACTCAAAGGCTGAACAAATCGCTAATTTTTCAAATTTTTCTGATTTTTGAAAAAACTTTTTTAAAAACACGATAACAAAATGACTTTGGCAAAGAAATTGGTTATAATAAACGGTTTTATTTCTTTGGCAACAGCGGCCAAGCACAACTTTCAATCATCAAGCAAACATCATGAACAAAATTCCAGTATTTAACCCAAATGAATTAAACCAAACCGAACAAAAAACCAATCTTTTGGGAATGTCAAAAGATGAGTTGGGTGAGTTTTTTAAAAATTTGGGTGAAAAGCCGTTTCGTGCCACGCAAGTGATGAAATGGATTTACCAATTTGGCGTTACCGATTTTTATCAAATGACCAATTTGTCCAAAAAATTGCAAGAAAAATTGGACGAAGTGGCGTGCGTTGTGCCACCTGCAGTAAAATTTAAACAGTTTAGCGAAGATGGCACTCGCAAATGGGTGTTTGAAGTGGCGGGCGGTTCATTGGTAGAAACCGTATTAATTCCTGCCGAAGATGGCAAACAGTTTGGGCGAAAAACCTTGTGTATTTCATCGCAAGTGGGCTGTGCATTGGATTGTTCATTTTGTAGTACAGGTAAACAAGGTTTTGAGCGAGATTTAAAAGCAAGCGAAATTATCGGACAATTGTGGGTGGCAAATCAGTCTTACATGGAGAATGTGCCTGTAACTGAGCGTGAAAACCGTGTAACCAACGTGGTAATGATGGGCATGGGCGAGCCGTTGTTAAACTATGAGCCTGTGGTGGCGAGCATGGGGCTAATGCTTGATGATTTTGGGTTTGGTTTGTCAAAACGCCGTGTAACCCTTTCTACATCTGGCATCGTGCCAAAAATGTACGATTTGGCAAAAGACATTGATGTGGCGTTGGCGATTTCTTTGCACGCCCCAAATGACGAACTGCGTAACGAGCTTGTGCCGATTAACAAAAAATATCCATTAAAAGACCTAATCGCCGCCGCTAAAGCCTATGTGTATGACGAAAATCCACGCCACAAAAAGCACGTTACCATTGAATACGTCATGTTAAAAGACGTAAATGACAGCGATGAACACGCTCATCAGTTGGTGAAATTATTAAAAGATTTGCCCAGTAAAATCAATTTAATTCCGTTTAACCCATTTCCGCACGCACCGTATCAGCGTTCTAGCAACAATCGTATTCATGCTTTTAGCAACATTTTAAATAACGCAGGTTTTGTCTGTACCATTCGCCAAACTCGTGGCGATGACATTGATGCGGCGTGTGGGCAGTTGGTTGGGCAAGTGGCGGATAAAACTCGCCGAGCAAAACAATGGCAACAAAAAATTTGGCAAGGAAAAATTGAACAACAAAAATAGGAAAACTGCATTCAAACAATTAAAATAGCCGTCATGCAATGATTGGTTTTTTATGATTTTTTTGATATAGTAACATAAATTTTTTTCACGTTTAAAAATCCCATTTTTTTTGGTTCATTTTTTTTAACAGGCTTGTTAATATGAATACACAATCACACATGGATAACATCATCAAAGCACCGATCTTAAAACGTGCTTTTACCCCTACTGTGATGGGGGGGTTGGCGATTTTTGCTTTGGCAAATTTGTCAGGCTGTACCTCAAGTCAAACCGTCTCTAGCCAAACGCTTACATCAAGCGACCCTAGCAAATGGCGACAAGACCCCAAAGAAATCGCTCGCTCTCGCACAGCGATTGCTGCCGAGTTTATCCGAGACCACAAACTTGATGCAGCCCAACGCCAATTAGAACAAGCCTTAAAATCTGACCCACGCTCTGCCGCCGCTCATGACATGATGGGCGTTTTGTTACAACAAGAAGGCAGTCGCCTTAATCTACAAAAAGCCGAAGGTTATTTTAAAAAAGCGATTGAGTTAGACCCGACTTTTACCCAAGCTCATAACAATTACGGCGTGTATCTAGCACAAGTCAAACGCTATCCAGAAGCGGTGCAACAGTTTGAAATCGCAGGTTCTACACTGGGTTATGATGGGCGTATTGAAGCACTTGAAAATTTGGGGCGAACCTATCTACAAATGAACAATACCGACATGGCGAAAAAAACCTTTGCCAAAACCTTAGATGCTGACCGTTTTAGCGTGATTGCCCGTTCTGAGATGATTGATATTTTTATCAAAGAAGGTCAGACCATGAATGCCAAAAAACTGCACAGCGACCTTGTGTTAATTTTGGGTGAAAAAAGATTAGACCCAAGAACCCTACAACAAGGGGCTAGACTGGGTAAATTATTGGGTAACTCAGCAGATTTGCAAAAATTTAGCCAACAATTATTTGATAAATATCCACTTAGCAGTGAGGCAAAACAACTACGCCAATGGTTAAAAACGCCCAATGCGGTTTGGAAATAACAACGACGATTTTTATTTTGGTAATTATTTATACATTTAACAAGAGTTTAACAGTATCATGAGCAATCCAACAACCAACCCAAAAAACGCACCGACCGTAGATACCTCGCACCCATTGGGGCAACGTTTAAAACAAGCACGTGAAAAGAAAAACTTGAGCCTTGAAGATGTGGCAAGTCAAACCAATATTTTAAAACGGCATTTGGTCGCACTAGAAGAAGGTGATTATGAGTCGTTGCCACAGCCGACTTTTGCTCGTGGTTTTGCGGTGAATTATGGGCGTTTTTTGGGAATTGATTCGCAAGTTATCAATCAAAGTTTTGATGCTCAATACCCTGCTAATTTACGCCAAAAATATGAAGATTTTAAACAAAATGCCCCACTACAGCCGATGGGTACGCTACAAAGAGACAGTTATGGCGGTTTAAAAATCAATTGGTTTGTGGTGATTGGTGCGATTGTTGCCTTAGTGGTGGCGATATTGGTTTATAGAACCATCAAAAACGCCCACCACGAAAATCAACCACAGCAAACTATCCAAGAAGTTACCCCACAAGAGCAAACAACAGGGGCATCACTGTCTAATACGGGCTCGGCAATTAATATGCAAGCACCTGCCAGTACGCCTATTGCGACTGCCAATTCTGCCAGCACACCGATGAGTACAGGTATTGCGACAGCAGGTAGTTCAACGCTGGATATTTGGATTCAAGCCAATGCCACCATCAATATCACCGATGCCACAGGCAAAGTGATTATGCAAGGCGATTATACACGTGGTGGACATCAGCTCACAGGACAAGCACCTTTTAATGTACAAATTGATAAAGTAAATAATGTGAGCATTGATTTTAACAAACAACCCATGAATATCAAACAATACGCCCAAAATAACCAAGCGAATTTTACCTTACAATAAAATAAACTATTAAATTTAAAGTAAATTTAGGAAAAATTATGTCAAATCATCACACCCCCATCAAACGCAAACCCACCAAAAAAATCTATGTTGGTTCTGTCGCTGTGGGTGGTGATGCACCGATTAGCGTGCAGTCCATGACCAACACCGAAACGTGCGATGTTGAAGCCACCGTTGCTCAAATTCAGCGGTGTGTAGACGCAGGGGCGGATTTTATGCGTGTGTCCACACCAACGATGGAAAGTGTTGAAGCATTTTCCGAAATCAAAAAACGTGTGAGCGTGCCACTGGTTGCCGATATTCATTTTGATTATAAAATTGCGTTGGCAGTTGCAGAAGCAGGGGCAGATTGCTTGCGGATTAACCCAGGTAATATTGGCAATGAACAAAAAGTGCGTGAAGTGATTGCTTGTGCAAAACATCACGGCATTAGTATGCGAATTGGCGTAAACGCAGGCTCGCTAGAAAAAGATTTGCAAAAAAAATATGGCGAACCGACAGGCAAGGCGATGTTAGAATCCGCCTTACGCCATATTGACATTTTAGATCGCAACAACTTTGACCAATATAAAATCTCGGTCAAGGCAAGTAATGTGTTTTTGACCCTTGACGCTTATCGTTTGATTTCTGCCCAAATTGACAATCCACTTCATCTTGGCGTTACCGAAGCAGGTGTGTACCGCACAGGCACGGTAAAATCGGCAATTGCACTGGGTGGTTTACTGCTTGACGGCATTGGCGATACCATGCGAATTTCGCTTGCCAGCCCGCCAGAAGAAGAGATTAAAATCGGTTTTGACATTTTAAAATCGCTAAACATTCGCAGTAATGGCGTGAATTTTATCGCTTGCCCTAGCTGTAGCCGTCAAGAATTTGACGTGATTAAGGTGATGAATGTGTTGGAATCTCGTCTTGAAGACATTCGTGAACCGCTTGATTTGTCGGTAATTGGCTGTAAAGTCAATGGGCCGGGCGAAGCCAAAGAAGCGGATATTGGCGTGGTGGGGGCAAGTCCAAATTCGCTTGTTTATAAAGCAGGGAAAAAAAGTCATTTAATTGATACTCATCAATTAGCTGATGAAATTGAAAGCATGGTGCGACAGCACGTTAAAGAGTTGCAAGAAAAACGAGCGAATGAGATTATTCGGGTGGGGCAATAAACGATATTTACTATCAAGTACAACTAAATAATAAATAAGAGTAATGAATATGAGCTTAAAAGCAATCAAAGGTTTTAAAGACATTTTACACATCGCCACCGAAGACACTCGCCCAAGTAGCGAATGGCGACAACTAGAAGCCACACTCACAGGCGTGCTAGACCAATTTGGCTATGAACAAATCCGCTTGCCGATTGTAGAAGAAACGCAACTGTTTAGCCGAGCGATTGGCGATGCCACCGATATTGTTGAAAAAGAAATGTACTCATTTTTTGACAAAGGCGAACCACCAACACCGCTAACCTTACGCCCAGAAGGCACAGCAGGGGCGGTGCGAGCCGTTATTGAGCATAATCTATTGCGTGGCGATACGCCAAAACTCTGGTACACAGGGGCGATGTTTCGCTACGAGCGTCCGCAAAAAGGGCGTTACCGTCAGTTTCATCAGCTAGGCGTGGAGAGTTTTGGCAGTGAATTGCCTGATGCCGATGCCGAGCTGATTATCATGACTTATAATATGTGGCGTGAATTGGGGCTGATTGACAATTTGCAATTAGAATTAAATACCTTAGGCGAAAGCCACGAACGCCAAGCCTTTCGCACGGCATTAATTGAGTATTTAACCGCTCACAAAAACGACTTGGACGAAGACAGCCAACGCCGTTTAAGCACAAATCCGTTGCGAATTTTGGACAGTAAAGACGCTAAAACCCAACAAATTTTAGAAAATGCACCAAAATTGGCGGATTTTTTGGGTGAAGAAACCCAACAACATTTTAACAAAGTTAAAGAATATTTAACCGCTGTTGGCATTGATTTTGTCATTAATCCAAAATTGGTGCGTGGTTTGGACTATTACAACAAAACCGTATTTGAATGGACGACTGACAAACTTGGTAGTCAAGCGACCGTTTGCGGTGGTGGGCGTTATGATGGGTTAATCGGTCAAATCGCATCAATCGGTAAAGATAAACCTGCTCAAACGCAACCTGCCGTTGGTTTTGCGATGGGGCTTGAACGTCTGCTGTTATTAATCCAAGCGGTTAATCCGTTTGAAACGGAGTCAGCGTGCGATGTGTTCGTGGTGGCTCACCCAGATTTTTATTTGCAAGGCATTGTTTATGCGAACGATTTACGAGCGACCAATCCGTATGTGCGTGTCAAAATGGCAAGTGCGACAAGCATAAAAGCACAGATGAAAAAAGCGGACAAATCTGGGGCGGAATTTACCGTGATTTTGGCGGAAGATGAAGTGAATAACAACACAATCACCGTCAAAAATATGAAAACAGGCGAACAATTTAGCACAGATAGAAATGACGATACGTTTTTCCTTGATGAAGAAGCATTACAAATGTTTGGTTTCTTAGACAATCTTGATGATGACAACGCTTGATTAATTGCTTGTTTAAAGCCAAAAATGTAGATGTAGGGTGGGTTTTACCCACCTTTTGATAACAAATATTTAGATTTAAGTGGTGGGCTAAGCCCACCTTACGATGAGTATTTTAAAAATACAAAAGGGTAAGCAATGGTAAAAGATGTAACGCCAAAAAGCATGAATGACGAACAGCAATCCATGCAAGCGTTAAAGCAATACGGTAGCTATATTGTGATGGCAATTGTGTTGGCTTTGGGTGGTTATTTTGGTTGGCAATATTGGCAAAATCATGGCGGACGTATTGATGAAGCTGCGTCAACCGATTTTGCCAAAATCCAAGCCAGTGAAGATAATCTAGCCAATCTATCATCAGCCACCGATGACAAGGCACAAGCCCAGCTAGCCACCGCTCAAGCGACTTTTAACAAAGATGTGGACGCTTTTATTGCCAAACATGGCAATTCGGTTTACACTTGGCAAGCCTTGATGTTAAAAGCTAAACAGCAGACCGATGGCAACGATAATAAAGGGGCGATTGCCACTTTGCAACAGGCAATGACGTTAAATATCAAAGATGATGGTTTAAAAGCGATTGCAACATTGCGTTATGCTCAAGCCTTGTTAAGTAACAATCAAGCTGACGAGGCGACAAAAGCATTGCAAAACCCAATGCCACAGGCGTTTGAGGCGAGCAAACTTGAGTTGTTAGGCGATATTGCATTGAGCAAAAACGACAAAAAAACCGCTTCGGATAACTATCAAAAAGCGTGGGAAATGATTGAACAACGTAATAAGGACAACGTCATTCAACAAGACCGTGCCTTTTTGCGGTTAAAAATGGAAAATTTGGGTTTAACGCCCAAACAGCCAGATTTAAATAGTGGGATTGTCGCAACACCTGCGGTGAGCGAGTTGCCGACTGATATCGCATCATCAGCGACGATTGCGTCAAGTGTCGCATCTACCCCAAGCCCTTAAACTTTAATCCGAATTTTACAACCTCTTATTTAACAGTTGAGTAATGATAATGAACACACTTTTTTCATCAGCATTTGCCTTACGTTTGACCAGTGTTTCTGTGATTGCATTGTTGGCGTTAAACACCACCGCTTGCCAACGTTTTAAAAAATCTGACAACATGAACGAGCCGACGCCATTGGTGCAATTGGCAAACGACAAAACAACGCTAAACCCAATTTTTAGCCAAAATTTATCTGGTAAATCCAAAAGTTTTAAAAATAAAAAACAAACCCTAACCCAAAGCACGACCGCATTCAAAACCGCTGTAGACACTCAAGGCTACATCAGTGCTAGCCCTGATGGCACAGTCGTTGCGACTGATAACAATGGTAAAACGCTTTGGCAAGTTGAACTAAAACAAGGCTTGCACGCAGGGGTTGCTCTAGACAACGCCCAAACCTTTGCCACGACAGTCATTGTCGCTGATAATCTTGGCAAGCTGATTGCCCTTGACCGTGCGACAGGCAATATCCGCTGGGAGCGTCAACTGTCTAGCAATGTACTCTCCCCCGCCCTAATTAGCGGTAATCGTGTGGTAGCCTTGGCAAACAATGGCTTGATTTATGGCTTATCATTGCAAACAGGTGATGTGATTTGGCAATTTGGCACACAAAACCCAAGCCTTAGCGTGCGTGGCAGTGCCACTCCGATATTGTTAGATACCAAAACCGCCATTATCCCAACGGCTGATGGGCGTATTCATGCGTTAAATATTGACAATGGTTCGCCATTGTGGTCTCGCCGTGTAAGTATGAGTGTGGGGGCAAGTGAAATTGACCGTTTGTCCGACATTGATGCAACGCCTGTGTTTGTGGACAATATGCTGTATGTAACGACTTATAGCGGTCAATTGGTGGCGTTTGATATGAGTAGCCGCCAGTTAGCCTTTGTCAAAGAAATCGCCAGTTTAAAATCGGTTGCAGTGGACAATTCACAAGTCTATGCAACCACGTTGGACGGCTCGGTTGTCGCTTTTGACCGTTTTACAGGCAATGAAAATTGGCAAGTAGAAAGCTTAAAATACCGTGGCTTGAGCAATCCGATTGTTACGTCAAATTATGTCGTGGTCGGTGATAAGCTCGGCTATTTGCACAGTTTGGATAAAAATAGCGGACAGATTGTCGGCAGAAGCCAAAGCAAAACCGATATCAATGCTTTAACATCACAGCCCAATAGCAAACGTGTTATCGCCCAAAGCCAAAATGGTAGCTTTAGCGTTTGGCAGTCTGTTGATTAATTGTCAATTTTATTAAAAAATTATTAAAAAAAATTAAACTTAGTTATTGTTTGGAATACATTTTATGAAACCAGTTGTCGCCTTAATCGGTCGTCCTAATGTTGGTAAATCCACAATTTTTAACCAACTTACCAAAAGCCGTCAAGCCTTAGTCGCTGATTTGGCAGGTTTAACCCGAGACCGTCAATATGGCGATGCGACTTTTGAAGAAAAATCTTTTATCGTGGTGGATACAGGCGGTATTGGCGAAGATGATGACGGCTCTGGCAACATTGATGACTACATGGCTCACCAGTCTTATACCGCCATTCATGAAGCGGATATCATTGTTTTTGTGGTGGACGCTCGTGCAGGGATTGTCGGCTCTGATGAAGTGATTGCCAAACAATTGCACACGCTTGGCAAGCCTGTATTTTTGGTGGCAAACAAAATTGATGGCGTGCATGAAGCTGCGATTAACGAGTTTTTTGCGTTAGGATTTGGCGAACCATTTCCGACAACGGCAAGTCATGGACGTGGTATTACCAATTTGTTGGAAAGTTTGACCGAGAATATGCCGACCAATGCCGAAGAAGAACAATCGCCAGACGGTTTAAAACTTGCCATTATCGGTCGCCCCAATGTGGGTAAATCTACCCTTGTCAATCGCTTGCTGGGTGAAGAGCGTGTTGTTGTGTTTGATATGCCTGGTACAACTAGGGACAGCATTTATATTCCATTTGAGCGTGAAAATCAAAATTATGTGTTAATTGATACCGCAGGGGTACGCAGACGTGGGCGAATTGACGAAAAAGTAGAAAAATTTTCGGTCATTAAAACGCTACAAGCCATCAAAGATGCCAACGTTGTCGTGTTGGTGGTGGATGCTCGTGAAGGCATTACCGACCAAGATTTACATTTGTTGGGCTATGCCATAGAAGCAGGACGTGCGATGGTGATTGCGATTAATAAATGGGACGGCTTGCACCAAGACCAAAAAGATTGGGTAAAACTGGAGATTGACCGCCGTTTTAACTTTATTCCCTATGTGAAAATTCATTTTATTTCAGCCTTGCATGGCACAGGCGTTGGTAATCTGTATCCGTCCATTCACAAGGCGTATGACTCGGCAATGTTTGACATTTCTACCAGTCGTTTGACCCAAATTTTGCAAGATGCCGTAACCGCTCATCAACCGCCGATGGTGTCTGGTCGCCGTATCAAATTGCGTTTTGCTCATTTGGGTGGACACAATCCGCCTATCATTGTGATTCATGGCAATCAGACCAGCCAAGTGCCAAACAGCTATCGCAGATATTTGGAAAATGAATTTCGCAAAGTGTTCAAACTGGAAGGCACGCCTGTTAAAGTGGAATTTAAACAAAATGCCAATCCTTATGCAGGTAGAACCAATACATTGACCGATGCCCAAAAAGAACGCAAACGCCGTCAAGTACAAAAATTTAAAAAACGTGAAAAACGCTAATTAAACATTTTTAAGTAAGGCACGCTATGGGAACGAAATCATTTAACTATTCATATTTGGCAAAACGCTTTGTTACCATGCCGTTTATTTTGGTGCTGGCGATGTGTTCTGTCATTTATCTGATTAGCGACATGATATACACAATGCACCACGAAGTGGCTTATGTTAAAAATATCAATAAAATCCTTGCCAAAACAGCGACCACGCAAAATACCGAACTGATTAATGCACAAGTAAAAAATATTTCGCAGTTGTCGCCACAGATTGAAAGTATTAATTTTTTTCCGACCACCATGGCTCAGACGGTGAATAATGATGATTTGACGCTTGGCAATATATTTTTTGGCGATTATTATGGTCTGAATGTGCCTGTGGTGCTACAGCTCAATTACCAAACGTCCAATGACCAGACCCACGTCAATCAGCTCATTGGCTATATTAACACGACTTTGAATTTGCAATATATTCGCAAACATTGGTTTCATGATAATTTACCCATGTTTGCAGTAATTATTATCGCCTCGATGATTAGCTTAATGCTTATGTTAATGGCATTAAAAAAAGCGACCAAACGCTTGCCTTTATTAGAAGAGTTAAGCAAAAAAGCCCTACAAGACGAACCCATTGACCAAAACGCATACCAACAAAACAAAGACAATCAAGCCGTTTGGCTATACGAACAGGCTTTGTTTTATTTATTAAATAAAGAAAAAAAATTACAATACGCTTTGGACAAAGCCACCAGTGAAATCAGCTTTATCAACGATGCCAAGCTTCAACAACAAGAACAAAGCGCCAATTTCCAAAGTAGCCTAACCCAAGAGTTAAAACTGTCATTGGACGATGTGCAAGCAGGTTTGACATTGTTAGAAAATCAATATGTCAGCAATGAACAAAAAAGTGCCATTGAAATGATTGGTTTTGGCGTGAATGATTTAAATGCCAAACTCAATCAGCTTATTCAGCTCAATCACCTTGAAAAAGGGCAAATCGGCATTGAAGCCCAAAAATTTAACCCTGCGATTTTGCTTAGCAATCTTATAGACAGATTTCAAAATGACGCACGTGAAAAAAACATACTTTTGTCCGTCAAAAGTTACCATGCGGACTATATATTAGAAGGTGATGCCCAAAAAATTCAGCTTATCATCTCATCTATGTTAGAAAATGCGTTAAAATTTACCGATAATGGTTCAGTTACCATCACATCACAAATCCAACACTTAGAAAAAAATATCCGCTGGACAATTCAAGTGATTGACACAGGCATTGGCATGGATAAAGCCCATCTACACGATATTTTTCAGCCATTTTTCCAAATCAACCCAAACCACAAGCATAGCACTAACCCCAACACCATTGGGCTATTTTTGGCAAAAAGATATGCCGATATTATCCATGGTGATATTGAAGTGGATAGCCAACTTGGGCATGGGACGACCTTTCGCCTACACGTACTGTTAAAAGACTGGAACAGCCACAGCGAGCAAAATGTGCTACAAGGTAAAAAATTTGCCATCTGGTACAAAAACGAAGCGGTGCTATCTCAAGCAAAACGCTTAATTAATACAGGGGTGGACATTAGCACGTTTAAGGATAGTGAACTATTATTTGATTTTTTGCAAAACAATCATGTAGAAATGTTGATTATCACCTTTAAAATTCCACACGAACAAGTGTTAAAAATCGCCAAACGTTTGCGAGAATTTGAACAAAAACGAAATTTTCGCACGCTGATTACTTATTTTTATCAACCCAAATACCTAACGGCACTGGATGCCGAAAAACTCAAAACGGCAGGGGTGGATTATTTTGAGAATGCGATTGAATTAGACACCAGCTTACACGCATATATTGAACGTTTAATCCAATATGTGCGTTAATAACCAATAATACAACGCCTCAAATACGAGCTTTGAGGCATTTTTTAATATACCTATAGAATTATTCTTCCGTTTCGTATAAATCATCATCTGCCAGTGTTAATTTGTGAATATATCGCTCAAAAACAAAGGGCATAAACGGCAAAATGGACGCAATCAGCCCAAATAAAAATACTTTTAGCGACCATTTTTGTAATTGGCAAACAATCAGCAAAATTACAATAAAACTGATAAATAGCACGCCGTGAGCCATACCTGCGTAAGGGACGAATTGGGGCATATCAAATTTGTACTTTAACGGCATGGCAACGCCCAATAATAGCAAAAATGATAAGCCTTCTAAAAAGCTAACAATGCGTAAGTGGGTTGGGGTCATTTTTTGTCCTTATTTTAATTAATTTTTTGATAAATACTGTCAGCAACTATTTTTGCTAATCCCACAGGCACAGCATTGCCAATCATTTTATAACCGTCATTCACTGATGTATAAACAAATTCAAAATCATCTGGAAAGCCTTGGATTCTTGCACATTCACGCACCGATAATCTGCGGTATAAATCGGCTTTTATGGGATTAAATTCAAATACATTTTCGGCAATTTTGCTCATTTTTGGGGCTTGTGGGTGCTGTGGGGCTTGCCGTCCACTCGCTTGAATGGTAAAAGACGGCTCTTGCCATGTTCGCACACGATTTCGGCTCATATAAATGGGCGAATAACTACCGACAAAATATTCATGATTTTTTACTAAACATTTGTTACCATTGGTTTTATTATTGTCTAATGCAGGAATGACGGTATCTTTTAAATCAAAAATCACATCTTGCAAATGGATTTTTTTATCATCATCAATGGGCTTTGGAAAGTCAAATTCGCTAATATTTAAGTCATGACGAAAGCCAACATAAAACACTCGTTTGCGATTTTGAGCCACGCCATAATCATAAGCATCAAGCAGTTCAATAAAGACGTGATACCCTGCATCTTCAAACATTTCAATAATGTTTTGTACTGCAGTACTATGACGTTTGGCAAGCATACCTGACACATTTTCAGCAACAAAAAATTTAGGTTGCTTAGCTTTTAAAATGCGAATATAGTCAAAAAACAACTGCCCACGTTCATCATCAATACCACGCAATGCCCCTGCTTCGCTCCAACTTTGACACGGTGGTCCACCAATAATACCATCACATTCGGGAAAATCGCTGTCGCTAAATTGACGAATATCGCCTTTTAATAAAGGGTTATCATGATTTTTTTCATAAGTCGCCCAAATACTTTTGTCGTATTCATTCGCCATGACAATATCAAACCCTGCTTGACGAAAGCCTAAATCCATGCCCCCTGCCCCTGCAAATAGGCTAATAATTTTTGGTTTCATGCACTTTCTCCAACAAAAAATTGGATAAGTTTTGCTGATTTTAATTGAGCAGGATTATTAGGATTTTTAATATTAATATCAATTAATTGTGCATTTGGTGTATGTTCAATTAGCGAAATTAATTCTTGACGATTAATTAAAGCTTGCCATTTTTCATCATTAATAATCGCCATAAAATTAAAGGCATGGTCAAAATTGCGTTCATACACATAACTAAAAACTTTAAACGGATTTTCAATGTGCCACATTCCACGCACACGCAAATTGGTAATTCCAAGTGGGTCAATGCGTTTAATTTTTCCAAGCTCTTTGGTTGGGGTAAATTCCACGCCTTCAATGGTTTCTACGCCTGTTTTGATACGCTGTTTAATTGTTTCATAAACGCTTTCATCGGCCGCATAATCCACACCATACACCAATGCTAAGGCTTGTAAGTTTTCACCATTCACAATACCAACCACATAGAGCATATCTTTTTGTTGCCAATTTTCAGCCGTTTTGCAAGTGGCGGTTATCATTGGGCTATCAGCGGTTAAAATAGCTTTCGGATAACTAGAATTTAAAGCTAAACCAGAATTTTTACTTTCAATTTTTTTAACTTCTATCGCATCGCCACCTTTTAACATCATATCAGGCGGATTACTGGTATTGCCAAGATAAGAAAAATGTTCGCTAATTGCTGGATTTCTTTGGTTTTCATCTAAATTAAAACCATTAATAAATAAATCTTGCACATAACGCTCAAGGGCATCACCAACATTATTAATGCGGCTTCGTCCTAGATAAGTCGCTTGTAAGTTAATGATTGGATTATTAATCAAGCAACAAATGGCATTGATAATATTACTCACTCACCCACGCCCCTTTTCGCCACACCAACGCAAACTTAGTCGCCTTGCCGTCTTTTTCCGAGCCGATATACTGCTCCGCCCCTTTTCTGCTCCAGCGAACAATGGTCGGATTGCCGTCATTATCAGTGTCGGGTGCGTCTAGCAAATAGTGGAATTTTTCTTCTAATTGCGATTTAATTGGGCGTAATTCACTTAACTTTGGCGGACGAGTTTCACGCACTTTGGGGAATTTACTTGCCGCCAAAAATAGCCCTGCCGCCCCCTCACGCAGGACATAATGGTCGTCAAATTTTTGCGAGCGTAACTCTGGCATTGGTATTGCCGTCATTCGTGGCGGTGCAGCCTCACCATTTTTTAGCACTTTTCGGGTATTGTCGCATTTTTGGCAAGCAAAATACGCTCCAAATCGCCCTGTTTTTAGCTCCATTTGCCCATCGCATTTGTCGCAGTCAATGGTCGGTGCATCCGTGGTTTCAAACACGCCTTTTTCTAGCAAATAGCCATCGCAGTCGGGGTTATTACCACAAATGTGCAATTTTAAACCACCGTCCACGATATAGCCGTCCATTGCTGTGTTGCATTTTGGACAGCGTTTTTTCTCAAGCAAGGCTTGCACTTCGTCCGTGTCGTCATCTGCGGTTTGACTGGCAAAAGCCTCCACCGCCATAAGGTTTTTTGTGCCTTTACAGCGTTCTTTTGGGGGCAAATTGTAGCCTGTACAGCCCAAAAACACGCCTGTTGAGCCTGTACGAATTTGCATCGGACGACTACACAAATCGCAATGTACGTCTGGCACGTCCGTTGGGTCGTTGGGTTTCATGCCGTCTTTTTCTTTAGCATGATTTAATTTTGTTTTAAAATCACCGTAAAAATCGTTTAGCACAGTTTTCCAATTTTGCTCGCCTGTCGCCACTTCATCAAGCCTGCCTTCAAGCCCTGCGGTAAAGGCATAATCCATCAAATCTGGAAAACTGCCGATTAAACGGTCGGTAACAATATCGCCCATTTTTTCGGCAAATAGGCGTTTGTTTTCCACCTTGACATAACCACGCTCTTGAATGGTAGAAATGATACTGGCATAAGTAGAAGGTCGCCCAATGCCTTGTTTTTCAAGCTCTTTGACAAGGCTTGCTTCGGTGTAGCGAGCAGGTGGTTTGGTAAAATGTTGGCTTGGGTCAATGGCGTTTACCACCAATTTTTCGCCAATTTGCACATTTGGCAACAAAATTTCATCATTTTTGGCAGGTGGTTGCACTCTGGTATAGCCGTCAAAAGTCATGGTACGCCCTTTGGCTTTTAGCTCCACGCCCCCTGCGTTTACCGTCAAAGTCATGGACAAATATTGGGCAGGTAGCATTTGGCACGCCACAAACTGTCGCCAAATCAGCTCATACAGTCGCTGTGCATCTCGCTCCACGTCTTTTAGGGCGGTGGGCTTAATATTTACGTCCGATGGGCGAATGGCTTCGTGAGCCTCTTGGGCGTTTTGTTTGTTGCCATAGACGTTGGCGGATTTTGGCAAATAATTTTGTCCAAAATTTTGTCCAATATAATCACGCACGTTGTCAATGGCATCTTTTGACAAAAACGTGCTGTCGGTACGCATATAAGTGATGTAGCCTGCCTCGTACAAACGCTGGGCAAGCATCATGGTTTTTTTAACAGGAAAGCCCAAACGAGTGCTTGCCGACTGTTGCAAGGTGGACGTGATAAACGGAGCGGACGGCTTGGATTGCGTGGGTTTTTCTTCACGGTCAGAGACGATAAAATCCGATTTTTGTAAAATTGCTACAACTTTTTGTGTGTCGCTCTCATTTTTTAGGGCAAGCGTTTTGCCGTTTTGTTTTACCGCTTCTAACCAAATATTTTCATCTTCATTTTGGCGGTGGGTGTCAGCGTGAATTTCCCAATATTCTTGCGGAATAAAGGCACGAATTTCATGCTCACGCTCCACCACAAGGCGAGTGGCAACCGACTGCACACGCCCTGCCGACAAGCCACGAGCAACCTTTGCCCAAAGCAAGGGCGACACCATAAAGCCAACCACACGGTCAAGAAAACGGCGTGCTTGCTGGGCGTTCACCCTGTCCATATTAAGTTTGGTAGGGTGGTTAAAAGCGTCCGTGATGGCGGATTTGGTAATTTCATTAAACACCACACGGCTGTATTTGCTGTCATCACCGCCGATGACTTCTTTTAAATGCCACGCAATCGCCTCTCCCTCTCTGTCCAAGTCCGTTGCTAGATAAATGGCGGACGCATCTTTGGCAAGCGATTTTAATTCGCTGATGACCTTGGTTTTGTTGGGCAAAATCTCATAAGTGGCTTGCCAGTCGTGTTCTGGGTCAATGCCCATTCTACGCACCAACGCTTGTTGGGCTTTTTCTTCACGAGAGAGTTTCACGCCGTCATCTTTGGCAGATTTTTTATCGCCACTGCCAGAGACAGGTAAATCACGAATATGACCCACGCTTGAGCGGACGATGTAATCACTACCTAAATATTTGTTGATGGTTTTGGCTTTGGCAGGGGATTCCACGATGACCAAGGCTTTTCCTTTACCTGTTGCTTTTGTAGTTTTTGTTGTGGTGGGTTTGGCTTTTGTGGTGGTTTTTTTGGTTACGGTTTTTGTCATTGTCGTGGTTCACATTGTCAAATAAAGTTGAATAAAAAGGGTAAAAATGCTCATAACTGCGATATTTTGCTATTTATTTTGCACTAAATTGGCTATTTTTTGCAATTCATTTTTTAAAAAAATTAGGTCTTTTTCGGTTTTTTCAAGGTTGGCTTTGTTACCCATGTTCACATTTTCTTGCCAATATAGACAGATAAAATTGGCTTTACAACTGATTCCTTGTATGGTTGGCGTGATGTCTGGAGTGATTTCGGCTTTGTGTTTATCAAGGGCAAAATTCGCCGAAAAATTATCCGTCATCGGTCGCCATTCGCCATCAATGATTTGATAATCGCAAGGCGACATTTTGCCGTCTTCCACAATCAGTCCGTATTGAGCTATCATGCCTTTGCCTTTTTCGCCTGTGCGACCTACTATCCAATGCGGACAGGCGACCAGTTTTGGCTGTAAGCCGACTTTGCGTGCGGTCATGCGTAGGTTGTCAAGGTAGGTATCTCGTGCGGACGGCTTTAGCCCCATGATACTGCCTAAAATAAAAATTACAATTGCAACGGTTATCCAAATGCCCATTTTTTGCCTTTTTATAAAAAATTATCAAATAAATTTTTTTAAAAATATTAGTTAAAAGGCGGTTATCATAATCATTTTATACAATGAAGTAAAGCCAAAAAATCCAAACATCACCATAAAAAAACGCATTTACCATCAAACATTTTGGTAAATGCGTTTTTGAATTGACAATTTTAACAATGTTTTTAACAAAACGTTTAATTAAAAAGTTAAAGTTAATGGTGCAACATTGTTAAAATTTAACATCATTATGCAGGAATACGCAATACTTGACCTACATAAATTTTGTTTACATCTTTTAGCAATGGTTGATTTGCTTCAAAGATTTTTTGGTATTGGTTGGCATCGCCATACATTTCTTTAGAAATTTTTGACAAAGTATCACCAGATTTAACGGTGTACATACGAGATTCAGGCTCTGGGGCAACTACGCTGATATGGTCTACTACCGTTGAAACGTGTTGTACGTTACCTGCTGCCAAAATCGCTTTTTCACGCTCGGCTTGGTTAGCGGCTGTACCAGAGATATCAACGGTATCAGTATCGCCATTGTAGTTCACCGTTAGGTTTTCAATGGTGGCATTTTGTTGGATACGAGCCAATAATAGATTGGCGATTTCTTGAGCTGATGGCTCTACAGGTGCAGTTGGGGCTGGCGTTGATGCTGGTGCTTCTTCTTTTTTATCACGGTTAAAGATTTTATCACCGATGTCTTTAGCAAAACTAAAAATTCCCATAATTTCCTCACATATTTTGTGTTTTGGTTGTGTTTTGATAATTTATAAAACTTTTAAAACTTTGTCAAAACAAGTTTTATAAATTGGTTGTTATTTGTACAAATATTAACAAATTTTTGGGTGTTAATTTAGATTAGTTTGGTAAAAATCTGTTAATTTTTGCAACTTTTATTTTACAATATTTTTTTAAAATTTATTTGTCAATTTTATGGCACGATTGAAAAAAAGATAAAGGTGGCAAACATAACAAGGTGCATTACGCCTTGTAAAAAGGTGCTTTTGCCTGTGCTAAGCGTGTTCATCAGTAGCAATAACGTTACCATTAACATCATGTCATCTTTTGGCGACAAGCCTAAAATCAGCTCATTGCCTGTTACCACGCCATAGATGGCGATGACTGGAATGGTTAAAGAAATGCTTGCCAATGCCGAGCCAAGTGCCAAATTTAGGCTGTTTTGTAGTTGGTCGTTGTAGGCAGCTTTGACGGCGGCGATGGATTCTGGTAACAGTACCAAGCCTGCAATGATGATACCTAGCACCACTTTTGGCAAACCCATAGCCACAAGTGTGCTTTCAATCAACGGCGATAGCATTTTTGCCAAGCCAACCACCGTTACCAATCCGACCAACAAAAGTCCGCCACTTAAGGCAATGGTTAGCATATTGTCGCTGTGATGGCTTTGGGTTTCCAACTCAGTAACAAAATAGTTGCGATGGCGAATGGTTTGAGTAAACAAAAACGCCCCATACATCACCAAACAGCACACCGCCAAAAAGATAAGTTGCGAGTTGAGCATACTGCCACCGCTCAACGATGTGGTAAAGTTTGGCAACATAAACACCATCAACGCCAAGATTAACAGCACGCTGACCGCTTTTTTGACTCCTTCTAATTCAAAGCCTTGAATATAGTTGCGTAAACCGCCTGTCAAAAGACACAAACCGACAATCGCATTGCACACAATCATCACCGCAGAATACACCGTATCCCTTGCCAATACCGCTCTGTCTTCGGGTGAACTGCTACTCATTAATACCACGATTAACGCCACTTCAATGATGGTAACGGCGACTGCAAGCACCAATGTGCCAAACGGTTCGCCAACTTTGTGGGCGATGACTTCGGCATGGTGTACCGCCGAAAATACCGCCCCAATCAAACCGACCGCCGTCAGACTGTACACCAATGCCCCTGTTGGGTGGGCGACAAGGTGTATCGCCAACAGCACAAATGCCAACACAGGGGCAATGACTGTCCACGCTGGCAAATTGATTTTAAAACGTTGTTCTAACCAAAAAACTTTTGACATTTTTCCCCCTACATTTGTTAATTAAATTTAAATCAAGAAAAATTATCAATTAAAATTTATTTGTTGTAATAATATTGTATTTTTTATTATTTTTCAATATTTTTTTTCATTTATTTATAAAAATTGATATTAATTTTCTGTCATTTTGGTTTTTTGCCAAAAAATTATCGCTGTTAAACTTAAAAATCCCAACACCATGCTAAAGCTTGGGTAATAAAGCCTGCGGGCAAGCCTTGAGCAAAGTATAAGGTTAAAAGTATGGCTAAAATTTTGTAATGTTGTGAAGATTGTATTGGCGTGTGCATGGTTTGTTTTTGCATGGTGTTGTCTTATTTTTTAAAATCGGTTTCATCTAATCGCCAACGCCCTTTTTTCTTTGAGCGTGTCGGTTGATTTAAGCGATTGCCAGTCACAGAACCAATAATTTTGGCTAAACTATGTTGATGGTACGCATGACAAATCGCACACGCCAAGCCGTCCGCCGCATCCGCCTGTGGGCGAATCGTCAGATTTAACAGACGCATGACCATCGCTTGCACTTGTTCTTTGTCGGCTGCCCCATAGCCACAGACCGCTTGTTTGATTTGGCGAGCGGTGTATTCTGCCACTTCCAAATCTTTGGCGACCAACGCCGTAATCGCAGCTCCACGAGCCTGCCCCAGCTTTAACGCCGAATCTGGATTGCTTGCCATAAAAACCTGTTCAATCGCTGTGGTTATCGGCTCATCGGTGTATTTTTGGTAATGCTCCACAATGCGATTGACCCCAAAATAAATGCGTTTTAACCGCTCTGGCATGGTTTCTGAACCTGTGTCCAACTGCGTGTGAATCGTGCCTGCGTCCAAAAACTCCAGCCTATCACCCACATCACGGATAATACCGTAGCCTGTCATACGAGAACCGGGGTCAATGCCAATAAAAATCGTCATAACTTATCACTTTTTAAATTTTTGTTTTAACATTTTGTAAATTTTTAAAATTCATTCAACGTTTTTTATGTTTTGTCAAACATTTTGCAAAAATTTGCAAAAAAATGTCAATTTCCTATTTTTTTTTGCAAAAAAATGCCCCATTATACCTAAGAATGTTTTAAAATACTGTTTTAATTTTTCGTCAATTTTTTGTAAAAAGGCTGTTAGTGTATGGGAAATATCTTAGGCATTGCGATTGTTTGGTTTATCATTGAAATGTTGCTTTGGTACTTAATCGCCCAATTTGTCAGTGGTTGGTGGGTGTTTGGTTGGTTTGTGGTGGCGATTTTTATCGGCTCTGCCTTAATTAAAAAAGGCATGGCAACCCTAAAACCCTTAGCAGGTCAAGCCCAAGCCGCCATGTTAAACCCTGCCATGCGTCCGCAAGAAAACACCGTTGTCAAAGCGGTGGCGATGGCGTTTGCAGGTTTGTTGTTATTATTGCCGGGGATTTTGAGTGATATCGTGGCGTTAGTCGTGCTGTTGCCTGCGGTGCAGACCAAGTTTAAAAACTTTGCCAAAGATTATGCGACCAAAAACCCAGAAAAACTTGTGCAAATGATGGCAAGCAAAATGGGGGGCATGGGCGGTATGAACGGTATGCCAAATTTTGACCCGTCAATGATGGGAAAAATGGGCGGTCAAAACCCTTTTGGGGGGCAAAATCCGTTTGGCGGTTTTGGTAACGGTGGCTTTGGTAATAACGGTTTTAACAATAAAGGCACAACAGTGGATGGTACTGCCAAAACGGTTAAAAATACCAAAACCATCGGTCATTCTGCCAATGATGATTGATTTTATCAAAGAATTTTACATTAAAAAGCCAATTTTTATCACAAAAATTGGCTTTTTTTTGGCAATTTGTTAATATATTGATTATTTTATCCATTCATTTTATCAATCAAAAAGGCACACCATGATATCACACCTACTCCCCACCTACAAACGCCAACCCATCAGCTTTAGCAAAGGTCAAGGCTCGTACCTTTATACCAATGATGGCACAGCCTACCTTGACGCACTCACAGGCATTGCGGTGTGTGGCTTGGGGCATTGCCACCCACGCATTACCAAAGCAATCCAACAACAAGCCCAAACCCTTGTACACACAAGCAACCTTTACGGCATTGACTGGCAAGAGCAAGCTGGCGAAAAACTGTGCAAAGTCGCAGGTATGGACAAAGTATTTTTTGCCAATAGCGGTGCAGAAGCCAACGAAGCTGGGCTAAAAATGGCTCGTCTGTATGCGTCAAAACGTGGACAAAAGCAAGCCAAAGTGATTGTCATGGAAAACTCGTTTCATGGTCGCACGCTACTGACCGTATCAGCAACGGCAAATCCGACCGCTCGTGCAGGTTTTTTTACCCTTGATGATGAATTTGTGCGTGTGCCATTTGGCGATATAAATGCGATTGAACAAGCAATTAGCGATAATGACGACATTTGTGCGGTTATGCTTGAGCCAATTCAAGGCGAAAGTGGTGTACGCACGACGGACAATGGTTTTGAGTTTTTAACGCAAGTGCGTAAAGTTTGTGATGACAATGATTTACTGATGATACTTGACGAAGTGCAAACAGGTAACGGACGCACGGGCAAATATTTTGCCTATCAGCACACAAGCATTAAGCCTGATATTTTGACTACTGCAAAAGGCTTGGGCAATGGCTTTCCTGTTGGGGCGTGTATGACCACAGGCAAAGCAAACGACATTTTTGGCTACGGCTCGCATGGCTCAACCTATGGCGGAACACCGCTTGCTTGCCGTGTGGTGTGCGAAGTGATTGATACCATCATTGATGAAAATTTGACCGAAAACGTCATCAAAACGCACGACATCATCAAAACCATCATTGAGCAAAACCTTGCCAAAGATGGCGTAACCATGCGTGGGGCTGGCATGATGATTGGCGTGGTATTGCCTACCGACCGCAATATTGATTTTGCCACGCTCGTTGATAAAGCTCGTGATAATCACAAACTTCTTATTAACGTGGCAGGGGGCAATGCCATTCGTCTGTTACCAGCATTAAATTTGACAGTTGAAGAAGCCACCGATATCGCAGGACGTGTGGTAGCGTTGGTAAAATCGGTACTTTAAATCCTATAAAAAATCCATCAATTTTCCATAAAACTCACAAGATTTTTGCACCATTTTTCCATATTCCTTTTTTATACTAAAACCACAACGTTAAAAAAGGAAAACCTTATGCAAAAATCACTTATCGCCAAAATCACCCTGATTTTTATCCTGTGTGGACTGTTTGGCATTGGCTTGGCGTTTGTTGATAACATCATTGACGAACGCAAAAGCTACTACCAAACCGTGATGGACGACATCAAACAAACCCACGTCAAAGACCAACTACTCGCCACGCCCTTTGTCGCCATTGCCAACGCTCAAGGCGTGTATATTCCGCAGTTTGCCAGTCAAAGCGACATCAAAACCCAAGCCCAAGTTACCGATAAAGACTACAAACGCAGTATTTACCAAGCGATTAGTTATAACAACGTGTTAAATATTCAACAAAATTTCAACCTTGCCAATTTTGGTGAAATTGCCCCCCTTATCCAAAAAACCGAAACAGGTTACGAAATTATCACAGGTGGCACAGCCGAAAACCCAATCGCCACAGAAACAACAGAAACAACAGAAACAACAGACACAACGCCAACCCCACAAGCCAGCCCATCGGCAGTCGTACTGGCTAAAGGACAATCATTAAAAGACATTGAACAAGCCCAAAAAGCCAACCCACTGCCTACCCCAACGGTAAAACCCAAAGAGCCACCTGCTCGCTATTATCAATGGAACACCGCCAAACTTATCATTCCTGTGTCGGATTTGCGTGGCGTTACTTTGCCAAAAGTTACTATTAATGGCAAAGATTACACTGCCTATTTTCCCAAACACAAAGATATTGAACAGTTTGATTATGTGGAAGTGGATTTAGCAGATTTGTTCAAGGATGATTTGACACGCTCGCTCACCCTTGCCAAACCGCTTGATGTCAAAATCAACATGAGCTTGGTCGGTATTGACAGTATTCACGTATTGCCATTGGGTGAAGGCTTTAACTACAGCCTACAAGCCAACTGGACAGACCCCAACTTTTTTGGCGATGCCTTGCCGACCAAACAATTTAGCCCAACAGGTTTTACCGCTACTTGGAAAAACGAATTTTTAGCAACCAATAACAACCAAAAGTTGAGTAATTGCCTATACACCAACGGCTCATCAGGCGGTTGTCAAATTGGTGATATCCAAATCAGCGACTACAAATGGCTAAGCACCGCCTTTGTCAGTAGCAACAACATCTACACACAGACCGACCGCACGCTCAAATATGCGTTATTGTTGGTAATCGTTTCGTTTGGCACGTTCTTTTTGTTTGAAGTGTTAAAAAACTTGCGTATTCACCCAATTCAGTACGGTTTGGTGGCGATGGCGTTGCTTACTTTTTATGTGTTGGTGTTGTCATTTGCCGAACATATCGCCTTTTGGCAAGCCTACAGTATCGCATCGCTTGCGTGCGTGGGGTTGATTGGTTGGTACACTTATTTTGTGTTAAAAAGTGTGAAACGTAGTTTGGTTTTTGCCAGTATTTTGGGCAGTTTGTACGCAGGTTTTTATCTGATTTTGGCAAGCGAAGGCATGAATTTGTTGCTTGGTGCGGTGTTCTGCTTTGCGTTGATTGCGATTGTCATGTTTTTAACACGTCATATTGACTGGTACAAAATCGGCAACGACCAACAAAACGATGACCCAAACGACCACCAAAACTCACAACCAGCATTGAGCCAAACGTTACAAAATCAACAAGCTGAATATTAAACAAACTTTTAAAAATTAGGAAAAAATCGTGAAAATCATCAACAACGAAACCACACAACACAGCAAAATCGGCTCACAACCGTTTGACAATGTAAACCAAAACAACCATTACATTGGACAAAATAAAACCGATATCGTCAAAAAATTGTTAAATTTAAAGGTGGATTATGTGGAATTTGTGCATTGGCTTGCCGTTCCCACGTTGGGATTATTGTTAAAATTTGATAAACAAATTTGTTATCAAATAAGTGATTATTAATCATTGTAAAAGTTAAAAAACCGTTAATTTTTGGCGGTTTTTTTGTTATTACAAATTCAGCTACGAATTTAACTCTTCCCACAATTTTTCAAGGCGTTTATCCGACACAGGCACTTTTGTTTTCATCGGCTGAGCAAACAACTGAATGCGAAACTCTTCCACCAGCCAACGATAGTCCGCTATCTTGCCATCATTCGCCCTTGTCGCCAACCGCTCCATATGCTTATCAAGCTGATACACCGCATCAAGGTCAGCGTCCAAATTATGCTCCAACCGCTCAAGCCGAACAAGCAACGCCTGCAAATAGCGTGGATACTGTTGCCAATGCTCATAATCCATACGATAAATAAAATCCGACAAATGTAAATCATCAAGTTGGTCTTCAATATCGTCAATATTTTCTTCAAAAATCTCTCGCTCAAGCATCAACAATTGCCTACGGATTTGTTGCCACGTTTGATAAATATCTTGTAATTGTTTTAACACCGTTTGTCCGATTAATAAAAAATTGTTTAAAACCTCGGTTTTTGTGTTGTTAAATTCCTTAATATTAATCGGCAATTTATCAAATAATTGTTTATCTTTAGCAATTAATTTTTGCCCAATCGGTACATTATCATGCTCAAATGTTGGGGCGACTTTGGTAAAAGTCGCATCTAAAGTCGCATCAATGACTAGCATTTTTAACTTTTCCAAATCGCCAAGCGGTGCAAAAGCAAGTTTAAAACTTTTATCAATTTGGCTCGTTAATTGTTTGGCTTTTGCCCCCAATTCGTTGCGAATTAACGCCAACACGCCTTGATAATGCGTTGTCATTGCCGAGCTTAAATCGGTAAAATGATGAATAGAAACGCCTTGAATTAGATTTTTTTCGGCATTTTTGTCATCATTTTTATCAGTTACAAGGGCGGAAAATTGTTTAATCAACACGCCTGCACTGTGTTTATTTTGGATAAAATCAAAATGTTCTGGAAAGGTCTGGTGCAAGCCTTTGGACGTGCTAACCGCTTGGCTTGTGGCGACTTGATGACGCAGTTTTAACGCATCAATATCTCGCCCTTTTTCAATCAGACGATTTTTGCTATCCACCAAGGCAATTTGTGGTTGTAAATATTGCTCAACATCTTTTGGGTTAAAATCTTTTGGTTCAACAAATTGATTATTTTGCCCACGCACGCCCATTTTGGTCAAGGCTTGGCAAAGCTGATTTAACAGCCCTGTTTTGTGGATTTTTTCCAAATTATCAAAAATTTGTTTAGCTGTATAGGGTATCGGCACGATTTGACGGCGGATTTCTTTTGGCAAAGTTTTTAACAATTGCAACACCAACTCATACCGCCAACCTGCAATGCCCCACAAAAGTTCAACAGCATCAAGCTGTGGCAAGGCTTGCAACGGCACTTTCACCGTTACGCCGTCATCGTCCGAACTTGGGTCAAACACATAGCTTAACGGCAATTTTAGCGTGCCAAGTCGCCACGTTTCTGGAAAGGCTTGCGTGGTCGGTGCTTGCTCGTTTAGCACGTCTTGGTCGCTAAAAAATAAAAATTTCGGCTCTTTTTTCTCAACTTCTTTTCGCCAATCTTCAAACGCCTTGCGACTAGCGATATGCTCTGGCACTCTGTCGGCATAAAATTGATACAGGACTTCTTCATCAACGAGCAAATCCCTACGGCGTAATTTGTCTTCAATCAGCGACACATCAGCGACTTTGGCAATGTTATGTTGTAAAAATGGCAGTTGCTTGCCCTGCGGAAACAAGTTGCCAAGCACCAACGCATCACGCAAAAATATGTCGTGCGATTCGGCAAGGTTGATTTTATCATAAGTCATCAATTGTTTATGAATTACAATTAAACCAAACAAGCTAATTTGGGCGTAAGCCTTGATATGACCTGTTTTCACCGACCAATGTGGCTCAAAATAATGGTATTTTAGCAAATCGCCCGTCGCCGATAAAATCCATTCGGGTTCAATTTTTGCCAAATTTCGCATAAATACTTGCGAAGTTTCCACGATTTCAAACGCCATGACCCATTGCGGATTTTGCTTAAACAGCACGCTTGACGGAAAAATTTTGGCTTTATTTTGGCGAGCGACTAGGTATTCACCACGTTTTGACGGCTTGGCTTTGGTGCTGTTGGATTTGAGCGTGGCGTTATCTACATCATTGATTTTATGGGCAATAAAGGACAACAAACCTGTCAATAACGCACGATGAATATGCACAAAATTGGCAGGTTCTTGGTTAATCGTCAAGCCTAAATCTATCGTCATTTGTTCAAGTTGGGCGTGCGTTTGTTGCCATTCTCGCAAGCGTGGCGAACTTAAAAAATGTTTTTTCGCAAAATTTTTGCGTTGGCTATTGGTTAATTTCTCATTGACAAAAATTTGTTCATTATTTTTACTATTTTTGTCGTTTTGATTGTCTTGAAATGGGCTTAACACGATAGTTTGTTTTTCATCATTGTTAAGATTTTCTAACGCTTTTGCTTGCCAAAGTGAACCATAAATCGCTTGCCATAGGCTAATATAAAATAAAAAATCGCTATCGGCTTGGCGAAATAAAGCGTGTTTTTGGTCGGCTTGGGTTTGTTTATCGGCAGGGCGTTCTCGTGGGTCTTGCACCGACAAGGCGGACACAATGACAAGCAATTCTTTTAAACAGCCAAACTGCTCGCCAGCAATCAACATTCTTGCCAAACGTGGGTCAATCGGCATTTTTGCCATTGCTTGACCGATTTTGGTTAAACCGTTTTTTGGTGAATTTCTATCTTTTTTCTGCGTTCGTGGTGAGCTTGTCGAACCATGAACACCGTTTCCCTTCGACAAGCTCAGGGCGAACGGTTCTTTTTCTTTAGTAATCGCCCCCAATTCTTCTAATAATTTTCGTCCGTCATTGACCAAACGATTATCAGGTGGTTCAATAAAATCAAATTTTTCCACATCGCCAAGCCCTAAATTTGCCATTTGCAAAATCACGCTTGCCAAATTGGTGCGCAGAATTTCTGGCTCGGTAAAGTGCGAACGACTGTTAAAATCTTCTTCAGAATACAGCCGAATACACACGCCTGCTGACACACGCCCACAACGCCCTTTTCGCTGATTGGCAGCAGCTTGGCTAATCGCTTCAATCGGCAAGCGTTGCACACGAGAACGATAATCATAACGAGAAACACGCGCAAAACCCAAATCTATGACGTAACGAATGTTAGGTACTGTCAAAGCAGTTTCGGCAACGTTGGTGGCGATGATAATCCGCCGTCCACCTGTGGGGTGGAAAATGCGTTGTTGCTCGGCAAAAGTTTGGCGTGCAAACAGCGGTAAGACTTGGGTATGTTTGGGTGCATATTGGGTTAAAACCTCCGCCAAGTCGTGAATTTGAGCTTCTGTCGCCGCAAAAATCAAAATATCCGCTTGGTCGGCATGACCTTTTTCGGTCGCATCGGCATAGCATTCATTTACCGCATTGACAATGGCTCGTGGCAGATTTTCTTCCACATCGTCAAACGCATCGTCATCGGCACTTTGCACAATATCGTCCGTCAGTGGTCGGTAACGCACTTCCACAGGGTAGCTACGCCCTTCTACCACATAAACAGGGGCTTTTTTGGGTTGTTTTTTGGTTTTGTTAAACGTGCTAAAATAATTGCTAAACCGCTCAGTATCTAGCGTTGCGGACGTGATAATCACTTTTAAATCTGGGCGTTTTGGCAACAGATTTTTAAGGTAACCCATAATAAAATCAATGTTTAGACTGCGTTCGTGGGCTTCGTCAATGATAATGGTATCATATCGGCTCAAAAAACGGTCATGAGCCATTTCCGCAAGCAAAATACCGTCCGTCATCAGCTTGACAATAGAATTTGGCGAGCCTTGTTCGGTAAATCGTACCTTAAAACTGACCGTCTGTCCGAGCGGTTCGCCCAATTCTTCGGCAATGCGATTGGCGACACTTCTTGCCGCTAGTCGTCTAGGTTGCGTGTGTCCGATTTGCCCTGTGATACCACGCCCTGCGAGCATGGCGATTTTGGGGAGTTGGGTGGTTTTGCCTGAGCCTGTCTCGCCTGCCACGATGATGACTTGGTTGTCTTGAATGGCTTTGATTAAGGTTTGGACTTGAGAGCTAACAGGTAAGTCTTCGTTTAAGTGAATGGTCGGCAAACTGTCAAGGCGAGCTTGGACTTGTTGTTGTGATTTTTCTAGTTGCTCTTGGTAAGTTTTGGCAAGTTTTTGATAATTTGGGCTTTCTTTATCGGTTTTTTGTAGCTCGTCAAAACGCTTTTTTAAGAAAAAACGGTCTTTTGCCATAATTGGTTTTGGAGTTGTTGGATTTTTTATCATATACTTATTTCTTTAATAGTATCAATAAATTGTGATTTTTTTGTTAGGGTTTAAATAGAAAATATGCAACAGTTAATATAAACATAAGAACTACTAAACCCATAATAAACCAAAAATATTTTGGCTGTTCATGTTCATCAGTAAATTCAATTAAACTTAGCTTTTCATCAATTAGTTTATCTATCTTATCAGCTAAATTTATGTCTGTATTTTCTTGAATATTGATGATTTCTTTTATTTGATGTTCTAAAACTAAAATTCGTCTATATAAAGCATTTAAATTATCTTTATACTCAATTATTTCCTTAGTTTCTTGAACAATCACAGTTTTTGTTGGTTGGTTAATTAGGTTAGCCAATTTATGTTTTAATAAATCTAATTCTTGATACATTAAATTTTGTTTATCAATAATTTTTTGCATTGGTAAGTTAATATCTGTCTGTAGTTCAGCAGTAGTTTCATGTGTTTGAATATATTGATTTTTCCAATTTTGGTAAAAATTTTGCTCACTCTCTTTATTCAATACTTCAATCATATTTCCATACTTTAAATACCAACCTTTTGCAACTCTAAACCTGTTAATATGTTCTTTATTATGAAATTTTTCTATAATTTGATGGGCAAAAATTTTTGATAAAAATTTATGAATATCCACATCAAAAGTATCGTCAAAAACTAACTCATCTTCAAAAAACCATTTTAGATATGCCACCAATTTATCAGCCTCAAAAAAAGTTGCTGAAAATACAAGTGTCCAATCATTGTAATGAGCAAATTTTGTTCTATTTAAATCTTGAATAACTTCTCCACAATTTAGTGTATCACCGATTGTAAAAAAACCACCATTATCAGAAATGGCAAGATATAGATAATGATGATTTTCAATAGGTTGTGTGTCATTGTGTGATGGACTAAAAGTTGTTCCATTATCTAATACGAATTCAATTTCACTCATATTGTTTAGACCAATAAATATAGTTTTTTTTATCATAAATAAAGTCGTGGTAACTTTATCCGTTAGATTATTGTATCACAAACTCTTTTAACACAGCGATTTTATTACGGATTTTCATTGCTTCTTCAAACTTTAACTCTTTTGACAGATTTTGCATTTGCTTTTGTAACTGACTGATATGTTTTGCCAATAAATCTGGCGAACGCAAAATCTGTATATCTACATCGGCTAGGGCTTCATTTTTACCATCTGGAATTAGATTTTGCACGTCATTTAAACGTTCGGTTTCGCCTGTATCTATCTTATCGGTAATCGCCCGTTTTGCCGATGTTGGCGTGATGTTGTGTTCTTGGTTAAAGGCGATTTGTTTTGCCCTACGCCGTTCGGTTTCGTCAATCGCCTTTTGCATACTTGGCGTAATGCTATCAGCGTACAAAATCGCCTTGCCATTGACATGACGAGCGGCACGCCCAATCGTCTGAATAAGCGAGCGTTCCGAGCGTAAAAAGCCTTCTTTATCCGCATCAAAAATCGCCACAAGCGACACTTCAGGCATATCCAAGCCTTCACGGAGCAAATTAATGCCAACTAGCACATCATGCACACCTGTGCGTAATTCGTGAATGATTTTCATTCGCTCCACCGTGTCAATGTCCGAATGCAGATAGGCGACTTTGACGTTATATTCTTTGAGATAACTGGTTAAATCTTCCGCCATGCGTTTGGTAAGCGTGGTAATTAGCACACGTTCGTCAAGTTCTTTGCATTTGTTAATTTCGCTTAATACATCATCAACTTGGGTTAAAACAGGGCGAATTTCCAAAATTGGGTCTACCAACCCTGTCGGACGCACGACTTGTTCTACGACTTGCTCGCTTTTTTCAAGCTCGTATTGGGCAGGCGTTGCCGATACATAAATGGTGCTTGGGGCAATGCGTTCCCATTCTTCAAACTTCATGGGACGATTATCCATCGCAGACGGCAAGCGAAATCCGTAATGCACAAGCGTTTCTTTACGGCTTCTATCGCCTTTATACATCGCACCGATTTGTGGTACGGTAACGTGGCTTTCGTCAATAAATAGCAAGGCATCAGGCGGAATATAGTCAAATAATGTTGGTGGTGCTTCGCCACTTGGACGACCCGATAAATGCCGAGAATAATTCTCAATACCATTACAATAACCTAACTGTTGAATCATTTCTAGGTCGTATTGCGTGCGTTCTTTAATACGTTGGGCTTCTAATAATTTGTCATTTTGGCGAAAAAATTCTAAGCGTTCGGCAAGTTCTTCTTTAATGGTAATGCTTGCTTGCTCTAGTTTTTCTCGTGGCGTAACGTAATGCGATTTTGGATAAATGGTAATGCGTGGCACGGATTTAACGTTTTTGCCTGTCAAAGGGTCAAACCAAGTGATTTTTTCCACTTCATCATCAAACATACTAATGCGAACCGCCAATTGTTCGGATTCGGCAGGGTAAATGTCTAGCACTTCGCCACGCAAACGGTATGTACCACGCCCAAAGTCAAGCTCATTGCGTTCATATTGCAATTCCACCAAGCGTTTTATCATCGCCGTTCTATCCACGACATCGCCCACGACAATATGCAATAGCATTTTTAAATAGCTTTCTGGGTCGCCCAAACCATAAATTGCCGACACCGAAGCGACAATAATCGCATCTCTACGCTCAAGTAACGCTCGAGTGGCGGACAGTCGCATTTGGTCAATGTGGTCATTAATGGCACTATCTTTTTCAATAAAAGTATCGGACGCAGGAACGTAGGCTTCTGGCTGATAATAGTCATAATAACTGACAAAATATTCCACCGCATTGTGCGGAAAAAACGCCTTAAACTCGCCATATAACTGAGCAGCAAGGGTTTTGTTATGAGCCATAATGACGGCAGGGCGACCACTTTGGGCGATGACTTTTGCCATGGTGTAGGTTTTGCCAGAGCCTGTAACACCGAGCAAAAGTTGGTCATGATAGCCTTTTTCTATGCCGTCTGTGAGTTTGGCAATGGCTTGCGGTTGGTCGCCACTTGGCTCAAATTCTGTAACCATTTCAAAGGCACGGCTTGAGATTTGCGTACCACTTGCGTTTACGCCTGTAAGTTCAGCTTCGTTTTGCAGTTGGCGGGCTAGTTGGTTTAATTCTCTTTCGGCACGGGAAGTTTCGGGTAGTCGCATTTTGTTGTCTTTTTTGTGAAAAATTTGGTATAAATATGGGGGTTTTGTAATAGAATTAAAGTGAAATTAATAGAGACAGACAAATGAACGAAACTATCATTAATGACAATCAAAAATCAAGCGACATGAACCACACCAAAATATTGCAAAGCCCAAAACCCTAACGCAAAAATCGGCATAGCAGACAACTGCGAATCAATACGGTCAAGCACACCGCCATGCCCCGGTAAAATTCGCCCAGAATCCTTAATCCCTGCATGGCGTTTCATCATAGACTCAAACAAATCACCAAACACCGATATCACAATTGTCAGCAAAGACAAACCCAAAAACAGTACAATCGCAAGACTAGACCAATTTTTTAATAAACCAAAACTCACACCCAGCACCACCAAGCACCCAGTCGCAAGTCCACCGTATAAGCCTTCTACGCTTTTATTTGGGGAAACATGGGGCGACATTTTACGTTTGCCAAGTTTTCGCCCAACAAAGTACGCACCGCTATCAGCACACCACACCAACACAAACACATACAACAACCACCAAGGCGACAATCGCCACAAAAAGAACATGGCGGTAATACAGGCGACTATCATGGTAACACCAATACCGATTAGGCGTTTTCCGTACCATTGTTCGGTTTTATGCGGGAAATTTTTTACCCAAAAAATCGCACACACCCATAAAATTGCCGAAATTCCCCACCAAATTGCCCAAGTTTTTGGCAACCACAAACTGATTAAAACGAATTTTAACACCAAAGCTGAGTACAAAAATTGATGTTTTCTATTCACTTCTTTAATCGGCTGGTGCAAGGGCTTGTCTGTATCCAAAAATTCATGCGGATTTTTAAATAAAGGCGGTAGCATTTTTGCCCATTCATAAGCAGAAACGGCGGTAATGATTAAAAATAAAGGAATGATTAAAGTGATTGTGCGAGTGGCAAACATGGCAGTTCCCACGATAATTAACAGCACAATCGCTGTGCGGATACGTTCCCACATGGTTCAATCCTTTTATTGTTATTGAATATTTTTGTTATTAGAAATTTGTTCAGAAGTTTTGCCAAAACGGCGTTCACGTCCCATAAAAATTGCTATCATATCATCAAGCTCATTTGGAGTAAAATCTGGCCACAAAGTTTCAGTAAAAAACAGCTCTGCATAAGCACTTTGCCACAATAAAAAGTTAGAAATCCGATAATCACCGCCCGTTCGGACTAGCATATCCACAGGTGGCAAATCTGATAATGAAATATAGTTAGCTAATATCGTCTGATTGATATCATCAATGCCGACCTTGCCTGCCTGCACATCTGCCAATAGATGTTTGGTCGCATTGGCGATATCCCATTGACCACCATAACTCACCGCAATCACCAATGTCATGCGTGAAAAATGGGCGGTTTTGCTTTCGGCATCTTGCATAAGTGTTTGCAATTTTGGTGATAATTGACTTCTATCACCGATAAAACGCAGGGCGATTTTATGTTGAAACATTCTAGGCAGTTGGTCGTGAATGGTTTGCTCAAGTAACTGCATTAGTAAATCCACTTCAAACTGTGGGCGTTGCCAATTTTCACTAGAAAACGCAAACACAGTCAAAACTTCAATACCAATCCGCACACAATGCTCAACCAAAGGGTCTAAGGCATCTTTACCTGCCAAATGTCCGCCACCTGTCGCTAAGCCATGCGATTTTGCATAGCGATTATTACCGTCCATAATCATGGCGATATGTTTGGGAAGTGATGATGAAGCGGTATTTGGCACGTTTTTTCTCAATTAAGTTGAACTAACAATATATTTTATAAAAATAAAAAAGATTAAGGCATTTGCCCTAATCTTTCTTGACAAATAATTACACTTCCATCAATTCATTTTCTTTACTTGCCAATTTTTTATCCACCGTTTCAATGTATTTGTCGGTCATTTTTTGGATAACATCGGTCGCACGGCGTTCATCATCTTCGCTGATTTCTTTGTCTTTTGCCAATGCTTTTAATTCGTTATTGGCATCACGGCGAGCGTTACGGATTGATACACGGCTGTTTTCTGCTTCGCCACGAGCCAGTTTTTGCATATCTTTACGAGTTTCTTCGGTCAAGGCAGGCAGTGGCACACGAATAACTTCGGCACTCATCGGATTAAGACCTAAATCAGACTCACGAATCGCCTTGTCCACTGCTTGCACCATGCTACGGTCAAATGGTTGCACCAGCAAAGTGCGATTGTCTTCTACATTGATACTGGCGACTTGGTTTAATGGCATTTCTGAGCCGTAAGCCGACACCATCACGCCTGATAAAATACCAGGGTGAGCACGACCTGTACGCAGTTTGCTAAATGAATTTTCCAAAGCTTCAATCGCTTTTTTCATTTGGTTTTCGCATTTGGTTTGAATTTCGGTTATCATAAAAAATCCTTAAAATAAAAAGGTAAATAAATTTGTTAAAAATTTTAAAAAATCTTAGTGGTAAACTTTTGTGCCTTCTGCTTCGCCCATCACCACATTTAACAAGGCGTTTAGTTTACCCATATCAAACACTTGTAGCGGTACGTTATGTTCACGGCATAACGCAATCGCTGTCAAATCCATCACGCCCAATTTTTGGTCAAGCACTTGGTCAAAGGTCAGCTCGTCATATTTGACCGCATCGTCATGGCTGTTTGGGTCTTTGTTATAAACGCCATCAACTTTGGTCGCTTTTAAAATCAAATTCGCTTCAATCTCAATCCCACGCAAACAAGCGGCGGTATCTGTGGTAAAAAATGGATTTCCTGTACCTGCAACAAATATGCACACTTCGCCATCTTTTAGGTAGCGGATGGCGTTACGACTGCTATAGTTTTCGCACACTTCGCCAATTTGCATGGCAGACATCAGACGGCATTTGATATTACGGCGTTCTAGGGCATCACGCATGGCTAAGCCATTCATCACGGTGGCAAGCATACCCATTTGGTCGCCTGTTACACGTCCGACAAGCCCTTGTTTTTGTAGTTGGCTACCACGGTACAGATTGCCACCGCCGACCACGATACCGACCTGAACGCCCAATCCCACAAGGTGTGCGATGGACAAACTCATGGTGTCGAGCACCCCTGAATCAATCCCCATATCATTGACGCCTGCCAATGCTTCACCAGAAAGTTTTAATAAAATGCGTGTATAACGGGGGGCTTTATCTGACATGTGTTCACCTTTTTGTGTTCAATTTTTGGTTCAATGTGGTTATTGTAAGATTAAGAAATAATTTTCAAATGTGCTAATTTTAACAAAAAAAAGTGGTTTTTGATAGTTTATTTTTCTTAAACAAACTGGCAAAAAGTTAATGTCTTGTTAAAAATATTGTTATAGAGTAAATTTTTGGCACAAATTGCCACAAAAAAAGGCATTTGCTTGATGTTGCAAACGCCTTGATAAAAATCGTATCCTATATTCTCAAATTTCTATCATTTCAAAATCTTGCTTGCTAACACCACAGTCAGGGCAAGACCAGTCTTCTGGGATATCTTCCCACTTTGTGCCTGCTACAATGCCCTCTTCTGGGCAGCCGACCTCCTCATCATAAATCCAACCACAGACGATACATTGGTATTTTTTCATAACTTACCTATAAATTAAAAAATTGATATAAAAATATAGTTTACAAGTATTCACTTATATTATCAAGTAGATTAATGGCTTTGCAATGAAATTATCAAATACACACCACAAAAATTTTGTTAAAATATTAAAAATTTTTGTTAAATCTTGTCAATATTAATCCGCCAGATTTGTGTCCAAATTTAGCGGACAACCACCCCATCGCCCTACTTGACCACAACGAAAGCGGACAATCCATCGCCGATTTGCACCGTTACCAAATCCGCTATGTGATTGACCATCATAAATTGGGCGATTTGACCACGTTCGAGCCTGCTTATATTCGTTTGCAACCTGTCGGCTCGACTTGTACGTTGCTGTTTTTGATGTATCAAGAATTGGGCTTGTTACCGCCCAAACACTTTGCTACATTGATGACAGGGGCGATAATTTCTGATACTTTAAATCTTAACAGCCCAACCGCCACCCACACCGACAAAACCGTTTTACAAAAACTTTGTGAAATCGCCGATATCACTGATGTGTCTGATTTTGCTAAACAGTTGTTTAATGCCAAAAGTGATGTTAGTCACTTAACAAGTGAACAATTATTGACTACTGATTACAAACATTTTACCTTTATCACAAAAAATGACATTGGGTATCATAATAAAAAATGGGGAATTTCTTGTATAGAAACGGTTAATCCTGAACAAATTTTTGAGAGAATTACTGATTTACAAGCGACTATTAACAATGTCAAACAACAAGACCATTTGGATTTTTTGTTGGTGGTGATTGTGGATATCTTACAACAACAATCTTGGGCGATTTGTACCGATGATGAACAAAATCATATTATTTATCAATCATTTAACTTAAATAAAACTCAAAACAATCTTCATCAACAAGTCATCAATTTGGGTCAAATTGTCAGTCGCAAAAAACAAATTGTGCCTGCATTGGAACGTTTTTATCAGGGCTAATTTTTGAATTTTTTATCAACAATTTTTTATCAAAATAACAAAAACATTTGTACACATTCACTTTTCCAAAATCCAACAAATTGTGCTATAATGTCGCAAATATTTTTGTAATATTTGACATTTGTTGGATATTATGCCAAATTTGTGATTTTCCCATTTTTCTTTTTTATAATAACCAAATGGAGTTTTTATGACTGCAACCATTATCTACACCCACACTGACGAAGCCCCTGCCCTTGCAACTAAATCTTTGTTGCCAATCATTCAAGCCTTTACCAAATCGTCTGATATTGAATTTAAAACAGCGGATATTTCGCTTGCAGGTCGTATTTTAGCCACTTTTCCAGAAAAATTGACCGCTGAACAACGTGTGCCTGACGCATTGGCAGAACTTGGCGAATTGGTAAAAAAACCTGAAGCCAATGTGATTAAATTGCCAAACGTGAGTGCGTCAATGCCACAATTAACATCGGCAATCGCTGAATTACAAGCGGACGGTTACGATATTCCAAGCTATCCTGAAAACGCCCAAACTGACGAAGAAAAAGATATCCAAGCTCGCTATGACCGTATCAAAGGCAGTGCGGTAAACCCTGTGTTGCGTGAAGGTAACTCTGACCGCCGTGCCCCAAAAGCGGTAAAAAACTTTGCCAAAAAATACCCACATAGCATGGGTGCGTGGACTGCCGACAGCAAATCGCACGTGGCAACCATGACTGATGGCGACTTTTTTCACAATGAAAAATCTGTTACAGTCAGCGAAGAAACCAGCGTTTCATTTGTTTTGACAGGCAAAGACGGTCAAAAACAAGAATTGCGTAAACCATTAAAACTGCTAAAAGGCGAAATCATTGATGCCACCTTTATGAGCAAAAAAGCCCTTGTGAAATTTTTAGAAGAACAAGTCGCTGATGCCAAAGCCAAAGACGTGTTGTTTAGCTTGCACATGAAAGCCACCATGATGAAAGTGTCTGACCCAATTATTTTTGGTCATGCGGTGAAAGTATTTTTTGCCCCTGTGTTTGAAAAATATGGTAAAGAATTAGAAGCGGTTGGCGTGAATGTAAACAATGGTTTTGGTAATTTGTTGGCAAATTTAGAAGAATTAGCCCCAGAAGTCAAAGCTGGCGTAGAACAAGCCATTCAAGAAAGCTATGACAAAGCCCCAAGCATTGCAATGGTGGACTCTAGCAAAGGCATTACCAACTTACACGTGCCAAGCGATGTAATTATTGATGCGTCAATTCCTGCGATGATTCGTAATTCAGGTCGTATGTGGGACAAAGACGGCAAAGCCGTTGATACCAAAGCTGTCATTCCTGATAGCAGTTATGCAGGTATTTACACCGCTGTGATTGATTTTTGTAAAAAACACGGTGCATTTGACCCAACAACGATGGGTAGCGTGCCAAATGTCGGCTTAATGGCTCAAAAAGCTGAAGAATATGGCTCACATGACAAAACCTTTGAAATCCCATTTGACGGTACAATGCAGTTAATTGACGACAAAGGCAATGTATTGACTAGCCACGAAGTTGAAACAGGCGATATTTGGCGTGCGTGCCAAACCAAAGACGCACCTATCAAAGATTGGGTGAAACTTGCGGTTAATCGTGCAAGATTGTCTAACACCCCTGCGGTATTTTGGTTAGATGAAAAACGTGCACATGACGCTGAGCTCATTAAAAAAGTAAACGTATATTTGGGCGAGCATGATACCAATGGTTTGGACATTCGCATTTTGCCACCTGCGGACGCTTGTTTGTTTAGCCTTGAGCGTATCAAAGACGGCAAAGACACGATTTCGGTTACAGGTAATGTATTGCGTGACTTTAACACCGACTTGTTCCCTATCTTGGAACTTGGTACTTCTGCCAAAATGTTGTCAATCGTGCCTTTGATGAATGGTGGTGGTATGTTTGAAACAGGTGCGGGCGGTTCAGCACCAAAACATGTACAACAGTTCTTAGAAGAAGACCATTTGCGTTGGGACAGTTTGGGCGAATTTTTGGCGTTGGCGGTGTCATTAGAGCATTTGGCACAAACCAATAACAACCAAAAAGCCCAAGTATTAGCCGATGCGTTGGACAAAGCAACCGAAGAATTGTTGTTAAATGACAAATCACCAAAACGCAAAGCAGGCGAACTTGATAACCGTGGTAGCCACTACTACATTGCTCGTTACTGGGCAAATGCGTTGGCAGAGCAAGACAAAGACGCTGAATTAAAAGCACAATTTGCCCCTGTTGCCAAAGCATTGAACGAAAAAGAAAGCGATATTTTGGCAGAATTAAACAGCGTACAAGGTAATCCTGTGGATATGCAAGGTTATTTTTTACCAAATGAAAAATTAGCAAGCGAAGCCATGCGTCCAAGCAAAACCTTAAACGATATTATTGCCAATATCTAATCGTTTATAACTTTGCATCATGTTAAATATGCCCAAATCACAAGTTTGGGTGTATTTTTTTATCATGTAAAAATTTGGAAAAAATTACCAAAAAAAAGCGAAAACCAAAATTTTCGCTTTTTTTATTAATTCAAACTTACAGATTAATGTCTAAAATGACGCATACCTGTGAACACCATTGCAATACCATGTTCATCGGCTGCCGCAATCGTTTCATCGTCACGCATTGAGCCACCCGGTTGGATAATTGCAGTGATACCTGCTTTGGCAGCATTGTCAATACCATCACGGAATGGGAAAAATGCGTCCGAAGCCATCACCGCACCAACAGGCGATAATCCAGCGTGTTCGGCTTTAATCCCTGCGATACGAGCAGAGTTCACTCGGCTCATTTGCCCTGCACCCACACCAATGGTGCGTTGGTCTTTGCCATACACAATCGCATTGGATTTGACGTATTTTGCCACTTTCCAAGTAAATAACAAGTCATCAAGCTGTTCTTTGGTTGGTTGTGCTTTTGTTACCACTTTTAAATCATCAAGGCTAATCCAACCCAAATCTTGGTCTTGTACAAGCAGACCACCAGTTACTCGTTTAAAATCAAATTGGGCTTTACGCTCGCTTGGTTTTGGCAATTCGCCACACACGAGGACACGCACGTTTTTCTTAGCACCTGTAATTTCAAGCACGCCATCAGCAACGCTTGGGGCGATGATAACTTCTACAAACTGCTGTTCCACAATCGCCATTGCAGTCGCCACATCAAGCTGACGGTTAAAGGCGATAATACCGCCAAAGGCTGATTCTGGGTCGGTGGCAAAGGCTTTTTGATACGCTGATGTCAAGTCGCTATCTACCGCCACACCGCATGGATTGGCGTGTTTCACAATCACGCAAGCAGGGGCTTCAAATGATTTAACACATTCTAACGCCGCATCGGTATCGGCAATATTATTGTAGGATAATTCTTTGCCTTGTAATTGTTTAGCGGTTGAAATGCTGGCTTCTTTTACACCATTGACAGGGGATTTTTCCACATAAAAACTGGCATTTTGGTGTGGATTTTCGCCATAGCGTAAGTCTTGGGCTTTGTCCATTTGTACGTTAAACGTGCGTGGAAATTGTTCAGCATTATCAAAGCCTTGCAAACGATTGCCCAAAAAGTTGGCAATCATACCATCATAATGGGCGGTGTGTTCAAAGGCTTTGACCGCCAAATCAAAACGAGTTTGTGCCGAAATCGCACCGTCCGCAGTCAATTCGCCCAAAATCATTGAGTAGTCGTTTGGATTGGTAACAATGCTCACATGGTCATGATTTTTAGCGGCAGCACGCACCATTGTAGGACCGCCAATGTCAATGTTTTCAATGGCATCTTCTTTGGTTACGTTTGGTTTTGCGATGGTTTGAGCGAATGGATACAGATTTACCACCACCATGTCAATGCGATCAATGCCATGCTCCGCCATAATCGCATCGTCCGTGCCACGACGACCTAAAATACCGCCATGTACTTTTGGATGTAAGGTTTTGACACGACCGTCCATCATCTCGGCAAAGCCTGTGTATTCGGCAACTTCTGTAACGTCAAGACCGTTTTCTTTGAGCAGTTTATAAGTACCACCTGTTGATAAAAGGCGAAAATTATGCACCAATAAACCTTTGGCAAAATCAACAATACCAGATTTATCAGACACAGACAGCAAGGCATAAGGTTGGTTATTCATAAATAAAGTCCAATTTATTTTTAAAAAAATCTTATAAAACAATCTAAAAATTATTTTATAAGCCCAAAAAAAACAAAAACTGTTGAATATTCTAACACAGTTAACCATAAATTTTTAGCCAAATTTTGACAAAAAAATTTACACAAACCACGTTTAAATAAATCCCAAACCCCAATAAAAATGCTATAATAATTGGTTTTTAACATTATATTTAATAATAAAGAGAAAATTATGAAATACCCAAAAATTTATGACGTGATTGTGATTGGTGGCGGTCATGCAGGTACAGAGGCAGCTTTGGCGGCAGCTCGCATGGGGCAACAAACGCTACTTTTGACGCACAATATTGAAACGCTTGGGCAAATGTCGTGCAACCCTGCCATTGGCGGTATTGGCAAATCGCACCTTGTGCGTGAAGTGGACGCATTGGGCGGTGTCATGGCGTTGGCGACCGACCACGCAGGCATTCAATTTCGTGTGTTAAACAGCCGAAAAGGGGCGGCAGTGCGCGCGACACGCGCTCAAGCTGACAGAATTTTATACAAAGCCTACATTCGCCATACCCTAGAAAATCAGCCAAATTTGGATATTTTTCAACAAGCTGCCGATGATATTTTGGTGGAAAATGGTAAAGCCGTTGCCGTTGTAACACAAGCAGGGATTGAGTTTTCTTGCGGTGCGGTGGTGCTAACGTCTGGCACATTTTTGGGTGGAACAATTCATATCGGACTACAAAACCACAAAGGCGGACGAGCAGGCGACCCACCGTCCATTCGTCTTGCCGAGCGTTTGCGTGAGTTAAATTTGCCTGTGGGACGACTAAAAACAGGCACACCGCCACGCATTGACGCACGCACGGTAGATTTTAGCAAAATGACCGTGCAAGCTGGCGATACGCCTTTGCCAGTCATGAGTTATATGGGCAATGTTGCTATGCACCCACGCCAAATCAACTGCTACATCACCCACACCAACGAACGAACGCATGACATTATTAGAAGTGGGCTTGACCGCTCACCCATGTATTCTGGGGTGATTGAAGGGGTTGGGCCAAGATATTGTCCGTCTATTGAAGACAAAATTCATCGTTTTGCTGACAAAGACAGCCATCAAATTTTTATTGAGCCAGAAGGCTTGACCACGCATGAACTTTATCCAAATGGCATTTCTACCAGTTTGCCGTTTGACATTCAATTACAACTTGTGCATTCCATGAAAGGGCTTGAAAACGCTCATATTTTACGACCTGGTTACGCCATTGAATACGATTATTTTGACCCACAAGCCTTGCATCCAAGTTTGGAAACCAAAGCGATTGCCAACCTATTTTTTGCAGGGCAAATCAATGGCACAACAGGCTATGAAGAGGCGGCAGCTCAAGGCTTATTGGCAGGTCTAAATGCAGGGCTACGCACGCAAGGCAAAGACGCATGGACGCCACGCCGTGACGAGGCTTATGTGGGCGTGTTGGTGGACGATTTAATCACTAACGGCACAAAAGAGCCGTACCGTATGTTTACAAGCCGTGCCGAATATCGCTTGATGCTGCGTGAAGACAATGCCGACCAACGCTTGACCGAAAAAGGGCGTGAATTGGGGCTAGTTGATGACGCACGCTGGCAAGCCTATAGTGAAAAAATGGAAAAAATCGCCACAGAAACTGAGCGATTAAAGGCTCTTTGGGCAACGCCAAACAATGCACTTGGCAAGGCGTTTATGCAAAATAATCCTGATGAAGTTTTGACCAAAGAAGTAAACAGTTTGGATTTATTAAAACGTCCTAATATTAGTTTTAAGGATATTGCAGTCATTACAAATTCTGAAGTGAGTGATGAAGTGGGCGAGCAGATTGAAATTGGCGTAAAATATGAAGGCTACATCAACCGCCAATCAGACGAGATTGAGCAGATGAAACGTCTTGAAAACACTACTTTGCCTGCCGATTTTGATTATAAATCTGTGTCTGGATTGTCCAATGAAATTGTACAAAAATTGACTCATGTTCGCCCTGCTACGCTGGGACAGGCAAGCCGTATCAGCGGTGTAACCCCTGCAGCGGTGAGTCTATTAGCGATGACGATTAAAAAATTGAAAAAGCTAAAGTCTTGATATTGTTATAAACTTGTGCCAATTTTTCATAAGCTAAAATTATATTGTATTTGTGAATTTTTAATTTTTTATTTATAATGCAGTAATTTTGTTTAGTTTATGGAGAGATTATGCTGACTATTGTTGGGCTTGCCATTATCTTTGTGATTGTGGGCTTGTTATTAACTGAAAAAGTATCACCTGTGATTGCAATGGTGCTTGTGCCATTTATCGGTGCATTGCTGGCAGGATTTGATTTAGCACAGATAAAAGAATTTTATCTTGATGGTACAACATCTGTGATTCAGATTGTTGTTATGTTTGTGTTTGCTATTTTGTTTTTTAGCATTATGGGAGATGCAGGCGTGTTTAAGCCGTTAATTGATGGATTAATTAAGGTTACTCGTGGTAACGTGATTTCGGTTGCTGTGGGTACAGTTTTAATTTCTGTTGTCGCACAGTTAGATGGTGCAGGGGCAACGACATTTTTATTGGTTGTACCTGCGTTATTACCGCTTTATCAACGTCTAAAAATGAACCCTTATATGCTGTTTTTGTTACTTGCAGCAAGTGCAGGTATTACCAATATGTTGCCGTGGGGCGGTCCACTCGCTCGTGTGGCGACTGTGTTGTCAGCTGATGTGGAAGTGATTTATCGTCCGCTTATTATGGTGCAAATTATCGGTATTACTTTAACCATTATTATGGCGGTGATTTTGGGTATGCGTGAAAAACGCCGTATTATTGCCGAGCATGGTGCATTGGTATCAGGTGCAGAAGCCAATCATGTTGCAGAAAATGCCGATGAAAAACCGCTTAATCCAAAACTATTTTGGGCAAACGTTGCTATCTTTATCGCAGCGATGATTGTATTGTTTGCTAATTTATTGCCACCTGCGTTTGTCTTTATGCTTGGTACTTCGGTTGCGTTGCTTGTCAATTATCGTACACCAAAAGAGCAAATCGCTTGTATCAATGCCAATGCTGGTGGTGCGATTATGATGGCAACCATTATTTTGGCAGCAGGGACATTCTTGGGTACGCTTAAAGGGGCGGGAATGTTGGATTCTATCTCAAAAGATTTGGTCAGCATTTTGCCACAAGCCTTATTGCCAAACTTGCATTATGTTACAGGATTTTTTGGCGTACCGTTAGAGCTTGTGTTATCAACGGATGCGTATTATTTTGGCTTATTCCCTGTTGTTGAGCAGATTACCACGGATGTAGGCGTTGAACCTGCAAAATCTGGCTATGCGGTGATGATAGGTAGTATTGTTGGTACGTTTGTTTCACCATTTTCGCCTGCATTATGGATGGGTCTAGGGCTTGCTAATCTGTCAATGGGTAAGCATATTCGTTATTCATTCTTTTGGATTTGGGGATTGTCGCTTGCGATTATGTTCTGTTCGTGGGTGATTGGGGTGATTTAACCTTAACCTAATTCAATTAATAGATTTGTATGAAAACTTTGGCTTTAAAATTGTATCTGTGCTTAATGATAATGAAATGAAAACCCTATACCAAGTAATTTAGGACTAATATGCTTTCCGCTTTACTTTTTGCTTTTAACATCACCATGCCAAACTTACTACTGATGGCATTGGGCGTGTTTATGCAAAAACGCCAAGTCGTAAACGATAATTTTGTCAATACCGCATCGCACATTGTTTTTAATTACAGTTTGCCGTGCTTACTATTTTTTAGTGTGCTAAAAAGTGAAATTAATATTTCTGAACAAATAAACTTGCTCGGAACAGGTTTTTTAGTAACGTTTTTACTGTATTTTTTGGCAGAACTTTACGCTTACTTTTTTGTAAAAGACATTAAAGACAAAGGCGTATTTGTGCAAGCGATTTTTCGCAGTAACATGGCGATTATCGGCTTGGCAACCGTTGTCAATGCTTATGGCGAAATGGGCATGAGCATGGGGGCTGTGTATATGGGCGTGATTACCATTTTATACAATGTGTTATCCGTCATTTGCTTAAGCCGAACCGATACCAAAAGCACAGGTTTTCAACAAAAAGCCGTTGGCATGACAACCAAAATGGCAAAAAATCCACTGATTATCGCCCTTGTATCAGCGTTTGCCTATAAATTTTTAGGTTTGCCGATGTTGCCAGAATTTATCACCAAAACAGGGCAACTTGTCGGTGCGGTTGCCTTGCCACTTGCTCTGATTTGTGCAGGAGCGAGCATGGATTTAAAAACCATGTTTCAGCTGTCTGGCGTATCCATGCAAGCGAGCATTGGGCGGATTTTGTTTGCACCGCTTATCGCTGTGGCGTTTGGCATGGCGTTCGCTTTAACGCCTGTACAGTTTGGCGTGCTATTTATCATGGTGGCAAGTCCTGTCGCGGCCGCAAGTTATGTGATGGCAAAAGCAATGGGCGGAAACGACATTTTAGCCGCCAATATTTTGGCATTTACTACCGTTTTTAGTATGGTTGGCATGGGCGTGGGTATAGCGGTTTTGCGGACAGTCGGTTTGGTTTGATGGTTTTTTGGTAATTTTGTTCAAAACCCTTTGTTAATTTTTCCATTTATACTTAAAATAATACCGATTATCTCATAGTTGCCAATATGATAAAAAAATGATAGCTTTTTTCAAAAAAAAGCGTATCATACGCCCCTGTTAGTGAGGTTTTGTTTTTCCATAAAGTTTTATCAACAAAACCAATTAACCAAATTTTAAACAAACAAATTTAATTTGTCATGTCATTATTATTTCATATTGATGTGATAAATTTCAAAAAAGGTTTTAAGATACTAAATTTTAGACAAAAAAGTGATAGCAAGTTTGCTGTTTTATTAAAAACAGATAACCCAATATCGGGCTTATTATCTAGAATAAGCTTGTCTGCCATTTTTATTTAAGCAATTGATTTTTCTTAAATAAATCTTAGAACCTATGCGATTGTATAGGTTTTTTTTCGCCAATCAAAACTTAAGTTTTGGTTTTTTCTTCCGCCTTTATCTGAGATGGTAATCTGATATGAGCAAAACGCATTTACACATTGCAACCCCTGTTAATCCTATCCAAAATGCAACCAACGACTACTATTTGACACGTCAAAATGAGATGGAGTCAAATGTGCGTAGCTATCCACGCAAACTGCCCCTAGCCATTGCCAAAGCAAACGGCATTTGGGTAACAGACGTGGAAGGCAATGACTACCTTGACTGCCTAGCAGGTGCGGGTACGTTGGCGTTGGGGCATAATCACCCTGCAGTCAAACAAGCCTTGTATGACGTGCTAGACAGTGGGTTGCCACTGCATACCCTTGACATCACAACCCCTGTGAAAGATGCGTTTACCGAGTTGTTGTTATCATTTTTTCCAAAAGATTTTGTGTTGCAGTTTTGTGGCCCAACAGGAGCTGACGGCACAGAAGCAGCCATTAAACTTGCCAAAACTTATACAGGTCGTGATAATGTGATTGCGTTTAGCGGTGGTTATCATGGTATGACGCACGGTGCATTAGCGATGACGGGCAATTTATCGGCAAAAGAAAAAGTCGGTAACTTAATGCCGGGTGTACAGTTTATGCCATATCCGCACGAATATCGCTGTCCGCTAGGACTTGGCGGTGAAGCGGGCGTGGACGCTTTGACTTATTATTTTGAAAACTTTATTGAAGATGTGGAAAGTGGCGTGGTTAAACCTGCTGCGGTGATTTTGGAAGCCATTCAAGGCGAAGGCGGTGTCGTCCCTGCCCCTGCTAAATGGTTACAAAAAATTCGTGAAGTGACCGCCAAACACGACATCGTGTTAATCATTGATGAAGTGCAAGCAGGCTTTGCTCGTTCTGGCAAAATGTTCGCCTTTGAACATGCTGGCATTGTGCCTGACATGGTCGTCATGAGTAAAGCGGTGGGCGGTGGCTTGCCACTGTGCGTACTTGCGATTAACAAAAAATTTGATGCATGGTTGCCAGCGGGTCATACAGGCACGTTTCGTGGTAATCAGCTTGCGATGGCGGCGGCAATTCAAGTGATTGATGAAATCCGTACCAAAGATTTGGCAAAAAATGCCGAAGAGCGTGGGGAGTATTTGCGTAGCGAAATCAAGAAATTTGCTGAAGAATATCCATGTATCGGTCATGTGCGTGGTCGTGGCTTAATGAACGGCATTGAAATTGTGGACGAGCGTAAACCTGCCGACCGTATGGGTTCATATCCTGCTGACAGCGAGCTTTCGGCGGCGATTCAAACCGCTTGTTTTAACAACAAATTATTGCTTGAAAAAGGCGGGCGTGGCGGTACGGTAATTCGTCTGCTTTGCCCTATCACCATCACTGCTGATGAGTGCGATGCGGTGCTAGAACGCTTTAAAAAAGCAGTCAAAGAAGCCGTTCAAAAAGTGCGTGGTTGATTGATTTTTTGATAATGATAAAGGGTGTGTTTGTCATGCCTTTTATCATAATTGGCTTTGTAGGGGCGTATTGCATACGCCCTTTACTTCATGAATAATACCAAACGCAATAAACTTGGTTTTTCTAATATGTCTTACACCCCATTAATTCATCATCGCCAAAGCATTCGTTTAAAAGGGTTTGATTATTCATCGGTTGGTTATTATTTTATCACCATTTGTTGTTTTGAAAGATTGCCGTTTTTTGGCAATATTATAAATGGTCAAATGTTGTTAAATGAAAATGGCTTAATCGCTCAAAATGAATGGTTAAATACCATAAATAAACGGCAAAATGTTGAACTTGATGCGTTTGTCATTATACCAAATCACATACACGGCATTATTCATATTAAAAATCGTTTACAAAATTCAATTAAAAAGCGTCTTTACAATCGCCAAGCCAAACCATTGGGGTGATTGTGCGTGGATATAAGTCAGCCGTTAGCAGTCAATTAAAAGATAAAATTGGGCAAACGGTTTGGCAACGCAATTATTATGAACACATCATTAGAGATGAAAAAGCCTATCAAATGATTGTGGAATATATCGCAAACAACCCTTTAACATGACAAGAAGATTGTTTTAATTGTTAAAAATTCTTAATAGGGCGTATGCAATACGCCCCTACAGGTTCAAATTTTAAGGATAAATGAAAATGTCAAACCTTCAAAAACACCGCCAAGCCCTATTTTGTAACGACAGCAATTCCATTGCCGATTATGAACAAGGCATGAATCAAGCAGTCAAAGCCGTAAGCGAATGGCTTAAAAATGAAAAAATGTACACAGGTGGTAGCATTAACGAGCTAAGAAAAGCTATTGCTTTTAACCCAAGCAAAGACGGCTTAGGCTTGGAAAATGCGGTCAATCGTGCGGTCGAGATTTTTTTAAATAAAAGCCTAAAAGTTCACCACCCACACTCGCTTGCCCATTTGCATTGCCCAACGATGGTAACGAGCCAAATCGCCGAAGTGCTGATTAACGCCACCAATCAATCAATGGATTCTTGGGACCAAAGCCCTGCAGGGTCATTGATGGAAGTGCAACTCATCAACTGGTTACGCCAAAAAGTCGGTTTTGGCACAGGTCAAGCGGGCGTGTTTACTTCAGGCGGTACGCAGTCAAATTTGATGGGCGTTTTGTTAGCTCGTGATTGGTGCATTGCCAAAAATTACAAAGATGAAAACGGCAAAGAATGGTCGGTTCAGCGTGATGGCATTCCTGCCGATGCGATGAAAAAAGTCAAAGTATTATGTTCGGAAAATGCCCATTTTAGTGTGCAAAAAAATATGGCGATGATGGGTATGGGCTTTCAGTCGGTGGTGGCTGTGCCGTGCAATGACAACGCCCAAATGGACACAAACGCCTTGCAAAAAGTGATTGACGACTTGCAAGCAGATGGCAATATCGTGGCGTGCGTGGTGGCAACGGCTGGTACAACGGACGCAGGGGCGATTGACGACATCAAAGCCATTCGCAAAATCGCAGACGCTTGCGGTGCGTGGCTACACATTGATGCGGCGTGGGGCGGTGCGTTGATTTTGTCCAACAATTATCGCCAAATGCTTGATGGCATTGAGCTTGCTGACTCGATTACGCTAGATTTCCACAAGCATTATTTCCAAAGCATTTCTTGCGGTGCGTTCTTGCTAAAAGATGAGAAAAATTATCGCTTTATGCACTATGAGGCGGAATATCTTAACTCGGCTTATGATGAAGAACACGGCGTGCCGAACTTGGTGTCAAAATCTCTGCAAACCACTCGCCGATTTGACGCATTAAAACTGTGGCTGACGGTGGAGGCGTTGGGCGAGGATTTGTACGGCTCAATGATTGACCATGGTGTGGATTTGACTCGTGAAGTGTCGGATTACATCAAGGCGACAGACGGTATTGAAATGCTGATAGAGCCGCAATTTGCGTCCGTGTTATTCCGTGTGTGTCCAAAAGATTATCCTGTTGAATTAATTGATAATTTAAATCAAAACGTGGCGGACGAGTTGTTTGCTCGTGGCGAGGCGAATATTGGCGTAACTCGTGTGAACAGTCCAAAATATGGCGATGTGCAGTCATTAAAAATGACCACCTTAAGCCCAATCGCTACGCTTGAAAATGTGAAAGCCTTGTTAAATCAAGTGATGAGTGAGGCAGAGCGTATTAAAGACGATATTAAGAATGGCACTTATACACCACCGATTGATTGATTTTTGAGTTTGACAACAAAAAAGCTACTTACCCTTAAGTGGCTTTTTTTAACATTTTTTTAAAAAAGGTAAAAATGCAAAATTTTGGTATAAATTCGTTTGACAGTAATGATTGGATTATCATTATTTGCTTTGTACTTGGGGCGTTGTTGCACGGCATTACAGGCTTTGGCTATCCGATTGTCGGAACGGCGATTATTGCCAGTTTCTATCCGCTAAAAGTGGCGGTGGCTATGGTGGTCGTGCCTTGTATCGTGTTGAATTTGTTGATGTTACGCACAGGCGGTACGATTTTTGGCAATATTGTTAAATATGGTAAACAGTATTTTTGGTTATTTTTGACAAGTTTTGTCGGTGGATTGCTCGGTGTTAAACTTTTGTTAATTATTCCTGAAGGTTGGCTAAAGATTTTTTTGGGTATTACCTTGCTTTTTTATGTTTATACGCAATACACAAAATACCGCATTACTTTTAAAAAAGACAACAAAACCATGGCGATTTTTGGCTTGGTGGCAGGGATTGTCGGTGGTGCGACCAATGCGATTGTGGCGTTTTTGATGATTTATTTACTCGGCACTGACCGTAGCAAGCATGAAATGGTGATTGTGAATAATATCAGTATTTTGATTACCAAGCTCATTCAGATTGTGATGTTGTTGCCTGTGATGATGAAGTTTGAGCAAAAACAAATGTGGTTACTTGGTTTGGTGATTTTTATTTCGTTGTTTTTTGTGTATATTGGTTCGCACATTCGCAATCGTCTTTCCCAAGAAATTTTTAATCATGCGGTGGCTATGATGTTGTTATTGTTAGGTTTTTATGCGTTATGGCAAGGTAGTAGCGTGGTTTTTGGATAAATTTTTTGATAAGTTTTGTATTAGGTTTTTATCAAATAAAAACCCTTTAGCAACGACTACAAAAGGGTTTTTACCAACATATTTTAACTAATCCATTTCATCTAGCCACGCCATTTGAATGGCTTCCAAAATTTTTTCGTTAGACTTGTTGGGGTCATCAACAAACTCATCAAGTTCGGTAACATAGCGGTGCAAATCGGTAAAACGGATATATTGCACATCTTCATTGGGATATTTTTCTGCCAACGCAATCGCAATATCCAGCGTATTTGACCATTTTAATGACATAATTGTTCCTTTATTTGTTTGCATAAATGCCTATTTTAGCATAAATTTGACAAACATTTTGCCAAATTTATGCAACCATTTTTTACAAGGTTTATTCTTTTTCAGCTTTTACAGGCTCTAATTCCCCTGCCAATTCCGCCAATTTAACAAATTCAGCACGAATGCCGTTATCATCTTTACCGATATTTTCTTTGGCAAACGTTTGACTATTTTTTAAATTACCAATTATCTATATATTTACTTTAACTTAACAATTCACCAAACCCTACCACTGCCATCGCAAATTGTAAATCCAAGCTTGGTTTACTCATCGTTTTGCCAATTGGCACAGACACAAGCTGTGAAGTGTCGCCATTTGGAGCTTTGTAGCGGATTTTTAAAAATCCTAACTCATTGTTTTTATTATCATTATTAGCTTTGGTATTAGATTGATAACGGCTCTCATCAAGCCAGCCTTTTTGCCCAACAGGGGTAATCTCAAACAACGCCACCACCGATTTGCCCGCCCCCAATTTACCTGCGTCCACCTTGTCATTGTTAAAATCTTCGGTGGCAAGCACTCGGTTTTCATAGCCAATCAGTCGCCATTCTTTGACGGTATTTGGGTTAAATCCCACTTGCACTTTGACATCTTTGGCAACGGTGTTAAAAGTCGCTCTCATCTCATCAATCAAGACTTTTTTTGCCTCGCTTAAGTTATCAATATAGCTGTAATTGCCGTTGTCCGCCACTTGCTCCATCATGTAGTCGTTGTAATTGCCCTGCCCAAAACCAAACGTGGACAGCGACACACCGCCATTACGCCCACGGCGAATAATGTCAAGCATTTCATCAACGTCCGACACACCCACATTAAAATCGCCATCGGTCATCATCAAAATGCGGTTAATGCCGTATTTTTTGAAGTTTTCACGGGCTTGGGCATAGGCAAGTTTTATTGCCGCCTCTCCGTTGGTTGAGCCTTCGACAGCAAGTTTATTAATGGCGGATAAAATTTTGCTCGTTTGGTCGCCTGATGTCGCAGGTAGCACCACTTCGGTGTTGCCCGCATAAGTGATAAGGCTAATGGTGTCTTGCTTGCGAAGTTGTTTGGCGAGCATGGCAAGCGATGATTTGGCAAGTTCCAACTTGTCGCTGTCGTTCATTGAACCTGACACATCAACCAAAAATACCAGATTGGCAGGCGGTAAGTCTTTGTTTTCGCTCACCGTATCGGTGGCTTTGATGGCAACTTTGATGATTTGATTGGTCGGTTTCCAAGGCGATTGTACCGTTTCGGTACTGATTAAATGGTAAAAATTGGCAAAAATGTTTATAACAACTGTCTTATCATAAAATAAATTTTGAATAATAACGAGCGTGTTTACAAAATTTAACAAGACAAAAATTTGGTGCTTTTTTTGGTTATTTTTTGTCAATTTGGTGGTAAAATAACGCAACAAAATTTTGCGATTTTTGACTTATGGATAAGATTTTTGATGATGCGTTAGCACCTTTAGACCCTTTAACCCCAAAGCCTTTTGTCAAACAAAACGATGAAAAACCGATTCGCCGTTTGCCGTTTATGACTTATGAAGACCAGCAACGTATCACTCGGCTGTGCGTGCGGTGTGGGCTGTTGTTAATGCAATATGGGGCGGAGTCTACCACGATTGTGGATTTGTGCAAGCGACTTGGGCTGTCGCTTGGGGCTGGTAGTGTGGAGTGCAGTTTGGCATTTAATGGCATTACCGTCACGACCATTTATAACAATCGCTGTATCACCACGTTGCGAGCGTCCACGACCCATGTTATCAATGTGAATATCATTGTGCAGATTCAACGGATTATTTTGGATTTGGAAAAAATGAATGCGTCTGAAGCCCTAGAACACGCCAGTGAACGCTTTGATGAGTTGGATAGAAGTTCCTATCCGTTTTGGTTGGTGGCGGTGATGGTGGGTGTGGCGTGTGCATGTTTTGCCCATTTGGCAGGCGGTGATGTGCTGGTAGTGTCTTTGACATTTTTGGCGGGTATGTGCGGGCAGTTGGTGCGGTATTATATGACCAAACTTTTTTTTAATCCTTTTGTGGTGACGGGTTGTACTGCTTTTTGTGCGTCTGTGATTAGCAGTTTGGGGCTGTTGGTCGGTTTTGGCAATGACCCACACATTGCGATTGCGTCCAGCATTTTGTTACTTGTGCCAAGTTTTCCTTTGATAAATTCATTTTCGGATATGTTAAAAGGTTATATGAATATGGGGATTGGTCGGTTTATGTTTGTGATTATTTTGACATTATCGGCAGGAATCGGCATTAGTTTGGCATTGTTATTATTACAAATTCGCCAATGGGGAATTTCCTAATGGATATCCATGTGTTAAAACTGTTAGAAGCGGTATTTTACGCATCGCTCATGACGTTGGGCTGGAGCTTGATGGTAAATGTGCCAAAAATGCACCTGTGGAAATGTATCGTCATTACCATTGTTGGCTTTGGCTCTCGCAATCTGTGGCTACAACTTGGCATGAATATGATAAGTGCCAGTTTTGTGTCTGCCATGATGATGGCGTTTTTGGCGGTGTATTTTGCCAAACGCTATTTGGTTACGCCAAAGGCGGTGCTTGTCCCTGCCATGCTGTGCATGATGCCCGGTGTGCCTGCGTACAAGGCGATGTTAAGCCTTGTACAGCTCGGCATTGACGGCTACAATCCTGTGCTATTTTCACAAATGATGGATTATGCGTTAAACGCTTTTTTTACCACTTTGGCGTTGGTGTTTGGGCTGTCGTTACCGTCCACCATCGTATATAGAAAAGAGCCGATTTTGTAAGAACCTGTATCAAAGCTAGAAAAAACCCATTAACTATCCAATTTTTGCGTTTCAAGTTGTTGTAAGTCTTGCTGATTTTCCACTTTGATTTGACTGGTTGGCAAGGCATTTTTCAGCCCAACTTCATTCATAATTTCGGCAATACGAATAATCATACTGGTTTGTTTTTCATAAAATTCCATCACACCTTTGACTTCAAAATAAGTTCGCACTTCAATAATATACGCATCTTGCTGAGTGGCTGATATGCGTACTTGATTCCAATTACTGTTGGTATTTGGGTGATTAACGATATAAATTTGCACTTCTTCAATAAATTCACGCAATTTATCAGCATCGCTGTCCCTTGAAATATAAAACAATTGATTAAAATGAAACATATCTCGTTTGGTATAATTTTCAATACTCATAGACGAAAAACTACCGTTTGGAATGGTTACAAGCGTGCGGTCTAAGGTGCGTAAACGTGTAGAACGAATGCCGATATCTTCCACCGTGCCTTCTTGACTGCCAAACACACAATAATCACCCACACTGACAGGTTGGTCTGCGACCAAAGACACACTACCGACCAAGTTTTCAATGGTTTTTTGTGCACCCAATGCCAATGCCAAACCACCAATCCCCAATGCCGTCAAACCTGTTGTCAAATCAAAGCCCAAATTACCCAAAATGACAATGGTTGCCAAAATTAACAACAAGGCTTTTATCACTTTTCGCATCAAATTTAGCACGGACAAGCGTTCTGGGTGATTGTTTTCACTGGCATAACGCTCCAGCGGTGTAAAAATAATGTCCAAAATTCGCAAAAACAACCAAACCGATGCCACCCATGACAAAATCTCTGCCATACGTTCTACAACATTTCGCACCACCAAATTAATACCGACAACCAGCATTAACTCTTGAATGATAATCCCTGTAAAAATCATCGCCATCGGCACAATCACACGCTTATCAATCGGAATGCTACGCACAGTCCCATCGTCCAACTTTTTGCGGTGCGTCGCTTGATAAACCACACGAAACAACGCATACAACACCCAACTAATCATCACCGACAACAAATAAGTGATAACAAATACCACAATCACTGCCAAAATATGCCCAATGCTATAGCCTTTGATTTCTTGATTCACCAAATCTTCTGGCACATATTTTTCAACAAAAGTTGGCTGTAATGAACTTTCTACTTGTTGCAATGCCGTTAATGTGCGACTCGATACCAACCAAACTTGCGTACCATCGGACAATTTTACCCGTTCAACCAAAATATCGGCTTTTTTATTGGTACTTGCAGGATTGCTTAGGCTAAATTCGCCCACTTTATCCAAGGTAGGGGCAAGTTTATCATTAAGATTACCCGAAGGCTCATTGCTAATTTGCAACTCATTGGCAATTCGTCCACCTGTGTCAAGGGCAGTTTTGATTTCACCCACCACTTTCTCTGCATTTTTTTTACTTTTTAAATCCAAATAATTGCTTGCCAATTCGCTGTCATTTTGTGCCAAAGCTTTTAACAAACCTTGCACAGTCCCCCTTGGTGTATCACGCCCAAAAGTATCCTGCATACTGGTATCCGCAGGGGCAGAAGCTGCCGTATCTGCAACAGCAACTGACGGCATCACACCACCCAAAAACATCGTCATCATCAACGATACAGCCACAAAAAAACGAATAATTGGTTTTATGAAAAAAAACTGCACAACAACCTCAGAAAAAACAAAAATAATCGGCTATTGTAACCAAATATTTTTTTGATGAATAGTTGCAAATTGTGAGAAGTTTTACCAAATCGTAACCAAAATTTGTCAAATTTTTTGTAAAAAAAGACAAAATATGGGCGAAAAATTTGTATTTTCATCGGTTTTTTGCTATAAAATTTAATTTGAAAATGCTAAAATAGCAACCGATTATATTTTTAAAAACATTTCATAACAAAACACAAAAAATATTGAGAGATTATGTTTAATTTACACCCACAACTTGCCAAAGATACCTTTTTGGTTGGCGAATTTCCGCTTTCAACGTGTCGTTTGATGAATGATTGCCAATTTCCTTGGCTGATTTTAGTACCACGAGTTGCAGGGGCAAAAGAGTTGTATGAACTTAGCCCAAGCGACCAAGCCCAGTTTTTGCGTGAATCTAGCTGGTTATCTAGCCAGCTTGCTAAAACGTTTCAAGCGGACAAAATGAATATTGCAGCGTTGGGCAATCAAGTGCCACAGTTGCATTTTCATCATATTGTACGTTATCAAAATGATGTAGCTTGGCCAAATCCTGTGTGGGGCAGACCTGCTATCCCCTACACCCCACAAGTGTTGAGCCATATGCAGCAGACCTTGATGATGGCGCTGCGTGGGCATCGTGATATGCCATTTGACTGGAAAATGTCCGTTTAAAACCTAAATTTTGGTGTACACATGTGACTTTATCTATTCCAAATTTTTTGACAGCATTACGCAAGATTCGTTATCCTGAGCTAGTTTTGTTACTAGCTTTGTCTAGTTATTTTGCGAGCTTATCTTTAAATAAAGTACATTTGTTTGGTTTTATTGGACTGACTATTTTTAGCTTAATTTTGTTTGTTATTTCAACCATCAAAAGTCGCAATATTATTTTTGATACGCTCAGTTTGTTGGCGATGGCAGTTTGTCTAGGGTTGCTTCAATTTTACAACTATATGCCATCTGCTTACTTGTGGTTGATGTTTTGCTATCGCTTATTTTTAATTAACAAAAAATTTATATTACCATTATTTATTGCTTCGGTTGCCTTGATTGGGTTTATTCTTTTAAGTTTGTACAATCAAGATTTTTTAATGGTATTATCAACAGATGAACGCAAAATCGCAGATAATATTGCCGTTTCTTTTACTACTTTAGCAATTTTTCAACAAATGTGGTATTTGATTAATCGCATTCAAAGCTACAAAAATAAGTTTGTTGAGCAAAATTCCCGTTTAACAACTTTTGTCAGTGTTACGAACAAATTAACCAGATTTTTACCACCACAAGTTTGGCAACCTATTGTTAAAACAAACTCAACTGTACAAGTTATCAATCAACGTAGAAAATTAACGATTTTTTTCTCGGACATTGTTGGTTTTACCGAATTATCTGATAAAATTAGCCCAGACCATTTAGCAAATATTCTCAATACGTATTTTGATAGCATGACAAAAATCACCAAAAAATACGGTGCAACACTGGATAAATTTATTGGTGATGGCTTATTATGCTTTTTTGGCGATGAAGCCAATAGTAATGAACGCAATGATGCATTACGCTGTATTGCGATGGCGATTGAAATGCGAAGAGAAATGCAAGTTTTGCGTCAGCAGTGGCGATTACTTGGTTTTGATGGGCTACAAATAAGAATGGGGATTAATACAGGTTATTGCTATGTCGGCAATTTTGGTAGTAGCAATCGTATGACTTATACGCTTATCGGCAAAGAAGCCAATTTTGCATCACGCCTTGAATCTGCTGCTAAACCGAATCAGATTTTGATTAGCGAAAGCACATATAATCTAATTTCGCACAAACATACCTGTCGTATGGTCGGACAAGTACGACTAAAAGGCTTACAGCAAGTCGCCAATGTTTGGGAAGTGCTAGACCCACAACAAGGCGATAACAATGATAAATGGGTGGATTATCAGTTAGATGGTTTTAACTTGCATTTGAACTTTAATGATATTCGTAACTATGATAAACGCACGATTATTAATCATCTGAACCACGCCTTAGATTTGGTGGACAAAAAGATGGACTAAATAAAATTTAGCCCAAATTAAATATCATATTAAAATAAATTAATGATTGCCTTCTGACGCATGGTTTAACGTGTATTTTGGAATTTCAATCACCAAATCCTCATCTTCTACCGCCACTTGACATGACAAGCGAGAATCCGCTTCAAGCCCCCAAGCTCGGTCTAACAAATCCGCTTCAATATCGTCCATTTCTTCAAGACTGTTAAACCCTTTACGCACAACGACATGGCAAGTCGTGCAGGCTTTTGAACAGTCGCAAGCGTGTTCTATTTTCACGCCTTTTTCTAATAAACCTTTACACAGATTATCACCTGTGGCAAGTTCAACTTCTACACCGTTTGGGCAAATTTCATGATGAGGTAAAATGGTAATTTTTGGCATAGCTACTCCAATAATGGTTGGCTTTTTTAATTTTTATGTGTAATTTCTTAAATTTTTGTTGTTCACGCAGACGGTTTAAATGTGGGATTTGCTTGGCTGTTGTTGCATTGGAAAAATCATATTCATTTTTCATATAGCACAAAATACCTTACGATTGCCATTGTTCAGTTGTTGTGCCTGTCATAGTTTGGCTAACCGCTTGGTTCATGATAACGCTGGCAAATTCATCGCTATACACTTTTAAATCCGCCACCGCTTTATCAAGCGTGGTTTTATCATGAATTTCAATCGCTTGTTGTACGTTTTGCATAGCATTGGTTAATTGCTCTTGTTCAGTTTTACTTAACAATTGCCCAAATTCTACCAAAGCCGACTCAATCGCCAACAATTCACGTTTTGCTTCTACTTCCGCTTCTATCAAACTGCGGTTATCTTTATCAAGCTGTGCATTGTCAAATCCTGCTTGTAGCAGTTTTTCTTGTTCCGCATCAGACAAGCCATAAGACGGTTTAACTTGAATTTCGCTGTGTTTTTGCGTGGTTAATTCTTGAGCGGTAACGGTTAATTGCCCATTCGCATCAATGGCAAACGTAACTTCAATTCTTGCTAAACCTGCCTTCATCGCAGGAATATCCGTCAATTTAAATTGACCCAATGAACGATTGTCCGCCACCGTATCACGCTCGCCTTGCACCACATGGATAATCATGGCGTTTTGGTAATCCTGATAAGTAGTAAACACTTGTTTGCGTTTAACAGGAATTGGCGTGTTACGTGGAATGATGACTTCCGTTAATCCGCCCATCGTTTCAAGCCCCAACGATAAAGGCGTAACGTCTAACAATAAAATCTGATTTTGTGATTCACTAATCAGTTGGTCAGCGTATTTGCTCGCCCCCAATGCCACGACTTCGTCAGGATTGATACGGCAAAGCGGATTTTTGTCAAAGGTTTTGGCAACCAATTGTTGAATAACAGGCATACGAGTTGAACCACCAACTAGTACAACTTCATGCAAATCGGCTTTAGTTAAATTGGCATCTCTTAACACTTGTTCGCAAACAGACAAGGTTCTATCGGTAACAGGTTTAATCACGTCAGCGATAATCTGATTATTAAGCTCACCTTGATAATTTACACCATTTATATTAATATCAACCGTTACGCTGTCATTATCTGTCAATTTTTGTTTATATTGACGAGCTTGCAAATTAAGCTGTTGTTTTTGTTGATTATCAACATTTTTTGGGTCAATGCCTGTTTGTTTTATCAAATAATTGGCAATCAATCGGTCAATATCATCACCGCCTAACGCACTGTTTCCGCCTGTTGCCATGACTTCGTACACGCCTTGATTGAGTTTTAACAAGGACACGTCAAACGTACCACCGCCCAAATCATAAATGAGATGATATTCTTGGTCGCTGTGCCGATTTAATCCATACGCCATTGCATCCGCAGTCGGTTCGTTCAGTAGACGAATAACGTTTAAACCAATTAAATTAGCGGCATCTTTGGTGGCTTGGCGTTGGGCTTCATCAAAATACGCAGGTACGGTAATCACCGCCCCAACAATGCTATTTTCAGGCAAGGCCAATTTTGCACGGTCGTAAAGGTGCTTTAGGATAATTGCCGAAATTTCCACAGGGTTTTTCGCCCCTTGTGGCGTGGCAATGCTCGGCATGACATTGTCATCACCGACCAATTGATAAGGGTGGTTAAATTTAATATCTTGACGGCTACGACCCATAAAGCGTTTTACCGAACGCACGGTAAATTGTGGAAATTTGTCCGCCATTGCTTCGGCATGACTGCCGACTAATGTCTCATCTTCGCCTTGTTCATTTTTGCCAAAATACACCACAGATGGCAATAATTTTTGACAATCAACGCCTGTTTTGCCGTTTTCGGTTTTACCTGTTTGACATTCGCTGACTTTATCGCCAATGACTTGCGGTTCACCAGAGCGGACGACAGCGACTAGCGAGCGAGTTGTACCTAAATCAATGCCTAGAGCATAGCGGTGGGCGTGCGGTTTAGCACTTTGGTTGGGTTCGGCGATTTGTAATAACGACATAAAAAATCAAAAGTCCTATTTTAAGGATAATTAAAAAATATTATACAAAAAATTAAAAATCAAACGTATAAATCATCATCATTTTGTGAATTGGCTAATTCATCAACTTTTTTGGCAAGGTCTTTATCAATTTTTACCAAAAATTTTAATTTTTGTGCAAAATCAATCGCTTGTGTCCAGTTTTGTTGTTGATAGGCTTGATTAAATTGGGCGGATAATTCATCAAGCCATGTTTGCAAACGAGGTTTTAAAGCCGTTAAACCAACATTATCCGCTTCATCAAGCTCAATGCGAAAATCCATCGCCTTATCCAAAAAATCCAAATCACGGATAGATTGGCTTAAATTATCCGCCTGTCCATCAAGCTCAAGCAAATGGCTCGCTCGGCTGTCTGGGTATTTTAGGGTTTGATAGGCTTGGTTAATGACTGCCGACATTTTTTCAGCGTGTTTTTTGCTTTCGTTATCAGATTGATTATCTGGATGGTGCTGACTTTGTAGCTGTCGCAGTTGTTGTTCTAACTTATTGTTATCAATGGTAAAAGCGACAGGTAATTGAAATAATTCAAAAAAATTCATGGTTTTGTTTAGCTTATTTGTATTTTTTTATCAAACATTGGGCGTATTTAATACGCCCCTACTAATAAATCATTAATTAAACGGTAAACGATTCACCGCAACCACATTCGCCTTTTTGGTTTGGATTGGTAAATTTAAAGCCTTCGTTTAAGCCTTCTTTCACATAATCCATTTGCAAACCGTTTAAATAAACCATGCTTTTTGGGTCAACGAACAATGATACGCCATGACTTTCAAAACGTTGGTCGTTTGGGTCTGGGTCATCAACAAATTCTAACACATACGCCAATCCAGAACAGCCCGCCGTACGCACGCCGACACGAATGCCTTCGCCATGCCCACGATTTTGTAAAAAGTTGCGAACATAGTCGCCTGCTCTGTCGGTTAGTTCAATCATGTTAGACTCCGTTGTTTATTTATTAATTTTAAGTAAAAAGATAATTCAAATATCTTTGGTGGGTTACGCTATCGCTAACCCACCCTACCAATCTAAATTTAATGTTATCAATTACTTACATTTAAGCACTTACTTTGGCTTGATAATCATCAATCGCTGCTTTAATCGCATCTTCGGCAAGTACTGAACAGTGTACTTTTACAGGTGGTAATGCCAATTCTTCGGCGATGTCTTTGTTTTTGATTTCACGGGCTTGGTCTAGGGTTTTACCTTTTAACCATTCGGTAACAAGCGAGCTTGATGCGATTGCCGAGCCACAGCCGTAAGTTTTGAATTTGGCATCTTGAATGATACCATCATCGCCAACTTGGATTTGTAAACGCATCACATCACCACACGCAGGTGCACCCACCATGCCTGTTCCGACATTTTTTGCGTCTTTGTCAAGATTACCGACATTGCGTGGGTTTTCGTAGTGGTCAATTACTTGGTCTGAATATGCCATTTTTATTCTCCGTTAGGTTTGGATTTTTTTACCAAATCTTAATTTATTTTTTAAATATTTTTCACTTTGCTTGCGAAATGCTTGCAGGAATTTTTTAATATTTTGAGTTTTCAAACTTTTTAGTATTGGGCGTATTCAATACGCCCCTACTCGTTTTTGTTTCGTTTTTATTAATCAAAAGTGAAAATTAATGTTCATTCCATTCAACTTTTGACAAATCAACGCCTTCTTTGTACATATCCCAAAGTGGTGATAATTCACGCAGTTTTTCTACCGCACTACGCACTTCTGTTACCACACGCTCAATGTCTTCATCAGTCGTGTAGCGTCCTAAGCTAAAACGGATTGACGAATGGGCAAGTTCATCAGATAGCCCAATCGCACGCAACACATAAGACGGCTCAAGGGTCGCAGATGTACAAGCTGAACCACTTGACACCGCCAAATCTTTTAGCGACATCATCATAGACTCACCTTCCACAAAGTTAAAACTAATGTTTACAATGTTTGGAATACTGTGTTCTAAGTCGCCATTTAAAAAGATTTGCTCTAAATCTTGCACGCCATTCCACAGCTTTTCACGCAGTTTAGCAATGCGAGCTTCGTCTGCTTGCATACGTTCTTTGGCAATGGCAAAGGCTTCACCCATACCCACGATTTGATGAGTGGCAAGCGTGCCAGAACGCATACCACGCTCATGACCGCCACCGTGCATTTGGGCTTTGATACGCACTCGTGGTTTACGGCGAACGTACAACGCTCCGATACCTTTTGGTCCATAGATTTTATGACCGCTAAAGCTCATCAAATCCACTTTCATCTCTTCTAAATCAATTGGCGTTTTGCCTGCTGCTTGTGCCGCATCAACGTGGAAAATAATGCCTTTTTCACGAGTGATTTCGCCAATGGCTTTTGAGTCGGTCAATGTGCCTAACTCGTTGTTTACCATCATTAACGTTACCAAAATGGTATCTTCACGAATGGCATCTTTTACCATATCGGCTGTGATTAAGCCTGTGCCTTGTTGTGGCTCAAGGTAAGTGATTTCAAAACCTTGCGTTTCTAACTCTCGGCAAGTGTCAAGCACCGCTTTGTGTTCAATTTTACTGGTGATAATGTGTTTGCCTTTGGTTGCATAAAACTGTGCTGCACCTTTAATGGCAAGGTTATTTGACTCAGTCGCCCCTGATGTAAACACGATTTCTCTTGGGTCGGCATTGATGACATCAGCGATTTGCTGACGTGCAGTTTCTACCGCTTCTTCGGCTTGCCAACCAAAAGCGTGCGAACGGCTTGCAGGATTACCAAAAGTGCCGTCAAATGTCATGTATTGTATCATTTTTTTGGCGACTTGTTCATCAATCGGTGTGGTTGCGGCGTAGTCTAAATAGATAAGCTGGCTCATGCTGGCACGTTCTCCAATGGTTTAGTTTTTGTGGTCGTTGTATAATTTTTTACAGTCGGATTGACAAGTGATTTTGCGTGCGGTATTGTATCATGATTTTGGCTGTTTTGCTGTACCACTTGCGGATTAAATTTTAATTGAATCACTTTTTCTTCGTCCGTTGCTAACAATTGACGGTCGGCAATTTTACGAATATTGTCATGATGAATTAACTGATACAAAGTTACGCTTGATAAATACGCTTCAATATGTTTTGACAAACCTGTCCACAAATCATGCGTCAAGCACATCGCACCCTCTTGGCAATTGCCCATACCCTCACAGGCTCTGGCATCAACCGACTCATCAACCGCCGCAATGATACTCATCACGCTGATTTGGTCAAGTGGCTTTGCCATACGATAACCGCCAGAAGCCCCACGAGTGCTGGTTACAAGACCTTGCTTACGCAATTTTGAAAATAATTGTTCCAAATAAGAAATGGAAATCTCTTGGCGTTTGGCAATGTCGGATAAAGACACAGCTGTATCGTGCTGGCTATCTTGCAAGGCTAAGTCTAGCAACGCCGTTACCGCATAACGCCCTCGTGTTGTTAATCGCATACAAATTCCCCAGTATTTTGTTATTTGCTAAATATCAAAATAAAAATCAAGTAAAAATGACATTGGCATTGTTATTGGGTGTATTATAAATAATTCCGAGTGATTTAGTCAAGATTAAATCGTCATAAATAAAACCAAAATATTGATTAAAAAAATTTAATCAAATTCAAATTTTACAAAGTTTTTAAAAAAAAATTATCAGAATTATACGTCAAAAAAGCAAAATCCGCATGAATGACTTATAAGTCATAAACCTTTCTACAGTTATCAAAAAAAATACGCTACATTAATATTTTTACCCTACCATTTCAACGCAATTTTAAAGGAAAAAAATATGTCAGTTTATAATGCACCCATTCGTGATATGCAATTTATCTTAAACGATGTCTTTAAAGCCGAAGAATTTTGGCAAAATAATCAACAACTTAGCCACCTTGACAATGACACCGTCAGTATGATTTTGGAAGAAATGTCAAAATTTAGCAAAAATGTGTTATTGCCATTAAACCGCACAGGCGATGAAGAAGGTGCGACTTATCTAGGCGATGGCAAAGTTGCCACACCAAAAGGATTTAAAGAAGCCTTTTCACAATATGCCGAAGGTGGCTGGATTGGCTTGGGTGGCGACCCAGATTTTGGCGGTCAAGGTATGCCAAAAATGGTAACCATGCTGTCTGAAGAGATGGTATTCACCGCTAATCAATCATTTGCCCTTTATCCCAACTTGTCTGGCGGTGCGTGTCTGTGCTTGTATTATGCTGGTTCAGAAGAGCAAAAAGCCACTTATTTGGAAAAAATCTATTCAGGCAAATGGTCTGGCACAATGTGCTTAACCGAGCCACACGCAGGGACGGACTTGGGCATTATCAAAACCAAAGCTGTGCCAAATGATGACGGTTCGTATAGCATTACGGGTACAAAAATCTTTATCACTGCAGGTGAGCATGATTTGACCGAAAATATCATTCACCTTGTTTTGGCAAAAACGCCAAACGCCCCTGAAGGCTCAAAAGGTATTTCGTTATTCGTTGTGCCAAAATTCTTGGTGAATGCGGACGGCTCTGTTGGTGAACGTAACAAGGTACAAGCAGGTTCAATTGAGCATAAAATGGGGATTAAAGCATCTGCCACTTGCGTGATGAACTTTGACGGTGCAAAAGGCTGGATGATTGGTGCGGAAAATACTGGCTTAGCGTCTATGTTTATCATGATGAACTATGAACGCTTGACCATGGGTTTACAAGGCATTGGCGGTGCAGAACTTGCCTACCAAAATGCGGTTGTCTATGCCAACGACCGTGTACAAGGGCGTGCCGATAGCGGTGTCAAAAACGCCGACAAACCTGCCGACAGCATTATCCACCATGCGGACGTTCGCCGTATGTTGTTAAACGCCAAAGTGATTAGCGAAGCGTCTCGTTGCTTTGCCATGTACGTTGCTAAACAACTTGATACTGCCAAATTTAGCGATGATAGCGAAACCGCTAAAAAAGCCAACGACCGTGTCGCCCTTTTAACGCCTGTTGCCAAAGCGTTCTTGACTGACCGTGGCTTGGAAGCGAGTATTGATTGCCAACAAGTGTTCGGCGGTCATGGCTATATCCGTGAATGGGGCATGGAACAAATCGTCCGTGATACTCGTATCTCTCAGATTTACGAAGGCACAAATGGTATTCAATCGCTTGATTTATTGGGTCGTAAAGTTGCCAAAAATGGCGGTGCGTTCGTGACTGATTATGTGAACGAAATCCTTGATTTTGCCAACAACATGACAGCCAATCATGCTATCAAACAAGCCATGATTGACAGTGCCAATAAATTAGCGGATTTGACAAAATCACTGCTTGGTAATTTGGATAAAAAAGACGAAATCAACGGCTGTGCGGTGGATTATTTGCAAGCGTTTGGTTATGTAAGTTTCACTTATATGTGGGGCTTGATGGTGGAAGCGTCAAATGGTAAAGATGGTGAGTTTTATACCAATAAAGCCAAATTAGCCGATTTTTATATCGCTCGTATGTTGCCACGCCTTGATGCTCATATTGCGATGGTAAAAGCCACCAGTCAGCCGATTATGGATTTTGATGTGAGTTTCTTTGCTGTTGGTGAGTGATTTTTGAGAATTTAAGTAAAATAAAAAACCCAATTAATTAATTTAATTGGGTTTTTTATTGTTTTAATTTTTGCTTATTGATTCATACATGACACTAAATTTTGTTTATATGAGCCATTAGCAACATCGGAATACACATCATCAATCACATATTTACCATTTTGCTTAATCATTTTAAAGTCGTTGATAAAATATTCCTTGAAAATTTAATTTATCTAAAGACGAATTGTGTCAGTTTTTAACTCTAACTTATGCAACAAGACTAAATCACACATATTTTTGATGAGCAAAAATTTTAGGTTCTCGGCAACGTTACCCCTGTTTGCCCTTGATATTTTCCACCCCTATCTTTATAAGACGTTTCGCAAACATCATCAGCATCGCTTTGGAAAAACAGCATTTGAGCCACGCCTTCCCCTGCATAAATACGAGCGGGCAAATTGGTCGTATTGCTAAATTCAAGCGTCACATGACCTTCCCACTCTGGCTCAAGCGGTGTTACATTGACAATAATACCACAGCGTGCATAAGTTGATTTCCCCAAACAAATCGTCAAAACATCTCGTGGAATACGAAAATATTCCACCGTGCGAGCCAGTGCAAACGAGTTTGGCGGAATGATACACTCATCACCCACGATATCAATAAAGCTACGCTCATCAAAGTTTTTTGGGTCTACAATCGCCGAATGCACGTTGGTAAACACTTTAAACTCTCTGGCACAACGCACATCATAGCCATAGCTTGACGTGCCGTAACTCACCAATTTTTGCCCAGCGTCATTAAAACGCACTTGACCTACCTCAAACGGCTCAATCATGCCATGTTGTTCAGCCATTTGGCGAATCCAGCGGTCGGATTTGATTGACATAAGTTTTTTCCTTTAATTCATAAAATTTTGGCTATTTTAGCATAAATTTGACACAAATTAATCGCCCATTAAAATCTTTTTTACCTGTGCGATACGTTGTACTCTATCTTCTGTGATAGTGTGAAATTTGATATCATATTGATTTAACACACTTTTTAATTTTTGGTAAATCACATCATGACCGTTTGGCAAATCTCGCATACCGTCCGCCACCCATGCCACGCCACGATTATCGGTCAATAGCACCACATCATAACGATAATGCAAGGCATGATACACGATTTGTTCAGGGCAATCGTGATAGTAAAAATCGGCATACACCATCAGTTGTAGCAGTCCTGTATCACAAAACAAATAATCGTTTGCGTGGACTAACTGTTTGTTTTCGCTATCAATTTGTCCAATAGCAATCGGTAACAAATCATCATATTGACAAATATAGCCTTGGGGCTTTTGTTCAAGATAGGTTCGCATATATTCTTTGACAAAACTTGTGTGAAATTCGTTTGCCAAATCGCTTGCCAACGTGCTTTTGCCTGTACATTCCGCCCCCAAAATCAGCACTTTTTTGACATCGGTGGCGAGTGGTTTTGGCAAATGGTTTGGCAAAGGTGGTAACTGTGGCATGGTTTTTTTCCTATAATTTGCTTTGTTGTTTTAACAATTTTTGCCAACTGATAAAGCCAAAAATCGCCACGATGGTAAACAATAAATATTGCACCGATGTAAAAATCAGCCCTTTGTAAAAATACAATGGCACGCTAATCGCATCAGCAATTATCCACACCAACCAGTTTTCAATTTTGCGTTTTGCCATTAACAGCATGGCGACCAAAAACAACCCTGTGGTAAGCATATCGGTACAATCCGTCCAAACAAAATTTGATAAACCTAAAGTAATATTATCAAAACTAAAATGATTGTTAATGAATGGTTTAAAATAATAAACCACGCCGACAAAGATAAAAGTTGCGATGGCGATTAGGCTTAAAGTTTGCCATTCTTGACTTGTGGTTTTTTCCACAATGACAGTATGGTTTTGATTTTGACGGTTTTTTGTCCAATCCAGCCAGCCATACATGCTCATCGCCGAATAATATGCGTTTATCAGCATATCGCCAAACAACCGCCATTCCCACAGCAAATACACATACAGCCCAGTGCTAACAAGCCCCACAGGAAACACCCACACGCTACCACGCCGAGCAAGCAACACACTCGCCAGCCCAAACACACTGGCAATCAGCTCAAGCGTCATCAATAACGGCGTATAATCTTGGTATTGGGCAAAAAGCCATTGAAAAAACTCGTGCATAGGACGATATCCACAGTTAAAAACACTATTGTAGGGCGAAGTAGCACAGTTGTAAATGCTTATCCCACCTTCACCACAATAATTTTACAAAAATCCATGCAAAATCTTGTAAATTATGGCAAAATAGGCAGTTTATTAAAAACTTATGTTTAAATCATCATTATGAAAGAATCCTTACGTTTTCGCCTTGACCAAATGTCCGACCGTTTTGAAGAAGTAACGGCATTGTTATCCGACCCAGAAACCATGAGCGATAACAAAAAATTTCGTGAATTATCCGTTGAACACAGCGATTTATCCGAGCTTGTGGAAGTTTGGGGGAAGTATTGCCAAGCAGAAGAAGATTTGGCAACGGCAGAAGAAATGCTTGCCGACCCTGACATGAAAGAGATGGCACAAGAAGAAATCCAAACCGCCAAAGCCACGATAGATAAGCTTGAAGACGTGCTAAACGTGATGATGCTCCCCAAAGACCCTAATGACAAAGTGCCTGCGTTTTTGGAAATCCGAGCAGGGACAGGTGGGGACGAGGCAGCGATTTTTAGCGGTGATTTGTTTCGTATGTACGAGCGTTATGCCCAGTCGCAAGGCTGGACGGTGGAAGTCTTATCCGAGAGCGAAGGCGAGCATGGCGGTTATAAAGAAATCATCACTCGTGTGTCTGGCACAGGCGTGTACGGTCGCTTAAAGTTTGAAAGTGGGGCTCACCGTGTGCAACGTGTGCCAGAAACTGAAAGTCAAGGGCGTGTGCATACGTCTGCCTGTACGGTGGCGGTCATGCCAGAGATAGAGATTGATGATACGGTGGAGATTAATCCTGCTGACCTGCGGATTGACACTTACCGAGCGAGCGGAGCGGGCGGTCAGCATATCAACAAAACCGACTCTGCGGTGCGAATTACCCACATTCCCACAGGCACGGTGGTGGAATGCCAACAAGAACGCAGTCAGCACGCCAACAAAGACAAAGCCATGAAAATGCTTGTCTCAAAAATCCAACAAGAAAAAGTGCAAAAGCAAATTGACGCATCAAGCGATATGCGTAGAAACTTGGTGGGAAGTGGCGACCGCTCCGAGCGGATTCGCACTTATAATTTTCCGCAAGGGCGTATGACCGACCACCGCATTAATTTGACTTTGTATAAACTTGACGCAATCATGCAAGGCGATTTGGACGAACTCTTGGACAGCTTGTTGCGTGAACATCAAGCGGATTTGATGGCTAGCGTGAGTGGCGAGTAAATTTAAACAAAAAGGTTAAAAACGCAAATTTTATTAAAATTAAGCATTTGTTTATTATCTACAAGTTTGTTTGCTTGTACAAATCCAATAGAACAAACAAATAACACCCAAGTGGCAAAAATTGAAAAACCTAATCTTGCCAATGTTGAAATAAAATCGCTGAAAGCTACCCAATCAGAAACCGAAATTTGTCAAAAATTGGTTGTTATGGATTGGTAAAAAATGGAAAAACAGATGGTATTATGTGTGTGGATTAATCTTAAGGTGAAACTATGGAACAAGTAATTAGCACTAAGCAAACACAAAACAATTTTTTGTCAATCAATGATGGTAAAAAAATTTCTCCAAAAACAAAAGCGTTATTGGAAGATACTGATAACGAATTGTATTTTAGTTTGGTCAGTATTTGGGAATTAACCATTAAATCATCTTTAAATAAATTGGATTTTCCTGTTGATATTGAAAAAGTGAGATTAGGACTGTTAAAAAACGGTTTAAAAGAAATAACAGTTAATGTCAAACAAATTTTAGAAATAAAGCAATTACCCCACATTCACAAAGACCCACTTGACCGTTTATTAATCGCTCAAGCTAAGATTGAAAATTTTCATTTTTTAACCGTTGATGAAAAAATTATTTTATACCCATTTGATTTTATTATTAACGCAAACTAACTTTTAATTGTTAAAATTTAAGGTAACAAAATGTCAAACCAAAACCAAACCCCAAATCAAGACGAAATTCAAACCCAAGAAGACGTAAACGAACTTATCAAACAACGTCATCACAAACTTGACTTAATCAAACAATCGGGCAAAAATCCCTACCCAAACCAATTCAAACGTGAAGATTACTGTGGTGACTTGCAAGCCAAATTTGACGGCAAAAGCAAAGAAGAAATTGAATCTGCCGACCATGTTTCTGTTAAAGTCGCAGGTCGTGTCATGCTAAATCGTGGCTCGTTTATCGTCATCCAAGATATGACTGGGCGTATCCAACTATATGTGGACAGAAAAAACCTAGACGCTGACACGCTTGCGGTCATCAAAAGTCTAGACTTGGGCGATATTGTGGCGGTTGCAGGCTATATTGGACGTTCAGGCAAAGGCGATTTGTATGTGCATATCACCGAGCTTGAACTTTTGACCAAATCTTTACGCCCATTGCCAGACAAATTTCATGGACTTGCTGATACCGAAGCCCGCTATCGCAATCGCCACATTGATTTGATGATGAACGAAGAAACTCGCAAAACCTTTATTATCCGCAGTCAAGTCATTGCAGGGATGCGTGCCTTTATGCTTGGCGAGCGTTTTATGGAAGTAGAAACGCCGATGATGCACGTTATCCCTGGTGGTGCGGTGGCTCGTCCGTTTATCACGCACCACAACGCCTTAGATATGCCGTTGTTTTTGCGTATCGCTCCAGAGCTGTACCTAAAACGCCTTGTCGTGGGCGGTTTTGAGCGTGTGTTTGAGATTAACCGCAACTTCCGTAACGAAGGCGTTTCCGCTCGTCACAACCCAGAATTTACCATGATTGAGTTTTACCAAGCCTATGCCGATTATCAAGACTTGATGAAACTGACCGAAACTATGTTTGAAAAATTGGCGACTGATATTTTAGGCACGACCGAACTTGATTATCAAGGTGAAGCGATTAGCTTTAAAGCCCCATTTGCACGTTTGCCAATGACAAAAGCCATTGAAATGTATGCTGAAAATTTTGACATGACAAAAATCAACGACCGTGAATATTTGGCAGACTATGTACAAAATGTGCTAAAAGAAGAAGTTAAAGACATTTTTGGTATTGGTAAATTGCAAACGATTATTTTTGAAGAAACGGCAGAAACTAAGCTCCGTCAGCCGACTTTTATCACCGAATACCCTGCCGAAACATCGCCACTGGCTCGCCGTAATGACGAAAATCCAGAAATTACCGACCGTTTTGAGCTGTTTATCGGTGGGCGTGAGATTGCCAACGGCTTTAGCGAATTAAACGACCCAATTGACCAAGACGAACGCTTTAAACAACAAGTAGCCGAAAAAGATGCAGGTGATGATGAAGCCATGCACTATGATGGCGATTATATTGAAGCGTTGAATTATGGCTTGCCACCAACGGCAGGGGAAGGCATTGGTATTGACCGCTTAGTCATGCTACTTGCCAATGCACCAAGTATTCGCGATGTGATTTTGTTCCCGCATATGCGTAGAAAAGTTGATTAATATTATAGCCATTTAAAAAAGCCCTAATATCACATTAGGGCTTTTTTATTTCACAATTTAAAGGACTAACAATTAATGGTCAGACGCTTTTGCTGCTCCAATCCCTGTCAATGAACGTACATATTGCGCATCAAATCCGTCTTTGTCAATCGCGGCTCGTGGTGATGAATCAGTTTTTGACACAATCCACGATACAAAAAACGCAATTGGCATACTAAAAATAGCAGGATTTTTGTATGGGAAAATCGCACTTTCATGATGTAGCACATCTACCCAAACCGTTGGACCTAGCACGATTAACACCGCCGCTGTTACCAAACCTGCAAAACCACCCATTACCGCACCTTTGGTGGTCAAACCACTCCAGAACATTGACAATACCAACACAGGGAAGTTTGCCGATGCTGCCACAGCGAACGCCAAGCCCACCATAAAGGCAATGTTTTGTTGTTCAAACGCAATGCCCAAAATCACCGCAATCACACCCAAAGCCATCACAGTACGACGAGAAACTTTTAGCTCATCTTCATGGCTTGCTTTGCCTTGTTTAATCACTTCAGCATAAATGTCATGACTAACCGCTGATGCACCTGATAGCGTCAAACCTGCAACTACCGCTAAAATCGTGGCAAAGGCAACTGCCGAGATAAAGCCCAAGAACATATTACCACCAACCACTTCTGCCAAATGGATTGCCGTCATGTTGCTACCGCCAATCATTTGCACGACTTCTTTGCCGTCTTTAACAACCGTTTCAAAGAAATGTGGGTTATCTTTGGTAACGAGCAAGATACCACCAAAACCAATGACAAAGGTTAATAGGTAAAAATAACCGATAAATCCTGTGGCAACCAGCACCGATTTACGAGCTTCTGCCGCATCAGGCACAGTAAAGAAACGCATCAAAATATGTGGCAAACCTGCTGTACCAAACATCAAAGCTAAGCCTAAAGACACCGCATCAATTGGGTTTGACGCAAGGCTACCAGGCGCCATGATTTTTGTGCCTTTTTCATGAATAGAAGTCGCTTGTCTAAATATCTCTTCTGGGCTAAATCCAACGTGGTATAATACCGAAATTGCCATAAATGACGCACCAGAGAGCAAAAGTACCGCTTTGATAATTTGTACCCACGTGGTCGCAAGCATACCGCCAAACAGCACATAAGCCATCATCAAAATACCAACGATAATCACCGCCCAAATATACGACAAACCAAACAATAATTGAATAAGTTTACCTGCACCCACCATTTGAGCAATCAGGTATAATAACACAACAATCATCGTGCCAGACGCTGCAAAAATACGCACAGGTTTTTGGGCAAAACGATAAGACGCTACGTCCGCAAAGGTAAATTTACCCAAGTTACGCAACCGCTCAGCAATCAAAAACAGCACCAAAGGCCAACCAATTAAGAAGCCTGTTGAGTAGAGCAAACCGTCATAACCGTTGGTAAATACCATTGCCGAAATACCCAAGAATGACGCCGCCGACATAAAGTCGCCTGCAATCGCCAAGCCGTTTTTAAAGCCAGAAATACCACCACCAGCGGTATAAAAGTCGCTAGTGGTTTGGTTTTGTTTTGATGCCCAGTAGGTAATACCCAGCGTACCCAACACAAACAGCACAAACATACCAATGGCGGCAACATTTAGCGGTTGTTTTTGTACTTCACCGCTAATGGCATCAGCAAAACTTCCATGGCTAATACACATCGCCATGATAAATGAAAATAAACGAATAACGTGTCTTTTCATAAAACATACTTATTTAAAACTATATTTATAAAAACTTAACAATATAAAGACACTAATCTTAATTATCAAGCCAACCAAATAAAAAGACTACAATTAAAAATCGATTAATGAGCGTTTGTGACCACAGGGGCTTTATCCACCGATAAATCTAAATCGCTGATAACTTTTTTGGTTAAATCATCAAATTCGCCATTGGCTTTATAAATATAAATGACAGTGATGACAAAGGCAAACAAAATAACAAACACGCCCCAATAAATACCGACAGTCGTAACTTTACCAGCACCCACAGGGGTTGCAAATAGCTCTGGCATTGTGCCAATCATAATAATATAGCTAAAATAAACAACCAAGGTTAAAATAGTAAAAACTGTACCCAGACGAGATTTTTTGGCTTCCATCAGTTTAAATGATGGGTGATTTTTGATTTGGTCAAGTTGATTTTCGTTCATACCAAGCTCCTTGCAAAAAAAACGAAAGGCGAAAAGTTCCCTTGTAACTTAATGTAAACTATTTTTGCTAAATTAACAAGTATCTTTACAAAAATTTTGATAATAAATTTCTATTTTTCAAAAATTTGAAATATTTTGTAACAATATTCGCAAATTTAAAAAAAAACAGGCATAATATACTACCATTTTCACTTTTATCATTTTTTTCAAAAGGAATAAATCATGACAATTTGCCTTACCGCAACAGGACTTTACACCCCACCGTTTAGCATTAGCAACGAAGAGTTGGTAACAGCGTTTAATCAATATGTGGACAATTATAACGCTGAAAATGCCGAAGCCATCGCCAAAGGCGAAAAAGTTGCATTAGAGCATTCATCAGCCGAATTTATTGAAAAAGTATCTGGCATAAAATCACGCTATGTTACTGAAAAATCAGGGATTTTAGACCCAAAAATCATGTCGCCGATTATCCCTGCTCGCAAACTTGGTGAAGAGCTGTCCATCATGGCGGAAATGGGCGTAAAAGCCTTAAACCAAGCTCTTGACAATGCAGAATTAAAAGGCGAAGAACTTGATGCGATTATTGTCGCCAGTTCAAATTTTCAACGTGCCTACCCTGCCATTGCCATTGAAATTCAGCACGCCATCGGCATGACAAAAGGCTTTGCCTATGATATGAATGTGGCATGTAGTGCGGCGACCTTTGGTATCGCCCAAGCGATTGGCTCAATCCAAGCAGGGCTTGGCAAACGCATAGCCGTGTTAAATATTGAAGTTACCACCGCTCATGTAAACTGGCGAAATCGTGATAGCCACTTTATTTTTGGTGATGTGGCGACCGCCAGTATCATTGAAGAATGTGGCGATTCGCCAAAAGGCTACGAAATCATCAATAGCAAACTTTACACCCAGTTTTCAACCAATATCAAAAACGAGTTGGGCTTTTTAGACCGTGCCGAATCATTGGCAAGCGACAAACCACTGTATCATGACTTAAACGAGCCTGTTACTGACAAATTATTTTTGCAAGAAGGGCGAAAAGTATTCAAAGAAGTCTGCCCTGCGGTGTCAAATTTGATTAACGAGCATTTAAAAGAAAACAATTTGCAAGGCACTGATGTCAAAAAAATGTGGCTACACCAAGCCAACATTAATATGATTGACTTGATTTTGCGTTCGGTAGTCGGCAAAGATGCGGACAAATCACTCGCCCCAACCGTTATCCAAGAATACGGCAACACCAGCTCAGCCAGCCCAATGATTGCCTTTCACAAACACCAAGAAAATATGCAATCAGGCGATTTGGGCGTGATTTGTTCATTTGGGGCAGGTTATTCTATCGGCTCGGTTTTGGTTAAAAAAGTGTGATAACACGCAAATGACAACCACAAAACCAACACAACTGGGTGCAAAGGCGTTACCAAACCCTTATGCACCCAGTATCCAATCGGCGATTTACAGACAAAAGCCCAGTGATTTTATTGTTAATGAAATCATGCACATAGATTTTGCCAATCAAGGTGAACATCTTTGGCTACATTTACAAAAAACCAATCTTAACACCCAATATGTTGTCAAGCTTTTGGCAAAATGGGCGAATATTCCCACCAAAGACATTGGTTTTTCAGGGTTAAAAGACCGCCATGCCATCACAAGCCAATGGTTTAGTTTAAGAATTCCAAAAAAACAAGCCCCTAGCCAAGATTTGTTAGATTTTGTCAAAAATGATTTGCAAACTAATGAAAATATTCATATTTTGGCAACGCATTGGCACGATAAAAAACTCAATCGTGGCACGCACAAATTTAACCAATTTATTATTACCTTGCAAAATATTGTTGGCAATCATGCAGAAATTGACACACAATTAACGCTTATTAAACAACACGGTGTGCCAAATTATTTTGGTGAACAGCGTTTTGGGCGAGATGATGGTAATCTTGAACAAGCGTTACAACTGTTTGAAAATAAAACCATTTTTGGTAAAAAAATCCACCCAAAAAAAGACAAAGACCGTATCAGCCTTTATTTGTCATCTGCCAGAAGTGAACTGTTTAACGCCATTTTGGCAAAACGTGTCCGAGAACAGACTTGGCAAATGCCAATGTTGGGCGATGTGATGAATTTGGCAGGCAGTCAAAGTATTTTTGTGCCAACGCAGATTGATGATGAGATTATCCAACGGATCAATCTTGCCGATATTCATTTGACAGGGGCGATGTGGGGCGATGGTGAGTTATTAAGTTTTGGTGCGATTAAAACACTTGAACAAAGTGTGATTGATAATAATCCAACGTATCAAATTTTGGCAACAGGTTTGGCAGAATTTGGCTTAAAACAGCAACGCCGAGCGTTACGGTTATTGCCTAGCGATTTTGATTGGCAATGGCTTGATGATAACAGTTTGCAGTTAGATTTTAAATTGCCGACTGGGTGTTTTGCCACGACTGTTTTGGCGTGTTTGATGAATTGATAAATCAAATATTGTCGGTAAATTGCATGGCTTTGGCGGTAATGACTTGATTTCTACCTGTGATTTTGGCTTTGTACATGGCTTCGTCAGCACGATTCACCAGTTTATCAAATACCACTGGTAAATCTAACAACACTGATGTTTGTTTTCGCAAATAATATAAAAAATCAAAATACGGCATTTGTAATGCGTACTCGCTTTGACGATAGAGTGTCGCTATGCCGAGACTTGCGGTTACTTTTAGGTGATGTTGATTGTGATTTAAGGCGATGTGGGCGTTATCCGTTAAGATAATCGGATACATTTCAATATGTTTGCGAATATTTTGTGCCAGTTCTGCAACTATCTGTTTGTCGCTATTTGGCACAATCACAACAAATTCTTCGCCCCCTAACCTACCTAAGATTGCATGGTTTGGCAAAAGATTTTCTACCACTTTGACCGCATTGACCAATACTTTATCACCGATTGGGTGTCCAAAAGTGTCATTGACCTGTTTAAACTTATCCAAATCAAAATAAATCACACTCACCGATGACCAACTGTTACGATAATCCCACAAATAATCAAAATAGGCATAAATGCTACGCCGATTGTACGCCCCTGTCAACGCATCAACTTCGGACAAGCGATAAATGGTATCCTCCTGTAACTCAAGCACTCGCAATACTTGGGCAACGCTCAATACTGTTAGCGTAATTTTTGTTACTGACAAATAAATATGACTGACTTTCCAAAGTGGGTGCGTTGCTGATTCAGCTGATGGATACAAACTTGGTAACGAAGCAATATAATTAAACTGTTGGTTTAACAAAAAAACCACCAACATCAACACCGCAATAATATACACTGCCAAAATAAATCGCCAACGCAATAACAACAGCCCTAACACCATGCCACCCAAAAACATAATACTCACAGCACTGGTATTTTCGCCAAATCCCATGGTAAACATCAAACCATAAGACAAATACATCATCACATACGCACCCTGTAGCCACAGCCAACGTTTGCTATTTTCAGGGATATTTAACACAGCAGCAATAGTTAATATAGACAGGCTAAACAATGCCAACGCAAATGTCGCCATTGATAACAACATATCATCGGCAACAATATTGGATATACCTACGACATATTTTTCGGCATTGAGCATAAACATATACCAACCGCCATGCAAAAACAGCTCAATCATAGTTAACAGCACAAACAAAATAAACTTGTCTGTTTCGCTTGCCTTGAGTTGTCCTGATAAAGTATTTGGATTTTGCCATCTTTTTGGTAACAAATAAAAAACCGATGCCAAATGTGACCAAAACGCAACCACACCTGTCGCTTTGGCAGAAGAATTTTGGACTTGGGGAATATTGGCAGACATGATACAAAGTAAAATAATTAAAAACCAAAATTATAATTAATTTTACTTAAAAATACACGCAATATCAGTAAAAATTTTGACAAACGCATAAAAAAAACAGACAAATGCCTGTTTTTTTTGTAAATTATCAAACTTTTATGATGTGAACAATCAGAACAATTAAGATTCCAATACTCGGCGAGCAGTTACAAAGCGATTGCCCCAATATTTTGAATCCATGCTAGTAATCTCTACTGTTTTGCCTGTTGATGGTGAATGGATAAATTTGCCTTCGCCCACATACATACCCACATGTGAAATACGGCTGCCGCTATGTGCAAAAAACACCATATCGCCCACTTGTAACTCATCACGAGACACCTTATTACCGACCAACGCCATATCACGAGAAGTACGTGGCAAAGTTACCCCTGCATTTTTGAACACATATTGCATAAAACCACTGCAATCAAATCCGCTTGGCGTTGTGCCACCAAAGCGATATGGCGTGCCAATCAATGATTTTGCTTTTATCAACAAACCTTCAGCAGTGCTTGACGTTTGATTTTGTATGGTGGTGATTTTTTCCAATAAACTATCAACCTTGTCATTTGCCATTGCAGTCGCTGGCATCGCACTGAACATCACACAAGGTACAATCGTTAGCAAAGTTTTTTTGATAAAAGTCATAATCGGCTCGCTTAACATTTTATCCGTATATCGTCTGTAAAAAGTTATTAACATGAACAAAAAAGTAAATATAAGGATAAAAAATTTAATAAAACAATCTATACAAAATGGTAAATTTGATTACATAACATCTCATTTGGTTACATAATCATAAAATTTCGGCTATGATACCAACAAAATGTCCAAAATTTGGATATCTTTTTCATTTAAAATGTTAAAAAATATTACAATGTAACCAAATCCCTCTACGGAAAGCTAACAGAAAGTTCACAGTAATAATACCGTAACAAAAATATAACTTTAAAAAACTTTTGTTGATTAATTACAAAAACCCCCTAGAAAAAAATGCCAAAATTTGTCATGATAGACATTATTCAGTTGTATATTTTTTAACCAATTCTTAAATTTTTCTTACCATGTCAAAAAATCTTTTATTACCTTACCCAATTTTTGTCTTTTTATTTGCCTTTTTTTGTCAAATTCAGCCGAGTTTTGCTATTAATGTTCAACAACTATCCAATCTTTACCCTGTAGACAAAGATTTAATCAGTCGTGGCAATTTGCAACTTGCCAACAAAAATCAAGTAAATTACCATTATGAACAAATCAGCTTAAACGGAAAAGCCTATCAAATCGGCATTTTTGAAAAACAACCGATTGGTAAAGTGCGGTATTTGGTGGTGCATGATTCTGAAGATGCCAGTTTTGACAGTGGTTTGCAGAGCCTTGTCAATCATGGCGGACGTATGGTGGTGCTAGAAAATCACGAAAAACGTGGGCTTTACGACCAAATCAGCCAATCCGAAACCAAAATTGACCCCAATCGTATCTTTTTTTATGATGAAAATAATCCGCTTGATGAGCAAGATTTGTATTTATTTTCACAATATATTTTAGAAAAACTGAATTTAAAATCAGATAGTTTGTTGTTGGCATTGCATAATAACAGCCGTTACAGCCGTTTTGGGCTAAATTTTATTGATGAATTGGGCGATATTCGTGTGGCGTGTCGTCATGATAGAGAGCAAAAAAATTTGTTTTGGTTTACCCAAAATGATTTTAAAAATTTTGATAAAAATCAATTGATTAACAATATTTGTCAAAATGATTTTAATGTGGTGGTTGAAAATGTTGGTGAAATAACGGACAAATCTTTATCAAATTTCACCCATTTTCATGACATTGATTATGTCAATATTGAGATAAAAATGGCTAAAAAAGGCAACGGCAAAAGCGAAATGGACACAAAAAACGCCCAAATTCGTTATATCAATTTTTTGTTAAAATCGTTAGAAAAATAAATTTAAAATGCAACGGCAACTTGTGCAACATCATAATCGGCTTTGGCTAACTTGCCTTCTTTATATAGCCAATTTGCTACATCTTGCCAACGGTACAGGGCTGAAGCGGACGTAATGCCATACATCGGTTTGGGAAAGTCTGTTTTGCCCCGTTTGTTTTTGGCATAATTTGTCATGGTCATGCGAGAGACACCAATTTTGTTTGCCATTTCTGCCAACGTGCTAAACCCACTTTCTTGCACTGCTAAATCATAAAATCCTGCTAAATGAATGTCTTGTATGGCGGTTTTAATGGCTTGTTCGGCGTTGTCTGCTTCTCGGTCAAACTCTAAATATGGCACGTCATTATAATAACAAAGTAGTGCGTCATCACAGCCTGCTTCAAATAATTTGTCTTCTATTTCATCAAGTTGGTTATCACGAATGACGATGGTAAAATGGTATGTATTCATTCATTTTCTCCATTATTTTCAATAACTTGATTATCACTTTGGCATTGACTGACCTTTCTGATAATTTGTTTGGCATGATTTTCTGGATTTTTTGGCGTACTCCAAATACCCATCTGATGTTCAGAATGTCCAAGCACGCAACGCAATCTACAAAAAGCATGAGCGGATTTTCCTGTTTCCACATACTCTCCATTTGTTCAAAATATTATAAACCAAGTATTTACAACTGTAAATAGACTAGCTATAATCCCTCGCCCCAAAAATCGCCGTCCCCACTCTTACAATAGTTGAACCTGCGTCAATCGCTTGAGCCATATCGCCACTCATCCCCATTGACAGCGTATCCCAATCTTGCGGATTGGCGTGAAATTGGCGATTTTTGTCAAATAATTGTTTGGTTTTGACAAATGCCGTTTCGCTGTTTTTGGCAGGGATAATCATCAGCCCACGCAACACAATATTTTCTAATTGGCTAATTTTTTTGACCAATTCAGTCAATTCTTCTGGCTGACAGCCTGATTTAGTGTCTTCATCGTCTATGTTAATTTGGATACAAATGTTTAATTTTGGCAAATTTTTTGGGCGTTGTTCGTTTAACCGTTCGGCAATAATCAACCTATCCACGCCATGCACCCAGTCAAAATGTTCGGCTAAATCTTTGGTTTTGTTACGTTGAATGTGTCCGATATAATGCCAAATGAGCGGTTTGCCGTTGGCAGTTACATTTTTTAATTCGTTGATTTTGGCAATGGCTTCTTGTACATAATTTTCGCCAAAATCGCTTTGCCCCACACCTGCCAGTGTTTTTATCATCTCGCTTGGCTTGGTTTTTGATACGGCAAGCAGGGTGACATGATTGGGGATTTGCGATTTGATTGCTTGATAATTGTTGATTAATTGTTGTTCGTTCATCACATTTTCTCTTTTGCTAAAAACTTTGAACAATTTTATCAATTCAAGCTATAATAGCAACTATTTAACACACTTTTTTTGATAAGTTGTTAAAATCCCAAAACTTTGTATGTTTGTCGGTTTTTGGTGGTTTTTTTAAAAAAATTTGTTTATAGTGTGAAAAATTTTTCATCGTTTCATTTTATTTATAGGTAAAAATTATGTCAAAAAAACTCAGTATTGACGACTTATTACGCTTTTCGCACAAAAATAAAGCATCGGATTTGCACATTTCGGCAGGTTTGCCACCGATGATTCGTGTGGACGGTGAAATCACCAAAATCAATATGCCACCGCTAGACCACCAAACGGTGCATGGTTTGATTTATGATATTATGAATGATAAACAACGTGCTGATTATGAAGAGTTTTTGGAAGCGGACTTTTCGTTTGAAATTCCTGAAGTGGCACGTTTTCGTGTCAATGCCTTTAACCAAAACCGTGGTGCAGGTGCGGTATTTCGTACCATTCCATCAGAAGTTTTGACGATGGAACAGCTTGGCATGGGTGAAGTGTTTAAAAAAATTTCTAGCTTTAAGCGTGGTGTTGTGTTGGTTACAGGACCGACAGGTTCGGGCAAGTCTACCACTCTTGCGGCGATGATTAACTATATTAATGAAAATCGTAAAGAGCATATTTTGACCATTGAAGACCCGATTGAGTTCGTTCATCAATCCAAAAAATCACTGATTAACCAGCGTGAAGTCCACCGTGATACCTTAAGTTTTGACGCAGCCTTGCGTTCGGCACTGCGTGAAGACCCTGACGTGATTTTGGTGGGTGAGATGCGAGATTTGGAGACCATTCGTCTTGCCTTGACCGCCGCTGAAACAGGACACTTGGTATTTGGTACATTGCACACCACATCTGCTGCCAAAACCATTGACCGTGTGGTGGACGTATTCCCTGCTGCTGAAAAAGATATGATTCGTGCGATGTTATCAGAATCATTGCAAGCCGTTGTTTCACAAGCCTTGTTAAAACGTCAAACAGGCGGTCGTGTGGCGGTGCATGAAATCATGCTTGGCACGCCTGCGATTCGTAACTTGATTCGTGAAAATAAAGTCGCACAAATGTACTCGGCAATCCAAACCAGTGCTGGCGAAGGTATGACAACGCTTGACCAAAGTTTGCGTGAATGGCTCAACAAAGGCGTGATTAGCAAAGAATCCGCTCGTGCGTATGCAAAACAGCCTGAAGCCTTTATGTAATGTTAAAAATTTGGTAAAAATGTAGAGTGGGTTAGCAAAGCGTAACCCACCAAATTTCATGATTATTTATGAATCAAATGTTAGGATACTTTCATGGATTTTGATAAATTATTACAATTAATGGTACAAAAAAACGGTTCTGACTTGTTTATCACCGCCGATGTACCGCCTTCAATGAAGGTCAATGGCGTGATTATGCCTGTCACCAAAACCCCTTTAACCTCTGAGCAATCTATGGCGATTGTCAAAAGTGTGATGACACCTGCTCAAATTAAAGAATTTGACGAAACCAAAGAATGTCAATTTGCGATTAGTGATAAAAATAAAACCGCACGTTTTCGTGTGTCAGCCTTTATCCAAAAAGACGCTGCGGGTATGATTTTGCGTAAAATTGAAACCAAAATTCCAACGGTTGAACAGCTTAATTTGCCACCGATTTTGAACGAAGTGGCAATGAAAAAACGTGGTATCGTGCTACTCGTAGGTGCGACTGGTACTGGTAAATCCACGACACTGGCTGCGATGATGGGTTATCGTAATGAAAACTCTCGTGGACATATCATCACCATTGAAGACCCGATTGAATACGTACACGAACACAAAGGCTGTATCGTTACCCAACGAGAAGTTGGCATTGATACTATGTCGTTTGAAGCGGGGCTAAAAAACACCCTGCGTCAAGCCCCAGACGTGATTTTGATTGGTGAGATTCGTACGCGTGAAACGATGGACTATGCGGTACAATACGCTGAAACAGGTCACTTGGTATTTGCTACCCTGCACGCCAACAACGCCAACCAAGCGATTGACCGTATTATTCACTTTTTTGAAGCGGAACAACATGAACAAATTTTGATGGATTTATCATTGAACTTGCGTGCTATTATCGCTCAGCAGTTGATTCCAACGCCTGATGGTAAAAGTCGCCGTGCCGCCATTGAGATTTTGTTAAATACTCAATTAATCGGTGATTATATTCGTAAAGGCGAAATCCATGAGATTAAACCTGTAATGAAACGTTCTCGTGAAGTCGGTATGCAGACCTTTGACCAAGCCTTGTTTGACCTATACGAAAACGGCGAAATCACTTATCAAGATGCGTTAAAATCTGCCGACAGTCCGAATGACTTACGTCTGATGATTAAGCTACACAGTAAGCACGCCGCCCAAGTTGATGATGAAGATTCTAACTTTTCATTACAAGCTGATGAAGATTATACCGACAAAGGCAATTTTTTCTCTTAAAAGCTTAAAAAGGTTGGTTCTACCAGCCTTTTTATTTATAAAATGATAACCAATCATGCGAAGATTTTATTTTGACATACCCAATCTACTAAAAATTGGCGACACCATCGCCATGACCGACAACATTTTTCATCATTGGTGCAAAGTATTGCGAGCTAACGTTGGCGATACCGCAATTTTTTTTGATGGGCAAGGCGGTGAATACAGCGTAACAATTTGCCAAATAGACAAAAAAACTGCCCAAGTTACCATCACTGATTTTAATCCAGTGAACCGCAGTTTGCCATTTGGTGTAACGATTGCCCTCGTCATGAGTCGTGGCGAGCGTATGGATTACGCCATTCAAAAAGCGTGCGAAACAGGCGTATCCACTATTCAGTTATTAACCAGTCATCACGGTGAAGTGCGTTTAAAACCTGACCAAATCGCCAAAAAACTAGAACATTGGCAAAGCGTGGCAAATGCTGCGTGCGAGCAATGCGGATTAAACATCATTCCACAAATTTTAGCACCGATTGGCATTGACGATTTTATCAAAAATTTTGACGAGCCAAATACGACAAAAATCGTGCTTGCCGTACCAGAACGTTTGTCAAGTGAACAAATTTTTGGTTTTAATAAATTTGATAAAAACAAAAATTACTGTTTACTGATTGGTGCAGAAGGTGGTCTGTCTGATGAAGAATTAAATCTTGCCTATCAGCATCATTTTTTGGCATGGCAAATCGGTGAACGCATTTTGCGTACCGAGACCGCTCCAGTTGTCGCTTTAACTGCTTTACAAACGTTATACACTGTAACATATGAACACATTTGATTTATCCGCTTATCCAGAACAACCCGCTTTTTATACCGATACCGCATTTTTTGAGCAGTATATTTCTGCTGATATTTATCAAGTTTTTTTAAACCATTTGTTAGATAACATATCAGATGCGGTATTTTTGCTTGACCATCGTCGTCAATTTATTGCTTTTAACAAGCGATTGATGCACGTTTTGCAACGCAAGCCAAAAGATATTTTAGGGCACTATTTTTCCATCAATCCGATTGAAGGGTTTGAAGACAGTCGCAAAGAGATTTTTTTGCAAGCCGAAGAAAAACTCAAAAATGGCGAAAAAATTGACCGTTTGATGGTAATCATGCCGCCAAATGGTAAACAAATTTTTGCTCATATTCGAGGTATTCCGATAAAAATCAATGATGATATCAGCATTTATCTAGGACTTTTGTCCGATGTCAGCCAACAAACCAAGATAGAAACGTCATTAAAAAATGTGTTGGAATACGACCAATTAACGGGGCTACAAAACCGTCAAAACTTTTTTACATTAACCAGCGTTTTTATTCGCAATATCATTAATAATGCAGATTTGGTTGAAAAATATCAACAAAAATTGGCAATTGTGCGAATCAATATTGATAATTTGCAAGCCTTTAATGCCAGTATCGGCAGACTTGCCACCGATATGATTTTAAAGGCATTTGTCAAACGTGTGAAAGAAATTGAGCCGATAAACTGCAATGTGCAAGGCTTTTCTCGTCTAGGCGGTGATGATTTTGCTTTGCTCATTACTATGAGCTCGCCAGCAGATTTGACAAATTATTTGGAACAGTTGCAACAGATTTCTCATCAACATTTTTTGATTAATGGCTCTCATATTTATGTGCATTTTTCTATGGGCGTAGCATTGTATCAAGGCAATATTCTGACTTATGACACCTTGTTGCACCAAGCGGACAAGGCATTAAAACAAGCTAGAAGCACGGGCGGTAATCGGATTGTGTGGTTTGATACGTTGGATTATAGTCCCATGTTTAATCGTGTGCACGTGAAAAGTGCGTTTACACAGGCGTTAAAAGATTCGCAGTTGATTGCGTTTTTTCAACCAAAAATTTGTTTTAAAACCAAATATTTGTCTTTTGAAGCTTTGGTGCGTTGGGAGCACCCTATGCTTGGAATTTTATCGCCAAAAGATTTTTTAGATGAAGTGTTAGAGAATTTTTCTCAAGATTTGTTTGAAAATATTGTGGATTATTGTATGACACAAGTCAATCTTTGGGACAAGATGGGCTTTGATGTCAAAGTGGCGATTAATGTAGATGTGCGTCAGCTTTGGCATGCCCATTTTTTGCCGTTTATGACAGAGATTTTGGCAAAATATCCAACTTTTGCCAATCATATTGAGTTTGAAATTACCGAAACGGCTCAACTGCATAACAATCATCAAACCCTAGCCATGCTCAATTTTTTACATGAACGAGGCATTAAACTTGCCATTGATGATTTTGGGACAGGTTATGCGTCACTCAGTTATTTGTTGGATTATCCGATTGATACGGTCAAATTTGACAAAATTTTTATCCAAAATATTCACACCAATGAACGCAAATTAAAACTGGTAAAATCGGTCATTGATATGGCGCATAGCCTTGATATGGAAGTGGTTGCCGAAGGCGTGGAAACGGCTGAAGAGTTGGCGTTACTCCAACAAATCGGCTGTGATATGACTCAAGGTTATTTTTATGGCAAGCCCATGTCTGTGGACGAAACAACCCTTTGGATACAAGATTTTATGACCGCATAGTCATGGTAAAAACCTTGTAAGTTTTTTAAAAATTTCCTATCTTATAGGCATATTTTTTAAACTTATTTCATTTTATTAAAAAGGAAAATACCATGCAATATACCGCACCTATCCGTGATATTAAATTCGTCATGCACGAGTTGTTAAAGTTTGAAGAGCATTATAAAACCATTCCTGCATTCGCCGAAGTGGATAAAGACACGCTAGACAGCTTTGTAGAAGCAGGTGCGGATTTTGCTCAAAACGAACTTTCACCGCTCAATCGTACAGGTGATGAAGAAGGCTGTCGTTTTGAAAATGGCAATGTCTATACGCCAACAGGTTTTAAAGAAGCGTACAAACAATACTGTGAGCTTGGTTTTACGTCATTATGTGGCGATGTTGAATATGATGGTCAAGGTATGCCAATTTCGCTAGGTTCTATCATTAACGAAATTGTAGGTTCGGCAAACTGGTCGTTTTCTATGTACCCAGGTCTTTCTGAAGGGGCAATTCGTACTATTGAACATCATGGTAACGATGAACAAAAATCTACTTATTTAAGCAAGCTGATTACAGGTGAATGGACAGGTACAATGTGCTTGACCGAAGCACACGCAGGTTCTGATTTGGGTATTATCCGTACCAAAGCTGAGCCAAATGATGACGGTTCATTTGCGATTACAGGTCAAAAAATCTTTATTTCTGCTGGCGAACACGACATGGCGGACAATATCGTGCATATTGTATTGGCTCGTTTGCCCAACGCACCACAAGGCACAAAAGGAATTTCGCTATTTATCGTGCCAAAATTTAACATCAATGCAGACGGCTCAATCGGTGAACGCAATGCGGTAACGTGCGGTTCTATTGAGCATAAAATGGGAATTAAAGCGTCAGCGACTGCCGTTTTGAACTTTGATAAAGCGAAAGGTTTTTTGATTGGGACTGAAAACAAAGGTTTAAACTGTATGTTTACCTTTATGAATACCGCTCGTATCGGTACGGCAATTCAAGGTTTAACAGCGTCTGAAGTGGCGTTTCAAGGTGGTTTAAGCTACGCTAAAGAACGCCTTGCCATGCGTGCGTTAAGCGGTGCAAAAGTGCCAGAACAAGTTGCTGACCCAATTATCGTTCACCCTGCGGTGCGTAATATGATTTTGACAACCAAAGCATTTGCCGAAGGCGGTCGTGCGTTGGTGTATTACCTTTCTCAATTTGCCGATGTGGTTGCCAAAGGCGAAGACCCTGCCCAAGTCGCTTACGCTGACCAAATGCTATCGCTTTTAACGCCAATTGCCAAAGCCTTCTTGACCGAAACAGGTTATGAATCGGCAAATCACGGCGTGCAAGTGTATGGCGGGCATGGCTTTATCCGTGAATGGGGTATGGAACAAAACGTGCGTGATACCCGTATCGCCTGCCTATACGAAGGCACAACCGAAATCCAATCGCTTGACTTATTGGGTCGTAAAGTGTTGGGTTCGCAAGGCAAAATGTTGGCAAACTTTACCAAAGTCATTCACAAACTCTGCGAAGAACACAAAGACAATGACGAAATGGGACAATTTGTCCGCCCACTTGCCCGCCTAAACAAAGATTGGAGCGATTTGACCGCTCGCATCGGTATGCAATCGGTTGAAAATCCTGATGCTGTTGGTGCGAATGCGGTGGATTATATGTACTTTAGCGGTTACGTTACCCTAGCCTATTTATGGGCAAAAATGGCATTGGTTGCACAGCAAGCCCTAAAAGGCGACACCACCGAAGCCAAGTTCTATAACGCCAAAATCAAAACCGCACAGTTTTATTTTGCAAAACTGTTGCCACGCACTTTGACCTATGTCAAACGCATTGACAGCGGTCTTGAGCCGTTAATGAGCATGGAAGTTGATGAATTTGTGTTTTAATTGATTTATCACTTTTGTCAAAGCAACAAAAATCCGTTTTTACGATTAAAAACGGATTTTTTATTTAAGAACCTGTATTCATAACATTTTTGCAATGAAAAATGAGATAAATCGCCAGCTTTTCAAGGAAAAAATGCAGTTTGATAGCTATTCTATCAAACAAGTTTTTGACGCAGAAAAGCAAGATTTAGCCATTTTTCATGCAAAAGCAAATAAATATTGATTAAAAAACTTGTAAGATTTTACTGCGTAACATTGTGAATACAGGTTCTAAGAATTTATGAATAAATGGCATGGCAATTTTTGTACAAAAACGGTATAATAACCACCATTTTTATTGCTGTAGGGTCGTAACGCTTATGAATTACTCAACTTTTGTCCAAATCAAAAACAATCCTTTAACCGAACCGATGTTTTTTGGGCAACCTGTGAATGTGGCACGCTACGACCAACAAAAATTCCCTGTTTTTGAGCAACTGATTGAAAAACAATTGTCATTTTTTTGGCGACCCGAAGAAATTGACGTATCACGAGATAGATTGGATTTTGCTAATTTGCCAGACCACGAACAACACATCTTTTTAAGCAATCTAAAATACCAAACATTACTTGACAGTATTCAAGGACGTAGCCCCAATGCGGTGTTATTGCCGTTGGTGTCTTTACCAGAGCTGGAAACTTGGATTGAAACGTGGTCGTTTTACGAAACCATTCATTCACGCAGTTACACCCATATCATTCGCAATATCATGACCGACCCAAGCCGTGTTTTTGATGAAATTGTGGAAAATGAACAAATTTTGGAACGTGCGACCGACATTGCCAAATATTATGATGATTTGTATGAAACTTCACAATTGTACAATCTTTATGGTGAAAGTGAACAAATCATTCATGGCAAAACTATCAAAATCAGCTTAAGAGAACTTAAGAAAAAATTATATCTGTGTTTAATGGCGATTAATGTTTTGGAAGCGATTCGTTTTTATGTGTCGTTTGCTTGCTCATTTGCCTTTGCCGAACGCAAAGTCATGGAAGGTAATGCCAAAATTATCAAATTGATTGCTCGTGATGAAGCCTTGCATTTAAACGGCACACAACACATGATTAATCTTATGCAGTCAGGTCGTGATGACCCAGAAATGGCACAAATCGCCCAAGAATGTCAGCAAGATTGTATTGAAATTTTTAAAGTCGCTTCCGAGCAAGAAAAAGCATGGGCAAAATATCTGTTTAAAGATGGCTCAATGATTGGCTTAAATGAAAATATCTTAGCACAGTATGTAGAATATATTACCAATCTGCGTATGGAAGCGGTTGGTTTGCCATCTATTTTTGCCAATAGCAAAAACAACCCTATCCCTTGGATTAACAATTGGTTGTCATCAGACAATGTACAAGTCGCGCCACAAGAGTCGGAGATTACCACCTATTTGGTCGGTCAGATTGACGCAGAATTGGGCGATGGTGCGTTTGATGATTTTGAATTGTAATATTCTTTTTTAACAGTTTTATTAATAACTTTAGCAAACAACACCGTTGCTTTTATGGCGTGGATAATCACCAAAGACAGCCAATTTTATTTGCATGACAATGAAACTTTGTTGGCAGGGTTACAGCGTGTGGGCGTGGTTGCCGATTTTGAATGTCGGCAAGGTTATTGTGGCACTTGTAAAAAAAAGTTCAAAGCGATGAATGAACAAACCCAACTTCACTACCCTAGCCCACCGCTTGTGATGTTAAATGATGATGAGATTTTGCCGTGTTGTTGTTATGTTAAAGGGGTTTTGGCGTTAATTTGACGCATGTTTTATAAAAAAATTTATTCTTACCCTTTATAAATTTACCAACAATCCCCATTTTTTCAGCTATAATATACGATTAACTTTTTCTTTCCAAATTTTTAATATTTCCCACAATTATTTTTATATAATAAAAGCGAGCCAGCATGAGCGATTATGACGAACATTCAACTTCCCAACTAGCCACGTTAATCCAAATGGGTAAAGAACAAGGCTACTTGACTTATGCCGAAATCAATGACCAACTGCCTGACTCGGTAACTGAAAGCGACCAAATTGAAGACATCATTCAGATGTTATCTGATGTCGGTATCAAAATTTATGATGTCGCCCCTGATGAAGACGACATGATGCTGAGCAACGATGGCGATGATGACGAGATTGCGGTAGATGAAGCGGCGGCGGTGCTGGCATCGGTTGAATCAGAACCGGGGCGTACCACAGACCCTGTGCGTATGTATATGCGTGAGATGGGGACGGTGGATTTGCTCACGCGTGAAGGTGAAATCGCCATTGCCAAACGCATTGAAGATGGCGTGCGTGATGTGCAATATGCCATGACATTTTGGCCTGGTACTGTTGAGCTTGTCTTAAAAGAGTATCAAGAAATATTTGAAGGTGAAAAAAAGGTTTCGGACATTATCACAGGTTTTTTAGATGCAGGGACTGATGATATTGAGATTGGTGAAGGCTCTGATGACATTCAATTGCCTGTCATTGCCAAAAAATCCGTTAAAGATGAAGAGCTTGATGAGTTGGACGAAGTTGCAGAAGATGAAGAATCGCTTGATAGCGATGATATCAGCGATGACGCTGAAGCTGACGATACCAGCGGTCTTGACCCTGAAGAAGTAAAAACCCGTTTTGAAGAATTAGAAAAAATTTATCTAGTCGCCAAAAAAACCATAGAAAAACACGGTCGTGATAGTAAACAAGCCAACAAAGCCTACGAAGATTTGGCAAACTGCTTTATGCTGTTTAAATTAACAGGACGTATGTCTGATATTATCATGAATATGATGCGTGAAGTGTACGAAGATGTACGCCAAAACGAACGCCAAATCATGAAGCTCGTCATTCGTCGTGGTAAAATGCCAAAAGAAGAATTTCGTAAATCATTCCCAAGTAACGAAACCAATTTGGACTGGTTGCCAAACCGTATCGCTGGCAAGCCTGATTTTGCCGATACCTTGGCAAAAGTATTGGACGAAGTTTTGCCTTACCAACAGCGTATTGCCAACTATGAACAACAGTTGGGTATGGAAATTAACCAAATGAAAGTGGTGGCTCGCAATATGTCTGTGGGCGAAGCCAAAGCCCGCCGTGCCAAAAAGGAAATGGTAGAAGCCAACTTACGTCTAGTAATTTCTATTGCCAAAAAATATACCAATCGTGGTTTACAATTCCTTGACCTTATCCAAGAAGGTAATATCGGCTTGATGAAAGCGGTTGATAAATTTGAATACCGCCGTGGTTACAAATTCTCAACTTATGCAACTTGGTGGATTCGCCAAGCCATCACTCGCTCTATCGCCGACCAAGCTCGCACCATTCGTATTCCTGTGCATATGATTGAAACGATTAATAAAATCAACCGTGTTTCTCGTCAATTGTTGCAAGAAATGGGACGTGAGCCAACGCCAGAAGAGTTAGGCGAACGCTTAGACATGGACGAGGCAAAAGTGCGTAAAGTGCTAAAAATCGCCAAAGAGCCGATTTCAATGGAAACGCCGATTGGTGATGATGAAGATAGCCATTTGGGTGATTTTATTGAAGATTCTAGCATTAGCAGTCCTGTTGATGAAGCGACCGCTCAAGGTTTACGTGATGCCACTCGTGAAGTGTTGGAAAACTTGACAGAAAGAGAAGCCAAAGTGTTAAAAATGCGTTTTGGTATTGATATGGCGACCGACCATACGCTTGAAGAAGTTGGCAAGCAGTTTGATGTTACTCGTGAGCGGATTCGTCAAATAGAAGCCAAAGCGTTACGCAAACTTCGCCACCCTAGCCGTTCGGAGCATTTACGTTCGTTCCTTGAGAATGATTGATTTTTTATGTAAAAAATGATTGATATAATATAGATAACAAGATTATTGCAATTTTGCGTAAAAATGGGCGGATTTCTCTTACCGAACTTGCTGAAAAAGTAGGCATTAGTTTATCACCTGTCCAACGCCGAGTAAAAGCATTGGAAGAAAACGGCACAATTTTGGGCTATCGCACCGATATTGATAATGCCCATTTGGGCTTGAATTTTTCCATCATGTTGTTTGTTAATTTAAAAGAAACGACCCAAGATAATATTTTGGCATTTGAAAATGCGTTGGCAACTATTGATGAAATCGTGGAAGCGGTGCGATTATTTGGCGAGCCTGATTATTTGGTAAAAATACTCACGCAAGATTTGGCAAGCTATCAAAAATTGTACGATACTCAATTATCAAGCCTGCCAAATGTGCAAAAAATCACATCAACGCTTGTAATGAAAGATATTCAATTAAACAATATTAATTAACAAAATTATAAATATTTTTTAATAAAATTTGTCAAGGTTGATTTTTTAATAAAAATCTCCATTCAACATAACAACTTAAAAAAATCAAAAGGCAAACAAAATGACAAATAAAACTATCAATATCAACGATATCGCCACCACCGCCCTACAACAAAAAATCCAAAGCAAAAAAACCGACATCAAAAACCCAGCACTTTGGAACTTTCCGATGGACTACCCCATGAGTATCATCGGACATGAAGGGCATAAAGACACCTTGATGAACGAAGTCAAACTTATTTTGGCAAGTGTTTTTCCAGACTTTGACCTAGCCAGCTTAACCATGAACGCATCACGCACAGGGCGTTTTCATTCGGTGCGTGCCAATGTTTACGCCACAAAAGCCGAACAAATTAACAAACTTTATGAAATGTTAGACAATGCCGAAACGGTAAAAACCGTGTTTTAGTTTGGACCATATGATAAAAATCAGCAAATTTTTTGCAATAAAAAAGGCTAATTGATAGCCTTTTTTATGTTTGAACGTTTTGCAAGTTTTTGGATTTTGATAAATTAATATTGTTTTGTACCAAAAATCTTATCGCCTGCATCACCAAGCCCCGGCACGATATAGCCGTGTTCATTCAGATGACTGTCTAAGGCGGCGGTAAAAATGGTAACATCTGGGTGTGCGTCATTCACAAATTTTACGCCTTCTGGGGCGGCGACTAACACAAGGGCTTTGATATTTTTACAGCCATGTTTTTTTAACATATCAATGGTCGCAACCATGCTACCACCTGTGGCAAGCATAGGGTCAAGGATTAGGGCTGGACGGCGGTCAATGTCTTTGACAAATTTTTCAAAAAATGGCACAGGCTCAAGCGTTTCTTCGTCTCGTTGTAAGCCGACAACGGAGATTTTGGCAGTCGGAATCATGTCTAACACGCCGTCTAACATACCCAACCCTGCTCGCAAAATCGGCACAACGGTTACGGTTTTGCCTTTGATTTGGATGCCTTCAATATCGTTGCCTTCCCAGCCTTTCGTGGTGAATTTTTCGGTTTCAAAATCTCGGCTCGCTTCGTATGCCATCAGGCGGGCAAGCTCTTTGGTGAGTGTACGAAATTTGTAGGTACTACAGTCAGCTTCTCGCATTAGGCTAAGTTTGTGTTGAATGAGTGGGTGGTCAATGACGGTGATTTTCATGGTTGGCTCTTTTTGGTTTGGTTGTTATTTTTATCAAAAATTAATGGAATGGTTGCCCTAATTTTTGGTTGTTATTTTAACGAATTTTTATAAAAAAAACCACTGCTAAAGTATTCTAGCCATTCATATTTTTTATTAAATAAAAAGTTTCTTACGAAAATAAAGTTTCCCAAATCCCAATTTGTCCTTCATGCAATTTTGGCACACCGCCCAACACTCGCCACGGCATGGTCGTCCCATGAAAATCACTACCGATAGACACCTTTAAACCATGCTCTTTAATCACCCTATCCACCATATGCCGAGTGGACGGTGGTTCGTTACTGGCGGGCAATTCCACCGCATCACCGCCCGCATTGGCAAAATCGGCGATTAACTTTCGCACCTTATTTGCCGTCAGATTGTAGCGAGTGGCGTGAGCCAAAGACGCTTTGCCACCGCAATCATGAATGAGTTTGACACAATCTTTTAAATTCAAACCGTCCAACGCCACATAACAGCTTTTGTGGTCGGCAAGGTAGCCTGTAAACGCCTTTTGCACGTCAGACACCAAACCTTTATCCGCCATGACTTTGGCGATATGGGTACGCCCCACCGCTTGTGGATTGCCTTTTGCTTGGATTAATACATCTTGCCAAATGTCATCTATCGGCAGATTAAAAGTTTTGGCGACTTTTTCGCACATGGCATAGCCACGAGTTTCACGGCTTTGTTGAATAGCGGACAATTTTTCATTAATTTTATCCAAATCATCAAAACCATAGCCCAACACATGAATGACTTTTTCGGTTTGGGCAGGTTTTTTGGAATAACCGCCAATCACACGATGGCGACAGCTAATTTCTACCGCATTAATCAGGTACATTCCCAGTTGTTCGGCAGTTTGGCGAGCTTCTGCAATCCCCAAAACCGTGTCATGGTCGCTTAATGCCAACACTTTTACGCCATTGTTAAAGGCTTTTTGCACCACTTCAGCAGGGCTAAACGTGCCGTCCGAACGGGTGCTATGACAATGCAAATCGATTGGCAAATGGGTGTAAATTGGGCTTTGGCTTAAAACATCTTGGATATTAGTAAAATTTTGTTGTTTTATATTTAACATAAACAATTCCGTCATAAAATTTTGCGATAAAAACCTTGCGATTTTATCATAGATGTGTAAACTAACGGCATTAAATTATTTGGATTTTTGTATGACCGCAATATTAGACTTAATTCCACTGTTTGCGTTTTTTTATTTTGCCAAAACTTACGGCGTGCTGGCAGGTGCAGGGGCGTTGTTGGTGGCGACTTTGGCAGTTTATGTCGTGCATTTTATCAAACAAAAAGGCAAACTCAATAAACAACAATGGGTAACGCTGATTTTAACCATTGTTTTTTGTGGTTTAAGCCTTGCGTTTCATGACGAAGCCTTTATCAAATGGAAATCGGTGGTTATCAACGGTATTTTTGCCATCGCCCTACTCGTCAGCGTGATGATTGGCAAGCCATTGTTACAGATGGCAATGAAAAGTGTGTTTAATTTAACCAAAAAAGGTTGGCAAAATCTCACCCTTGCTTGGACAGTCTATTTTATCATCATGGCAGGGTTGCAATATTATTTTGCCTTTTTTACCAGTAATGAAACGTGGATTAACTTTAAAACTTACGGCTGGATACCTGTCATGCTCATTTTTATGGTCGGTCAATTTGTCTTTTTAAAAAATAAAATCAACACAAACCTTACCGAAAAATCCACCGAAAAATAAGAAAAACACAAGGTAAAATCTCATGAATATGCCAAAAAATCCAGTTCTTACCGCTATTTTTTTAAACTTTTGTCTAATATTTAGCACCGCTCACGCCGAAGTCAATGTCGTGGTAAACGATCCCACCACAGGGCAACCACTCACCACACAGCCGACCACAGCGACCGCCAGCAGCACCGCTCCTACACTCACCCAAACCAACAAACCCACTGATAGCCAATTATCACAAGCCAATCAACAACTATTGACACAAAATGCCGAATTGCAACGCCAAGTGAGCAGCTTAAATACCCAAAATAATGTACTTGTCAATGAAAAAAGCGGACAGTTGTTAGTTTATGGTGGATTTATCGCCCTATTGTCGGCAGTTATTGGCTTATTGCTGGGTTGGTTTATTTTTGGTAGAAACAAATCCACATGGTAAACCCAATAAATGTCAAAAATTAGCACCGCTCGCCTTGATTGGCAAACTGATAAAAATGGCTTAACCGTGCCAATTTCCGCCGATTTTGGCGATGTGTATTTTTGCAAAGAAAATGGACTTGCCGAAAGTCGCTATGTATTTATTGAACAAAATCAATTAACAGAACGTTTTGCCAAACTTAACAGCTATCAACGTTTTGTCATTGGTGAAATTGGTTTTGGCACAGGCTTAAATTTTTTGGCAACATGGCAACTTTGGCAAACTATTATTGATAAAAATCCCAATTTGGCGAACGCTCACCTACATTTTATCAGTACCGAAAAATTCCCATTAACCCAAGCCGACTTAGCAAAAGCCTTAAGCGTTTGGCATGAGCTTGCCCCATTTGCCAAGCCACTGATTGCCAACTATCCACCACCTTTGGCAGGTTGTCATCGCCTGTCGCTATCTCCCAATGTTACCCTAGATATTTGGCTTGGCGACGCCACCGACAGTCTATCGCAACTGACAGGCACGGCAAAAATTGATGCGTGGTTTTTGGACGGTTTTGCCCCCAGTTGTAATGATGAACTTTGGTCAAATAATTTATTCAATCAAATCAAACGTTTATCAAAAGCCAATACCACGTTATCAACTTTTAGCGTTGCCAATATTGTCAAACAAAACTTAATCAATCATGATTTTATCTTAAAAAAAGTCAAAGGATTTGGCAAAAAGCGTGAAATGCTTACCGCTATATTTTCGCCAAAACAAAGCCAAATCAATTTTGCCGAATTAAAATTTCGCTATAACAAAAAAATCAAACCTTATTTTGTCAGCTTACCTTTTACCCAACATTTTGAAACTGCACAACGCAACCGCAAAAAACTTGCCAACAAATCCAAAAAATCAGACTTTTATTTGCCAAATCTACCAAAAAATACACAAAAAATGTCCATTGCCGTTATCGGTGCAGGGGTGGCAGGGCTTACAACCGCTTATGCGTTGGCAAGTCGTGGGCATGACGTTACCATTTTTGACAAAGACAAGCCGTTATCGGGGGCATCGGGCAATGTCCGGGCATTTTTAGCCCCAAAACTTACCAGTTTAACACGCCTTGCCACCAATTTGCACGCCATTGGATTTTTGGCAAGTTGCCGATCTTATCCAACATTAAGCGAGCAAACAGGTATTGAGATTTTACAGACGACTGGCTGTTTGGATTTGTTATCGCACAATCGGCTTGAGCTTGATGAAGTGCAGGATTTTCCAAGCGAATTTGCCACGCTTTTGACCGAACAACAAGCCAAAAATCTGGTGGGATATGACGTTGGACAGGCGATTTTTTTGCCAAAAGCAGGGCTGATTGATACCGCTAAATTTGCCAAAGCAGTATTAAGTCATACTAATATTAGTTTTAAAAAATTAGCTTTAAATAGCATTGCACAACAAGATAACAAGATTACGCTAAATTTTGCCAATTTTAGTCAGGTCTTTAACCATGTTGTGCTTTGCACCGCATTGGCAACGTGCGATTTTTTGCCAAAAATCAAACGCTTTAACCACAGTCGTGGGCAAGTCAGTTGGTGTACGATTGACAAAAATACCCAAGCGAAAATGCCTAAATTGCCACTCAAATATGGCAGTTATTTTGCCAATTTTAGCCAAAAAGATGGCGAATATTCACAAAATTTTGCCTTACTTGGGGCGAGTTTTATCCGTGATACTTTTGACACCACGCCACAACGTGCCGACCATGATATCAATGTGCAAGATTTTTTGGCGGTTGTACCAAGCCTAAAAGACACGATAAAAGTTGATGAAAATTGGCAAACGGCTTGGCAAGGGCGAGCAAGTTTGCGTTGTCAAACGGTGGATTATTTGCCGTTGGTGGGGCAAGTGGGCGAACCAAATAGCCGTATTTGGACGTTTTCGGCATTGGGGTCAAAGGGTTATGCCTATGCTCCGATTTGTAGCGAGCTGTTAGCGGGCTTAATGTGTGGTGAAATGTTGCCACTTGGCAAAAATATGGTCGCAAAATTAAACCCAAATCGCAAAGTGTTAAATGCTTAGACTATTTTCTCAAAAAATTCATGTGATTTGTCAGCAACATGAAAATTCTTCAACTTACCTTGAAAAATCATAGTTTGAAAAAATCACTGATAGGGTTTATAGTTGCGTTAAAATTTTATTAAAAATGTAGCTAAGAGAGAATATCATGAGCCAACAATTTCCAACCGCCACCACACGTACAATTGCCCCATTTCGCAATGACGTGGTCGGTTCGTTTCTACGCCCACAAGCATTACAACAAGCAAAAGTTGATTTAAAAGACGGTAAAATTAATCAAACAGAATTTGATAAAATTTTAACAGATGAAGTGCAAAAACTTGTAGATTTGCAAAAACAGCACGGTTTAAAAGCCGTTACCGATGGCGAATTTAGCCGTGTGTGGTGGCATTTGGACTTTTTGGCAGGGCTTGATGGCGTAGAGATGATTGACCTTGAAAAATTCCCTGTGCATTTTCAAGGCGTAAAACCAAAGGGCAACACGGTCAAAATCGTGGGCAAAATTGACTTCAGCGAAAGCCACCCATTTGTCAAAGCCTACCAAATTTTAAAAGACTGTGCAGGCGACTACCCAACTAAATTCACTATTCCATCGCCTTGTATGCTCCACATCATCGCCACCATTCGTGAAGAAAACTATGTTCCGCTTGACATTTATCAAGACGAAGAAAAATTGTACGATGACATCGCCAACGCCTACATCAAGGCAATGAACAAATTTTATGCACAAGGTTTGCGTTATTTGCAATTGGACGACACCAGTTGGGGGCAGTTTTGTGCGTTGGATAAGCGTGAAGAATACAAGGTTCGTGGCATTGATTTGGACAAAGTTGCCAAAGATTATGTCAAACTTTTAAACCGCATTATGGACGCAAAACCTGCCGATATGCAAATCACAATGCACATTTGCCGTGGTAATTTCCGCTCAACATGGTTTTCTGAAGGTGGTTACGCTCCTGTTGCCGAAGAGTTGTTTGGCAATTGCAAAATTGATGGGTTCTTTTTGGAATACGACAGCGAGCGAGCAGGCGACTTTACTCCACTAAAAAACATTAAAAATCAACAAGTTGTACTGGGTTTAATCACGTCAAAAACAGGCGATTTGGAAGACAAAACGGCGGTTATTGAGCGTATCAAAGAAGCCACGCAATTTGTGGATATTAATCAGCTTTGCCTGTCGCCACAATGCGGATTTGCCAGCACCGAAGAAGGCAATATTTTGACCGAACAAGCACAATGGGCAAAACTTGATTTGATAAAAGAAATCAGTGATGAAGTGTGGAGCTAATTTAAATTTTAATCAAACAAAAAGCGATAATTTCGGTTATCGCTTTTTTATTACCATTAAAGAAAAACAATTTTGTATCTTTTCTTAACCAGATGTAAAATATTGTTGTGTTACTTAAGATAAATTTTTCTAAAATAACATATTAAAAAAATATAAGATAATTGTAAAAACCAAAATATTATTAAAACATTTACGGAGAAAACCGATGAAGTTCAAACTTATCGTTGCTTTATCAACAGCAATTTTGTTAGCAGGTTGTGAAAAAACACCTGAAGAGCCACAACCTCAAGCCTCTACACCTGCGGTAACAGAGACACAAACGGCGACAACCAAGCAATCCTCACCTGCAACCTTAGCCACTTATAAAATGGCTGTTGAAGCCTCAGGACAGCCATTCACATTTAAAGATGAATCTGGCAAATTAACAGGATTTGATGTAGATTTAATCAATGCTATTGGTGAAAAACAAGGCTTTAAGGTGGAAACATTTGCACACGACTGGAATACGATTTTTGAGACTTTAAATGATGATAAAAGTGATATTGTTGCCTCGGGTGTAGCAATTTCAGATGAAAGATTGCAAAAAATGGATTTTTCTGAGCCGTATATGGATAGCTACATGGCAGTTGCTTTTATTTCACCTGATATCAAAAGCTACGCAGACTTAACACATAAAAAAGTTGGTGCACAAGTTAGTACAAACTATAGCGAGTTTGCCAAAGCCAATTTTGCCAGTGCAAAAGAATTTCCAACAATGTTTTTGGCGTACAAAGCCATGCTAAAAAACGAAGCAGATGCTGTGATTGATGATGTGAATATGATTAATTCACAAAATGTGCGTTCAGGATTTGATAATGTTAAAGTAATGAAAGTGCCTAACACTGAAAATGACCACTTTGCTTTTGCAATCAAAAAAGGCAGAAGTGAATTGGTAAATCAAATTAACGAAGGTTTAAAACAAGTCAAAGCTGATGGCACTTATGATAAAATTTATGCAAAATGGTTTGGCTCAACAAAAAATATCATCAATGCGAGTGCAACATCACAATAATTTGATAAAACCAGTAAAAGCGATAATTAATAAGGCTCTAGACTAGCAACACAACCCATACTAGACTAGAAACAAACGGTAATTGTCATATTAATGGCATTGAGAGCTTTTGGAGTTTTACCAAAAGACGACTTGCCAAATTTAGTGGCGTAACCGCAAATTTTGAGTTTCACTTAAAAGATGAGAAACACCGTTTCGCAAGGTGGCGTTGGAATAAAGATTTGAATGAATTACAACGCCATTTATGGGATTTGATTAAGTGAGTTTTTTAGTTCTTGATAGTCTAGAGCCTTTTGATTTAATGCCAAGTAGTGAAAATACTGTTCAAAATTTTAGTGGTGGTATTGGCATTAATCATTTAAACAATTCAGGAACATTGTATCAATACGACAATCAACCTCAGCAAAAAGAAATTGAACAGCTAAAATTAATCATTCAACATAAAGATAAAATTATTTTGCAAAAAGACAAAGAAAATCAAACTTTACAAAAACTGTTGGATAAATTAACTGAAAAATTTGCCGATTAATCATCAACGTTTTAAACGCAACGCATTTAACACGACAAACAACGAACTCAACGACATACCAATCGCCGCAAGCCAAGGCGGAACATAGCCAAATGCAGACGGCAACAACACCGCAATATTATACCCCAACGCCCAGCGAAAATTTTGGGCAATGATTTTGTCGGTTTTTTTGGCAACACGATATCCATCAAGTACCGCTTGGATTTTGCCATTTAAAATCAGCGAATCGCTTGATACTTGAGCCAAATCCGCCACGCCTGCCATCGCCGTTGATACATTCGCCTTTGCCAACACAGGTGCGTCATTGATACCATCGCCCACCATTTGCACAATATGATTGGCATTTTGCAAGGCTTCAATATGGGCGACTTTTTGATCTGGTGTCAAGCCTTTATACACCGTGTCAATGCCAAGTTGTTTAGCGACTTTGTTGGCTTGGTCGCTTGGGTCGCCTGTCAAAATCAACAACTTAAGCCCTTGATTTTTCAGATTTTTTACTGTTTCAAACGCTTCTTCACGGATTTTATCATGAAAATAAAAATGGGCTAAAATTTGCCAATTTTCGCCTTTTTTAACACTTAAAGTTACATGATTGCTGGCTTGGAAATTGTCATTATTTGGTAAAAAATCTGTTAAATTAGGATTGTTATCGGTTGCAAAAGCAAAATGCCCCAATCGATAAGTTTGATTGTCAATGATGGCTTGCACGCCACCGCCGACTATATGTTGTAAATCTTGGGTTATCGGCAAGTGCATTTGCCGAGTGGCGGTTAATAATGCGTGGGCGATTGGGTGGCGACTGCCGATTTCTAGGCTACCTGCTATAGCAAGATAATGATTTTGCAAATTTTGATTGTGAAGTTTTTTATCAATATTTTTGTCAAAATTTTTATCAATATTGTCATTTATCACATCAATCGCCAATAAATTGGGCTGTCCGTAAGTCAAAGTGCCTGTTTTGTCAAAAGCGATATGGGTGATTTCGGATAAAGTGGTGATGGTATGTCCACGAGTTGCCAAAAAGCCCAAACTTGCCAAACGGTTGGTGGATACGGTCAAAGCAATCGGTGTGGCAAGCGACAAGGCACACGGACAAGTCGCCACCAACACCGCAACGGTAGCCCAAATGGCGTGGCTGGGGTTTATCATATACCAACTGACAAACACGACACTAGCAATCACCAACACACGAGCGATAAACCAGCGAGCCAGCCTATCGGCACGCAGGGCAATTTGTGGTTTTTCGCTTAAGGAACGATTAACAAGGCGGTCTATCACGCCAATTTGGCTGTCTTGGGGCAAGGCGGTAACTTGCATCAGAAACGGCTGACTGTCGTTTTGGCTACCGCCAACCAGGCTATCACCTTGATTTTTAACGATTAAATCGCTTTCGCCTGTTAATAGGCTTTGCGAGACGGCGGCATGGTTTGACAACAGCACCCCATCCGCAATCACGCTTGACCCTGCGTCAATGCGGATAATGTCGCCCACTTGTAGATTTTGAGCGGATACCCAATTTTCAAGATTGATGTTGTCTGTTGTATTGTCTAATGTTGAATCTTTTGCAAAATGATTGGCAAAAATGGTTTGGTATTTTTCACACAATGTTGCAAACTCTTGGGGAGAGTTTTGAACATTTTCTTGTCCCAATTTTTCCACCAAAATCGGCTCAACCACGACCAAATCATTGGCAAGGCTGGACGCTTTAATACGGGCGTTATGCTCCACATATTTGCCCGCCAACAAAAAGAAAATCAGCATACTCACCGAGTCGTAATAGGTCTCACCCGTGTGGGTCATGGTGGCGTACAGACTGGCAAAAAAAGTGATGGTAATGGCAATGCTAATCGGCACGTCCATATTGACTTGGCGAGCCTTGACAGCCGAAAAAGCCGACTGAAAAAACGGCAAGCCTGAAATCAAAAACACAGGAATACTGACAAACAGTGACACCCACCGCAAAAACTCTCTGTCATTGCCATTCATGCCTGCGTATTCGCCAAAATACAGCCCCACCGCAAACATCATCGCTTGCATTGTCCCCAATGCCGAAATACCTAATTGAAACAGCATTCGGCGATTGTCACGGCGAAGCATGGCTTCGTGGGTGTCTTGGCGATAGGGCTTGGCATTGTAGCCGATGGCTTGAATTTTTGACAAAATTTGGCTAATCGGCAATTTTTTGTCGTCCCAAATCACTCGCATTCGTTGATTGGTTAGATTGACTTGGCACTGTTTCATACCGTCTAACCTGCCTAACTGCGTTTCAATCAGCCATGCACAGGCACTACAGCGTAAATTGCTGATTGACAGCTCAGCGACATCATGCCCATCTTGCCCATACACAAACTGGGATTTGATATCATCATGGTCGTAGGCTTGTAGTTGGTGCAGGCTGTCTGGCAAGCTTGCGGTGCGGTTAATCTCGCTACGGTCAAGGTAATATTGCTCAAGCCCAGCTTCTACAATGCTTTGACTGGCAAGCTGGCAACCCAGACAGCACATGGCACGCTGTTCACCCAAAATCAGGGTAAAAAACGGCTGTTTTGGCAAGGGGTCGCCACAATGAAAGCAATGCCCATCAGGGGGAACGACCAGCTCGGTATTTTGGTAAGTGGTGCGAAAAGTGTCAGACATTTTAACCAATCATGTTGTAAAATGCTTATTATACACCATCACGCATTTTTTTGGAAAATATTGGCTTAACAGCAAGCCATTTTAACCGATTGCAATCCAGTTAATCCAATTCAATTTTTGTACCGACTTTGGCAAAATTCATCACAAATTGGCTTTTAAAACGTCTAACATTGTTTTCAAAAGTCAAATAATCTCGTGTAAAACGGTGGTAATCTTCCATATTTTTGGCATGAACCAACAACAAAAAATCAAAATCGCCCGAAATTTCGTAACAGCTCATCACATTGTGCAAACGGTTCATCAAACGCTCAAACGCATCTTGCATGGCGTTGTTTTGCTTTTCCATTTCAATCAACACAAAAGTGGTCAAACCAAAACCCAACTCCACAGGGTTAATAATCGCCACTTGTTTGGTAATCACCCCAGAATCCATCATAAACTGGATACGGCGTTGGCAAGTTGCCACCGAAGCGTGGACTTGCTCTGAGATGTTTTTTAACGGCAGGGTCGCATCTTCTTGTAAAATATTCAAAATACGTTTATCAATATCATCAATTTCGTGTTGCATAGCACTTATCCAGTTAGGCAAAAAACATTAAACACTTTTTTGCAAAAATAATTTTTTTTGGCAAATTTTCATGGCATAATTTAGCACAAATTGTTAAAAAATGAAATAATTTTGCAAAAAAAGCCGTTATACTATTTCAATATTTATTACTAGGTGTAGGGTTTTTATGACAAAAGCAATTTCAAACCAATTTTTGTTCAATCTTTCCAATTTATCAACCATTTTTAGCCAAAATCGTGTGATGGTCGGTATTTCGTTGGCGTTGTTATCCAATATTTTATTTGCCGTGCTGTATATGTACAGTCATTGGCTGTCGCCTTTGACAGGCACGCAAGTGTTTTTGTGGCGAATGGTGGCGATGTGGTTTGGGCTTGTGGTAATTATGCTGTTTAGCGATGGTTTTGCCAAACTTGCCAAATTTTTGCAAAGCCTTCGCACACCAAAAGACAAACTGTTATTGGTATTGCCAACGCCGATTTTAGCCAGTCAGTTGTGGCTGTTTATGTGGGCGCCTGTGAATGGGCAAGCGGTCAATGTGTCTATCGGCTATTTTTTGTTTCCGCTTATGATGGTGTTGGTGGGCTGTGTGGTGTTTGCTGAACGTTTAAACCGTTTAAAAACTTTGGCAATTGTGCTTGCTGGGCTTGGTGTGTTGCTTCAAATTTGGCTGGCGGGTTCGGTATCGTGGACGACTGCATGGGTGTGTCTGACGTATCCGATTTATTATGGTTTAAGACGTTGGCAAGGCGTACCTGCATTGTTGGGGCTGTTTGTGGATTTGAGTATCATTTCACCGATTGCGTTGGCGGTTTTGTTGTATCAAGGCGATTCGTTATCTGTGGTGGCAGGCTCTGGCGTGATGATGGCGTTGGTGGTTGGGCTTGGGATTATCAGTGCGGTTGCCATGCAAAGCAATCTGTCGGCAAGCGGTCTGTTGCCTGTGAATTTGTTTGGTATGTTAAGTTATCTTGAGCCTGCGTTAATGTTTTTGTTGTCCATTGTTGTGTTAAATGAAGTGGTAAGCGTTGAAAAAATGTTTAGTTTTGGCTTGATTTGGGCGGGCATTATCGTCATGATTGTGAATGCCGTTTTGCAAAAAAACAACTCCACCACTTAATTGTTTTATAAAACAGGCATAATATAAATTATAGGAATGAATTAGAAAAGCAAAATAATTAGTAATTTTTTTTATAATTAATATAAAAAAAAGTTATCTAAAATCACAATCCGCCACATGGTCGTTCACCATACCGCACGACTGCATAAAGGCATAACAAGTGGTCGAACCCAAAAATTTAAAACCGTCTTTTTTGAGCTGTTTTGCCATTTTGTCCGAAAATTCGGTGGTGGCAGGAATTTGGCTAATGTCGGTTGGGTGGTTGATGAGTGGATTTTTTGCCAAGCCATTGGGCGACATTGCCCATAAATAATCGCTAAAGGATTGATTTTGCGTGATTTTTAAAAATAAATTGGCGTTATGAATAATGGCATTGATTTTGGCACGGTTGCGAATAATGCCAGCGTCCATCATCAATTCATTGATTTTATTTTCATCATAAAAGGCGACTTTATTTGGATCAAAATTATCAAACACTTGATAAAACCGCTCTCGCTTTCGCAAAATGGTAATCCAGCTCAAACCCGCTTGCATACTCTCAAGACACAAAAGGGCAAAGAGTGTTTTGTCATCGTCAATGATTTTACCCCATTCAGTATCGTGATAGGCTTGGTATAATGGGTCATCACCGCACCAAATACAGCGTTTAAGTGATTGATTTTGCAATTGATTTTTCCTTTATTTTAAATTGCCAAACATACAGCACGCCATAAACTGCCAAAATCATTGCCAAAATCGCTTCAATCCAAATCAACAGATGAATTTTAAAACTGATGTCAAAAAACGGTGCATAATTATAATGCCCAAGCACGAGTAAACTCATTGCACAGTAGGCGAGTAGGGCGGTCAAGCCTTTGGCAAATTTTGGCGTTTATAAAAATGCAAGGCAACAAACGCACATGGCGTCATAAAAAACCAAAACAAATCCACCACATGAGCATTTAGCCAGTCGGGTTCTGGATAATGCTCAAAGCGTAATGCAAAATGGTGCTAATAATATTGGTAATGATAAGCCAAAACAGCGTTTTATAAGTAAACATTTGTACTTATACCAAATTTAGGGATTTTACCAATTCTTTATTTGGATTAACCGTGTTCATGGTGTAAAAATGCAAGGCTGGCACACCTTCACTTATCAAACGTTCACACAATTTTACCACCACATCAAAACCAAATTCACGAATAGCTTTTTTGTCATCGCCAAAATCGGCAAGTTGCTTACGAATAAAACGTGGCATGTCCGCACCGCAACCATCGGCAAAGCGGATTAGATTACTTGCATTGGTGATTGGCATAATGCCTGCAACAATGGGGAATTTGTCTTGGTGAATGCCACGTTTGACAAGCTCATCACGCAAATACAAATAGCTGTCGGCATTATAAAAAAATTGGGTAATGGCTTCATTCGCCCCTGCATGAAATTTATTCACCAAATTGTCAATGTCGTGAGCAAAACTTTTGGCTTGTGGGTGCATTTCTGGATAACACGCCACTTTGATGTTAAAATGCTCGCCACTGTGTTCACGAATAAATCTAACCAAATCAAGGGCATACGGCAATTCACCATAACCAACCTGACCACTTGGTAAATCGCCACGCAAGGCAACCAGTCGTTTTACGCCCAAAGATTTATAAAAATCCAGCAATTCTCCAATTTCACATTTTCCATCGCCAATACACGACAAATGCGGAGCAATGTCGGTGGTGGATTTTTCGGTCAAAGATTTGACAATGCCGAGCGTGCGTTCACGAGTTGTACCGCCTGCACCGTAAGTTACGCTAAAATATTTTGGCGATAATTCGTTTAATTCATCAAAAACGGTCAAAAGTTTGGCCTGTCCTTCGTCCGTTTTTGTGGGAAAAAATTCAAAAGAAAAGGGCGTTTTTGTTGAATTTGGGTTTGATTTAACGGCTTGGCTTTGGTTGTTAATGTCATTTTTTAATTCATTAACTAGGTTTTCTAGTTGGTTTAGGCGGTTTAGGATTGGGGTCATGGTTATGGTTTACTCGGCTAGTGGATTAATCACGGTCAAAAAATCATAATCTTGAAAATCTTTGACATTGACGGTATATAATCCTTTGATTTTATTATCTTTTAAAGTTGATGCAATGGAAGTATCAAAAATCTTTTTGCGTGAATTATGCAATAATACAAGTTCGCTAAAAGTGGTAACTTGGCTGTGTTTTGGGTGAATGATTGTTAAACCACAATCATTTAAATATTCAATAATATTAATAGCTTGACTAACAGAAAGAGGGTTTTCTAATCGTTGCCATGTGATACCATTGACAAATTCTATGCACGATTGTTGGCAAATACAAATAGGCAGTTCATCAAACTCATTTACTTCTTTCATTTTTTGCATTAAAAATTTTTGAGCTTGATTGTGAAATGGTGAGCCAACATTGTAGGCATATATTAAAATATTGGTATCAATTGCAAAAAGATTGGAATATTGTTGTAAAGTTTGATAGTTTGACATTACTCTACAATTCCTAAAATTTGTTTGGTACGTTCATCATACATTTCTTCACGAGTTGGCGGTTCAATTTTACCAAGATTAAAAGGATGAAGTTCAAAAGTTTTTCTTGGTTTTTTTATCGTAGGGGCGTGAGCTGACCGCAAATTTTTACTAATTTGCTCAATCGCATAAAGCTGTTCTTCAAAACTAGATTTATGTGTAATTTCATAAATGGCTTGTTCTAATGTCATAGCACTATTCCTAATAATGTTAAGAGAAATAAGGCAAAAGCAATGCACTTTTGCCTTATTTTACACCAAATTATTGGGCTTTTAAATCAATCAATACTTATACTCATCAGCCTTAAATGGTCCATCAACGCTTACGCCAATATAGTCCGCTTGCTTTTGGGTGAGTTTGGTAATCACGCCATTAAAGCCTGCCACCATTGCAGCTGCCACTTCTTCATCAAGTTTTTTCGGCAACACTTTAACATACACATTGTCGGCTTTTTTGTCGGCTGGCAAATCGGCAAATTTTTCTTTAAACAGATGAATTTGAGCCAGCACTTGGTTGGCAAATGAGCCGTCCATAATGCGAGATGGGTGTCCTGTGGCGTTACCTAAGTTTACAAGGCGACCTTCTGACAAGATAATCAAATAATCGCTGTCGTCATTTGAGCGGTAAACTTGGTGAACTTGCGGTTTGACTTCCACCCATTTCCAGTTATCACGCATAAATTGGGTGTCAATTTCGGTGTCAAAATGTCCGATATTACATACCACAGCCGTTGATTTTAGGTCTTTTAACATATCGGCATTACAAACGTGGTAGTTGCCTGTGGTGGTTACGATTAAATCGGTGTCTTTTAGCAAAGTTTCGTTCACGCCGTTGGCAGGGTCGCCACCCACAAATGGCGAAACAAGCTCATAGCCGTCCATACACGCTTGCATACCACAAATTGGGTCAATTTCGCTGACACGCACAATCATACCTTCTTGGCGTAGGCTTTGAGCCGAACCCTTGCCCACATCACCATAACCAATCACTAACGCACGGCGACCAGATAGCAACATGTCCGTACCACGTTTAATAGCATCGTTTAGGCTATGACGGCAACCGTATTTGTTGTCGTTTTTTGATTTGGTAACGGCATCGTTTACATTGATGGCAGGGACTTTTAGTGTGCCTTTGGCAAGCATATCAATCAAACGGTGAACACCTGTTGTGGTTTCTTCCGAAATGCCGTTGATTTTGTCAAGCATTTGTGGGTATTTGTCGTGAATTAGGGCGGTCAAATCGCCACCATCATCTAGGATAATGTTTGCGTCCCAAAGCTCACCGCTCTCTTCACCGCCAACAAACAACTGCTGACGCAAGCACCATTCGTACTCTTCTTCGGTTTCGCCTTTCCACGCAAATACAGGAATGCCAGCCGCTGCAATAGCTGCCGCTGCGTGGTCTTGGGTTGAAAAGATGTTGCACGATGTCCAACGAACTTCTGCACCCAATGCCACCAGCGTTTCAATCAGTACAGCGGTTTGAATGGTCATATGGATACAGCCGACAATTTTTGCACCTTTTAAAGGTTGTTCGGCTTGATAGCGTTTGCGTAGCCCCATCAAGGCAGGCATTTCGGTTTCAGCAAGTTTAATCTCTTTGCGACCGTAGTCGGCAAGGTTAATATCGGCAACTTTATAATCGGTAAAATTTTGTGTAGACACTGCGTCCACTCCTTATCTTGGGTTAAAAAAAGTAAATCGCAGATGTCGTTATTTATTTCTTTTTAAAAAAATTGCTAAAAAAGAAAACCAAGCCTGACTTTTATTAAAAAATAAATAAAAGACGCAACATCTCTTGGGATTGCCTATTTTAAAAAATTATGACAAAAAAATCACTTGTTTTGTGAAAAATAACATCAGAAAAGTTGCAAAATTCATATTTTTGCTAAAAAACTGTGATAAAAATTACATTTTAGACAAGTTTTTTACATAATACTACATAAACACTTAAAAAAAATGATGACAACCAACGCAAAATAAGGTTTAATACGCACATGGGCAACTTCGTAACAAAATATGTCAAATAAGGCATATTCAGCGTTACGCGTACATCTCAATTTATCAAAACTCACTTTAATATTCTAGCAAATTTAAATTGACTATGATAAAATATCCAAACTTTTAATAAGAGGAAAATCTATGAAAGCTTTAAAATTAGCAGTTATCCCTGCTGCATTGCTAGCAACTTCTGCATTTGCAGAAGACGTTGTTGTTGACCAACAAGTTATCGCAGAGCCAGTTGCGGTATCAACCACAACTTACAACCCAGACAACGGTATCGTAAAAAACACCACAACACAACTTGTTGACGGTACAAAAACTTTGTTTAACAAAGCTATCCACCCAGCCGCTATCAGTGCTGAAGTTGGTACATTAGGTTACGGTGGTAACATCGCTTGGGGCGTAAACGACAAAACTGAGCTTGTTGCTGGTTGGAACGGTGGTAAAATTGACGGTGATGTTGATTTAGACACCAATGATTCTTACATTAACTGGAAGAAAGTTCTTGGCGATGAATACCAAGATTTTAAAGGTACTTTGGACTATAAAGCAGATTTAAACAACCCATATTTAGGTGTAAATATGCGTCCTTGGTCAAATGGCTTTACTGTTGGCACTGGTGTAATTTTCCAAGATAATGAAATCAGTGCTAAATTGAAAAATGACAAATCAACTAATTTTACTGTGAACGGTGTAAAATATACTGTAGACACTAATTCTAAAGTAGATGTAAGCGTAAAACCACGTAACGATATCGCTCCATACTTGACGATTGGTTATCGTCCAAATATCTCTGAACGTTGGGGATTATTTGGTGAAGTAGGTGCTGCTTATATGGGTAAAAGCGAAGCGACCGTTAACGTAGACGGTAGTGTTAGTATTCAAGACCCTACTGTTAATGCTCAAGTTAATGATGCAAAACAAAAATTAAAAGATGACTTAACTCATAAATTACAAAATAAAAATGTAATTTACCCAATTGCTAAAGTTGGTTTAACTTTCCGCTTCTAATAGATAGTCATCTATCACAAAAAACGGTATTTTTTAATACCGTTTTTTTATTGTTCAAATTATATTGATAATTTTTTTTGTTATACACATAAATTTTTATTGCTAATTTTTTACAAAATTGCTACTATTCACCAACAAAAAATGCTTGTAATAAGCATTTTTATTTTTTTGGAGAAAGTTGATGTACAACAAAGAGTTAGCTTGTTCTGCACAAGCAAATATGATTGATACCATTCATTGCTCAGTAAACTTTATCAGCTCACCGATGTGGGATTGGTTGGTTTGGATATTGATTTTGATTGGCGTGTTTTTTACAGTAATGACAGGTTTTGTTCAGTTTAGGCTGTTTGCTCACAGTGTGAAAAGTATGCTTGCCAGCCGAAAAACCGACCATCATGAACACTCCGAAAGCATTTCATCATTTCAAGCCTTTGTAACAGGCTTGGCAAGCCGTGTGGGGACAGGTAATATCGCAGGGGTTGCCATTGCGGTAAGTGTTGGCGGACCGGGTGCAGTTTTTTGGATGTGGTTTATCGCTTTGATTGGTATGGCATCGGCATTTGCTGAGTCTTCTTTGGCACAGTTATTCAAAGTCAGAGATGCCAATGGGCATTTTCGTGGTGGTCCTGCTTACTATATCCGTCAAGGCTTGGGGCAAGGTTGGTTAGGCGTTGCGTTTGCGGTGAGCTTAATTCTTTGTTTTGGCTTGGTTTATAATGCCATTCAAGCGAACACCATTGCTCAAGCGGTACAATCAGCTGTAGGTTGTAGTGGTGAAAATACGTGTCAATCATGGAATAATGGCAAACATTTGGTCGCAGGCTTTTTGGTATTGCTTTCTGCGCCGATAATTTTTGGTGGTATTAAACGCGTTGCAAAAATTTCTGAAATGCTCGTGCCTGTGATGGCAGTGGTATATTTGCTGATGGCGTTGTACATTATCATTACCAATATTAGCATGATTCCCCACGTTTTTAATTTGATATTGACTGATGCATTTACGATTAAATCGGCGGCTGGCGGTGCATTGGGGGGGGTGGTTTCTCAGTCTATGATGATGGGGATTAAACGTGGTTTGTATTCTAATGAAGCAGGTCAAGGCTCTGCTCCGAATGCGGCGGCGGCAGCCGATGTGCCACACCCAGCATCGCAAGGACTTATCCAAAGTTTGGGCGTGTTTGTGGATACCATCATTGTGTGTTCTTGCACGGCATTTATTATCTTGTTATCACAGTTGCCAAGTGGCGATTTGACAGGCATTCAACTCACGCAAGCAGCATTAGAAAGCCATGTGGGGGCTTGGGCTCAGACGTTTTTGGCGGTTATTTTGTTTATGTTTGCTTTTTCAAGTATCATTGGTAACTACGCTTATGCCGAGACCAATGTACAGTATTTAAAAAATAATCCCATGATTTTAAACGTATTTCGTATTTTGGTGCTTGGGTTTGTATATTTTGGCTCAATTGCTGAAGTGCCTGTGGTTTGGGATATGGGCGATTTAATGATGGCAACGATGGCGTATATTAACTTGATTAGCATTGCGTTGTTATCGAAATATGTGTTTATTTTGGCAAAAGACTATTCTGCACAGCTAAAATCAGGTATCAAAGAGCCAGTTTTTAACATTAACAAATACCCAGAACTCAAACAAAAAGTCAAATCCGATATTTGGGATAAATAATATTTGTTAAAATGTTTTAAATAATTGGTTATGCCTTAAAACCCACAGCCAATTTTAGAACCTGTATTCATAATGTTGTGAATACAGATTCTCATATTGTCAAACTAAAAAGGAAAAACCATGCCCCACCTCATCATTGAAACCAGTGAAAATCTTGTGTTAAAACAACCCACTACCCTACTTCAAGCCATCAATGACAATCTTTGGCAATCCGCCCAATTTGACAAGCCAAACACCATCAAATCACGGATTTATACTGCCGAACAAAGTTTGATTGGTTTACAAAAAAGCGATGAAAGTTTTGTGGTGGTGCATTTTTATTTGATGGCTGGGCGAGATGATACGACAAAATCGGCATTGATTGAGCGAATTTTTCAAAGTATTCAACATCATGTCAAAATAGTTGAAAATATCGCCCAACCCGTACAAATTTGTATCAATGCGACAGAACTTAGCCAAAATTATTTTAAACAAACCATTTAAAATAAGTTAATGATGATGTCCTGTGTGTTGTGGGGCTGATGCTGTTGGCCTGTGTTGTTCGTGGCTGTGCGAATGGCTCATGCTGTCGTGGTTCATGCCATCATGGTTCATTTGCGAATGGTTCATGTCAGCATGATTTTCATGGCTCATTTGTGCGTGCTGTGCGGAGGTGTGCATACTATGGTCGTGTCCGTGCATGGCGTGCATTGCCATCGGCAAAAAAATCACCGCAAACCCAGATAACACCATAATCACGCCATTGGCTTGACGTAGCCGAAAACGCTTGATACGTTGTTGCAATGCCAAAACGGTGGTCTGTGTGGCAATCAACATTGGCAACGTGCCAAGTCCAAACACAAACATCAACATCGCACCAGACACAGTATCATGCCCTACCACCGCCATTAACAACGCCCCATACACCAAGCCACAAGGCAAAAATCCCCACAACAGCCCTGCCATCAATGCTTTGCCAAAACTGTCAATTGGAAATACTTTTTGACGAATGGGCGACATTTTTTGCCATAATTGACCGCCCATTTTTTCCAAATGGTTTAAAAAAGGCAAACCGAGCATAGACAAGCCGACAACGATAAGTACCGCACCGATTAATACTCTTGGCAAATTATTGTTTACCAAAATCGGTTGCAATACCGTTGTGCCAATCAAGCCTGCCACCAACCCCAAAAACGCATAACTACACAACCGCCCAAAATGATAAGTCAGCATAAGCATGGTTTTTTTGCTTTGGGTCAGATTTTGCATGGACAGCCCAAAAGCGGTCACAATGCCCCCACACATGCCCAAACAATGTGGCGAACCAAAAAAACCCATACCCAATGCCATCAGTAACATTGCTAATGTCATGTTTTTACTCCAAAATTTTTTTGCCCAAAAATGCTGTTAATTGTTATCTTTTGATGGATTGCTTGTTTCGTCATTTTTTTGTAATTGCTCTCGGCGAAACTGGCGGTCATCAAGGATAATGCGTTGCGATTCGTTGTCTAAGTCATCAAATTGTCGTGATTTAATGGCATAATAAATGGCAAAAATCGCACAGACAAACAACACTAGACTAATCGGAATTAAAAAATAAATACTTTGCATATCAATAACTTATTAAATTTAAAATAAAACGTATAAAATAAAATTTTGTGCAATTTTTTGTTATAATATAACAAAATTTACAGATATTATACGCCAATTTTTTGGCAAAAAATACAGATGAAAACACAAAATTTTCATAAGCAAACCACACATCAATATTTACAATCAAGCAACACTTTTTGCGAATTTACAACCGCAAAACCGCCCCAATATGTTATGATAATCGTATAGCTTGTTTATTTACATTAAAAAAGGACAACGCCATGACAAATTTTATGCAAAAAATCAAACCCAGCAAAAAAAAATTATTGACTTTAACTGCCCTAGCCTTTGCAGGGATTATGCTTATGCCAAGCGTACAGGCAAAAACCGTCATCATTGACGTGCGTACCCCAGAAGAGTACCAGTTGAACCATCCAGACGGTGCGATTAACATTCCGCATAGCGAAATCGTGAGCCAAATCGCCAGTCAAGGCGTTGCTAAATCTGACACGATTAAGTTATTTAGCGGAAAAAGTAGCCGTGCCGAAAAAGCCAAATCTGAGCTACAATCGGCAGGTTATAGCAATGTAGAAGTGCAAAAATAATTGGTTAATTTTAAGTTTTTAAAAAAAATTTTAAAATTAAACGTGCAAATCATGTCCGCAACGGTCGCAAAACTTGGCTTCCGTTGCGTGTCCGAATTTACCACAATTTGGACAACTAATCGGCTGTAATTGCGGACGCATAGTCTTCTTCAATTCTGCGGTAAAAAGCCCAGTCGGCACAGCAATAATGGAATAACCCATAATCATCACAAAGGATGCAATCGTCTGTCCCAATGGCGTTTTTGGCGAAATATCGCCATAGCCGACCGTTGTCATGGTAACAACCGCCCAATAAATGCTCACAGGAATACTGGTAAAGCCGTTTTCTGCCCCTTCCACCACATAGACTACCGAGCCAAAAATCGTTACCAAAATAATAACCGCTAAGAAAAATACAATGATTTTATGCCGACTGCTTCTTAATGCCATCGTCAAAAAGCCCGCCTGTTGCATATAATCTGCCATTTTTAAAATACGAAAAATGCGTAAAATCCGCAAAATCCGCACCACGAGCAAATATTGTACGCCCACATATAACAAACTTAAATAAGTTGGCAAAATGGATAAAAAATCCACAATGCCATAAAAACTAAACATATAACGGATACGATTGGGCGTGGAAAACAGGCGTAACAAATACTCAATGGTAAACAAAATGGTAAAAAACCACTCCAAATAATAAAAAATCGTGCCATATTTCATTCGCATAATCAACACGCTATCTAGCATGACGACCGCCACACTGGCAATCACCGCCACCAACAGCACAATGTCAAACAGCTTGCCCATCGGCGTGTCCGTACCGTCAATCACCACATGAATATTATGGCGAAGTCCTGACAATGTCATTGGTTTATCGTGTTTTTTATGGAATTTTGTTTTGATTGCTTTCATTGAAAAATTACTTTTAAAAAGGTGAAAAGACAAGCCCGTTGTTATTTTTTTGCAAAAAAGCCCAATTTACCCCCTTACATATTTGGGGCAAGCTAGTTTATAATATCACATTCAACCTTTTATTTTAACCAAATTATTTTAACCAAGTTTAACAAATAAGGAATCCAAACATGGCTGGACATTCCAAGTGGGCAAATATTAAACACCGCAAAGCCAAACAAGACGCTGCCAAAGGCAAAGTTTTTACCAAAATTATCCGTGAAATCGTATCTGCCGCCAAACAAGGCGAACCAGACCCAGCGATGAACCCTCGCCTGCGTGCTGCCGTTGAAAAAGCCTATTCTGCCAACATGACCAAAGACACCGTCAAACGTGCGATTGAGCGTGGTGCAGGTGGTGGCGACAACGACAATATGCAAGAAATCACTTACGAAGGCTACGGCGTTGGCGGTGTGGCGGTGATTGTAGAAACCATGACCGACAACTTAAACCGTACCGTTGGCGAAGTGCGTCATGCTTTTGGTAAAAATGGCGGAAACCTTGGCACATCAGGCTCGGTGGCATATTTATTTAGCAAACGTGGCGAAATCACTTTTGAAGATATTTCACTAGAAGACAAATTGATGGAAATCGCCTTAGAAGCTGGGGCAAATGACATTGAAAACGATGGCGAAAGTTTGCTTGTGATTACCGAACCTGAAAATTTTGGTGAAGTGATGGACGCTTTAGAAAAAGCAGGTCTAAAAGCGGATAACGCAGAAGTTACCATGTCGCCATCAACCACCGCCGATATCACCGATGTGGAAGATGCCAAAAAAATCATGAAAATGATTGATATGCTAGAAGATTTGGACGATGTGCAAGACGTTTATACCAATGTGAGTTTTAGCGATGATGTCATGGCTCAGCTTGACGAATAGGGTAACTTTTTTGTAAAGTTTTATAAAAACACTTGAAAAAGTTGATAAAATCTTTATATAATGATTGTCCAATTGGGGATGTTCTGGCTTCGACGCTGGTAATGAAACTCAATGATGCATGTCAAGAGCGTATGTCTCTTGTAAATAAACGTACATTTTAAAATAGTCGCAAACGACGAAACTTACGCACTAGCAGCCTAAGGGCTACTTGGGACGGTACAGATTGCCTTTGGTCTGGTTACTCTCCCCGATGCGAACGCACGAAGGATAGCTTGAGCCATTGTCTCGCTGGTTTGGGCGAAATTTTAGAGGCTCGCCATTGGCATCCTGACTGTCGGTTCGCCAAGGGTTAAAGCCATAGACAGACTCTAAGCATGTAGAGTCATGGGCGTAGTGCTGGCGGACGCGGGTTCAACTCCCGCCATCTCCACCATTTACCATAAATCACATTTAGTTACATTTAATCAAATACAATCAAAAAACCCTTGTAAAGCTAGCATTTACAAGGGTTTTTTATTGGTTTTTTAATCATGCTTAATCATTTTTAATTATTTACAATCACGTTTAATCAAGCTAAAATCACACACAATTCACACACCGACCCACACACAAAAAATTTACACCAATTTTAGTTGCACCACCCAAAACATCACCATCACACCAAGCAGTGCATTTGTACCAAGATACAAGCCCTGTACCCACAGCTCTTTGCCGTCCGTCCCCACAAACAGCCCATGCACCACCACACCCATATAAACAAGTAAGGCAAATCAAGGCTGACAGGCTCATTCGCCCATGCAAAACCATTTGGCAGTTCGTCCGAAAATGGCGAAAAATACTCAATGGGAAAATCCACATTGGCAGACGGCATTTCAATTCGCCAAGCGTGATTTTGTGTTTTACTTTTTGTTTGATGATTAGTAAACATCAAAACATCACCACCTGCGTCAATCAGCAGGTTTATGCTGTTAAGTTTTTGATTTTGCGATTTATTTTGTAAAGATTGAATAAAATCTTGCTCCACGTTAAAAGCGGTCAAGCCTTTGGCAAAACCACCCAAATCAAGCAAAACGCCATCTTGTAGGCTAACCGTTTGGCTATTTTTATCAAACATAATGCCCTGCCAAGCGTTTTTATTTATTTTTGGGTCATTGATTTTATGGTTAAAATTGGCGGATTTAACATTTTTATCCATTTGGCTAAAAGATTTATCATAGCCACGTTCAAGCATGGCAGGTAGCACGGCAGGCGTGAGATACCGTCCGTCAGCCTTGCACTTACCACGCTGTGGGTTAGCATTTGCCAAAGCGGTGGGCTAATTTTATACGCCAAACTGCCTTCAAAATTGACTTTTTCTACCGTTTCAATGGCTTAATTTGGCAAAATTTAGGTAACTTTTTTTGCAATAGTTTGTTCGGACAATTCGCTATTTGCGTTTGTTTGTGTGGTTTTGATAAAATTATTTTTTTTGTAATGCGGTATTTTGGACATCAGCATTTGATAAAGTAGGGCTAGGCACAGCCACTTGATTGCTGGCAATTTGGTTGCCAGCAGTTTGGCGTTGATACAAAGTAGCAAAAACGCCAATGCTTACGAGTGTTGCAGTAAAGAGTAAAGCGATAAGCCAGTTTTGGGTGCGAGTCATGGTAGCCCCTAATCGGTTGTTGGTATGATACCTACTATACCGATTAAGGCCTAACACAGGCTTAAGCAATGAAAATTTGTATGTTTTTGAACAAAAATTTTATTTTCTCAATAATTTTTGATAAATAAAACTTCTCACAAAATTTGGCAGCAGCCTAACAGGCAACCGAATTACCAAATTTTTCACCATATGAGCGACAGTCAAAAACCCCATTTGATAAAATGAACGTTGCATAGCGATTTCATTGTTGGCATAAGCAAGTCCGCCCCGCCGTTCATACATCGCCTGCCCTGCCCGAGCATATACCAACACATCGGGCAAATTGGCAAACTTTTCACCGTTTAACAACAACCGCACCCACAAGTCATAATCTTCATAAAGCGATGCATGGCGATAACTGCCGACCGCTTGCACCGCAGATTTTTTGAATGCCACCGTCATGTGGTTAATCGGATTGCGAGATTTTGCATAATTGACAATTTGCTCATTCGTGGTCGGCACAGTGCGACTGGCGTGGCTGTTTTGCGAATTGTCATTAAATTCGGCAATTTGACCACCAACGACCGAAATTTTCGGATTATTTTTAATAAAATCAACTTGTTTGGCAAATCGTTCTGGCACACAAATATCATCAGTATCCATACGAAAAACCCATTCATGTTGGCAATGTTTAAGCCCTGCATTTAAGGCTTTGCCAAGTCCAACATTTTGTGGTAGCTTGATGATTTTTAACGGTAATTTGGCTTGCCATTTATCAACAATCATTTGCAAATTTTGGTTAATTTGACCATCAAACACCAAAACAATTTCATCAGATTGCAAATTTTGATTTAATAAACTATTAAAACATTCTATCAAATACTCGCACTTTTCTTTATCATACAATGACATTAACACAGAAAATTTCATCAATCATTCCCTATTAACCATTGCTCAGCTACATCATTTTTTACTTTACGAGCGAACCAAAAACCGTTATTTTTAGCCGTTTGTAATTGCTCAAAACTCAAATAAAGTGGGCTATTACCATTATTGACTGTTTTGTCAAAAATAATTAGGCGTTTATTATCATTGCTTAGGCTAATTTGATTGTGCAATTTTTCTGTAATCAGCGTTTGTAAAAAATGCTCATCTGGAACAAGTTTTTGACAAAAAAATTCGCTATATTCCTGCACGAATGGCAAAATTTTCGCCCAATCTTCCCGAGTTACCGAAAACCATTGCGAACCAAAAAAAGTTAGCTTTTGATACAGCACAACTTTGGCAAATCCTTGTTGCAGTTTTGTCAAAACTTTCCCCACAAAAGAGCGTTGCCAATCGCTATCTGCGTGCAGTGCATTCATGATAAATCGGTAGCGGTATTTTGGATTTTGTTCACATTGTAACATCACGGCAAAATTAAAATTTTCTTTCCAATTTTTTTCAATAAAATCAAAATCTTGCAAAACCACATCTTCACCACTTACCAAATGAAAATAGGCATTTTCGCTGTTACTAAAAGCGGTTTCAAACAGATTTAAAGTTGCTTGCACTTGGCTAAATCCGCCCCATTTTACATCAATTCGGTTATCAAGATAATAAATATTTTCTAAATTTACTTTTTCAAAATTTTTCACTTTTTTGTCAAAATGCACATAAAAATTGACGTTTTTTTCACGTTTTGCCAATTGGATAAAATAATCAATCGGTTTGTGCGTTTGGATTAAAACTGCGTGTTTTTTCATGATTTTTGTTCGCTTTTATCTAAATTTAGCAAGGTAAAATCACGGCTTGCCAAAAACTGATAGGCATTGCTAAATTGTTCCATAAGTTGTTGATTATAAACCATAAAAATAGCAACATTCGGCAATTGTCGCAACGAAAAAACCGCCGTACTGATAAAGGTATAAATCTCGTATTGCATGGTCAGATTGGCGGTTAGCTCGTCAATCAGATAATCTTCAATGATTTTTTCGCTATGAATGACCGTCAAAATATCGCTAAAATCCAGATTTTCTCGTGGGTGTGGCACAAAACTGTCAATAGCAAACTTTTGTTTCATATTCACCACGATTTCACGATAAGCATTTTCACCGATGAAATTATCCAACGCTTGTCCCAATAAAATCCGTTTGATTGATAAAGTTTTATTATTAGTCTTTTTTAAATTTTTAAACAAAAAAATCGGTTCTATATTTTCTATAATATTTTTTTCATTGGGAAAAATTGTATAATGTTTTTGCGAAACCGCTAAAATACTCGGAATATCTGGGTATTTAATGCCAATCAGTTTTTTAAACGTTTGTTGTGCAAAGGATTTTTGTAAGGGATTAAAATAAGTAGAATTGGGAAAAATATTGGCTGTGCCGTCATCAAATGTGTATAATTGATTAAAATTTATTTTAGAAATAATATATTGTAAAAAAATTACGTCAATACTTGCTAGATAAATATTGTTAATTTTTTTTTGATAAACATTTAAGTTTTTTAAACAAGTTTTAATTTTATTGAGCGTAGCAAATCTTGCTTGCCACGTTTGATTTTTAAGCTCTATATATTCAGTTTTTTGACAAGAATTTTTTAGTTTTTTAAAATAATTCCGATGTTTTGCATTGTCGCCATACGGTAAATATAAACCGATAAAATCGCCTTGTGTTTGCTTGATGATTTGTTCAGCGATTAAAACTTGTAATGGCGTAATGCAGAGAATAATATTCATTTTTTCTTATCAATTTGTTTAGTAAAATAGTATAATAACGGCAATAAAATAGCTGTACTGATAACGCTTGCCAACGGCACAAACTGCATATTTTCAACGCTCGCCCACCACAAAACCAGCAAATAAACCACCGTTGAAATCACCGAACAAGCAGAAATTTGGGCGTTTTTGGCATGATAAAACAGATAATTTACCAAAATTAAGTAGGGAATTGTCAGCGAAAACGCAAATACAAAAAACACCGTATAAAAACGGCTTGGGGCGAACGCCTCACCAAGCACAAAAGTAAACAACGACAAGGGCAACAAATAGGCAAACAGCGTTACCACAATCGGCACGGCAAGGCTGAACCAAAAGGCTCGGTGTAAGTGTGCAAGCTGAATTTTGCCTGTTTTTAGCCGTTCATAAAGGTAAGGCACGCCTGCCGAATTCACCGCCATAATTAGTACAGTTACCACGCTCGCCACTTGCACACCTGCCGAATAAACGCCAAGTTCATGGGCGGAAAATCGCTCGTTAATCAGCACACGGTCAAACTGCCCTTTAACCGTATAACTCAAAGCATGCAAAATCAACGGCAAGCCAAAAGTGATGATATAGCCGATTGCCAATTTTAGCAGTTTTAGCGTTGGGCGAATGCGAATGTCAAACGTCTTTTTTAACAGTAATATCGCACCACTAAAGGTAATAAAGTACGACAGACTTATCGCCATCAGTCGCTCTATCACCTTGTTTTCATTCAATAAATAAAACAGACCAACGGTAAAAATTACGTTGGTTATCGCAAGGCTAATTTGAATAACAAAATAGCTAAACGGGCGTTTTTGACATTGGCGTAAGGCAAGTTGATTTTGTACCAAACTTTGCAAAAATGCAATCAAAACGCAATAAAAAAAACCTTCGCTTTTTTGCAAAATGCTGATAATAACACCCAACAAAAATATAGCAAAACTATATAAACCACCTGCCAACAGCAGATTGCCAAGCCCATTTTTGCCATAAACATAGTAATAACGAGTTATCGCACCGTTTTGCGATAGGCTCATAAAAATCAGCAAAAACGCCCCAATCGCCAAATAATATGACAACTCTCCAAAGCCGTCTGTGCCAAGCATTCTGGTCAAATACGGCAACAGCAAAAACGGCATGGCTTTTGACAACAATTCACCTGCTAGGTAAATCACGCTGTCTTTTAATAGGGCAGATTTGGCAAGGGATTGGACTTTTTTTCGCATTTAATCGTTATTTTTCAATCACTTCCCAAGACGTTGCGGTATTTTTGGCAATATCGCACAGCACTTTTTTACCCAAAATTTCATCAAAAAACTTCGGTGCAAGCCCAAAACCGGGGCGAACGCTACGCACACAAGTTTCATCAATGACATCGCCTTTTTGCATATCTTTGACAAAATACAACGAACGGCGAAATTGTACGTTGCCGATTTCACTAGATTTGCGACCATAATCCACACACCCAAGAGATTGCCAAGCAGTTTTGCTATCCTTACACAGATTGGTTAAATCGGTAGGTTCTAACGAAAAACTGTCGTCCGCTCCACCACCGTTACGGTCTAGGGTGAAGTGTTTTTCAATAATACACGCACCCATCGCAATGCTTACCATCGCTGTGGTGTTGTCAAGTGTGTGGTCGGACAAGCCAATCGGCACGCCAAATCGTGTCTGCATGTCGGCAATGGTGCGTAGGTTGTAGTCGTGGGCAGGGGCAGGATAGCCACTTACGCAGTGCAGTAACGCCAATTCGGTGCAACCACCATCACGAGCGGTCGCAACAGCTTCGGCAATTTCTTGCTCGTCCGCCATGCCTGTGGAAATAATCATCGGCTTGCTTGTGCTTGCCACATATTTGATGAGTGGCAAATCAATGGCTTCAAACGATGCGATTTTGTACGCAGGGGCGTTTAGATTTTCTAATAAATCTACCGCTGTAAAATCAAATGGCGAGCTAAAAATGGTAATGCCAATTTTGCGTGCGTGGTCAAACAGTGGCTTGTGCCAATCCCAAGGCGTGTAGGCTTGCTCGTACAGTTCGTACAGCGACCGTCCGTCCCACAGTCCGCCATGAATTTGAAAATCTGGGGCAGTGCTGTTGAGCGTTATGGTGTCTGGGGTGTAGGTTTGCATTTTGACAGCGTCTGCACCGCACACTTTGGCGAGTTCGATGATTTTAAAGGCGTTGTCGATGTTGCCGTTGTGGTTGGCGGACATTTCGGCGATGATGTAAGGCGGATAGCCTGTGCCAATTGGGCGGTTGTTGATTTGAAAATTTTTTGTCATGATTTCATATCTTAAAATAAAAATTGTTCACTTGTTAATTCAAACTCAAAGACATCATACGTTTGATTGTTTACGCTAAAATACTGTTTTAACACATCTTTTTCCACAAAACCCAATTTACGGTGCAACGCCAAAGACGCTTGATTATACGCAAGCACTTGAGCGGTAATCGCTTGCGGTGGCTTTTGATATAAAGTGTTGGTTTGATTAAAAATAAAACCAATCGCCAACACCCCAAGCAAAAACCCCAACCCCTGCCCTTTTGGACAATCTGGCGATAAATAAAAACCCCAACTAGCCTTATTCGTTGCTAAAGCGTTTTTAGATTTTACAGAATTATTTAACGTTTGGTATTTATCAACTGTTAGGCGTGTAAAATTGACAAACCCGATAGGTTGTTGATTTAACTCAAAAATTAGCAAAGTTACATTTGATAAACTTAACTGTTTGTTAAACCATTTTTTATGGTCGGATAACGCAATTTCATCTTGCCCAAACATAAATTTGCGAACTTCTTCATGATTCCGCCATTGCCAAACAGTTATTAAATCATTTACTGTTGCCAATCTTACCGATATTTTGGCAAAATTTTGTTGGTATTTTACTGATAAATCAAGGTAATTTGCTACTCGTTTTGCTCCAAATCCATCAACAACTTTTTGGCAATTTTGGCTAATTTTAACAAAAGTTTGTTGCAAATCTTGTAGTTTTGCTAAAAAATCCTGCTCAAAATTTTGCAAATCCAATAAGGCAACCACTGCATTTTTTTCATGCAATACATTTGCCAAATAGCTTTGATTATCAGCAAGCACAAGTAGCAAAGCCGGCACGCCAAGACAGCACCGCTCCCAAGACGTGCTACCACCTGCACCGATTGCCATATCGGCATTTGCCATAAGTTCTGCCATATTATCCGCACCGATAAGCACATGACAATTCGGCATTTGTTTAGCAAAATCTTGTACACTTGGCGTATGGGGTGCAGTTTTTCCCATGACTACGGTAATATTAAAATTTTGTTCAGTTTTTTGACAATATTCGGCTAGATTTTGCAACACTTTTAGCGTGATATTATCTTTATCCACACCACCCAAATTGATTAAAATCGTCTTTATTTTGCTAATTTTTTGCCGTCTGCCTAGGCTAAATTCTCGCCAATTAGCAAATTCATCACGCAATAAAGCAAAACGGCAACCCAGTAATAATTGACAGTTTTTTAGCACAAGTGATTGATAATCATCATTTTTTCTGCCAAACGTTTGGTCTAGCAAAATATCACAATCATGTTCTCGGTCGGCTAAATCATCAATTTGTAAAATTTTAACATTGGGAAAATGTTGCCTTGCCAACGTTTGCCAATTTTTAGCAATTGCATAATGGTCAATAATCAGCCAATTAGGTTGTATTTTTTGTAAAATCGGTAAACATTCGGCAAAATCGTCTGTTTCGCTCACGCCTAGCCATTCGCTATGGGCATAATTTTTTGTAAAATTTTGATTTTTTGGTTTTGCTAAGATTTCAACGTTTATATTTTGATTATTAAAAAAATCTATCAAATGTCCGTCATGTTCTCGGCAAATAAAAGTAACTTCATGCTCATTTTTTTTCAAAGCATTCGCAAGGGTCAAACATCGCATGATATGACCACTACCGATTTGTAAACTTGCGTCTGCTCTAATAACAAATTTCATTTTAACCCTTTAGCCGATACAGCATTTCAGCAAATTGCCAATCGTCATCGTTATCAATATCCACCACGCTATTTTTTGGCAAAATAAATGCAAGTCCATGATTATGAATAGAATTTTCATTTAGCCACGAATCACGGCTGCCCCAATAAAACTGCCCTGCATCATGATAAGCCGTTGTTAAATCTTGGGTGCGAGTGCTTTCATTGTCAAAAATCGTGGTAGTTTTTCCTTGTTCATCAATTTTTAACGCACGAAAAATAGACGATTCAAACGCCAATACAGGAAAACAAAACAAATGGTTTGATTCTTGCCAATTTTCAAAACTTTTGGTTAAATACTCACTTTTTAACAAAGGCGTACACGGATAAATACAGCAAATATTGGTAAAATTTTGTCCAATATTATCAATTGCATGGCGAATTACCGCAACCGTTGTCGCATAATCATCAGCAAGTTCTGCAGGGCGTTTTAACACCTCTGCTCCGTATTGCTCGGCAATGCTTGCGATTTCATCATCATCGGTAGATACAATGATTTTGTCAAATAATTCGCTGTTTTTTGCGGTAGTGATGGCGTAAGCAATCATGGGCTTGCCACAAAAATTTTTGATATTTTTGCGTGGAATGCGTTTGCTACCGCCACGAGCAGGAATGATACAAATGTTCATTAATTTAACGCCTTTTGCAACGCACGCACCACATCATCTTGCATTTCATCAGTCAAATCATAAAAAAGTGGCAAGCTAATCGCCCCTTGATAGTAGTTTTCTGCATTGACAAGATCGCCCTGCTGAAAGCCCATTTTGGCATAATACGGCTGAGTATGCAAAGGAATGTAATGCACATTGACGCCAATGTTTTGTTCACGCAGAGTGTCAAATACTTGTTTACGAGTTTTGCCACTTTCCACTTTAATTTGAATTGGATATAAATGCAAACCCGAATAATTGTTTGGATTTCTAAACGGTAAAATAATCGGAAAATCTTTGAGCAATTCATCATAACGCTTGGCAAGCTCGTGACGGCGAGCAACAAATTTATCCAAATTTGCCATTTGGCTCACGCCCAATGCCCCTTGCAATTCGGTCATACGGTAGTTAAAACCCAAGTCAATCTGCTGATAATACCAACTGCCATCAGGCTCGCCCACCATTTTATCGACTTCACGAGTGATGCCATGACTGCGAAACAGTTGCATTTTTTCGGCTAATGCTTGGCTGTTGGTGGTGGCAAGCCCACCTTCGGCTGTGGTGATGATTTTGACAGGGTGAAAGCTAAAAACGGTAATATCACTAAATTCACAATTTCCAATCGGTTTGCCGTCATATTTTCCACCAATGGCGTGCGATGCGTCTTCAATGATTTTAAAACCGTAAGTTTTTGATAATTCGTGAATTTTTGCCATATCGCACGGCTCGCCTGCAAAATGCACAGGCACGACAATTTTTGGTAATTTGTTTTGTGTTTTGGCAATTTCTAATTTTTCGGCAAGTTTTTCTACTGATAAATTCAGCGTAATAGGGTCAACATCCACAAAATCCACGCTTGCCGCGCAGTACAAGGCACAATTTGCCGATGCGACAAAAGTATTTGGCGTTGTCCACAAAATATCGCCTTTGCCAAGACCTAAAGCCAAACAAGCGATATGTAAGGCAGAGGTGGCACTATTGACTGCAACGCCAAATTTTGCACCTGTATAATCAGCCACCAATTTTTCAAACGCTGGCACTTGACTGCCTTGCGTTAAGAAATCGGAATGTAGAACTTGCACCACTGCATCAATATCAGCTTGGGTGATGTGTTGCCGTCCGTAAGGAATAAATTGCGTTGCCATAATATTACCGATTAAATTTTACCAATCTTGTGTTTATTTTGCTCAATCCATGTTTGCAATTGTTCAACCGTCATCCATTCACTGTTGTTATCGCTGGCATAGACAAAACCTTCGGCAACTTTTTTACCGTCTTTGATGCGTTCAGGCGTTTCGTCCCAACCGTTAATTGCAGGCAAAATTTTAAAATGCTCAGGATATTCATAAGTGTGAAAAGAATCCTCGCTACTAATCATTTGCTCATGCAGTTTTTCCCCAGGGCGAATGCCGATGATTTGTTGCTTGCAATCTGGGGCAACGGCGGTGGCAAGGTCAGTCATTTTCATAGACGGAATTTTTTTGACATAAATCTCACCGCCTATCATATCATCAAATGCGTTCCAAACCAGCTCTACGCCTTGCTCAAGCGAAATCATAAAGCGAGTCATACGTTCATCGGTAATTGTCAAAACGCCACCATTTTTAATTGACAAAAAGTAAGGAATGACCGAACCACGAGAACCCATAACATTGCCATAACGCACCACCGCAAAGCGTGTGCCATGCTCGCCAGAATAGGCGTTGCCTGCAACAAACAATTTATCAGATGCTAATTTGGTTGCACCATAGAGATTAACAGGGCTAGATGCTTTGTCGGTGGATAAGGCAACGACTTTTTTTACGCCTTTATCAATGCACGCATCAATCAGATTCATCGCCCCATTGATGTTGGTTTTTACGCATTCAAAGGGGTTGTATTCGGCTGTTGGTACGATTTTTGTCGTTGCCGCATGAACCACATAATCCACACCGTCCAACGCACGATACAGACGGTCTTTATCACGCACATCACCGATAAAAAAACGCACGCGTTTGTCGTCTTTATATAGCTTTGCCATTTCCCATTGTTTCATTTCATCACGAGAAAAAATGATGAGTTTTTTGGGATTGTATTTGGCAAGGGTCATCGGCACAAATGTATGACCGAACGAACCTGTACCGCCTGTGATTAAAATGGTTGAATTGCTTAACATGAAAAAACCTTGAATTTTTAAAATTTTTGTTAAGTAATCGGACAAAATTCATTATATTTTATGGTGGGTTACGCCAAAAAGACGGCTAACCCACCCTACAAACCTTTTATATTTAAAATTGCCCTTTTACTTATCTATAAAAAAGCGTAAGCCCAGTTGAACTTACGCAAATACATACACTTTGTTAGCCAATCGTTTGTTAGCGAAAATCTGTCGCTATTATACAACCACCACCATCAAACAAGCAACCACAACCAGCAACACACCCACCGCAATTTTTAAAATTTTATTTTGGCTTTTGACTTCTGCCAAAGCGGTTTGCACTTCGGCATTTTTGACGGTCAAAGCATTTAATTGTTGTTTTTGTTCTTCTATTTTTTGTTGGTATTCGGTGACGGATTTTTTGGGTTTTTCTTCGGTTTTATCTTGTTTCTTGCCTGTGAATTTTGCAATCAACTCTTGCACGACTGCCATCACACCGATTTTTAAGAAAAACTCTTTGATTTGGGCGACTTTTGTCATATCACCACGAAATTGCAATTTTTCTACCGCACTCACTTTTTGGGTAAAAATCGCTTGAGCCACTTCCCACGTAAAGCCATTAATCGTCACATCAACCTGCTGATTGGGCTGTAACTCGCTATCAAGCAACACACCATTGACCGTAAAAGTCGCATAAAACGTTACGTGTGGCACATAGCTACGGATACACAGTACCGTATTATCCTGCACGAGCGGATACGCCGCCTGACGCAAACTAGCATCAGCACGCAACAATAAAGTCAACAAAGTTTCTATCAATACCAGCACCACGCCCAACGCCGTTTTGCTAAATGGATTGTCGGCTGTGCTGGGATTGGTCTGTTGATTTGGGTTAATTTGTGAATGAGATTGATTGTCTACCATGAAATACTCTAAATTTTTCACACCAATAAAAATTGCCATCATACCTTGACAACCGACATATCACAAGTAATTAAGCGTTAAAAAGCGTATTTTTTGGTAAAAAATGCAAAAAATCACAAAAAATCGTAAAAAAAATCACAAAAATGTAAAAATTCACTTGCTTATTTTTCTCAGAACCCTTAATCTATAGGCAACTTAACAAAGACACCCCACAAACACAAGCCTTTGGGCGGATTGTAAAAAAATTTGTTAATGTATTTTCATCATGCCAAATTTTTTTGGTAATTTTTACAACACTTTAATTAAAGGATACCTTTATGAATAAGTCAGAATTAGTTGATAGCATTGCTGCAAAATCAGGTTTAAGCAAAGTTCAAGCGAACGACGCACTAAACGCATTCATCGCATCTGTTGGTGAAGCATTGGCAAAAAATGACAGCATCGCATTGGTAGGCTTTGGTACTTTCGCAGTAAAAGAGCGTGCCGCACGTACTGGTCGTAATCCACAAACTGGTGCAGAAATGCAAATCCCAGCAAGCAAAGTTCCAAGCTTTAAAGCGGGCAAAGGCTTAAAAGACAGCGTAAACGGCGTAAAAGCTAAAGCACCTGCAAAAAAAGCTGAAAAAGCACCTGCAAAAGGTAAAAAGAAATAATCTAAATTTTTAACTAAAATTTTAGATAATATCTTAAAAAACGCACTTTTTTGGGTGCGTTTTTTTGTGGGCGTGGTTTTTATAATCTTTTAAATTTATTTTAATACTTGATAATATGGGCGTATGCAATACGCCCCTACAATATGATTTCTATTTTAAATCACTATATCAAAAATTTATTCAATGGTTAAATTGCTAATCGCTCGTGTCAAAACCACGCCATTGGGCGTTTCGCTAAAGGTAGCTCTTGATGTGGTAATCAGTTTTAGGGTTCTTTTGTCTTCAGTGATGGTTTCTACAGTGATAATATCGGCTTTGGCTTGTTTACCTGTGCTAATCATATTGTTAATTTGAATGTTATAATGGTATTGGGTCGCCCTTGCCCAGTTGGTTTGCAGTAGGTTTAAATAATTGGCTTTGTCCAATGTGCTGGTACGCCCACGCCGAGAAATAGAAATCAATGCGTCATCACTCACCAGACGATTGACCGTGCTGATACTTTTGCTGTTGGCAGCTTGGTTCATTTGACTGGCAAAGCGTTGAATGTCGCTGTTGGTGATTTCAGCATGACTAATATTCATCGCAGATAGGCTGATAGCAAAAATACTGGCAACTTGATAAATAGGTTTTAACATAATTTTTCCAAAAAATAAAATAATAAATTTTTACAAATGATACGAAATAATTTGTTACAAACATGATAGCATATTGGTATTTTTGTATGTTGTTAATTTGTTTGATTTTTATCACCGTTTGCTATTTTTGATAAGTTTTTTGCATAAAAATTAAATTTTTGTTGATTTTTTTACCGAATTTGACAAATTTTTTGGGCTTTTATCTTGAAAAAGTTTATTAATCGCTTTAAATCGGTTATCATTGTTAGTTATTTTGATGTTTTTCAAATTTATTTTGTTTTATTAATTCAAGGTTTTTTTATGTTTGCATTGTTTATTCAGTCTGCGTATGCGGACACCGCCCCTGCTACGCCGTCTGCGTCGGCTTCGTTTATGCAGTTGTTGTTACCGATTGCGTTTTTTGCGATTTTTTATTTTATGATTATTCGTCCACAAAACCGCCGTCAAAAAGAACATCGTGCGATGATTGATGCGGTTGCCGAGGGCAATGAGGTGGTTTTTGCAGGGGGCTTGATGGGTCGTGTTAAGCGAGTTCAGGGCGAGTATGCGGTGATTGCGTTGAACGCCAGTCAAGAGGTGATGGTGCAACGTACGTCTATTATTTCGGTGTTGCCTGTTGGTACGATTGACAGTCTAAAATCTTAATTCATTGTTCGTTTATCTTATTTTTTAAGAAGTCAAATTATGCAATATCCTGCTTGGAAATATGTTTTAATTGGCATTGTATTGTTAATCAGTACAATCTATGCCTTGCCTAATCTTTATCCTGATAAGCCTGCGGTTCAGGTAACGGGTGCGTCTGCGAGTACGGTTTTGACCCAAGATGTGCTGACGCAAGCGGAGCAGATTTTAAATGCTCAAAATATTAAAACCACCAACAATAGCTTTGACGGTAGTTCTGCGTTGTTACGCATTGCTGATGAGTCAAGCGAAACCCAAATCAAGGCTCAACAAGTGTTGCGTGAAAAATTGGGCGATAATTATGTGGTGGCGTTAAACCTTGCTCAAACCACACCACAATGGCTACGCAATATCGGTGCCAAACCTGTTAAATTGGGTCTTGACTTGCGTGGCGGTGTACGTTTTGTGATGGAAGTGGACATGAGTAAGACGGTCGGTCAGCGTTTAGAAGCGATTAGCCAAGAAGTCCGCTCTACCCTTCGCACTGAGCAAGTAGGCATTGAGCAATTACAGATTAATCAAGATGGTTTGGCACTAGGTTTTGCCGATAATGCCAGTCGTGATAAGGCGTTAAATCTGTTAAGAGCTAGATTTGGTGCGACTTATGAGTTACAGTCTATCATTCGTAATAACAAGCCTGCTATTAACATGACTTTGACTGAAACTGCCCTTTCACAGATTTCTCAAGATGCCGTTACCCAAAACTTAACCACCATGCGTAACCGTATTAACGAGCTAGGCGTTGCCGAAGCCGTGGTACAAACGCAAGGGGCGAACCGTATTGTGGTGGAATTGCCCGGTGTTCAAGACACCGCCGAAGCCAAGCGTGTGATTGGGCGTACCGCAAACCTTGAGTTTCGTATGGTGTCCGACCAAAATAATAATTGGCAAACCAATCCAACCGATATTTTGCCAGCAGGCACAGAAAGCTACTCTTTTGGCGAAGTGGATAGCCCACAAAAATCGCTACTAGAGCGTCAGCCGATTGTAACAGGTCAAAACGTTCAAGATGCCCAAGCAGGTCTTGACCAAAACGGTATGCCACAAGTAAGCATTACCCTTGACAATGCAGGTGGTAAACTCATGCAAAGCACCACTGCAAAATCGGTTGGCAAACAAATGGCGGTGCTGTTTATTGAAAACAAACAACGTGTCAGCTTTGAACAAGACCCAACCACAGGACAAACCAAAGAAGTCCGCACGCCGTATTCAGAAAGCCGTATCATTAACCAAGCGACCATTCAAGGCGTATTTGGTTCAACGTTCCAAATCACAGGGCTAGACAGCAATGCCGAAGCGTCTGAATTGGCATTGTTACTGCGTGCAGGGGCGTTGGCAGCACCGATGTACTTTGTAGAAGAACGTACCATTGGACCATCATTGGGACAAGACAATATTGAAAAAGGTATTTTCTCAACACAAGTTGGTTATTTATTAGTGTTCTTGTTTATGTTGATTTTTTACCGTTTATTTGGTTTGATTGCCAATATTGCATTAGCGTTTAACTTGATGATGATTTTGGCGGTGATGTCAATTTTGGGTTCGGCTTTGACCTTACCAGGGATTGCGGGGATTGTTTTGACCATCGGTATGGCGGTTGATGCCAACGTGCTGATTTTTGAGCGGATTCGTGAAGAATTGGCAAACGGTGCAAGACCCAAATCATCTATCGTGGCAGGTTTTAACCGAGCTTTTACCAGTATTTTTGATGCCCAGATTACCACGCTATTGGTCGCCTTTATCCTGTTTGCCATTGGTACAGGCCCGATTAAAGGCTTTGCGGTAACACTTGCGATTGGTATTTTAAGCTCAATTTTCACATCTGTTACTGTCACACGTGCGTTGGTGCAATTATTTTATGGCTATCGCAAATCTGTTAAACGTTTGAGCATTGGTTAAGGAGCTAAACATGAGTAAAAACGACAATTTAGACTTAGACAATGACAACATCAATGAGCCTATAAACCCAGAAGAAGCTTTGTCAAAACTGGGTGTAGGCTCAGCGAGTGCCGAAAAAAGCGTCAAACATAACCGAAAAGCCCCGCGTCGTAACGGTAAAGGCGTGAACCAAAACATGAGCAAGGCCAAAACTCATGCCAATAAAGCCCCTGTCAATGACAGCAATTCACAAGCCCCTGCCCCAGTTGCTGATGATTTTGGACAAGATTTTGGTGGTGAAAAAAGTTTGATGGGTCGGCGTATCATTGACTTTATGAAAGTGGCAAAACCGTTTGCGATTTTTTCGGCGATTTTGACCCTTGTGGCAGTGATTGCAATTTTTGCCAAAGGCTTAAATTTGGGACTGGATTTTACAGGCGGTGTATCGGCAACGGTGGTGTATGAACAACCTGTTCAACAAGCCCAAGTTCAAACCGCTTTGTCATCGCACAACATTCATGACGGTATGGTGCAATATTTAGGCAGTAACAAAGAGCTGTTGTTAAGACTGCCCCCACAAGAAAAAATTGAAGGCTTGACCGCAACGCTAGATACTGCCTTAGATTTACCAAACAATAACGCCACTATCCAAAACATTGACGTGGTCGGTAGCCAAGTGGGTAACGAAATTTATTTAAGTGCATTTGGAGCAACCGCAGTCGCCTTAATCTGTATGTACCTGTATGTGGCGGTGCGTTTCCAATCAAAACTGGCTTTTGGTGCGGTGCTTGCCTTGTTCCATGACAGTATTATTACGGTCGGTTTGTTTGCCTTGTTTGGCTGGCCGTTTGATTTGACTGTACTTGCGGCAGTATTGTCATTGATTGGTTATTCTATTAACGATACCATCGTTGTGTTTGACCGTATCCGTGAAAACTTTCGCCGAGTGCGTGGCATTAGCCCAAGAGAAATTGTCAATTTGTCTTTGACCGAAACCTTACGCCGTACCTTTATGACGATTTCAACCGTGTTGCTTGTGGTATTAGCCATGCTGTTTTTGGGTGGTGAGAGCTTAAAATGGTTCTCGGTTGCGTTATTTGTTGGTTTGATTTTGGGTACCTTCTCATCGGTGTACATCGCATCGGCAATTCCGCTATGGCTTGGCATGAGCCGTAAAGACTTTATTGTGGAAGTTAAACCTGAATTTGTGGAAGAAGAAGTAGTCTTTGAAGACCGCAACGCCCCAATTTATGCAGACGATATGCAAACGGTTTATGCTGATGAAACAGTGATAAACCCTGCCCTACCTAACAAAAATGTTTAATATAAATGCTAATGTTGTTGATAAAAAATACGCTATTTAGATGGCGTATTTTTTTTGATATAATGCCCTTCTTTTTTTAAAGTTTTTAAACTCCATGCAAATGCACGCTTTAAAGCCCACATTTAAAACCGCCTTTATCCATTCTTTGCCGATTTTATCAGGCTTTGTCATTCTTGGCACTGCTTATGGTATTTATATGCGAAGTTTGGGCTTTGACATTTATTATCCGATGATATTGTCATTGATTATTTTTGCAGGGTCGGTGGAGTTTATTGCGGCGAGTTTTTTGATTGGGGCATTTAATCCACTTTATGCGTTTTTTATCACGCTGATGGTGAGTGCCAGACAGATTTTTTATGCTATTTCTATGCTTGAAAAATACCACCAAGCGGGCAAAAAAAAGTTTTATCTGATTTCGGCAACCGTTGATGAATCTTTTGCGTTAATTCACGCCCATTATGATTCGCTTGACAAACATATTGACAAACCTTGGTATATGCTATTTAACCTCAATTCGATATAAAAAATCATTTAACTTATTGAAAAAATATAAACAAATAAGAAACCTACAATAAAGAATACCCCAACAGGACATTTTTTAATGTAGGCTTCTTTGTTTGATGACAATAAGCAATCAACCCTGCCAACAAATTACTCATAAACCCAACATAACTACGATGCCTTGAATGCTCAATTTGACACATATTCTTTAACTCATCAAACACAGTTTCAATCAAAAAACGGCGTTTAAGCAATCGTCTATTTAACCATGAAATATCTTTAGATTTCATATTCTTTTTAACATTCGTGATTAACTCAATATCTAAATGCTCATCAAGCCAATCTGTCAATGATTTATCAATATAACCTTTATCAGCAAAGAGTTTACCAAAAACATGAGATTCACAAAGTCTTTTCACAGGTTGCCTATCATCAACATTGCCTTTGGTTACGGTTAGATTGACCAATTCACCTTTATCATTGATAATGACGTGTAGTTTAAAGCCAAAAAACCACCCCATACTGCTTTTACCTCGCTGTGCTGTTTCTGCAAATACTTTGTTGCGGTTGATACGGTGATTATCACATACGGCTAAACTGGTTGAGTCAATGTAGTTTATGCCTGTGCAGTTGTTTTGCATGAGAGATTGTAGGTAGTCACACATGGGAACTATTGCTTTTTCCATGAGTTCTACCATTCTTGTGTAGCTTGGTAGGTTTGGAAAGGCAGGTTTTAGCCATTGGGTGAGGTAGTTGTAGTAGAAGGCTTTAAATTCTCTGTATTTTATTTGGTGAAATACTACCAATATGGTGATGATTTCTGATAAACTAATACGGCATGGTTTGTTTCGTGTTTTTTTACTGCTTTTGCTCTTTTGGGTTAGCATTTTCTTCTGTTGTTCGTTTGTGTATGTTTTGCAATAGTCGTCTATGTGGCAGTATAGTGCTTCGAGGTTGTCCATGTAAGAAGTCCTTGTTAGGGTTGTTTGTGGTGAATTTACTTTAACATATTGGGCTTCTTTTTTTTAGTTTTTTCTTATGTCGAATTCAGGTTATTTATCACCGTTTTGTTGCATTTGTATTGGGTGATTGGAGCAAGTTTGGGGGCGGTATTGGCGGATTTTTTACCGTTTAGCTTAAAAGGGTCAGAATTTGCCATGACTGCCTTATTTTTGGTGATTTTTTTGGAACAATGGCTTAAAGAACCCACCCACGAAAGTTCGCTGATTGGTATTTTTGTAACGGCTATTTGTTTAATTATTTTTGGGGCAAAGATTTTTTTAATACCTGCTATGTTATTGATTTTAATCGCTTTAACCGTCAGACAAACCGCCATTCGCCAAAAATTTACCTCCACATTAAACGCACAAAATGCTGAACAGGTGAAATCATGACTTTAAATCAACAAATCATCACCATTGGCTTGGTTATTTTGGCGTTGCAGTTGTGCCGTTGGGTGGCGTTTTGGGTGTTTCCCGCTCACCGCCCTATTCCGTCATATGTGCAGTATTTGGGCTATGCCCTGCCCCCTGCTGTGTTTGGTATGCTGATTGTGTATTGTTACAAATCAGTGGACATTTTGGGACAATATTACGGTTTTCCAGAGTTTATTTCTGGGTTGTTTGTGATTGGTTTGCATTGTTGGCAACGCAATATATTTTTGTCAATTTTTGCAGGGACGGCTTTGTATATGGTGTTAGTACAAAAGTTTTTTGTTTAATAATAAGAAAGGTGGAAAATAATCCACCTTTTTTACCATTTTAACAACCTTTCGCAATATTATTTGAACACAATATTATTGAACAATCTCTCGCAATTTTTCATACGATTTTAATTGTTCATTTTCATCAAAAATATAACTCACCGCCATGATTTCATCGGCTTGAATGCTGTGTTGCAAGGCTTGATATTTTTGCGTGGCAGTTTGTACCGAACCAATTATCGCACAAGCTTGCATACTGTTTGACATTTGCTCTTCGTGCGGTAGCCACAAGCCATCCATGCTATCCACAGGGGGTAAGAGTGGATTTTGCCCACTACGTACCACATTTAGGAAAAATTGTTGACTTGACGTTGCCAAATAGTGAGCCTGTGCGTCCGTATCGGCAACGATGGCATTGACACCGATGATGACGTACGGTTTTTGCAACACATCAGACGGTTTAAAATTTTGACGGTAAATATGCACCGCTTCGGTGAGCATTCGTGGAGCAAAATGACTGGCAAAGGCATACGGCAAGCCCAATTCTGCCGACAAATACGCACTGGCGGTACTTGATCCCAAAATATATAACGGCACATTTAAGCCTGTGGCAGGGACGGCTTTGACGTGCTGTTGGGCGGTTTCATCGGCAAAATAGCGTTGTAACTCCATCACGTCATGCGGAAAATTGTGCGACACGTCCGCCTCATTACGGCGTAAGGCTCGTGCGGTCATGGGGTCAGTTCCTGGCGCTCGCCCAAGTCCGATGTCCACACGGTTTGGGTAAATGGTCGCTAGTGTGCCGTAAGTTTCTGCCACGATGAGCGGTGAGTGGTTTGGCAACATCACGCCACCACTACCGACACGGATTTTTTGGGTATTTGCCAAAGCGTGCTGTATCAAAATGGACGTGGCAGAGCTGACCAGATACGGCATATTGTGGTGTTCGGCTATCCAATAGCGTGCAAAGTCGTGCCGTTCGGCAAATTGGGCTAGGCGTACCATCGCGTCAATGGCTTGGCGGTTGGTTTGTCCTTGTCGTACTGGGGCAAGGTTTAGGATAGATAGTTGGGTCATTTTTTTCCTTAATTTTCAATCACTTTTAGCAATTGTTCTTTACTTGGCAAAACTGTTTGATATTGGCTGGCAAAAATTTGGCTATTATCCAATGGCAAAGTAAACTCCACCACCGATTGATTCTTATCTTGACACAAAATAAACTTCTGACGGCGTTTTTGGATAAAAGTATTTGACATAAATTTTAATCCTAGTAACTGCAAGTTGGGCGGAAAAATCACACCCAACTTTAAATTTTAAAAATAAAATTAAACCGCCATTTTTAAAATCTTCTCCGACACCGTCAAATCAATCTTTTTATGCTCGCCCAATTTAACAAAACCATGTTCGCTTAATTGGTCTAAAATCGGTTGAATTGCTGTCTCATTTAAATCCACATCGGTAAAACGAATTGGCAAACCCAGCGATTTAAAAAATTCTTCAGTTTTAACAATCGCTTTATCGGTAATCTCATCGTCCGTACCGTTTAACGCCCAGACATTTTTGCCATATTGCACGAGTTTGACTTTTTTATCATCTTTACACACCTTTAAAAGTGCAGGCAAAATAATGCTCAGCGTGCGAGCGTGGTCAATGCCATATAGGGACGTAAGCTCATGCCCTATCATGTGCGTTGCCCAGTCTTGCGGTATGCCCACGCCAATGAGACCATTTAACGCCATTGTTGCCGTCCACATGATATTTTTGCGTGTGTCCATGTCGTTTGGATTTTCTTTTACCGCACGCCCTTCATCAATGAGAATTTTTAATAAACTCTCAGAAAATCCGTCTTGTACTTTGGCATTAACAGGATAAGTCAAATACTGCTCCATGACGTGAACAAACGCATCGCCAATGCCGTTCATGACTTGTCGCTCTGGCAAGGTCAATGTTTTTGCAGGGTCAAGGATAGAAAACTGCGGATAAACAAGCGGATTGCCAAAGGGTAATTTGGCTTTTCTCTCGCTGTGGTTAATCACACCGCCAGAGTTCATCTCCGAGCCTGTGGCAGGAATGGTCAGCACTGTGCCAAGTGGCAGGGCTTTATTGATACCCCGAGTGTAGCTTTTTAATGCTTCCCATGCCTTTTCGTGGTCTTTGTCGTCTTCAAGCGTGGCGGTTAGGGCGATAAATTTTGTGCCATCTAGCACCGAGCCACCACCAACGGCAAGCAAAAAGTCAATGCCTTTGTCATGCACCACGTCCACCGCTTTCATGAGTGTGGTAAATTCTGGATTGGGCTCAATGCCGCCAAATTCGTGGATTTCACGGTTTTCGCCAGCGAGTGCGGTTTTGACTTCATCAAGCGTGCCTGTTTTTTTGGCTGAGTGTCCGCCATAGGTGATTAAAACTTTGGCATTTTTTGGGACAAGGTTTGAGAGTTCTTTGATTTGACCTTCGCCAAAGACGATTTTTACAGGGTTGTGGTATTGGAAGTTGTTCATATTTTTGCCTTTTGAGTTGTTAAAGAAATTATTAATTTATAAACAAATTTTTACTTTCATGAATACTAACTTCTATTCATTAAAGCTATAAACTCTTGTTTTTTGCTACCGATAGATTTTCCAATCACCCCCACTTTCATATTCGCATTTTGAGCAGAATATAAAATACGTTCAAAGATTTCGGATAATTCTTTGATATTTTTGCTACCATCTGGTAAGTTCAAATATCTATCAACAATTTCGTTAGCATTTATATTAGGGGGAACTTGAGAAATCAGAAAGGCTTTGCCCTTTTGATATAGTTCAACCAATTCTTTATTATCAAAATTTTTACTCATAAAAAATCCATATCTTCTGTGGGTATTATGATAAACTATTCTTTTTTCATTGATATTTATTCAATAAAATTTTATAAATTTAAATTAAAAAAACCCACGTTCATATTGTTTTGGCGAATCTTGCAACGGCTGACTATCCACCACATTTTGATGATATTGAGCATTGAGCCACCAATAAGGGTCACGCAATAGCCCACGTCCCACCGCCACAAGGTCGGCATCGCCTGTACCAATAACATGGTCGTCAAGTTGTGGATTATCAAGCATACCCACCGCAATGGTCGGCAAGCCTGTCGCTTCTCTCACTTTGCGAGACAGATACACTTGATAGCCAGCGTTGATTTCTGGGTGATTGCCCTTGTGTAACACGCCATCACCGCCACCACTCACATCAATCAAATCCACGCCCGCATTGGCAAAGCGTTTAGCGACCATCACGCCATAATCACTGTCAAAACCATCTTTGCCATACTCTTGAGCCGAAATACGCACCGCTAACGGCATATCGGCAGGCATGACTTTTTTTACCGCCTTGATGACTTTTTCGCCAAACAATAGTTTGTCTTTGCCATATTCATCATCACGAATATTGGATTTTGGCGAATAAAACTGATGAATCAAATAGCCATGAGCCCCATGAATTTCAATCATATCAAAGCCAGCATCCACCGCACGTTTCACCGCATCGGCAAAGGCTTGGATAATTTCGTCAATTTCGCTAGTGCTTAACGCTCTTGGGGTTTTTAAGTTTTGCCCTGCAAAATCCTGTTCGCCATAGTGAATAGCAGATGGGGCGACCACATCATCGCAATCTTGAGCTTTGCGACCTGCGTGGGCGATTTGAATACCGATTTTTGAGCCTTGAGCATGGACAACGTCCACGATACGCTTGAACGCATCACGCTGTTCATCATTCCACAGTCCCAAGCAATTGGGCGAAATGCGACCATTGGGGGCGACATTGGTCATCTCAACGATAATGAGGCCAACACCGCCCACTGCACGAGACACATAATGCACATAATGCCAGTCATTTGGCATACCATCGGTCGCCGAATATTGGCACATCGGTGGCATGACGACACGGTTTTTTAGGGTTAAATTTTTTAGAGTAAAGGGTTGTTGTAAAAAACGAAATTTTGCCATGATTTTTCTCACTTTTTTTGATTAAGCTTAAGATAATAAGGTTTAAGATAAATTGTTATATATAGAAATATAGATATATTTTTGCAAATTTTTAACATAAAATTTCAACACAATTTCTCACAAAATTTATGCCAAAGTTTGGTTTAAATCTGCCAAAAATTGATTCACCGCCGATTGGTGATAACGGTAATACGTCCATTTGCCAATGCGTTTGGATTCAATTAAATTGGCATTTTTTAAAGTTGTCAAATAGTTGGACACCACGGATTGTGCCAAGCCAGATTTTTCCGCGATAAAGCCCACGCACACGCCACCGACAAAGCCGTCTGGCTCATGGGTTCGCATGGGAAAATGGGTCTGCGGGTCTTTTAGCCAAACAAGCATATCAAAGCGATAATCATTGGCTAGGGCTTTAAATGTATCTATCATGGCTTTTATTATATCTATTTTTCTAGATATGTCAATATATAAATTTAATAAACAAAAAAGGCAACCGAAAAATTGCCTTTTTATGATGTAAAAACATTTCTAAAACAACAAATTTAAACTTCTGGGTCAATCCCAACGATGTCCACAGGCGTATCAGCGATGAGTTGTACGCCTTGTTTTTGTTGTTTTGCCATATCACTGCGTTTTTGTTGCAAGGCATTGAGATAGTTTTCATCAATACCACCAGCGACATAGTTGCCATCAAATACCGAGCAGTCAAACTGTTTGACATGGCTGTATTTGGTGTCGCTCACCGCTTCAATCAAATCGTCCAAATCTTGGAAAATCAAGCGGTCAGCACCGATGATTTGACGCACTTCGTCCACCGTATGCCCATAGGCAATCAGCTCACTGCGAGCAGGCATATCAATACCATACACATTTGGGAATTTCACAGGTGGGGCAGCACTGGCAAAAAACACATTTTTTGCACCTGCATCACGAGCCATTTGGATAATTTCGTTACACGTTGTGCCACGCACGATAGAATCATCAACGAGCAACACATTTTTGTTTTTAAACTCAAGCGGTACGGCAGAGAGTTTTTGACGCACCGATTTTTTGCGTTGTTGTTGCCCTGGCATGATAAAGGTACGTGCAATATAGCGGTTTTTCATAAAACCTTCACGGTATTTCACGCCCAGTTGTTGAGCCAGTTCCATCGCTGATGTGCGAGAGGTATCAGGAATCGGAATTACCACGTCAATGTCATGATTTTCGCCCCATTCACGCAAGATTTTTTGTGCCAAAGTTTCGCCCATTCGCATACGAGCTTTATACACTGAAATATTGTCCATGATAGAATCAGGACGAGCAAAATAAACATATTCAAACATACAAGGGGTAAAGGCTTTGCCATCAACGCATTGATGTGTAAATAACTCATTGTTTTCATTGATAAAAATTGCTTCACCTGGTTTGACATCACGCACAATATCAAAACCCAACGCCGTCAAAGCCACCGACTCAGACGCAACCATATATTCCATACCGCCATTGTCGGCTTTGCGTTCACCATAAATCAACGGACGAATACCATTGGGGTCTCTAAACGCCAAAATGCCATAACCTGTAATCATAGCAACCACCGCATACGCCCCTTCAATACGCTCATACACTTGGGTCACCGCATGAAAAATATCATCAGGACTTGGCTCAATTTTACCGATTTTTTGCATTTCGTGTGCCAAAACGTTGAGTAGCACTTCTGAGTCCGAATCAGTATTGATATGACGTTTATCCTCACTAAATAGCGACTCGGCAATACTTTCGGCATTGGTCAAGTTACCATTGTGAGCCAGCGTAATGCCGTATGGCGAATTAACATAGAACGGCTGGGCTTCGGCACTGCTTGCCGTACCTGCGGTCGGATAACGCACATGACCGATACCCTGATTGCCCTTTAAACGAATCATATGCTGATTCATAAACACATCACGCACCATGCCATTTTCTTTGCGTAAAAACAAACGATTGTCATGACAAGTAACAATCCCTGCCGCATCTTGTCCACGATGTTGTAACATCATCAACGCATCATACAACATCTGATTGACAGGGCTATGACCTGCAATACCGACAACTCCACACATAAAAACCCCTTAAGATTGGTTAAATAGTTATGCAAGAACCTGTATTCACAACATTACGCAGTAAACTTTTACAGGTTTTTAACAAACATTTATTTGCTTTTTCATCGCAAAAACGTTGTGAATACAGGTTCTAAATAAACTTAAAAATTTTTCTATAAAACTGATTTGATAAACAACTTAACGCCCAACGGCTTGATTTGCTTCTTGGCTTGCTTTGTCTAAAGTGTCAAACCCTTTTTGGCTGTTTTGTTGCACTTGTTCGCCAATTTTTTTGGACAAATCCACCGCAAACGGTGTTAAAGGCAACAAAGCAGGGGCAATCACCGAATTTTTCCAAAAATTGGCATTTTGTACAAAAGGCACAATCACACTCATCAACAACAAAATTACCAACAAATTTTTGCCAACGCCACAAATCGCCCCTGTGATTTTGTCCAAAAAACCCAATTTTAGCCCTTTTAAAGTATGGCTCATGACCCACAAAATCAAATGCAGACCAATCAACACAAACAACGCCACCACCACGAACGAAGCGACTAAAGTAATAATCTGACTGTCAAAAAAACCTGCCAAAAATGGCGAAAAAGGTTTGGCAAAAAAGGTGGCAAAAATCAAAGCAAATAACCAACCAAATAAGCCCACCAACGAACGTAACAAACCTGTCTGAAAGCCACGCCACAGCCCAAGCACCAAAGCCACCAAAATAAAAATATCCAATACTGACAAATGGATTACCTTTTTATGAAAGAATTTTTAAAATTATTTAAAAAAATAATCATTAATTTAAACCAAACTGCTCAATTGATTCCACACAATCGCCAATTAATTTAGGCCCTTCATAAATCAGACCGCTATACAACTGCACCAATGACGCACCTGCTTGGATTTTATTCACCGCTTTTTGTCCGTTATCAATACCGCCCACGCCGATTAAGGCGACTTTGTCGTCCAATTGCTCGGCAAACTGGGCTAAAATTTGGGTACTCATGGCACTGAGTGGACTGCCTGACAGACCGCCTGCTTCTTGGCTTGTAGGGTAGTCTTCCACACCATGACGGCTTAAGGTGGTATTGGTGGTAATCAGACCATCAATTTCAAACTGGATTAACTCTTTGGCAATATAATCAATTTGGCTTTCGTCCAAATCTGGGGCGACTTTTAACACTAATGGCACATAATATTGGTGCTGAGTGGCAAGCTGACTGTGGCGGTTTTTGATACCGTTTAACAAAGCGGTCAAGGCTTCGCCACTTTGTAAATCACGCAAATTTTTGGTGTTCGGTGATGAAATATTCACTGTGATGTAGGATGCAAAAGGATAAACTCGCTCAAGGCAATATAGATAATCATCAAGGGCATTTTCCACAGGGGTGCTGGCATTTTTGCCGATGTTAATACCCAAAATGCCTTGAAATTGGCTATGTTTGACTTGGTTAATCAGATAATCCACGCCTTTATTGTTAAAACCCATACGGTTGATAATGGCTTTTTGTTCTTCAATGCGAAACAGACGGGGTTTTGGATTGCCATCTTGCGGTTTTGGTGTTACCGTACCGATTTCTATAAACCCAAAGCCCAACGCCGCCAACGCATCAATGTATTCGCCATTTTTGTCAAGCCCTGCCGCCAAACCGACAGGATTGCGAAAATGCAAGCCCATACACATGGTTGGCAGTTCAACATGGTCGTATAACAGGCCTGCCACGCCCATTTTTTGGGATTTGGCTAACATGGACAGGGTCATTTCATGGGCTTTTTCTGGGTCAGTTTTTAACAAAAAGTGGCGGAGCAAACCATACATAGCGAATATATCTCTTTTAGCAGTTTAGCAAAAAATTTAACATGACATTCATTTATAAAACCGACTAACCCATTCTTCCTAAAAATGATTGGCAAGCCCACGCCTGATTAATCAATTAGAACCTGTGTTTATAATATTTTTACAATGAAAAATGCGAAAAATCGCCAATTTTTCAAGGAAAAAGCGAAGATTGATAGACATTCTATCAAGCAAGCTTTTGACGAAGAAAAACAAGATTTAGCCATTTTTCATGCAAAAGCAAATAAATATTTTTTCATTATTCATCAAATTTTGACAGCGTAATGTTGTGAATACAGGCTCTCACACTATTATACCAATGTTAAACACAAAATACACATAAAAAATAAAAATTATGGCACGGCTCTGCGGTTATTTAACGCCACCCAACCACGCACCATGCGATAAAAATGCCAAATAATCACCACAATAAAAATCAACAAACCAAAAATCCCCGCCAGCCCACTACTGCCAAGTAAGGTATCATTTTGCATAAGCATACCCAAAAATGCTGTACCAAAGCCAAACAACATCAAAATAATGCCAATACCGCCAAAAAACACACTATACCAAAAAGTCTTAATCTGCCAATCAAAATGGCTGTACAGCCAAGTATGGTGAGCTTCGTCCCGTTTGGCATAGTTCATCACAATCGGAATCACCCACGTCAGCCCTGCGGTAAAATAACTAAACACCGCCAACGCATAGGTAATATGATTGTAACGAATCAAATCTTCGGTAACGATTTGATTTTGCTGGTAATTTTGGTTTTGACTCAAAACCGAATAAGACGACTGCACAGGTGGCAATGGATTGGTGCTAAACAAAGGTTCGTCAAATTTTTGGTTTTGTGTATTGCTTGTTGATGGACGATTGTTTGATGATGGGCGTTGTCGCTTGGCTTCTTGGATATCAATTGGCATATTTTTGTTCACTTTTAATGAAAATACAGATACATTAAAAATGGGGATTTTTGGCAAAAATTCAAATAGCAAATTTTTGTTAATTTTTTAACCAAACCACTTCTTTAATCACGCTGTTATTTGGCAAACCTTTGATAATAAAACTATTTTTTTGCAAAATTGGGCTAAATTTGCCATTTGTGATGGTGGGCGTTGTCATCACGATGATTTGTTGATAAAACGGATAAATCAAAAAATCCCCCGTGGGCGAAAAATTGACAAAATCCGCCAAAGCGTCATCACGCACGCTGATGGTGGCTTTGCTGTCCAAATCCATCAACATATTTTGCCAAACGGTTTTGTTTTGAATTTTTTGTTGGGTAAAAAAGGTAAGCATTTTGCCCGTTGGACTGTAGCGAACGTTGGCTTCATAGCCAAACTTGCCAATGCGTTCACTGCTTTGATTGTCAAAATGATAATGGTAAAGTTTTGGCTGATTGCTGTTTTTGTCCGACACAAACACAAACGATTTGCCATCGGGCGACCACGCAGGCGAGATGTCAATGGCAGGTTTTTGGCTAAGGTTTTCGGCTAAATTGGTATAATTTTGTTGGGTTTTTTGTGGAAAACTGTTATCAAAATCTTGGATAAAAATATCAGGACTGTCGGCAAAAGTTGCCGAAAATAACAATTTTTGATTGTCAGGTGATAGACTTGCTCCAAAATAATTGGCACGTTTTTCCACCAGCAAAAACGGCAAATTTTGTTGTCTATCAAAACGATACAACATGGGAAAACTGCGGTCTTGCAAGGTATAAATCAGTTGGCTAAAATCAAAACTTGGGTTTAATCCTGAGATTTTGCCTGTTACCGACAGCAAGGTCTGTACATGGTTGCCTGTGGTGTCACTTTGCATCAGGTGCGAGCGATTTTGGCTTTTATCATAAACGATAAACGCCCAATGCTCTTTGGCAAGCGGTTTAGCGGTGTTTTGTTGATTTGGCAAATGCAAAGTTTGGCACGCAGTCAAAAACAACGTCAAAAACACCACACACAACAAGGCAATGACAGATTTTAATTTTGTCATTGCCATCATACTAAAACTATGCATATTAACGATTTGGGTTTAACCAAATTGGACCATAAATCGTGCCTTTTGGCACACCGTTTTGGCTTGGGTTAATGCTTACGGTATTGCCTTTGGTAGAGATGGTAATGGCATTGCGAGTTGAATAAATATAATGCTGACCGTTTGGCGAGATACTTGGGGCTTCGCTCATACCTGCATTGTTAATAGATTGCACCGCACCTGTAGTAAAATCACGCGCCACGCCACTGTTTGTACCTGCCAGATAGCTCATTTTTTTGCCGTCATTGCTGATACGAGCCATGCTGTTTAGACCGCCACTGGTAAGCTGTTGGGTCTGCCCTGTGGCGATGTTATATCTAAACACTTGTCCACGATTGTTGCCATGACGGTCTGATGTGAACACGAATGACTTGCCGTCAGGCGACCAACTTGGGTACATATCAGGGGCAGGGCTGTTGGTTAAGCGTCTTGGATTGCCACCATTGCTACTGGCAAGATAAATATCTGGATTACCGTCTTTGTCACTACTAAACAATAGTTGTGTACCGTCTGGCGAAATCGCACCGCCCAAGTTATTGGCTTTATAAGGCGTTACCAAACTTGCCGAACCGCCCAACACATCAGCGACATATACCACAGGATAGCCGTTGTACTGTTGCTCAACAAAAGTAAACTGCCTGCCGTTTGCCGATGGGTTTAAGGCTTTGATGGAGCCTTGTACACTGCGGATAATTTGTGGGTTATAACCGTCCACGTCTGATACCACAAGGCTTGATTTGCGGTTTTTGCCAGTGCCTTGTTCCACCACATAAGCGATTTTACCTGAAAAATCGCCTTTAATGCCTGTGATTAATTCCATAATTTTGTCGGCAACTTTGGCACTGGTTAAACGCAAGGCTTGCGGATTATTTTTGGTTTTTTCTTTTTGAACGCCACCGCCCAAAATTTGTCCAGTTTTTACATCAATCACTTCAAAGTTAATTTCCACATCGCCACGGTTGCTTCGGCTATTTCCTACGACCAAATACGGCACTTGGCGGGCTTGCCACAGCTCTAAATGCACTTCGCCACTGCTGGCGGGCGTTTCTGGTAGGCTGTCGCTACCTGCTAATTGACCGATATTTGTCAAGTAATTTTCAGCAACGTCTGATACGCCTTTTGCCCCTGCAAAAGGTACAATCGCAATTTGGGTGTTAGAGCGCGGGGCGACTTTTGAGATAACCAGTTCGTCTTCTGCCAAAGCGACTTGGCTTGTGAATGTGGACACCGCCAATAACAAGCCTGTTGCTAAGGCTGATGTTGAAAAAGTGGTTTTTAAATTTGACATGATAATTTCCTTAAAATTCCTTAAAAAATTAAAAGTTAAATGATTTTAGCAAGATTGTAAAGGATTATTTATTGTCCTTCAAATCTTAATGTTAAACTGGCAAAACTTTTTTGAAACACTTCTGGGTCGCTTGGCACTGGCAAAGGACTGGATTTGTTAATCGCTTCTTGCAAACTTTTGCTAAATGGGTCGCTTGCGTTTAGGTTAGTGGACAGCACCGCACCTGATGGCGATAGGCGAATGGTAACACGCAAAACCTTGCCATTACTGTTGGTCGGTGGATTCCAGTTGCTATAAATTTTTGACACGATAGAATCACGATAACTTGCGACATTCGTACCACTGATTGCCCCACGTCTTGCCGTGTCGTTGCCTGCGTTGTTATTTGCATTGCTGTTTGAGCTATTGCTTTGTGCGTTTGGCAAGCGTTCGCCATTGGTGGACAAATCTTTACTTTCAATTTTGATACGCTGGCTGTCAATGCGTTCTTGATTGGCACGTTTGGCTTCTTCCATTTGGGCACGCAAATTGGCTTCTATCTCATCAATGTTACTTTCGGCTTGTTTATGCTCGGCAAGTTGTGCTTGTTTTTCGGCAAATTCTTGGTCAAGTTGTTCTACAATCGCTTGTTGCTCTTGCATAAATTCTTGGTCAATTTGTTCTGCGATTTTGGCTTGATTGGCTTGAAACTGGGCTTCTTGCTCAGCGATTTGTTGCATGAGTTTTTCAGTTTCAGGATTGGTGGTCGGTGCGGTTTGAGCCGTTGGCATTCCACCTGCTTGATTGGCGTTGTTTTGTTGATTGGCTTGGATTTGACCTTGGATATCGGCAAGCTCTTCAGGCGAAATCAGCACCGTTTCCATCGGTGGCGGTGGGGCTTCGTTGTGAAAATACAAAATCCCACCGACAAGCAAACCATGCCCCAAAATGCTCAACAAAATCGCCCACACACGATAATCAGGAGTTTTAACAGGCACATAAACGGAGGTAACTTCTGGATACATGGTTTTCTCTATTTTTATCAACAAATTTTTATCAATAGTTGTTTATGATTTTATTCATCTGTTTGTTTTTGTTTTTTTTGTGATTTGTTCGCACTTGGCGGTGCAGTCAAAAGTCCGACTTTTTGGATACCTGCTTGTTGCAATTTTGCCATTAATATCATCACATCGCCATAATTGTTATTTTGGTCGGCATTTACCATCACATTCATGTTGGATTTGCCATCTTCGGCTTGATATTCTGGCAATTTTTGCAAATCAGTCAAAGTATTAATCAACTCTCGTTGGCTCATCGGCTCATCAGTTTTGTCTTGATATGACAAATACAAATCGCCATTGGCATCTAACGACACAATCACAGGCATTTGCGTGCCTTGTTCAATCGCTTTGGTCTGAGCTTTTGGCAAATTGATATCCACGCCTGTTGTGAGCATGGGGGCAGTGACCATAAAAATCACCAATAGCACCAGCATGACATCAATATACGGCACGACATTCATGCCTGCATTGACTTTTTTGGCAGAAGAACGGCTAAAAGGGTTCGCTTTCATCACATTTCCTATTTTGTAAAATGACTGGTTTGTAAAATCACTGACTAATAGGATTTTGAATTTGTGAAACGTTCACCGCATTTGATGTATTGTTACCATCATCAGACGTTTCACGCAATAACATACCCGTCATTTCATCACAAAATAACGCTCGGCTCTGGTACACTTTTTCGGTTTTGGCGGTAAAATGGTTAAACGCCAATGCCGCAGGAATCGCCGCAAACAAGCCCAATGCAGTCGCAATCAAGGCTTCGGCAATACCAGGGGCGACTGCCGACAAAGTCGCTTGGCTAGATGATGACAGCCCCATAAACGCCACCATAATCCCCCAAACCGTCCCCAACAGCCCCACATAAGGCGACACAGACGCAATACTAGCAAGCAAAGGCAACCCCTGCTCAAGCTCCAACTGCTGACGACCCAAGCCCACACGCAACTTTCGCTCCACGCCATCAATGCTATCACTTTTGGACTGGCGAGTTCGGCGTAATTTTAAAAATTCGGTAAAACCGATAAAAAATATCTGCTCAAGACCGCTACGCTCTTGGTTGCCCTGTACGCCTTTATACAAAGTTGGCAATTCAATGCCAGACCAAAAAGTTTGCTCAAAATGCTCATCGGCTTGATTGGCTTCGGACAAACGGCTACTTAACCGAAAAATCGTCACCCAACACAACAGCGATGCCAACAACAATGTCGCCATCACCAATTTTACAAACAAACTTGCCTGCAAAATTAAACTTAAAATATCAATTTGACCTTCCATTTTTAAACCATACTTCACAAAAAAATTATATTTATTAAAAAATTGATTGAATTTTGCCAACCATGAACAAATTCAAACTCATTATTTTACCACTATTTATCGCTTGTCGGCTACACAATCTAACGCACTTTGTAAAATTTGTGCAAACCATTGATTTAACACAACATCTGACTGCATCAACTGTTTTTGTAACCCAATCGCCAAAGCCGATGGCAATGGCTCAAACTGCGTGCTATGCCCGCCTTGCCAAACAATCGTTGGTAAATTTGATGTATTTTCGGCATTTTCATTTGCATTACTATAAATGACAAAATCCACGTCGGGCGTTTTGTTAATAAATTCTACATTATCAACCAGTTGCCAATGATAAAAGGCTTGTTTAACTGCGTTTTCTAGCGTCTTTTCGTCAATGATTTCAAAGTTTTTGAGCGTATTTGTCCAATGCATCCGCAAGGCAACTTCTGGATTTTGATAAAAAATCACCAGTTTACCATAAAATTTTAATTGAAAGGGTTTTTTAACTTGATTAATATCGATATTTAATAATTTTACAAAATCTGATTGACTGATTAACTCATCAAAACGCTTTAATAACACGCCATTCATCGGAATATTGGCTTTGATATCATCTGGCAATTGTTCATAATGATAAATCATTTTCATCGGTTCATTTTGGCTGATAAAGTCGTGGGTCACTTGGCAACGGTGAATTTGCCAATCGCTTAAGGTATTATGTAAAAAATCTAACAAATCATGGCTGTTTTGGGTAGTGGTGATGGACGCTTGGTTTGCTTGTTCTGACATATTTTTCTCAGCAGATTTTTTTGTTGGTTAAAATTTTGCCTATAGTACATTTTTTTGTTGAAAAAACCTAGTAAAAATTTTGTAACTGCTTTAAAAAAGCCAAAAATAAGGCACAAAAAAACCAAGCAATGACTTGGTTTTTGAAAAAAATTTTAACCATACATAAATTTGATTAAAAATCCAAAGGCGAAAATAAACCAAATGATAAATATCCCCCCTAGCCATTTTCGGTTAATTTGCCATTGGCATGGTTCATTGTGTGTGGGGTTTTTGGTTGTAGTTTGTGTTTGCATGAGAGTTACCTGTGCTTTTTTACGTTATGTTGTTTAGTATAAAGGTTTTGTGTGTTTTTTTAGGTGGCGTTTTGCAAGATTGCTAAAGAGTTTTGTTATATTTGTGTGATTTTAAGATGTTTTTTGTTGGTTTGTGTGGGTGATTGTTGTAAGTTGCTTGTTTTTTATACATTTTTTTGGATTTTTTGACTTTTGTTGCTTTTTTTACAATTTTTTTGCAACTTTTTATGGGTTACAATGAAATTTATGGTTTTTTTATCTTTTTTTTGAGTATAATAATACGCTTTTTTGTTCATGTAATTTTTTGTTACTGAAAATTTCATTTTAGTTGTTAGTCCTAGTTTTTTTCACATTAGGTACAGGAGTAAGATAGCATTGACAACATCAACACAAACATCAACCCAATCGGTTGCAAAACTGCAACGTAATCTTGGACTTTGGCACATTATTGTTATTGGTTTGGCGTATATTCAGCCGATGACTTTGCTTGATACGTTTGGTATGGTATCACGAGATAGCGTGGGTCATGTACCAACTTCTTATATTTTTGCATTATTGGCTGTGATTTTGACATCTATCAGCTACGGTCATATGATTAGGGCTTATCCGTCTTCAGGTTCAGCTTATACTTATACCCAAAAATCTATCAATCCATCTATGGGCTTTATGGTCGGCTGGTCTAGCTGGCTGGATTATTTGTTGTCGCCAATGGTAAACATTATTTTGGCAGTTTTGTATTTGGAAGCCTTGTTCCCTGTGGTGAATCACTGGGTTTGGGTGATTAGTTTGACCGCTTTAATGACAGGTATTAATCTGTTTGGTTCAAAGATTGTGGCATATTTTAACAGTTGGATTGTGTTTGTTCAGTTGTTCATTATCGCTGTGTTTGCGTATTTGATTTATGAAAAATTGCAATTGGGTGTGTATGCCAATGGTACGCTTGATGCGGACAAGTATCCGCTTTGGAGTTTAGAGCCGTTTTGGAATGAGATGACTTCGGTAGGTGCGTTGATTACAGGTGCGACCATTTTGTGTTTCTCGTTTACAGGTTTTGACTCGTTATCTAGCCTTGCTGAAGAGACCAAAGATGTCAAAAATACCTTACCAAAAGCGATGGTTTTAACATCTGTGATTGCAGGGGTTGTATTTATTGCCAGTACCTATTTTATGCAAACTTACTTCCCATCAGACCCGTCTATCTATTTTGAAGCAGTGGACGAAACCCAAGCAGAAATTTTATTACTTGTCGGTGGTTCAGCATTCCAAGCAGCGGTATTGGGTTTTGCGATTGTAACCGTGATGGCATCAGGGATTTCGGCTCATGCAGGGGTTTCTCGTTTGATGTATGTGATGGGTCGTGATGATGTGATTAGCAAAAAAATCTTTGGTCAAATCCACCCAAAACTTTTCACACCTGTGAACAATATTTTAATCGCAGGGGCAATCGCTTTGACTGCAGGTTTTATCAGCCTTGAAACGGTGGTAAATTTGATTAGCTTTGGTGCATTGACAGCGTTTAGTTTTGTGAACATTTCGGTATTGTTCCGCTATGTTTTCCGTGATAAACAATTTAACACGCCAAAACAAATTTTAAGCTACATTGTTGTGCCTGTTCTTGGCTTTATCAGCGTGTTCTTAATGTGGTTAGAAGTGGACGAAGTTACCTTAAAAGTAGGTTTATTTTGGGCTTCTATTGGCTTTATTTGGCTAGGTATCAAAACCGCTGGCTTCAGAAAACCAGTCCCACAGTACAAAGAAGAAGATGTATAATCTATCCTTAAAAACAAAAAAAGCGAGCATTGATTGTTCGCTTTTTTTATTTACATTTCAAAAAAATCCCATTAAAATGAGCTTTTTTTGGCAACATAACCACGATGAAAACCTTAATTTTTACCCATTCCCCCTTTGACAATAGTACACTACAAGGCATTGAATTGATTGATAATTTATGCCAAAACCACAAAACCGATTTTCACGTTTTTTTGTACGGTGAAGCGGTTCACCTTGCCAATCCACTCACATGGCTACCTGCCGATATGCCAAATCCTGCCAAAACCTTGCAAAACCTTGCCAAAACCCACAATTTTACCATTCAAGTATGCGTGAGTACCGCTTTGGCTCGTGGGGTTGTGGACGGTGAAAACGCAAAACGACATGGTTTAACAAATCATAATATTGCAGAAAATTTTAGTTTGGTAGGGCTTGGTGAGCTTGCCATGCACTTACATAACTCAACTGATGTTTATCAATTTTAATCATTTATCAATCTTAAAAAAACTTTAAAAACAATTATTTATGAAAATTTTAATCCATATCCACGCCAATAATGATTTACTGTGTCATGAAGCTTTGTCTATGGCGTTTGCATTGGCAAGTTTTGAGCATGACATTCAGCTTAATATCGGTGAATGCTTATTTAAAAATTTGGTTAAAGAACCAAACGGCAAATTTGCCAGTATGTTAAGCTCGTTAGATTTGTACGATATGCCAAAGGCATGGCTATCTGCCGAACAGTTTGCCAAATTGTCATCGGTAACTTTGTCTTGTCAAAATCAACTTATACAGCAACCGACAACGATTGAACCGTTTGATACGGTTTTTTACTTATAATTAAAAAATTTGGAAAAAAGCATGAACATTGAATTAGACGCTGACGGACATTTGCTTAACCATACAGATTGGACAACGGATATTGCCCAAACGCTTGCAGATACGCTTGACGTACAACTCACCGAAGAGCATTTTGCGATTTTGCAAGCGGTGCGTGATTATTATGCCAATTTTAGCCACCCACCGACCACTCGCCCATTGATTAAATATTTAAGCCAAACGTTGCCACAATATCAGATTGATAACGCCAAATTACAAAGTTTGTTTAATACAGGGCTTGTCGCTCGCCATGTTAATCGTATTGCGGGCTTGCCAAAACCTGCGAATTGTTTGTAAATTTTTATCAAGATGAATGTTTAGAATTTGCTTAGGCTATTTTGGGTCATACGGCACAAGATTATCATAGCCCACACTTTGCCCTGTATCGCCTATAAAACCTTGCTGTCGCCATACTTCAAACAAGGTTATCGCCACGCTATTGGACAAATTTAGACTGCGAGAAGTCGGCAACATCGGCAAACGCAACCAATTTTGCTCGCCAATCATCGCTCGTACGTCATCGCTTAAGCCTGCCGTTTCTGACCCAAACACCAAGGCAATGTTTTTTACATTGCCAAAATCTTGTTCATATAAAGGTTTGCTAAGCTTAGTCGTTAAGCCCACGACTCGCTCAACGCCTTGATTTTGCAGGTTTTGCCAACAATCTTCAAAATTATCATGCACTTGCATATTCACCCATTCATGATAATCAAGCCCCGCACGGCGAAGTTTTTTATCATCTAAATCAAATCCGATGGGTTTTACAAGGTGCAAACTCGCCCCAGTATTGGCACAAAGCCGGATAATATTGCCTGTATTGCTTGGCATTTTGGGTTCAAAAAGTACAATGTGAATCATATTTTTTCAATCAGTTTGGTAAAAATAGCATAGTTTAACGTTTTTTTGCAAAAATTGGTAAATTTTTACAATTTAGCAAAAAAATTTACATTAAAACCATAGTATAGTAAATTTTTTACCGTTATTATAAGCACGAGTTAATTATTTATTTCACGAAAGATTAACCATAATCAAGTTGATTGATTACTCTAAAACCCTAAACATTTAAGGACTTTATCATGAAAAAATTAGTTATCGCAACTATCGCTTCTGTTTTTGTATTGACTGGTTGTAACACCATCAAAGGTTTTGGCAAAGACGTTTCAAAAACAGGTGAAGCTGTGTCAAACACTGCTCAAAAAGTTAAAAACAAAATCTAATTATTGTTAAAACAATAAAAAAACTCATCATTTTGGTGAGTTTTTTTACCTTATCACAATTTTTTGTTATATTCATTTTTATTTTTACGAGTATTTTTATGAAAAAAGTGATGAAAAAAGCCATTATTGTTAGCCTTTTGCCTTGTTTTTTATTGACAGGTTGTAATACCATTCGTGGTATCGGCACAGATATCGCAAGCATTGGCACAGGTATCCAAAATACCGCAGACAAGGTCAGTTATAACAACCAACTTCGTAAACAAAATGCCACGACTTATACCACCAACAATCCAAATTACACGTATCAAAATCCGCAAAACTATACCTATCCACAGACTGGTTACACACAAAACGGCTATCCGCAAGCCATTCCACAGCCCAATCCTTACTAGTTTTGTAGATGGTTTTGTTAATTTATGAAAAATCCCAACACCTGATATGTTCAGATTTTTGTTGGATTTTTTTATGGTCGGTGGTTTTGTCATATAAAACAACGTATTGGTTACAAATTTTTAGTTTACAAGTATTCACTTTAAATATTTTTTAAGGTACAATAAATCAATTTTTTAACCGATGGATACTGTGATGACAACTGCCAATCAACCCAACAACCAATCCAGCAGTTTTGACAATGCACCGATTAACTGGATTCCTGCTTTTGTACTGGTGAGTACGCCGATTTTGGCATTATTTTTGGTGCCGTATTATCTGTGGACGCATGATGTGACTTGGCAAGTGTGGGCGGTGTTTGCGTTTTGTTTGGCGTGGAGTGGTTTGAGTATTACCACAGGTTATCATCGACTTTGGTCGCACCGTGCGTATCAGACTCACCCTGTTTTAAAATGGTTTTGGCTGATTGGCGGTACGTTTGCCGTACAAAGTTCGGTTTTTGACTGGTGTAGCGGACACCGCACTCATCACCGCCATGTTGATGATGTAGAGCAAGACCCCTACTCGGTGAAACGTGGTTTTTGGTTTTCGCATATCGGTTGGATGTTAAAAAATTATCCAAGTGGCAATTTTGATTACAAAAATATTCCAGATTTGACCACCGACCCCATTTTACAAATTCAGCATAAATATTACGGTTTTTGGGTGTTATTAACCAATATTGGTATTCCGTTGTTATTCGGTTGGTTGGTTGGCGATATTGCTGGCACGATGATTTTGGCTGGTTTGTTACGTTTGGTGATTAGCCATCATTGTACGTTTTTTATCAATTCGCTTTGTCATATGTTCGGTACTCGCCCTTATACCGACACCAATACCGCTCGTGATAATCCAATTTTGGCGTTATTTACTTGGGGCGAAGGCTATCACAATTACCATCATTATTTTCAATATGACTATCGCAATGGCGTAAAATGGTGGCAATACGACCCAACCAAATGGATTATTTATGGTTTGTCAAAAGTGGGGCTTGCGTGGGATTTAAAACGTGTGCCTGATGTGGCGATACAACACGCCCAAGTTGAGATGAAATTTAAAACCGCACAAAACCATATTGACGGTTTTACAGGCAATTTGACGACCGATTTGCAACTGTTTAAAGAGCGGATTGTCAATGAACAACAAGCCTTTAAACAAACCATTAGTGAATGGCAAGCCCTAAAAGCTCAAGCGATTGAGATGAAAAAAAATGAATTTGCCCAACGTTTGCACGAAGTTGATGAAAAATTGAAAGACCAAATGCAAGCGATTGAACAAAAAATGCAACAACACGCCAAACAGTTGGAACAAGCCTTGGCAAGTTTGCAGGGTAAAATGGCTTAATCGTTACAATCAATAAAAAAGACTGGTAATTTTATCAGTCTTTTTTGTGTAAAAAAAATAATAAGAACCTGTATTCACAACGTTTTTGCAAAACAATTTGACAAAATTTTACTTTTTACCCAATAAATCTTTGTCTAATAATTCACTTAATTGTCGCTGATATTCTGTACCACGCCAAATAAAATGGACTTTTGCCTGCTCAAATGGTTTATCATCAAACCACAAAAACGTGCCTTCCATCATTTTTAGCCAATCATTCCAATCAATTTTTTCAACCCCCATTACCACCGCCAAAAACGCTGACAACAACGTATCATGACTAACTGCAAGCAACAAATGTCCATGTTTGGGCTGATGTTCATAAAATAGGCGTAAGATATCCAATCCACCTTGTTCTGGTAGTTTTGTGCCAACCAAATCCCTTGCCAAAAAACGGTTGATAAAATTTAACGCACCGATTTGTTTAAAAATCTCGCCCACTTGTTCAGGTTCAACCACCAAACTGCCCGGCTCAACCAATAACGACTGGTGCGAAATCTGCCGAGCAATGCCCGCACCTTCTTGCATCAAAATCGCCGTATCAATGCACCGCCCAATTGGACTACTGATACTATCCACGTCCATTGAATAGTCCAAATGTGTGGCAAGCCAACGCCCCCATGCACGAGCCAATACTCGCCCATTCACCGTCAAAGGCAAGGCATAACTGGCAAAGCCATTTTTGTCGGACGGCTCTCTCAACGAATGTCTGGTAAATAAAATCAACCGTTCATTTTTTGGCAATATTTTCACCGATTGCATCATGCTCGGTGGTAAGTGGTCAAGCAATGGCGGTAAAGGATTGGTAACCATCATAAACTCGCTAATATGTGTTGCAATTTTGCCATTGGGTCATCGGCTTTGGTGATAGAGCGTCCTATTACCAAAAAGTCCGAACCATTGTTAATAGCTTGCTTGGGCGTACAAATACGGCTTTGATCGTCCGCATTGTCATCTGCCATGCGAATACCAGGGGTAATCAGTTTAAAATCTTGTCCGCACAGTTGTTTTAGCATAGTGGCTTCTTGAGCAGAACACACCACGCCATCAAGTCCTGCTTGTTTTGTCAAAAGTGCCAAACGTTTTACATGGTTTTCCACGCTGTCATGAATGCCAATATCCACCAAATCTTGCTCGCTCATGGACGTTAAAACTGTCACCGCAATCACCAAAGTTTGATAATTTTGTTCCGTTAATCGCTGTTTTACTGTCTCCATGGCTTTTAGGCCACAACTGGCGTGAACATTCACCATCCACACGCCCAAATCCGCTGACGCTAACACCGCTTTGGCGGTGGTATTGGGAATATCGTGGAATTTTAAATCCAAAAATACGTGAAAATTGCGTTGATGAAGTTGTTTGACAATGTCCGTGCCATATTTGGTAAACAATTCTTTACCAACTTTTAAACGGCATAGCGTTGGGTCAATGTTATCCGCCAATGCCAACGCCTCGCTTTGATTCATATTATCCAAAGCCACAATAACAGGTGATGTTACTTTCATAATTTACCCTTCACTGATGATTGATTATGGTTGTTTGACAGTGGCTGATAGCCCAACATCGGCATTTTGGCTCAAATGCTGTTCGTAATTATGTTGCGTTTGCATGAGTTTTTCACGAGTTTGGTTTAATTCTTTGATTAAACGTTGATTTTCCAATTTCATTTGTAACACTTTAAACAAAATCAACGCCAACATCACCCCTGCAATCATGCCAAGCATGATACAAATAATCAACATCAAGCCCAAGTTCATCTGTGGTACTTGGCTAAACAACAAATTCACTTCAACTTGGTGGCTATTCACAATCACCAACATCAACGAGTAAGCAAACACCAAAAACAATAAAATCGCAATCAAATAACGCATGATAAATTCCTTAAAAAATGGATAATTTGAATGGTATTATACGTTTTTTTAATAAAAAAGGGCGAATTTTTATCGCCCTTTTGCTATTTTGTTACAAATTTATGACCAAATTGTAGCGTCAATTATACACCTTGATTTACCGATTCACGCAAGGCTTTGCCTGGTTTAAAATGCGGAATTGCGGTGGATTGTACCGAAACTTTTTCACCTGTTTTTGGATTTCTTGCCGTTCTAGGTTTGCGATGGTGCAAACTAAAACTACCAAAACCACGCACTTCCACTCGTCCATCATTCGTCAAAGTTTCTGTCATCAGTTCTAAAAGCTGTTTTGTCGCCTCTTCAATCGTTTCTTCTGACAATGTGCGACACTCATTTGATAGTTTATCAATCAAATCAGATTTATTGATAACTTTTTCCATATAACCTCTGTTAAAATAGCAAATGACAATTTGATGTTCTGATAACAAGCATTATCATCAACAATCATCACCAAAACTTACATTTTTATTATATAATTTTTACATTATATCAAAAGCAAATTCATTTTACTAGACCTCTTTCCAAACTAACCCAACTCGAAATTATAAATGGCACAAATCAAATTAACCCTTAAGCCAAAGCGTTTTCTGCGATTACGATAACGACAGGCTAGGATTTTAAAACGTTTGATTTTGCCGATAACATGTTCATTGGTTACCCGTTCAGAAGCTAATTCTCGATTGGCTTGTTTGTCAACTTTAGATAGTGGATTAAGCTTGGTTTTCTTTTTTGGGAATTTGCTATTGGCATGGTGTTTGTGTATGCCTTGATAGCCCGAATCTACTTGGATTAAGATACTAGGCTTTATACGCATTTTTGAGTATTGGTAAAGTTTAAAGTCATGGGTTTTACCTTTGCTAAAATGGGTACAAAGTATTTTTTTGCTGTTTTTATCGACAACGATTTGTGCTTTTAAGGTGTGGTGTTTCTTTTTACCTGAGTATTGCCTGCGTTGCTTTTTTTGGGTCGCTCACAAGGTACTTCGGTTGCGTCTATCAGTACGGTTTCAAGGTTTGGGTCTTGCCATAAAGCCTTTTTGCTAGGTAGGGCAAAGTCTTTGTGGGCTATCAGTATGCTTTCTACCCATTTGATGGTTTTACAGACAGCACTTTCACTGATACCAAAGTCTTGCCCTAGGTGAAATTGGGTGCGATATTCTCGGTAGTAACTCAAAGTCAGCATGAGCTTGTTTTCTAGGCTGATTTCATTTTTCCTGCCACCTTTTTTGTGTTGTTCGTTGTATGCTTCTTGTAGTATGGTGAGCATATGAGTATAGGTACTTCTTTGGATGCCAAAGTAGCGTTTAAATTGTGCGTCACTGAGTTTTTCTGCTTGTTCGGGTATCATGCTTTTGCTGTTTTTTCTAAAAATCAGTATTATACCAAATCACTATTAAGGTTTGGAAAGAGGTCTACTCTATTTTTTTTCTCAAATGCCAAAAAAAAGCGACTAAATTTGATAGTCGCTTTTTTTATCAATTAACAAACAATGTATCAATTATTCTTGATTGTTTTGTTGTTCTTTGATTAAGTCACCAATGGTTTTTGGCTGTGCTTCAATGTTGTTTGCACTCAAAGCTTTGATGGCATCACGTTGTTCTGCTTCATCTTTGGCTTTGATTGACAAGTTGATTGAGCGTGATTTGCGGTCTACACCAACAATTTTTGCTTCAACTTCGTCACCAACATTCAATACAGTAGAAGCATCTTCTACTTTTTCTTGTTGGATTTCTGATGCACGCAAGTAACCTTCAACTTCGTCTGCTAAAAATACTTTTGCACCTTTGGCATCAACTTCAGTTACTTTACCTTTAACAATCGCACCACGGTCATTAGCACTCAGGAACTCATTAAATGGGTCGCTGTTTAATTGTTTGATACCTAGGCTGATACGGTTTGACTCTGCATCTACAGATAGGATAACCGCTTCAACGGTGTCGCCTTTGCTGTAGTTACGGATTGCTTCTTCGCCATTTTCAGTCCATGATAGGTCTGATAAGTGAACTAAACCGTCAATACCGCCTTCTAAACCGATAAAGATACCAAAGTCAGTGATTGATTTGATTGTACCTGATACTTTGTCGTTTTTGGCGTATTTTTTATCAAACTCTTCCCATGGGTTTGGCATGGTTTGTTTTATACCTAGGCTGATACGGCGACGTTCTTCGTCAATATCAAGGATTTGAACCATGATTTCATCACCCACTTGTACCACTTTTGATGGGTGGATGTTTTTGTTGGTGTGGTCCATTTCTGATACGTGAACAAGACCTTCAATGCCATCAGCGATTTCTGCAAAACAACCGTAATCCGTCAAGTTAGTTACACGTGCTTTCACGTTTGTACCTTTTGGATAATTGTTTAGCACGTCTTGCCATGGGTCAGTACCTAGTTGTTTCAAGCCTAGGCTCACACGGTTACGCTCACGGTCAAATTTCAAGACTTTAACTTTTAGTTCTTGACCAACTTCAACTACTTCTGATGGGTGTTTGATACGTCTCCATGCCATATCAGTGATATGTAACAAGCCGTCAATACCGCCCAAATCAACAAACGCACCATAATCGGTTAGGTTTTTCACCACGCCAGTAACTTCTTGACCTTCTTCTAGGTTAGATAGCAATTCTTCACGCTCTGCTGAATTTTCAGCCATCATCACTTCACGGCGACTTACCACAACGTTGTTGCGTTTTTGGTCAAGTTTGATGATTTTGAACTCAAGCTCTTTGCCTTCAAGGTGAGCGGTGTCACGCACTGGACGAGTGTCTACCAATGAACCTGGTAAGAATGCACGTACTGAACCGATATCAACCGTGAAACCACCTTTAACTTTACCAGAGATAAGACCCATAACAATTTCATTGTTTTCATGGATTTTTTCTAGTACGCTCCAAGTTTCAACACGTTTTGCTTTTTCACGAGAAAGTTGGGTTTGACCCATACCGTTATCAACCGAATCTACAACAACTTGCACTTCGTCGCCAATCGCAACTTCAAGCTCGCCTTGTTCGTTCAAAAATTCTGCACGGTCAATCACACCTTCAGATTTTAAACCAGTATCAACAATGATACGGTCATCGTCAATCGCTACTACTTTACCTGAGATAACAGCACCGCGTTCAACTTGAAATGATTGTTGGCTGGCTTCAAACAGTTCAGCAAATGATTCCATCATAAAATATACCTTTATATAGCCGTAGCCTGTCCAGCACAGTACGGTTCAAATGATGACTTTTTATTAACAAATTGCTGGTTTTATGGGTTAATAAAAAATCAAAAAAATTGTAAAAATCAATAAAAATTTTAAACCAAATTTCGCTCTTGGCACAGTCTCTCTTGGCATAACTGCCAAACTTGTGCAAAAACTTGCTCGGCATTTAACACCGAACTGTCAATCACAATCGCATCATCAGCAGGTTTTGCAGGGGCAACCGCTCGACTACTATCACGCTCATCTCGTGCGATGATTTGGGCAAGCACTTCATTATAATCGGCTGTCTTGCCTGCATTTTTTAGTTGATTGAAACGGCGTTCGGCTCGTGCCTGTGCTGATGCAACCAAATAAATCTTGAGTGGTGCGTTCGGAAACACCACCGTTCCCATATCTCGCCCATCAGCGACCAAACCTTTTACCCCAACTGCCATATTTTTTTGTAAATCCAATAAAGCCGTGCGTACTTTTGGAAAAACTGCCACTTTTGAGGCATATTCGCCCACTTTTTCGGTGCGAATAAAATCGCTGATGTCTTGTTCATTGACAATCACGCTGATATGTTCAGAATTTTGTTTGGCTTTTTGAAAGTGAATGGTTAAAGACTGGGTTAAATTGGCAAGTTTTTCTTCTAATAATGTGTCATCACTATTATCGTCTAACAAGCCTTGTTCGTTTGCCATAAAACCGACAATCCGATACAAAGCCCCAGAGTCTAACATCGCATATCCCAAGGTATCGGCTAGACGAGTGGTTAAAGTCCCCTTGCCTGCCCCACTTGCCCCATCAATAGTGATGATGGCTGGATTTGATGTTAAAGTTGAATTTGACATTAATAAAATAAAAAATCAAGTTGGTTAGTTTAAAAAATCGGATTATTATAACATGCTTTGCTTTTGTTGGAAATAGCATTCATAAAATTTTTTGCACATACGAATATTAACATCTGTTTTACATGGTCGCCCAACTGCCGTTTTGCATGGCAAGTTGCTTATCCGCCATTTGTGCAAGCTGTCTGTCATGCGTTACCATCAATAATGCTGTGCTAAAATCATTTTGTAGCTGTGTTAAAATTTCAAACACCGCTTGGGCGTTGGCATAGTCCAAATTGCCTGTCGGCTCATCAGCCAACACCAAAGACGGCTTTGTTACTAACGCACGAGCAATAGCCACACGCTGACGCTCACCGCCTGACAATTCACCGGGGCGATGGGTCAAACGGTGTTCTAATCCGACTTTTTTTAACAAGTCAATCGCTTCATCTCGTGCGGTGTTGATTGGCACGTCATTTCGCATAAGCAACGGCATGGCGACATTTTCAATAGCGGTAAATTCGGCTAACAGGTGGTGAAACTGATAAATAAAACCCAAATGTTGATTGCGTAAATTGCCACGCTCGGTTTCGTTCAGTTGATTAATCAGCTTACCATGTAGCCAAACTTCGCCTTGGGTCGGCACGTCAAGCCCCCCCAAAATATGCAAAAGCGTACTTTTGCCAGAGCCACTTGTGCCAACAATGGCGATTTTTTCGCCACGATTGACGGTGATGTTTAAGCCGTTTAGCACGGTCGTGGTATTTTTGCCATCTTGATAAACTTTGCTAATGTTTTTGGCGTTTAAAATTTCACTCATATTTTAACTAATCTTTACAATTATTTTAAACATTAAATCTAAAGTGCATGACATCGCCATCTTGTACGATATAGGTTTTGCCTTCAAGGCGTGCTTTACCTGCAGCGGCTGCTCCTTTTTCGCCTTGATATTCAATAAAATCATCAAAGGCAATCACTTCAGCACGGATAAAACCACGCTCAAAATCCGTATGAATTACGCCAGCGGCTTGCGGTGCAGTCGCTCCCACAGGCACAGTCCACGCACGCACTTCTTTTACGCCCGCGGTAAAATAAGTTTGCATATTTAATAGCTCGTAACCTGCACGAATGACACGGTCAAGCCCTGCTTCTGTCATGCCCATGCCTTCCAAAAACTCGGCTTTTTCGTCTTCATCAAGTTGGGCGATTTCCGCTTCAATTTGATTGCACAGTGGTACGACAATGGCGTTGTCTTTTTCAGCAAATTCACGCACTTGGTCAAGATATGGATTGTTTTCAAAACCATCTTCGGCAACGTTGGCAATATACATGACAGGTTTTAACGTGATTAAACCGTAACTTTTAATTAGTTTTTTCTCGTCATCGTCAAGATTTGCCATACGAGCAGGTTTGCCGTCCGCCAAAAACGGCTCAATTTTATTAAACACATCAAGCATGGCTTTGGCATCTTTATCACCGCCTTTGGCTTTTTTGCCAACGTTGATAATCGCACGGCTCACCGCTTCCAAATCTGCCAACGCAAGTTCAGTATTAATGGTTTCAATGTCGTCAAGCGGACTGACACGCCCATCAACGTGAATGACATTGTCATCATCAAAACAGCGGACAACGTGGGCTACCGCATCGGTTTCACGGATATTTGCCAAAAACTGATTGCCCATACCTTCGCCTTTACTCGCACCTGCGACAAGCCCTGCAATATCCACAAATTCCATCGCCGTTGGCAATACTCGTTCAGGTTTGACAATGTCGGCAAGCTGTTTTAGGCGTGGGTCTGGCACAGGAACAATGCCTGTGTTTGGGTCCTTGGTACAAAAAGGGAAGTTTTCGGCGGCAATGCCTGCTTTGGTTAAAGCATTAAATAGCGTTGATTTACCAACGTTTGGCAAGCCAACAATACCACAATTAAAGCCCATATTTTTTCTCGCTTATAAAATTGAATTTAAAAAATATTGTATTCTAACAAAAAAATACGCTATTGTATGTATTTATCCGTGATAATTTTTGATAAAAATAAGGTAAAAAGTTGTGAGTTATACAAAATTACAAAAAGAAGTTGATAAATCTGGGTAAAAACACCAAGCTAAAATTGGTAAAATGACAATCAACCGACAAAACGAACTGTGCTATAATACGCCAATTTTAATCAATTTAACCAATAGGAAAACTTTGTGGCAACTTTTTTACAACACCAACCTAGAAAACGCTTTGGGCAAAACTTTTTACACGACAAAAGCATTATCAGCCAAATCATTGACAGCATTCGCACCAATCGTGATGATTTCATGCTAGAAATTGGACCGGGCATGGGAGCGATTACCGAACCTTTGTTGGCAGAAGTGGACAAATTAACCGTTGTGGAGTTGGACACAGATTTGGCGGATAGCTTGCGGATTCGCATTGGAGCGAATAGCAATGATGGCTTGACGATTGTCAAAGCCAATGCGATGGACGTGAATTATCGTGAATTATTCGCAAAAATAGCTCAATCAAACGACAGCCAAACCTACAAAAAATTACGCATTGTCGGCAATCTACCGTATAATATTTCCACGCCGTTATTGTTTCATTTGCTAACATTTGCCGATGTGATTCAAGATATGCACTTTATGCTCCAAAAAGAAGTTGTGGACAGAATTACGGCTGAAGTCAATAGCAAAGAATACGGGCGATTGTCGGTGATGATGCAGTATTTTTGTGAAACTGAATATTTGCTTACCGTGCCGAATGGGGCGTTTAATCCACCGCCAAAAGTTACCAGTGCGGTGTTTCGTTTAACGCCTTATCAACAAAAGCCGATAGTTGCCAATGATGAAAAAATATTTACCCTTGTGGTGCGAGAAGCGTTTAATCATAGACGCAAAACTTTGCGAGCGATTTTCAAAAAATCACCAAGTTTGCCAACCATTAGCGAACAAGATTTGATGAATGCAGGACTTGACCCAATGGCACGCCCAGAAACCTTAAGCGTGCGTGATTTTGTCAATTTAAGTAATGTCATTACTCATTTATCAACATAGGGCATTATCACAAAATAAAATTATTTAAAAAAAACAATTTATTTAAAAAATTAGATTTTTTGGCAAAAAGAACCATAATGATCAGTTTTCTAATAAAAGTAGAATTTTTTTCTAGGGGTTGTAGCAAGTATGTATTTTCGTCATCAGTACGTTATCGGCGATATTCAAGGCTGTTTTGCAGATTTGCAAAATCTATTAAAACAAATTAATTTTGATGAAAAACAAGATAAATTGTGGTTCGCAGGCGATTTGGTCGCTCGTGGCGAGGGCAGTTTGGCAACGTTGCGTTTTGTCAAAAATTTGTGCGAAAAAGGCTGTGCCGAAACCGTACTTGGCAATCACGATATTAATTTAATCGCCGTTTGGCGTGGTGTGGCAAAACTCAAAAAAAAGGACAAAACCCAAGCAATTTTTGACGCAAAAGACTGTGATGAATTGTTAAATTGGTTGCGTTTTCAACCTTTGTTGGCTTTTCCAGATGACAAAACCGTTTTAACCCATGCAGGTATTCCACCGCATTGGACGATTGAACAAGCTAAAATGCACGCCAAAGAACTGCAAACCCAGTTACAAAGCAGTCTGTGGCAATTAGACCGCCTATTACCCAACCTGTATAACAGCAACGATAACATAGAAAAATGGTCGCCCATGCTGTCAGGCTACGACCGTATGCGACATATTTGTAACTATTTTACCCGTATGCGACTGTGTCAAGCCGATGGCACGTTAGAATTTAGCTTTAAATCCACGCTTGATGACACCATGCCAGACGGTTTTCGTCCTTGGTTTGAGTGGAAAGTGGAACGTGAGCGTAAAATTTTGTTCGGTCATTGGGCGGGTTTAAAAGCCAAAATAGACACAAAATTAGTCAGAGCCTTAGATGCTGGCTGTGTCTGGGGCGGAGAACTTTTAGCCTATCGGTTAGGTGATGGCAAAACGTTTTGCACAGGTTGTAAAGGCTAAAAAATAAAAAGGTGGGAATTTTCCACCTTTTTATTTATGTTTTAAATATTAAGCGATTTTTTGGGCGACCAGTGCTTCGGAGGAATTTTTGCTTTCTTGTTTGAGCGTTTCCAAAAAGCCACGAATATTGGTAACATAGTGAATACACTGGGTATAGCGTGAATTACTGCTTTGATTTTCTACCAAATAGCGATACACTTCCGCCCAACTGTTGCCATTTTTGCCATCAGCGGAAAGCTTGGCTTGGATATTTTTGATGGCTTGTAGCCCCATATTATAGGACGCAAGGCTAAACCAAATGCGGTCAGACTCAGGCACATTACCAAACATTTGTTTAATAATGTTAAAGTATTTTGCCCCACCTTGGATGCTTTGCACAGGGTTCACACGGTCGGTTACGCCCATCGCTGTCGCCGTGTCATTGGTTAACATCATAATGCCTTTAACCCCTGTTGGCGAAACGGCTTCTGGATTTAACTGCGACTCTTGATAACCCATCGCCACCAATAATTCCCAATCCAAATCATGCTGTTTGGCATTGTGTTTAAAAGCAGACTGGTAAATTGGCAAACTGGCTTTCATAATTTTATTAAACTTTTGTTCGCTATAATCATTTTGAAACACATCTTGATTATAAAACTGTGCCAAATGTTGATTGGTGGTAACGACATTGCTATCGCACAAAAAGTCATTGGCACTTTTGGTTAAATCAACACTGCTTTTTGGGATTTGCAAGCTCATCTGTTGATTTAAACCATGTGCTGACAAATAATCTTGCCCACAACTTAGGCTAACATGGTTAAGTTGGACTACTTCTTGAGAAACATTGACATTGGTCAAAGCCAAATCCGCTTGTCCTGTCGCCACAGCTGTCATCGCTTCTTGTTCATCTGCGACCACCAAAGTCGTCAAATCAACGCCCAAATGACTGGCATAACCACGCATGACATCAACGCCAAAGCCGTGTTCATAGCCATCTTGCCCAAAGTACAAACTATTATCAGCAACAGTCGCAACTGTCATTTTCTTATCCTGCAAAATCATAGGCAAGTCTTTGTTCACGCTGACGGTTTCTTCTACTGGCGTAAAAATAGCTTGTCGCATATCACTGGCAAAATAGCTTAATGGCAAAATAAAACTCAAAATCCCAAAAATTTTTAACCAATTTTTTAAACGAAGTTTTGGATTAAAGCGTTGGAAAAAACCATGTGTTGTTTGGGGTTTTGGTGTGTCAAACACAAAGTGACCGTCTAAACACTCGGTGAAATGGTGAGAAACAGGTTTAAAAACTAAATTTTGTAAATTTAATAATTTTGGTAACTGTTTTAATGGTTTTGTTATTTTATAAATTGTTGTTGGTTGCATGTGTAGCTCCGTTTGCACACATACGTTGCGAGCGTTAAATTATATAATATGAACTATGCCAAATGAAAACGGTTAATGAACGCATTTTTGAAATTATCAAAAGCTCAACAATATTTGATAATTACAACTATCCAAAAAGTGTTCTCATCCAAAATAGGTCGTTACCATTTAACGCTAAAAAAAGAGATAAACTGGTTACCTCTTTTTAAACCTATGACGGTGATAATTTCCTACACAGGGTAAAAAATTATCCAATCATAAAAAAATAAAATACTATATACGGTCAATTTAAGGATACGGTTCGTAGCACTGTCTGTATGTGGGTACGCATTCTATTGCGTGGTGTTTTTTGTATTATGCCTAAATCAAACAATACCACTTATCCAAAAATAAAATTTAACCTCTATCAACGTATGTCATGCGATATCTTGGCAAAGCATGGCAATACATAACTTGACATATTTTATTACAAATGATTTTGGTCGTCATGTTATTTTGCGTAAATTTTGTAAAATATCGGTAAAATTACGGCTGTTTTTTAATTAAATCTATAAAATTCAACAATTTAATTTATAATTATAAAAACAAAATTTTATTATTGAAAAAATCAATTAAACAGGATTGTCAATATCAATAAAGCTGACCTTTAAGCCCAATTGTTCTTGCACATATTCGCCCAATGCCTTGACACCGCCACGTTCGGTCGCATGATGTCCGCAGGCAAAATATTCTATGCCCATTTCGCTTGCGATGTGGGTGGTGCGTTCGGACACTTCGCCCGAGATATAAGCATCACAGCCTTGTTTGATGGCTTGCTCAATCATGTCTTGAGCGCCACCTGTACAAATACCAATGCGTGAGATGGTTTTGTTATTGCCTGACAAATGTAGGGTCTTACGTCCCAAAGACGTTTCAATTTTTTGGATAAAATCAGCGACTGGCATGGGCTTGTCCAGCGTTGCGATATTGCCGACAGGATTTTTTTCGTGTGGGTATAAGGCTTCTGTTAAAGTTAAACCCAAGGCTTTGGCAAGTTGGGCGTTGTTGCCAAAAATGGGGTGTGCGTCCAATGGCAAATGATAGCCAATCAGTGAAATATTGTTTTGTAAAAGGGTGCGAATACGCTTGCCTTTCATGCCTGTGAGTGGGCTAGGTTCGCCTTTCCAAAAATAGCCATGATGTACCAAGATGGCTTGGGCATTGGCTTGAATCGCTTTATCAATCAAGGCTTGATTGGCGGTTACGCCTGTAACGATATGCGAAATGGGCGTATCGGCATCCACTTGCAGTCCATTGGGGCAATAGTCTTGAAATTCGTCCGCTTTTAATAGCTCATCTAGCCAGTTGGTAAGTTCGGTGGGTTTCATCGTTTTGTTTGGCATAACTTTCTCTTTTTTACAAATTTATCAACTTATTTTTATAAATTATTTTGGTAATTTTGGGTTTGTGTGATTGTTTGGTTCTAAGATTTTTTCCACAGCTTTGTCTTTGATGGCTTGTTTTTTTTCGTCAATTTCGCTTTGCGATAATTTTTCTACTTTTGCCAATTTTTCGGCTGGGCTTAGCTCAGATTTTGGCTCGGGTTTTTCTGTTTTTTCGTGTTTTTCATGTTTGTCATCAAAATAAATCACATTGCCATCGTTATCAATAAGGGCGTATTTCATCGGTTCTTTACGTGGGATAAAAAAGTCTGATGGTTGGTTAAAAAAGTGCGATGATACCAGTCCAAATAGATATTTCCATTCAAACATTTTGACATTACGCGCACGTAGTGCCGTAACCAACGCCAATGAAAAACTCACCAACAAGTTAATCATGCCAATGACAATCACGCCAAACAAACTTACCAAAATCACGCCAATCTCAGGGACAATGCCTGTGTTGGCATACATATTAAAAATACCGTGAATAAAATTGGCAGATGAAAAGGCGATGTGGCGAATGTCTAACGGCAAGCCCAAAATAATGCCTATCGTGCCTGTACTTCCCAAGAACACGCCAAATAAAAAGTTACTCATAATCGCACCCAGATTGCTTTCTATAAAATGGCTAAAGCGTTCTAAGCGGTCTGGGCGAACCCATGATTTGAGTTTTGGGTGGGCTCGCAGACGTTCACCGATACGGCTATGCACCGCTAAGTTATCATAATACCCTGCAATCAAGCCTGAAATATACAAATACACGCCTGCAATCGCTGCGTGAAATATCGCAAGCGAAGTAAACGGATTTAAATCATGTAATAAATGGTCGGCTTTTTTGATACTGGTAAACGGTTCACCAATCACAAAATACCAAAACAACGAAATGCCCAACGCAATCGGCATGGCGATAGAAATATTCCCCATAATCGCAATAAACTGCGTTCGCAAAATATCCACGACAAGCTCGGCAAGCTTGGTCATTTGCCCTGCTTTTCGCCCTGTCGTCTCTGAAATGGTGGATGCAATCGCATCCGCCGTCATCGCAGGCTGTTTGGTCGCAACCGTACCGCCAACAATGTGAATCAACACAAAGCCCAAACCATAAATCATACTATAAATAAAAGCCACACCAAACAACGCCACATCAAGACTACCTGCCAACACTTTGAGCGATGCCATAAAACCAATTAACAAGCCCCCAATGGCGGCTTTTTTGTACATTTTTTGGTAGCCTTTAGTATCGGTACTGATATAATGCTCGCCGACTTTACTGGCATTTTCGGTAACTTTACGAGATAGCAATGCCGTGTTAATACTAAATAAATATTTAAAACTACCCCGATTATACGACCCTTCATATAACGTATGAATCAGTTCTACCAACGCCTTTTTTTGGCTATTTCTATCCGATGATAACAACGTTAATAACAGCTCAAGACGGTGAATACTTTGTTCCAAACGCACCAACATATTGGTCGTGCGAATGGTAATCCCTGTTTTGTGAATACGTTTGCGAATATTTTGCAAAATCACTTCGGCTTGGTCGGTCAAAACAAAAATCTGACTGCTATCGGCAGGTTCTACAGGCAACGCATGGTTGTCTTCAACCAAATGATTACTTTCATAATGCTCAATAAACTCTCGCACTTCGTGATTGATTTCAATAAAAGTGTGCTGATTGGACTGCGGATTGGGAAAAACTTTTAACATATCAGCGTGCAAACCCACACCACTGATGCGGTGCGACAAAATCACAATCGCTTTTAAAATATTTTGTTTTAATTGATTGACAATTTTTTCGGTGCCAACAGGTGGATTTAACAGCAACACCAACTCAAGCCACCAACGCTCGTTAATCAGCTTTATCCACTCATGATTTTTTTTGTTAAAAAGTAAATGAAATAGCGTTACCAACTCTTTATCATCTGGAACAGGTGGTAAAATACGCTGACCCAATAACAAATGAAACTGCGATAAAAAACTTTCATCCGACAAAATACCCATATCGGTATAAACTGCCGTCTGTCTGTATTGTGCAATCAAATTGAGCAAAAACACACTCAATCCATCAGCCCATGCCTTTTTCTCTCGTAACAAACGCACAAAAATAGACATATGTTCATTTGCACTGCTTTCGTCATCGCTGTTTTCACGCAGATTGTCTAACAATTGTTTAAAAATTTTCACGTCAGGCGTGCTTTGATTGTCCGTGATTTCTTGTAAAATACGAGCAAGCTCACGTTGTAGCGTTATGACGGTGCTGTTATTATTATCGTTGTTATTTAAAATGGTTGTCAAAATAAAAGCCTTAATAAAAGATTGATTACAATAAAAAGGGAAAATTTAATCTACTTTTGACAAAAAATCCACTATTTTTTTGCAACAAACTATGATTTAATACAAACTTGTTATACAAAAAATTACCAAAAATGACAACAACTGACCATCTAAACACGCCAGACAATTCTTTTGTGCATTATCATCAGCCAGACCCTGTTTTGCAAACGACCGTACAATCTTGGCTTTTTGCCGAACTGTTGCCTTGGCAAAAAGACACTTGGCAATATTTTACAAATCATTACCAAAATTCAACAAAAGCCTTGCCCCACGCCATTTTAATCGGTGGCAATGCAGGCACAGGCAAGCGGGCATTTGTGTATCGTTTTGTGGCGTGGGCGTTTTGTCAAAATAACCAAAAACACGACATGCAGACCGCTTGCGGACATTGTGAAAGCTGTCAATGGCTGATTGCCAACACGCACCCAAATTTGTACCAACTGCCAAAACCATTATTAGAAGCAGAAAAATCGCCCAAAAAAAATCAAATCCTTGATGAAAGCCCTACGCACCAAGCCACGACCACCATCAAAATTGACGATATCCGAACTATGCAACCTTTTGTACAGCAGTCCAGTCATGGCGTGCGAATCGTGGTGATTCACCAAGCCGACCAGATGACGCTTGGGGCGAGCAATGCTTTGTTAAAAACTTTGGAAGAACCTGCCGACAATGTGCTGATGTTTTTGCTAAGCGATACGCCATCACAGCTATTGCCGACCATTCGTTCACGTTTGCAGTCGTTTAAAGTCAGTCATATTTTGCCCCATCAATCGCTTAATTTTATGCAAAACCAATTACCAAATGCCCATTTAACCGACTTAGAACAAGTCAATCATCTGTCGTCTTATGCCCCATTTGTGGCAATGGATATGTTGCACAGCCAATGGTATCAACACCGCCAAATGTGGATAAATAGCTGGCAAGCGGTGCGTTCTGGCAACCGAACACCCATTCAAGCAAGCGATTATTGGCAAAAAAATTTAAGTTTAAGCGATTTTTTGTACTTATCCCAAATTATGTTGATAGAAGTGGGCTACATTGTCAATCAGTTACCAAGCCTTCAAAGTGATTTAAATTGGGATAAACTGCAACCTATGCCAAAAATGCTTGGCATTTTGTCATTACAAAATGTTATTGAACAAATTTGGCAAGATAGACGGCAACATATTCAAGATAAATTGTGTTATGATAAACTAATAAATGCAATGCAATTGTGTTAAAATAATCTTTATCAATTTTTTAAAAAGGAAATACCATGGCAATGCCTTCTCGTGGCGGTATTACCACGATTAACTATGATACCGTTGAAAAACTTTACGCAAGTTATATGCCTTATATGCAAAATGGGGCAATTTTTGTGCCCAGCACCCAAGAGCAAACCCTTGGAGCTCAGACCTTTATCACCATTACCCTACCAGGTAGTAGCGAACGTATGCCGTTAAATGGTAAAGTCGTCTGGGTACATCATCGCAGTCAAGGCAATCGCCCCGCAGGTTATGCGTTGCAATTAAGCAAAGACGAAGCAGGTTTACGTATCAAAAACGAAATTGAGCGTTTGTTAGCAGGGCAATTAAGCGGTGATAAACCAACCTTTACCCTATAATTTGATAACCAACTAACGACTACCAAAAATAACAAAAAATCGCCATTTTCGTGTTATAATCGCTGTTTTTAAACTTTTATAAAGGAAATTCTCATGGCAAAATTTTTATCTCAAGATTGGTTTAACCAAGTAAACGATTTAACCGCACAAGCAGGCGATTTAAACTTGCCACCTGCTATCAAAAATTTGTCTATCAATTTAAACGTAACTGATAATAACGAAACCATCGGTGCATCATTTTATGACGGTGTCATTCATCAAGGCACAAAAGACGGTGCTTTAACGACATTAAACCTTGACACTAACACCCTAAAAAAAGTATTTTTAGAACGTGATATGAATTATGCTATGGAAGCCTTTATGGCAGGTAAAATCCGTGTTGATGGCGATATGGGACAACTGATGTCTATCCAAACCGCCAGCCCAAGCCCAGAGCAAAAACAACTGCTTAAAAATATTTTGGCAATAACTGAAATATAAAACTTCTTAAAAACAAAAAAACAGGCAAAAATATGAATCCAATGTTAGCCAATCGCCCTGATGTGAGCCAAACACCAAAAGGCAAAACCATCAATTTAATCAGCAACATTGCCTTGTTGTTAAATTTTTTGGTCGGTGCGTTGTTGGTGATTTGGACTTGTATTCCTGTGTTTATCATCATTCACAGCGTGTTACGCATGATGTATATCAAGCTAGAAGACCAAGCCATCGCCCAACTGTCAGCAAGCGACCCTGACAATTCGCCCGTGCAACAACCTGCGAGTATTCGCCTTGTTGCCACCATTGTTACCATGATTGTGATGGCAAATATTTTGTATTGGCTGGGCTTTGGTATTCGTCAAGGCGTGAATTTGTTGATTGGTTAAAGGCGAAAAAAGAGAAAATTTATGGCAAAACAGCATTTTTTTTCGGCAATGTTGGTCGGTATTTTGGGCTTACAAATGACGGCTTGCGGTTTTCATTTGCGTGGTTATCAAACGCCAATGTCGCAAAACATTCCCACTACCACCTTGATTTTTGGCAATAGCCGAGCGGATATCGCTTTAAAAAATGCGTTAAATGGTAAATTTAGCCTACTTGCCATCAAAACCACAACTGACAATAATACCCCAAACAGCCAAACCCCAAGTATTGAAGTAAAAAATATTCGTTTGCAAAATTTTCAACTGCGTGGCGTTTTGACCGAAATCCGTATGGTAATGTCGGCTGATGTTACTTATCACGTTTTACAAAATGGCAAAATTATCAATAAAACCAATACCATACAAGTCCAACGTAGCTACCAATACGACCAAGCCAGCGTCAATATTGACAATCCGCAAGCCGACCAAATCCAAAATTGGCTGTATGACAACCTAGCCGAGCGTATCGCCGACCAATATATGGCGTTAAGTTTGCCACAGGTGAATAGCAATGCGTTGATAACGAATAACACAAATCCTTGACTTTACATATTTTTTTAAAAAAATTATCAAATTTTTAACCGCACCCATGCAACAGTCTTTTTTAAAAGCCTTTGAACTTGCTCAAAATATGAACGCCCCTGCGACAGGGCTTTGGCTTTTGCATGGCGATGAACCCTTGTTACCGCAATGGCTGATTGAGCGATTTCGCCCGCTTTGGCAATCTGCGTCCATGTCGGTGAGCCGTATGGATATCACCAGTAGCAAGTCTTGGCAAGAAGTTTTGAGCGAGCTAAACAGCTTGTCATTATTTGATGATAAAAAAGTGATTATCACCCAAGGCAATCACAAACCTGACAAAGACAGTCTGGCACAATTACAAACTTTTGCCGAACAAAATAACGATAATTGTTTGGTTGTGTTGATGGATAAAATTGACAAAAAAAGCCAAAAAACTGCTTTTTTTCAAGCATTTGCCGAGCGTGGTCATGTGATTGATTGCCAACTGTATCAAGAAAAACAACGCTTTGACATTTTAAACGCCCAAGCCAAAAATTTTGGCATTGCCCTTTCCCAAAACGCTTGGCAACAGCTCATGCACCACACCGAACACAACCTATTAAGTGCGTATCAGACGCTTTGGCGGTTGTCATTTTTGTACAATCCTGCTTTTGGCAACAGTACAAATGAATCTGTAATGCTTGATGAAATGCAGTTGCAAGACGGTTTGGTCAGTCAGTCGCATTTTACTACTTTTGATTTATCCGATGCCATGCTTAGCGGTGATGGCAAAAAAGTGGTGGATATTCTAAATCATTTAAAACACGCCGAAGAGCCTGAAAGTCTTGTGTTATGGGTGATTGCCAAAGATATGCGAACGTTGCAAGGTTTGGCAAGTGGACAAAATTTTACAGAATTGGGCATTTGGCAAAACAAACAAGGCTTGTACCAAAATGCGTTAAATCGGCATTTTAAAAATGCCACAGATTTTGGCAATTGGACGACGATGTTATACCAATGCGACCAAGCGATTAAAGGGCTTGTACAGCAGCCCGCTTGGGAATTGTTGTATCAGTTGGCGTTGTCGGTGGCTGGGGTGAAATTATTTCGCCAAATATAATAGACTTCTTCCCAAACTATAATTTATTAAAGAAAACCGTTCGCCCTGAGTTTATCGAAGGTGAGAAACACTGTTTCGCAAGACGTAGCGTAGCGAAGTGGAAAACCGCTCATGGTTCGACAAGCTCACCACGAACGGAAACGTAGTATTTTAAAGGCTCTTTTACTATAAATTAAGACAAAGATTTGTTTTGCGTTGCAAGCCACGCAAATCCACAATTGATTGCCATTAAAACGCTTAACAACATCATTGGCAACATCCAACCGCCTGACATATCTTTGAGCCAACCTGTCAATAATGGTCCAAAAATCGCAATGCTATAACCCACGCTTTGAGCCATGCCTGAAAGTTCGGCAGTTTGTTCACTATTATTGGCTTTGATGGTAAACAACATCAAACACAAGGTAAAAATAATCCCACAACCAAAACCTGCACTCACCGACCACAACCACGCCAACTGATTGGACAAAAAACCAAAACCGACCACACCAAGCAAATTGACAACACTTGCCAACACCGCCATCAACCGCAAGCTACCGCCACGCCCGACCCATTTTGTCAAAAGCACAATGGACGGAAACGCCATCAACTGAAAATACATACCCACATTGCCCGCTTGTTGCTCGCTCAAACCCTTATCAATTAACAAACTTGGCAAAAATGACGCAAGCGTATAATACAACAGCGACTGCACACCCATAAATATGCTGATAAACCACGCCATCGGCATTTGCCAGACCGAAATTTTGTTTTGATTTTTGGCAATCGTTTCGGTGATTTTGACAAAATTTTGTTGATTTTTTTGCGTATTTAACACAATAAACAACCACGCAAAACTTGCCAAAATAGACACCATTCCCCAACTGCCTAACGCAAATTGCCAATTTTTAAAACTGACCAAAGTCATCGCAATCCCTGCCGACACGCCTGCCATCACCGATAAAGTCAAAGAATACATACCTGTCACTAAGCTAATTTTGTTGGGAAAATATTTTTTTATCACCGCAGGCACAAGCACATTACCAAGCGAAATCGCAAGCGATAACAGCACCGTTCCCATGAGTAGCCCAACAAAATGTAACTGCCAAACTCGCCCAAAAATTCCCAAAGCCAACAACACACTGGCGATAAAAAGCGTGGTTTCCAGTCCGATTTTTTGCGAAATTTTGGGAGCGATAAACGAACTGGTCGCAAAGGCAATCATCGGAATTGCCCCTATCATGCCGATGGTTTTAGTGGACAAATCCAAATCCGCCTGTACCAAATGTGCCACCGCCCCAAAACCGATAATCGGCGATCGCATATTGATTGCCAATAAAATAATCGCTATGATAATCATGATGACAAAGATTTTTGAGGGTGTTGGCGTGATGGAATTTGGCTGATTTTTCATATAGATAGACAGTTTTTTTGAAAAAACACTATTTTAGCCGAAAATGCCCTTGTAAAAAACCTTTATCACCCTTATATTGCTATTAAATTCATTCAATTGATTAATTTTTTTAAGTTATTTAAATTTTTTAATCAATTTTTATTCACAATAAGGAAAAAAATTATGGCACGTTTAACCGTAAACACTGTAGAAACCGCCCCAGAAAAAGCCAAAGAGCGTATTGAAGCGGTACAAAAAGCCAATGGCTTTATCCCAAATTTGATTGGCGTATTGGCAAATTCACCACAAGCCTTAGAAATGTATCAAGAAGTCGGCAAAATGAACAGCCGTAATAGCTTGACCCCTGAAGAAATTGAAGTGGTACAAATCACCGCCGCAGCTCACAATGGTTGTGATTTTTGTGTGGCAGGTCATACCAAAGTTGGCACAAAATTAAAAATGCCTGAAAACGTATTAAATGCGTTACGCAAACGTACTAACATTGACGACAATGCCAAATACCAAGCGGTTGCCCAGTTTACCATGCAGTTAATTGACAATCGTGGTAAAGTGTCTGACGAACAATTACAAGCCGTCAAAGACGCAGGTTACAGTGACACCAATATCCTTGATATCGTGATGGGCGTAGCATTGGCGACACTTTGTAACTATGCTAACAACGTGGCTCAAAACGACATTAACCCAGAATTACAACCATTTGCCCCAAACTAATCGGCTAGTTGCTTGTAATTTTATTAAAAAAACCGTTAAATATTGTTTAACGGTTTTTTTATAAATCTAATTCGCTTAAGCATAAATCTCAATATTAAAAACGTTATGCAAAATTAGAATAACAAACTCAATTATTTATACTTATAATAAGGCATTTCATTTTTCACATAATTCATATATTTAAAATACATCTTTTAATTTTTATTTAGGTCAATTTATGAACGCATTGAACACTTATTATGACAAGCCTGTTATGCCAAATACTGCTTTAACTGCGATTGACATTTGGCAAGATAGCCCCGATTTTTTAGCCAATATTCACGCCAAAGCAAGCCAAATCCTTGACCCTATCGCCATTGATAAAGGCTATTATCCTATCAAAGAAATGGGCGAACTTGCCAAATTAGGGGCGTTTGCACCGCATTTAAATTCACAAGGCAACCGCTTTATGACCGCTATCGCAAGCACCGCCAAAATCGCTGAAGTGTGTGGTACGACAGGGTTTTTGTCGTGGTGTCATCAGGTGATGGGCTTGTACCTTGACCAGTCGGAGAATAAGGCGTTAAAAAATAGAGTTTTATTTAATCATGTGTTGGGTAATAGTTTTGGCGGTACGGCGTTGTCCAATCCGATGAAAACCTTTGCCAATATTGAGCCGATGATTTTGCGGACCAAAGCGGTTGATGGCGGTTTTGTGGTATCTGGGACGTTGCCTTGGATTAGCCATATTGCCCCAAACCAGTATTGCGGCGCGATTGCCAGCGTTGAAAATAATGGCGTGATTGAAAAAAATATTTTCTTTTTGCTGACCTTTGACGATGAGCGAAAAGGCAATTGGAAACTAAACCAATGTCAGACTTTTAGCGGTATGGAAGGTTCTAGCACTTGGCAAATTGCGTTAGATGAATATTTTGTGCCAACGCAAGATTTGATTGCCGATAATGCCACACCTTTTATTGAGCGGGTTCGTGGGGCGTTTGTACTCATGCAGATGGGCATTGGGGCAGGGATTATTCAAGGGGCGATTAACGATATTATCGCTGTTGAAGGGCAGTTGGGTCATGTCAATCAGTTTTTGGCAGACCAAGCAGGCGGTTTGCAAGAAGCGTTAGACAGCATTGTCTCCCAAACGGCAAGCCTTGCTAATACGCCATTTGATACGAGTAAAGATTTCTTTTTAGATGTGTTGGACGTGCGGATTCAAGGGGCAAAGTTAAGCTTACAAGCGACCCAAGCAAGCCTATTACATCAAGGAGCAAGGGGTTATTTGATGACGGCAAATCCGCAACGCCGTATTCGTGAAGCCCATTTTGTGGCGATTGTAACCCCTGCGATTAAGCATTTACGCTTTTTGTCGCACCAATTAATGACCGAAGTGACACCGAATTGATTTTGATTTAATTGATTTTTAAAACGTAGGGTGCGGTTAACCGAAGGCGTAACCCACCAACATTGAGTTAAATACATCATTAATTCAGACAGAATTTATTCAATGCAAAGTCAAAATCAATCCAATGAATTAACTCATGAACAAGCATTAAACTTTAGCAGTTTTCCTATGCAAAATATCACAGAAACTGCAGAAGAAATCGTTGATTTGTGAGCCTATGCCGACCCAATTATTGAAGAAAAATACCATAATTGCACCGCTTGGGATTGGCAAGTGCGGTCTATTTATTTGACCGAAGATAAACGCTATCAACACATTAATATTTCCGTACCGCTTGATAATACTTATCCTGTATAATTGTTGATGTGAATAAAAAGCAAATTATTGGACATCACATTTTGACTTTGGGATAATTTTTCACAATTAAAAATAAGTTTAGAGAAAACAATGAACATAGACAAAAACGGCAATCCAACAGACGGTCGTGGCGACTGGAAACAATTTTTATGCCGAGCCTGTGGCTGGATTTATGACGAAAAAATCGGCGACCCAGACGGCGGACTGCCTGCTGGCACACGCTTTGAAGACATTCCAGACGACTGGCAATGCCCGCTTTGTGGCGTAACCAAACGGGATTTTGAGCCGTATGTTAATCGCTCACAAACCATTAGCAAACCGATTGTCAATCCGCTTGTCGACAGCGATGGCGTGATTGTGATTGGTGGCGGTACAGCAGGTTGGACAGCGATTGAAGCCTTGCGAAAACTGGACGCAGACATTCCGATTACACTTATCACCGCTGACAGTGGCGACCGCTATATGAAACCGCAACTTTCCGTTGCCATTAGCCAAAATAAAACCGCACAAGATTTGATTAATAAATCTGCGATTGAACTTAGCGAAAAACTCAACATTGGTCTGGTTGCTAATACCTTTGTCATGCACATTGATAGCCATAAAAAACAAGTGCGTACCACTCGTGGTGATTTTAATTATCAACATTTGATTTTGGCATTGGGAGTGACCACTGCCCTACCCGTCAGTCTGCCACCTGACAGCGTTTGGCGAATTAATCATGTGGATATGTTTGCCAAATTGCAAAACAAACTTGATGAACAGCCCAACCAACATATCGCCATTATCGGTGCAGGTATGATTGGCACAGAGCTTGCCGAAGATATCAAACGTGCGGGGCATAGCGTTACACTGATTAACCGTGATGCGTTGCCATTGGCTGAAATTTTGCCGACTATCGCTGGCGAACGCTTAAAAAATGCATTAATCGCTGAAAATATCAATTATGTTGGCAAAGCAATGGTAGAAGATGTCAAAGCCCTTGACGATAGTAAATATGAAATTGTGTTGGCAAATCAGCGTATTACCGCCGACCATGTGGTCGCAAGCACAGGTTTAATTCTAAATAATCGTTTGCCAAAACGTGCCAATATTGACTATTTGCCACAAGGGATTGTCGTTGATGAGAACACCTTACAAACGTCAAATCCTGATATTTTTGCGATTGGTGATTGTATTGCGATTGGTGGTCAAGCCTGCCGATTTGTTGCCCCATTGCGAGAACAAGGCAACGCCATTGCCCATCAAATTTTAAACCTTGAACATGATGGTTATCAGCATAAAGCCCCCATTGTCCGCCTAAAAACTAAATCTATTTCGGTAACGATAACAGGCAATGTGGATAAAAATAAAGATTGGAAAATCAGTGAAAATAGCGAACAATTGCTTGTTTTACAACAATTTGACAATAGCAACGAAACGGCAAAAGTTGAATTAAAAAACTGATTGCATTTTTTTAGCCAAATAAAAAAAGGTAGTATAAAACTACCTTTTTTTGTGAACAGTCAATTATTTGTGTTTATTTCCCATCATGCTCATAACTGTAAAGAAACCGATAGGCCACAGCACTACAGGGATAAACCACATTGGATTAAAAATAAACGCCATGCCCAATAAACCTGCTTGCACCACATAATACGTCATACTAATGAGCGTGATACGAATCACCGCACCTTCACGGTTAATCAGACCTACTACGGCAGCCGCCGCCACGACATTATGCACTGACACCATATTACCTGCCGCACCGCCAACCGCTTGCAAGGCAACAACCTTACTTGCCATTGCAGAGTCCAACCCAATTTGCACCGCAGTAGACCATTGAAAATAGGCAAACATCATGTTACTGATCGTATTTGAACCAGCGATAAACGCACCCAATGCCCCAATTGATGACGCAAACATTGGCCAACTATCACCAAAGGCATTAGCAGTACTTTGTGCCAATAAAATCGGCATGGCAGGTAAAGCGGTGGCAACATCAGGGGCAGAACCTGAGTTGATGAACACTTGTACCATTGGGATAGAGCATAACAAAGCAGGTGCGGCAGATAACATCGTTTTGGCAGATGTACCCCAGCTCTTTTTGATTTGTGATTGGTTCATACCAAACAAAAAGATACAAATCACCGATGCAATCAGCAGAACCGTACCCGGAGAATACAATAATGCTTCTTTTGTGCTGATAGTTGTGCCAAATAGATTGTTAAATTTTAAGGTCAAGGCATCGCTGTTTAACAAACCTTTTAAACCGATAGCAGGAACACGAGTAACAATTAACAGTAAAATCACAATCAAATACGGTGCAAAGGCACGAAAAACTGAAAATTTTGGTGTTGCATTATCATCATGATTGTCATGAGCCAAATTACCCATCCATGATTCGTGCCATTTTGATTCTTCTGGAAAATCAAAAATTTCTTTGGGCTGTAAAAAGCCTTTTTTGGCAGCAGGAACAACGATTGCCAAACCGATAAAGCCACCAACCAAAGATGGAAATTCTGGCCCTAAAAATTTGGCAACCAAAAAGTACGGCACAGTAAAGGCAAGTCCTGCAAAAATTGCAAAGGGGGCAACTTGCAAACCCTGTGTAAATGAACGTTTTTCACCAAAAAAGCGAGTTAAAAAACAGCACAAAATGAGCGGAATTAAAAAGCCAATAATGGCGTGAAACATCCCCACATTTGCCGTTGTTTGCAAAATATAATCATCTAATGTGGCAGGTGTAATACTTGCCAAAATATCTTCTTTGCCGTCCAAGCCATTTTTTACGCCGATTAACAGTGGCGTACCCACTGCACCATACGATACAGGTGTAGACTGGATAATAAGCATAGACATTACCGCCGCCATCGCAGGAAAGCCCAATGCAAACAATAATGGTGCACCCACAGCCGAAGGCGTACCCCAACCAGAAGCACCTTCAATCAAACAGCCGAACAGCCACGCCACAATAATCACTTGCACACGGCGGTCTGGTGAGATATCCATAAAGCCTTTACGAATGGCTAAAATCGCACCACTTTCTTTGACAGTATTTAACAGTAAAATGGCAGTAAAAACGATAAATAATACGCTGATGGCGGTAATCACGCCTTTGGTGGTCGCCGCCAAAATTTGATTGATATCAGCATGCCACACCATGAGTGCCAGCCCTGCTGTTACCAAATAAGTTACTGCCATAGCGTATTTTGCTGGCAGACGCATGATGACCAATAAGACCATCACGATGAGAATCGGCAATAATGCCAGAAATGTCAACATGAGTAACACTCCTTGTTTAAACCTTGTTTATATTCTTGTTATTTTTTTAAAAATATTTTTTAACACAAAATAACATAATTTAACAAATCATACTATATTTTGCGTTCCGTATGCAATATTTATTTTTTAATTTATAAAAAATTCTTATGCAAACATATATTTTTTATAAAAAATTACTTATAATAAAAATGATTTATTTTTCTAAACATCTGCATAATATTTTGTTACAATAGGTAATTCTCACAATAATTCACAACATAAAGGACATTTTTATGATTATTTCTTCTGCCAATGACTACCGAGAAGCCGCTCGCCGCCGTCTACCACGTTTTTTATTTGACTATATTGATGGCGGTGCGTATGCCGAATACACCCTAAAACACAACGTGTCGGACTTATCCGAAGTCGCCTTACGTCAGCGTGTGTTAAAAGATATGTCGCAACTTGACTTATCTACCGAGATTTTTGGCGAAAAATTATCCATGCCACTAGCCTTATCGCCTGTGGGTTTGACAGGCATGTATGCCAGACGTGGCGAAGTGCAAGCAGCAAGGGCTGCCGACAAAAAAGGCTTGCCATTTACCCTATCTACCGTGTCTGTGTGTCCGATTGAAGAAGTTGTGCCAGCGATTAACCGCCCAATGTGGTTTCAACTATACGTGTTAAAAGACCGTGGCTTTATGCAAAACGCACTTGAGCGTGCCAAGGCATCAGGTTGTTCCACCCTTGTGTTTACCGTAGATATGCCTGTACCAGGGGCAAGATACCGTGATGCCCATTCTGGCATGAGTAGCCCAAATGCCGCCATGAGACGTTATATGCAAGCCACCACTCGTCCGCATTGGGCGATGAATGTTGGTTTGATGGGTCGTCCGCATGATTTGGGCAACATTTCAAAATATTTTGGCAAAGCCATTGGACTAGAAGACTACATGGGCTATTTGGGCGAAAACTTTGACCCATCAATCTCTTGGAAAGATTTGGAATGGATTCGTGATTTTTGGGACGGCCCGATGGTAATTAAAGGTATTTTAGACCCCAAAGATGCCAAAGATGCGGTCAGTTTTGGGGCGGACGGCATTGTCGTGTCAAATCATGGCGGTCGTCAGTTAGATGGCGTATTATCCACCGTTAAAGCCCTGCCACCCATTGCCGATGCGGTCAAAGGCGATTTAAAAATCTTAGTAGATTCTGGCATTCGTAACGGTCTTGACGTGGTGCGTATGCTTGCTTTAGGTGCAGACTTGTGTATGATTGGGCGTGCGTTTGTTTATGCGTTGGCGGCAGATGGCGAAGCAGGGGTAACCAATTTGTTAAATCTTTTTGAAAAAGAAATGCGTGTTGCCATGACTTTGACCAGCTCGCAATCCATCAAAGATATTAACCGTGATTGTTTGGTGGATTATGCCAAATTTGATTAAAAACTAAGAACCTGTATTCACAACATTACGCAGTAACATTTTAATCAACATTAATTGACCAATCTTCCACCGCCCAACGATGTGCCAACGCATGTGCGTGAAGCACATCATCAGGCGACACGCACACAGGCACGTCCGCCCATTCTAACAAGGGCAAATCATTTTTAGAATCCGAATAGGCATAGGTTTTGCTATAAGTGATGCCCTTGTCTTTTTGTTTGGCAAGCCATTGTTCTATATGAAAAATTTTGCCGTCTTTAAAATTGGTACGCCCTTTGACTTTGCCTGTATAGCCGTTGTCATCAAGTTCCAATTCGGTTGCCAAAATATCGTCTAAGTTAATACCAAACAATTGATTGGCAATCGGTTTTACCACAAAGGCATTGGTTGCCGAAATCACCAACACGTCATGTCCTGCGTTTTTGTGTTTGGCGATGGTTTCTACCGCTTTTGGGCGGATAAAGGGTTTTATTTCGTGATTCAGATAATCTTCACGCCAAGCGTGCAACTGGTTTAAACTGTGCTGTTTTAAAAAACCTGCGACAAACTCATTGTATTTTACCGAATCTAACGTACCCGCCAAATAATCTTCATAAAACTCACGATTTTTGGCACGGTACAAGGCTTCTTCTACCAAGTTATTTTTTACCAAAAACTCGCCCCACATATAATCGCTGTCGGTATTAATCAAAGTATAGTCAAGGTCAAATAATGCCAGTTCTTTTTGCATCATTGCTTTATCCAATTTTTGTTTGCTTTTATTTACTATCAACGCTTAAACCATTGCCAAATCGCCATGTACGAAAAATTCGCAATTCAGTAATATTTTTCATATCTTTGCTAAAATGTCCAAAAGGAGCGGCTTTTCTCACCGATTCTTTGGCTGCCTCGTCCAAGATTTTTGAACCAGACGACTCCATCACTTGAATGGCTTTCACCTTACCTGTTGAGTCAATAATCACCATCAACCGCACATCACCTTTTAAGCCTCTGGCACGAGCCTCTGGCGGATATTGCTGATTGCCGATACGGTAGGCTTGTTGGCGAAAATTTTCAATATAGCGAGCCGCCTCACCTGTGGTCGTGGAGTTACTGCTCACCACTTTTACTTCAGACTTTTTGGCAAGCAATTGTTGATTATTACTAATTTTGGTTTCCAATGTGGCGATTTGTTGGCGTAAACGTTGCTCTTTGGACTCAAATTCTGCGTTGTCGTTGTCTTTTTTGTTGTCGTTTTCTTTGGTAATTTTTTCAAAACTCAACGTTGTGCGAAGATAACTTTCTTGGTAGCGTTGTTGGCGTTTTTTTTGTTGTTGGGTAACGATATCATCGGTTGGATTGACCGCATCGTCCGCCAAAGGGCTGATGGTATTATTTTCAAAACGCACTTTTTCATCTGTTTCACCACCGCCTTCTTGACTGGCATTGGCGATAAATTCGGCTTTTTCATTTTTTTGCAAATTTTCACTTAACACAGTCGTAACATCTTGCACCACCGCCGATGGCGATGTGCTACTACCAAAACCTATGCCAAAAATCACCAAAGCGTGCAATGACACCGCCACAACGGTCGCTATCAACATAACACGGTCTGGTTGATGATAATGTTTGTCAAAATGGTAGCTCCGACTGTCTTTGATATGTACCAAGTTCACACCTGTATTTGCAAATTTTTACCAATTTATTATTATAAAAGGTTTTTGACGTGAATAAAACCCATTTACCAATTTATTGTGAAAATCACACATACAAAAACCCAAATTTTTTGTTAAAATAGCAAAAACTTATGTAAAAAAAGGAAAAATATGCGTACCGCCACCTTTGAATTGCCAACTTTTGACGAATTAAAACAAAAATTACAACAAACTAGCCAACAAAAATCTGTTAAAATCATTCAACATTTGGGCGAATTTTCTCAAAATAGCTACGAAAAACTGGAAAATGCCGTTGAACAAGAATTTTTTGTCCCTGCCAATCAAACCCAGCTAAATCAAGCCCTAGAACGCTTTGTCACCAACAATGTTGATGCGATTTTGGACTTACATTTGGATTTGCACGAAAATTGGCTACGCCTTTACACCACTGTCAATACGTACGGTGTTTTTGCCAATTTGGCGGTGAATTTGAGTCTTGTTCATGTGCAACTTGACCGCCATCATCAGCGTTTTGTGTTTGGACAGTTGAGCAACACAGACGTTTTGGCATTGCACACCGACAATTATTTTAAAACCAAAGCCGTGCGTTTGGCGGTGTGGTTTTTTCACAAAGTATTAAAAAAAGACCCGCTTGGCATGATTTTGCAAAAAATTAATTTGGTTCACCAAAAAGAAGAGATTTTGTACCTTGACATTGGGCGATGGCTCAAAAAAAATCAGATGATTATGGACACGCTCAAAAAAGTGCAAGTCAATCATGGCTTTTTGGCAGAAGAACAATTGGTATTAAAAGCCAATGCCAACATTGCCGAAATCATCAGTCTTGGCACAGACAAACTGGTGATTAGCGAAGCGGACAATCCAACCCCAAAACCGACCAACGATAATAAAAATTAATCATTTTTTTTAGAAAAAAGTTAAAAAAAATGGCAAAAATGGACGTGAAAACGTCTTTTTTTGTTGCAAATGATAAACAATATCAATAAAATTTACACAGTATCAAAACTTCTGATAGAAAAATCCGTTATAATAGTTAAAATTTTTTAATCAATTTGGCAATTGTTATTCCTTTTTTTTATCATATTTACAATTCTCATAACTTTTAATTTTTTGTTAGGCACCGTATCATGAAGGCACGTCAAAAAAAATACACCAAATGGGCGATTTTAACTGTGATTTTGTTGGCTATTGTCGCTGTCGCTTATTATTTTTTAAAACCAAAACCGCAACAACCCAACTACATCACAGCAACTGTAGAGCGTGGCGATATTGAAAAAAACGTCATGGCATCAGGCAAAATTGAAGCCAAAGAAACGGTAGATGTCGGGGCTCAAGTGTCGGGCGAAGTAACCAATCTTTATGTAGAAGTGGGCGATGACGTGGAAAAAGGCGATGTGATTGCACAAATTGACCCTGTTACCATGCGAAACACTTTAACCAATCAAAAGGCTACCTTAGAACAAAGTTTAGCAAATCTTGAAAGCACCAAAGCCAATCTTTTAACAAGAGAAGCCAGTTTGCAAACGGCTAACGCTGATTTGGCAAGCAAACAAGCCAGCCTAGAACAGGCGATTAGCGAATATAACCGCATGAAATCATTGGCAGGAACAAATGCGATTTCAGAATTAGAACTTGAAAAAGCCCAAACTGCGGTCAAAACTGCCCAAGCCAGCGTGCAAAGTGCCAAAGATGCGATAAAAACCGCCCAAGCGAACCTAACTGCAGGCAAAGCCGACATCACCACCGCCCAAGCAACCATCAAAAAATCACAAACCGAAGTGAACACTGCCGAAAAAAATCTTGGCTACACCAAAGTTACCGCACCGATGACAGGGACGGTGATTTCTATCACCACCAAACAAGGGCAAACGGTGAACTCTAACCAAACCGCTCCAACGATTGTAACGCTTGCCGACCTAAATACCGTGCGTGTCAAAGCCAAAATCTCTGAAGCGGACGTGATTAACCTAAAAGCTGGCTTGCCTGTGTATTTTAACATTATTGGCAATTCGGATAAAAAAATCAATGCGACTTTGCAAGCGATTGAGCCTGCACCGACAGGCACAACCGCCAATAGCACAAGCTCGGATTCGGCGATTTATTATATGGGTTATTTTGACGTGCCAAACCCTGACAAACAGCTACGCATTAACATGACAGCTCAAGTTTATATCGTACAAGACAAAGTCAGTAACGTGCTAACAGTGCCAGCCGCTGCGGTAAAAAATGATAAAAAGTTGGGTAATTATGTACAAGTGGTACAAGCGGACGGCTCAACCAAACAACAAGCGGTTAAAGTTGGTATTACCAACCGTGTAACCACGCAAATTGTTAGCGGTGTGTCTGAAGGACAAGAAGTGGTGATTAGTGATTCATCAAAAGCAGCTCCTAATGATGATGTAGTTTTTTAAATAGATTGAGAAAACCCATTTAATGAATACAACACAAAAAAAACCAATCATGGAAGTCAGCGGACTTATCCGAGAATTTCCTGCGGGCGAAGAAAAAGTGCGAGTTTTGCACGGCATTGACTTGACGATTTACGAAGGCGAAATGGTCGCTATTATCGGTCAATCTGGCTCTGGCAAATCCACCTTAATGAATATTTTGGGCTGTCTTGACCAAGCGTCAGCAGGTAGCTACAAAATCTACGGCAAGCCTGTGGACCAACTCACCCCAGACGAACTTGCCAAACTTCGCCGAGAGCATTTTGGCTTTATTTTTCAGCGTTATCACCTACTTGGCGACATCAACGCCCAAGCCAACGTTGCCGTACCTGCGGTTTATGCAGGTATGCCGATTGCCGAACGGGACAAAAGAGCCAAACAATTATTGACAGATTTGGGCTTAGCCGAAAAAACCCAAAACCGCCCTACCCAACTATCAGGCGGACAACAACAGCGTGTGTCTATCGCACGTGCCTTGATGAATGGCGGTGATGTGATTTTGGCAGACGAACCGACAGGGGCGTTAGATAGTAAGTCTGGTAAAGACGTTATGGCAATTTTGCGAAATTTGAACGCCAAAGGGCATACCATTATCATGGTAACGCACGACCCAAGTATCGCCGCCCAAGCCGAACGTGTGATTGAAATCAAAGACGGTTATATTTTAAAAGATTATTACACCGAACACGAATTTGATAAAAGCCAACAAAGCGAAAAAATCACATTCCCCAAAAAAGTCGGAATCACCGCCTTTTTAGACCGTTTGCAAGAAGCCTTCAAAATGTCATTATTGGCAATGAAAGCCCACAAAATGCGAACGCTTTTGACCATGCTCGGCATTATTATCGGTATTGCATCTGTGGTGTCGGTGGTTGGTTTGGGGCAAGGCTCACAACAAAAAATCCTATCCGACATCAGCTCGCTTGGTACAAATACGCTAACCGTGCGTGATGGCTACCGTTTTGGCGACCCAAGACGAAGATACCACGACAACAATTTAACCGATGATGATGCCAATGCCGTTGCCGAACAGCCCTATGTAGAAAGCGTTAGCCCACAAGTCGGCACATCGGTAACTTCTCGCTACAAAAACACCGAAGTTTCCGCTAACGTGAGTGGCGTGGGTAGCGGTTATTTTGCGGTTACAGGTCAAAAAATAAAAAGCGGACAAAACTTTAGCAATGATGACATCAAAAACATGACCCAAGACATTATTCTTGATGATAATGCGGTCAAATCCTACTTTCCAAATGGCGAAAATCCGCTCGGTGAAGTGATTTTAGTCGGCAGTATTCCTGCTCGTGTGGTTGGTGTTTTACAAAAAAGCGACCAAGCCTTTAGCCCAAGCTCGGACACGCCAACGCTATATATGCCCTATTCTACCGTGATGCGAAAAATGCTCGGTAAAGATAATGTTGATGCGTTTGTCGTGTTAATTAAAGACAGCATTTCTACCAGTGCCGCCGAAGCTGCAGTAACCGATTTAATTGAACAACGCCACGGCACAGATGATTTTAGGGTGCAAAACTCGGACTCAATCCGCCAAACCATTGAATCCACCACTAGCACGATGACGTTACTCATTTCATCAATTGCGATTATCTCGCTGATTGTAGGCGGTATTGGCGTGATGAATATCATGCTAGTTTCGGTAACGGAGCGTACTAGCGAAATCGGCGTGCGTATGGCGGTCGGTGCTAGACAGAGTGATATTTTGCAACAATTTTTGATTGAAGCGATTTTGGTGTGTATTTTAGGCGGTGTGTTGGGCTTGTGCCTAGCGTTTGCGATTGGTTATGCGATTAATAGCTTTGCAGGGGGCAATTTCCAAGTGATTTATTCCACCACGTCCATTGTATCGGCGGTAATTTGCTCAACGTTAATTGGTGTGATTTTTGGTTTTATTCCTGCTCGTAATGCCGCACGATTAAACCCTGTAGATGCGTTAAGTGGTGGGGAATAATTTTACAATTTTTACCACTTCTTAAATAAAACCCAATGTCAAAGTTGGGTTTTATTTTTTGGTGTTTAAATGTTAAAATAAAATTGTCAAAAATAAAAAAGGACAAAAAAATGTTAATTGAATTAAGCCTATTACCGCCTAATATTGCTGAACAAATCATGCAAGTGCAACACGGACAAACCGTACAATTTGCTAATAATGGGCAAGTTATTGCAAAAGCAATCAAAGAGCCTACTTTATACGAAATGATTATGGCGTATGATGACGTTGATGTTGCTGATATTGATTTACCAGAAATGCCACCCTGTGTTCAATCTTTTGATGACATTTTTGCTTAAAGATTACTCGCAATATAGCAGATTTTGACGGTATGCCTGTTAAAATTATCAATCCGTTTAATAAAATCGTTTAAATGTTAAAATTTTTCAAAAAACACTTGCAAATCCCAAAAAAATCCGTATAATATGCCGTCATTGGATCGTTAGCTCAGTTGGTAGAGCAGCGGACTTTTAATCCGTTGGTCCCGCGTTCGAGTCGCGGACGATCCACCATATACAAAAACCCTTTGTTAAACGACAAAGGGTTTTTTATTGCCTAGCTTTTATCAAATACACCTTTACCAAATGCAAAATGGATAGACACAAAAAAACCAAACTTCAACAAGTTTGGTTTTTTTAATCCTAGCCAATATTATTTTTGGTGTGGATAGCTTTCAGTGGTGCAAGCGGTTAGGCTTAATGCGGTTGTAGCAGTTAGGGCGATTAGTCCTATTTTAAGTGGAAATAACGCTAGGATATCTTACGTATTATTGTACATTGAAGATATGAATAGTAGGGAATAGTTCCTACTATAAAAACTAGTGAACTTTAAATTACCATTTAGGAAATATATTTTCATAAGCTATCCCCACTTTTGAACATCACAAATAGTAGAGATAGCTACTATTACTCATACTCACTCCAAGATTTTCAGAAATTCATCTTCCGTCACTACTTTCACGCCCAATTTTTCGGCATTGGCAAGTTTACTCCCTGCTTTTTCCCCTGCCAACAGTGCCGTTGTTTTTGCCGACACGCTACCAGACACTTTCGCCCCTAACGCTTGCAACTTGGCTTTGGCTTCATCTCGCCCCATGCTCGTAAGCGTGCCTGTAATCACCCAACTTTGCCCTTTTAGCGGTTGATTGCCGATAGGTTCTTGACTGACTTTTTCCCAACTTATGCCTGCTTTTATTAAGCGTTCAATCACTTCCACATTATACTCGGCTCGGAAAAACTCAAAAATCAAATCCGCCGTAATCTCACCCACATCAGGCGTTTGTTGCAATTCTTTAATACTCGCTTTCATCAACGGCTCAAGCTCGCCAAATTGCGTTGCCAAGTTTAAAGCGGTACTCTCGCCCACCCCACGAATGCCCAACGCATAGATAAAGCGTGGTAACGTGGTATTTTTGCTTTTTTCAATGGCGTTTAGCAGATTTTCTACCGATTTTTCACCCAATTTTTCCAAATTTATCAAAACTTGTTGATGATTTTTTAAATCATAAATATCCGCCACATTTTTGACAAGCCCATGTTCGTGAAAACTAATCAACCAACGCTCACCCAAACCGTCAATATCCATCGCTTTTCGGCTGACAAAATGGATTAACGCTTCTTGCTGTTGTGCAGGGCAAAACAGTCCGCCTGTACAGCGTGCCAACGCTTCGCCCTCAGGCAACACTACAGGCGAATCACAGACAGGACAAGTGTTCGGCAATACAACTATTTGGGTATCGCTTGGGCGTTCGTCCAGCCACACACGAGTAACTTTTGGAATAACATCGCCTGCCCGATGGACGCTCACCATATCTCCCGCCCGAATATCAAGGCGATGAATCTCACCAATGTTGTGCAAAGTTACGTTGCTCACGGTTACGCCACCGACATTGACAGGCTCAAGTTTGCCGACAGGGGTCAGTTGCCCTGTACGTCCGACTTGCCATTCTATCGCATTTAGGCGTGTCATCACCGTTTCGGCAGGGAATTTGTACGCAGTCGCCCAACGTGGCTCTCGGCTCAAAAAGCCAAGTTGTTCTTGCAATGCCAAATCATTGACTTTTACCACCGTGCCGTCAATTTCAAACGGTAAATTAGGGCGTTTTTCAATGACAGACAGATAATAATCTTGCAATTCTTGGGCGGTTTTGACAAGTTTAATATCGCTAATGGTAAAACCAAGATTGTTTAGCCATATTAAAGCGTCAAATTGTGTCGTAATCGTGCTTGGCAAGCCTTGATTAACCGAATAGGCATAAAACGCCAACGGACGATTTTTGGCAATCGTTGGATCAAGTTGGCGTAAACTGCCTGCGGCGGCGTTGCGTGGATTGGCAAAAGTTTTTTCGCCACGACTTTCGGCTTCTCGGTTTAATTTGGCAAAACCTGCCTTTGGCATTAGCACTTCGCCACGCACTTCCAATCGCTCAATATCCACGTCTAGCACCAACGGTAAGTTGCGAATAGTTTTCACATTTTGGCTAATATCTTCGCCTGTTTGCCCATCGCCACGAGTAACCGCTTGCACAAATTTACCATGTTCATAGATAATTGACACCGCCAAACCGTCCAATTTTAGCTCAACTTCGTATTCGGGATTTTGTTGATTAACCGCTAAACGGTCGTTTACTCTTCGCATAAAATTTTGCAAATCGTCAAAATTAAACAAATTCCCCAATGATAACATGGGAATGGTATGGGTAATTTGGGTAAAAAATGGCAACGGTTTATCACCAACTGTGTTAATCGGACTATCGGCTTGGATTAAATTTGGATATTGTTGTTCTAAATCAATGAGTTGCAAACGTAATTGGTCGTATTCGCTATCTTGCAAAATTGGATTATCAAGCACATAATAGGCGTGATTATGCTGTTTTAATTGATTAATCAATTTTCGCATTTGTTGAATGATTGAATTTTGTTCGGTATTTGACATAGTTTTTCTCAGGGTTTTTTAATTTTTTATTTAAATAAATTGAATTGATTTTTATTGATTGCTAAAAAAAAGCCAAGTTTTCACTTAGCTTTTTCGCAATATTATCCATTATTTACCAAAGTTAATGGCAATTTCTCGCATTTCATTGACCACTTCTTTGCTAAGTGGATTGCCTGTTTCATCATATAGGCTCGCCTGCAAGTCTTGTGCCAACAGCCCTGCCACGCTCATCATGCTGTCAAAACCACGATTCGCTTCTGGGTGTGGCAACGCCACAAACATCACCAGACCTTTGACGTATTGCATAGGCAATTTGTTTAAATCAAATGGCAAAATACCGTCTTCTGTTACCATCATCACGCTAAACCACAGCATACCTGTGCCATCTTTGTTGTCATAACGATGAAACATATTCATCGCCCCAAATTTTAAGCCATATTTGTCAAATAATTTTAACAAATCACGCCCTGCGATACGGCTCATTTGTTCATTGGGAAACAAGGTAATGTTCAAATTTTGTACGGCATTATTCAATGGGCTGTTTTGGTCATTGTCCACTTGAGCTTGGATATGATTGTCCAAAATTGGGCTGTTATCGCTAAAGCCTTCTTTTTTGAGTTTGCGTTCGTCAAAAGTTTGCACCGTTGGGGTGATGGTTTCTGTCGCATTTGCCAAAGCACGAAAGGCATCTTCGCCATCATTGGTTGTTGACGTTGTAGAAAGGTTGTTTTCAGACATTTGCATGGTGTCCGAATGGGGCGTTTTTACCTGTTCGGTTTGCACGTTTTCAGACTGTGCCAATGTGGTATTTTCTGCGGACAAAACTTTGGTATTATGCTCATCATACTGCTCGGCTTCGTCCGTTTCAGCTTGAAACTCGCTATATTCAGGTCGCTGATGGCGTGGCAAAATCGGTACACCATTTTTATCGCCCACATTTTCATCTAATAAATTGGACTGATTGCCTGCATTTTTGGCTTGTTTCATGGTAAAAAATAACGTATAAGCACCCCAAAACATCGCAAGCAATGCACCGATTGCAACCAATATTGAAATTACATCAACCACGGTCATACCGAATTATCCTTTCAAAAATTATGATAATAAAAATGGTGTTATAGTACCATGATTAGCGGTCTTTGAGCTACAAAAAACTGTCAATTTTGCCAAAAAATTACCAAGTTTTTTTCAATTTTTGTTAAAAAGTTTTGATAATTTTTGTTAAATTAGCCATTTTCCAAATATTTTGCCACATCTTTCATATCCACGCTCACCAATTTTGAAATCCCCGCAGTCGGCATGGTTACGCCTTTTAAATCGTCCGCAATCTGCATGGACAATTTATTATGACTGATAAAAATAAACTGTACATCTTTGGCTAAGTCTTTGATTAAATTGGCAAAACGCTCAACATTGGCATCATCAAGCGGTGCGTCCACTTCGTCAAGCACACAAAACGGAGCAGGTTGTTGTTTAAAAATCGCAAACACTAAACTTAATGCCGTCAAAGTCTTTTCGCCACCAGAGAGCAATGCCAAACGGCTGTTTTTCTTGCCTTTGGGCTGTGCCATCAACTCAAGTCCCGCCTGCCAACCCTTACCACTGCCATCATTGGCAAGCACCAATTGGGCTTGTCCACCACCGAACACTTGTTGAAACAGATGATTTAGCTCGCTATTGACTTCTTTTAACATATTCATAAACAACTGTTTGGTTTGGCTGTCAATCTCGGCAATCGCCTTTCGCAACGTGTCCATACTGGCGGTCAAATCCACAATCTGCTCGTCCATCGGCGATAACCGACTATTGACTTCTTCTAGCTCCGCCACCGCCGAATAATTCACCGCACCCAAATTTGACAATTTTTGTTGAAAATGTTGTTGCTGTTGTCGCAACCGCCCAACCTCATCATCTGCCAACAGTTGATTTTCATCAAACTCATCAATAATCAATTTTTGTTCAATAATTTTCGCCGCAACTTGCTCGCTACTTTGTTTTATCAATGCCATTTGCGTGTCCAAAGCATAAAACGCCTGCTGTTCGGCTTGGTATTCACTCTGTGTTTGGTCTAGTTGTTGTTGCAACTGCTGTTTTTGTCGCTCACATTCGGCAAGCTCTGCGGTGATTTCTTGTAGTTTTCCTTCACTTTGTGTTAATTTTTCATCAAAACTTGCCAACTGCTCGGTCAAAGTTGGCAACTGCTGTTGCAAACTTGCAACCGATTGATTTAATTGCTCAATTTGGGTTTTGATTTGGCGTTGTTGCTGTTGCAGTTTTTGTTGATTATCCGCTTGGTGCTGGCATTGTAACTGCCCTTTGGTTAAAGCAATGGTTAATTCGTTCACCACCGATTCTTGGCGTTTTTGCTCGGCAATCGCTTGATTTAACTGGTTGTCAAAACTTTCTCGTTCATGAATGGCTTCGCCCAAAACTGGCTGAATTTCTGCCAATTTTTGTTTAATATCTTGTTCTTTATCGGTAAATTGTTGAATAATTTGTTCAATTTCACTTAATTCTTTATTTAAATGCTTTTGTTGCTCGTCAAGGCGATTTTTTTCACTTTGCAAATGATTTTGTTGGTGTTGTTTTTCCAGTTTTTGAGTGTTTAGTTTTTGTTTTTGCTCGTTTAATTGAGCAATCGTTTGGCGTTCCGCTTGGTCTTGGGCTTGCCATTCTTGCAAACTTACCATCGCTTCTTGCAGTCGTTGTTTTAAACGATTCAACGGCAAATGTTGTTTTTCAATCAAATCTTGCAACTCGTCAATGCGATGTTGCTGGCTAAATCGTTGGGTAATATTTGGTATTTGTTCATTATTTTGTGAAATTTGGTGCAAATTCACACAACAATACGCACTAAACAACCAAAAATCGCCCTGTTGCGTGCTAAATAACAACCAATTATCGGCAATTTTTGGCAAAATATCCACCACATCAGTGACATTTAGCACCGATTGACAACACCAAATTTTGTGAAACATCGGCAAATTGGGCGTTAGCAACAAATCATTTAACAACACCCAATCCGACTGTCGCAAAAAATCAAGCGTTTGGGTTTGATTGTTAATATTTTTCAACAATAATTCATTGTTTAAAAAACTTTGGGCTGACACATTTGCCAAATCATCAAAATTTGCCACCGTCCATTTGGTTAAAATCGGCAACAATTCATCAAACATCTTGCTAAAAGTTTTGCCTTTTTCGCTCAATTCAAGCTGTTCAATCAACAAAGGCAAATTATTAGCAACCTGTTGATTTTGTTTGAGTTTTTGTAAAAATTGTTCTTGATGGTTTAACAGTTTTTGTAGCGTATCTTGTTCTGTTTGCCATTTTTCAATTTGTTGTTCGGCTTGTTGGTGTTGGCGTTTTAGACTTTCCACTTCGTCCATTTGCTCGGCAATTTGCTCTTGGCGATTGATAACACGATTTTCTATTGCCGAAATTTTGTCAAATATTTCACTCAGGCTTTGCTCAGTATCATCGTTTTCATCAATTTGTTGCTGTTTTTCTTGCCATTTTTGGTATTGTTGCTCGTGTTGTTTTTGTTGATTTTTTATTTTAACCAACTGCTGTTGATTAGTTTTTAATAAATTGTCATTGATGGCTTGCTGTTTGTCAAGTTCTTGTTTGTCTTTGTGTAATTGGCTGATTTGGTTGGCAATTTTCTGTCGTGCCAAAGTTAAATCTTGGGTTTGTTGTTTATAATTACTAAGTTGTTGTTGTATTTTTTCTAATTGATTGGGTAAATCTGTTAGGTTTTTTTGGTTTTGTTCCAGTTCGCTTTGAATGTGTAAAATTTGGTTGGTAAGTTCGTTATCTTGTGTATTTAATTCAACAATTTTTGACTGTTGTTCATTGAGCAAATTGTTTTGTTGATTAAACAAAGTTTGGGTTTCGTGCTGTTGTTGCCAATGGCGTTGGTATTGGTTTTGTTGTTCTTGTTGGGCGATTTGTTTCTCATAATTTTGGGTTAAAATTTGTTTTTGTTGATGGGTCAAATGCTCAATAATTTGTTGTTTTTTCTCCAAATTTTGGTTAATCAGTTGATACTCTTTTTCTAATTGTTGGCGTTTCTGGTATAAACTAAAATGTTCGTTTACCAATAATTGTTGGTTAATTTTATCAATGTGTTGTTGAAATTCTTGGGCTTGTTTGGCGGTTTTGGCTTGTTTTTCAAGGCGTTTTTGTTGGGCGGTCAGCTCACTTGTCATGTCTTTTAGCCGACTTAAGTTGTCAGTTGCGATGTCTAGCTGTCTTTGGGTTTCTTCACGGCGATTTTGATAACGAGAAACACCAGACGCTTCTTCAATAAATTCACGCAGTTGCATGGCGTTAGCGTCAATAATCCGCCCAATCATGCCTTGCTCAATCACCGCATAGCTTCTCGCACCCAGCCCCGTCCCCAAAAACACATCAACTACATCACGGCGACGCACTTTTGTGCCATTGATAAAATAGTCGGACTTGCCGTCTTTGGTAATCTGACGGCGGACGGACAGCTCGTGATACAGGTTTAAAGCGTGGTTGATACCGCCACGCCCTGCATCATCGCCTTGGGTGTGTTCAAAAACCAGCTCCACACTTGCCAGACTTTTAGCAGATTTTTCTTGTGAGCCTGCAAAGATGACATCGCTCATCGCACCGCCACGCAGTTGTTTGGCGGAGCTTTCGCCCAAGACCCAACGCACAGCGTCAATGACGTTGGATTTGCCACAGCCGTTTGGTCCGACAATGGCGGTGATGGTGTGTTTAAAGTGAAAGGTGGTTGGGTTGGCAAAGGATTTAAAGCCAGCGAGTTTGAGTTGTTTTAAACGCATGCTAAAAGGATTTCATCAAAAAGCGGTTATTTTAACAAAATTTTTGGGTGGAAGCATTAATTTGATAAGATTTTCACAAACCCCACAATATTTAAAAAAAATCAAAACAACTTGTCATTTTGGTATGATATGATGAGTGATTTAGAAAATAGATGAAGCAAATCATGTTGGACACTCAAAACCCGAATAACAGCCTAATGGATTCTTTAAAACATGGATTTTTGGACGCCTAATATTATCCTAACAAAGGACATACACCTAAAATATTGGTAAATGATGTAACACAACAACAATTTATTTTGACAGATTTAACCCATCATATTGATAAAGCAAAAAGTTTTTGTTTTTTGGTGGCTTTTATCACCACTGAAGGGATTAATCTGTTAAAAACGCATTTGTTTGATTTCAGCCAAAGAAATGTGCATGGAAAAATAATTATCTCTTCTTATCTTGGATTTAACCAACCAGCCACCATGCGAGAGTTGCTAAAATTTAGCAATGTGTCGGTGCGTCTTGCCCCTGACAACAAAAATATACATGCAAAGTTTTTTTTGTTTGAACATGAAAAAGAACATGTTTTGATAGTTGGCAGTTCTAACTTGACCAAAAATGGGCTCTAGACTAGCAACACAACCCATACTAGACTAGAAACATGAAATATAACAGTAAGTTAAGCATCTATCAAGTCAAAAAAATCATAAACGCTTATCATACGGTGAAATAGAACTTGATGAAAGCTATTTTGGAGCAAAACGCCAACGTGGTTTTCATGGTAAACTAAAACGTGGTCGTGGCACACTTAAACAACCTGTTTTTGGTATCTTTGAGCGTGATGGTAGAGTTTATACTAAAAATTGTACCAGATTGCAAAAAAGGCACTCTACAAGCATTGATACTAGGTAGGGTTGATGTGAATAGCATTATTTATTCAGAGGCTTTCGTGGCGATAATGGCTTAGTTGATGTTAGTTATGATAAGCATTTTAGGGTAAACCACAGTAAACATGAGTTTGCACACGGTAATTGTCATATTAATGGCATTGAGAGCTTTTGGAGTTTTACTAAAAGAAGGCTTGCCAAATTTAATGGTGTAACCGCAAATTTTGAGTTTCACTTAAAAGATGAGAAACACCGTTTCGCAAGGTGGCGTTGGAATAAAGATTTGAATGAATTACAACGCCATTTATGGGATTTGATTAAGTGAGTTTTTTAGTTCTTGATAGTCTAGAGCCAAAGCGTTATATGAAATACTGATATCAGCATAGTCTTTTAAGTATTGTTCTCTAAGTTGTTTTGCTGTGTCAAACTTTTGAGATTTGACGTAATTTTCAAAGGCGGTGTTACGGTTGATTTCAAAGAGTCTGGCTGTTTTGCTTTTGTTGCCTGTCTTTTGCCAGTTGCTGATAGCTTTGTCTCGTAGGTCTTGGTCGTATATTTTTGGCATAGCGATAACTTGAGTAAAATGCCTATTATATTACAGTTTTAACTATAGATCGACCAAGGTTTTGAGAGTAGCTATATCATTGTCTTTTTGGGCAAGCAGTTCGTCTTTGTGGGAAATGATAAGATTCAGTGTTTCTATTAGTATGATGTACCGCAAAACGGTCGATAAAATCCCGATGGTCTGGACTGCTTAGATAAGCAAAACCCCCATAAACCAAGGGTTTACGAGGGTTTAAAATTGGTGGGCCCACACAGACTTGAACTGTGGACCAAAGGATTATGAGTCCTCTGCTCTAACCAACTGAGCTATAGGCCCTACAATTTTACCAAAAAGATTGGTAAAATTAAGCTAAATATAATACCGCAAAAAATTATTTTTGCAATAAAAAATTAAATTTTTTGCAAAAAAAGTGATTTTTTAGTGTAATTTTTTAACAATCTGATTATAATAGGCAGATAATCAACGCTGATTTTTCAATCTTGATTATTTTTATACATTTTTTTAAACTTTATCCCAAAATAGGAATACTATCATGGCAATTGAACGTACCCTTTCAATCATCAAACCAGACGCAGTTGGTGGCAACCACATCGGCGAAATCTACAGCCGTTTTGAAAAATCAGGTCTAAAAATCGTTGCAGCAAAAATGTTGCACCTTGATGACGAAAAAGCTGGTGGTTTTTACGCAGAACACAAAGAGCGTCCATTTTATGGCGACCTTGTAAAATTCATGACTTCAGGCCCAGTTGTGGTATCAGTATTAGAAGGTGAAAATGCAGTATTGGCTCACCGTGATATTATGGGTGCAACCAACCCAAAAGACGCAGCCGAAGGCACAATCCGCCGTGATTTTGCAACCAGCATTGATGAAAATGCGGTACACGGTTCTGATTCTACCACATCAGCCGCTCGTGAAATTGCTTACTTCTTTGCGGACAACGAAGTTTGCCCACGCACTCGTTAATTTTAAAGCAAACGTTTTAAAATTAAAAAAGCGATTGAATATTCAGTCGCTTTTTTGGTATACGTCATCATTGTGTTAATCAGTCTTAAAACCCTTTGAAATATTTTGTGTGGCTTTGCTAATATCACTTGGTACTGGCGTATCATAAGGTTTTGCAAATAACTTGGCATTTTCTACTGATAGGCTATAGTTTAAATTTTTGCCAAGTTTTGGCAGTGGTGTTTTAAACCATTTATCATACATCTGATATATTTTGCCTGTGGCATACAAATCTAACAGACTGTTATCAATCACTTTTTTAAATGTATCATCATTTTTTCCCAGCGTACAGCCATAAATTTCATAATTATTCGGCTCACCGACAATTTGCCATTCGTCAGGTTTTTTCAAATTCATACGATTGTTTGCCAACAAAACATCATCGCTAAACAACATATCTACCATGCCTGTTTGTAACGCATTTTCAATATTTTCGGAATCTATTTGTACGATTTTGATTTTTGTGGCATGATTTTTCACATAATCGTGCAGGATTTTCTCAGAAACAGAATTTTTAACAACGCCAACTTTTTGATTGTTTAAATCTTGATAACCTGTAAAATTTTGATTCTTATGCACCAAAAAACTAGAAGTTACCACAAAAAATCCCATAGAAAAACTGACTTCCTGTTGACGTGCTAACGTATTGGTTATTGTACTGCACTCAAAATCTACCATACCAGTTTTAACAGCGTTTATCCGTTCACTGGCTTCAATACGTTTCCACTGTACGTCCAAATTTGGCATATTCACAGCCAACTTGACAGCGTTTATCAAATGATTTTCAATATCAATGGCATAACCTATCGGCGTGGCACTACCGTTTGGCACATAAGAAAATGGTGCAGGTCTATCATGAAAACCGACCACAAGCGTATTGGTTGCACGAATTTTATCCAAGGTTGTATTTTTGCTTGTTAATGTGGGTTGAGCGTCTTCTATCGTTAATTTACCACAACCCACCAGCATGATTGCATTTAACACAATGATAAAACCACATTTTACTTTCAATTCTACACCCATTCACCTTAAAAAGTTTGATTGACCAATAAGGAAAAAATCCATTTATATAAATAATTCTACTCTACCACTAATCTTAAAAAACTACTACAAAAAAAATTAAAAAATCAAATTTGATTAAATCAAAATTAGCAAACTTTTTTTATTTAAAAAACCCATTATTTCCATTAGTCTGTAAAATTTCACCGTTCAAAAGAGAAATAATTTAGCTTTGAATTCAAAAAAATACCCCCATTATAAAACTCACATTTGTTATTAGGAATCAAACTTATGCAAAATAACTTACGTCAACGTTTTTTTATTGAAAATAGCCCTGTCCGTGGCGATGTCGTTAGACTTGCCGACAGCTATCAAGATGTCATCAAACAAAAAAACTATCCAATTGCATTGCAAAAACTGTTGGGAGAAATGCTCGTTTCCGCAGGTTTGTTAATCAGCACGCTAAAAATAGATGGACGGTTATCCATTCAACTGCAAAACAATCAAACATTAGATGATAACACCACAAGCCTAAAATGGGCAATGGCGGAGTGTGATAGCAATGGACATATTCGTGGACTTGCCGACTGGCAAGGCGATTGGCAACATTTAACTACCGCAAATGATGCTTTTTCCATGCTTGGCAAAGCAGGTGAAGGTGTATTATTTATCAATATTCAGCCTGAAAATCCACTGAACCAAAATACTGAAGGTTATCAAGGCATCGTAGAACGAGTTGCTGATAATTTAGCAGATTGTTTAACACACTATCAACAACAATCTGTACAAATCCCAACCATTATCAATCTTGCTTGCGATGGTGAACAAGCAGGTGGTATTCTTGTGCAGTTATTACCACATAACAAAGACGAACAAGAACAGATTGACAATGACCTATTTCCTCGCTTAAGAATGTTAACCAACACGCTAAAAGCAGACGAATTAACCACATTAGAAGCCAATGAAATCTTATACCGCCTATACCATGAAGAAGATGTGATTGCACCCGAAGCAGTAAAACTGGCTTTTGGTTGCACCTGTTCAGAAGAAAAAAGTCATACAGCTATTTTTCAACTTGGCAAAAATCAGGCTTTACAACTGGTAGAAGAACAAGGTGGTCAAATTGGATTAGATTGTGGATTTTGTGGAAAAGTTTACCATTTTGATAAAAACTCCATTGAAAAAATCTTTCATTAAAAACACCAACTATTCTTAAAACAAACAAAGGCACAATCTCATAGATTGTGCCTTTATTTAAAGGATAAATTTGAGTCAAATAAAAACCCCCTCACGATTGCGAGGGGGCTTAGGATATAAGGAGCTGACGATGACCTACTTTCACATGGAGAACCACACTATCATTGGCGTATTGTTGTTTCACTTCTGAGTTCGGGAAGGGATCAGGTGGGACCAACAAGCTATAATCGTCAGCAAAAGGGGATAGAGGAATGGTCTGATATACTTATATCATATAAGATATTAAGTAAAGCAAATAAAATTGAACTAAATCAAGGTGATATAAAATCAGAATAACTAACAACACACTTAAGCGTTGTATAGTCAAGCCAAACGAGCAATTAGTATTGGTTAGCTACACATGTCACCATGCTTCCACACCCAACCTATCAACGTCGTAGTCTACAACGGCTCTTTAGGGAAATCTAATCTTAAGGTGGGCTTCCCGCTTAGATGCTTTCAGCGGTTATCCCATCCGAACATAGCTACTCGGCAATGCGACTGGCGTCACAACCGAAACACCAGAGGTTCGTCCACTCTGGTCCTCTCGTACTAGGAGCAGATCCTCTCAAATTTCCAACGCCCACGGTAGATAGGGACCGAACTGTCTCACGACGTTCTAAACCCAGCTCGCGTACCTCTTTAAATGGCGAACAGCCATACCCTTGGGACCTGCTTCAGCCCCAGGATGAGATGAGCCGACATCGAGGTGCCAAACACCGCCGTCGATATGAACTCTTGGGCGGTATCAGCCTGTTATCCCCAGAGTACCTTTTATCCGTTGAGCGATGGCTGGCCCTTCCATACAGAACCACCGGATCACTAAGACCTACTTTCGTACCTGCTCGACTTGTGGGTCTCGCAGTTAAGCGCGCTTTTGCCTTTATACTCTTCGAACGATTTCCGACCGTTCTGAGCGCACCTTCGTACTCCTCCGTTACTCTTTAGGAGGAGACCGCCCCAGTCAAACTACCCACCATACATTGTCCTTGAATTTGTTAATTCTAAGTTAGAACCCCAACATAACCAGGGTGGTATTTCAAGGTTGGCTCCACAAATACTGGCGTATCTGCTTCAAAGCCTCCCACCTATCCTACACAAGTTAGGTCAAAGTTCAATGTAAAGCTGTAGTAAAGGTTCACGGGGTCTTTCCGTCTAGCCGCGGGTACACAGCATCTTCACTGCGATTTCGATTTCACTGAGTCTCTGCTGGAGACAGCGCCGCCATCATTATGCCATTCGTGCAGGTCGGAACTTACCCGACAAGGAATTTCGCTACCTTAGGACCGTTATAGTTACGGCCGCCGTTTACTGGGGCTTCGATCAAGAGCTTCGCTTACGCTAACCCCATCAATTAACCTTCCAGCACCGGGCAGGCATCACACCCTATACGTCCACTTTCGTGTTTGCAGAGTGCTGTGTTTTTAATAAACAGTTGCAGCGGCCTGGTATCTGCGACTGCCAATAGCTTTGTAGTGCATGACTACTCACCATCGGCAGCGTACCTTCTCCCGAAGTTACGGTACCATTTTGCCTAGTTCCTTCAGCAGAGTTCTCTCAAGCGCCTTAGTATTCTCTACCTGACCACCTGTGTCGGTTTCGGGTACGATTTCTTTATGACTATCGCTTAGAAGCTTTTCCTGGAAGCAGGGTATTTGCCACTTCGCTGTACATGTACAGCTTGCTATCAGATCTCATTACTAATCGAGCGGATTTGCCTACTCAATCTAACTACATCCTTCCACCTGGACAACCATCGCCAGGCTGGCATAACCTTCTCCGTCCCTCCATCGCATCATAAACAAGTATTGGAATATTAACCAATTTCCCATCGACTACGCCTTTCACTCGCCTTAGGGGTCGACTCACCCAGCCCCGATTAACGTTGGACTGGAACCCTTGGTCTTCCGGCGAACGGGCTTTTCACCCGTTTTGTCGTTACTCACGTCAGCATTCGCTCTTGTGATACCTCCAGCATACCTTACAATACACCTTCATCGGCTTACACAATGCTCCCCTACCACTTAATTGAAACAATTAAATCCGCAGCTTCGGCTCCTAGTTTGAGCCCCGTTACATCTTCCGCGCAGGCCGACTCGACTAGTGAGCTATTACGCTTTCTTTAAAGGGTGGCTGCTTCTAAGCCAACCTCCTAGCTGTCTGTGCCTTCCCACATCGTTTCCCACTTAACTAGGAATTTGTATTAGCTGGCGGTCTGGGTTGTTTCCCTCTTGACAACGGACGTTAGCACCCGCTGTCTGTCTCCCGGATATTACTCATCGGTATTCGGAGTTTGCATCGGTTTGGTAAGTCGGGATGACCCCCTAGCCGAAACAGTGCTCTACCCCCAATGGTATTCGTCCGAGGCGCTACCTAAATAGCTTTCGGGGAGAACCAGCTATCACCGAGTTTGATTAGCCTTTCACCCCTATCCACAAGTCATCCCCTGGCTTTTCAACGACAGTGGGTTCGGTCCTCCGGTAACTGTTACGTCACTTTCAACCTGCTCATGGATAGATCACTCGGTTTCGGGTCTATACCCTGCAACTAGACGCCCTATTAAGACTCGGTTTCCCTACGGCTCCCCTATTCGGTTAACCTTGCTACAGAATATAAGTCGCTGACCCATTATACAAAAGGTACGCCGTCACGGAACAAGTCCGCTCCGACTGCTTGTATGCACACGGTTTCAGGTTCTATTTCACTCCCCTCACAGGGGTTCTTTTCGCCTTTCCCTCACGGTACTGGTTCACTATCGGTCAGTCAGGAGTATTTAGCCTTGGAGGATGGTCCCCCCATCTTCAGACAGGATTTCTCGTGTCCCGCCCTACTTAATATGCTTCTTATAACCTTTTAAATACGGGACTATCACCCTCTACGGTCAAGCTTCCCAGCTCGTTCTTCTAAGTTATAATCAGTCGGCTCCTCCCCGTTCGCTCGCCGCTACTTGGGGAATATCGGTTGATTTCTTTTCCTCGGGGTACTGAGATGTTTCACTTCTCCCGGTTCGCTTCGTATTATATACGATGACTATCTTATGATAGTCGGGTTTCCCCATTCAGATATCGCCGGATCACAGGATATTGCCACCTCCCCGACGCTTTTCGCAGGCTGTCACGTCTTTCTTCGCCTCTGACTGCCAAGGCATCCACCATGTGCACTTCATTACTTGACTATACAACCTTAAGTATGCTTTATATAGGTAATTATTCGTAACGATTTTATACCTAAGTTTACGCTTGATTCAGTTCTCTTTACTTTTAAGTAATCACTTTTATCTAACCAGTTTGGGACTGATTAGCTGATTACTAAGGTTAACTATTTGTTGGAACTAATAGTTAACCCAGACTCATTTCTCTATGTTGTTATTGATTTATCATTCCTTCGTCAGGTAATGATTTATTTTCTGATAAAACAGATTGAAGTGGTCTTTATTATTAAAATCACTTTGTCTGCTTTATGTGGTGGAGTTAAGGAGAGTCGAACTCCTGACCTCCTGCGTGCAAGGCAGGCGCTCTACCAACTGAGCTATAACCCCATATGGTGGGTCTAATAAGACTTGAACTTATGACCCCTGCCTTATCAAGGCAGTGCTCTAACCAACTGAGCTATAGACCCCTTTAGTGTAAAACACATTCACAACTTGTTGTAGATTCTCATACTCGCTTTCGTTAAGGAGGTGATCCAGCCGCAGGTTCCCCTACGGCTACCTTGTTACGACTTCACCCCAGTCATCGACCACACCGTGGTAATCGCCCTCCTAAGTTAGGCTAACTACTTCTGGTGCAATAGACTCCCATGGTGTGACGGGCGGTGTGTACAAGGCCCGGGAACGTATTCACCGCGGCTTTCTGATCCGCGATTACTAGCGATTCCGACTTCATGGAGTCGAGTTGCAGACTCCAATCCGGACTACGATTGGCTTTTTGAGATTGGCATCACATCGCTGTGTAGCTACCCTCTGTACCAACCATTGTAGCACGTGTGTAGCCCTGGTCGTAAGGGCCATGATGACTTGACGTCGTCCCCGCCTTCCTCCAGTTTGTCACTGGCAGTATCCTTAAAGTTCCCGGCTTTACCCGCTGGCAAGTAAGGAAAAGGGTTGCGCTCGTTGCGGGACTTAACCCAACATCTCACGACACGAGCTGACGACAGCCATGCAGCACCTGTATGTGAATTCCCGAAGGCACTCCCACATCTCTGTAGGATTCTCACTATGTCAAGACCAGGTAAGGTTCTTCGCGTTGCATCGAATTAAACCACATGCTCCACCGCTTGTGCGGGCCCCCGTCAATTCATTTGAGTTTTAACCTTGCGGCCGTACTCCCCAGGCGGTCTACTTATCGCGTTAACTGCGCCACTAAAGTCTCATGGACCCCAACGGCTAGTAGACATCGTTTACGGCGTGGACTACCAGGGTATCTAATCCTGTTTGCTACCCACGCTTTCGAACCTCAGTGTCAGTATTATGCCAGGGTGCTGCCTTCGCCATCGGTATTCCTCCAGATCTCTACGCATTTCACCGCTACACCTGGAATTCTACACCCCTCTCACATACTCTAGCTAACCAGTATCACATGCAGTTCCTAGGTTAAGCCCAGGGATTTCACATGTGACTTAATTAGCCACCTACGCTCGCTTTACGCCCAGTAATTCCGATTAACGCTCGCACCCTCTGTATTACCGCGTCTGCTGGCACAGAGTTAGCCGGTGCTTATTCTGTAGGTAACGTCATTCCTAATAGGTGTTAATTATTAGGTCTTCCTCCCTACTTAAAGTGCTTTACAACCAAAAGGCCTTCTTCACACACGCGGCATGGCTGGATCAGGGTTCCCCCCATTGTCCAATATTCCCCACTGCTGCCTCCCGTAGGAGTCTGGGACGTGTCTCAGTCCCAGTGTGGCTGATCATCCTCTCAGACCAGCTATGGATCGTCGCCATGGTGAGCCTTTACCTCACCATCTAGCTAATCCATTTTAGGCTCATCTCATAACGACAGCTTATGCCATCTTTCACCCATGGGTCGTATGCGGTATTAATTTGGGTTTCCCCAAGCTATCCCCCATTATGAGGCAGATTCCTAAATGTTACTCACCCGTTCGCCACTAATCCCCCTAGCAAGCTAGGGTTCATCGTTCGACTTGCATGTGTTAAGCCTGCCGCCAGCGTTCAATCTGAGCCATGATCAAACTCTTCAGTTCAATCTTCTCGCTCATTTATTATTACTAGCTCAAATTCATCTTCCGAAGTTCTTCTTACTCGTAATTTATAAATAAACTTATTTCTATAGTGCTTCGCTATTCCTGCTTAATAGATAAACTATTGCTAGCTTATCTACTAAAAAAGACTTTAACTTCTCTATCCATTTATTTCTTCACAAGTATGAAAACCTACACAAGTTGTCTTTGTGTTTCTTGTCTTTTATTGAGTTTTTTGTTCCTTTCATCGTCTGAATAGGAAAGATACATATTTTATCATGTTATTTTATGTTGTCAATATGTATTTTTTACTTTTTTTCAAAAGTTTTGACTTTCTCACTCTGTTAAAGCTTTGTTTTCGCCTTTAGTTAGCTCGTCCGTCTGTGGGTGCGTATTTTATAGTTTTTAGCTGGGGGTGTCAATAGTTTTTTGGGTTATTTTCAAATATTTTTATGATTTTTGTATAAGTTTTTGTTTTTAAAGGTTTTATTGTTTTAATTTTTCAATTTTTTTGTTTGGTTATTATTTGTTGGGCTTTGTGGATGGTTTTGGTGTATAATAGATATATATTTTGCCAGCTTTTAGTTTTTTTCTATTTGCTAGCTTGTTATTTATATAGTCTTTATTTGAATAAAATAGGATAATATTATGGCTGATAATAATTATATTCCTGTACATGAGATTGATGCGACTAAAAAGCGGGTTCACCCTCGTTTTGTGACAGGTTTTTATCAAAATATCCGTGTTGTCAGTATGTATTTTTTGTTTGTGCTGTTTTTGGTGTTGCCTTGGATTCGTTATGAAGGTCGTCAGGCGATTTGGTTTGATTTTACAGGACAACGTATTTATATTTTTGGCATGACATTTTTGCCTCAAGATATCTTTTTCTTTGCGTTTTTCTTTATTATTGCGGCGTTTTCGTTGTTTTTTGTGACGGTTTATGCAGGTCGTGTATGGTGCGGTTATGCGTGTCCGCAGACGATTTGGACGCATATGTATCAATATACTGAAAAGTTGGTGATTGGTGAGCGTAATAAGCAATTTAAGATGGATAAACAGCCTTGGAATGGTGAGAAGATTCTCAAGCGTGGGATTGTTCAGGTTATTTGGGTGTTGATTGCGATTATTACGGCAACGACTTTTACCAGTTATGCGGTGGGTACGGATTATATGTACCATAGTTGGGCAACGCTTGCGGGTATTCCTGTGCCAAACTGGAGTACGCTAACTTGGACTTCGTTGTTTATTTTTGGGTTTTGTACTTATATTAATGCAGGTTATATGCGTGAACATATGTGTACGCATATTTGCCCTTACGGTCGTTTCCAAAGTGTAATGTTTGACAAAGATACTTTGATTGTGTCGTATGATTATAAGCGTGGCGAGCCACGTGGGGCAAGAAAAAAAGGCAAAGAAGACCCAAGTCTTGGCGACTGCGTAAACTGCACAATGTGTGTGCAGGTGTGTCCGACTGGAATTGATATTCGTGATGGTTTGCAAGTTGAGTGTATTCAATGTGCAGCGTGTATTGATGCGTGTAATGACATTATGGATAAGGTCGGTTTGCCACGTGGTTTGATTCGTTATTCTACTGAGCGTCAGTTAGAAGAAAATCAACCAAGTAAGATTTTACGTCCACGTTTGTTTGCTTATATGTTTGTTTTGACAGCATTATTTGCAGGAGCGATTTTTACCTTATCAGGTCGTGTGCCGTTACAGCTAGACATTCGCCGAGACCGTAACCAATTATCATCGGTGAACGCTCAAGGCATGGTGGAAAATACTTATATTATTAAAATTACCAACAAAACTCAGCAGGCACACGAATACAGCATTCGTCTGTTGCCACAAGATGGTTTGAGTTTAGACAGCCGTTTTAAAACCATTCCACTTGAGCCAAGTGAGAGTTATGATATGCCAATCAGTATTATCGGCGACCCTAAAGTGATTACCCAAAGCAAAACACCAATTCAGCTTGAGGTTGTCAGCGTTGATGATGGTGGTAAATATAAAGCTGTTAAAGAAAATGTCTTTACCACAGATTAATAATGTTGATTTTTATAAAAGCCAACTTGATAAAAAGTTGGCTTTTTTCATAGTTTTATAAAAAATTTTGTGCGAATTTTTGTTATAATGATTTTTTGTTATAATAATACTTTTAAAAAATTGAGAAATGTTATGTCAAATTCAACCGATACCCAACAAAAACCCATCTCAAAACTTTGGTACAAAAATTATATGGTTTGGATTTTTGTCATTGGCATTCCTGTATTTGTGGTCATTGCCTGTATTTGGTTTATTTTTTATTCGGTGCAAATCAAAGATTCTACCGTGCGTGATGACTGGTATATGGACGGCAAAACCCTGTACGCAGATGTATCAAAAGATAAATTGGCACATGATTTAAAATTGTCAGGCGAAATGACAATTAACCAACAAAATGTCAGTTTTGTATTACACCCCAGCCAATCACCTGATTTTAAAATCCCTGATACATTAAATGTACAAATTTCGCACGCCACCCAAATCCAAAAAGACCGTGATTTTGTTATCAAACGTCAAGCCAATTCGCCACAAATCACCTACACAGGGCAAGTACAACTAGACGATGGCAAAGGCAAATATTATATCATCGTCCATAACCCAGACAACAATTGGCGACTGCAAACCACCCACGAATTGCCAAGCAATCAAGCGGTAAAATTTGCCCCCTTAACGTCTTTTGACGACAAAAAATAAGTGGTTAAAATAGATTAGGATTAAATTCCACGCCATTTTCGTAAAGCTTTTAACTTTTAAGATGTTTAACATAGAGTTAAAGCGAAACCTTACGAAGCAATGCCACTTATTTTTGATAAAAATAGAAATTGTTACTTATCAATGTCATTGTGTTTTCTTAAAACATATTTGGCTTGATTCACAATTGTGATTTTTTATTTTAGTTTTTCTTGATAATTTACAATAAGTTAGTTTTTTTTGTAGTATATAATGACTGCTAATCTATGCAAACCCAATCACTCATACCAAACGCTATTTTTGACGATTTTTTCTTTTAACACCTGTGTATCATCTATCAACACATCTAAAATCGGTTGCCATTGTTGTTGCATTTCACGATACGGTTTTTGGGTTTTATCAAACACCGACAACCCATGCTCCGCCAACAACTGATAAATACTCCGCTCGCTAATCCATGCCAACGGTATTTCACCGATTTTATCAAACATCTGCAACGCCTTATCAGTCGGTTCGCCATCTAACAAAAACTGACTACGCACCCGATTAGCCACCAAATAAATCGCCACTTTGCCTTTTTTGACCCGTTTGATTTCTTCTAAATTCTTTAAAAACCGTTTGGTACTGTCCACATCAAAAAAAGACGGTATTGCGGGAATCAACACAATTTTACATTCAGCCACCAGTTGTGCCAGTTTTTCCGCCCCCATCGCCCCTTGTCCATCAATAATCAGCCAATCATTTTTGTCAGTATTTTCAGGCAGATTGCCGATATTTCGCTCATCCCGCCAGTCCAAAGCGGTAATCGGTGCGACTGTTTTTGGGCGAATTTTTAGCCAACGCAGGCTGGATTTTTGTGGGTCGGTATCTGCCAAAAAAATCTGTTGCTCATCGGTATACAGATTTGCCAAAGCAGTGGCAAGATTGGTTGCGATGGAAGTTTTGCCACAACCGCCTTTTTGGTTAGCAATCAAAATTTTATTCATATTTTTATGCCCCTTTGTCAAAAACGTTACAAAAAATCATTTATTTATTTTATAATAACATATAACTTTCATGATGAGAATTTTGATGAAAAATCAAATGCTGTTTTGTACTGTTGCCTTGACCATATTCAGTTTAACAGGCTGTGCCACCACACCAAAACCCACTTTAACCACCACCCAATGCCAATCTGCCAACTGGCAGGCGATTGGTTATCAAGATGGGCTGTTGGGGCGTTCGGCGGATTTTATCCAAAAACACCGTGAGGCGTGCGGTAGCTTACCTGTCGTAAAAACCGAGTGGCAACAAGGGCGTGAGGCGGGTTTACAAAAATATTGTACGCCTTTGCGTGCCTATCAACTTGGGCGAGAGGGCTTTGCCTTTAACAATGTGTGTCCACCTGATATGACGCTGGATTTGTTAAAATCGCATGACGAGGGCTATGCCCATTATCAGCGTGAGCGTGCCTTGCAGGATTTTTATTATAACGACTGGTATCCGTTTGGCTGGGGGCGTTATCCTTATGGTTTGATGTTGCCACGCCGATTTGTCAGCCCAACATTGCCAAATTATGTGGATTTGCCAGCCGATACCAAAACCACGCCATAATTTTGCAAAAGGATTTTTATGGAAAATTGTTTAAAAACAATACTATGCGGTTTGACAAGTTTGCCGATATTGGCATTTGCTCAAGAGATTAATCAAGATAACCATGTTTTGCCAAATGATTTTGACAAAAATTATGGTATTTTTTTACCCCAAGAACAACCAAATAACAGTTGGGTAGATAAAAAACACGAACAAACAGGCAAAATCCTTGATAAAATAGCTCAAACAATGGATGATTGGTTTGGCACAACCGACCCAAACAAACCTGCCAATGCCAGTTTGCGTCTGATATCGGACACCAGTTGGAATGAAACGGACGGCACGACCAGTAAAATCCGCGTGCGAGGCAAAGTCAAACTACCCACGTTAGAACGTAGACTAAGCATCGTATTTGGGGACGAGCGTCTTGACGATGTGGCAAATCGTACCAACATTCACGCCCCACTACCCCAAAATCAGTTAGACCCAAACAGCACTTTTAAACAAGATGTCAAAGAACATTCGTCTTTGGCGGTGCGTTGGTCGGATTTTAGTGAAAAATTGCCGTTTGACACCGACTTTGACATTGGTATTCGTTCGCATGGCAACATTTTTGCGAAGGTGCAAGCGAGCAAAGATTGGCAATTAAACGAGCAAACACGGCTGTTTACCGAGCAAACCTACCGTTATAGCAAGCGTGATAAAAACGAATTTTTTAGTTATTGGGAAGTCAATTATCAACAAGACAGCAATACCACGATTAGTTTGCCGTTCAATGTTCATTATCAAGACAACAGCGATGATGATTTTGATTGGAATTCATCACTTTTGCACACGCATTTTTATAAAAATCAACGAAAGTTTAGTTATGGCTTATATACGGACGGTCATATCAATGACAATCAAATGACAACCAACCGCAAAGGCGTGGTCGCTTCATGGCGACAACCGATTTGGAAAGATTGGTTATTTTTGCAAACTGATATTGATTATTTAGACAACAAGCGTGAAAACCGTGACCATAAGATCGGTGGTTTATTGCGATTAGAAGCGATTTTTTAAACAAATTTTTAATTCTTAAATCATAAATCTAATTTATTGATTTTATTGCCCCACCCTCTTGCGAAGCAGTGCTTCTCATCCTCAAGGGGGAGGGAACTCCCCTTCCATTGGGAGGGGCTGGGGGAGGGTGTTGTTGAGAGTGACCTAAATTTTAACATTTTAACAATCAAGTAAAAAAATGAACGCATACATAACACGTCCATTTTTTTGAACATTTTTTGTTAAATGTTATTGCACATCTTCTGTAGCAAAATTAAAATATTTGGACTTGGTGTTGGTGATTTTTTCCACCGCTTCAATTACTTCTTCCACGATATCATCATACACACCATAATGTAATTCATTGCGAAATGAAGTAAACGGGCTTTTTCGCAAACCAGAACGCACTTCGGTAATGCCGTTTTTGTGATAAATAAAGTCCACTTTGCCATCGCTATTTAGCACACAGCTCAAACGCCCATCTTGCACCACCATGTCCACACGCTCAGGCATAAAAATATATTCGCTGACGTTTAGGGTTTTGTCCTCAACTGCTTTGACAAACAAAGATTTTAAATCAACCATTTTTAATCCTTAAAATTTAAAAAAACTATGGTGTTATTGTACCAAACTTCAGTGTAAAAATCTGTAAATGATTGGCAATATTCTGTTATCTTTACTTTATCAAATTTTGGACTATAATACTTAGAAAGATTTTATTTTTCGCCCAATTTTTCCAAATATTTTAACCATAAAAAGGCACAACAATGGCAAAAAAACGCAAGAAAAAAATGGCAAAACACCCTGTTCAAGCAAGTCGTTTTAGCTATTTGTCGGAACACGCCATTTTACGCCTACGGCAACGCACCCAACTACAGCCCAACGAAATGAACCATTTGCTTGACAATCATGGTTATTTTCGGCTTGGCTCGCACGCAGGGTTTCACCGTGAACATTTGTTGTTTTATAGCCCAAAAGATGACACTTGTTTTGTCGCCATTCAAGACCACCGCATGGGCAAAGTCGTTACCATTTTACCGACCAATTATCACAAAAATTTGGCATGGACAGTTACCGAAAGCGACTGCGAGCAGGCAAAATTGCAGTACGAGATTTATTATCAACAATATTTGGTAGAAAAGCCACCCGAAATCGCCCACCCGCCTGTCACGCCAAAACCACCGCCCAAAGTACAAAAATCGGCGGATATCGTGCTGACCTATCGGCTACACCATCACCAAGATGACCAAGCTCGCCTTGAGTTTTTGGGCAAAGAAGGCAAACGCAAAAAAGCCAAATTTATTTTGACCGTGACTTATATTGGCATGGATTTAAAAATCAAACGCAAAACTTTGTTTAATGTTAAAGCCGAAAAGTATGAGCATAACACGGCGTTGTTGTGGCAAGATTCTGCTATTTTGACCAAAATTGATGACACCATTGCCAAAAAAAACCTACACGCCAATGCCATTTTTTTGTTAGAAGTGTTAAATCGTGACAAAAATTTGATAGATTATTTGACCTTTAGAGAGCATTACGAGGCGGTCATCTTTGTGCAGGGTTATTTGGTAAAACGTCAAGCCATGTATGACTTGTTACGCACCTTGGATTTTAATCAACAACAGTTAATCTTTTTACCAAAATGGCAACATTATCCAAGATTGACTTTTAACAATCAAAAATTGACGCACAATAAAAAATCACCCCGCAAAAAACAGCTTGCCAAGGTGATTTTTATGTTAATTTTATTAACCTTAATTTATCAAGTATTTAAACAAAAAATCAAAGGTTTGTTTAGAAAAATTCATTTTTAATTTTAAATTAACTTAAAATTAAACTGTCGTCTTCTATCACTTCGCCACGAGTTTTTTCAAACATATCTAACAAATCATGCACCGTCATGCCTTGCCGTTGTTCACCTGACACATCAAGGACGACTTGCCCTTGGTGTAACATCACTGTGCGTGTGCCATGTGTCAAGGCTTGTTGCATGGAGTGCGTTACCATCATGGCGGTCAAGTTGTTGTCTTTGACGATTTTGTCGGTCAATTGCAGTACAAAACTGGCGGTTTTTGGGTCAAGGGCGGCGGTGTGTTCATCTAGCAGTAGGATTTTTGATGGTTGCAAACTTGCCATCAGTAGGCTCACCGCTTGACGTTGTCCGCCCGATAATAACCCCATGCGGTCGGTCAAACGGTTTTCCAAGCCCAATTTTAAAATCGCCAGTTTTTCTCTGAATATTTCTCGGTTTTTGCTGTTCAATGCCGATTTTAAAAAGCGACTTTCGCCACGCTTGTACGCCAATGCCATGTTTTCTTCAATGGTTAAACCTTCGCAAGTGCCTGCCATTGGGTCTTGGAATACACGGGCGACCCAGTTGGCTCGTTCGTGGGCAGATTTTTTGGTTACGTCAATGCCGTTTAGTGAAATTTTGCCACTATCTACTTTGATTGTACCTGCAATGGTGTTCAAAAAAGTGGATTTTCCTGCACCGTTTGTACCGATAACAGTAACAAACTCGCCTTCTTCAATGCGAAGACTAATGCCACGCAACGCAGGATTTTCAATCGGCGTGCCTGCATTAAACGTTAAACGTAAATTTTCAGCTTGCATCATGGTGATAATTCCTTATGGTTGTACGTTTTTTGTACGTTTTTTAAGAACATTGGCTTTGATTTTTGGCAAAATTAACGCAATCACCACCAGTAACGCTGTAATTAAGTTCAAATCTTGCGGTCCAAAACCGATTTCTCGTAAGGTATCGCTAGATAATGCAATTTGGATAAACAGCTTGTACAAAATCGCACCGATAATCACCGACAATGTGATAAATAGCATACGTTTTGATGGCATGATGGTTTCACCAATAATCACCGCCGCCAAACCAATGACAATCGTACCCACCCCAATAGAAATATCCGCACCGCCTTGGGTCTGCACAAATAACGCCCCTGCCAATGCAATCAAGGCATTAGAAATCGCCATACCAATGATTATAGTGCGAGACGTATGAATGCCCTGTGCTTGCGACATTCGCAAATTTGAACCTGTGGCACGCATGGCAAGTCCTGTTTCGGTGCTAAAAAACCAGTCTAACAACAGTTTTACCCCAATCACCACACCGCCAATCACCGCACATCGCATCCAAAAGCCATTACTGTCATTGACAAGCCCTTCAAAAACGGTGGGTTCACCAAGCAAAGGCAAATTCGGTGCGTCCATAATGCGTAAATTTACCGAATACAACGCCACCATCACCAAAATACTGGCAAGCAATTGCAAAATACCCAATTTGACGTGCAACCACGCTGTGACAATGCCAGCCAAACCGCCTGCCAACATACCAAAAATACAGGCAACCCAAGGGTTAAACCCTGCAATGATAGACACACCCGCAACCGCACCGCCCAAAGGAAAGCTACCATCAGCCGTCAAGTCTGGAAAATCCAAAACACGAAAGGAAATATAAACACCTAAAGCCACCAGTGCATAAATTAAACCACTTTCTAATGCACCAAAAAAAGCAAGTAATGACATAATAAAATCACAAGTCCAATAAATAAAATAACTGCTTAATCAAGTAAGCAGTCAGATGTCAAAGTAAACCAAGCCGATAAATCGGCTTGGTTCATCACATAAACCGTATAAATTAACATATTTTTCATCGGTTTCACAACGTTTTTTTTAAAATTATTGTTTTGCTTGAGGCTTTGGCTCAACTTCTGTCGCTTCTTTTAACAATTCTGGCGACAAAGTAATGCCAACTTCTTGGGCGTGTTTTGGGCTTAAGTACAAATCTAACTTTTGCATGGTAACAGGTTTGATTGTGCCGACTTGTTCGCCTTTTAACACACGAGTTACGATTTTGCCTGTTTCTTGTCCCAATGTTTTGTAATTCACGCCCATTACCGCTACCGCACCACGAGGTACAGAGCCTGCGTCTGAGGCAACCAATGGTACTTTGATTTCTTTGGCAGCTTGATACAAGGCTTCGTATGCAGCGACCACATTATTATCAAGCGAGGTATAAATCAAATCCACTTTGCCTTGTAAACTGCGAGTCGCTTGTGGAATATCGGTTGAACGTTGTGCAGGGGCTGGCACGACATTGATACCCATTGGTTTTAATTTTTCTTGTAATTGTTTTAACACAACGGTGGAATTAACTTCACCGGGGCTATACACATAACCGACATTTTTAACCGTTGGCACGATTTTTTTCATCAATTCAATCTGTGGCTCAAGTGGCAAAATATCCGAACCGCCGGATACATTCGTACCAGACGCTTCCCACGATGGTACAAGTTTGGCTGCTACAGGGTCAGTAACGGCTGAGAATACCACAGGAATGGTTTTGGTCGCAGCGACCATAGACTGTGCCGATGGCGTGGCAATCGCCACAATCACATCAGGATTGTCCGCCACAAACTGTTTGGCAATCTGCCCTGCGGTAGCGGTGTTGCCTTGTGCTGATTGAAAGGTGATTTTTAAATTTTGACCTTCTTTATAGCCGTCCTTTGCCAACTGCTCAATCACGCCTTCACGCACCGCATCCAATGCTGGGTGCTCCACGATTGCGGTAATGGCGACCGTTCTTGTATCTGTTGAAGCAGGTGCAGTCGTTGGTGTACTGGCATTGGTGCTGTCGGCTTTGGCTGTTTCGCCTTGTCCACTTGGTTGGCTACAGCCGACAAGCCCTGCTAAACAGATACTACCGACCAACACGCTTTTGCTAAATTTTTTTGTTAATAAGGTTGGGTAAAACATGATAATTCTCCAAATATTTTTAACTTTTTATCTATATCAAAAATTATTCTACTACTTTATCGGCTTTGTCAATGACGGCTTGCGGAATGGTTAAACCTTGAGAACTTGCCACTTTTGGATTGACAAAAATATTTAATTTGTTCACTTTATAAACAGGAATACTACCCTTTTAACACTTGGCTGACGATTTTGCCTGTTTCTTTGCCAAATTCATAATAATCCACGCCAATGGCGACCCCTGCCCCACGAGATGTGGTACTGGTTTCCATAGAAAATAGTGGTTTTTTGCTTTCGGTCGCCACTTTTGCCAAAGCTTCATACGCCGACATCACATGATTGTCCGTTGGTGTGTAAATGACATCTACTTTTTCTGCCAAACTACGCCCTGCCATCGCAATCTCAGTGCTAGAATTTGCAGTCGCATCAATGACATTTAGCCCCATTTCGCCTGCTTTGGCTTTTAGATTTTTTAAAATCACGGTAGAATTGACTTTCGCAGGGCTATAAATATAGCCAATATTTTTCACATTTGGCAACACTTGTTTGAAAAATTCAAGCTGTGGCTCAAGTGGAATGGCATTGGACGCACCTGTAACATTCGTGCCAGAACCATCAAGTTTTGGCACAAGTTTTGCGGTAACAGGGTCGGTAACTGCCGAAAAAATCATAGGAATACTACTCGTCCCTGCGACGATCGGCTGTGCAGACGGTATAGAAATCGCCACAATCGCATCAGGTTTATCAGCGATAAACTGCTTGGCAATCTGCCCTGCGGTCGCACTGCTACCTTGTGCCGATTGATAATTAATCGTCAAATTTTGCCCTTCGGCATAGCCTTCGGTTGCCAACTGCTCAATCATGCCTTTTCGCACCGCATCAAGTGCTGGGTGGTCTACAATCGCTGTTACCGCAATGTTTTTTCTCAGCATTGACAGGCGTGGCTTGCTGTACGCTTGCGGTTTGGGCGTTGTCTTTGGTGGGTTGTTGTTCTGAAGTTGACTAACTACAAGCAGTCAAGACTAAACACGCACCCAACACACCGCCAATCGCCACATGATATTGCAAAAAATGTTGCCAAAAAAATTTACGAGATGTTATCAACACAAAAACGCCCCATATTGTGAAATGTTGAATCAATAAAATATTAAAAACCATAACTTAAAGTTATCATTTTTAACAAAACACTTAACATCTATTTTAGCAGTTTATTTTACAATCGCCTAGTAAATTTTTACAAAAAAACACTTTATTTTAATACCTTTAATCCTGCGGTATTTTCGCGGCGTGGACGGCTTGGTTTTTCTTTTTGTCCATCATCTTTTGATGAGTGATTGGCATTGGTTTTTGCCGTTTTTTCCAAATCCTGTCCGTCATATTCGTTGGGGTCAAAAAACATACCCAAATGATTGCTTTCTTTGGCATAAATACCCATCACCGCATAAAATGGCACCCAAATTTCTTTTGACACACCGCCAAAACGCCCTTGAAAATTGATAAATTCGTTATCCATGTGAAATTGATGGGTAGAACGGTTGGCAATGCTTAGCACAATGCGGTTGTCTTGGATAAATTCGGTCGGCACAACGACATGGGGGAAGGTGGTATCGACCATGATATAAGGGGTCAAGTGGTTGTCTTCTAGCCATTCAAACATGGCTTTGACCATGTAAGGGCGAGTTGGGGTTAAATCGTCTAAATTGATGGTATCCATAATAAACTCAAATTTAAGTGAAAAAGATTATATTAACATAGCCAATTGTGAAATTTGCCAAAACAATTTGTATAAAGTTTGTTAAAAATTATCACAAAGGCTGACAACTTTTTTTGAACATTTCTCGGCTAAAAATGCGTTGTTGATAATTTAAAATCGGACGGCATAAATGACTGGGTAAATCAATTTGCATTTTGTCCAAACGCCACAAAACGCTGGCTAAAATACAATCACATAGCCCAAATTTGTCCGACAAAAAAAATGGCTTATGAGCAAACAATGGCGATAACGTTACCAACGAATCGGTCAATTCTTTGCGAGTAATTTCGGCTTGTTTTTTATCCAGCGTATCGGTATGGGTCAATAAAATATGCGATTTGGCAATCCAATCTTGATTAATCCGCCAAATCAGTTGGCGATAATTGGCTCGGTCAGCAGGATTGTCTGGCAAAAGTTTGTTTTGGTAATAGCGGTCTTCTAAATATTCAAAAATCACCAAATTTTGATACAAAATCAAATCCCGATACACCAACACAGGCAAGGTGTTATAAGGGTTTAAATCGGCTAAATCTTCATATTGATTTAAAAAACGGTCTTCATCGTCCAAACCAATCTCATCAAATTCCAGCTGTTTTTCAAGCAAAACCAACCGAACTTGATGGCTTAAATAACCATCATCGGCATATAATAAAATTTTGTTGGTCGGATTAAAAGTTTGGTTTTGCATAAAGCCTATTTTAACACAAATTTATTCGGCTGTTATTTGTTAAAAATAAAAAAAGGTAGCCGAAACTACCTTTTTTTGTATAAGCAAATGTGCAATTATTTGACATCTTTCCAAAATTCTTTGTTTAGCAAGTAAACAGGAATTAACAATGCCAATAAGAATAGCACTACCCAAAAACCGTAGATTTTACGTTGATGGGCTTGTGGCTCTGCCATCCACGCCATAAAGTTTACGATATCGCCAATGTTTTGGCGGTATTGTTCTTTTGACGTGTTCATTTGCATATCATGCAAAACGTGTGGCATGGCGGCATTTGGCAATACGATATTATTAGAACCCCAAGGACGGCTTGGGTCTTCATAGAAGGCTAATAAATAAGTATAAACCCAGTCATTACCACGCAAACGTGTTTCCATAGACAAATCAGGCGGTGCCGCACCGAACCATGAACTTTGTAGTTCAGGGTCAATTTTTGCGGTGATATGGTCGCCCACTTGGTCAGTGGTTAGCATAAGATACTTTTCAACCAACTCTTTTGGAATATCTAAGTCTTTGTACATTTTTGAGTAACGCACGTATTGGGCGGTATGACAGCCCACACAGTAACTCATAAACATAGAAGCACCACGTTGGATTGATGGCTTATTGGTCAAATCAATTGGTGCAGACTCACAATGTAGCGTTTGCTCTTTACCCTCTACATCTTTATAAGTACCACAACCATGACCGCCAGCAGCTTGGGCAGAACTTGCTCCAAGCCCCAGTGCAACGGTCAGTCCCAATCCAGCGATTACTTTATTGATAGCTTTCATTAATGACCTCCAGTTACACGTTCAGGTGGCTGTTTACATTTTTCAATTGATGTATAAATTGGCATCAATAAGAAATACAAGAAATATAAAATTGTACAAATACGTGCAACCAAAGTCGCTGTATTGCTTGATGGAATCACACCCAAGTAGCCCAAGATTAAGAAGCTAACCACAAAGACAACCAAAGCGATTTTTGACAAAATACCTTTGTAGCGGATTGAACGTACTGGTGATTTGTCTAACCAAGGCAACACAAATAAGATTGCAATTGACGCACCCATCACAATCACCCCTGGTAAGGCAGAACCAAACATAGAAGGTGTCGCACGAAGCATGGCGTAGAAAGGTGTATAATACCAAACTGGTGCAATGTGTGCAGGTGTTTTCAATGGATTTGCCGCTTCAAAGTTAGGTGGTTCAAGGAAGAAACCGCCCCCTTCTGGGAAGAAGAATACCACAGAGAAGAACACAATAAAGAACACCACAATACCCACAAGGTCATGCACAGTATAATATGGGTGGAACGCAACGCCATCTAGTGGCACGCCATTTTTGTCTTTTAATTTTTTGATATCGATACCGTCTGGGTTATTAGAACCAACATGGTGCAAAGCAACCAAATGCACAAATACCAAACCGACCAAAATCAAAGGAATCGCCACAACGTGCAATGCAAAGAAACGGTTCAAAGTAATACCAGAGATAATATAATCCCCTTTTACCCATTCGCCCAACGCATCACCAATAAAAGGAATCGCCGCAGGCAAGTTCAAAATAACCTGTGCACCCCAAAATGACATATTACCCCAAGGTAACAAATAACCAAAGAAGCCCTCTGCCATCAAGCACAGATAAATACCCATACCAATCAGCCAAACAAGCTCACGAGGTTTTTTGTAAGAACCATAAAGAAGACCACGGAACATATGCAAATAAACCACAACGAAAAATGCCGAAGCCCCCGTTGAGTGCATATAACGGATTAACCAACCGCCCTCAACATCACGCATAATATATTCCAAAGAAGCAAAAGCACCTTCTGCACTTGGATTAAACATCATGGTTAGCCAAATACCTGTTACCAACTGGTTTACCAAAACCACCATTGACAACACACCAAAAAAATACCAAAAGTTAAAGTTTTTTGGTGCATAGTATTTTGACATATGATATTCATAGGTTTCAGTCGCAGGAAAGCGTGCATCCACCCAATTCATCAATCTTTTACCCATACTCATCTTAAGCTACCCCCACCGTTAAAATCGTACCGCTGAGATTATAGTCTGGAATCGGCAAATTACGAGGTGCAGGTTGCCCTCTAAGCACACGACCTGCCAAGTCATATTTTGAACCATGACAAGGGCAGAAGAACCCACCAAGCCAGCTAGCACCACCTAAATCAGCAGCACCAACCTCAGGACGGAACGCAGGTGCACAGCCCAAATGCGTACAAACCCCCTCACACACCAACACTTCAGAATTATCTTTAGAGCGTGATTGGTTTTTACAATACTCTGGCTGTAGCGAACCATCAGAATTTGGGTCAGCAAGGCTACTTTCGACCTTGGCTAGATTGTCCATCATCTCTTTTGTACGCTTAACAATATAGATGGGCTTACCACGATATTTCACAACCACCATTTGTCCAGCGTCAATACTACTGATATCCTGCGTTACAGGAGCACCAGCGGCTTCTGCTTTTGCACTCGGATACCAAGAACGAACAAACGGCGTTGCAATCGCTGCAACACCTACTGCCCCCATCGCGGCAGTTGATGCGATTAATACTCTACGGCGTTTTAAATCAACGCCTTCGGCATGGCTCATTAATACTTCCTCCAGCTTAATGTTTAATCCATCGCTCACCTAATAGCAAAACTATTAACATGGCTAAATGTGGCTACATTAATGGCTACTAAATTGGCTGTGGTCAAATCAGAATCAAATAAATCAACTCTAATAACCCATTATTAAGGATAGGTCAAAACCATTAAAAAAAAGATTATTGATTACATCACGATAAAATTTATATGATAAATCAGATAAACACATCACAAAATTTATCACAAAAACATATAATAACATAACCACAATAAATATATGGTTATTTTAAATCAGTTGCGAATTAAATGCTACTGTTGCTTTGCCTAAATTTTAAGAATTATACATATTTTAAGCTATTTTTGTAATAAAATAAATTACAAAATGAAAAAATAAAAAACCCTTGCGAAAAACAAGGGCTTTTTTTGTAAAATTGCACAACAAAAACGCAATATAAAATTAACGCTTTGAGTATTGTGGACGTTTACGAGCTTTGCGTAAACCCAATTTTTTACGTTCAACTTCACGAGCATCACGAGTTACAAAACCTGCTTCTTTTAGTGCTGGTTTTAATGTTTCGTCAGAATCAATCAACGCACGAGTAATACCATGACGGATTGCACCTGCTTGACCATTGATACCGCCACCTTTTACAGTTACATAGATATCATATTTGTCTGCTGAATCTAACAATTCTAATGGCTGACGTACAACCATCACAGAAGTTTCACGACCAAAATATTCGTCAAGTGGTTTACCATTTACGATGATGTTACCAGAACCTGCAGACAAAAACACACGAGCTGTTGAGGTTTTACGACGACCTGTACCGTAGTTGCGTTCCATGTGTTTCTCCTTAGATGTCTAATACTTGAGGTTGTTGAGCAGTATGTGGATGCTCAGTACCTGCATACAGTTTTAGCTTTTTAATCATCGCATAGCCCAATGGGCCTTTTGGCAACATACCTTTAACGGCTTTGTGTAGTACGTCTTCTGGTTTGTGTGCGATTAATTTTGTGAAATTAGTTTCTTTAATACCACCTGGATAGCCTGTGTGACGGTAGTATTTTTTGTCTTGGGCTTTTTTGCCTGTTACAGCAACTTTATCCGCATTGATAACAACGATATAATCGCCTGTATCAACGTGTGGTGTGTATGATGGCTTATGCTTACCACGTAAGCGAGATGCGATTTCACTCGCTAGGCGACCAAGCGTTTTACCTTCAGCGTCTACGATATACCAATCGTGAGTCACTTCATGTGGTCTAGCACTGATAGTTTTCATGTTTAAAAACCTTAAATTAAGTTAATAGTTGAGAGTGAGTGTCTGGGAAACGAGGGCTCTCAAAATTAGAACGTGTATTATAAGCGTTCTGACAAATAGTTGCAAGATGTCAAAGTGAGTTTTTTTGACTTTTCATCTTATTTTTGGCTTATTTTGTCAAATCTTTTAAGCGAAAAATAATTTTAATGGCAAATCTACGCCGACTTTATTAATAATTTCACCATTTTTTTGCTGTAAAACTTGCTCGGCAAACAAATTCACCACCATCGGCAAAAGCTGATGCTCTAAGGTATGCACACGGTTTTGTAACTCGTCAGCGGTTTCACTATGTTTCACTTCGGTAACCGCTTGGGCAATCACTTCACCAGCGTCTAGTTCGCTTGTCACCAAATGCACGCTACAGCCGTGATATTTTTCACCACTTTTTAGCACACGCTCGTGAGTGTCCAAGCCTTTATAATTGGGCAAAAGTGATGGGTGTAGGTTTATCATTGGCACGTGTAAGCCGTTTTGTGCGGTTACGCCATCTATAAAAAGTGGCGTTAAAATTCGCATAAAGCCTGCCAACACCACCAAATCGGGTTGCCAGTCGTTTAGCACTTCTAGGGCTTTTTGTTCAAAGCCAACTCGGGTGTATTTTTTGCCGTTGTCGTCTTTGTCAATGATGGCGGTGGTGATGTTTGCTTTTTTGGCACGCTCTAGGGCGAATGCGTCTGCACGATTGCTGATGATGCCAACGATGTCAATGTTTAGGCTTTTGTTTAATTGTTTGTCAATTAATACTTGTAAATTGCTGCCGCTACCAGAAACTAGGACGGCAATTTTTAGGGGTTTTGAGTTCATTTTTTTCTAATTATTAAAATCATCGCTCACATACACCGTATCAAATAATTTAACGTCAAGCGGTGCTAATTTCTTTGGTGTTTCTTGTTCCGATTGTTTTTCAATCGTTAAAAAAGGCATATTCATGATAAGTTTTACCAAAGCAAACCTTTCATTTGCCGATAATTTTTCAATCATTGGCACAAATTGTTGCACATTTGGTTCAAATTCTTGATAATTAAAATCTGAAGTTAAAACTTGCATAAATACACCTTTTTTATTTTAATGATTAACGATAAGTAACCGCCTCGCCATCACGTTTAACAATCTCACCTAATTTCCACGCATTTTCACCGTTGTCATTTAACAGTTTAATCGCTTCATCAGCTTTGTCTTTTGGCAACACCACCACAAAACCGACGCCACAGTTAAAGGTGCGGTACATCTCCATTTGCTCAATGTTACCTTTTTCTTGTAGCCACGCAAACACAGGTGGAAACGCCCAAGAATTGACATCAATTTGAGCGGTTAAGTCATCTGGCAATACTCGTGGCAGGTTTTCGGTCAAGCCACCGCCTGTAATGTGTGCCATTGCGTGCAAATTAGCATTACCAAGCGTTTTTTGTAGGGCTTGGATTGATTTGACATAGATTTTGGTTGGGGCAAGTAGCACATCTTTGATAGATTTGCCGTCAATGGTTTCCGTATTTGTGTCGGTTTTTGCCACTTCCATGACTTTACGCACGAGCGAATAGCCGTTTGAATGCACGCCACTAGACGCAATGCCAATTAACACATCGCCTTCTTTGACATTTTCGCCTGTGATGACTTCATCTTCTTCCACCACGCCTACGCAAAAGCCCGCCAAATCATAATCTTCATCTTGATACATTCCCGGCATTTCGGCAGTTTCACCACCAATTAACGCACAATTGGCAAGCAGACAGCCATCGCCAATGCCTTTAATCACCGACTCTGCCGTGTCCACGTCTAGTTTGCCTGTGGCGTAATAATCTAAGAAAAACAACGGCTCTGCACCGCATACAAGCAAGTCGTTCACGCACATGGCGACCAAATCTTGACCGATGGTATCATGCTTGTTAAAGTCCAATGCCAATTTTAATTTTGTGCCAACGCCGTCCGTGCCAGATACCAGTAGCGGTGATTTGTAGCCTTGTGGAATACGGCATAACGCCCCAAATCCGCCAAGTCCGCCCACCACTTCTTTGCGTGAAGTGGCTTTGGCAACCGATTTGATACGGGAAACAAGGGCTTCGCCTGCGTCAATGTCCACGCCTGCGTCTTTGTAGCTTAATGATTGGGAGGTTTGAGAAATCATAATATTTCCAAAATATTAGTTAAAAAAGATACGCCCATTATACCGAAATTTTTAGAAAAAGACATTAATCAGTTTGTTTTGGTGTGATTTTGTTAAAATTTCGCACAATTTTGTAGTATTTTGCATTTGCCACTGGCTATTTTTTTAAAAAATGCCTAAACTAATGCCTAAATTACAACCATTTAAAACAACAAAAAATTTGAGAATCCTATGCAATCACATCGCTTTGACCCTTTTTTTACACGTCTGTTTATTTTGACAGGCATTGGCATTTTATTGTATCTGATTTATCGCTTGAATATGGTGCTTGTGCCGTTTATTTCTGCGTTTGTTCTTGCTTATTTACTAAACCCAATTGTAACCAAAATTGAACAAACCTTAAAAGTTCGCCGTTGGTTGGTGATTTTGGTGGTGTATTTTGGCATTACTTTTGGGCTTGCAATGTTACTTTGGTGGCTATTGCCTTTGATTTGGACACAAGCACAAGATTTTTGGTCGTCCATTCCGTCCATGATTGATTGGTATAATCAGACCGCTCGTGGCTGGGTGCAACAGCATTTAAGGGTGCATTTGCCGATTATTCAGCTCAAAAACTGGTCGTCAGGGCTACTCGGCTATGTGCAAGAGCATTATAACGCCACCGATGCCAAAACATTGTTTGACAATATTTTTTTACAAGGCATGAACGTTGTCAATGTTGCAGGTGTGCTCGTGTTAATTCCGATTTTAAGTTTTTATTTTTTATATAATTGGTCGGAACGTATCAAAAGTTGGCAAAACAGTATTCCACGCCCCTATGTCAACAAGGTGAGCGAAATTGCCAAAGAAAGCGATGAAGCCTTGATGTCCTTTGTTAAGGGACAATTTTTGGTGATGATTTTATTGGGGACGGTATATGCGGTGCAGTTACAATTTATTGGCTTAAATGTCGGTTTGATTATCGGTATGACCGCAGGGATAGCCAGTTTTGTGCCGTATTTGGGCTTTACGATTGGTTTTATTGCGGCGATTATCGCAGGATTTTTTCAGTTTGGACTTGATTGGACAAAAATGTTCATGATTATGGGGGCGTTTATGGTCGGTCAAGCGGTGGAAGGCTATATTTTACAGCCGTTATTATTGGGTGATAAAATCGGCTTGTCGCCACTATGGGTAATGTTTGCGGTGTTGGCAGGGGCAAGCTTGATGGGGATTGTCGGTATGCTGATTGCCTTGCCTGTGGCGGCGGTGTTAAATGTATTGGCTCGCCATGCCTATCAAGCCTATATCCGAAGTGATTATTACAAAGAAAAAACTGAACATAATTTGGTGGATAACCCTTAACCAAATTTTATTCAAAACAAAAAAATGACTTTTAAGTAAAATATTAAAAGTCGTTTTTTTTGACAAACTTTTTATCAAATGCTGAAATTCAACCACGCCATGAATTAGCTTTTTACCAAATGCCAATTTTCAGCTATAATACGCAACCATGACATAACAAAATTTTTAAGGTTCTCCCATGACAAATACCCAACAAAATTCACCCATTGAACAAGACGACACTTACCAATCATTGATGAACGACCCTGTAACCGATGAAAACGAAGAAGTTGAAACCGAAACTGCAACCGAAACAGGCGAAAAACACCCACTTGATGATGATATTCGCTCCGCTCGCTTTCGCAAATTACAAAAGAAAATCCGCCGTCAAGTGTCGCACGCCATTCACGACTATAATATGATTGAAGATGGCGACGTGGTGATGGCGTGTATTTCTGGTGGGAAAGATAGTTTTACCTTGCTTGATATGTTGTTGTTTTTAAAGCGAATTGCACCGATTAACTTTGACGTGGTGGCGGTCAATCTTGACCAAAAACAACCGGGGTTTCCAGAAGATATTTTGCCAAATTATCTGACCGAACACCAAATTCCCTACTATATTTTGGAAAAAGACACCTATAGTATCGTCAAAAGTATCGTGCCAGAGGGAAAAACTTACTGTTCAGCGTGTTCTCGCCTGCGTCGTGGCTCATTGTACGGTTTTGCCAAACAAATCGGTGCGACCAAAATTGCGTTAGGTCATCACAGAGATGACATGATGGCGACTTTCTTTTTGAATTTGTTTCATGGCGGTAGCCTAAAATCCATGCCACCAAAATTACTGTCGGACGATGAACAAAACGTGCTAATTCGTCCGCTTGCCTATGTAGAAGAAAAGGACATCATCAAATATGCCAATTACAAAAAATTCCCAATTATCCCTTGTAATCTGTGCGGTAGCCAAGAAAATCTGCAACGTGCGATGATTAACGAAATGTTAAGAGATTGGGATAAACAGTATCCGAACCGCTTAAATTCTATCTTTGGGGCATTGCAAAACGTCGCACCAAGCCAGCTTGCCGACCGTAAATTGTTTGATTTTGAAAATTTGTCACTTAATCGTGATGATAAACAAAGCGTGTTTGAAGGGGAAAATATTCAAGCAGGGCAAATCTCGGAAAGCCTGCAACAAAAAGGTGTGCCAACCGCTCCGCAAGTGCAAACTTTTGACCCAAATAATCCTGAACACGTCAAAAAAGTGGCAAAATTAAACAAAATTCCAACGATTAATCCTGTGATTTGAGATTGGACTTTTGAATAACTTGATAAAATTTGGCGGTGTCAGTTTGCGTAAGTTTAAGAGCATTCAGACCACGCCAAAACGTCCGCTGCCTATCCAAACTTTTCTTTTAAAAATTCTATAAACACTTTGACTTTTAACGATTTTTGCCGAGTTTGCATAAAATAGGCATATAAAGTCGGAAATTTTTGCCAATGTTTTGCCAAATCGGCTGGTGTTGGTGATTGAGCCTTCATTAACAATGGCGTGAAAAATAGTGAGATAGCCGTAAATGGAGCTGTTAATCGGTTGCATATTTTCTCTTTTTGAATTCAAAAATCGCTCTTTTATTATTAAATTATACCTAATAGTGAATTAGGTATTCATCATCTTGTTATTATAATGTTTTCTGTTAAAATATGCTTATCTTTTTTAAATAGAAAAATTTTATGAAAAACGTTTTAATCATCTCTGGACACCCAGATTTACAAAACTCTATCGCCAATAAAACCATTTTGGACGAAGTGGCAACCGCCTTGCCAAATGCAAAAATCCGCAAATTGGACGAACTTTATCCCAATTTTAACATTGACGTGGCAAGCGAACAAGCGGAATTGTTAAATGCTGATGTGATTGTGTGGCAATTTCCGTTGTCGTGGTATTCCATGCCAGCCTTGATGAAAAAATGGCTTGATGATGTTTTTTTGCACGGTTTTTCGCACGGTAGTACGGCAAAACTGGGCGGTAAAAAGTTGATTGTATCCTTTACCACAGGTGCTCCTGCGGTGGCTTATCAGCATGATGCGGTGATGAAACATACGGTTGATGAGTTTTGCTATCAGTTTGAAACCACAGCGATTTTATGCGGTTTGGATTTGCAACCAATTGTTTATACCAATGGCGTGAGTTATTCGGCTCGTCAAACAGCAGAACAAATCGCAGGGCAAAAAGATTTGGCAAAAGAACACGCAAAACGCTTAATTACCGCCATTCAGGCTGCCTGAAAATTTACAAATTATTTGGCTGTATTAAAAATACGCTACAATAGCTTGGGTGTAGTATCTCTCTTAATCTAAATTATTTGGAATATTATGATGAAAACTAAATTACTAAAATTATCTTCTTTGTGTTTAGTTGCTGTGATTGGTTTAAATGGTTGCAGCGCATATGAAAAAGTAAATGATGCTGTGGATAATTTTACTAGCAATCCATTTGCTGCCGCATTGAGTACTGTTACTGGTGGAAAATGCTCATTGCCAGAAGTATTCAAATGGCATTACAAAAATCGCTACTTAATCAAATTAGAAGGGCGCAATATTGCAGAATTGAAAGAACGTGGCGTCTCACCCAAACAAGGCTTAGAAAAAAATAAATATTATTTATATGATGGTGCTTATTCTTGGGGTTTGAAACTGCTTCTTGAAAACTAACCAAATCTATCTTAGAATATCCAAATGAATAGATTAATTAGTATCAACGAAGCATCAAAACAACTTGGCGTATCTATCTCAACATTACGCAGATGGGACAAAAGTGGCATGCTTGTTGCCCAAAGAACGCCAAAAGGACACAGGCGTTACGATAAGTACTAGAATGACCCTTATACGTGGACACATCATCGCCCTAGACCCAACGAATAAACAAGCAACTTACTTTGCAAAGGCTTGCGGTGTAGCCCGTCTTGCCTATAACTGGGCGTTAGCCGAATGGCAAAACCAATACGAACAAGACAAAAAATACAGTGACGAATGTTTAGCAAATAGCATAGAAATTGATGAAACCAAACTTAACAAACCATCACAAGGCAAACTTAGAAAACAACTAAATAGCATAAAAAGACAACAATTCCCCTTTATGCTCGAAGTAACCAAATGTAGCCCACAACTTGCCATCATACAACTAGGAGACGCATTCAAACGCTTTTTTAAAGGTGAAAGCAAATACCCACAATTTAGAAAAAAAGGCGTAAATGACAGATTTAGCCTATCCAACGACCAATTTAGAATAGACGGCAAACGCATAAAAATCCCTAATTTAGGCTGGGTTAAAATGCGTGAAAACTTGCGTTTACAAGGCAAAATCCTATCCGCCAAAATCTTTAAACAAGGCGGTAAATGGTTTGTATCAGTTGCCGTTGAATTACAAAACATCATCAAACCACAACCCAAAACAGACAAACAAGTTGGTATTGATTTAGGCATTACAGACCTTGCCACCTTGTCAAATGGTGAAAAAATCCAAGCCCCCAAGCCATTAAAAGCTAAACTTAACAAATTAAAACGACTGTCAAAAAGTTTAAGCCGAAAACAAAAAGGCTCAAAAAACCGTGAAAAGGCAAAAACCAAGCTATCACGGCTACACTTTAAAATCAGTTGTATTCGTAAAGACTTTTTGCACAAGCTAACCACAAGCCTTGTTAAGTCTTATGATGTGATTTGTCTTGAAAACTTAAATATCAAAGGCATGGTAAAAAACCGTAAACTTAGCCGTGCGATTAATGATTTGGGTTTTTATGAATTTAAAAGACAACTGATTTATAAAGCGAACCAATGGGGCAAAACAGTGAAAGAATTAGATAGATTTTATCCCAGTTCAAAAACTTGCCACAATTGTAATTATAAATTGGATAACTTGCTACTTAATATGAGAAATTGGCAATGCCCAAATTGCCATATTACGCATGATAGAGATATAAACGCTAGTATCAATATCCTAAATCATGCAACTAAGGTTTTAACAACCTAATATTTTTGGCGGTGAGTTCCACCGTGTCAGCCTATGGAGTTGATGTAAGTCCAAGTTCAAATGAATAAGGCAAACAACGGCGAAGTAGGAAGAAAACGCTAAATTTGCTCTTGGGTAGATTTAGGTAGGTTTTTTGGAACGGTAGTGGTGATGTAACTAATACTTATATCGTTGATGGAGCAGGTAATCGCCGATTAGTTAATTCCACTATGGACGGGGGTGTGTCTATTGGTCAAATATATTTTCTTATCGATAACAATGGGGTTATTAAGGAATATGTAGAATTGGGCGATGCCGTGCCTACTTTGCCAGCGCAATTTAGAACAGCGATTGCAGATTTATTGGGAGAAACATCTATTTTCTTAGCCATGAACAAGCAAAGCGGTAACTGGGGCGTGGCAGTCAGTGGCAAATACGATACGATTGATATATCAATAACGAAAGCAGTAGCTTCATGTGTGAGTAAAGATACAGGTTTACCCTTATCTCAATTAAAAACTGCGGAACAAATTGATGCCCATAATAAGAATTGTAAACTTGCTGCGGTTCAACCACCACGCTCACTGGCTCTGTTTCGCAACAAGTTAAGCAATGGGCAATATGAATTTCACGGCGCATTCAGTTATACCAATACTGTGCTAAAAGGTGAATACAATAAGCAAGAATCCGATTGCAAAACCACAGGAACAGATTGCCGCCACATTAGAACCTTTACCCCGAAAGATGCTGGGTCTGTGTTTTAAACTATTTTCAGGCTGAAACCTTTGCAAAACCCCAAAAAATCCGCTAAATTTCTGTTACCAAAAATTTAGGGGATTTTTCCATGTCCAGCTTTTTCTATCACACCGCCCAAACCCTACTGAACCAATACACAGACCGTTTCCCATTACTTAAAATCACCCAACTTCTGGATTGGCAAGCCATTGAACAAACGCTCGCCAACCATAAAGTACACTATGTACGCAACAACGGCGGTCGTCCTGCTTATCCGTTACTACCGATGTTCCGCGCCATTTTGCTCGGACAATGGCATAGAGTTTGTCTGACCCAGAATTGGAACGCAGTTTGGTTACGCGTTTAGATTTCATCATTTTTTGCCAATTTCCAGATGAAATGAATCTACCCGACCACAGCACACTCAACCGCTTTCGTAATTGGTTGATTAAAGAAGGTTTGGCAGACGAACTTTACCAACAAATCAACCAACAACTAGCCCACAATCAACTCAAAGTAGAAAAAGCGCAAACGGCGATTGTGGACGCGACCATTATTCAAACTGCAGGTGGAAAACTTAAAAAATCCATTGAAATCAATGAGAACGAAGAAGTGATCCAAACCCCCGCCAGTAAAGACAAAGACGCAAGATGGACAATCAAAAGCAAGCATTGGTATTTGGGCTACAAACTTCATGCGCGTACCGATGAAGAGGGGTTTATTGAGCAAATTCACGTTACGCCAGCGAATGCATCTGATGTGAACAATTTAGAAACCGTGTTGGACAAGGTTGAACAGGGTGTAAAAGTGTACGCGGATAAAGGTTACGACAGTCAATCCAATCGCGAATTTTTGGAGAAAAATCAATTAGTAGACGGTATTATGCGTAAAGCACATCGCAAGAAACCTTTGATGCGTGAAGATATTGAGCGCAATAAGGAGTTGGCGAAAATCCGTTATCGTGTAGAACAGAGTTTTGCCATTTTGCATCGTATATTTAGATGTAAGCGTGCGAGTTATTTTGGGCTAGAAAAGGTCAAAGGGCAAATGGGTTTGAAAGTGATTTGTTTGAATTTGCTCAAAGCGGCGAACAAGTTAAGGCTTGTTGCGCCGATTGCTGCCTGAAAGGGCATAAGGCAGCCTGAAAATGGGCTGTTATAGTGGGATTGGTGTGATTATTTTGCTTTATTTTGTTGTGGTTGTGTTGAAATAGTGAAAACCTCAAAACAAATGAATTGTTTTGGGGTTTTGCAAAGGTTTCTGCTCGTATGATTTCATTAGGCTCTGCCCGTACTTAACCCTGCTTTGCCATTTTCCCACAAGGTTTTCAACAATACTTTCCACGCCGACAATTTAGGATTGGGTTGTTTACCTTGTCCAATCAAGTCCATTTGCATCATATACCAATTCATCTCCAGCATCGCGCCCGCTTTTTTGTCAACAAATGCTACGCCCGTTTTGATGCGGTCGGTTTGCACCGTTTGGTAGGTGCCGTTTTGAATTTGGTTTGCCAAATCGGGCACCAAAGCAAACGGACGAGCGACACTGACCAAATCTAAATGGCCGCTGGATAAGGCATCTTCCATGGCGCTTTGTGAACGGAAGCCGCCGGTAATAATCAAAGGGAATTTTCAGAAGATGGTTTTAGCGTACAAATCAAAGTGCGGTCAATCTTAAGTGAATTTTATATTAATTTTGATATTCCATAGTTCACTAAAAATCCACCAACCACTAGCCATAAATAAGTTAGTGTTCCTAAAACAAGTGGTTTTAATCCTGCCTTTTTGATTGCGCTTGCTTGCGTCGTTAAGCCAAGCGCAGCCATCGCTGAAATTAATAAGAAAGAATCAATTTCAACGAATAATTTCACGAGTTCTTCTGGTAATAAATCAAAAGAATTAAAAATGGCAACGCCAATAAAAAGTACAGCAAACCAAGGAATTGCAATTTTGTGTGATGTATTTTCTGATACTCCATTACTACGTGTTAATAACCAAGAAAGCATTAATAAAAATGGGGCGAGCATCATCACTCGGATCATTTTGGAAATGACGGCAGTATTCGCCACGATAGGATCAATATTTTCCCCAATCGCATAAACTTGAGCCACTTCGTGTACACTAGAACCAACATAAATACCGAATTGATGGGCGTTAATTAAATGTTGTGACCACGTGTAGAAAAAGGGGTAAGTAAAAATAGCAAGAGTCCCGAAAATGACCACTATGGCAATCGCCACTGAAACTTTATGGGATTCTGCTTTGGTAACAGGCTCTGCCGCCATCACTGCTGCTGCACCGCAAATGCTGCAACCTGCCCCAATGAGATAAACCAATTGTTTATCCATTTTTAGATAACGAATGCCTAAAAGTGCGGTAAAAAAGAACGTTGAAATTAGCATGATTGCATCAGTGACGACAGCATTTAATCCTACATCGGCAATATCGCCAAAAGTGAGGCGAAAACCATACAGCACAATGCCAGTGCGAAGAAGCGTGCCTTTGGCAAACAAAACGCCTTTTTCCACTTGTGTTGAAAATTGCGGATAAATGGTATTGCCGATTGCCATACCCAGCAAGATAGCAATAATTAAAGCACTGATATGATAATGATGGGAAAAATCAGTGTTTCCTAAATAGTTAGCAAGTATAGCGATAATCGCGATAAATATAAGTCCGAAATAAAAGGGACGTGTGTTCATTTTTTCTTTCCTTAGCGAGTGTTTTTGTCTTTTACCCAAGCGGTTTCATCTAAAATTTTGCCAAAATAGCTTTCGACTAAGCGACGAGTAACATCAGTTTGTGGATTAAATGAAAAACCTGAAGCGTGGGTGCAATAAGTTAAGCCATTTTCAGTTAAAAATGTTGGAATACTTGGCGCAGCCTGTAATTCTACACTTTAGCTTATGCAGAGCAAAAAATATAAAAATCTCAGATTTAGACGTAACATAACAAATGCATTGTAATAAATTATGTGCCAAATTGTAAGGCATATTAGTAAAAATGGCTAGGATATTGAATGTTTAATAGGGTTCAAAAGGAAATCAATCAAATTATTAATCGTGGTTTTGACCGCACTTTGATCTGCCCCCCAAAAATTTGACCGCTTGCATCATTATCAAGACCGCAGCCGTCTGAAATCACCACATCGTTTATCGAACCTTTGCCGCTTTCGGCGACCATTACATTGCCCGTAACCAACACACCTGCGCCACCTTTTGCCCAAGTGTCGTAGAGGCGGATGAGTTTTTCAGACGGCTGGTCGTTTTGGGCAAGTTGCTCTTCCATTGCCGATTTGAACAGGCGGTTTTTGGCGGTTTTGCCGTTTTGAAAAGTGAACGGGGTAAATAACATAATTCTTTCCTTTAAGTTTATAAGTTTAAAAATGTAAACGTATTTGGATAAAAATAAAGAGTTAGCGGATAACCCTATTTTGAAAGCGGGCAATTTTGAGCCATTAAATCGGCAAGTTGTTTCAATTTCGCCACCGCATCCGCCATGGCAATACTGTAAAACCGCTCTTTGCCGACCTGCTCCACCGCCACCGCACCGGCTTGCAACATGATTTTCAAATGATGCGACACCGCAGGGCGCGACAGATGCAGATGCTCGGTCAGCTCATTCACATTCATCCTTCCGTGTTCCCACAATACATGCAGGATCTGATGGCGGTTTTCATCACTCAACACGGTAAAAATGGGTATGCACTCGCGCATTAAATTCATCGTTTGTTGTGGCATATTCGGATTCTTGAGTTTATATGTTTAAAAACTTGAACGCATTTTAGAGGAAAAGATGGGAAATGTCAAAGGGGATTTTTAGAAGATGGTTTTTTAGCGTCCATTCTGGGCAGTTGGTCGAGCTGTTGCCTGAGTATGCTATGACTTACAAACCGCTTTATCTCTATTACCCCAGCCGTCGTGGGCATTCCAATGTGTTTAAGCTGATTGTGGATGCGTTAAAAGTAAAAGCCGTCTGAAATTTCAGACGTTTTTTATTCTAATCGCTGACGAGATCTTGCTTCCTCTCGATATTTATAACATTTATAAAAGAAATCAGGTATTGGTTTGTGATTCTTTCTGAATCTAAATATATTAGACTGAATTTCTTTTAAAATATATGGAATACATTCTATACTATTTGCAGAAATATCAGAGAAGATTTCATGTTTATCCTTTATAAATTCTTCTTTCTCTTTAATTTGATTTCTTATACTCCATGCACTACTGACTGGGATTTTTATAGTGGCTGTGGAAAACACAAGAAAACTATAAAAATTACCAAAGCCATTATAAAAAAGTGGTTTTATTTCATTCCAAATAAAAAAAACGCTACCGATGATAGATATTACAAATGGGAATGATGAATAAAATAAAAATTTTAAATATCTTTTATCTAAACTAATATTCCATCCTATATTTTGTTGTTGGCAAGCCAAAGCTGAATAAGGGAAATTAAATTTAGATATAGCATCTGTATACCAATTTCTCACTTGCTCTTTTATACCTCCATCCTTGCTAATGGCTTCATCTGATATTTTGAGTATTTCTTCATTATCTACAACGGGCTGATAATCCAAACTGAATAAACTGCAATCAAATTGTTGTTGAACTTCTGCTGCTTTCTCTTGGCTGCTTTTTGATACTTTTCCTATACCTAAAGAAATAACTAAACAAAATGTTGAAATGGATCCAAAATAGTACTCAGGATAACTCCTTAAATATTCAATAGGAATTATTGGCAACACTGAGATCCCTATTGATATGACTAAAATTAATAATTCTAAACTTTTGAAGTTCTTCGCTCGTGAGTATAGCACACGCTGGACTATCAATAACCGTAAGTTTTTGTCTAAGTTTTGTTCTTCTAAAATATTTTTCACCTTTAATCTCCATAACTAGGAAATTTATCACCTAAAACTTTTTTCCAGTATTCAAATGATTTTTCCACAGAAACTTTTTTCGCATCCTCAATGTTTTTTAGATCATTATTAATTCTTGATGTTAAATTAATTTTCTCCTCATAGCTCAAATGATTTAAATCACCTTCGATATTTTTTGGATCATCAGCAGTATTCCATATACTATCTCTTAAATAACTTAAAGATTTCTCAAACTCATACTCAATATCATATACATTTTCTCTACTGCTATAATAATTAGCCAACATTACTTCTAATAAATAGGATGATTCTATGTTTGCTTTCCTATCAAATGCTTTACTATTCCAGTATTTAACTAAGCGAACAAGTTCCAAAAATTTTCCATTATGCTTCTGATTGATAGATGTAACTAATTCTTGATCTTTTTCTGGGTTGGTTTTCATCCATCCTCCCTTTCCATTTGGAATTAGATAAACACCTGAAGTTGTATGAAAACAGGGAACAAGATCAAAATTCCATTCATAGGAAGATAATTTTAAAGTGATAGCTTGCTGTCTTCTATGAATATTTGCACTTTCATAATGGCTAATATTGACTAAGGCATTTTTAAATTTATTAAGAAGCTTTGTTGAATTTAGTGAGTCATCCGCATTTAAGCAATCTTTCCATAATTCGCTAGTTTGAACATCTGGCTTTAAATAAATTAAGCAATTTTTATAGTCATAAATATTTTCATACCAATACAACAGATGCCCATTTAAACCAATCATTATATCAATATCATCTATTGGTCTAACTTTAGTTCTACGAGAAAAAGAACCAAAGTGAAGGTTAAAATTTTTACAAAAATATAAATGTTGAGTGTTTTTTTCAAAGTTTTCTATACGTTCTAGTAACCAATCTCTACTAGCTCTTGCTTTTGTGACTCGGTCTGAAGGCATATTCACATTTTCTTCAATCATTTGTTTTAAAGCAGATTGTATTGTTCTAGCCATTTTATTAGTTCCTTTTGATTTAAATTATTCAGCTATATTGTTCCGTATAATATATTTTCAAGTTGAAATTTTATATCCCATACAACGGCACATTCACCATCCAATCCTGCTCTCGATAATCTGCCATTGAAAAGCGAATTGCTTGCGCTGGCTGAAATTGTTCTACATACACTTTCAAACTTTTCGCTTTTAAATTTTCTTCTGCTTTGACTTCAATCGGAATCACAGCTTGCTTACATTGTACAACAAAATCTACCTCTGCTGTGCCTTTTTCAGTTGCCCAATAAAAAACGGGATTTTCTTGAGTGGCAATCAGTTGTTGCAAAACATATTGTTCGGTTAAAGCACCTTTAAATTCGGTAAAAATACGGCTACCTTCCAGTAGTACGCTGGCATCCAAATTGCTTTGTGCGGCAAGCAGTCCCACATCTAAACCATACAATTTAAAGGCATTATCTTGATAAGCGGAAAGTGGCAAATGTGGTTTCTTCACTCGAGGCACGCTATGCACTAAGCCGCTGTCTTTTAGCCATTGCAATGCAATTTCATAGTCTTTGCTTCTCGCCCCTTTTTGTAGCTGAGCATAGATAAATTTTTTATTTTCTTTGGCAAGCTGCTCAGGAATGGAAGCCCAAATTGACCGCACTTTTTGCACAGTTTGCCCGTCGTGAATATGTTTGGAAAAATCTTGTTCATACGCCATCAATAAATTACGTTGTACTTGACGCACTTCATCGACATTTTGTGTTTCGATAAATACTTTTACCGCTTCAGGCATACCGCCTACAAAATAATATAGACGGAGTAAATCAATATAGGTGGTTTTCATGGCTGAAATTAGCGACCAGTCTTTCAGCTCAAGCAATTTCACCAAATCTTGTTTGCCAAGTGCGGTTAAAAATTCGTGAAAATCCATGGGATAAAGAGGTAGAAAGTCCACTTTGCCGACAGGAAAAGAGACTTGATGATGTAACGATACTCCCAGTAATGAACCTGCCGCGACGATATAAAACTGCGGTGCATTTTCGTAAAAATATTTGAGTGAAGATAATGCTTGTGGGACTTATTGTACTTCATCAAAAATAATCACGGTGTTTTCTGCTTGAATATCGACACCGCTTTCAATTTTCAAACCAAGTATCAAACGATCAATATCATAGTCGCCAGAAAATAGCGTTTTCATACGAGGGTTATTATCAAAGTTGATATACGCCACTTTTTCAAAGAATTGCTCGCCAAAGTGTTTCATCGCCCAGGTTTTTCCTACCTGTCTTGCCCCTTGAATAATTAATGGTTTTCGGTTTGTTTTGTGTTTCCAGTTTTCTAAGGATTGTATGATTTTACGCTGCATAATGCCTCTCTAAAGCAAGGGATATAGGCTAATTATACAGTATGGAATACACTTTTTCTAATGATATAAGTTTAGATTTATACATTTTTTCCAATGAAAAAATGTTTTACTTTGCATTTTTTTAGATGAAATATGAGGGTTTGTTTTTCAGACGGCCTTTTAGAAAAAAGTGCGATCAATTTCCAAGGATTTTTATCAATCCCTTTTTTTCACTAAAACAACGCATTAAGCGATCCAATACGGTGCGTACTTTTACTGATAAGGTTGGTAACGGAAAACGAATACACCACGAGGGTCGGAGCGGCGGTCAATTAATCCACCAATTGCACCCATTGCTTGACTCAAATTCATACCTTTGCCGCAAAATTAACTTGTTGATTTTTGCTAACTGCGTCTAGTGCAGTAAGACTGAGCGGATTTGCATGCATAGTAATTACATCACCCGCACGCAAAATAATATTTTGTGAAGGGTCAGTTGTAATCATTTCCAAAGCGATGGTTCGAGTTTGGTTTCCACGTGTTAATTGTAAGGAAATATCTTGTACACTGCTTTCTACACCACCTACTGTAGCAATTTGCGTTACGATATTTATGCCTCGTCTGTCCAATCTTCCGCAATTTCTTCTGCCTGCTTAATTACATAACTTACCGCTTCCTCTTGCTTATCAGGTGGATATTTGTAGCGTTGCAGGGCACGTTTAACGAGAATACGCATTTTGGCGCGTACGCTTTCTTTGTATTGCCAGTCGATGGTGATGGATTTTCTGAGCGTATCCGTAATTTCTTTGGCGAGTTTGCTCAGTACTTCATCGCCCATCAGTTCCCGTGCGCTTTGATTTTGAGCAAGTGCCTCGTAGAAAGCCAATTCTTCTTTTTTCAGTCCCAGTTTTTCACCTAAAGCCAAGCGTTCTTGGAAATTTTGGCTCATTTTGAAGAGTTCGTCCAAAATCTCTACCACAGTCAAATTGTGATTGTGGTATTGATTCAATGCTTCCTTCAAACGCTGTTCAAAATCTTTTTGCAATGTTAGATTCGCGCCTGATTTGGCTTTAATTTCACTTGCTAAATAACGCTCCACCGCGCTGACCCATAAATTCTTAGTCGGGCTGTTTTTGATGGTCTGCAAAAACTCTTCAGAAAGTAGGTTGATTTGTGGCTGTGGTTTTTCCAGCAGGTCAAACAAATCAATCACGCCTTCAGAATAGACGGCTTGATTGACCAATTTTTTCAATAAAATCTGTCTTTCATTAGAACCCGTACCATTTTGTCCACGCTTCGTGAGAATAGCGCGTACAGCATCATAAAAAGCAATTTCTTGGTTATATGGCTCAACTTCAGCCAATGAGCCGCATAGCATATAGCCTTTTTTCACCAATCCCGCCGCTTTCAAAAAGGCTTTTTTGCGTGGCTCGGTTTCTTTTTTATTAAACCAATGTTGCTCGTGTGCTTTGCCATCAAACGGTAATTGATCGAGGCTTAAAATATGGTTAGCAGCAAAACGAATCGCCATCAAAAGATCATTCGGATTATCTTTTTCTAAGGCGGTCTGAACATCAAAAGTTTTTCCTTCAACTGGCGTTGCAAACAGGCTGCGGACAAACTCTAAATGCTCTTTCATTTTAAAGAACACATCAATCACGTTATCCGTCAGCTTGCCCTTGCCTTGCGAGTTAGTATATTGTTGGGTGGCTTCTCTGAGCTTGTCAGCAATGCCGACATAATCCACAATCAAGCCGCCGTTTTCTCGGCTTTTATTGCGGAATACACGGTTAACCCGTGCAATCGCCTGCATCAGGTTATGCCCTTGCATCGGCTTGTCGATATACATCGTATTACAGCAAGGCGCATCAAAGCCCGTCAGCCACATATCGCGCACAATCACCACTTTCAGCGGATCGTTCGGGTCTTTAAAGCGGCGTTCCAGCGTTTGTTTTTCCTGTTTACTGTAAACGTGTTTCTGCATTTCCGGCGCATCGGAAGCAGAACCCGTCATCACAATTTTAATCGCTCCTTCGTTAATATTGTCCGAATGCCATTCAGGGCGCAGTTTGATGATTTCATTGTATAAGTCTACGCAAATCTGACGGCTGGATACCACCATCATCGCTTTGCTGTCGACGACTTCATTGCGTTTGGCAAAATGCTGCACAAAATCCGCGGCTAAATCGGCCAGGCGGGCTTGCGAGCCCAACAATTTTTCCTGCAAACGCAGGGCAGGGGATTGCTCCTCTTCCAGCAAATCATCAATTTCTTTGAATAGCTCATCGTGTTCTTTTTCGTTTAAGCGGATTTGGCGCGCTTCATACACAATCGGCACAGTTGCGCCATCTTCCACCGCATCTTGCAAGTCATAAATCGACACATAACGCCCGAACACATCTTGCGTGTCCTTATCTTCTAGGCTAATTGGCGTACCGGTAAAACCGATAAACGAAGCATTTGGCAGCGCATCGCGTAAATGGCGGGCGTACCCTGCCTGAAATTTGCCGTTATGCAGCTTTTGCGTAAAGCCATATTGGCTGCGGTGAGCCTCATCGCTGATTACAATAATATTGCTGCGCTCATTTAAAACAGGGAAGCGGCTTTCTTCCTCATTGAGGGCGAATTTCTGAATCGTCGTAAAAAACACGCCGCCGACTTCATTTTGCGCAAGAAGTTGGCGCAGCTGATCGCGGTCTTCTACTTGTTGCGGTGTTTGTTTGATTAAATCTTTGCCAGAAGAAAAGGTTTGGAAAAGCTGACCGTCCAAATCGTTGCGGTCGGTGACCACCACAATGGTGGGATTTTTCAATTCAGGCTGCGCAAGCAGTTTGCCGGCATAAAACAACATAGAAATCGACTTGCCCGAACCCTGTGTATGCCACATCACGCCAATGCGGCGGTCGCCTTTTTCTGAAGTCGCCCAAATGGTGGAATCGACCGCTTCATTTACGCCGTAATATTGATGGTACGCCGCGATTTTTTTAATGGTTTTACCACTGGAATCCCGCTCAAATAAGACGAAATAGCGGATATAGTCGAGTAAATCCTTAGGCTGCAACAAGCCATTGAGCAGGCTTTGCAATTCGTCGTCAAAATATAAGCGCGCGCTTTTCTTTTTTTCATCGACCACTTTCCACGGCGTAAAGCGTTGGAAATCTGCCGAAAGCGAGCCTAAACGGGCAGCAATGCCGTCTGAAATAATCAGGGCTTGGTTGTAAACAAACAGCTCGGCAATCTCATCTTTATAGGTTTCAAACTGATTAAACGCCTGCAACAAATCCGCCGATTCACGCAGCGGATTTTTGAGTTCAAATACCACCAAGGGCAGACCATTTACAAAGCCGATAATATCAGGAATCCGCTTGCTCCCTTTACGGCTGCGGATTTCCAACTGATTGACGGCGACAAAGCGGTTGTTCTTCACCTGCTCAAAATCCACCAAGCGTGCCATTTCGATTTTTTGCTCACCATTTAGCGTATATTCCACTCGTACACCATCACGCAACGGTTTATAAAACGCCTGATTCCGCACCACTAAGTCGCCGATATCGCTTTTCGTCGCCGATTTCACCACAGAATCCACCGCACTTTCAGGCAGCTGCGGATTAAGTTTGCGCACCGCCTCACGCAGTTGTTCAACAAAGACTACGCCGCTCAAATCGCCACGGGCAAACTCGCCTTCATGAACAGGCAAGTCTTTGCCGTAGTGATATTCCCAACCGATGGATTGCAGACGTTGAAGGGTAAGTTGTTCGATGTCGTTTTCGTTGAGCATTTTATGATTCTCCATCATTTAATAATTCCAATAAGGCTTCAATGCTTTCATCATGATCGCCATCATACCAAATTGGAAAAATATTGGATTTTTGAAGTACTTTTCTGCGAGTTGTTCGTTCTTTATCAGATAGATTTTCACAAGATAAAAAAGCATAGTGTTTAGGTAGATTATCTTTGCCTCGTTCTTCAACAATTTCTGCCATACATTGTAATGTTCGATCTTTATCTAGGCTACAACCTAAAAATAGCAAAGATTGAGAAAATAATGATTCCATTACACAGGTTCTGAGGATATTGTGTTCGGAATAATGTCTTTGATAATCATCCTGGGTAAGTACTCTTTTGTTTTTACTTATAAATGTTCCATGTAGCTTTAAAAGAATTCGATAGCCTTCTCCAAATAATTTTTTAAACTCTTCAGCATCAATACCACATAGTTCTTGATCAAAATGAATATCTTGATCTGCATATATTTTTTTAAGTAAATCATCGTAATTTGTTGTAATTATGGTTTCCTTAAAAAATTCAGGTAGTCTACATATAATTCCTTGTAGTTCTCCGAGATTTGGAGATTTACCAAATTGATTTTCTAAATGTTCTTGTAGATGACCTTCATCTACATCAAATAATAATTGTGCAGCTTCTTCGTATTCTCCTTTATGAATATATTCTTCAAAAATAGGGAAATCTGCTCCTGATTCTTTTTGTACTTCATAAAGAAAACCTTTCCATGATGGAAATCCTGAAGGCATAGAAAGTCCAGCTCCAATAAATGGGGTGAGTTTATTTCTTCTAAAGATTTCTTTTAGCTTATGGAATCGTTGTTTATTATCTGCAATTTCTAAAATCTGATTAGCAGTGTCAATTGCTTGTTGTTTACGTTGGTTTTTCCAGTCTTGAAAGGCTAACTCATAAGTTTCAGGTTCTAGTTTAGATAAAATTTGGTCCCGAAGAAAAACACTTCCTCTAATAACTATTTCTTCTCCTTCTGAATTTAATTCTTCAATGAAAAGGCGCTCTAAATAATTGTTATTCATCACTCTCTCCATTTAGCAAATTAGGCAACAATAAATCTCTTATTTCAGCTAGCCTCTTATTTTCAATAGAGTTCGATAAAACTTTTTCAAAAGCATAAACAACCTTGTTATGGAAAATATCAATAATTTCTTTTGATGGTGTCATTATCTCTATTTTAGAGAATGTGCTTGTGTTTAAATTTAAAGTTGCACTGCCACCACTTGCCAAATCTTTTAGATATTTCGTCATTGATGACTGTTTTAACGATAAATATAAAAATTCAGAGATTTGTTCATCGTTTGGAATAATTGAATTAATTTGCTGGTTTGTATGAGATGGCTTAGATGTCATTGAAACCAATCCGACCGTAGCAATACAACTTACACAAATGCTTTTTGGTGGAATATATTTTTTAGATTGAGAATTTGCACCTGCTACACTCAAGTTATCTGTTGTTTGAGTAATAATTATTTGATTGTGCATATCTGGAATCTTAATAAATGGAACATCATTACCATAAAATTCTTTATTCGATTTTGATGGTGTTTTTCCGCAGATAATTTGACCTAAATCCGATAAGGCTTTCAAATTCCACCCCCTCGGCACATCAACCCCATCAACCTCCACCATCTCACATGGAAACGCTTTGGCGGTTTCGGCTAGTTCGGCGTAGCGGTCAGACTGTGTTTGTGAAAGTGCGGTCAGTTCTTCGGGTGCTTTTCCGCTGATTGCCTGCATGGCGGCAAGTTCTGCTTGTTCAAGGCTAAGACCGTCTGAAAGGGCTTGGACTTTGGCACGTACAGGATCAAAATCAACAAACCAGCTTTTAAACAGGGCTTGCGCGATTTGTTCCAAGGTTTGGTTGATTTGGGTGTTGAGGTGGATTTTTTTATCTAACGATGAAAGTTGCTCAATCGTATTTTGCAAATGCTCTTCGCTATTAGGCTTTAAAATAGGAAAGTTTCTTAATTCACCTAAAGGAATGTATTGTTGAGTTGTTCCCCTTAATCTATCTTTTATCAGATTTTGGGTAATTGGGCTTTTCAGATAATAATAAAGCCATTTTGCTTTTTTAGGATCTGAGTTTTTCAATAAACCAACATTCTTAATTACAAAATCAGGATCTTTTTCAATCAAAGCAACTTCACCAACGGTCCCTATCATTGAAAGTAAAACATCATTTATATGAACTTGACTTCTTTTATTGATATTTTGAGCATCAGATTCTGAAATAAAATATGCTGACGTTAAATCTAATTTTCCACCAACAATATTTTTAGATGTTACTAATTTAACGCCAAATTCTGTTTTCTTTGGTGAGTCATGGGTTCCATCAGTAACTAAATCACAAAATTCACTTGCAGGGATAAATTCTTGATTACTCATACCCCAATCCCCCTAAATTCTTTTTAATCTCCGCTTCCAATTCCGCACTTTTCGCAAATTGTTCCTTCAAAAGAGTGGTCAGATTTTGCATTTTTTCTGCAAATGGCACGCCGTCGTCTTCTTGTTCTGCAGTGCCGACGTATCGCCCCGGTGTGAGGACGAAGTCGTTATTTGCAATCTCTTCTAAAGTCGCAGATTTGCAGAAAGCGGCTTGGTCTTCGTAGCCGTCTGATGTTTGCCAAGCGTGGAGGGTGTCGGCAATTTTGGCGATGTCGTCAGCGGTGAAATCACGCAATACGCGGTCTTTCATATAGCCGATTTGGCGGGCATCGATAAACAACACTTCGCCTTTGCGCTTTTTGTTGCGGTTTAAAAACCAAATACAGGCAGGGATTTGGGTATTGGTGAAGAGCTGGCCGGGTAGGGCAACCATACATTCCACCAAGTCGGCATTGATGATGGCTTTGCGGATTTCGCCTTCGTTGTTGGTTTGGCTGCTCATGGAGCCGTTGGCAAGCAATAATGCCATTTTGCCGTTGGGCGAGAGGTGGTAAATCATGTGTTGCAGCCAAGCGAAGTTGGCGTTGCCTTTGGGCGGCGTGCCGTATGCCCAACGTGGGTCATCGGCAAGGGATTCGCTCCACCAATCGCTGATGTTGAATGGCGGGTTTGCCATGATGAAATCCATCTTTTTGTCGATGTGTTGCGGCTGGGTGAAGCTGTCGGCGTTGTGTTTGCCGAAGTCGTAATCAATACCGCGAATCGCCATATTCATGGCGGCGAGTTTCCAGGTGGTCGGGTTGAATTCTTGTCCGTAGATGGACACGTTGTTGATGTTGCCTTGATGGGCGGTGATAAAGCGTTCGGTTTGCACGAAAAAGCCGCCGCTGCCCATAGCTGGGTCATACACGCGTCCTGAATAGGGTTCGAGCATTTCGACAATCAGGGAGACGATGGATTTGGGCGTGAAATATTGCCCGCCGCGTTTGCCTTCGGCTTGGGCAAAACGACCGAGGAAGTATTCGTAAACATGGCCGAGAATGTCTTTTGCGCCCAAATGCACGGGTTCGCCGTTGTAAGTCGGGCGGGTAAAGTTAGTATCGGAGAACAGGATAATCAGTCCGCGCAGGGTGTCTTCGTTTACGGCATAGCCGCTGATGCGTTGGAGGACACCTTTGAGTTTTTCGTTGTCTTTTTCAATGGCATCGAAGGCATCATCAATCAGTTTTGCCACACCAGAAAATTTTCCACCCCAAGGCAGCTCTGCGCCGATGTTTAAGATGGAAACGGCTTTAATCTCGTCCCAACGGGCTTGCTGCGGCACCCAGAATACATTGTCGGCGGTGTAGTAGTCGCGGTTTTCCAGTTCGGCGGTTAAGGCTTCTTGGTATTCTTCGTCCGTATCGTAGAAAGTGCGGTCAAGATAGAGTGGATTTCCAGGATCGCTAAGCTCTGCCTGAATTTTTTCTTGCTGATGGGTGAAGCTGTCGGAAATGTACTTTAAAAAGATGAGACCAAGAACGATATGTTTATAGTTAGCGGCATCAAGTTGTTGGCGGAGTTTATCAGCAGATGACCAAAGTTTTTCGTCTAAGTCGTTTAGGAAGGCTTGTTCAAGCACGGGCTGTGTCGGCATTGTCATTAATGTATCCTTTAATAGTATTGTAAAAATTTGTTATGGATGATTTTATCAAGTTTGAGAAGAGTATTGTATTAGAACCTGTATTCACAAACAACTATTTGATAAATTTTAATATTTTTGAAATATACCCTAGTTTAACAAAATTTTCAGCAGATAAATTCGTCTGCTCAAAATCTTTTAAACTTGGATAGGTCTCAAACGCTTTTTTTGCTACAAAAATACCTGCTTTTTGTATGAATATTGCTTGCCATTGGGCATCTGTTAAGTCTGTTGGGTAGGATTTTCTAGTCATAAAGATATTTTATCATTTTTGTGAATACAGGTTCTAAGACAATTCGGTTTGCTTCATATTCGGCGACTGAATCGCATAATAACCCAACGCACCGCCTTCGGTGTCCATACGCTCCACCACAGGATTGCTGATATTTTGGGGCAACTCATCACGAATTTGGGTAATGGCGTTTCGCACATCGTTTACCGCTCGGTCGGTGTCCGTGCCAAGTTGAAATTCAACCGCAGTTACCGATGAACCTTCGCTAATCGTGGTCGTGATGTGGCGAACACCAGCCATACCAGCCAGCGAATTTTCCACACGGCGAGCAACCGAATTTTCCAATTCTTCAGGCGTTGCACCGCTTTGCGATACCGTAACCATGACATTGGGGAAACTGACATTGGGGTCGGCGTTAATCGGTAATTTGATAAACGAAAAAATCCCAGCAACCGTCAAAATTGTGAATAACACAATAATTGGAATGGGATTTCGGATTGACCAAGATGAGAATTGCATAATTATTCCTTATCCTTTACCAAAACCGCTTCCACTTTATCCCCCGCACTCACAAACGCCGTCGCCTTTTGCACAATCTGCTCATCAGCATTCACGCCCGACAACACTTCCACCCAATCTTGAAACTGCGAACCCAGCGACACTTCACGGCGTTCCACTTCGCCTTGTTTATTCACAATCATCAAATATTTCAAACCATTATCACCATACGACACCGCCGAAAACGGCACAACCAAATTCGCATTCTGCATCGGCAACGAAATTTGCACTTCCCCATATTCTCCAATCGCAAAACCGCTCGTCTCGTCAAACGCAATTCGCACATTACCCAATTTAAATTTTTGTTTTTTAACGTTGCCTGTAAACCTGTTTGTAATTGGGCTAATTCATCGCTTGTTGGTTGAACTTCAAGTTCAATCGTGCCATTTTTTGCCAGTTGAAACAGAGCGTTACTGTCCGTTAAAGCCCCTTTTTCAGCATTGCGAACCGTGATAATGCCGTCCGCAGGGGCGATGATTTGGGCTTTAGTTTGTTGGTGTTGGCTGTCTTTTAATTGTGCTTGAATTTGGGCAATTTCCGCCTGTGCCGATTGTACGCTTGCTTTTGCTGTGTCAAATTTGGCTTGTTGTTGGTCAATTTCCAAACGGCTGACCGCATCAATGGCAATCAAGGATTGATAGCGTTGTAGCGTGGCTTGGGCTTCTTTTAAGGCGGTGTTTTGCGTGGTTAAATTGGCTTATGCTTTGGCAAGATTGGCTTGATTTTGCTCAACATTTGACCGTACATTGCTATTTTCAAGCGTGGCTAAAATTTGCCCTTTTTTTACACGCTGTCCGACTTCCACCAAAACTACCGTGATTTGTTGCCCTTGCAAGGCAGAATTGATGGCAACCGTATCTTTTGCCACCCAATTGCCAGATAAGGTTAAAGTTTTGGCAAAATTTTGGCTTTGGGGTTTTACTACATTAATTTTGATGGCTGACGGCTTTTCGTTCAGCTCGGTTGGTGCTTTTTGGCAAGCGGTTAAAAATGTGCTGACTAACATCACGCTTAAAAGTAATTTTTTCATAAAAGGTTTGAAGGATGACTAAAATTTTGCTTATTATAATCATTTTTAGGACTAAATAAAGTCATTTTTGAGACTAATTTGACTTGCAATTTGGTCAATTTAGGTTACAATATAAAATTCAATCAATGATGGAAATTTTAACATGAACGATTTTGACATTTTAGGCAAAAAAATTGGCAATCTTGATGAAGTGATGGATTTAAGCATTGCACAATTGGGTGTAAATTACAACCATTTTGCCGTGCTTTATACCTTGATGAGCGAAAAAAATCATCAATGCACCCAAAAATTTATTTGTGATGAATGGCTAATTCCCAAGCAAACCGTTTTTAACATTTGCAAAGACTATAAAGAAAAAGGCTGGATTGAGTTTTTTGAAAGTCCGACCGACAAGCGTGAAAAAATTATGCAATTGACGGACGCAGGCAAAGTGCAAGCCGAACCGATTTGGCAGGCGAGTAATGAATTTAGCCAAGCCGTTTTTAAAGCCTTTGGTAAGAAAAAAACCGAGCAATTATTTGCCCTGTTGGACGAATTTTGTCAAATTGGACGAGAGCAAATTGCCCAAAATGACAATAAAAAATGATGTGAATTTTAAACTCACATCATTTGGGTGGTTAATTTTTCAAACAAAATCAAAGGCTTTGCACCTTTTCACAAACGCTATCCAAATCAAACAGCCATTCACTTGGAATATGCACCCACCCATTTTCTTTTTCTACAAACAATTGTGGAACGCCTTGCACGCCAAGTGTTTGGGCAGTTTTTGCACCATGTAAAATGCGTTCGTTGGCTTGTTTGACTAAGTTTTGTTTGTTTGGATTTTCATCGGTTAATTTTTCGGCAATTTCGCCAAAAACATTGCATAAACAAATCCTACACCAATTTATCCACCGCCTCCACCGTACTCAAAAACACCTTGCCAGATAAGGTGTTAATGACATCGGTTTTTTGTAATAAATCCATCACAGGGCCTTTGACTTCGGACAAATGTAGAGTAATATTTTGTTGTGCCAGTTCTTGATTTAGGGTGATGAGCATTTCTTGCCCTGTCAAATCAATGTGATTGACCGCAGAGAGCATCAGCACCACATTTTGACAATTGGCACGGCTTTGCACCGCCTTACCAATAAAATCACGCACCGACCCTGCATTGCCATAAAACAAACTTTCATCAATGCGAATGATTAACAAACGCTCATCAATATTGACTTGATGACGGTGAATATTGCGAAAATGCCCCGTATTGCCCACTTGTCCAACGATGGCAATGTGTGGGCGACTTGACTGCCAAATCAGTCCTGCAAACGACACCAAAATCCCCACCACCAAGCCAATATTTAACCCAAATACCAACACGCCAATCAGTGCCACCGCAAACGCCAAAGCGTCCAATCGGTCGCTGACAAGGGCTTTTTTAAAGGTGGTCATATCAATGAGACTGACAATCGCCACCATAATATTCGCCCCCAAAACCGCGTAGGGCAAAGGGGCAAGGTATGGGGCAAACCACAGCACGCACACCGCCATCACCACCACCGACAGCACACTTGCCAAAGGCGATGTCGCCCCTGCGTCCACATTGACCGCCGTGCGAGAAAATCCGCCCACCACCGTAAACGACTGAAAAAACGCCCCAATGATATTGGCAAACCCCAAGCCTTTTAATTCTTGATTAGAATAAAAAATCTCTTGGCGTTTTCTGGCAAAACTGCTCGCCACCGCATCACTTGACACAAAAGCCACCAACGCCATCAAAGCGGATGCAGGCAACAATTGAAAAATCATTGGCAAAAAACTGGTAGAAAACGGCAATACAAACTGGGGCAAACCTTGTGGAATGTCGCCAATGATTTTAATCTGTAAATTATCAAACTGCCAAAAATGACTGACAATGATGGCAACAATCATTACCATTAATGGCATAAGTTTGCTAAAAAATTGGTATTTTGGCGGTAAAATTTTTGCCAAATAATAGCGATTGCCAAACAACAGCAAAAACGCCAATCCGCCCACCATAAGTGTTGGCAAATGTATATCAGATAAATGACGAACAAAAGATATGCCATTGGCAAGCACCGTGTTGCCAGTAATGGGAATATTGGTGATAAACTTTATTTGACCAATAAAAATAAGAATGGCCGCACCGCTGATAAACCCTGCCGTTACCCCACGACTGATAAACTGAGTAATCCAGCCCAAGCGAAACCAACTGGCAAGCCACAAAAAAGTACCTGTCATCAGAGCCAATAAACTTGCCAAACGAGCATAATCATCTGGGGGTAAATTGCCAAACGGTGCTAAGGCTTGAGCGGTCATAATGGCGGTAATCGCCACAGGCCCGACCGCATTGACCGAGCTTGAGCCGACCCACGCATAGACTAGCACAGGGACAATGGCACTATACAGCCCATAGACAGGCGGTAAGCCTGAGAGCATCGCATAGCCCAAACTTTGTGGAATGACAATCACGCCCACAATCAGCCCTGCCAAAATGTCTTGGTTAAGGTGGGCTTTTGGGTAGGTTTTTAGCCAGTTGGGTAAGGGGAAAAATGTTTTCATTGAGTTTTTTTTAATTTTCAAACTTTGTTAAAATGCTTTATTGGTTAAAACATTATCTATTTTTGTAGTCAAAAACATCGCCACAAACATCACCGCAAAAAATACCATCGCTTGCCAAACGCCCATACCAACCAATACCAATGCAGGGGCAGGACAAATCCCTGCAATCCCCCACCCCATGCCAAAAATCAAAGACCCAATTATCAAACGTTTATCCAAGCCTTGTTTAATGGACGGAAAATCTTGCCCTAGCAAACTATGTTTTTTGTGTTTGGTTAGCCAAAATCCGATACTTGCCACGATTAACGCCCCAAGCATGACAAAAAGCAACGCCGCATTCCAATCCCCTGTCACGTCCAAAAAATTTTGCACCGTCAGCGGATTTGCCATATCGCTCACGATTAAGCCAAGCCCAAAAATCAAACCGCTGATTAGGCTTATCGCATTTGCAACTGTTTTTTTCATCATGTTATCCTATATTTTATTCTGTTAAAGCAAGCCGAGCCAATGCCGTCCGACATACACCGTCAAAAACCCTGCCAACATAAAACTCAGCGTTGCCACTAGCGAACGTGGCGAAAAACGAGCATTACCACAGATACCATGCCCACTGGTACACCCTGAGCCAAGCCGAGTGCCAACGCCTACCAACAGCCCTGCCACCGCATACAGCCAACCATTATTTGATAAATTGAGCGTTGGTAAATTCATCACATAGCTTGCCAAATAAGGCGAGAGCAATACACCTACAACAAAGCACAACTGCCACCCAAAATCAGGCGAGCGTATTCGCCATAAATTCGCCACAATGCCACTTACGCCTGTGATTTTGGCATAAAATAGCCACATTAACATAACGGATAAACCAATGAGCAAACCACCGACAAAGGCGAACATAAAAGCATGATTCAACATAAAAGACCTTTTTTAAAATATATTATACATTATAATATAATATATAATCAAAAAGGTCAAAACATTTTATCACAGATTTTTAGCCAATAAAAGTTTAACAAACTGCACAAAACCGCTGATACAACAGCTCAAGAACCGCCAACGCATCATCATTGGCAATAGAATAATAAATCTGTTTACCATCACGGCGAGCATTGACTAGTCCGTCTTTGCGTAAAATGCCCAGCTGTTGCGACAAACTGGGCTGACCCAATCCAACTTTTTGCTCTAATTCGCCCACACAAAATTCGCCTTGCGTGAGTTGGCACAATAGCATCAAGCGGTCTGGGTGCGATAAGGATTTTAACAGCTGACTGGCTTGGCTGGCGGACGCTTTCATTTGCGTTAGCATGGTTGCGTCCATGATGGGCAGTTTGGGATTGGTTTGGTTTTGCATGGCGACATTTCCATAAAAATTACAAATGTTGTTTTATATTATAACCGTTTTGAATATATTTAAAAATATAATATTTTATTTTTGGTGTTTTGGATTGTATTTTATTATACATTTTTATATAATGTTTATAAATGGTTTTAAATAGGGCAATTTTTATGCAAATTCATTCTTTTTTGGACAAAGATACCGAAACCTTTACCCATGTGTTAGCGGAAAAGGCAAGCCAACTGTGTGCGGTGATTGACCCTGTGTTGGATTTTGATTATAAATCGGGTCGTACCTTGACTCACAGTGCTGACCAAGTGATTGATTTTATTCACAATCATGGTCTAACGGTGCGTTATATTATAGAAACCCACGCCCACGCCGACCATCTGTCATCAGCCCCTTATATCAAAGCCAAACTGGGCGGTGAGATTGTGATTGGCAAGCACATTGATACGGTTCAAAAAACTTTTAAAGCGATTTTTAATTTGGATATCAGTTTTAAAACCGATGCCAGTCAGTTTGATATATTGACCGAAGAAGGCTCAGCTTTGAGTTTGGGCAACACCACGATTACTGCCATGCACGTGCCGGGACACACGCCTGCGGATATGGCGTATCAAGCGAGTGATGGGCAAAATAGCGTGGTATTCGTGGGCGATACCATTTTTGCACCAGATGTGGGGACGGCACGTTGTGATTTTCCCAATGGCAGTGCCAGCGATTTGTACGATTCTATCGCACGCTTGCTTGCGTTACCTGATGAAACACGGTTGTATTTTTGCCATGACTATCCGCCAAATGGTAGAGATTATATGGCGTACAGCACCGTTGCCAAACAAAAACAGCACAATATTCATGTCAAACAAACAATTGCCAAAGACGAATTTGTCAAAATGCGAACCGCACGAGATAAAACCCTGCCCATGCCACGCCTAATTTTGCCTTCAGTACAAGTAAACATCAACGCAGGCGAATTGCCAAACGCCGAAAACAACGGCGTGCGTTATCTAAAAATTCCGCTCAATATGTTTTAAATTATTCTTTATATTGATTAAAAATTTTAATTGATATGTTAAATTTTTATCATTTTACTCATGATAAAAATTGGCGATAATAAGCAAATGATTTTATCATTTTTTAAAAACCAATTGATTTTATCAATTATCAAACCCATCAAAAGGAAAACCCATGAGCGAAAAAAAATGCCCATTTGACCATACATCTTTAACGATGAACAACGGTGCCCCCGTCGCCGACAACCAAAACTCATTGACCGCAGGAACAAGAGGCCCGCTACTGGCTCAAGACTTGTGGCTAAATGAAAAACTTGCCGACTTTGTGCATGAAGTGATTCCAGAACGCCGTATGCACGCCAAAGGTTCTGGGGCGTTCGGTACATTTACTGTAACGCACGACATCACACAGTACACCAAAGCTAAAATTTTTAGCGAAATTGGCAAAAAAACCGAAATGTTCGCCCGTTTTACTACCGTTGCAGGTGAGCGTGGTGCGGCTGATGCCGAGCGTGATATTCGTGGTTTTGCCTTAAAATTTTATACCGAAGAAGGCAACTGGGATATGGTCGGCAACAATACGCCTGTGTTTTTCCTAAGAGACCCACGCAAATTCCCTGACTTGAACAAAGCGGTCAAGCGAGACCCACGCACCAATATGCGTTCTGCAACCAATAACTGGGATTTTTGGACGCTGTTGCCAGAAGCCTTTCACCAAGTGACCATCGTGATGAGCGACCGTGGTATTCCAAAATCTTATCGACATATGCACGGTTTTGGTTCGCATACTTATAGCTTTATCAATGCGAATAATGAGCGTTTTTGGGTCAAATTCCATTTTCGCACCCAACAAGGTATTGAGAACTTAACCGATGCCGAAGCTGAGATGATGGTCGGCAAAGACCGTGAAAGTCATCAGCGTGATTTGTATGATGCGATTGAGCGTGGCGATTTTCCAAAGTGGAAAATGTACATTCAAGTGATGCCTGAAGCACAAGCCGAAACGGTGGATTTTCACCCATTTGACTTAACAAAAGTATGGTCAAAAAAACAATTTCCGTTGATTGAAGTTGGCGAATTTGAACTGAATAAAAACCCAGAAAACTTCTTTGCCGATGTGGAACAATCTGCCTTTGCTCCAAGTAACCTAGTTCCGGGTATTAGCGTATCGCCAGACCGTATGTTGCAGGCTCGTTTGTTTAACTATGCCGATGCACAGCGTTATCGCCTAGGTGTGAACCATTATCAAATCCCTGTCAATCAAGCTCGTTGCCCTGTGTTCAGCAACCAACGTGATGGACAAGGTCGCATGGACGGTAATTATGGTGGTCGTCCGCATTATGAGCCAAACAGCTTTGGACAATGGCAAGAGCAAGCCCAATTTGCCGAGCCACCGCTAAAAATCAACGGTGATGCGGCACATTGGAACTATCGTGAAGATGACAACGACTATTTTAGCCAACCAAGAGCCTTGTTTAACTTGATGAATGATGAACAAAAACAGGCATTGTTTGACAATACTGCTCGTGCAATGGGCGATGCGTTGGACTTTATCAAATATCGCCATATCCGTAACTGTGTCAAATGCGATCCTGCATACGGCGAAGGCGTGGCAAAAGCGTTAGGAATGACGGTGGAAGATGCCCAAAAAGCTCGTGAAACCGACCCTGCTAGACATTTGCCAAGTTTTTTATAAAAAGTTGTTGATAATCGGATAACAATCCAAATAAAAAAGCCGCTTTGTTCTGCAAAACGGCTTTTTTATTAAATTTAATATTTTTTAAAAATCAATTAAAATACTTGTTTGCCAAAATTAGCAGGTTCGCCATCTTTTGTACCATCTACTGTTGGGTAAATGGTGTTTTCTTTTTGTGAAAAACTGCTATGTTTATCGCTGATTTTGTCAGCCGTTTTTGTCATTGTGTTACAACCTGCTAACATCAATAGCGTGGCAACTAAAACTAAATGTTTCATATTCATACCTTTTGTGAATGTTAAAAAATGTTTTACTATTATAAAAGTTTTTTAACATAAAAGTAAATATTTTTTTTAAATAAATAATCATCACAAATCAAATGCCTTGCTAATCGCATCATCAAGCCGTTCCACCGCAAAAATCGTTAAACCTTTAAACTGTTCAAGTTGGGTTTTTGGGGCGTTGGCTTTTGGTACAATGGCGTGTGTAAAGCCGTGTTTTATCGCTTCTTTTAGACGCTCTTGACCATTTGGCACGGGGCGGATTTCACCAGATAAACCAACTTCCCCAAAAACCGCTAATGTATTTGGTAAGGGTTTTTCTTTAATGCTTGATGCACAGGCAAGCAAAACCGCCAAATCTGAGCCTGTTTCTAACACTTTGACACCGCCCACCACATTAACGTACACGTCTTGACCATTGGTGTGAATACCGCCATGACGGTGCATAACGGCAAGTAACATCGCAAGGCGTTGATAATCCAAGCCAATCGCCATACGTCTAGGCTGACCTTGTGCATCATCAACGAGTGCCTGCACTTCCACGAGTAGCGGACGAGTACCTTCACGGCTGACCATGACGACCGACCCTGCAATCGGCTTGTCATATCGGCTCAAAAAAATGGCGGACGGGTTGGCGACTTCTTTTAGTCCTGTGTCGGTCATGGCAAAAATGCCGAGTTCATTGACCGCCCCAAAACGGTTTTTCACCGCGCGTATCATGCGAAAACGGCTGTCCGACTGCCCTTCAAAATACAGTACGGTATCGACCATGTGTTCTAGCACACGAGGACCCGCCAATGCCCCTTCTTTGGTAACATGACCGACCAAAAACAGTGCCGTGCCTGTTTGTTTGGCGTAACGTGTGAGTATCGCTGCCGATTCTCGGATTTGGCTCACGCCACCGGGAGCAGATTGAATGGCTTCGGTAAACAGCGTTTGGATTGAGTCAATCACCGCAATGGCAGGTTGCTCTTGGGTCAAGGCGTGGCAAATGGTTTCCACATTGGTTTCTGCCAGCACCTTTAGGCGGTCGCTTGGCAAGCCTAAGCGGTTCGCTCGCATGGCGACTTGCGATAGGCTTTCTTCACCTGTAACGTACAAAGCACTGCCTGCAAGGTTGTCGTTGCTTGCCATGTGAATGGCGGTTTGTAACAAAATGGTGGATTTGCCAATACCGGGGTCGCCACCGATGAGTACAACCGAGCCTGCGACCAAGCCACCGCCTAGCACTCGGTCAAACTCGCTAATACCTGTCGGCAAGCGTGTGTCAAGTGATACTTGCACGGCGTTCAGCGGAATAACGGCTGATTGTTCGCCTGCGTAGTTTTTGGCTTTTGGGTTGGGTTTGCTGGCTTTTAGGTGTGGGGGCATGGTGATGGTTGGGGCTTCGGTTAAGCTGTTCCATTCACCACATTCGGCACATTGTCCAGACCATTTGCCAAAGTTTGCTCCGCATTGTTGGCAGACGTAAGTTGATTTTGATTTTGCCATTTTTAAACCTAAAAAATATTTCTAAATTATTTCTAAAACGTACTAATTGTGTTATATCATATAATTTGACGGCTCACCTGTAAAAGCTGAATTTGAAAAAAATTATCCAAACACAAAAATGACTTTAACCATGACAGAGGTTGCTAACGGACAACTTAACACGTCTCAACTCGTTGAATTAAACAAACAAATTAAAAACATTCCTTGCAGAAATTTGGTTGCTTTTCAAAAAGATATGCCAGATGTAAAAATTGCTCGTGCTAAAATTATGCTTGAAGACAAAGTGTCTGCCACTATTGTTGTTAAAAGTAAAACTGGCAATGTAATAGACCAACACACTCAAATATTGTCTGAATGTGATAATTTTAGTAGTGTTTTTTCTTCGCCATTATAATTGATAGTTAAGTAAAAAGTATACTAAAAATCATTGGCATACTTTTTAGAATATATTAATTAACTTTTAACTTCGCTCCAACCACATCATACACCCAATAAAAAACAAACCCATACACCAACACAAGCAAAGTCATAGAAATATCTAACAAAAACGCCTGCCACAAACCAATCTGCATAACCCACATCACAAGCGGTAACGTAAAACACAACAGCCCAAGCTCAAACACCACAATATGCACAACACGCAACCACACAGGACGAGCCAACTTATCGCCTGTAAAAATCTTATCAAAAATCAAATTATAAACAAAAGTCCAACACATCGCCATTAACGAAATGCCGATTAACATCATTAGCACCGTTTGGTTGCTCGGTTCATCATGTCCGCCCAAGCCAAATTGACTTAACACTTTTACCAAGCCTAACGTTAATAATACCGCCAACACTTCAAATAAAATCGCTTGAAAAATCCGCTCTTTGGTCGTCATTGTTCAGCTCAAATCAAATATTAAAATCTTCACCCAAATATACTTTTCGCACCAGTTCATGTTCCAAAATATGCTCTGGCGTGCCGTCAGCAATAATCGCCCCTTCGGACACAATGTAGGCTTTTTCACAAATCGCCAACGTTTCTCGAACATTATGGTCGGTAATCAGTATGCCAATGCCACGATTTTTTAGCGTAGTTATCACGTCTTTAATATCGCCAACCGAAATCGGGTCCACCCCTGCAAACGGCTCATCTAGCAAGATAAATTTTGGATTACTGGCAAGGCAACGAGCAATTTCACAACGTCTGCGTTCGCCCCCAGATACGCTCATACCAAGTGAATGACGGACGTGTTCAAGGTGAAATTCTGCCATTAACTGTTCAAGGGCTTGCTTTTGTCCATTTTTATCCAAATCTTTGCGAGTTTGCAAAATGGATAAAATATTTTCTTCAATGGTAAGTTTGCGAAAAATGGACGCTTCTTGCGGTAGATAGCCGATTCCTGCATTGGCTCGCTCGTGCATGGCAAGCGATGAAATATCCTGCTCGCCTAGATGAATTGAGCCTTTGTCCATATTGACAAGTCCGACCACCATATAAAAGCTCGTGGTTTTGCCCGCTCCATTCGGGCCTAAAATACCGACAACTTGCCCTCGTTCCACCGAAAATGATACGTCTTTGACGACCCAACGTTTGCCGTAGCGTTTGGCAAGGTGTTGCATGACAAGATGAGCCATTAACGCACCCCTTGACGGTTAGATGCTTGCGGTGGGAATACCAACTCAACTCGCTGACTTCCGCCTGCAGTCGCTTCCACATCGCCCACTTTTAGGCTATAACGAATGACATTCCCTGCAAAACTCGCTCCGTTTTGCGTTAATTTGGCATTACCTGTCAAAGTTACAATGCCTGTTTTGACGTTATAGTCAATGCGATTGGCTTGCCCTTTTGCTAAACCTTTTTCTTTGGTAACGATTTGTTGTACAGTCGCTGGGCTACCTGTGGCGACTGCACTATCAATTGCTTTGGCATTGGATAAATTTACTGTCAAATTTGACGCTGTCATTTTTAGCGTGCCTTGCGTGATGCTGACGTTGCCAGAATAGGTGGTTTTGCCTGTGCTTTCGCTGTAGGTGGCTTTGTCGGCAAGCAGTCGGATTGGCTCGTTGGCATCTGACGGTAAGGCAAAACTTGCCACAGTTACGCTTGATAAAACCGCAAAAACGGCTAATTTTTGCAAAGAAAGGGGCTGTTTTAACATAAAAATTAACCTTAAAAATTTGATAATTTGGGCGTATGCAATACGCCCCTACTCTCATTAAATCAACAATAAATTATTAAAATTTCTAAAAAAATTAGAAAAAAAACTAATTATTCGGCAAAAACGTCATCGCCACTTTTTCAAACTGATAATCGCCTGTCGCCATATCGCCGTACATGCTTTGGGCTTCAAAGGTGTTGCCTTGTTGATTGACTTTGACAACACTTTGGCTCATGATTTTTTTATTTTTTAAATCGCCAACCATTTGCGTTGTGGTAAATTCAATCGGTGCGGTGTCGTCATTTTGCACAGATTTACTCACGACTTTAACATTATTGGTTAATTGAGCGATTTGCGAATTTTCGTCAAACGTGGCGTTATCCGCTGTTAGCGTAATTTGTTTGTTGTTGTGATTTGGCAAAATAATATTCGGACTTTCAAGCACGGCTGAACCGGCTTTTTGATAATGCGTTACGCCTTTTGCCGTCATTTGGTAATGCACATTGCCTGTTTCATCGGTTTGCAAAGCCTTGATATTACTCGCTTGATAGTCAATATCAGAGGCTTTTAGCTTGATATTTGTCAATGAACTATCGCCACTTTTATAAAAATAGCCAGCCACGACAATACAAATCAAACCAAAAACAAACAAGGTTTTATTTGACATAAGTTTACCCTTGTAAAAAATTACAAATAATTTGCCAACATTTTATCATAATTGCCTGTCGCTTTTAGCAAAATATCGCACACTTCTCGCACCGCACCATCGCCACCGCCATTGGTGGTTATCATATCAGCGATTTTTTTGATTTCACTGTGAGCGTTTGGCACAGTTGCAGAAAAACCAACGGCTTGAATGGCTCTGGCATCTGGCAAATCATCGCCCATATAAGCACATTCCGCCAACGTTAGTTCAGAATTTTTTAACAATTCATTTAATACAACTAATTTATCTTCACGCCCTTGTACCAACAATTCAATGCCCAATTCTTTGGCACGATTGGCGACAATTTGGCTTTTTCGCCCTGTGATAATGGCAACGGCAATGCCAAACTGTTGCAAGCGTTTAATGCCAAAACCATCTTGCACGTTAAAGGCTTTGGTTTCCACGCCATTGGCATCATAGATAATTTGACCGTTAGATAAAATACCGTCCACGTCTAGCACTAACATTTTGATATTTTTGGCTTTATTTAATAAATTTTGCATAAAAAATCCGATAAATTTTTAAAAATATTTAGTTTTATTAAAATAACAAATTAATTATTTTACACCTGCTTGCAACAAATCATGCAAACTGATAATCCCGACCAACTGTTTTTTATCATCTAACACCAACAATTGATTGACCTTTTTCTCATTCATTATTGTTAAAGCGTCCGATGCTCGCACGTCTTGGGCAATGGTTTTTGGGTTTTCGGTCATCACGCTGTCAATCGTGGTGCTAAGCGTAATGTTTTTTGCCAATGCTCGGCGTAAATCGCCATCGGTAAACACGCCCACCACTTGCTTATCACCATTGACAATCACCGTCATGCCAAGCCGTCCGCTCGTCATGCTAAACAAGGCTTGTTCCACGTTGGCAGTCTGTGCAATAATCGGCAAATCGGTACTGTGCATCACGTCCGAAACCTTTGTCAAAAGGCGTTTGCCCAATGCCCCTGCAGGGTGCGACAAAGCAAAATCGTCCGATGTGAAGTTTTTGCTATGCACCAACGCCACCGCCAACGCATCGCCCAATGCCAAAGTTGCTGTCGTGCTAGAAGTCGGTGCAAGCCCAAGCGGACAGGCTTCGTCCGATGCCCCTAACGTCAAGGCAACCGTAGCCGATTGCGGTAAAAAGCCACGTTTATCACGACTAATACTAATCATCGGAATGTTAAGTTTTTCTACAACAGGCAACAAACGGCGGATTTCGTCCGATTGCCCCGAGTTTGAAATAGCGATTAGCACATCGCCTTTGACAAGCATACCCAAGTCGCCATGCCCTGCTTCTGCTGGGTGCATAAAAAACGAAGGCGTACCTGTTGATGCAAAAGTCGCCGCCATTTTGCGACCGATATGCCCTGACTTGCCCATGCCTGTTACCACGACCCGCCCTTGACAGTTTTCTAGCAGTTGGCAAGCAGTAATAAATCGCTCGTCAAGCTCGTTAATCAAAATCTCTAAGGCTTGCTGTTCGGTGCGAATGGCATTAATGGCGTCTTGTAAATAGCTGTTTTGTTCGGTTGTTGTCATAAAAAACCTTTTTATTTATTTTTTAAAAATCTGTTTATCATACTTTAATTTTTATGACAATTCAGTATGTAATTTGTCAAACAATCAAATGTCAAAGCGTTATTTTATCATTTTTTGACAAAGTTTATCAAAATAAAAAAACCTGCCAAAAGACAGGTTTTTTATCAAGCAGATTGATATTAAAATTTTTGTTCTTCATCGTTTTGGTCGTTATCAAAACCTTCGGTTTCACTGTCAAAGCCCTTATTTTCAAAGCCTGCGTCAAAACCACGCTCACTAAAACCGCTACGGTCAAAACCACCGCCAAAGCCTGCACCACCTGCAAAACCACGTTGTTGGTCGTTATCAAATCCATTATCAAAACCAGTACGTTCACCAAAACCACGTTCGTTGTTATTGGCAAAACTTGGCGTTCGGCTAGTAACCGTACCAAAGCCACGCCCTGCACCGCCGTATTGTGGCGACTCAAAGCCTGCTGGACGCTCAAAACCCATGCCAGTAGCTTGTGGAAAAGTACCGTTTGCAGTCGCTGGTAGTGTGCCTGTTGCGGTGCGTGGGTTACGAGCTGGGACAACGGTAGAAATGGCGTGTTTGTAGACCATTTGGCTGACTGTATTTTTTAATAACACAACATATTGGTCAAACGACTCAATCTGACCTTGTAATTTGATACCATTTACCAAAAAAATAGATACAGGAATACGGTCTTTGCGTAATGAGTTTAGGAATGGGTCTTGTAGGGTTTGACCTTTTGACATGGTGATTTCTCCCAAAAAGTGTATCACGATAAATTATTGTTATACTAAAATAAACTTTTATGTATCAATTATAAAGTTGTATTAAAAAAAGTTTATTTTGCCGATTTCTTATTCATTTGTCAATGTAAAATATTATACGAGTTGGTTTTTTAATGCTTGTACGCTTAAAAATTGTTGTACGTTATGCCGTTCAATGATTTTTTGTGTGCTTAACAGCTTTCGCATCCATGTATATTGGCGTTTTGCTAACTGCCTTGTTGCATATAATGCCTCATTTTGCATGGCTTGTCTAGCCTCAAGCATTGATATTTGTGGGTTTTTCGTTATTTTTTCCAAAAAATCCCACGTTTGGCGATAGCCCACGCACCGCATGGACGGCATATCAGCGTGCAAATTATAATTATTTTTTAAAGAAATAACTTCTTCCACCAAGCCTTGTTGCCACATCTGTTGCAAACGTAAATCAATGCGTTCGTGTAGCCAATTTCTATCTGGCATGACACAAAAAATTGACCAGTTTTGAGCAGGATTGTCCGCTAGTGCAATGTTCGGCTGATTTTGCCATTCGCTTAACGGTTTGTTGGTTTGTAAAAAAACTTCCACCGCTCGTCCGATACGTTGGCTGTCGTTGGGTTTGAGTTTTTGTGCCAAAATTGGGTCAATTTGGTGTAAATATTGGTGCAAATGCTCAATACCGTGCGTGGCTATCATCTGATTAACGGTTTCACGAGTGGCGGGCAAAGTTGCAGGAATGTCGTTAATACCGTCCAAAATCGCCATGTAATACATCATCGTACCGCCGACCAATAGCGGAATTTTGCCGTTGGCATGGGCAAAATCTATTTCTCGTTTGGTGTCATTGATAAAGGTAGCTACACTATATGTTTCGTCTGGTTTAATAATATTCACCAAAGCGTGCGGATATTTTACTAATTCTTTGCTTGTCGGTTTGGCTGTGCCGATGTTCATATCTCGGTAAATCAAGGCACTATCAACGGAAATTAGGTGGTATTTGCCTGTGTCGTAGAGTTCGTAGGCGAGTGCGGTTTTTCCGCTAGCGGTGGGAGCGATTAGACAGATGACGGATTGCATTTTTTAGTTTTGGTTTACGCTTTAAAAAATAAAAGAACTTTAGGTATTTTACCATAAAAGCCATTTTTATAAAATCAAATCCGCATAATGAATTTGTTTTGCTGATTTTAGCCAATCATTGATTAACTTTTGTTCAATATTGCCATTTTGCACAAATGCACTTTTTACCCAATCATTCATCGCTTGCAATGGATTTTCTGCTTTTAACAAAATCCCATTTAACAAACTTTGTTGGCTAATATTTAACAAAAACAAACTTTCATTGTAATGAATAGCCAATGTTTTTTGACTATTGTTATCAATAATTGAAAGAATTAACGGTAAATTGATTGTATTTTTGACAAAATTTTCATGATTTTTTTCAAAATTTTGCGTAAAATGTTGAATAACATTGGTATTTTTTTTATCAATTTGATGAATATTTGTTTGGTAATTTTCTGTATTATTTACTTGATAATCAACGATTTTTTCAGAAACTTTTAGATTATTTTTAACTAAATTTTCAGTTTTATTTGTCAAAATCGGCTGATTTATCGTTTTTAATTTTTCAAGTAACGCTTGATTAAGATAGCTTAAAATATTGGCAAGTTGTTGAATTTTAACGTTTTGTTTGCTTGGGTGAATATTGACATTAATCCACTCAATCGGTAATTGAAAAAACAACGCATAGCCCAACTGCTCAAATCCTGCTTGACGAGCGACTTTTTGCAAGGTTTGGCTAATGGCTAAATCGGTTACAAGTCTTTGATTTATATAGATAAGTTTTGGTAAATGTTGGTTTTGTTGCTCGTTTGGCGTGAATAAAAAACCTGACACTTTCGGCTCAATCGTGTTTGCCATATTTTGATTTAACAAACTAGAAAACGATAAAAAAAACTCGTAATGTTGGTTTAAATTTTGATTTAAAGCGGTTTCTAATCGGTGTAAATTGTCGTTTTTTTGACAAGGTAAATTTAGCCGACATTTGTTCTGATGATACAATTCCAAATGAATATCGGCAAAACTAATGGCGATTTTTTGGACGATTTGTTCAATATGACTAAATTCTGTTTGAATGCTTTTTAAATGATTTCGCCTTGCAGGGACGTTAAAATACAAATCTCGGACGCTGACGGTCGTGCCTTTGGTTTTGACAATCGGCTGAATGTCGGCGTGGCTTGCGTCATCGCCCGATAGGGTGAGCTGTCGCCCAATGCCTGATGTGTCGTGGCTCGTGGCAAGCGTGAGATGCGATACGGCACAGATAGATGCCAACGCTTCGCCACGAAAGCCAAGCGTGTCAATGCCTGTGAGCTGTCCGACATCGGCAAGTTTGCTCGTGGCGTGGCGTGTTACCGCCAAAATCATGTCGTCTGGGTGAATGCCGTTGCCGTTGTCGGTGATTTGGATTAGTCCGAGTCCGCCTTGTTCTATGTCAATGCGAATGTGGGTGGCGTGTGCGTCTATGGCGTTTTCTATGAGTTCTTTGACGACTGATGATGGGCGTGTAACGACTTCGCCAGCGGCGATTTGGTTGATTAAAAGTGGCGATAATTTGTGGATACGATTAGACATTTAATTCAACAATTTCAACAAGTCTATCATCATTTTCAAGGCGTTTGATGTCAATGGTTACATTTGGTTTTGTCAAATAGCCTTCTGCCCTACTCGCCCATTCAATAATTACCAAACTATTCGGATCATCTTGATACTCATAAAACCCAATAAATTCCAACTCTTCTGGGTCGTTTAAACGATACAAATCCGCATGATACACAGGCTTAACTGTGCCATCTGTCTGTGTAATGCGATACGGCTCAACAAGGGTAAAGGTGGGACTTTTCACCGCACCATTATGCCCCATTGCTTGTAGCCAATAGCGTGTCAAAGTCGTCTTGCCCGCCCCCAAATCGCCCGATAGCCAAACGCTACCTGTCAGATTCATGTTGGCAAGCTCATTGGCTAGGGCTTGGGTGTCAGTTTCGGATTTTAGGGTTATTTTTTTCATTTAACTTGCAACTTCACCGTTGGATTAACAAACTTTTCCCCATTAATTAATTTATCATACATTTTTGGGTCGCTCCATTCATTTTTGACTTGTTCGCTAAAAGCAAAATCTTCCAATTTTAACTCGCCCATTTGTACATTTAACACATCTTCTTCAAAACATTGAGCATAGCCTGTTGCCGTTTCGTGAGCAATGACCGAATACACCTTGACATCGGTTTCGCCATTTTGCATTTGGGTTTGTTTTAAAATTTCTCTTACCCAAAAAAACACCACACGGCTAAACTGCTCAGCAGACGGCGACACAGGCAAGCTAATCCAACGCTGACTAAATTTTTTGCAAGCGTCAATATAATCGGTGTCATCTTTATCCCAAAAACAAATCGCATGGTCAAAACTGTCAATAATATCCTTGATAGACGATTTTAACAGCCCAAAATCATACACCATCTGTCCGTGGTCTAGGCGGTGGGCTTCAAGGATTAATTCAACTTGGTAGCTGTGTCCGTGAATGGAATATTTACAACGGTCGGAGCTACAGTTTCGCACGATGTGGGCGTTTTCAAATTTAAATAGTTTTCTAATTCGCATGGTTTTTTTCAATTTTTAAAAGGTTGGTGTTATTATAAAGCCTTTTGACAAAATCAGCTATTTTTCCTGTGATTTTTTTTGTGAATATTGACTTTGATTTTTTAAACAGCGAAATTTATGCTAATATAAGGTTTTTAACAACAAAAGAGCGAATGATGATTAGTGTATTGGTGGTAGATGACCACGATTTGGTGCGAATGGGTATCACTCGTATGTTAGCCGACAGCCCAGATATCAGCGTGGTGGGCGAAGCGGACAATGGCGAAACGGCAATTTTGCTTGCCAAACAGCTAAAACCAGACGTGATTTTATTAGATGTCAATATGCCAAACACAGGTGGACTAGAAGTTACCAAACGGTTGTTGCAAAACGACAAAAACACCAAAATTTTGGCAGTCAGTTCCCTTGTCAAAGAGCCATATCCGTCCATGCTGATAAAGGCTGGCGTAAATGGCTACATCACCAAAGGCACACCACTTGACGAGATGATAAAAGGCATCAAAAAAATCGCTCAAGGCGGTCGTTATTTTAGTGCGGACGTTGCCGAACAGCTTGCCGATATGCTGTCGGAAAAGTCCGAATCACCTTTTGAACAGTTAAGCGAGCGAGAAATGCAAGTGGCGATGATGGTGGTTAATTGCCAAAGCCCACAACAGATTGCTGACCAATTATTCGTGAGTGTCAAAACGGTGAACACTTATCGTTATCGCATTTTTGAAAAATTAAATATTGATAGCGATGTCAAACTCACCCACCTTGCCATGCGACATGGGTTAATCCAACCTTAGTTTTTAAACAAAAGATGACAGAAAAGTGAAAAAATACATGATTACCAATCCGATTTTTTTATCCATTTTTGATAACGATATCCAAAAAAATAAGCAAAAACGGCTTGGTATGATTTATGGTTTTTATCGCATTATCATTGCGGTATTTTTTAGCATGAATTTTTTGGTGGCTATCCAAAAAAGCAATCAAGACTTGATGGTAATTACCAATTTTTTGCCGACTTTTATTTATGTTTTTTTTGCGATTGGTATGCTGATTGCGTATTATTATTATCCACGCAATTTGTTATTGATGTTTAGTTTGACCATTGATGTGCTGGCTTTGTCGTTAATGCTGTATTTTAGCGGTGGCAATAATGTGCAGATTATTTTGTTATTTTTTGTACACGTGGCGTGTTCGTTTATGCTGTTACGCAATAGCCAAGCGATTTTGTTAACGGTATTTGCCATTAGCCTTGTGATGTATCAAGAGTTTTATCAGCCGTTAAAAAATGCGTTTAGTTATAATGCGTTGAGCAATACGGGGATTGTGATTGCCAGTTTTATCATTGTGGGTTATTTGAGTGATGCTTTGTCAAAACGTGTGCGACACATTGAAGCTTTGAATGAAAAACACCTGCGTGAAGCCGATGCGGTCAATGCCATTAACAAAAAAATCGTGCAAATCATTGAGCAAGGCGTGATTGTCATTTCACATAATTTAGAAATCATTGTTGCCAATGATACGGTTATCAATCAGCTACATTTGCCAACAAATATCAGCAATTTTTGTTTAAAAGACATCTCGCCAGCCCTATCAGCCGTGCTTGAGCCACTTATCAAAGATGATGAGAGCAGTACCATTTATCGGCAAATCAATCATAGCACCGACCAAAAAATGCACAGTTTTACTGATTATCGGCTACGCATTACCCAATTGGATAATCAATATGCGTTGATTTTGGTAGAAGATTTACGCCGAGAACAAAGCCACGCCCAGCAGTTAAAACTCGCTTCATTGGGGCAATTAAGTGCCAGTATTGCCCACGAAATTCGCAATCCGTTAGCGTCAATCAGCCAAGCCAGCCAGTTGTTAAAAGAAGAAGCCATGTACGACAATTCGTCATTATCCGAAGAAGATGTAATGTTATACGACATGATTTATCGACAAACACAACGAGTGAATCAAATCATTGAAGATGTTTTAAAACTCTCTCGCCAACAAAAACCCAACCAAATTTATATAGAACCCAGAACATGGCTACCTATTTTTATTAAAGAAAGTTTTAGCGGTCATGATGTTTTTTTACATTGTCATACAGACAGCGGATTTTTGTTTGACCATTATCAACTTGAACAAGTGTTAATCAATTTAATCAACAATGGTTTAAGATTTAGCAGTAAATCCCACCCTCATGCCTTTGTTACCTTAGAAGTTTATGAAGACAGCAAATTTGTGTACATTGATGTCATTGACACAGGAGCAGGCGTAAAACCTGAGGATATCAGCAGTTTATTTAACCCATTTTTTACCACCGACCATGAGGGGACGGGATTGGGATTGTACCTTTCTCAAGCCTTTTGCCAAGCCAATCATGCTGATTTACAATATATTCCAGAGCATGAAAACACGTGTTTTCGGATTAGTTGTGATAAAAAATTTATCCGCTCACTTTTTAGCCAACATTTGGCATAGCACAAAATGCCAACGTTAAAGAAAATTTACAAATAACAATTTGCAACTTATTCATTTAATTGATATATTAGACCTCTTTCCAAACTAACCCAACTCGAAATTATAAATGGCACAAATCAAATTAACCCTTAAGCCAAAGCGTTTTCTGCGATTACGATAACGACAGGCTAGGATTTTAAAACGTTTGATTTTGCCGATAACATGTTCATTGGTTACCCGTTCAGAAGCTAATTCTCGATTGGCTTGTTTGTCAACTTTAGATAGTGGATTAAGCTTGGTTTTCTTTTTTGGGAATTTGCTATTGGCATGGTGTTTGTGTATGCCTTGATAGCCCGAATCTACTTGGATTAAGATACTAGGCTTTATACGCATTTTTGAGTATTGGTAAAGTTTAAAGTCATGGGTTTTACCTTTGCTAAAATGGGTACAAAGTATTTTTTTGCTGTTTTTATCGACAACGATTTGTGCTTTTAAGGTGTGGTGTTTCTTTTTACCTGAGTATTGCCTGCGTTGCTTTTTTTGGGTCGCTCACAAGGTACTTCGGTTGCGTCTATCAGTACGGTTTCAAGGTTTGGGTCTTGCCATAAAGCCTTTTTGCTAGGTAGGGCAAAGTCTTTGTGGGCTATCAGTATGCTTTCTACCCATTTGATGGTTTTACAGACAGCACTTTCACTGATACCAAAGTCTTGCCCTAGGTGAAATTGGGTGCGATATTCTCGGTAGTAACTCAAAGTCAGCATGAGCTTGTTTTCTAGGCTGATTTCATTTTTCCTGCCACCTTTTTTGTGTTGTTCGTTGTATGCTTCTTGTAGTATGGTGAGTATATGAGTATAGGTACTTCTTTGGATGCCAAAGTAGCGTTTAAATTGTGCGTCACTGAGTTTTTCTGCTTGTTCGGGTATCATGCTTTTGCTGTTTTTTCTAAAAATCAGTATTATACCAAATCACTATTAAGGTTTGGAAAGAGGTCTATTCAGAATGCCATTTTTAAAGTAAAAAAATATTTACAATTTTTTATCAACCCCAACGTTTTATTGAAAACGTTTTCACAAAAAGGACGATGCTATGAAAAGCAATCAAATTTTACAAGATCTCAAACAAAAATATCCACATGAACCCGAATTTATCCAAGCGGTTGAAGAATTATTAGAAGACATCGCACCTATGTATGATGACAACCAAACTTATCAAGATTTGGATATTTTGGGACGTGTTACCGAGCCTGACCGTATGTTTTCATTCCGTATCAACTGGGAAGATGACAAAGGCAATATTCAAGTGAATCGTGGCTGGCGTGTGCAGTTTAACAATGCGTTAGGACCTTATAAAGGTGGCATACGTTTTCACCCAACGGTTAGCCCATCAGTGTTAAAATTTTTGGGATTTGAACAGATTTTTAAAAATGCGTTGACAGGATTGCCAATGGGCGGTGCAAAAGGTGGCTCTGACTTTGACCCAAAAGGTAAATCAGACAACGAAATTCGCCGTTTTTGTTACGCTTTTATGCGTGAGTTAGCCCCTTATGTCGGTGCAGATATGGACATACCAGCGGGTGATATCGGCGTGGGCGGACGTGAAGTGAACTATATGTTTGCCATGTACAAAAATATGAGCCGTGAATTCACTGGCGTATTGACAGGTAAAGGCGTTGGGCATGGTGGTAGTTTAATCCGTACCGAAGCGACTGGCTTTGGTTTGGTGTACTTTTTAAAAAATATGCTAGACACCGCCAATGACACCATCACCGACAAAAAAGTACTGATTTCAGGTGCGGGCAATGTCGCAAGCTACGCTGCCAAAAAAGTGATAGAATTAGGTGGTAAAGTGATTACACTCTCAGACTCCGTTGGTACATTGCATGATGCAGAAGGCTTTAGCCAAGAAAAAATTGACTGGGTCATCGCCCAAAAAGCCAGCCGAAAACCTTTAAAAGATTATGTCCAAAAATTTGGTGGTGAATGGCTAGAAGGCAAACGCCCATGGGCAATCAAGGCCGATATCGCCCTACCCTGTGCCACCCAAAACGAAATCAACGCCACCGATGCCCAAAATCTGGTAGACAATGGTGTCAAATATGTTGCCGAAGGGGCAAATATGCCAAGCGATGCTGATGCCATCAGCATTTTCCAAAACAACAACATAATCTACTCGCCAGGCAAAGCATCTAACGCAGGTGGTGTCGCTGTCTCTGGACTAGAAATGTCGCAAAACTCAGTCCGCCAATACAGTAGTTTTGAAACTTTGGATAAACAATTACAAGACATCATGAAAAATATCCATGACGCTTGCGTAGAATATGGCACATCTGACGATGGCAAAATTGACTACAAAAAAGGTGCAAATATTGCAGGCTTTAGCCGTGTGGCTGACTCATTGGTTAATTATGGTATTTTATAAGCCCTTTTATCATACAATCAAAAAAGCCTTAAACGTGTGTTTAAGGCTTTTTTATAGTTTAACAAAAAATTTGGCAAAATTAGGTAAAACGACGCATACTCAAATTTGAAATAATATTTTCAGCATCTTCCCAACGGGTTTTTGAATCAGGTGCACCGAGCAATACCACGATAGAAGGGCGACCATTAACATTGGTTTCAAACATCACACAGTTACCCGCTTCACGGATAAAACCTGTTTTTGAAAAACCGATATTGTAAAGACCATCACGCACCATATAGTTGGTACTTCTTGCTGAAATGCTACGATAACCTGATGACACATTGTTCACGTCAAAATTACGGTTTGGCGTGGTAGAAAATTGGCTAATCAAATTATGACGATATGCCAAACGTCCCAAAATCGCCAAATCTCGTGGCGAAGACACATTGCGAGCGTCCAAGCCCGATGGGTCATAAAATACGGTTTGGGTCATGCCCAAATCACGGGCTTTTTGGTTCATTTTTGCCATAAAACCATCATAACCCAATGGGTCGGTACGTGCCAATGCTTTGGCGGCTGGATTTTCTGATTTCATCAGCATCATCAGTAGCATTTCGGCACGGTTCATTTGGTCGCCGACTTTTAGGCGGTCACTGCCTGATTTTTTTGGCGTTTTAAAATCCAACGAATCCACGGTAACAATATCGTTCATGTTCGCACCCGACTCTGACACAACCAAAGCCGTCATCACTTTACTAATAGAAGCGATTGGACGTGCGACATCGGCATTTTTTTCATAAATTACCTGACCTGTCAACGCATCAACCACCAACGCACCTTTTGAATTAGCATAATAATAGCTACTATTTGACCAGTTACTATTGGCATTATTTGAGTAGCTATTTTGGTAATTGTTTTGATAATTGGTTTGTGGAGCGACGCTGACCGTTTGCGTGGTGCGAGTATTGCTACTCACATCGGTATTATTATACATAATCGCTTTGGCTTTGCTTAAGCTATCTTGACTACCCCAACTGATTTTGGCTTGACCTGATTGCAATGCTAATTCAGAATGTCCTTGTATACTTGCGACTGCAAGTACGCTGAATGCAAAACTGCTTGTTAAGAGCTTTTTCATGGCTTGACCACCGTATGTTAACCGTATGTTAAAAAATAAGAACCTGTATTCATAACGTTTTTGCAAAAAAGTGTTTGTTAAAAATTGTAAAAGTTTACTGCGTAATATTGTGAATACAGGTCCTAAAGACGAAACAAAGAACATACACCCAAGTTTGACAAAATGTGTGATAGGTTCTTTTTATAAGTTTTTAGTATCAATATCTTAAGTTTTTTTAATAAATTTTGGCAAAAACGTTAAGCGAGATACTTCATTTTTTATTGTAATGAGGCAAACTCAACAAAGCAAAACAAAACCGATAAACGGTATTTTTTTATACAATTTTTAGCAAATCTGTTACATTTTTTTAAGATATCTTTTTAACAAAACAATTAATTGGTATTTTGTATCTTTTCCACACGGTACAAGCCATTTAAATTTGCTAATAAAATGGACAATAAAATACCACAAACACAAACAAATACCAAATATAATGCTGGTGCTAATGCCAGTTGTGGCGATATCAAAGTCAAGAAAAAGGGTAGCGATGCCCCTGTGATGGCGTACGCCAAGTTATAGCCCAAAATCAAGCCTGAGCAACGCACTTTGACATGAAACAGACGCACACAAACACTCGGCACCATGCCAATGACCCCACTAAAAAAACCAAAAATCACATAATACAACAACAAAAAATCACTATCTTTGCCCAAATGGTAAAAAAATAAAAAACTGCTAATGCCCAAACAAATACAACCCGTACCAAATACTCGCCCCAGATTAAATCTATCAGCACAATAACCAAATACCAACGCCCCCAAACTGGCAAACAAAATCGCCACATTATTGGCAATCGCTATCTCACTACTGTCCACATCAAAATACTGCACAGCGATATCTGGCAATAGCAAAAATACGATTAAATACACGCTTGATGTGAACCACGACAACAAAAAAGTAATGACAAAACCATAACGGTATTTTTTAAACACCCGTTTTATTGGCAAAGTTGTTAAAATCTCACCCTTTTGTTTGGCATTTTTCCAAATAGGCGTTTCTACCAAACGATATCGCAATAAAATGGTAATAAATGAACAAATCGCCCCCAAAATCAATGGAATCCGCCAACCAAACTGCATCATCTCATCTACCGTCAACATCTCGGACAAAGTCGCACTTATCAGATTGGCAAATAAAACAGGCAAAATTAAACTGGTAATAATCAAACTACTTGCCCAACCAATATGCCAACGTGGTACTTGTTCAATCACATACACCCAAGAAATCGGCACTTCCGCCCCTATTCCCACGCCTTGTAATAATCGCACTACCACGAGTAACAACACCGCCCACGACCCTATCATCTGATAAGTCGGCAAAAGTCCAATAACAAGTGTCATCAAAGCCACTGTCGCAAGGCTATACAACATCACTTTTTTTCTGCCAAACCTATCAGCACTATCGGCAAATATCATACCACCCAACGGACGAGAAACATAGCCAATAAACACCAATGCCAAAAATCCGAGCTGTTTTAACTCATCATCTAAATCTTTTGGGAAAAACGCATGAACAATCGCATCATTAAACGAAAAATACACCACAAAATTAAAACAAGTAAAGAATTCTGCCAATGCAACCAACAAAATAATCTGTTGTTCTTTGGCGTTTAACACTCGCAACTCTTCGGTTGTATCCGACATAAAAGGCATACATCACCTTAACAAACATTTAATGAAAATTAACAAAACAAAAAAAATAACACACAATTATAAACAAACTGCTTATAAAATAATTAGATACAATGTCATATTTTTGTAATAAACATTTTGGTGATGTTGAAAATATAAGTTTTTGTAAGTTAGGTAGAGCAAAGCGATACTCAACACAAATAATTAAATATTGGATAAAAAGTTATAACAACCACTGAATTGGCAATACCGAAAAAATCCGAATCCATGTGCTATTGACCAATGACAAACGGGGTTCATTGGCTTTATTTAATACAATCGGTCTGTCTTCGTCCAACGTTTGCCACACGATACGGTTTTTATCTGATAACATTAATTTGTAGCTAATATTTAAAATATTATCATCAAACATTTTGTGCATGGCTTTGGCAAGTGCAGGGTCATAAATCACCACGCCAAGCTCAGTATTGATATTGGCGGAGCGTGGGTCCACATTGTATGAACCGATAAACGCCAATCTATCATCAACCGCAAAGGCTTTGGTATGTAGGCTTGTGCTGATTTCATTGCGAGATAAACGGGGCTTTTTGATACGCAAATCCGCATCAGCACTGGACTTTAGTTCGTACAATTTCACCCCTGCTTTTAGCAAAGGCAAGCGTGCTTCGCTATACCCTACGTGAACGGTTGGCACATCGGTAGAATCAAAAGAATTGGTTAAAATAGTTACATTCACACCATCGGCGACCAGTTGATTTAGCTCTTTGATGCCACGATTGGTCGGCACAAAATAAGACGAAACCACAGTAAAATCATGCTTTGGTGTGCCAATACTCTCTCGTAATTGCTCAACCAGACGTTCAGATTTGTTGTCTTTTTTTAACAATTTTTGCACATTGTCGGCAAAAAAATCAATTTTTGCCCAACGAAATTTTAAGCGTTTTTGGGCTAATACATCATTCAACGCATGGTGATGACTACCCAATGCCAAAGCTGGCGTTTGATAAAAATCTTGACTATGAAACCATTGTTCATTTTTTTTGATTTTATCAAGACTATCAAAAAAACGTTGCTCCGTATTTATCATATGGATTTTATTGGTTTTATTATTCACTTCATAAGGCAAAACCAAGTTTTCAATATCATAACTGATTGGACTATTCCAATATTGTTCAAAACTGTCGTTGATACTGTCCACCACCTTGCCCGCAAGTAATACATCAAGGTCAAAAAACTCATTTTTGGTATCACTGCGTAAATATTCATTGCCAATATTGCGCCCGCCAATAATAGATAATTGTTTGTCAAAAGTCATACTTTTGTTGTGCATTCTACGATGATAACGTGGCATGGCTACCGCAAAATTAGCAGGAGTCAGCGAGCGGATAATTTTTGGGTTAATATAACGTACCGCAATGTTTGGGTGGCTCGCAAAAGCCAATAATAGTTGGTCAATTTTACTGTCGGTATTTAAATCATCTAGCAACAATCGCACTTTGACACCACGATTTGCCATATCGTACAATTGCTTGAGCATTAACTGCCCTGCTTCATCGTTGTGCCAAATATAATATTGAATATCAATGCTGTGCTTGGCTAAATCGGTCAACATACTGCGAGAAGCAAAGGCATCACGACTGGTAATAATCGGATAATAACCAGACAAATTTTTATCCGTTGGCGGTGCTGTTTGGCTAATTTGTTGAATTAAATCGGTTTTTTTAGAAAGTTTTGGTTGTAGTTGTTGTGATTGTTGGGTTAATAATTGGCTTTTTAGTGAATGTGGTTTGACAGGTAATTGTTGGCAAGCGGTTAAAAAAATCGCAACCCATGTCAAAAAAAACCATTGAACTGTTGAATGATATTGAAAAATTTTTAAAAAACTTTTGACAAAATTTGGCTGAACCATTGACAATGCTCACAAACAAGACCTAAAAAGGACAGATAGTTTATCAATTCTTAACAAAATTCGCTACTTTATCCAAAAAATTTCATTGTAAAAATTTGTTACATTTTTGCCAGAACATAAAAAAACTCACAAAAATTTGTGAGTTTTTAAATAATAGTTGAATATTTAACTGTTTAGTTTTTTGGCAAATTTTCTGGCAAATAGCTACGCAAATATGCAATCAATGCAGAAGTCGCTTCACGGCGATAAGTATCGCTGATTTTGCCTTCTGAGCGGTATGCCAATTGTAGAACACCGTTGATAATGCCATAACCGACCAACATTTGTTTTTGAATGCTGTCAAAGGCTGGCATTTTGTATTGTGCTGACAATTTATCATAAATCATACGAGTGATTTGTTTTTCCACTTCACTGCCAAATTGATTGTTTTCAAAGGCTGGTGTGTTGGTTTCATAAATCAAACGAGCGACTGTGGGGTCAGTTTGAATCGCTTCAACACCTGCTTCAATCAAACCTGACAAATAATCTTGCCAACGGCTGTATTTTGCCACATCAACAGTTTCTAACTTGGTGATAATTTCGCTCGTGTTTAGGTAGCGTAATGCCAAGAAAATCGCTGATACATTTGGGAAAAAGTGATACGCTGATGCACGTGGAATGCCCGCTTTATCGCACACATCTGCCAAAGTAATTTCAGCAATCGGACGAGTAGCTGAAAGCTCTTTTGCGCCTGCCAACAGTTTTTGACGGCGTAAACGACCTTGTTGGCTGGTAAATTTAAATTTGTTTGGAACAAGACGGCGTGCTAACTCTGAATCTGCCAACACGTTGTCAATTTTTTCATCATATGATGTTGCCATAATAAACTCCTCAAAAGGTGAATGTTTAATTTGTGCTTGATGATTAAGTTATCATGTTATTCTTTTAGTTTTTCACTAATTTTTTTGAAAATAACTTAAAAATTTTTCAATATAGCTTTACTGTTGGTTATATTGAAGCAAGCAGCCAAATGATTGCCGTTATAATAACAAAGTTTAGTTTGGTATTAAGTATGTTTATTGTTCTGAATTCTTAAGACACTCTAAAACTTTGTAAATTTATTTTAATCATGTGCTAAAATATGCCCAAATCCTGATTAAAAAAAAGCATAAAAAGCCAAAAGATAATCTTTTGGCTTTTTGATTAATAACAAATTGTTACTAACTTTGTGTATTATACACGATTTTCTGGAATAATGCGATACCATGCATCACGTGCTGCTTGACGAGCTTCTGCCCATAATAGAAGTGAATCGCCTTTGACTTCGTTCCATGAACGCTCTAAGTCTGACTCAACGTCTTCAAAGCGTGTGTTTGCGTCATAGCGTGGACGGTTGGCATAACCAACTGCATACGCTGGCTGATAATCACGGTCATAGTCATATTCTGAGTTGTAATATGCTGTGCTAACGTATTGACCACGCCAGTAAGTATCTTCAACGGTTGGGTCAATTTTTTCGGCAACGCTATGACCTGCTGAACCACCAATCACTGCACCGATTGCACCACCGATTAATGCACCCAGTGGACCACCGATTGCACCAATCGCCGCACCTGCTGCTGCACCGCCTAAGCCACCAATACCAGTACCGATAGGGTGTGAACCAGGTTCGCCTGTGATTGGGTCTGCATTCAAATCTTCACGCACTTCTTCTGGGGCTTCTTTTACGATATCACGGTTAATATTATCATAATTACTCATTTTGATTTTCCTTTTTTTGATTCAAAACATTGAGTTAAGAAAATTATTTGCTGTTTTTGATTTTCTTACTCAAAATCGCTTATTGCTAAACTTGGGACTATAATAGGTAATTTTTTTGCGTAACAATACGATGTTTTTGTGAATTGGGTAAGTTTCGCACACACATTTGGTAATCATTTGTAATTTTTATCATTGTCATGTAAAAAATCAATCATTTACGTTATGCGTGCTTATCTTTTGTAACATTATGTGTCATACTTTTTGTAAAAATTCATTGCTTTTTTGCCAAAATTGCCACATCATACGTTTTTAAATTTATTCATTTAACAATCTGCACAAAAAATTGTAAAAATATGCCAAAATCTCACTTAAAACCTTTAACCGTTACACAGCTAAAACGCTACACCGACCCAAAAACCCTACCAAAAAACAGCCAACTTATCAAAAATATTGACACAAGTAAAATCGGTCAAGAACGTGCCTGCCGTGCGATTGCAACAGCGTTGGACATTCGTGCCAATGGCTATCATATTTTTGCGTCTGGTGAAAATGGTTTGGGCAAACGAACGCTTGTTACCAAACTTTTGTCCGATTATGCCAAAACTCGCCCTTTGCCAAAAGATTGGGTTTATGTACATAATTTTACGGACGCTCGTTCACCGATTGCGTTGCAGTTGCCGACTGGTATGGCAACCATTTTTGCTGATGATGTCAAAAATTTGTGGGAAAAGTCAAAACGTCTGCTCAATCAACGCTTTCGTAGTGAACATTATCAATCCAAAGTAGAAGCCATCAAAAACCAAACCAGTTTGCAAGAAGAACAGGCATATTTGGCATTGAATGAAGAAGGCAAGCAGTTTTCGCTGATGTTAAGTGTCCGCCCTTTTGACAACAAGCCTGTATTTGTCAATACCCTTGATGATGAAGAAGTTTTGCAAAAAACCGCCAAAAAATCGGCAAAAAACCAAAAAGAGACAACAAATCCCCTATTTGAACAGTCTTGGCAAAAAAATCATATGCAAAAACGCCTAAGTCTTTTGACTATTGCATTAGAAAAAATTGAACATGAAGCCAACAACAAACTGCAAGCCTTGCACCACGCTTTGGCAAAACGAGCGTTACAGCCGTTATTTGACAGTTTATTTGAAAAATATCACGATTTGCCAAAAGTGATTGATTATTTAAAACAAGTTTATGACGACATGGTCGGTCATGTGGAACGCATTGTCAATGAAGATGATGAAGAGTTTTTGCCCAGTCATTTTTCGTCCGTGCCTGCCCGTTACTTTGTCAATGTGATTGCCAGTCATGACCCCAATCAGCACGCTCCGATTGTATTTGAAGAGTTGCCAACGCATTTAAATCTGCTCGGTCATGTGGAGCAAATTACCCATATGGGAACGGTTTCCACTGATGTGAGTTTGATTCGTGCAGGGTCGTTGCACCGAGCCAATGGCGGTTATTTGATACTAGAAGCCAACAGTCTTTTAGAATATCCGTATGCGTGGCAAGGACTAAAACGTGCGTTGCAAAGTCGTCAAATCAAGATGTCAAGCCTTGAGCAAATGCTGACTTTGACAGGCAGTATCAGCCTTGAGCCACAGCCGATTGAGCTTGATGTTAAGGTGATTTTGTTGGGTGAGCCTGATTTGTATTATGATTTGTTGGATTTTGAGCCAGAGTTTAATGCGGTGTTCAAAATCCGAGCCGATTTTCATGATACCATCGCTCGCATGCCTGAAAATGAACAGTTGATGGTTGCCAAAATTGCCGATATGATTAAAAAATATCAACTTTTGCCTTTTGACAATACCGCTTTGGCAAGTTTGTTGGATTATTTAAGCGAACAAGCCGAAGACCAAACTGAGCTAAGTTTGCATAGCGACCGTTTGGGGCAATTGTTGCTAGAAGCGAACCGTTATGCCGTGATGAATACTGTAAAAACTGTGAACCAAAGCCACGTGTTACAAGCGATTGGCGATATTCAGTATCGTTCGGGTTATCTGCGACAGTTGTTTTGGCAAGAACTTGAAAAAGGACAACAACTGATTAGCACGCAAGGCGAAGCGGTGGGACAGATTAACGCTTTGACGGTGATAAGTTATGCCGATAGTGAATTTGGTATGCCTGCTCGCCTGACAGCAAGCGTGCATTATAGTGCGGGCAATGCCGATATTTTGGACATTGAGCGAGATGTGGATTTGGGCGGTTCTATTCATGCCAAAGGCGTGCTGATTATGAGTAGCTATCTTAAAGCCTTGTTTGCTGATGATTATCCGCTTAATTTTACCGCTTCTCTCGCCTTTGAACAAAGTTATGGCGGTATTGATGGCGACAGTGCCACCGTTGCCGAAACTTGTGCGTTGCTCTCTGCATTGGCTCAAGTGCCGATTTGCCAAAATTTGGCAGTAACAGGCTCAATGAATCAGTTTGGACAAGTGCAAGCGGTGGGCGGTGTCAATGCCAAAATCGCAGGTTTTTTTGATGCGTGTGTGGAAAAAGGTTTGACAGGTAATCAAGGCGTAATTATCCCAAAAGCCAACTTAAATCAACTCATGCTCCGCCAAGATATCATTGAAAAAGTCAAAAATGGCGAATTTCACATTTTTGCAGTGGAACACGTCAATGAAGCCTTGTCGTTACTGACAAATGCCGACATTGACAGCACCACCAAAAAAGGCAAGTACAAAAAAGGCACATTATACCAAAAAATTCATACTCGCCTTGCTGAATGGGAAGAAAAAATGGCGGAAAAAGCTTAAAAACAAAAAAAACGGCTTATCAAAAGTAAGCCGTTTTTTTAAAACTTATAAAATTACGCTTTTTTACCTAGCCATTTTTCTTCAATTTTTGCCATTTCGCCGTTATTTTTGATGGTTTCAATGCCTTTATTCACGCTATTTATCAACGCTTGATTGCCTTTTTTCATCAAAATAATCTGTTGGGCTGATGGCTCGTTGGCATCTTCATAAGGGACGATGGTAACTTTTTGGTTTGGGTGCTGTTTTGCGGTATAACGCAAAAACGGCTCATCTTGCACCACAGCGTCTTCATGCCCTTGAACCAAGCCTTTAAATGCCAAAAACGTTGTGGTATAGCCTTTTATTTGCGTTGCACCCACATTTTTGGCTTGGGTCAATTGTTTTGAATCGGTCATGCCTGCAATGCGTAAATCTTTAATATCCGCCAAGCCTTTCATATTTGCCACGCCTTGTTTGACCATGATTGCCGATGGGTTAAAAAAGTAACTGTTTGACAAGCCATAAATTTGTGCACGCTCATCGGTATACGAAATCCCAGACGATGCCATGTCATACTGACCGCTATTGACCGTATCAAACATACCTTGCCAAGGGTGGGTATAAAATTCCACCTTAAAGCCGCCCGCCTCGCCAATCGCACGCACCGCATCAATATCCAACCCCATCAACTCACCCTTTTCATTGATAAATGAAAACGGTGCCATTGACCCTGTGGTAATCACTTTATAAGTCGGTGCGGTATCTGGTAACTTACTGACAAAATTCCCTGCAACTTTGACACCACCTTTTGACGGTGTATCAGTTGTCGTTGTGCTTTGGGTTGTGGCTTGGGTTTCGGCTGACTGATTGCTTGTGGTGTCGCTACATGCTATCAAAAACACAGGCAAAAACGTACCAATCAACAATGATTGATAAAAAACTTTCATCATTCCTCCTTTGTAAAAAAAATTATACACTGATAAAAATTTTGTTATATTATCCAATAAAAAAATTTAAAAATCAACCCAAATCTATGATTATAATAAATTTTTTTATAATTGATATCTATCTTTTATACTCATAAATCCATCAATATTCGCCAAAAATTTGCCAAATTGATTAGCTATTTTGAACAATATTCATAAATTTTTGTTATGATTTAACATTTATTTTAAAGTTAAAATGCAGTATGACTAAAACCCATTTTTTTAACAAACAGCCAACTGACGGCTTTTAAACAATAACCACCAACAATTATCCAATAAAAAAAGTGTCGCAAAATAAACGACACTTTTTTGATAATTTTTTAAAAAAATTTAAAAATAATGATGTTAAATCAATGCTTTAACGATGTGCATTTACCATCAGCACCACAGATTACTCCAATACTTTTTTGTGGTGCAGATGCTGTCGCCGTTGGCTGATAGTTGCTAATATTAACAACATTGCCATTAACACTGCTACTAATGGGCGTAACAGGGCGAAAAGTGGACGATGTGTTTGACGCTTGTAACACCATTTTTAAGCCGTCATACAAGTCATTGCCCGCTCGTTCGTAGCCTGATTTGCTAAAATGTACGCCATCTTTTGCCCCCAAGCCTTCAGCAATCCACGATTTCATAGAACATTCGCCACCCATCGCATCTTGCCAACTCCAATACAGCGTGCCGTTTTGTTGGGCGATTTGGCGAAGTTGATATTGTACGGTGTCAAGGCTGGTCGCTCGTGTGCCACAGCTACCGCTTGTGTTTTTTAGGCTTTCTGGTGCATTGACAATCAAAATACTGGCATTTGGCAAGCCTTGTTTGATTTGGGCGATGGCTTGATTGACTTGTGCCATTTGTCCGCTTACGTCCGATTGAAAGGCTTCATTTGTGCCATACGCCAAAATCACCAAATTCGCCCCAGAATAATTCAACGTTTGTGGGATTTTTTGCCAACGTTGCCAGTAGCTTTGCGTTGCACCGTTAATACCCATCGCAGACACTCGCCCACCCTGTCCACGACCGAGCCAAAAACCGCCCATCGCCATGTTACTATCTACATTAAAACGTGCAGGAAAATTAATCGTGGTATCCACCGTTTGCCAGCCGTTTTGATTGAGTGTTAATTGGCGAGAGCCGTTAATATCGCTGACATTGACCTTTTGCCCTGCATTACCACGCACCACGACTTTGGCGTTTTGGCGGTCGCCGTTGTAATATTGACTGGTCAAATTTAATGTGCTAAAACTGCTATTTGGCACAGCCGTGATACCGCCTAACACATAATCGCCTGATGTATCGCTTTTGCTGTTAAAGGTGCTAAAACCATCCGCTTGATAGCCGTGGCGTGCGGTGCGTTGGGCTTTGACATTAATCGGATAGGCAAAACCGACACCACCATCACCGACATCTGCTTGTAGGCGTTTACGCAGTTGGTCGGTGAAATAGTCGCCTGCGGTATGCGAGTCGCCAATTTGCAAAATATGTACATTTTTGTTGGCAAAGGCTTGTTGTAATGGGGCGAGATTTGTACCAAAATTTTCTACAGGGGCAGAAAATGCCGTTTGACAAACTGCCAATGACAATAAACTGGCAGTGGTTAAAATTTTTTTCATGTGAATACCCTTGTTAATTTTTTTATATTTTAACAAATGATTGTTAAGTTATTATAACGATTTGTAATTTGTTTAAGAAATTTTAAAATACGATAAGACTTGTTTTGCTACCAATTTTTGCCCATCTGGGGTAAAGTGAATGCCGTCTGCGGTACGCACTTTGACGATTTTACCATTTAATTTCATGCTGTCTGCAAAGTTGCCATTCGGCGATAGTATGCCTTTGCTGTCAATCACCACGCCTTGCTCTGGGCGGATTGCTTCGTGAATAATGCGAGATAGTTCCGCCATGCCGTCATTGAGCTTGGGTTTTTTCATGTTTGGTGGCGTTACCCATAAGACTTGCACATTGTTTTTGGCGGTGGTGGTCAAAATGCGTTGAATATGCCCTGTATAGACTTCTTGCCAACGGGGTGTGCCAAATTTGACAACTTTGGCACGGTTATCAGGGTCTGGCACATCCCACGCATCGTTCGGCCCTAAAAACACCACCATCACGCCGATATCGGGGTTATTTGCCAACGTTTTTTCAATATTGGCGGACCAATCAAAAAATTTGCTATAACTTAGACCTGTACTTTGTTTGCTCAAATCAATGCTTTTGATTTGATAATCATTTTGCAATTCACGCATGACCCAAGGGGCAACGCCCTGCATCAGCGAATCTCCGACAAAAAACACTTTTTGGTCATTGCCAAGATAGACCATTTTTTCCAGTTGTTTTTTGGCGTGGGCTTGTTGTTGGGCTTCTAGTAGCTGTTGTTGGCGTTTGATTTTTTGGGCTTGAATGTGTGCTAGACGCTGTTTTTCTAAGCGTTCTTGTTCTTTTAAAAAGTCATGATAAGCGATTTGGTTGGCATAATGGTTGACATCGGTGTTAAAATGGGCAATATTATCAAACATTTTTTCACTGTTAAAATAATTGGCAATCGCATTGCCTTGTTGCCAATTTGGCATATGATTTGCCAAAAAATCCCATGCTTTGACATTTTGGTAGCTTTGCTGCCAGTATTGGCTTAGGGCATCTTGTTTTACCCAACTGACTAGCACAAAGGACATGATAACGACAAAGCCAATTTTCCATGATGTGAAATTTTGTTCGGTATTATGAATTTGGGTATCTTGCATTTTTGATTCCTTTTAAAAATTGGCATAAATAAAGTTTGGCAAACCTTCTGGTGCAAGGCTAAAAATCACCAAAACATACAAGGCTAACAAAATCGGTAGCGTCCAAAATGGCAATTTTGCCAACATATTTGACAAATTTTGTCGGCTATTTATCAATAATGGGTACAATAACCACGACAGCGACATCAGCCACAACGTCGGCACAACCGACAAACTAAACACCATGTTTTTGTAATTTAATAATGCTGATAGCACATCTGTCGCTTGCTCAAGGGTGGTGCTGTGAAAAAACACCCAACCAAATGCCACATAATGAAAGGTCAAAAAGATTGCCAACGGTTTGCACGCTTGGGTGAGTTTGCCACGCCAGCCGAGACGTTTCATCACGTTCAAAAACACCAACGCCACGCCATGAATCGCACCCCAAATCAAAAAATTCCAGCCTGCACCATGCCAAATCCCTGATAGCACAAACGCCATCATCAAATTAAACTGCACTCGCCAAAAACTGCCACGATTGCCCCCAAGCGGAATATACACATAATCTCTAATCCACGTGGACAACGTCATGTGCCATCTTGCCCAAAAGTCTTGAATATCGGTTGCCAAATACGGCATATTAAAATTTTCTGGCAAACGAAAACCCAGTAGCAAGGCAACCGCAATCGCCAAATCGGTATAACCTGAAAAATCAAAAAATAACTGCAACGAATAGGCATAAATCGCCGTCAACACCTCAAGCCCATTAAACTGCATAGGGTTGGCAAATACAGGCGACACCCACAGCGTCTCAAGCCAACCTGCCAACACGATTTTTTTAAACATCGCAAAAATGATTAACGTGATTGCCAAATATGGCAATAATACTTTGCGGGTTGGTTTTTGGTGCGAGGATTCAGAAGTTGTCAATAACCATTGACTTTTGGCATCGCTGGCACGAAAAATCGGACCTGCGGTAATCGTTGGCACAAAAGACAAAAATCCCAATAAAATCGCCGATGGCAACGGCGTGATTTTATTTTTATAAACATCAACCACATAGCTAATCGCCTGAAACGTATAAAACGAAATGCCAAGTGGCATAACGATGTCCAGCGGATTAAGATTATTGTCCTGCAACAGCGTGTCATTCAGCTGTGCGATACCAAAATTGGCATATTTAAAAAAGCACAAATGTAACAACAATAACGAAATACTCACCCACAAAACTATCTTTTTATTGTTAAATTTGCCAAATGCGATAATGGATAATTGACTCACCAGCCAAACAAAGCCGATACTCGCCACAAATTGCCATTGCCATGTCAATAAAAACAGCAAGCCTGCAATCAATAATAAATAGTTTTGGATTTTAACCCAGCGATAACACGCCCAATACAACAAAAAAAATAGCACAAATCCCAGTGCAAATTCGTATGACAAAATAACCATAACAATCCTAACTTTTACCCAATCGCCTAATAACCAAATTTTTTTTCAATCTTTTTTAAATTTACTCTGTTAGTCGCACTCCCTCTTGCGCTAACAATCGCTTTTTAATAGCCACACCGCCTGTATACCCACCCATACCGCCGTTACTGGCAATGACCCGATGACACGGCACAATCAGGCTAATCGGATTACGCCCATTGGCATTGGCGACCGCACGGTAAGCGGTCGGCTGTCCGATATTTTTGGCAAGTTCGGCATAGCTAATCGTTTTACCATACGGAATTTGTAATAATTGTTGCCAAACTTTTTGTTGAAATTCTGTACCTGATGATAAATCTAGCGGTATACCAAAAACTTGGCGTTTGCCTTGAAAATATTCGTCTAGTTGTTTTTTTGTTTCAAATAAAACAATGCAGTTTTGTTGATAAATTTGATTTTTTTGGGCTAAATCTTTTGGCAATTTTTCTACAAATTCGGATTGTTGGGTGAGTTTATTTAACAGTTTTTCGGTTTTTTGGGTAAACCAATCCAAGGCAATCAGCTTGCCGTTATGAGCGACAAGCGTGATTTTTGGTAAGTCTTTGGATAATTGGTAAGTAGTTGTGAGCATTTTTTTCAATTTTATAAATTTTAAAGTTTTTCAATTTTTTGCAACCATTCATTGCTAGTATGAAGTATCAAATGTTCAGCAATATTTGGCAAAATTTTTAAATCATTAACAGCAATTTTGATAAATTTATCAGGATTATTTTGTATATTAGTTAATGATTTTATTAAGCCACTTTTTACAATTTTTTGGCTATAAATTTCATCACTTACTTGCCAAGCACGTTCTGGCACATCACCCCAATTTTGATACATCATTAACAAATCAAAAATATCTTTATAAGGATAATCATAATAACGGTCAGCATTTGCCAACAATTTTGTGATAAAACAGCTTGTTTTGTCTAATATTGGCACAGATAAATCCAAACTTTTGTCCGCTTGTAACTGATAATCAGCACACGCCACAAATTCTAACTTGATAATCGTGTTATCAATTTGAATAAAACAGCGTACCGCATCTCTATCAATACGAATTTCTCGTGGATGATCAAATTCTTGCGTCACCAAATTTCCCAAAGATTTTTGACTTGCTTGGCTACGCACAGCTTTATAAGATTGGCTATCTGAACACAAAAAATTAATATCCACCGATTCACGAAATTCGTCCAATTCTAGTGCAATACGAGTGCCACCGCCAAACAAAATATTGTTTTTTTGCAAATAATCGCTGTTAAAATTTTGCAAGGCTTGCCAAACGATTTTATGATGATTGCGTTGAAAATTTGTATTTATTTTATCCATTCACTAAAAACAATCCTTTGCCAAACTTCACAATCAATTCATCAATTAACTCTTGCTCTTTTTGGCTTAATTTATCTTTTTGCACAAATTGCCAACGCTTTTCATAAATATTAAAAACAATTTGTTTATCAATATCCACAGCTTGCGAGTCCCATAACAGGCTGTCTAACTGCGGATATTCAAAGCGATTGACAGACTGTAATTGCATGATTAACACTCAAAAATTCATACCAAAAAATTACTCATCTTTTTCAAACAACGCTTTGACAAAATCCTCCGATTTAAACGGACGCAAATCATCAATTTTTTCACCCACACCGATAAAACGAATTGGAATATCGGTATTTTCGGCAATGTTAAACACCACGCCACCTTTTGCCGTACCGTCTAGCTTGGTAATGGTTACGCCTGTTAAAGGCACAGCTTCGTTAAAGATTTCCACTTGATTAATCGCATTTTGTCCTGTACCTGCGTCTAGCACTATCATGGCTTCATGCGGTGCGGTTGGGTCGGCTTTTTGCATAACACGGATGACTTTTTTCAGTTCTTCCATAAGATTAGTTTTGTTTTGCAAACGCCCTGCGGTATCAGCAATTAGCACGTCAATATTTTTGGCTTTTGCCGATTGCATCGCATCAAAAATCACAGACGCACTGTCCGAACCATGCCCTTGAGCGACCACAGGAATGTTGTTGCGTTCGCCCCAGACTTGTAGCTGTTCGGTCGCTGCTGCACGGAAAGTATCGCCAGCTGCTAACATGACTGTTTTGCCTTCAGCTTGTAAGCGTTTGGCAAGTTTGCCGATTGTGGTGGTTTTGCCAACGCCATTCACGCCCACCATCAAAATCACAAACGGTTTTTTGCTTGTGTCTATACCAAGCGGTTTAACTTTTGGTTCAAGAATATCGTTCAACTCTTTTTGCAAGGCTTTGTATAACGAATGTGAATAAATCAAATCGCCACGAGCAGTCGCTTCGGTTAAGTTTTTGATAATGCGATTGGTCGCATTCACGCCAATGTCAGCGACAAGCAGCTGGTCTTCCACTTCTTCAAGCAGTTCATCATCAATTTCTTTACCACCGATTAAAATATTGGTTAAACCGTCTGTTAGGTTTTTGCTACTTTTGGCAAGCCCTTGTTTCATACGGCTAAACCAACCGCCTTTTTGTTCAGCTTGTTCGGTTTGTTCAGATGATTGCACATTTTGGTCTGTCATATTCATTCCTAATTTAATTTTTTAAAATTTTACTGCGTAATGTTATGCATACAGGTTCTTATATCACTTAACAATTATTCTAGCCAAAAATCATAGACAAATTCTTTTGCCACTTGTTCTAAGGCTTGTTTGAGCGAATGTCCTGATTTATCTTTACAGCGTGATAAAATTAACTCAAGATACTCTTTGCGTTTGTCATAAAGCATTTCATCATAGCCAAAACAACGGTCTTTATTGGTTTTAATTTGGTCAAAATAAAAAGTAAATTCATCTTGATAACGCCCAAATACATCAAACTCCACGGGCTGACGTTCATAAGCTCCTGTATCGTTTGGCACAGCCATATCCAGCACGGTAAAAACTATGTGAAATTCTGCCGTATCGTCAATATATTTGATATTGGCGTGTTTTTCTTCGCTTAATTTGACATCTTTTATCAAAAAAGAATCCACAAAATATTGCTTGATACGTTGTAATACCAGCTGTGGCAAAGTATCTAAATCCACAGGCGTTTTATCATCAAGCAACATGGTTTCATCACTGTTTAAACCTTGAAAAATGGAACTGATATCACCGACAATAAAATTCACCAATTTGAGTGAATAACGTTGTTGATAATGGGCAATCGCCTTATCCATTTTTTCATATGCAACTGATAAACTCAACAAATGACGATAATTTTCCAAATTCGTTTCATACATTTCATAGCTAAACGCTAAATTACTGACACGCATATCACGACTGTCAACACTTGTCAGTCCCAACTCATCTCGCCACAGCAAATTTGCCAAACTCTCTGTAACGGATATTTGTTCAATAACGCCCAACTCCTTGATTAATATATATAAATTTTTCATATGAATGTTTGTGTACCCAAAGATGTTTGTTAATATTTATTATAAAAATATTTATATTTTACATGGTAAATAATGATTTGTCATATAAAAAACCGTTTTTTACGTAAAAATTTTTATCCAATCAAAAAAAATACTAGGTTTATTTGTCAATATCCGTTATCATAAGTTTTTATCATTCATTCAAGTCAAAACTTATGTTCACTTTTTTGCAAAACCATCAAAAAAAATCTTTAAAAAACAGTTTATTAAGTCTTAGCCTTTTGGCAATTTTGACAGGTTGTAGCACGCTATCAACCACAAACGCCTTGCCAAAAACAAGCGAAAGCAACAAAACCACAACCAACGCTAAAGACTTACGCCACGAGTTTGTGTTAGACAACGGTTTAAAGGTGATTATCAAAGAAGACCACCGTTCGCCTGTGGTAATTAGCCAAGTTTGGTACAATGTCGGCTCAAATGATGAGCCTGAACATTTGGGCGGTATGTCGCATTTGCTGGAACATATGATGTTTAAAGGCACAAACAAGGTATCATCGGCTGACTTTGAGCGATTGATTGCCAAATTTGGCGGTTCAAACAATGCCTTTACCAGTTATGATTATACCGCTTATTATGAAGTTTTTCCTGCCAATCGGTTAAATTTGGCTTTAGAATTAGAAGCCGACCGTATGAAAAATTTACAATTAAATCAAGCAGATTTTGACAGCGAACGCCAAGTTGTCATGGAAGAACGCCGACAACGCACTGATGATGACCCCAACGCCCAAGCCTTTGAGCAATTTTTAAAAATGGCATACCCAACCAGCCCAAAAGGTGAATCGGTGATTGGCCCTATGTCCGAAATCAACGCCATTCAATTAAACGATTTAAAACACTGGTATCAAACTTGGTACACGCCAAATAACGCCACCGTGGTGATTGTGGGCGATGTTGAGCCGACACAAGCCTTACAAACGGTCAAAAAATATTTTGCCGATATACCAAGCCAGCCTTTGCCAAGCCGAACCAACGTCCGTGAGCAAGGTTTTCGTGGTTATAGCGAAAAAACCGCCCATTTGCCTGTCAAAGTCCCCATGCTGATGATGGCGTACAATTTGCCGACTTTGACAACCACAGATGACAAAAAATCGGTGTTTGCGTTGTCTTTGTTAAGCGATATTTTGGACGGTGGTATGTCCGCTCGCCTTGAAAAACGCCTTGTCAGAGAGCGACAGATTTTAGCCTCGGTTGGCAGTGGTTACAGTGCGTTTAGCCGTGGCGATGGGCTGTTGATGATAGAGGCAACGCCCAGAGATGGCGTGAGTTTGGAGCAAGCCAAACAAGCGATTTTAAACGAAATTGAAAACCTAAAAACCGAAAAAATCCAAGACAGCGAACTCAAACGTGCCAAAACCAACACCATGACATCGCTCATTTATAGCCAAGACAGCTTAAGCGGTCAAGCCCAAATGATTGGTAGTTTAAACAGTATCGGTTTGGACGACCGTATGATTTATGAATTACCGACAACTTTTGACAAAATTAACGAAAAACAACTCAAAAAAGTTGCCAAAAAATACCTTGTCAAAGACAATTTAACCGTATTAAAAGTCATTGGCGATAAAAAAGAATAAAAGAGAAACATATGAAATTTTTAAAACACCCATCAAAAACCGCATTAACCACCGCCCTATTAAGCGGTTTGTTATGCAGTCAAACCAGTTTTGCGGTAACTGAAACGCACCAATCTGACGATATCAACATCAATGAAATCAAGGTGTTAAATCAATTAGACAGTCTAAAAAATGAACAACCACTACAGATGACTTTGCCAAACATTGAACATTTTCACACCGAAACAGGCACGCCTGTGGCATTTGTACAAACGCCAAATTTGCCAATGGTGGATATCAGCGTGTATTTTAACGCAGGCTCGGCTCGTGATGAAGCCGTGAAGCCCAACGCTTTTGGCACGGCAAGCCTTGTCGCCAGCATGCTTGAAAAAGGCACAACCAGTAAAAACGAAGACGAAATTGCCGAAATAAGCGAACAATTGGGCGTTAATTTGTCTGCAAATGCTTATAAAGATATGTTTATCGTCAGTTTACGCAGTCTATCCGCCAGCGACAGCCTAGACCCTGCGGTGGATTTGATGGCGGACGTGATTGGCAAGCCTAGTTTTCCTGCAAACAGTTTGGCTCGCACCAAAGCCCAATATATGTTGGCAATTGAAAAAGGCAAAGAAGACCCAAATACCATCGCTAATTTAGCATTTGACAAAGAATTGTACGGCAATCACCCTTACGCTCACCCAACGATTGGCACACAGCAAAGTATTCCTGATATTCAAGCCCAAGATTTACAACAATTTCATCAACAATTTTTGGTCGCAAACAACGCCAATATCGCTATCACAGGCGATATCAGCCTTGAAAAAGCCCAACAAATTAGCAACCGTTTGACCGCCCAAATGCCGATTGGCAAAAAAGCTGACAACTTGCCTGATGCAACACCGCTTAAGCAGGGCAAAAGGGTGCATATTCCTTTTAACAGTACGCAAACCAGCATTATCATGGGACAGCTTGGCTCAAAACGTGGTGTTGATGAAAACACCTTGCAACAACAAATGAATTTTGCGATTGCTGATGAAGTGGTTGGTGGGGGCAATTTTCAAGCAAGATTGATGGACGAAATTCGCAAAAAACGGGGCTTGACTTATGGTATTTATAGCGGTATGACCCCAATGCTCAGCCAAGGTAGCTATCAAATCAGCTTTTCAACTCGCAATGACAAAGCCCAAGAAGGCATTGATGAAACCCTAAAAATCATCAACAACACCGCCAAAAACGGTATTTATCAACAAGAGTTGGATTTAACCAAAGACAATTTGTTAAACAGTTTTCCACTGAGTTTTGCTAGCAATGCGTCTATTAATAGCACGATTGGCATGATGGGTTTTTATGGTTTGCCTGACGATTATTTAAACAATTATACCCAACGTATTAACAATGCTACTTTAAATACAGTTAATCAAAGCTACAAAATGGTTAATACCGATAAATTTTTGATTGTTACTGTGGGCAATCTAGACAAAGTGTCAAACGTCAAACCAAAATAGTTTTTTAATCATCTTTTGTTGGGTTTTTACTAACGACCACATCATACACAAAGTTTTGCGGATTGTAACGTGTGCCGTTGTATTTTACTCGCAAAGTATAGCGGTCAAAGGTGTTAGCGGTAAATACGCCATTGTTAAAATCAAACCAAACAGGCGACACCAGCTCGGCTTTGACATCGTCCGTTACTCTAACTTTTAGACGGTCGCCTGCGTCCAAAAAGACAAAATATTCGCATTGACTTTGTGGCATTTTTTCATTTTGACGACTGATAGATTGGCTAACAAATTGAAAATCCAACAATTTTGGACAAACATCATTTTTGCTAGAAGCAACCCGAGCCATGCTGGTTGTTACCATAGTGGCAAAGGCTTGTGCTTGTTCGTCTTTTTGTTTGGCATATTGGGCTTGATTAAATGCCAGTGGATTGGTTGCGACCACACTTGCAACCGTGCTTTGATTGTGCGGTAATTCGTTTGGCAATGTGCTGGGTATGCGTTGCGTGGTTGATGTTGTTTGTTTATTTTCGGATTTTTGTTGGTTTTTTGGCTCATTATCACAAGCAACCAACAACATTGCCAAACTGACAATGCCTATTTTATAAAAATACGTGTATTTTTTTTGTTGAGCTGTTTGATGAGGCATGATTTCACTATCGGTTATCAAAAGGCAAATTTTACCGAAAAAAAATTTGTTTGCCAATAGATTTTGTGTGCTTTGTATTCATTTTATTTTCCGTTGTTTTGCTAAATTGCGTCTTTTTTTAGCTTTTAGCCAATTTATACTATCAAATTTTGGCAAACAAAGCTAAACTAAGCAGCTTTTTCCATTTTTTGTAATCAATTATTATGTCAAAAAATATCGGTCAATTTCGTTTTTCTCGCCAGTCCAATCATTTTGGTACAGACAGTCAGTCTGGCTTTTGGCAAAAGGTTCATTTAGACCCTTGGCTGTTAATGTTGTTATTTACCACCGCTTTGTCTGGGCTTGCGATTTTGTACAGTGCTTCGGCTCAAGATATGACAATGTTGTTACGCCAGACCTTGAGTTTTGCCATTGCGTTTACTGTGATGATTGTCATGGCTCAAATTCCGCCGAATATTTATCGCAGTTTTACCCCATTTTTTTATATTGGCGGTATTTTTTTGTTGATTTTGGTAGAAATCATTGGCGAAATTCGGCTAGGGGCTCAGCGTTGGATTAAAATTCCGGGCTTTGGCAGTGTACAACCGTCCGAATTTATGAAATTGGGTATGCCCATGCTCACCGCTTGGTTTTTATCACGGCGAGAATTACCGCCAAAATTGCCCACAGTGCTGATTACTTTGGTGTTAATTTTGATTCCTGTGCTACTCATTGCCAAACAACCCGACTTAGGCACGTCATTACTTGTCGCATCTAGCGGTCTGTTTGTGTTATTTTTATCAGGGTTGCCTTGGTGGATGATTGGCACAGCCATTGCGATTTTTATTCCTTTTGTGTTGGTATCTTGGGAATATCTGTTGCACGATTACCAAAAACGCCGTGTCATGACTTTGTTAAACCCAGAAGCAGACGCATTGGGCGATGGCTGGAATATCATGCAATCAAAAACCGCTATCGGCTCAGGTGGTTTGACAGGCAAAGGCTATTTAGAAGGCACGCAGTCGCATTTGCACTTTTTACCAGAAGGGCATACGGACTTTATCATCGCCGCTTTTTCCGAAGAATTTGGCTTGATTGGCGTGGGTTTGCTGATGTTTTTATATCTATGTATTTTGGTGCGTGTGCTGTATTTATCTTACATTAACACCACTGTTTATAACCGTCTGTTATGCGGTGCGATTGCCTTGTCATTTTTTGTCTATGTGTTTGTTAATGCGGGCATGGTTTCTGGCATTTTACCTGTGGTCGGCGTGCCATTACCTTTTATCAGTTATGGTGGCACAGCATTGATTACCTTAATGGCAGGATTTGGCTTGGTGATGTCTATCGCCTCGCATAACCAAAAGTAAAATACAAAATAAATTGTATAAAAAAAACATCATAAACAAACATTATTTTGGTAAAAATTGGACAATAGACAGTTATTTTGTTATGATAATAGGCGTAAAAGTAGGCAATAAAAAATGACAATTTTATGTCAAAGTACCAAAATAAACACCATTGATAACTTTTTATCAACCATCTATCAAAATAACAGATGATTTTTGGCTTAATATTGCGTATCGTATGCCATCAACACCATAATAAGATTATGGTTTAATGATAAAAATAGATTAAAAATACATCAATTAACGCAAACATTTTGCGTTTAAAAATATTTAAGAGGTGCTTATGTTCAAGCGTCAAACTCGTCATGTAGCTATGTTTCTTTGTCTTTGCTCAGCCCTAGCCGTTAGCACCACTAACCAAGCGGCTGATAGCAAAGCCAATGACAATTTAGACCACGTTTTAAGCGAATTGTCACGCCAGCATAACAACGCTTCAGACCTAGTCAAATCCGCTCGTGAACCTGCTAGTATCAATACTTCTCTTGCCTTAAACAGTCAAATTTTAGCCAACGAAAAAAAATCCCAATCAAATGATAAAGACGTACTAGAACGTCTATCTGCCGTTGCCTCAACCACAGTTACCAAATTTAGCCAAACAGGTGTCGCATCGTGGTATGGTCGTCAGTTTCATGGCAAAAAAACCGCCAGTGGCGATATTTTTGACCAAAATGCTTTAACCGCCGCTCACCGCTCATTGCCGATGAACTGCTATATCAAAGTAACCAACAAATCTAACGGCAAAAGCGTGGTGGTCAAAGTCAATGACCGTGGTCCTTTTTCTAGCAACCGTGTGGTAGATTTATCCTATGCCGCTGCTAAACAAATCGGTATTGTGAACACAGGCACAGGTAACGTTGTCATTGAGCGAGTTGCCAATCCAAATTAACCCAACATTTCTTATCGCACAAAAAAAGCATGAAAATTCATACTTTTTTTATTTATGCTTTTTTTATCATTTTTTCCAAACCCATTTTGACAATTTGCCAAAAAAATCCCAAAATACAGCCCACTGTAATCACCACCATGATAGGCAAAAGCCCATTAAAAATAATGGCTGTGTCTTTTAACAAAATACCATAAGCCACTGAAATACTCGCAGGGGCGATTTCTGGCACAGGACCTAATGACGTGGTCGGCGTTAATAAAATCGCACACAAAATAATCCAGCTTAATCCGCCCAACGTTCTTGGAAAAATCCGTGCGACCAATATCCAGAGCAATAAAACAATCGCCGAAAAACTTAGATATGCAATGGTTGGCAGTTGTTCAGCAGGAATACCTTTGACCAGTTGCGTCCACCATACGATAATCTCGCCAAGTATTTCGCCAAGTTGGTCTAGTGAGATGGGTAGTGCCATGGGTCGCCTTTTAAATGATTACAAAAAATAGCCTATTTTACCATAAATTTGGCTTATTGCCATTTATTTTGTTGTGCTTCTGCTAGATTCATTTGGGCTTGTCGCAGCAGCACATCTTCAGGTGGCATTTGTACAAAATAACCTTGTTCGGCAAGTTTTGCCAACACATCATCTTTATTGACACGAGCCAACTTTGGCGTGGTCGCTAAGTCTAGGTGCATAACAAAAGTTTCACGCCCGATAGCTTTGCGAAAATCTTTTGGCAAAACAGCAAGCCAATCTTTGATTTCATCAGTATCATTAGGATAGTTTGGGCGGGCAATATAAACATACAAATCATCTTTTTTGCTAAATTTATAAACATCACAATGCATAATTTTCTCTTGTTTTATCAAAATTTTAAAGCGTGTATTTTAGCAAAAAATTCATAAGGAAACATCAAAAAAAATACCACGCAACTGGTGGTATTTTTTTTGATTTCCGGTTTAGATTTTTGTTCTTATGCCATATTGTCTTTATGTAAACGGGCATTTAAGTCATCAATCACTTCAATCCAACCTGCATCTTTACGATATTCATCTTTTAAAAATTTGCGTTGGTTGTCAGTCCAAAACGGTGCATCTACCAATTTGGTGCTTTCGTTGAGTTGATTATCAACCACAAACTGTTGAATTGCTTCATCTGTACTGTCCAGTCCTAATTGTGCGAATAGGTCGTTTAGGGTATATTGAATTTCGCCTAACATCGTTGTTCTCCATTGCATGGATTGAGATTTTATTTTAACAAAATCTTGGCATTACAATAGATAAACTGTGTAACCGTTCATATCAGTTATGTAAAAAACCCTTTTGCCGAAACAAAAGGGTTTTGATAATGTTCGACATTTACAAACATTAGTTTGGCAATAGGTGGCTTACCGCATCACGCTCTTCTGCCAATTCAGTTTCGGTCGCTTTCATTTTCTCTTGTGAGAAAGCTGATGAAACATCTAAGCCTTCAACGATTTTCCAATCGCCATTTGCACAAGTACATGGGAATGAGTAAATTAAGCCTTTTTGGATACCATATTCGCCATTTGAGTAAACGCCCATTGATACCCAATCATTTTCGTCTGTGCCTAACGCCCATGAACGAATGTGAGCAATCGCAGCGTTAGCAGCTGAAGCGGCTGATGACGCACCACGTGCTTTGATGATGGCTGCACCACGTTGTTGTACATTAGGGATATAAGTGCCTTCGTACCAATCACGTTGTACTTGTTCTAGGGCTGGTTTGCCTTTTACGGTTGTGAAAGTCAAATCTGGGTATTGGGTAGATGAGTGGTTACCCCAGATAATCATTTTTTTGATGTCGTTTACGGTGGTTTCGGTTTCTTCTGCCAATTGAGCCATACCACGGTTATGGTCTAGGCGAGTCATCGCTGTGAAGTTGCGTGGGTCTAGGTCTGGGGCATTGCGTTGTGCAATCAAAGCATTGGTGTTCGCTGGATTACCAACTACCAATACTTTCACGTTTTTGCTGGCGTTGTCATTTAATGCTTTGCCTTGAGCAGAGAAAATCGCGGCATTGGCTTCTAGCAGGTCTTTACGCTCCATGCCAGGTCCACGTGGACGAGCACCGACTAACAACGCATAATCAGCGTCTTTGAATGCAACATTTGCGTCATCAGTTTGTACCACGCCTGCCAATAATGGGAATGCACAGTCTTCAAGCTCCATTACCACGCCTTTTAGGGCTTCTAGTGCTGGGGTGATTTCAAGAAGTTGCAAAATAACAGGTTGGTCTTTGCCAAGCATGTCGCCTGATGCGATACGAAATAGTAGTGAGTAGCTGATTTGACCTGCGGCACCTGTAACGGCAACACGGACTGGTTGTTTTAATGCTGACATAAAAAACTCCTAGTTTGAAGTAATAAACTTTTGTCTAAAGTTGAAAGATTTGTCAAAATAATAATTTGGTTAAAAAAATGATTTTGACAAGGTGGGGATAAAATTTTGCGTAAAAGTTTAGCACTTATTGACATGAAAATAAAGTGATTTTGTAATGAAAATAAGTGCCAAGTGTTTTGCTAACTTTTTATGAGTTATTTTGAATAAATCGTTCCCATTCGTTGGCTGATGGATTGTTGTTCGCCAAGCAATACGCCATAGTTGGCGGTGTTTTCCATGACTGCTTTGACATAGCCACGAGTTTCTGGATAAGGAATGGACTCAACGTATTGGTCGGCAGGCAATGAGCCAAAGTCAGGTTGCCAACGGCGAGCCTTACTTGCCCCTGCATTATAGCCTGCGGTGGCAAGAGCTGGGTTACTACTTAGTTGTCCAAAAATATCGCTAAGATAAAACGTACCATAACGAATGTTGGTATCGCCATGCGTGATGTTGCTTGCGTTGTAGGGTTCACCCAGTTTGCGAGCGACTTCTTTGGCGGTATTGGGCATAACTTGCATTAATCCCCCTGCCCCAACGCCTGATTTGGCACTGGCTTGAAAACGGCTTTCTTGGCGGATAATGCCGTACACCCACGCAGGGTCAATGCCAAAACGCTGACTATAGCTGACGATGGCAGATTGATAAGGCATGGGATACGCCAAAGCGACATTTGGCAAACTGCGAGTGGTTTCAATCGCAAAAATCGCTCTGTCATGCCAGCCCATGTCGTTGGCACGTTGTGCGCCTGCCAAAATCATGGCGTTGTCACCACGTTCGCTGGCTTTTCTGACCGCCCAGTTCCATTCACGGTTGGCATACGCTCGGTCGGCTGACATATTATACAAGCTAAAGGCACGGCTAAAATGTGGGTCTTGTGCAAGGCGGTTGTAGTCGCTGTTGGTCGGTTGTTTGGCAGTTGGCATTTGGTTAAAACGTTGTCCCAACTGGTCTTTTGACAACAGCCCATAATAATCATTTTTTTGTGATAAATTTGTAAACATTTGACGAGCCTGTTGTTTTTGTTGGGCGTTGCCTGCATGGTTATAGGCTTTTGCTAACCAATATTGCCAAATGGGTTCTTGTTGGGTTTTGTAGTCCATCGCCCCAATCGCATTTGCCAAATCTGCCCAACGGCTAAAGCGAATACTGGCTTGGGCGTAATCTTCGGCTTCTTCAAAATTAAACGGTTCGCCAAGGCTATTTTTGAACCAATCCACCGCTTCCACATTAAAACCGATATCGGTATTGACATTCATACGAGCCACGCCAAGCGTACGATAGGCATGGCGTTTTGTGCGTTCGTCAAAAAACTGCGGACTACGCTGTAAATCGTACTGCAACTGCATACCTGCTTCATTGACCGATTTGTCCGTCATTCTGGCTAAAGCGACCAGATACAGCAGACGATTGGCAGGCGTTGGCGACAAACTGCCGATATTTGCCAAAAATGCGTTGGGATTATTGCCCACATTTGCCAATTGCATATAATCCAACGCCACACCCAAACGGCTTGCCAACGGCACAATCTCGCTGTTATTGCCTATGCGAATCATGCGATACAGTCGCTGACTGCGGTCATCGTTGCTAATCATCACATTATTATTCATTTCGCTTGCCAATCTTAGGCACAATTCTGGCTGTTTTTTGGTAGTATCTAGCCAAACTTTGTTTTTTTCCACAAAGGCACGCATACTGTCGCCACCTTGACTAAAGCCCAACGCAATGGCACACGCTTCGCTGGCATCGGCATTGGTAATATAATTTGCCACCGCACGCACAGACGCATAATCGCCTTGACGGGCTTTTTCCTCGGCATAATCGGCGACCAGTTTTTCCGCCATCACCGAGCCTTGATAACGATTGACAAAATTAATAATGGTATTGGGCTGTTGGCTGGATAAATATTGATTGAGTTGCCAATATTCTGGATACATCTCAAGGTTTGAGCCTGCCATTTGTTGTTGATATTGGTACATATAGCCACCGCTACGGCTCGCACGCTCAGCATCGTTAAAATACATATCGCCTTTGGCATTCCAGTTGTTAGCAGGGTTTGGATTGGCACACGCCGATTGGGTAAAAGTTGCCAACACGGACAACGACAAAATAGATAGACTGACTTTTTTTGACATATTCATATATTTTCCAACGTGGTTTTAAAAAATGTTATCAAATGTTTTGACAAAATGGCTAAAAATGGGTAACAGATTATACAACGCCTTTGTCAAAAAAACTTGCTAAATTCTTAAAAAATTGTTTAAAATTGTTTAAAATTGTTTAAAATTGTTTAAAATTGTTTAAAATTGTTTAAAATTGTTTAAAATTGTTTAAAATTGTTTAAAATTGTTGCGAATTATCAATTAAAATTTTATCAAAATATAGTGAATTAAAATAGAATTAAGACAAAGTTTCCGTTCGTGGTGAGCTTGTCGAACCTGAGAAGCACTGCTTCGCAAGACGTAGCAAAGCGAAGTGGAAATCGACCCTTCGACAAGCTCAGGGCGAACGGTTTCCTATTTCTAATTTAAATCACTATAAAAATACCGAATAATCATTTTTTTCACAAAAAATTTGCAAAATTTGCTATAATAATCGGTTATAAAAAAATATGATAAATAGGCAAATTTTATGACCGTTAGCGTTTTTAATCCTGCAACCGCCCCAAAACCAACACAACAAATCACGCCAGATTTTGTTGAAAGCACCCACCCAAAAGCCAAAAAAGTGTTCATAGAAACACAAGGCTGTCAAATGAATGTTTACGATTCAGAAAAAATGGCAAGCGTGCTAGGCGACTCCCATGGCATGGTTTTGACCGATAATATTGACGAAGCGGACGTGCTAATTATGAACACTTGTTCAATCCGTGAAAAAGCACAAGAAAAAGTGTTTTCGGGTCTTGGACGTTGGCGAAAATTAAAAGAAAAAAACCCGAATCTGGTTATCGGTGTCGGTGGCTGTGTCGCCAGTCAAGAAGGCGACAATATCCAAAAACGTGCCCCTTATGTGGATATGGTGTTTGGACCGCAGACCTTGCACCGTTTACCAGAGTTGTATGATAAATCCACGCAACAAGGCGACATCGCGCCAAAAAATCGCATTGGTGTGGTGGACGTGTCTTTTCCAAGTATTGAAAAATTTGACTTTTTGCCAGAGCCAAAAGTAGAAGGTTTTAAAGCGTTCGTGTCTATCATGGAAGGCTGTTCAAAATATTGCTCGTTTTGCGTTGTGCCTTATACCCGTGGCGAAGAGATTTCTCGTCCGCTTGATGACGTGCTTGCCGAGATTGACGCATTGGCACAGCAAGGCGTGCGTGAAGTGAATCTATTGGGGCAAAATGTAAACGGTTATCGTGGCGAAAAACATGACGGTACGATTTGCCGTTTTAGCGAACTTTTGTACTATGTTGCACATATTGACGGCATTGACCGCATTCGTTACACCACAAGCCACCCACTTGAATTTACTGATGACGTGATTGAAGCCTATGGCAAAATTCCTCAATTGGTTTCGCATTTGCATTTGCCAATTCAAAGCGGTTCAAACCGTATTTTGCAAGCGATGAAACGCAATCACACGGTAGATATTTATATTGAACAAATCCGCAAATTGCGTGAAATCCGACCAGATATTTTGTTATCTAGCGATTTTATCATCGGTTTTCCGAATGAAACGGACGAAGATTTTAACGAAACCTTACAGCTTGCCAAAGATTTGGATTTTGACCATTCTTACAGTTTTATTTATTCAAAACGCCCCGGTACACCTGCGTCTGACTTACCTGATAATGTCAGCCTTGAAACCAAAAAAGCCCGCCTAGCCGAATTTCAAGACGTGATTGTCAAATCCACTTGGCAAAAAACCCAAGATATGGTCGGCAAAACCGTGCGAGTGCTGGTAGAAGAACACGCTAGCCGTATCCCAGAACATTTGTTGGGTACAGCGGACAACACTCGCTCGGTGATGTTTAAAGGCGATGATGATTTGATTGGTAAATTTGTTACGGTTAAAGTTATCAGAGCGGTTAGTCCGCATTTGGTTGAAGGTGAATTGGCGGAAATTTTGGGTTAAGGGGTATTTTATGGCATTTAACAATAAGCAGTTATTGGCTGTAGGTGCGATTGTTGGTGGCATTGTATTGTTGCCTGTCGCTTTTGCGATGAAAGACGATATCAAAAGTAGCAATAATAGATCACTTGTTCAAGAGCGACAAGCACAACCGACCAATCATCAATCAAATGCGAATGGCACGCCGACTTGTGAATATTACGGCGTTGCGGGCAATGCAGGATTTTATCATTTTAAATTCCCAGAAGCGTCCAGTAGCGATTTGGTAACGGTAAACGGCTATAAAGTCCACCAAATGGCGGCAGGCGACTTAAAACGCATGATTGCTGATGCACGCAGTCAAGGCGTTACTTTGACGATTGGTTCGGCATTTCGTTCAGTTGACTATCAGCGTGGGATTGTTCAACGTAAAAAATCAGCAGGACAATCCATCAGTAAAATTTATTATGTGTCATCACCCCCCGGATTTTCGGAACATCATACAGGTTTGGCGATTGATTTTACGCCGATTAATCACAATTTTGCCAAAACCACAGGCTATCGTTGGTTACTCAACAATGCAAAAAATTATGGCTTTGAGCAAACCTTTACACCGACTTATTCTCGTGCGACAGGGATTTCAGAAGAGTCTTGGCATTGGAAATATACCAAAACCGTAGAAGCTAAACGTATGTTAGCCAATGGACAATGTTTTAATTTGCCAAAATCGCAATGGCGTGCTATCTAATAAATTGTAATGGTTAGTATCAAAAACATTGACTTTATTTGTTTAACTTTGTTATAGTTTGCACAATTTTAGCTTATCTATTGAACCCTTGTTTTTCAAGGGTTTTTTGTTTCATTTGACAATACCAAAATCAAAAATTATGCCAACCATCAATATGCACCAAAAACGCCTGTCTACTGCCCCGATGATAGATTGGAGTACGCCTGAGTTCTTAACTTTTGCTCGCCTATTTAATCCGCACGTCTATCTTTATACCGAAATGATAAGCACGTCTGCGATTTTGCAAGGCGATACCGACCATCATTTACGCTTTTTTGACAACGAACACCCAGTTGTATTGCAGTTGGGCGGTGCAAATCCGACTGACTTGGCAAAATGTGCCGAACTTGGGCAAGATTATGGCTATGACGAGATTAATCTGAATGTCGGCTGTCCGTCCGATCGTGTGCAACATTACAAAATCGGTGCGTGTCTCATGGCAGAGCCAAACCTTGTTGCCGACTGCGTCAAAGCCATGCAAGACAGTGTGAACATTCCTGTTACTGTCAAGCACCGCATTGGTATTGATAATTTTGACAGTTACGAATTTATGCGTGATTTTGTTGAAGCGATTGTCAAAGCAGGTTGCCGTCATGTCATCATTCACGCTCGTATTGCATGGTTACAGGGTTTAAGCCCAAAACAAAATCGAGAAATTCCGCCACTTCGTTATGATGATGTGTATCGTTTAAAACAAGATTTCCCCGATATTTTTGTGGAAATTAATGGCGGTATTACCACAGTTGATGAAATAAAAACTCATTTAAATCATGTAGATGGTGTGATGATTGGGCGTGAAGCGTATCACAATCCGTATATTTTGGCAGAAAGTATGGCGTTGTGGGGCGAAACAGTACCAAATCGTGCCGATATTTTTTATCAATTATTAGAATTTTTGGCGAATTGTGAGCAACATGGAAGACCTTTGACCGTGCTAATGCGTCACTATTTGGGCTTGTTTCAAGGGCTAAACGGTAGCCGAAAATGGCGACAAGCCTTAAGTGGACAAAAGTCTATTTCAATTGAGCAAATCAAAAATGCAGGTGAAGAAGTGTTACGCTTAAATGCCTAAATATTGTGCCATTGCCAAACCATTGTTCATCATATGTAACATTATCGGCAACAACAGCGACCCCGTGCGAATCCGAGCGTAGCTAAACAACATCGCCAACGCAAAAATCATCACCATTTCCACTGCTTCGTACTGCATATGCACCAGTCCAAACAGGATACTGGTAATCACACTCGCCCCCCAAATGCCAATCTTTGAACTTGCCAAACCCGACCAAATAAAGCCACGAAATATCAATTCTTCATAAATCGGCACAATCACCACAATCGCCACGATAAGCAACCATAACGGGTTGGCACTTATCGCCAATTCGTCCATAAACAGCATGGGTTCTCTATCCAGCCAAACGGTTATGCCATTGATAACCACGTTTAACAAAATCAACGCCACGCCAAAACCCAAAAAGTCTTTAAAACCAAAGCCTTTGATTGCCAAAAATTGTTTAACATTGCCCTTTTTAAATTTGATTGTAAAAAAAATACACAGCCACACACACAACAGCGTAACCAAAGCGGTTAAACTAATTATCGTGCCATTTTGTGTGCCTTGCAGGATTTGATTATCAAGGGATAAATTTGCCCCATTTGGCAAAAAAAATGGGGCAAAGAGCAACACGCCCAATACTTGGCTAAATAAAAACACAAAAAGCACAGTCAAAGATAAAATGACTGTACCTGTTAAACCGTACAATTTTTGCGTATTTGTCATGGGTTTTCTTGAGTTATTTGAGTTCTTTGCTGTCGTTTTGTAGTTTTGAGTCCATTTGATTGGCAAAACTTTCGCCCATGCCTTGACCGATTTGGGTGGCAAAACGCCCAAAAATCTGTTGCATTGGGTCTTTTTGGTTATACAAAACAGCCTTGTCCAGTTTTAATTCTTTTTCCAGTTTGCTTAAACTGCCCGCTTTATCAGCTAGCCCCAGTCCAATCGCCTGTTCCCCACTCCAAAACAACCCTGAAAATAGATGATTGGCTTCTGGGTCTTTTAAGCGATTACCACGCCCTTGTTTGACCGCATCAATAAAATGCTTATGCGTGTTGTCTAGCACGCCTTGCACATGGGTACGCTCAAAATCGGTCATCGGACGGGTTAGGCTCAAAATATCTTTATACTCGCCTGCGTGCATTGTGCCATCGGTCACGCCTGCTTTGTCCATCAGTTTTTCAATGTTATAGCTTGGCATAATCACACCGATTGAACCGACAAGGCTTGACGGATTGACCCAAATTTCGTCGGCTCCCACAGCGATATAATACGCCCCAGACGCACCAATATCTTCAATCACCGCATACAGTTTTTTGTCGGTATGCTCTTTGCGAAGCTCACGCATGGTCTGAAAAATCTCGTCCGACTGCACAGGCGAGCCACCGGGGGAATTAATCCGCACAGCGACCGCTTTGGCACTGTCATTTTCAAAAGCGTCTTTTAAGGCTTTGTTAATATCACGGCTGTTGGCTTCGTTACCAGAAGCAATCGCCCCTTTAACCTCCACCACAGCCAAATGTGGTTCGGTAACGCTTGCTGTCAAGGCTTTGGGATTGCCATCAGTTTGCTGACAACTGCGAGCCATCAAAGACCCCACCACGATAATATAACCAAAAGTCAAAAGTTTAAAAAACACACTCCAACGTCTGGCACGGCGTTGTTCTTGGATACTTGCCATCAAGGTTTTTTCAAGCAACTGCCATTCTTTGCCCGCATATTGGCTAGGGATTTGTTGATGGATTGGATTGTGTATCGGTTGTTGATTTTGTTGGTTTTGTGGTTTGTTAGGGTCTGGTAGCCAATTATCTGACATTTGATTATCCTAAAATAAAAAAATAAAACTCCATAATAAGGCTTTTGGCAAAAAATTACAATTGGTAACGTGTAATGATTGTTAGCGATTGTAATTTTTTCCCTATTTTTTAAATTTTTTTAAAAATCAAGGCTTAACATTTAACTGATATTCCACCACGCCCACATCATCACTTTGCAACACTTTGGGTTTCGCTTTTAAAGCCAACAAATCAAACTGATTGTTTTCATTGAATTTTTGATTATCAAATCGCCCTGTTACCACGTGCAACTGCTTAGGACTTGCCGATATCAACCAATCTTTGTCAAAACGTAACGCAAAGGGACTGATAAATAAATCAACATTGTCTGTTAAGCACGCCTTACTATACATCATCATTGACATTTGCATGGGCAAACTATCGCTCCCTGCACCAATAATACTAACTTGTTGATTTTGCTTGTTTTTATCATGAGAATTGATTTGTAAAAAACACGTTTGTAAGGCATGACGTTCTTTTTGGCTAATTTGACTGTCCGATAAATTTAACTGCCAACCTGTCAAAGCGGTCAAGCTAAAATCATCATCAGAAGCGATAACTTGCTCGGCACGGCATGATTTTGGCGTGATATTGTCAAATGTAAAGGCTTGATTTTGCTCATTTTTTAATGGTTTTATTGCGTCAAACCCTGCCAAATAATACTGCGAAATCGTCATTTTCCTTGCCAAATGTTGCACAATTTGATTGGTACTATCAGTCGGCGTTTGGCTAATCACGCCTGTGAGCGTATTCACATGATATTTTGCCAAAATCGGATAAATATCATTGTTTAACACTCGTTCGGTTTTTTCATTGTCATTACCAGTGGTTAAAATATTATCTTGTTGTTTTTGTTGGTTATTTTTTAATTTATTGGTATCTTGATAAATGCGTTTATTGTCAGATAATATCAGCCAACTTTGATTTTTTATTAATAATAACTGAATATTGATTTGAGTATTTTTTAACACGATTAGTTTTGGATTGTTTAGATTGTCTTGTTTTTGTGTGATAAAAATCAATGCTATCATGGCAAAAATCGGCAACATGAAAATTTTTGACAAAATGCCACGACTTGCCAAAATCACTGCCAATAACACGCATAAAATTGACTGACTTTGACTGATATAAACAAATAATTGTTTGGAAAAATCAAACTGTAACACAAAATCCAACACCGCATGAAACACCGCCAAACAACCGCCCAACACGCCCCAAATCACACCACCAAGCCCACTCACTACAGGCAATAAAGACAATATTCCTGCCAACATGTCCAACGGCACGACCACCAAACCCAAAAATGGCACAGCGAACAAATTCACCACCACGCTCACCAACGAAATTTTGCCAAAAAACCAAATCACAATCGGAAACATCAACACAAACAACCACAGTTGTAACTTAAACAACAACACAAACTCTTGTTTAATCTTTAGCCAAATTCGCTCAAATATTGAATTGTCTGATTGCCAAGTATCTGATTTTTCAAAGATTTGGATATTATTCATATTGCCAACTTGTTCACTAAATTTCATCAGCAAGCCGACCGCCACAAAGGACAACCAAAACCCAGCTTGTTGCACCGCAGTCGTATCCCACCACATCATCACAAGCCCCACCGAAGCCAGTAGTAAAAACGGACGATTGTTGATTAAAAATTGACTGGCAAGTGTGGTAAGTAGCAACAGCCAAAAGGTACGTTGTGCAGGCAACTCAAAACCGACCAACAAAGCATAAAACCACGCCACCAACACACTCACCCACAGCACCAACAGTCGGCTTGGCAGTTTGCATAGCAGATTTGGTAAAAAATATTTGACAAATGCCAACACCCACAGCGACACCACACTAGCGAGCATCAGCACATGAGGACCTGAAATCGCTAACAAATGGCTAATACCTGCTTGTTGATAGCGGTTTTTGATGTCGCTCATCATCAACGCCCTATCGCCTGTCAAAAGCCCCAACAAAATCGCATGATTGTTTAGATTTTTTTGAATCATAGTTTGGTTATCATGAATATTATCAGCTTGAATGGTTTTGATAAAATTTTGTTGGATATTTTGACGCAGTTGCCAACGTAGTTTTTCTATTTTTATCAATAAATTATCAAAAAGCTTGATATCTTTTGCCAAATTTTTTTCTAACATTGGATATTGATTAAGGTTAAATTCACTTAGGCTATTTTTATCCATCTGGGTAACGGTTGCTAAGGCTTGCACATGGCGTTGGCGTAGATAGTTGTTTTCATCAAAACCGATGGAAATGATTTTGGCATTTTTTGGTAAATTATCAAAATTTTGTTGATTAATTGGCATGATATCAAGGCTGACTTTAAGCATGTCGTTAGGTTTTAATTGCTTTAAAATTAGCTGATAATCAGGGTTTTTACTGATATCCACACTAGCTAACACATTGATATTGTTAATTTTTGTTAAAAGTTTGTCATCGCCTGCAAAGTCATCTACATGGATAATTTGCCAAATTTGTCTTGGATAGCTATTGCCAAAAATTGTTGGCTGATTGTTCACGTCAATGATTTGGCTAACACTGTCGCTTAATTGATTGACTTTGATAGTCGCAGTTAGGCTAAGTTTTTGTTTTAACAAGTTATTTTGGTATTGTTGATAATCATACAGACCAACGCTTAAACTGCTGATTAAAGTAAGCAAAAATAACCAAATAAGTAGCAAAGTTTTTGGTAGTTTTTGTTTGACAATATCAGTGATAGAAAATTGATTATCAAGGATAACTGATTGTTTTTGCACAAAAAAATAAACAATCATACTGATAAAAATAACGAACAAAAGTATATAATTTAGCCCTAAATGTGAAGCAAAATCTTGCTCTAATAGCGTGTTTATCGGCAAAAATTGACTAACAGGCGTTACCGCCAAAAAACCGATAATACTGGCTATCACAAGCACCCAAAGCATGGTTTTTCCTTTTTTGTTAAAATTGTTATGAATATCGTTTGAAAATACGCTATAGTAAACAATCTTTATTTTTTTACAATGTTTTTATGAAAAATTTTTATATTTTTACATCAAAGTGGTCTTTTTTTCGCTTGCTGTTGAGTATTACTGGTATTTTGTTGGTCATTTATACCTTATATTTGTTGATTGGTTTTGGCGTGTTGCATTTGGGTGTGGTGTTGCCTTTTTTTATTGGTGGATTTTTATTGATTCATGGGCTTTTTTGGCAAAAAATAGTTGATTTTTTACAAAAAAAATGGATTTTGAAGCGGATTTGGCAGTTACTTTGGGCAGTTTTTTTAGTTTGGTTTGTCAGTTTTTTGATATTTATCAGTTATTTAATGGCAAATTTACGCTACAGTCAGACGGCTGATTTTGACAATGTTAAAGCGATAATTGTGCTTGGGACAGGTTTTAAAAACAACAAACCCACGCCTGTGTTGGCAAGCCGTTTGGACAAATCGGCAAGTATTGCCAACAAAAATCCACAAACTTTGTTGATTTTGACTGGGGGCGTGGGTTTTAACAAAACGGTGAGCGAAGCGTCCGTCATGCGTGCGTATTTGCTTGATAAATATCGACTAAAAAATCCGATGGCGTTGGAAAGTAAAAGTATCAGTACTGAGCTGAATTTAAAAAATAGTCAAATGATTTTAGCAAATGCTAATATTCAGCTAAATGAGCCGATTGTGATTGTTACCAGTGATTTTCATACGCTTCGTGCGTTGGCGATTGCCAAAAAACAAGGGTTTGGCGATGTGATGACGGCTGGGGCGGTCACGCCTGTTTATATTCGTTATAATAATTGGTTGCGTGAGTATTTTGCGTTTGTGAGTGGTTGGGTGTTGGGCGAATACTAATGATTTGGACGATTTTTTTTGGGTTTCTGGCAACATTTGGGTAATTTTTGGCTTAAAATGACAGTTTTAGCAAAAAATCCTTACGTTTTTTATGGTTTTCGTATTATAATGTTGTCATCTGTAATTTTTTTTTGCATTTATCTGTTTACATTAGGTGATATTTAGCAAAGATTGAGTTACAATATGATTATGAAAATCGGAAGTTTAGGCAAGGTTGTCATTTTTTGATGATGTTTTGCAATTTTTAGATAAGCCAGCATTTGCAAGCCAACATGATTTAGATAAAAAGTTAAGTGGGGTTTGTAATTCGGTTTTTTGATTTGCAAATTTGCTGATAGGTTGCTTAAACTTGTTGATAACTTAGGCTGTAAAGGAAATCATCAAATGAATTTACAAACAACAGCAATACCTGCCACTGATGATTATGAAACTACATTGATTAAAATGTTTTCTATCATGGCAGTGGTGTACGGTATTATCGGTATGGGTGTTGGCGTATTTATTGCGTCACAATTAGCTTGGCCCTGGCTTAACTTTGGGATTCCTTGGCTAACTTTTAGCCATTTGCGTCCATTACACACCAATGCGGTGATTTTTGCATTTGGTGGTTGTGCATTATTTGCAACTTCTTATTATATTGTTCAGCGTACTTGTAAAACTCGGCTATTTGCTCCTTATTTGGCGTGGTTCACGTTTTGGGGTTGGAATTTGGTCATTGTGGCAGCGGTCATTACGTTACCATTGGGTTTGACAACGTCAAAAGAGTATGCCGAGCTTGAATGGCCGATTGATATTTTGATTACCCTTGTGTGGGTGGCTTATGCGGTAGTGTTTTTTGGCACGCTGATGATTCGTAAGACTTCGCACATTTATGTGGCAAACTGGTTCTTTGGTGCGTTTATTCTTGCGATTGCGTTGTTGCATATTATCAATAGTATGGCGGTGCCTTTGAGTTTTTGGAAATCTTATTCGTTGTTTGGCGGTGCGACCGATGCGATGGTGCAATGGTGGTATGGTCATAATGCGGTAGGTTTTTATTTGACTGCGGCGTTCTTGGGTATGATGTATTACTTTGTACCTGTGCAAATCGGTCGTCCTGTTTATTCTTATCGTTTGTCTATTATTCACTTTTGGGCATTGGTAACGTCTTATATGTGGGCGGGTGGACACCACTTGCATTATTCAGCATTGCCTGACTGGACTCAGTCTTTGGGTATGGTTTTCTCGTTGATTTTGTTTGCACCATCTTGGGGCGGTATGATTAACGGTGTTTTAACCTTGTCTGGTAGCTGGGATAAATTGCGTACTGACCCAATTATTCGTTTCTTGATTGTTGCGTTGTCATTCTATGCGATGAGTACGTTTGAAGGTCCAATGATGTCAATCAAAACGGTAAACGCCCTATCACATAACACTGATTGGACTGTGGGACACGTTCACTCTGGTGCGTTAGGTTGGGTTGGTATGATTACCATTGGTTCTTTGTATGTGTTAATTCCACGTTTGTGGAACAAAGAAAAAATGTATTCTATCAATTTGATTACGGTGCATTTTTGGTTAGCAACCGCAGGTACAGTTTTTTATATCGTATCACTTTGGATTTCTGGTATCGGTCAAGGCATGATGTGGCGTGCAACCAACCCAGACGGTACATTGGTGTATAGCTTCGTTGATACTGTATTGTTCTCACATTATCCATATATTGGTCGTGCGTTTGGTGGCTTATTATATGTATCTGGTATGTTTGTTATGGCGTATAATGTGTATAAAACCGTTACTATGCCTGATATGAAGCGTGTTGAGGTGGTGGACTCTACCCCTGTTGAAGACACGATTTTGACAAAACAAGCATAATGGAGGGACAATATGAAATTAAATCATGAAATCATTGAAAAAAATACGGGTCTTATGCTAATTTTGATTGTCATTTCAATTAGCTTTGCGACTTTGATTGAGATTGTTCCGCTGATTTTTACCAAAGATGTGAGCCAACCTTTGCCAAATATGAAACCTTGGACAGCCTTAGAGCTTGAAGGTCGTGATATTTATATCCGTGAAGGTTGTCATGTGTGTCATACGCAGATGATTCGTCCATTGCGTGCTGAAGTAGAACGTTACGGACCATACAGCCGTGCAGCAGAATCTGCATGGGACCACCCATTTTTGTGGGGTTCAAAACGTACAGGTCCTGACCTTGCCCGTGTGGGTAAACGCTACTCAGATGACTGGCAACGTGAACATTTAATCAACCCACAATCATTAGTACCTGAATCGGTAATGCCTCCGTTCCCATGGCTTGCAAAACGTGCCGTGAATGGTGAGCAAGTACAAGCAAAAATGCAACTGTTCCGTGACCGTTTTGGTCTGCCTTACAGCGATGCTGACATTGAAGGCGCACCTGATGCGGTACAAGGTAAAACTGAGCTTGATGCGGTCGTTGCTTATCTACAGCAACTGGGTACAGCAATGGAAGGACAACGCTAATGCTAGCTACATTACATAGTATAGCAACTGTTGCGGCATTCATTGCGTTTCTTGCGATTGTTTGGTGGGCTTACTCACCAAAAAATCGCAACCGATTTGAAGAAGATGCAAAGCTTGCGTTAGATGACGATATGATAAAAAATATCAATTCAGAACGCAGTAAGGATAAGAAATGAGCTTATTTTGGAGTTTATGGGTTACCGTTTTAACAATTGCCTGTTGGTTGTGGATTCTTTATTGGTTGGTCGGTACTTTAGGCTATCGCCCAAAAATGGAAGATGACGGCACTACAGGGCATGAATATGACGGTATCCAAGAGTATGACAAACCATTACCAAAATGGTGGTTGATTGTATTTTTTGGTACAATGGCGTGGAGTGTATTGTATTTCTTATTATACCCATCATTGTTGCCTCACGCTTGGAAAGGTATCACCACTGTTGAAATCAACGGTAGACAAGAACCTTGGACAAGTGAAAACGAGTTGCTGAGCGACTTGGAAAAAAACAACAAAACTTTTATCGGTACATTTGACAAAATCGTACAAGACCCAGCCGTAACTGCAAAACTTGCCAACTTGGATAAATTACAAGCTGAGCAACGCAAAAACGCTGAACCAAATGCCGATTTAAAAGCCCAAATTGACAAAGAATTGGTGGCTTTAGCACCAACGGTTGAAAAACTGTCAAAAGACCCACAAGCCGTAAAAATCGGACAACGTCTATTTTTACAAAACTGTGCATTGTGTCATGGTTCACAAGCCCGTGGTGCAGTCGGCTACCCTAACCTAACCGACAACGATTGGTTACACGGTGGTACACCAGAACGTATTTTACAAACCATTGAACACGGTCGCGTTGGTGCAATGGCATCATGGAAAAACCAAATCGGTGAAGACGGCGTTCGTGCTGCTGCCGAATATGTGTTGTCTTTATCGCCTGAACATGGCTCAAAAGCCAATGGCGAGCTAGACAATACATTGGTAACTCAAGGTAAAGCTATCTTTGACGCGAACTGTACGGTTTGTCATGGTAAAAAAGGTAAAGGTAATCCTGACTTGGGTGCACCGAACTTGACAGACAACACTTGGTTATTTGGTGGCGACCGTGAAACAGTACGTACAACCATTCGTGATGGTCGTGCAGGTGTGATGCCACACTGGGATAACAAACTTGGTAATCAACGCATTATGTTGTTAGCAAGTTATGTGTACTCATTGGGTGGCGGTCAGCCAGTTGCTGCAAAATAATTATTTTGTCACACAAAAAAGCGAGTCTGATGGCTCGCTTTTTTTATGATTTTTTTTTGGATAAAGTTTGAAAAGATATCGCAATTTTTGTGATTTTACGGTATTCTATAGCGTTTACAACTTTTTTCCTTAATTTTTCAAAAAGCAGAAAATTATGACACAATTAAGCCAAACTTACGACCCAAAATCCATTGAAACCACCCAACAACAAAAATGGGAAAACGACCAACGTTACAAAACCAACAACGAAAAAACCGACAAACCCACTCGCTATATGCTGTCAATGTTCCCCTACCCTAGCGGAAAATTGCACATGGGACACGTTCGCAATTACACGATTTCTGACGTGTTAAGCCGTTATTACCGTCTAAAAGGCTATGACGTTATGCAACCAATGGGTTGGGACGCTTTTGGCTTGCCTGCCGAAAACGCCGCTATTGCCAATGGCGTTGCCCCTGCCGATTGGACGTTTAGCAATATTGACAATATGCGTACGCAGTTAAAATCGCTGGGTTTTTCTATTGACTGGAGCCGTGAATTTGCCACTTGTACGCCAGAATATTACCGTTGGGAGCAGTGGCTTTTTATCCAATTATTCAAAAAAGGTTTGGTTTATAAAAAACTTGCCACCGTAAACTGGGACCCTGTGGATAATACCGTTTTGGCAAATGAGCAAGTCGTGGACGGTCGTGGTTGGCGTTCGGGTGCATTGGTAGAAAAACGTGAAATCCCAATGTACTACTACAAAATCACCACTTATGCTGATGAATTATTAAATGATTTGGATAAACTAGAAGGGCATTGGGCACCGCAAGTCATCACCATGCAACGTAACTGGATTGGGCGTTCCGAAGGTATGGAGTTGCATTTTCCATACGAGCTTGACGATGAACAAAAATCGCTAGACGTGTTCACCACTCGCCCAGATACTTTTATGGGCGTAACGTACGTTTCTATCGCACCTGAACACCCTTTAGCCACGCATTTGGCACAAAATAACAGCGAATTGCAAAACTTTATCGCTGAATGCAAAAAAGGCTCGGTTGCCGAAGCAGACGTTGCCAAAGCCGAAAAGTTAGGCATGGCGACAGGCTTTTTTGTCAAACACCCGATTACCCAAAAAGACGTGCCTGTGTGGATTGCCAACTATGTGTTAATGAGTTACGGCTCGGGTGCGGTCATGGGCGTGCCAAGCCACGATGAGCGTGATTTTGAATTTGCCAACAAATACGACATTCCGATTGTGCAGGTCATCACCAACGACCAAGCGACAGGCGATTATGACGATAAAAATTGGCAAGATTGGTACGCTGTCAAGGGAACTTGTGTCAATTCGGGTGAATTTGACGGTTTAAATTATCAACAAGTGTTTGATGAATTATTGGCAAAATTAGAACCGCAAGGGCTTGCCAAAAAAACCATTAATTTCCGTCTGCGTGATTGGGGGGTTAGCCGTCAGCGTTATTGGGGTTGCCCAATTCCTACCATTAACTGCGAGCATTGCGGAACTGTGCCTGTGCCAGAGAGCGATTTGCCTGTGATTTTGCCGACTGATGTCGTTCCAGATGGGCGTGGCAATCCGCTAAACAAAATGCCAGAATTTACCGATGTGAACTGCCCAGAATGCGGTAAACCTGCCAAACGTGAAACCGATACTTTTGACACTTTTATGGAATCAAGCTGGTATTACGCACGTTTTGCATCGCCAAATTATAATGAAGGCATGATTGACAAAACAAATGCCGATAAATGGCTACCTGTGGACCAATACGTTGGTGGTGTGGAACACGCTGTTTTACATTTGCTTTACGCACGTTTTTTCCACAAACTGATGCGTGATGAAGGCTTGGTCAATGGCGATGAACCGTTTGCTAACCTTTTGACACAAGGCATGGTCTTGGCAGGGACTTTTTACCGCCAAAATGATGACGGTAGCAAAACCTATTATTTTGCCGAAGAAGTCAGCTTATCGGCAGACGGCAAAACTGCTACGCTAAAAGCGGACGGACAGCCTGTCATCATTGGCAAAATTGAAAAAATGTCAAAATCCAAAAACAACGGTATTGACCCACAAGCCACGATTGACCAGTACGGTGCGGATACGGTGCGACTTTACACCATGTTCACCGCCCCTGCCGACCAGACGCTTGAATGGGTTGATGACGGCTTAAAAGGTCCGTTTAATTTCTTGAAAAAAGTTTGGCGTTATGCGGTTGATTTTAATAAAAATTTACAAGCACAAGGCAAAGCCCAACAAGATTTGGTAATTTCACAATTAAATGTAAAAAATTTAAGCAAAGAAACCAAAAATCTTCGCCGTAAAACACATGAAACTATTGCAAAACTTGATGACGATTTGGGCAATCGTTTGGCATTAAATACGCCTGTTTCTAGCCTAATGGAACTTGCCAACGAATTGACAGCGTTTGAAGTAAAATCATCTGATGATTTGTTAATTGCGAATGAAGCCTTAACAAGTTTGTTAGTGTTACTACAAATGTTCGCCCCACATATGGCGGAAGTGTTGCTAGAAAATCTAGGGTTAAATCCATTGGCGTTAAGCTATCCAAGCGTTGATAAGTCTGCATTGGTGCAAGATAGCGTTACGATGGTAGTGCAGGTGAATGGCAAAATTCGTGGTAAGTTGGAAGTTGCTCCAAATAGCGATGCGGAGTGGCTAAAAGCGGAAACGAAAAAATTGGACGGTGTGGTGAAGTTTTTGACAGGCGATATTGTTAAAGAAATTGTCGTGCCAAATAAACTTGTGAATATCGTGGTGAAAGGTTGATTTCTATTTAATAAAATTTCAATCGTTGTAAGTTGGGTGGTGAGAAGTACTGCTTCGGAAGGACACCCAACTTTTTATCCGATATTAAAGTTGTTGCACGCCAAGTTAGGAGAGCTAAATTCAAACCTTTTATGATAAATGGCGAGCCAACTTTCGCTTTCGTTCATTTACCGATTAAGTTAATAATACCACCAGCCCAATAACTTAGAATTTACAACAATCAAAAACTTAAACAAAAAAATACCCAGACGGTTGGAATCTGGGCAGGAGGAAAAAGTAAGACTTTTATTATTGTTATTATCTGTTAAAAACGCTCATACGAATTGGGTGTCGCATTTGGCATAATCATCCAAAGCACCAAATAAATCAAAATCCCCGGTACAGCCACACTGACAGTAGATACAATGACAAACAACAAGCGTGTCATGTTCGGACTCCAGCCCAAATATTCTGCGATACCACCCATCACGCCTGCAATCATACGATGATTGGTAGAACGGTGTAGTTTCATCAGTTTTGCCATGTTGGTTTTTCCTATTGGTTTTTCCTAGTTTTTTTGAAAGCTTTGAAGTGATAATCATTATACAAAATTTTTTTTAAAATTGGGTTGTTTCTTGTGTTGCTTTGGTAACAAAACTTTAGCAAAAGTTACGCTATCCTACTGTTTTTTATTTTTTATTCATGTAAAATAACAGCAATTTCGTATTTTAAAGGTTAAGGATAAATATATGTACGATGTCGGTTTTATGATTGGGCATTTTGAGCCATTGCATTTGGGTCATGTGCGTAGCGTGTTGCACGCTTGCGGACAGGTGAAAACCTTGTATTTGTTTATCACACCCCACCCAAAACCCAATCCAAATTTTAAGATTAATTTAAAAGACAAAGCACGTTGGCTAACAAATGCTTTTGCCGATTTGCCATTTGTTCATGTGGTGCTGTTGCCGGACGTGGTTACGCCCACTTATGAAGACGACCACAGCGGACTAAAGGCGGACAATGCCAATGCGATTTTGAGCGATATTTTACAGCGGTTTGACTTTTTGACAGTGAATGGACAAAAGCCGATTTTATTCGTTGATGAAACGCACCCTTTGGCAAATTTAAACCTTGTTACGCCGATTTTAACCACGCCAAGACAGACCGAATTTAACAGCACAAAAATCCACAACAATCCCGCCCTATATTGGCAATCCATTCACCCACACGCCCGCCCCAATTATACCAAGCTGATTACCATTGTCGGCGGTGAAAGCTCGGGCAAAACTACCTTGTTGCACAAATTAGCCAATTATTATGGAGCGAGTTTTTCGCTTGAGATGGGGCGGATTTTTGTGGAAACAGATTTGGGCGGTACGGAGCTGGGTATGCAGTACAGCGACTATCCGCTGATGGCAAGCGACCACGAGCAAGCCCTGCGACAGGCGAAAGAAAAAGCAACCGCACCGCTGACGCTTGTGGATACCGATTTTGTAACGACACAGGCATTTTGCGAAGTATATGAAGGCAAAACGCACCCATTTTTGACGGCGTGTATTGATGAGTTTCGCATGGATTATACCATTATGCTTGCGAGCAATACTGAATGGGTGGCGGATGGAATGCGGTCGCTTGGACAAACCGAGCAACGCAAAAGTTTTGAAAATCGCTTAAAATCTATCTTTGCACGTCATCAGATTGAACCGTATTTTATTGATAATCCAAATTATCATGAGCGGTTTTTGCAAACGGTGAGATTGATTGATAAGTTAATTTTTAAAGATTATCAAGAATAATTAATAAATTTAAGGAAAAATTATGCAAATTAAATTGTTAGATAAAATCACAGACGAATACCAAAAAGAATGGATTGTTACTTGGTTTTTTTTGAGTGTGTGTGCGTTGACGGCTGTTTTTTGGCAAACGACTGAGCATACGATCAAAGATTGGTTTTTTTTGGGCGTGTCGTTGGTGGGCTTGTTGTGCGTGGTGTCTTTAAGTTTTAGACGCAATGTCGCAGGTAATGGCTTGGGCATCCTTGCTACCGCAGGTGAAAGTATGGTGCAGGCGAATGCTGGCTCGGTGGGGCTGATGCTTGCTCCGATGTTTAACTTTTTTACCCATGCGTATGGCTTGTATTATTGGACAAAAAACATCGATGGCGATGGCAATATGTTGCCAAAATCGGCGAATAAAGCGGTTTGGGGTATCACGCTGACCTTTATTGTGATTGGGCTTGCGTTGTTTCCAACGGTGAATGATTGGCTTGCGTCAAAGGGCTATTTGGTGATTGATGATGACGGTAGTAAGTTTTTGGGTATGATTGATTTTTTTTGGATTAATGTGGTGGCGTTTGTGCTGTCTATCACTGCCCAAGCGACTATGATTATGCGGTATTCGTTTAACTGGTGGCTGTGGATTGCTGTGAATGCGGTGTGGCTGATTGTCAATTTGATGACACAAAATTATATTTTTGCCATTCAGACGATGGTGTATCAAGTCAATGCGATTGTGGGGCTATACGAGTGGCATCGCAGTGAAATCAATGCCAAATAAACTGTTTAAGCCATTTTAAACAATAAAAAACCAACGATTTTGCCGTTGGTTTTTTATTGGTTTTAAAAAAGTATTTATTATACATCTTTTAAAAACAAATTTCCAGTCATTTTTTTAACATTATCAGTCATAAATCCTTAATAAAATTGTTGATTTATTTGTAAAATACATATAATATACATATTAAGGAAATGTAACAACAATGTTATCAAAGTGAAAGTGGTCTGTGATGATATTGAAATTTTCTTAAATAAAATTGATTAGTTTTAAGTTTTTTATTTGAAACCAACGAGAGATTGATATGAACAAGCCTACCGCCAAAACGTTCCAATTAACTGCTTTAGCTTTAACATTGCTATTTGCAGGCTGTGCCCCAAAATCACAAAGCGATGCCGCACCTGCCAAAGCACAAGCCACCGCTTCCGCCAGTAGCACCGCCACAACCACTACCAGCAGTGAATCTACCATAACTGACGATGCCAATCTACCTGTGATTGATGCGGTGATTACCCATGCACCCCAAGTACCGCCACCGATTGACCGTAACCACCCTGCCAAAGTTGTGGTAAAAATGGAAACGGTTGAAAAAGTCATGCGTTTGGCTGATGGCGTGGATTATCAGTTCTGGACCTTTGGCGGACAAGTACCGGGGCAAATGATTCGTGTGCGTGAAGGCGATACCATTGAAGTCCAATTGTCAAATCACCCAACGTCAAAAATGCCACATAACGTGGACTTCCACGCTGCAACAGGGCCTGGCGGTGGTGCAGAAGCGTCATTTACTGCACCGGGTCATACTTCAACCTTTAGCTTTAAAGCGTTGCAACCAGGTTTATACGTTTATCACTGTGCGGTTGCCCCTGTGGGTATGCACATTGCCAACGGTATGTACGGTTTGATTTTGGTTGAGCCAAAAGAAGGTTTGCCAAAAGTGGATAAAGAATACTACGTCATGCAAGGCGATTTTTATACCAAAGGCAAATACGGTCAGCAAGGTTTACAACCGTTTGATATGGACAAAGCGATTGACGAACGTCCTGATTACGTTGTATTTAACGGTTCTGTCGGTTCATTGACAGGCGAGAATGCTTTGACTGCCAAAGTTGGCGAAAATGTGCGTCTATTCGTGGGTAATGGTAGCCCAAACAAAGTATCATCATTCCACGTGATTGGCGAAATTTTTGATAAAGTAAAATTTGAAGGCGGTAAAGCGGTCAATGAAAATATCCAAACCACGCTAATCCCAGCAGGTGGTGCGGCGATTACCGAATTTAAAGTTGATGTACCAGGCAACTATGTGTTGGTAGACCACTCAATCTTCCGTGCCTTTAACAAAGGGGCGTTGGGTATCTTAAAAGTGGAAGGGGAAGAAAATCCATCTATCTACTCACATAAACAAAAAGATACCGTGTATCTGCCAGAAGGTGCACCACAAGCAATTGACAATGCTAAAGCACCAGAAACCAAAACGCCAACGGACTTAAAAGAACAAGTTGCCGCAGGTAAAGCGACCTATGACGCCAACTGTGCTGCTTGCCACCAACCAGACGGTAAAGGCGTGCCAAATGCATTCCCACCATTGGCAAGTTCTGACTTCTTAAACGCTAACCACAAACGTGCAGCCAGCATTGTGGCAAATGGTCTATCAGGCAAAATTACAGTGAATGGCTCAAGCTATGACAGCGTCATGCCAAGCGTTTCGTTGAACGACCAACAAATCGCCAACGTGGTAACGTATGTGTTAAACAGCTTTGGCAACAAAGGCGGTCAATTAACAGCCGAAGATGTGGCAGAAGCCAAAAAAACCAAACCAACGCCATAAGTGATTAATTTAACATTTATTAAATAATCCTTTATGTTAATATTGTAAACGACCGCCCGTGCAATATGTGGTGGTCGTTTTTTAAAATTAAAATAGGAATGGATTTGTGAAAACTTATATCAAACATATTGGGGTAACAACGCTTTGTCCTATTGCTATGCTACTCATAGCGACAATCAGCCACGCTAACACACCAAAATCAGGCGAAATGGCAAAAATTAACGGTGGCACATACCGCCCATTATACCTAAGTAAAGACAGCCCTATGGTCTCAGTCAAACCGTTTCGCATGGATAAAATGCCTGTAACCAACGAAGAATATTACGCCTTTGTCCAATCAAAATCCAAATGGCAAAAACAAAATATTGCTAAACTGTTTGTTGAACCAGACTATTTAAAACATTGGCAAAAATCAGGCAACAGCTACAAACCGAATACAGCCGACCTCAAAAAACCTGTCGTCTATGTATCATGGTACACCGCCAACGAATATTGCAAAGCCCAAGGCAAACGCTTGCCAACGGTCGCTGAATGGGAATTTGTCGCCCAAGCATCACAAACTCGTGTCAATGGCAGTGCCGAAAAAGGCTACAACCAAAAAATCCTAGACTGGTACGCCAAATCGTCTACAAAACCCTTGGGTAATGTCGGACAGGAAAAACCCAATATTTGGGGTGTATACAATATGCACGGCATGATTTGGGAATGGACAAAAGACTTTAACAGCAACCTTGTAACAGGCGAATCCCGCTCGGATAATACCTTAAACCAAGAAATGTTCTGCGGTTCGGGTGCGGCAGGTGCGGTAGACCCATCGGATTACGCCGCCTTTATGCGATATGGTTTTCGCTCAAGTTTGCAATCAAAATTCACCTTAGCCAGCCTTGGTTTTCGCTGTGCGGCTGATGGGGTTTAAATATTTTAACATTTTAAGGCTGGGTTACGCCTTGCTAACCCACTCTACAAAACGATAATTTTTTTTATTTCTCAAAACTTTTTTAAAAAGGACACCACTATGAAAAAATTACTTGCCATCTCAATCACTGCTTTATTATTAACCGCTTGCCAACAAGCCAATCAACCTAACCCATCTGCTAGCACTGACAGCCAAGCTCCTGCAAGCTCGTCTCACGCAGATATGCACCATGACATGAACCACGATATGCACGCTTCAACAGCAAGTGCCACACATGGCGACATGGCTCACGGCGGACATAAGCACGTGGATTTGGGCGTAGCAAGCACCCCTGCTCCAGCGTTGAGGGAGTCGGTTTATTTGGTAGAAGGCAACTGGAAAAACCAAGACGACCAACCTTTTAAACTGGACACTTTACAAGGCAAAAAACAAGTGGTCGCCTTTATTTATACCAACTGTAACCAAGTTTGTCCGATTATGATGAAAACCATGATTGACTTACAAAAAAAATTGCCTGAAGACGTGCGTGCCAAAACAGGCTTTTTGGTGGTGAGTTTTGACCCAGAACGCGATAGCCCAAAAGTGTTAAAAAACTTTGGCGAACATTATAAAGCCGATGATAAATGGGTATTTTTGAACGGTAGCGATGATGATGTGCGTATGCTTGCCAACACCATGAACATTCGCTATCAATTTGCCGAAGGGGGCATGATTAACCACTCAAATGTGATTAGCGTGCTTGATGAGTCTGGTAAAATGATTGAACAAGCGATTGGCAACAGCCAAGGCGAAGCCAAAATTATCGCAGCCGTGAGTAAATAACCCAAACAATCAAAAATGTGCTATTGGATAAATAGCACATTTTTTTATCACTCATACCGCAAAGTTTGTGCAGGTTGGATACTGGCGGCACGTCTGGCAGGATAAATGGTCGCCAAAAAGCTAATAGCTAAGGACGCAGACACGATAATCAGCACGTCTTGCCACTCTAATTGTGATGGCAAATAATTGACAAAATAAGCATCAAACAAATGCAAATTCATCGCTGTATTAATCCAACCGACCACATGACTGACCGACAATGCCATCACCACACCAAGTATCGTTCCCGCAATCGTCCCAACCACACCGATAAACAAGCCTTGCACCATAAATACTTGGGTAATCAGTTTTGGCGATGCGCCAAAAGTTTTTAAAATGGCAATGTCCGCTTTTTTGTCCGTTACTAACATGACAAGCGATGATACAATGTTAAACGCCGCCACCAAAATAATCAAGAACAACAACAAGCCAACCATCGCTTTTTCCATTTGAATCGCCCCAAACAGATTGCCATGCGTTCTTGTCCAGTCGCTTGGCAATAATAATTCTGGTTGCAAGTTTGCCGCTTCGCTTGCGACCCTTTGTGCAACGAATAAATCGTTTAATTTCATACGGATACCTTGAGCCCCATCAGGCAAACGTAGCAGTTTTCCCGCATCACTCATCGGCACAAACGCCATGATACTGTTCACTTCTGGGCTGATGTCATAAATGCCCGATACGGTAAAACGTTTAAAACGGGGAATAACCCCTGCTGGCGATGGCGATGCTTCTGGCAATACCAGCGTAACTTTATCGCCGATTGCCAAATGTAGCGAATCCGCCATATCTTGGCCAACAACAATGTTAAAACTGCCTGTCTTTAACTCGTCAATATTGCCAGCATTCATATGCTCGTGGATAATGGACACATTTTTTTCATATTCAGGCTCAACGCCAGTTACCATCACGCCTGCGACCTGTCCATTTGCGGTCAGCATACCTTGTAACTGGATAAACGGAGCGACCGCCTCCACATTTTTTATCTCGTTGATGTCTTTGGCAAGCGGTTGCCAATTTGGGATAATCTCGCCTGCGGTCACAGTCGCCTGTGGCACCATACCCAAAATACGGCTTTTTAACTCACGGTCAAAGCCGTTCATCACCGATAACACGGTAATCAGCACCGCCACGCCAAGCGTCAGCCCAATCATAGAAATCAAAGAAATAAACGAAATAAAGCGATTACTCCGCTCGGCACGGGTATAACGCAATCCCAAAAACAAGGCTAAAGGACGAAACATAATTTTTCAACTTGATTTTCAAAAGATTAATATAAAAAATAAAACGCTATAGTTTGGCATATTTTAACGTGATATCCAACTTTTTGTGAAAAAAAATGCTGTATTTCGCAAAAATTCACAAAAAAATTGACAAAAACCCCTATTTTTAAGATGAAAAAAAAAGCAATCGCCCCCATACAATGCTTTAACAAAGACAAATCCAAAAAAGGCAATTTTTATGAGCAACAATCAGCCAGATACCATCTTGTTAAACTGCGACCAAGCGGTCGGACACGCCGACCATTGGGCTTGTTTTACCAACGATATTTCAAGCGATGTACCAAAATGGCTTAACGAACACATTGACAACGCCACCATACCGACACCGCTTGATGACAATGACAATGCCAAAAGCCCTTATATTCTGCTATCTGGCAACGCCCCTATTCACATCAATCAGACCATTGAAATAAATGATGACGGCAAGCCAAAACGCTTTGTCAATGCCTTTCCGTGCGTCAATAGCCCTTATGGGCAATGGGTGCAGATTGAAAGCATTTATCAATGTGATGACAAAGCCGAAGCGATTTTGCGGTTAAAAATGGACGATGGGACGATTTTGTACGCATTTGACCAGTTTTATGCGATTAACGCTCCTTTTTACCAAAAAAACCAACGCTATCGCATCAATTTAAGTGCCTTTGCCTATGATGTAAAACCGAGCAACCGCTCTGAAGTCATCGTGGTAGACCAGCCCGAAGCCATTCGTTATCACCGAGCATTTAACGACATTTTGGCAAAAAATAACAACGTTGCCCCCCCAGACCTAGAAGCCCAAATCGCCAAATGGCAACCAGACCCTGCGGATTTGCCGTTGCAACCGATTGAAATTAACGTTGGCAATATGTGTGCGTATTTGTTTGGTGATACCATCGGACAGCAAGACGAAGCATGGTGTCAAGGACAAGTCGTTGGCAAACAAGTGGCGACTTTTAAAGGCGTGGAATTTACCTTGCTTGATGTGGTGATTTTGCGTGAAAGCCTTGATAATCCTGTAGCCGTGCGTATCGCTGTCAACAGCAACAACATTGGCAAAGTCGAAGTCAATGACTATATCCAAGCCAACATTTGGCTACAAGGCACGATTTTTAAAGAAAACCAAAACTAACGAGACCAAGATGACAACCATTTACGGCATTAAAAACTGTAGCACCATGAAAAAAGCCTTTGACCAACTGGACAGTCTAGGCGTGGCTTATACGTTTTTTGATTATAAAAAACAGACGCTTGACGCTGATGTGTTGCGTGATTGGGTAAAACGTGCAGGTATGGAAAAAGTGCTTAACAAAAAAGGCACAACTTGGCGAAAACTTGATGAGAACGATAAACAACAAGCCGATAAAGACAAGGATTTTGCCATTGATTTGATGATAAATAATCCCAGCATGATAAAACGCCCCATCGTTGTCAAAGATGATACATTAATTATCGGTTTTGACGAAGAGGCGTTTCATCGGTTGGCTTAATGGGTGGTGGTTTAATTGGTTTTTAACAAAAATTTAGTCCACATGATTGCTAATCAAAGTTCCCACACCTTTGTCGGTAAAGATTTCTAACAAAGTAGCATGGGGAACACGACCGTCCACAATCACCGCACTTTTGACACCATTTTTAACAGCGTCTAGGGCGTAGCTGATTTTTGGAATCATACCGCCAGAAATCGTGCCATCGGCAATCATTTCATCAACTTTTGTTGGCGTTAAGTCTGTGGCGATGTTGCCGTCTTTGTCTAGCACGCCTTGGATATTGGTGAGTAACATCAGTTTTTCTGCCAACATAAATTCTGCAACTTTGCCTGCGACCACGTCCGCATTGATGTTATAAGTTTCGCCATTTTCATCTACGCCAAGCGGTGCGATAACTGGGATAAAGTTAGACGCAATCATCAAATCAATCACATCTCGGTTAATGCTCACCACATCGCCCACATAGCCCAAATCAATGTCAGTTACATTGCCGTTTTCGTCAGTTTTGCTCATTGGCAATTTTTTGGCACGGATAAGACTGGCATCTTTGCCTGTCAGTCCGATGGCTCGTCCGCCATGTTTGTTAATCAGATTGACGATAGATTTGTTCACACTACCGCCCAGCACCATTTCTACCACGTCCATCGTGGCTTTGTCGGTGACTCGCATACCGTCAATGCGGTCGGATGTGCGTCCCAATTCTTTTAACAAATTATCCACTTGAGGGCCGCCACCATGCACCACCACAGGGTGAATGCCGACTGTTTTTAACAGTACAATGTCCCTTGCAAATGAGCTTTCAAGCTCTGGGTCGGTCATGGCGTTGCCACCGTATTTGACGACTATAACTTTGCCTTCAAAACGTTGGATATAAGGCAAGGCTTCGGTCAAAACTTCAGCAGTTTGTAAGGCTTTGGGTAAATCTAACGACATCTTTTTTTCCTTAAATTTGTTAAAAAAAATTGATAAATATACTGAATTAAAACAGGACTAAGATAGAGTTTCCGTTCGTGGTGAGCTTGTCGAACCTGAGAAGCACTGCTTCGCAAGACGTAGCAAAGTGAAGTGGAAACCGACCCTTCGACAAGCTCAGGGTGAACGGTTTCATATTGCTAATTTAAATCGGTTGAATATTGGCAACGATTTTGGCAATCGGTTTATTCGGATTTTCATCAATAAAATGGCACAAATCCACAAACACATTTTGCACTTTTTGTAAATCTTCTAAGGTATTGGCAGAAAAACGCACCGTCAAAAAATTGCCTGTGTTAGACTTTCGCAAAATCCCAAAACCATAACCAAAATCCAAACGCAAACCGTCAATAGTTTGGATATTTTTAATCCAAAAGCGTTTTTTGATTGCCCAAAATGGTTTTTTGGTTAATTTTAACAACCGTTCAATCAATAATTGTCCGCTTTCACTACTATCAATCGGAATGTACATATCAGGCGTGCTAACGCTTTTTGGCAAATTGTTGATAATGGTTTTTAGGCTATCTTGTTGAAAATTCAGCCAATTTATTAAACGAATACCCGCATACATCGCATCATCGTGTAGCACAAAATACCCGTCATTAAACAAAAAATGCCCCGACAATTCCCCTGCAAAAATGGAAAAACGGGACTTGTTTTGTAGTGATTTTCGCATAAGGCTACTACCCGTTTTTTCCATCACAGGCACAGCCCCACGTTGCTCAATCAGCACAGGCAGATGGTGCGAGCATTTGACATCAAAAATTACTTCGGCGACAGGTTTGTCCTGTTTTGGGTATTCGTCAATGGCAATGCCAGCCAGCAAATACAGCAGATTATCAGGGCTTAACGGTGTGCCAGTATGGTCGGCGACCATAAGTCTATCGCCATCGCCGTCAAATGCTAGTCCCATATCCGCTTGGTGCAACAAAATACTTTGACAAAGTTCGTGCAAACGTCCGCCTTCGCAAGGGTCTGGATTGCCTTTTGGAAAATTAGGGTCTGGCGTGTCGTTTAACATCACGCAGTCCAACCCAAAACTACTAAACAAATCTTTGGCAAAACGAGCGGTTGCCCCATTCATACAGTCTATGACAATTTTTTCAATCGCTAAGGGTTGATTTTGTGTGGATTGTTGGGAAAGATGGTCAATTTTTTTATCAACAGTTTTATCAACATTTTTATCAATATCGGCATAAATATTTTGATAAATGTTATCAATGCCTTGATGAATGGCGGATTGATAATCAGCAAAATGGGTGGTAGAAATGTGAATTTGATGAATAATATTGTCAATATTTGCTAATAAATCGGCTGACAGTTCGCTTTCTTCGTTTAATTGTTCAAATAATTGCAAAATATCATCGCTACTGGGCGATTCGTGATTGACAAGCCATTTGACACCGTTAATCTGCTTTTCAGAATGGCTTGCCGTTACCATCAAGCCATTGCCAGCGTACTGATTGGCGACAAATGCCAATATTGGCGTGGTAACTTGCCCAAGCCAAATCACCTGCAAACCCTTGCTATGACAGGCGAATGCTAAAAATTTGGCGATAGCTTCGCTATGTTCTCGCACGTCAAAACCAATCACCACCGTATCGCCACAGCTTGCATACAGCCTTGCGAACGCATTTGCCAATGACCAAATAAAATCATCGGTGAACCAACGCATTTCGCCACGAATATCATACGCTTTAAACAGCCTTTTTTGCGGTAAAAAAGGGTGAATATCGGTGTTAATCGTTTGTTCTTGGGGTTTTTGGTGTAATTGGTGATTGGGGTTTTTCATGGCATTTATCATCAAAAAAGTGGTTTTTTATTATAAAATAAAATTTTTGTTGGTTTGTGATAGATTGTTAATGCGTGCCACTTGAGCCAAAACCGCCCGTGCCACGGATGCTGATATCAGAAAAATCATCAACAATATCAAACTCAGGACGCATGACAGGCACGACCAAATACTGTGCCATACGCTCGGCAGGCTGTAATATGTAATCGGTTTGGCTACGATTCCAAATTGATACCATCAGCTCGCCTTGATAGTCGGCATCAATCACGCCTGTCAGATTGCCAAGCACGATGCCGTGTTTATGCCCAAGCCCTGAACGTGGCATAATCAAGCCCACATAATTTGGGTCGGCGATATAGATGGCAAGCCCCGTTTTGACAAGGACAGTTTCACCTGCTTTGACGGTGATTGGCTCGTCAATACAAGCTCGCAAGTCAATGCCTGCTGAGCCGTCTGTGGCTCGGTTTGGTAATGGAAAGTTTGGCTCTTGTCCGATTTTTGGGTTTAAAATTTTGACTTGAACGTGCATGGGGTTTCCTTTATATTGTAAAAAAATTAAAATATTTTTAAAATAATTTTTAAAGTTATAACCAATTTTCAACGGTTAAATCATTAACTCAGCAAAATTCTCTCGTGTTGTCTGTTACCACAATAAAATTTTCGGCAATGGCATGAGAAGCAATCCACAAATCATTCGCACCAATTAAATTGCCTTGTGTTGTTAATTGGATTCGTACTTTTGCATAACTGTCAAAAATCGTTTCATTTGGCATTAAAATATCAAATTGTGCCAAAAATTGATTGGCACGATTGGTTAATTTTTCTGATTGTTTATGGTATGCACCAAATTTTAATTCACTTGCGACAACCCAGTTAATTTTAAGAAAACGTTCATCTATTTGCAAAACTTTTTCAACAAGTTTTGGGTTGTTATTTTTGATTAAAGCACTACAAATATTTGTGTCTAATAAATACATGAAATTTCCTAAAAAATGGCTTTATCATCAACTGGTAAATCATCAAACTCAAAGGCATCATGCAAATCATCAGGCAACGTATCCCAACTTAACAATAAATTTTTTAAAGATGACTGTTCAGATTGTTGGGGTAAAATCATCTGTATTTTTGGTATAAAATGCACTTCTACAGGTTGGTTTTGTAAAGTTTCTGGCACATGGATATATTTACCAATATTATCATAACTTTCTTTATAATAAGTCGCTATTTGCATATAATTCCCCTTTTTTTAAATCATTAACGTACATTGTAAATCATTTTTGCCAATATGCAAAAGGTTTAACACCCTATCAAAACCTTTCACAAAAAATAGCCATCAGCTCAGCAATAAATTGTAGCAAAAACCACACCCAATTACACTTTTTTTTCAGCCAAAACTGTGTTATCTTTTTAATTTATTTACAAAAACTTTTTCTGACAAAGGAGCTTTTATGAAAGCCAATCAAAGCAACAAAGAACGTATCGCCCGTGTTATCGCAGGTTTGACATTGTTAAAATCATCAAAATCTGCCAAAACAAAACTGCTGGCACTCGTACCAATCATCACAGGGGCGACAGGCTACTGCCCTGCCAAAGCCAAACTTAAACAAAACCAATGTGTGACCAGTGGCTGTTGCAAACATCATCACGAGCATACCGACAGCGAAACTACCAAAACTGCCTAAATTATCATTTTAGCAGTATTTTATGATTTAAAACCCAGTCGGCAAGATTGGGTTTTTTATTGCACAAAATTCACTGCAGAAAAAACCACATTTTTTGATAAGTTTTGTTAAAATTGTGCTAACATAGACACTTTAACGATACCAACATGATATTATGAACCATTTTGTGAAATTTTGTGGATTTACCAAAGCAGACGACATTAAAAATGCGGTAAATTTGGGTGTGGACGCTGTTGGACTGGTGTTTTTTGAGCCTAGCCCTAGAAATGTAACGGTTGAGCAAGCGAGCGAACTTGCCAAAAATATCCCCGCTTTTACCACGATTGTGGCGTTGGTGGTGAATATGCCTGAACAAGAGTTGGTATATTTGGCTCATCATGTGCCGTTTGATGTGGTGCAGTTTCATGGCGATGAGCAGGCTTTGGCGTGCAAGCTGATGGCGGATAGAATTTGTAAACGCTGGATAAAAGCAATTCGTGTCAAAGAAGACGATACGAGCGAAACGATTTTAGCCCAAATTCAAGCGTTAAAAGACTTTGGGGCAAGTGGCGTTTTGCTTGATGTGTATCATGCCGATAAATTTGGTGGGACTGGCAAGCGGTTTGATTGGGAAAAATTGCCCAAAAATTCGCCATTGCCGATTATTTTGGCAGGTGGTTTAACGCCAGAGAATGTCATACATACCAAAGATTTGCCGATTTATGGCGTTGATGTGAGTGGTGGCATTGAAAGTAGTAAAGGCGTGAAGGATTTGGGGAAAATGGCACAGTTTTTAAAAAATATTAGCAATTAAGATGAGCGAAATCGGCAAACCTTTAAAAAGATATGATTCACAAAGCCAAAATAATCATTGGTTTTTATGGTTTTGTGCATCACTTTTGATGATAGGGTTTGGCTTTATGACTTTTTATGACTTATTGTTGTTGGATTGAACAATCCGTCATGATGGCAGGTCGTTATGGACAGCCGAATTATCGACTTGATGGATTGAGTGCGATTACAGCTGGTTATGGCTGGTTTGCAATGTTTATGGCAAGCGTAAGTATGGGCTTTATGGAAAGCCCAAATAAACGAGTGATTGACGTAATTTTATTCATCATTTGGTTAATCGTATCAATTTGGGTGCATTTTAATCTAGCGACTTAAGTTTAATCCAAAATTAAAATTGCAATTTTTCAAAAATCGTTTATACTATTGTACTAGTATATTGAAACATATTTAACAAGGACAACCCATGAACATTTTAATCACAGGCGTAACATCAGGTTTTGGGCGTGCCATTGCCGAACTTTTAATTGCAAAAGGTCATACGGTTATTGGCACAGGCAGACGACAAGCCAAACTTGATGAACTGGCGGGCGAATTTGGCGAGCGATTTATTCCACTTTGCTTTGATGTGGGTGATAAAATTGCCACCAAAACCGCCTTACAAAGTTTGCCAAACGAGCTTTTGGCAAATCTTGATGTGCTGATTAATAATGCAGGGTTTGCCTTGGGGCTTGAGAGTGCTGATAAAGCCGATTTTAATGATTGGGAACAAATGATAAATACCAATGTCTTCAGCCTGGCTCATTTGACGCACGAGATTTTGCCATTTTTTACCACCAAAAATAGCGGATATGTGATAAACATTGGCTCAACAGCTGGCAAGCACCCTTATTTTGGGGCGAATGTGTATGGGGCGACAAAGGCGTTTGTACGGCAATTTAGCCTAAATTTGCGAGCGGATTTGGTTGGCAAAAAAGTGCGTGTTACCAATCTTGAACCAGGGCTTTGCGGTGGGACGGAGTTTAGCAATGTGCGTTTTCACGGTGATGACGATAAGGCAAAAGCCGTTTATGAAAATGTGGAATATATTCAGCCGACCGATATTGCCAATATGGTAGCGTGGCTGATTGAACAGCCAGAGCATATTAATATCAATGAGCTTGAAGTGATGCCAACGGCACAGACGTTTGCGGGGCTAAAAGTTGTGAAGGATTTGTAATTTAGGAAAAATAAAAAGTTCAAAATTATTATCATTCAAAATACCCAACCAAAGAGATTTAGAGAAAACCTATGAACCTACAAAACCCAACCCACGTTAATGATTTTACAAAATTCCCAGATGCAAGCGGACATTTTGGCGTACACGGTGGACGCTTTGTCTCCGAAACCTTGATGATGGCTTTAGAAGAGCTTGAACGCATTTATATGACTGCCAAAGCCGACCCACAATTTTGGCAAGAATTTCAAGAAGATTTGGTTAATTATGTTGGCAGACCTACGCCTTTATACTTTGCCAAACGCTTGACGGCAGAAACTGGCGGTGCAAAAATCTACCTAAAACGAGAAGATTTAAACCACACAGGGGCTCACAAGGTCAATAACACCATCGGTCAAGCCCTACTTGCCAAAATGGTCGGCAAAAAGCGTGTCATTGCCGAAACAGGGGCAGGTCAGCACGGTGTGGCAACAGCAACCATCGCCGCACGCTTAGGGCTAGAATGCGTGGTGTATATGGGGGCGGACGATGTCGAACGCCAAAAAATGAACGTGTATCGTATGCGACTACTTGGGGCGACTGTCGTGCCTGTAACGTCTGGCTCTCGCACGCTCAAAGATGCGATGAACGAGGCGATGCGAGACTGGGTAACCAATGTGGACAGCACTTATTATGTGATTGGCACGGTGGCAGGCCCGCACCCTTATCCAATGCTGGTGCGTGATTTTCAGGCAATTATTGGGCGTGAAGCCAAAATGCAACACCTTGAAAAGGAGGGTAGAAGTCCTGACGCATTGGTCGCTTGCGTGGGCGGTGGCTCAAACGCCATGGGGCTGTTTTATGAGTTTTTAAACGACACCGATGTGGCGTTGTATGGTGTGGAGGCGACAGGCTTTGGCATTGACACAGGCAAACACTCTGCCCCACTAAACGCAGGGCGTGTGGGTGTATTGCATGGTAATCGCACTTATTTGATGGCGGACGATGATGGGCAAATTTTGGAGACGCATTCGATTTCGGCAGGGCTTGATTATCCTGGTGTTGGTCCAGAACACAGCTTTTTAAAAGATGTGGGGCGTGTGCAATACGTTGGCTGTACGGATGATGAGGCGATGGACGCATTTCGTACACTTACTCGTGTGGAAGGGATTATTCCTGCACTTGAGAGTTCGCACGCTGTGGCGTATGGGCTAAAACTTGCCAAAACGATGTCGCCAAGTCAGTCGATTATCATTAATGTGTCTGGGCGTGGCGATAAGGATTTGCATACGGTGATGAGCGTGGATGGGATTGAGATGGATTGATGTTGAGTTGGTAAAATTCAAATTGACTAAACTTTATACTCTTAATTGAGAGCGTTACGAATGAAGAAAAGAAAAATACCTTATGCTCTATTTTTAAAAGACTGGTCTTTTAAAAAAGGTGATAAACAAGTTTTAATTACACAGGGTCAAACAATAACTTCTGATGAATTCGATGTTAATGAGATGCAAAATTCAATATTTTGCCCTAAATGTTATACAAATCTTACCCGCAGTCCATTGCAGAGTGGTTTTACAAAAGATGGAACTCCTGCGTACTTTAAGCATATCCCCTCATACAATCATATAGATTGTGAGTATAGATCCAATCAAGGAGAATCTTTTGGTTATAACAATGAAACAGAAGCCAGACAAGCAATAGAAAATGAAAACCTAGTCATTGTACATAGTTTTACAAATCAAGAACCAAATTTAAACGATGGTAATAATCTTGATGACTCTAAAGAAGATTATGAAGGTGAGCTTGGTGCAATGTCAAATGTTACAATTAATAGGCATACAAATCAATCGTATGAATTACCATCAAAGATTACTACGGTAAGAGGCGGTATTTGTAGAAATTTTGATAGAAACTTAGTGAAAGGATATTATCTGCCGAACTCTAATCAGATTCTGCCTTTAAGCGAATTATTAAATGATATTAAAAAAATTAATGAGTTAGATGACGAGAAGAAATTATACATAGGGAGGATAAAAAGTACTAAACATTTGGGAAAAAATCCTTCTGATGCAAATATTAGGATGACCTACCTTGAATTTGAAGAAGTAAGTTACAAGGATTTTTGCATAAAAACTCCAAATTGGCTTCAAAGGATGCACGGAATAAATGATGATTCTATTGGTAGATTTGTTTTATTTTATGGGGCTATAACTGCAAATGGTATAGGGCTATGTGTTGAAAATTTGGGATTTGGTGAATTAAGCCTACTTCCAGAAAAATATAGCAATATTGCAGAGACCTTATTTGATTAACTCCCAGTTTTGAGCTAAAAGAGAATTTAAAATGACACGAATTGAAACAACCTTTGCCACCTTAAAAGAGCAAAACAAAAAAGCCCTAATCCCCTACATTATGGCAGGCAACCCAAACCCAGCCGTTACCGTAGATTTACTGCACGACCTAGTCGCACACGGAGCGGATATTATTGAAGTTGGCTTGCCCTTTTCCGACCCAATGGCGGACGGCCAAACCATCGCTTTGGCTGGCGAGCGAGCATTAGCAAAAGGCACTAGCACAAGGCAAGCCATTGCAATGGTGAAACAATTTCGCAAAACCAACACCACCACGCCTGTACTGGTGATGGGCTATTTAAACCCCATTGAAATCATCGGTTATGACAATTTTATCAATCTTTGCACAGACGCAGGCATTGATGCGATTTTGATGGTGGATTTACCGCCCAACGAAGCAGGCGATTTTACCGAAAAACTTGCCAAAAATAATATGAACGAAATCTTTTTGCTTGCCCCAACCACCCTGCCAGAGCGTAGAAAACAAGTGCTACAGCACGGCAGTGGCTTTATTTATTATGTGTCGGTCAAAGGCGTTACAGGTTCAAACACGCTAGACACGGACGATGTAGGTAAGCAAGTGCAAGCCATTAAAGCCGATACGGATTTGCCGATTTGTGTGGGCTTTGGTATTAGGGACGGAGCAAGTGCCAAAGCCGTTGCCAAATTTGCTGATGGCGTGATTGTGGGGTCTGAACTTGTCAAAAATTTTGCCGATGTGGGTGATGATTTGGATAAAATTGAGCAAGCCAAAGCCAAACTGCTGGCAAAAATGGACGAGTTACGACAAGCCATTGATGAAATTTAATGCGTTAGTGGTGGTAATTTTTTGTAAAATCGGTTAGCATAATGGTATTGTTTTTAGCGTACAACCGTACTCTTAAAAATCTTATTCAGATTGTTAAACAAATTTTACAAAAATAAGGAAATCCCATGACAAACACCCCTAACGAATTGGCGAATACTTGGCTTAACCGCCCATTACCAACGGTGCAACCAAAAGCCAAACAAGTGCTATCAGCGATCGAAACCGAGCCATCAACCAAATGCCCAAACTGCCACGCCATCAGCACAAATACGGTGATTCAGTTTAACAGCCATATTTGTCCGCATTGCGAAGAGCATTTGACGATGACGGCTCGCAGACGTTTAAACTGGTTTTTTGACCACATTGACAGCGAATTGGGGCTTGAATTTACCACAGGCAATCCGCTACAGTTTAGCGACAGCAAGCCATACCCAAACCGTATGGCAGAAGCCCAAGAAAAAACAGGCGAATCCGAAGCCTTGCTTGTGATGAAAGGTAAGTTAAAAGATTTGGACGTGGTGGCGTGTGCGTTTGATTTTGCCTTTATGGGCGGTTCAATGGGGTCTGTCGTGGGCGACCGTTTTGTATTGGCAGGGGAAACTGCGTTAAAAGAGCGAAAACCGCTTGTTTGCTTTCCTGCTAGTGGCGGGGCAAGAATGCAAGAAGGCTTGCTGTCGCTTATGCAAATGGCTCGCACATCGGCGGTGATTGAACGGTTAAAACAGGCTGGCGTGCCGTATTTGGTGGTTTTAACCAATCCTGTGTACGGTGGCGTAACCGCAAGCCTTGCCATGCTTGGCGATATTCATCTTGCCGAGCCAAAGGCGATGATTGGCTTTGCGGGCAAGCGTGTGATTGAGCAAACGGTGCGTGAAGTCTTGGACGAACCGTTTCAACGTGCCGAATTTTTGGCGGAGCATGGCGTGGTTGACCAAGTGGTTCATCGTTTGCAGTTAAAAGATACGATTTATCGGTTATTGGATAAACTCAGTTTTTATAGAAAAACGGCTTAGGCAACGAAACGACAAAACGAAACGACAAAAAAGACTTACCGTTTTGCCAAGTCTTTTTTTGTTTTTTTGGGTTTGGCTTTTTGTTTGGGGCTGAACTAGATTAGCTATCATGTTATACTAAAAATATGAAGCTAACACATTGTAAATTAAGTAAAAAAGTACAGAAAAAACTACTTGAATTTTTTGTACTAGAAGTTACTGCTCGAGCAGCAGCTGATTTACTGCCAAATTCACCCTAATTCAGCAGCCTTATTTTACCATAAAATAAGACTTGTGATAGAATACAATCTTAGCCTTGAAGCTCACGAAACTTTTGACAGTGAAATAGAACTTGATGAAAGCTATTTCGGTGATATTCGTAAAGGCAAACGTGGTCGTGGTGCAGGCGGTAAAACGGCTGTATTTGGTCTTTTAAAACGTAATGGTAGAGTTTATACCGTCGTTGTCAAAGACACTAAACAAACCACGTTAATGCCCATTATCACAAGTAAAATCAAGCCTGACAGCATTTTTTATACTGACAGCTATAGAAGTTATAATGCGCTTGATGTTAGCGATTTTAAGCACTTTAGAATTAATCATTCAAAAGAGTTTGCAGATAAAAGCAACAAGCTAAATCACATCAATGGTATTGAGAACTTCTGGAATCAAGCTAAACGAATTCTTAGAAAATATAACGGTATTAAAAAAGAAAACTTTCATCTTTTTATTAAAGATGAGAAGCACTGCTTCGCAAGGTTTAGATTTAATTATGGGACACCATCTAATCAACTTAAAATATTGAGAAAATGGTGTGAAATTTAACTCTAATCTAGTACAGCCCCAAAAAATTATATTAAACTTAAAAATTCCAATTTAATAAAATCTTGTGTAGAACAAGTTTACAATAATTTAGCAAAAGTAGGAAAATTTATGATAAACGCAAGCCCAGCCACCAGTTTTTTAATTGATGCACCTAACGGACAGCAAATTGAAGTTGATGTACTTTGGCAAAACAATGACCCAAAAGACCCAAACACACAGCGTATCGCTTTATTATGCCACCCAAATCCACTTGGACAAGGCACAATGATGAACAAAATCGTAACCACCATGTACCGCTTTGCTCGTGATATCGGTATGCACGTTGTGCGATTTAACTATCGTGGCGTGGGCAAATCCACAGGTAGCTATGGCGATATGACAGGCGAAATTAATGACGCTTTAACCGTTTTACAATGGGTCGCAACCCAGACAACCGCTCGCAAGTTATGGCTTGGCGGTTTTTCATTTGGTGGTTATGTGGCAATGAGTTTGGCACAAATGTTAGCCCAAAAAGGCGAAACACTTGGTATTGCGGATTTTGAATTGACGGATTTGGCTTTAATCGCTCCGTCTATTGAAAAACACGATACATCAATTATCACTTTGCCAATTGCCAAAACCTTTATGATTTATGGTGAAAACGATGAATTAGTCGCACCTAATGCGTTAGAGGATTTTGCAGAAAATTTTGCTATTCGCACTGAAATAGTTGATGATACAGGGCATTTTTTTCATGGCAAATTGGGCGAATTAAAAGCGTTATTAGAGAAAATGAGTTCGTAATTTTTTTGAACAAAATAAAAAAGACTTATCATTTTGATAAGTCTTTTTTATGTTATGCCAAACATAAAAAGATAATAACATTTGTAGGGTGGGCTTTGCCCACCTTACTTTATTAAGGCACAAAACGCACAGGCTCGGCAATCACCTCTTTGGCACGTTCAGCAACTTTGTCAAAACGGTGAATACTGTTGCCTTGATTGTCCACCGCAACGGTTACAGGCATATCTTCCACGTCAAATTCATAAATCGCTTCCATACCAAGCTCTGGGAACGCAAGCGTTTTTGCTGCTTTAATCGCTTTTGACACAAGATAAGCCGCACCGCCCACTGCAATCAGATAAATCGCTCCATGTTTGGCAATCACTTCACAAGTGGCAGGGCTACGCTCAGATTTACCAATCATACCGATTAGGCCTTGCTCAAGGATTTGGTCGGTGAATTTGTCCATACGAGTAGAAGTCGTAGGGACAGCAGGACCGACCACTTCATCGCCCACCGCATCAACAGGCCCAACGTAATAGATAAAACGATTTTGCAATTCAACAGGTAACGCTTCGCCTTTATTCAGCATATCTACCATGCGTTTGTGAGCTGCATCACGACCTGTCAAAATTTTACCATTTAACAACAACGTATCGCCGATTTTAAATTGGCTTAATTTTTCTTTGGTTAATTCATTAACGTTCACACGAATAACATCGTCCGAGCCGAACTCAACTTCTGGTCAATCGCTTAATGATGGCACAGGCATTTCGGCTTCTCCATTGCCGTCAAGGGTAAAGTGAACATGGCGAGTTGCGGCACAGTTTGGAATCATGGCGACCGCTTTACTGGCAGCGTGGGTTGGGAAGTCTAGTACTTTAACATCAAGTACCGTTGTCAAACCGCCAAGACCTTGAGCACCAACGCCCAATTCGTTTACTTTTTCGTACATATTCAGACGCAGACGCTCAACGCTGGTTAATTCCGCACCGCTTTCAGCTTTGGCTTGTAATTCATGAATATCAACGTGTTCCATCAGCGAACGCTTGGCAAGCATCATGGCTTTTTCAGGCGTACCGCCCACGCCAATGCCTAAAATACCCGGTGGACACCAACCCGCCCCCATTTGTGGCACGGTTTTTAAAATCCATTCTTCAATCGAATCTGATGGATTTAACATAGCAAATTTGGCTTTGTTTTCTGAGCCACCGCCTTTTGCTGCACAAATCACGTCCACTTTATCACCTGCGACCACATTCATATGCACGACCGCAGGGGTATTGTCTTTGCTATTTTGGCGTTTGCCAATTGGGTCGTATAAGATAGACGCACGCAATGGATTTTCAGGATTGTTATACGCACGGCGAACGCCTTCGTTTACCATGTCTTCCACCGTCATGTCGGTTTCCCATTGCACGTTCATACCGATGTCAAGGAAAACCACCGCACTGCCTGTATCTTGGCAAATTGGGCGGTGTCCCATTGCCGACATACGGCTGTTTACCAAAATTTGCCCCATGGCATTTTTGGCAGATGGGTTGGTTTCTTTTTGCCATGCTTCATACACAGCGTCCACAAAATCTTTTGGGTGATAATAGCTGATGAATTGAAAGGCATTGGCGATTGAGTTGATAAAGTCGTCTTTTTTGATGACTGTCATTTGGCTAGTCCTTATGTTGTGAAAAAAATGTTGATAAAAAAGGCAGTCTAATTTTACCGCAAAAAACCATTTTAGGCTATGCGATTTTACGCAAATTTAGTACTTTTTACCAAAAACAAAAATGTAAAAAATCAATTAATTAGTAAAACTAAACTTTGATGTAAATGCCACTAAATAGCCGAAAATATTGCCAAAATCAGCCCTTGACCGATTAACATAAATGGTGAAGATTTAGCAAAACTTAACTTGTTTTTAGCAAATTTAACATTAATAACATATAACAACCCAAGCACCGCCCCTGTTATCGCACCGCCAATATGCCCTGCGTTATCAATGCCAGACACCAAAAATCCATAGCCCAAATTTATTGCCATGACCATTAACAAGGCATACATATTAAACATCAAATGTATCATACCAACGTGCAAAAACAAACTCGTTACAAATCGGTACGGCTCATTATGCAAGCTAAACGGCATAAAATTCGCCCCCATTTGACAAGGTCTTTATTGCTTGGGCTACTTGCATCAACGCCTGTAATAACTTGTACGATAAACAGCAAAGTACAAATGGCGATAATAGCCAATGTTAAAGGATACAAGCGTAAACCGATGGCAATTGGGGAATTTTTGGCAAAAAATGACATAAAAACCTGTATAATAAGACAAACAACACGCATATTAAAATATTTTTACCAAATTGTCTGTGTTTTTTGGTTATCAACAAAAGATGAATAAAAACAACATGAAGAAAAACAATTCGTTACCGCCAGTAATTTTGTTGCACGGCTTACATATGCACGCTTGGGCAATGAAACCACTTGCCAATCAGCTCGCACAGCAAGGTTTTGATACACACGTTTTTGGTTATTACAGCATGATGCACCCAATTCATCGCCACAGCGAACGATTAAATCATTGGCTTTTGACAAAGTTTGAGCAAAATCAGCCGTTGTATCTGGTTGGGCATAGTTTGGGCGGATTGGTCATTCGTGATTTTTTGCACCGCTACCCCACTTGGCAAGTCCCACGTGTGGTAACGCTTGGCACACCGCACAATGGCAGTCTTTCTGCCAATCGCATTGTTAAAATTTTGCCAACTTTTATCGGTCAATCATATCATCATGGCTTGGACGGTTTGACCGCACCTTTGCCAAACACCACGAGCCTTGGCAGTATTGCAGGGAATTTGTCGGCAGGTCTTGGGCGAGTGGTTTTGCCAAAAAACGCCAATGAAAATGACGGCACGGTACTATTATCCGAAACGATTTTACCCAATCAAACCGACCATATTATTTTGCCTGTGTCGCATACAGGTATGATTTTTAACAACAATGTCGCCAAACAGGTCGGTTACTTTTTGCAACACAATCATTTTTTTCATGATTGATTCTTTTCACTTATCATTAACATTGGAGCTTTTTTTGATAAAAAAATAGTTTTCATTGTCAATCAATGTTAAAATATTAAGTTTTGTATGATTTGGTTTGGATTTTGACCATGTTTTCACCATGTTTTCACGCTCATCTTTTTTCAAAAAATTGGCAATCAAGGCTAAAAGTTCTTGTTTTGTCAAGTTTTTTTGCATTAAGTGCTTGTCAAGATTCACCAAATCCAACTGAAAAACCCGAAACTCAACAAAAACCTGCGTCCACGCCTGCAAGCCAGCCAAAACCACAAAGCACATCGGTCATCATCGCAAGTACGGTCAATGATACCGCATCCGTTACCGCAAGTACCGCTTCGGCGACTGCCCCTGCTGTGGCAAATTTATTGACGATTTATACGTCCATTGATAGCAAAAATCTTGTGCCTTTTTTTGAAAATTTTAGCAAAAAAACAGGCGTGATGGTGAATGTGGTGCAGGACGAACCCATGTCCATTTTGGCAAAACTGCAAGCCGAAGGCGATAACAGCCCAGCGGACATCATTTTGACCGAAGATGTGGGCGTGTTTCATCATGGCGTTGAGCATAATTTGTTACAGCCGTTTAATGCCGAAAAAGCGGTGAGCCAAGTCCCTGCTCGCTTTATTGACCCAGACGCTCATTGGTTGGCTTTGACTTATTACGGACGGCTTGCGGTGTATGATAGCCGTGTGGTTGAGCCAAATAATATCAGCAGTTATGCCGATTTGGCAAAACCAAAATGGTATCAAAAACTATGTTTAAGCCAGCGTTCTTATGCACCAAACCAAAGTTTTGTGGTGGATTTGGTTCATCAGTTGGGCGACAAAAAAGCCGAAGACGTGTTAAAAGGTTACATACAAAACCTTGCCATGCCTGTGGTGTTAAATGATGACGCTATTTTTCAAGCAATTGACAGTGGCAAATGTCAAATTGGTTTGGTAAATAGCCAAAATTTTGTCAAGTATCAACAAAACCACAAAAAAACCAATGTTCAGCCAACTTGGATAAATACAGGCTATGGCGGTGTGCATACCAATGCGTTGGCAGTTGGGATTCCACGCACGGCTCATCAACCAGAGCTTGCCTTGCAACTGATTGACTGGTTGGCGGACAAAGAGCAAATCGGTCTGTTCGCCAGTATTAGCCATACGTTTCCGCTCAATGCACAGGTGGAAACATCTGCTTTGTTAAAGTCTTGGGGCGAGTTTAAGCCAAGTCAAATCAATGTCAGCGAATATGGCGAAAAACAAAAATCGGCGGTTGAGATGATGGAAACAGTCGGTTATCGTTAATAAAAAATAGGTTATAGGTTAGTAAAATGGCTAGCTCTTATAGAAAAAATCTGTATTTTGCTTGGCATTGTATCAATCATTCCGACTAAGCAAAATGGAAACGTCAATATAATCGCAATTTTAGGCGAATTGCTAAACAAAAACTTAGCAAATCTTTAACAGTTGCTAATGATGATTTTTATTATGATGATGTTAAAAAACAACCGTTTGCTAATATGTGGGTTAGTCCTGCTGACGGTTATTTTCGGTTCGTGGTGATGTCAAAAGCAGAATTTCAATCGCTTATACAAACCGATGTAAAACAGTATAATTATTTTAGCAGTTTTAAAGATTATCAAGCCTATCTAAACTATGTTAAAAAAGAATATATCTATAAATGATGTAAAACTATAGATTTAGCAAAAACATAGTTCAGTTTTTACGCTTTAAAATTTTAGGTTACAATAGCATTTATCAACCATAGGAACATTCAAAATGCCAAACAACACTGTATTTTCAGCCCAAATCACCCCAGATTATATCGCCCAAATTAAAGCGGACGGTTTTAAAACCATTATCAACAACCGCCCAGACCACGAAGAGCCGAACCAACCGTTAAATGCCGATATTGAAAAAATCGCTCGTGAAGCAGGTTTGGAATATTATTTTCAACCTGTGGTCGCAAGCCAAATTAACGAGCAAAACTGCCGTGAATTTGCCGAAATTTTTAACAATGCTCCAAAACCTGTGTTTATGTTTTGTCGTACAGGAAACCGTTGCAATATCTTGTTTCAAGCGACTGAACAATTAGATTTGCTTGATTAAATGACCGAAAAAATCAAACCGACACTTTGGATTGATGCGGACGCAATTCCCAACATTGCCAAACAAATCATCATCAAAACCGCCGAACGCACGCAAACCACCACAATTTTTGTCGCTAATCGTGCGATTGCCTTGCCACGTCTGCCGATGTTACAAATGAAAGTGGTTGCGGACGGTTTTGACAAAGCTGATGATTATATTGCCGACAATTGTTGTCAAAATGATGTCGTCATCACCAGCGACATTCCACTTGCCAACGACTGCATTGACAAAGGGGCAAGGGTCGTTACAGCTCGTGGTTTTGTTTATGATAAAGAAAATATCAAACAAAAGTTGAATATTAGGGATTTTATGGATACCATGAGAGCGACAGGCGTGCTAGAGCCACATCAGCAAGGCGGACAAGCACCATACAGCGACAAAGATAAACAAAATTTTGCCAATATTTTAAACCAATGGATACATTAATCATGATGAATGTCATTGCCCTTATCAAAAAAATTTATCAAGTCAGTGATGATACGACATTAAGCCTTGATGTGTCTGTGATTGAAACGGCTGAACAACAGATTAACAAACAATTGCCCGCTTTGTTGTTTCATTATTACCGTGAATTGGGCGGTTTTGATGTGTTAAATACGGCTTGCAATCATGTTGCACGCCTGCCTTTGCAAATGTTTGGCGATTATGTGATTGTCGCCAAAGAGCCAGATGGTGAGGCGATTTGGGGCATTCATCAAGATGATTTGAACCAGAGCAATCCGCCTGTAATGGTGAGCCGAAATCATGATATGTGCGATATTGATGAGGTACATTGGATAAATGAGGCGGATTTGTCAAAGTTTTTGTTGGCACAGGCAATTTTTAATGGGGTGAATGGCGGTTTAAAACATTACGCCCAAGTGTTTGATTTTATTGGTGATACCATTCCGTCCGATATTATTGATAAATTGACTGATGAGCCGATTGGGGCGGTTGAGATTGATGAGTTAAAGCAGTCGCACCAGCGTTTTTTTGAGATTGGTGATTGGTCGGTGGTGGTAATGTTGTCGCTTGGGGATAATGGAGTTGCCAATGGTTTTTATATCGGTGGGCAAGATACCGAAACGTTTAGCCAAGTGGCAAATCAATTAACCGTTGCTTGGGATAGTTTGGTTTAAAGATTTTTTAAACGCTTTTGATTTTTCATAAATTGCCAAATTTGCTAAAACTTGGCTAAGTTGTTTATCAAATTGGGATTTAATTGCTTTATCCATCAATCAAGCCTTATCAATGGGAAAGGCAATCACATTTTCAATCTTTGTCGCCCCTGTAATCGCCATAATCAATCGGTCAAGCCCCACCGCAATGCCACTACAAGGCGGTAAATTATCGCACGCATTTAACAAATGCTCATCAATCGGCATCATCGGCAAGCCCCGTTTTTTGCGTTCCAAATTATCATTATCAAACCGCAATCGCAACGCCTGACCGTCCGCCAATTCATCATAGGCATTGGCAATTTCAAGCCCATTGATATACAATTCAAAGCGTTTGGCAACAGTATTGCCGTCTTGGTCTTTGGCGGTTTTGGCAAGCGAAGCGGTGGAAACAGGGTAATCAAAAATCACCGTTGGCAAATCTTTGCCGAGATTGGGTTCTACAAGATGGCTAAACAATAAATCAAGCCAGCCTTGATGGTCGTCTTCCATATCAAAGTGAATGCCATTATCTTGGGCGATGGCTTTGAGCGTGTCGCAACTAGCATTCAATGGGTGGATTTTCACATAATCCATAAAGGCATCAACATAGCGATAATGGTCAAAAATCACAGGATAGCCAAATAACTCGCTGACAAGGTCGTTTAGCTCGTGAGTTAGTTGCTCAAGGCTAAACGTTGGGCGATACCACTCAAGCATGGTAAATTCCACGTTATGCCGACTGCCGATTTCGTTATCCCGAAACACAGGGCAAATCTGATAAATCGGCACTTGCCACGTTGCTAGTAAGCGTTTCATGGCAAACTCTGGCGATGTGTGTAGGTAGTAGGTTTTGGGTTTGTCAAAAATGGCAACATTGGCAGATACCGACTGCAAAAAAATGTCGGTATTGCCCGCTTGCGATAGGGTCGGCGTTTGTACTTCTAATACGCCCCGTTTGGCAAAAAATTGGCGGATTTTGGCATAAATATTGGCTCGTTTTTGAGCCATGTCAAGCGTACAGGTCGGTTGATAGTCAGTCATAGGGTTTTTATCGTGAATTGTTGATAAACTATTATAGTTAATTTGGTTCAAAATCATCAATGATTTTTTTACTTTCTACAGGGGCATTATCCATGAGACGCATTTCATTTTGGATACGGTATTGTTCATTTTCGCCCAAACAATCCAAAATCATTGCCAACTGCTGATTGGTCGCATCTTGAAAACTCTCGGCAAGCTGTTGCCCTGCCCTACCCGCTTGTTTGGCTTTATCAGGATTGTTTAGCCAGTATTTAATCGCCTGTTGTAACTGTGCTTTATTTTCAACTTGTTGCAACGCCCCAACGTTTTTGAGTTTGTCCACCACCTGCTGACACGACTGGGTGTATTGCCCCATAATTATCGGTTTGCCAACGATTGCCGACTCAATCGGATTATGCCCACCGATATTAACGAGCGAACCACCGACAAATGCCATATCCGCCAACGCATACCATACGCCAAGTTCACCCATACTATCCGCCAAAAATACGCTGTCAGTTTCGCTTGGTTTTTGGTCTTGGCTACGGCGTGCGGCCGTTTTGCCTGTGCTTTTTTCAATTAACATTGCCACATCATCAAAGCGTTCTGGGTGGCGTGGCACAATAATCCACAACAAATTATCAAATTTTGTTGTTAAATTTTGCAAAGCTTGTAACACTTGACTTTCTTCATCATCATGGGTGCTTGCCGATAAAATAACGGTACGTTTGTCTAGCTGCCATTCTTTGCTTAGGCTATTTGCTCGGCTAATCATCAATGGATTGGCTTTGCTTGACCATTTTAGCGAACTGGCGATACGGATTTTGTCGCTTGTCGCACCCAGTTGGCGAAAACGTTTTGCCGAATCGCTGTCTTGGGCAATGATTAGACTGATGTTGTCCATCATGCTTTCGCTTAATTTGGCAAATTTTTGATAACCGTCAAACGATTTTTGCGACAAACGCCCATTTACCAAAATACTGGCGATTTGGCGTTGTTCAAGGATTGCCAACGTGGTCGCCCAAAGCTCGGTTTCAATAAACAATGCCCCAATCGGATTGACATGATTTAAAAAATTTTCAACAATATTTTGCTTATCAGCAGGGACAAAGCTGTGATACACATCGCCATTGGCAAGCTCTTTTTCAAACAGTTGTTCAACTCTTTCAAAGCCTGTGTGCGTGGTATTGGTAATCCAAAGGGCGTAATTGTTTGCCAATAAGCCTTTTAAAATCGGCTCGGCGGTGTTGGTTTCGCCAAGCGATACGGCATGACACCAGATAATCGGCTTGTTGATGGTAATAGCTGGGTAGGATTTGCCAAAGCGTTGGGCGGTTTCGTTTGGCAAGGTTTTTTTTGTGCTTAATTTTAGTTGGTATAAGGGTTTGGCGATTGCCATGAGTAAGCGGTAATATAAGGGGGTTTGCATAGTGGTTCTGATTTTGGTTTTTAAGGGGTTAAAGCCGACTATTTTAAAAAATAGTTGTTTAAATAGCAATAAAAAACCCTTAATTGTATTAATTAAGGGTTTTTATTTTCAAACCGAATAAAAATTATGCTTTTTCAGTCCAATGTTACTGTTTTTTCCAACGCTCTTGCGATTCTTTAATCACCGCTTTGGCTTCTTCAATATCGCCCCAACTTTCAACTTTGGTCGTGCCAGCTTTTTTCAAATCTTTATAATGATTAAAATGGAACTCAATTTGTTTAATCAACTGTGCTGGCAAATCAGCTAAGGTATTGATTGCATCGCCATTATTACGGTCATCCGCAGGCACAACCACAATCTTGTCATCAACTTCGCCATCATCAACAAATTTCATCACGCCAATCACTTTGGCTTCCATAAAAATACCAGTCGGCAATGGCTCATCAGTGATAATCAAAGCGTCTAACTCATCGCCATCTTCGTCTAAAGTCTGTGGGATAAAGCCGTAATTGGTTGGTTTTGCGAATAATTTTGGCTCAACACGGTCAAGTTGCATAACGCCAAGTTTGCGATTCCACTCAATTTTGTTATTTGAACCTGCTGGAATCTCAATCACAACGTTGATAACACCGCCGTCTACATCACCTGCATCTAAGATTTGGTTAAAATCTGCCATGTTTTTTCCTTTTTAAAAAAATGATTGTTTAAAAGCGTGGGTAGATTATAGCAAAAATTTTTGATATTCTCTAGTATCGCTTTTTTTCTAAAGTTATTCATTTTTGGCATGATGACATGTCTAATCCACCACTTGATAAACATCATAACTAAGCTGTGCAACAGGCTCAAGCTGTGATGTAAACTGATAAAACCGAATATCATAACTCCCCGTTTGCCAAGTATCATGCGGTGTGTAGCTGACCCAATTGGTATCGCTGTTCGCAGAAATCAACTTTTTTTCAAACAATAACACTTCACCTGTAGAGCGATTTGTCCATTTGATAAACACATTTGTGCCAAGCGGTACTTTACCAAATGTATTTAAATGGGCGTAAATTTTTTCTCGTTTTTGCAATGTGTTGGTATTCATAGATGCCGTTGGAAATTGAGGTGTAGTAGAAATCAATACTTGTCCAGTTAAAGGCTGATTATCATTTTGTTTATACAATTCTTCAATCGCTCGGTTAGCAAATTGGCGTTTATCGCTTATCAATTCGGCATCTTTGACTGTCATAAATCGCTCAACATAGCGATTTAATTGATTGTCTGGAATGCTATTTAATACGGCTTTTGCGGATTGTTCATTAAAATCTTGGGTAGAAAAATTGGTTTTATTGTTAGAATTTTGTTGAATTGTTTGTTCTAATTGTGCAGTTGGATTGATGTTGCTAGGTTCAACAGCTTGATTTGATGTTGGAGCGACCAATTCATTGATATTTTTAGGTTGAGCGTTTTTGATTTTGGCAATTTCGTCTAATTGTGATTTTGTCATGATTAAAAAGGTTAATAATGAGCCTAACAAAAATGCCCCAAGCAAATAACTAAAAAAAATAATTTTTTGTTTCATATCCAGTCAACCAAAATAAAAAAACGACTTATTATAAGATAAATAAGCCGTTTTTGTTGCAGGCAATAGCCAATTATTTACATAATAATGTCATACCATTAATTTCAATTTTAGTGCCAGCACTGATACCACCAAGTTTTACACCACCTGTTACAGGGCATTCCAATGTACTCGTTGCACCCTTATTGTATTTAGGATTATTAAATGTACATTCTTCGCCTTTTGTGCCTGTGATTGTAGTACCTTCTATTGCACAAGCTTTAATCGTTGGATTAGTGCTAGGTGTAGTTGGCGTTGTTGGCGTTGGTTGAGTATTCGGCTGAATACTGCTACTACTGCCAGAACTATCAGAACTACCACCACCGCAAGCTGTTAATGCCATTACACTTGCTAAAATCGCCACGCTAAATAATGCTTTCATACATTTTCCTCTTTATGAAATTAATAATATAAGATTGATTAAAAAAATAATCAAACTTATAAGTGAACTTTTATAGTTACTATATTACACAAAAAAGGAAAAAAAAATGTAATTTATTGTATAATTAGTGTAACAATGTTTCTTTATTGTAACACTATCCCGCCAAATCATTCATATTAACAATCGGCAACATCACCGCCATGACAATCGTCATGACAATCACGCCCATTAGTACCAACATCAACGGCTCAAGCAACGCAAGCAACGTGCTTATCATATTGGTCGCTTCGTTTTGTTGCATATCAGCGGTGCGAGCCAGCATGGCATCAAGCTCGCCAGAGTTTTCGCCACTTTTTATCATCTGCACCATCATGGGCGGAAAATAGTTGGATTTTTCCAATTGACTTGACAAACTCGCCCCTTCCACCACTTTTTCGGTGGCTTTTTGCACTGCATCTCGGATATGCACGTTGCCAAGCACCGCACCACCAATGCTTAATGCTTCCACCAACGGCACGCCAGACCGCACCAAAATTGATAAAGTACTGGCAAACCGTGAAGCGTTCAAATTGCGAGAAAGTTTACCAAAAATCGGCAAGCGTAACACCAACGCATCAAAACTCGCCCGTCCTGCCGTTGTTTTTACAAATTTTATTAATAAAATCAATCCACTAAAAATAACCGCTATCAGTAACCACCACCATTGAGTCAAAAGATTGGACAAGGTCAAAACCACCTGCGTAATGGTTGGCAAGGCTTGGTCGGACTGCTCAAACACTTTGACAATTTTTGGCACAACCAGCGTCATCAAGCCGACAACCACCGCAATCGCCATAATCAGCAAAATAATCGGATAAACCAACGCCCCTTGTATCTTTTTTTGCATTGCAAAACGGTTTTCGGTATAGTCGGCAAGCTGATTTAAAATCAAATCCAAATGCCCCGATCGCTCGCCTGCCGAAATGGTTGCGGTGTAAATCGGCGGAAAATTGCCCGCATCGTCTAATGCTTTTGCTAGACTATAACCTTCCAAAACTTTGGAGCGAACCGCCAAATTTAACGCTTTGATATGTGCTTTTTCGCTTTGTTTGGCGACAGCGTTTAGGGCTTGTTCAATCGGAATTGCCGATGCCAAAAGTACCGATAATTGCCGAGTAATTAACGCCAAATCGTACGCACTGACGTTTTTTTGTCCAAAACGTTTGGTAGAATTTTGTTTAACAATTGGATTAACTTCTATCGGTAATAGCGATTTTTCACGCAATTGTTGGCGAATTTGGCGAGCCGAATCCGCTTCTAATACGCCTTGTTCGGTTTTTCCGTTTGTATCAATGGCTTTATACTGAAAAGCAGGCATAAGTTTAGCCTTAATCAAAAAATAACTCTTATTCTAACGATTTCACACGACAAAATAAAGCCAAAATGCTAAAACTTTATGATAAAATTATTTTTTCTACATTGATTTTTAAACCAAAATATGACAAATCCAACCGACCAAAAAATTTTACGAAAAATGTTGCGAAAACAACGTCTTACTTTAACAAAACCACAAAAAAAACAACTTGGTTTTTTGGCTACTCGGCAGTTTTCGCATTTACAACATCGTTTTTTAAACAAAAAATCAGCAAAAGTTGGAGTTTTTATTGATGCGTTTGGGGAATTGCCGACACAGTTTTTGGTTAATTATTTGTTTTTAAAAGGATTTGAAGTTTATTTGCCTGTTGTTACCCACGAGAAAAAACCGTTATCTTTTGTCAAGATTACTCAACAAAATTCTTATAAAAACCGTTTAATGCGTCATACATTCGGTATGCGACAACCTACAAAAGGCAAAAAAATTCAAGCAAAACAATTAGATATCATCATCATGCCATTGGTGGCGTTGGATAAAAAAGGCAATCGGCTTGGCATGGGTGGTGGTTTTTATGACAAAAGTTTGGCAAATTGCAAAAATAAACCTGTCAAAATCGGCTGGGCGTATGATTTTCAATTGGTGGAAAAATTAAACGTCAATGTGTGGGATATCGGCTTGGATATGGCGGTGTTGCCGAGTGGCTTGATGATTTTTTGACCCACGATAAAGATAAAAATGATAAAAAAACTTTAAAAAAGGAAAATAAATGAACAATCACGACTTTAATTTTGTACATTCCGAAGAATTGGATAATTTTTAAACAATTTTTTTGCAAAAATTTTGTTAAAAGGCATTTGACGAATTGTTTGTTGAAAAAACCTTGCATTTTTTAAAAACAACGCCACTAAATGATAGATGTAAAACGATAAGGAAAAATTATGCCGACACAACAAACAACTTCTAACAATCAGCGTTCATTGCCTTTGATTGCTTTGCGTGATGTGGTGGTCTATCCGCATATGCAAATTGCCCTTTTTGTCGGTCGCAGTGCGTCTGTCAATGCGGTGGAAATCGCCCAAGCCGACTATGACAATTATGTGTTTGTTATTGCCCAAAAAGATTCTATGTCAGAAGAAATTGAGAATGATAATCTTTATCAATATGGTACAGTCTGCCGTGTGATAAACACCATGCCCCACGAAAGCGACAGTTCTACCATTAAAGTATTGATTGAAGGCTTGTACCGTGCCAAGTTGGACGATATTTATTGTGATGACGATGTTTTTATGGCGGATATCAGCGAAGAGCCAATTAAACACCGCATTAGCAAAAAACAACAACAAGAATATAAACAAACACTTGTTAGTCTTTTTGCCGAATATGCCGAAGGGCGTTTGCGTAATTTTAGAGAATTGCTTAAGGTTGCCGAACGCATTGAAAGCCTTGAAGAATTGCTGTATTTTATCACCACTCGCATGTCGCTTGATGTAGAAACCAAACAAAGTTTCTTAGAAAAAAATGCACTGGCAACCCATATTGACACCTTGATTGACTATTTAATTAGACAAGATGTGGAGCAAAGCATTGAGCAAGAAATCCATGAGAAAGCTCGTCAACAAATGGAAAATAACCAACGTGAGTATTTTTTAAACGAAAAATTAAAAGCGATTAAAGCCGAGCTTGGCAATCTGCGTGATGAGGCAGGCGAACCTGTGCTTGATGATGACGATGGCGAACTTGAAAAACGCTTAAAAGAAGCCGACTTGCCAGAAGACGTGCGTAAAAAAGCAGAAAACGAATTTCGCAAACTCAAAATGATGCCACCTGCATCATCAGAATCAGCAATTGTTCGTACTTATATTGAGTGGATTTTGGACACGCCTTGGAAAAAAGCCAGCAATGTTAGCATTGATTTGCCAAAAGCTCAAGACGTGCTAGACACTGACCATTATGGTTTAAAAGATGTCAAAGACCGCATTTTGGAATTTTTGGCGGTGCAATCTCGTGTAGATACGTTGAAAGGCCCAATTTTGTGCCTTGTTAGCCCGCCGGGTGTTGGTAAAACGTCTTTGGGGGAATCTATCGCTCGTGCGACAGGGCGTGAGTTTATTCGTATGGCGTTGGGTGGTGTGCGTGATGAAGCGGAAATTCGTGGGCATAGACGTACTTATATCGGTGCAATGCCCGGCAAAATCGTGCAATCTTTGGCAAAAGTTGGCGTAAAAAATCCGTTATTTTTGCTTGATGAAATTGACAAAATGGCACAAGATTTTCGTGGCGACCCTGCATCTGCTTTGCTTGAAGTGCTTGACCCATCGCAAAACCACAGTTTTAACGACCATTATCTGGACATGGATTTGGATTTGTCGCAAGTCATGTTTATCTGTACTGCCAACAGCATGGACATTCCGCCTGCGTTGCTTGACCGTATGGAAATCATTCGTTTGTCTGGCTATACCGAAGACGAAAAAATCAACATTGCCGATAAATACCTTGTGCCAAAAGCAGTGAAACAAAATGGTTTGTTAGAAAATGAAGTGGATATTACTACCGATGCAATTCAAGCGATTGTGCAACGCTACACACGAGAAGCAGGGGTGCGAAACCTTGAACGTGAGATTAACAAAATCGCGCGTAAAGTGCTTAAAACCAATGTAGAAACGCAAAAGCCGACTAAACGCAAACCAACTAGAGCAAAAAACTCAACAATAGTTGATAGTAAAAATATCAACGATTATCTTGGTGTGCAACAGTACGATTTTGGATTGGCGGAGCAAGAGCCAGAAATCGGTCGCATTACAGGCTTGGCGTGGACGCAAGTTGGCGGTGAATTACTGACGATTGAAGCTGTCGCCATGCAAGGCAAGGGCGATTTGAGTTTTACAGGGTCGCTTGGCGATGTGATGAAAGAGTCCATTCGTGCGGCTATGACAGTGGTGCGTTCTCGTGGCGAAACGCTTGGCATTAGTTATGATAGCTTTAAAGAGCATGACATTCATGTGCATATTCCAGAAGGGGCAACGCCAAAAAACGGCCCATCGGCTGGGATTGCCTTGACAACGGCATTGGCATCGGCTTTGACAGGCATTGCCATTCGCCCAGATATTGCGATGACAGGCGAAGTTACCTTGCGTGGTAAGGTGTTACGCATTGGTGGTTTAAAAGAAAAATTGCTTGCCGCACATCGTGGTGGTATCCGTCATGTGTTGATTCCAAAAGCCAACGAGCGAGATTTAGTGGATATTCCTGATAATGTGAAAGACGGCTTGACCATTCAACCTGTGGAAACGATTGATGAAGTGTTTAAAGCAAGTTTTGTCACGCCACCCATGCCATTAAAACCGCAAAACTTACGGATGGATAATACCGAAAGTTTGTTAAAAAATTGATTGAACATTTAGAACCTGTATTCACAACATTACGCAGTAAAATTTTACAGGTTTTAAAAAAAGGGGTTTAACAGTTAAACCCTTTTTTATTTTCTGCAAAAACCCAATTTTACCAATAATTTTCCACCGCAATATTGCCCTCGCCTCGTCGATTCATGGTTAAACCACGCTGTTTTAACGCCTCTTTGGTGTCTTCTACCATTTGCGGATTGCCACATAGCATGATTTGACTGGTATTGACATCAAATTTTGCTTTGACAAAATGTTCTAATTCGCCGTTTGCTATCAATTTTGGTAAACGGTCTGTTAAACCGTCAAAATCTTTATCACGAGTAACAATCGGCACAAAGCTAAAATCCGCCCCATCTTCACCATAAATCGATTTTAATTGATTAATTTTATCAACATAAGCCAACTCTTGTTTGGTTCTTGTACTATAAACAAGGTAAATTTGTTGGTAATTTTGCCAAACTTCTAACGTTTTTAAAATGGATAAAAATGGGGCAAGCCCTGTTCCTGTGGCAAGCAACCACAAATCTTTTGGCAAAGGTTTTTGATATCTTGTCAAAGTCAAATAACCAAATGGCGTGGTGTTAAGATGAAGTTTGTCGCCCACTTGTAAAAATTTTAACTTGGACGTAAAAGCCCCATCAGGAATAACCACCGAAAAAAATTCTACAAACTCATCATAAGGCGATGACACCACCGAATAGGCACGAAAAATCGTTTCATCATCATCGCTTTGTAAGGCAGTGATATCTGTTGGCTTTAAGCCCAATCGCACAAACTGCCCTGCAGTAAATTTAAAACCATTTGGGCGTTCAATTTTAAAACTAAACAAGGTATCCGCCCATTGCTGAATTTCGGTAACGGCAACTGGTACAGCATTGCTATCTGACATGATTTTTCCTTATATTTGACAAAAATTTGACATAAAAAAACGTATCGTCAATAATTTTAACATTATCTTTGATACGTTTTTAGATAGGCTTTGTAACTTTTAAACTATTTTCACAACCGTTTTAAAAATATTTAGTGAATAGCATTAAAGGTCGCAAATTCTATGGCAGTGGCTAACCATTTTGGGAAAATACCCAAATACAGCACCAACGCTGTTACCAACAAGGTCATGATACCGCCCGCTTGGATACCCCAATGGCCGACTGCATCGTGCTGTTGGTTATCTTGTGGACGTTTGAACAAAGTTACCATCAAATGCAAATAATAATACAAACTAATCGCACTACCAATGATGATAAAGGCAGTTAGCCACCAGCTACCAGAAGCAACGGTCGCAGATACCGCAAAGAATTTGCTAATAAAACCTGCCGTCAGTGGTACGCCAGCCAATGACAGTAACATGACGGTCAAAACGGCTGTCAAAATCGGACGTTGCCAAAAAATACCACGATAATGTTCAATATCATCGGCTTCGCCATAATTTTTGTATGGGCTAGACATAATCGTCACCACGCCAAACGCCCCAATGGTTGTCAAAGCGTACATCGCCATATACATAGACGAAATGCCAAGTGAGTGTTCTTTGGCACTGCTAATCACCGCCAATACGTAGCCTAAATGTGCGATTGAAGAATACGATAACATACGTTTGACATTGTTTTGACGTAAAGCAAGCAAGTTACCAATAATCATAGACAAGCCAGCAATCACGCCAATCACGGTATAAATCGCAGGGAACGCCAACGTAACTGAGCCGACCAAAAAGCGTAACGCCAATGCCAACATCGCCACTTTTGCCACACTACCCAAAAAGGTTGCCACTGGAGCAGGTGCTCCTTGATACACATCTGGTGTCCATGTGTGAAACGGCACAGCCGACAATTTAAAGGCAATACCAAATACCATCAAAGCAGCACCAATGATTAACATCGGTTGGCTCATATGCTCCATCAAATTTGTCGCAACGCTTTCACCAATTTGATAAAAGCCGAGCGTACCTGTTGCTGCATAAATCAACGCCATACCCATAAGCATGGTCGCCGATGCAGTCGCCGACAGTACCAAATATTTCATACCTGCTTCTAGCGAAGTGCTACGAGAAAAATTGTACGCAAGCATACCATACATCGGCACAGACAATAGTTCAAGGCTGATAAAAAACGATGCCAAATGATTGCTGCTTACCATAAATAACGCACCCAAAGTCGCAATCAGCATTAACAAATACAGTTCTTCTTTATTGTCATGAAAGCTGTCAATATAGCCATACGCCAAGGTAAAGCACGCCAGCGAACTTACTAATACCACAAGCATATTAAACTGGGCAAAATTATCCACCACAAACAAGCTAGACACCAGCCCCTGTGCAGGCAAAACACCAAACATTTGTGCAATCAAACACACCAATGCAATGTTTAAACCTACCACACTTATCGTCCCAGCGACCATATTGGAGCGTTTAACAGCGATGGCAATCATCACCACCACCGTTGTCAAAGACAAAATTAACATTGGCAAAAGTGGTATCAACATATTGCTATCTAAAGGAATAGAATTCATTATTTTACCTCCAAATGAGCAAATGGCTCGTCTGTAACTTGTGTTGAACCCACATCTGCACTTGGTATCACAACTTCTGGGCTTACGCCATGATAGGCTTGGTTAATCCATTGCATACTATGGTCTGAGGTGTCCAAAAAGTTTTGAGGGAATAAACCTAACCAAACAAGCCCAATCGCCAACACCAACAAAATACTGGCTTCACGAGCAGTCATACGTTTCATTGGTGCAACTTTTTCAATCGTTGGGGTGGTTTCACCAAATAATGCACGATAAATCATAATCAAGGCATACAATCCTGCCCAAACTAAACTAAATGTCGCAAAAATTACCGCAACAGGATTGGTCGCAAATGACCCCATCAAAATCAAAAACTCACCAATAAAGTTACCTGTACCCGGAATTCCCATCAATGCCGCACTAAAGAACATCAATAGCGGTGGGTAATAACGCATTTGTCCCCACATACCGCCCATCAATGTCAAATCACGGGTATGCAAGCGTTCATATAACTGACCGCTCATGATAAACAACGCTGCTGAACTTAAACCATGTGCCAGCATTTGAATCATCAAACCTTGCAAACTCATGAGCGTCCCTACGTACAACGCAAGCACCACAAAGCCCATGTGCGAAATACTGGTATAAGCCAACAAACGTTTAATATCAGATTGCATAAAGGCAAGCCACGCACCATAGAAAATACCGATACCACCTAGCATAATCGCAATCGGTGCAAAATCAGCCGAAGCCTGTGGAAAAATTGGCAAGACAAAACGCAACAAACCATACGCCGCCGTCTTAATCAAAATCCCTGCCAAATCCACTGAACCTGCGGTAGGGGCTTGGGCGTGAGCGTCTGGCAACCAGCCGTGCAATGGAAAAATTGGCAATTTGACCGCAAAACCGATAAAAAACATCAGCATAATCGGATATTCTAACGCACCCAATTGCGTGCCTAATAAATCCATATAATTAAAGCTGATTTTGCCTGTGGTATTGGCGTTTATCATCACCAACAACAAAATACCAACCAGCATAATCAAGCCTGATGCTTGGGTATAAATAAAAAACTTGGTCGCTGCGTATTCTTTGGTTTTACCGCCGTTATTATGTCCCCAAATCGCAATTAGAAAATAAATCGGAACAAGCATCATTTCCCAAAAGAAAAAGAACAAAAATAAGTCAATGGCTAAAAATACACCGATAACGCCACCCAAACTCCATAACAAGTTTAAATGGAAAAAACCGACACGCCGAGTAATCTCACCCCAAGAACAAGCAACCGCCATCATACCCAAAAACGCCGTCAAGCTCACCATTAATAAGGACAAACCGTCTAACGCCAAATGAAAATGAATGCCTAACTGTTCAACCCAAGGCAATGAAAATTCTGCTAACCACACAGGTTTATCTGTCGGAGCAAGCACTTGACTTGCCGAGCCGATAAAGCCACCTTTTTGCCAAAGCCCAACCGTAATTAAAAATGTCGCAAACATACCGATAAACGCAATCCAACGTGGAAAACGCTCATCAACTTTTTCAATCAGCCAACACAAAAAACCTGTCAAGATTGGCAAAAAAATCAAGGCGGGCAATAAAAAGTTATTTTGAATATCATTCATATTATATTCCTACCATTGCCATAACCAATACCAACAACGCAACCATACCAAAGCCAAAACTGACTGCATAGCCACGAAGCGACCCTGATTGCAACCAACCACTCATACGATTGCCCGCTGACGCAAGCATTGGGAACACATTCCAAGCCTTATCCACTGGGTCAGATTTTAGCAATTTACCAATTAACAAGAAAGGTTTCACAAATACCAAATCATACAACGCATCAAATCCTAAACCATGATAGCACCAATAATTGACTGCACCACCAAAACTTGATTGTTTAAATTTGGTTAAAATTTGACCTTTATTTGCCACATATAAAAACCACGCCACAATCAAGCCAAACGCCATCGCACCCATTGCAATAAATTCTGCAGTATGTTTGCCATGAGCATGACCTGCTTGTTCAAGCAATACGCCTTGACTTAACGGCAACACACCATCTAAAGGCGGTGTAATAAACGCTCCCAAGCCTGTTGATAATACCAACAACACGACAAGCGGAATTTGATAAGACAAGCCAGATAACGCATGAGCATGGGTTTTTTCTTCACCAAAAAAGGTAAACCAAATCATACGGAAAGTATAAATTGACGTTAAAAATGCCCCAAACACCGCTAAATAAAACAAGTGCATATTACCTGTGGCAAAGGTTTCCCAAATAATCGCATCTTTTGAATAAAAGCCGACTGTTACAAATGGAATCGCCGCCAACGCACCGCCACCGACAACAAAACACCAAAGTACCAACGGAATTTTTTTGCGTAAACCGCCCATTTTAAAGATATTTTGTTCATGATGAACGCTGATAATCACCGCACCAGAACCTAAGAATAACAAAGCTTTAAAAAATGCGTGCGTCATCAAGTGGAAAACGGCAACTTGCCAAGCTCCAACGCCCAACGCCAAAAACATATAACCGATTTGACTCATGGTTGAATACGCCAAAATACGCTTAATATCGGTTTGTGCCAACGCACAAAAACCTGCAACCACAAGCGTAACCGCACCGACTAGACCGACCCAATTTAACAACACATCTGGCGTTAAAATAAAAATTGGATGCAAACGAGCGATTAAATAAACCCCTGCTGTAACCATCGTTGCCGCATGGATTAACGCAGACACAGGTGTCGGACCTGCCATCGCATCGGCAAGCCATGAATGTAGCGGAATTTGAGCCGATTTACCCATCGCACCTAGTACGAGCATAATGGCGGTTAATTGTAACGTAGCATTGTTTAGCGTAAATACTTGCGGTACACGCTCAATAATTTCATGAATGTTTAACGTACCCAATTCACGGAATAACAAAAACAAACCAAACGCCAAAAACACATCACCCACACGAGTAACGGTAAAGGCTTTCATCGCTGCTCGTCCGTTAGCACGATTGCTATAATAAAAACCGATTAGCAAGTATGAACAAATGCCCACACCTTCCCAACCAAGATATAACAACACTAAATTGTCCGCAAGCACCAATAACAACATACTGGCAACGAACAAATTCATATAGCTAAAAAAGCGAGCAAAACCCACTTCGCCACGCATATACCAAGACGCAAACAGATGAATTAAAAAGCCGACACCTGTAATCACGCCAAGCATGGTAACGCCCAAACCGTCAAGCGTTAAGCCAAAGTTTGGGGCAAAATTGCCAACTTTCATCCACGTCCATAGCGGAATATGCACAACAGGATTGCTGTCTTGATTTGCCAAAAAGCTACTACCTGCAATCAACGCAAACAAGGCGGACAAGCCCATACTACCCACGCCAACGATGGTTGCGGCTTTTTCGCTTAATTTATCTCGCATGGTCGACAAAATAATAAAGCCAAGCAGTGGCAATATAAACGTTAAAGGTAACATACTCATTTTTCTTACCCCTTCATCTCATTTGCCACATCAACATTTAAATGACGATGTTTATGATAAAATTGTAATAAAATTGCCAAGCCAATGGCGACTTCGGCAGCAGCCAATGTCAAAATTAAAATAAACATAATTTGACCATCAGCATTCACCCAACGACTACCGCCCACCACAAAAGCAAGGGCAGCCGCATTCATCATAATTTCAAGGCTCATTAGCATAAACAAAAAATTGCGTCTTACCATCACGCCACAAAAGCCAATGGCAAACAAAATCGCTGACAAAATCAGCCCATGTTCCAATGGAATATACCCCATTATGCCGTCTCCTTGTGCGTTGTTTTTTCTAAACTATTGTTTTTTATATCTTTTAAACTGCTGTGGCTGATATTTTCATCATCTAACGCACGTTTTGCCAAATGATATGCCGCAACCAAACCTGCTAACAATAAAAACCCTGCAACTTCAACCAATAACAAATATTCGGTAAACAATTTTTCACCAATTTGTTTTGCTAAAACAGGTGTACCGCCAATCATGGCAGGATTGCTTTCTTGATGGTTAAACAAAATCATATTGACAATGATTAAACCGACAATAAAAGTTAAACCTGCAGGCACAGCCCAAGCCGATGATGTTAGCCAGATTGATTCTTCTTCTACATCATGCGAGCCTAAGTTTAACATCATCATCACAAAGATGAATAAAACCATAATCGCCCCTGCATAGACGATAATTTCTAACGCCCCTGCAAATGGTGCACCAATCGCAAAAAACACCCCAGACAATGCCAATAAGGTAACAATCATGTTTAACAAGGCATGAACAGGGTTTGCTTGGGTAATCACTCGCAAACTTGCGACAATCGCCACGATTGCCAACAAGTAAAACCCAAAAACCGAACCCGAAAAAATTGTTTGTGTCATGGCAACAAACTCCGTAAATCAATCGGTTCAGCTTCGTTTTGAGCCGCCCCTTTAGGCTTATCTTTAATCGCCATACCTGTTACTCGGTAATAATTATAATCTGGGAATTTTTCCGGCCCAGAGATAAGTAAATGTTCTTTTTCATATACCAAATTTTGACGGTTATATTCGCCAATTTCAAAATCTGGGGTCATCTGAATTGCTGTTGTCGGACAGGCTTCTTCGCACATTCCACAAAAAATACAGCGTGAAAAATTGATACGGAAAAATTCGGCATACCAACGACCATCTTCACGTTCCGCTTTTTGCAAACTGATACATCCGACAGGACACGCCACCGCACACAAGTTACATGCCACACAGCGTTCATCACCGTCTGGGTCTCTTGTCAAAACGATACGACCACGAAAACGGGGCGGTACAAGCACAGGCTGTTCTGGATATAAAATAGTATCACGTTTGCGTGTTGCATGGCTTGCCACCATGGCAAGGGTACGCAAAATCGTCCCCATACCTGTTACACTATTTTTTAACATTGTTAAGTACATAGTTTATATCTCCTTAACCTATGCCATTGGTTTTAAACAAAATAAAGGCTGCCGTTCCCAATAGATTGACTAAGGTAATAGGTAAGCAAATTTTCCAACCAAAGTTCATTACTTGGTCATAACGTGGACGCATTAACGCACCACGAGCCAAAATAAACATGGTCATAAAAAACAAGGTTTTTCCCATAAACCAAAACAAAGGCGGAATAAAATCTAAACCATCAAATAATGGCAACCAACCACCAAAAAACAGCGTAGTAATCAGCGATGACACAAGCACAATATTAACGTATTCACCCACAAAGAACATACCAAATTTCATGCCAGAATATTCCACATGATAACCTTCGGCAAGTTCTTGTTCGGCTTCTGGTTGGTCAAATGGAAAACGGTGCGTTACCGCAACCCCTGCCACCATAAAGGTTAAAAAGCCTAAAATTTGCCCAAAAATATTCCAATGCCAAAAGCCACCTGCTTGCGACATGACAATATCACGCAAATTAAACGAACCTGCCAAAGCCACCACGCCCATCAAGGATAAGCCTAAAAACACTTCGTAACTAATCGTTTGAGCAGCAGAACGTAAACCGCCTAATAGTGAATATTTGTTTGCCGATGCCCAACCACCGAACATCACCGCATAAACCGCCAAGCCTGCCATAGCAAAAAAGAACAAAATTCCAATATTCCAATCCGCACCGCCTAACGATGGCGTAACAGGCACAATGATAAAACCTGCCAAAGCAGTAAACAAAACATGGCAATTGCAGGGGCAAGCACAAATAAAAATTTGTCGGCAAATTTTGGTGTCCAATCTTCTTTAAAAAAGATTTTTAACATATCAGCAGCGACTTGCAACGAGCCTTGCCAGCCCACACGGTTTGGGCCGTAGCGGTCTTGCCACAGTGCAAGCATACGACGTTCATACGGAATCATCAAGGCAGCAGCAAAAATCACCACCGCCAAAAAGATAACAACCGACTGCCCTATCAAAAAAATCACTTGCCAAGTCTCTACTGTCAATAAACCTGACAACCAACTTGGTAAGTTTGGCATTTGTCTTAACGTGTGTTCCATTACACTACTCCTGCTTTATAAAAACTTACCATGACATCTGGCTGGCTCAACTGTGCCGTTAAAGCTGGCACTTGCCCAACAGGATAACCGACACAGCCTTCCGCTAAATAATCCACCAATTTGACAGGCAAGGTAACGCTAATTTCACCTGCTTTGACCGTTAAGCTATCGCCAACTTGTAATTGCCAAGTTTGTGCATCATCGGCTGATACGCTAAACACAGGCTCAACCAACTGTGATGCCACGACTTCGCTACGTCTGGTCAAACTATCACTTGCAAAAATATTGTAAATCGGTACAAGGGTTTCATTTGATTTTGCGTCATCAAAATTTGGGGCAACGTATTCACGTTTTGGCAAACGGTTGATACGGTCAAACAAACGCACACCGGGGTCGCCATTTTTCAGATGTCCGCCCACTTTATCTTGATATTTGTTCCACGCTTGTGGCGAGTTCCACCCTGCCGACCACGCAAACGGAATCATAGACGAATCGGTCTGTGTACCAACGTAACCTTCTTGGGAAAAGGTCAAACTTGTATCTTTATCTTTTGGTTGCTCTGGCTCATGTACCGAAATTGGGGCTCGCATAGATGTACGCCCAGAATAACGGCGTGGCTCACGTGCAATTTTTAAGCCTGTAATGCGATAATCTGCGGTTGGCGATGCATCTTTAATGCCTTGCAAGGCAGGATTGACTTCTGCCACACTACTCACCACGTCATCAAGCTGTACCCACTCAATCGCACGGCCGTTTAATTCCGCTTCAATCGCATGAAGCCAACGCCAGCTTTCTTTTACCATGTCTTGCGGTTGGTAATAGGCTCGGTCATACACTTGGAAAAAGCGTTGGGCTCGTCCTTCGGCTGAAACAAGTGTACCGTCCGCTTCGGCAAAAGTCGCTACAGGCAAAATCACGTCCGCTTTGTCATGCCAATGATAATTTTCATGGTCTAACACAACTAAGGTTTTGTTTTGGGTTAATTGGTTAAATTGGCTATCGGTTAAACGCTCACCAATGTCATTTTCCATAATCACAACAACTTCGGCATCGCTATCTAACACATCATCAAGCGACAAACCACCCAACAAATTTACACCAATGCTGTTAGCTTTTGGCACGGTTAAATACAACCCTGCTTTATCAGCATAACCTTTAGTCGCTTGCATACGTTGCGGACGTTTGAGTTTTTTGGCTTGTTCAGCAAATGCAGTTTCGTCAAGTGTTTGTTTTAATTGGGCTTGTTCTTCATTAATTTTGGCAAGCTCAATTTCAACTTCCGCATTGTGTGCGTTAATCACACCTTTTTCATATATAATCAAGTCAAAACGTTTTGGCTGAATATTGTTGGCAATTTGTGCCGCCGCTTCAATAATGGCGATATTACCCAAAGACGTACCTGCGATAATCAGCGGTTTTGTCGCTTTTAACAAGGTTTGGGCGATATGTTTGGCAAATGCCGTCATATCGCTATTATCAGTTTCATCAATTAACAAATCTTTTGGCAATTGATGTGTGTCTAAGCCATTCATTTGATTGGCAATTTCAAAGCCCAATTTTGCAATATCGTTTGGCGTTGCCACACAGCTGACTTCGGCAATATCGTCCAGTTTCGTGTCTTTTACATCAATGACAAAAATCGGACTTAACGCTTTTTGACCGATACGTCTAACAGGCTCGGCAAGCCATTCTTGCGTACGCAAGGCATCTGCCATTGCTTTGGCTTTGTTTTTAGATGCTTGGCGAACTGCTAATGCTACTCGTGGACTGGTTTGGGTTAAATCTTCGCCCAAAATCAGCACCGCATCATAGCTTTCAATTTCACGCAACGTTGGATTGTAAACATCTTCGGTTGTTAAAACATCAATACATTTTTGAACTAAAGTTTGTTCTTTCTTACTCACGCCAATGCTAAAGTTTTCACTACCGACCAAACGTTTTAACGCATAATTAGACTCAAGACTGGCAACAGGCGAACCAATTCCCAACACTTTTTTATCTGTTAAACGTTTTTTCACCGCATCAATGGCATAATCCACGCCAATTTTTTCTTGGTAATTGCCAATGCGTTCAACGGCTTGGGTTGGGCGGTCATCACGATTGACATAACCATAACCAAAACGCCCACGGTCGCACAAGAAATAGGCATTCACATCGCCATTAAAGCGGTTTTCAATACGGCGAAGTTCGCCATAACGCTCTCCTGCCGAAATGTTACAGCCTGTAGAACAGCCATGACAAATGCTTGGTGCGTACTGCATATCCCATTTACGGTTGTAGCGGTCGGCATGAGTTTTGTCAGTAAATACGCCTGTTGGGCAAACTTCAGTCAAGTTACCGCTAAATTCGCTTTCCAATTGACCGTCTTTATCACGCCCAAAATACACACGATTATTTGACGCATAGACGCCCAAATCTTCGCCTCCTGCGTAATCTTTATAAAAACGCACACAGCGATAACAAGCGATACAACGGTTCATTTCATGTTTAACAAACGCCCCTAAATCTTGGTTGTGGTGAGTACGCTTGGTAAAACGGTAACGGCGATGATTATGCCCAGACATATACGTCATGTCTTGCAAATGACAATGACCGCCTTCTGGACAAGTCGGACAGTCGTGTGGGTGGTTGGTCATGATGTATTCAATCAGACTTTTGCGAAAGTTTTTGACTTCCGTATCCGTAACCGAAATGTACATATCTTCGGTTGGATTGACCATACACGACATAACAAGTCGCCCACGACCTGCTTCGTAATCTTCTTTGTTGTTATACTGCTTCACCGCACATTGACGGCAAGACCCCACCGAGCCTAACGCAGGGTGATAACAAAAATACGGTACATCAATGCCAAGCGACAAACAAGCCTGTAACAAGTTATCCGCACCGTCCACTTCAACGGTTTTACCATCTATATGAATAATTGCCATGCTAATTCCTTACACTGATTGCTCATTGGTTTTGGTTGGCTGATACACTTCAACTTTAGACGGAACACCTGTTTTTGATAACTGTTCCACTTCAACGGCTTTATTATCAATTTTGGCTTCAAATTCATGTCTAAAATATTTTAACGCACTTTGCAACGGCTCAACCGCCCCCGGTGCATGAGCACAAAAGGTTTTACCTATCCACAAATCTTTAGTTAATTGTTGTAAAACGTCCAAATCGGTGATTTTGCCTTTACCATCATCAATCGCTGTTAAAGTTTTGACACCCCACGGCAACCCATCTCGGCAAGGCGTACACCAGCCACAGCTTTCACGTTGGAAAAATTGTTGTAAATTTTTTGACAAACTTACCATGTCTTGCGTTTCATCAACCACCATCATCAAGCACGTTCCCAAACGGCTACCTGCTTTCATAATTGGGTCAAAATCCATCACCAAATCAAGATGTTCATCGCTTGCCGTCAAAAAGTCGGTGGAAGCTCCTCCAGGTAGCCATGCTTTTAATATTAAGCCGTCTTGCAAACCACCTGCCAATTCAATGAGTTCACGAGCGGTATAACCAAACGGCAACTCCCACAGGACTGCATCTTTGACACGACCCGAACAGCCCATAATCTTTGTACCGGGGGTTTCAGACTTGCCTTTTGCCTTTGGAATGTTCAAATACCAATCCACACCATTTAGCATGATAGCCGACATATTGTTAAGCGTTTCTACGTTATTAACAACGGTTGGGCGACCCCAAGCCCCAGAGACTTGCGGAAATGGCGGTTTTGTTCTTGGGTTGGCTCGTCTGCCTTCTAAGCAGTTAATGAGTGCCGTTTCTTCCCCACAAATATAACGCCCTGCCCCTGTGTGAACGTGCAAATCAAAGCTAAAATTTGTGCCTAAAATGTTATCGCCAAGCAAATTACTTGCCAAAAGCTCATCAATGGCATTTTGCAAACGATCTGCCGCCAAAATGTACTCGCCACGAATAAAGATATACCCTGCACTTGCCCCAATGGCATAAGCGGTGATGAGCATACCTTCAATCAATTGAAACGGCAAACGCTCCATCAAAAGGCGGTCTTTAAACGTCCCCGGTTCCATTTCATCGGCATTACACACCAAATAACGCACACCTCCATCTGGCGGTGTCATAAACGTCCATTTTAATCCTGCGTTAAACCCTGCACCACCACGCCCACGCACGTTGGCGGTTTTTATCATGTCGCCCACTTCTTTTGGCGTTTTTGATAAGGCGATTTTTAAGCCGTCAAAACCTTTTAGGGCAAGATAATCGGCAAGTTTTAACACCGCATCATGATGAAACAATCGCCATGTTAAAGGGTGAGTTTCGCACGTTGGCTCTTGACCTTTTTCTAAGCCGACACCCCAAATCGGAATGCGTTGCTTGTTTAATTGGCTGGGTGCAAGTCCGTTTTTGCGAGCTTCAATTTGTTCTTGTAAATTCATACATATTGCTCCAATAACATTGGCACTTCGCTTGGTAGCACAGGCCCGTAGGTATCTTCATCCACTAGCACGCTTGCCCCTTTGTCGCAGTTACCAAGACAACAAATCGGCAACAAGGTAAAACGTCCGTCTGCGGTGGTTTGCCCAAAGTCAATGCCAAGTTCACGTTTAAAGCTGTCCGCTAGGCTTTCCGCTCCGTTTAGGTAGCAAGCAATGCTATCGCACAGCAAAATCACATGACGACCGACAGGCGAGCGGTAAATGCGGTTAAAAAATGTCGCCACACCCTCCACGTCCGCCACAGGTATGGACAACATATGGGCTATGGCGTCCACTTGAGCATCGTCCACCCAGCCGTTACGTTTTTGAACTAGTTTTAGGGCATCAAGCACCCCTGCCCGAGCTTGTGGGTAGTGATGAATGTGATGATGAATGCCGTCAATTTCTTGGGGCGTTAAAATGGTGTGAATGTCCACTTTGGGGGTTTTGTCGGTAACAATTTTCATGGTAACCTTTTTTATATTTAAATTGTAAAACATTGTGCCAATGATTTAATAATGATATTTAATAACGATATTTAATAACGAGTTAAGGTATTTAATAATGAATTAAAGTTTAATTAAACCTGAATGCCCAATTTTTAGAGCCAATACCAATAAAACAATAAAAATTAACATTTTAAAAAAATTTGGGCTAATCTTAGCTCTCAACCAAATGCCAACATACAATCCAATAATAGACAATATGGAGAGTAAAAATATTAAACCGTATTCACTCTTATTTAATAACAAATACTGGTCTTTTAGCATATATATTTGAACAATTTTCGCCAAAAGATAGCATAGGTTGCTTGCTTTTGCGATGCGATTTTTATCCTCTGTTTCACTAAGCAAAAATATTAACAATATGGGGGACATGGCATTGGTTGAACCGCCAATAATGCCTGCCAAAAACCCAAATAGAACCATATTCTTATTATTGGCAACCACTTGAATATTTTTTGCTTTTGCACATACATTTAAAATGCCATTGACAGAATAATACAATGTAATGATTGCCATCAGTAAAAACAGCCAAGACACTGGAAGTATCAAAAGCAGCTTTACCCCCAAAATGCTGCCAACGACGCTACCAATAGCAAGCAATTTATAGGTTTTTAAATAATAAACAATCTCTTGGTAAAAACCCTTTTTATTATTGCTACATAGAACCAACAAGCTCATTAACAGGCTTGGTAATGCCACCAAGGCAACAACCTTAGACAATGGCATGATAAAAGCCAATGCGGTTGTACCGAGCATCGGAAATCCCATGCCTGTAATTCCGTGCAGTATGGCGGCAGCAATAAAAACAATAGATTGTATTATTTCTTGCATGACCGTCCTTTATACAGTAATTCTTGCTCTAATATAATGCCTGTTTTTATCTGTATAATCAGTTCTGGCATGCAAACCATTGACATTATCAATAATAATCAAATCATCATCTTGTGCAGAAAATTCTTGAATATCACTCGCGTTTTTTATAATCTTTACAAGATAATCAAGTGCAAGTACCATTTCCTCTGATACTTTATTTCTATTTTCTTCAATACCTTTATAGATACAATCACTTCTAAATCTAATCATTTGAGTATTGACCGATAAGATATTACTCCATATAACACCTTGTTTCTTATCAAATGATGTTGGTGTCTTAAATGGATATAAATTGCCCGTTAATGTTTTTAAGTGTTTTTTACCAATTTCTGTTTTAGATAACTGATTTACAATATCTGATGAACTTAAAAATAAAGAATTACTTCCATCATTGGCTGGTTTTACTACATACATAACCAAATAACTTTCTGGGTTTTCACTAAAAGATGAATCACTATGAAGTGGACACTCTCCAACATCTTCCGAGAAAGTTATATCATTATTTATTACATAGTCATCGCCACGATATTTAATATCCCAAAATATAGATTTAAAACCATCATCTTTGTGGTTTGTCAGTATTCCTAATTGAGATAGAAAGTCAAATAATTTCTTGTTTCTTTGGCTGTCATCAAGGTGGTTTAGATTAAGACCGCGAACAATACAATAACCAATACTCTATACTGTATTGTGAATTTCTTCTATCAAACTATTATTGTTTGCAGATAGAATATACTTTTGATTCATAACATACTCCTATTTTAATAACTCTTAGAGCAATTTTTAAATCGCCATCAATTTGAGAAGAGGACAGTTACCTATCCACATCCGCCATAACGACATCAATAGACGCAAGATAAATAATCAAATCCGACACCAAACTACCATTAATCACCGCAGGCATCTGTTGCAAATGAGCAAAAGTTGGCGTACGAATACGAGTACGATAACTCATCGTAGAACGGTCAGAAATCAGCGTATAATTGGTAATCCCTTTCACCGCTTCCACCATCATAGAGCTTTCGCCCGCAGGCATCACAGGCCCCCACGACACCGAAATAAAGTGATTAATCAAGGTTTCAATATCGTTTAACGTACGGTCTTTTGGCGGTGGTACAGCCAATGGGTGGTCGGCTTTGTACGCACCTGACGGCATATTATTCAAACATTGTTCAATAATTTTGAGTGATTCACGGATTTCACCGATTTTTACCAAACAACGGTCATACGCATCACCGTTATAGGCAACAGGCACTTCAAAATCAAAATTTTCATAGCCAAGATACGGACGAGCCTTACGCAAATCGTACTCAATCCCTGTCGCACGCAAGCCAGCCCCTGTTACACCCCAAGCCAATGCCGATTTTGCATCGTATTGGGCGACTTGTTGCGTACGCAATTGTAAAACTTTGTTGGTCATGGTCGCTTTAAAATATTCGTCAATGCGTTTTGGCATCCAGTCCAAAAACTCACGAACCAAGCGTTCCCAACCGTTTGGCAAGTCCATCGCCGTACCGCCAATTCTAAACCACGCAGGGTGCATACGATAGCCTGTTACCGCTTCAATCACATCATAGGCTTTTTGGCGGTCGGCAAACATATAAAACACAGGGGTCATACCGCCCGCATCTTGGATAAACGTTCCCCAATACAGCAAGTTATTGGTAATACGGAAAAACTCACTCATCATAATACGAATGGTGTTGGCTCGGTCTGGCACGGTAATCCCTGCCAATTTTTCCACCGCCATGATATACGGCAACTCATTCATCACACCACCAAGATAGTCAATACGGTCGGTATAAGGGATAAATGAATGCCAAGTTTGACGTTCGGCGATTTTTTCCGCCCCACGGTGGTGATAGCCAATATCTGGGATACAATCCACCACTTCTTCACCGTCAAGCTGTAGCACGACACGGAACGCACCGTGGTCCGATGGGTGGTTTGGTCCAAGATTTAGGAACATAAAGTCTTCATCACGACCGCTACGTTTCATACCCCATTCTTCTGGGATAAAACGCAAATTTTCTTGTTCAAACATTTGTTTATCTTTATCAAGGTAATACGGCGGAACTTCGGTCGCACGAGAGGCGTATTCTTTACGCAGTGGGTGTCCCTCCCAATATTTTGGCAACAAAATACGGGTCAGATGCGGATGTCCGTCAAATTTGATACCGAACATATCCCAGACTTCACGCTCATACCAGTTGGCATTTGCCCAAATGCGAGTAGCGGTCGGAATGTTTAAATCGTCTTCTTTTAACGCCACTTTGACACGAATATCACTGTTACGTTCAATAGACATAAGATGATAAAATACCGTAAAATCGCTGTCTGGCTGACCATCACGATGTTGGCGTAAACGTTCGTCAATCGCTGATAAGTCAAGCAACATGACGTAAGGTTTTGGTAATTTTCGCAAAAACAATAGCACGTCCAAAAGTTGTGAACGTTCTACCCAAATGGTTGGAAAATTATCAAATGTTTTTTGTTCAATAAACTGCCCTGAGAATTTTTTATTTAACTCATCAATAACGGCAAACGCCCCTGTATTTTGTGGCGTATTTTCTGCGACTGTTACCATAAATTTTCCCTTTTACTCAATATTATCAGGACTGCGTAAATTTTTCACCGCAACACGGTCGGCTTGTTTTCTATCACGTTCAGGTTGCATAATTGGTTGATAAATACCATCATCTTTAACATGAATACCAAGCGGACGGCGTTCTTTATCAATCTGTTGTTGCAACAGCATAATCGCTTGAATCAAGGCTTCTGGACGTGGCGGACACCCCGGAATATACACATCAACAGGGATAATCTTATCCACACCTTGCACCACAGAATACACATCGTACATACCGCCAGAGTTAGCACACGCACCCATAGAAATCACCCATTTTGGCTCAAGCATTTGCTCATACAAACGCTGAACTACAGGTGCCATTTTCATAAAGCACGTCCCTGCGACAATCATCACATCCGCCTGACGTGGCGACGCACGAATAACCTCCGCCCCAAAACGTGATAAGTCATGCACACCTGTCAAAGTCGTGGCGTATTCCACATAACAGCAAGACGTACCAAAGTTAAACGGCCACAGCGAATGTTTACGACCCCAATTGGCTAAACTATGGCTTAAATCTTCTAAGCGGGTCATCACCACATTGCGATTGATTTCTTCTTCATCAATCACTTCAATGGTTTCGGCTGGGAATTTATTCGCATCAAGATTGGCTTTTGTCAATGTATATTTCATAAAAAATCCAATAACTAAAAATAGTTTTTTCCGATTTTACAAACAAAACAAGCCCTGAAAACATTTGCAAGGCTTTTTGATTAATTTTGTGGTTGATGTTGTTTCATCACACCTGATAACTGTGCAGGGACTTTGCCTGTTGGGTCAGTTTCCAACTCTTCTACGCCATTAAAGCGTGTGATATCCGCCAAATTAAATCCAGCAGGAGCAGACGTTAAGCGAGCAGGTTTTGGTTTTTTGTCCGCAGGTGACCAGTTTAACGCACCCAATTTTAACAAATAATATAAACCAATTAACAACTCACCAATAAAAATTAAAATGGTAAAAAACCCAAGCCAGCCAGCTTCTTTCACCGACACCGCATACGTGTAAAGATAGAGGGCTTCAAGGTCAAAAATCACAAAGAAAATCGCCACCACATAAAATTTGGCAGACAAACGAATACGAGCCGTACCCGCACCGACCACGCCCGACTCAAAATTTTCTTCTTTTTGAAAACCTTTAGACGTACCACCCAACAATCTTGGCACAACTAGCATAAACACACACAATCCAACCGCCGCCAAAAGAAAAACCATCGCCGACCAATCAAATGCTGGAAACATGAAATACTCCTTGCCAAAAGGTTTTTGGACTACTATTTATTTTTTTAAACAACCCTGTTGATATGCAGATGTGAAAAAGAATAGATAAAAATGAAGTGATAATTTTTTTATATCATCGTCATGACATGACATCTGCTGGTAAAACGTAGGAAACACTGATTCACTCAAATAAATTTTATGCAACAAAATAAATCTAACTGTTGCAAATTTTAGTAAAAAGGTATCAAAACGTCTCAACTGGCTAAAACGTGGTATAGTTTACCTATTTTAACAAAAAATTGCTAGTGGTGTATTAAAAAGTTACATATTTCACAAAATATTAAATGCAAAAAACCCACTAAAAAGCAGGCTTTTTTTATCAATTAACAATTTTTGCAATCAATTATTGCTCAATTACATCAACGCCTTTATCAGGTGTAAAACTAAACTGACTGCTTGCGATTTTGCCATTGCGTTTGACATTGCTAAATTTGATACTGGTCGTTTGTCCAAGATTGTCATTTAACACCATCATCACAGGATTGCCACTGTTAAATGAAATACTCAAGTTTTTAAAACTGGCGTTGCTTGATTTCGGATACAACACAAAATAATTTTTGCTAGCATTTGGTTGAGTGACTTTAAAATTTGCCGAAATCTTGCTTAGGTCACCCGATAGCAACAACGCAGGGGTATCGCCCACTTGATTGCTCGTGCTTTGTTTGGTCGCTTGGTTTAAATCTTTGTCATAAACCCAAAGCGTATTGCCATTTGCCACAATCAACTGCTCGGCAGAACCTGTGGTATGCCAGCGGAACTGATTGGGGCGTTGTACCGCCATAGAACCACTAAATGTGTGACTGCCAAATTTGCCACCTTTGGTTGTTTGGCTAAAATTTGCCGTCATGCTTTTAACATTGACCAATAAGTTATTTAAATTTTTTGATGCAGTGGCTTGGCTGGCTTCTTTGGCTTGGGCGGTTGTCATACCGATAGTTAAAGGTGTACCAACAATTAAAGCGGTAGTTAATACAGGGGTTAAAATTTTTTTTAACATCATCATTTCCTCTTCAATAAAAGTAGTTTAATGTTTTAACAAATTGTTTTGACAAAACTATTATCGCTAAATTTTTCTTTCAGTTCTAGCCAACAGTTGCAATGTTTTTGGTAAAACTTGTAAATAATGTAACAAATTCTAAATTTTGAAAAATAAAAAACCCAATAAGTAAAACTTATTGGGCTTTGAAAGCTATCTTAATAAAGATTATGCTTCGTTTACAATGCTGACATAACGGCGGTTGAACTTACCTTTTACGGCAAATTTTACCACACCATCAGTTAAAGCAAATAATGTATGGTCACGACCCATACCTACGCCTTCACCTGCGTGGAATTCTGTACCACGTTGGCGAACGATGATGTTACCAGCAACAACTTGCTGACCACCAAAAATTTTTACACCCAACATTTTTGGGTTAGAATCACGACCGTTACGAGTAGAACCTGCTGCTTTTTTATGTGCCATGAGTTAGCTCCTAAAAATAGTTGAATTATGCTTTGATAGCGTTAATTTTTAACAAGGTGTACCATTGGCGATGACCTTGTTCTTTGTGGTAGTGTTTACGGCGACGATGTTTCACGATGCGTACTTTTTCTCCACGACCATGTTCAACCACTTCAGCTTCTACAACCGCACCAGCAACAACTGGCTGACCGATTTTGATATCTGAACCGTTTACAACCATTAATACGTCTTCGATTTTAACGGTTTCGCCTTTTTCAGCTTTTAGCAATTCTACTTTTAGTAGTTCGCCTTCGGTTACACGGTGTTGTTTACCACCACTTTTGATTACTGCATACATCTTGGTTTGCTCCGAAAAAACCCGTACACCGTGATTGCCGATGGCAATGCTTTTTGACGGTTACACAGGGAATGAATATAGTTTAGGGGCGTAATTTTACTTGATTCTGCATTTAATTGCAAGATTTTTTCTACTATTTTATTGTTGTGATTTGTGGTATAGTGGGAGTTATTTTTTGCACTTTTTTTACAATTTTTTTATCAAAAAATCCAACCGAGTTTTCACATGACACATCAACAAGATAACAACAGCAATCCTATCACTTACGCCCAAATTCAAGGCATTGTTGCCGATGATTTTGAAAAAATGGACAAACAAGTATTCGGTAGTTTAAATTCAAAAGTCAAGCTCGTGATGGCGGTGAGCCAACACGTTATTGACGCAGGTGGCAAGCGTATGCGTCCTTTGATTTCGCTACTTTGTTCACGCATTTGTGAAGATAAGCAGTTTGAGCCTGCCATGCACTTGGGGGCGATTACCGAAATGCTACACACAGCAACGTTGGTGCATGATGATGTGATTGATAGCTCAGGTATGCGACGTGGCAAGCCTACTGCCAATGCGACTTGGGACAACCCAACGGCGGTGCTTGTTGGGGATTATTTGATTGCTCGGGCGTTTAATTTACTTGTTGGTTTTGGTTCGTTGCCTTTGTTAAAGCTGTTTTCGGACGGCACTTGCGACATTGCCGAAGGCGAAGTGTTACAACTGCAACATCAGCACAATCCGCAAGCGACTGAAGATGATTATATGAAAATCATTGACGGCAAGACTTCTCGTCTGTTTATGTTGTCTAGTCAAGGCGTGGCGATTTTGCACAATCGTCCAGAATTTGATGATACGTTCGCTAAATTTGGACAACATTTTGGTAATGCATTTCAGATTATTGATGATGTGCTTGATTTTAGTGGTGATAGTGTAGTTTTGGGTAAAAATGTTGGCGATGACATTGCCGAAGGTAAACCGACTTTGCCACTCATTAAAGCGTTGGAATTTACCAAAAGCAATAATCCAACTGATTTTGAGATTTTACGCATTGCCATTCAGACAGGTGAAGTAGCGGATACCGCTCAAATTATTGATATTGTTAAAAATTCTGGTGCGTTGGATTATTGCCGTGAAAAAGCGATTAGTGAAACGGCTATCGCTCGTGAAGCGGTGCTAAGTCTACCAGAATCTGTGTATCGTCAAGGTTTGCTTGATTTGATGACATTAGCGAGTCAAAGACTTTATTAATGTGAAAACTTGGGGCTGTAGTAGACTAGAATTACGATTTTCACTAACGGTATATTGAGAGACACCCAAAAAAGAAAAAGCCAATTAAAAAGATATAAAAATCAATTAGTTGGCTTATGTATTTGGTGCGAACGGAGGGATTTGAACCCTCACACCATACGGCACCACCCCCTCAAGATGGCGTGTCTACCAATTCCACCACGTTCGCAAAGAACCAATTAGCTTGGTTTAAGAAAGCAAAATTTTAGCACATTTTTAAAAAATAGCAAGAAATTTTAACACAAAATTATGGTGTTGGCTGAATAGGTGCTGGTGTTGTCGTCACCACACCACTCACATCAAGCGTGTGATTTTTATCACTTTGCTCTCTTGCAAATACTGCCAAAGTAATACTGGTAACAAAAAACACCACTGTCAAAACGGCTGTCGCACGGGTTAAAAAGTTAGCCGTGCCTGACGCACCAAACACCGTGCCTGATGCACCTGCACCAAATGACGCACCTGCGTCAGCACCTTTACCATGTTGCACCAAAATCAGCCCAATCATCGCAATCGCAACCACAATATGAACTGTCAATATCACTGAATACATAATTTTTTTCTCAAAGTTAAAAGCGTTATTTTAACCGTTTTTTACACAAAAATCTTGAATAATTTGGTAAAAACTTGTCGCTTGTAGCGAAGCTCCGCCCACCAACACACCATCAACCAAATCAATCGTCGCCAAATCTTTGGCATTCTCCGCATTCACGCTACCACCATACAAAATTGGGGCATAAATCTGCATTGTGCCGAGCATTTCACTGATAAAATGATGCACATTGGCAATTTCATCAAACGTTGGTGTCAGCCCCGTGCCAATCGCCCAAACAGGCTCATACGCAATCAATAATTTAGGTTTTACTGCTTCGTCCAACGAATTTTGTAATGACTGTTTAAAATTTTCTAAAATTTGTAACTGGCTTTCTAACACCGCTTGGGTTTGTTGGGTTTCATATTGTGCTTTGGTTTCACCAATGCAAAAAATCACCGTCAAATTATTATCAAAGGCATGGCGAATTTTTTCAATCAAAACATCATTATTTTCTAAAAAATACTGTCTGCGTTCTGAATGTCCAATTATCACATTGGATACGCCCAAATTTTGTAATTGGCTGGCAGAAATCTCACCTGTAAACGCCCCTTTTTGAGCATTTTGGGCACAAACATTTTGGGCACAAATATCCATGATAGAAGCATTTAACAAATCTTTTACGGTTGTTAAATGGATAAAACTGGGAGCGACAACTACATTGGGCAAACTTTCGGTTTGGTTTAACAATTTTTCATTCAATTCGGTAATTAGATGAATGGTTTCAGTTGTTGTGACAGGATTCATTTTCCAATTTGCCACAACCCAAGGTCTTTGCCATTGTTGGTTGATATTCATTATCACTATCTCCAGTTTTAAATATTGAGTATATTAACTTAAAAGATTGATAAATAACAAGTATTTTACACAAAAAAATCCTTTAATAGTGCTATTAAAGGATTTTAAAATATGGGGTGAATGATGGGACTTGAACCCACGACAACCGGAATCACAATCCGGGGCTCTACCAACTGAGCTACATCCACCATAAGGTTTTTACATTGACACGCAAATGGCGCGCCTGACAGGATTCGAACCTGTGACCACCTGCTTAGAAGGCAGGTGCTCTATCCAACTGAGCTACAGGCGCTCTAGTGGTGATGATAAATTTTTATTTTTCAATAAAAAAAGCCTTTTTATAGGCTTTGATTTATTTAAAATCGCTATTTTAAATAAATGGTCGGGGCGACAGGATTCGAACCTACGACCCCCTGCTCCCAAAGCAGGTGCTCTACCAAGCTGAGCTACGCCCCGAATTACTTAAACAATTTTCAACATCGTTGCTAATTGGTGCGTATTTTATAGTAAGTATCTTAAGATGTCAATAGTTTTTTTAATTATTTTCAAAATTTTTTGCCATACTTAAATACAATTCATGCAGTTTGGCAAGTTGTGCGTTCAAATGCTGAATGTCTTGGTTATTATCTACCACATCATGGGCTCGAACAAGGCGTTCTTGTCTGGATAATTGGTTTGCCATGATGTGTTGGATTTTTTCAACGCTTTGCCCATCTCGCTGACTGGCACGGGTAATTTGGTTTTGCTCATTGCTGTCAATCACCAAAATGCGGTGGCATAGATTGGCAAGCCCTGCTTCTGACGCTTCTAGTAGTAGCGGTGCGACCAATATGGTATAGCTTGAGGTGGATTGAGCTAACAATTGTTTGGCACGTTCACGAATGTCGGGGTGAGTGATTTGTTCCAAATCCATGAGTGCTTGTGGTTTGTTAAAAACGATTTCTCGCAGTTTACGGCGGTTCAATTCGCCGTTTTTATCAAGGATTTCATTGCCAAATTTATTGATAATTTTATTTAAAGTAGGACTGTTTTTTTTGACGATTTCTCGTGCAATGATGTCAGCATCAACAATCTGAATGCCTTGAGATTCGAACCATTGGCTGGCTTGCGATTTACCACTACCGATACCACCTGTTAAACCAATTATCAACATGGATTTTCTCCATTTTTTTAGTTATTTAACGAATTCATTTACATAAAACTTGACAAATACCAATGGTTAATTTTTGTACCCCAAAGCAAAGCAACAAAGCCAGCAATAGCAATATAAGGACCAAAAGCAAACTGCTGACTGCCTTTATTTTTTATCATTAAAGCACCGCCAACGATAGAGCCAATCAAACAGGATAACATAATGATAAGTGGTAACATACCTACCCCCAGCCATGCACCCAATGCCGCAAGTAATTTAAAATCACCATGCCCCATGCCTTGTTTTTTCATCAAAAACATAAAGGCCGTCGCAACCGACCAAAGCACAAAAAAGCCAAAAACCGCACCAAAAATAGCTGAAACAGGCGATGTAAAAATACCAAAAGCATTTGCCAAAAGCCCTATCATGCCCAAAGGATAGACCAAACGGTCAGGCAATAATTGCTCATCAAAATCAATCCCTGTCAAAGCGACCAAAATCCAAGTAAAAAGTACGCCAAGCATACCTTGTATATTTGCCCCTAAAGTATAAACCACCAAAACCGATGACAAAGCTGTCGTCAGTTCAACCAAAGGATAACGCATACTGATAGGATTTTGGCAACCGCTACATTTACCACGTAAAGCCAACCAGCTTAACACAGGAATATTTTCGTACCAACGGATTTGATGGGCACATTTTGGACAACGAGACGGCGGAAAAGATAAAGTTAAAGGGGTGTCATTTTTGATGGTATCTAACAAAGCTTGCTTATGATTGTCTGCCAAATCAGGCTGTTCCTGCCAAAAATGAGCGGTTTCTAATCGCCATTCTTTTTTCATGATGGCAGGTGTGCGATAAATCACCACATTTAAAAAACTGCCAACGCACAATCCTAAAATACCTGCAACGACCATCACAGTCAAGGGTAATTGTTGTATCGCATTGATAAGCTCTAATAATATTGTCATTAGCCAACCACCGAGCCCATTTGGAAAATTGGTAAGTACATCGCCACAACCAAGCCACCAATAACAACACCCAAAAATGCCATAATCATGGGTTCCATCAAACTGGTTAAACCATCAACTGCATTATCCACTTCATTTTCATAATAGGTTGCAACTTTGTCTAGCATCTCTTCTAAACTACCTGCTTCCTCACCAATGCCAACCATCTGAATAGCCATACTGGGAAATAGATTGGTTGAACGCATGGCAAATTGTAATTGTTGTCCTGTAGAGACATCTTCTTTGATTTTTTGAGTGGCATTATAATAAACCACATTGTTGGTTGCACCAGCAGTTGAATCTAATGCGTCAATCAATGGTACACCCGCTGCAAAGGTAGTTGAAAGCGTTCTTGCAAAACGTGCAATAATCGCCTGATAAACAATATTGCCAAAAATTGGTAGTTTTAATGACAATCTATCTAAAAAATCTCGAAAAGCTTTGCTGCGTTTTTTGGCTTCTGAAAAACTAACTACTGCACCACCAACGGAGAACAGAACAACCCACCAATACTTTTTCATCCATTCTGACATATTGACAACCATTTGAGTAAAGGCTGGTAATTCAGCACCAAATGAACTAAATAATCCTGAAAAAACAGGTACAACTTTTACCAATAAAATTGCCGTTACAACAAAAGCCACTACAATTACCGCAATTGGATATTTCATTGCCTTTTTGATTTTTGCTTTTAGCAGTTCACTTTTTTCTTTATAGGTTGCCACACGCTCAAGCATGGTTTCTAGCGCACCAGACTGTTCACCTGCTTCGACTAACGAGCAAAACAAATCATCAAAATAACGTGGGTGCTTACGTAATGCACTGGCAAAGTTACTACCGCCTTCAATGTCTGCTTTTAATTTTAATACCAAGTCTTTCATATTGGGATTTTCTAAAGCATCAGCAACAATTTCAAACGATTGGGTTAAAGGCACACCCGCTTTCATCATGGTTGCTAACTGACGCACAAAAATTGCAATATCAATCGCTTTAATTGCTTTACCTGCTTTAAATAATGGCTTTGGTTTTTTGCGAATACTTCTAATTTGAATGCCTTGCTTTAACAACTGAGCACGGGCTAACTCTATGCTACGGCTGGTTGCTTCACCTTTTACCTTTTCGCCACGACGATTAGTGCCTTCATAGACAAAGTCCATCAACATTTCAGTTTGTGCTTTTGCCATGTTTTTTCCTCAAAATAATTTGGTTAAATATGTAAATCTCTTAATCGCAATCCTGTTATTCGCTGGTTACACGATACATTTCTTGTACACTGGTCAAACCCTGTAACACTTTCATAATGCCAGAACGGCGTAAATCTCTAAAACCTTGTGTTAAGGCGATGTCTTTAATTTGAATGGCATTACCGTCTTCCATAATAATTCTTGAGATTTCTGGGGTGATTTTTAGCACTTCATAAACCCCCACACGACCCTTATAGCCATCACGGCACTCAGAACAGCCCACAGGCTCATAAATCACATTTTCTGGATTATCCAAATCTTCTTCAGTAAATCCCATTTCAAGCAAACTTTGTCTTGGTACATCAGTTGGCTTTTTACACACTTTACAAAGACGGCGAGCCAGACGCTGTGCAATCACCAAGTTTACCGAAGTGGCAATATTAAATGAAGCCACCCCCATATTCCGCAAACGAGTCAATGTTTCTGGTGCTGAATTGGTATGCAGGGTAGACAATACCATGTGACCTGTTTGCGCAGCTTTAATCGCAATTTCGGCAGTTTCAAGGTCACGAATCTCACCAACCATAACTACGTCAGGGTCCTGACGTAAGAAGGCTTTTAAGGCACTGGCAAAGGTTAGCCCCACTTTGTTGTTCACATTGACCTGATTAATCCCTTCTAAGTTAATCTCAACAGGGTCTTCAGCGGTTGAAATATTGGTTTCAACGGTATTTAAAATATTTAAACCAGTATAAAGCGAAACCGTTTTACCAGAACCTGTCGGCCCTGTAATCAATAGCATACCTTGCGGTTTATCAAGGGCTTCCATAAACAGTTTTTTCTGGTCAGGCTCATAACCCAACGCATCAATACCCAACATCGCAGACGATGGATCCAAAATACGCAGTACCAATTTTTCGCCAAAAAGCGTCGGACATGAGTTCACACGAAAGTCAATCGCACGGTCTTTGGAAATTTTAAGCTTAATACGACCATCTTGTGGGATACGTCTTTCTGAAATATCCATTTGTGAAATGACTTTCAAACGTGCCGAAATTTTACTTGCCAACTGCAAAGGCGGATTGGCAATTTTTTGTAACACACCGTCAACACGAAAACGCACACGATACACTTTTTCATAAGGCTCAAAGTGCAAATCCGATGCTCCCATCGTAATCGCTTTGATAAGCATACTGTTCACAAATTTTACCACAGGGGCATCATCTGTCGTATCCAGTGTCGTCTCGCCAACACCGTCATCAGGCTTGTCATCTTCACCAAAATCTGCCCCATTAAAATCACCAAAATCTGACAAGGCTGATGCGGAAAAAACCTTTTCAATCATCGACCTGATTTTGTTATGCTCAGCAACGACTGTTTCTACCATCAAACGTGTGCCGAACTTTAACGCATCTAATGCTTCAACATAAGTTGGGTCGCTCATCGCCACAAACAAACGATTACCACGCTGAAAAATTGGCAGAATACTAAACTCTTGTATAATTTTTTCTTCTACCGCATTTTTTGGAATATACTCTGGACTTAATGCGTCCAAATCAATCAGTGCATCGCCAAACTCACGAGAAATCAAAGTCGCCACTTTATCAGGACTGGCAATTTTTTCTTCTACCAAATAAGCAATCAAATTCTTTTTATTTTGTTGTGCTTCGCCAATTGCCTTTTGCATGGCAGATTCACTGACAATACCTGCCTGAACCAATTGCAACGCAATGCCACCAAAATTAGGAAATGCAGACATAACTTTTTCCCATATTTATCAAAAAATTATTTTAATGTAACAGTTTAACCCAAACTTTTACAAATGCAAAACAAACTTAGATAAAACCCAAAAATCTACGATAAAACTAAGTTTAACCCTATTTTAACATGATAACAACCATTCAGAAACAATTATCTTCATAAAAACCCTTCAAAAGTAAACATTTATCTATCATAATCATGGCTTTATTCCGCCCAAAAATTCGGATAAACGGTCGCTCCCAGACAGGAATGTGCTGTTCTTGACAAATTTTCTTAAATGACTGGTGATGATTTTTTGCCAATAACTTAAATTTTTCATTTGGTAAAACTTGCCGAAAATCACCGTTTTGTAAACTTTTCGCACCGATTAATGTCTCACATTCTGCCACATAACCATGCTCTAAACGGTATAAAATTTGCTGATATCGGCGAATTTGTACACCTTGCCATTCAATAATGGTTTTTTGTTCGGTATTTTTAGTAAAAATAAGTTGATAAATTTGCTCAATCGTCTGCCGATTCGGGGCAAATGTTTGATTATCTTTTAACCAAAAATACAAAAACTGCAACAATCGCTCACGGCTAAGTAGTTGTAATTGCTCAATATTTAACCTTTTTTCACTGTTTAAGCGTTGTGGAAAAGCACATTTTTTTAAACCTTGCTGATAAATTTCATACAATATTGTTTGGCTATCGGCGATATTTTGACTGCTTCTGACAATATTTTCAATACTTTTGTTAAATTTATTATTTATCAAAGGTAAAATATTTTGACGCAACCATGCTCTATCATTATTTTCACCGATATTTGTTGGGTCATCTACAAAATCCAACGAATAATATCGCACAAATTCACTAATCTGCTCACGAGTGATAGGTAACAAAGGTCGCCAAAGATAAAAAGGCTTGTCAAAAGCCGACTGTTCGCCAAATTCACGCATACCTGACAGCCCTGCCATACCTGCACCGTGAAACAGGTTCATCAAGATGGTTTCGGCTTGGTCATTGGCGTGATGGGCGGTGGCGATGATAGCATGGGGCGGTATCATTTGGCAAAAGGCTTGATAACGTGCGTTTCTGGCTTGATTTTCATTAATTTTGCTAATATCTGTATTTTTCCAATCTATACAAATACCTTGGTAAGGAATTTGATTTTTTTGGCAAAAATTTTCAACTAAAGTTTGCCATTCATCGCTAATGGCTTGGATTTTGTGGTTGATATGTAGGACAGAAATCGGCAATTTTAACAAAAAACAGGCGTAAAGCAACGCCATAGAATCCCGCCCACCACTACAGGCGATATAAATGTTTGTGTGTGTTGAACAGTATTGTTGGTAGCTTTTTTGAATTGTAGTTAAAATATTTGGCATTTTTAAAAAGTAATTGAAAAATACGGCAATTTTCCGTACAATTAATAATTATTGGTTGCTTTTAGGATAATTTATGACCTATCTAAACACAACAATGGCAAAAACAGCAAGAATAGAAGCAAGGGTTCAGCCTGATATTCATCGTTTAATCAAGCAAGCCGCTCAAATATCTGGCAGTAGTATTTCCGAATTTATCATTAATTCTGCAACAGCAATGGCAAAAAAAACCATTGCACAAAATCAAATTATTGAATTATCTTTAGAAGACCAACAAAATTTTGCCAATAACTTAATTAATCCGCCTAAAATGAACGATGCTATGAAAGAAGCCTTTGCGTTACATCGTCAATATATAAAACAAAGTTAGGATTTTTTATGTTATCTTGTAGCATTATTCCATTTGACAACAAAATTAATAGAAAAAATTTTCATAGTACCTCTGATGAACTCAATCATTATTTAAAAACCCAAGTTTCACAAGACATCAAAAGACGAATTAGTTCGTGTTTTTTAGCCCTTACTGATGACAATGAATTAGCTGGTTATTACACCTTGTCATCTACAAGCCTTGATTTAAGTGATTTATCTGATGAATTACAAAAAAAACTGCCACGTTATCCAACTGTACCTGCTGTGTTAATGGGCAGATTGGCAATAGATACCAATTATCAAGGGAAAAAATTGGGCTCAATGTTATTGATTGATGCGTTAAAATGTTGTATCAATGCTGAAATCGCTTGCTATGCGTTAATTGTGGAAGCAAAAAATCAGCAAGCCGTTGCATTTTATCAAAAGTTTGGTTTTATAGCATTTAAAAGCAAAGCTGATAAATTATATTATCCATTAGCAAATTTGCCAAAAGCATAATTTATACTTTTGGCAAACCAACCATCACAAACTCACACTAGAATTAAACGCCATAAATTTATCATAACGTTGTTGCAAACGATTTTCGGTAGATAATAGTGAAATTTGTTTTAACTGTTCTTGTAGTGTAGCTTTAAGATTTTTCATCACCACATCACTTTTGATATGAGCACCATCGCCTTCTTTCACCACCATATCAATCAAGCCAAGCTCATGTAAGTTTTCGGCAGACAGTTTTAACGCTTCGCTGGCTTGTGGGGCTTTTTCCGCTGTTTTCCACAAAATAGACGCACAGCCCTCAGGCGAAATCACCGAATAAATACTATTTTCCAACATATTGACACGGTCAGCCACCGCAATCGCCAACGCACCACCAGAGCCACCCTCGCCAATCACTGTCGCAATCACTGGCACTTTTAACGCACTAAAAGTCGCAATACTCTCGGCAATGGCTTGGGCTTGTCCACGCTCTTCTGCACCAACCCCCGGATACGCCCCTTGCGTGTCAATAAAGGTAAACACAGGTATAGCAAAACGCTCCGCCATTTTGACAAGGCGTATCACTTTGCGGTAGCCCTCAGGGTTTGCCATGCCAAAATTATGTTCAATGCGTTCACGGGTACTACGTCCACGATGTTGCCCAATCAGCATGACAGGACTGCCGTCAAATTTGGCAAGACCGCCCAGAATCGCTTTGTCATCGGCAAAGGCTCTATCACCTTGCAAAATATCAAACTCGGTAAACAGTGTGTTGGCATAATCCATAAATAACGGACGTTTTGCATGGCGAGCCAGTTGTACTTTTTCCCAAACGGACATAATTCTTCCTTGTGTATTGCTAAAGTTTTGTTGATAAAAATTAAAAAAATGGTTGTTTAAATTATTTGACAGGATTGATTTGTAATACAAATCCCCACTTTTGCCAAAATTGGCTTTCTTCGTCCAAATCGGACAAAACCAAATCAATGTTATCGCCATTGCCAATAATGCCAAGTTGCCATTTTTTATCACCGGCAATATTTAGCGTTAATGTTAAATTCTCTTGCTTACTGCGATTACGATTAATTAAAACTGCTAAACGTAAAATTAAGGTTAAATACACCAAATCATTGCCAGCAATACTTTTAATCGTATCATAGCCTTCTGTTTTGAGTTTTCGGCGATGATATTGGAGCATGTGGGCAAGGCGATTTTTGTCAATTTGTGAAAAGCCGTCAATGTCCGAATACTGCACCAAATAGGCACTGTGGCGATGATATCCGCTATGCGACACCGCCAAACCAATCTCGTGCAAATATGCACCACGTCTTAAAATATCGCCATCTTCTTCGGTTAATGACAAAGTTCTTTGGACTTGTTCAAACAGATTTTGGGCGGTTTTGACGACACGGCGAGCTTGTTTAACATCAACGGAATAACGAGTCAAAAGTGCCTGCACACTGCGGTCACGCACATCTTCACTGGCAAAACGTCCAAGCATATCATACATCACGCCCTCACGCAATGCCCCATCAGAATAGGCAATCGTATCAATGCCTAGCACGCTCATAATCGCAAGCAACACCGCCACGCCAGCAGGTAGTACTGCTTTGCGGGTGTCTTTAACATCGGCAAAATTGATTTTATCAATATGCCCCATTTTTAGCAGTTGTTTTTGGAGATGTTTCACTCCTTTAAAGGTGATTTGCTCGTGTTCATCGGTCATACCAAGCCCTTGTAAAATCTGCTTGACCGCTTTAATCGTACCGCTTGAACCTGTGGCACTGTCCCAACCTGTTTTTTGGTAGGTTCGGCTAATCACCATAATTTCTTTACGAGCCGCCGCAATTGCCTGTTCAAAGGCTTTTTCGGTAATTTCACCATTGGCAAAAAAACGTTTTCTAAACGACACACAGCCCATTTGCAAACTTTCAGTCAAAATTGGCTCAAAACCTTTGCCAATAATAAATTCGGTAGAACCGCCACCAATATCCACGACCAAACGTTTATCGGTACTGGCATTGGTATGCGACACGCCTAGATAAATCAACCGAGCCTCTTCACGTCCTGCAATCACCTCAATCGGCTTTGGCAATACCGCATTGGCTCGCTCAATAAACACATTGGCATTTTTGGCTTGGCGTAACGTATTGGTCGCAACCACTCGCAACCGCTCTGGTGATACGGTGTCAAGCCTGCCAACAAAACGTGCCAAACACGCCACACCCCGCTCAATCGCCTCTTCAGTCAAATAGTTGTTTTCGTCAAGTCCTGCGGCAAGTTGCACTTTTTCGGACATAGACGCTAATTTTCGCACTTCATGATGGTCAAGGCGAGCAATCGCAAGGTGAAAACTGTTTGAACCCAAGTCAATCGCTGCCATCAGTTCATTATTTGCAAGTAAATTTGGCATAAGTCGCTACTTTTTTAATCAGCAAAATAAAAATTATCCTATTTTACGCATTTTTCGCCCTTTTTGCCAAATTTTTTGTGATATTTTGTTAAAAAATTTTATTTACCGCCAAAATTTTAAAGAGTATGTTATGATAAAACCCATCAAAAATCTGCCAAACGAGAAAAAAATGCAATCAAAACCCAAAATTATCTTTTTTGACATTGACGACACCCTATATATCAAAGTCCAAAATCGTATTCCAGACAGCACCATCACCGCTTTACAACAATTAAAAGCACAGGGCATTGTCATCGCGATTGCCACTGGGCGTGGTTTGGGTGTGTTTCCACCTACCGTTTATCAGTTAATTAATACCGTTGGTATAGATTTATTGGTAACGATTAATGGACAATATGTCCGCTATCAAGGCGAAACCTTGGTGCATTATCCATTAAAAAATGAACAAATTGAACAAGTTACCGATTATTTAGTACATGAAAAAATCGCTTATGCTTATATGACTGCTGAAAAAATCTTTGCATTAAGCGAAAGTTTTGCCCTAAAAAATGCGTTAAATTCGCTACGCATTCCTTACACTTTGGTTGAGCCAAATAATTTTGACAAAAGTTTGCCAATTTATCAGATTTTGGCATTTTATGATGACAATAGCACCGTTCAGTTACATCTGCCTGATAGCCTAAAAACAGTGCTTTGGCATTTAAGTGGTGTGGATATTTTGGATAAAAATGGCTCAAAAGCTCGTGGCATTGAATACGCCTTAAAAAAACTGGGTTTGAGCTTTACCGACGCTTGGGCGTTTGGCGATGGCTTAAATGATATTGAGATGTTACAATCGGTCGGTTTTGGTGTGGCGATGGGCAATGCTCACCCTGATTTAAAAGTGGTAGCAGACTTTGTTTGTCCTGCTATTACAGATGATGGGATTTATCAAGGTTTAAAAAATTTGGGGGTGATTTAAAAATAAAAAAGGATACGAAGCGTATCCTTTTTTTATAAATCAGTCTTTTTGCAACCAAACAATTATGGCTGAGTTACCACCACATTTTGGTCGGTATTGATAAAGATTTCCGAAGGACCATCAACCACCAAACGCACTTGATTTTCGTGAGCTTGCGTTGATTTATAATACGCATCTTGTGCTGGCGTACAGCCTAGGCAACGGTCTAAGGCTTGTGCAGGCTCTTCAACCAATACACGTCTTGCCTGTGCGGTATCGCCTGTCAGCAAGGTAAATGGCAAGCTCACCACATAAGCAGCCACACCGCCGACAACTGCCAAAGTCTGCAATGGCTTACCCACAGTCGCATCCGCCACCATTGAGCCATAAGTTGGACCAAAATTCTCTTCATCAATTTCAATCGCTGCAAAACTTGGGCTAACCGCAGTTAAGCTCAAAACAGTCGCAACTGCCAATTTTTGTAAAGCCTTCATAAAGCCTCCATGTTAAAAATTTTACGAATATTTGATTTTTTATCAATTTATTTATTGAACGATAAATTGTCAAACACTGTTTATTAAATTTTAAAAAATATTGCTACATTACAACAATTTTTTGCAAAATTAGCAAGTAAAATTATACATTTTTTGCGTTTTTTTGGATTAACGGTTAGTTTTTGGCAAAATTTGACATTTTGGACAAAAATTACTGGCACGTTGGGCGATTTTGACAGTTTCAATCGGCGTTTGGCACACAGGACACGGCTCGCCTTTATGTCCATAAACCAGTAAAGTTTGCTGAAAATAACCCGTCTTGCCTGCCCCAACGGTAAAGTCTTTTAAGGTCGTACCGCCTTGGGTGATGGCGTTTGCCAAAATGGTGCAAATATGCCCGACCAAAGTTGCCAACTGTTGTTTACTCAAAAGATTGGCAGGGGTCAAAGGGTGAATGTTACTCAAAAACAGACTTTCGGTCGCATAAATATTGCCCACACCCACGACAATTTGTTGTTCCATAATCACCGATTTGATGGGACGGTGAATGGGTTGTTTACGGTCGTGAATAGTTGCATAAAGATAATCGGCATGAAAATCGTCCGACAACGGCTCAACGCCTAGATGATGAAGCAGTTTGTCGGCATAATCATCAAGCCACAGCACCGCCCCAAATCGGCGTGGGTCGTGGTAATGCAGTTGCACCGCATTTTGTTCAAAGCTAAAAATCAGATGGTCGTGTTTGCGTTTGGCAAAGCCGTGTGGGTGCTGTTGCAAACTGCCTGACATACCCAAGTGTATTAGCAATTTTTTTTGAATATTATTGTTAATAAAAGTCAAAATTAAATATTTGGCTCGGCGTTCTACAGATTGTAGCTGACTGCCGATTAAGTCGGGCAAATCGTCTGGCATTTGCCAACGTAATTTGGGTTGAAAAATTTGTACTTGGGTAACGGTTTTGTTGAGTAAGGGCGTTAAGCTGGTAGCAGTGGTTTGGACTTCGGGTAATTCTGGCATTGTGATTCCAAAAAATCGTTTTGAATAAGGGTGAGTTTATGGTTCGGTTGGGTTTTTTGTTTTTAACAATTGGCGTAACAAGGTGATTTCTTTATCTTTTTGGGCAAGTAATTCGTTTTTGTGTTGGATAATCAGTTCTAATTTTTCTTTTTCAAAATCAAAGAAAAATCATGGCAACTTACACGGTTAAATATCAAAAAACAGGCTCAAATACTGTGTTTCATATGACCATCAATGCGAGCAGTGCAAGCCAAGCAAAAGAGCAAGTTAAATCAAAATATAACGGTCAAGTAAAAATTATTTCGGCTGTTGAACGTTAATTCAAATACGTCCAACTCAATTTTCCACGCAGTGCGTGGAAAATCTCAATATTTTGAAATTCTTGATAAATTCTTGATAAAGTTTCAAACAATAGCCTAAATGCCTTTTATTCCAACCCTTCCCAGATTGCTCGGTTAAAACTTTTGCCAAATTAGGAATAAGTTGTTTGCCATAATCCGCACGTTCACCTTGCAAAATATAATTCGCAATTCGCTCGCCAATGTGCCAGTACAAAAGTGTTAGTTCAGCATTGACCGTAACTGTAAGGTTTTGTTTGCTTTTTTGAATTAATCCAATGATTTTTTCTGTGAAATTTTGTTCTATTGTGATGATTGTCATAATTTAAATCTCAAAAATTAACGCCTACTTTTAATCACTACACAAATATCACCTTACAATCCTAAACAGCACTATTCCCTGATACAACTCGTCTTGCCAAGATAATACCATGCTGTTGTTCTAATTTGGCAAGCAGTTTGGATAACTGGCTTAAACCCGTTACTTCCACGCTAAAATTCAACCGAGCAATATCATCAACATCGCTTAACGTATCAACCCTACGAATGTTGGCATTTTCTTGGTCCATGATTCGGGTCAAATCCCTTAACAAACCACGTCTATCATACGCTTCCAAATAAATTTGTACCAGTTGCGATTTGCCTTTGTTGCCATACCACACCGCACTAATCGCACGCTCTGGCTCTTTTTGGATAAGCCGTTCGTACTCGGCACAGTCCACATGGTGAATGCTCACACCGTTAGATTGGGTGATAAAGCCTGCAATCGGCTCACCCTGCACAGGGTGGCAACAGCCCGCAAGTTTAATATCAATATTGTCCAGTCCGTCCACTTCTATCTTATAAGCGTCCAGTTTGCCTGTGGCTTTTGGGTGAACGCTTGGCACAAGCTCGGTTTCCACCACGTCAGGCTCAAGGTCAAGATGACGACTGATATACCCTGTCAAATCGTGCAATTCTACATTGCCATTGACCAAACCAACCAAAATATCGTCCGCATTTTTGGCATTAAAAAACTTGATATAATCGTTTAAATCAATGCTATTTGGGTGAACGGCAATCCTTGACAATTCTTTGGTTAAAATGTGTTTACCTGTTTCAATATTTTTGTCACGGTCTTGTTTATTAAACCATTGACGCAACTTGCCCCTTGCCCGACTGGTATTGATATAACCCAATGATGCAACCAGCCAATCACGGTTTGGTTCACGAGATTGTTTGGTGATGATTTCAACTTGTTCACCTGTTTTGAGTTGATAAGTGAGCGGTACATAACGCTGATTGACACGAGCGGCTTGAGCCCGATTGCCGACTTGGGTATGCACATAATAAGCAAAATCCAGCACGGTCGCCCCTTTTGGCAATTCAATGATATCACCGTCTTTGCTAAAGACATAAATCCGCTCAAACTCGCTAAAGTCCAAGTCGTTTTCATCGTCATCGTCTTTTTGTTTTTGTTGGTTTAAAACGGTTTTTAACGGGTCATTTTTGACGCTGTCGGCGGCTGGATTGTCTTGGTTTAACAAAATTTGACGCAGTGAGCTGATTTTTTGGGTCAAATAATCGTCTTTTTTGCTTTTTGTGCCTTCTTTATAATTGACATGGGCACACATACCAAGCTCGGCTTCGTAGTGCATTTCAAAGGTACGAATTTGTACTTCTAGTGATTTGTTTTCGGCAATTACAGCGGTGTGGAGTGAGCGATAACCGTTGGCTTTTGGGTTGGTAATATAATCGTCAAATTGGTCTGGAATGTGTCGCCATAGTCCATGTACCAAGCCCATGACGTGATAACATTCGGCATTGGTATTCACCAATACCCGCAACGCCCGAATGTCATACAGTTGGTCAAATGACAGCGATTTGAGCTTCATTTTGCGATAAATGGAATAAATGTGTTTCACACGCCCAGAGATTTCGCCTTGAATACCATGCTCAGCTAAGGCTTGGCGTAACTGCCCTGCGACACGCTCAATATAGCTTTCACGCTCACTGCGTTTTTCGTTGAGCAATTTGGCAATTTCTTTATAACGCTCTGGTGCAAGGTAACGAAATGATAAATCTTCCAATTCCCATTTTAATTGAGCAATCCCCAAACGGTGAGCCAATGGGGCATAAATCGTCATCACTTCTCGTGCCACACGTTGCTGACGCTCTGGGGTGGCAAATGATAACTCTCGCATGGCAAAGGTACGCTCGGCAAGTTTTATCAACACCACTCGCACGTCATTTGTCATGGAAATGAGCATACTATAAATGCCCGTTAATTGCTCTTTTTGGTTGTTGTTAAAATGGTCTTCTAAGCGTTTGTTATTTTCAATCAAATCGGACAAACGCCCAAGTTTTAAGGTTTCATTTACCAAATCTGCCACTTCATTGCCAAATTCGCTACGGATTTGTTTTTCACTCAACACCTTTTTACGAGCCGAACGGTACAGCATACCTGCGACCAACGTGGCTTCTTCTTGGTACAAATACGCCAAAATATCCGCCATGCCGACCCCTGTCAAAAAAGCATTAGACCGAGCTGAATGGGACTGCAAATCTTGAGCGGTTAAAATATCACAGGCTTTTTTTAGTTTTGGTAAAGAATCTTGGTGGCAACGCTTGGCAATCGCTGTCAGCCACGCATCAGTATCAATGATATATTCATCAATAATTTGGCTTGCCGAATCGGAAATCACAGGAAGCTCAGTATGGGTAAAATGGCGTTGCCCTGTGATATTTGCCAACATAGTTGCACTATCATGGTCGGCATCTACCCCATTAATTAGCGGTAAGCTATCACGAATTTTTACCATACAATTCTCCAATTTTTTGCCAATATTTTAACAAATTTTTTAACGCCCATTTTTTAACATTGTAACGTCAAATTTTTTAAATACAACCCTTGTTTTTCATTCACTTATGTTCTTTTTATGTTAAAGTATTCCTTTTTTGCCTAATGATAAAAAACCGCAATTAAGCAAAATTCAATTAACATTTTTCATTTATAATCTTGCACAAGTTTTGATTAGTATAGGTCATTTTGATGAAATTACCACTTATTTTTGTTAAAAAACAACCCTTTTTTTTGCTAAATTTTTGTTTGGCAAGCAGTTTTTTATTGACAGGTTGCGACCAAATCAAAGCCCTTATCGGCACACCAATGACGGACAATAGTTTATCTATTGAACAAATCAGCCATGCCATGCCAAACCGTAACCAACAAAAAACCGCTTGGGCGACCGATATTTACGACATTTTTAACACACTAAAAATTGAACGCACGCCCCAAAATATCTGTACCACCATTGCCGTGATTGACCAAGAGTCCAACTTTCAAGCCGACCCACCTGTCGCCAATCTTGGCAAAACCAGTCTAAACGCTTTAAACAGCGAATTAGAAGAAAAATTAGGCAAAACACTTGCCCCTTTTTTTCGTAAAATGCTCAAAAATGAACCGACCGTTGAGAATAGTTTTGAAAAACAAATTTTGGCAGTAAAAACCGAGCAACAGTTGGACAAAGTTTATCAGCAAATGTTTGCTCATTTTAGCCAAAAATATTATGCCAGTAAAATCACCAATGTTACCAAACTTATCGGTGGCGATATTGCCGAAAAACTTGACCCCATTACCACGCTTGGCAGTATGCAGGTGCATATCAATTATGCCAAAGACAACCGCCGAAACAATGGCAATAACGAAGAGCTTCGCCGCGATTTGTACACGCAGTACGGCGGGCTGTATTATGGTATTCATCGGCTGATGCGGTATCAGATGGATTATCCAGAGCCGATTTATCGCTTTGCCGATTATAATTCTGGCGTGTATTCCAGTCGCAATGCAGGTTTTCAAAAAATGCTTGCTGAATTGAGCGGACAAAAAATTGATTTTGATGGCGATTTGTTAATTTATAAAAGTGGCAATACGGTGAGCGATAATTTAAGCCAAAGCGAAAAGGCGTTGCAAGCGATGACGGCTCAAGGGTTTTTGCAATTAACGCCACGCCAAATCCGCAGTGATTTAAGCAAAGAAAAAAGCCAAAAATTTAGCGAAACCGAAGTGTATCGCACGATTGGTAGTCTTTATAAGATGAAAACCAATAAAGACCCCATCACAGCGATGATGCCACAGGTGGTCATCTCTGGGGCAAAGCTGAGCAAAGATTATAACACCAAATGGTATGCCGATAACGTCAATCGGCGATATTTGGCGTGTATGAAAAAAGTGCAAAGCTGATTGTCAAACCGCTTGATTGCTTTGTAAACGTTGGCGAATCAATAGCTCAACATTCTTTAATAATTGCTGACAATTGTCATCATTTTTGGCTTGGCTAAAGGTTGGGCTTGTTGCCAAAATTTTGGGAACATCAAGCCCATTTAACGGCGTATCATCGCTAAAATGGTCAAGTTTTGGCAAATCGTCCAAATAGCCAACCACATCATCAAGCGTTAAAAATCTGCCATGCAAATCAAAACCCACATTCAAAATCCGTCCACCAATATCCGCCATACGGTCGTGAATATGCCCATGCAGATGATAATAACCCTTGTGGCAACCGTCCCATTCGGCAATCGGATAATGAAATAAAATCAATGTCTTAGCCTGTTCTTTTAATTGCAACTTCAAATAACTTTGAGCCGAACTTAACACAGGATTGCCGTCTTGCTTTTGGGTGGTTAAAAATTTCTCAAGGTGATTTTGCACAATATCATCATGATTGCCAAAAATCAGATGATGACGACCGTTAAGCTGTTTTAATACATCAAAAATCTCACGCAAATTGTGCGAAAAAGTCAAATCACCCAAATTATACACCTCATCGTCCACGCCCACCGTGTCATTCCACAGCTCAATCATATAGCTATCGAGTGTATCGATGTCGCCGTTTGCGGTGGGTTGTGGGCGTGTGTGGGGACAGAATTTTGCAATATTTCGGTGCGAAAAATGCAAATCTGATGTGAAAAAAATCTTACCCATTGTTTTAATATCTCTTTAATCTTTTAAATTGTATGTTATCAAATCAAATAAATGCTCGATATCCGTGTAAATTTCATTACTCTTGCAATATTGTTGCGTAATACCGCTATCGAGATTTAAAATTTGTTCGATAAAATAATCTCGATTATCTTTATCAAACAACCAATTTGTCACAATCTCTTCATAAGTTGGTTTGTCATGAGCAAAATTACTAGTAAAACCATGACACCACCATGAATACGTTGAATCAATATAATGGATAATCGCTTGTGGCGTTTCGGTATCTCGCCAACGCTGTAAAAAAGGCTGAATATCAATATGAGCCTTATGAAATATCAATAAAGTCGTCAAAATATCAATATATTGGCTAAAAACAGCTTCAGTTTCCCAACAATAGACCTTAAGTATTTCGTCCAAATAGGCATCAGCAAATTTTTGCCAAACAGCGAGTTCCTTTGGTGAAAAACTGTCTTTTGCACAGTTTTCAACACGCACAAAATTTAACTCGGTTGAATGATAAAGCTCTTCGCCTTGTACAAATAATTCAATCATTCTTGGTAAAAAATATTTGATTTCATTTGGATTTTCTTCTGAATTTTTGGCAGATGTGTTATATTCATACAATTGTTTTTGGGTTAATTCTTTTAACGGCAAAGTAACCAAATCGTTGGCGATTTTTGGACTAACGCAACATTCATAACAAATGTTAAGCGGTGGCTTGGGAGTAGGATATTTCTCAAACGCTCGATAACATTCGTCAATAATTGATTTTAAACTTTGATAAACTTTATTCATCAGTCCAATTTTTCCAAAAACTGTTGCACAAAGGTGATTTTGCCAAGCTCATCCAACGCATTAAACGCCTCTTTATTCACCTTGATATAATCCACCAGCGGATAATATTCTTCGTCTACGTTTTGCTTGTTGAGTTTACTTGCCAAATTTTTATCTTGACTGCGACCAAAAAATTTTGACACCAAATAAAACGGTGATTTGAGTTTAAATAATAGTTCACCGCTTTGACTGTCAAACACCATAAAACCTTCGTGTTTGACTGTTTTAAGCAAATTTTTTAACTCACCAAAAGCGATTTTTTTAATCGTTTCAGGACGTTTTAAGCCAAATTTTTCGCCAATTTCGTCAAGCCGTGTTTCGCTAAATTGCTCGCCTGTTGCCACATCAATCACGCCAATTAAGGTTTCGCCAAAATTTTCATTGATGATATGCACATCTTCTGGGTCGGTGATTTCAAACAAAAAGGTATGGTTAGGGAATTGTTTAAACACGTTTTCGTATTGTTCGCAATGATTTTTGGTCATTTCGACAAAACTGCTATCCAGCGAACCTGTGGTGGAATACAACACTTTTTTATCAAAATCGGCGTTAAAACTTGGGTGATTTTTAGCCAAATCAACATAAGTACACACGCCCAAAAAGCCGTTCACTTTCACCACCGCATTGACCAAACGTTCATCAGCAATGGCAATCGGATAGGGACTGTTTTTGGCAATGCGTTCAAAATAATTAAACACTTTTTTAAACGGACGCACGATAATTTGATGATGTTTATCAATCACCAAGCCACGCATTTCAAGCAGGGCATTGTCAAAACGATTTTCATAAAACACATGACGAGCGTATTTTAAAACGTACAAATCTGGATAAGTACGGCTTTGTTTTTTCACAAAATTTTTGCGAGCAAAGGTCAAATAATCTTCGGTAACAAAAGTATTTTGCGTCTCATCAAAGGGTAGTTTACCCTTGCTAAAGGTGTGCATTTTATCCACGAATGCTTGCGTTTCATCGTCAATCGGCTTAACGGCAGGGACGTGGATTTCATCACGCAATTTGTTGTTGTTCAAATTGACATACGCAGTCAGCACGTCCGCCCGTTTGACGTTGTGAGTGTTGTCAAAAAAGTTGTGCAAACGGTAAATTTCCACGTCAAAACCGAACCTTTTCGCCATGGTAATCAAATGGATACAAGCGGACGATTTTTGATTGGTGTTAGAATTGACAATCAAAATATCTTGGCTTGGGTTTTGTTGCCCTTGTTTTAAAGCGTTTTTAAAGGTGGCGAGATTTTGGCGTTGAGCCTTGTCCACCAAATCGCCCGACCAGCGATATACGCCATTTTCATCGGTCAAAAGTAGGTCATTTTCTAAGTGAATGATGGTGGCGTGGGGGAATTTTTCGGCAAATTCGGTCAATTTTTGCTTGGCAAAGGTGGTTTTGCCAGAGCCTTGATGCCCACGAATTAAGATAAATTTTTGCATAACGAACCCTTAATTTATTGATTTTTAACAATAAAAATGAAAATGCAAAATTTTGAAAATTTAAATCAACCATTTTAGATACGAATTACATTCGCCCAAAATTTGGGAAAATTTAAATCATCACAAAAATTTTACACAGAAAAAAACGACAATTTTTGTGAGAAAAATTGTGGTTGCACGCAGGGTCGTAGTTCAGGAATTATATAATTTTCACTCTTTTAAAATTATATAAATGTGGAATCACCATTGACAAAAGTAGATAAATTTTTGTCAATGGTGGAATTTTAAGGGAAAAGATTTGGTTTTGTCAAGTCATTTTTAAAAACTATTTTGAAAAACAGGCTTAAAAAATAAATCTTCTTATCTTTACTCAAATTTGAATTTTTAACAATTTATTACACAATACAAACTGGAGAAACACTGTAAAATCATCAATTTGTGGTAAAATGCCTTCAAATTTTATACTAACTATTTACTTTAGGAATGATTATGACAGCACCACAAACCAATGGTTATACTTTTAACCACACCATGCTTCGTGTCAAAGACCCAAAACAATCTTTGGCGTTTTATCAAGACGTGTTAGGCATGACTTTTTTACACAAAAAGAGCTACCCTGATGCCGAGTTTGATTTGTATTTTTTGGCAAAATTAAGCGATGATGAACTAAAAAATCTGCCAAGCGATGAACAAAAACGTGCCGAATACACTTTTAGTCAGCGTGGCGTGCTAGAATTGACCCACAATTATGGCACAGAAAACCAAGCAGACTTTGCTTATCACAATGGCAACAGCGAGCCACGTGGTTTTGGACATATTTGTTTTGCTGTGCCAGATTTGGCAAAGGCAGTGGCATGGTTTGACCAAAATAACGTAGTATTTCAAAAACGCCCAGAAGATGGCTCAATGAAAAATATTGCCTTTATCAAAGACCCAGACGGCTATTGGATTGAAATCGTACAAGCCAATACCATGAATTAATTTTAAAAAACTTGTTAAAATTAATTAAATGATGGGGAAAATATTCGCCCATCATTTTTTATTTGTTAATCATTATCTCGTCTAAATACCCAGTTTAGTTCATCTGATAAATCCGCCACAAAATAATAGCCTTCTAAATCAAAGTTTTTTAAATCTTGCACATTGGTGATATTGTTTTGGCAAGCATATCGCACCATCAAGCCACGGGCTTTTTTGGCATAAAAACTCACCACTTTATACACACCATTTTTACCATCTTCAAAACGTGGGGTGATGATATCGGCGTTGATTTTTTTGGGATTGACCGCTTTAAAATATTCGTTGGACGCAAGGTTAATCAAGGTATGATGATTGGCATTTTGCATACGCTGATTGATTAAATCGGTAATGCTGTCGCCCCAAAATTGGTACAAATTATTACCTTTGGGATTTTTTAATTTTGTTCCCATTTCCAAACGATAGGCAAGCATTAAATCTAATGGTTTTAATAAACCGTACAAGCCTGACAAAATGCCAAGATGTTCATTTAAGTAATTGATTTGACTGGTATTTAAATGATAAGCGTCCAGCCCTATATAAACATCACCGTCAAACAAATAAACGGCAGGTTTTGCCGAATGTTTTGTGTCAAAAGGTTTATCATCATGCCACGCCCACGCTTGATTACGTTGAACGTTAAGTTCTGCCAAATCATGCGAAATTTTCATCAGTGCCATCAAATCGGTCGGTTCTAATGGTTTTAAAGTAGCCATCAGTTCGCAAGATTGATTGATTAAGGTTGGCTGACTAAAATGCTTTGCCAAATCGGTTGGAAAATCAGATTTTTCATTTAAATTTTTGGCAGGGGATAATAAAAAATACATAAAACACCTGTTAAGTTTTTTAAAAATGTTTTAACAATTAATCAAGATAATGCCAGTCAGGACGCTTGGTAACAAGGCATAACAATTCATAACTAATCGTGCCATTCCATTCGGCAACTTTGTCAATCGGTAGTTGATTGCCCCACAGTTCAACCGTTGTGCCAACGCCAATATCCATACCTGTGATATCCACCATCAACATATCCATCGCCACACGTCCAATAATAGGCAAATGTCTGCTATTGGCAATTACATAAGCGTCATCGCTTACCACACGTGGATAGCCGTCCGCATAACCAACGCTAACAATGCCGATTTGACAAGCTTTGCTTGCTTGCCAACGGCTACCATAGCCGACACAGTCGCCCACCGCCAAATCGTGAATGGCGATGATACTTGCGGTAAATTGCATGACGTTTTTTAGGTTTAATGCGTCTGCCGTTTGCTCGGCAATGGGGGTCGCACCGTACAGCATAATGCCTGCTCGCACCCAGTCATAATGCTGATTGGTAAAATTGACAATCCCTGCCGAATTGCACAATGAGCCTTGAATATTCGAGCTAACTTGTTGGCGTAAAGTTGTCAAAACCTTGTCAAAAATGGCAATTTGATTTAGGTTGCTTGGGTGATTTTTGACATCGGCATTGGCAAAATGACTGATTAAAATCAGCTCGTAACCTTTATCGGTTAATTGTTTGGCAATATCAACAATCTCATCGGCTTTAAAGCCCAAACGGTTCATGCCTGTGTTTAGTTTTAGCCAAATGGTTGGTTTCTTATATTGATGATTATAATTTAACACCCAGTTAAGCTGTTCTTTATGATGAACAACACATTGCAAATCATGTGAACAGGCGTATTGCCACTCTTCAAGGCTAAAAGCCCCTTCAATTAACACAATCGGTTTTTGCCAGCCAGCTTGTTGCAAAGGAATGGCTTCTTTTAAGCAAGCGACCGCCAACGCATCGGCAGACGTGAGTGCAGGCAAACACTCCACCGCCCCATGACCGTATGCATTGGCTTTTACCATTGCTAAAACTTTGGCGTTGGGGGCGTGATGTTTGGCGATTTGTAAGTTATGCTTAAGAGCAGATAAGTCAATATAAACGTGAGTATTTCGCATAATGTCATCTAATATGGTTGGGGTTATTCGTTCGCCTCGCTAAAGGCATTGCCTTGGTACATCTCTGGGGTCAGATTGACAAAACGGGTAAAATGCCCCTGAAAGCCTAGACGTATCGTGCCAATCGGTCCATTACGCTGCTTGCCAATGATGACCTCAGCAATGCCCTTTTGGTCGGATTTTTCATTATACACCTCATCACGGTAAATAAACATGATTAAATCGGCATCTTGTTCAATCGCACCCGATTCACGCAAATCGGACATGATGGGTCGTTTATTTGGACGATTTTCAAGACTTCGGTTTAATTGGGATAAGGCGACCACGGGGCATTTCATTTCACGAGCCAATGCCTTTAAACTGCGAGAAATCTCAGAAATTTCGGCAACGCGATTGCCATCAAGCCCCGGCACTTTCATCAATTGCAAATAATCCACCATCACCATGCCAAGTTTGCCATCGTGGTCTTTGGCAATTCTACGACAGCGAGAGCGCACCTCAGACGGCGGCAAGGCGGTACTGTCATCAATGTACAATTTTTTTTCTTCTAAACGCAGCACTGTACTAATTAAATTTTGCCATTCTTGTTCGTCCATTTGCCCAGATCGCAAATGCCCTTGATGAATACCCCCACAAGACGATAACAAACGCATGGTGATGGATTCTGACGGCATTTCCATAGAAAACACCACCACAGGCAAATCGGTATGGTCTAAAATCCCTTCCACCAAATTCATCGCAAACGTGGTCTTACCCATAGAAGGACGTCCTGCCACGATAATTAAATCGCCTTCTTGCAAACCTTGTGTTTTATTATTTAGCTCTTCAAAAGGTGTTTGTAGTCCAATTAACCCATCAGGACGGCTTTTTAATTCTTGCACAGTCTCCACCACATTGGCAAGCACACCATCTAACCGTGTAGGTCCTTTATGAGTTGAGCCACGATTGTGCTGCTCATTAATCGCAAAAATCTCACTTTCAGCCCTATCTAAGAGCTCTCTCACCGAGCGTCCCTTTGGGTCGTATGCAGTTTCCAGCATATCATTGCCCGCCTTGATAATCTGACGCAAGGTAGAAAACTCACGCACACGCTGCGCATAGGCTGTCAAATTAAACAAAGTCGCAGGACTTTGCGACAAAATCTCGCTCACATACGCCATGCCGCCCACTTTGTCCAAAAATTTTTGCGATTCAAGCCAATCCACCACCATCACCACATCATAAGGCTCATTGGCATTGGACAAATGCCGAATCGCATCAAAAATTAACTGATGACGCTTGGCATAAAAATCTTGTGAACTGATAATATCCGAAATACGGTCAAAACTTTCTTCTAAAGTCATGAGCGATGCCAACACCGACTTTTCAAGGTCAATGCTATGCGGTTTGTGTTGGGTTAAATCATTGATGTGAACATTATTATTCTTTTGTTGATTGGTATCTTTTGATGGATTTTCGGTAGTAGTTACTGTGTTATCGCTATCATTTGCACTATTATTGGTGGGATTATTCTCGGACATGGGTTTTCTCAAATACATTTCTTCTGCAATTTTGGAAGATAACTATACCCAATTTTTAGGCAAAAAACCAATGAAAATTTTTAAAAAATCTCTGTTTTATTCATCAAAAAATCAATGATAAAATCCCTTGATTTTTGCAAAATAAAAAAAGAGATAACCGAAATTATCTCTTTTTTGTAGTTTGGCTTTTTTAAAGTTTAACAAACTTAAATCAATTAAGCGTTGCTTTCTTCTGCCAAAATCGTTACCAAAATGTTGGTCATGATATCGTGGTGTAATTGGATATCCACATTGTATTCGCCAACATTACGCAATGCACCTTCAGGTAATTTAACTTCTGAACGGTCAACTGGCAAGCCAGATTTTGTCAAAGCGTCAGCAATATCACGAGTACCGATAGAGCCGAATAGTTTGCCTTCATCACCAGATTTTGCACGAATGATAACGTTCACATCTTGCAATGCTTCAGCACGTGCATTGGCTTCTGCCAATTCTTGTGCTTCTTGCTTTTCTAGTTCTGCACGGCGTGCTTCAAATTTTTGAATGTTTGCTTCGGTTGCTGGTAGTGCTTTGCCTTGTGGAACAAGGTAGTTACGACCGTAACCTGCTTTTACGTTTACTGTATCACCTAGTTTACCTAAGTTAGCGATACGTTGTAATAAAATAACTTGCATATCTCACCCCTTAGATTATTTTTGGCTGTCAGTGTAGTGAATCAACGCAAGATAGCGAGCTTGTTTAATCGCAACTGCCAATTGACGTTGATATTTTGTTGATGTACCAGTAATACGGCTTGGTACGATTTTGCCACTTTCACTGATGTATTGTTTTAGCAAATCTACATCTTTATAATCAATGTGAGTGATACCTTCAGCGGTAAAACGGCAAAATTTACGACGGCGGTAAAAACGTGCCATGAGTAGTCTCCTTAATTATTCGTCGTTGTTGTCAGCATCTTCATCTGACTCTTCGTCAGCTGATTGATAATCATCTTGGCTGGCTTCTGCACGGCGTGATGCTTTACGAGCACGCTTTTCTTCAGCACTTTTTGCCAATGGTGATTCTTCGGTAATCGCTTCATCACGGCGGATAACAAGACTACGAATAATCGCATCGTTATAGCGGAATAGCTCTTCTAGTTCGTCAAGCGTTTGTTGAGCCACTTCAATGTTTAACAATACATAGTGTGCTTTGTGTACTTTGTTAATTGGGTATGCCAATTGACGACGACCCCAATCTTCAAAACGATGTACCACACCATTTTGTTCATTGATAAGTTTGATGTAACGCTCAACCATGTCAGCGGCTTGGTCGCTTTGGTCTGGGTGAACCAATAATACCAGTTCATAATGTCTCATAAAGACTCCTTACGGATTAAACAGCCATTGACCCCATGTCAACAGCAAGGAGATTGAATTTAAAAAAATTAGCACTTTTAATAAAAAACAAAAAGCACTTTTAAATACAATAAGATTGCACATTATACGCTGATTTGTATTTTTTGGCAATGCTTTTTGTGACTTTTTTAATAGACCTCTTTCCAAACTAACCCAACTCGAAATTATAAATGGCACAAATCAAATTAACCCTTAAGCCAAAGCGTTTTCTGCGATTACGATAACGACAGGCTAGGATTTTAAAACGTTTGATTTTGCCGATAACATGTTCATTGGTTACCCGTTCAGAAGCTAATTCTCGATTGGCTTGTTTGTCAACTTTAGATAGTGGATTAAGCTTGGTTTTCTTTTTTGGGAATTTGCTATTGGCATGGTGTTTGTGTATGCCTTGATAGCCCGAATCTACTTGGATTAAGATACTAGGCTTTATACGCATTTTTGAGTATTGGTAAAGTTTAAAGTCATGGGTTTTACCTTTGCTAAAATGGGTACAAAGTATTTTTTTGCTGTTTTTATCGACAACGATTTGTGCTTTTAAGGTGTGGTGTTTCTTTTACCTGAGTATTGCCTGCGTTGCTTTTTTTGGGTCGCTCACAAGGTACTTCGGTTGCGTCTATCAGTACGGTTTCAAGGTTTGGGTCTTGCCATAAAGCCTTTTTGCTAGGTAGGGCAAAGTCTTTGTGGGCTATCAGTATGCTTTCTACCCATTTGATGGTTTTACAGACAGCACTTTCACTGATACCAAAGTCTTGCCCTAGGTGAAATTGGGTGCGATATTCTCGGTAGTAACTCAAAGTCAGCATGAGCTTGTTTTCTAGGCTGATTTCATTTTTCCTGCCACCTTTTTTGTGTTGTTCGTTGTATGCTTCTTGTAGTATGGTGAGCATATGAGTATAGGTACTTCTTTGGATGCCAAAGTAGCGTTTAAATTGTGCGTCACTGAGTTTTTCTGCTTGTTCGGGTATCATGCTTTTGCTGTTTTTTCTAAAAATCAGTATTATACCAAATCACTATTAAGGTTTGGAAAGAGGTCTAATAAACAAATTTTGCTAAAACAAAAATTATTTTACAAATTCGCTCACGCAGGCTTGCAAGGTATTACTCACCGCTTTGGTAACAATCTGTGTGCATGCGGTGCTGTCAATGGCGGCAGTTGCCATGTCCGTCAAGCTAACAGACTGTGGCGCTTTTTCGCTGACACAGCCACAGACGCTTTCGGTGATTTTGGTTTGTTGTTCGCTAGTCATGGCAAGGCTTGCGAGTTTATAGTATTGGTTTGATTTGATTTCGCTTTGGCATTTTTGGTTCACTGCGGTTTGAAATACAGCCGTACCGATATTGGTCGCTGTACCGATGGTATTCACGGCGGTGTTGGTCGCAGTGGTTGCGTCAATGCCACCTGTTGAGGCACAGCCTGTCAAAGCAGATAAAATGGCGACAGTGGTGGCGAATTTGCTCAATGTTTTCATATTTTTTCCAAAAAAAGTGGCTAAAAAAGACCATTATAAACAATTCATTTGCCAAAAGCTATGATTTGTTCATTGTGTGGTTTTGTTAAAAAATTAGGGCAATCATGCGAATAAATTTACACAACCGTTATAAAAATGCTTTAATTTTGTTGAATGTGAAATAATTATTTACAAAATTCTACAGCTTAAAAAAATTTAAGCATGACTTTCTTGTTACAATAAGTCATCTTTAAAGATGACTTGATTTTGATATTTTTATGTTGAATATTTTTAACATATTTTTGATGTCACTTTTTAAACATACTTTTTAATCAACGATTTGGAGTTAGCTATGCTAAATAAAACACATTTTTTCACAGGTGTATTATTGTCTTTGGGTCTTGTAGTAACAGGTTGTGCCAGTACCAACGCCCAAACCCAAGGCAAAGACAGTCAAGCCATGCCAAAACATGAACAAAAACACCATTTCAAAAAAGATTTTGACAAAAAATTTGATAAAAAAGGTGACAAAGACGGTCATCATTTTGACAAACTAAATTTAACAGACGCTCAAAAACAGCAACTTGAAACGTTAAGAAAGCAAAATGACGACAAAATGAAACAGCTACACGACAGCCTAAAACAACAAGATGCAAACATCACCAAACAAAAACAAGCAGGTGCAAGCACAGCGACTTTGTTGGCATTACATCAACAAAAACAAGCCACGATGGACAGTTTAAAAGCCTTGCACGAAACGGCTGAAAAGCAGTTTATGAGCATTTTGACCCCGGAACAACAGTTACAAATGTACGAAGCTCATGGCAAAGGCATGAAAGGTGAACGTGGTAAGAGCATGGAAAAACGTGAATCACAACGCCATGTACCACCTGCTGATGTGCCAAAACCAAAAATGCAAAAACCTGCAATGTAATCACAACGTTTTTGTGATTTTTGATGGCAGGTTTGTAAAGAATCTGCCATTGGTTTTGTATATTTTTTAAACAAGTTGTATAATGTCAATTCTAACAACAATTTTTTGTAAAACAATTTTTATAGGTAAATCAAATGGAAGACAATCAAAGCCCAAAACATATTCTGATTATAGAAGATGACCCAAGTTTAGCCGAGCTAATTAGCGAATATTTAAGCATGAATTATTATGACATTTCGCACGCACCAACGGCAACGCAAGGCTTAGAAATTTTGAACACGCCTGCCAAGCCTGTGGATTTGATGATCTTGGATTTGATGTTGCCTGATATGGACGGTATGCAAGTTTGCCAAAAAGTGCGTCAGCACAAAGACAGCCGTCTATCGCACACGCCGATTGTCATGCTTACGGCAAAAGGCGATACCACCGACCGAGTGTTAGGGCTTGAGATGGGTGCTGATGATTATATCGCCAAACCATTTGAACCACGAGAGTTGCTCGCTCGTATCCGTGCGGTTTTACGCCGTCATGACCTGCCTGCTCACCAACAAAAAGAAGACAATTTGACCTTTGGTCGCCTAAAAGTGTATCCAGACAGCCACGAAGTTACCATTGATGATGAGCCTGTGCGTTTGACGACCCATCAATTCCAATTGCTCCACTATTTTGCCACCCATTCTGGCAAGGTGTTAAGCCGTGAACAGCTTTGGCATGCCATGCCAAATGATGATAGCAGTGATAATATTGACCGTGCCATTGACGTGCATATTTCTCGTTTGCGTGCATTGATTGAAGACAATCCACGCCAACCAAAACGCATTATTACCGTGCGTGGTGTCGGTTATCAATTTGCCACTGACCAAGTGTAATTTTTTAGATTTTTTACGTTGTTTATGAAAAATCGCTTGTTAAAATTTGATAGCGTCTTTATAAAACTCTTTGCCAGCGTCATGTTAGCATTGATTATTTTTGCGTTGGCGATGGTAGTTTTGACCCATTTGGTACACGACACATCAACCAACACTCGCCATCAAGTGATTGCCAGTCAAGTCACCCAGCAATTATCCCCTGTGTTAGAACAGTTGCGTGACGCACAAAACAATGGTCAAAGCCTAGAGGCTCGCTATCTGTTAGCACTCATTCGCCGAAGTTTTAATGTGTATAGCGAGTCGCTAGACGCTCAGTTTGGCTTGTATGACGGTGCGACAGGCGAAGCGATTATGACCCCACGCAAATTGCCTGATATGCTACCGCCAAAGCCGACTTTGTATCAGCAAATTTTTCCGCATGACGACCCCAAACGCCCCACCGAAATCCAAATCGCAAGCCACGGCTATGTGGTGCTATACCATTCCAAAATCAGTAGCAAACCTGCGGTTTCCCCTGCGTTTAACTTGATTAGCGGTACATTGTTATTGCTCATTATCATGTCGGCAATGCTGTGGTTTATCACTCGCACGATGACATGGCGGATTAATCAGCTAAGCCAACAAATCAGCCTATTGGGGGCGGGCGATTTTAGCGTGCGAGTTACACCTGTTGGCAATGATGAAATCGCAACTTTGGCAAATGGTTTTAACCAAACTGCCGAACGCATTGAAACCTTGATGAACGCAAACAAACTTTTGTTGGCTCATGCGTCCCACGAAATCCGCACGCCGATTACTCGCATTCGCCTACAGATTGAAATGATGGGTATGCTTGCCAATCAATTGGACGAAAAAGCCCAAGAAAAATTTCACAGCCGAGCGGCAGCGGTCAATCGTGATTTGACAGGGTTAAATGATTTGGTTGAAAGTATTTTACTCGTGAGCCGTATGGACGCAGGACACGCCATTGAAAAAATGGCGGATATTGACCTGTATGAGCTTGTCAATAGCGAAGTGCAACACTACCCACAGGCGACTTTTATTGGTTCTCATGTACATATACAAGGGCAAGAAAAACTTTTGACCCATCTTATCAGAAATCTTTTGGACAATGCCCATTTACACGGCATACCACCTGTGACCGTGCAGTTATACGCCATTGATGAGTTGGGGAACGAAATTCATTTGCCTGAAACGGATAATTTGTTGGAAAATCATCATCATGATGATGTTGAAAATGTTGATGATGAAATATATCAACATGGCGAAAATTTGACCGATAACCATTTGGCAAATGAAGATTTAACAAACGAAAATTTGGTAAAAGACACAGCCGACAAACGCAGTCTAACCCAAAAAACCAAATCAACGATTTTTGCTCGCAAAAAAACGGACAAAACCACGACCGACACGCCCACTTATCACCGCATACGCCTAGCCGTGATAGACCAAGGCACAGGCATACCAGAAGACAAACGCACCGAGATTTTTTCGCCTTTTGTGCGGTTGCAACAAGAGAAAAAAGGCTCAGGGCTTGGCTTGTCGCTGGTTGCACAAATCGTAACCGCCCATCATGGCACGATTATCACCGATACACTTGACGGCAAAACACGGTTTTTGGTGACTTTGCCTGTCAGCCCAAATCTTTAACATGGTTAAATTTTAACCATTTTTAAAAAAATTGATAACTTTGCATAAATATTTTCCAAAGTTTTTATAACCTTTTTCTTTAGGTATGATAAAATTATGTTCTTTTAAACTTTTTAAAACGACCATGATTATTCTTGACAACGTTACCAAAACATTCCAAACCCAAGACGGCAACTGGTTTACCGCCGTTGAGCCGACTTCGCTAAACATCAAACAAGGCGAGATTTTTGGCTTAATGGGCTATTCAGGTGCGGGCAAATCCACCCTACTTCGCCTAATCAATCTGCTAGAACGCCCAGATTCTGGCAAAGTTACCATTGACGGTAAAGAATTGACCGCTTTGTCAAACCACGATTTACGCCACGCTCGCCAAAATATCGGCATGATTTTTCAACAATTTAATCTTATGGCAAACCGTACCGTTGCCGAAAATGTAGCTTTTGCGTTAGAAATCGCAGGTTGGGAAAAAGCCAAAATCATGCCAAGAGTGATGGAATGCCTTGAGATTGTGGACTTGGCAAATCGTGCCAACCACTACCCTGCTCAGCTATCAGGCGGACAAAAACAGCGAGCAGGCATTGCACGAGCCTTAGCCCCTAGCCCACACGTCATGCTAGCGGACGAACCGACTTCCGCCCTTGACCCTGCAACGACAAAAAGCGTATTAAACTGCCTAAAAGACATCAACGAAAAATTCAACGTAACTATCGTCATCGTAACGCACGAAATGTCCGTTATTCGCCGTTTGTGTAACCGTGTGGCGTTGCTTGATGGTGGGCGATTGCTTGAAATTTCTGATGTTAAAAATGGCGAAATTCACGCACAAACCGAAATCGGACAGCGATTGATTGAAGAAGAATAACCAAAAAATCTACAAAAAAAAGCATAAAAATTGGATAAAAATATGGCAAATGAATTAACTTGGCAATCTGCAACCAACAATCTTTGGGCAATGCGAGAAGAAATTTGGCAAGCGTTTTTGGACACGCTGATTATGGTTGGCATTTCAACGGTTGTATCGGTGGTGTTTGGCACGTTACTTGGCGTGGCATTATTTATGACGAGCAAAAACCAACTTGCCGAAAACAAACTTTTTTACAGCATTTTGGGCAATGTTACCAATCTCATGCGGGCATTTCCCTTTGTGATTTTGATGATTGTAATTATCCCTGCGACACGTTTGTTGGCTGGCACGACCATCGGGCCTGTCGCCGCTTCGGTCGCTTTGAGCCTTGCAGGGCTGTTTTATTTTGCACGCCTTGTTGAGCAAAATTTGCGTGATGTGCCTCGTGGTATCATTGAAGCGGGGCAATCTATGGGGGCAAGCAATTGGACAATTATTAGCAAAATTTTGTTAGTAGAATCTCGTGCCAGTTTGATTTTAAGTATCACCACGCTAACCATCAGTTTGCTGTCGTACAGTGCCGCCGCAGGTATGATTGGCGGTGGCGGTTTGGGCGATTTGGCAATCCGCTATGGCTATAACCGTTACCAAAATGATGTAATGATTTTTATGGTGGTTTTGTTGGTACTTATCGTGATTATTATCCAAGGCATTGGTAACTTTTTGGCAGAAAAACTGGATAAACGTTGAGTTTTTCTAAAAAAAATAAAAATATTAAAAAAAGTTATTGATTATATGAAAAAATTTCATATCAGCATAGCAAAAATTAATAACAAAAACATGACAATTATGTTAATGTATTGACACTTTTTTTATCTGCCAATCGCTACGTTTAAACAAATTGACGTTTAAACAAATTGGCAAATTCTTAAACTCGCTTCATTTTGGAAAAAAATTTATGAAAAACACCCAAATTCACACCAGTTTAACCCAGATTTTTGCAACCATCGGTTTGTCAAGTTTGGTTTTGGTCGGCTGTAGCCAACCTGAACAAAAACCAGCCGAACCACAAGCCCAAGCCTCAACCTCAGTCAGCACCGCTTTGACAACGGTTGAAACAGCGTCAGCGACCAGTGCAGACGCAACAGGCATTGACCCAAACAAACCTGAAATCGTGTTTGGTACGTCTGTGGGTGATTTTGGCGATATGGTAAAAAACAGCGTCAAACCACAACTTGAAAAACAAGGCTATAAAGTCAAATTGGTTGAGTTTTCGGACTATGTGCGTCCAAACCAAGCCTTAGCCAGTGGCGATATTGACATCAATATTTTCCAACACAAACCTTATCTTGATGACTTCAAAAAAACCCATAACCTTGATTTGATTGAAGTTTTCCAAGTACCTACTGCCCCACTTGGCATTTATTCAGGCAAATTAACCGCACTTGACCAAGTCAAAGAAGGCTCAAGCCTATCAGCACCAAACGACCCAAGTAACTTTGCTCGTGCGTTGGTGATGTTAAACGAATTGGGCTGGATTAAGCTAAAAGACGGTATCAACCCATTGACCGCATCAAAAGCGGATATCGCCGAGAATACCAAAAATATCAAAATCGTAGAATTAGAAGCCGCCCAACTGCCACGTTCTCGCTCTGATGTGGACTTTGCAGTCGTCAATGGCAACTATGCGACAAGCTCAGGCATTAAACTGACCGAAGCATTATTCCAAGAGCCAAGTTTTGCCTATGTAAACTGGTCTGCCGTGCGTACCAAAGATAAAGATAGCAAATGGGTGAAAGACGTAACCAATGCGTACAACTCAGCCGAGTTCAAAAAATACGCACATGAAACTTTCCCTGGTTACAAATATCCTGCGATTTGGAATGAAAATCAAGCGACAGCGACTGCTTCTGCCCCTGCGTCAGTTGCTTCAACCCCTGCAAGCGTGGCAAAATAATTGGATTTTACCCACAAAAAAAGGAAGTTTCACACTTCCTTTTTTTTATGGCTGATAGATTTTTATCAGCAGTGGATTAGTTGCTAAACAAATTTTCTTCCACACGGCGACGCATTTTTTGACCTGCTTTAAAGGTAACGACACGGCGAGCAGTGACAGCGATGGCTTCGCCTGTCTTTGGATTACGCCCTGGGCGTTGCTTTTTTTGTTTGATATCAAAATTGCCAAAACCTGACAACTTGACTTGATGACCTTTTGCCAAATGGTCTGACAATACCGCAAAAAAACTTTCAACAAACAACCGTCCTTCTTGGCGTGTCATAGACTGGTTATCCATCAGATATTGAATCATTTCTGATTTGGTTAAAGTGGTGTTATTCATTGCGTGATTATCCTTTAAATAAAACAACTATATGCACAAGTGTTTACTTTAGCATATTTTAACAAAGTTACAAGTAAATTTTGATGAAAAATTGATTATTTTTGATGAATTGTATTTTGTTTTAAAAAAAGATATCTTTTTAAAAACTCAATACCATTCATCAAATAAATTAACAATATCAACTGTTTAACGTTATCAATCTCTCAGCGTTGCTTGATAATCATTGGCAAGCATATCAATGATGGCTTGCATTTTTTGATTAATCACATCGTCCGCAAGGGTGGCTTGATTGTCTTGCCAAACCAATGCAAACGCCAAAGAACGCTTGTCGGCTGGCAGTTTTTCGCCTTGGTACACATCAAATAACCAAATATCTTTTAACAAATCGCCAGAAAGCTTAATGATGGCGTTGCTCAAGGTTTGCACGTCAATATTTTTGTCGGCAAGCACGGCGATATCTCGGCGAACTTGTGGGAATTTGCTTGGTGAAACAACATTCGTTTGGTCTTGGTGCAAATCAATTAATGGTTGCAAATCAAGCTGGGCGACCCACGTTGTCGGCAAATCCAACGCTTTGGCAACTTGTGGGTGCAACTGTCCAAGCCAGCCCAACGTTGTCCCATTTACCATCACATCAGCACTTTGCCCTGGGTGCAAAAATGGCTGTTGGCTACGCTCGTATTGCACCGCTTGGCTTGCCAATAACGCACGTGGCAGAACGCTTTCAACCGCAGATTTTAGGTCATAAAAATCGGTGGCATTTTTGTTAAACGGTTGCTCTGGATTTTGTTCGCCAACCGCAACGATGGCAAGGCTTTCCACTTGTTTTAAATTGGCAATCTCGCTACCGTCAAAGCGTAAACCTGTTTCAAACAGTCTGACACGGTTTTGCTGACGGTTAATGTTATAAACCACGCATGGCAATAGGCTTGATAACAAAGTTCTACGCATGACTGCTAGGTCTGATGAAATCGGATTTGCCAATGCCAATGGCGTTGCCAGATTTTCACTATTAAACAATTGTTCAATTTTATCATCGCTAAAACTAAAACTCACCGCTTCATAATAGCCTTGATTCACCAATGCCATTTTGACATCGTGCAAGGTGTTTTGGGCTTTGTTGTCAAATAGGTTGCTATGAAAGGCTGGCAGACGGTTTTCAATGTTATTATAGCCATAAATACGGGCAATTTCTTCTACTAAATCTTCAGGAATATTGATATCAAAACGGTGGCTCGGTGGCGTACAGATAAGATTATCACCATTATCCGCAACGCTAATATTTAGACTTTTTAAAATATCAATGATTTTTTGCTTATCAATTTCAATACCTAACAAAGCGGTAACTTGCGATAATGGCAAGGTTACGCTGTTACGTTTTGGTAATTCGTCCACGTTTTCAACCAACGTGATTTGACCGACTTTGCCATTGCCAAACTGTGCCAATAGGCTGACCGCACGGTCTAGGGCAAGTTTTGGCAATTCAAAATCCACGCCACGCTCAAAACGCTGGCTTGCGTCTGTGTGTAGCCCAAAACGGCGTGCTTTGCCCGCAATTGCCAATTGTTTAAAAAAGGCACTTTCAATCACCACGTTTTTGGTGTCATCGGTCACCGCCGTGCGAAGTCCGCCCATAATCCCTGCCAACGCAATCACGCCTGCATCATCGGCAATCACCAATTCATCGCCTTGCAAGCTGATGTTTTGTTCGTTTAACAGTTGCAAAGTTTCGCCTTGTTTGGCGTGGCGGATTTGGATTGTGCCGACAATTTTGTCTTTGTCAAAAGCGTGCAACGGCTGTCCAAGTTCAAACAACACAAAATTGGTCACATCAACCAACAAATTGCGTGGCTTGACCCCCAGCGCTGTCAATGATTTTTTGAGCCAATCAGGTGATGGCGTTGTACCGTCTAAATCGCTGACGACTTGGACGTAATAACGTGGGCAGTCGCTTGTACTAACACTTACCGCTTGAGTTTGGTCGGTGGCTACTGGGCTTTTGATAGCGTCAAATGGCAAGGCAAAAGGCAAACCGTTTAACACCGCCACTTCACGAGCAATGCCACGCACGCTAAAGCAATCGCCACGGTTTGGCGTGATAGAAATATCTAGTACATGATTGTCAAGCTCAAGATAATCTCGCACATCTGTGCCGACTGGGGCATCGCTTGGCAAAATTAACAAACCGTCCACGCCATCATCACAATCAATCTCGCTACCACCGCACAGCATACCGTTAGACTCTACACCACGCAGTTTGCCTTTTTTGATGGCAAAAGGCTTGTCATCACCGTCAGCAGGTGGCAGTTTTGCACCGACCAAAGCCACAGGCACTTTGACACCGACAGCGACATTGGGTGCACCACAGACGATTTGCAAATTCTCACTTGTGCCGACATTCACGGTCGTTACTTTTAATTTGTCAGCATCGGGGTGCTGTTCACACGTCAAAACCTCGCCTACTACCACGCCACTAAAATCTTTGGCAACTTTGGTTAAATCGTCCAATTCTAAGCCTACCATTGTCAATTGTTCGCCGATTTGTTCTGCGGTTAGGGCTGGATTTACCCATTCTCTGAGCCATTTTTCGCTTAATTTCATAATAATTTCTCAAAAAAGTTTTACAAGATTGATTTTTCATCAAAAATTTAACACGCCATTTTACCATAACTTGTGATATTTTGTTGTTTTTTGTCAAAGTGAATGATGGATTTTTTTTGTCAATGCCTTTATACTGTTTTGAAATTTGAAAAAAAGATTTAAAAAAAGGTAGTGTTTAAAAAGTAAGTTTTTGTAGGGTGGGTTAGCCCGTCTTTTTGGGCGTAACCCACCATGAAAATGTCTTAAATTGCACTTCGTCTTGCGAAGCAGTGCTTCTCAGGTTACGCTATCGCTAATCCACCCTACATTTAATAAAATAAAATTTCCAAAACTTGTAATTTTTACGCTACCAAAAAAAGATAAGGAAAATATCATGCGCGCTTTGAGTATTTTAAGTTTGGGTGCGTTGGGTTTGCTTGCTTGTGATAGTGGGCTGTCGCAAACGTCTGCCAATTCTGATATGAATTTGACAACCATCAGCCCCAATAACGACAATTCTAGCCAAACGACAAAAAAACCTTTGGTAAATGTGGTGGCGGTCGGTGATGTGATGATGGGGTCAAATTTTCCAAATGTTGGATTTTTACCACCCAATGACGGCAAGGACAGTTTCGCTCACGTTTTGCCTTATTTAAAAGGCGATGTGGTGTTTGGCAATTTGGAAGGAACGATTACCGATGATGGCATTTCTACCAAATGCCCACCTGAGCCAAAACCCACGGTAACACCGCCTGTCAGCCAAACGGACAAAACGGACAATGTTGCCAAAACGAGCGAAAAACCACGCACTTGCTACGCTTTTCGTATGCCTGTGCGTTATGCCAAAACCATCAAAGACGCAGGCTTTAACGTGATGAGCATTGCCAACAACCATGTCGGTGATTTTGGCGATGTGGGACGAAAAAGCACGATGACGGCGTTGGATAATGTTGGTATTCATTATGCAGGGCTTTTGACAAAACCGACCACCATTTTTGAAAAAGATGGCATTCGTTACGGCTTTGTCGCCTTTGCCCCCAATGTGGGAACGGTAAATATTAACGACTTGGACAATGCCAAAAAACTGGTGAAAGCGTTGGATAAAAAAGTGGATATCGTCATTGTGTCATTTCACGGCGGAGCTGAAGGGGCGGAGCATGTGCGTGTGCCAAAAACCACTGAAATCTATCTGAATGAAAAACGTGGCGATGTGTATGCGTTTTCGCATGGCGTGATTGATGTGGGTGCGGACGTGGTGATTGGGCATGGACCGCACGTTACTCGTGGCGTTGAGCTGTACAAAAACCGTTTTATCGCTTATAGTTTGGGAAATTTTAACACTTATGGGGCGTTCAACGTGCGTGGTTTAAACGGCATCGCACCGATTTTAAACTTGACTTTGACAAACACAGGCGAGTTTTTGACAGCCGATGTTACTTCTACCAAACAAAGCAAGGATAAAGGCTTGGAGCTTGACCCAACACACCAAGCCTATAATGAATTAAAACGCTTAACGGCATTGGATTTTGCTGATACAGATTTGGTTTTTAACAGTCAAAAAATTGTGAAAAAATAACGCCTTTTTCAAAATATATAGGGAGTTTGGTGGGTTACGTTCATGCTAACCCACCGTACAAATATAATTAATTTTTCTCATCAATCCCCAAAAATCTGCGTTAATTTTCGCAAATTACTCACCAACAATTTTCCGCTTTCATCAGTACTCATGTCAAGGCGTAATTTTTCATCAAACCGCATAATAAACGGTTCTAACACCTGTTTCAACGCATTCACAAGTTGTTGATTTTGTTCCGCTTGTGTATTGGCTGTATTAACCAAATTTTGTTCTTTATTTTGCGGATTACTAGCTGAATTTTGTTGTAAACTTTCAATTGCATTGCTTAGATGAGTTAAAATCTCTGTTAATAAAACTTGCTGATTTTGCTGTTGTAATTTTGCCAATGCTTGTTGATTTTGGTAAATTTGTTGAAAATTAGCAAGATTTTTATCCAAATTTTCATTTAATTTATCATGAATTTGACTGCCAAATTGCTGTTGCGATTTGATAAAACTATCTTGTTGATTGGCAATATTTTGTTGCCAATTTTCACTTAATTTAACAAACAATTCTTCGGTTTTATGCTGACTAATTGCATTGTTTTGAGCATAGTTTTGTTGCGTATCCGCCCATTTTTCGGCTTGTTGATGTAGGGTTTTATTAATCGCTCCAAAACCATTCACCATATCTACAAGCTGTGCAACAATGCGATTGCCTGTGTCGTTGCTGTCGCCACCCATTGCCTTGTTTCGCATAAAGTCGGCTTTGATTTGTTGCCAACGCTCGGCTTGCTCGGCGGTCATCACGTTGCGAAGTTCGGCAAGTTTTAACAAGTTACTTTCTGTGCCTTTGGTCAAAAGTTGGGCTTCGCCAAGATAATGGTCGTCTATCAGCTGATTGAGTTCCGCTTGGTTCATGACACTTGACAGTTTTTCGGTCATTTTGTTCATGTTGCGGTAACTGCCTTGTAGCTTGAACGCAGGCTCGGTGCGGTAGTTGTCATCTTGCCCTGCGGACGCAATGTAGGCTTGATTGACTTGCAAAATCACGTCTTGAATGGCGAACATTTTTTGCAAAATCGCCACGATTTCGTTAATTTCTGTTAAACTATAATTGTAGGATAATTCATGTGTGTTAGCAATTCCTTTGGCTTTGTCAATCAAGGCGTAAACGTCCGCCATATCACGGTTGGCAAGCGGTGCAAGCACGCTATTGCTCGTCAAGGCGTTTTCAATATAGCTTAACGCAAAAATGTCCGCCGTACCGCCCAAAATATCGCCAAGATTATAAATATCGGCACGGTTGGCAAGCATATCAGGCACTTTGAACACTTCGCCACTTTCGGTGTACGGATTGCCCGCCATCACCACGCAAAACTTTTTGCCACGCATATCGTAAGTTTTGGTTTGCCCTTGCCACACGCCATCAATCCGCCTTGTGCCATCGCACAGCGAGATGAATTTTTGCAAAAATTCAGGATTGGTATGCTGAATATCGTCAAGATACAACATGACGTTGTTGCCCATTTCCAACGCCAAATTGAGCTTTTCAAGTTCGTTTTGGGCGGTGGCGTTCGGTGCTTTGGCAGGGTCAAGCGATGTTACATCATGCCCCAATGACGGACAGTTGATTTTCATAAAAATCAAGCCCAAACGGTTCGCCACATATTCCATCAGCGTGGTTTTGCCGTAACCGGGGGGAGAAATCATCATCAGTAAACCCATCAAATCGGTGCGTTTGTTATCGCCAACCGTTCCCATTTGTTTGGCAAGGTTATCGCCAATTAACGGTAAATAAACGTTATCAATCAAGCGGTTACGCACAAAAGACGACAGCGGACGAGCGACAAATTCGGATAGGTGTAACTCGTCTTTTGCGGTGTGCAAAATCTGCGAACGCAACTGTTTGTAGCTGTCAAAGTTTGGCATGGTAACGCTTTGGTGCTGATACATTTGGCTCAAAAAGCTATCAAGGCTAAAGTTTAGCGTTTGATTGTGGATTTTGCTGTGTTCACCAAGCAAACCGTTTACGCTAATTTCTAACGAAATAGGGCTGATTTGTCGGTTAAAATTCTCGGTTTTATCATCACTTCTAATGATAAGCATAGCCGAAGTTTCTGCAATGTAATGCGACCAATTTTGTTGGTTTTCTTCATCTTGATGTTGTAAATTTTCAAGCAAGGCATTCAGCCAAGTTGTCGCCAATTCAAAGGCGGATTTTGGTTCAAACGTTAATTTTGCCAAAACCGATTGTAAATAATTAAACCGCTCTAAACCAACTATTGTTTGCAATTTTTGATAAAGATTATCGGCTTGCTGCGAAGTTTGCCAAGTTAAAATCGCTGTTTCATTTTCCGCTTTTCCTAAAGCCTGTGCTAAATAATCACTTGCCAAAGCAATGTGCGATAAGTCAAATAAGCCGTTTAATTTTTCGGCAACGAACCGCGTTAAAACCGTTTGAATATCGGCAACTAACAGATTTTTGGCGGTGTCGCTGTTTAACGCTTGTTGCAATTGATAAGCGATAATCGCTCGGTCTTGCCAATGAGAAATGGCGGATTGATTAATAGTAAACCAATTTTCGCCAATTTCTTGCTTTTTTTGCAAATTGATTTGATACATAAAAATCTGTGCCAACGCTCGCACACTCGGCTCAAACGTCAGCAAGTCTGCGGTTTTTAACAAGGGCAAAATTTGTAATAAAATCAAGGTCGCATCATGGTCATGAATACCTTTTTCATAGCCTAATTGATAACGTGGCGTAATATAACTTTTTACCAAATCTAATAATTGACTGTCATTTTCAGGATTTGGCAAATGTTGGCTATTGTCAAAAGCGTGATACAGCTTTTCAGTCGTTAAGCCGTCTTGCCCTTGTTTGGCGGATTGTATCATGCTGTACGCCAAAAACTCGCCACGATATATGCTTGCGGTTTCGCTTGCCAAATTCATGTCCCAAAATGCTTTTAAGTCGTCAAGGCGTGGTTCGTGAATTTCTTGATAAAAGTCCGTTCCTGTCAAATGCAAATTGAGCTGTTTTCCGCTATCCGTATCCCTTGTCAAAAGCGTTAAATCAAGCGGTTGCGTATTGACCGAAAAGCGATGTTTGCCCAATTTGATAACATTGCCACCTGCTTCAAACAAGTCGCTTTTGTCTTTGAGATTTTTAAAACTTTCCACTTGAATGGCTTTTAGCCGTGCGTCTATGTCGTCCGATTTTACGCTAAAACCCAGCGTTTGCAACTCTTTGGCAATAGCTCTTACCTTTTGCACCAAATTATCCGATGCAAAATAAGTGTTCAGCGTGTCTTCATCGTTAAAACCTGTCGCCCCTGTGCTTTGCGTGCGTTTTTTGATACTCTCAAGCATACGCAACGCCCCGTCTGTCAAGGTTTGGGCTTTGCGGTTGCGTGCGTCTAGTAGGCTTTGTTTTTGCGTTTCAAAGGTTTCGTAAATCTCTTCTCGTTTGGCAATAATGTCCGCCAAAAACTCATCGCCAACAAAATTGTTAGGATTACTAAATTGACTTTCAATCTCTTCTAATTGCACAAGCAATCTTGCCAATTGCTCATCGGCTTTTTCAGGCGTGGTGGCAATGGATAACGCATTGTTAATAGATTGGCTAAACAGTTTAAACGATGCCCCAAACTGGGCGATGGCTTCAGTTGAACCAAGATTTTTGCGTTTATGATTAAGATTGGCTTTACTTTGATTTAAGTTTGAATAAATTGTACCGATTTCATCAATAATCTGCGTGCGAATTGTGGCATCGGCAACATCAAGCGAACCCAATAATTCAGTCAATAAATCTAAGCCGTGAGCCGTGTCGTCAATCGTCTGCAAGATTGGCGAAAGTTCGGCATTGGTCGTGGCTTTGTCAAGTTGGGCGTTGATGTCGGTCAAAACGTTTTCGTAGCTTGCCAACGCTTTTTCGCCACTCAAAAAATTCACGGTTTGTTCGGCAAATTCTCGTTCTTGCGTGTCAATTTGCGATTTTAAATTGTCAAGTTTGGCAACCTCCAAATACCGCAAATTTTCAAGGCTTGCCAAATGCCCTTTTTGTTGGCGTAAAGCGTTTAACTGTTTGACAAAATCGTCTGCGGTTTCAAACGTGGTTATGCGAATTTGCCGAAAAATTTCGGTTTGTTTGCTTTCGGCATCGGTAACGGCTTTTTGCGTTTGTTTTTGGATACTTTGCACTTTGGCAAACTCATCAATGACAAGCTCGCTAGTCGCTATCACGTCTTTAATCGTGTGGGCAATGTCTTTTAAAATCGGCTCGTTCAGCCAATAATAAGTGTCAAACAGTTTACTTGCGTTTTTTGACAATTCTTCGTACAGCTTTTGCGAAACGCTTTGATTGTTAATCAAACGAATAATACTGTACAAATCGGAAATACCACGCACCAATTCTTTATTGCCAATTTTCCCATAAAAACTCGTGCTTTCTACTTGATTTTGCACAAATTCTTCGGAAACAAATGGCGTTTGCCAAATCTGCATCGGGTGAATGCGTGTCGGCTCTTCATCGGACGTAAACAGCACCAACGTGCCGTCATTGGCGAGTGCCATGCCATGACAAAAAATCGGATTTTGCAGTTGTTTTTTGATGAGATTGTAGGCAAAAAGCCCTGTAACGCCTGCTGATACATCGTAAAACAAAAACAGCACGTCTTCGCCATTGGGCGAGATGATTTTTTTCAAAAATTTGAGATTGGCGGATTGGTATTTTTGCTCATCAAAAAGTTTGTAATCGCCTGTTTGTAAATAATAACCATTTGGAAAAACAATGCCATGATTTTCTGGTAATTGCACGCACGATTGCCCAATCGCATCAAGGCGAATAACGCTTTCGGTCAAGGTGTTGTAAACCAAAAAGCGAAAATCCGTTTCACGATACGGCAAAATTTTTAACAAAATCAAACTGCCGACTTTGGCATAAAAAATCTGTGCATCGTTAATTGATTGACTTTTATCCTGCACAGGTTCGCTAAAAATGCCTTGCCCTGTGTCCGTGTTATTTTCAATTTTGATAGTCAAATCGCCGTTCATGGTTTCCACAAACAGCGTATCCAAAATGTTAATATGCGGAAATTTGCCATTGACAATATGCTCACGACTGGTCGCAAGCCAGTCAAAATCGTACTCTGGCGGTAGGGCGATGTCCCGCTCGCCACGATTGTCCATGTAGGTGATGTCAATGCCGTGAGCGGATTGCGTGTTAAAAGACTGTTTATTAAAAGTTAGGGCAAAACGGAACACACGAATGTCGGTGATGCGTTCGCCTATTTGAAAGGCGATGAGTAGTTTGCCGTCTTTAATCAGTAGTTGTAATAATTTGGTGTTTTTGTAATAACGATACAGTTCGTTAAAATCTTGGATAAAATTGGCTTGGTCAAGAAATGTGCCTGTCAGCGGAACTGGCTCAAGCGTGTATTCGTTTTCACTTTCGCTGTCGGTTAAATTGTCTGTTTGCGGTTTGACAAGTTGATAGAGCGAAAGTACGTCTGATATGTGGGTTTCTTGTTTTAGCCCCATGTGGACGTTGTAGCCGAATAGCAGATAATTGCCGACTTGTACCATATCACGAGCGATACAGTTGTTGTCGGTGCGTATGCGAGTGCGTGCTAAGACTTGCATTTGCGTGTTGCCAAATTCGGCTAGGCGTGCGTCATTTAAGCCTTGAATTTGAGCGGATAGGGTGTTGCCTTGTTCGGTTAGGCGTTTTTTGATTAGGTCGTAGGCGTTGCCTGTGGCTACCGCTTCGGATTGTTGGGTTGTTTGGTCTTGGTCGGTCATTATGTAAATCTCCGAAGCATAAAACTTGGAATATCATGCACTTTACCATCGTGTCTATCTGAATGACCGAAATCCATTCGTAAACTATCAAAAATGCTAAATCTTTCTTCTTGAATCATTTTATTTTCCAAAAAATCTACTGTTTAATTTTCCATGATTATTGGAACTATTGCATACTTTGCAACAGCCCTTTTTCAAGTTACTTATTTTTTCAATTCATTATTCATTCGGTCGTGGTGGCATTGGGTTATTTGTACTAACATTCTCACCATTTACCGAACGAGCGATTTTATCCGCCACCACATGATTGATGATACCATTTAACGTGCTGGATTTTTCTGCCAAGCCGTCAATCGCCTTACCGATAGACAAGGATTTGGCAAAATTGTTAAAGAAGTGGTCTTCGCCACCGACAATATCAATCTTCGCACGCTCAAGAGCAGTAGCAAGCACCACCGCATTTTCTTTGGCGATTTCTTTACCTGCCTCGATAGACGCTAACGCCTCTTTTAATGCCGTTTCTAAGCTCATGCGGTATTCTTCATGCTCACGAGCAGACGCACTCATGCTATCCATCGCATTGAATTTGTCCACCAAACCGTCCGCTTCGGCTTTAAAGTGCTCACGAGTAACTTCTGCTTTGGCAAGTCCGACTTCACGCTCCGCAGTCGCATTAGACTGTCCACGAGCCGAGATGACTTCGGCATCTGCCATGCCGATTTCTCGGTCGGCTTGGGCTTGGGCTTGTCCAGATTTTAGGCGAGCTTCGGCTTCGGCTTCGCCTGTGGCTTTTATCACATTGGCTTTGGCAAGTCCTTCTTTTTCTAGGGCTGCGGCTTTGGCTTCTAATACCACAGCTTCCGCCATGCCATGAGCGGATTCTTCGGCTTTAATGCCTTCAGCAAGTTTGATTTTGGCATCGGCTTCTTTTTGTGCAGAGTCCAGTTTGGCTTGGGCAAGGGTAATGATTTCTTGGGCTTTGTATTTGGCGGATTGCTCTTCGGCTTCCGCTTGTTTGACTTGGCGGACTTTGATTTCTTCGGCTTCCGCTTCTGCTGCTAACACACGAGTTTGTTTGGCTCGGTCGGCTTCCGACACTTCACGCACTTCTTTAATGCGTTCTTCTTCCATTGCCACCGTTTTGTCCACCGCCACACGCTCACGAATGACGTTGGCGATTTCTTTTTTCTCAAGTTCAATCGCTCGGTCAGCCTCAATGCGTTGCAATTCCACTTCACGCTCACGAGCCACGATTTCCAACGCACGAGCTTTGGCGACTTTTTCTTCTTCAATGGCGACCGCACGCAGACGGTTTTGTTCAGCGACTTCAATTTCACGTTGTTGATTTTCACGTTGCACCGCCAAATCTTGCTCAACGAGAATAATCGTACTTTCGGATTTTTTGCGTTCTTCTTCTTGTACTTTTTTGGTTTCCGCCTCTTCACGAGCGACCACAGATGCAATCTCACGTTTTTGGCGAGCTTCAGCATCGGCTTGTTGGCGTTCTAGTTCGTACATGGCTTCGGCAGTTTCTACATTTTTCTTTTTAATTGCCAATTCTTCATCACGTTCTAGTTCGTTGGTACGCACGTTTTGGGCGTCGGTAATTTCGGTAATTTTGCGAATGCCTTCTGCATCCAAAATATTATTGGGGTCAAGCGATGCTTTTGGCGTTTGTTCAAGGTAATCAATCGCCACGTCTTCAAGCACATAACCGTTCAAATCGTTGCCAATTTCACGAATAATGCGTTCACGAAATTCACTACGATTTTCAAAAAGTTTAACAAAATCAATCTGTTTACCAACGGTTTTTAACGCTTCTGAAAATTTGGCATTAAACAATTCATTCACAGCCATTTTATCCGATGCACGCTCCACACCCACCGCTTTGGCGACTTTTAACACATCTTCTTCAGTTTCGTTCACACGCAGATAAAACGCCACCGTAATGTCCGCACGCATATTATCACGGCAAATCAAGCCTTCCTTGCCACGTCTGTCCACTTCAAGCGTGATAAGCGAAATCCGCATCAGCTCCTTTTTGTTAATCACAGGTCACACCAAGCCACCATCAAACCGCACAGAAATCTTGTGCATACCATTAATGATAAGTGCCGTGCCTTGCTCCACCTTGTTATAAAAGGCTTTGAACATCAATAGCACCGCCATTACTACAACAAATACCAACACAACCACCGTGCCAAGCATAATCAAGGTTTGAATCATAACTGTTTCCTTTTGTTAAAAATTTGTGAAAATTATTAAAAAATAATAAAAAAGATTATTAAAAAAATTAACTATCCGCAACCACATGATACGCATTTTGTTCGCTTAAATACGCCATCAATCGCACTTTATCGCCTTGTGAAAAAGTCGTATCAAACGCTCGCACCTTTAAAATCAAGCCTGCACCACCATCTTCTAGCACCGCTTCGCCATAATCTTTATCTACCGTCATGGTTCGCACCGTTGCCACTTTGCCAAGTAGCCTACTTGCGGTGGTCGTGGGGTTGCTTTTGGCGACACGGCGTATCGGTCGCACAAACAGACTGGTCAGCCACAAGGCAATTGCCACCGTTGCCAGTAGCACCACCGCCCCAAGCGTGGTTCTTAACACCACATTGGCAAGCAAATCTTGGCTCACAAATGCCAACACATTCATCAACACAAAACTAACTATCCAGCCAATCAAGCTAAAAAATGTCAAAATAATCAAAATCGGCACATCATTTAGCCCAAATTTCATCAGCAAGCCTGCCAACATATCGCCATCGCCAAATTCCATATCACCGCTATCTAACTCAAACACGCCAAGCAACACCGTCAGCCAATACAGCATGACAAACAGCACCAAGCCTGTAAAAATCACAGTCGGAAAAATGCTAATGTGAAACAAAAACAGCGACATCGCACCACTTTGCAAAAAATCGGACATGGGCAACTCCCAAGGTAATTATCATTTTTATTTAAAGTAAAACCATTTGATTTTTAAAGATGATTTTTAAAGTAATTTTGATTAACATATCATACAATTGTTAAAAAAAATAACAATTTTTTTATAAAAATGTAACTTTATTGAATAGGATATTAGCACAAAATTTTTGGATTGACAATGAAAAAATTAATAAATATTTTGATAAATTTTGGTTTTATTTTTCACTATTTTTCATATTATGAATATTAAAACCAATATATATTTTTTTTTGAAAAATTATCACATTTTTAAAAATTTGTGCTATACTGGTATTTTGGCATAAAAAAAGACAGGTTTTCGCCTGTCTTTTGTTTTGTTTTTTTAAAGTTAATTTGTCATAAACCAACACAATAACACAATCACTGCAAAAACATAACGCCCTACCCACACATTGTCCAAAAAGGCTTGGAAACATAATTGTCGGTCGTAAGTTTTGCATTTTTGGTTTTGTTTAACAAATAAAATTGGCAATGGCAATAAGGTTAAAATGCTAAGCACACCAAAATAATGCCAAAATACCACCGCCAAACTTATCACAAAAATCGCTTGTAACAGACTGATAATCAAAATATCGTGTTTACCAAACAAAATGGCGGTGGATTTGACACCGATTTTTAAATCGTCCTCTCGGTCTGTCATCGCATACTGCGTGTCATACGCCACCGTCCAGCACATATAACCGACAAATAATAACCAGCACCAAGCATTGGTACTCGCCTCGCCTGCCAAAATACTAGACACCGCCACATAAGCCATCGGAATCGCCCAACCAAAAGCCGCCGCCAAAAATACTTGCGGTAAATGATGAAAGCGTTTCATAAATGGGTAAATAAACGCCAACACCACTGCCCCAAATGACCAATAAAACACTTGAATCGGCAAAAAAATCAGCAAGGCACAGCTAATCCACGACAAAATCAAAAACGCCCAAACCGCCTCTTTACCAGTCAGTCGCCCATCGGCAAGCGGTCGCCCTTTGGTGCGTGCGACATGACCGTCCACCTTTCGGTCGGCAAAGTCATTGATGGCACAGCCCGCCCCACGCATTAGGCACGCCCCAAGCGTAAAGGTAATCACCACCACCCAAGGCGGTAATCGCCCAAACTCAAGCCCTGCCAAAAACACCGCCCACAAAGTCGCCCACAGCACAAGCTCAATGCCGACAGGACGGTCAAAACGAGTAAGATGAATGTAGGCTCGGACTTTGTCTTTAAAACTTAACTTTGCAACCGTCATACATTGCTCTGGGCATTATTTTACACTATCTACAAGGTGTTTGTAGTTATAGTTATCTTGAGTAAACACATCAACGCCACAAGGCAATTTTTCAATCCAATTTAAAAAATTATTAATCATGTCTTTGCCAACAAACGCTTTGCCATGCTGTGGTACAATCATTTCTACATCAAGCTCACGTACAGCATTCGCCCAAAAAGCATTCACCTTGCTACTAGACATATAACGCTGATGAAAGGCTTTCATAGTAGCAACGTGTTCATCAAAGTCATCAACAGGCACATGTGGGTCGCCTACCATTGATGCTCCCATATCACCAGAGAACAAAATTTTACTAATTGGGTCATAAAACTGAAAATTGCCCTCCGAATGTAAAAAATGTGCAGGCAAAGCAAACAAATAACTCGTCCCCAACTGCAAAATCGCCCCTTCATCAGGCACAGAAATCATGCGTTTCATATAGCCTGACTGCAAGCGACCAGTGGTAAATGCCGAATTTAAATGCGGTAAAAAACGCTCCCACAACTTTGAAATCACCACAGTCGCCTCAGTATGCAAAAGCCATCGTGGCAATGATGCGATAATATCTGGGTCTTGGTGTGAGCCAATCACATAACGAATATGTCGCATATCAGTATGTTTTAACAGTGCCAAAGTCAGTGGTGTATACGTCAAATCGCCACCGGGGTCAATCACCGCCCCATTCACTTCACCATTGTCCTTATTTAATATCAAAAACTGATTGGACTGGATACCATCGCCCTTCACCAAATCGCTAAACACAATGACTTTGTGTGAACCATTGTCAAAAATTACTTCACCTGCCATAAAGCACCTCTTTATTGAATCAAACTAAACACGTATAATTTTTTGCTATTATAACATATAAAAATGCCAAATAAATGCAACAAAACACAACAATTCCACATTTTTATCAAGGGATTAATTATGTTTAAAAAATTATTAACAAATCGCACATTTTTTTGACAAAGCCACTAACCAAGCTAACAAATTGGTGCTATCATATGCACAATTTTTTTTTGATAAAAACACAAAAAACCATGAATAACCCCTTAATTTTAACCCTAGAAACCGTTTTTGACCAATGTTCTATCGCCTTAAGCCAAAGCGGTGTAATGTTAAGCGAACAAACACAAACAGGCAAACGAGAGCAAACACAACAGATTTTGCCGATGATTGATGAGATTTTAACCAAAAATCAAATCAAATTTACCGATTTAACTGCCATCGCCTTTAATCGTGGTCCGGGGGCGTTTAGCGGTATTCGCATTAATACAGCGGTGGCTCAAGCATTGGCATTTGCCCATGATTTGCCGTGTTTGCCTGTGTCAAGTTTGCAAGCGGTGGCACAACAAGCCTTTGTGGATAAAGGCTTGACCCATGTTTATGCGGTGATTGACGCACGCATGAACCAAGTCTATTTTGGCGAATTTGTGTTAAAAGATGACATCATGCAAGCGGTCAATGACAACACCGAACGTCTGCTTGATTATGATGAAAAAACAGAACAAAACTTGCCTTTAGTCGGAGATGGGGCAAATCTTTTAAGTACACAAGAAAATCAACCAATTTTTAATGACATCACCCCAACCGCCAAAACATTGGCAATTTTGGGCGAACATTTGTACAAAAATAATGGGGCAGTAACCGCAGAAAACGCTTTGCCTGTTTATCTTCGTCATAATGCGTGGAAAACGTTGGCGGAACAAAAAGCAAGTCATTAAAATCCGTAGGGTGGGCTTTGCCCACCGATAATTTAACACATCTAAATGGTGCGTAAAACCCACCTTACAATTAAAAAAATAAAAAACCAAGGCACACCATGAACATTTTACTCATCATTCAATCCATCATCATGGGCATTGTGGAAGGCATTGCCGAATTTTTGCCCATCTCAAGCACAGGCTATCTGATTTTATCTGCCGACATCATGAATTTTTGGACGCAAGAAAAACGTGATTTGTTCATCGTGTTCATTCAACTTGGGGCGATTTTGGCGGTGATTTACGACTATTGGGGCAGGTTGTGGAATGCGTTCATGGGTCTGATTACTGGCAAAGCAGAAGGCCTACAAAATCCACGTCAGCTTGGCATTTCGCTCATCATTGCCACCATTCCTGTCATGGCGTTGGGGCTTACTTTATCTGATTTTATCAAGCAAATTTTTCACCCCATTGTGGTGGCGGTCATGCTGATTGTTGGTGCGCTCTTGATTTTTTATGTGGAAAAACGTCCACACAAAATCATTGCCGATGAAGCCGAAAACATTGATTTTAAAACCGCTCTCAAAATTGGCTTTTGTCAATGTTTGGCACTAATCCCCGGCACAAGCCGTTCTGGGGCGACCATCATTGGGGCGTTGTGGCTTGGCATTTCTCGCAAAGCGTCCACCGAATTTTCGTTCTTTTTGGGCATTCCTGTGATTGTTGGGGCAGGTTTGCTGGATTTGTTAAAAAATAAAGACGTTTTGCAAACGGGCGAAGATTGGGCGATTTTGGGCGTGGGAACGCTCGTATCATTTATCGTGGCACTGCTTTGCATTCGCCTAATGGTGGCGTGGGTGTCTCGCCGTGATTTCACCATTTTTGCGTGGCTACGCATTGTAACAGGCGTGATTGTGCTGATTGCTTATTTTGGTTTTGGCTACCATGTCACAGGATAAATTTATCATTTATGCGGATAAAAACGCCAAAATTTTAAAGCAACTCATTGATTTTTTTCATAAAAATAACTTTGCTGTTGAAATACTTGAAATTTCTCAAAAAATCAATCAAAAATGGCTAAAATCCGCCCACAAGGGCAGTTTACTTATTGACAATGACGAGCTTTTTTTAATTGCAGACGGCATGAAGGTCAATCCCAATTGGCAAAGCCTGACCAATCGCATTGTCAAAGCAGGTAAAAAAACTGAAAATTTGCTAAAAATTGCCAAATTGCAAAATGATATGCAAGTCATTGATTGTACAGCAGGTTTTGGGCATGACAGCCTAATTTTGGCAAGCACAGGGGCAAGTGTTGCCATGATTGAGCAAAATCCCTTGATGTTTTTGTTGTTACAATGTGAATATCAAAAGCAATTAAATAACCCAAATTGGCAAAAATTACTCGGCAGAATTTCGCTAAATTTTGGCAAAAGCGTGGATATTTTGCCAACTTTGCCAAAAGCGAACGTGATTTATCTTGATCCCATGTTTCCCCAAGACAGCTACAAATCCGCCGTTGGCAAAACCATGCAAATACTGCATTTTATAGAAAATCCGCCCAGCTTTGATGATGAAATGGATTTATTAAATTCGGCAAAAAATGGTTTAAAAACAAATGGCAGGGTGATTGTCAAACGCCCAAAATCCGCTCCATTTTTGGCAAATTTAACGCCAATTGACAGTTTGACGAATGATGTGGTGCGGTTTGATGTTTATTGAAATTAATTACACTTTTAAAAAAAATTACAATTCAAAAATAAAATTAATCGGTCCATCATTACAGCTTGATACTTGCATATCCGCCCCAAATTCGCCCGTGGCAACGTTGTTGTGTTGCATTTTGGCGTAATCAACGATTTTTGCAAACAAATCTTTGGCAATATCAGGCGACATGGCAGGTTTAAAATCTGGACGGCGACCGTTTTGCGTATTGGCAAGCAAGGTAAATTGCGATACGAGCAAAACCCCACCACCAACATCAGCGACATTTTTGCCCATTTTGCCGTTTTCATCTTCAAAAATACGATAGGTTAAAATTTTGTCTATCATTTTTTGACCGACTGTCAAATCGTCATCATGCCCCAAGCCCAAATAAACCAAAATGCCGTGAGAAATCTCTCCAACAACTTGTTGATTTACTTCAACTTTTGCAAATTTTACACGTTGGATAACTGCTTTCATTTTTATCCTTTTACAAAAATATCAAATTTTTGGGCGGATACAATACGCCCCTACAATCAAATTAATTGAATTTAACAAATAAACAAACATCAAATAAATTTTAAGGTATAATAGGGTATTTTTTGACAAAAACCAACCCAAGATTTTAACCGAATATGAGAATTTTATGAGTTTATTCACCACCTTACAAAATATCGTGCCACAACAAGCGTTAAGCGAATTTGCAGGCAAATTGGCAAGTAGCGAAAATCCGATTGTTAAACGTTTTTTTATTCATGGTTTTTCTACCGTTTATGGTATAAAACTTGATGAATATCAACGAGATAACTGGAATGATTACAAAAGTTTTAACGACTTTTTTACTCGTGAGTTAAAAGACGGTGTTCGCCAAATTTCTGATAAAGAAAGTGGCATTATTTGCCCTGCGGACGGCAAAGTGTCGCAAATCGGACAGATTAAGCAAAATCAGATTTTGCAAGCCAAAGGTAAATCGTACGAAGTGGGGCAACTGCTCGCCGACCATGAGCTTGGCAAAACCATGTTGGACGGCAGTTTTGCCACAATTTACCTTGCACCGACCAACTATCACCGTGTGCATATGCCGTTTGATGGCACGCTTGTGGAAACGATTTATGTGCCAGGGAAACTGTTCTCGGTGAACAACGAAACAGCGGAAAACGTGCCTGATTTGTTCGCTCGCAATGAACGTTGTGTGTGCGTGTTTGATACCGTATTTGGCAAGGCGTGCGTGGTGCTAGTCGGTGCGATGATTGTCGCTGGCATTGAAACGGTGGCGACAGGCAAACTACAACGTAGCGATGTTATCCAACGTCAAACACACAATATGCCGTTGAAAAAAGGCGATGAGTTGGGGCGTTTTTATTTGGGTTCAACAGCGATTGTGGTGTTGCCAAAAGAAGCAGGAACGACTTGGCAAGGTGGATTAGAAAATGGCACTGTGGTAAAAATGGGGCAATTGTTGGGAATTTCTTATCGTTGATTTCTCGTTTTTACAAATTAAAAAAACCGAGTTTAAGCCTGACGCTGTGATAGCCGAACGCATTGATAATTCGGATAGAATTTATTTTATTGGGACGATTGATGAAGTTATGCTAAAAATCGCACCGAATGTTGCTGTGTATTTTTTACGCAGAAATATTTTGCCAAATCAAGAAATTATCCAAGAAATGCCAGACAGCACATTATTTGTTTTGTGCAAAAATGTGCATGAGCGTGAAATTTTGCCACAGGTAAAATATTGGTTGCCGTATGTGGAAATCGTTAGCCCAGACAAATTACAACAAAATTTTTCCAAGATTTAAAAGATTATGTGGTAAAACATCAGGCGAGTTTAGGCGAAAAAGACGGCTTTTTGTAAATTTCAAAAATCATCAAGCGAAAATTTGTTATAATAACCGATTATTTAAAATTTATTAAAATTCAATATTATAACAAAGAGCTTTTATGACAAATTTATCACGCAATCAAGACACCACAAAAAAACCATATCCCACCGTTTGGATTATGCTGTTAGGATTAATCGTAGCAGTTGGGCCTTTAACCATTGACACCTATCTGCCTGCATTGCCTAGCATGGCAAAAGACTTTGGCGTAACCACCGCCTTTATCGCCAATTCCGTTCCTGCCTACTTTGTCGGATTGGTTGTCGGTCAGTTATTTTACGGACCCTTATCCGACCGTATCGGACGTATCACGCCACTATACATCGGCATGGCGGTGTATGTTATCGCCTCTGTCGTCTGTGCAACCACGAGCAACGAATATATGCTATTTGTCGCTCGCACCGTACAAGCACTCGGTGCATGCGTAGGTTCAGTGGTAACTCGAGCCATGATACGAGATACCTTACACCCAAAAGAAATGGCAAAAGCCTTTTCATTGATGACTTTAGTGATGGGGATTGCCCCAATTTTAGCCCCGTCATTGGGTGCATTACTCTTAAAAATATCCGATTGGCGAACAATATTTTGGTTTTTAGCAGGGTTTGGCGTGTTAAATATTGTCATCACCAAATTATTCTTACACGAAACCTTAGACGAAAAAAACCGCAACCACTTCCCAATCTCACAACTACTCACACAATATGGCGAACTGCTTAAAGACAAACGCTTTAACTACCCAGCGATTGGAGCAGGCTTGCTAATGGGTTCAATGTTCGTCTATATTAGTGCCGCTCCAGAACTCATCATGGAAGGCTATGGCGTAACCGCACAGCATTTTAGCTGGATTTTTGGTATGAATGCTGCGGGTTTTATTGGCTTGACACAGGTCAATCAGTTTTTGGTAAATCATTTTCGCCTAGTCATGTTATTGCGTTTTGGGGCATTGTTACAAGTGATTTCATCAGGCTGTTTATTAACGCTTGGCTTGATGTTTGGCACAAATGCGTGGTTGCCGTTGGTATTAGCAAGTATTTTCTTTTGTATCGCAGGGCTTGGCTTGACACAGCCGAACGCAGGAGCGATTGCTTTAACATTTCAAAAACACCGTGCAGGTATGGCAAGTGCGTTGCAAGGTTCGCTAAATTTTATCGTGGGGATTTTTGGCGGATTGATGTTAAATTTATTTCCTGTCAATGCGGTGGCAAAATTGGGCTTAACCATGTTTATTTTGATGAGTTTGGGCTGTTTGTTAGTTTGGCAGATTGATAAAAACCTTGATGTGGCAAATGTGGATTAATGTGTTAAAACAAAAAAACCGCTACTTTGGATAGCGGTTTTATTTTGAGAAAAAAATTAAGCAATTGGTTGTAATGCCAATATTCGCATAACCATTCACTTGTTAGAATGATTTGGGTATTACCAAAATTTTGGGAGTTGGTAGGTCATTTTATTTTCTATTTTCAAAACATTTCCCAATCAAATAAAATCCTGCATCAAATCCGCCACAATCTCACTCGCAGGGCGAACCACTTTAATCATACTAACCTCAGTCCCCACTGAAACCACGCCTTTATCGCCATTACCCAAACGCATACCCTGCCATAAAGAATGATAGCCGTCCATCGCGTCAAACATCTCTTCACGGCTCGCCCCTTGCTCTTCCAATTTCGCCAATTTCTTACCGTTTTCAGTCGGCAAAGTGCGGTAATATGCAGGTAGCGTGCGGAATAAAATCAAATCTTCCGCCGTAGAATTCACAATCAACTGCTTCACTTGTTCATCGGCGACGTTGCCTTACGCATGGGTGAATTGCATACAGATACGGTGATTAGCAAACCTGTTGGCGTGGTAAAAACGCTGTTTGTGGCAAGTCCGCAGTTATTTGAAAAGCCATTTGAAAACTTTGAAAAACCAAATAATATCAAACAATTATTTCAATTACCGATTGCTGATTGGGCGAATGTAAACGATAAGCACTTTACTTGGAAAATGGGTAAGGAAAAAATCAGCTATGAGCCAAAATTTTCCACCAATGACATTCGAGCGATTTTGCATTAGACCTCTTTCCAAACTAACCCAACTCGAAATTATAAATGGCACAAATCAAATTAACCCTTAAGCCAAAGCGTTTTCTGCGATTACGATAACGACAGGCTAGGATTTTAAAACGTTTGATTTTGCCGATAACATGTTCATTGGTTACCCGTTCAGAAGCTAATTCTCGATTGGCTTGTTTGTCAACTTTAGATAGTGGATTAAGCTTGGTTTTCTTTTTTGGGAATTTGCTATTGGCATGGTGTTTGTGTATGCCTTGATAGCCCGAATCTACTTGGATTAAGATACTAGGCTTTATACGCATTTTTGAGTATTGGTAAAGTTTAAAGTCATGGGTTTTACCTTTGCTAAAATGGGTACAAAGTATTTTTTTGCTGTTTTTATCGACAACGATTTGTGCTTTTAAGGTGTGGTGTTTCTTTTTACCTGAGTATTGCCTGCGTTGCTTTTTTGGGTCGCTCACAAGGTACTTCGGTTGCGTCTATCAGTACGGTTTCAAGGTTTGGGTCTTGCCATAAAGCCTTTTTGCTAGGTAGGGCAAAGTCTTTGTGGGCTATCAGTATGCTTTCTACCCATTTGATGGTTTTACAGACAGCACTTTCACTGATACCAAAGTCTTGCCCTAGGTGAAATTGGGTGCGATATTCTCGGTAGTAACTCAAAGTCAGCATGAGCTTGTTTTCTAGGCTGATTTCATTTTTCCTGCCACCTTTTTTGTGTTGTTCGTTGTATGCTTCTTGTAGTATGGTGAGCATATGAGTATAGGTACTTCTTTGGATGCCAAAGTAGCGTTTAAATTGTGCGTCACTGAGTTTTTCTGCTTGTTCGGGTATCATGCTTTTGCTGTTTTTTCTAAAAATCAGTATTATACCAAATCACTATTAAGGTTTGGAAAGAGGTCTATTATGTGCTAAATGGCATGGGTGTGGCGTTGTTGCCAGAATATTTGGTAAAAAATTATCTTGCAACAGGCGAATTAATTCAACTGTTGCCCAACGAGCCAACGCCTACCGTATCATTATTTTTGATTTACGCCCATCATCGTTATCCATCTGCGATTGTCAAGGCGTATGTGGCGTTTTGTGAAGAATGGATTTTAAAAATTGAGCTGTGAAAAATGGGTATCAACAAATACTCACCACGACATTGCAACCGCTGTCCAACGCATTTTCATATAGCTCACGCAACTCTTTAAAAGATGTAAACAACTCTTTGTCCAAATTTTGTTTTTTATCATTCCAAATACCATTTGGAAAAATTTTTTGTAAACGCAAATTTTTCATCAGCATTTTATCAAGGCGTTTTTGAAAATTGACCTGTCCCAACGCATCAACGATTTCTGCCACCGCCGACCACTCACTATAAGCGATAAAATCCGCATCTTCATCATCGCTAAACGTTTCCACACCGACCACAAACTCGCTTAACGCATTGTCAGGTACAGGCGTGGTTGCCGACTGCTCGGTCAAAGCAAAATGTAGCACGTCCCACAGTTTTCCCAAATCCACGATTTTGTTATCATCTGCGGTTTGGCTCAAATTTTCTAACACGTCAAATCGCTTATCATCGCTGACATCACGCAGTTGTTGAAGTTGGTCGTTATCAACGATTAAATATTGAGCAATCATGGTTGTTTCCTTGTGCTGGTTTTTTTAGATAGTTTGGACTGTTTGTTCAGGAGTTTTGCCAAATTTTTGTGAGAATTTGACGGTTTTTTGGCATTTTTTGGTTGATTTGGCAAAACACCAAATTTTTGTAAATCTTTATCATTTAAAATCAAACGCACACACTCGCCCACGCCCAAATTTTTTACCGAAAAATCGCCATGAGACACCCGAGTCAGCCGTAAACACGGCAAACCCACATGAGCCGTCATACGGCGGACTTGGCGATTTTTGCCTTCAAAAATGGTGATGCTAAGCCAACTGGTGATTTTGCGTTTGGCAATGCTGTCAGGGGCTTGCCAAAGGCTTGCCACGTCTGTCTCATCAAGGCGTTTGACAATGGCGGGCAAAGTTTTGCCATCTTTTAACACCACACCTGTGGCAAGGGTGTGGATTTGCTCATCGCTTGCCGTGCCGTCTAGTTGCACCCAGTAGGTTTTGCCTTGTTTTAAGCGATTGTTTGGGCGAGATGGCGTTGTCAAAATTTGGTTTAATTTGCCGTTGTCGGTGAGTAATAACAAGCCTTCGGACGTTGCGTCCAATCGTCCTGCGACACGCAAATTTTTGTCTTGTGGCGTGTTAAAAAAATCGCTTAACGTGGCAAAATCGTTGTTGTCATCTTGGCGAAATTGGCTTAACACGCCAAAAGGCTTGTTAAATAAAATTAAAGTGGTCGGCATTGTTGCGTGAGTTTTGTTGGCTTGTGTGATAAAATCAAATTTTCACGTCATTTTAACGTAATTTTCAAAAAATTGATATGCCAAATCCGCCTCATTTTTCCCAAAATGTTTTTTGTCAAAACAATTGTTGTCAAAAATCCTTTATCCAAACCCTTGCCAAACAACCAAAAACCAGCCAACAAAACATCATGGCATGGCTTACCGCCACAGGCTCGCTGACCCAAAAACTTGAAAAATTGGCAGGGCAAAAACTGATTGTCAAACCAACGTTTGAGGGGCGAACAAGTTTAACTTTAGCCGAAAAAAAACAGTTAGGATTGCCAAAATCTCGTTCACAATCGGCATGGGTACGCACCAGCTTGTTATTTGGGCGTGATGGCAAGGCGTGGGTGTCGGCTCGTAGCGTGTTTGTGTTAAAGGATTTGACAGGACAGGCAAGACAGCTTGCCAATTTGGGCGGTCGTCCGATTGGTTATGTGATTTTTGGGCGAAAAAAAGCAGTGTTAAAACAGCGTTGGTATGCTCAAACGGCAGACGGTTGGCAACGCACCAGTTTGTATGAGTGGCAAGGCAAAAAATTGTTGATTAGTGAGTGTTTTTTATTTAATTTTTTTGAAACATTATAACCAATTGTTTGCAACATCTTGGGTTAAATTATTCAAATTAAAATCTTGCAAGTTTTTTTTACACAAGTTACCTAGTTTATTGTGTCATAAAATGTTAATATTAACCTATTTTTAAAAATCGCTTGTAAAAGGACAATTATGAAATACAAACAATTAACCGCAAGTCTTTTAGCCATCGTCATTGGTGGCACGATTTTGGGGCAAAGCTACCACACCGCCATCGCCGCATCAGAAGTTGGCGACATCAACAGCGAACAACGTCAAGTCGCACGCCAAGTATCCGCCTTGCTTGACCGCAGTCATTATTTGGACAAACCGCTTGACAAAGAAACAGGCAAACAGATTTTGGCGAATTATTTTGATAATTTAGACCCGAATCACAACCTTTTTTTGCAGTCGGATATTGACGAATTTACCAAAAAATATGCCGATAATTTTGCTGACCAGCTTAAACGTGGTGATTTGCAGGCAGGTTTTGATATTTACAAACGTTTTACCCAACGTTCTAACGAATATTACGCCTTTGCCGACAAATTTTTAAAAACCGATGTTAATCTCAAACGTAACGACAGCGTGACTTTAGACCGTGAAAAATTGTCACGTTTTAAAACCCAAAAAGAACAGCGTGATTTTTGGGAAAAATATTTGACCGCACAACTGATTAATCTAACCCTTAACCAAGAAGAAGACAAGGTTAAAGACAAATTTTTGCAAGACAATGCCGACAAATATGATGCTCAAGGGCTTGTTAAAGATGAAAAACGCACGCCAAAAGAAGTATTGGCAAATCGTCTAAAACGCCAACAAGGTCAGCTTGAACGCATTAACAGTGACCAAGTATTAGAAAATATTCTAAATTCAGCAATGGCAAGTTACGACCCACATAGCAACTATTTTGCCCCAATCCAAGCCACCGAAATGCAGATTCAGTCTAGCCTTGAGTTGGTCGGTATCGGTGTGTCTATTCAGCCTGACCGCAAAAACCCCGATTATACACGGATTATAAGCCTTGTAGATGGCGGTCCTGCGGCACGTTCTGGACAGATTAAGCCCAACGACTTAATCATCGGTGTGGCAAGCGAAGGCACGAACATGATAGACACGGTCGGCTACTCTACTCGTGAAATCGTTAATTTGATTCGTGGTAAAAAAGGCTCAAGCGTTACCATTCGTGTCAAATCACCTAATTCGCCAGACAGCTCGGCTCGTAATGTCAGCCTTGTGCGTGATATCATCAAACAAGAAGAATCAGGCGTAACCCACCGTATTATCAACGTCAAAGACAAAAACGGCGTGGATAAAAAAATCGGCGTGCTCGAAATTCCAAGTTTTTATCTCAATTACAAAGCCCGCCGTGCAGGTGAAGACTACCGCAGTGTCAGCATTGACACCGAAAACGCCATCAAAGCCTTAAAAGCCCAAAACATTGACGGCATGGTGGTAGATTTGCGTGATAATCCGGGTGGTTCGTTAGATGAAGTTGCCAAAATGATTGGCTTGTTTGTCAAATCAGGTCCGCTGGTACAAATTCGGGACAATCGTGGCAATATCCAAGTCTATGAAGACGAAGACAATGGCGAACAATTGTACGATAAGCCGATGAGCGTGCTGATTAATCTTGGTTCAGCTTCTGCCAGTGAGATTTTTGCGGCGGCGATTCAAGATTATGGGCGTGGCTTGGTCATTGGTAGTACCACAACTGGCAAGGGTTCAGCACAGATTCAACTGGATAATTTGGCATTGGGGTCTGCCACTTTGACACAGCGTAAATTTTATCGTATCACAGGCGGTAGCACCCAAAATAAAGGCGTTGAGCCAGATATTAATCTGGTGAATATCTATGACGGCATGGAATACGGTGAGCGTAACATGAAAAACCCATTACAATGGGATACCATTCGTGCCGCCGCTTACAAACCTGCGGGCAGTTATAGCCAAAGTACGCTAAAAACCCTAACCGAACTATCAAAACAACGCCAAGCGAGCAACCCGCAGTTTAATTATTTGACCGCTTTAAACAGTATTCGCAAAGAAGAAGACGACAAAAAACCGTTTAAACTGAACATTGACGACAGGCGCAAACAATTAATTAATGTGGAAAACAAAACGCTCAAAGCCGAAAACGCTCGCCGTACTGCCACAGGTGAAAAACCTTATAGCGACTGGACAGCGTACCAAGCTTCACTAGATTCGCAAATTGAAAGCCGTAGCAAAATGAAAGAAAGCGAACGCCCAAAATTGCCAGAAAATGAAGCATTTATCATTGAAGCGAGCAAAATCATGCTAGATGCAGATGTAAAAACCAAATAAATTGGCAAAACTAACATTGCTAATATCCACAAAAAAGGGCGATTGTTTCGCCCTTTTTTCGTTATGGGGTATTTTTGGCGTTAATGCCCTGCACTTTTGGAAAAAACATTGATAATCAGTACACCCAAAATAATCAGTGCCATACCGACAACCGCAGGCAAATCAAGACGATTGCCAAACAAAAAATAGCCAACAATGGCGGTCAGCACAATGCCAACCCCAGACCAAATGGCGTAGGCAATGCCAAGCGGAATGGTTTTTATCACATTGGCAAGCAAAAAAAACGCCACCGCATAAAATACAAGCGTTACAAAAGTCGGTAAAAGTTTGCTAAAACCGTCCGATTTGCCCATAAATGCCGAGCCGATAATTTCGCAAATGATGGCAACACCTAGCATAAGATAGGCTTGAAAAATATTTGACATAACTTTGTTAATTTTTAAGTTGTTATTGCATTTTTGTTGTGTTATTTTATTTGTTTATCTATCATTTCAACAGCCATTTATTTTAAATTTTAGAGCAACATCATGATTTTCAACGCCATGTGGGACAATGAAACCGAACGCATTGGACTGGAAAAATGTTCAAAAGTCGCATCAAATTTGCGTGGCTTTGCTGATATTTTCAGCTTGTTAGCAGTTGCATGGCTTATTGCTAGCTTTTTTGGCGTTGTAAATGGTTGATGGGCGTTGTGCATTTGGTTTTTTGGGCGTTTATTATTTTGTTTTTCTTATCAAATTTTACAAAAACATGAGTTTGATTATAACTATGAAACCATTTGTGCAACTTGGAAAGACAAGTCAGGTAATATTTGTCAATATACCCACCAAGATTACATGAATGAAATGAAAAAAAATCGCTAAAAACCATAAGATTTTATAATCGCACCCTTCTACCATCTTTTAGCAAACCATACGCCACCGCATAAAAAACCGCCGTAAACAGCCCAATTGCAACGAGCGACCCCCACACATTAACATCAGAATAGCCAAGCACCCCATAACGAAAGGCATTGACCATATAAACAATGGGGTTAATGAGCGACACATTTTGCCAAAATGGGGATAAATTCTCAAGCGAATAAAACACCCCACCCAAATAAGTCAAGGGCGTTAGCACAAAACTTGGAATGATAGAAATGTCATCAAACGAGCGAGCAAACACCGCATTTATCATACCAGCGAGCGAAAACAGAGCCGATGTCATCAGCACCGTAAACAGCGTTACAAAGGCGTGGGGGAGCGTAAGTTTGGTAAAAAATAACGCAAGCACCGTAACAATCGCCCCAATCGCAAGCCCACGAAACAAGCCCCCTGCGATATAACCGAGTAAAATGGCGTGTTTTGACATTGGCGAAACCAGCATTTCTTCAATACTGCCGTGAAACTTGGTACTAAAAAAACTGCTCACCACATTAGAATAACTGTTGGTAATCACCGCCATCATAATCAAGCCCGGCACGATAAACTGCATATAGGACACACCGCCCATCTCACCGACACGACTGCCTATCATTTTGCCAAAAATAATAAAATACAGGCTCATTGTAATGGCAGGTGGCAGTAGGGTTTGAGGCCAAATCCGCAGTATTCGCTTAATTTCTTTGCCAGATAAGGTTAAAAAGGCGACCCATTGTTGTTTAAAGTTCATATTTTTACTCAATATTTTTTAGTCGTACCAACTATCAACAATTAATTCCCAATCTTCTTTTAGTGGTTTTGGTGGGTCAGATGGGAATTTAATTTTTAATACTTCGCCATACCCATTGCTCGATAAATAAATCATCAATTTTAACGTCATCGTAATAATATTCTTCATTCCACCGATTTTGACGATTTTTCAAACTCAATTTATTCATTAGACAGTTTCTCAGTTAAATTATTTTCAACAATACCTAAGAATAATTCTTCAAGGCGATTGGCTTTGTTTCGCATACTTGCCACTTCTATGTTTTGGGCGGATAATTTGGTAAACACATCATTTAAATTCTCGCCTTTTTTTAGTGTAACTTCAAGCGTGCTTGGGTCAATTTGCCGACTATGAATGCCATCAAGCACAATGGGAGCGTGCTGTGCGTTCACCAAATCAAACACAAAACTCTCCACATCAAGGCTGGCAAGCAGGCTTTTCATATCGGTATTAATGCGAATTTCGCCGTGGTCAAGAATGGCAATGTTTTTGCAAAGCTGTTCGGCTTCTTCCAAATAATGCGTGGTCAAAATGATGGTCGTGCCTTCATCTTCATTGATGTGTCGCATAAATTCCCACATCGAACGGCGTAGCTCAATGTCCACGCCAGCGGTCGGCTCGTCCAAAATCAGAAGTTTTGGGCGGTGCATTAAGGCACGAGCAATCATCAAGCGTCTTTTCATACCGCCAGAGAGCGAACGGCTTTTGGTGTCTTTTTTATCCCAAAGCCCCAACGCCTTCAACAGCTTTTCGGCTCGTGGCATAGCGTTTTTTTTGTTAATGCCAAAATAACCTGCTTGCAACAGTAAAATATCAAGGCATTTTTCAAACTGATTAAAATTAAACTCTTGTGGCACAACGCCCAAAAACCGCTTGGCATCATTGGGATTTTTTAACAAATCAATGCCAAAAATTTCAACCGTCCCAGAAGTCGGCTGAAATAATGAGCTAATAATGCCAATGGTGGTGGACTTACCTGCCCCATTTGCCCCAAGCAAGGCAAAAAATCCGCCTTGCGGCACGGTCAAATCAATGCCTTTTATGGCGGTAGAGCCGTTGGGGTAAGTCTTTGATAAATTGGTGATTTTTAGGGCTGGGGTTGGGCTTGTTAAGTTTTCGGCGGTCATTTTTTTATATCATTTATCAACAATTTAAAAGGTTAAATGGGGATAGTTATTCACTTTTAAAGTAACAATGACCGCTTTGTGTTTAGAGTGGTTTTGGCTGTGGCGGTAGCATACGCTTGTGGTGGGAGCGGTTGTGCCAGTAGTTGATACGTTCCATGGCGTTGTCATCAACGGTTTCTCCACGCAAATATGCATCAATCTGTTGATACGTCACACCCATTTCGTCTTCATCGGTCTGCCCTGTCCACAGTCCTGCACTTGGGGCTTTGTCAAGTACCGATTGCGGCACGCCCAGCAGTTTTGCCATGTCAAATACTTGCTGTTTGCTCAAATTTGCCAATGGCACGACATCCACGCCACCATCACCAAACTTGGTAAAATACCCCATCAGCCATTCGGCGGCGTTGTCCGTACCGACCACAACGGCGTTATGACTTTGGGCGTAGGCATATAGCGATATCATGCGTAATCGTGCTTGTACATTGCCTGCGATGACGTTTTGACGCTCGGCATCGGCATTAAACAACGCCGTCATATTGTCCATAAAAGCTTGATAAACAGGGGCAATCGGGGCTATCGTATAGCTTAATCCTGCACTATTTGCCACCGCAATCGCATCATCAATATCCGCTTGTGGCGTGGTGGCACTCGGCAAAATCAAGCCGTGTATCGGTGCATTGGTTTTGGCAAGCAAATGTGCCACCACCGCCGAATCCACACCACCGCTAATACCGACCACAAAGCCTTGCATTTTATATAACTTAGTGCGTTGCTCGTTGAGCCAATCCACCAAATAATCGCTATATGCTTGTAAATCCATATGCTTATCCTTTATCAGTTAATTTTTTAAAATGCTAAAAATATTAGATTAGTTGATAGATTCAATATCAAATACTTGCCGTAAATACGCTAAAAACGTGTCATTGTCGGTCATGGTTTTACCGGGACTGTCAGAGATTTTGGCGACTGATTGCCCGTTACACTCCACCAGTTTTAACACGATATTCAGCGGCGTTTGCCCCATGTCGTTAGTCAAATGTGTGCCGATACCAAAGCCCAACTGAAAGCGGTCTTTAAAATATTGGTACAAATCCCATGCTTTTTCTAAGGTTAAGCCATCAGAGAAGTTTAACATTTTGGTTTTTGGGTTGATTTTTAGTTTTTTATAATGCGAAAACGCCTTATCACCCCACGCATAAGGGTCACCACTGTCATGACGCAATCCGTCAAACAATTTGGCAAAATACAAATCAAAATCTTGTAAAAACGCATCCATGCCCACCACATCAGTCAAGGCAATGCCCAAATCACCACGATACTCTTGCACCCACGCTTCAAGCCCTGCTTTTTGAAAATTTCGCAATCGCACGTCCAACGCTTGAAATGCTTGCAAAAACTCATGTGCCATCGTGCCAATCGGCGTGATACCAAATTTTTTGGCAAAATAGACGTTACTTGTCCCCCGAAAAATCTCTGGAACGCTCATCAATCGCTCAATGACATGTTGTTGCCACACAAGACTATAACGCCGACGTGTACCAAAGTCGGACACCAAAAATGGCACGTCCTCATTTGCCATCTGCTCACGATAACTTTGTAGCAAGGTTAGTTTTTGTTCAAGGCGTTGTTTGCCTTCTTTAAGGGCTTGATTTTGGTCTAAACGGCTAAAATATAACTCATTGACAATCGCCAGCACAAAAATCTCAAACATCATCGCCTGAATCATCGGTCCTTCAATGCGAATATCTAGCCGACCTTCTGTATCAATACTTGCGGTGATAAAACGGCGTTTGAGTTGAAACAATTCCAAATAATCCACAAAATCACTTTTGATAAAGCGTAAACTGCGTAAATACTGTAACTCATCGTCTTGAAAACGCAACTCACACAAGGCGTCTAGCTGTCGGTTTAACTCATCTAACAATTCTGCCAACGGATACGCTGTGTCATCAAGGTTACGACAACGAAACAAATACACACTATGGGTCTGTGGAAACTGATGAAGCATGACTTGTAACATGGTAAATTTGTACAAATCGGTATCTAATAAAGACTGAATAATGCCTGCCATGACCTAAGTCCTATGATAAAATAGTTAAAATACTAACAAAAATCAATGCTCCCTTGTCGCACTAAAAGTAATTTCAGGATACCGCTCTTGCATGAGTTGCAAATTCACACGGCTTGGGGCAAGGTAAGTCAAATAACCACCGCCATCTACCGACAGTTGGTCATGGGCTTTTTTCTTAAATTTTTCAAACGCCACTTTGTCATCACAATGCACCCAACGCACGGTGGCAATGCTCACAGGTTCAAAGGTGCATTGCACTTTATACTCTTCAAGCAGACGATGTGCCACCACTTCAAACTGTAGCACGCCCACCGCTCCCAAAATCAAATCATTGTTAATCTGTGGCATAAACACTTGCGTCGCTCCTTCTTCGGACAATTGTTGCAAGCCTTTTTGCAATTGCTTGGATTTTAGCGGGTCTTTTAGCACCACACGGCGGAACAGCTCTGGGGCAAAGTGCGGAATGCCTGTAAAATTTAGTTTCTCGCCCGCGGTAAAGCTGTCGCCAATTTGAATCGTGCCGTGATTGTGCAAGCCGATAATATCGCCCGCATACGCCTCTTCCAACGCCTCACGGTCGCCCGCCAAAAACATCAAAGCGTCCGACACACGCACTTCTTTGCCGATACGCACGTGGTTCATTTTCATGCCACGCTCATATTTGCCAGAACACACACGCATAAAGGCAATGCGGTCTCGGTGTTTTGGGTCCATGTTGGCTTGAATTTTAAAGACAAAGCCTGTAAACGCAGACTCGTCCGCCTTGACGGTGCGTTCTACCGCTTCATGGTCTTTTGGGGCTGGGGCGTGTTTTGTCAAAACATCTAGCACCATATTTACGCCAAAATTACCCAAAGCCGTGCCAAATAATACTGGCGTTTGTTTGCCTGCTAAAAACTCGCTCTCGTCCCACTCTTCGTGAGCCATTTGCACAAGCTCAAGACTTTCTTCAAACTGTTTAAAGGCAATCTCGCCAATCTTGGCACGTACGTCTGGATAATCGTAACCGTCTCGGCTTTCAATTTCTACAATCTCTGTGCCGTGTCCTTTTTGGTAAAAATAAGTTTTGTTATCCGCCAAATTGTACACACCAACAAAATCCTGCCCCATGCCAATCGGCCATGCAAACGGCACGCATTTGATTTTTAGCACGCTTTCAATTTCATCAAGCAAGGCAAGTGGGTCTTGGATTTCACGGTCAAGTTTATTGACGAACGAAATGATGGGCGTATCACGCATACGACACACTTCCATGAGCTTAATCGTCCGTTCTTCCACGCCTTTTGCTCCGTCAATCACCATCAAGGCACTGTCCACCGCCGTCAGCGTGCGGTAAGTGTCTTCTGAGAAGTCAGCGTGTCCGGGGGTGTCAAGCAGATTTACCATATTATCGGCATACGGAAACTGCATGACAGATGTGGTGATGGAAATGCCACGCTCTTGCTCCATGCTCATCCAGTCGGACGTGGCGTGTTTGTCGGTTTTGCGAGATTTGACTTCGCCTGCTTTTTGGATAACTTGCCCCCAAAGTAGCAGTTTTTCGGTCATGGTAGTTTTACCTGCGTCAGGGTGGCTGATGATGGCGAAAGTTCGGCGTTTGTTGATTTCTTGAGCTAGATTCATGATTTTGGTCTTTTAAAAAATTTGAAAATAAACTGTCCATTTTAACAGATTTTAGATAAAATAGGGAATATTCATCCATTTGAGTTTGCTATAAATATCATTCCGTTGTTACACGAATTTTAATCGCATTTGTCAATTTTTTGAGTGCATGGTTATTTTCGTCAATATCACTATTTTTACCATAACGAGTTTTACGATACATTTCTGCTATTTTGGTTAAACTTTGTTCATCATTGACTTGTGGACGAATGCGTTGTAACCAATTTAACACCCCTTCGCTGTCATTTCTTGCCAAACTTTTGTCATTTTTTGCTAAACGATTGGACAATTGCACCATAATCAAATCGGTTTTGTCCCACACTTTACGGCGTTTGTACCAAAGCCACAACGCCAACACACTCACCAAAATAATGACTATCACAAACATATACATAATTTGTTGATAAACTGACTGAATGTTAAACCATTGTGCTAATGAATTTTTTTGGTTCTCTTGGTCAAAACCGACCACATCTCTTTGCCAATAGTAGCTGGCTTGGTCAAACAAACGTCTGGCTTGTTGGAGCATTTGGAATTGTTGATAAGATAATTGCCCAACCAACCCATCGCCAAACATTTGTGAGCCTGCGGTCTGGGTTAAGTTGTTCATGCCTTGTTCTACACGGTCTGGCGACACGAATGCCGTTGGGTCAATGCGTACCCAGCCTGTGTTTTCCACCCAAATTTCTGTCCATGCGTGTGCGTCCATTTGTCGCACTTCCCAGCTTTGTCCATCTCGCCCAAGCTCGCCCCCTTGATAGCCTGTTACCACACGAGCAGGCACGCCGACCGACCGCATCAAAAAGGTAAAACTGGATGAATAATGTTCACAAAAACCTGCTTTTGAGCCAAATAAAAATTCATCAACACGGTTTTGTTGCAATGCTGGCGGTGATAATGTATAGCGAAATTGTTGGCTTCTTATCCATTGTTCAAGGCTACTGGCAAAAGCAATCGGATTTCTGCCAACTTTTTCGTACATTTGTTTGGCAAATTGACGGGCTTGTTCGTTGCCTGTACTCGGCAATTGTAGGTTTTCTTGACGTTCACGCTCGGACAAAGTTAAACCAATCGGAGCATTTTTGATTTGATGAACATTATAAGTCAAACGTTGGTCAATATCCGTCCAATATCGCAAGGTAAAATCCGATGTCAAGCCAATGCCACGCTGTTCGGCATACGGATAATCCAAGCCAAATAACCACGGTTGCCCAGTTTTTTCCAAAATAATTTTATAGCTATTTTTGGGGTCTTTGACATTTTTAACATGGCTTAACGGTTCACTCAACCACGTTTGCATATTGTTGCGTCTTGAAAACCATATATCAGGGGGAATTTTGCTCAGCCGCCATGTCGTGCCGTCAAAGTTGGTAAACACCAACGCACGCCAGTACATATCGCCACGTCTGGGGCGTTGTCCGTTAAATTCTACCCGAAACGCAAGCTCGGTTGATTGGCTTAAATTGGCAAAATCCCCCGGCGACATACTGTCGGAGATACCTGTGGTGGCTTGTTTTTGACCGCTTAAATGTACCGCCCATAACGGTGGCAAACGTGGAAAAAACAAAAAAATCACAATGGTTAAAGGAATGGCTTGACCAATCAACAGCCCAATGGTGCGATACCGCCCTGTGCCGTCATCATTCATGCCAATCATGGCAAACAGCGTTACCATCGTGCCAATCGCCACAATCAAAGTCGTGAGCAAGTCCTGCTCAATCAAAAACAGCCCCGCCAACACAAACATGGACAAACTTAGCACCACATACGCATCTCTACGAGTGTACAGCTCCAGCAACTTGCTCACCGCACACAACAGCAAAAACGCAATCGCCACGTCCAAGCCAATCGCCGTGCGATAAGTCAAATACAGTCCTGCCAAACTTGCCAGAAAACCTGTATACTGAATAAACCGCATGGTGCGAACTTCATACAATTTTTTGGGTAAAAACTGACGCACCACATTAAACTGCATAAAAATAATCGCCAACGCATACACCACAAGCCATGTCGGTAAATTTTTGACGTGCGGAATGACGACAAATAACTGGGAAATCAATACCCATTGATAAGCAGAAATGTGGCGAAACTTGTGAAACAGACCTGTTTTTTCGCCTGCGTTTGTGTTTTGATAAGATGTTTTGTTCAAATTTTTCATGGTGTTTTTGCCAACCTTAACAAGCTGTCTTGCATAAAGGCTTGCCCCTGCCCCATCACACCATCGCCATCAGGCAAAATCATGCGAAATTGCACTTGTTGTTGGCTTAATTTGTCCACGCCAAACCGTAACTGACGCAGTTTGTCTTCGTGAGTGGTGGCTGGCATTTGATAATAATCTAGCACTTGTTTTTGTCCAACATTATCCACAAACCGCTTGGATAACAAGCCTTGCCCACGCGCCACATGAGCCCACGAAATGCGAGCCAACGACTCGCCTGCCACATAATTATCCAACTGTTCAAAATCTTCTTGCCCTGCTTGGGTCTGCGTTGATGCCACTTCTTCGTCAAAACTGAGGGCGTATTGGGTCGCTTTCACATCATATTCCATCGCTTTTGGGTACACCCAGCCATGCCCTTCAAAAAACACATACGACCACGCACGCAAAATTCCCAACGGATACACGGTGCTAACCGTTAATTTTGGTAAAACAAATTTCCCACGTTTGTCGGCTTTTAGATAAATACTGACAATTTTTGGTTCTTTGACTTGGTTAATTAAAATGGTATTAAATGGCGTGGCGGTGGTTTTTGGATTGGGATTTTGTAAAGGTTGTTTTAAATCAAAATCTTGCGAACCAAAACTTAAACGAATCTGGCGATGGGGTTGTCTGCTTTCACTGCTGACTTGCAAGCGAACTTGGATTTTTTCGCCTTCGGTGGCGTTTCCCACATCAACCAATTTGATATTTAACCCTGACAAATGGGCAAAGGTGTAATGAATGGTAACGACCATCAAACTTGCCAACAAAAAACACAAACCCAAAATCAGATTGTTGGCATAATTCGTCCCTGCGACAAAGGTAATTAACAATAACAAAGCGTACATCACGCCTTCTTTGCTAAAAAAAATGTACACATTCCGCACCGTTAAACGAGCGGACTGGGTCATGGGGGCTCGGCGTTTAAACCAAAACTCAAATTTTGTATCCAAATAATGTTGCAACATAGCCTATTTACCGTTTATCACCGTTTGTTAAACCACCATTAAACCACAACAGGCACTTGTTTTAACAAATCATTGGCAATCGTGTTCAAGGTATCGCCACCCAAATGATTAAACGGCACAAAACCCTGCCCCAAACGATGGTCTACCACCGCCGAAAACACCGCTTGGATATCTTCTGGCGTAACTTCATTATAGCCACCCAAATACGCATAGGCTTGCGAAGCGTGCTTTAACGCCAATACGCCACGAGTAGATAAGCCATGATAATCACGGCTTTCACGAGTTTTGGCGACCAAACGTTGCAAATAATCCACCACCACATCAGCAAAATGCACTTGTTTGACTTGGGTTTGGGCGGTCAATAAATCTTGCATAGACAGCATCGGCTGTACCGTTTTTAACATTTCACGTCTATCAATGCCAAGCAACAGCTCTTTTTCCGCCTGTTTTGACGGATAACCCAATGACAAACACATCAAAAAACGGTCAAGTTGCGACTCTGGTAACACAAACACGCCTGATTGCTGGGTCGGGTTTTGAGTCGCAATCACAAAAAACAGCTCTGGTAAACTGCGAGTTACGCCATCTTGCGACACTTGACGCTCTTCCATCGCTTCAAGCAAGGCGGACTGGGTTTTTGGACTAGAACGGTTAATCTCATCGGCAAGCAACAATTGACAAAACACAGGGCCGGGCTTAAATTCAAACGTGCCTGTATCAGTCTTGTACAGCGAAATCCCCAAAATATCCGCAGGCAACATATCACTGGTAAACTGCACACGGTTAAAATCCAAACCCAAATGATTGGCAATGGCGTGTGCCAACGTGGTTTTACCCATCCCTGGTAAATCCTGTAACAACAAATGTCCATTGGCAAGCAAACACGCGACCGATAATTTTACCACTTCAGGTTTATCAAGGACGATTTGGTTAATACTATTTAACATTTGTTGAAAATTTTGTTGTAACGGTGAAGAAGATTGCATATGTATTCCATTAAAAATTATAAAAAATCAAACAAATTAGTTTAGCAAAAATTGACAAAATTTTATAGTAACATCTTGTCAATAATTTGTAATAAAGGGTGAATTGCAAAACAATTCACCCTTAAAAAACCAATAAAATTTAATTATTCTACATCTGGAAAAACAGGACGATTGCCAGGGGTTTGGCGATTGATGTGCAAGAATGCACGATGTCGCTCATATTTATCCAAAATATCGTTAATCACTTGTTCTTTGTTGTAGCCTGACATATCGTTATCCTGCGAACCTTCGTGCAGATAGGTTTCTAGGCGATAATAGACCTCTTTCCAAACTAACCCAACTCGAAATTATAAATGGCACAAATCAAATTAACCCTTAAGCCAAAGCGTTTTCTGCGATTACGATAACGACAGGCTAGGATTTTAAAACGTTTGATTTTGCCGATAACATGTTCATTGGTTACCCGTTCAGAAGCTAATTCTCGATTGGCTTGTTTGTCAACTTTAGATAGTGGATTAAGCTTGGTTTTCTTTTTTGGGAATTTGCTATTGGCATGGTGTTTGTGTATGCCTTGATAGCCCGAATCTACTTGGATTAAGATACTAGGCTTTATACGCATTTTTGAGTATTGGTAAAGTTTAAAGTCATGGGTTTTACCTTTGCTAAAATGGGTACAAAGTATTTTTTTGCTGTTTTTATCGACAACGATTTGTGCTTTTAAGGTGTGGTGTTTCTTTTTACCTGAGTATTGCCTGCGTTGCTTTTTTTGGGTCGCTCACAAGGTACTTCGGTTGCGTCTATCAGTACGGTTTCAAGGTTTGGGTCTTGCCATAAAGCCTTTTTGCTAGGTAGGGCAAAGTCTTTGTGGGCTATCAGTATGCTTTCTACCCATTTGATGGTTTTACAGACAGCACTTTCACTGATACCAAAGTCTTGCCCTAGGTGAAATTGGGTGCGATATTCTCGGTAGTAACTCAAAGTCAGCATGAGCTTGTTTTCTAGGCTGATTTCATTTTTCCTGCCACCTTTTTTGTGTTGTTCGTTGTATGCTTCTTGTAGTATGGTGAGCATATGAGTATAGGTACTTCTTTGGATGCCAAAGTAGCGTTTAAATTGTGCGTCACTGAGTTTTTCTGCTTGTTCGGGTATCATGCTTTTGCTGTTTTTTCTAAAAATCAGTATTATACCAAATCACTATTAAGGTTTGGAAAGAGGTCTAATAATTCATCTGATATTCAGGAATAATCGGACGCTCTGGCACAGGATAGCTCACAGCATGCAGTCAGCGGCAGGTTCTTCTTTAAAAGAAGTTACCATGGAGCTAGGTGGCAAATCACCTTTAATCATTTGTGATGATGCGGATATCAATAAAGATAAACCATCACCGCAAGGTGGAAATATAAGCGATGATATCTTGACGCATTTGTTTGTCATTGATAGGGTCAGAACGCATTCTTGTGCCGTTAATCGCTTGTTTTGGATTGGCAATATAGCGGTCAAGTTCGGTGCTATCCCATGTGATTTGGCTATTTTTTAGGGCATCGGTATATTGATAATCAGTCAAAAGTGCCGATTTTGCCCCATAAATCTTAGACAGTTGTGGACCTTTTTTGTTGTTGCCTGCGACAAGTTTGTGGCATTGTTCACATTCTTGGTCGTAGTAGGTTTTTCCTTTGACACTATCGCCTTGTGTATAAACTGGCAGACTCACCGCAGGGCGTTCTGATGGTGGTTGTTTTTCACAGCCCACCAAGCCAATGCCGATAACCAAAGCCATACCACTGATTTTCATTACTTTTTTTAACATATTGTTTTAAATATCATCATGATTGTTCTGTTTGGATTTTCATTTCTTCACCTGGTTCTTGTAGGTAGTTACCTTGTAGGTATTTTGCACCCACCGTCCAAGCGGCACTCATAGCAGCAGGGTCTTGAATAAATGCCATCAAACTGCTTGAGCCATGCTCATGGATTTGGCTGATAACAGATGATATGGTCGCTACGTTGTCGCTATTTTCTAGGTCTTTGATATAAGAGCGGTCTAATCGCACGATATTTGGTTTAACAAAGTCTAAAATTTCCATTGAATTTGCCATTGTACCAAAACTATAAAGACCGACATAACAGCCCAGTTGTTGTAGTTGTACCGTCTGTTTGGCGGCGACCGACATATAGTCATGAACCATCGCTTCACTAAACTGCACCACCAAACGTCCAGCATCATTGCCACCAATCGCTTGTAACAGTTTACCAACAAAAGCTGACAGTGTTTCATCTGTCAATGATGCATTACTCAAATGCACGAGCATACGTGCCGTTGGGTCAACGGTTGCACGGTATTGTTTTAGGTTTTTGCAGGCATTAATCAATACCCAGCGGTCAATTTTATCCATCAAACCATGCTCATTGGCAACGTTCAAGAACTTATCTGGTGTCATCACCGTACCATCTGCTAATGGCAACCGCAAAAACACTTCAAACATATTACTGGTGTCTTTTTCCACATCATAAATCGGTTGATACATCAGTTTAAATTTGTTATGTTCAATCGCGCCACGCAAGGTTTCAAGCAATACCGAATCATCTTCGCTGGCAAACGCCGATGGGTCGTATAAATAGAAGGTATTGCCATTGGTATCGCTTTCTTTAATGCCCAAACTGACCCCTTGTAACACACGGTTGATAATTACATCAACCTCAGGCGATGTACTATTCATCATCGTACCGCCGACGGTAACGGTGGTTTTGATAGTTCTATCACCGACATCAATCATGTTTTCAGCGATTTGGGCGACCAGTTGTTCACCAAGTGCGACGGTTTGTTCTTGGTTCATATTGGGTAGCAACAGCATAAATTGGCTATCGCTAAATCGGCTGACAAAGCCTTTATGAACCTTGTCTTCGCCCAACAGTTCGGCAATTTTTTGTTTTAATAAATTTGAAATATAAATAACAACGGCATCAACGCCTTGAATACCAAGGTTTGAGTTGATTTTACCAATGTCATCAATTCGCACGCACAGCACGCCTGCAACCAAGCCTTTTTGCACCACGATTTCACGAATACCGGTAATCGCCTGTTCAAAGCCACGACGGTTAAAGATACCCGTCAGTTGGTCAATACGCTCCATTTCGGCAAGTTTTTTGGCAAGTTCGGCACTGTTACCACGTTCATCAGGTTGGATAATCACTTGTTGACATGGGTTGCCTTCATAGGTTGCGGCTGCCAATTGCAGTGTGGCATCAAAGGTTGACCCATCTGTACGCACCGATTCAAACTGAAACTCAACATTGCTACGACCGCCTTTTTCAAAATCTTTTAAAAAAGTTTTAAAATCTTTGATGTTGTTACTGGCAATTAAGTCAATGATTGGCACGCCCATCAAGTCTTCCATGCTTTTAAAGCCAAACATTTCCAAATACGGCTCGTTGGCATAGATATGCAAGCCTTCTTCTACATAGGCGACTGCACTTTTTGAGTTTTTAATCAAAATATTGGCACGTTGCTCAGCGTCCTTTAACACTTGGCGTAAGCGTAGCAAATCTTCACGAAAACACGCTTGTTGATGTTCTTGATAAACTCGCAATGCCATTTCAAAAATCCGCTCTTTTGGCAAGGCATCTACCGCCCCCCAAAAGCTATATAACGGCAAGGATTTGTCGGTTTTGTCTTCTTCGGTGACAATCTCAAGCTGTAGTTGCTCTTTGGCGTCCAGTTGTTTTTGGTCTATGCCGTCTTCAGGAATAATCCCAATCACAGGCAAATCAATCTCATGCTCTTGAATGATTTTGACAACTTGTGGTAACGTCAAATCATAGGCTTTGCCCATCACTAACACGTCCCACGATTGGCGTAACAGCCGTAGCAATTCTTCTTTGTCGTCCAAAAAGCCCAAATTCACTTTTTTATAATAATTATCCTGCAACACATCTACCAACTGCTCGGCATACAGCTGATTGTCATCAATCACTAACAAATTCAAACGATTTGGTTGTTTCATAACATTGTCCCAAATTTTGTAATAAAAACAAAATAAAAGCCTAATTATAAAGCAATTAGGCTTTTTTGCATAACCTATTTTAAAAAATATAGGTTAAAAGGTGGTTTTTTTAGATTATTGTACACGAACAAATGCATATTCTTCCACATCGTCCGTCATGTTTAACAATTCAGTCAAACGAATGTTGACTTCTTTGTTGTCAATTCGCATAATCAATTTTTCATCTACTTGATAACCAAGACGTGCGATCATAATCGTGGTTTTTTCACGGTTAAATTCGGCATTTTTGGGAATCATTAACGCAGGGACAAAGTGCTGTGGGCGTGTACCACTGTGATACAGCCTTACGCCACAAGGCACCATGCCTTTGCCAAACAGTTTCACATGAGAGTCAATGCTTAGCTCAACTGGCTCACCACTTTCAAATTTTGTTGATTTAATCGGCGTTTGGGCAATGTTATCAATACGCCCCAATAGCCAAGTTTTGTTCGCATCGTCCATCATGCGAATGCCGACCATAGAGCCAACTTGTAGATAACTCAAAGCGTTCAATTCGGCATTGCGATGTGTCGCACCGTTTTGCACGTTCATGGTTTGCGTATAGGCATAATGGCTCATCAAATGCAACTGATGGTGATTTTTTTCTACCACATTCACCACCGTGGATTTGTTCAATTGCGTGTTATTTTGCGATTTTGGGCGTAAACGTTCTGGTAATTCATGGGCTTGAATCAGATTACCCAGACTGGCTTTGTTCGCAAGCATATAATGGATATGATAAAATCCGACAACTGTTTGGCATTTTGCATTGGTTTTTGTTAGGCTTTCTGGTTGGGTGAGATTTTTTTTCAGATTTTCTAACATGATTTTTGCAAAACGCTCATAAATCTTGTCATTCATATCATCGCTGTTTTGCCCTTTTGTAATCATTTTTTGAAGCAAAGGTACAAGCTTTGACACACCCAAAAATAGACAGTCGCTGTCTTTGGCAAAAGGATTAAATGCCAAATCCGCATGATGTAATTTTGGTGGTTCATTGGATTTTAAGTTGATAAACAGATACGGTTTTTCTAATAAATCTTGGGACACCATCAACGTCTTTAAGCCGTCATTGCTAAATTTTTGCCACATTATCATATCAGGACGGCGACAAGCATACGGATTAATAATCTCGCTAAACAGGCACTGATGATAAATGTTTTCTAGGGTTAAAGGCTTGCCTTGGCTCAGACCTGTTTGTCCAAATAACGGCAAATGAATTGCCACATTTTGCCAACCATTTGCCAACATAAAATGATAACAGGCATTTAGCCATTGCCAAATCACCTGCGTATCCGTACGATAGCCGATTTGCTTTTCAAACAAGGCTTGACGTAACAAGCTCATCATACCATACAGACACTGCTGTACCAGCTCATCATGCGATTTTGTGGCATTGCCTAGCCCAAACATCGCACCTAGACCTTTTTTTTCTGCCAATTGCGGATTGTTTGCCACACGTTGCCACACACTGTAATAAAACATCACCCCAACATAATGCACCGAAATCACCATGTCCAAGGCTTGCTGTTGATGCTCATCTAACAATCCAGACTGATTTTTATAAATATGGTGCAATCCTGCCAACAATCGTTCGTTAATTTTGTTAATATGCTCAAACAACTTGAGGCGTTTTGACTCGCTCATATTCGCTTGCATCAGTTGCGTTACTAGCGTGTGATACTGTACGTACATTTCGGCAGGGGCAAGCTGATTGAATCGCAGTTGCCAATTGGTCAACTTTTCACCATTTTTTCCAATCGCCAATTCCACATCGCTCAATGCAATCAAAGCGTTTTTTGACAAAAAATCACTCAAAGCTTTATCATTTATCATAACAATACCTGTTAAAAAATATCGGTTAAAAAATTGTAACAATCAGATTATCACCAAAAGATTGTTTAACAAAATAACATAAAAATTGATAAATTTCTAACAAAATTTGCAACAAAATAAATCATGTTAGATATCAATTAGTTACAATGAGTAGCAAATCTGTAGTAAATCAATACAAATCAATCGGCGTTTTAAACGGTTTATCAGGCATTTCACGCACCAATTTTGGCACAAGATATCCCGAACATTTTGCCAACAATTGCCAATAAATATTGACCGCTTCATCATCATCAATATAAAAATGGCTCGCCCCTGCCACCTTGTCCAAAACGTGCAAATAATACGGCAACACGCCAGCCTGCCACAGTTTTTCATTTAATTTTGCCAAAATATCAGCATGATTGTTAATATTTTTTAACAAGACTGTTTGGTTTAATAAAGTAATCCCCATATTTTTGGCACGTTGCAAATAAAAACAACTTTCTTCATCAATCTCGTTGGGGTGATTGGCATGAATGACAATGACGACTTGACAACGACTACTTGCCAACCGTTCAATCAGCTCAATGCTCAAGCGTTCAGGAATGACCATAGGTACACGGGTATGCAAACGAATGGTTTTGATTTGGGGGAGATTTTCCAGCTTTTGCAAAATATCAAACAAACGTCTATCACTTAATGACAACGGGTCGCCACCGCTTAAAATCACTTCATTAACATCAGCATGTTTGACAATATAATCAATCATTGTTTGCCAATCGTCTTGGCTTGGCAAGTTTTCGTGATAATCAAAATGTTGGCGAAAACAGTAACGACAATTCACCATACACGCCCCTGTAATCGGCAGTAGCACACGAGATTGGTATTTGTGAATGATTCCTTTGGTTGGATTGGCAGATTGCTCTTGCAATGGGTCATTGACAAAGCCTGCGACTTGAATGGTTTCGGCAAATGTTGGTAAAATTTGTAATAGTAATGGGTCGTTTGGGTTGCCTTTTTGCATTTTTTTGACAAAATTCATCGGCACTTTGAGTGGAAAATTGCTAAATTTTTGGCTGGTATCCAGTTTGATTTGTAAAATATCGGCTAAAGTTTGGCTATCTTGGACGGTATTGGCAAAACTTTGCTTCCAGTCTTTTTGTACGATTAAGTTGTTTGACACATTTGACATTTATTTTTTTCCAATTTTCACAATTTTAAATTTGAAATCACACACAAAATTGGTTATTATATTGTGTTTGCAATTTTTTACAAGCCATTCGTGGCTTATTTATTTAGTAACAGTATTGACAGGAAATTTTATGGCAACCTACTCAACCAACGAATTTAAAGCAGGTCTAAAGGTCATGCTTGATGGCAACCCTTTTACCATCTTAGAAAACGAATATGTAAAACCTGGTAAAGGTCAAGCGTTTAACCGTGTAAAAATGCGTAACCTAAAAACTGGCAAAGTGCTAGAAAACACCTTTAAATCAGGCGATAGCCTTGAAGGTGCGGACGTTGTAGATACCGAAATGGATTATTTGTACAACGATGGCGAGTTTTGGCATTTTATGCATCCAGAGAGCTTTGAACAGCTTCAAGCGGACAAAACGGCGATGGGCGATGCGGCAAAATGGCTAAAAGAAAACAGCAACGAATCTTGCACCATTACTTTGTTTAATGGCGTACCTTTGACTGTAACTGCTCCAAACTTTGTTGAATTAGAAATCACCGAAACTGACCCTGGTTTAAAAGGTGATACGTCTGGCGGTGGTGGTAAACCTGCAACGCTAGAAACAGGTGCGGTGGTGCGTGTGCCATTGTTCGTACAACAAGGTGAAAAAGTGAAAGTTGATACCCGTACAGGTGAATATCTATCTCGTGTATAAACTAACAGTTAAGTTTTCATAAAAAATCCAGCGTTGGCTGGATTTTTTTTTGTGTGTTGATAAATGTTAAAAAAAACTACATTTTTCATAATTTTGTTGTGTTAAAATCATACCAATAACCAAAATTAAGGAAAACTTATGCAACTCACCCCACCTGACCCAACGCTCACACCCAATTTAACCCTAGAAGCCCCCAAGGCCGTTGCCGTTGTGCCACAAGATGAAGCCGACCAAATCGTCAAACTAGACCAAACCAAAGTCCCAGAGCTAGACGCCAAGGTCAATGAATTTGTGATGAGCGTGCTAAATAATTCTGTGAACACGCCAAAATTTGACGAAAAAGTCAATGCCGTTCATCAGTTAGGCAGTGCCGAAATTCGTGCATCAGCTCAAATCTCTAATCGTATGCTTGACCGCCCTGCCAAAACGATGGACAAAGCCCTGTTTGACAATTCGCCCATTGCCAAATCTTTGACTGAGTTGCGTGGCATTGTGGAAGACCTTGACCCAAGCAAACAAGGTTCAATGACAAGCCCACGCAAGTTTTTGGGTATTATTCCGATGGGGAATAAGGTACAAGATTACTTTCGCAAATATGAATCATCACAAACCCATATTAATAAAATTATTGAAAGTCTGTATAACGGCAAAGACGAGCTGATTAAGGACAACGCCACGATTGAGCAAGAAAAAGTTAATATGTGGACGCTCATGCAGTCGCTTCGCCAATATATTTATGTCGGCAAAAAAATTGATGCCACACTTGAGCAAAAAATTGTTGAATTAGAAGCGACCGACCCTGAAAAAGCCCGCATTGTCAAAGAAGAAATGTTGTTTTACATTCGCCAAAAAAATATGGATTTTTTGACCCAGTTGGCGGTGAATATCCAAGGTTATCTTGCCCTTGATATGATTCGCAAAAATAACCTTGAACTGATTAAAGGCGTGGATAGAGCGACTACGACCACCATTTCGGCATTACGCACAGCGGTGATGGTGTCGCAGGCGTTGTCCAGTCAAAAACTGGTACTTGACCAAATCAATGCGTTAAACAGCACGACTGGCAGTTTGATTGAATCTACGTCCGCCATGCTCAAACGCCAAACTATCCAAGTCCACGAACAAGCCAGTACCAGCGGTGTGGAAGTAGAAAAACTACAAAAAGCCTTTAATAATATTTATGAAACGATGAATGCGATTGATGAATTTAAGTTAAAGGCGTTGGACAATATGCAACAAACGGTGAATACTTTGTCGCAAGAAGTGGATAAAGCCCAAGTCTATTTGGATAAAGCCAATCAAAAAACGGCTTTACAAATGACGCAAAATCTACAAATTGATGATAAAAAATTGGGTGAAGTGAAAATTTAATTGTTATAACTACTTTTTTTTGTGAAACCTTAACAAGCTGATTAAGCCCATTGACAAAGGCGATTTTGTCCTTTTCGCCATAGGGTTTTTGTCCGCCCATTTCTTTGGGGTCAAGCACGCCTGTGCCACGAAGTGTTTCCATAAAATCACGAGCGTTAAGTTTTGGTTTGATATTGGTAAGCGTCAGCAAGTAGATTGGACGGAAGAATAACACCCAACATTTTAACAGATTTTTTCAAAGTCAAGGCGGTCTTGATGATGAGTTCTTTGGCAACCGTTGGCACGGCATCAGCGTCAATGTAGATGGTCATAGTGATGGTGTGGTTTTTTCTGATTTATCAGTGAATGTTAAATCTTGGGCATCATTCTTTTTTCTAACTTGCTTGTTGTTAAAATTTTAATAAAAGCTGATACGGTTTAAAACTCTCAAGCAAACATTTGTTAATTAAGCTAAAAAACAAACTTTTATCGCCCACGCTTGCCCAATTATCCAAAGCCTCATAATACGCCAAACGCTTATCCACCGTAATCACGCACGGTGGATAACCTGCTTTCATCAACTCAAAATTTAACAAAAGCCTTGCAGTGCGACCATTACCATCTATAAAAGGGTGAATAATGACAAACTCGCTATGCAGTCGGCACGCTCGCTCCACAGGGTGCAGACTGTCAGCAGAATCATACCACGCAAAAAGCTCACGCATTTTATCATCAATCAACAAAAAATCTGGCGGTGTATGGCTCGCCCCAGAAATAATTACGTTTTGCGTGCGGTAACGTCCTGCGTTATCGGTATCAATATTGGATAAAATCAGTTGATGAATGTTTTTGAGTTGCCATTCGTTAAAAGGCTCTTGATTTTGGATAATTTGTTCAACAAATTCAATGGCTTGCTTGTGGTTAATCGCTTCAAAATGTTCACGCAATGACTTTCCGCCCACTGTTACGCCTTCTAGCACCACTTTGGTTTCAAGCAAAGTTAAAGTATTGCCTTCAATGGCGTTAGAATGGTACGTCCACCGCAAAATCAAATCTTCTTGCAGATTTTTTGCCATAGATGGCGACAGCGGACGATGGCGGTCAAGCTCGGTTTTTAATTCGTCAATTTTTTCAAACATTTTAACAAATCACAAACCCATTTTATTCGGCAACAGCTCCACTACCTTCGTCACCGTTTCATCAAGTTTTTCGGTATCGGTTGGCATGATGGTGATGTGGGCGATTTTTCGTCCTGTGCGTTCCTCTTTGTCATAGCCATGATAATGCACGCCATCAAGGGCAAGAATGTCCGCCATGCTCGGATATTGCCCAATCACGTTTAACATCACAGACGGCTTAACGACAGACGTATCGCCAAGTGGCAAGCCTGCCACTGCTCTCATGTGGTTTTCAAACTGACTACACACCGCCCCTTCAATACTCCAATGCCCAGAATTATGCACTCGTGGGGCAATCTCATTGGCAATCAAGCCATCATCAGTTACAAATAATTCCAACGTCAAAACACCCACATAATCCAAATGCTCTAGCAATTTTTTGATGTTACTTTGAGCCTGTGCGGTCAAATGCTCGGCATTGGGGGCAGGGGCGGTGGTTTTGGTAAGAATGCCGTTGTAATGCTCGTTTTCTACCAGTGGATAATAGCGAATTTCGCCTGTTTTGCTCCGCACGGCAATGATGGAAACTTCTCGGCTAAAGTTGATAAATCCTTCAGCAATCAGCGGTGCGGTTTTGGTCGCATCGCCAAGCTCCGCCCAAGCAGTGTCAATTTGCTCATCATTTTTAATGACAAATTGCCCTTTACCGTCATATCCGCCACGAGTGGTTTTTAATACCAACGGCAAGCCCAAATTTTCGCACGCCGTTTGTAATTCATCACGGCTGTTTACCGCCAAAAATGGCACGGTTTTGATGTCAAGTTCGTTAAACAAGTTTTTTTCGTTTAAGCGGTCTTGAGCGATAAACAACGCCTTTGACGGTGGGAAAAGTCCTGTATTTTCTTCCAAAAATTTAGCAGAATTCAAGGGTGTATTTTCAAATTCTAAACTATAGATATCGCACACTTTGGCAAAATCGTCCAATTGCTCACTGCTATAAACCTTGCCAAGCAAGCGTGCAGGGCAGTTGGGTGCATCTTCCAAAAAGGTACAACGCAGTCCCAGTGGCAAGGCGGATTCGGCAAGCATTAAGCCCAACTGCCCACCGCCCAAAATGCCGATGGTTTTGATGGGGTGGTTTGAGTGATTCACAGTATAAAAATTGGCGGTGCTGATTGGCATTTTCTAGACCTTTTTAACATAATTTGAATAAATATTAAAAATTTAGGGCGTAACAAATACGCCCCAACATTGTTTGCTATGGTTTAACTATAATGAACTGGCTCTTCGTCATAGACATGGGCGTGCCAATGTGCCATTTGTTTGTGCATAAAGCTGTGCAAGGCGGCTTGCACCATACTTTGACCGATAAAATGGATATCTTGCCCTAACATTTCTTTGATTTCGTCCGAAAATTCAATGCTTAATAATGGCTGAACTTCGTCATTATTGGCAGGACGAAGCACCATTTTGCCGTCTTCTTGTTGTACAAATTCTAATAACATTTCTTTTGGCATTTGGCTAAAATCAGGTTTTTCATTGCTGTTTTGTTGGCGTGGCATGGTTTTTCCTTTTTTACGTTTATTTTGTCAATATAAGGTTTTTTTGAGAAAAATCAAGCGATTTTGTCCTGTAAAACTGCCATTAAAGCGTAAAGCCAATGCCAATTTTAGGTTAATTGTGGAAACAAACTGCGTAATCCTGCAATAATGATTTCCACCGCTACCGCTGCAAGTAGCATACCCATGACACGGTTTAGCACGTTTAAGCCTGTTTCACCCAAAAATCGGCTGACCTTACCTGCCCCCATAAACGAGCCATAAATTATTAAACTAATCAACACACCTGCGACAAGCAGGGCGATTTTGTTGCCCCAACCGACACCGCTTGCCGAATAAATAATCACCGTTGAAATACCGCCAGGACCAATCACCATCGGAATGGTTAAAGGAACAACCGCCATTGTCGTGCCTTTAAACACCGTGCCATTGACTTCATCTGAGCTGTCTACGTTGGGCTTTGCGATGTTGCCAGAGCCGTTCATCATGCCGATGGCGATTAATAAAACCAACAAGCCACCAGCGACACGGAATGAGCCGAGTGAAATTCCCAAAATGCGTAAAATCGCTTCGCCTGCGATAGTAAACACCGCCACAGTAATAAACACACTAATCGCCGAAATCGTCGCCACTTTGCGGACTTGTTCTCGTGTACCGCCTTTGGTGATGTCCAAAAACAACGCCAAAGATGATGACGGATTAACCAGTACGATCAATGCCAAAAAGGTTTTGAGTAGGGGAATTTGTTCTAATAGCATAATGCAAATAACGCAATGATTGGTAAATAATTTTTGATGGTTTAAGGTGGCTATATTAACATATTTGTGATAATTTTGATGTAAAAAATCATAACTTTCAAGAATGACTTTTTTAATTTTTTATGAAATTTTTTTATTAATAATGCTTTTTTGGTTTTAATTTTTGTAGATTTGTTTATACTAGTTGAATGTTTCTTTTTTTATCAACTTTTTCACCAAATTAACCAACAATTTTAACCAACAATTTTAACCAACAATTTTAACCAACAATTTTAACCAACAATTTTAATCAACAATTTTAATCAACCAAAAGGATTGTACCATGGCATTGTCTTATAAAGCCCCCTTGCGTGATATTCGTTTTTTAACCAACGAAGTTTTTAATTATCCAGAACATTACAAAAATCTAAAATCAGGCGAAAATGCCGACCCTGAAACGGTAGATATGATGTTAGACAGCATTGCTGATTTTGCGTCTGATGTGCTTATGCCCTTGTATCAGTCGGGCGATGCCGAAGGCTGTCATTTTGATAATGGCAATGTTACCACGCCAAAAGGCTTTAAAGAAGCCTATAATATGTTCGTAGAAGCTGGCTATCAAGGTATGTCTTATCCAGAAGAATTTGGCGGTTTGGGTATGCCGATGTCGCTAAATTTAATCAAAACCGAAATGGTCGCCACATCAAACTGGGCGTTTAGTATGTACCCAGGTTTATCGCTTGGCTGTATGAACACGATTATGGAATACGGTTCAAAAGAACAAAAAGACACCTATATGCCAAAATTGGTGGAAGGCACTTGGGGTGGTACAATGTGTTTGACCGAGCCACAATGCGGAACGGACTTGGGACAAGTCAAAACCCGTGCCGTGCCAAATGATGACGGTACTTATAATATCACAGGCACAAAAATCTTTATTTCCGCAGGTGAGCATGATTTGACCGAAAATATCATTCACATTGTGTTGGCTCGTTTGCCAAATGCCCCTGAAGGTACAAAAGGCATTTCGTTATTTATTGTGCCAAAATTTTTGGTAACGGACAATGGCGAAGTCGGTGAACGCAACCCTGTAACTTGCGGTTCTATTGAGCATAAAATGGGGATTAAAGCGTCAGCGACAGCGGTGTTAAACTTTGACAATGCCAAAGGCTTTTTGATTGGCGAACCGCACAAAGGCTTAAAAGCCATGTTTACCTTTATGAATACCGCTCGTATCGGTACAGCAATTCAAGGTTTGGCTCATACCGAATTGGCATTCCAAAACAGCTTGCCATACGCCAAAGAACGCCGTTCTATGCGTGTGTTATCAGGCAAAAAAGAGCCAGAACAAGTCGCTGATGCGATTATCCATCATGCGGACGTGGCTCGTATGTTGTTAATCCAAAAAGCCTTTAGCGAAGGCGGTCGTTCTATGATTTATCATGCGGCACGTTACGCCGATAAAATGACCGAAGCCACTCACGCAGGCGACCACGAAGAAGCCGAAAAATTGGACGAAAAATTGGGCTTTTACACGCCGATTTTAAAAGGATTTTTGACCGAATGTGGCATTGAAGCCAGCAAACACGCCATTCAAGTTTTTGGCGGACACGGCTATATCAAAGAATGGGGCATGGAACAAATCGCCCGTGATGCCCGTATTTCAACGCTTTATGAAGGCACAACAGGCGTACAGGCATTAGACTTGTTGGGTCGTAAAGTACTATTACAATCCAAAGGCAAAGTGGTGCTAGACTACACCGCCAACATCATGAAATGGTGTACCGAATATGCCCTTGACAAAGAAATGCGAAAATTCGTTTGGGCTTTAACCAAATACTGTGCCGAATGGAATACCTTGACCGCTCGTATCATGCTTGCCGCCCGTAAAGACCGTGACATCGTATCTGCCGCATCGGACGATTATTTGATGTATTCTGGCTATGTGATGATGGCGTATCACTGGGCGAGAATGGCATCTGTGGCATATGACAAACTCAAAAATGGCGGTAAAGAAACCAAAGAATTTTATCAAGCCAAAATCAAAACTGCCGAGTTTTATTTTGAAAAAATCTTGCCACGTGCATCAGGTCTATCCGAAAGTATGTTAGCACCGACTGAGTCTATGACCCTTGATTTAGATAGCTTTAACTTTTTGGATTAATCGGTTAAAATAACCGTATCTGATTGGACAAAAACCGTTCTTAACAGAGCGGTTTTTGTGTTTTTGATTGATAATAATGATAAAAAGGAAAAATGATGATAGTCATTGATTTACCACCACAAATTGAACAAACCATTCATCAACAAGCCCAAGCTCAAGGCATTAGTGCAAAAAACTTGGTTGAAAAAACACTATCACAAGCCTTTGCAACTACTCAACACCGTCAAGAAACAGCGTTTGACTATGATATTAATGAAATGCAATCAGCCATTGATAGCGGTTTTATTGAAATACCAAAAGGCGTGTCTAAAGATTTAGATAGTTTTACGAACTGGGTAAAAGCGAGTCTTGTGTAATTATTATGAAAGTTACTTTAGCTACTTTGTTTGCCAAACGGTTTTTAAATTTTCCAAAACAGGACCAAGAAAAAATTCGTACATTTATTGAACACGTTGAAAATTATGGTTTAGCCGATTTACAAGGTCGCAATAAATCATCAGATAATGTGCCAACAGATAATCTCAATTATTTGGCAAAAGTAAATTACGCCCAACAGCATAAACTTTGGCATTATCACATTGGTATTCCTGATTATGAAACCGCCAGCAATGGCGAACAAGTCAGCGAATATATTTTGCATTATCAATATTTTGACGATGAAATAAAAATCGTTGCCATGAGCTATCACCCACCCTTTGAACTGCCGACCGAAGATGAATTAAACGATGACTAAGCCCACTTTTACCGACTTTTCTCAAGCGATTATTACGCAACTTGAAAGAGATATCACCGCCTATATCACCGACAAACATTTGCCAGAACCCTTGCACAGTGCCTGTCTATACGCCATGACTAACGGCGGAAAACGGGTACGACCGCTACTTGTGGCGAGCAGTTTTGCTACCGTTTCACAAGTCATTAATCAACAAAATTTTTATAAAAATATTGGTAAAATTGACAGCGTTCGCCTTTCTATGCTTGCAGTGGAATTGTTGCACGGCTATTCACTTGTTCATGATGATTTACCCTGCATGGACGATGACGATTTACGGCGTGGACGACCGACCACGCATATCAAATTTGGCGAAGCGACCGCCCTGCTTGCAGGTGATGTGCTGCAAAATTTGGCGTTTGAAACGTTTTGCGAACAGATTTTTGCCGAAAGTTGGCGAATTGGGAATAATTTATTAACAACGTTTACCCCACGAGCCAGACGTATGATTATGGGACAAATGCTTGATTTAAATGGCGAACAAAAAAACCTAACCCAAGCCGAACTTGAAGCCATTCACCGAGACAAAACAGGAGCGTTGATTGAAGCGTCTGTGTTAATGGGTGGTATTTGCGGGCAAGCGAATGAACAACAATTAAACGCATTGGAAATTTTTTCCAAAAATATCGGTCTAGCGTTTCAAGTACAAGATGACATTTTGGACGTAACCGCCGACACAGAGCAACTTGGCAAGCCTGCTCACAGTGATGAAAAGTTAGATAAATCAACTTATGTGAAACTCTTAGGCGTAGAACAAGCCAAAGATTACGCCCAAAGTTTGTTTGATACGGCTAAAAATGCGGTGATTGCAGAGTTTGGTAACGAAAATTATTTAATTGATTTAGCCAATTGGCTTTGGGCTAGACAAAAATAATTTTTTTCAAAACTGATTGCCAAACCTAATTACTAGAACTAATTTCCAAAATTGTTAACCAACATCACAATATAAAAGACAACAACGTAAAAGACAAATAACATGACAACAAAAACCCCTACCGCCTTACTCACCACCGACCATATTAACAAAGAACAACCGCCATTTATCCTAGTGGACGGCTCGTATTATCTATTTCGCACCTTTCACGCCTTGCCTGTTGAAATGAAAACTAGTCAAGGCTTGCACACCAATGCTGTGCGTGGCACGTTAAATGCCATTAACAAACTGATGAACCGCTATCAACCCACCCATATGGCGGTTGCCTTTGACACCAAAGCCCCCACTTTTCGCCATCAATTATCCGAAATTTATAAAGGCGACCGCCCAGAAATGCCGTCCGAGCTTGCAGAGCAAATTCCCTACATTCATCAGATGATTCAAGCCTTGGGCATTCCGCTATTGTTTCAAGAAGGCGTGGAAGCGGACGACATCATCGGCACGCTCGCCCACCAAGCCTGTGAACAAGGCTATCACGTCATCATTTCCACTGGTGACAAAGATATGTGTCAGCTTGTGAATGAAGCGATTGTCGTGGAAAATAGCTTTGATGACAAACGCTTTGATGTCGCAGGGGTCAAAGAAAAATTTGGGGTAGAACCCCGCCAAATCATTGATTATCTCACGCTAATGGGCGATGCGTCAGACGGTATCAAAGGTGTGGCGGGCATTGGCAAAGTTACCGCCGAAAAACTGCTCACCGAGTACGACAGCATTGACAATATTTTGGCAAATATTGATAAATTAAAAGGCAAACAAAAACAAAACTTTTTGGACAGCATTGACAGTATCAAACTGGATAAAACGCTTGCGACTATCATCACCAACCTTGACATTGTACCGAGCATTGAAAGCCTGCGACTGCCGACCGACCCTGCGTTTAACCTTGACGCACGCCGAGCGATTTTTAGCAAATTGGAATTTAAAAACGAAATTGCGTCTTTAAACCACCCATTTCACCCTGCCAATCAATCCAATGGCAACCAACAAACAACGTTTGACACCAACACCAACAGCCTAGATTTACAAAATAAAAGTTTACAAAAATCCAGTATAACAAAACAATATCACACCATTACCAATCAAGCCGATTTTGAACAATTATTAGCAAAATTGCAGTCCGTGCCGTATTTTGCGGTGGATACTGAAACCACCGATTTAAACTGGCAAACGGCAAATATTGTCGGTTTGTCCTTTGCCACAACCGCCCACGAAGCCTTTTATGTGCCTGTCAATCATGTGGACGAATTGGGGCAACGCATCAGCCCACAGCTTGACAAAACCGACGTATTACGCCAATTAAAACCGCTGTTGGAAAATCCAAATATTGGCAAAATCGGACAACATCTCAAATACGACAGCCATATTTTGGCAAACGAAAATATCGCACTCGCCCAGCCACACAACTGGCACATGGACACCATGCTCGCAAGTTATGTGTTAAACACAGTCGCCACACGGCACAACATGGACGATTTGGCACGCCATTATTTGCACGTTTTGACGACTTCGTTTGAAGACGTGGCGGGCAAAGGGGCAAAGCAAATCACTTTTGATAAAGTCAATTTAGCCACTGCAAGCCATTATGCGTGTGAAGATGCTGATATTACTTTACAATTATTTGAATTTTTTGCCAAAAAATTAAGCGAAAACGAACACAATTTGTTAAAACATATTGAAATTCCTGTCGCCCAAATTTTGTATCAAATGGAAAAAGATGGGATTTTAATTGACAAACAATTTTTGACAAAATTATCACAAGAATTTGACAGCAAAATTCAACAATTAGAAAAAACCGCCCACGCCCAAGCAGGCGAAGTGTTTAACCTTGCCAGTCCAAAACAGTTGGGCGAGATTTTATTTGACAAATTAAAACTATCAGGCGGTAAAAAAACCAAAACAGGACAATATTCCACAAGCGAACAAGTGTTGGCAAAAATTGAGCATGAATTGGTGGATACCGTGCTTGAGTACCGCAGTTTGGCAAAATTAAAAAGCACCTATACGGACACACTTGCCAATGTCGCAGACGACAACAACCGTGTGCATACCAGCTACCATCAGGCTTTGACATCAACAGGGCGACTGTCGTCCACCGACCCAAATTTGCAAAATATTCCAATTCGTACCGATACAGGACGGCTGATTCGTGAAGCCTTTATTGCACCAAAAGGGCGAAAAATCATTTCGGCGGATTATTCACAGATTGAATTACGATTGATGGCACATTTTGCCAAAGACCCTGCGTTAATTCGTGCGTTTAACGAAGGGCATGACATTCACAAAGCCACCGCAAGCGAAATTTTGGGTAAAGATTTGGCGGACGTGAGCAATGAAGAACGCCGTCAAGCCAAAGCCATTAACTTTGGACTATTGTACGGTATGAGCCAGTTTGGGCTTGCCAAACAGTTGGGTTTTAGCAGGGAGCAAGCACAGGACTACATCAATCTCTACTTTAGCCGTTATCCGACTGTCAAAGCCTATATGCAGACCACTCGCAATCTGGCACATGAGCAAGGCTATGTGGATACCATTTTGGGGCGAAAAATTTATACGCCTGATGTGCAAAATAGCAATGCGATGGTACGCCAGCCAGCTGAACGTGCGGCGATTAATGCACCGTTACAAGGCTCGGCTGCTGATATTATCAAACTTGCCATGATTGCGGTCAATGACGTATTGCCAACAACCCCAAATGGTCAAGAAAGTGCTAAAATGCTACTGCAGGTGCATGATGAATTGGTATTTGAAGTGGACGAAGACCAAGTTGAAAGCATAAGCCAACTTATCAAAACCGCCATGCAAAACGTATTTAGCGATACCGCCAAAAAATTGGGCTGGCAGATTGATTTTGCTGTGCCGTTATTGGTAGAAGTAGGTGTCGGCGATAATTGGGATACAGCTCATTAATCGCTTTAACGTTACAAAAACCACCAAAATAAAAAATCCCAACTCGTCTGAATTGGGATTTTTTTTGATTGGTTAAATTTTAACTACCGAAATTAACCACCAAAGTTATCTAACATGATGTTTTCATCTTCCACGCCAAGCGATTTTAGCATTTTGATGACCGCATCATTCATCACAGGTGGTCCACACATATAAAACTCACAATCTTCTGGTGCAGGGTGGTCTTTTAGGTATTCTTCATAAAGCACGTTATGAATAAAGCCTGTGTAGCCGTCCCAATTGTCTTCTGGCATTGGGTCAGATAACGCAACGTGCCATTCAAAGTTGTCAAACTCTTCTTGCAAGCTGTCGTAATCTTCCACATAGAACATTTCACGCTTACTTCTCGCCCCATACCAAAAGCTGATTTTGCGGTCAGAATTTAGGCGTTTTAATTGGTCAAAAATGTGCGAACGCATCGGTGCCATACCCGCACCACCACCGATAAAAATCATCTCGTTTTTGGTGTCTTTGGCAAAAAACTCACCATAAGGACCTGACACGGTTACTTTATCACCCGGTTTTAGGCTAAATACCCAAGACGACATTTTGCCCGGTGGAATGCCTTCACCACCACGTGGGGGTGGGCTTGCGATACGAATGTTAAATTTAATAATGCCTTTTTCTTCTGGGTAGTTTGCCATTGAGTAGGCACGAATGACAGGTTCATCAACTTTTGACACATATTGCCATAGGTTAAATTTATCCCAATCTTCGTGATATTGTTTATCCACGGCAAAGTCTTTATAATGCACTTCATGCGGTGGGGCTTCTAGCTGAACGTAGCCACCTGCACGGAAATTGACTTCTTCGCCTTCTGGAATTTTTAGCACCAATTCTTTGATAAAAGTTGCCACGTTGTCATTAGAAACGACTTCACATTCCCATTTTTTGACACCAAAAAATTCCGGGTCAATTTCAACTTTCATGTCTTGTTTGACAGCAACTTGACACGCCAAACGCCAGTTATCACGAATCTCGCCTTGGGTAAAATGACCTTCTTCGGTTGGCAAAATTGAGCCACCACCTTCAATCACTTGACAACGACATTGACCACAAGTACCACCACCACCACAGGCAGATGACAAAAACACGCCTTTGCTTGCTAAGGTTTGTAATAGTTTGCCACCAGCAGGGGTAACAACATCGTTAGCAGGGTCATCGTTGATGTGAATGGTAACATCGCCTGTGCTGACGAGTTTGCCACGAGCTATCAAAATTACCACGACAAAACTCATGATAATCAGCGTAAACATCACGATGCCCGCAAAAATTAAGCTCATAAATTTCTCCTAATCGCTACACCAATGAGATACCGCCGAATGACATAAAGCCAAGCGACATCAAGCCAACTGTGATAAAGGTAATGCCTAGACCACGAAGCGGTGCAGGTACGTCTGAGTATTTGAGTTTTTCACGAATGGCAGCCAGTAACACAATCGCCACGCCCCAACCCAAACCTGAACCAAAACCATACACGGCAGATTCAGCAATGGTGTAATCACGCTCAATCATGAACAATACGCCACCCATAATCGCACAGTTTACAGTAATCAGTGGCAAATATACGCCCAACGCATTGTACAAACTTGGCATAAATTTGTCCAAAAACATCTCCATGATTTGCACCACAGCGGCAATTAAAGCAATGTAGCACAGCAAACCCAAAAAGCTCAAATCAGTATTTGGAAAACCTGCCCACGCCAATGCACCATCTTTTAACAAAAACTGGTACAACACGTTTGACAAAGGTACGGTAATCGCCATGACTACCACAACCGCCACGCCAAGACCAATCGCTGTTGAAACTTTTTTGGAAATGGCAATAAAGGTACACATACCCAAAAAGTAGGACAATGCCATATTTTGGATAAATGCCGACATTAAAAATATATTCAAATGGTCGCCCATAACTTACTCCTTATTTGCCATGACTGCGATGTGGGTCGTGAGCGACATGAAGCATTGCTTTTGATTGTGGTTTCATCACAAATTCAGCAGGTTCTTGTTGTTCTTTTTTCCACATACGGATAATCACAATGAATAATGCAATCACAAAGAATGCTGATGGTGGCAATAATAACAAGCCATTTGGCACGTACCAACCGCCATCGGTTACTTTTTCAAGGATTTGCATACCCAAAATAGAGCCATTACCAAAAAACTCACGAATGGTCGCTACAAAAATCAATACCGCAGAATAGCCCAAACCATTGCCAATCCCATCAATAAAACTTGGAATCGGTGGGTTGCTCATGGCATATGCTTCAGCACGCCCCATCACGATACAGTTGGTAATGATAAGACCGATAAACGCACCCAGTGATTTGGCGGTATCATAAGTTACCGCTTTTAGGATTTGTTCAACCACGATTACCAAAGACGCAATCACCACCATTTGTACAATAATACGAATGGACGATGGAATATGATTGCGGATAATTGAGATAAAAAAGCTAGAAAATGCGGTAACTAAGGTTAAACACACGCACATAATCAAGGCATTTTTAATACTGGTTGTTACCGCCAATGCTGAACAAATACCCAAAATTTGTAAGGCGATTGGGTTATTGTTAAAGATTGGTTTGGTTAATAATTCATTAGTCGTTGCTTTTTCTGCCATGATTACGCTCCTGTATTTGCAGGTGTGCCAGCTTTACCATTTTTTAGATTGTCTAAAAATGGTTTGTAGCCTTTATCACTTAGCCAAAATTGCATAAATTTACCCACACCATTACTGGTAATGGTCGCACCGCTGACACCGTCAATATAGTTTGGGTTTGGTTTGGCTGTGCCATTTTTTACCACGCCTACGGTAATGTTGCCTTGTTCGTCATAGGCTTTTTTACCTTCCCATTGTGCTCGCCATTGTGGTTCGGTAATGCGAGAGCCTAGACCTGCGGTTTCTTTATGCTGATAAAAACTCACGCCTTTGACGGTGTTCATATCACCTTCAAGGGCAAGATAACCATAGATAATCCCCCAAAGACCATAGCCACGCACAGGTAGGGCGATGATTTCAGGTTTGCCAGATGCGTCCATTTTGATAAACACTTTGGCAAGAATTGGTACGGCTTTGACACGAGCCACGTCATTTTCTACAGGCGTTCCCATGCCAGGACGTTTGGCTGCCACGTCCGCATCATAAGTATTGATATCGGTGATATTGGCTTTTTGAATTTCTTCTGCTGTGGCAAACTGCCCTGTCGTTGTGTTGATAATATACGGCTTAAAATCTGCCGATAATTTTTCAATTTCGCTTTTGCTGGTGGTTTCAGTTGCCAAGCCTGATGCAATCAAGACGTTTTTGTTTTGGTCTAAAGTAACATTGCCTGCTTGTTGTGATTTTAAGCCGACTGCCACCGCAGACACCATGACCGAACAGATTAAACACAACACTAAGGCAACGGTCAAAGTACGAACATTACTATCTTTACTGTTGGACATAACGTTTTCTCCGTTTGATATTGGCTTGGGTTACAAAATAGTCAAACAATGGGGCAAATAGGTTGGCAAATAAAATCGCAAGCATAATGCCTTCTGGGAACGCAGGGTTAATCACACGGATAATCACCGTCATAAACCCAATCAAAATCCCATACCACCAACGACCAACATTGGTCATCGCTGCTGACACAGGGTCAGTTGCCATAAATACCATACCAAAAGCAAAACCGCCCAACACAAAATGCCACCAAAACGGCATCATTTGTAACGCATGATTTTGATTACCAAAAATATTAAATAACAAACTGGTCGCAATCATACCAATCATCACGCCTGCCATGATTCGCCAAGACGCAATTTTTGTCCAAAGCAAACCCACCGCACCGATTAAAATCGCAAGTGTAGACACTTCACCGATAGAGCCTTGCATATTACCCAAAAACGCATTTGCCCATGTTAAAGTCTGGTCAAAACCATTGTTAAACGCATTGCTCATCGTGCCAACGGCAGCCTGTCCAAGCGGAGTCGCACCAGAATAACCATCTACCCCAGTCCATACCGCATCGCCAGAGATTGCCGCAGGATACGCAAAGTACAAAAACGCACGACCTGCAAGAGCTGGGTTTAAGAAGTTTTTACCTGTACCGCCAAACACTTCTTTTGCCACTACGACACCAAAGGTAATCCCCAATGCCACTTGCCAAAGCGGAATACTCGGTGGCAAAGTCAAAGCAAACAAAATGGAGGTCACAAAAAAGCCTTCATTAACTTCATGCTTACGATAAATGGCAAACACTATTTCCCAAAAAATCCCCACCACAAAGGTAACAATATAAATCGGTAAAAACTGCATTGCACCAAAAGCAAAACACGCCAAAATACTGTCAGCATTATACCCAAACAAATCGGTAATAATGGTACGCCAGCCAGACGCAGTCGCCCCTGTCTTTGCCATCGCCATCAAAGCTTGATGACCTGTGTTGTACATTCCCCAAAACATCGCAGGAAACGCACACAACCACACCGTAATCATAATACGTTTTAAATCAATACCATCACGCACATGGGACGCACTATAGGTACGGTTATTCGGTTGGCGAAAAAAGGTATCAAACATTTCATACACAGCAAAATATTTTTCATATTTGCCACCATGTGTAAAATGCGGTTCAGCCTTATCAAAAATATTGTGAATAAATTTCAACGTCTAGCCCTCCATCTCAATACGGGTCAAATTATCCCGTAAAATATCGCCAAACTCATATTTGCCAGGGCTAACAAAAGTACACAATGCCAAATCTTCTTCATCAAGCTCAAGCACGCCAAGCTCTTCTGCTGTCAAAATATCTTCCACAATCAACGCACGCAATAATTGCGTTGGCAAAATATCCAAAGGCATCACTTTTTCATAGCTACCAATAGGCACCATCGCACGAGCCGAGCCATTATTACTGGTCGTCATGGCAAACTTTTTACCTTTAAAAAATTGTGACAAATAAATCGGCATGACCGAAAAACGATTTTTCCCCAAGGTAAAAAAGTGCATCGCAGGACGTTCATAACCTTCAGCCAATGCCGACACTTGATAATGAAAACGCCCCAAAAAGCCAAGCGAACCTGTTGCGGTGCGACCTGACAATACCGAGCCTGAAATCACCCGATTATCGCCATGAGCCAACTCATTTTGGGTCAATTCCGCCAAATCCGCCCCACGGTCAGTCACAACCAAACGTGGATTATTAACAACAGGACCCGCTAGGCTTAACATACGCACGGTGTACAACTCACCTAAGGTAAATAATTTACCAAAAGCAATCACGTCTTGATAGCCAATCGTCCAGACCGTAACGCCACGCCCCACAGGACGTAAAAAATGAATGTGCGTGCCTGCCAAACCTGCTGGGTGTACCCCTTTAAAGCCGTGATAGCTCACATTTGCCAAGCTGACCTTATCCACCGACTGTGAACCTTCGTGACAAACCATCACTTTATCAGTCAAACGAGAAAGCAACGCCAAACCGTCATTAAACGCCTGTTGCTCTTCTTTAATCATAAGCATAGGGTCAAACGCAAGCGGATTGGTATCCATCATATTGACAAAAATCGCAGATGGCACATCGCTAATATTTGGCGTACGGCTAAACGGACGCGTGCGAAACGCCGTCCACTCACCTGACTCAACTAGCTGGCTGACAACCGTTTCACGAGACAAGTTAACAAGCTCGCTTGATTGATATTTGTTAAAGGTTTTGGCAGGGATACTGTTATCCACCTCAATGACAAGGCTTTCAAACACACGGCGTTCGCCACGGTTAATCGCCACCACACGCCCAGACGCAGGTGCAGCAAACACCACGCCTTCACGCTTTTTATCCGTAAAAACGGCTTGCCCTTTGGCAACCGTATCGCCTTCTTGCACAAGCATAGATGGCTTCATGCCAATATAATCAAAACCAATCAGGGCGACCTGTTTTGGGCTAAATTGGCTAATGTCGCTACTATTGCTACTTGGCGAGCCACTAATGGGAACATCAAGCCCCTTTTTGATGGTAATCATAAGCAATCTTCTGTATTGAAAAGTACGAACAAAAACTTATACAATAAACTATCGTATAAAATCATAAAATTCACAAAATAAATTTTTTTACTGATAAAAACAAATCGTTATACCAAAAGTAAAAACTTTTCTATTTTGTATCAGTTTATAAAAAAATATTACTTAACCTGCCATTATACGGTAAAATTACTCAAAATTTCTAGCAGATATGACATTTCTTTGACAAGAAATACCAATTTTTTGTATAAATACCGACAATTGTTTGATAAAATAATTGTCTTTAACCAAAAGGATATCTTTATGAGCAATAAAACCCTAATTATTCCAGCGATTGACCTAAAAGATGGCAAATGCGTCCGCCTAAAACAAGGACGTATGGAAGACGACACTGTATTTAGCGATGACCCTGTGGCGATGGCGAGCCGATGGGTGCATGAAGGGGCAAGACGCTTGCATTTGGTGGATTTAAACGGTGCGTTTGACGGTGTGCCTGTACATAAAAATGTGGTAACAGCAATTGCCAAAGCCCACCCAAATTTGCCAATTCAGTTGGGTGGCGGTGTGCGTAGCCTTGAAACCATTCGTCATTATTTGGAAGCAGGTTTGACCTATATCATCATCGGCACAAAAGCGGTGGAACAGCCAGAATTTGTGGAAGAAGCGTGCAAAGAATTTGCAGGACATATCATTGTTGGTATTGATGCCAAAGACGGCATGGTGGCGACACATGGTTGGGCGAATGTAACGGACGTAAAAGCGGTGGATTTGGCAAAGCGTTTTGCCGATGCAGGTGTGTCGTCAATCGTTTATACCGATATCGCCCGTGATGGCATGATGCAAGGCGTGAACGTGGAACAAACGGTGAATTTGGCAAAATATAGCGGTATTCCTGTGATTGCGTCGGGTGGGGTTACGGATTTGCAAGATATTGAGAATTTGAAACCGTATAGTGAGTATCTTGAAGGCATTATCACAGGGCGAGCAATTTATGAAGGGACGCTTGATATCGCATCAGCTCAAGTTTTGTTGGATAGCTAACAGTAATTCAATACATGATTAAGTTGGGTTGTTATTACAATCCAACTTTTACTTGGTTTCTTTTTGTTGCAATAAAAAAGGCTTAATTGATTATTAAGCCTTTTTATTTATTTACCATTTATTGTCCCATCACTTTTGCCAAAATGATTGCCAAAATCACCACGACAAGGACAACTCCTGCAATGATGTAAAGTTTGCGTTCCTTATCGTGGTCGGTGGTAGACAGTTCTGATTGCAAACGAGCTTGCTCCGCCAATAATTGCTGTTGCAAATCTGCGATTAAAGCGGTCGGTTTTTCGGTTGGTGGGTTTTGGCTTGGTGGAGTAACAACTTGATTTTGCACAGAATTTTTGACAAAATTAGCTTCATTTTTTAACACATTTTTATTAACGTTATCAATATTTTGTGCAGTCGGTTGTGCCGTTGTCTTGATGGATTGTGGGTTTTGTGTTGCTATATGGGTCGTTTTGGCAGATATTTTAAATTTTGGATAAATTTGGGCTTGCACTTTGGCAAATTGGGCTTGGGCAAAAAAATCACCTTGTTGTTCTTGTGCCAAAATGTTTGGCATTAAATCATAATTTTCCCCAAATGCCTTTAAGGATTTGGCAAGCCAATGTTGATAAAAACTTTGGTTATCTGTTTGTTTTAATTGCCAAAAACGGCTTGGCAACACCATCACTCGCCCTGTGTGCGGACTGTCGGTTTTTGCGTCAATGACAATCGGCACAAGGCTATCCGACAGCATGGCGTTTGGCAAATGCCTACGCCAAACCCATGTACTGCTGATAACGCAAGGCGTTGTCGCCAAACTTGGCGGATAAGGGTGAGCAAACAGTCGAGAGCGACCGTCTTGCAAATGCAGAGCGACAAAGGCTTGGTCGGCAGGTAGTTGGCTGGTATCAAGGTTTTGAAGTTTTTGTAAGTTGTTGGCAAGATGATGTAATGTTTTAACATCGGTTTGCCCTGTGGGGTCATACACGATTTCGGCAATAAAAAAGTTATCAAAATCAATCACTTCTGTGGTAGGTTGATACAGTTTTTCATCAGCCGACACCACTGCACCCCACACCACTTTGCCAAAACGGTACAAATGCATCATGGCGTGGGCTTGGCTAAATAGCTCATCATTTAACAATCGGTTGGGGGCAAGTGCCTGTAAATAACTGCGTTGTTGCTCGCTCATGTCTAACACATATTTTGGCAAATCAAAGCCTTGCCAGTTAAGTTTGGCATAATCAAAACTTGGCGTTACCACATTCACGCCAATGCCGATATGTTCGTCTATTTTGACAATGTCGTCTCCCATTGGCAACACGTTTAGGGCGATATCGTCAATATTTTGGCGTTTTTTTTTATCGTTGTGCGGTGTGCTTGCGTGATTGTCAAATTTATTTAACCAAAAATCGGACAAATGCTCTTCGCCAATTTTTTGCTTTGCCAAATTTTGGCACAAGGCATTGACCCAGTTTTTGACATCATCGGTTAGGTTCGCTTGATTGCTCACCATCGGTAACACCGCAAAGTCAGGCATACGATACGCCCAAATCAACTGCAACGCCAAATCAGACAGTCGCACTTCTATGGTGATGGCAGGTTGTCGCCCTGTCGGCAAGTTGGCAAACATCGGATAACAGCCCAGCACAATCGGCGATGATTTTTGATAAAAATCCATGTCTTCGTACAGATTATCAATCGCTTGGTCAATATTCATGTTATTGATGGCTTGAAAAATGGGCTGAAATTTGCCTGTCTGTGCGTCTTTATTCAGATAAAAAACGGTGGGCAACCATAAATCTTTATGCACAATTTGCTCAAGTTTGTCGTGTAACATTTTTGTCAAAGGGGCGATACTTTGTTGCCATGTTTTTGGCAAATGTTCAACATGATTTGGCTCAAAAGGCTCGGCAAAAATGGTTAAATCGCTGGCATTTTGTTCGTGCAAAATATTGGCAAATACCACAGCCGATCTGATAAAATTTGGGGCAATATCAAACAAATGATTGGTAATCACCAACATTGGCGTGCGATAATGATTTTCCATCAACAAAATAAAACGGTGTTCCAAACAATTGTCAAATTCGCCGTCCAACATATCATACATCGCTTTAAAATCCGTCCATTTCACCGCAATGTTGGACAATCGGCTCGCCGTCATGCCAATATAAAAGCCCAACAAATAACAAAAATGTTGATAGGCTGGATTTTGGATAAAATCGGCATACATATTGGACGAAAATTGATATTTTTGTTTAATATTTTGCAAAACAGTATCAATTTGTTCCAAACTATTTTGGCTAAAATCAAAATCCACCGTTTGCAATTCGGCAAAAAATCCAATCGTGCTGTCCAACAATTTGCCCGTTTTGACTTTGTGTAAATAGGCTTGGGCGACTTGGTTTGGTTCATCATTGATATTGACTTGGGCTTTGTTAAAAATGGTGTATTGCATTTCGGCTAAAAATGGCAACAACACATTATTTCCTAACAAAGATTGATGAATAATCATCAAGGGCTGACAATAAACTTCACCGATTTTGGCAAGTAATGAATTTTCAAACTGTTTTGGCAGTTCAAAATGGGTGCTATGTAATTGATTTTGTTTGTCAATTTCGGCGGTAGCTTGGGCGTAATCGTACCAAATAATCTGTTCGCCTGTGCGTTTGGCTAAACATTCGCCCAAATAAACCGCCATCGCCAACAACAAAGAATCGCCACCTTGTTGACTTAAAATTTTTTCGGTGGTGAGTGATTTTTTGTGAAGCTGTTGTAAAAAACGATTGAGATGATTAATGCTTTTTTGGCTAAAATCAAAGTCAATTTTTTGCAAAAAATCAAACAAAAAAATCGGATAACTCGGCATTTGTTTGCTTTGTAAGGCGTTTAGTAGGCTATTGGTTTGGTGCGTAATACTCACAGTCGGCTCTTTTTGGGTTAAATGGTTGGGACGAAAATGGCGTTGACACTAACATAAAACCCATTATAACAAAAAAAATCCCCAAAACTAGCATTTGGGGATTTTTTTCTTTAATTTTTTTTAAATTAAGTTGATAAATATTAAATTTTACCAACCAAATCAAGGCTTGGTTTTAAGGTTTCTTGACCTGCTTCCCAAGCTGCTGGGCAAACTTCGCCGTCATTTTCACGCACGTATTGAGCTGCTTTTACTTTACGAATCATGTCTTTCGCAGAGCGACCAATACCCAAGTCGTGGATTTCAGCCACTTTGATAAGTCCGTCTGGGTCTACCAAGAAAGTACCACGAAGTGCTGCGTGCTGATCTTCAATCATCACGTTAAAGCCACGAGTGATGTCGCCTGTGCCATCGCCTAGCATTGGGTATTTTACTTTACCGATGGCAGGTGATGCGTCATGCCAAGCTTTGTGAACAAAGTGCGTGTCAGTAGAAACTGCGTACACTTCAACACCTAAGCCTTGTAGCTCTTCGTAATGCTCTGCCATATCTTCTAATTCAGTTGGGCAAACAAAGGTAAAGTCATGTGGGTAAAACATGAAAATAGCCCATTTGCCTTTAACATCGTCAGATGAGATGGTTTTAAACTCACCGTTTACGAACGCTTCGGTTTTAAATTCTGGAATGGTTTGGTTGATGATAGCTGTCATAGCATTTCCTTCTATCTATTGGTTTAAAAAAAATGGTTAATGAATAAAAAATAAAAGAACGTTTTGTTATGCTCGTTCGTTTTATTTCTCTCTATCTTAACGCAAAATTATAATCAGTCTAGTTAAAAGTTTTTATAAAACTGTTTTATTTTTTAAATGATAAGACTATAATAAAAACCATCATTATTATCAAATATTTTTTGACAAAAGGTTTATCATGATTACATTACGCCAATTAGAATTCGCCCTTGCAGTCGCAAAATACAAGCATTTTAAACGTGCTGCCGAAGAGTGTAACATTTCACAATCCGCCTTAAGTCTTGGCATAGCCGAGCTTGAAAAACAGCTTGATACCCAAGTTTTTGAACGCAATAACAAACAAGTGTTGATTACACCGATTGGTGAAGAGATTTTGGAGCGAGCCAAACGCATTTTTTCGGAAGTTAATGATTTGATAACCAGAGCACAAACTCACCAAATGCCCCTAGCCTATCCGATGACGATTGGCATTATTCCCACGATTGCACCGTTTTTGTTGCCAAAAGTGTTACCAAGTTTGCGTGAGCAGTTTCCCAATGTGCAACTGTCTATCGTGGAAGAGCAGACCGAGCGTCTGATTGAAAAAGTGCGTTACGGCACGATTGATACGGCGATTATTGCCCTGCCTTATAATACTGATGGGTTACTTGCGTTTGAGTTTTGGCAAGAGAATTTTTTGGCAATTTTTTCGGCAAATGACAGCCACGCCAACCAAAGCAGTATCAACGCTGATGACTTGTTGGATAGCAATTTGATGTTACTTGGCGAAGGGCATTGCTTGACCGACCATGCCTTGTCGGTGTGTCATTTGGACAAACAAAAGGTGAAAAACAGCTTTAGCGAAGCGAACCTTACCACCCTTGTGCAAATGGCATTAAGCGGTATGGGAACGACCCTTGTCCCACAAATGGCAGAAACCCAAATCCGCCAACAAAACCCTAACATTATCACCATTCCACTGGCAGAAGCAGGCCCGCACAGACGGCTGGCATTTATCACACGCTTAAACTATGCTAGGGTTGATGATGTGAATTTGTTGGGTAAAATTTTTGCCGACACCTTAAATAAATCGGAATAATGAATAAAACCATGCTAACGCTTTTACACACTTCGGATTGGCACCTTGGGCGTAACTTGCACGGCAAGCCACGTTATGACGAATTTTTTGCTTTTTTGCAATGGCAATTATCAACCATTCGTGAACAAAACGTTGATATTTTGCTCATTGCAGGCGATATTTTTGACACCAACACGCCAAACAACCAAACGCAACAATTGTATTATCAATTTTTGGGCGATGTCGCCAAAAGTGGCTGTCGTCATGTCGTCATTGTCGCAGGTAATCACGACTCGCCAAGTTTTTTGGACGCACCAAAATCTTTGTTAAAATTTTTAAACGTCCATGTTATCGGCACGGTTAATAACCATTATCTTGCCGATGAAGTGCTGATTTTGCACGATAAAAACCACGAACCAGAGATTATCATCTCGGCTGTGCCGTATTTGCGAGACCGTGATGTGCGACAAGTCGGCAGTGGCGAAACGTTGGCGGATAAAGAAAATCAGCTTGTTCACGGCATTCACACGCATTACCAAAAGGTGAATGAAATCGCTTTTGCCAAAAAACAAGCATTAGAACAACAATTTAACAAACAAATTCCGATTATCGCAACTGGACATTTATTTATGGTTGGCGGTCAAACGGTGGAAGGCGATGGCGTAAAAGATTTATACGTCGGTACGCTCGGTTCGGTAACGACGCAGATTTTTGAAACATCGGATAACCGTTATGATTATGTGGCGTTGGGGCATTTGCACGTGCCACAAATCGTTGGCGGTGATGAAAAAATTCGCTATAGCGGTTCGCCGATTGCGATGGGATTTGGGGAAGCCAATCAACAAAAGCAGGTAAATCTGGTGCGGTTTTTTGCGGATAAAACGTTATTAGCAAAGCCGATTTTACCACAAATCAAAACCTTAAAATCTTATCAAACTATTAAAAATAATAAAAATAACAGTTTAGATTTATTTAGTAATTTTGATAATGATGATGTGAATTTAAACCAACCGTATAATGTCGCTATACAAGATGATACGGTTATTCAATCGCTTGCTGTGCCTGTATTTAAGTCGCTTTGCAGTGTTAAAGGTGATTTGACAGAGATTAAAAAACAGCTTAAAATTTTGGTAAAAAATCAAACAAAAGTTTGGATTGAAGTCAGTTATCAAGGCGATGATTTTGTCAGTGATTTGCGTGAACAAGTTGATGAAATCGTTAAAAATAGCAATGTTGAAGTGTTACGCACCAAAAATTTGCAGTTAAAAACACGCACCTTGCAAGCACAGGTGTTAGACGAAACGCTGGACGAATTGAACGAAAATGACGTGTTTGAGCGATGTATGACAGCAAATCAAGTGGCGGAGGCTGATAAGCCGATGTTGCTAGCAAAATATGCACAAGTGTTGGAAGATTTAAACATGGCTCATCAACCATCATAACAAACCAAAACCACACAAAAAGCCACATATTTTGAAATGTGGTTTTTTTGATAAAAAAATGTCATTGCGATTTCCATTTTACCCATTTTGCAACTTTAAGGCTGTTTATCCACGCTTTTGGTTGTAGTGGTTGGGTAATTTTGTAGATGTTTATGCAAAATTCGGCGAAGCTCTAGCACCGCTTGCGGACTGGTATGCACATTGTGTTTGCCTGACAAGATTTTTTCGGATTCCACCCCTTTTAAACTGGCACTTTGATACGGCACAATACCATCAGACAGGCGTTCGGTCGCCCCTTCGCTGACTTGGGCGAGCAGATTATCACGCTCGGCAAGTTCGGCTTTGGCTTTATCAAGGCTATTTTGGTTATAAATGGCTGTGATTGGCGTTGTCGCTTTTTGTGTGCTTGGCAAATCGTTTTGTTTCAGTTGTTGCTTGGCTTGCGTATTTAAGGCATCGTACAAATCTTTGTCATCGGTGGCAATCAAGGTATTGACAGCAACGTTTGGTTTGATTTTGACATCTTTGGTTAATCGCATAAAAAACGATTTGTCGCTTAATTGGCTTGCACCATTTTCCAAAAACAAACCTGCCAACGGATTGTTATTCAGTTGTGCATCAGTAAACAAGGCGTTGAGACTTGCGGTAACGGTTTTGACAAAACCTGCTGGAATACTGATAATTCGGCGTAAGCCACGAGTAAACCAACGGTCGGCATAGTCCGTCCCTTGAAACGGTGCAGAGATAAATACCGCTCGGTCAATCTCTGACAAGGCTTGTAACGCTAGGCGTTTGCTTAGTTCTAACTTTTCGTTGTCGCTTAATTTTTCAAAATTGCGATAAATACTTGGCAATTCACCACGATGAATATGATTTTCCATAATTTGCTTGAGATTTGGCGTTAAATCATCATCAGACACCAACATTCGCCCAATCACACCGCCCATGCTATGCCCAATGATGACTGCATGATGACTGGCATTGTCCTGTGCATTGGGGTCAACATCATGAAAAGCGGTTTTAATCAGCTCAGCAATTTGATAACGATTTTCCAAAATCGGCACATTGGTCGGATAAAACATTTGCCAAACTTGATAATTATCACGCAACAATGGGTCGTTAAAAATATCATTGGTCAGCCGAATCCACGTATCTGGGCTAGATGCCAAACCGTGCAACATAATAATCACTCGTTTGTTCGGATTATACGGCTCAAGCATGAATAACTGTGGTTGGCTGTTTTGATAAGGCGAAGCGAACATATTAAAAATACTCAAAGGCTCAAGGGCATTTTCCTTAATCCAAAGCCCATAAGGGGCAGAAAAATTGGCAGACAAAGCAAAAGGTTTATCAAACAAATTGACTTGATTGACTTGATAAGGGTCATACAGATTTAATGAAAAATCGGTGGTTTTGATAAGATTTTCTAAACTATCGCCTTTGGGTGTCAACAGCACCGTAACAGGCAAATGACCCACTTTGTGAATACGTTCGCTCGGTGCGACATCGTTTTGGCTGTTGTTCAAAATCTGATTACGAATAGATGTGGTATAACGGTCGTCCAAAATCGCCACATAGTTAATACCAAAGCCATCACGGCGACTAATACTATTTAGGTTTTTTAAATTAATTTGGTAGCTAGATACCAGTTTTCCTGTGTTTTCGCCTTTGACATTCAAATTCTCGTTGTTCAATTTTACCAAAATTTGATTGCCATTAATTTGGTAATGATTGATTAGTTTTTCTTCATAAAGCTCGTTTCCAAGTTCATCAATGGACGCATAGTACAAATCTTTGATTTGGGTATCACGCTCTTTTGGCAAATATAACAGCGAATTTGGCGTGGTGGTCGGCGTGTCTTTTAACATATCATACATCAAATAAATATACGAAAAACGCACCGCTTGTAACAAGTCATCTTGTTTTAAATTTAGACAACTCTTTGATTTATCAATATTTTTTTGACTGTCAATCGGCTGAAAATCTTTGGCAAAATCGGTCGCCAAAGTTTTGACATCGGCAACGCAGTTTTTGCCCTGCTCTTTTTGTTTGGCGGACGCAAAAAACAGCTCGGCAATCGCACCATACAAACCTTTGTCAGGTTGCACGCCCAAGTCGCTTTTTTGCAAGGTTACGATACAGTTTGGCATATTGACAAGACAGTCATTTTCATCAAGCCCTGCTTGTATCAGTCGGCTTTGGGTATCGCTACTTAGGCTTGAACCTGTCAAAACGCTAACACGCTCTTGTACCATAGCGGTGGTGGTGTTGCGTTTGGCAATTGGAGCTGTGCTACAAGCAGTTAGGCTAACACTCGCAAGCAAGCCAATACTCAATATTTTTTGACGAAAACACATCTTTTTCATACATTATCCAAATAAAAAACCATGCCAATTTTCATTATTATATGATAATTGACATGGTAAACCTATGTTTATGTGAAAAGTTTATTGTTAAAAATAACCGATAAATTAACGCACAACTTTGGCAGGGATTTTCCAAATATAATATTCACCACTATTCACAAGACGGATTTGCTCATCAATATATGGGTCGTTTGGATATTTGGCTTTAAAATCGTTTAGGCGTTGAATGGCACGCTCTTTTTTGTCGTTTAACAAATCGGCTTGGGCAAGGCTTTGTGTCGCTTCGCTAAAGCCCATTTTTTCGGCTTTTTCAAGGTATTTTGCCCCTTCGTCAAAACCACCGCCTTCGGCTAACATTGCCCCATACAAAAAGTTGGCTTCTGCCGAGTTTTGGATTTTCATCGCACGAGTTACATAAGTGCTGGCTTTCACCGCATAATCCGAACCCAAATCCAAGTTACGAGCCATCGCATTCAATTTGGTGGCACGCAACAACACATCATAAGATGCATTGTTGGCTTGGGCGTACGGCTCAATCCAACTAGACAATTGTTTAACACGCTGAATGGTGTTGTAACGGTCGGTACGATTGACAAACACAGGCGGATAATGACGAGCCATTGGCGATGCATAGGCGATAAAATCATCAATCACGCTCACATCAATTTGGCTATCGTTAGCAGTCGTCTGTGGTACAACAACCGTTGGCACAGTGCTAACGTTGCTCAAACGCAAAGTCGGCTTTGGCACATTTGCCCCAAAATTATTGATATCCGTGCCAATCCACTGCATGGTTGTCGCCTTTGGATAGCTCACCGTTGTCAATGACAAGCCATTATCACCTGCCACTTGTGGGGCATTTTGGGCAGCCACTTGGCTAGCAGGTTGTTGCACAGGTGTTTTAACTGTTAAATCTTGTTGTCTTTTTTGTTGAACGTTTGCCTTTGTACTCGCAGGTTTTTGTTTCAAAACCGCTGATTGTGCAGGAAAAGCCAGTGTTAAAACGCCAATTGACAACAGCCCAGTAGCAGATAATTTGGCAAAATTTTTCATAAAAAATCCTTCAAAAGTCAACTTAAAAAAATTTAAAAAATAAATACGCACTATAATGCAAGATTTTTTACAAAAAATCAGTAATCATATTGTTATTTTTCCGTCATGATTGTAAAAATTGTGCAAAATTAGCCCAATTTTTCAACGCCTGCACCGTCAATTTTACTGACACCGCCTGTCTTTGGCGTTACCACGATTTTACTGCTAATGCGTTCTTTTAACGCAGAAATATGCGAAATCACGCCAATGAGCTTGCCCGACTGTTGCAACGTGGACAAGGTATCCAACGCCACGTCCAACGCTTCTTCGTCCAGCGTGCCAAAACCTTCGTCCAAAAACAACGAATCCACTCGCATCCGATGGCTCGCCATATTTGACAGCCCCAACGCCAACGCCAAACTGATAATAAAACTCTCACCACCAGACAAATTTTTACTCGTTCGCACCTGTCCGCCTTGATAATTGTCAATCACGTTTAACATCAACGGCTGTTCGCTATCAGCAATCAACAAATATCGGTCGCTCATCTTTTGTAACTGCTGATTGGCGTGGTTAATCATCATGTTAAAAGTCAAGCCTTGTGCAAAATTACGGAATTTTTTGCCATCGCTTGAACCAATCAGTTTGTGCAAATATTGCCATTCTTTTGCGTTTTGATTTTTTTGTTCAATTTGTGCGATTAAATTGGTTTGCGATTGTTTTACTTGTTGATTAGTGTTTAACATTTGTTCAACACTACCAAGTTTTTGTTCATTTTTGCTTAAATTTCGTTTTAGCTTTTCTAAATTTTCTAATAAAACGGTTAATGTCAATTCGGTACGTGGTTGATTAAGCAACAATTGTTGTTCATTTTTGGCTTGAGAAAGTAGCGTATCAAGGCGTTGCTGTTGTTCGTTAAGTGTGTTTGCTTGATTTTGCAAATCTTCACGCTCATCATCAGTTAGGCAAGCAGATTGATAATCGGCTAAATTAGAAAACTTAAGTTGATTAAATTTTTGCTGAATTTTGTCGTCAAGTTCGCTTTTTTGGGTGGTTAATTGCTCGATTAATAAGGTTAAACCGTCCATTTGCTTTTGCAAAATGTGTAAATGATTGGTCAAATCATTTACGGTTTTCTCGCCTTGTCGCCATGCGTCAAAATCTTGTTGTTTTTGTTGTAACAGTTGCTCGGCTTCGGCTTGTACGTTTTTATTACCGAATAATTGCTGGCGATTTTGCTGTAATGCTTGCAATTTTTGGTTGAGTTGTTTCTGTTTTTGTTGGGCTTGTTGTTGATTATTTATCAAATTTTGTTCATCAGCCAATAAAGTCGCAATGCGTTTTTGACTTTCGCTAATTAGGTGAGAAAAATCACCAATTTCTTTTTCAAGCTGTTGATATTGTTGATGAAAATTTTGCAAATCATCAAGGCGTTTTTCAATCGGCACAAACATTTGTACAGATGGATAAAAATCTTGTGTCAAATCATCAACACGCTGTTGCAACTGCTGTTGTCTGTTTGCAAAATTGGCAAATTGTTGTTCAATCTCGTGCAAACGTGCTTGGTTGTACTGTTGTTCGCTTTGTCGTAAGGCTTGCTGATGTTGCTGTTGGTTGTATGTTTCGGATAAATTAGCAAGCATTTGTTGGTTATGTTGTTGCTGTTGTTGCAAATTTTCCACACTATTAAGACGTTGTTGCAAATTATTTAATTCATTATTTAAATTTAATAAATAATTATCTAATAATTGTAAAAAATCTTGTAATTGTGGGATAAAGTTTTGCCAATTTTTATCAGATTTTTGTTGATAAACATGGCTTAAATTTACAAAATTTTGTTGTAAATTTTGCCAATGAAGATTGATGTTAAAATTGTTTAATTGATTGATATTTGCTTGCATTTGCTCAATCAAAATATTATTTTTTTGGCGGATATTTTGTTGTTGCTCGTTTAAAAATTGCTGTTGATTTTGCCAATCGTTTTTATCAAGCGACAATTTTTGTAATTGTTCATTGTGATTGGCAAGTTGCTGTTTAGCAATAGCCAACGCTTGTTCTGTTTCGTCTGATGGATTTGGCGTATCGCTGGCAAAAGGGTGGCTGGTCGCACCGCACAACGGACACGGCTCGCCATCAACCAAACGGTGTCGCTCTTGGCTTAAATCCTTGATTTTGGCAAGTAGCAACAAATTGTGATTGAGCAAATTCACCTTTTCTTCTGCGTGCTGTTGCTGTAGTTTTTCGTGTTGCCAAGTAGTTTGTAAAGCGGTTAATTCGGCGTTGATATTATCAAATTTTGTTGTGTTTTGTGTGTAAATATCCGTGTTATATTGCCATTCGCCAATGCTATTTTTTAGCAATTCTAACAAATTTTTCACTTGCCAAAATTGCTCGGCTTGTTGGCGTAAATTTGCAAAATTTTGTCCGTTTAATGCGTCATTAATCTGTTGGTCAAGTTGTTGTTTGGCGTGTTGTTGCTGTTGTAATTGGGCGTTTAACTGTTGTAATTGCTCGTCAAAAGTTTGGTTTTGTTGGGTAAGTTGCTGTTGAATTTGTTGTAAATTGGCTTGCTCTTGCGATAGCGTTTGTTGTTGCTTTTGCAATTCTTGCGAATTTTCTTGCAATTGGCGTAACGTGGCTAAAGTCTGTGGCAAACTATCAGCTTTGGGGATTTGTTGTTGCAGATTTTTTTTGTGCGTTTGCTGTTGCAAAATACCTTGCAAAACCGTCCGTTGTGCGGTTAAATCTTGTTTTTTTTGCTCAAGTTGCGTTTGAATTTGTTGCAAATTGTCATTGACATCTTGCAATTGATTTTGTTGTTGAAAAATCGTGGTGTCCAGCTCTCGCACTTGATGAAACAAGGGTTCAGCCGTTTGCCAAGCAGTTTCGCTCGCTTGCATTTTGTTTTGTAAACTAAATAAATTGTTTTTCTCAACTTCGCAATTATTATTAATAATCGGCAATTGTTGGTTAAATTGTGCCAATTCGGCTTGTTGCTGTGTTAATTGGTGTTGCAAAAAGTTCGCTTGATTAACATCGCCTGTGACTTGCAAGGCTTTTAACGCACGTTGTAATTGTTGTTTTTTGGGTGCAAATTGCTCAACTTGTGTTGATAATTGCGTTTGTTGTTGGCTTAATTCGGCAACTTGCTGTGTGTAATAGGCGAGATTTTGTCGCCAAATTCGGTCTTTTTCGGTGTTGTCAATATCGGTTTTTTGTTGTTGAATGTCGGTGAGTAAAGCGGATTTTTGTTCGGTTAATTGCCGTTCTTCGTCATCGCTTAATAGTTGAATGCCAGAGAGTTTGTCGGTTAAACTTTTGAGTTCAAGCTCGGCTTGGCGGTGCAATTCGTGCACTTTTTTGGAAATGTCGGTGTAAATTTCTGTGCCTGTGATTTGCTCCAAAATGGGCGAACGGTCATCGGCATCTGCTTGCAAAAAGGCGGAAAAACTGCCCTGTGCAAGCAACATCGCACGAGTAAAGCGATGAAAATCCATGCCTGTGATTTCTTCAATTTTGGCTTTTGTGCGTTGGGCTTTTTCTTCTATTAACGTGCCTTTTTCGTTGTCGTCAATATAATAAGAAAGCTCATGTTTTGGCGATTGCAATTTGCCTTCGGCTTTGACATAAGCCCGTTTTTGACTCCAAAATGCAGTGTAACTATTTGAATTTGTTGTAAAAACCACTTCGGCAAAACATTCACCTGTTTGGCGAGACATAATGTCGTTTTGGCTTTGGCTAATATCTTTTAAACGTGGCGTGATGCCGTATAATGCCAGACAAATAGCGTCCAAAATCGTGCTTTTGCCTGCACCTGTCGACCCTGTGATGGCAAAAATGCCTTCGTTAGCGTAAGCAGGGTGGCGAAAGTCAATCTGCCATTCGCCTTTTAAAGAATTGAGATTTTTAAAACGTAATTTTAGGATTTTCATAGCTGTGTCAAATATTGGCAAGTTGTTAAGATTTTATGGCAAACCGCCCTATCTTGCAATAAAAAATCGTGAACTGATATAAGCAATCACTGAGCCAGACAAAAGACCTGACAAAATGACTAAAAAATGTTCTTTTAAATACGCTGTGAGCTTATGGATGATTTTAGAGCTATTTGATGGAGCTTGATATTCCTCAGCGGATATTTGTTCAACAGGTGTATTTAAGCCAACATTTTCAGTCATTACTTACCTCATCATATTATAAGTTTGGATTCAACCATTTCTTCGCTGTATCTATATCCCACCCTTTTCGTTTGGCGTAGTCTTCTAGTTGTTCGGCGCTGATTTTACCGACATTAAAATAATTACTGTCAGGGTGCGAGTAATAAAACCCACTCACACTAGACGCAGGAAACATCGCAAAGCTCTCGGTCAAAAACGTGCCAATCGCATCGGTCGTGCCTAGCCAATCAAACAACTTGCCTTTTTCGGTATGCTCTGGGCAGGCAGGATAACCGGGGGCAGGACGAATACCGACATATTTTTCCTTAATCAACTCATCATTGCTTAAGCTTTCATCAACTTGATAACCCCAATATTGTTTGCGGATTAACTCGTGCAAATGCTCGGCAAAGGCTTCCGCCAAACGGTCGCTCACCGCTTGCACCATAATCGCATTATAGTCATCGCCTTTTGCCTTGTACTGCTCGGCAAGCTCTTCCGTCCCCACAATGGACACAGTAAATCCACCCAAATAATCATTGCCTTTTGGCGAAATAAAATCAGCTAGGCTATAATTTGGCTTGCCACTTGCCTTGTCCGATTGTTGGCGTAAATGCTCAAAAGTATGAGTAACTTCGCCTTGTTCATTAAAAATTTGCACCGTATCTGGGGCTGTGCGTTTGGCAGGCATTAGGCTAAACACGCCTTTGGCAACCACCAATTTTTGTTTGATAAAATCATCAATGGTTTGGCAAGCGTTTTTGTATAAATCTTTTGCCTCATCGCCCACAATCTCATCATCAAAGATTTTTGGAAATTTACCCACCAATCCCCACGAAATAAAAAACGGTGTCCAGTCAATATACGGCAACAAATTTTCAATCGGATAATCGTCAAGCACCACTCGCCCAAGCTGTTTTGGAACAGGTGGCGTGTAGTTGTCCCAATCGTACTTAAAGCCTTGTTCAATCGCCTCTTTATACGTTAATTTGGGGGCTTTGGGCTGACGATTGGCAAGGCGTTCACGGACTTCGGCATATTCGGCACGAATGTCCGCCACATATTGCGATTTTAATTCTTTAGACAATAAAGTCGTTGCCACGCCCACTGCACGGCTGGCATCGGCAACATAAATCACCGCATCATTTTGGTAATTTTGGTCAATTTTAACAGCCGTATGAGCCTTTGACGTGGTCGCACCGCCAATGAGTAACGGAATGTGAAAGCCTTGTTCTTGCATTTGTTGGGCGACATAAACCATCTCATCAAGGCTAGGCGTAATCAAGCCTGACAAGCCAATAATGTCCACTTTTTCATCTTTTGCCACTTGCAAAATTTTCTCGCACGGCACCATCACGCCCAAATCAATGATTTCATAGCCATTACAGCCTAGCACCACGCCTACAATGTTTTTGCCAATGTCGTGTACATCGCCTTTGACGGTCGCAATCAGCACCTTGCCTTTGCTCTCGCCTGCGGTTTTTTCGGCTTCAATATAAGGGTTTAACCACGCCACCGCTTGTTTCATCACACGAGCAGACTTCACTACTTGTGGTAAAAACATTTTGCCCGCTCCAAACAAATCGCCCACCACGTTCATACCGTCCATTAAAGGGCCTTCAATCACATCAAGCGGACGTGGTAATTTTAGGCGTGCCTCTTCGGTGTCTTCATTAATGTAGGTGGTAATGCCTTTGACAAGGGCGTGTTCAATGCGTTTTTCCACAGGCAATTCTCGCCACGCCAAATCCGCCCCACCGTCTTTTTTCTTGTCGCCTGCGTGGTAATTTTCGGCAACTTCTAAGAGTTTTTCGGTCGCCTCATTGCCACTGCCTTGATTGCGGTTTAAAATCACATCTTCAATTGCCTCTCGTGCAGACGGTTCAATCTCATCATACAGCTCAAGCATGGCAGGATTGACAATGCCCATCGTCATACCATTTTTAATGGCGTGGTACAAAAATACAGCGTGAATCGCCTCACGAATCGGATTGCCCCGAAACGAGAATGACACATTAGACACACCGCCAGACACCATCGCATTGGGCAAGTTTTGGGTGATCCAGCCTGTAGCATTGATAAAATCTACACCATAATTATTATGCTCTTCAATGCCTGTCGCCACCGCAAAAATGTTGGGGTCAAAAATGATGTCTTCAGATGGAAAACCCACTTCGTCCACCAAAATATCATACGAGCGTTTACAAATTTCAATTTTTCGCTGTTCGGTGTCGGCTTGTCCTTTTTCATCAAACGCCATCACAATCACTGCCGCCCCAAATCGCATACACAATTTGGCTTTTTGCACAAATTCATCATAACCTTCTTTTAGGGAAATGGAATTGACAATCGGCTTGCCCTGCGTGCATTTTAACCCTGCCTCAATGATGTCCCATTTTGACGAATCAATCATCAACGGCACGCGGCTGATGTCTGGCTCGGATGCAATCAAATTGACAAAGTGAATCATCGCTTGCTTACTATCAAGCATGGCTTCGTCCATATTGATGTCCACCACTTGAGCCCCACCTTCCACTTGGTCTCGTGCCACGTCTAGGGCTTCGGTGTATTCCTCGTTTTTAATCAAACGCAAAAACTTTTTTGAGCCTGTAACGTTGGTACGCTCGCCCACGTTTACAAACAAACTTTCTCGTGTAATGTTAAACGCCTCTAAACCCGACAAACGGCAAGCAGGTTTGTACTCGGGCAATTGACGTGGGGCAAAAGGCGACACCATTTCCACAATTTTGGCAATGTGATTGGGCGTTGTGCCACAGCACCCACCGACAATATTAACCAGCCCAGATTTGGCAAAATCGGCAACCATTGTCGCTGTCTCATCAGGCGTTTCATCATACGCCCCAAACTCATTGGGCAAACCTGCGTTTGGGTGTGCCGATACAAAGGTTTCGCACACGTCCGATAAGGTTTTGACGTGCGGTTTTAAAGCGTCCGCTCCCAACGCACAGTTAAAACCGATAGAAATTGGCTTGGCGTGGCGAATGGAATTGTAAAAGGCCTCAGCCGTTTGCCCAGATAGCGTCCGCCCAGACGCATCGGTAATCGTACCAGAAATCATAATTGGTAGTTCAAAACCGATTTTTTCAAACACACCTGTAACGGCAAAAATACAGGCTTTGGCGTTTAGCGTGTCAAAAATGGTTTCAATCAAAATGATATCCACACCGCCTTCAATAAGTGCGTAAGTCGCTTCGGTGTAATTGTCCACCAATTCATCAAAAGTTACGTTACGAAAGGCAGGGTCATTGACATCAGGCGAGATAGAGCAGGTGCGAGATGTCAGCCCTAGCACCCCTGCCACAAAACGGGGTTTGTCTGGATTTAACGCTGTTACTTCATCACACACTTGGCGAGCGATTTGGGCAGATGTTTTGTTAATCTCATATACCAAATGCTCCATATGATAATCTGCCATAGAGATTTGCGTGCCGTTAAATGAGTTGGTCTCAATGATGTCCGCCCCTGCGTCAAGGTACGAGCGGTGAATGGCTTGGATAATGTGCGGTTGCGTAAGCACAAGTAAATCGTTGTTGCCTTTGACATCATTGGCAATGTCGGCAAAACGCTCACCACGATAATCTTCTTCTTTTAATTTATAATTTTGGATTTCCGTTCCCATCGCCCCATCAAGAAATAAAATGCGATTTTTGAGCAGTTCGGTTAGGCGTGCTTTGTTATTCGCTTGAATGTCTTTATACGGAAAATTGGCAGGGGGCGTTAGGGTAAAATTGTTTGGATTGTGGGGTTTGTGGGTGGTGGTAGATGATGGGGCTTGGCTCATGGCTGACTCTTTATACTTTTAAAAATAATAGAATTTAGTTATTATAGCATTTTTATTGATAAGTTTGAAAAATATAGTTTTTTCAATTTGCTTTAGCACAAATATTGTGATTTTTGAAAAATGTCATGTATAGAAAATCGCAAAATCTATACATAAAAAGGAAATTTTATGCAAATTTTACCCTTTGACAATATGCAACAGATAGAAACAACCGCAGTTTTAAAAAAAACCGCCCAAGCCACTCGCTATCTTGCTGAATTAAAAGGCGTTGCCTTGTCTATCCCTAACGAAAGTATTTTAATCAATACCTTAGTATTACAAGAAGCAAAAAATAGTTCGGAAATAGAAAACATCATCACCACGCACGATGAATTATTTAAAATAACCGCTTATAAAAAAAACAAGGTTATTAGCAAAATGTTATTTGGCATTACGGATTTGGGCATTAATTTAGTCAAAGGCAGTGTGCAAAAATGGCAACATCGCCATCAAATGATTGACAACATGAGCAACAACACCTTTATCCTGCCAAACGTCAATAGTTTTAACCGTATGTTGTTTTTGAGTTTGACAAACCCAAAGGCGATTTTGTTTTTTTGTCGTTTTTTGTGCAGTTTGTCAGTCCGACTTATGCCAATCCATTGTTAAGTTTTTTGATTTTGGCGATTATTTTGCCAGTCGGCATGGTTTGGCAAGTGTTAGCATGGGCGTTGTCGGTCTGATGTTTATTGGTTTTGCGGTGAAACTTTTGACGGCAATTTTGTAAATATTGTTTAACTTATAATTTAGTTTATTTAAACAGCAATGTCTTTTAATGGATATTGAATGTCCACGACAAAATCCGCCCCATCATAGTGATAATCAATGCTTGACTCTTCGCCATAGGCATTTTTTAGGACTTGAGTCTGGTGGTTAAAGGTTAAATTGTTGGCAATATTTTCTTTGGTTTTATTTGACAATTCTTGCAAAATACTGGTCCGCACTTGGATTTCTACCCAGTCGTCTTGCCAGTCCACAATCACGTCAATATAAGTCACGCTTATTGTCATTTCCACGATAAAAACAATCATTTTTTCAAGCACCAATTGCAAGGTCAGCGACATAATCGTCATATCGTATAACAAATCTTCTTCAGGCAGTTGCCAACTTACCAATAATTTGTCTTGAAAACGGTAGTTTTCAATATTCAAATAATATTTGCAAATATCAATCTCATCTTGAAAAGCGATTTCATATTCACCGTTAAAACAGGCTCGGTATAAACTTAACACACTGCGAAGCATATTTTGGGCTTGGATTGGGTCTTGTTCTACCAAATATTGTACGGTATTTAACATATTAAAGAAAAAATGTGGCGTGATACGGGCTTTGAGTCGTTCGTTTTGTTCTAACAAATCTTGCTGATAAATGGCATATTGCTCGGCAATTTTTTTGTCTTGACTGGCAAAATAAAACAGCAACAATCCAAAAAATAATACGCCAACCACCATATTAAACACACTATAAATCAGCAGGGTAACAGGCTCAATCAGATTGTTAAACAAAAGCATCACCACCACATTGGCAAGCAAACTTGCAATCGGGGTCAATACCAATGAATAAGTCAAAAAACGTTTGGCAACTTCGGCATAAGGTTGCTGTTTTAACTGGTTTTTAGATAAATGCAAATAACCAATATTAAACAGTACAATCAACACATTGTTAACAAAATAATCGGCAAATAAAAAACACGCTTGGTTAAAACTGTATATCTCACTGGACTTGACTGCCAAGCCATAAAACGCCAAAAACACCGCCCACATCACCCAAAAAATAACCGATGACACACTCTCAAAAGTGGGAATAAATAATTTTTCGCCAGATTTTTGTGGAATTGTTGGCGTAACTGCTTTGAGATTTGTTATACTAGCAAAAAATTGTGTTGCTGATGTTTTTAATTGAGCAAACATATAATCCTTTACAAAGAAACGATTGGAGTAAAAAATGACAATTCATGTTGACAATTCTACCACATCTAGTATGTGGGGTGGGCGTTTTTCTGAAGCAACGGACAAATTTGTTGCCGAATTTACCGCTTCGGTCAATTTTGACAAACGCATGGCAAATCAAGACATTGATGGCTCTATCGCCCACGCCACCATGCTCGGGCGTTGTGGCATCATCACAAGCGAAGAAAGCCAAAAAATCGTTGATGGCTTAAACCAAATCAAACAAGAAATCGCAGACGGCAAGTTTGTTTGGTCGGTGGCATTAGAAGATGTGCACATGAACGTAGAGAGCCGTTTGACCGCACTCATTGGCGATGTCGGCAAAAAACTGCACACAGGGCGTAGCCGTAATGACCAAGTGGCAACCGACATTCGTCTGTATATGCGTGAGCAGACGGACGTGGTGTTGGGTCTGTTAAAGCGTTTGCAATTGGGTTTGTTAGACCTTGCAAGCGAACATACCGAAACCATCATGCCCGGCTTTACCCATTTGCAAACCGCCCAACCTGTCAGCTTTGCCCATCATGTCATGGCGTGGTTTGAAATGCTTATTCGTGATAGTGAGCGTTTTATCAGTACAAGAAAACGCATTAATCAAATGCCGTTAGGCTCGGCAGCCCTAGCGGGAACGACTTATCCGATTGACCGCACCATTACGGCAGAGCTTTTGGGTTTTGAAGGGATTTGCCAAAACTCGCTTGATGCGGTGAGCGACCGTGATTTTGCCATTGAATTTACCAGTAACGCCAGTATTTTGATGATGCACTTGTCTCGCATGAGCGAAGAGATTATTTTGTGGATGTCAGCTCAGTTTGGCTTTGTGGTTGTGCCAGACCGTTTTTGTACAGGCTCAAGCATTATGCCACAAAAGAAAAATCCAGACGTGCCAGAATTGGTGCGTGGTAAAACCGCTCGTGTGTTTGGGCAATTGACCACGCTTTTGACCTTGATGAAAAATCAACCGCTTGCCTACAACAAGGACAATCAAGAAGATAAAGAGCCACTGTTTGACTGTGTGGACACCTTGACAGGTTCATTACTTGCGTTTGCCGATATGTTGCCAAATTTAATTCCAAATAAAGAAAATATGCGAAATGCCACGATGAAAGGCTATGCCACAGCGACCGATTTGGCGGATTATTTGGTGAAAAAAGGCTTGCCGTTTCGTGATGCTCATGAAGTGGTGGGCAAGACGGTGGCACTTGGCGTGGCAAAAGGCGTGGATATTAGTGAGTTGTCATTGGCAGAGTTGCAAGGCTTTAGCGATTTGATTGGTGATGATGTGTTTGAATATTTGACGCTTGAAGGTTCGCTAAACGCTCGCAATCATATCGGTGGCACTGCGCCAAATCAAGTGAAAATGGCGATTGAGCGTGGGCGTGAGAGAGTGGAAAATTTAAAATACCTGAATTCGACATAAGAAAAAACTAAAAAAAAGAAGCCCAATATGTTAAAGTAAATTCACCACAAACAACCCTAACAAGGACTTCTTACATGGACAACCTCGAAGCACTATACTGCCACATAGACGACTATTGCAAAACATACACAAACGAACAACAGAAGAAAATGCTAACCCAAAAGAGCAAAAGCAGTAAAAAAACACGAAACAAACCATGCCGTATTAGTTTATCAGAAATCATCACCATATTGGTAGTATTTCACCAAATAAAATACAGAGAATTTAAAGCCTTCTACTACAACTACCTCACCCAATGGCTAAAACCTGCCTTTCCAAACCTACCAAGCTACACAAGAATGGTAGAACTCATGGAAAAAGCAATAGTTCCCATGTGTGACTACCTACAATCTCTCATGCAAAACAACTGCACAGGCATAAACTACATTGACTCAACCAGTTTAGCCGTATGTGATAATCACCGTATCAACCGCAACAAAGTATTTGCAGAAACAGCACAGCGAGGTAAAAGCAGTATGGGGTGGTTTTTTGGCTTTAAACTACACGTCATTATCAATGATAAAGGTGAATTGGTCAATCTAACCGTAACCAAAGGCAATGTTGATGATAGGCAACCTGTGAAAAGACTTTGTGAATCTCATGTTTTTGGTAAACTCTTTGCTGATAAAGGTTATATTGATAAATCATTGACAGATTGGCTTGATGAGCATTTAGATATTGAGTTAATCACGAATGTTAAAAAGAATATGAAATCTAAAGATATTTCATGGTTAAATAGACGATTGCTTAAACGCCGTTTTTTGATTGAAACTGTGTTTGATGAGTTAAAGAATATGTGTCAAATTGAGCATTCAAGGCATCGTAGTTATGTTGGGTTTATGAGTAATTTGTTGGCAGGGTTGATTGCTTATTGTCATCAAACAAAGAAGCCTACATTAAAAAATGTCCTGTTGGGGTATTCTTTATTGTAGGTTTCTTATTTGTTTATATTTTTTCAATAAGTTAAATGATTTTTTATATCGAATTGAGGTTAAAATAATCAGCGTGTAGGTTGGGTAGAGCTTGCGATACCCAACGCCATGATGAAATTTTGGTAAAATGTTGGGTGTCATTCTTCCACCCAACCTACTTTTGCGATAAAACAAACAGGCGTAAAATTCATCAATCCTTTTGAAACGACAATTTTTTTAATTTAAAAAGGAAAAACCCATGCCAAAACTCTTCTCCTACGGCACGTTACAACAAGAAAACGTCCAACTTGCCACCTTTGGGCGACTGCTTGATGGACAACAAGACAGTCTTGTCGGTTATGTTTTAGGCGAAATTGAAATCACTGACCCCGATGTGTTACAAAAAAGTGGTAAGCGTTTTCACCCCATGCTTATCAAAACAGATAACGCTGATGACAAAGTGGCAGGGGTGATTTTTGACATTAACGATAACGAACTATTACAGGCTGACAGCTATGAAGTGGACGCTTACAAACGCATAGAAGCCAAGTTTGCCAGCGGACAAGTGGCGTGGATTTATGCTGATGCCAGCAAAAATTGATTTGAGAAATTAACCAATTTAAACTAAACCGTAAGGGCGTATTGCATACACCCAATGTAAATTTAAACCAATGTAAATTAAAAAGGAAAACCCCATGACCGAAGTTTTTAACCCCAAAGCCAACCTTGTGATGTGCCGAAAATACAAACAAGAATTGCCAAAACTGCCCGCCCCACCATTTCCAAATGCCAAAGGCGAGGAAATTCAAAACACCGTATCAAAAAAAGCGTGGGAAGAATGGATTGAACTTCAAACCATGCTGATTAACGAAAATCACTTAAGCATGATTGACCCAAAAGCCAAAAAGTTTATCGCTGAACAGCGTGAGAAGTTTTTGGATAGCGATGATTACGAAAAGCCAAAAGGTTGGCTTGAGCGTGATGCATAATTCATTTTAACAAAAAATTTTTTTAACAAAAATTTTTCTTAGCTTAATATGCCGATTTTTGGTATTATATAGTGTTAATCCCAATTTTTATCTATTTGACAAAGAACCAAATTTATGACTGATTTTGCCATTGGACAACGTTACCTATCTGATACCGAAAATGAGCTTGGCTTGGGCGTGGTGGTGCTGGTTGATGACCGCTGTGTGCATATTTTATTTCCCCAAAGCGAAGAAACGCGTGTGTACGCCAAAGCGTCCGCACCGCTTTCTCGTGTGATGTTTAAAAAAGGTGATACGATTACCGACCAAGACGGCGTAACCTTTACGGTGAGCGAGGTGGAAATCACCAATGCAGTGTGCCGTTATCACGTTGCCGAAACGGACAAGCCGATTATGGAAACTCGTCTTGGGGCGAGTATTCAGTTAGCAAAACCGTTGGAACGTTTGCTTGCCAATCGTATTCATCAAAATGACTGGTATGAACTGCGTCAAGATATTTTGAACACGCAAGCCCATCTTGCCAGCCACCCGTTAAAAGGCTTAATGGGGGCAAGGGTGGATATTATTGAACATCAGTTGTATATCGCCCATGAAGTTGGCAAACGTATCGCTCCACGTGTGTTGTTGGCGGACGAAGTTGGGCTTGGCAAAACCATTGAAGCGGGTTTGATTATTCATCAACAATTGTTAAATGCCAAAGCGGAACGTGTGTTGATACTTGTGCCTGATAGTTTGCAATATCAATGGATGATTGAGTTACGCAGACGTTTTAACCTTGAGTTTGCGATTTTTGATTTGGTGCGAACAGCGTCCATTGCTGAGCATAATCCTGAACAAAATCCATTTTTGACCGAACAATGTATCATCGCAAGCATTGATTTGTTGCTTGACCATGCCGATTTGCACGAAAAAGCGTTGGAAGCTGGTTTTGATTTATTGGTAGTGGACGAAGCTCACCATCTACATTGGGACAGCGAGCAAGGCGGTAATGATAAATATGAATTGGTGGAAGATTTTGCCAAACAAACATCAGGCGTTTTGCTACTTACTGCAACGCCAGAACAATTGGGGCTTGAGAGCCATTTTGCCCGTTTAAGACTGTTAGACCCACATCGTTTTTGTAGTTTGGACGAGTTTATTGATAGCGAAGATAATTTTGCCCAAACCGCTCAAATTGCCGAAATTTTGTTAAACAATGAACCTTTGACCCAAGGACAATTACAAACCTTAGAACAACTACTTGGGCATGAAGTTAGCGATGATGAACAAGGGCGTGGGCGTGCGATTAACGAATTGTTAGACCGTCATGGCACAGGGCGTGTGCTGTTTCGCAATACTCGTGAAAGCGTGGCACAGCTCATTTCTGGCTTTAAAGGGCGAAAAGCGACTTGTTATCCGCTCGCATTGCCAGAGACTTGGCAAAACACCTATCACACGCATGGCAAACTGCGTGAACAGCTTTGGAGCGAAGAGTTACAGCCTGATGGCAGTTGGTTAGAAGAAGACCCAAGGGTTGTTTGGCTGATCGACATTTTAAAGCATGAATTAAAACACAAAAAAGTATTGCTAATCGCTCGTAGCGGTGCAACGGTTGAAAGTTTAGAAGCGGTATTACGCTTGCACGCTGGCATTAAAACGGCGATTTTTACCGAACAAATGAGTTTGTTAGAGCGAGACCAAGCGCCTGCGTATTTTTCGGACGTGGAAGGGGCTCAGATTTTACTTGCGTCCGAAATCGGCTCAGAAGGACGCAATTTTCAATTTGCCAGTGATTTGATTTTGTTTGATTTGCCTGCCAACCCTGACACGCTTGAACAACGTATCGGACGGCTTGACCGCATTGGACAACGCCGCGAGATTAACATTCATGTACCGTATGTACAGGGGACTGCGACCGAGCGGTTGTACCGTTGGTATCATGATGCGTTGAATATTTTTAGTCAAATTTCGCCCACCGCCCAAACGGTACAAGAACAGTTTATCATGGACTTAAAACCGATTTTGGAAGGGCAAGGCAGTGATGATGATTTGCAAAATTTGATTGACGAGGGAAAACAGCACCGTTTAGCATTAGAAGAAATGATGCAACAAGGGCGTGATAGACTGCTTGAGTACAATTCTTGCCGTCCACGTGTCGCCCACAAAATCGCCCAAACCATGCAAGAATTTGACGATACCAACACCTTGCCACGCTTTTTTGAGCGGTTTATGTCATCTATTAACATGGATTTTAGCGGTCAGCGTGATGGCTCGCTTATGCTTCACCCAAGCGATGAAGTGCAGGTGCAAGGCTTGGCAATTCCTGAAGATGGCATGACTTTGACTTTTGAGCGTGAGCAAGCCTTGGTGCGTGAAGATATGGCGTTTATGACCTATGAACACCCACTTATGCAAAGTATTTTTGAAACGATTAATTCAGGTTCGTTTGGTAATGCCAGCGTTGCCACTTTGCAAACCAAAGCCATGCCAGAGGGCTTGTTATTGCTGGAAGTGAATTTTCGTGTGGAGGCGATTGCCCCAAAAATGCTTAACTTGACAACTTATTTGCCAAGGCCGATGTTGCGTGTGTTTATTAGCCAACAAGGGACGGATTTTAGCGAAAAAGTTACGTCACAGATGATTACGCCGTATATTCAACGCCTTGATAAAAGCCGTGCAGGACAAGTGGTAAAAGCTCGCCGAGAAGTCATTGAACAGCGTTATGACCAAGCGGTCAGCCTTGCCAATGCACAGCTTGATGAGATTAGCCGTGAAGCGATTGAACGCTTTAATCAGCGATTTGAACGTGAAATTGAGCGGTTACAATTTTTGCAAACGATTAATCCGAATGTGCGTGATAGTGAAATTCATCAGTTAAAACGCTTGCACGAGCAAGGATTACAGGCGTTGGGGCAACTCACCTTAATTCCTGATAGTATCCGTGTGTTAATCGCTGTTAAACCAAATTAAATTTTTGTGAAATTTAACCAAAACTACTAAATACAACCATCAACACAGGTGAAATAATATTGATAATAAACCCAAAGCTCATGGCAAGCGGTACAATCTCATTACCGCCAGAGCTTTGGATAATTGGCAAAGTAAAATCCATCGTGGTAACACCGCCAAGTCCCACCGCCGTACTCGGATAACGTTTTATCAAAAACGGTATAAAAATCACTGCCATAAACTCACGAAGCAAATCATTGAACAACGCCACACTGCCCCACACCACCCCATAAGCGTCCGTTATCACAATCCCTGATAATGAATACCAACCATAACCAGACACCATCGCCAAGCCTTGCATGATACCGACATCAGACTTTAACAACGCAAACAGCACGCCAGACAAACTCACACTCACAAAAAAAATCACGCTCATCTGCACGCCACGCTTGTTAATCAGCACTTGTTTGAGCGTCATACCTGCATGGGACAAGCTGATACCGACCAACAAAATCAGCACCATCAACAAGCCTTTTATCACGCTATCAATGCCAATCGGCAAATTTTGTAATGGCACAGCATACCCCACCAACATGCCAAGCACCACACAGCCCAACTGCACCGCACTGCCTGTTACGCTGATGTTGGCGGTATTGTCTCCATGCTGAATTTGACGCTCATACGGATATTGTTTGTCAAACCACCAAAGCGACAGCAACCCTGCCCCCATACTCAAAACTGCAAGCAACAGCACATTGCTTAAAATAAAGCCGACTTGCGAGCCAAGATTTTGCACTTGCGACAACGACAGCCCAATAAAAAACAAAATCACAAACACAATTTTGCCAAGACAAACATCAATATACGGCACATATTTTTTTGGCAACGGAACAAAAAAACCCACAACCAATGGGGTTAAAATCAAAAAAAGCGTAAGAAAATTATCTAACATAACAAGTTTTTTCAATTATTTGCGAAAATCATATCTTGGTTTTTTGTCAAATTATTGATGCAAATAATGTTCAAACACCGCCCCGAAATCATATTGACGAATGGTTGCCAATCGCTGACTATAGGCGGTTTCTACTTGTGCCACCGTTTGATTGATGATATCTGGTAGGCTTAACACCACGTTTTCTGGCAAACTTTTTAAACCAAACATATTGGTTACGGTGTTAAAACTTTTATCCAACACCGCTTCTTCGTGGGCGATGACTTTGCATTTTTCACTAATGGCAGTCAAGGCTTTGTAAATATCTCGGATTTGCTCAATTTGGCTTTTATCAATATCAATAGAAAACGCCAATCCGCCTAGATTAAATTTGAGTTCTGCGTCCAAATCCATCGTGCCAGCGGTTTCAATCATGATATTGGCAGGTTGAAAATAGCGGTAAGGATAACGTTTTAACAAGCGTTTACGACTGGTCGCCGACTGTCCATCAAGGTGCAAAAAGGCAACATTGGTAAAGCAATATTCATCGGTTTTGGATTTGATAACAAAATAGATTTTTTCGTTGTCTTCATGAAAAATATAATCGTCAATATCGGTTTGGTTAAATTGGCTCGGCGGAATGATTTTGCCGATATCGCTTAAACCAAATGCGTCAGAAGCAAGATTTTTAAACATTTTTTTGTCCTTATTTTACATATAATAAATTTGACAAATTAATGGATTATGACTGACTTTGTCAAGTTTTACTTTTGTCTTGATAAAAAAATAAGTCTATAATGGTAATCATAGACTTATTTTTTGCAATCATTTGTTAGCCAAACAATCCATCAGTTCTTGGCGATGCCAAAATTTTGGCATAACTTATCACAAACAACAAAAACGCCATTATCCAAAAACCTTGTGCAATGCCCAATGACGCAAAATATAGACTTGGTACAAACCAACCCCACAACACACGCACCAGCCACGCCATCACCATACAGATAAAAATCAGTGCAACGGTTTTTGGTGGATTATGCACACTTCTGCCCGTATGTCCAAGCGACACACGGCTCATCATCGCAAGTGTCATCAAGCCCACGCCTGCCAATGACACAGCGTGCAAGGCAAGGCTATGGCTAATCAGCCCAAATGGAGCTAGAGCAAACAACACAAAACCGACCGTCATGCCAAAAAATGACAGCCAAAGCGACCAAAGCAACGGACGACGCCAAATCTGTGGCAAATGCCAATTTTTTAACCGTAACAAATTTGCCACCGCCACCACAAGGGCAGATACCGCAATCAGCCATTTTGCCCAATCAAAATTTGTCAAAAAAATATCACAAACAAAAAATGCAAAAAAACCGAACAAACTTAATCTATCTAACAAATCCGAATTTTTGACTTTATGCACCACTTCGCCACCTTCGGCAATGCCACGCTCAATAAACATCGGCATGACACGACGACCGATGGTTAGCACCACGCCGATAATCAAATAAAATCCTGCTAATAAACTGCCTTTCATCAATACCAAATCTTTGTTTGCCAATGCCACATAAAAACAAATTTGGCACAATAATAACAAGCTCATTTTGACAACGATACCGATTTGGCGTTTTTGGCGGACTTTGTAAATCGGTTTTACCACATAAAAAACGGTCAATAACCAAAATAACAAATCAAAAAAACCTGCCAACATTGTTAAAGCATTTATTTGAATGCCATTGGCTAAATAAATGATACGAGCGAACGCCCACGGCAAAAAAATTATCAATAACTTGTAGCCATACGGCATGGGTTGGCTTGTCCATGTTTTGACAGCGGTTAATAAAAAGCCTGCAATTAACGCCAAACCATAACCAAAAATCATCTCATGACCGTGCCAATAAAACGGCATGATTTGGGTCAATGGGTCAAAGGCGAATTTGGTGGCAAAGGTGATGTGCGACCATTTCAGCATACTTAAAATCGCAAAAATCCCTGCCGATAAAAAGAAAATCCGAAAGCCCAAGTTTAAAATTGGGTGGGGCGATGTGGGGCGTTTGGTGGGCATATTGATGGTTTGCATAAGATACCTTTTAAATATATGTTTTGGGATATTATACCCTATTTTAACCAAGAATGGCAGAATTTGGCTAGTTGTTTTATAGCCAAACAGCCCATAAAATTACAAAATTAATTAAATTATGAATTGCTGTCATATTTAAATATGTTGATTTGCTAATCCATTCACTACCACAATTAGGACAAGCAGATAGAAATTTAAAAAGAAAAATTCGTACAATTTTTTTTAAATTTCGTTTCAATAATTTCATGCTTACAAGTTTAGCAAACCAAAGTCATAATGCTATTATCCATTGTAAAGTATGGCAAAATAGAAATTATACGCTAATAAATCAAGCAAATTGCTTTAAAAACCTAACGTCATTTTGATAGAACAACCGCAAATCATTCACGCCATAATACAACATGGCAAACCGCTCAATCCCCATACCAAAGGCAAAACCTTTATATTTGGTTGCATCAATCCCACAGTTTTCAAGCACTTTTGGGTGAACCATACCACAGCCCATCACCTCAAGCCACTTGCCATTGTCCGCCAAAATATCCACTTCCGCAGATGGCTCAGTAAACGGAAAATAAGACGGACGAAAACGCACCGTCAATTTTTTGCCAAAAAACGCCTGCAAAAACTCATGAATCAAGCCTTTTAACTCAGCAAAATTGGTAGATTCGCTAATATACAAACCCTCCAACTGATGAAACATCGGCGAATGCGTCTGGTCGCTATCACAGCGATACACACGCCCTGGACATACAATACGAATCGGCAAATCACCTTTTTCCATCGTGCGGATTTGCACGCTACTGGTGTGCGTGCGTAGCAAATAATTGGCATCAAAATAAAAAGTATCATGCATGGCACGAGCAGGGTGCGACTCTGGAATATTCAACGCCTCAAAGTTATAATAATCGCTCTCAACCTCAGGGCCTGTGGCAATCTCAAAGCCCGCCTGACGGAAAAAACCTTGCATACGCTCCGCCGTTTTGGTAACTGGGTGCAGATTGCCCGCCACCTGTCCACGAGCAGGCAAAGTGATATCAATGGACTCACTGGCAAGTTTTGCCGATAGGGCTTTGGCTTCTAGGTCGCCTTGGGCTTGTTGTAGTTGTTCATTGATTTGCGTTCGCACTTCATGCAGTTGTCCGCCGATGGTTTTTTTGCCGTCAGCGTCAAGTGAGCCTAACTGTTTTGACCAAGTTGTCAAATGGCTTTTTTTGCCTGTCAAAGCCACACGAATATTTTGTAAATCTTGTGGATTTTGGGCGGTGTTGATTAAATCTTTGGCATCTTGAACAAATTTGGCAAATTGTTCTTGGTTTAAATCGGTCAAAGTTTCGCTATAATGTTGGAGCATATCGGTCATAATGTTTTCTTTAATTAAGTGATAAAAATGCAGTCATTTTAATGATTTTTTGACAAAATGTAAATGCGTGGCAAAACTTATATTTGAGTTGGCAAAAAATTTATTATAATAAATTATCAACTGCCAAAAAACTAGACCACTAGGAAAGTCACAATGACAACCATTACACAATTAAGCCAATTGGATTTGTCAAAAGCGAAGGACAAATGATAACCTCAACCGTATTAAAAGAGGTTTTAACGTAAGCGTTGATGAAGTTTTTAAAGATTAACCATAACCTAAAAACAAAAAAACCACTTATCACTAAGTGGTTTTTTATTGCTTTTATCTAAAAACAAATTAAGCTAAGGCTTGTTTTGCTTTTTCAGTCAAAGCAGTGAACGCTTGTGCGTCATGCATTGCGATATCTGCCAATACACGGCGGTCAATCTCAATGTTCGCTTTTTTCAAGCCATTGATTAAACGGCTGTAGCTTAAACCATTTAAACGAGCACCTGCATTAATACGAGCAATCCACAAACGGCGGAATGAACGTTTTTTGTTACGGCGGTCACGGTAAGCATATTGACCAGCTTTCATCACAGCTTGTACAGCAACACGGAAAACACGAGAGCGAGCTCCGTAGTAACCTTTTGCACGAGCCAATACTTTTTTATGACGGCGATTTGCCTGAACACCACGTTTTACACGAGCCATAATTTACTCCTAATTATATATTAAAATTGAATTTACCGATTATAGGTATGGGCACATACGGATTACACGAGCAACATCAGACACGTGAACCATAGTACAACCACGCAATTGGCGGATACGTTTAGGAGATTTTTTAGTCAAAATGTGGCGTTTGAATGCTTGTTTACGCTTGATACCGTTTGCAGTTTTTTTGAAACGTTTGGCAGCACCACGACGAGTTTTTAATTTCATAAGAAGCCTCTTGTTATCTTAAAGTATCTTAAATTGCTTTAAGTCATGAATTACCTTGTTGTCAAATTGGTTAAATTTTATGCAAAATTTAAAAAATACAATTTGCCTTGAGGTGGGAGCACATATTCTAGCAAAAATTTTTGGCTTTTGCCAGTTTTTTCACATAGATTTTTTTGGCAAAAAGGCGATAAATTATTTTTTGGTAAAAAATTAATAGTATTAGGTGATTTTACAATTTTGATGTATAATCATTTTTTAGGGATAATCGGTTGATTTTTTGGATAATTGGTATTTTTTTGCGAATAAAGCTTGTTATTCAAATTATTTACTGGTACATTGGTATAGAATAAAAATACTGCTTTATATAGCGATTTGCCATTTGGAGAAATATTGTGTCTGATTTAGAAAACGAGTTTGGTGAAGGCAGTTTTGTTTTTGAAACCGTGATGCGAGTACGCCATACTGAGATTGGTTTTGGTCAACATTTGACGATTGATGCGATGGTCGCTTTACTGGCTGAGGCACGTGCAAGGTTTTTATATTCAAAAGGTGTCAAAGAGATTAACAGCGACTATCAAGGCTTTATTATCACCAATGTGGCGACTTATTTTGTCAGCCGTGCCAAAGCTCGTGAAGAGTTGTTGTTTGAGGTGGGCGTGCAGAATATTACCGATAATGGCGGTGATTTTATTTTTAAAGTAACTCGTATGTATGATGGCTCGGACGTGGCACGTGCGGTGATGGGCTTTGTGGCGTATGATTATCGTTTGAACCAAGAAGTGCCGTTAAAAGGTGCATTGCGTGAGGCGGTAGAGTTAAAAGAGTTTGCCATTTAACCACTTTTAGCACGATTTTTTGGCATTTTTTTATAAAAAATTGTTGTTAAAAAAGGCACTCAATGGGGTGCTTTTTTTATCCAAATATTTTTTAACATGATAATAAAGACAAACAAAGGTTGATTATGAATTGGCTTGACAGTGTAAATTTTGATGAAAAAGGTTTAATCCCTGCGATTGCACAAGACAAAGCAACAGGGCGGATTTTGATGATGGCGTGGCAAAATCGTGAAGCATTGCAACTCACCGCCGACACTAAGCAAGCGGTGTATTTTTCTCGCTCTCGTAACAAACTTTGGCACAAAGGCGAAAGTTCAGGACATTTTCAACAAGTTCACGAAATCCGCCTTGATTGTGATGCCGATGTGATTGTGCTTGTCGTTACCCAAATCGGTGGCATTGCTTGTCATACGGGGCGTGCGTCATGTTTTTACCGTTTATTAACTGATGACAATGGCGAAAATCGTTGGCAAGTAGTTGATGAGGTGTTAAAAGACCCAAGTGAAATTTACCAAATCGTTGATGCGTTAAGCGTGAGCGATGATGAAAAAAATACCAATGTTCACACGTTTACCCAAAATATTGATAACAGCTCACAAGATATTTTAACAAAACTTGATAAAGTATTAAACGAACGCAAAACAGCGGACGCAAAATCGTCCTATGTGGCAAGTTTGTATGACAAAGGACTTAATAAAATTTTGGAAAAAGTCGGCGAAGAAGCGACCGAAGCCATCATCGCCAGTAAAGATTTGCAAATTGAAGCAAATGCGGACAACCGTTCTGACGTGATTTATGAAATTGCTGATGTGTGGTTTCATACAATGGTAACATTGGCATGGTTTAATATACCAGTTACCGCCGTCACAGATGAGTTGGCACGCCGTTTTGGGCTGTCGGGCATTGATGAAAAAAATGCTCGCACACAATCATAAATGTGTATGGTATAATGATTTAAATTTTTGATATATAAAGGATTCGTTATGGGTAGTTTTTCAATTATGCACTGGCTGATTTTTGCGGTGGTCGTCATCGCTATTTTTGGCACATCAAAACTCAAAAACGCAGGCAAAGACTTGGGCGGTGCGGTCAAAGGCTTTAAAGATGCGGTGCGTGATGAAAATGAAGAACACAAAAGCCGTGTCATTGAGCATAATAGCAACGGCACGCCTGTGAATCAGACCAATCAAGACAAACAAAACGTTTAAAATTTTTGACAAATTTAAGAAAAGTTAAATGTTTGATATTGGTTTTTCCGAACTTTTGTTGTTTGGTATTATTGCCCTAGTTGTGCTAGGCCCTGAAAAGCTACCCCATGCTGTTCGCACGGCGGGACGCTATTATGCCAAATTCCGCCGAACAGTTGCCACTTTACAAAGTGAAATTGAGGCAGAGCTTGACTTGGCAGAAACTCGCAAACAAATGCAAGAAGAACTCGCCAAAATCCGCCAAGCCGAAGCAGACATGAAAAAAGAAATGGACGCTTTGCGAACCAGTTTTCATGAATTACAAGAAAATCAACAACATAGCCTAAATCAAACGCTCAACGCTCAACATACAAACACCGCTCCCATGTTAAACACTTGGTTTTTGTTGGGTGATTATGACAAAAAAAGACGATTGCCCAATGCCCCATTTTTGCCCAATTATCAAGCAGACAAACTGATGTTTAACCATCAAACTGCACCAAATACCACAGGGGCAGACCATGTTTAAACTCACAAAAACCAAAAAACCCCCTGAACAAATCGCCCAAACCAAACAACAAGACGATATCGCCCTAGATGAAAAGTTGGCGGATATGCCTTTGACCGAGCATTTGATTGAATTACGCCGACATTTTATTCATATTTTGGTATCAGTTTTGGTGATTTTTTTGGCGTTAGTCGGCTTTGCTCGTGATATTTACGATATTTTTTCTACGCCGTTGGTTTCCTTGTTACCTACCAATTCTAACATGATTGCCACCGATATCACATCGCCCTTTTTAGCACCGATTAAGCTGACATTGTATGTCGCCATGTTTATCGCCATGCCGTATATTTTGTATCAGATTTGGTCGTTTGTCGCCCCCGCTTTGTATAAACATGAAAAACGCATTGCCCTGCCAATTTTGTTGTCGTCTATTGGCTTGTTTTATGCGGGGATTGCCTTTGCTTATTATGTGGTGTTAAACAGAGTTTTGGCATTTTTTATCAAATTTTCGCCTGACAATGTGTTGCCGATGACCGATATTGACAGTTATTTAAACTTTGTGTTAAAGCTGTTTTTGGTGTTTGGGGCGACTTTTGAGATTCCGATTTTGACTTTGTTGTTGGTGCTGGCAGGTGTGGTGTCGGTCGCATCGCTGGAAGACAAACGCCGTTATATCATCGTGGCGTGTTTTGGCATTTCGGCAATCGTTACGCCACCTGATGGTTTCTCCATGATTTTATTGGCAATTCCGATGTGTTTGTTGTTTGAACTTGGGCTGATTTTGGCAAAATTTTTGGTAAAAGAAAAAAAAGAAATCACATCGGATAATCAAACTGCTTAGAACCTGTATTCACAACGTTTTTGCAATGAAAAATGCGATAAATCGCCAGCTTTTCAAGGAAAAAACGCAGACTGATAGTCATTCTATCAGGTAAGTTTTTGACATCAAGCCGCAAGATTTAGCCATTTTTCATGCAAAAACAAATAAATATTTATTAAAAAACCTGTAAAACTTTACTGCGCAATATTGTGAATACAGGTTCTTAAATTAACAACATTACTTGGGCAAATTAGCCGATAATGCTTGCCACATTGCCAAGCCTTTTTTCATCATCAACACGTTATGCGTCCGCACGATACACGCCCCTTGTTGCACCGCCAACAGCCCTGCCACCATGCTACTTTCATCACGATCACTAACATCATTATTTAGATGAACTTTATTTAATACTTCACCAATAAATCGCTTGCGAGATAACGCCACCATCACAGGCAAATTAAACTGATGTAACCGATAAAACTCATTCAGCCATTGTAAATTTTGTTGATAATTTTTGGCAAAACCAAAACCAACATCAAGGATTAAATTTTCACGTTTAACACCTCCTGACGTTACGTCATCAATGCGTTGTTGTAATTCATTTAATACATCTTGAAAAATATCTTCATAATTATCCAAGTTATTCATGGTGGTCGGCTCGCCACGCATATGCATGAGCATAACAGGAATTTGCAAAGCATTCGCCATTTGTATAGCGTTGGGACGTGTTAAAGCTCGCACGTCATTCCAAATACCTGCTCCCACTTCGCTACACGCCTTTATCACAACAGGCGAACTGGTATCCACCGAAATCCAAATATTATCATCGCTATTTTGGCGGATTTTTTCTACGACTTTTACCACTCGGTCAAGCTCTTGATTTTCGCTCACGGCACTTGCGTTTGGGCGTGTGCTTTCGCCACCGACATCAATAATGGTTGCACCGTCTTTTATCATCTGTTCGGCATGGCGGACGGCATTGTCAAGGTCGTTATGTTTACCACCGTCCGAAAATGAGTCAGGCGTTACGTTTAAAATCCCCATAATATGCGGTGTTGATAGGTTTAAGGTTTGGTTCTTATAAGTGATGTGAAAATTTGGAATTGGGTAAAGTTGCATTTTTTAGCCTTAACAAAAAAAACAAAAAACCGCTATTTTTCATAACGGTTTTTTTGGTTAAATATTACATCGCTGGCAATGGCGGTGGCAAACTTGAACCACCTGTTGGTGTAACATCTTTTTCAAAATTTACCTTGATTGGCTCTTGGTAATTTTTTGGTTCACGTGGGGCAATGCCTGCCATGATGTCTTGTAATTGGTCTCGGTCAATGGTTTCCCATTTCATCAAGGCTTCAACCATGGCGTGCATTTTGTCATGATTGGCATCAATGATTTCACGAGCGATATTGTACTGCGTTTCTAGGATACGGCGAACTTCATCATCGACTTTTTGTTGGGTCGCTTCTGAGATGGTACGGCTTGGGAAATAGCCTTGATTGTCGTCATCTTCATAGACCATCACGCCCATTTTTTCTGACATACCGTATTTTGTTACCATTGCACGAGCCATTTTGGTCGCACGTTCAAAGTCGTTTGACGCACCTGTTGATTGTTGATGAATAAAGATTTCTTCAGCGATACGACCGCCAAACAAGATTGACAATTCGTTTAACATACCGTCTTTGTATTTGCTAATCGCATCTTGCTCTGGTAACTGCCACGTTACGCCCAACGCCCAACCACGTGGCATAATGGTAACTTTATGCACAGGGTCGGTATTTGGTAGCATTTCGGCAACCAGTGCATGACCTGCTTCGTGATAGGCAGTGGCACGGCGTTCTTCTTCACGCAATACCATCGATTTACGCTCAGGGCCCATAAATAACTTGTCTTTGGCATTTTCAAAGTCGTTCATATCCACTGAAACTTTGTTACCACGAGCAGCGAACAAAGCGGCTTCGTTGACAAGATTTGCCAATTGAGCCCCACTAAAGCCCGGTGTACCACGAGCCAACGTGCGGATATCCACGCCAACGGTTGCAGGCAATTTTTTAAGATGAACACGCAAAATTTCTTCACGACCTTTGATATCTGGCAAGCCGACACTGACTTGACGGTCAAAACGACCTGGACGTAGCAAGGCTTTATCCAGCACATCAGCACGGTTCGTTGCCGCAATCACAATCACACCATCATTGCCTTCAAAACCGTCCATTTCAACAAGCAGTTGGTTTAAGGTTTGTTCACGTTCATCATGACCGCCACCCATGCCGTTACCACGATGGCGACCGACCGCATCAATCTCATCAATAAAAATGATACAAGGGGCGTTCTTTTTGGCTTGCTCAAACATATCACGCACACGGCTTGCACCGACACCGACAAACATTTCAACAAAGTCAGAACCTGAAATACTAAAAAACGGTACTTTGGCTTCCCCTGCAATCGCTTTGGCAAGCAAAGTTTTACCAGTACCAGGAGGTCCTACCATCAATACGCCACGAGGAATGGTCGCACCCAATTTGGTGAATTTTTCTGGGTCTCGCAAAAAGTCCACGATTTCGGTGACTTCTTGTTTGGACTCTTCACAACCTGCGACATCAGCAAAGGTAACTTTGACTTGGTCTTCGGTCAGCATTTTGGCTTTGGATTTACCAAAACTCATCGGGCCAAAACCACGACCACCGCCACTACTACCGCCACCATTCATATTTCGCATGATAAATAAGAACAAACCGATAATCAACAGCACAGGAAAACTGGCAATCAACAACTGCATCATCACGCCTTGGCGTTCAGGGCTTGCCCCTTGTACTTCCACGTTGTGCTTAATCAGTTTTGGCATAAGCTCGGTATCTGTTACCGCAGGGCGTACCGTTTCAAAGGTTGCGCCACTTTTGGTTTCGCCTGAGATATGCTCGCCATCAATTTTGACGCTTTTTATTTTGTCGCCACTGACTTGGGTAACAAATTGGGAATAATTGAGCTTATCAGGTTCATTTTTTGTGTCAAAATTGCTAAAAACAGCAACCAACACAAAAATCACTGCAAACCATAATAAGGTATTTTTTACCATGTCGCTCACGGGTATGTCCTATCCTATTTATCGATTGATAATTGTTAATGTTGTAAAATGTCAATTATATAATATAGCATGATATAAGGCTTGAAAAATGATTATCAAGCAAAAAAACTGTTGTAAAATGGTAATTATTACCAATTCAACCTTAAAAACAAACAAGCGTTTATTTTTAACATATCACATCGTTGCTACCCAGTACATCTCTTTTGACCTAGCACGAGATGCCGCAGGCTTTATACTGCGTACTTTTCTAAAGGTTTGTTGCATTTGTTTTCGCAATTCGTCCGAACCTTCGCCCTGAAATACTTTGATAATCAGCGTGCCACCTTCGTCCAAAACTTGACTGGCAAAATCCATCGCAAGCTCGCATAAATAAATCATGCGTGGCTGGTCTACCGCCGTAAAACCAGACGTATTGGGAGCCATATCAGACAGCACCACATCTACTTTTTTGCCATCAACTTCGTCCATGATTTTGTCAAAAACTTCTTGCTCACGAAAATCACCTTGAATAAAGGTAACATTTTCAAGCGTATCCATCGGCAAAATATCAGACGCAATCAATTTACCATTATCACCGACCAATTTTCCCGCCACTTGCGACCAGCTACCAGGGGCAGAACCCAAGTCCACCACCGTCATGCCTTTTTTGATGAGTTGTAATTTATCGTTAATTTCCAATAGCTTATACGCGGCTCTGGCTCTGTAGCCATCACGTTGGGCGAGTTTGACATAGTGGTCGTCCAAGTGTTCTTTCATCCACGCTCGGCTACTTTTAGACAGTTTTTTGTTGGTAATTCGGGTTGCCATAATTGCCTTTTTTAAGTTTTTTCACACAAAATTGCTATTATTTTACCATATTTTGCCAAAAGGTTTGTGCTATAATGGCAGTTATTTTTATATTTTTAACAAAGGGTTTTTATGTCAAACAAAACATTAAGCAACGCTGATATCAAACATTTAAAAGGTATAGGACATCATCTAAATCCTGTGGTGATTATCGGTGGCAACGGTCTGACCGATACAGTGATTGAAGAAATCGCTCGTGCGTTAAACGACCACGAGCTGATTAAGGTCAAAATCCCAGCAGGCAGTAAAGATGAACGTGAAGCAGTCGCCGAGCAAATCGCCGAGGCGACAGGTTCAACGCTGATTAATAGTATCGGGCGTGTGGTGTTGCTACTGCGTGAAAATCCTGAAGCCAATCCAAAATTGTCCAATTTGGTTCGTTTTGGTTAATTTTTATTAAAGTATTTTTTAAAAAAAATGACAAATAAAACGCTTAAATCCAACACTTTTTGCTTAAATCCGATTGCAGAACATTCAGCACAATCGGATTTTGCGGTTGTGTTGGTTAAAAGTGAATTGCAACAAAATGGCGAAAATAATCAATTTTTGTTAAATTTAAATTACCAAATTTTATCCACTCATGCCATTGATTTTGATGATTTTTCACAAAATAATGTCAAAGCAACGGATTATTTATGGAAAAAAAATTGTTTAGAATGTTTTATTCAAATCAATAATCAACAATATTTTGAAATTAATGCCAGTCCAAACGGTGCGTATGCTTTGTATCATTTTGATGATTATCGTACGCCAAAACAAATGCCACCACGAGCGACCGAACAATTACAATTTAATTGGCAAAAACAGCAAATCAATGTTCAAAATTTTCATGTGAAAAATATTGCTATCAATGATGATACATCATTGGCAAATCTGAATTTTTTATCCACATTTGGTTTTGAGATTGTTTTGCCAAAAGATTTACAGCTTACCAAAATCAATCCTTGCGTAATTTTGTATCAACAAGGCGAACCGATTTTTTATGCCGTGAACCATGCCAATCCACCTGATTTTCACAACAAAGATTTTTGGCAAAATTTTTAAAATTTCTTAAAAATTTTTGTTATAAAAATAAAAAAACCTGCCAACAATCTGGTAGGTTTTTTTGTCAAAGTGCTTTTATTACACACGCTCAATGATGGTCGCAATACCTTGACCAAGACCGATACACATGGTAGCAAGACCGATTTGGGTATCTTGTTGTTCCATCACATTTAGCAAGGTTGTGGTAATTCTCGCACCTGAACAGCCAAGTGGGTGTCCTAATGCGATTGCACCACCGTTTAGATTGATGATGTCTTGTTTATCGCTGATGTTTAAGCCTTTCATCACTGATAAACCTTGAGCGGCGAACGCTTCGTTTAATTCAATCGTTTGAATGTCGTCCATGCTCATGCCCGCACGTTTTAACGCTTTTTGCGTTGCAGGAACAGGGCCGTAACCCATAATCGCCGCATCACAACCTGCTACTGCCATGCCACGAATTCTAGCACGTGGTTTTAAGCCTAAATCTTTGGCTTTTTGGGCTGACATGATAAGCATCGCACACGCACCGTCTGATAATGCTGATGCAGTCGCTGCTGTTACTGTACCGTTTTTTGGGTCAAAAACAGGACGTAACGCTTGGAAGGCTTCCAAATTGGCATCTGGGCGAATGACTTCGTCCACAGTGCAAAGTTGCAAGTTGCCGTCTTGGTCGTGTCCTTCTACGCCTACGATTTCTTTTTTAAAGCGACCGTTTACAGTTGCATCCCATGCACGTTTGTGCGATTGTACGCCAAATGCGTCTTGTTCTTCACGGCTGATGTTGTTTAAACGTCCAAGCATTTCTGCGGTTAGACCCATCATGTTTGACGCTTTGGCATAGTGTTTTGACGCTTGTGGGTTCAAGTCCACACCGTGCATCATGCTGACGTGTCCCATGTGTTCCACGCCACCGATGATAAATACATCGCCTTGATTGGTCATAATTTGGGCGGCGGCTGTGTGCAATGCTTGCATTGATGAACCACATAGACGGTTTACAGTTTGACCGCCTGCGGTTTTTGGGATACCTGCTAATAGACCGATATGGCGACCGATATTCCAGCCTTGTTCTAGGGTTTGGTTTACCGCACCCCAAATCACGTCTTCTACAAGGTTTAAATCAAATTCGTTGCGTTTTAATAATTGGCGAACGACTTCGGCTGATAGGTTGTCGGCACGCACGTTGCGGAACATACCGTTTTTTGATTTTCCCATCGCAGAGCGTACGCCATCTACGATTACTACGTCTTTTGGACTTAATGTTGTCATGGTTTTTTCCTTTTAATTATTCTAATTAGTAAAAAGTTTTACCGTCTTTTGCCATTTGTTTTAGCAATTCTGGGGCTTCGTACGCTTTGCCAAGATGGGCATATTTATCGCATAACGCCACAAACTCGCTCACGCCAACTTGGTCAATGTAACGGCATAGGCCACCACGGAACGGTGGGAAACCAATACCCATAATCATCGCCATATCCGCTTCTGCTGGGGTTGCCACGATATTGTCTTCTAAGCAACGAACCGTTTCGTTACAAAGCGTTAGCATCATGCGGTCAATGATTTCTTGGTCGTCAAAGGCTTTTGACGCATCAACCACAGGTTTGATAACTTCAAGCGTTGTAGAGTCAGCTTTTTTTGCAGGTTTGCCTTTTTTGTCAATTTCGTATTTATAAAAACCAACGCCATTTTTTTGACCCAAGCGATTGGCTTCAAACAAGGCTTGAATACTGCCTTTAAAGTCAGGCTTCATACGGTCTGGGAAACCTTCCGCCATCACTTCTGCACCGTGAACGCCTGTATCAAGACCGACCACGTCAATCAAATACGCAGGACCCATTGGCCAGCCGAATTTTTCCATAACTTTGTCAATCTGCACAAAATCCGCACCGTCTTTTAATAACAAATCAAACGCCCCAAAGTAAGGGAACAACACACGATTTACCAAGAAACCCGGACAATCGTTTACGACAACAGGCACCTTACCCATTTTTTCAGCTAATGCAACAGTAGTCGCAATGGCTTCTTCACTTGATTTTTCGCCACGAATGACTTCCACCAACGGCATACGGTGAACAGGGTTAAAAAAGTGCATACCGACAAAGTTTTCTGGGCGGTCTAGTGCGGTCGCAAGCTCGGTAATAGAAATCGTTGAAGTGTTTGATGCCAAAATCGCATTATTTTTCACCAAGCCTTCAACTTCTTTTAACACGGCTTTTTTGATTTTTGGATTTTCAACAACCGCTTCAATGACAATATCCGTTTCACCAAAATCGCCGTAATTTAACGTTGGACGGATACGGCTTAGCATTTCGCCCATTTTGGCAGGGGTTAATTTGCCACGTTCCACTTCTTTTGACAAAAGTTTGCTCGCTTCGCCCATGCCTAAGTCAAGCTGTTCTGACTTGATGTCTTTCATGATGATTGGCAAGCCTTTTGATGCCGATTGATAAGCGATACCACCGCCCATAATACCTGCACCTAGCACCGCAGATTGTTTGATGTCGTGGGCTTTGGCACTGTGTTTTTTGGCAAGTTTTTTGACTACTTGGTCGTTTAAGAATAGACCAACTAGGCTTGTTGCTTGTGGGGTTTTGGCAGCTTTGGCAAAACCTTTTGCTTCAATCAACAACGCTTCATCACGTTTTAAATTAACGTGTTTTTCAATCGTATCTAACGCAATTTTTGGTGCAGGATATTGCGCTGGGTTGGCTTTTGCCAATAGCACGCCTTTTGCTGAGTTAAACGCCATTGCTTGTTCAAGTTGGTTAAGTTTTACAGGATTGACTTTTTCCGCATGACGAGCTTGCCAATCTAATTCACCTGCGATACATTTTTTCACGGTTTCAATCGCTGATTTTTCAAGGTTTTCCGCTGTTACCACCGCATCAACCAAGCCCATGCTTAACGCCACAGCAGGCTTAATCGGTTTTGCATTGGCAATCAATTCCAATGCGTTGTCAATACCGATAAGGCGTGGCGTACGCACCGAACCACCAAACCCTGGAAAAATACCCAAACCGATTTCAGGCAAGCCAATAGTCGCTTTATCGCTAATCACACGATAATCACACACAAGCGTCATTTCGCAACCACCGCCCAACGCTGCACCGTTAATCGCCGCAACTTTTGGAAATGGCAAATCTTCAAAACGGTTAAACACTTTATTAATATCAACAATCCAACTTTCAATTTCGCTTTCTGGTTTGTTAAAATATTCTACAAATTCAGTAATATCCGCCCCTGCGATAAATACCTTTTTGCCTGATGTTACGATTAAACCTTTTACGTCAGCCGTGCTTTCTAACGCTTTAATCGCTTCGTCAAATTCTTGGTTGGTTTTTTGGTCAAATTTATTCACCGATTCCGTTTGGTTATCAAAATGAAATTTGACAATGCCATCATCAAGGCGTGAAACCGTGATGCTATTTCCTTGATAAATCATAATAAACTCCTTGAGTTATGGTAATGGTTTGTCTTTGCAAGCAAAAACAAACGTTTGGTTTTAATAAAAATAAAAACATAGATAGTTTAGGTTATTTTTGGGATAAATTGCATGAATGCAACTGACTAACTAGTCATTTTATTTGTTTGCGATTGTTTAATGCTTGGTGCGTTCCCGAATGGTTGTCAAATCATCATCAATCAACAATTCCCCATTTAAAAATACATCTTGCAAAATGTTATTTTGCTCGGCAAGCTCATCTTCTCGCACCGTCATATAACTGCCCTGATGATGAACCAATGCCAATCGCCCACGCTTACTGCGTTTGCTCACACTGGTAATCGGGTCTTTGTACACATCTCGCCAGTAGCCGTCCACTCTGGCACTGCTGGTTTTCATCGCCCAACCGAGCGTATCACGGTTGATTTGTTGTAACAATCCGCCACCCATACCAAAGGTGATGTTTTCGGTGCTAAATCCTGCTGACGTTACCGCATCAAGGATTTTTTGGATACTGGTCGGATTAATGCCATCGCCTTGAATTAAACGGATATAACTTGGTAGAATTTTATAACCTTTAGTATTTAGCGTTGTGCCAAATTTTGCTGCAAGTCGTTGCAAGGCTTCACGCACCACTTTTATCGGGTCGCCACTATCAGGGCGAATTACCAGCGTTCCGCCTGTGTTTTTGACTTGTTCTTTTAATTCACCGCCCCAAATATTGTCAATCGCTTTCCACAAATCATAACTATCACTCACCACCGCAAACGTCTTGCCCGCCTCACCAAATTGCGACAGCATATTGGCATAAGCGTCCGCCTCGTACTCACGTCCCCAAGCGGTCATGGTGCTATGCTCGGCAGCAGGGATAGAAAAAGCCGACATTTCTTCACTCATACCGTACCAACGATTGCCCGCAACTATCGCCGACAGCGTATCTGTTCCCAAAAAATTTACCAAATGTGCCAATCCGCCCAACGCTGATGATTCGTAACTTGATACGCCTCTTGCCCCAAAATCGTGCAATTTAAACGGCAAACTGTCCAAATTATCCGCCGATTTTTCTAAGCCTGCCTTAATTAACTGTTTACAATAATATGACAAACTTGCCACCGTTGATGGATACCAAATCGCACGCAACAGCGATGTTTCAATATAACTGGTTAGCCAAAAAAATTCAGGGTCGGTATTCACCACTTGGCATAATACTTGCCCTGTTGGGATTACCATGCCTTCAGGCACAGCTTGGATTCGCAATGGCAAATAGCCTTGATGTTTGTCAATCAGGCGTTGCCAACCTGCTTCGTTAAACGGCACGCCATGAGCCGAAAAAATCGTTTTAGCTTCGTCAATGTCTGATTGGGTGATGGGTTTGCTTAGGTATTCTTTGATATAGGCTTGTAGCCCAAAGAACAGCACGTTTTCAAAGCTGTTGTTACCACCACGAGCCTCAATATAGCTGGACACATATTCGGTGTTTGGCGGATATTGTAGCCAGTGGGACGTTTTGTAGCTGTCTGTGTTTAGGATAAAGTTATTAAAGTTGTTGGTAAACATCACAGAACTCCTCTGTTGATTCGCTTTCGCTAAAAATCCAAACCGTCTTTCAGTTTGGGGCTAAAATTTTTTGATAAAATCTATTTTTGTATCTACGTTTTACCGAAACAAAACCGAAAAAAATCCATTAACAAATTAATACGACTATTATCTTGTTGGTTTTTTAGTTGTTTCAATTGTGCTAATTCGGGAGATTTTGGCATACGGACATCAGTATATAGATGTTTAATTATTTGTTGAATAATTACTGCAACCAGCATCAGAGCCATGCCCCAACCAAACAAAGCATTTGGGGAAATAAAACTTATCACAAACAAACCAAATCCCAAAACAAACAAGGTTAAATAAAGTGATTTCCAAAATAACATTTTATTTTTCCTTATTCATTATCAATCGGATTTGTTGCGACATTCGCCAATTGCTCTAACCATTTTGCACATCGCCATTATCCACTTTTTCATAAATATCGGTTACATTCACCGTCAAGCCAATACTTTCAAACGTAATCTCATCACTGAGCAAAAACTTCTTCATCTGTGCTGTAATGGTAAGTTTCGGCTAAGGCATTCATAATTTTTTCTTTTTTAATCAATTAGTTTGTAAATTATAAGCCCATCATTTTACAAATAATCGCATAATGGTCTTCAAACAATTTATCCGATTTTAACTCTGCCAACGGCAACCAAAACGCCTTTAACGCATCATCACCACCTTTGACAGGGGGCAAACCTTTAGGGTCATTTTTTAATTGAAAATAAAATGCTTGCGTAACCGTACGTCCACGAGCCGAGCGGTACGGGTCATCAAACGTATGCTGACTATGACGAGAACCACGCAAAACCGCCTCTGGCACTTTTAGGCGAGTTTCTTCACGCAACTCACGAATACAGGCATCAAACAAAGTTTCTTTGGGGTCTACAAATCCCCCCGGTAACGCCCACAAACCTTGCCCTGGCATACCACGTCTTTCCACCAACAAAATATGCCCAGACTGCACTACGACCGCATCTACCGTCATAAAAGTTGGCGGATACGGTGCGTTATCCCATTGTTTTTTGTATTTGTCAATAAAACCTGCCTCTTTGTGTAACTGCTCAAAATCTTCAGTTTGTTTAAAGGCTCTCATCACTTGGGCAGTAGATTCTGGCACTAAATCTACCAAAGGGTCAGCCCCCAACAAAAAACCCTCACGAATCGGCGTTGCCGACAAATCTTGAAAATTTGGCACAGCGACCGATTGCCAATTTGGAAATAATGACAAATAATAAGACGAACTGTCCTTTGAATGTCCAATCAAACCAATATTTGCCGACAAATCACCTGTTACCGACTTCACGCACGCTTGCACATATTGCAACCAACGGTTATCATTATACAAAGCGTCATCAAGCCCCACACAGTGAATACGCTTGGCTTGCTCTGGTGAAAACGCCCCCAAAATCATCTGACTGCGTTCCGCTACGCTAAAACTATTGCGGATACTTCTTGGCAAATTTGCCGAACCAATCAGCATAATCACATTTTCGGCAAGTTTTAACGCCTCGTTCACCACCGACTTATGCCCAAGATGAAACGGCTGAAACCGCCCAATAAAAATCAGATAATCAAAACGATAGCCTTTGCTATTTTTGGCAGGGGCAAAACGGTTGGTCGGCTCTAACGTCTCATCGGTATGAAATTGCTCTGTCATTCGCAAACTCCTTGCGGTTAAAGTCGCCATCGGTCTATCTAATGGCGTAAAAGAAAAGCATAAAAGAAAAATTACTCTATAATGCTATATTTTTCACATAAAAATCAAGGGATTTTTTTGTGATTATTGTAAATTTAGTCAAATTTGATTGGTTAAATTAACCACAATTTTTCGCATAATTTGCTTGATAAATATATTTTAAATGCCATAATATGATAAACAATATCAAAATCCGAGTATTTTACTCAACTTATTTCATTTGACAAAAACGAAAAAAGAGCAAAATCATGTCTGAACAAACCCAAAATCAAGAAAAAACCACCAACATCAAAATCACCGAGCCAGCCCAAGCCTACTTAGCCGAACTGCTTGCCAAACAAGAAACTGACGGGATTGGCGTGCGTATTTTTGTGGAAAACGCAGGCACGCCACGAGCCGAGTGCTGTATGGCGTACAGTCAGCCGAACGAGCACAACCCTGACGATTTAAAACTTGAATACGAAACCTTTACCGCTTATATTGATTCGCCATCAATTCCGTATCTTGAAGATGCAGTGATTGACTACAACAAAGACCGTTTTGGCGGACAATTAACCTTTAGAGCACCCAACTCAAAAGTGCCAAAAGTCGGCGAAAATGCCAGCATTGAAGAGCGTATTAACTATGTGTTAATTACCGAAATTAACCCAAATCTAGCTTCACATGGCGGTAATGTGCAGTTGGTGGATTTGGTAGAAGAAGACGGCGTTGGCATTACTGCCGTGTTAAAATTTGGCGGTGGCTGTCAAGGCTGTTCGGCTGTGGATATGACCTTGCGTCAAGGCGTGGAAGTTACCTTAAAGCAACAAATCCCAGAACTTACACAAGTCATTGATGAAACTGACCATAGCTATACGGCAAATGCGTTTTATAAATAATTGTTTTTGATAAAAAAAAGGCTAAATATTGATTTAGCCTTTTTTATTTGCTGTTTTTAAAGTTTATGCCAAAATGCCAAAAAAGTTTAACAAAAACAGCACCGCAAACCCTGTCAAAAACGCCAAGCCCGCCCATGACAAACCACGTAACCACATTGGCAAGTTTTCACGTTCACGCACAAGGCTGTAATTTAACCATGCAAACACAGGAGCTGCCACAAACGCCATAATCATGGCAAATTTTAACATCATGGTTAATTGTGAGCCAAAATACAAAATCAGCACCAACCCTGCCACGCTAAAAAACGTCAGCCAGCCATTTAACGCCATTTTGCTCACTTGTGCTTTTTTGCTGACAATTCGTACCGCTTCGGCATTAACACGGGCATAGCCATCAATCACCGTGATGGTCGTGCCAAACATACACATAAAGGCAATAAACGCCACCAAAAATCTTGACCATTCACCAATGGTTTGGGTGTACATACTGATAAGTTGCCCCACATATTTACCGCCAGCAAGCTGAATCTCTTGCCCGGAGCCGTATTGCACCAGTACACCAAGTGCCAAAAACACCAACGCCAAAATTGCCGAAGTCCAATAACCCACGTTAAAATCAAGTAAGCCTTGTTTGTGCGTGATGGCTGGATTATCACGGCGTTTTGCCACCGTCCAAGTTGATGTCAAAGCCGAAATCTCAATCGGAGCAGGCATCCAGCCCATGAGTGCCACAATAAAACCCAACGTTGCCAAATTCCAAGGGCTTGCAGGCACAAAATCTGGCGCAACCACAGACGGCTTACCCATAGCAATCACCACCGCAAGCAAAGTCGTTACCGTCAAAGAAATAACAATCCATTTGGTCAAACCATCAAGCAATTTATAATGACCTGCCACCAAAAACAACCAGCTAATGATGATAGTAATCACCGATAACACAGGAATGGACAATGTCCACGCTTCGGGCAACATCGCCCCCAAAATCACCGCACACAGCATGGCAACCGCCCCTGTGTTAATAATCCCTGCCACAAACGCCATAAAGAAAAACACCCACAAATACGCCTTGCCCTTGTCAGCATAGCCTTGCACTAGGGTTTTGTTAGCGTCATAAGTGTAGTCAGTGGCAAAACGGAAAAATGGATATTTAAACACGTTGGCAAGCACAATAAAAATCGCTAATTGCCAGCCGTACAAAGCCCCTGCTTGGGTTGAGGCAATTAAATGCGAGCCACCAATGGCAGCTGATGCCATCAAAATACCCGGTCCAAAAATTTGCCAATTCATTTTTGATGAATTGGCAGTTGTTTGCGTTGTCATCAAATACTCCAAAATTTTATTAACAAAGTCTTATAAATAAAAGTAATAAAAATGTAGGCAATGATAACAAAAAATTAAAAATTCACAAGCCAAAGTTACCTAATTTATATATTCTTTTTTGTTAATGAGTATTAAAAATATTGGAATAATAACCACAAAAAAAGCCAAATAACAATTTGGCTCTTTTAAAATCAATGCGTTATAAAATCAACATACAAGCTATCAATGACCGCTACCACCACAGCCACCACAACATGGGCTGGCTTCCGTTACTTCAGGCTTTGGCGCTTTTGGGTCAAAGACTTGGGCTTGCGTTTGGTCTTGTTCGTTTTGTTGCTGTGATTGTGTATTTTGGGTTTGTTCGCTCATGGTATATTCCTTATAAGGTTTAAAAAAGATGGCTGTATAAAAAGTGTATTCATCAAAATATTACGAAACTGAAATACAAAACTTAAAAAGATATATTTTCAATACATTTTTAAAAACATATTAGCACCAAAAAAAACGAATTTCAAGCAATAATTTTAAAAAAATGCTAACTGCTGGATTTCACGCTGAATATTGTGGCGTGCGTTTGTTTCATATTTCGCAAAAAATTCATCGCTAAAATAAAGGCGTTTTCGTTTCATAAAACTTTTTAATGCCTTTTTCTACCAATTTGGTAAAAAAGTATAAAAACGTGTTGATACTCTTGGCGAATTTGCTTGCAATATTGCTGATAAATTTGCCATTCTTGTCCCTTTCATGTTTCTAGCCTAGCATGGGTTGTGTTGCTAGTCTAGAGCCTTATTTTTATCAAAAAAACCCTTAAACCAAATGATTTAAGAGTTTTTATCCATACAAACCAATTAAGCAAGCTTTGCTTGGATATAATCCACTGCTTTTTGTACGGTTGTCAATGTGGCACTGTCTTCATCAGGAATGGTTAAACCAAATTCATTTTCAAATGACATTACCAACTCTACCAAGTCTAGCGAGTCCGCACCCAAATCCTCCATAAATGAAGCTTCGTTACTAATATCTGCTGCATCAATGCCTAGTTGCTCAGCAACGGCTGATTTCACTTTTTGTTCAATCTCATTACTCATACGAATTCTCCTGTTTGTGAGTAAAATAGTTTTTTAAGACATCATCTTAACACGCTTAGCCAAATTTTTAAAGTAAATTTTTTTTAAGTTTGTTAATAAAAAATCTTAATGATTACATATACATACCGCCGTTTACGGCTAGTACACTGCCTGTGATGTAGCTTGCTTCATCGCTGGCTAAAAATTTGACCGCTGCTGCCACGTCTTGAGGCTGACCCAAACGTCCTAATGGCACAGCGTCCAACATAGAATTAATCAATCGCTCATCAAGCTCTGATGTCATATCAGTTTCAATCAGACCGGGGGCGACACAGTTTACGGTGATTTGGCGAGAGCCGATTTCACGAGCGAGCGAACGGGTAAAACCTTCTACGCCCGCTTTGGTGGCGGCATAGTTGGTCTGTCCTGCGTTCCCCATTTGGGCGACCACTGATGTGATGTTAATAATGCGTCCTGTGCGAGCTTTCATCATGCCACGAATGGCACGTTTGCTCATGCGATAGATGGCGGTTAGGTTAATATCTACCACATCTTCCCACGCACCGTCGTCCATTCGCATGAGTAAGCCGTCTTGAGTAATGCCTGCATTGTTTACCAATACATGAATCGCACCGCCATACACGCTTTCAATTTCTTCAAAAAGGCTGTCAATCGCTTCTTTATCACGCACATCAAGCAAACGTCCAATACCGCCTGATTCATTTAAATATTCGTCAATAACTTCCACGCCTTTTTCGCTCGTTGCGGTGGCAATCACAAAATAGCCTTCATCAGCCAAACGCTGGGCGATGGCTTTGCCAATGCCACGGCTTGCACCTGTTACCAGTGCGATTTGTCGGCTCATACATTATTCTCCGTTAACAATTGTTGTATCTCGCTGATTTTTGTTACTTTGTCGGTGGCAATGGTGGTGATTTTTTCGGCTTGACGTTTTGCCAAATTGGTTAAAACATTGCCACTGCCACATTCAATTTGAAAATGCACGTGTTTGTCCGCCAGTTTGTTTTGGGTTGCCGACCACATCACAGGCATACTTAATTGTTCAATCAACGCCTGTTTAATCGCATGCGTGTCCGCTTCTACTCTGGCATAGCGATTTTGAATCACAGGAATTTTGGGCGGATAAAAGGTAATATTGTTTAATTCTTCTGCCAATTTTTCGCTGGCAGGTTGCATTAAACGACAATGTGACGGCACGCTGACTTTTAATGCAACCGAACGATTGCCAAGACTTACCACTTGCTCATTTGCCAAATCAACGCCCAACGCATTGCCTGCAATCACCACTTGCCCCACTGCATTAAAATTAGCAGGGCTTACAATCGCATCATCATCAACGGCTTCTACTTGTTCGCACATCAAGCGAACTTGCTCATCATCAAGCCCTAATACCGCAGACATCTTGGTGTCTTGGTCTTTGACAGCTTCAAACATATACTGTCCACGATGATGTACCAAACGCACCGCATCTTTAAACCCAATCACGCCACTGGCACACAACGCACTGTACTCACCCAACGAATGCCCCGCCAAATAACAAGGCGAAATGCGTAACTGGTCTACCAACACCCGCCAAATCGCAATGCTTGCGGTCAATAACGCAGGTTGCGTAAATGCCGTATCATCAAGATCTCGCTCGCTGTCTTCACCTTGACACACCGCCCACAAATCAAAGCCCAGCCCATCGCTGGCTTCTTTAAAGGTTAATAACACTTGTGGGTAAGTTTCAGCCCAATCCTTGAGCATGCCGATAGTTTGAGAGCCTTGCCCTGGAAAAATCACTGCATAACGGGCTTTTTGTGTTGGTGTGGATAATTGTTCTACCATAATATTAGCTTTTAATTTTTGAGAGTATTGTAAAAGAAGTTAAAAAAATTTCAAGTGTACATTTGTAAACTTTTCTAACAATTTCGTTATCTATTTGTTTTTGAAAAGATAAATAAATTTTGACACAAATTTTTTCATAAAAAAAGATTGATGCCATTGCTAACACCAATCTTCTTGTCGGCGAAAAATGCGATTACTCAACATTTTTCACGTTATATCATGCTATCTTACTTGACTGACGTACGGCCGTTGCGAATTATTCAGCAACAGCTTTTACAGCGAACAAGTTACGACCACGGTAGAAACCGTCTTTGGTCACGTGATGGCGGATATGTTTTTCGCCAGTTTCTTTGTCAGTAGCAATTGCGTTTACAATCATGTGGTCATGTGAACGACGCATATCACGACGTGAACGGCTTTTACGATTTTGTTGAACAGCCATGAGGTTAGCTCCTGTGCTTCTAAATAAGTTAATTTATCTTAAAGTTAAGTTAAAAAACAACTCAAGAAAAATGGGTAAATATATAAACGCTGTATTATACCCAAAAACTTGCCAAGAAAAAAGCCTTTATTGGGATTTTTTGTAAATTTTTGCAGTCAAAACGTCCCTTAGGACAATTTTAACCCTGCCAACACCGCAAATGGATTGTCTTTTTCTTCCACATCGGCAACAAATTCACCAACTTGGCTCACCGCCATTTCACAGTCATCATGCTTTGATGACAATGGCAAATCTACCAACAATTCATCTTCAATCATGGCAAGTAGATACAGACGGTTATCATCGGTTAATTCATTAACAAACAAAAATTCGGTATCTTCGTCCAACAGTCCGACATGGCTTTCTTTGGTTAATAATGCCATTTCGCTATCGGTATTAAGGCTTGTCGCCACAGGCTCAAGACAACGTTGGCAAGTCTGCCACAGCGTGCCTGTTGTGGTTAAACGCCACATGATGACATCGCCATTCTTTTTGACGCTCAATTCCACTTTTAACGATTCGCTATTGTCGTGTGTGTCGTCCGCCAATTCAATCAAGCGGGGAAAATCTTGCAATGCAATCTCGCCTTGCCAATGATAATGATTATCATCATTATTTTCCCATTTAGCTAAGTCAATATATTTGTCTAATGTTTTGTTATTTGTCATATTATCATTCATTTTGTTGGCTTTTATCAGGATATTTTAACAGTTTTTGCCAAAAAAAATGTATAATATTTACAATTTTTTGCCAATATTTCATCACGTTGGGTCAGTATGCGACATTTTGCGATTTTTGACGGTGTTTATTTGCCGTTTTTGACAGGTTTTAGCGTAGCGGATAACCATTCGGATACGGTGGTTTATTACGATTTTTTTGAACGCTTTTCATTTCAAAAAGACATTAATTTTGCCAAATTTTGTTGGCTTTATAATGAAAAACAGCAAGTAGATTGGTTGATTTTTCATTTTAATCAATGGTTTAGCCATCATGATACCATTCTGGTGCGTGGCGAGCATGAGCCAGAATATTTTGCAAAAACCGACAGCAAACCTGCCAAAATCGTGTTTGCTCACGGATTTTTTGCCAGTTGTTTGCACGAAATCAGCCATTGGTGCGTGGCAGGCAAAAAACGCCGACAATTGAATGATTTTGGCTATTGGTACGCCCCAGACGGTCGCAATGAGCAACAACAAGCCGACTTTGAAAAAGTGGAAATCGTGCCACAAGCGATAGAATGTTTATTGACGTTAAGCTGTGGCAAGCGGTTTGGCGTGTCGCAGGACAACTTGTTTGCCGATTTTGACACCAGTCAAAGCACCTTTGCAAACGATGTCAAACGCCAAGCGATACATTTTTGGCAAACAGGCGAAAAATTGCCGACTGATGCCAAAGTTTTGTTACAACATTTGGCAAAACTGCGTCCGTTTGCTTTAACAGTGGGCGATATTGAACGCAATTTTTTAAAAAAATAATTTTAAAATCAATCTGTTAAAACTTAAAACAAATTGGTCGGTTTTATCACCGCAAGCGTCAATATGCCTGTATAAGCAATCAATGCCAAAAACAAACCGACTTTGGCTTGTTTTATCGTGGTGGTGGCACGAGTGGCTTTGATGGTGGCGGAGATGGCGACCATCAGTAACACAAATTTGGCAATCACCCAATGCGGTACGCCAATCACTTTTACCAACGGCATAACAGTCAAAACGCCTGAAATAATCAGCAAACAATAAAAACTATGCCCGACAATTTTTTGGGTTTTGGTGCGAAGTGCGTCCAAACCGTCCAAAAAATACACCATCATAAATTGGTATAAAAACAGGCACAACACCAACAGCACCATTATCATGTGAAAAATTTTCATAAAGGCCCTTTAAAAAAACAACAAAAAAACCTACAATTTGGGTAAATTGTAGGTCGTTATGATAACCAAATTTGGCAAAACAAACAATATTAATTGTCTTCTTTGAATTTTTCGTGGCAAGATTTACAGCTTGCACCAACATCACCGATTTGGGCTTTGACTGCGTCAATGCTGGTCGCATTGGCTGCTGCAGTCTCTAAAGCACTCACAGCTGTTTTGTATTTGTCAACTTGAGCTTGGAATTCAGCAGGATTTATCCAGATTTCTTCTTTCGCATCACCGCCTTTGGCAGTGTCTGGGAAATGTCCCCAAGGGTCTTGTTTTAGGGTTTCAACGTGTTTTTTGAGTTCGTCAGCGTTAAATTTGGCTGGGTCTTCTGTCATACCACGCAAGGCTTTGCTGGTTCTGCCGTATTGTTTCATGATGTCTTCACGAGCGTCTTGATGTTCGGCAGGGGTCATGTTCGGATTGACGGCATTGGCGGTTGCGTTGGCAACGCTTGTAGTTGTATTAACAACAGCACTGGCAGTTTCGCTCACGGCTGAACCGACCGCTTGGGTACTGTTACTAACAGCACTTGCGGTTGTATTTACCGCAGTGGTGGCGGTATCTACGGCTTTGTTTGCTGTGTCGGTTGCGGTGTCTTTGGCTTGGTTACAACCAAATAAGGCAACACTTAACAACAATGGGGTAAAAATTTTAATGGCTTGCATGGCATATTCCTTAATGTCTGCTGGCTTTTTGGGGTGATAGATTTTTTAGTATAGCAAATTTTTTATGATTTAAACAGACAATTTAGTAACAAATTTTTAACATTTTCTAAAAAAATGTTTCGTAATGTAAAAAATGACTTAAGCGTTTATATTTTTTAAGGTATTTTTAGCAAAAATTTATCAAAATTTTGGCGTTTAACTGTTAAAATAAACTATTTTTATTTTGTCAAAAAAAAGGAATTATCATGTCAGCTAACCGCCAAACGACTAATTCGCAAACGATTAACACACAAAACCTTGATTTTCCACATATTTTTACACCGCTTGATTTAGGTTTTACCACGCTCAAAAACCGTATCGTCATGGGGTCAATGCACACAGGGCTTGAAGACCGTTTTTTTAACTATGGCAAACTTGCCAGTTATTTTGCCGAGCGTGCCAAAGGTGGCGTGGCGATGATTATCACAGGCGGTATCGCCCCAAATCGTGAAGGCTGGCTCACCCCTGCTGGCGGTACGCTGAACCAAACGGCTGATGTGATAAACCATCGGCGTTTGACAAAGGCGGTTCATCAGCATGATTGCAAATTGATTTTACAAATTCTACACAGTGGGCGTTATGGTTTTCACCCTTTTGTGGTATCGGCAAGTCCGATAAAATCGCCGATTTCTATGTTTAAACCCAGACAAATGAGCGAAAGTAATATTTTGTCCACCATTGAAGATTTTGCCCATACTGCCAAACTTGCCAAAATGTCAGGTTATGATGGCGTGGAAATCATGGGGTCGGAAGGCTATTTGTTAAACCAATTTTTAAGCCCAAATGCCAATCAACGCACCGATAACTATGGTGGTAGCCTTGAAAACCGTATGCGATTTCCACTTGGCGTTGTCAAAGCCATTCGTGACACGGTCGGTACAGATTTTATCATTACCTTTCGGCTTTCTATGATTGATTTAGTGCCAAATGGCAACACGATGGACGAAGTTATCCAAATCGCCCAAGCCCTAGAAAATGCTGGCGTAAACATCATTAACACAGGCATTGGCTGGCATGAAGCTCGTGTGCCAACCATCGTTACATCTGTGCCAAGAGCAGGGTTTGCCGATTTTACCGCCGAAGTCAAACGTCATGTCAAAATCCCTGTCATGGTCGCCAATCGTATCAATATGCCTGATACTGCCGAAAAATTGTTGGCAAATGAAACGGCAGATTTGGTACAAATGGCACGTCCGTTTTTGGCAGACCCAAACTGGGTAAACAAAGCCGAAACAGGGCAAACCCATCTGATTAACACCTGTATCGCCTGTAACCAAGCCTGCCTTGACCATATTTTTGAAAACAAACGTGCCAGTTGCCTTGTCAATCCGCAAGCCTGTTACGAAACCGAACTGGTGTATAAACCTGTCAAAAAAGCTAAAAAAATCGCTGTCGTGGGGGCAGGTATGGCAGGTTTGTCGGCTTCTACTGTGTTGGCTCAACGTGGACACAATGTTACGCTGTTTGAAGCCCAAGACAAAATCGGTGGTCAGTTTAATTATGCCAAAGTGATTAATGGTAAAGAAGAATTTTTTGAAACCATTCGTTATTTTAACAATTTATTAAAAAAATTAAACATTGATGTTAAATTAAACCACAAAGTCAGCAAAACTGAACTGGAAAATCAAAAATTTGATGATGTGATTATCGCAACAGGCGTAATCCCACGCAAACTTACCATTCAAGGGGCGGATTTGCCCCACGTTATCAGCTATGCTGAACTGTTATCAGGGCAAAAACAAGCTGGGCAAAAAGTCGCTGTTATCGGTGCTGGCGGTATTGGTTTTGACGTGAGTGAATTTTTGACATCAAATCACGCCTGCGACGCAAGTACAATCCAAAACGACAAAGCCCCTACCCCACAAAGCATTACAGATTGGAGAGCGGAATGGGGTGTCGCCCAACAAGCCGATTATGGCAGCGAAGGCGGATTGGCAACGCCAACCAAAATCACGCCAAAACGTGAAGTGTATCTTATGCAACGCAAAAAAGGACGTTTGGGGGCGAATTTAAACAAAACATCAGGTTGGGTACACCGTGCCAGTATCAAAAACCACAACGTCATTCAAATCAACAACATCAACTATGAAAAAATCACCAACGAAGGTATTTGGATAAAAAATGCGGACGGCAATAGTCAGTTATTGAGAGTGGATACCGTTGTGGTGTGTGCAGGGCAAGAGTCGGTGAATGACTTAATGCCTGATGTCAGCGATAATTTGACCGCCCAATATCATCTGATTGGTGGGGCAAAACTGGCAGGCGAGCTTGATGCCAAACGTGCCATTCGTGAAGGGGCAGAAATTGGGGCGATGTTGTAGATTGTTGTAACTAATAATTCTTTAACTTTCGTGAACTGTGGTTAAATCATATTTTAACGCATCAAAACAAATATTCATCGCAAAGCCCCGATATTGCAAAAACCGCAATTGACGGGCTTTTTCTTTGGGGTCGGTGGGGATACTGTCGCCATATTTTCGCACACGAGCTTCTACCGCTTGGGCAAGCCAATCCACTTCATAATCATTGTTACCAACATCGTTATCATCATCTTGAAAATTTTCTTCAATATCATTTAAGATTAAATCATTAAAAAAATCGTTGTGGTCTGCTATCCACGTATTGATTTGACTGGCTGATGAAATAGTGGTTAGCCCATGTTTTTTTAGGGTTTGAAAAATGCGAATCGTGCCATGTTTTTTGCCGATACTGTCTTTGATAAGGGCTGATGTCATGCGTTCATCGGATTGATAACCTTCGTTGGCAAATTCAATCAGTAACGCTTCCACCGCTTCGCTGTCGCAGTCTTTGGCAAGAAGTTTTTCTCGCAGTTCTTTTTGAGAATGTTCTCGCCTGCCAAGATAATAAAACGCCAACCACCGCATATAGCTTTCGCCTTTGATTTTGGCGTGGTAGGCTTGGCGTTCTTCGTCCATCATGAGTTGATTTTCAATATTTTTTAATAAATCATTCATATTTGTTAAATCATTCTCAACTCATGGGTGGCTTAAGGTGTGTTCACAGATTGTTTTATCACTTGTGCAGGTGGTTCAGCAGGGACGACTTGAGTATGTGGCTCAAGTTGATATATTGTGGGTCGTTCGCTTGTGTTTTGTTTTGTAAGGCTTTGACAACCTGTCAAACCTAATGTTATCAAGCTGACAACAAGTAATGCAGTGCGTTGATACATAGCGATACCTTAATAATTTTTAACATTAATTAAAATAACTATTTAATTAAAATGATTATTTAATAATTCCTGGCGTTGGATTATCCAAAATCATCTGCGTTTGTTTGGCACGAAATTCGCTGACTTGTTTGGCAAGGTTTTCATCACTGATGGCAAGCATTTGCACCGCCAACAGCCCTGCATTAAACGCCCCTGCCGTACCGATGGCAAGCGTTCCCACCGCCACGCCTTTTGGCATTTGCACGATGGACAACAGGCTATCCCAACCGCTTAACATAGACGATTTGACAGGCACGCCAAGCACAGGCAAATCCGTTTGGCTCGCACACATTCCCGGTAAGTGAGCCGCTCCGCCTGCCCCTGCGATAATGACGTTTAAACCACGAGATTTTGCACTTTTAGCATAGTCAAATAGGCGGTCTGGCGTGCGGTGGGCGGACACCACTTCACATTCAAACGGTACGCCAAAATCAGCAAGCATTTGGGCGGTGTGTTGCATGGTTTCCCAGTCGGATTGACTGCCCATGATGATGCCGACTTTTGGTGAGCCTTGTGGCGAGACGATTGGGGGTGGTAGTTGGTTGGACATGATAAATCCTTATAATTTAATTTTTAAGTTGACGTCCTCCCCTCCCTAAAGTGAGGGGATTCCTCCTGCGAGCGTATCACGTCCGATACGGAGAATATTCAATGCTGAGTTTATATCTCTATCATGAAATGTACCACATTCCATACATTGCCATTCTCTTATTCCTAAATCTGCTCTGCCTTTCGGACTATTGTCTGAAATTTTCAAACAACACGAACACATTTGGGTGGTATATTTTTCATCAACTTCTTCTAACCATACTCCTGCGTTCTCGCTTTTGTACCGAAGCATAGTTTTAAATGCACTAAAACTTGTGTCTAAAACAGACTTCGCCATTTTTGTTTTAACAAGTTTACTAGCATTTAAGTTGCCGATGATTATCATTGCATTGTTTTTGATAAGTTCACTACTTGCTTTATGTAAATAGTCTTTTCGACTGTTTGCAATTTTTGCATGAAGTTTACGAACTTGTTTTTTCTTATTGGCTCGTTGTGCCTTTGCCAATTTTTGTTGGTATTGTTTATAGTATTTTGGGTTAGTGATTTTTGTTCCGTCTGAACAAGTTGCTAAATCTTTTAGTCCTAAATCAATACCGATGGATTTTGTGCTTTTAGTTTGGATTTTTTCTGTTTCAATGACTATACACACATACCAATGATTACGGCTATCTTGGACAAAACAACCTGTTTTTACTTGATATTTTGATAATCTGTAACTATCCCATAGTTTAAAAATGTGTTTGCCATAACTTATCCAACCATCACTATATTTTATTGCGACTTTTTTAAAGGGAATCCAACCTAAACTTTTACGGCTTGATTTAGGATTAGATACTCGCCATTGTAATTTTGTTTTTTTAAATTGTTTTCTGCGTAATACATATTCTTCTGTAATGGCTTGTACGGTTTGACTATGTAAATCACATTCTTTTGATGTGCCTTTGGTATATGGGGCTATATCGTAAGCGGATAGGAATTTGTTTTTTTGTTTTAAATACTTGTAACTCAAGTCATTAACGTAGTTCCATACGAAATTAACTTGCTTAGCTAATTTGGTCAGTACTTTAGCGTGTTTGTCTTTTATACGGAACTTGAGTGTTTTCATGGGTTTAAGTATAATTGGATTTTTCTATTTTACACTTGGTCTAATTATATGTCAAACGATTTAAGACGTGGTAGGCACGTTGTTTACAATCTTCATGTGCATTTGGTCTTTGTGGCTAAATACCGCAGAAAAGTATTCACTAAAGAGATTTTAGATGATATGCAGGTTATCTTTGAAGAAGTTTGTTCAAAGTTTGAGGCTGAACTAGTTGAGTTCGATGGTGAATGCGACCATGTGCATTTATTGGTGGTTTATCCGCCTAAAGTGGCTATTTCTAGTTTGGTGAATAGCTTGAAAGGCGTGTCTAGTCGATTACTCCGTAAGAAAGGGTATCCGTCCATCAAAGAGCAGTTATGGGGTGGTGCGTTGTGGTCGCCTAGTTATTTTGCAGGTAGTTGTGGCGGTGCTCCAATTGAGATTGTCCGCCAGTACATTGGACAGCAAAATACACCGCACTAAACAACGTCCATGCGTAAGCATGATTGCTTAAGTTGCCTTATATCCATCGCCTGAAGTCGGTGGTTTTACGGCAATGGAGGATAAAAATTGGTAATAAATGAACTGTATAATACGGCTTCAATTACCCCAAAATTATCTAAACCAAGATGGTCTAGCCACATTAACAACGCCATTGATAATAGGTAACTGATAATTAGACAAGTGATAAATGGTTTTAATGAAACGGTTTGATTTTGCATTATTTTCTCAATTCACCACATATTTTGCCGTATTTGGGCGAATGTCTTTGTCAAACTTTTGCTCACTTAACATTGACAACTGCGTTTCAATCGTATCACACATCATACACAGTGGCAAATGATTTTCTGACAAACCAAACGGCTGACTAATCTCATCAACAATCTCATTTAACGCCATAAAACAATAACCAATAAACGCCACCACAATCGGCGTAACCCAGCCAATCGTATTACCAAGCCCAAACGGCAACATAAAACAGTACAAATACACCGTCCGATGCAGTAGCACAAAATACGCAAACGGCACAGGCGTATTATAAATGCGTTCGCACCCTGCTTGAATTTGGGCGATTTGCCCGATACTATTGTCTATGCTTTGCCATTGTAAATCATTGATTTGGTTGTTTTTTTGCCAAACACTTGCCATCTCACCCATTTTTTGCGTTAAAAGCAACGCAGTAAATGGCTTGCCAAAAAGTTGCGATTGTTGATTTTTATCAAGCAGTCTTTTTAGCGTTTCTTGATTGTCTTCATCACGCAGTTGATGGCGTAAACAGTGCATATGCGTCATCACTAGGCGGATAAAGGCTTGTTTGTCGGCGAATTCAACATTTGGCAAATTTAATACTTGGCGTGCGATGTTGCGAGTTTGCCAAACCAAACTGCCCCAAAGTTTTCGCCCTTCCCAGAATCTATCATAAGCAGCGTTATTACAAAAGCCGTGGAAAATCGCCAACGACACGCCAAGCAAGGCAAAAATAGACGGATTAAGCGGAATGGGATTTTCGGCAATATGCGTTTGGTAATAGTAAATCGCTGACGAGAAAATAAACATTATCGTCTGCGGAATGATTAGGCGTTTAAAATACGAGCCTTGCATGATAAACAAAAGTTTAATTGGCTCAATCGATCTTTTAATCATTTTTTATCACTTTTTGTCATGTTCTCAAAATATGTCAAAAATGCTCAAATTGCACAAAATTGTCATTAGATAGCATAGGATTTTCGGTATCAAACTGATAAGCCGTCAGAAACCCATCTCGCCCTGCCGAATAATCCACGCACACCACGCCTGCCGTATCGTCCGAACTTTCTGCCAATATCATTGGCGTACCGTTTAACCAATAATGCCCAATAAAAATTGGCTTATGATGACGAAACGCAAAATCCACTATACCGCTCATAGCATCCATCGGAATGCTCACCAAATCTGACTTGCTCGCCCTTGCAATCTGATGAATCGGCTGATGACTTAAGTTTTTGAGCCACCATTCCACACGCACATTGTGGCGTTTGTTTTGCTCTTTATCAAAAAAATGCACGCCATCAGGCAATGGCACTTCCACGCCTTTTAACACACGTTCTAATGCATTGTACTCGTCCGTCCCCTTATAAGACGTAAGTTGTAGCCCATGTTCGGTCATTTGGTTTTTATCGGTTAAAAGCGGTTTTAACACACTCATAGACTTTTCGTCCCAGCACGCATGAACAAAACACGCATTATCAAGCTCAAGCCACAACGGTAATTCATACAGACGTTTTAACCAAAATTTGTGCAAATCCGAACCAAAACCCACTTCGTCCAAAAATTCTTGATGTTGCTTGGTATGCACGTCATTATGCTTGCGTAAATATGCTAAATGTTCTTGATTATTTTCTCGTTTATCAAGTGTGGCAAACGCCAACGCATTGTATTCATGATTACCCATGACGGCTAGGGCTTGAGAATTATCAAGCATATTAAACACAATGTTTAGCGTATCTAATTGTTTTGCACCCCTATCCACAAAATCACCGATAAAAATCGCCTTGTGATTGGGCGGTGCTTGAAAAAATTTGCCGTTGTCTTGATAACCGAGTTTGTTTAACAAGCCGATAAGTTTATCCGCCTGTCCGTGAATATCACCAATAATGTCGTAAATCATGTAAAAACCTAAGTTTAAAATTTTGGGTGCATTAACGCATTGAAAAAATGTGGCACAATGCTTGGCTCAATCACGATTGTAACCAACATACCGACAATACCACCGACCAAATGGGCGGTATGATTGATATTAAACTGATTTTTACCGTCCAAATAAATCACATAACCTGTATACAAAATCGCAAACAAAATCGCAGGCATGGGAATAAAAAAGAACCACAAAATACTCCAAGGCTGAAATAACACAAACGCAAAAATCACCGCAGACACACCGCCTGACGCACCCAAGGACGCAAAATTGCGGTTATTTTTGTATTTGACATAATCAGGAATGGACGACACCACAATCGCAAGCAAATAAAACAACAAAAAGCCAATCACGCCCAATTTTTGATTATAAAACTTTTGCATACCTTGTCCAAACGAAAACAAGGTAATCATATTAAAAAACAGATGAAAACCATCTTTGTGAATAAAACCGTGCGTCAAAAATCTGTCCACCTGTCCTTTTTTGATGGCTGGTGGATAAAAAATCAGCCTGTCCATCAACTTTGGCGACTGCCACGCCAACAAGCTCACCGCCACCGTTACCGCTATAATTATCAATGTCATCATAATCATCTACACTTTGTCAAATTGCTTAAAAATTTTGTAAAAACTGTTGTTAAAAACGTTATTAAAGCTGTTGTTAAAAATTGGGTTTAAAAACGCCTAATATACCGAAAATTTCAAAAAAAGGGCGGATTTTTTTAGTATTTATGTAAATTTGATAAATAATCAATAAAAATCATTAAGTTACAGAAAAATTTGTTGAGTTTTTTGGCAAGTTTTTGGCTTTTTTAGCAAAAAGATATCTTTTTATCGGCAAAAAACTGCCTTTAACTGCTTAAATTTACACAATGATTACGTTTTGGTTACTTTTTATAATTGCGAAAGATATAAATTTAGTTTAATTTATGCACACATATCAAAACTTTATGACATTTTATTATCAAAGATTTTAAAAAATCTTAACAAACTGTCAAAACCTCCATTTTAACGAAACAAAGTTGGGGATTTCCATGAACTTAATTGAACATTTAACCCGTACCATAACGCCTATTTTATTAGGCAACCATACGGACACCACTGGCAACTATACATCACTACTTGAAAAAGTATATGCCATTTTTATCGCACGTTTGGCAGATAACCAATCTTACAGCGTGTTTGGCGATGCCGCCATTGAGAAAGAAGACGTAACTTTCCTTGACCGCTTGTTACCAAATTCATTGCACCGTAGCAACATGGTACAAGAGCTGTCAAAACACTACAGCGTATCAGAAGACGAAACCCAAACTTTGGTAAGCCGTGCCGCTCCACTTGTGTTAAATGAATTGCGTGGTTTGTCTGGCACAATGCCACTACCTGCATTTTTGGCAAATAACATCAGCTCAGTTGCAAGCGTTCTACCAACATGGGCGTATGCCTTTATTCCAGCTGGCATTTTGACAGCCTTGAACATCAGCCCAGCACAAGCAACGACCAACACAACAGCTCATACAGCAAACACTCGTGTTGAAGAAAACCTTGTCGCCACACCAAAACCTGAAGAAACCAGCGGTTTGCCAAAATGGTTATTGCCATTAATCGCTTTGTTAATCTTGGGTGGTTTAGCAGCGATGTTGTTAAAAGGCTGTGGCAAAGACAACGAAGCCCCACGTATCCAAACCAATGAAGCGGTCGTTGCCCCTGCATCAGTTGCTTCTGCGACACCTGCGTCATTGTTAGCACCAACTTTAGCATTTGCAACAGGTGCGGACGGTGCATTGACATTGGGCGGTTTGGGAACAGTTGGCGATGAAGGCTTAAAATCAAAAATCTTAGGTGCATTTACCAATGTATTTGGTACTGATGCCGAAAAAGCCGTTAGCCTAAATGTAGACCCAACTTATGATGTGAACTTCCCAGCTACTGACAAACTAACTGACGTATTAAACCTTGTTAAAGGCGTACCATCAGCTTCTGTAAAATTTGACGGTAATCACGTGATGGTTGCAACCCCTGATGATGCTGCAACTACCAAATTGATTGACGGTATCAAAGCCTTACTACCTGATTACAACGTGATGGCAGATTCAGCCATGCCAATGGCGACTGCGTCTGCACCTGCGACTGAAGAAGTTGTCATTTCATCAACTGAGCCATCAGTTTACTTTGAAAATGGTCGCTTAAACTTCTACTTTGCCACAGGCAAAGCAGACGTAGCACCACAAGCTGTTGAAAAAGCCAAAGAAATCCTAGAAGCTGCTAAACAAGGAAAAAAACTAGGCGTAAGTGGTTACACCGATAGCACAGGTAACGCAACTGCCAACGAAAAACTGTCTAAAGAACGTGCTCAAGCAGTTCAAAAATTCTTGATTGACAATGGCGTGCCAGAAGCTCAATTAGAACTTATCAAACCAAAAAATACCGTTGGTGCTCAAGGTAAAGAACAAGAAGGTCGCCGTGTAGAAGTTTACATCGTTGACGGCCCTGAAATGATTATCAACACTGAAACTGTTGTCGTACCAGCGAGTACAACTAACTAATGTAAGCCTTTGGTATACAAAAAATCCTGTCAGTTTGGCAGGATTTTTTTATGGATATTTTGGGGTTAGACACTCCAATAAAAAAGCACAAGAAAATCAATTTCTTATGCTTATTTACCAATTTTTTAAAATGCTTGTTTAGAAACGGGTTTTAAATTTTGGTGTATTCGTTGATGTTGGGGCGGACATATTGGCATTCACCGCATTCACATCAATCGCCTCACCCATCACAGGGGCTGGCTGTTGTTGCTGATTGCCACCAAACAATGGTCCGCCACCTTGTCCGCTCATACCTTTGGTTAAACCTTGTACCGCACGCATCATTTTGCTAATACCTGATGGGTCGGACAACATTTTCATCATTTTTGCCATTTGTTTGTGCTGTTTTAGCAAGGCATTGACATCTTGCACCGTTTTGCCAGAGCCATCAGCGATACGGCGTTTACGGCTTGGGTTAATTTTGTCTGGGTTTTGACGTTCAAATGGGGTCATAGAATGGATTAACGCTTCCATTTCTTTGACCTTTTCTTCTGGTTTGGCTTCTTGTACCGCTTTTTGAATATCCGCACCACTCATGCCCGGCATTTTGTCAAGAAAACCTGCCATACCGCCCAAGTTACGCATTTGTTGGAATTGGGTCAATAAATCTTCAAGGTCAAACTCACCGCCTTTTTGGATTTTTTTCGCCATACGTTCGGCTTTTTCACGGTCAATCTTGCTTTCAACTTCTTCAACCAAAGACAACACATCGCCCATACCCAAAATACGCTGTGCGACACGTTCTGGGTGAAATGGCTCAAGTGCGTCCAATTTTTCGCCACGACCCAAAAATTTAATCGGTTTGCCTGTAATCGCACGCACCGATAAGGCTGCACCACCACGAGCATCACCGTCAGTTTTTGTCAAAATCACGCCTGTCAAAGGCAATGCGTCATTAAAGGCTTTTGCTGTGTTGGCAGCGTCTTGCCCTGTCATTGAGTCCACGACAAACAAGGTTTCTGCTGGATTGACGGCGGCAGTCAAGGCTTTGATTTCTTCCATCATGTCGTTGTCAATATGCAAACGACCTGCGGTATCAATAATCAACACATCTTGATATTTTAGCTGGGCTTGGGCGATGGCATGTTTGGCGATGTCAATCGGATTTTCATCTGCAGTTGAAGCCACAAAACTTGCCCCAACTTGCTCGGCAACTTGCTCAAGCTGTTTAATCGCCGCAGGGCGATACACATCTGCTGATACCAGCATGACTTTTTTCTTGTGGCGGTCTTGTAGGTATTTGGCAAGCTTACCTGTGGTCGTGGTTTTACCTGCCCCTTGCAAGCCTGCCATTAGATAAATCACTGGCGGTTTGCCCGTCATTTCAAGCTGTTGATTTTCGCTACCCATCATTTCGGTCAGCTCGTCATACACGATTTTGACGAAAGCTTGCCCCGGTTGTAGCTCTTTTAGCACTTCTTGACCCAACGCCTTGTCTTTAATGCGTGCCACAAAATCACGCACGATTGGCAATGCCACGTCCGCTTCTAACAGTGCCATACGCACTTCACGCAAGGTGTCTTTGATGTTGTCTTCGGTTAATTGTCCTGTGCCTGCGACATTGCGTAGGCTCGTTGATAAGCGTTCAGTTAAAGTTTCAAACATAATATTACTCTTTAAAAAATTTACAATGAAAGTTAAAATCGTATCATTTTAGCACAAAATACATCAGTTTTTAAAATGCTAAAATCAATAAAAAATGCTAAACTAACACATTATTCACCTATTTTGACAAAAAAATGTCTTCTTGTCGCTATTTTATGCTAAATTGACAAAAACTGCTAACAAAATACTGACAAAACTACCAATTATTTTGGTAAAATTACTTTCATTCTTAAATTTTTATAAAATTGGCATTTGGGGAAGTCCTGTGTTTTTATTGCTCGTGTTATCATTGGTTTGTTATGGATTGACGTTGGTCTATCTGTCGTGGGCGTTGGCATGGCAAAAACCCATTCACAAAGGCATTACTTTAAGTTTTTTGCTGGTCGGTCTTGTCGTCCATGCCATCACCCTTTATCCCAAAATCATTACCATTTATGGTTTAAATTTTAATTTATTTAACACCATTTCTTTAACCACGCTGTTTATGATGATGTTTTATTGGGGATTTTGTCTGTATCGTGAGATTTTACCGCTTGGCATTTTGGCAACGCCGTTGGCAATTATCGGCGTGCTAACGGGCTTTTTTGGCAATGCACCGTATCAGCCTTTGACAGGCATGAGCCTATCGCTACAAGGGCATATTATCATTGCGTTGGGGGCGTATTCGGTGCTGTTTATGTCATCAGTGCAAGCGGTGATGTTACGCTTGCAAATTCGTGAGTTAAAACACCGCTCTATGAACCGTCTTTGGGTCGCAAAACTGCCTTCTTTACAACAAATGGAAAATCTGTTGTTTGATATGATAACAGTGGGCTTTGTGCTGTTGTCGCTGTCGCTTGGGCTTGGTTTTATGGATACGACCGATTTATTGGGGCAACATTTAGCCCACAAAACCGTATTTAGCGTGCTGTCGTGGCTGGTTTTTGGGGCGTTGTTATTTGGGCATTACAAATATGGTTGGCGGGGTGTCAAAGCAAGCAACATGGCGATTTATGGGGTGATTTTGCTTGGTATTGCCTTTATTGGAACAAAATTTGTGTTAGAAATTATCTTAAAATAAGCTGATTGATAAAAAATAAAAAACCAAACCCAAAAAATTGTAAGTTTGGTTTTTATTTAAACAAATTTAGTAAACAAATTTAGCTGTAAGATATCCTAGCGTTATTTACAGTATTTAGGATAAAATACTGCAAATGAACATACATAAAAACACCAGACTGCTACCGTTTGAAAGAGAAGCTATTTGGATAGCCTATCATCAAAACAAACAAAGCGTAACATCACTTGCTGAAGAATACAAAGTATCAAGACCAACAATCTACAAGGTATTGAAACTTGCTAGAGTGAAGTTACTAAAACCACAAACCAGTGTCAATAATCGCTTTAAACAAGCGAAATTTGGTATTAAACGCTTAGCTAAAGTTGAAAAGAGTATACAAGACAAACTCAAAAAACAAGCCAAGCGTTATAATAAATCCTATCCTGGTGAGATGGTACACGTAGATACAAAACGCCTACCACTGCTCAAAGGACAAAATAGCAACAGCCCTAGAGAATATCTGTTTGTTGCCATTGATGATTATTCTCGTGAACTGTATGCTTGTATTATGCCAGACAAAACAGCTTTTAGTGCGGCTAAGTTTCTGACAGAACAAGTTATTAAACCTTGCCCTTATACGATTGAGGTGATTTATTCTGACAATGGCACAGAATATAAAGGCACAAAAGACCATGAATTTGTCAAAGCCTGTTATAATAACAACATCAATCAGAAATTCACCAAAGTTGCCAAACCACAAACCAATGGTAAAGCAGAACGAGTAATACGTACGCTCATGGAAATGTGGCATGAACAATGTGAATTTACAGGTAGTGAACATAGAAAGCAAGAATTAACAAGATTTCTTAATTTCTATAATACCGTTAAACCCCATTCATCTTTAACTAAAAAAGATGATATTACTGGCAAAACTCAAACCTTTACTCCTTATGAGTGGTTGGAGTTTTATTTTAAACAAAGTGTAAATAACGCTTGAGGTTCTTACAATTTAGCCTTGCAATGTTTGTTTTACCAATTTTGATAAAATCGCAGGGTCGGCACGTCCTGTCGTCTGGGCTTTTAACGCATTCATCACGCTACCCATCTGTTGCATACCTGTCGCCCCTTGTTTGGCGATTTCGGCATTTACCAACGCCACGATTTCATCTTCGCTCATCGCCTGTGGCAAAAATTCGCCAATCACATCAATTTCAAACTGCTCTTTTTGAGCCAAATCTTCACGCCCATTGGCGGTAAAAATCGCCAGCGATTCTTGGCGTTGTTTGGTTTGTTTTTGCAAAATCTCAAGTACGCCATTGTCATCAAGGGTAATTTGACGGTCAATTTCAATCTGTTTAATCACTGCTTGCACATTACGCAAGACTTTAACCGTTTCTAATTCACGGGCTTTCATGGCGGTTTTGATTTTTTCGCTTAGGTTGTCTTTTAAACTGGACATTTTTTTATTCCTTCAATGTTGTTAAAAATTAGTTAAAAAATTTTAAAAATATAAAAAAAGCCACTTAAAAAAAGCGGCTTTTGGTTTTACTATTTTTAGATTGCCAAGCAACCAGATCAATTAGTAAAGACGTGTGGTGCGGATAGACTCACGAGATACTTTCTTTTTGTAACGTTTTACCGCGGCTGCTTTTTTACGTTTACGTTCTTGGGTTGGCTTTTCGTAAAATTCGTGTTTGCGAACATCTGCTAAAATACCTGCTTTTTCGCAAGCACGTTTAAAACGGCGGATTGCGATATCTACTGGTTCGTTTTCTTTTACCTTAACTGATGGCATTTAAGACTCCTTAAGTCTATAAAATAATTGGGCAAGGACACATTAATCTGGCTGTATAGTTAGTTATTAGCCTTGCACGCCCATGCACGACATCAGCTCAGATTAGGATAAAAATAGAGCCACATTCTAGCTGATTTTGTCCTTTAGGTCAATGTTTTTATACAAAATAAACATTTTTAATCATATATTTTAAATATTTTTTTACAAAAACCCTTTTTATATAACGGATTTTAGGTTTATAATATAGCAACAATTGCAATCATTCATTTTCATTTTGCAATTTTGTTTTTTTAGCCAAATTAGCCAACATTTATATTTAAAGGAAAATTATTATGGCAAAATTATCATTTGTGATGGCAAGCGTATTAGCAATGGGCATGGGCTTGACAGCGTGTAGCAAACAAGAAACCGCCCACCACGCCACCGAAGACATCGCCGCTGAACAAGGCGAAATCGCTCGTGCCAACAACCCTGCTCCAGCCGCCAAAGAGCCAGCAACTCCAGTTGCCACACCTGCACCAGCGTCAGCAACTGCAACTGCTTCTACAGCGACAACCGAAACGGCAACTGCCACAGCAACCGCTTCTGCACCTGCGACCCAAACTGCAACCGCAACTGCTAGCGATGCAGGCGAAAAATTGTATGGTCAAACTTGTAAAGCCTGTCATGATGCAGGTCTGCTAGGTGCACCAAAACCAGGCGACAAAGAAAACTGGAAACCACGTATCGCACAAGGCAAAGACACACTTTATAAACACGCTATTGAAGGCTTCACTGGCAAAACAGGAGCAATGCCTGCCAAAGGTGGTAGTGCTGCTTCTGATGATGAAGTCAAAGCTGCGGTTGATTATATGGTTGCAAAAAGTAGCTAATTTTGGCTTTTTTATCAAAAAACCAGTTCGTTTGAGCTGGTTTTTGTGCATTTTGGCAAAAGGAAAAAACGATGACCCCTGCGGTAAATTTGGCAAAAAAATTAACATTAAATTTTTCATTGCATGAATATGAACATGACCCAAATAGCGACAGTTATGGGCTAGAAGCGTCCCAAAAACTGGGGCTAAATCCTGCACAAGTGTTCAAAACCCTTGTGGTGCAAGACGATAATCAAAAATTGGCGGTGGCGTGCGTGCCTGTTGAGCATTTGTTAAATTTAAAAAAAATTGCCAAAGCCATCGGCAGTAAAAAAGCGGTGATGGCAGACCCAAAACTGGTAGAACGCACGACTGGCTACGTGTTGGGCGGTGTCAGTCCGCTTGGGCAAAAAAAACGCTTGCCAACGGTGATTGATGAAACGGCAAAAGATTTTGACACGATTTATTTTAGCGGTGGCAGACGTGGGCTTGAGATTCAAATGCGTGCTGATGATTTGGCACAGGCACTTGGGGCGATTTTTTGTGATATTAAACAAGAATAATTTAAAAAATATTTAATAAAATTTTAAAAAAGGTAAAAAAATGAAAAAAATTGTGTATTTGGGTGGCATGGGTGCAATGATGTTGGGTTTGACAGCGTGTCAGCAACCACCCAATTATCAAAGTATTGATGGCAAAACGATGGGGACAAGTTATCATATCACTTTTGAATTGCCAAAAAATGCCGATGTGGCGAACATTCAAAAGCGGATTGATGAACGCTTGGTTCAAATTAACAAAAGTATGTCCACTTATGACGATACGGCAACGATTATGCAGTTCAATCATGCCAAAGCAGGACAAGCCATCACGATTGACAGCGATTTTATCAAGGTTTTGCAAGATTCCAAAACAGTTTATCAAGCATCCAATGGGGCGTTTGACCCTACAGTTATGCCGTTGGTGGCACTTTGGGGCTTTGGCAGTGAAATGCGGATTGACCGTTTGCAGTCGCCACCGTCAAAAGCCGAGATTGACACCGCCAAACAGTTGATTGATTTTGACAGCATTGTGTTAAACCAAAATCAACTGGTAAAAAATAAAGACGGTGTGGCGTTGGATTTTTCGGCGATTGCCAAAGGTTATGGCGTGGACGTGGTCGCCGATGTGCTAAAATCTGACTACAAAATCCAAAATTATATGGTGGAAATCGGTGGCGAAGTGGCAACGCTTGGCAAAAACGCCAAAGGGCAATTTTGGCAACTTGGCATTGATGAACCTGTGATTAACAGCAGCGTAAGCAATCGCAATACCATCGCCATCATTCGGGAATCAGCAACAGGCAAAATCAACCTTGCGACATCAGGAAATTATCGTAACTCATTGGTTTTTAACGATATTCGTTATAGCCACACCATTGACCCCACCACCGCAAGCCCTGTGGTAGACGGTGCATCATCGGTAACTGTGGTGCATGATAGCACCGCTTTGGCGGACGCTTGGGCGACTGCTTTGACCGCCATGCCTTACCAAAAAGCGTTGGCAATGGCGAACGCCCAAGACCTTGCGGTAATGTTTATCGTGCATAAAGACATGAAAAAAGCCAACAAAGACAGCACGCAATTGGCAGATTGGCAAATTGTGGAAACGCCAAAAATGAAAGCCTTGCGAGCAGGTACGGACAAATAATTTTACAAAAACGTTTGGCAAAAATAACACAATCATGTTACAGTAAAATTCTATTTTAAAACGATTAAAAAAGCAAAACAGTGAGAACGCTATGTTAAGCCAATTTTTACCCATCTTTTTTGTGACCTTTGCCGTGTTTGTGCTGTTTTTTGTGTTCATGGGATTGGGTTATATCTTTAAAAAACAACCACTTAAAGGCTCTTGTGGCGGTGTGGCAAAATTGATGGGCGATGAATTTTGTCAATTTTGTGGTAACAACCCAAACAAATGTGCAGAAATTAATAGCGAACAACAAAATAACGGTATCAGCGAAAAAGCCAAACAACTTGGCAAACAAATTTAACATTCAACAATGCTAAAAATCGCCTACTCGCCCCTATTTAACCATGCCGTGCCTGAAAAACACCGATTTCCCATGCAAAAATATGACGAAATCCCAAAACGGCTGTTGGCAGAAGGCACGATTCGCCCTGAAAATTTGTTTTTGCCAAAAAAATTAAGCGAAAGCCAAATTTTAACCACGCACACCGCAGACTATTGGCAACATCTCAAAGATTTGACCTTGCCAAAAAAAGACGCACGTGCCATCGGTTTTGAGCTGTCGCACGCTTTGTTTGAGCGAGAACGCACCATCGCCCACGCCACTTATGAATGTGCGTTGTTTGCCAAACAGTTTGGCGTATCGCTTAGTACGTCAGGCGGTACACATCATGGTTTTGCTGACCATGGCGAAGGGTTTTGTGTGTTTAATGATTTGGCAATTACCAGTCATTTGTTATTAAATCAAGGACTTAGCCAACAGATTTTGATTATTGATTTGGACGTTCATCAAGGCAATGGTACGGCACATATTTTTGCCAATGACAAAAGAGTGTTTACTTTTAGTATGCACGGTGCAAAAAATTTTCCCTTTCGCAAACAACAATCCGACCTAGATATTGAGCTGGCGGACGATACAGGCGATGACGAATATTTAACGATTTTGGATAAAAATTTGCCGATGTTAATTAAAACGGTTGCCCCTGATATGCTGTTGTTTTTGGCTGGGGTGGACGTGTTGGCAAGCGATAAACTTGGCAAACTTGCCCTAACCCAACAAGGCTGTAAACAACGAGATAGCCTTGTGTTCAATTATGCCAAGCGTTATCAACTGCCGATTGCGGTGGTGATGGGCGGTGGCTATTCTGAAAACCTTGATGATGTGGTGGAAGCCCATTGCAATACTTTTAGAATTGCGAAACAGATTTTTAATCTTGATTAAAAAATTTCGTCTTCAATTTATCTATAATCAACTTTTTGTAAAATCAAATCCGCACACAATTGCGGGGCTTCAAGCGGTAGCAAATGTCCGTATTCATTTAATACGGTAATTTGTTCGCTGGGTACAAACTCGTTCCATGTGGCTCGCACTTCTTCGCTGATAAATATAGACGGCTTGCCAATAATCAGATTAACAGGGACTTTGTTGTCCGCAATCACTTTTTCTAAAGCGTCCATAATAAACGGCGTGCTAAAATAATTCGCCAACTCTTGCTCAGGCGAAAAACGTAACGTCAATTTACCATCTTTTTCTTCTAAACTATTTTTGGCATAAAGTTGCAAATACTCATCGCTAATGCGTTTGTACGCTTTGTGACTGCGTAAAAATTGGTAATAATCATCAACGCTTTGCCAATCGGCTTGTTTGACTTTGGTGCTTTTAAACGGCTCTTGGGTCATTTTGACTAGGCGTGGGGCAAGGCTATAAGCTAAAGTTTGTTGTTTGGTAAAGGTAACAGGTTCAAGCAAAAATAACTGGCTAAATAGTTCTGGGCGTTTGGCACAGGCGATGGTGGTGGCGGTCGCCCCTTGTGAATGACCGATAGCGATGATGGGTTTGTCTTGTGTCTTTTGTAGAAATTCGATTAAAACTTCCGCATCTTCTTCTCGGGTGAGTTTTTCAGCGGTAGGTTTGTCAATCCATTCGCCACGCATGGTTAATGCGGTGATGTTAAGTTGTTGGTTTAACGCATTTAATAATGGCTCGTAAGTGCTTAAGGCAAAACCATTACCGCCGTAAAAATGGGCGGTTTGGCTCGCATTTGGATTTGATAAGTTGTAATAACGGGCGTTTTTGCCGTTGATATTGACACTTTTTTCTTCCATAGTTTTATTTCCTTTTTCAAGTTTAATGGCGATACCGTAACATAAAACTTTGCAATTATCGGCTTCATCATTCGTAAACCAATGGTCAAAAATAGAAATATCCCAAATTTGTGACCATTGTTCACTATATTGAAGTGGTTTGGCAAAGTTAGATGCTACTTTCATCAATCATCTTCCCCCAAGAACCCGCCACTTTGTCTTGCCCAAAGTTTGGCATAAACACCATTTTTGGCAAGCAACTCGGCATGGCTACCTTGTTCCACAATTCGCCCTTTATCCATCACCACCAATCTATCAAGCTCGGCAATCGTTGATAAACGGTGAGCAATCGCAATCACCGTCTTGCCTGCCATCATTTGATTTAGGCTTTCGGTAATGGCGTGTTCCACTTCGCTATCAAGTGCTGAAGTTGCTTCATCAAGGAGCAAAATCGGTGCATTTTTCAGCATAACACGAGCAATCGCAATGCGTTGACGTTGTCCGCCAGACAGTTTTACGCCACGTTCACCCACTTGGGTATCAAGTCCTTTGTTGCCTTTGACATCAGCAAGTTGGCTGATAAATTCATCAGCGTGGGCTTGCTTGATGGCGGTGATAATTTCGCTATCGGTGGCATTGGGGCGACCATAGGCGATATTTTCACGCACGGTGCGGTGCAACAATGACGTATCTTGGGTTACCATGCCGATTTGTCGGCGTAGGCTTTCTTGGCTAACGCTGGCGATATCTTGTCCATCAATCAAAATTTTACCGCTATCCACATCATAAAAACGCAATAATAAATTAACTAATGTTGATTTTCCTGCTCCACTTCGTCCCACTAAACCAATTTTTTCGCCTGCTTTAATATGTAAGTTAAAATTGTCTAACAGTTTGGTTTGGTCGGTTTTGCCATAGCCAAAATTGACGTTATCAAACACAATATCGCCTTGATTCACAGTCAGCTCGCCTGCGTTCGGTTTATCAACAATCGTATGCGGTTTTGACAAAGTTTTCATGCCGTCTTGCACCGTACCGATATTTTCAAACAAACTTGCCGTTTGCCACATAATCCAATGGGTCAAGCCGTTTAAACGCATTGCCATTGCAGTCGCTGCCGCAATCGCCCCCACGCTTAAATTTTGATAAAACCACAAGTACAGCCCAATGCCAACGGTTGATGCGACCAAAACCACATTAATGCTATGATTGACAACTTCCAATTTTGACACCCAACGCATTTGGTCATGCACGGTATCCATAAATTGCCCCATCGCATCTTTAGCATAGCTTAACTCACGGCGAGAATGACTAAACAATTTTACCGTCATAATATTGGCATACGCATCGGTAATCCGCCCTGTCATCAAGGCACGAGCGTCCGCTTGGCGACTTGCCGATTTTTTTAATTTTGGGATAAAATAAGTAATGGTCGTAACAAACATCACAATCCACAAAATAAACGGCAACAACAACCAACTGTCCAAATGAAACAAAATCACGCCACTACTGACAAAATACACCATCACATACACAAACATATCGGCAATCGTCATAATGGTATCACGCACCGCAAGGGCAGTTTGCATGACCTTTGCCGACACACGCCCAGAAAATTCGTCTTGATAAAACTGCATGGATTGACCGAGCATTTGACGGTGAAAACGCCACCGCATTTGCATGGGAAACACGCCTTGAATGGTCTGAAAATGAATGAATGAACTTAAACCAACAATCAACGGACTAAAAATTAACACCATCGCCATCAGGGTCAAATCATCGCCTTTTTGCATCCATAATTCACTTGGCGAATACGCCCCAAGCCAATTGACGATATCACCAATCCACTTATACAACAGCGATTCGTAAATACCGATTAAAGCAGTCAAACACATCAAGGCAAAAATCCAGCCACTCAAGCCTTTGGTACACGCCCACAAAAATTTTAAAAAATTATCAGTCGGCAACTGATAATCATCATCAGGATACGGATTTAAACGGTTTTCAAAAAAACGAAAAATTGACATAATTGTTATCTTTTTTTAATAATCATTGGAAAAATGGTTGTTATTCTAACATATATCATTTTTGGGTTTTAGTAGTTTTATGTTATATTAGTTCATTCACCCACATTTTTTTATGCCAAAAAAGCTATCCAGTCTTGAGAAAACTTATGACAAACGCCCTACTCATTGACAAAATTTATCTCACCGAAACCGAACAAACCGAACTTGTGTTTACCAATATTAAAAACGTCAATGCCTATTTTGATTTGCACGTTCATAGCGATGAAATCTCGCCTGCGGTGCTGTACAGTTATTATGTGGATTATTATCTGTCGCAAGTGTTAAACGGTGGTATCGCCCAATTCGCCTATAATAGCCGTTGGAACTCAGGTATGTTGCACTATGTGGAATTTGGCTTGGCAGAAATGGGGGCAACTCAGCATTTAGAACTGTTAGAAGAAATTGCCGATGTGATTATGGGTCAAATTGGTATTGATAATTTTATTAATTTTACCCAACAAAATTTGTTAAATAAGAATAAAATTCATGATAAATTAAACCGTTTAACCGATAAATTTTTACAAATTAATAAAAAAGAAAATTTAGAAATTTTAAACAATCAATTTTTACAACATCATGCCGATACGGTTTTTATTAGTCATCAGGAGTTTAAGCAGTTTTTGCAAAAGTTAAAACAAAATCCAATGTTGCAAGCTCGCCAAAATGAGCATTTAGAACAGTTACCGAGCCATGTTCGCTATATTCGTCAGTTATGTGATGAACATGGTTGTGAGTTGTTGCATATTATGGATAAAGAAAATGATGAACATTGGCATTTTTTTACCAGTCGTGGGCGGTTTTTTATGGTGGAACAAGGCGATAATGTGGTGATGATGACTTACCATAATCCTGAAATTGTGGCTCGTGTTAATAAATAGATAGCCAAAACAACAGCAATTAATAAAAATTTTTTTGATAAAAACTTGAACAAATTCATAATGATAATATCACATTTTGTGAAGTTTTGTATTACTATAACAAAAATTTTAACCAAGCTAAAAGACTTATGATGACATCAAACACACTTAACAACAATCATCACCCAAACAACTACGACCCACAACGTGCCAAAAAAGCCGCTTTAAGCAGTTTTGCAGGGGCGGTGGTGGATTGGTACGATTTTTTACTGTATGGACTGGTAGCGGCGTTGGTATTTAAAACCCAATTTTTCCCAAGTATTGACCCAAATATGGGGACGCTTGCGGCACTTGCCACGTTTGGGGTGGGGTTTTTGTTTCGTCCGCTTGGGGGCATTGTGTTTGGGCATTATGGCGATAAACTTGGTCGCAAAAAAATGCTGTTTTTAACCGTGTTTTTGATGGGAGCGGCGACCGTTTTAATTGGTTTGTTGCCAAGGTTTCATCAAATTGGCTGGCTTGCTCCGATTTTGCTCGTTACCTTGCGTGCCATTCAAGGCTTTGCGGTGGGCGGTGAATGGGGCGGTGCGGCGTTGATGGCGGTGGAAAATGCCCCACAAGAGAAAAAGGCGTTTTATAGTAGCGGTGTGCAGATTGGCTATGGCGTGGGTTTGATGCTTGCCACAGGGTCGGTGTCGCTCGTGATGGCATTGCTTGGCGAAGAAGCCTTTATTGAATGGGGTTGGCGAGTTCCATTTATTTTAAGTAGTATCTTGGTGGTGATTGCCATGTGGCTACGCAAAGAGCAGGTGGAATCCATTGAATTTACCGAAGTTGTGCAAAAAAATGCCCACAAACTCAAAACTTTTCCAATTGTACAAGCAGTAAAAGAAAATCCAAAAGGCTTTTTCTTTATCATTGCGTTGCGGTTGGCGGAGTTGTTGTCAATGTATTTGGTAACGACTTTTGCGTTAAATTATTCAACCGAACATTTGCACATGGATTCTAAGGTGTTTTTGAATATTACCTTGCTCGTTGGGGCGATTAGTTGTGTGTCTATTCCGTTTTTTGCGATGATGGCAGACCGTTTTGGCAGACGTAGAATGTGTGTGCTTGGTGGGTTGATTGGGGCGGTGTGTGCGTTTCCATTTTTTATGGCGTTAGAGAGTGGGTCGCTGTTGTGGATTGTGATTTTTTCAATTTTGCTTGCAAATTTGGCTCATGATATGGTGGTGAGCGTTCATCAGCCGATTTTTACCGAGCTTTTTGGTACGGAGTATCGCTATAGTGGGGCGGGCGTTGGTTATCAGTTGGCAAGTATTGTGGGTGGCGGTTTTACGCCGTTTATTGCGGCAAGTTTGACCACGATGAATGGCGGTGGCTGGACGTATGTGGCAATTTATTTGACGTTGGGGTGTTTGCTAACGGCGATTGTGGCAGGTATGATGAAAGCTCATATGAATGAACCGATGCATAAAAGTTAAGTGTTTTGATGTGATAAGGGCTAGTCAATGCTAATGTTAAAACCAAAAATTTGTCCGCATGATGATTGTGGTAAAAAAACTAAATAAAATCTTGACAGATAATCGGTAAGCCATGCGATACCGTCTTCAAAAAATTTAGCATAATCAGTCGTTTGCCAACGCTCGGCAGGTTTGATAATTTCAATCCTATCAAATTTTAAAGATTTTTGTAAATCTAGCATGATGACCCCATTTTTTATTATAATACTAATATCACAACATTCTGCCTATTTTATCAAAAATACCAAAATGACAAACCAAATCCCCCTAGCCCAACGCATTCGCCCAAAATCCATTGACGAAGTCATCGGACAAACGCACCTACTTGGGCAAAACACCCCAATCCGCAACATCATCACACAAAGCTACTTGCCGTCCATCATTTTGCATGGCGAAGCGGGCATTGGCAAAACCACCATCGCCATGCTCCTAGCCGATGCGGTTAATCGCCCCTTTCGCACGCTCTCTGCCATTAACGCAGGTGTAAAGGAACTGCGAGAAGTATTGGCAAAAGATGATGGGCTATTTAGCGAGTCGCCTGTGGTGTTTGTGGACGAGATTCACCGTTTTAACAAAGCCCAACAAGACGCTCTGCTTGGGGCGGTGGAGTCTGGCGATATTACGCTCATTGGGGCGACCACCGAAAATCCGTCCTTTAGCGTCAATAACGCCTTGCTCTCTCGCTGTCAAGTCTATCGCCTTGAGCCTTTGAACGAAATTGAAATCAACCAAGTATTAGAACGTGCGATAAAAACCGACAGCGAATTTGGCAAATTAAGCATTCAAATTGATTCTGCCAAAGCCATTTTTGAGCTGTCGCAAGGGGATGCTCGTAAGGCGTTGAATTTATTAGAATTAGCCGTTTGTTCTCATGTAAATTTTAATAAAAATCTGCCGATTATTGTGAATGATGACAATGTGGTGGCGGTGGCAGGGGCAAGCCTTGTGCGTTATGACAAATCGGGCGACAATCATTATGATTTGGTCTCGGCAATGATAAAATCCATTCGTGGCTCGGACGCTGATGCAGGGCTGTATTGGCTTGCTCGTATGCTCACTGCTGGCGAAGACCCTGCTTTTATCGCTCGCAGGCTTGTCATCTCGGCAAGTGAAGATATTGGGCTTGCCAATCCAAATGCCTTGCTCATTGCCGATACCGCCTTGCGAAGTGTGCAAAGTATCGGTATGCCAGAGGCAAGGATTATTTTGGGGCAAGCACTCGTGTATTTGGCAAATAGCCCAAAATCCAACACCAGTTATAATGCGATAAATAAAGCCATGAAACTTGCCGAAACCGACCAATCGCCTGTACCGCTCCACCTGCGAAATGGCGTAACATCGCTTATGCGAGCGGACGGCTATGGGGCAAACTATGTCTATCCGCACGACTACCCAAACCACTACTATCCACAGCAGTATATGCCAGATAGACTGGTGAGCATGCGGTTTTATGAATTTGGCGATAACCAAAAAGAACAAGCAAGTTTTGCCTTTATAAGGTGGTTGAAAGGCGGATAATAAAAAAGTTTTAAGAAAATAAAAAACCGTTTAACATTTTGCTAAACAGTTTTTTTAATTTATCTAAAAATTAGTTTTTCGGTGCGTGTTTACGAAAATATTCCCATTCTTCCACGACTTGACCATTTGGCAAATGGCACATCGCATATTCATTGCCTTGTGCATCTTGACGAGCTTCAAGTTTACCACCTTGTTTTACGCAAAAAACGCTGGCAGGGTTTGCCATACCGACCATTTCTGGCTTTTCTTGTTTTGGGGTGCTTTGGCAAGCGGTTAGAGTGATTGTGGTCATAGCAACAAGTCCGATGAGTGATAATTTGTAAGATATCCTAGCGTTATTTACAGTATTTAGGATAAAATACTGCAAATGAACATACATAAAAACACCAGACTATTACCACTTGAAAGAGAAGCTATTTGGATAGCCTATCATCAAAACAAACAAAGCGTAACATCACTTGCTGAAGAATACAAAGTATCAAGACCAACAATCTACAAGGTATTGAAACTTGCCAGAGTGAAGTTACTAAAACCACAAACCAGTGTCAATAATCGCTTTAAACAAGCGAAATTTGGCATTAAACGCTTAGCTAAAGTTGAAAAGAGTATACAAGACAAACTCAAAAAACAAGCCAAGCGTTATAATAAATCCTATCCTGGTGAGATGGTACACGTAGATACAAAACGCCTACCACTGCTCAAAGGACAAAATAGCAACAGCCCTAGAGAATATCTGTTTGTTGCCATTGATGATTATTCTCGTGAACTGTATGCTTGTATTATGCCAGACAAAACAGCTTTTAGTGCGGCTAAGTTTCTGACAGAACAAGTTATTAAACCTTGCCCTTATACGATTGAGGTGATTTATTCTGACAATGGCACAGAATATAAAGGCACAAAAGACCATGAATTTGTCAAAGCCTGTTATAATAACAACATCAATCAGAAATTCACCAAAGTTGCCAAACCACAAACCAATGGTAAAGCAGAACGAGTAATACGTACGCTCATGGAGATGTGGCATGAACAATGTGAATTTACAAGTAGTAAACATAGAAAGCAAGAATTAACAAGATTTCTTAATTTCTATAATACCGTTAAACCCCATTCATCTTTAACTAAAAAAGATGATATTACTGGCAAAACTCAAACCTTTACTCCTTATGAGTGGTTGGAGTTTTATTTTAAACAAAGTGTAAATAACGCTTGAGGTTCTTACAGATAATTTCATAAAAAACTCCTGTGGCTTAAATTGGCATTTAAACAAATTTTTAAAAGCTCGCTGTATTAATTGGGTAAATTTTTTACATTCACATTTTGCCAATTGGCATTATGACGGATTTCGGTATTTTCACCCACAAACACCGCTTCATAATTGCCAAAGGTAGAGCCAGAGCCGTTAACCATCATCACCAGTGGATAAGTTTTGCCACTTTCTAAATTTTGCAGATACCAAATTTTTTGGCTAAATTGGTTATTTTTGCCCACGCCAAAAGTTTGACTGGCAACGGCAAATTACCCCATACGCGTGTATTTTTGTTCGAGTACGCCTTGTTTGACCGCTTGGGTGTAGTTTTGTGGCACTTTGCCTAAATTTTCTAAAAAAGATGAACAGGCGGTTAAAGATAAAACGCTGGCGATGGTTAGGGTGATTAGGGATTTTTTTAACATGATTTTGCTTTTAAACTTTTAAAATTTTTTGTCATTGTAACGTTTTTTCTCAAAAATATGTGTAAAATTGTGTCAATTTCTTTGACATTTTTTAGGATAAATGCCAAAAAAACTTGTACTTTAGTTTACACTTGTTATAAACTACCAAAAATTTTAAAAATAGGAAGACATCATGGATTCTAGCAACTTACCCGAAATCAACCTCAATACCATCGGCGAAAACGCCCCACGCCGAAACGGTACAATCGCCCCAAAACTTGCCAAAGCCTTTATGAAAGCAAGTGGCTGGAAAATTGTTGGCGAAATCCCCAATATCAAAAAATGTGTCATGCTTGCCGTGCCACACACCACCAATATTGATGGACTTTGGGCGATTGCGACCATTTTGGCGTTAAACGTGGATATCAAAATCATGGGCAAAAAAGAGCTGTTTCAAGTGCCTGTTTTGGCTCAATTTTTGCGTTGGGGTGGGATTATCGCTATTGACCGTGAGAAAAAAGGCTCAACCTTACAGGCAAGCATTGACCGTTTTAACAAAGAAGACCAGTTATTTTTGGGACTTGCCCCAGAAGGCACTCGCAAATATACCGAAAACTGGAAAACAGGTTTTTATTATCTGGCGGTGGGGGCAGGTGTACCGATTTTGCCGATTGCCATTGATTATCCGAGCAAACAGGTGCGATTTTTGCCACTTTTTTATCCAACTGGCGACATCAATGCCGATTTGCCAAAAATTTATGACTATTATGAAGGAGTGACAGGCGGTGTCGCCGAAAATATGTCAAAACCGTTGCAAGATTTAAGAAAATAAATTTTAAACAATCATAAAAAAACGCCTTCACAATGAAGGCGTTTTTTTGATAAAAATCAATTCATTAGACATTGTCATCAGATTTTGGTTTTAAACCATCAGTTGAAAATGTGCTGGTTGGTTGAGTCAGTTTTTTGGCTTCGTTTTCCGCTTCCGCTTTGTCTTGAATGTTTTTTAACAAACGTGCTGCCGCATCACGACCGCCAAGACCAAATGCCAAGGCAAATGCAACCGCAACCGCACCTAAAGTTAAGCCAAAGGCTAGATTTACGATAGAATCAGCGATACCCATCGCACGCAAGCCCATCGCAAGCACCAAGCCCATGATTAGCACACGCACAAGGTTTGCCAAAAATGACGAACCGCTTGGCGAGCGTTGAACCATACCTGCCAATAAGTTGGCAAGCCAAAAACCAATCGCCAAAATCACCGCACCCAACAAGATTTGCGCACCAAATTCAATAAACATGGTAATCAATTCGCTGATGTGGGTAAAGCCCAAACGATTTGCCGCTTCAATACTAGCAAACAACATCGCAAAACAAACAATCAACGTACCGATAATATCAGATACTTTGGTATTCGTGCTTTGTGGTTTGGTTGGGTCAATGTTTTGTGCATTGGTGTTTAACACATTTTGCAAACCCAATTTTGCAGGCAACTCATTCACGCCTGTGTTTTCAAGCAAACTTTTGACAATATTTGCCACAAAGCTCACGATATAATAAGTAATCCCCAAAATCGCTACCGCCGCAATGATATGTGGCACGGCGGACATGATTTGGTTTAACATATTGGTCGCAGGGCGAGAGATAGACTCAATTTTTAGGGCATCTAACGCCATGATAATCGTGGTAATCATCACCAACAAATACACCAACGTCCCTGCGATATTGGCAAGTTTTAGCTGATTGCTAATACCAACTTTGCTCGCAACTGACTGGATATTTAGGCTTGCCACCACGTTGGTAACGATACCACGCAAGATTTTTGCAATGATAAAACCAACAAAGAACAACACGCCAGCGATAACAACATTTGGCAGAAAGTCAAGCGTTTTGCCAATCATATTATTAACTGGATTTAATAAACCTGTTAAGCCTAACTGTTGCAATACCATCGGCAAAAACATCAACAAAATAAACCAATATGCAATATTGGCAATGTTGTCGCTCATCGCAGGTACGCCCGCATCTTTAGCAAGTTTTTCGTCCAATGAAGTACGGTTTAACACGCCTGACAACGCTGTGCGAGCAATGGTTGCAATCACAAAGCCCAACACTGCCAACGCCGTCGCCCCAAACAGATTTGGGATAAATAGCAACACTTGATTAATCATGTTGGCAAACGGTACAGAAATTGCGTCCAGACGCAAGAAACTCAACGCTGCCGAAATGCCAATCACAAATACAAACCAAAATGCGATACGAGACAACAAAGTCGCCAAATCATAATTTTTGCCTGTTGATGCGTTCATTTTTTGGTTCAAATCCAGTTTGGCAAGCAGTTTATGCACCGCAGAACCGATGATACCTGCCAAAATCCAACCGATTAAAAAAATCACCAACGCCCCAATCATGGTAACCACCGATGAACCAAGCGTTTGGTTAAAATTGATAAAAAAATTATCCATAACCCCTCCAAGTGTTGATAAAATTTACAAAAAATAAGGACTTACCACTTGATAAATCCTTGAGTTTTGCAATACCATCAACATCATGTTGTATAAAAGTTGTGTAGAAAATATAAAACAGCTATCAATGACGGTTAATTTTTATAAAAAATAAACAACAATTAACCTAAATTTGATAAACGTAAGTAGTGTAACATTAAACAAATGGTTAAAAAAAGTATAGATTGGTTGCAAACAAGGCTTATTTTCTAAATTTTTGTTAAAAAACGTAATTTTTTGTTAAAATATTTTTACAATGACAGATTTTTTTTACAAACTTATCTTGGCTTTATAGGTTTTCATGTGATTTTCTGCTATGATAGGCATTATTTTTCGTTTGATTTTTTCTACTTTATTTAGGATTTGAATATGAGTAACAAAACTGCTCCGATTTTATTAGCCGTTGTTTTGGGTGCGGTCGGTTTAACCCCTGTTTTTTTAAAAAGTTTTGGTGATAAACCTGAAGTTGCCAATGTCGGTCTTGGCAAAACTGGCACAGCCACAGCAAGCAACATCACCGCCCAAAGCGATGACATCACCAAAGCTGGCTACAGTCTGGGCTATATGATGGGAACAAATGTCGCTCAAAGTGCCAAAGATTTAAAACAAGAAGACATCATCAAAGGCTTGCAAGACGGACAAGCAGGCAAACAAGCCGTCCTAACTCGTGAACAGATGGAACAAGCGGTCATGGCTTACCAAGAACGCCAAATGAAAGAAATGTTAGACGGGAATTTGGCAAAAGGACAACAATTTTTGGCAGAAAATGGCAAAAAAGCAGGCGTAAAAACCACCGCTTCAGGCTTACAATATGAAGTATTAAAAGAAGGCAACGCTACCAAACCAAAAGCCACCGACCGAGTATCGGTAAAATACGAAGGCAAATTGTTAAACGGTCAAGTATTTGACAGCACCGAAAAATCTGGCGGTCAGCCTGTTGAGTTCCCGCTTAATCAAGTGATTGCAGGCTGGACAGAAGGCTTGCAGTTGATGGGCGAAGGGGCAAAATACCGTTTTTATATCCCATCTAACCTAGCCTACGGCGAACAAGGTGCACCACAAGGCGGTATTGAGCCAAATAGCGTGCTGATTTTTGATGTGGAATTGTTAAAAGTCAATCCGCCACAAAGCGAAGCCCAAAAGCAAGCCCAGATGAGCGATAATCCAGATATCCAAGCCCAGCTACGCCAGTTAGAAGCCCAAATGCAACAAGCACAAACCGCTTCGCAACCTGCACACTAATGGCTGAAATAAAGGCTTAAACAAACATTTTAAAAGAGCATTGTATGAAATTATTTCACACCTTAAGTATCCTGGCGTTGGCAACTGCCAGTTTGGTTAGCCATGCCGAAACGACTGTCAAAGATTCAAGCTATTTGCCAAAAAAATCCAAAGTGTCTGTCAAAAGCGATGAGCTAACAAAAGTTGGCTATAGCTTTGGTTACATGATGGGCGATGGCAACAAAGGCACAGCGACCGATTTGATGTTAGATGCGTATTTTCAAGGTTTTCGTGATGCCTATGTTGGCAACACACCAGCTTTGACCGAAGAGCAAATCAAACAAACTTTGATGGATTACCAAACTCGCAAAGAAACCGAATATGCCAAAGAAATAGAAGCATTGGCAAAAAAGAACCTTGAAAAAGGCAAGGCTTATTTGGCTGAAAATGGCAAAAAAACAGGCGTTATCACGACCAAATCTGGTTTGCAATACAACGTCATCACCCAAGGCACGGGCAAACGTCCAACAGCGACTGACACTGTCAAAGTGCATTATGAAGGCAAATTGATTGACGGTACGGTGTTTGATAGCTCGTACAAACGTGGTGAGCCGATTACCCTACCCTTAAACGAAGTGATTACAGGTTGGACAGAAGGGTTACAATTAATGCCTATGGGTTCAAAATATCATTTTGTCGTGCCTGCTGATTTGGGCTATGGCGAAGCAGGTATGACCGACATTGAGCCAAATAGCGTGCTGATTTTTGATGTGGAATTGTTAGAAATCAATCCAAAATCAGACGAAAATAAATAATCTGTTAAACCTTAAAAAAGCACATGAAAATGTGCTTTTTTGTTTTTGGTAAAATTGTTGGCTTTGATATGTTGAACGTTGATAAAGTCAATTATCCAATTTGGTTTCTTCTACGACCAATTCTTCATGACGCACGGTAACAGGGATTTGTTATTGGGTTGTCAGCGTTTCGGTGGATAAATTAATTTCTTCTACCACATGGGTGCTAATCGCTACATTGGCAACTTGTTGGCTTAATACGATTTCAAGCGGTTCATCAGTAATATTCACCGTTTCGCCATTGATTTTTATCATTGCAGATAGCGGTTCGCTTATGGTGATATTTACTTTTTCAACGGCATTGACATTGTCAAAATTGTTTGCATTTTCAATCACCAAAATTTCACGGTTTAACGTAACAGGCACGTTGATGGTTTCGCTAACGATTTTTTTTGCTCAGTTTAACCAATCTATAGTAATTTAAATTAGAAATAGGAAACCGTTCGCCCTGAGCTCGTCGAAGGGTCGGTGTCCGTTATGGTTCGGCAAGCTCACCACGAACGGAAACTTTGTCTTAATCCTATTTTAAATTACTATATATTTCGGCTCAAACTTATTTAAAAGGTTTTTATGAATCGTTGGGCTTTAGACAACAAGGGAAAGGCTGCCTAGAAGATAACATTCCCCATATTGATATGTTAAAAATGTGTTAAATATTGGCGTTAAAGGTATCGCACTGGTTGATATCGCCTGATTTTAAACCACGGCTAAACCACGTCATACGTTGCTGACTTGTGCCATGGGTAAAGCTGTCTGGCATGGCGACTTGTCCGTGCGAATGTGCCAAACGGTCATCGCCGATTTGCTCGGCGGCGTTAATCGCCTCTTCAATATCGCCTTGCTCCAAAAACTGCACGCGTTGTTGATTGCGGTTCGCCCACACACCTGCAAAACAGTCGGCTTGTAGCTCTTGGCGTACTGATAAATTGTTGGCTTGGGCTTTGCTCGCTCTACGGCTGGCTTCATTTACCTTTTGGCTAATTCCCAATAACGTCTGCACGTGGTGTCCCACTTCGTGAGCAATCACATACGCTTGGGCAAAATCACCCGCCTTGCCTTGATTTTGTGCATCACCAGAACCATTTTGGTCGCCAGAAATGCCCAGATTTTGACGCATTTCGGTAAAAAATGACGTATCCAAATACACTTTTTGGTCAGCAGGACAATAAAAAGGCCCTGTCGCAGAAGACGCGCTACCACAAGCCGACTGCACACGCCCATTAAACAAAATTAACTGTGGCTCTTTATAAGTCATGCCATTTTCTTTAAAAATCTGTTGCCAAACCGCCTCAGTATCCGCTAGCACCACCGATACAAACTTGGCATCTCTATCCGCCGTTTGTTGATTAACCGCCGTAGTCGTCTGCTGTCCACCACCCGTAACCTGCTGACCTGTTTTCATCGCCGTCATCGGGTCCATACCAAACACGAGCCACAAAATCAAACCAATAATAATACTACCGATACCACCGCCGACAGCCTTGCCACCGCTCATACGCACATTACTACTGCCTTCTCTGCCTTCCCACTTCATAAAACACCCTTTAACTAAAAATATTGCCTTATTATAACGTCAAAATAAAAAAACATTTGTATCAATTATTTAACCTATTTCAGCCAAATTAAAAAAAAATTGTAAAAATCTAAAAAATCACTATACAACACAAAGATAATTATAATATAATTGCAGTCCCAAAAATTTCATTAAAAAGATATCTTTTTTTAAACAAAAATATGTTTTGTTACAAAGTGATGAAAAAAGATGTTTAAATTTAATAAGATTTGAGCTAAAATACGCTCGCACTATGTCCCGTAATATTCTTAAAAGTTGTATTGAGTAAGAATAGTAACGGGTTATATTTCCTTAGGAGAAACTTATGAAATTCCAATCTATCTTACTATCTACTTTAATGGCTACTACTGTAGCTTTGACTGCTTGCTCAAAACCAGCTGAAGAAGCTGCTGAAGCAAAAACTGAAGCAACTCAAGCTGCATCTGCTGCGGTAGCTGACGCTGCATCTGCACCAACTGACGCTGCTGCACAAGAAGCTGCTTCTACTGCGGTTGCTGCTGCATCTACTGCATCTGTTGCTGCTGCGAACGCCTCTGCTGCGGTTGCTGCTGGTAACGAAGCTGCTGCCGAACAATCAGAAGCTGTTGCTGAAAATGCACAAGCTGCTGCTGAACAAGCTGCTGACGCAACTAAAGACGCTGTTGACGCAACTGCTACTGCATCTGCTGCTCACTAATTTGTTGATTTATCAACATCAAAAAAAGGAACATTGTTTGATGTTCCTTTTTCTATTCACTATTTTTATTTTTTTGTTAAAAAACAAAAAAAATTCCCATTTTCACAAAAACCACATTACAAATCTGCCAAAATCAGTTATCATATAAAAATTTTGTACATTTTTTTATTTGCTTAAAAGGGCATTGATTTGGCAACGGTAATTTCTCGTCCTACACGACTTTGGTGGTTAGTCGGTCTTATTTTGTTATGCTTGTTTTTGTTGGTGCAGTTGCCAGCCAGTTGGCTTGTACAAAAATTTGTGCCGAACAATCCATATTTACAACAAATCTCTGGCAATCTTTGGCAAGGTCAAGCCAATTGGCAAATCGCCCCACCCAACAATCCAAACAAAAGTTTATCGGGAACATTAGACTGGCAATGGCAACCCTTGTACATTTTTACAGGCAAAATTGGCATGAATGTTAAAATTCGCTCTGGTACAACGGAGTTAAACGGTTTGGCAAAAATCGGCAAAAATAGTTGGCAAATCCATGACTTTAACGGCAAAATTAACAAAGATTTGTTAAGTTCTTTGGGCAGTTGGCAATTGCCTGATTCGCCAATTATGGTAAAAAATTTATCGCTATCGCGTAATAAGACAGGTTTTGTCAATGCGTCTGGCGATTTTGATTGGTTGGGTGGTAATATGGGCTATCCTTTTGGCGGACGTGTTTATCAGATTAATTTGCCAAAAATGGTCGGTGTTTTGGATAAAGAAAAAACTTCACAATCGCCTAGCCGTCTGCATTTGGCGTTAGCGACACCGCAAGGACAGCGTTTGGGCGATTTGTATTTGGACAATGACAATATGCTTGATGTGGCTTTGACCCAACGTTTGTTAAAAAATATGCCAAATTATCAAGGACAAGGGGCAGATGACAGCGTGGCGGTTTCGCTTCGTCAGCCGTTGTTTGGCAGTTTTTAGGGGGTGTTGTGAAGCGAACGGATTTTAACATTTTTCAAGCCTTACAAAAATTTTATCCACTGATTTTGTTGGTGGTGATTGTGTGGGCGTGTTGGTTGTTGGCTCGTGGGTTTTGGTTGGTGATTGCCCCACCGGCTGCCCCTGCCCTTTCGCCTGTGCCATTACAAAACAGTCAAATGGCTATGCCTGTCGGCAATGGGTTGGATATTTTTGCACGCCCAATGGCGACCCAGTCAAGTCTGCCACCACCTGATGTCAAAATCGTTGGTATCACGGTGGCAAATCCCAAAAGTTTATCTTTTGCGATTTTAACCTTTAATGGCAAAACCAAAAGTTATAAAGTGGACGAAATTTTGGATGGTTCGGCTTTTAAATTAAGCGATGTGAAAATTGACCACATTATTTTGACAGATAATAATGGACAAACGTTCAAAGTGGATTTTGGTAAGCCATTTTTGCTTGACCAACGAGGACAACAACCCCAACAAGCGATGAGAACGCAAGGCAATACCATGGTGTTAAACAACGAAAGTTTGTCCGCCCAAAATATGCCACAAGTCATGCCCCCATCTCAAGGTATGCCTGTACCACAAATTCCAACACAAACGCCACCACCAATGCCAAATCAACCGCTTGATGGCACAAGCCCAACGCAAGCTCAAAATACGCCAACGCCGTTGGATAATGCGATTGAAGGCTTACAGGCAAATCCAGCAGGCTATCTTAGCCAAATGGGTGTGGCGGCGACTGGTAATGGCTATATGGTAACCGATGCAATGCCATCAGGGATTAAAGACCGCTTGGGGCTACAGACAGGCGACAGGGTGATTTCATTAAATGGACAAAATGTGGGGCAAAATCCTGCACAAGATTCTCAGCTTTTACAACAAGCCAGACAGTCAGGACAAGCCCAAATCCAAGTGCAACGTGGCGAACAGGTGATTACGCTGAATCAGTCGTTTTAAATTTTTGGCAATGCCAATCAATTCGCATTTTACAAAAGAAAATTTTATAGGTTAGATATGAAACAACACACGCAACGCAAGACTTTTTTAAAATCTGTATTAAAACCTTTGACATTCAGTATTTTGGTAAGTTTCAGTATTTGTCATATCCCAACGGCGGTGGCGGCTGGCGAAACAGGCTACAAGGTGCATTTGCAAGATGCTGATATTAAAGCCTTTATTGACCAAGTGGCGACCATCACGCAAAAAAACTTTGTGCTAGACCCACGCATTAATGGCAATGTCACGGTGATTGCCAACAAAACGTTAAACCGTGCCGAAATTTATGATTTGTTTTTGGCGGTGATGAAAGTCAATGGGATTGTGGCGATTGACCGTGGTACGACCATTGAGTTGTTGCCTGATACGGTTGCCAAACAAGCGGGCGTTGATGTGGATTTGCGTGGTAATACCACAGGCAATCAGTTGGCGACACGGGTTTTGTATCTGACCAATACCAGTGCCACTGATGTGTTAAACGTTATCCGCCCGATGATGCCACAGTATGCCAACGCCGCCGTTTTGCCAAATATCAATGCGTTGATTTTGTCAGACAGAGCCGATAATTTAAACCAACTTACCAAACTTATCAATGACTTAGACAGCAATATGAATGACAAATTAACCGTCATTCCCTTGCGTCATGTAGATGCCGAACGCATGATGCAACTGCTCAGCTCATTGACAGGCGTGTCAGGCACAAGTACCGCCAGCAGTGGACAAGGCTCGCCTGCGGTCGCATCAGGCAATGGCAGTTTGATAAAAATCATTGCCGACCCAATTGCCGATAGACTGCTTGTCAAAGGTAGCGTGGAAATGACCGCCAAAGTGCAACGCATGGTAGATGAACTTGACACCATACCAAGTCAGCGTTTGAGCGGTTTGCGGGTGTTTCGCCTAAAATATGCCAGTGCCACCCACATTGCCAATATGTTAAGAAGTTTGTTATCCAACCAATCTATTAACAGTGCAGGTGACCAAACCACGCTAGAAGCGACTTCTATGTTTGGCAATAGCAGCAACACATCAACGTCAAACAGCACAAGCAACACCTCGGTAACAGGTTCACCGATTAATACCAGTTCCACCAACACCAGCAGTAACAGCACCGCAAATACGCAAGGTCGCCCTTTTAGCATTATCGCCGACCAAACTCAAAATTCGGTGGTGGTAAATGCCAGTCCAGATTTGATGATTGAAATTGAAAATACCATCAATCAACTGGACACTCGCCGAGACCAAGTGTTAATCCAAGCCGCCATCATGGAAATCTCTGGCAACGACACGCAACAACTGGGCGTACAATGGGCGATGGGCAATGCCAATAGCGGTGTGGGCGTGGTGAACTTTAACAATGTCGGTGCAACAGCGATTGGTCTGGCTACCGAAGCCTTAACAGGTCAAGTCGGCAAAGCGGCTGCGTCCATTGCAGGGGCGTTGTTTGGTGTGGGCGATAGTAGAGTGGATAGCAATGGCAATCGCCAATTTTATGGGGCGATTTTGCAAGCGATTAACAAAACCAACAATGCCAATTTGTTATCCATGCCGTCAATTTTGACGTTGGACAATGAAAAAGCCAATATTTTGGTCGGTCAAAATGTGCCGTTTGTAACGGGTTCTTATACCACGACCAACAATTCTTCTACCAATCCATTTCAGACGGTGAGCCGTGAAGACGTGGGGATTAATCTAAACGTTGTGCCACACATTGGCGAAAATGGCACGGTCAGACTTGAAATTACCCAAGAAGTGTCGTCTATCGTGGACGGTACGCTAAACAATGTTAGCGGTGTTGTTACCAACAAAAACTTGATTAAAACCACCATTTTGGCAGATGACCAACAGACCGTTGCCCTAGGCGGTTTAATGCGTGATAACAGCACTTATGGGCAACAAAAAGTGCCGGGACTTGGTGATATTCCTGTGGTTGGTAATTTGTTTAAATCAAAAAGTAAAAACAGCGACAAAACAAACTTGATTGTGTTTTTACAACCGACCATTTTACGAAATGGCACAGCCGTCGCCAGTATGACCGAAAAAAGCCTTGAAGGCATTCGCACCATGCAATTAGTGATTGACAAAAACGGCACGTTAAAACAAATTCCGTTAAATATTGACAACGCTTATCCGTTGCACCCAAATACCACCCCTGCCCCTATCGTGGACGTGCCAAAAAATGACTTGGTCATGCCAGCATCACAAAAATTAAGCACCGTGCCTACGGTTGTACCTGCGACACAAGCGGTGGTAACAGTGCCAAATGCTTCAACTGTCGTGGTTGAACCCACATTGGACGATGCTAATCCTGTCAAAACAGATACAGTGATTGTCACACCGCCAAGTATTGACCCTGTGGCAACCGCACAGCCTACGATTCAGCCTGTGACCCAAATTGTCAATCCACAAACGGTAATCGTAACCGACAAGGTTGATGTGAATACAACGCCTTAAGGCTAATTAAGAAAGCCCCAAGATTTGGGGCTTTTTTGGATTAGGATTGTTGTAATTCAATCAAACGATTAATCGCATTGACCAACTCATCTTCGCTAAAGGGCTTACAAATAAAGCCCCTTGCCCCATATTGCAAAGCTTGTAAAGCGGTGGCTTTGTCTGACAGTGCCGAAACGACCAAAATACTTACGCCTGTGTTTTGGGCGATGATTTTTTGGATACATTCTAAGCCGTCCATTTGTGGCATGGTCAAGTCCATCGTGATAAAATCAGGCTTTACCAAATCAAACTTTTGCAACGCTTCTAAGCCATTGCTCGCTGTTGCCACAATTTGTATATCGCTATCTTCAAAGCTACGTTCAATACGGTTACGGATAATATTTGAGTCATCAACAATCATTAAACGGTGTGCCATGGAATATCCTTTTTTAAATTATTGGTTTGGAAAAGTTACACTCATCATCGTGAATTGGTTAGGTTGGCTATTGATACCCAATTTGCCTCTGCCTTCTATCGCCAGTTGTCGCACGATATCCATGCCAACGCCACGCCCTGCATCTTCATCTTGGTTTTCGGCAGTTGAAATACCTGAACTTAACATTAAGCGTAATAAATCTTTTGCTTGTAGCTGTTCGGCTTGTAGCTCGGTTACATGACCTAGCTCAACGGCTTTTTGGCGGATTTTTGTCCAATTAATGCCTTGACCATCGTCATGAATGCTGATTTTTTGATGATTTTCATCAACTTTTTCAAGGCTTAAGGTTATTTCACCTGATTCATTTTTGCCTTTTGCCAAACGTTCGGCTGGGCTTTCAATGCCATGCACAATCGCATTTTTCAAAAATTGTGTGGCAATGTCTTTATATACATTCGCTTTTTCATCGTGAAATGGCAATAGCTCATCAAACCCATTCACTTGAACATTCACGTTTTTGGACTGACGATTGGCGATATCTTGAGCATATTGCGTAAAATAATCATGCCATGGATTTACTTTTGTTTGACTGACACTAGCTGATGGACTGCTTTGTGGTTGTTGGGCAACGACAGTGTCCACATTACATCCTACCAAACGTAAACGTTCTAATATGCTACTTACAAAAAGATTTAAATCCAATAATTCTTTTAAATTAATCGTAAACGCTAAAAAGTCATTACCTGTTAAATTTGAATGTTGCAATAACTCTTTAATTTGACTTTCAAGTTTTTCTGCAGCACTCACAAACGCACTCATTTTAATCGCTGATGCCTCGCCTTTTAAGCTATGCATTTCTCGGTATATTTGACGTGCTTTTTCTTGTAGGTCAAAATGACCTGCAGATTCTTGTTTTAACACAGCGTTAATTTTATCAATTCGATGATTTGTATTGGCAATGAATGCGACTAGGTTTTGATTATCAATTGTCAAAATAGCACTAATCATTTCTAGCTCATTGTCATGTTGCTGACGTGCTTTTTCAAGTTTTTCTTGCAAATGAACAGCTTCTGTAATATCAACAACACTCACAAACACCTTACTAATTTCGCCTGATTTTTCTACGATTCTTAAAAAGTTAAAATCTAAAAAGCGAATTTGTGTACGCCCTTTGTCATCTACATAGCTCATGCGGATATTTTTTAAAGGGTTCAAGTCTTGGATTAACTCTTCTACAACCCAAGCGTTGTATAATTGTTCAATAAACAGCTTTGTACTGTCCAAATCCTGTTGAGAAATCGTATCTTTTAACAAGTCTGTTAAAGTTTTACCTTTTAATTCAGACTTATGCAAAATTTGCTCTGTACTGCGAGAATACTCATCTGACAAGACCATATTTTTGTCAATCAAGAATAGTCCTTCATTGACCGTATTTAAAATGTCCGTTGTCTGTTGACGTGCTTGAGCCAAGCGACTATCACTATTTAACAATTGACGCAATGCACCAAATACAATCGCAAAGAACAGTAAAAAAGCACTGATAATACCTGCTAGCTGTATATTTTTTTGTAATAAGGTTTGTTGTTCAATTTCTTGGTTTAAGGCAGTTGTTAAATTATTAGATTCGGTTAGTAATGCTCGGTTATATAATCGGGTATAATCCACCAAATAATCACTTGTTTGTTTAGAAATATAGCCTTTTTGAATATCTTGTAAAAAATTATCTAACAAACCCAAATAAGGAATCCAAATTTGCTCCGTTTCTTGTAAACTTTTCAAAGCGGCTTGATTATTTGTAGCATTTAAAGAAATTTCTTTGCCTGATGTTAAAGTAACTGCACCACCTTTTTGGAAAGCTTGTAATGCTTGAGACAATGTATCTCGTTGTTTTTTAATCTCATCAATTTTATACACAGCAATTTGTGGCAAAGCATCAATACTAACCGTCTGCTGTGTATTCGCAACAGATGGTGTTTCCGTATTGGCTACTGCACTCGCAACCGTTGTTGCTTGGTTTTCTGTTACTGGCGTTGCTAGATTTTGCGTTGTATTTATCGTTGTCGCTACAGCATTTTGTTTTTGTTGCTCTAAGGCTGTATTAATATATAGATTAATATCTAGCAAGTTTTTTGATAGCTCTTGACTCGTTGCCCCTTGGCTATTCGCAACTTCTAATGATTGTGCATACGTTGTAAAACGGTTGGTTGATAAAAAATTCAGTGCTAACATACCAACGGTCAATACCAAAAATAACACAACCAAAGTCAGTAACATGGTATATTTTTTATATTTTGAACCTGTGGTATTCGTATGATTTGTTGTTGCCATGTCTTATACCTTATTTTAACGTAATATTTTGATAAGGAACGTTTACAATTTTATATTCCATACGATAATTAATGCCGTTCATTACAGGTTGATTGGTCGCCAAATTCGCTGCCATTCTCAAAGCTGTTTTGACTTGATTATCATAATCATTAAATACAGTTGAACTCATATCGCCAGATTTTACCAACTCTAGCCCTACTTTACCACCATCAATACCAAAAACAGGCAATTTTATATTGTGTTTTTTAAGGGTATCAATCGCACCTATCGCCATGTTGTCATTATTTGCTAAAATCACTTCCACATCGCCAAAATTTGGTTGGCTTATCCAGTTTTCTACAACTTCACTCGCTTTGTCTTGTTGGAACATTGCCGTATCCGAAAAAACCTGTCGTACAGGAATACCTAACGAAGGGTAGTTTTGCATGGTACTGATTGACCATTTAGTACGAGCCATTGTCCCTGCATGGTTTGGAATGCCTTCTAATAACGCATATGAGATAGCACCATCTTTATTTTTATCCCAATCTGGATTGGCTTTCCACTTTTCTAGCACTTGTAGCCCTTGCAATACACCCGCTTGGTTAGCATCGCCATCTACAAAATAAGCCGTATCGCAACTTGCCAAATATTTATCGCCGGGATTACGGTTTAGATAAACAACAGGCACACCTTTTTTACAATATTTTTCAACAAACGCTTGACCTTGTGATACATCAGCAAGGTTTACCACCAATGCTTTAGCACCCTGTTGTAACATATCATCAAGTTGTTGATATTGTTTGTTTTGGTCGTTATCCGCTTGCTCTAGCAACAAAGTCAAAGATGGCTGTTGTTGCATTACGCCTTTGGCAGACTCATACATATCATTAAAAAAGGCATTGGTTGCTATTGCACTCATAGACATGCCAACCTTGGCTGTTGGATAGGCTATTGTTTCTGATTGCTCATTGGATTTTTGATTTGCACATGCTGTACATAACAATACAACAAATAAAGGCAAAGTTTTATAAAAATTTATCATGGTAACTACCTTATCTTGCACGATGTGTTCAAATTTTTTAATTTTTTTTAAATTTGAATGACTCTAACGAATAAGCGACTTACAAAACGTAATAAATGTATATATAATATATAATGATATTAACATTTATGTAAATAAAGCCAAAGAAAAAAATGACTAACATACTAAAAATAAAGATAAGCTATTTATAAATTAAAATTTTCTAAATAATATTAATAAAAATATTTAATAAAATAGGTTGGTATATCAACCTACACCCAAAAAAAATGGTAGTCTTAAAATTCAGACTACCATTTTTATAAAGTTAACATGAATAACTGTAATATCAGCCCTGCAACTCGCCAATATCCGCCACGCTCAAAAACAACCCACGCACTTGTTTTAACAGTGCCAAACGGTTGTTTTTAAGATTAACATCATCGCTATTTACCATCACATTATCAAAAAATGCCGTTAAAGGCGTGGCTAGATTAGCCAGTTCGGTCAAAATCCCTTGATAATCGGCGTTTTCTTGTAACGGTTTGGTGGCGTTTTTGGCGTTTTGCACGGCTTGATACAGCTCTTTTTCAGCTATTTCGGTAAGCAGGCTCTCGTCCACGTTGTCGGCAACTTGCCCTTCTGCTTTTGCCAAAATATTTGCCACACGCTTGTTTGCCTCGGCAAGACTTTGAGCCTGTGGCAACGCACGAAACGCTTGCACGGCACGAATACGCTCATCAAAATCCAGTGGCATATGCGGATTAATGGCTTGCACCGCCATAATGGTATCAACCGCCACGCCTTGCTCGGTGTACATCGCACGGTAGCGAGCGTTGATAAATTCCATCACATCGGTAAAAGTTTTGGCAAGATTGTCAATTTTGCCTTGATAATTTTTTAAGGCTTGTTCAATCAAACTCACCAAATTTAACGCCAATTTTTTCTCAATTAAAATTCGTAAAACACCTATGGACGCTCGTCTAAGGCTAAATGGGTCTTTTGAGCCTGTTGGGGCTTCACCAATGCCAAAAATCCCCACTAAAGTGTCAATGCGGTCAGCCAACGCCAATGCCGTGCCAATGTCGGTGGCGGGCAGTTTGTCGCCACTAAATTTTGGCAAATATTGCTCTTCAATGGCATCGGCAACGGCGGTCGGCTCGTTGTTTAGGCGTGCATAATATGTGCCTGCAATGCCTTGCAACTCTGGAAATTCGCCCACCAGCGTACTTGCCAAATCGCATTTTGACAGCACGCCTGCACGGGTTGCGTGTTCGACATTTGCCCCAATTTGCGTGGCAATAAAGGCAGATAATTTGGCGATACGCTCAGATTTTTCCCAAATTGTGCCAAGTTTTTCTTGAAAAACTCGGTTTTTAAGATTTTCGGTCAAGGCAAATAACGGCTGTTTTTGGTCTTGTAAAAAGAAAAATTCAGCATCGGCAAGGCGTGGACGCACCACTTTTTCATTACCTGCAATGACTTGGGCTTTGTCTTTGCTGTCAATGTTACTGATAAAAATAAAATACGGTTGCAATTTGCCGTCTTTGTCAGTTAAACAAAAATATTTTTGGTCGGCTTGCATTGTGCTAATAAGTGCTTCTTGTGGCACAGCCAAAAACCGCTCTTCAAAGCTCGCTCGCAGTGCCACAGGCAAGTCTACAAGGGCGGTTACTTCGTCTAGCAAATCTTGTGGCACAATGGCAACCGCTCCGACTTCGTCCGCCAATTTTTGCACTTGTTCTTGAATGGCTTGTTGGCGTTTGTCAAAATCGGCAATGACAAAGGCGTTTTGCAAAATGCTTTCGTAATTGTCCGCACGGTCAATATCGATAAAGTCTGGGGCGTGAAAACGGTGTCCACAAGTCTTATTAGCCGTGCTATGCCCTTGAATATTGGCATTAATGACTTGGTCGTCCGCCATCAGCACCACCCACTGCACAGGGCGGACAAATTCGCTACGCTCTGCCCCACTACGCATACGCTTAGCGATTGGCAACTCGTCCAATGCTTTTTGGAAAATGGCTGGCAGTAAGTCGCTCACAGCTTGCCCTTGTACGGTCAAATTATAGCCAATGTAGTCGCCTTTGTCGGTGCTAATGGTGATTAAATCATCCTTGCTAATGCCCAAGCCTTGAGCAAAGCCAAGTCCTGCTTTGGTCAGATTACCATCAGCGTCAAACGCACCTTTGACGGCAGGGCCTCGTTTTTGCTCCACACGGTCGGGCTGTTTGTCGCTAATGCCAAAAATCTGCACCGCCAAACGGCGCGTCGTGGCATAGCTTTTGATGTTGTCAAAGGTGATATTGGCATCGTTTAGCGATTTTTCGACACCGCTGTGCAAGGCATCACGCATTTGTTTTAGGTTTTTTGGTGGCAACTCGGCAGTGCCTAATTCAAATAAAATGGTGGTCATAGGGTTCTCTTTACTTTACAATGAATGATTGTTTTGTAGCATATTCATAATAAGTTTAATCAAAGTTTCTTTTTGTTCTGGGGCGGATTCGGCAATCAATAAAGCCAACGCCGTCAAGCCTGTATCATTAATAATCGGCTCGCCTTTGGCATTAAACAAACGGTCATTTTTGTATAAAAAATCAACAAACAAAAACGCCCCACTGCGTTTATTACCATCGGCAAATGGGTGGTTTTTGATAACAAAATACAGCAAATGACTTGCCTTTGCCTCCACGCTTGGATAGGCAGGTTCGCCAAATACCGTCTGCTCCAAATTGCCCAATAACGCAGGCAAACCATCACCACGCTCTTTGGCAAACAGCTCGGTCGCCTCGCCTTTGGCAAGTAAATCCGCCTTTAAAACGGCCAAAGCCTTGCGTGCCTCGTCCACCGTTGACAATGTGCCACCGATTTGGCTTTTTGGCTCGCTCAATAAGCCTTCGTCATATTGTTGTAACCACAAAAAGGTCTGCGTATAACGGCTGACAATATCCACCAACCCACGCCCACTTTGTACGGTTAATTCGGACGATTGGGCAGTTTTTTGGATTAGGGCTAAGGCTTGTTCAGGCTCATGAGCGTTTTGTTCAAGGCGTTTTTGATTAATGCTATAACCTTGTAACAAATATTCTTTTAAACGAGCAGTCGCCCAAATACGAAATTGGGTCGCATTCTTAGATTTTACCCTATAGCCAACCGATATGATTGCATCTAAATTATAGTATTTAATCTTACGATTAACTTGGCGTTTACCTTCTTGACGAACTACCGAGAAATCCTCGGTAGTTGAATTTTCATCTAACTCATTTTCAGAGAAAATATTTTTTAAGTGCAAGCTAATATTGTCCGCACTTGTGTCAAAAAGCTCTGCCATTTGAACTTGCGACAGCCAAACGGTTTCGTTATCAAAACGCACTTCAACTTCCGTTATACCATTTTGGGCTTGGTAAATCTGAATTGGATTTGAGTTTTTTAACATTGTATCAACAGACAAAAATAACTGTGATTATAACAGAAATTACCCCCATAAAAATACCCCAATCAGCACCGATTGGGGTATAAAAGTTAATTTTTGTAAAATTATGCCGATTGATTTTTTACAACCACTTGAGCGGTGATCGGTGTTTTGGGTTTTTCTTTGGTTGGGTGAGCGATAAAATTCACACCCAATAACAACAAGGTAACGCCCAAAATCGGACGAAGTTTTTTCTCAGGCAACTTACTGCTAACAAGCGTTCCGACAATCACCGCAGGGATTGCTCCAATTAACAAAAAGGTGAGCATATGAAAATCCACACTGCCTGTAAACAAATGCCCAAGCCCTGCCACGAGCGTCAAAAGCACCGCATGAACCACGTCCGAGCCGATAATACGAATCATAGGCAACTGCGGAAAAATCAACACCAACGCCATGACCCCAAACGCCCCAGCTCCCACCGATGACAGCGTTACCACCACGCCAAGCAACACGCCCATTAAGGCGAGCTTGTACTTTGGGATATGGACGGCTAAATGGTGAGTTTTGGCGGTTTTGCGATATTTGTCAAAAAAGGCTTCAATACGATTGTGAAAAATCAGCGACACGCCTGTTACCATGAGCATCGCCCCCAAAATCAGCGTCATGATGGTTTTGATGGCGTTGATGTTGCCGAGATAAGTGGCGACTAGGTAATTGGTGGCGATGGACGCAGGAATACTGCCGATGGCGATCCACAGCACGATTGACCAGACGACATTGGATTTTTTGAAATGGACGACACCACCAAAAAATTTTGAGATGGCGGCATAAAGTAGGTCTGTACCGACTGCGATATGCGGTTCAACTTTTAACAGTATGATGAGAATCGGTGTCATGAGCGAGCCACCGCCCACGCCTGTAACTCCCACGCAAAAGCCGACAAAGATACCTGCTAAGATAAAGTAAATGTCCATACGCCACTCTTTTTGGATTTTTTTTGAGAAAAGTTGCTAGAGTGGGTATTTTAGTCGTGTTTTATTATTCCGTCCTGTTTTGTTTTTTGATAAAGTTATGCGATCATAGAATATTTAAACCCAGTTTTCTAACTTTAATTGACGAATACGCTCAAATTCTTTGGTATCTAGTAAATACATAGTTAGCCTATTTCCTGTCTTATTTGTTCAATATCACTTTCACGTTCTAGCTTAAAATTTGGCTCAAAATCGTCTAATGCACGATACATTTGTTGCCAACCATTACCAAAATTTTATTTAGTAGATTGATTGGCAAAATAAGCAAGTAATGCAGATGTGATAATATCTTTTTCATCTTTACCACTTTCATGAGCCAAATCTTAAATAATTGGTGTAATTGTGTTTGGTAATTCAATCATTACTTGCATATTCATTCTCCCACATTTATTCTTTATCCACTTTCGGCAACCATTTTTCCAACGCCTCCGCCTTATGTGCTTCATCGGCAAGCGGAAAGCCCAATTTCGCACGAGCTTCGGTATAGCTGACCGCAACTTTTCTTGCCAAAGTACGCACACGCAAAATAAAACGCTGACGCTCCGTTACCGAAATCGCCCCACGAGCGTCCAATAGATTAAAAGTATGACTGGCTTTCAACACCATTTCATACGCAGGCAACGGCAAATTGACTTCGACCAATTTATCCGCTTGTTGTTCATAAAAATCAAAAAGTTCAAACATTTTTGGTACATCGGCATATTCAAAATTATAAGTCGATTGCTCCACTTCATTTTGGTGGAACACATCGCCATAAGTAACACGCCCAAATTCGCCGTCCGTCCACACCAAATCATACACGCTGTCCACGCCTTGAATGTACATGGCAAGACGCTCCAAGCCATAAGTAATCTCGCCTGTAACAGGGAAACACTCAATACCGCCCACCTGCTGAAAATAGGTAAACTGGGTAACTTCCATACCGTTTAACCACACTTCCCAGCCCAAGCCCCACGCACCAAGCGTTGGCGACTCCCAGTTGTCTTCCACAAAACGCACATCGTGGGTCAGTGTATCAATGCCAATGGCTTCAAGCGAACCCAAATACAGCTCTTGAATGTTGGCAGGGTTTGGCTTTAGCACCACTTGAAACTGATAATAGTGTTGCAAACGATTAGGGTTGTCGCCATAACGTCCATCGGTCGGACGGCGAGACGGCTGAACGTAGGCGGCGTTCCATTTTTCTGGCGTTAAGGCACGCAAAAAAGTGGCGGTGTGAAACGTCCCTGCCCCCACTTCCATATCATAAGGTTGCAAGACCACACAGCCTTTTTCTGCCCAGTAGTTTTGTAGGGTTAAAATCAAATCTTGAAAGGTTAGCATAACTTTTTCTCTAAAATGTGGTTAAAAATTTGCTTATTATAACCATTTATCACCCCAAATAGCCAAAACTTTGTCATTTTTTTCACAATTTTTTCTCAAAAATCAAAAAAATTTAGGTTTTTTACCAAGTTACAAAATACACGACAATCGTTGTCGTATTATTGCAGAGACTGTCTTTTATTTTTAACAAAAAACACCCATAATATAGTCATGTGTTGTATAGATATATTTTTTATTGAATTAAGATTTTTTAAACGTTTTTAAACTTTTTAACACAAAGGAGATAACTTATGTCTATCTTGTTATCGGTGGTTTTGGCGGTGAGTTTATTTGGCGTGGTAGCGTTGGCATTCAGCAATTATCGTTATTTGTTGGGTTATTTTGCGTTGGGATTTTTATGTTGTTTTTGGCTTGAGAGTATGCATCAGTTGGTGGTTTTTGCCACGTCGTTGACGGGGATTCACAGTTATATGTTAGCGAGTGTTTTGGCGATATTGCCTTTTATTGCCCGTTTTGCGTTGGAAAAACCGATTTTTTATCGTTTTGGCAAAAAAATGTTAAAACATCATGCCAAACCGACTCGCATGGCAGGTGCTCGCCCTTATAATCTGGAGCGTGACACATCATTTTATCAACATTTTGTGCGTCATACGCCCATGAATGAGCCAAAATAATACCAAAAAATACAATTTTTTTATAATTGTTACAAAACAACCATAACTATATTGAAAAAATTACGATAATTAACCAAAAAATTGCCTATAATATAGCATAACTTTATTTTTTTAAGGAAACACCATGTTTAACGTAAAATCAGACCCTTTAGACGCATTGTTATTTGCCGTTGGCTTGCGTTTATCACAGCTTGCCAAATCAGGCGATAGCAAATTTAAAAGCCTACTTGAAAACCGCAACTTTACTATCCAAATGGGTAGCGAAGCCGAGCAGGTTTTTCGCACCTTTGCGGTAAACAATGGCTATTTTACCCAAACAGCGGACAAAACCGAAAACCCAACTTTGAGTATCACCTTTAAAGACTCCATGACAGGTGCAAAACTGCTTGCCAAAGGTGATGCTGCTGCATTTATGGTTGGCATTCAAAACGGCGATTTAAAAATGGCGGGCGATTATTCGTTATTGATGTGGTTTAACCAAGTTGCCAAATTTATCGTGCCAAAAGTGCCAGAACCATTGCAACCATTCGTTGAACAAGCAAAACCGTTGATTGACAAAGCCACACCGATTGCCAAAGATTTGTTTGCCAAAGCCAGCAGTTTTTTTGACAAAACCGAAAAAACTGAAAAAACCGTACAAGGCGAAAGTAAATTTTTTAACGAACAAAACACGCCAACCAATAGCACAACAACAGATAACAGCGTGTTGGACAACCTAAAAGAAAAAGCGGTAGAAATCAAAGAAAAAGCCGAAGAAAAATTGGCAGAAGTCAAACACACGGCTGAAGAAAAGTTTGACGAACTTAAAACCACTGCTGAAACCAAAATTGAAGAAGGCAAAGAAAAAATTGACGAATTAAAACACACTGCCGAAGAAAAAGTTGTTGATTTGAAAGCGACTGCAGAAGAAAAAGCGGTAGAAATCAAAGAAAAAGCCGAAACAAAAATTGAAGACGGTAAAGAAAAACTTGACGAATTAAAACACACTGCCGAAGAAAAAGTTGCTGATTTGAAAGCGACTGCAGAAGAAAAAGTGGAAGAAGTCAAAACCACTGCTGAAACCAAAATTGAAGATGGCAAAGAAAAACTTGATGGACTAAAAGCCACTGCCGAAGAAAAAGTGGACGAAGTCAATCAACAATTGGAAGCAATGAGTGGCGAAAACAAAGAAGAAACGGCAGATAATTCACAACCCCCTGCGATGACCCAATCGCAAGCATTGGAAGCCAAACACGCTGATGATGAAGTGATTGCTGAAAATGTCAAAACGGATGCAGTGAAAAATAATAAATCACCGATTATCAACATCACTGTTACTCGTAATGCGTAATTGATTTTTTAGCGATAAAAAAGCAACCGTTTGATACGGTTGTTTTTTTGGTTTTTGCAAAAGATTTTTTGGTATAATGGCATTTTTTAAAATTTTAGGATATTTGTCATGGCTGACCTATCACTTTCATCTACTTCATCTCATCGTCCCAGTAAATCGCAAATTCAAGCGTGGTTTGACTTGCCCTTGATGGATTTGCTTATGCAAGCCCAAAATGTTTTGCGAGAAAATTTTCCTGCTAATACCGTACAAGTGAGTACACTTTTATCTATCAAAACAGGCAATTGTCCAGAAGATTGCGGTTATTGTTCACAATCAGGACATCATAGCACCGATTTACAACCTGAAAAGAAAATCGCTGTCGCAAAAGCCATTGAAGAAGCAAAAAAAGCCAAAGCAAGCGGTTCAAGCCGTTTTTGTATGGGAGCGGCGTGGAAGCACCCACATGATAAAGATATGCCCTATGTGCTTGAACTGATTAAAGAAGTCAAAGCGTTGGGGCTAGAAACGTGCATGACGCTCGGTATGCTGACAGGCAACCAAGCCCAACTGCTTGCCGAAGCTGGACTTGACTACTATAACCACAATCTTGATACGTCACGAGATTTTTATCGCCAAATCGTTAGCACTCGTAATTATGATGACCGTTTAAATACACTGGCTCATGTGCGAAATGCAGGGATAAACATTTGTGCAGGCGGTATCATTGGCATGGGCGAAAGCCGTGAAGACCGTATTAGCCTATTGCATGAGTTGGCAAATTTACCAAAACCGCCTGAATCCATTCCAATTAATATGCTTGTACCGATTGCAGGTACACCAATTGCCGATAAGTTGGGCGAAACTCGTTTGCCTGTGCTTGAGTGGATTCGCACGATTGCGGTGGCTCGTCTTGCCTGTCCGACCAGTTATGTACGGATTGCTGCGGGGCGTGATGGTTTGAGCGACACCGAACAAGCCATGTTGTTTATGGCGGGGGCAAATTCGTTTTTTTATGGTGATAGACTTTTGACAACGGACAATGCCACGACCAATCATGATGATAAGTTGATGGCGGATTTGGGTTTAACTGTAGAAAAAGCCGAACCACGCCAAATTCCTGTTACCAATGCGGTGAGTGGACGGATTGGCAGTTTGGCGGTGTATTAATGTGCTGTTTTTTTGGCAAAAATTGGGTAAAATAGCCCTTTTAAATAACTGAAGTTGTAATATGGCTGAATATTTTTTGTGGTTTAAGGCGTGGCACGTGATTTCGCTTATCTGTTGGTTTGCGGGGATTTTTTATTTGCCACGTTTGTTTGTATATCATGCGATGAGCGAAGACAAAACGAGCCAAGAGCGGTTTGCCGTGATGGAACGAAAACTCTATCGTGGCATTATGACCCCTGCGATGGTGGCGACTTGGATTTTTGGGTTAAGTATGTTGTTGCCAAATTGGGACGCTTATAAAAATCAAATTTGGTTACATATCAAATTATGTTTGGTCATGTTTTTAACGTTTTATCATTTGTCTTGTGGACATTTTCGCCTAAAGTTGATTGATAATCCGCAATACAAAAGCCATGTTTTTTGGCGATGGTTTAACGAAGTGCCTGTTTTTATTTTGATTGCTGTGGTGATTTTGGTAATTGTTAAACCGCAATTTGGGCATTAGTTGAATGAAAAAAATTGATATAATTCCCAAACTTGAAACAAAATTATCCAAGTTTTTGGCATTTGTGTTGTGTTGGGCGATTTTGGCAAATTTATTTGTATGGCTAAATCCGCCTACACCAAAAACCCACGGAATATTTTAACGTGTGTATTGTAGAAAATGGTAAACCAAAATCTATGATTATCAAAGATTTACCAACCAATCCGCAATTTTGCCAACAACCCCTTAAAAGATTACAAAATTGACGGTTTAGAATATGAACGCCAAATTCGTAGTGAATGGGACAGAGAGCGGGCGTAACCTTGATTAACCCAATTAACGCATTTTAATCAAAGTTACAGATTTAAAAGACTTTGATAGGATTTTTACCAAATCAATCCTCCTCTTCTTCATCGTCCCATTTTTTGTAGCTGTCTTTTGGGTCAATGCCACGGCGTTTCATATCCGCCACTTGTTCTTCTAGCGTGCGAAACTGCTCGGTTTCGTGCATGGTGTCTTCTAAGTTATTGATTTTTTGTTCTAAATTATTGGCTTCTTGAGTAAAATGTTGGGTCATTTTATTTTCCTTTTTGATGAAATGATTGGTTTAATTGGTCATGGTTGGATTAACACGCCATAACTCTCGGTTGCTATGTTCTTCTTTGGCAGAAACCAGCCAGCCGCTGTCTACCAGTTGCTGTTTTAGCCATTGAAAATCCACAGCGTTAATTTGGCAACGAGAAACCGCATGAACATTGGGTAAAATTTTGCTTGCTTCAATCAATGCCAAGTTTTTCAGCGAGTCGTTGAGTTGTTTTAACATCATTTCACTGCTAAATGGTTGTGGCAATATTTTTAACAACTCTAATACTTCGCCCCATGTAAAAGTATGAGCTGCCATCACATCTTGCAAATTACCATCTTGATAGGCGTGTGCCGAATAATTCACCAACACGACATCTTCTGCTTTTAGTATGATTTTTGGTTCTACGACTTTTGGTTTTGCGGTCGCCACAGGCGTAATCACTTGTGGCTTGCTCACCCCTGTGGTGCGTAGTGATGTATCAGGCTTGTTTGCACGCACCCAACCTGCTGTCGGCTTACTGCCAATCAACGCATTTAAGGCACGTTGGCACTCACTCACCGCTTCTTGGGTGCGTTCATAAAAAATCGCATTGTCTAACAAATCTTTTTGAATCATACTTGCTAAATCAAGGCGTTGACGAGAATAATCGGACGTGGCATTTTGCGATTTGATTAACGCAAGCATGGGCTTTCGTTTGGTATTTGCATAAATATAGCTCAAATGCAAATTACTCACCCCTGACGGACTTAAATGCCCATACCCCGTCCCAAGCACAAACAATAAATAATCGCAACGGTCAATCTGTTGCTTGCTATAATCCATAAATTGACTGGGGTGAGCAATCAAATCCCACGTCAAAAAATACTCATCAGACAATGCTAATTGCAACGCATTTTCAAACTCTGGGTGTTCATTTCGCACAATACAAACATGAACATGAAAACGTTGTTTTACTGGCACTTTATTCTCACTTATTATTGGTCTTTATTTGTTAATTGAAAAATTCAATTAAAAAAAATGTTTAAAAAATCTGTTAAATATTGCAAAAATTCATTTGCACATTTTTGTCAAATTGACTTAATAACCGTGTCACAACCGATTGGGTGTTCAACTGATTTGACGTGGTAAAAAACTGCACAGGCATGTGAACTTCTGCGGGATTTTTTGCATTATCTTTATCTAACAAGGATTTCACCCGTTTAGCAATCGCCTTACCAGAATCAATCATCGCAAGCTCATAATCCATCGCCATAGTGGTAAGTTTATTCATCAAATACGGCTTAAAAAACGGAAAATGGGTGCACCCAAGCACCAACTGGTCAATCTGATTTTGGTGCAACTGTTTTAACAATTCTTCAAGCTCTGTAACCGCCAAATGCGTTTCTGGCATACCTGCTTCAACCCACGGCACAAGGCTTGCTAAGCTATGTTTATGCACATTGACATGATTTGGCGTGGCAATGTTGTCAATAATTTCGTTTAACAAACGTCCGTTTAAGGTCGCAGGCGTTGCCAAAACAGCGACTTGTTTGGTTTTGCTCGCAAGCACCGCAGGTTTTAATGCAGGCACAAGCCCCACCATCGGCAAATCAGGATACATCGCACGCACTGCATCAAGCCCATAAGCGGACGCAGTATTACAAGCAATTACCACCAATTTACAACCCTGTTTTGCCAAAAAATCCACCGCACGGATAGTCAACTCTCGGATTTCATCGCTACTGCGTGAGCCATACGGCACGTGCAAGGTATCGGCATAATAAATATAAGACTCATACGGCAACAAAGCGGTCATGTTCGCCAATACAGACAAACCACCCACCCCAGAATCAAACACCCCAATCGGTGCTGCTACCAATCTTTCGCTCATCGCCCAGACCCAATATTTTTTAAAATTTTAAATCCTGCTATTTTACGCTACTTTTGATTTTTGCACCATCATTTTTAATTTTTTACGTAAAATTACATGGCTAATTCAAATGTTTCATCACCACTAATTAATTGCAAATACACGTTATCATTTTTTTCTATCAATTCACCCATCGCCACCAAATGATAAAAAATCGACCGCACAATCAAACCATACAGCACAGACTCGCCATTTTGTCGCACCAAAATATAAGGCTGTTCTGCTTGTTTTTCAAGCATATCAGCCGAAATTTTGGCATTGTTAAAAGGCAAACCAAAACGGATTTCATGTTGTTTATCCAAATAAAACTCATCGCCGTTGGCAGTACAAAACTTGATAAAAGTTTGGTTATACTGTTGAATTTGATTGACCGCCACAATGTGCAAAGGTGCGTCTTCTACTTGAATACCGATTTTTTCCACAGGCGTTTTTAAAAAATAATGGGCGTTATTGTTTTCATCAATCTCGCACCACAATATTTTGGCAAACAAATCCACCAATGACTGTCTAGTCATTTTTGAGCCTTCGTGCCACCATTCGCCATTGGCACAAATTTTTAGGTTCATATCGCCACAAAATTTGGGTTGCCAGTTTTGTAAAGGCGGAATCACTCTTTTGTTGGCATTGGTGCTGTCTGCTTGTTGTTCAGCTTGATTGATTTTGGCGATAAGGTCTTGTTTCATAAGGTTTTTTATGTTAAATTTTAAAAAAAATTTTTAAGCGTGAATGCTATTTTATCAATATTTTTATCAAAAATTGTAAAAAAAATTTGACAAAAAATTCATGCTTTATCCGATGTTTTTTGTAAAATGATAATATATTACATCAATTTGTTGTCAGATGGCTCAATCCGATTGCTAGTTTTTTGTAATCATTTGGCTATGTTGTTTCACAAGATTTTAGATTATAATAAATAACTTTTTGTGATTTTATCCATTTTTTTATCATCAGTACAATCCTTCACCAGCATTGGCAAGTTTGGGATTGTTTGGAGTTGTTATGCAAGATATTCAGCGTGAGCAGATGGAATTTGATGTTGTTGTCGTTGGCGGTGGGCCTGCTGGCTTGGCAACGGCAATCCGTTTACGCCAGTTGGCGATTGAAAAAGGCTTAGAAGAGTTCACCGTATGCGTGGTTGAAAAAGGCTCAGAGTTTGGGGCGCATACCATGTCTGGTGCGGTGATGGAGCCTCGTGCGTTAAATGAACTCATTCCTGATTGGCAACAAAAAGGGGCACCCGTCAATGTGGCAGTCAAAGGCGACCGTGTATATTTGCTCAGAAATGAACAAAAATACTGCCAACTGCCTGATAATATCGTGCCTGCGTCTATGCACAATGATGGTAATTATATCATTTCTTTGGGGAATTTGGTGCGTTGGTTAGCAGTGCAAGCCGAAGAGCTTGAAGTGATGATGTTCCCCGGTTTTGCTGCCTCTGATGTGTTGTATAACGAAGACGGCTCGGTGAAAGGCATTGTGACTGGTGATATGGGTATAAATGCCAAATGGGAAGCCAAACCGAGCTTTGAACCAGGCTATGAGCTATTGGCAAAATATACCGTATTTGCCGAAGGCTGTCGTGGACATTTGGGCAAACGCTTGATTAGCCGTTTTAATTTGGCTGATGGCAAAGACCCACAGCATTATGGCATTGGTTTAAAAGAACTGTGGGAAATTGACCCAGCCAAGCACGAAGAAGGCATGGTATTGCATGGCTCTGGCTGGCCTTTGACCGAAACGGGCTCATCAGGCGGTTGGTGGTTGTATTTTGATGAAAACAATCAAGTATCGTTTGGTTTGGTGATTGATTTATCTTATCACAATCCGTATTTATCACCGTTTGACGAAATGCAACGCCTCAAAACTCACCCTGTTATCCGTAACATTTTGGAAGGTGGCAAACGCTTGTCTTATGGGGCAAGAGCCTTAGCCAAAGGCGGTCTAAACTCATTGCCAAAACTTGCCTTTGCAGGCGGTGTTTTGGTCGGTGATGATGCAGGCTTTTTGAACGCTGCCAAAATCAAAGGCACGCACACCTCTATCAAATCAGGTATGCTCGCTGCCGAAGCCGTCTTTGAAGCCATTCAGGCAGGTCGTCAGCATGACGAAATCACCAGTTACGAAGAAAAATTCAAAAACTCATGGCTGTATGAAGATGCCTATGAAGCACGCAACTTTGCCCCTGCTATGCACCGTATGGGCGTTTGGATGGGTGGTGCATTCAACTTTATTGACCAAAATCTGTTAAAAGGCAAAATGCCACTCACCATTCATGACAATATGCCCGATTATGATATGCTTGAGCGTGCCGACCATGCCTTTGCCCCCAATTATCCAAAACCAGACGGCAAACTAACCTTTGACAAGCTGTCATCGGTGTTTATCTCAAATACCAATCATGCTGAAGACCAACCTTGCCATCTGCGTTTGACCGACCCAAATGTGCCGATTAAACGTAACTTAAAAATCTTTGCCGAACCTGCTCAACGCTACTGCCCAGCAGGTGTGTACGAGGTGGTCGTCAATGATGATGGTGAAGCCAAATTTGTGATTAATGCTCAAAACTGCGTACATTGCAAAACGTGCGATATCAAAGACCCATCACAAAATATCACGTGGGTAACGCCTGAAGGTGGCGGTGGTCCAAACTACCCAAATATGTAAATGTTATAACATAACTGATTGTTTTAAAATAAAAAATCTGTCAAAAATGGCAGATTTTTTTTGTTTTTGTCCTTGACATTTTTTTATTAAAGGTTTACAATGAAAACATAAAACCAAACAAATATTGTGTTTTGACATGATATAACATTACATTTTAATCAATTTTTTTATAAATCCACCTAAAGGAACAAAAATCATGACTTGTACTATCCACGCAAATCACGACCACATTCATGGCGACAACTGTGGACACACGGCTATCAAACATGGCGACCACATTGACTATCTACATGACGGACATTTGCACCATGTGCATGGCGACCATGTTGATGAACATACGCTAGATGTTAACGAACAAAACCCAGATGCGTGTAATCACAGCTTTAACTGTGGCGAGCATATTCACGGTGAAAACTGTGGACACGAAGCTGTACCACATGGCGACCATATTGATTATATTGTTGATGGGCGTTTGCACCATCAACATGGCGACCATTGCGATGACCATGGTGCGGTAGAGTTGGTAAAATCAGCCTAATCAAACCCTACAAAAACAAAAAACCGCTTAACTTGATATTAAGCGGTTTTTTATGAAGTGGTAAAGTTAATTACACACCCATTGCAGATTTTGCACTGCCTTCGTCATAGTCATCACCATGAGTAATAACAACGATACCAGTTTCGTGGTTTACGTTGACAAATTTTACACCTGCAACGCCTTCAAGTTTTTTTGCTAGGTCGTCAGCAGCAGCTTTATCAGCAACTTTTACATTTTCGTATTTAGCTTGTGACATGATACATATCCTTTTACTTAAGAGTGAATTTAATTTTATTTATCAAATACCGCTAACCACTTTAACAAATAAAATTCTTATGAAAGTTAATGAGTTCTATTTTACCGATTTTTTTTTAAATTTTCTGCTAATTTTTTGTAAACCTGATAAATGGTTATTAGTTAAGGATAAAATTTTTTTTGCAAAAAAAACAGATATCTTTTACTATTTATCATAATTTTTTGCCAATTCACAAAATATTTGCCAATTTTTTTGGGTTGTTAAAAACCGAACAAATATTAAATTTTTACAATCTTTATAAATCTTAACAAAACCATCTTTTTATCGTGTATTTTTTAGGCATTGATAAATTTTAACGCATCAGGTGTCCAGATTTGGATAAGGTTTTGCATTTCTTGGGTAACGATTTTGTTTTGTTTGTTTAACAAATGTTTGGCAATCGCTTGTGCGGTGATAAGCAAAAATTCATCTCGCACTAAGTCGCTGATATAGTAGCTGTCATGCCCTGTTTGCCGTTTGCCAAGCAACTCACCCGCCCCACGCAGTTCCAAATCTTTTTGAGCGATGACAAAGCCGTCCGTACTATCTCGCAACACATTGAGACGTTCTATGCCTGTTTCTGATAATGGCGTTTGATACAGCAGAACGCAAAAACTTTTGGCTTCACCACGACCGACACGCCCACGCAGTTGGTGCAGTTGCGACAAGCCAAGCCGTTCGGCATTTTCTATCACCATTAAGGACGCATTTGGCACATCAACACCGACTTCAATCACAGTGGTAGCAACGAGTAGCGAGATTTTTCCTGCTTTAAAATCTTGCATAACGGCTTGTTTTTCGGCAGGTTTCATTTTGCCATGTACCATGCCAATGGTGATGTTTAGGCGGTCGGCTAGGTCGGCATAGGTGATTTCGGCGGATTGTGCGTCTAGGGCGGTGGATTCTTCTACAAGCGGACACACCCAGTAGGCTTGTTTGCCTTGTTCGCAGTTTACCGCAATACGCTCAATCACTTCATCTCTGCGGTCTCGGCTGATGGTAACTGTGGTGATGGGAGTGCGGTTGGGCGGTAATTCGTCAATAATAGACGTGTCCATATCGCCAAACGCACTCATCGCAAGCGTGCGTGGAATGGGCGTTGCTGTCATGATGAGTTGGTGCGGTGTGGTGTGTGCCAAGCCTTTGCCGAGTAACGCCATGCGTTGCTCCACACCAAAACGGTGCTGTTCGTCAATAATTACCAAACCTAATTTGGCAAATTGCACTTGCTCTTGGAATAAAGCGTGCGTACCGACCACGATTTGTACGTTGTTTTCGGCAATATTGCTTAATGCTTTGGTGCGTTCTTTGGCGGTTTGTTTGCCTGCAAGCCAGCCTACGCCTATGCCGAGCGGTTCAAACCAATTTTTAAAATTAATCAAATGTTGTTCGGCTAAAATCTCAGTCGGTGCCATGACCGCCACTTGCCAACCGCTATCCAACGCATAACAAGCCGACAGCCCTGCAACCAACGTTTTACCCGCTCCGACATCACCTTGCACAAGGCGTAACATGGGAATGGACGTTGCCAAATCTTTGACAATTTCATTGACAACACGATTTTGGGCGTTGGTCGGTGTAAAAGGTAAATTGGCTAACAAACGTTCGGCAAGCTGGCTTTTATCATCGCAACGTGGGGCTTTGTGTTGAAAAAGTTGCTGTTTTCGGTAAAGTAACGCCAATTGATTTGCCAACATTTCTTCGGTAATTAACCTTTGACAAGTGGCGTGCGTGCGGTTTTTTAAACGCTCTAATACTTGATATTGTTGGCTTAAATTGGTGTAAGTGGGCGGTTGATGAATAAAACTTAACGCATCAATCAGGCTAAATTCAGTAAAAGGATTGGTTAAATTGGCAATTAACGGAAATTGGGTTTTGATTTGTTTTTCAATGAGTTGCCAATCATTATTGTTAATTTGTATAATATTATTTTTGTAGTTTTGTTTAACAGTTTGCAATGCTAATTTTATCAAACTGCGTAATTTATTTTGGTGTAAATTTTTTACCGTTGGATAAATCGGCACAAGCCCTGTGTTGCTCAGCGGTTTTTGTCCGATGATAATTTCGTATTCTGGGTGAGAAATTTGCGTACCGTATTGATTGATGATAATTTCACCAAACACTCGCAAAACCGTGCCAATTTGCATGGTGTCGGCTAAGCCTTTATAGACATGAAAAAAGCGTAAAATCACCTGTCCTGTGCCGTCTTGCAGATAGACGCTCATGCCTGTGCGTTTGTTTTCCACACGCATGATTTGTCCTTGTACCAGCACCGACTGTCCGTGCGTTACGTCCGCAAGGTTAATCAGTCGGCTACGGTCTTCGTAATCTCGTGGCAGGTGCATGAGCAGGTCAAACACTCGCTCAATGTTAAGCTGGGCGAGCTGTTCGGCGATTTTTGTGCCGACACCTGATAGGGCGGTTACGGGTAGATTAAAAATTTGGGTGGTTGGCATTTTTTGTTAAATATTTTTAACCAATTAATTTTGTTCTTGTAGTTTTTCTTGTAATTGCTTATCCACTTCTGCCGTTAGCCATGCTTGCATTTCTTGACGCAATGCGTCCATTTTTTCATCAAAATAATCGTCCAATTTTTTGCTTAAACTGTCAATGATGTCTTGTTTGACGTTGTCAATACGGGCTTGTTTTGCCAAAAGTTCTTTTTCTAGGCGTTCCGCTTCAAGACGCGCTTCAATTTGTTTTTGTAAGGCTTCTTGTTCACGGCGTTCTTGTTCTAGTTTTGCTTGGCGTTCACGTTCAAGGCGTTCTTGCTCTAGGCGTTGCAACGCTTGTTCTTTGGCGATACGTTCAGCTTCGGCTTGTCGCTCTTTTACAATGATAGTTTCCACTTCATCATGCAAATTGTTCACACGAAATTGAAACGTATCAATGTCGGTATCACGTTGTAACAAAGTGTGAATATCATCTAACTCATTGATAATAGCAGTTTTTATACTATCAGACGTGGCAAGCCAGCGTTGAGAAAATTGGGGAGAAAAGGCAAATCCTGACATGGTTTTTCTACTTTTGTTAAAAATATTGCTTTATATTAACAAAAACCACACACTTTTTTAAGTGTGGTTTGAAAATTTATCCAAAATTTTGTAAAAAATTGGCAAAAATGTGCTAATCCTGCCATTTTGCCAACAAAATTGAACCATTTGTACCGCCAAAACCAAAACTATTGGACAAAGCATATTGCAAATTTTCCACCTTACGAGCCACGTTTGGCACATAATCCAACGTACAATCTGGGTCTTGGTTATCCAAATTAATGGTCGGTGGTAACACTTGTTCCATCAAGGCTTTGACACTAAAAATCGCTTCAATACCACCTGCCGCACCGAGCAAATGTCCTGTCATGGACTTAGTGGAACTGACCGCAAAGTTTTGGTTTTGCCCAAATAAACTTTCAATCGCTCGGCTTTCGGCAACATCGCCCAACGGCGTACTTGTGCCGTGAGTATTGATATAGCCGACTTTGTCCGCATGGATACCTGCGTCTTTTAGGGCGATTTGCATGGCACGCTTTGCACCATTGCCATCTTCTGGCGGTGCGGTGATATGATTGGCATCATCACTCATGCCAAAGCCTGCCAACTCTGCCAAAATCGTTGCCCCACGGGCTTTGGCGTGCGACAATCGCTCAAGTACCAACACCCCTGCCCCATCGCCTAGCACAAAGCCATCACGGTCTTTGTCAAATGGGCGACTGGCTTTAGTCGGTTCATCGTTGCGAGTGGATAAGGCTTGCATAGCGGCAAATCCGCCCATGCCAAGCTGATTGGACGCTCTTTCGCTACCACCTGCCACGATAATATCGGCATCGCCATAGGCAATCAGCCGAGCCGCCAAGCCGATGGCGTGCGTTGATGTGGTACAAGCAGTCGCAATGGCAAGGTTTAAGCCTTGCAAACCATGACGTATCGCCACTTGCCCTGCGGTCATGTTAATAATCGCCGATGGGATAAAAAATGGCGAAATTTTTCTTGCACCGTCATGAATAAGTTTGCCAGCATTTTCTTCAATATTGCTAATACCACCAATGCCAGAACCGATTAACACACCAATGCGTTCAGGGTCAATGCCTTTTACAGGTTCGGCTTGTAAGCCGTCAATCAAACCTGCATTTTTTAAGGCTTGCGTTGCCGCCACCACGCCATATTGTACAAAAATATCGTAACGGCGGGCATCTTTTGCCGACATATATTGGCTAATGTCAAAATCTTTGACCAATCCTGCAATTTTTGAGCGGTAATCGGTGGTATCAAAATGTTCAATTTGGCTAATACCGCTTTTACCTGCCAAAATCCCTTGCCAACTACTCTCTACATCAAGCCCCAAAGGCGTAACCGCCCCCATGCCTGTAATCACGATACGCTCGTGGTCTGATTTTTCAAAATATGGTTTTTTTGAGTGGTTAGAAAATTCGGTAGTCATGCATATATCCTTATGCGTTTGCTGATGTTAAAAAAATTAATTGCATATTAAACCAAAATTTTGGGTAAAGCTTGGTAAAATTTTGTTACAATTTTAACAAAAAAAATGCGTTTACCAAAATCATTTTTGACAATTGCCCAAAAAAAATTAAAAACAAACCTGCCCCAACACCACCGCTTTATTCGCCCCTGTCACGCTTGGCAAGTTGCTGGGTTTGCCAGTCATGGTTTGGCGAGCAAGCCACGCAAATGCCATACTTTCAACTAAAGTCGGCAAAACGCCATATTTTTTGCTACTTTCCACCGTCCAATCGCCCAAATGCGACTGCAAACGGCTCATCAAATAAGTATTTAACGCACCGCCACCACAAACCAACAAATATTTATCGTCAAATTCAAACGCCTGTAACGCATTGGCAACGCTCACCACCGTTAATTCTGTCAAAGTTGCTTGCACATCTTCTGGGGCAAGCTCGTTTGGTGTGTCGGATTGATAAACTTGATAAAAAAGGTGCAATTGCTCGTCCAACCACGCTAAATTAAAGGCTTCTCGCCCTGTGCTTTTGGGCGGATTTTCAGCAAAAAATGGGTGGGTTAATAATTGCTTTAATAGCGGTTCAATCACTTGACCTGATTTCGCCCAGTCGCCATTTTTATCAAACAATTGTCCAGTATGACGATACGCCCAACCATCAATTAGCAAATTTGCCACGCCTGTATCAAAACCAAAACTTTGCTCTTCATTAAAAATCGTTACATTGGCAATCCCACCCAAATTTAACACGGCACTGATATTGGGCTGATTTTTTTGTTGGTTTTGCTTAAAAATCGCTTGATGAAAGGCTGGCACAAGCGGAGCACCCTGTCCGCCCACCGCCATATCACGTCTGCGAAAGTCACTCACCACCGCAATACCTGTGCGTTCTGCGATAATATTTGGGTCAATCAATTGAAGCGTAAAGCCCCAGTTTGGGTGGTGTCGCACCGTTTGCCCATGACAGCCGATTGCACCGATGTCGTCCGCCGTCATGCCTGATTTTTGTAGTAACTCAATCACCACTTGACTGGCAAATTCGGCATAAAAACTACTCGCCCAACCATACAAATCCAGCTCACTTTCAAAGGCAAGCTGATTTTGCTCAATCAGCTGATACGCCCCATTTGGCACAGTCAGAGCCAACAATACCGTCCGCAAATCGTCTGGAAACGCCAAACTGTGGCTTTCTAGCACTTCAATCTCGCCCGTTTCATCATAAAACTGGCACAGCACCGCATCCATACCATCAAGGCTTGTACCGCTCATCATACCGATATAATACGGCGAATTTGACAAGGTTTTGCCATGTCCGACCTGTGTCGGCTGTATCGCTTCGTCCATAATTTCGGTAAAATGGCTAAAAAAATTGTCGTTAAATGTGATTTCGCTCATGGGTGAACCTTTTGATAAATTTTGTTCATTATAGCACAACTTCGCACGCCTGCACGCCCATGTTGTGCTATAATAGTCGCACTAGTATCAATGCCAATTTTTTTGCAAAAATTTTATCAAAATTTCAAAGATTACCATGACCACACCTTTTTTTCAGCACATGCCGATTGTCAAGCCGTATGCCTTGATGGATTTGGACGATACCTTGTTTCAAACTTTACGCAAAATTGAACAATGGCAACTACTCAAACAATTACCCAACAAAAATCTAACTATTGCCAGCGTCAATAAACAAGGCGAGCCGTTAAGTTTTTTTAGCCAAAAACAAGCCAATTTTTTTAATTGGTTATCGCAAAGTTGCGAACTAATCCCAGTAACTGCAAGGGATAGCAACGAAATCAAGCGAGTAAAACTGCCCTTTGATAGTTGGCAAATTCTCACCCATGGGGCGATTTTGTTAGAGCCAAATGGACGACGCAATCCCATTTGGCAACAACAAATGTTTGAGAAATTAACGCCTTTGCAAAATGATTTAACCCTGTTGCAAAATGTACTTGAACAACATAGCCAAACGCACGATTTGGGTTTGGTATTTAGTTTACACAATGATAATTTTGTTGATGGTAATTGTTATCAAAACTTAAAAATTTATTTGGCAATCAAACACCGCCAAAAAGATGAAAAAATACTTCAAGATATTGCCTATAATCTAGCAAACATCTTAAAAGACAATTTACCAAATTTTAACCAAAACTTTTATATTCATGTCAATGCCAATAATCTTGCGATTTTGCCAAATGCCATTCATAAACGCCATGCGGTGGCATTTTTGTTAAAGCAACTGGATAACAACCGCCCTTACTTTGGCTTTGGCGATAGCCTTGCCGATTTGCTATTTTTGCAACAATTGGACTGGTACGGCACGCCCAATCATGGACAATTACACGATAAAATTTGTCAAATTTGCCACGATTAACCAATACATTTTTAATCTTTAATAATTAAAAAATTTTAAGAAATTTTTGATGAAACAATATGATTTTTCCACTTTAACATCAGGCAGTTATTTAGCCAGCGATGTGAAGTTTTTATTAACAATCTTGGAAAAAAATGCGGTAGAAAACACCGATGTCGCCCAAAAAGAACAGCTAATCCAAACAGGCAAACGCCATTATTCCGATATGCTCACCCTAGAAGATAAGCCAAGCGACACCCATGAAAACCTATTTTTACAAGCCTTAGATCAATATCAAAACCGTATGGCAAGCGATATTTTTTCACTTGCCTACACCCTAAAAACCCATTTTGTACAGCAAGTTAGCCATGATAAACCATTGATTCTATTAAGTTTGGTTCGTGCAGGTTTGCCTGTTGGCGTATTGTTACAGCGGATTTTTGCTGATACACAATTTAACTGCCAACTGCCTAGCCAACATTTTGGCATGAGTATCATTCGTGAGCGTAGCCTTGATAGCGTGGCGTTGGCGTGGGTTTTGACCAATTTTCCTGATTCGCCGATTGTGTTTGTTGATGGTTGGACAGGCAAAGGAGCGATTTATCATGAACTAAAAAATAGTTTAGAAAAATTTAACAAACAAAATCCGCAATTTGATTTTAAGCAACAAATTTATCACCAAAATGACAATCTCACTCACGAGCCAATTATTCCGCTAGTCACCTTGTCCGACCCTGCGGGCGTGGCGTGGCTGTCGGCAAGTGATGATGATTGGCTAATGCCTGCCAGTTTGTTAAACAGTACCGTTTCGGGGCTGATTTCTCGTACGTTATTTGCCAAAAATGCCGATGAATTTCATGCCTGTGTCTATTATGATAATTTAGAAAAATTTGATAAAAGTTTATTTTTTATTGACAATATTTTAAACTGTTTAAGTGATATGCAACAAAAAAATCACATTTTACCAAAAATTTTAACCTATCAAAGCACGCCAACATTTCGTACCAAGCCTGTAATATCAAGGCTTGCCAATAAATTTCACATTGATAATTTAAACCGTATCAAGCCGACCATCGCCGAAGCCACTCGTGCGGTGCTACGCCGAGAGCCTGAGCGAGTGTTGCTACAAAATGCCGACCATGCCGACACCGTGTTATTGCGACATCTGTGTGCACAAAGAAATGTTGCAATTGAGATTGTCGGTGATAAAATTACCCCTTATCAAGCCATCACCATCATCAAAAAACGCCAATAATTTAGCCAAAAAAAGTCAAATAATTCATTGATTTTAAAAAGTTTTAACGGAAAAAATGTATGACCATTTTAAACTTGCCAACGCATATCATTCACCCTGTGCCAGTGCCACGCATTCACCCCTATCATCTAGGGGCGAGCCTGTATATGCCTGCGACACGCACCGATATTTTGGCGGTGATTAAGCGAAAAAGATTAGAAAAAATTAACAGTATTATTATCTGTCTTGAAGATGCAGTCAAAGAAACAGACGTGCCTATGGCGTTGGCAAATTTACAAGCCTTGTTAAACGATTGGCACAACAGTTTACAAGATAAAAATTTAGAAAAACCTCACAATCGTCCGTTGGTTTTTATCCGTCCACGCCATGCCAAAATGCTTCATCAACTGTCAAATTTTACCAACATTGGTTTGGTTGATGGTTTTGTGTTGCCAAAAGTGGATATGAAAAGTCTTGCTGATTGGCGATTGGCAAGCCAAACGCACAGCGATGGGCAGTTTTTGATGCCGACTTTGGAAACCGCACAGATTTTTCACCCAACGCACAATGATGAGTTGGCGATTGCCTTGACCGAAAGTTTTAGTCAGCAGATTTTGGCGTTGCGTGTTGGCGGTAATGATTTGTTGTCATGCTTAAGAATGCGTCGTTTGCCTGATGTCACCTTGTACGAATCACCGCTTGGCACGTTGATTTATCGGTTATTGGGCGGTTTTGTGCCGTATGGTTTTTATTTGACATCGCCTGTGTTTGAATTTTTGGACAAGCCTAAATTGTTCGCACAAGAAATCGCCAAAGACGTGCAGTTGGGCTTGGTCGGCAAAACCATCATTCACCCCAGTCAAATTGAAGTAGTACAGACAGGTTTTATGGTAAAACAAGCCGAATTGGAGCAAGCCCAAGCCATTTTGCACACCAATGCCAAAGCGGTGTTCAAACAAGATAACATGATGCTTGAACCTGCTACCCATAAAAATTGGGCAGAATTGATTATCAAACGAGCCGAAATTTTTGGGACTTGTTAATTTTTAAAAAATTAATCAACTTTTTTTAACAAATACATCAAAAAATCTACTGTAAATATCATCTGACCTTGTTGTTCACAATCTGACAGCAAGGCTTGAATTTTTTCAGGTTTGGCTCGGTAGGCATAGGGCGTCATCGCCAATAAATCGGCAAGTTCTGTGGCATTTAGCTGAATTTGATAACTGCAATGTTGTTCTTTTATCAGATGAAACAATGGGGTAAGTTGCTCAACAAATTTTTGTGAATCGTGTGCTTCTACCCTATCAAAAATCGCCTGTCGCAACTCAAATAAATGATTAGCTTTAGGTTTTCCAATCAACAAAAATCCATCTTTTGCCAATAAACGATAAAATTCTTCTGGCAAAATCGGACTAAAAATCGTGCTAATCACATTGACAGTTCCGCTCAATATCGGCACATTGGACGCTGATGCAACACAGCTATACACTTGATTTTTTGTGAAATTTTTAAGTGCTTTGGCAGTCGCTGTTACCACAGGTTTGCTGATATCTAGGGCAATGGCGGTTGGGTTGTTAAGGTTGTTCTGTTGAGCAAAATCAAAGACTTGTTCAAAAAGTTTTTGTGAATAATAACCCTCACCACAGCCAATATCTAGCCAACAAAAATCGTCTATTGGCGTTAAGCTGTCTTTGGCAAAATCCAACAAACTTTGTCTAAAACCTTGATAATGACCTTTTGCCAAAAACTGTTGCCGAGCTTTGATGGCGTTGTCAGTATCCCCGGGGTTTTTGCTGTGTTTGTGTTGCACAGGTAACAGATTGACGTAGCCTTGTTTTGCCACGTCAAAGCTGTGTTGGCGTAAGTTGGGATTTTGGTTGTTTAGATTTTGCCCTGCACATTGCCATGTTTTAGCATTAGGCAATAAGGGGGATTGACAAACAGGGCAAACAAATAAATTTAGCATAACTTATAAATAATTGGCAACAAATGATTATTATAGCAAAAATTTATAACAAAGATTGCAAAATCATCACATCTTCAAAGTCTTCATTCACCGCTTTTGGTAGTTGAATATCAATAACTTTATCTAACTGATGTTGTAGGTTTTGATGATAAGGTTGTTCGGCATTTTGACTGTCGGCAATATGGGTTTTTAAATCTGTTGTCAATGTTTTTGGTGGATTTTGTGCATATTCACTTAAAAAACTTTTTATCTTTCTTTGTCCTGTTTGCTTGTCGGTACTTACTGAAAAGTCAACATTTTGATGATTTTTATCATGAAAATCAAGAGTTACTGACAAATCATCAGACACATGATACTCAACCCAACCTTTTTTGACAATTTTGTTCAAATCCAACTTTGTTAACAACAGCGACACAGCTTGTCGGCTCAACTCGCTATCATCTTTATCCAATAACAACAAAAACTGTCGTTCTCTTGGGGTCGGTTCGTCTGTTTGTAAGGCTTGTTTTCCTTGGTTTGTACTGATAATGTGCATTTGAGCGGGTTGCGCATGCTGTAAAATTTGAACTTTCATGTTATACTACCCCTTTTTTTAGATATTATTAATGTTTTTAAAGTTTTAGTTAAAAGTTTTATAAAATCAATAACTTAGTATAACACAAAATTTTAATTTTTAACGTAATTTTAACGTCATTAACCCCAAAATTACCAAAACAATTGTAACAATCCAAAACCGTGCGACTACTTGTGTTTCGGCAACACCGCCTAATTCAAAATGGTGGTGCAACGGTGCCATGCGAAAAATACGTTTTTTGCGAGTTTTATACGAACCGACTTGCAAAATCACCGACACCGCTTCGGCAACGAACACACCGCCCATGATAGCAAAAGCGATTTCTTGGCGTGTCATCACCGCAATCGTGCCAAGCATACCGCCCAACGCCAGCGACCCAACATCACCCATAAATACTTTGGCAGGGTGCGCATTAAACCACAAAAAACCCAAGCCAGCACCAATCATAGACGCACAAACAAGCGTAACTTCGGCATTGTAAGCGATAAAAGGCACGTGCATATAGTTGGCAAAATTGGCGTTGCCCGAAATATAGGCAAATACGCCAAGCCCTGCCGACACAAGCACCACAGGGAAAATCGCCAAGCCGTCTAAACCGTCCGTCAAATTCACCGCATTGGACGCACCGTTAATCACAAAATAGGTAAAAATGATAAAAGCCAAACCAAACGGCACAGCCGAAAACGCAATATTCCAATTTTTGAACAACGGAATTAACAAGTCCTGCATGGCTTTTGTGGTGGCGACATCAGTTTGTTTTGTGGCGATAAAATACAACGAAATACCGACAAACAATGCACCAAGCGATAACCAAAAATATTTTTTGCGAGCGATTAAGCCATCTGGGTTTTTATGCTTAATTTTTAGCCAATCATCAGCCCAACCGACTGCCCCAAAAATCAGCAACACCACCATCAAAATCCAAATATACGGATTGGTCAAATCCGCCCATAGGATTGTCGTCAAAAAGATACTGATTAAAATAAACACACCGCCCATCGTTGGCGTGCCGATTTTTTTCTTGTGGCTTTCTGGACCGTCATCACGGATAGCCTGCCCAAATTTGAGTGCGTGCAAGCGGTCAATCACAGGATTACCAAGTGCAATACAAATGCCCAACGCTGTCAAAACCGACAGCAAAGTTCGCAATGTCAAGGACGACACTGCCGAAAATGGGGAATAAAACTGGCTAAGCCATTCAAACAACCATAATAGCATGGGTTGCTCCTTTATTTGGAATTTTTGGATTTTGGCTAATGATAAAATGCATTTTATTTAAGGGCGTATACAATACGCCTCTACCACACAAAATTTATTGTATTTGATATATTTGGTATAAATTAGCAAAAATAATAAAAAAGTGCTATTGTAAAGAATTTTGGCAAAAAAATCATCAAGTTTTGCAAAACGTAACAGTTTTTGCCAAAAGCTCTATTTTTAATTGTTGGTTAATAAATCCGCAATCACCGTTTCCATCGCCATAAAGCGTGAACCTTTAAACAGCACGGTGCAAGCGTCATTGGCAAGCAGTTGTTTTAAATGCTCTGCCAAGTCGCTTTTGTTGTCAAAATGAATGGCAAAATCAGGCGTAATGGCATTGGCGGATTTTGCCGTATGAGCCATTAATTCACCGACTACCAGTAATTTATCAATTGGCATTTGGGCAAGTTTTTCGCCAAGTTTGGCGTGTTCATTGACCGCTTCATCGCCAAGCTCGCCAATATCACCCAGCACCAAAACTTTTACTTTATCTTGATTTATCAAGACGTTAGCAGCCGCCATTACCGCAGACGGATTGGAATTGTAAGTGTCATCAATCAGCGTATGTTTGCCCCCTTTATTGGTAAAGTCACTAAAATTTAACCGCCCTTTAGCAGGTTTTGCCACGTTTAAACCTTGTGCAATCTCATCAATGGATAATCCCAACGCCACCGCACAAGCGGAACTTGCCAACGCATTGGTAATGTTATGCTCGCCTGCAAAATGCAAGGTTACGTCTGTGCTTTGAATTTCATCAATTTCAAAATTAAAATTTAGGCTAGATTCGCACACATTGCCCACGTCCACATCATCGGCAAATACATCGCCTGCAAGCATAATCATGTCGTCTTTGGTCAAGCCAATTTCGTGAATTTTGCTTATATCTACGCCAGCCTGCTCAAGCGATACTTCACGCTCACCAAAAGTGATAATATTTTTGGTAAAATTTTGAGCGGTATTTTGCAAAATTTCAAAATAATCATCACCAAACGGCACAACCGCCACGCCATCTTGATTTAAACCTTGATAAATTTCGGCTTTGGTTTTGGCAATGTTGTCTCGTCCGCCAAACTCGCCCAAATGAGCCGTGCCAATGTTTAGCACGCACGCCACATCAGGCTTGACAAGGCTTGTAGTATAAGCAATCTCTCCAACGTGGTTCGCCCCCAGCTCCATGACAGCATAGCGGTGTTCGTCCGTTAATTCAAGCAACATCATCGGCACGCCCAAATCGTTGTTGAGATTGCCACGAGTGATGAGCGTTGGGGCAATGCGACCCAAAATCGCACCGAGCATTTCTTTGGCGGTGGTTTTGCCCATCGAGCCTGTGATGGCAACGACTTTGAGATTTGGGTGCTGGTCTCTGCGATACGCCCCAAGTTTGCCAAGTGCCAGTTTGGTATCGCTGACAATCAGTTGCGGTAATTCCACCGCTTGAGCCGTGCTGATAATGGCTAAAATCGCCCCTTTGTCTTTGGCGGTTTGCACATAGTCATGTCCGTCAAAGTTGTCGCCTTTAATTGCCAAAAAAATGTCGCCTTGCTCAATTTTGCGAGTGTCAGTCGTGATTTTGGTACTTTGTGCGGTAAATTCGCCTTGCCAAGTTGGGTTTAGGTCTTTTACCGCTTGGGTTAGGTTTTCTTTTTGCCAAATGTATGGGGTCATATTTTTTCTCTTTTAATTAAAAATCTGCTCAATTTTTTGTAGCGTTTTTTCAAGGCATTCTTGCTCGTCATCATATTTATCCTTATCAAAATAATAATCAATAGGAATAAATAACAACTCGTCCGAACGGTGATTGGGTGCAAAAAAACTTTCGTCAAAAGTTGGTGTTAATTCATAAAGATTTTCTTCAAACACTCGTGTATAAAATCGATTGTCGTGGGTTTTGATAAGTTCAATTTTTAATTTTAAATAAAAATTATATTTATCAATTTCTACAAATAAGGTTCTTATCAATTCGTCAAATTTGAGCATTATTTTTATACCGTCCAATCTTCCACACTAAAATTTTCCAATTGAAAAAACGCTTGGTCATTACTTATCAAAGTCATGCCAAGCCCATCAGCGTGAGATGCTATTAATAAATCCAGTGGCGTGAGATTTTTGCCAGAACGTATCAAATTTGCTTTAAATTGCCCATAATGTTCGCTCATTTTTTCATCAAAAACCGCCACATTAAACTGCTCAAGGAGTAAATGCGTTGCCTTGTGTAGACGTGTTGCTTCAGGTTTTTTGGCAAGCCCAAATAACACTTCGGCAAGCACAATGTTAGAAATAAACAATTGTGAATGATGACAATACGCCAATTTTTCTTGAATGCGAGTATGCTGATTTTGCATGACACTGCGTAATAAAAAACTAAGCATATTGGTTTCAAACATATACTGTTTCATGCGTGCCAATCTCCAAACACGTCTTTTGGCTCTCTGTCGTCTTTTGGTGTGTCTAAAAATCCTGCCACATCGTCCACTTGCAATTCGCTGATGGCTTGAAATACGCTGTTCCAATCGTTTATTTTTTTGGGTTTGGCAGACAAAATGATGTTGCCTGTTGTCTCATCACGGCTGATATAAACTTCATCGGTATCAAAACGATATGCCAATGGCAAGCGTACAGCTTGACTGCGTCCGTTCATGAAGATTTTGGCGGTTGTTGGGATTGAAGTTGGTGGGCTGGTTTTAGAAGAAATGTGTAAATTTGACATAAGCACTCCTTTTTAGACTGATTATAGTATATATCTTGATATATATCAAGTTAACTGCCAAAATCTTAGATAGTTTTTGTTTTTGACTTCCTCTCCTCCCTATCGTTCGGGGATTCCTGCTCCCAGACGGTCAAGCCCGACCGCAAGAATGTTCTTACTGGCAATAAACTTTAATATTCACGTTACTTCCCAAATTTTCCCAACGCATTTTTAACAATCACTTTATCATCAAAATCATACCGTACACCATCAATCTCTTGATAAGTCTCATGCCCCTTGCCTGCAATCACCACAATATCATTCGCCCCTGCATTTTGCACCGCATATTCAATCGCCGTTTTGCGGTCAGGCTCAATCATCGCCTTGTAATGTTGCTCGCAGGTCATGCCTTGTTGCATATCGTTTAAAATAGCGTTAGGGTTTTCGGTGCGTGGGTTGTCAGCGGTAAAAATCACCTTATCGGCAAATTTTAGTCCAACTTGTGCCATCAGCGGACGCTTGCCCTTATCTCTATCACCGCCACAGCCGAATACCGCCCACAACTCGCCTGTGCAGTGCTGTTTTAGACTTGTAAAAACCTGCTCAAGTGCATCTGGCGTGTGAGCATAATCCACGATAAAACAGCCAGCTTTTGAAGGCACTCTGTCCATTCGCCCAATCGCTCCATACAAATTTGGCACAGCGGTTTGGATTTGGTCAAGTGTTAAACCCATTACCCCACTCTCTGATAAAGCCAAAACACCGCCAATACTTGCCAATAAATTTGCCACATTAAACCGCCCTAACAGCGGACTTTTTACCGCCAATTCCCCTCGTGGCGTTGTTAAAATCAAATCCACACCGCTCAAACTTGGGGCGATTGTTTTGGCAAAAAAATCGGCTTTATCGTTGGTTAAACTGTACGTCCAAACGGTCAAATCCGACTGTTTTGCCTTGTTAATCATCAACTCGCTAAACTCATCATCAAGATTGATGATGGCGTGCGTCAATTGTGGAAATTCATTTTTATCAAACAAACGTGCCTTAGCCTGTGCATAATCGTCCATGTCGGCATGATAATCCAAATGGTCTCGGCTAAGGTTGGTAAACATCGCCACATTAACGCCCACGCCCTGTAAACGCTGTTGGTGCAAGCCGTGCGAGCTGGCTTCAATCGCTAACGCCTGTACGCCTTGTTTGGCAAAATCAAAAATGGTATGGTGCAAATTAAACACTTCAAGCGTGGTGTGCGTGCTTGGGGTAAGATTGGGTAGAATGCCATTACCTGCCGTTCCCATGACAGCGGTTTTGATGTTGGCTTGGCTGATAAGCTGGGCGGTAAGTTGGCTGACGGTAGTTTTGCCATTTGTGCCTGTAACGGCAACGATTTTTGGCAAGGCTATTTTTTCATTTAACGCTTTTTCGGTCAATTGCAAACTTTGACAAATCAAATCACCCAAAAAATTCCGAATGTTTGGCAAAAGCACAATCGGAAAATCATACGCTTTGGCTATCTCTGACACGTCAAGCTCGGACAACACAAACACCGCTTTGTCTTTGACTTGGTTTAAATAACTGCCAAGCGTTTGCAAATCAAATTTGGCATTGGGATTTTGGCTTTTTAACAAAATAAACGCATCGCCTTTTTGCACTTTTCGGCTATCAACGGCAAAGTTGTTAAAAGTTAAATTTTCAACTAATTGTAAAATTTGTTTTAATTCATTATTTAGAGTAAATTGCGAAATTTTCATGATTTTTTCCTTTTTATCATGTGTGTTTTTATAAATCATTGGCACTGTTGGCATCTACACTGGTTACTTCTTTGCCTGTTAACGGTTTGTCAAAAGGCACGTTGTACAGACGCAAGGTTTCTTTCATCACGTTTTTAAATACGGGTGCTGCGACCAAGCCGCCAAATTTTTGTAATTGCGGATTTTCCACCATAATCGCCACGACAAAGCGAGGGTTAGAGGCTGGGGCAATACCGACAAATGAAGTATGATATTGGTTATCATAATAACCGCCTTTTGGGTTCACACGTCTGGCTGTGCCTGTTTTACCTGCGACACGGTAGCCATCAATGGCGGCAAGGCGTGCCGTTCCACCTGCTTCGGTTACGCTTGACATCATATCCACGACCGCCAAGGCATCAGAATTTTTGATAATTTGTGTGCTGTCTGGCTTGGCAAATGGCACGGCGACATTGTTAAGACTGTGGCTATTGATGGCGTTATCACGGCTACTTCTTACCACAGTCAAAGGACGAAAAATACCGCCAGAGCCTAGCACTGTGTAGGCTTGTGCCAGTTGAGCCAGTGTTACGTTAAGTCCATAACCATAAGAGACTGTCGCTCGGCGTGCGATTTCATTGTTGTTGGGCGTAGGAACGTTGCCAGCCACTTCCCCCGGTAATTTCAGATTAGTTTTTTTGCCAAAACCAAATAGTTTTTGAGTTTCGCTCATGGTACTTGGTGGTAAAGACAAAGCGATTTTTGCCGAGCCGATATTACTGGATTTTTGGATAAGCTGACGTAAGCTAATCACACCCAAATTGCCGTGGTCTCTGATGGTATGCCCTTGCACATTCATGCTACCAGGGCTTGTGTTAATTTTTGAATTTAAATTATATTGCCCTGATTTTAACCCTGTCGCAACAGTAATAGGCTTCATCACCGAACCCGGTTCAAACATATCAATCAACGCATGATTTCGCTGATTTTCGTTGGTCATACTGTTTAAATCATTGGGGTTAAATGACGGCCAGTTTGACATGGCAAGCACTTCGCCAGAACTGACATCAACTATCATACCTGTCGCCCATTGGGCTTTTTGCAAACGCCCTGCACGCTCCAACTCTTGATACAAAATATATTGCAAGCGTGAATCAATGGTTAACTGAATGTCTTTGCCTGCAACTTCAGGTTTGATTTGTTTGATTTCTTTTAAACGGTTATTTTTGGCATCTTTCATTACCATCACTTCGCCAAAATCACCCGATAATTGCTCATCAAAAACCCGCTCAATCCCTGATTGTCCACGATAATGTCCGCCATCTTTGTCATCAGATTTTGACATAAAACCCAACAACTGTGCGTTTGGTTGTGGCTGTGGATAAAAACGTTGGTAAAAATACTCCACATTCACCCCTGCAAAGTCGGCATTTATCACACCTTGGGCGTTTTCTGGACTGACATTTTTCATCAACATAAAATAATGCGAACCTGCCCCATTTGGTAACACGGATTTGACCGCTTCTTCGTCCGAAAAATCTATGTTGTTGTTAATTTGTACCGCATGTTTGAACTGATTGACATCGATTCCTGTTAATGCTGATAATCGTTGCAAATCCATGTTTTGCAGACGTTTGGCAACTCGTGCTTTATTTTCATTCACCACTTTACTGGGGGTGGATTTGTTTAATTCTTCTTCACTCTTTTTTAAACTGTAGTACTCAACTGCATAATCGTGTGGGCTAAAAACGACCGTAACCAACGGTGCTGAAATCGCCAAAGGAATATTGTTTCTGTCAGTAATCATGCCACGATACGGCGACTGTTTGACCGTGGTGGTAATCAGTTGGTTGCCCTTTTCTTGGTAATAAGCTGGGTTAATCACTTGCACATATGCCAAACGGCTAAACAATGCCCCAAAACACAGCACCATCAACAACCAAACCAATTTAAAACGTGGGTTGTCCGTTTCCACGCTGGCTCGCATGGACGCACCTGCATTTTTGCGTTTGGTTGTGGTAGTTTTTTGGGTGGTTTTTTTATTTTTTGACAGCTTAAACATAATATAGTTACATCAGTGAATTAATGTTGAGTATTTTAGTCAATTACAATGGGTTTAACATCTTCGTCAGAAGTTTTTTTGATGAATTTCTTGTCCATTGTTATTAATAATCATACGGTCAGACACGTTGGGATAAAACATATTTAACTCAGTAACCGCACGATTGGTAACTTGAGGCGTGGCACTAAATGCCTGTTGTTCAATCAACATTTGTTGGTGTTCAATCTGAAGTGCACGAAAATCTTTTTTTAACTGTTGCAACTGTCCGTATTCTTGGTGATATTGTTGCACCTGTTCAACCGTTTGCACCCCTGTCCACAAAATCGCAATAATCAAAAAAATCATCGCAATGCTGTATAAACTCATGCCACGATATTCGGCATTAAGTACATCATTGATATTTTGTTGAATGCCATCTTGATTCACGCCTGTTGTGCCACGGTGCGGTGTTAATTTAGTGGAATTTTGTTGGTTTTTTTTAGCAAAGATTGCCTTAGCGACCTGCACATTGTCCATAAAACTGGCTTTATCAGGATTTGACTGAGAATTTTTTGCGTTGTTTAAAAAGGTTGCATTGGATTTTAGCATAACAAACTGCTTGACTGTGAAAAAATTAAAAAAAACGGTTAAAAAACAATATCAGTGCGACTTGCCGACCTTAGCCACGCACTTCTGGCTCGTGGGTTTTGCTTAACTTCGCCATCGCTTGGGGCGGTGCGTTCGGGTTTTGTCAGATATTTTGGGCGTTTTGGCGGTATCGGCAACTGCTCATCTTCTGGGTATTGCCCCTTGCTGTGCTTTTGCAAAAACTGCTTAATGCGTCTGTCTTCTAGCGAATGAAAGCTAATCACCGCAAGCCGTCCATTTGGTTTTAGCACGGTCAAACTTGCGTCCAAAAACGTCTCCACATCACCCAATTCATTGTTAATAAAAATCCGCATGGCTTGAAAACTCTGGGTTGCAGGGTGTTTGCCTTTTTGCCAATTTGGGTGGGCTTGTTTGATGGTTTCAGCAAGCTCTAATGTGGAATTGTAATTTTCCATCTGCTTAATCGCACGGGCAATCCTACGGCTATAGCGTTCTTCGCCATACTCAAAAAGCACATTAGCAAGCGTTTCTTCATCAACCATCTGTAGCCACTCGCCCACCGACTGCCCACGGCTGGTGTCCATTCGCATATCCACCACGCCATCACGCATAAAGCTAAAGCCACGACTGCCATCATCTAGCTGTGGACTAGACACGCCCAAATCCGCCATGATACCGTCCACTTTGTCAATATTTAAACTTGCTAACGCATTGATAATATTAGCAAAACTATCATGCACGACTTTGATACGGCTGTCGTTTTTTGCCAAGTTTTTGGCAACTGCTATCGCTTGTGGGTCTTTGTCAAACACCACCAAAACCGCATCATCGGCAAGGTATTCAAGCAACAATCGGCTATGTCCGCCACGCCCAAAGGTTGCATCCACAAAAATGCCCGATTTTTTTGGCAAATTTTTTTGCAAATCATCTACTTTTTTTACACCCAAAACACTAGCAACCGTTTCTTTTAACAAAACCGTTTCATGCAAAAAATAAGACTTTTGTTCGCTATTAGACATGGCGTTACCTAAAATAAAATTTAACTGCTTATTATCGCTTACCTAGCGACAGGGTCAAGTAAAATCTTTGTTTTTTGTTGATTTTTTTTCAAATAAATGTTTCAAAATAACTTTCCTATTGTTGATTGTGTCAAATGTAACAATTTATGTCAAAAAATCGCTTTTTTTACAAAATTGCTTATCCTAGCAACAATTCATTACTTTTTTACCCTATTTTTGCCAATTTTTTTTGTTAAAATAATATCATAAGTTATTAAACGCAAATTGTTTAACAAAACTTAATTTTTACGTTGTGCTTTTGCATGACAATTTTTGGTAAATTAATTAAAAGGTAATGAACATGAAACTACAAACCATCGCTTTAACTGCTTTAACCATGACTGCCCTTGTCGGCACAGCCCACGCAGAATACAGTGCGACTGACGCTCATGAAGCGGACGCAAGCACCGTTTTAAAACGTGAAGTGTCTTATCAATGTCAAGGCAACAAAAAAACCAAAGTAACTTATGGCTTTAATGCTGAAAAATTGCCAACTTATGCCAGTATTTATGCCAACGGCAAAAACCGCTTTATGCCGATTAACCTTGACCGCTCAGACAGCGTAGATACGGTGTTTGGCGATGAAAATAACTATAGCTTGATGACCGAAGGTAGCAATGATTTCACTTTGTCAAACTACCACAAAGCCAATGTGAGCATTCAAAACGAAGCGTCAGAAATTATTTATAAAGACTGCCGTGTTACTTCGTTAAAAAAATTAAAATAAGCAGTTTTTTGTAAAATCAGCTTGTTGTAAAATTAACAAAATAGCCATGCGAAAGTGTGGCTATTTTTTTGGTTTTTATTTAACAATTTATGTTAGAATAATCACAATTTTTACTTAGAACCTGTATTCACAACGTTTTTGCAATGAAAAAGAAAACAAATATCCATTAAAAAAATATAAAATTTTACTGCGTAATGTTGTGAATACAGGTTCTTAATTTTTAATAAACAAACAGGTGCATTATGAGCAACTTTTTACCGATTGAAGAACAATTAGCCCTAATTGAACGTGGCGTGCAAGATATTTATTCTAAAGAAGATTTAATCAAAAAACTCAAAGCCAAACGCCCATTGCGTGTCAAACTTGGCATGGACCCGACCGCCCCAGATTTGCATTTTGGGCATACGGTGGTACTAAATAAATTGCGTCATTTTCAAGATTTGGGGCATGAAGTGCTGTTTTTGATTGGAGATTACACTGCTCGCATTGGCGACCCATCGGGCAAAAACGCCACTCGTCCGCCATTGACTGAAGAGCAAGTGAAAGCAAACGCCCAAACGTATGCCGACCAAGTTTTTAAAATTTTGGATAAAAGCAAAACCACGATTATGTTTAACTCAGACTGGTTTGGCAAAATGTCGGCAGGCGATATGATTGCATTGGCAAGTCAGCAGACGGTTTCTCGTATGCTTGAGCGTGATGATTTTTCAAAGCGTTATGAAAGCCAAACACCGATTTCTATTCATGAATTTTTGTATCCGCTCGTGCAAGGCTATGACAGCATTGCGATGAAAGCGGACGTGGAACTTGGTGGTACTGACCAAACCTTTAACGTGCTAATGGGGCGAACGCTACAATCTCGCTACGACCAAGAACCACAAGTGTGTATTACCATGCCAATTTTGGAAGGCTTAGACGGTGTGCAAAAAATGAGCAAATCGCTCGGCAATTACATCGGTATCAATGACCCTGCGGGTATGATGTACCAAAAAATCCTGTCTATGCCTGATACGCTAATTGCTCGTTATTTTGAGTTGTTAAGTTTTAAACCGATGAGCGAAGTGAATGCTTTGCTTGATGAAATGGCGAACGGTCGCAATCCGCAAGAGATTAAGCGTATTTTGGCGTTGGAATTGATTGAGCGTTTTCATGATAAAGAATCGGCGGAAAACGCCCACAAATCGGCAGGCAATCGCTTAGCGGACGGTGAATTGCCGATTGATTTACCAGAAGTTACGCTAAGTTTAAATGGCGAAGAGCAATTGTTTATCGTTCAAGTGCTAAATCAAGCAGGGCTTGTCAAAAATTCAGCTCAAGCCAAAGACTTTTTGAAAAACAAGTCAGTGAAAGTGGATAATGAAATCGTGGACACAGGTTTTTCGCTAAAAGCTGGGCAAACGGTGATTATCCAAGCAGGGAAAAAGGCGTATGCGAAAGTAACGGTTGAGTGATTTTAAGGAAATAATATGCAACCTTGTGTTGAAGATTTAGCAAATGAATTGATTGAGGTTAAAAATAATCACCACGATGATACGGGTGATGATGGATAATCGTCATCGCTCGGTACAACTGCTCCATCAACAACACTCGCACCAAGGGGTGTGGCAAAGTCAAATTTGACAACGACCACTTAAAATCCGCCTTTGCCAACACATCTTTTGACAAGCCGTCCGCCCCACCAATCACAAACGCCATATCATCGCCCATTTGCATGGATTCGCTGATTTTGTCGGACAAATCTTCGGTGGACAGGTTTTTGCCACGCACATCAAGGCAAATCAACCGCTCTCGCTTGGCATTGGCATGGGCTTGCAAAATCAGACCGCCTTCAGTAATGGCATATTTTTCAAGCTCGCTCGCCGATGGATTTTTGCCACGTTTGCTCGCTGGGATTTCCACCATTTCGGTTGCAAGCATGGGTTGAATACGTTTATAATAATCGTCAAAACCCGTTTGCACCCATGTCGGCATTTTTTGCCCCACGGCTAAAATTCTCGCTTTCATCATCTCTCCCATTTTTGAAAAAATTTCATGGCATTGTAACAAAAAAACCGTATCATCATGCTATCTTTTTCACCTTTTGGCTGATAATAAAAATGGCAAAACGCACCTTAACCACCTATTTATGGAAAAACTTTGGCATTGTCATCGCAATTTCGCTATGTTTTGGCTTAATTTTGGCATTTTTTTGCAAAAATTGGCAAATTTCTGGCTTATTATTTGCTTTGACGCTGAGTTTTAGTCTAGGTTTCGGTATTTTTTGCATTTTTCTATTTTATCAATTACAACATTTGCAAAAATTTTTGGACAATTCGGAAAATCAGTTAGACAACAAAATCGGTTTAAACCCTTTTTTTGAAAAATCCGCCCTAAAAATCCAAAAAATTTCCCAAGAAAAACAAGAGCTTAGCGAACGACACCAACAGCTTGACACCATGCGAAAAGACTTTGTTGCCAATGTATCGCACGAATTACGCACGCCTTTGACGGTGCTAATGGGTTATCTTGAAACTTTTAGCGAACAGCCAGACCTTGAACCACGCTGGCAACGGGCGTTTTCACAAATGTCGCAACAAAGTTTACGCATGAAAAATATCATCAACGATTTGTTGCTGTTGTCAAAACTTGAAAATGACAACAACCTTGGCGAGATGAAAGAAATTGATATGCCAAGACTTTTGACCCAGTTGTTTGACGATGCCCAAGCCCAAAATCGTGATTTTGAACATCTCATTCATTTGGAAATTGACAGCCAAGCCCACCTACAAGGTTATGAAGATTATCTAACAAGTGCATTAAATAATCTTATCACCAACGCCATTAAATACACGCCCAAAGGCGGTGAAATTCATATCCGTTGGACGGAACAAGCCGATGGCTACCATTTTAGCGTGTCGGATAACGGTATCGGTATCGCACCTGAACACATTGAACGGCTGACCGAGCGGTTTTATCGTGTGGATAGCGGACGTAGCCGTGAAACAGGTGGGACGGGTTTGGGATTGGCGATTGTGAAGCATGTATTAAATCAACATCATGCAAAATTACATATTACATCTCAAATTGGCAAAAGCTCAACCTTTAGCATTATTTTTCCAAAATAATGGCGTAAATTTTATGTTAAACCGACAAAATTAAAATCCACATCAGGCTTTTTGCCCAACAAAATATCACTCATTGCCTTTGCTGAGCCGTTTGAATGCGTCCAACCCAGCGTACCATGTCCAGTATTCAGATACAGATTGTCAATCCGCCCTTGAGCATTGACCGCACGCCCAATAATTGGCACATTGGACGGTGTCATCGGTCGCAAGCCTGTCCAAAAATTTGGCTGTGAAAAATCCACCACATTACCAAATACTTGTTGTACTCTACGGCTAATTGCTTGACAACGCACCGCATTTAATGCCAAATTAAAACCATTAAACTCTGCCGTCCCTGCCACCCGCAAGCGTTCACCTAGCCGTGAATAAACCAATTTATACTCATCATCAATCAAACTGACATAGGGGGTTTTGTCTTTATCCACGACAGGATAAGTCGCAGAATAGCCTTTGGCAGGATAAATCGGCAAATGCACGCCCAAATCTTTTACCAAAAATGGACTATAACTGCCCATCGCCAACACATATTTGTCGGCAGTTAAGACTTGGCTTTGTTGTTCAGTAACAACTTTTACCCCTGTAATTTGTTGATTTTTAAATAAAAGTCGTTCAATCTGATGATTAAACAAAAATTGAACGCCTTGATTTTGGCAATGTTTGGCAAGCTCTTGGGTAAATTTTTTGGCATCGCCTGATTCATCAAGGGCGGTATAAGTCGCACCAACCAAATTGTCGGCACAACTGGCAAGGGCAGGCTCTAGCAAAATCGCCTGTTTCACGCTGATAATTTCACGGTCACAACCCAACTGTCGCATACGTTCGGTCGGAGCATGGGCTTGCTCAAACTCTTTTTTATCGGTGTAAAAGTGCATAATGCCTTTGGTTAAACAATCGTAATCAATGTGGGTTTGCTCTCGCACTTTTGTCAAAATTTGTCTAGAATACAGACCCAAATTAACCATTTGCACCAAGTTTTTATCGGCATTTATTGATTGACATTGTTGTAAAAACTGCCAACCCCATCGCCATAAATCCGCATCAAAATCTCGTCCAAACAAACGTTGCCAACGAAATAACAAGGGGGCATCTTCTTGCCATAGCCATTTTAATGCTTTCATCGGGGTGCTAGGATTTGCCCACGGCGTTGCATGACAAACCGATATTTGTCCACCATTGGCAAAAGACGTTTGTAGCCCAGCCCCACTTTCTTGCTCAATCACGGTAACGCTAAAGCCTGCTTGTGCCAGTTGCCAAGCGGTCGTTACACCCACAACGCCCGCACCTAGCACTATCACGTGCTGTGTCATATTTTTCTCATGGTTCTATTAAGTTGATTTTGATGAATATTTTGCCAAAATAAAACCCTTAAAGCAATGACTTTAAGGGTTTTTGAGCTTTGATAATCAACAATAACTTGTTATTATTTGCTAAGTTTGGCACTGATTTCACGCAGTAACAATACTTCTTCACTTGGCTCTGCTGGTGCTTCTGGCTCGGCTTCTGCTTGTTTACGCATTTTATTCATGCCTTTTACCAACATAAATACGATAAATGCCAAAATGATAAAATTAATCACAATGGTGATAAAATTGCCATAGGCAAGCACTGGCACACCGGCGGCTTTCAGGGCTTCGTAGGTCATCGCTGTGCCTTCTGGAACATTCCCCAACACTACAAACATATTGGTAAAATCAATCTTACCGCCCATAATCGCAGAGATGATTGGCATAATTACATCTTCAACCAATGACGTGGTGATTTTACCGAACGCACCACCGATAATCACACCGACAGCCAAATCCATCACATTGCCTTTTACCGCAAATTCTTTAAATTCTTGTAATATACTCATAAGAAAATACCCCAACCTAAGGTTGTTTTGTGTTTGTTGTATGTGAAAAAAATTTTTGTTATCACATTTTTAATTGAAAATTATAAATTCACTGTTTTCAAAATTATCAAATGAATAAATAACGGATCATATTATAAAAAATAGCTTGCATTGACAAGCTATTTTTTATTTATTTTTTAGATATTCTTAATTAATTTGTTCAATTAATTACCACGACTGTTGCGTTTACGGTCGTTTTCGGTCAAGTGTTTTTTACGCAGACGGATAGATTTTGGCGTAACTTCAACCAATTCATCATCTTCAATAAATTCTAACGCTTGTTCCAACGTAAAGATAATTGGTGGCGTTAAAATAATCGCATCGTCTGTACCACTTGCACGCACGTTGGTCAGCTGTTTGGCTTTGGTTGGGTTTACCACCATGTCATCGCTACGAGAGTTTTGACCGACAATCATGCCTTCGTATACTTCGGTTTGTGGCGACACGAACATACGTCCACGGTCTTGTAGGTTGAACAAGGCATAGCCTAACACCGTACCTGTCACCATCGATATTAACACACCGTTTTGGCGTTTTGCCACTTCGCCCGCTTTGACAGGACCATAGTGTGAAAAACTTGAAGTCATAATCCCTGTACCTGATGTCAAGGTCAAAAACTCTGAACGAAAACCAATCAGACCACGAGACGGCACGACCGCTTCAATACGGATACGACCTTTGCCGTCCACTTCCATATTGGTTAGTTCGCCTTTACGGTATCCCATTTGTTCCATTACCGCACCTTGATGTTGTTCTTCAACGTCAAAAATCACGTTTTCATACGGTTCTTGTTTTTCGCCATCAACTTCACGTACAATCACTTCTGGACGAGAAACGCCAAGTTCAAAACCTTCACGACGCATATTTTCAATCAATACCGATAAATGCAATTCGCCACGACCAGACACTTTAAATTTATCAGGACTGTCGGTATCTTCCACACGCAACGCCACATTGTGAATCAATTCACGCTCAAGACGTTCACGGATATTACGAGAAGTCACGAATTTGCCTTCTTTACCTGCAAATGGTGAGTTGTTTACTTGGAAAGTCATCGAAACAGTCGGCTCATCAACGCTTAACGCTGGTAAGGCTTCGACATTTTGTGGGTCGCAAATCGTGTCCGAGATATTTAACGCATCAATACCTGTGATACACACGATATCACCTGCTTGTGCCATCGGCACTTCAATACGCTCCAGACCGTGATAACCCATGATTTGCAAAATACGACCATTGCGTTTGTTGCCTTCTTTGTCAATCACGGTTACAGGCGTGTTGGTTTTTACCGAGCCACGTTGAATACGACCGATACCGATTAAACCTTTAAAATTGTCATAATCAAGGCTAGAAATTTGCATTTGGAACGGGCCCTCGGTATCCACGTGCGGTGGTTCTACCACATTGACAATCGTTTCAAACAACGGTTGCATATTTTCCGCCAATGCGTCAGGCTCTAATCCTGCAATGCCGTTCATCGCTGATGTATAAACAATCGGAAAATCCAACTGCTCATCGGTTGCACCCAAATTATCAAACAAATCAAACACTTGGTCCATCACCCAGTCTGGACGTGCCGATGGTTTGTCAATTTTGTTAATCACAACAATTGGTTTTAAGCCGCGCGCAAAGGCTTTTGATGTAACAAAACGTGTCTGTGGCATAGGACCATCAACCGCATCAACCAGCAATAGAACACAGTCCACCATCGACATCACACGTTCAACTTCGCCACCAAAGTCGGCGTGACCGGGGGTATCCACGATATTAATACGGTATTCTTGACCGTCTTTTGGATTGGTCCAACGGATTGCAGTGTTTTTGGCTAAAATAGTAATCCCACGCTCTTGCTCTAGGGCGTTTGAGTCCATCACACGCTCAACCTCGGCGGCACGCTCACCAAAAGTACCTGATTGTTGTAGAAGTTTGTCAACCAAAGTGGTTTTACCATGGTCAACGTGGGCAATAATCGCAATATTGCGAAGATTTTTGATAGAATCTGACATAAATTTCTCTTGATAAATTTTATAAAATAACAAAAAAGCTACCCGTTCAAGGGGTAGCTTTTCTGGTTTCTCATGCTAAAGATTATTGTACGTTCATATCTTTAGTTTGGGTAACTGTTTGAGTTTTGTTACCAGAGATAGTTGCGTATACACGACGGTTCATTGCTTGACCTTCTTTAGTCGCATTGTCAGCGATTGGACGGTCAAAACCATAACCTACTGTGCTGATACGTGCTGGGTTAATACCGAATTGGTTCACTAACACGCCTTTAACTGCGTTTGCACGAGCTTCTGATAAACGTTGGTTGTATTTTGCACTTGAACGTTTAGAGTTTTTAGAAGCATGACCTTCAATCGCAGCAGTTGCATTTGGATATTCATTCATTTTTTCTGCAACTTTTTGGATTTCTGGTTTGTATTGGTCTTTGATGATAGTTTTGTCATTGTCAAAGAATACACGCAATTCCATACGTAATTGGTCATCTGTTACCAATTGTTGTGGGCAGCCTTGTGCGTCAACAACGACATTTAATGGTGTGCCTGGACATTGGTCTAGGCTATCTACTACGCCGTCTTGGTCTTCGTCGCCTTCAGCTACGATAGTTGGTGCAACTGGTGCAACTGGTACAACTGTTGGCTCAACAACAGCTGCTGCTGGTGCTAAGTGTCCACCTAGAACAACGTTCAAGCCAGCCAATGCCATGCCTTCCCACCAGTTGTTGTCAAAGTTGTGGATAGCACGTGCTTCACCACGTAGGCTTAATGCATCGTTGATACGGTAGTAAGCACCTAGACCTAAGTTACCAATTGTATCTTTAGATTCTGCAACTTCAGTACCTGCTGCAACATTTTGACCGTTTGATTTAGTGTAAGCTTTTTTGTTTTTTACAGAGATATCAGACACACCCGCACCAACTAATACGTATGGTTTGAATGGGCTGTTAGTATAACCTGTGAAAGTTTCTGTACCAACGGTAACGTTACCTGAGTACATTTTTTGTTTTGCGTCAAAATCTAAACCAGCATTTTTTGAAACTTCATTTGCATAAGCGTCAGTATTTTTTTCGCCGTATTCAAGCTCTAATGCGATAGTTGGAGTTAACTCAATACCGATACCTGCACCTACATACAAATCGCTGTCTAATGCAACACCGTTACCACGACCACTAATTTTAGGGTCATTAGCTACTTGAGTGCTTAGAACAGTTTGAGTACCAGCATCTAAAGTACCACGTTGTTTTTTAGCAGTGTCAGAGATATCGTTAGATACATGATAGCCCAACATTAATGGGGTTACAGTTACGCCAGCAGATGCAGTAGCAGCGGCACTAGAAGCTAGAATCGCAAGCGCGATTTTGTTATATACTTTCATAATTCCTCCAGAAGGATTTGTCTTTAAGTTACAAATGATAGTCTACCTATCGTAAGTGAGTGCAAACCCACCCTAAAACTTCAGTTGTTAATAGCTTAACGTTTTATCATTAAAATAACAACCATTTTTTTATTTTTTCGTCAAATTATTACAAAAAACCTTAAAATCTTTATGGTTTTTGTATAAATTTGATTAAAAAATGCACACCAATAATAGATAGACTATACCAGTTGTTGATATGGTGGAATTTTAATGCAAAAAGATTTTTTTTGCTAGTCATCTGTGATATTTTATCACGAAAAACTACAATTATTTTACATTTTTTTACGTTTTTATATTTTTTTGTGGAAAATTATGATTTTTTTTCTTATGATAGTGATGATTTTTTGCTTTGGAATTTTATTTTGAAAAAAACTTGTGGATTTACTTTGATTGAGTTTTTGATAACGATGTCAGTTGTTGGGATTGTCGCTGCGATTGCCGTGCCGAGCTTTGTAGAACAGCTCAAAAAAATGGAAGCCCAAAGTGTCAATAATATATTGCAAACTTTTTTGGTAAATGCCAAGCAAGATGCGATGATTTATCAAAATATCTTAACCATATGTGCCGCTGATGCCAATCGGGTCTGTGTTGCGAGAAATGGTGAATTTTTATTAAGTTTTATTGATAAAAATGGCAATCATCGTTTTGATGATGGCGTGGATGCATTGCGTGAGTTTACAGCTGTGCCAAATCGTTATGGCAAGATACGCTTAAGTGTCGGTTTAAACAGGATTTATGTGGATTTTAAACCACAAAATGGCAATCCGATTGGGCATATGGGGCATATCAAATACTGCCCCAATGATTTAGAAACTCAAAATATGTTTAAAGTTACCTTTAGCAAAACAGGTATGATTAAAACCAAAAAGCATAGCGAAGATGCGACAGGTTGTTAAGTTTTTCTTAATTATCAAAAGCATTTCTCATCGCTTTTACCGCATTGTCAAGCCCCATAAACACGCTATCGGCGATAATGGCATGACCGATATTCAGTTCGTGAATATCGTCAATTTCGGTAATCGGTGCGACATTTTCACGAGTTAAACCGTGTCCTGCATTTACCAGTAAACTTGGCTTTCTGTCTTTGGCGAGATTAACCGCTAATTTTATGCGTTGTAGCTCTTTATCAATTTTTGTGGTGTCTTTTTCTAGCCAATATTCAGCATATGCCCCTGTATGCAGTTCAATCGCATCTGCTCCAAGTTCAATGCTTTTTTCAATTTGGGCGATGTCTGGGTCAATAAATAGCGAAACTTGCGTGCCAACTTGGTGCAATTTTGCAATGGCATGAGCGATTTTTTCGCTATTGCCAATCACGTCAAGTCCGCCTTCGGTGGTGACTTCTTGGCGTTTTTCTGGTACTAGGCACACCCATTCTGGCTTAACATCACAGGCAATAGCGAGCATTTCTTCCGTTACTGCCATTTCTAGGTTCATACGGGTTTTTAAGGCTTTTTTCATGGCGTACACGTCCGCATCTTTGATGTGTCTGCGGTCTTCTCGCAAATGTAGCGTAATGCCGTCCGCTCCTGCTTGCTCGCAAATCAACGCCCCTTGTACAGGGTCAGGGTAATCCACGCCACGAGCGTTTCGCAAAGTAGCGATATGGTCAATATTTACACCGAGTAAAGGTTTGTTTTTATTCATGATTTTTCCTTTGTAAGCTATTGATATTTTATCATTTGTTGCCACAATTCACGGCTTTTGAGTGGTTGATAATTGAGTAAATTATCCAAAATATTACGATAAATTTTGGCAAAATCGGTTAATAATATCGGCGTTTTCGTTAAATTTTGGCAAAAAAACTCATCAAAAGTTTGCGGATTATCCAATAAATTTTGCCAAATTAACAAATTTTCACCCAAAATCGCATTTTTTTGCCTTTCATTGCTAAAACAAAAACCTTGTTCTAATTGATAGTGATAAAAACAGGTTTTTTCAATGGAATTTTGCAAGTTATCTTGTGAAAAATCAATGGCATAGCCAAGTTCATTTAACAATACCGTTTCAAAATGGCGTAAATAAAAATGCAATCTCCATTTGTCATTTTGATTGTCATCTTGAAATAATAAAAAAATGGCGTTAATCGTTTGGGCGTATTGTTGCCAAAGGTTTGGCGTTGCGTCTTCTACGTTGGATATGCCAAAAATTCTTAACAAAAGTTCGTTAATATACAAACCTGCTAAATTGCTTTTGCCGTGATTTCTGCTAAAAATTTGTTGGTTATTTTGATAAATAATTTGGCTTTGGCTAAAAGTTTTTAGACTGTTTTTGCCTGTGGCGAAAAGCTGAATTTGATAAAATAAGGGTAAGTTTTTTTTGCCAATGCCATGCACCAAGCCCAATTCTTGCGAAAAAAAGTAAATTAGGCTACGATTTTCGCCGTAAGGTTTTTGGTGAAGTACATAGCCTGTTAGGGGTTGATTTCGCAAATCAATAACCCAAACTTGTCAAAGCTCTGTCATCATCGCTCCAGCCTTTTTTGACTTTTACCCAAAGCGTGAGCATGATTTTTTTACCAAACATTTTTTCCATATCAAGACGAGCATCCATACCAATTTGTTTGATTTTTTCGCCTTTATCGCCAATCACAATCACTTTTTGCCCTTGTCGCTCCACAAAAATAGTCGCATCAACGAACGTTACCGCTTTTCGCCATTTGCCTGTTTTTGGGTCTTGGTGGGCAGGTTCGTCCTTGTAAGTGTCAATTTGCACGGTCAAATCGTACGGAATTTCATCGCCTGACGTTCGCATGACTTTTTCACGGATAATTTCGCTCGCTAAAAACCGCTCAGAACGGTCGGTAATCTGCTCGCTATCATAAATCGGCTCGGCAATCGGCAAATATTTGCCAATCACTTTAACAAGTTCGTCCAAATTATGCCCACGCAAGGCAGAAATCGGCACAATATCGGCAAATACACCTGTATTGTGCAGTTTTTCTAACAATGGAAACAATTCGCCTTTTTGTTTTATCGTGTCGCTTTTGTTAATCACCGCAACGACAGGCACGTCAAGGTTTTGGATTTTGGCGAACACCAACTCATCATCGCCCACCCATTTTAAACTGTCAATGACAAACAGCACCACGTCCACGTCCGCCAATGCTGAAGTAGCGGTTTGGTTCATACGCTCGTTAATCATTTTGACTTCTTTGCTGTGAATACCCGGTGTATCCACAAAAATCGCCTGCATTTCTTCATTGGTAAAAATACCCGTAATGCGGTGGCGAGTGGTCTGTGGTTTGCGAGATGTGATAGAGAGTTTTTGCCCCAAAACATGGTTCATCAAGGTAGATTTGCCAACATTTGGGCGACCGACAATCGCCACATAGCCTGTGCGAAAGTCTTCGGCTCGCTGTGGTTCGCTTTCGCTTGGGTTAAAAAATTGGCTGATGATGTCATTGTTTTGGTTGTCATTGTGGTTGTGATTGTCGTTCATGGTTTTCTCAAAATTTGGGTTGATTGTGCTTATTGTAGGCGAATTTATTAAATTTTTCAGTAATTTTTTGATAAGTTAAAATTTTTATTAATTTCTGTATTGACAGAAATTAATAAAAAATGCAAAATATAGAAAATCTTAACACACTGGGGAAATTTATGAAACTCACACCAACGATGGAAAAATTCATTTTACATTGGGGCGAAATGGGCAACAAATGGGGCGTAAACCGCACCGTGTCGCAGATTCATGCATTATTGTATTTGGTGGATAAACCGATGAATGCCGAAGAAATCACAGACACGCTTGGCGTGGCTCGCTCCAACGTGAGCAACAGTATCAAGGAATTGCAAAGCCTAAATTTGGTGCAAACCGTGCATATCATGGGCGACAGACGGGATTATTTTACTAGTGCCAGTAATGATGTGTGGGAGCTTGCCAAAGCGATTGTGGAACAGCGTTATCGCCGTGAGCTTGCCCCAACGGTGGATTTTTTGGCGAATTTGATTGATGACCCTGAGTTTAGCAATGAGAATGCTGATGTGCAAAAACGCATTAAAGATACGCATAATTTTGTAGATACGCTGACGACTTGGGCGAATGAAATGTTAAAACTTTCTACAATGACCCTTAATCGTATCTTAAAACTTGGGGCTACGATTCAAAAGTTTTTGAAATAAATGATGAATGAGAATTGATTATGACTGAAAAAACTGATTATCCTGTATTAAATACATTGTGGCAATTTAACTTTTTCGGTGGTTTAACAAGTGCCATCATTTTAACTTTATTTAACCTAAATTCGACATAAGAAAAAACTAAAAAAAAGAAGCCCAATATGTTAAAGTAAATTCACCACAAACAACCCTAACAAGGACTTCTTACATGGACAACCTCGAAGCACTATACTGCCACATAGACGACTATTGCAAAACATACACAAACGAACAACAGAAGAAAATGCTAACCCAAAAGAGCAAAAGCAGTAAAAAAACACGAAACAAACCATGCCGTATTAGTTTATCAGAAATCATCACCATATTGGTAGTATTTCACCAAATAAAATACAGAGAATTTAAAGCCTTCTACTACAACTACCTCACCCAATGGCTAAAACCTGCCTTTCCAAACCTACCAAGCTACACAAGAATGGTAGAACTCATGGAAAAAGCAATAGTTCCCATGTGTGACTACCTACAATCTCTCATGCAAAACAACTGCACAGGCATAAACTACATTGACTCAACCAGTTTAGCCGTATGTGATAATCACCGTATCAACCGCAACAAAGTATTTGCAGAAACAGCACAGCGAGGTAAAAGCAGTATGGGGGGGGGTAGTGTTCAAAAAACTGTGTCAATTCTGTAAACTAACAAAAAAACAGGAAAGACACCATGCAAAACTTTGACTTTAACGAAGCCTTAAAAGCAATCCAATCAGGCAAACCCATCACAGGCAGTGATGGGGTACTTACCCCGCTCATCAAACAACTCACTGAAGCTGCCTTATCAGCCGAAATCGACAGCTACTTAGAGCAGAATCCTAGTAAAAACCGCCGTAACGGTTATAGTAAAAAGACTATCAAATCCACAGTCGGTAGCTTTGAGCTAGAAACACCCCAAGACCGCAATGGTGAATTTGAGCCTGTATTGGTCAAGAAACACCAAACCAAACTCACGCCTGAAATTGATAACCGTATCTTATCGCTATTTTCTCATGGCATGAGCTATGGCGCAATCAAAAACCATATCGCTGAAATTTACCAACTTGAGGTTTCCGAAGCCACCATTAGCAGTATTACTGACCAACTGATACCACAGCTTAAAGCATGGCAATCACGACCACTTGATAGTGTTTATCCCTTTGTTTGGCTCGATGCTATTCACTACAAGGTCAAAGACGAAGGACGCTATGTCAATAAAGCGGTTTACACGCTTCTAGCACTTAATACCGAAGGTAAAAAAGAACTCATCGGTCTATACTGCTTTGAGAGTGAAGGAGCAAACTACTGGCTATCGGTACTCACTGATTTACACAATCGTGGCGTACAAGATATTCTCATTGCTTGCGTTGATGGCTTAAAAGGCTTTCCTGAGGCGATACAGGCTGTCTTCCCTAATACGGAGGTGCAATTGTGTGTGATTCATCAAATTCGCAATAGTCTGCGTTATGTGGCAAGTCGTGACCAAAAAGCCTTTATGCGTGATTTAAAGCCTGTCTATAAGGCGGTAAACGAAATAAGCTTGCTAAAATTACTGTATGTTGGTATGCTAAATGCGTCAGAGAAATGGACGATGCCAATTAATAATTGGGGTCAATCAATGATGCAGTTGTCTATCTATTTCCCTGGTCGTTTAGATACTGTGATGAAACTATAATTTAACTGACACAGAGTTTTGAACGCCCTCCAACGTGTGTTAAATGAGCATGTTATTGGTAAAATCAAACGTTTTAAAATATTATCTTGTCGTTATCGTAATCGCAGAAAACGTTTTGGATTAAGGGTCAATCTGATTTCTGCGATTTATAATTTTGAGTTAAGGTAGTTTGGAAAGAGGTCTAATGTGACTATGCTATACTGGTGCATGATACACAAAAGAATCTGCCAGTTGGTCAAGATTCGAGATACTGACGTTTAGATCGTTTATCAGTCCATTTTCTAACCCATAAATCCAACCATGCACCGATAATGGCTGACCACGATGCCACGCATTTTGCACAATTGTGGTATGACAAGTATTGGTCACTTGGCGTTTGACATTGATTTCACACAGCAAGTCCACTTCTTGCTCAGGGGTTAAATCCTCAAAACTATCAGTATATTGATACCGCATACCTTTTAATGCCCTAAGCCAATTATCAATCAAACCATATTCTTCATGTCCCAATGCCGCTTTGACCCCGCCACACCCATAATGTCCGCAGATGATAATATGCTCAATTTTTAGAATATCGACTGCATATTGCAACACCGACAGTAAATTCATATCAGTAGCCACTATCATATTGGCGACGTTGCGATGGACAAATAGCTCACCTGGCATTAGCCCAACAACTTCATTGGCAGGTACACGGCTGTCAGAACACCCTATCCATAGATATTTGGGATTTTGCTGTTTAGCAAGGCGTGCAAAATAGGTAGGATCACGAGCATTGAGCGCATCTGACCAAAATTTATTATTATCCAACAAATCAGCTAAAGAATGCTCAGGTACATTAATTTGGCTCATGATTAACCTTGGTTTTGATTGGGTAAAATTTGAATTGATAAAATCTAGCTTGTTAGAACTAGCTTAACCAAAAAAATTTAAACCACCAATGCCCAAAAAGTACGCTTTATCACGGTCTGAATACGCTAAAAGTAGTATTTATTAAAAATAACTGCTACTTCTGACGACTCTTTTTTTGAGTAAAGCCCCCCTATCATAAGTCTAGTATAACCAACATTAGGTTGTTTTTATCATGTTAAAAAATGTCGACAAAAATAAATCCCAATACTTACACTCACTCAGTCAGCATCCATTAATTCACTTATTACCTGACGGTCCCCTTGGTAATCAAGCCAAACAAAGTTTGTTAAATAAAGTATCACTCACCCAATACCACAAAAACCAACATATTTTTTTGCAACATGACCAAGTCAATTATCTCTACTTCTTGCTTAGCGGTGTGGTGAGCTGTCATCGCCAACTGCCCAATGGTCAAGAATGTATTATCCAACTATACGACAAGCCCAACTTGCTCAATGAAAGCGTCCTATGGCAATACGATATCCATGATAGTCAATTGCATGAACAAAAAAAATCATTATTATCAGCTCGTTATGCAGTGACCCAACATACTCAATCTAAACAATTACAATTATTACTCAATCAAGGTAACTTACACCAACTGACTGCCAAAGCTAACCAAACCAGTATCGTGGCGACATTGCCTGTCAGTGATTATTTTTATTGGGTGGGAAAGTTTGAACTTGGGGAGCTGTTGACATGGTTTACCAGCCAAGTGAGTAAACGCTTGTATCAACATTTATTAAGCAGTGATTTGCTCACATTTCAAAGTGCCAAAGCCAAGGTCAGCTATTATTTGCTCACCCATTTTCCGCCCAATACGTCGTTTGTGCTACCTATAAGTCAAAAACAATTGGCAAATCAAATGGGGTTACGCCCAGAGACATTAAACCGAACCTTACAAACCCTTCAACAGCAAAGACTTATTGAACGCCAAGGCGAACACTTTTCGTTGTTAGATATCACAGGGTTGTTAGCACTTATCAATGATTGATAAAAATCCTTATTTTGGTTGTTTAAATTCGCTGACTGCCCAAACAGCGGCTTCGACTCGGCTACGCAGTCCGATTTTGTTTAGAATGTGCTTGACGTGGACTTTGACGGTGGATTCGGCAATGCCGAGTTTGTTGCCTATCATTTTGTTGCTTAAGCCTTCGGCTATCATTTGTAGCACTTGTAGTTCTCGGTCGGTCAAGTCGTAATTGCTTTCGTTTTTGGTGGGTTTTCGCATAGCTTGGGCAAGTATGGGTGCAAGACTTGGACTAATCACCAATTCATCACGCAGAATTTTGCGGATATCTTTGATGATGTCCTCAGGCTCGTTATCTTTGAGCAAATAGCCGTCCACGCCGTATTCCAACGCATCTTGTACGTCTTTGCCACTATCGGATACGGTAAAGAGTAGCACTTTGCCTTCAATCTCAAGTTCTCGAATTTTTTTGAGTGTTTCGATACCATTCATGATGGGCATATTGTTGTCAAGCACGACCAAATCCACGCTATTGTGTTGCAAATAATCAATCGCTTCTTGACCATTATTGGCTTCGCCCACGACTTTGACATCATTTTCTAGACTTAATAAGTCACTCAAGCCACGCCGTATCATGGGGTGGTCATCGACTAGTAACAGACGAGCAGGATTAACGGAAGTATAAACAGTAATCGACATGGTGTTTCCTCGAATTTTGTAAAAGATTTTTATATTTGTTTAGTTTTATTTAATTTTTAGTTAAAAAAATTAAATTTATAATTTAGGTTAGGACAAATAATTTTGGCATAAATTTGACCAAAATCGCTGTGCCATGCGGTAGCACGTTATTGATAGCAAATTCGCCATCTAAATTATGGCTACGTTCTTGCATAATTTTTAGCCCGTGATGTTGGCATTGGTCAAAACCTTGCACCAAACCTTGCCCATCATCTTGTACTCGCAGGGTGACAGCACCTATTTGGCTTTGGCTCAAGCTAACATGGGCATTTTTGGCATTGGCATGGCGGTTAATGTTGGACAATGCTTCACGGGTAATTTGGAGCAAGTCAACCTGTTCATTGGCAGTCAAATTACTGCTAGTCAGACGGTTATCAAGATGAATGATAAATCCGCCTTTTTGAGAAAATTCATCACAGGCTTGTTGTAAGGCTTGGTCAAAATCCCCTTCTTCAATCTTAAGGCGGAATGTGACTAGTAATTCTCGTAATTGGCTGTACGCACTGTTCAATCCCTCTTTGGTTTGATCCATGATTTGTTCTATTCGCTCATGGCTATTGTCATCTGATTGTTTGAGTAACGTGGACAATAAAGCGATTTGAATTTTAAGATACGACAGCGATTGAGCCAAAGAATCATGTAATTCTCGGGCGATGGTATTGCGTTCTTCAAATAAAATCAATTGATGTTCTTGTTCTCGTTGTTTTTGACTGCTAAATACCATGGCTATCAAGTTAGCCAAGGTATTTAACAATTCGGTTTCATCAAAAGATGGCTTGTTATCCACCCAATTTGGGTCAGTTTCGACCAATTCAATCTTGTTTTTTTGAGTATGCAAAGCAACGTGAGCCTTAGTTGGGGACGAAACAGCCGTATTTTTTGGGGTAACAATCAGCTCCCCCAATTCTGTTTGTTGATGATGAATTGGAAAAATCCAACTTTTACTTTGCTGTTTAAGATGACATTCATCACAGTGTTGTTGCTGACAAAAACTCCCTAAACTCCCATCCAAAGTTGTGCTTTTTAGGGCAATGACATCTTTGGTTTTGTATTGCTCATTATTTAGACACAGCGTCAGATGCAAATGAGGCATAAGTTCAGCAAACTGATTGATTAACAGCTGCAATTTTGGGAATGAAATATTTTGGTTACTCAATTCTTTGGCAAAATTATAAAGTAGCGTCAATGCTTGGTTGCTTTGGGTCAAATGAAACGTCTTGCGAGCCACTTCCGCTTCAAGGTCATCTTGATAACTACTCAACGCACGGGTCATATCATTAAACGACTTACCTAAGTCGATAAATTCTTCATAGCCCTCAATCTCTACTTGAGGTCTTCCGCCTTCACGGAACTGGTTCGTTGCTTTTTGCAAGCGTTTGACAGGAACCAGCACGTTTTGTTGCAGTTCGTATAACCCTATCAGCATGATGATTAGCGTCACTACCAACGAGCTAATTTGTAAAGTTTGCTGATAGCTTTGGCGTGCTTCATTGCGAGCTTGGATTTGTTTGACCAAATCATCCACGCTGTTGATGTATTGGGTCGAAACCGCAAAAAATTGCTGACCATTGTTATGAATCAACAACGGCTCAAGTTTAGAATACCATGTTGTCTGTATTTTCTCAATTTGAGCGTTAATTGCCTTGTCCTGATTACCTCTGGATTGCTCATAAATCTCTAAATTGTTCAAACGTAACCGCATATCTTCGGCTAATTGGGTAGCAATCGGCTTTTGATGATTAACCTGGAAATTATTATCCAAATTATCCAAATTTTGATAATGACTTGCCAATAAATAATTCATCCGATAAGTCGCCATCCGAATCGACCCTGCGGTATTAATCGCTTTGGCATCGGACTCTGCCACCCAAGCCAACAAACCACTTGATATCGCCGTCATCAATGCAAGACTAGCAATCACCACCACCGCTGACAATGCACGCACAGGCAACGAATTAACCACCGCTTTATGCAATCTATTCGATAGAGTCGTCAATAATTTTGGCGAAATCGCAGATGATTTTTGCAAAGCTACTCCTAAATAGTTACCATGATTTTAATGTAGCAAAAGGACAGTAAAAAATTCTTAAATTATTCGATGACGATAATTTAACCATTTGATAAATAATAGATTTATCGAGAGAATCCCCAAAAAACCATGCCTACTACTTTGGGGGTATTAATGATATTTTATCAAATTTTTTCAAAATATAATTGATTCAAATCAATTAAAAATAAAAAAGATACGCTTATTATACATCTTATTAGCTAACTTCTTATTGGAATTTATCAAAGATAAGATTTCGTCGATTTTGGAGGTTGTCATGGCAAGTCTAAAAACCAAACAATATATGGTACTTACGTCATCCACCATTGCATTTACCGTGTGTTTTATGATTTGGATGATGTTTGCGGTACTCGGTATTCCTATCAAAAAAATGTTGTCGTTATCTGAGACCCAATTTGGGCTATTGGCGGCGTTGCCTGTTTTGACAGGGTCGCTGGTACGTTTGCCACTGGGCATGATGACCGACAAATTTGGCGGCAAAATCGTGTTTTTTGTGTTGATGTTATCCACTGTGATTCCGATTTATCTGTTGTCGTATGCCCATGAGTATTGGCAATTTTTAATTTTGGGTTTGTTTGTTGGATTGGCAGGTGGCTCGTTTTCGGTGGGGATTGCCTATGTCGCCAAATGGTTTGAACCACAAAATCAAGGGCTTGCCATGGGCGTATTTGGGGCTGGGAATGCAGGTTCGGCTTTGACCAAGCTGATAGCCCCTACCATTATCGCCATTGGTGGCTGGCAGTTGATGCCAAAAGTGTATGCGGGGTTGATGCTGATTACGGCGATTGGTTTTTGGTTTGGCAGTTTTGATAACAAAGAACACCGTACCGCCAGCAAAGCGAGCATTGGCAGTCAATTAGCCGTATTAAAAGATAAAAACGTGTGGCGGTATTCGCAATATTATTCGATTGTGTTTGGTGGTTATGTGGCGTTGGCGTTGTGGATGACCCATTATTATGTCGATGAATACGGCTTTAACCTAAAAACCGCCGCTTTTTTGGCAGTCTGTTTTAGTTTACCAGGGGGCGTGCTTCGTGCGTTGGGTGGCTGGTTGTCTGATAAATACTCGGCTCATACCGTGACTTGGTGGGTGCTTTGGGTGGCGATGATTATTTTGTTTATCCTATCGTATCCGCAAACCGACTTGGTCATTCATACCGTGAAAGGCGAACAAGCGTTGCATTTCGGCTTAAATTCTACTGTATTTACCATTTTGATTTTTGCATTGGGGATTACTTTTGCCATTGGTAAGGCGTCTGTGTTCAAATATTTGTCAAATGATTATAAACAAAATATTGGTGCAGTATCTGGTGTGGTGGGGTTGTTTGGTGGTTTGGGCGGATTTTTATTACCAATTATGTTTGGTAAAGCGGTCGATATCACAGGCGTACGTAGCTCAGCGTTTATGATTATGTTTGGGGTGATTTGGGTCAGTTTGATTTGGATTTATCTGTCCGAAGTGCGTCCACAAATGGAAGCAAGTCACCAAGCGAATAAAGCTGAAAAAGCCCGTACACAAGCAACTTCATAATTTTGATAAAAATTCTCCTATCACAGGATAGGGGAATTTTTTGTTTTTAGTCAACTCACTCCTCTTTCTACTCCCAAAGGATAACTAATCCTTTGGTTAAATATGCGATGTGATAAGGGAATTAAACTGACTAAAATCTTAGACTAATACAATGCATTTAAGTCTATAAAATACTAGGCGGAGAATAAAATGAGCAATGAATATAAAGGGGGTCGCAAAATCACTGATTGGCGACCTGAAGACCCTGTCTTTTGGGAACAGCACGGCAAACAAGTCGCCAAACGCAATTTGTGGATTTCGATTCCAGCCTTGTTGTTAGCCTTTGGGGTTTGGGTGATTTGGTCGGTGATTGTGGTGCGTATGCCAGAGGCTGGGTTTAAATTTGACAAGGGTCAATTATCAACCTTGCTTGCGTTGCCTGCGTTGTCTGGGGCAACGATGCGGATTTTTTATTCGTTTATGGTACCGATTTTTGGGGGCAGACGTTGGACAACGATTTCCACCGCTTCGCTGTTAATTCCGACTGTTTGGTTGGGTTTTGCGATTCAAGATGTGAATACGCCGTTTTGGGTGTTTGCAACTATTTCTTTGCTGTGTGGTTTTGGTGGGGCGAATTTTTCGTCTAGTATGTCCAATATTTCGTTTTTTTATCCAAAATCACAACAAGGCATGGCATTAGGTTTAAACGCTGGTTTGGGTAATTTGGGTGTGTCGGTCATGCAGTTTGTCATTCCTTGGTCCATTAGTTTTAGCCTGTTTGGGGCGTTGGGCGGTGACGGTCAAGTGACGACCAAAGGCACAACTTTGTACCTGCAAAATGCAGGGTTTGTGTGGATTGGTTCGGTTGTGATTATCACGGTATTGGCGTGGTTTATGATGAATGATTTGACATCTGCCAATGCGTCTTTTAAAGACCAAGCGGTGATTTTTAAACGCCAACATAACTGGATTATGTGTATTTTGTATTTGGCGACTTTTGGCTCATTTATTGGCTTTTCGGCAGCGTTTCCAATGGTGATTAAACAGTCATTTCCTGATATTGACCCGTTAAAAGTGGCGTTTTTAGGGACGTTGGTCGGTGCGTTGTTTCGCCCTGTAGGTGGCTGGATTGCTGATAAAATCGGCGGTGCAAAGGTGACCTTGTGGAACTATATCGTGATGGCATTGGCAGTTTTTGCAGTAATGTATTTCTTAAAAGTCGGCAGTTTTGTGGGCTATTTTGCATGTTTTATGGTGCTATTTATCACCACAGGGATTGGCAATGGTTCAACGTTCCGTATGATACCTGTGATTTTCCGTACCATGCACGAACGTCTTAATTCGCCAGATTTGGTCAATCAAGCTCGCAAAGAATCGGCAGCGGTGGTTGGTTTTGCAGGTGGGTTTGCGGCGTATGGTGGGTTTTTTATTCCCAAAATGTTCGGTTCAGGTCTTGGGGTGAATGGCACGTTTATCGCTTTGGTGGTGTTTTATGTGATTTGTATCGCTTTGACGTGGTTCTACTACAGCCGTAAAGGGGCGGAGTATCCGTGTTAAGCTTATTAAAGCTACCTCCTAAGTAGTATCCCCATCAACCACTAGCCAATAGCAAAATATAGCCAATTATCTATACTAATACTAGGTCAAACTAAACTATTTTTAAGTACATCCAAAATCACGATAAGGATAGCAATATGAGCCATCTACTCGACCAACTTCGATTTTTTAAGAAAAAAACAGGCGAATTCGCTGACGGACATGGTGAAGTACGTAACGAAAACCGTGAATGGGAAAACGGCTACCGTAGCCGTTGGTCATACGACAAAATCGTCCGCTCCACCCACGGCGTGAACTGTACAGGTTCATGTTCATGGAAAATCTACGTCAAAAACGGACTGGTCACTTGGGAAACCCAACAAACCGACTATCCACGCACTCGCCCAGACTTACCCAACCACGAACCTCGTGGCTGTCCTCGTGGGGCAAGCTATAGCTGGTATATGTACTCAGCTAACCGTCTCAAATATCCAAAAGTGCGTAAACCCTTGCTAAAACTCTGGCGTGAAGCCAAAGCCAAACACTCCGACCCTGTCTTGGCGTGGGCAAGCATTGTCGAAGACCCAGTCAAAGCGGTCGAATACAAATCCAAACGTGGCTTGGGCGGTTTTGTGCGTTCTTCATGGAAAGAATGTGTCGAAATCATCGCCGCTGCCAACGTCTATACCGCTAAACAATTTGGTCCCGACCGTATTGTCGGTTTCTCGCCGATTCCTGCGATGTCGATGCTCAGTTATGCGTCTGGGGCGAGATATTTGTCGTTAATTGGCGGAACATGTTTATCATTTTATGACTGGTACTGTGACTTGCCACCAGCAAGTCCAATGGTATGGGGCGAACAAACGGACGTTGCCGAATCTGCCGACTGGTATAACTCAAACTACATCATCGCTTGGGGGTCAAACGTCCCACAAACCCGTACACCAGACGCTCACTTTTTCACCGAAGCGCGTTATAAAGGGACAAAAACCGTTGCCATTACCCCTGACTATGCCGAAATCGCCAAATTGTGCGACCTTTGGTTAAACCCAAAACAAGGCACAGATGCTGCCTTGGCTCAAGCCTTTAGCCATGTGATTATCAAAGAGTTTTATCTAAAATCGCAAAGCGATTACTTCCAAAATTATGCCAAACGCTACACCGACTTGCCAATGCTCGTTATGGTCGAAGGCGAAGGTCGTGATTTGCGTGCAGGGCGTTTCTTGCGTGCGTCTGATTTAACAGGCAATCTGGGTCAAGATAATAACCCAGAGTGGAAAACCGTTGCATTAAATCAAAACGGCGAACTGGTTTCACCACAAGGCTCTATCGGCTACCGTTGGGGCGAAAATGGGCGTTGGAACTTGGAAGCTCGTGACGGCACAACAGGGCAAGAAGTTGATTTGATGTTAAGCCAAAAAGGCAGTGGCGACACGGTCGAAGTCGGTTTGGATTATTTTGGGGGCGATGTTCACCCTTACTTTACCACAGCTCAAGGCGAAGAAATCCAGTACAAAACCCTACCTTGCCGTACCATTAACCTTGCCAATGGGCAAACTGCCAAAGTCGTGACCGTTTTTGATTTAATGGTTGCCAATTTGGGCGTGGATAATGGTCATGGTGGTTTGCACGTTACCGATGATTACAACGATGCCAACATTGCAGGCACACCTGCATGGCAAGAAAAAATCACAGGCGTAAGCCGTGAAAAAGTGATTCAAATCGCTCGTGAATTTGCCGAAAATGCCCACAAAACCCACGGTCGCTCAATGGTAATTATCGGTGCAGGTATGAACCACTGGTATCACCTTGACATGAACTATCGTGGCGTGATTAATATGCTGATGCTGTGCGGTTGTGTGGGTCAGTCGGGCGGTGGTTGGGCTCACTATGTCGGTCAAGAAAAACTACGTCCGCAATCTGGCTGGGCTCCTGTTGCCTTTGGGTTAGATTGGCATCGTCCACCACGCCACATGAACGGCACAAGTTTCTTCTACAACCATTCTAGCCAATGGCGACATGAATCGGTATCGGCTCACGAACTACTCTCGGCTCACGCCAACAAAAACCACTTCCCAGAGCATATGCTTGATTACAACATTCAAGCCGAACGTGCAGGCTGGTTACCGTCTGCCCCACAGCTGAATCGCAACCCTTTAACCATTGCCAAAGAAGCCCAAGCCAAAGGCATGAAAGTGGAAGATTATGTGGTTGAAAGCCTACAAAACGGCTCATTACGCTTTGCTTGCGAACAGCCAGACAGCCCACAAAACTTCCCAAGAAATATGTTTATCTGGCGGTCAAACCTACTTGGCTCATCAGGTAAAGGGCATGAATATATGCTCAAATATTTATTGGGTACAAAAAACGGCTTGCTTGGTGAAGAAACCGTACAAGACGGCTTTAGACCCCAAGAAATTGACTTTGTCGAAAATGCCCCAACAGGCAAAATTGATCTTGTCACTACCCTAGATTTCCGTATGTCTAGCACTTGTCTGTATTCAGATATCGTGTTGCCAACCGCCACATGGTATGAAAAAGAAGACATCAACACGTCAGATATGCACCCCTTTATTCACCCATTTACCGCAGCCACCGACCCTGCGTGGGAATCAAAAACTGACTGGGAAATCTACAAATACATCGCCAAAGAATTCTCTCGTGTGTCAGTCGGACATTTGGGAACAGAAACTGACGTGGTAACTTTGCCAATGCAACACGACAGTGCCGATGAACTGGCACAGCCATTTGGCGGTAGCGACTGGAAAACCGCTGGTGAAAAACCAATCCCCGGCATTAACTGTCCACTGATTAAAGTGGTCGAACGTGATTACCCAAATACCTATAACAAATACACGTCTTTAGGTCCATTAATGGACAAATTGGGCAACAACTCCAAAGGCATCGACTGGGATACCACAGAAGAAGTCCACCAATTGGGGGATTTGAACTACCGTATCACAGACGAAACCAGTGCCAAAGGTCGCCCCAACATGAACAGCGTGGTCAATGCCATTGAAACGGTACTGATGCTCGCCCCAGAAACCAACGGTCATGTGGCGGTCAAAGCGTGGGCAGGATTATCACAAAAAACAGGGTGTGACCACACCCATTTGGCAAAATCCAGCGAACACGAAAAAATCCGCTTTAACGACATCGTTGCACAGCCTCGCAAAATCATCTCAAGCCCAACGTGGTCAGGCTTAGAATCGGAAAAAGTCAGCTACAACGCAGGCTACACCAATGTGCATGAACTGATTCCTTGGCGTACCTTGACAGGTCGTCAGCAGTTCTATGTCGAACACCCTTGGATACAAGCCTTTGGCGAACAAATGCAACAATACCGTCCGCCGATCAACACCAAAACCACCGACTTGTTTAAAGATGCCAAACCTAATGGTAACCCAGAAATCGTACTGAACTTCTTAACCCCTCACCAAAAATGGGGTATCCACAGTACCTACTCTGAAAATTTGCTGATGCTGACCCTTTCTCGTGGTGGTCCTATTGTCTGGATAAGCGAAATCGATGCCAAAAAAGCAGGGATTGAAGATAACGACTGGATTGAAGTCTTTAACCACAATGGGACAATTACCGCTCGTGCCGTCGTCTCCCAACGTATCAAAGAAGGCATGAGTATGATGTACCACGCCCAAGAAAAACTGGTCAATATCCCAGGGTCTGAGCAATCTGGTACTCGTGGTGGTATCCATAACTCGGTCACTCGTGCGATTCTTAAACCCACGCACATGATTGGCGGTTATGCCCAATTCTCCTATAGTTTTAACTACTATGGCACAGTTGGCTGTAACCGTGACGAATTTGTCATCGTGCGAAAAATGAACAAAATCGACTGGTTAGAAGGCAAACCTGATGACGAACTGCCCCGCCCATTGCCAACGACACTCGATTAATTTTGTTAAAACATTTGTAAAGTGGGTTATCAGAGCATAACCCAAAATAACCAAAAAGTTTATCTACTACTTTAGACGGATAAACAGTTATCACTTTAACAACTTTCGCATAATTGGTTTGTCCTACTTTTATTGGCAAAATACGGTAAAAGTAGGATAAAACCCACTACAATTTTCTAACAATTCGCCCCACCCACAAGGCAGGGATAAAAATAACTCGGAGCAACCTTATGAAAATTCGATCACAAGTCGGTATGGTACTCAACCTAGACAAATGTATCGGCTGTCACACTTGCTCGGTCACTTGTAAAAACGTCTGGACCAGCCGTGAAGGTATGGAATATGCTTGGTTTAACAATGTCGAATCCAAGCCTGGCATCGGCTTTCCCAAAGAATGGGAGAATCAAGCCAAATGGAAAGGTGGCTGGATTCGCAACGCAGACGGCTCAATCAATCCACGTATCGGTGGCAAATTCCGTGTGCTTGCCAATATTTTTGCCAACCCAGATTTACCAAGTATTGACGACTATTACGAACCGTTTGATTTTGATTATCAACACCTTCACACCGCCCCTATCAGCGAACACCAGCCGATTGCTCGCCCACGCTCGCTGATTACAGGCAAACGAATGCAAAAAATCGAATGGGGCCCCAACTGGGAAGAAATCTTGGGTTCGGAATTTGAAAAACGCCGTAAAGATAAAAACTTTGACCAAATCCAAGCCGACATTTATGGTCAATATGAAAACACCTTTATGATGTATTTGCCACGTTTGTGTGAGCATTGCTTAAACCCAACGTGTGTCGCTTCTTGTCCTAGTGGGGCGATTTATAAACGTGAAGAAGACGGCATTGTGCTGATTGACCAAGACAAATGTCGTGGCTGGCGGATGTGTATTTCTGGCTGTCCTTACAAAAAAATCTACTACAACTGGAAAACAGGCAAATCCGAAAAATGTATCTTCTGTTACCCACGTATCGAAGCGGGCTTGCCAACGGTTTGTTCGGAAACTTGCGTGGGACGTATCCGTTATCTTGGTGTGTTATTGTACGATGCCGATAAAATCAAAGAAGTCGCCAGTCTGCCCAATGAGCAAGACTTGTACCAAGCCCAGCTTGATATTTTCCTAAATCCGCACGACCCAGCCGTGATTGAGCAAGCGTTAAAAGACGGCATTGATATGTCAGTCATTGAATCGGCTCAAAAATCACCTGTGTATAAACTGGCGGTCGATTGGAAATTGGCATTACCACTGCACCCAGAATATCGCACCTTACCAATGGTTTGGTATGTGCCACCCCTATCACCGATTCAAAACGCCGCCGAACAAGGCAAAGTCGGTATGAATGGCATTTTACCTGATGTGGATAGCTTGCGTATTCCGCTTAAATACCTTGCCAATATGCTCACCGCAGGCGATGAAGCGCCTGTACGTTTGGCACTTAAACGCCTACTTGCCATGCGCGCGTACAAACGGGCTCAACAAGTTGATAATGTCGAACTCAAACAAGTGCTTGACGATGTCGGCTTGACCCAGTTACAAGTTGAAGATATGTATCGCTATCTTGCGATTGCCAATTACGAAGACCGTTTTGTCATCCCAACCGCCCACCGTGAAGAAGCATTAAGCGATGCGTTTGCCGAGAAAAATGGCTGTGGCTTTAGCTTTGGCAATGGTTGTGGTGGTGAATCTGACACCCATATGTTTGGGCAAAAGAAAAATAACCAACGCAACTTTAGCCAAACGGTACAAACTTGGGAGTAACGCATCATGACAACGCAAGTTTCCCAAGCCAATCCAACCACACCAAATTTAGCCATGCAAAACGACATGAAACTGCTTAAAGTGCTAAGTTTGCTGATGGATTACCCAAGTCACGAGCTATTTATAGATGGCAATCTTGACGAATGCAAACAACTGGTCATGACCAGTCGGCTGATTAGCCCCCAAGTGCGTAGCGAAATCGCAAGTTTGATTGATGAAATGCTCGAACTTGGCGAAATGGAAACCCAAGCCAAATATGACAGTTTATTTGAACGGGGTCGCTCATTGTCGCTTTGGCTATTTGAACACGTGCATGGCGAAAGCCGTGACCGTGGGCAAGCTATGGTCGATTTAATGGCACAATACGAAGACGCAGGTTTTGAAATCAACGCCAAAGAACTGCCCGACTATCTGCCCATGTATCTAGAATTTTTGGCATACCAAGCCCAAATGACAGGCGATGAGTCGGACAATTACCGCCATATTCGTGAAGAAATTAGTAATATTAGCCATATTGTCACGGTTTTATCGGCTCGTCTGGTTGATAAAAATAGCCAATACGTCAGCCTTTTTAAAGCCTTATTGCAAATAGCAGGCGAACCGTTGTCAGTTATCGATGATGAACTTGCCAAACTGCAAAAAGATAACAAACCTGCGGACGATACCGCCGAAGCCATTGACAAAGAATGGGAAGAAGAAATGGTGGACTTTTTGGGAGCAGAACAAGAAAACTGCCCGTCAAGCCAAACCAAACAACGCATTGCCAGCCTACAAGGTGAACAAGCCCAACGCCAAGCGACCGTACCTGTGCATTGGGTCGATTTTAATCAAGGCGAGCAAAATCAATCCCTCAAAAATAACGCCCAGCTAAGTAACAAACAGGAAGAAATATTATGAATACAACCAATCCCAGCGACTGGATAAATGTTTTTTTATACGGTATTTATCCTTATATTGCCTTGACCGTGTGTGTTTTTGGTTGTTGGGCAAGATTTGACTTATCACAATACACTTGGAAAACAGGTTCAAGCCAAATGCTCCAGCCCAAAGGCATGAGAATGGCGAGCAACCTATTTCATGTGGGGATTTTGATTATATTACTTGGGCATTTTTTTGGGATGTTCACGCCCCATGCAGTTTATAGCGTGTTTATCACCGCCCCGCAAAAACAAGTGTTAGCCATGGCGGTTGGTGGTATTGCAGGGTTGATTTGTTTGGTTGGTCTGGTTATGCTGATTATTCGCCGTTTTACCGACCCACGTGTTAGCCATACCTCAAGTTTTGGTGATAAATTGTTACTTTTGGTTTTATTGGCTCAATTAATTCTAGGTTTATGCACCATTGTGGTATCGACCAGTCACCTTGACGGTGTGATGATGATGAACCTTGCTAGCTGGGCTCAAAACTTGGCAATTTTACGCCCTGTTTATGCAGCCTCGCTCGTAGAGCAAGTAGGTTTAGTTTATAAACTGCATATGTTCTTGGGTACGACTTTAATTTTGCTTGTGCCATTTACTCGTTTGGTACATATCATCTCTGCCCCAATTTGGTATCTTAGCAGACGTTATCAAGTTGTACGTCGAAAAACAGCTCAAGCTTGATTGTTTAATTTTTAAAAAACGAATTTTCCAGTTTCCACGAATAGGTCATCCTCCCCCAGCCGACTGTTCGTGGTTTTTTTATGTATGTTCATTTGCAGTATTTTATCCTAAATACTGTAAATAACGCTAGGATATCTTACACATTAGACAATATATCGAAAAACAAGAACGCCCTGATTAGGGCATTAGTGCTTACATCTCCATCTGAGAAGCGCTGCTTCGCAAGAAAGATTATAGATGGAGAATTACGCACGATAAGTTAAAGATAATTAAGTAAATTTCTTTATAATGCTAAAGCGGTATAGTAAAAAAAGCTAATAAAATAAATAATAATAAAAACTTTAACTTATCTAAGGGTGACATATGACCGTTTCAACTTTTAACCCAAAACAAACCCAACCAGTCGAACCAACCGAAACCCAATCCACAGGTTGTGGCTGTGGCAACTGTAGTTGTGGCGGTCATCACCATCATCATGGCGAACATGACCATCACCACCATCATCATGATGAATTTGATGATGACATTCGTATTATGCCGACTTCCGATGACCTAAAACGCCCCCACAGCGAAAAAGAATTGATTGACGAAGCTATGGCAGAGATGAACCGCTCAAGCAATCTTATCGCCTCCAGCCGTCAAACCATTCCCACCATTCGAGTTAATGGCGTGACTATCGACCCCAAAGCCATTGCCCAAGAAGTGCAATACCACCCTGCCAATAGCCAAGACGAAGCCCTGTACCAATCGGCTCATGCCCTTGTGGTGCGAGAATTACTCAAACAAGCCGTCCTTGCCGATACCGATTTGGGTGAAACAGCATGGCAAACGGACGAAGAAACCGCCATTAGCGAGTTGATTGACAAAAACGTTCAGCCCACCATTCCCAATGAAGACAGTTGCCGTCAATTGTTTGACAGCAACCCAGAGCGTTATGTTACGCCACCGCTGATTACAGCACGGCATATTTTGCTGGCTTCTGCACCTGATGAAGGCGAAGAGCGTATTGAACTCAAAAAACAAGCATTGGACTTGATAAAAACTTTACAAACTAGCCAAAACCGTGATGCCGACTTTATCCAATTTGCCCAACAATATTCGTTTTGTCCGTCAAAAGATGATGGTGGCAATTTGGGCGAAATTATTAAAGGTCAGACCGTACCAGAGTTTGAAAATGCGGTGTTTGCCCTACCTGTAGGCGTTGCGGTCAATCCGATTGAAACTCGGTTTGGCGTTCATGTGGTGGAAGTTTTGACTCGCCAAGACGGACACGCCTTGAGCTATGAGCAAGCCAAGCCCATGATAGCCAACCATTTGACCCAACAATCGTTTCACCATGCTTTGACCGATTATCTGTTTGGGTTAAGCCAGCAAGCCGATATCGAAAATATTGACTTGCAAATGAGCGAAGAAAACGTGTATCGTGGGTGATGAAATTTTTAAAAAATAATTTATTAGAGATTAAGTATGATATCCGTCCAAGATTTAAAATCCGCCATTACCCAACGTTGCCAAACCTATTTAATCGACAATCCTTTGGCGAAACGTGCCACCATTGAACTGCCATTGCTTGAGTCGTCCAACCATATTTTGGCAAAAGACATCACCGCCAGTTTTGACATTCCACGCCAACATTTATCAGCAATGGACGGTTTTGCCCTTGCCATAGGTAGCGATTTGGCAGAGAACAGCGTGTTTGACGTGGTCGGCGAATCGTGTGCAGGCTCGCCTTTTACAGGCACGCTGACCACAGGACAAGCGGTGCGTATCTTTACGGGGGCGGTCGTGCCAAGCGATTGCGACACGGTGGTCATGCAAGAAAATACCAATTTTGCCGATATTCAAAGCACATTGGATAAATCCCAACCCTATACAATTACCCTTGCCAAAACTGCTAATCACGGCTCAAATATCCGCAAGCAAGGCGAAGAAGTGCAAACAGGCGAAACCTTACTCAGCACAGGCAAACGCCTAAATACCGCCGATATCAGCCTACTGGCTAATTTGGGTGTGGCAAATGTCACCGTTGCTAAGCCTTTGACGGTGGGAATTTTGGCAACTGGTGATGAATTGGTGCAACTGGGAGAGCCTTTGACCCACCTTGCCCAAATTTATAACTCAAATACGCCAACGCTCAAAACATTGCTTAAAGATTTACCGATTATTGTTAAAGATTATGGCATTATCCCAGACGATTTAGACAAAACCACCCAAGCAGTTGAGCAAGCGATTGATGAATGCGATGTAATTATCTCAAGTGCTGGGGTGTCAGTCGGTGATTATGATTTTTTGACCCAAGTCGTTGATAAACTGGGTAAAATTAACCATTATAAAGTGGCGATGAAACCCGGAAAACCGTTTGTCTTTGGTGAATTTGCTAAAAATAACAAACAAGTTTTATATTTTGGTTTACCAGGAAATCCACTTTCTACCATTGTCGGCTGTTTGCAATTTGTGCGTCCTGCGATTTGGCGTTTGACAGGCTGTGCCGAGATTGATTTGCTAAAACAATTACGCTTGCAAGCGATTTGCCAATCTGCCATTCGCAAAAATAGCGGTCGTCAAGAGTTTCAGCGAGCTTACTTTAGCCAACATGATGACGGTCAATTTATCGTCACGCCCTTTACTGGGCAAGATTCACACCGTGTTAAACAGCTTACCAGAGCCAATTGTTTGCTCGTTTTGACGGTGGAACGTGGCGATGTGGCTCAAGGCGAAATGGTTGAGATTTTGCCATTTGAGTGGCAGTTGGGGTAAGCATTTTTAGGGAACTACCCCCAAAGTAGTAGCGACTGTGCTTTTGGTGAATGGTGAAACCAGCGTAATTTTGCTAAAGTAAGCTCTCACCCATTACCGAGGCAATGCTTTACGCAGACACCGCCATGAAAACTTTATCAATCGCCCAACCAACAGGCACAGGGCTAGATGATTTGCCCTTTGATTTTAATGGTAAAACATCTGCCCATTCGCCACACTCTTCTGATATTTCCATCATTTCCCCTGTGATTGATACTGCTTCGTTAATCGACCCCTTTCACCGCCGATTGACCTATTTACGCCTTTCGGTGACTGATTTTTGCAATTTTCGCTGTAACTATTGCTTGCCCAACGGCTACACCGCCAACGGTGGCAAACGCCCCGACAATGAACTCTCCCTTGATGAAATCGCCACGTTATTTGACGGCTTTACTGCTCTTGGCACGACTAAAATCCGCCTAACAGGGGGCGAGCCGTCCATTCGCCACGATTTAGCCGATATTATCCGCATTGCCAACAGCCATGACAGTATCAAAACCGTTGCCGTCAGTTCCAATGGTTACAAACTTGCCAAACATTTATCCGCTTGGCAAAGTGCTGGGCTTTCGCAATTAAACGTCAGTATTGATAGTTTTAATCCGACAATTTTTCAGCAAATTACAGGCTTTGATATGTTGCCGACTTTGCTCAGTGACTTGGATAAATTACTGGAAACCACCGATATTCGTCTAAAATTAAACGGTATTTTAATGGCGGAAACGGCGTTTGATAATTTGCAAAGTGCGTTGGCGTATGTCAAAACTTACCCTGTGACCTACCGTTTTATTGAGTTTATGCAAACGTCTGATAATAGCGAGCTGTTTTTTTCCGAACACGCTAGTGGAAAAACGATTAAACAGTATTTGATTGAAAATGGTTGGCAAGCGATACAGCGGCAAGCCGATAGCGGTCCTGCGATTGAGTTTTGTCATGCGGATTATGTCGGCAAAATTGGGCTAATCGAGCCGTATGCCCCGCAGTTTTGCGACAGTTGCAATCGTTTGCGAGTGAGTAGTCAAGGCAAGGTGCATTTGTGTTTGTTTGACCAGCTTAATTATGATGTGCGTGAGTTTTTGACGAGTGGCGACACGGCTGGGTTGGTGATGGCATTGCAAAGTTTGATGCCAATTAAGCCAGAACATCATTTTTTAACTGATAATAATAGTGGTATCATGGCGAATCTTTCTATGGTGGGCGGTTAATGAATGGTATTAAAAGTTGATGAAACGTTGTTTCCGTTTGATGTTGGGCTGTATTTTGACCCACAAATTACCGATTGGCAACAAAATCCAGAGCATTTGGTTTTGCAATATATCTATGTGATGAGAAAATGCTCTAAAGAATGCTATGCGGTATCAAAACAGTATCACACTCACAGAGATTTTTATAATTTTTTTCAACAAGATAAACCTAAGAAAACGTTAATCACTATCTTCAAACTACTTTGTACAGCTAAAAAACGTTCACGTTTAGATTATGTGTCTTATCATGATTATGCGGGTAGTTTTGATTACGAAATGAAAGATTTTCATCATTTAGAATTGAATAAAACGACTTGTGATGTGTTCTTTATCAATAAAAAGGGACTACTCCTTTATAAATTCACGTTGAAATGGCTAAAAAAGCGTTGGTATATTAATGACTTTTATTATTTTCAAAATATGCAAGAATGGCAGTTAAGCAAACTTTAACCCTTTTTATTAAATGAGAATTACCATGCCAAACGCTATTCAACGCCCCCAATTTATCGGAACTTTAACCGAAGTACGAGCAGGCAAAGCTGACTATTTCGCTCGTGACAAGTTATCCGCCATTAATAAATACCCAGTCAAAGGCGAAATGGCAGTAAATTATCTCGGACTTGTCACCGATGAACAAGCCGACCGCAAACATCACGGTGGACACCTAAAAGCCGTGCATCAAATGCCGATTACCACTTACCAAAACTTTGGCATGGACATGGCGATTGGCACATTGGGCGAAAATTTAACCGTGATGACAGACGGCGAACCCATGTCAGAGTCCAACGTTTACATTGGCGATGTTTATCGCTATGGCGAAGACGATACAACTAGCGTCAAACTGCGAATCGTACAGCCACGCCGACCTTGCTACAAAATCAACGACCAATTAGGGCGTTATGAAGTCGCTTCCTTTATCACCGAGTAAGGCATGGCAGGGTGGTATTTTCAAGTGGTGCAAGACGGCAATTTGACCCAAAATCTGCCTGTGTATTTGGTCGAGCGGCCTTATCCATTTGCCGATTTAGCCACGCTTTGGCAACTTGCCAACCAAAAAGATAAAATCCCTGTCGATACTGTCAATCAATGGCTAGCGATTGATTGTTTGGAAGATAGTTGGAAAGAAAAATTGTATAAAAAACGTGAACAATAAATTAGAGCTCTTTGCAATCTAAAGTTTCCGTTCGTGGTGAGACTGTCGAACCATGATGGAAACCCAGAAAACTTACCCTTCGACAAGCTCAGGGTGAACGGTTTTCTCTAATTTTAAACGTTTAAAAAAAGTCTGTTGATTTAATAAGGAAAACCTAATGAGCAAACCCGAAAAACCCTTTATTCCGCTAAATATCGCCGTTTTGACGGTATCGGACACACGCACGCTAGAAGAAGATACCTCTGGCAAATACCTTGCCGATAGCCTTGTGCAAGCAGGTCACATCCTAGCCAAGCGAGCCTTGACCACCGATGATATTTATCAAATCCGTGCAATGGTAAGCAAATGGATAGCCGACCCCGCCGTCCATGCGGTGATTACCACAGGTGGCACAGGTTTTTATATCCGTGACAGTATGCCAGAAGCAGTATCACCCCTGTTTGACAAAGAAGTGCAAGGCTTTGGCGAGATGTTTCGAGCGTTATCTCGTGATGAAATTGGGATGTCCACGCTCCAATCTCGTGCGGTGGCAGGTATGGCGAACAACACGGCGATTTTTTGCTTACCTGGTTCGACAGGGGCGTGCCGTACAGGGTGGGAAGGGATTTTAAAAGATCAACTCGACAACCGTACTCGTCCGTGCAACTTTGTACCGCATTTGATGCGTGAAAATCCAACACATGGTTGATTTATTAGGGATTGTCATTTTGGCTGGGGGTGAATCGTCTCGTATGGGTTCGCCCAAAGCCTTGTTAAAACTGGCAAATGGCGAAACATTGCTTGAGTTTCACATTCGCCATGCTAAAAATTTGAACGCACCTGTCATGGTCGCTGATAATAGTAAACATTTTTGCCAAAATAAATCCGTCAAAATCATTGATGATTATATTAAGAATGACGAAGCTGGCAAAGGTGCTGGGGCGTTATCGGCAATAGCAGGGGCGATAGAGAATTTAATCAGTCAAAATGGTTATTTAATGGTGATAAGTTGTGATTGTTTGATTGAGGCGGATTTGGTTTTTGCTAAGTTAGTTCATCAAATAATTGATGAAGATGTGATTTATTTTAAAGGCGAAAAAGATTATCCGTTGTTGGGGCTGTATCGTGTGGATTTATTGCTAACATTAAAAGATTTTTTGGATAAGGGCAATCGCTCGGTGATGAAGTTTTTAAGTGATAAAAAAGTTAAAACGGTTGATTTGCCAAACGAATGGGGGAAATTGGCGAATTTTAATACGTTAGATGAATTTAATTTGGCTGTAAAAAATTGAGGAATAAAAATGATGAGTAAACTTAGTTTACCACTAAACAAGCAAGGTCAAAGCCAAGAAATTGAATTTGAGAAATTAGTAATCATTGGTGCAAATGGTGCAGGAAAGACTAGATTTGGCTCTGAAATAGAAAAAAATAATTTAAAAGTAACTCACAGAATTTCTGCTCAAAAATCTCTTATGCTACCTGACCATGTAAATACTACATCAAAAGAAGTTGCATCAGCAGAGTTTTTATATTGATATTATACAGATAATAAAGAGAATCATAATTGGCTTACAACGTCTGCTAAATTAAATAGTCGTTGGAATAATAAGCAAAATGCTAATTTACTTAATGACTGTGATAAGTTGATGATTCTATTGCACACTGAAGAAGCTGAAGAATCAATCAATTATAAAAATAATAGTGGTATTCGACCTATAACTAAATTAGACAAAATTAAGAAAGTTTGGGAATAAGTTTTACCGCATCGAGAGCTAAAAATTAGTGTGAGTAAGATAGAAGCAATGGCAAAAGGCAAAGAAAATAGACTTTATAATGCTTCCAAAATGAGTGATGGTGAGCGTGTAATTTTTTATTTAGCGGGTTCTATTTTGGCTGTGCCAAATAACTCAATTATTATCATTGATGAACTAGAAATGCACACTCATCCGTCACTTATCAAAAGTTTTTTTGATTTGATTGAGATTGAAAGAACAGATTGTTCATTTATCTATTTAACCCACAATATTGATTTTGCTTTCTCAAGACAAGACGCTCAAAAAAATTGGATTAAAGAATTGGATGGTACTCAGTGGGATTATGAAATTTTACAGAATGACAGCGAAATTCCAGAGCAGATTTATTATGAAATCTTGGGAAGTAGAAAACCTGTATTATTTATAGAAGGTGGCAAAAGTAGCCTTGACTATCAAATTTTTCAGCAAGTATTTAACCAAAAAGGGATGATTGCTAATTCTAAAATAACAAATTTACTAGGTTTGAATAACCCAGATGTTTATAAAAAACTGGTTATTAACCTTTTGAAAAAAGGTAATGAAAATATTAAAACTGCAATTAAAAATCAAAGGCTCTAGACTAGCAACACAACCCATGCTAGACTAGAAACATGAAATATAACAGTAAGTTAAGCATCTGTAAAGTCAAAAAAATCATAAAATTCTTTTGCACTGATATAGATGCTACAAAAACAGCGATTTTACTTGAATTAAATCGCAACACCATCAACCGATGGTATAATATCTTTCGTCAAGAAATATATGACTATCAAGTTAATCAAAAACGCTTATTATACGGTGAAATAGAACTTGATGAAAGCTATTTTGGAGCAAAACGCCAACGTGGTTTTCATGGTAAACTTAAACAACCTGTTTTTGGTATCTTTGAGCGTGATGGTAGGGTTTATACTAAAAATTGTACCAGATTGCAAAAAAGGCACGCTACAAGCATTGATACTAGGTAGGGTTGATGCGAATAGCATTATTTATTCAGAGGCTTTCGTGGCGATAATGGCTTAGTTGATGTTGGTTATGATAAGCATTTTAGGGTAAACCACAGTAAAAATAAGTTTGCACACGGTAATTGTCATATTAATGGCATTGAGAGCTTTTGGAGTTTTGCTAAAAGAAGGCTTGCCAAATTTAATGGCGTAACTGCCAATGTTGAACTTCACTTAAAAGATGAGAAACACCGTTTCGCAAGGTGGCATTTCGTAAGGTGGCGTTGGAATAAAGATTTGAATGAATTACAACGCTATTTATGGGATTTGATTAAGTGAGTTTTTTAGTTCTTGATAGTCTAGAGCCAATCAAATTATTACAGAAGAAATTAACTAGAAATGACTGATTCACAATTAACCCATTTAGACGCAAATGGCGATATATCAATGGTCGATGTATCCGCCAAAACCCCCACCCACCGCACCGCTACTGCCACAGGGCAAGTCATTTTTCCTGCCAACATTTACCAAGCGATAAAAACCGCAGACGGCATGACAAAAAAAGGCTCAATTACCCAAACTGCCCATATCGCAGGGGTCATGGCAAGCAAACGCACCCACGAACTTATACCGCTATGCCACCAACTACCGCTAGACGGTGTCAAAATTGCTTTTGCCTACGATGACGAAAACCATTCAATTAACGTCACCGCCACCACCAAAGTCACCCACAAAACAGGCGTGGAAATGGAAGCCCTAACCGCCGTATCGGTCGCTTGCTTGACCATTTACGACATGACAAAGGCGTTATCGCACGACATTATTATTAACGATATCAAACTGTTACAAAAAACTGGGGGCAAATCCGATTATGCCAGCAACTAAAAACTTAGAAATTTTATACTTTGCCAGTCTCGCCGAACAAGCAGGCAAAGACGAAGAAAAATTTAGCTTTGACGGTGATAATTTGCCCGAGCTTTACCAAACATTAAGCGAGCAATACGGCTTTAGCCTTGCACAAGCCAAACTTGCCGTTGCCATTAACCACGAAATCACCGATTGGAACGCACCGATTCATGACGGTGATATCATCGCCTTTATTCCGCCTGTGGCTGGGGGTTAATATGAACGCATTGCACAAAGGTTCATCAATCATCAGCATTACCGAAGATGAAGCCTACCAAACCGCCATTTTACAAGGGTTTGCCCTACTCGACCGTCCCATTGACGATAGACGGCTCAAACAAGCCTTGATGAGCGACACTTGTGGAGCATTAGCGACCTTTGAGGGCTGGGTGCGTAACCACAACAACGCTCGCCACGTCACCAAACTGACCTATTACGGCTACGAAAAACTGGCGATTAATCAAGGCAAAAAACTGGTCGAACAAACCAAAGCCCAATTTGACATTGAAAAAGTCATTGCCATTCACCGCATTGGCAATTTGGCGATTGGCGATATAGCGGTGTGGATTGGGGTGGTGTCGGCTCACCGCTACCCTGCCTTTGATGCGTGCCATTGGCTACTCGATGCCATTAAAGCCGATATTCCCGTGTGGAAACAAGAATTTTATGCTGACAGTAGCAAGAGCCTTTGGCTATCCAATAATGGTTAAAATGTAAGATATCCTAGCGTTATTTACAGTATTTAGGATAAAATACTGCAAATGAACATACATAAAAACACCAGACTGCTACCGTTTGAAAGAGAAGCTATTTGGATAGCCTATCATCAAAACAAACAAAGCGTAACATCACTTGCTGAAGAATACAAAGTATCAAGACCAACAATCTACAAGGTATTGAAACTTGCTAGAGTGAAGTTACTAAAACCACAAACCAGTGTCAATAATCGCTTTAAACAAGCGAAATTTGGCATTAAACGCTTAGCTAAAGTTGAAAAGAGTATACAAGACAAACTCAAAAAACAAGCCAAGCGTTATAATAAATCCTATCCTGGTGAGATGGTACACGTAGATACAAAACGCCTACCACTGCTCAAAGGACAAAATAGCAACAGCCCTAGAGAATATCTGTTTGTTGCCATTGATGATTATTCTCGTGAACTGTATGCTTGTATTATGCCAGACAAAACAGCTTTTAGTGCGGCTAAGTTTCTGACAGAACAAGTTATTAAACCTTGCCCTTATACGATTGAGGTGATTTATTCTGACAATGGCACAGAATATAAAGGCACAAAAGACCATGAATTTGTCAAAGCCTGTTATGATAACAACATCAATCAGAAATTCACCAAAGTTGCCAAACCACAAACCAATGGTAAAGCAGAACGAGTAATACGTACGCTCATGGAAATGTGGCATGAACAATGTGAATTTACAGGTAGTGAACATAGAAAGCAAGAATTAACAAGATTTCTTAATTTCTATAATACCGTTAAACCCCATTCATCTTTAACTAAAAAAGATGATATTACTGGCAAAACTCAAACCTTTACTCCTTATGAGTGGTTGGAGTTTTATTTTAAACAAAGTGTAAATAACGCTTGAGGTTCTTACAGGTTAAAACTTTATGAAAAATACGCATAAAATCATGGCATTATTGTTATTATTGTCAAACATCACAGGCTGTGATAACAAAGAAAAAACTGTTACCATTTATGCCGCCGCCAGCATGACTAACGCTATCAACGACATCAATCAACTGTATGAAAATCAATACCATACCCATGTCAAAACCTCATTTGCGTCTTCGGCAACCTTAGCCAAACAAATCGAACAAGGGGCAAAAGTCGATATTTTTATCTCGGCAGATACCGCTTGGATGAATTATTTACAACAAAAAAATAAACTGGTCGCAGGCACAACCAAAAATTTTTTGGGAAATAACTTGGTGTTAATCGCCCCAAAAGCAAGCCATTCACCTAGCATTGTTATGGATAAAAACTTTGATATCAGCAAGGCTTTGACAGGTAAACTTTGCACAGGCAACACCACCACCGTGCCAGTTGGCAAATACGCCAAACAAGCCTTAACCAATCTAGGTTGGTGGCAAAGTGTGCAACCGCATTTGGTCGAAACCGAAGACGTGCGTTCGGCACTCAATTTTGTCAATCGTGGCGAATGTCAGCTAGGCATCGTATATGCCACCGATGTGGCTGTCGTGGATAATGTCAAAACCCTTGGCGTATTTCCTTTGACAACCCACACACCGATTGTCTATCCAATTGGCATAGTCAAAAACAATGAACAAAATACTGAAATTCAACAGTATTATGCGTTTTTACAAAGCTCATCCGCCAAAGCAATTTATCAAAAATATGGCTTTAATGTATTGCAATAACCCATGATATTTAACCTAACCGCCGAAGAAATTGACGCTATCAAACTGTCGTGCCAAGTTGCAGGGTTTAGCCTATTGTTCAACCTTGTTCCTGCCATAGCGGTCGGTTGGTTGCTCGCTCGCAAAGAGTTTTGGGGCAAATCGTTGGTTGAAACGCTGGCATTTTTGCCCCTTGTGTTACCGCCTGTCGTACCAGGTTATATCCTATTGGTGCTATTTGGCAATGAAGGGATTATTGGCAAATATTTATTGGCAATTGGTTTGGAATTTGCTTTTAACTGGAAAGGGGCGGTGCTTGCGTCTGCGGTCATGGGATTTCCACTCATGGTGCAAGCGGTTCGCCTAGCCATAGAATTGGTCGATAAACGCCTTGAAATCACCGCCATGACGCTCGGAGCGACATGGCTTCAGACATTTTTTCAGATTACCTTGCCATTGGCGGGGACAGGGATTTTGATTGGGGCAATTTTGTCGTTTTGTCGCAGTTTGGGAGAATTTGGAGCGACCATAACTTTTGTTGGTAATGTCGCAGGCGAAACTCGCACTCTACCGCTTGCCATTTATAGCCTATTGCAACAACCTGACAGCGATGCCCAAATCATGCGATTGCTTGTGATTTCGGTCAGTATCGCCTTTTTGGCGTTATGGCTGTCGCAATGGTACGCCCGTTATCAAAAGAAAAAATTACAATAGAAAAGTAGAAAAAATGCAACCCTTATTATTTGCTTGTCAATTTAGCTTAAAACTCGGCAAAAAACAGTTAAACGTCAATTTACAATCCGAGCAATCCGTTGTCGGCTTGTTTGGCGTGTCTGGCTCTGGCAAAACCAGTATTTTGCACGCCATTGCAGGGATTCACACACCAATTTTCGGCAAAATTGATATCAATGGACAAACGTGGTTTGACTTTGACAAAAAAATCAATCTACCCATACAACAAAGACGAGTCGGGCTAGTGTTTCAAGATGCCCAGCTTTTTCCGCATAAAAACGTCATGGATAATCTATTATTTGGCTATCGCAATATCAGCGAGCAAGATAGGCGTTTTGACCCAAATACGATTATTAACTTGTTAAAACTCAATGATTTAACCGAGCGTATGCCGACCAAACTCTCTGGCGGTGAAAAACAACGGGTGGCGTTGGGGCGAGCCTTGCTGTATTCGCCCAATGTGCTGTTGCTAGATGAACCGCTATCCGCTCTTGATAGTATTCATAAAGCTGAGATTTTGCCGTTTTTTCAGCAAATTATCGCCACCTCCAACATCCCTATGCTGTATGTCAGCCATGATAAAGGTGAAATCGAGCAACTGGCGAGTGAGATTTATTTTTTGTAAAATATTAATGCAAGGTAGCAAAGGGTTTCAAAAAGCAATATACTAAGAAATTTAGTCGAGTATTTTTAAAAATAGATAAAGTGTAAGATGTAAGATATCCTAGCGTTATTTACACTTTATTTGTTATAATAAAGACTGTAACCCCCACAGCTTATGTTTGGTTTCTTAATAATTTCCATGCCTTACCTGTGGGCTTTTTTGTGCCTATTAAAAGAGTAGATTATGGATATTGAAACAACGATTTGGTGGCAAGATTGAACATTTTACTTTTTGGTGGAAGTGGCTTTATCGGCAAAAAAGTATTTACTTTGTTAAAAAACGAAAACCACAACGTCATCACCTTATCAAACCGTGAGATTGATTTCACCAAACCCAATGAATTAGATGTCGCCAAAATCGCTCAGATTTTCGCCAAAACCGACATCATCATCAACATGGTAGGCGTGATGTCAAACGACAAAACGCTCATGGAAAATGTCCACCACCACACGCCTGCACGACTTGCCAACTTATTTAAAAAGCATAGCAAAAGCCAAAACGTCAAACAATGGATAAATCTCTCCGCACTCAGTGCAGACCCAACGCAAAAAGTCGCCTTTGTCGGTAGCAAAGGGCGTGGCGATAATGCCATTTTAAATTTAGCTGATGCTAATTTTAGTGTAAAAATCGCTCGTCCTTCGCTTGTTTTTGGGCAAGGTGGTGCAAGTACCGAGATGTTTTTAAAAATGGCAAAATTACCGATTTTGTTTTTGCCAAATGGCGGAAATTTTGACATTACCGTTCCGAAAAACCTACCTAAGTCTACCTATAGGCAAATTTAGCGTTTTCTTCCTACTTCAACGTTGTTTGCTCTTGTCATTTGACTTAAGACTTACATCAACTCCATAGGCTGACACGGTGGAACTCACCGCCAAAAATATTAGGTTGTTAAAACCTTAGTTGCATGATTTAGGATATTGATACTAGCGTTTATATCTCTATCATGCGTAATATGGCAATTTGGGCATTGCCAATTTCTCATACTAAGTAGCAAGTTATCCAATTTATAATTACAATTGTGGCAAGTTTTCGAACTGGGATAAAATCTATCTAATTCTTTCACTGTTTTGCCCCATTGGTTCGCTTTATAAATCAATTGTCGTTTAAACTCATAAAAACCTAAATCATTAATCGCACGGCTAAGTTTTTTATTCTTTACCATGCCTTTTACATTTAGGTTTTCAAGACAAATCACATCATAAGACTTAACAAGGCTTGTGGTTAGCTTGTGTAAAAAGTCTTTTCTGATATTGCTGATTTTAAAGTGTAGCCGTGATAGCTTGGTTTTTGCCTTTTCACGGTTTTTTGAGCCTTTTTGTTTTTTTGATAAACTTTTATTCAATCGTCTTAGTTGTTTGAGTTTGTTTTTTAATGGTTTTGGTGCTTGGATTTTTTCGCCATTTGACAAGGTGGCAAGGTCTGTAATGCCTAAATCAATACCAACTTGTTTGTCTGTTTTGGGTTGTGGTTTGATGATGTTTTGTAATTCAACGGCAACTGATACAAACCATTTACCGCCTTGTTTAAAGATTTTGGCAGATAGGATTTTGCCTGTGTGTCGCAGTTTTTCACGCATTCTAACAAGTCCAAGATTGGGGACTTTGATAAAAGGTTTGTTATTGATGTCAATAAGTTTAAATTGGTCGTTGGATAAGCTAAATCTGTCATTTACGCCTTTTTTTCTAAATTGTGGGTATTTGCTTTCACCTTTAAAAAAGCGTTTGAATGCGTCTCCTAGTTGCATGATGGCAAGTTGTGGGCTGCATTTGGTTACTTCTAGCATAAAGGGGAATTGTTGTCTTTTTATGCTATTTAGTTGTTTTCTTAATTTGCCTTGTGATGGTTTGTTAAGTTTGGTTTCATCAATTTCTATGCTATTTGCTAAACATTCGTCACTGTATTTTTTGTCTTGTTCGTATTGGTTTTGCCATTCGGCTAACGCCCAGTTATAGGCAAGACGAGCCACACCGCAAGCCTTTGCAAAGTAGGTTGCTTGTTTATTCGTTGGGTCTAGGGCGATGATGTGTCCACGTATTAGGGTCATTCTAGTACTTATCGTAACGTCTGTGTCCTTTTGGCGTTCTTTGGGCAACAAGCATGCCACTTTTATCCCATCTGCGTAATGTTGAGACAGACACACCTAGTTGTTTTGATGCTTCGTTGATACTAATTAATCTATTCATTTGGATATTATAAAGTAGATTTAGTTAGTTTTCAAGAAACAGTTTCAAGCCCCATTCACGTTGATGATGTGGCGTTGGGCTTGGTCAATTTAACAAAAACAGACAATTTACCCAAAGTGATTAATTTTACAGGCGAGAAAGCTTTGACCTTAGCTGAGTATTTAAGCGGTTTACGAGTAAAATTTTATCACAAAAATTCGCCTGTTATTGTCAATATTCCCATGCCGATTGCCAAGTTTTTTGCCAGTATTTTACAACCGTTTAGCAAGATGATAAGCGTGGATAGTTTGATTTTGCTAGAAAATGGTAATGTGGCGGATAATGCGAATTTTTTGCGGTTATTAAACAGAGATTTTACCCAAATTTTGCCATAAAAAAAGCGAATAATTTAACCATTATTCGCTTTTTTGATTGGAAATATGCAATCAGTTATTTGGCATTTTCAATCATATAATCGACAGCGTTGATAACTTCTTGGTCTAGCAAGTCCGCTTTACCACCTTTGGGAGGCATAGCGTTAAAGCCTTTGATGGCATGGTCATGCAAAGTCGCTGCACCTTTGGCAATACGTGGTGCCCAGCCTGCTTTGTCACCAAATTTTGGTGATGCCAAAAGTCCTGTTGCGTGGCAAGTATGGCACACGCCTTCATAGATGGCTTTACCGTCACGTGGGTTGTTTGGGTCGGCTGCACCCAGCGTTGCCGCAATGGTGATATCGCAATCTTGACCTTCAAAGCACACTTTGCCTTGTGGGGCGATACGGGCAATCAAGTTTGGATACAAGGCAATCAATTTTTGCACTTGGGGTGGGTCTTTTGGCACTTCTGGTTGTTTTTTAGCTTCTGTGGCTGGTGCAGAAGCGGTTGCAGGTTGGCTAGCAGTTGATGCGGTTGCAGATGCAGTGCTGGCGGTTTCGGCTTGGCTGACAGCAATGCCCGCTGTGCTTAGCAGGGCAATGGCTGATAACATAACTACTTTTTTCATTCGGCACGTTCTCTTATTTTTGTCATGTTTTCACAAAACATAAAATATATGTAATGCGGGTAAGAATTTTTCCCTACTATTATAAGGGAAAACGTAAGCAAAAATCTATGGTTATTTTACCGCTTTTTTGCTTTTGTTCAACAATTTGTGAATCAAATCTCGCTCAACATACGCCACCATCACCATATACACGATTAACAAGGCGTTTGACAACCAAAAGTTCATTTCAAACACATTGACAATCATTAAGCTAAAAGCGATTAAAATTGCCAAAAATCCGCCAATTTTTTTGGTTTTGTACGGAATTGGGTACATTTTTTGCCCCAAAACATAGGAAATTGCCGTCATGGTCGCATATACCGCAAGCGTAACCCAAGCGGACACCATAAAGCCGTATTTTTGCAAAAATAGCAAATGTAACAAAATCGTCAAGCCCGCCCCAAACCACGAAATCGCTGTGCCGATTTTGGTGCGGTCGGTGACTTTGTACCAAGTAGACAGGTTGTAATAAATGCCAAAAAACAGATTGGCAATGACGATAATCGGCACGATGTCAATCGCTGTCCAGTAGCTACTGTCGGTGATAAACAGGCGTTTTAGCCACGAGATATTGGCGATAATGCCTAACGCCACCACAGACGCAAACAGGGTGAAATATTCGGTGAGTTTGGCGTAAGTGTTTTTGGCATCGGCGTTTTTCATTTGTTTGAATAAAAATGGCTCAATCCCCATACGATATGCCGTTACGAATAGCGTCATCAGCACCGCCAATTTGTACGCACCGCCATACGCCCCTGCATCGCCTTTGTCAATCATGTAGTATTGAATGATTTTGTCAAAATTTTCATTGACCATAAACGCCAAGCCCGCCAACATAACAGGATAAGAATAGCTTAACATTTTTCTAAATAATACTTTATCAAAACCGAGTTTTACTTTTAATATAATTGGTAAAAGCATAACAAAAGTTGAGATACTTGCGATTAAATTACTAAAAAATGGATAAGAAACTTGCTGTTTTAGCCCAATGCTTTTGGCAAAATCCACAGGAACAAAGCGGAATAACGCAATGACTAACACGGTCTGAATAAGAATGGACGACACACGAATGGCGGAGTACATGACAGGCTTGTTGTGAAATCGCAAATAGGCAAACGGAATGGTGCAAACCGCATCAAAAAACGCTATCCACGCAAACCAACACAGGTATTCTGGGTTACTCGCATAGTCCATTAAGGTGGCAAGCGGATAGTTAAACAGCAGTATGGCAAGCAAAAATACGGTGGCAAGGGCGGTTACGAACCAAAAAGACGTGTTAAAAACTTTTTTGTGCATACCGTCTTCTGATGCGTAGCGAAAGTACGACGTTTCAAAGCCGAATGTGAGCATGATGTTGATAAAGGCTATCCACGCATATAGGCTAGTGAAAATGGCAAAAGCTTGTTTGTCTATATAGTTGATATATAAGGGGTTTAGTAAAAATGTGATGACTCGTGGCAAAATCGCCCCAATGCCATAGATTATCGTTTCGCCTAATAAACGTTTGATGTTCACGGTTCACCTTGGTTTAAATTTGCCTTAATTTGCTTGAATTGAAAATGTGGGTTAGTTTAATCGGTTTTTGGAGAAATGTCATTTTTTTTGTCAATTTGGTGATAAAAAAGCCACGATGTGTGGCTTTTTATTACATTTAAATAAATGTTATTTGTTATTCTTTTCAAGAAACTCAACACACTGCTTTGCAATCGCATTGGCAAGCGGTGGCGGAACGGCATTACCAACGTGTTCACAACGCTTTGAATGATTGCCAATAAAAATCTTGGGCGACACTTGGCAAACTGCTGGCAAACAACATAACGGTAATCGCTATTTTTTTGGCAAACATCAGATTTTCCTTTATCCATTTTCCATAAAAATTATTTTTAAAAACAACCATTAACGATAAATAACGGTATTAAGGGTTGAAACTGGTTGCAAATATTTTTCCAATAACGGCAAAATATCCACGTCAAATTCAGCGTCATTTGGCAAAATCAGCTCATCAACGCCAATCACAGCGACACGGCGAATGCCATCATAACGCCCCCATTGGTACAAAACAAGCTCAAGCTGTTGCAAACAGGTGCAAATACTGTCCAAATGCGGTGAATTTTCGGCAAATTCGGTGGTCGCCATCGCCACGATAAACTTAGGCTTTGACAACGCCCCACCCACGCCTGCTAAATCTCGGTTGGTTTCGTACACAAGGTTCTCACCCAATGCCAACTCGGAGCGTTCACAGGCTTGTTCGTACACTTGATAATATTCAGGGTACAACATCTGCGTGCGTAACAGCAGACGATGACGAAAAATGCCTGACACTGGGACAGGCATTATCAACGCTTGGTAGCGGTCTTGAAACAAGGTTTTTTTATCAGCAAGGCTAATCATCAATAACCATCAACTTTTTAAAACGGCTCAGCAATTATTTGCCTTGAGCCATTTTTTCTTGGGCTTTTTGTTGCTCAAGTTGGGCGATTTGTTGTTCTAACAATTTGATACGCTCTTCTTTTTTGCCACTTAGCTCATTCATCATTTTTAGCCGTTCTTCAATCATTTTTTCTTGTTCAGCCAGTTGGGTCGCTTGTTCTTCAAGTCTATCCATCTCTTCTTTTGCTAAAGCTGGGTCGTTTGGTGTTTCGGCATTCAAGACTTCCTCAGGTGTTACGACAGGTGCTGTCGTGGTAATTTCTGGTGTTGATACTGTCTCAACAGGGGTGCTAGCCGTTTCAGCGACAGTTGAAGCCACACTTGCGACCGCCACCGCACTGGCAGTACTTGCAACACTGCTCGCTGTTGTAGGTGTAGATGCAACAGGGGTAACTTTCGCAGGGGTTGGCACTGGCGTTGGAGCTGGTGCAGGTTCTTCACTGCCTTGATTCATAAAGAACCATGCCAATGCACCCAAAATTAACAATGCCAAAATCGCATATAATAGGTTATTATTTTTTGCACCTATCGGTTTTGGTGATTTTACCAAAGTTGCTTTATACGATTTTGGCGTGGCTTTTTTCGCACCAAACAGTGGCTTTTTTTCTGCTTTTGGTTTTACTTCTTTGGTATTTTTGCCGAATAGACCTTTTTTCTCAACTTTTGGTTTATCCACTTTTGCACCTTTGCCAAACAAACCTTTTTTCTCAGGTTTGGCATTGGTTGCAGCGGTTGGTTTGTCATCGTTATTCAGTGCAACCGTAGCAACACCCGCACCGACAGCCGTCGCCGCAGCAGGTGCAAGCAAGTCATCAAGGTCTAATTCATCAATATCATTTATCATTGAATGCGTGCTAACAGGTGCGTCTGTGGCAACATTGCTATTTGGATTTAACGTGTCAATGTCAGGGGTATTTAAATCAACAGCATTTAAATCAACACTATCCAAATCCACCGCATTGACATCTATATTTTCATGCGTTGCAGGCACATCAAGGTCAAAATCGTCAAAATTTACCGTAACATCTGTATTGGGTGTGGTGGGTGCGTGATTGTCCAAAGAATCCAATTCATCCAAGTTAAACGCATCTAAATTGATGTCGTTAGCCGTGCTGTTTGGTGTCGTTGGGGCATTGTCATTCAATTCCAACGAATCCAAATCCAGTGCATCTAATGAAAATTCGTCCATTGTGTCTTGATTACGGTTAATATCTGTCATGATTTTTTCTACCAATTTGTGTGGAAAATTCACTTGTTCTTACAAGTTCTTTCAATTATGTCATACTATAGCAAAATTAGCACCAAAATAACAATATTTCCCAGTAATTTTAGGATAAAATGAAACAATATTTTACTTAAATGGTATTTTTTGGCGATTTTTTTATTTTTGTCAAACAATTATGGCTTAAATTTGACGACTTGCACGATATTATCTTCTTCCGCGTTTTGTTGTTGGATTAATGGTAAATCTTCTGGGGTTGGTCGTCTTTCGGTGTAGCCACACGATACGCATTCAATGTATTCGTCTGGCACAGGTTCAAAGATTTCTATTTGGACGATTTTGTCTATTTCGCCACATTGTTTGCATTTTACCCCTGCCAAAAATTGGCGTTTTGGGCGGTTGGATTGGTATCGCATATTTTTTCCTTTTACCAAGACTGCGTATTATTAATATTATCACTCAAAATCTCTTCATAAAATCCCGAATGACGCAGCAACGCATCAATATCCGCAGGGCGTTCACGAAATGCTTCAAAATTCTCTTTTGCCGAACGAGAACCGCCTTTTGCCAAAATCTCTTCACGGAAAATTTTGCCTGTATTTTGGTTAAAAATACCGTCCGTTTCAAAACGGTCAAACGCATCAGCCGACAACAATTCCGCCCATTTGTACGAATAATAACCACACGCATAACCGCCCGCAAAAATATGGCTAAAACTGTTGGCAAAACGGTTATAATCAGTCGCTGGCATGACAGCCACGTCCGCACGCACGCTATCAAGCAAATCCAAAATCCCTTGATAATCAACGGCTTGCGATTGAGAATGCAACAACAAATCAAACAAGGCAAATTCCAACTGACGTAACGTCTGCATACCGCTTTGGAAATTTTTGGCATTTAACATGGCTTTGAGCATCTCATTTGGCAAGGTTTCGCCTGTGTCCACATGACCACTAATCAACGCAATGCCGTCCTTGTGCCACGCCCAATTTTCCATAAATTGACTTGGCAATTCCACAGCGTCCCATTCCACGCCATTGACCCCAGCCACGTCCGAAATGCTGATTTCTGTCAAAAGATGATGCAAACCATGCCCAAATTCATGGAATAATGTCAAGACTTCATCATGGGTTAAAAGGCTTGGTTTACCGTCAATGGCAGGGGAAAAATTGCCCACCATAAAGCACACAGGCAACTGATGATATGCACCGTCCGCACTTTGATAACGAGCTTGAAAACCGCTCATCCATGCACCGCCACGCTTGCCTGTGCGAGCGTAAAGGTCAAAATAAAAACCGCCAAGCAATTGTTCATATTCATCAAACAACTGATAAAAACGCACCTCATCATGCCAACGTTCCACGTCTTGCGTTTTTTCTACAATGTTAACACCGTACAAACGTTGAACAATTTCAAACAAACCGTCAATCACTTTTGGCAGAGGAAAATACGGACGAACCGCTTCTTGCGACAGATTAAACTTGCGTTCACGCACTTTTTCCGCCAAATATGCCGTATCCCAAGGCTTTAACTCATCAATATCAAACGCCAAGCCTTCAGTTTGCAAGGTTTTCACATCGGCTTTGGCGTAAGGCGTGGCTTTATTTGCCAAATCTCGCAAAAATTTTTCCACCGTTGCCACATCGTCCGCCATTTTTGTGGCAAGCGATACTTCAGCATAATTGTCAAAACCCAAAATTTTGGCTTTTTGCTCACGTTTTGCCAAAATTTGTACCATAATATTGGCATTGTTAAATTCGGTTTGCTCACTTTTTTCTGATGCACGAGTAACGTACGCTCGGTACAATTTTTCACGCAAATCCCTATCGTCCGCATAAGTCATGACCGCCAAATATACAGGAATATCAAGCGTTGCAACGTATAAAGTTGCTGTTGATTGGTTAAATTTTGTACGGTAACGTTCGCCTGCATCTTTGAGCATAGCAAGGGCGGATTGTGGCAAACCGCTTAATTGACTTTCAACTAAAGGTAAAAAATAACTTTGCGTTGCGTCTAATAAATTGTCCGAAAATTTTGCCGATAAAGTAGATAATTCACTGGATAATTTGGCAAATTCCGCCTTTTTATCATCAGCCAATGCCACTCCAGACAATTCAAAACCTTGTAAAGATAAAGTTAAAGCACGCTTGCGAGCAGGGTCAAGTTTTTCAAAAAAATCTTGATTATCAATTACTTGACGATAACGGCTAAACAAAATTTGATGTTGCCCAACTTGCGTGCCGTAATCAGAAATTTTTGGCAGAAGGCTATGATGTAACTCACGGATCTCATCTGTACTAACCACGCTGTTCAAATGCGACAGTAAGCCCCAACTGCGGTCTAACGCAATATTAACGTGTTCAAAAGCGGTAATATCATTCAACGCTTGTTCAGCAGTTTCGCAAGTTTTTTCATTATTTTGTTTTTCTTCGTCAAGCATTGCCAAAAATGCCAAACCATTGTCCAACGCATCTGTGATATGTTGTTGTAATTGTTCAAGTTTTAATTGGTTAAAATTGACGAGATGTAAATTTTTTTCATTGTTGTGTGGCATAAAATTTTCCTAGTTTTTAACAAGTTATAAATGGTTATCACTTTAACAAAAACTGCTAAAAACTGCAAATATTAACGGTTTTTTACAGGATTTTTTGGCAAAATATTTTACAATGAGTGTAAAATTTTTTAAAAATTTGGTTGTCAAAAATGTCAAACAACGAACAAAAATTAACCATTACGAGCTACAACATTCACAAAGGTATGTCGCCTTTTAACCGTCAAGTTATCATTGAACCGATTGCTAAAGCCTTGAAAAATCTCAATTCCGACATTTATTGCCTACAAGAAGTTCAAGGGCAAAATCTCAAACGTACGGTAAAATTTGCCGAATTTCCACAGCAATCGCAGTCCGAATGGTTTGGCGAATATTTGGCGGTGTCGCACGAATACGGCAAAAATTGTGAATATCCACACGGACATCATGGCAATGCGGTGCTAAGCCGTTTTCCGCTTGACCCCAAGCACAATGTCAATATTACGGTGAACCGATTGGAAAAAAGGGGCGTTTTACATTGTGAAATTTTGCCGAGTGATTGGCACACGCCTGTTACTGTGTTAAACGCCCATTTAAACTTGTTAGAAAAAGATAGAACCAAACAATATCAAGCGATTAGCGGCTATGTAAACGAGCAGATTAACCCAACTATGCCGTTGATTTTGGCAGGGGATTTTAACGATTGGCAACAAGTTTCTTGTGATAAATTGGCAAAAAATTTGGGATTTACCGAAGCATTTCGTGCTTGTCATGACAGACTTTTGCCGACTTTTCCTGCAAGATTGCCTGTGTTAAGTTTGGATAGAATTTATGTAAAAAATTTGACGGTAAAAAATGCGTGGGTAAACAATAGCCCAATTTTTCGGCAATTATCTGACCATTTACCCATTTCTGCAGAACTTATATTGACTTGATTTTATTAAAACAAAATTAACTTTAAATTAACTTAACCAAGCCAATTTTAACGAAAATGCAATGACAAAAGGTGAAATAATCACCGCAAAAATACTGCCTGCCAATAATAACGCCAAAATCGGCAAGCCGTTCATGCCTGTGGCAAACAAATCCACCGCACCTGTGGCAAAAATCAACACAGGCAACTGCATGGGTAACGCAATTAAAGGCACAAGCACCGCACCATTTTTTAACGACAAGGTCAAACTACTAGCAATCGCTGACAAACACAACAAAATCGGACTGCCAACCATGATAGACACACTTAAAATCGCCGTTTCGTTCACTGTCAAACCAAATAATGGCATTGCCAAAAATGCTAAAATCGCCACCATACCCGCACTGGTTAGCCAATGCACTACCAACCGCACCCATACCCATAACGGCAAAGACGCACGAGAAACCACCAGTTGAGCCAATGTGCCATTATCCAATGCAGGGCGAAACATATTTTCCATACCCATCAACAATGACAATAAACCTGCAATCCATACCGCTGGCACACCCAACTGGTGTAACAACTTTGCTTCAGTCCCTATCGCCAACGGAAACAAAGTGATTATCATCAAAAATAACACCAACGGATACAGCCATTGCACCTTATTTTGTTGGCGAATTTGCCATTCACGTCGCCACAAAGTTGAAAAATCCACCGTCATTAACTCATTTTCTTTACGCATGATTTTCACAATTATACCATAAATTCGGTCAAATTTAGCTGTCTATTTGCCACAGAAACAGGCTGATGACTGGTTAATAACACTGTACCGCCTTGATTGACAAAATCTTGCATGATTTTTTCAATTTTATCAATGGTTTGCACGTCCAAAGCCGTCAAAGGCTCATCTAACAGCCAAAACGAGAAATCATTGACATACTTTAATCCAAACCACAACCGAGCCAAACCAACACGCCGAATTTGTCCTGCGGACAATTGATAACAAAAAATATCTTCATAACCTGACAAACCGACCCAATTTAACGCATCAGCCAACTCATTATCTGTGGGTTTAATGCCATAAAGCCCCAGTAAAAATTTTAAATTTTGTTCAACAGTCAATTGTAAATGAATACCCACTTGGTGTGAAATGTACAATGGCTGAACAGGTAACTGCTCAACACCTTGCCAAAAAACTTGACCAGTTAAAATAGGAATTAATCCTGCCAATTGCATGATAAATGTGGTCTTTCCCATACCATTTTCACCAATCAAATGACAAATATCACCTTGTGATAAGGACAAATCCACTGCTTGACATAAAGGAAAATCGCCACGTTCAACGGTGATATTTTCACATTTTAACATAATATATTTATCCAATTTGGCTATTCCATCACTCTGACTTTAGTTTCAATAAACGCAATTTCATCATCGCTTAACCCATATTTGGCATAAAGCTGTTTATCAATCTCAGCAATGGATTGGGACCAATCAATATCGGAATTTTCGGTAAAGTCTTGTAGGGGGACTTTTGCCCATTTTTCTTTGGTATTATCCTGAGTGATTTTAAGTACGCCCAACATTGTCCGTACGAATTTACTTTTGACATATTTTAAGCAATTTTCCGCTTCCAAACGATTGTCAAAACAACCAATAGCTACAAAGGTTTCGGTATACCCGATTAGGGGTTCCCCGATTAGGGGTTCCCCGATTAGGGGTGTGCTTAGAACTTCACCAATTGCCCCAGAACCGTTGGCTTTGGGTAAAATGACCTTAAAAGCCCCCAAATTTTCAGGCTCGCTTAGATAAGCTCTATAAAGCCATTTGAAGCATCTTTCATTTTCAAATCTTCCTAAAATTTGAATATATTCCAACCCATCATTGGGTTTTTCATCGGTAAATAAATGTGGTAATTTCACAAACGCATTGGAAGCAATTCGTCTATCTGAAATTTGTTCCATATCTTTTGGATAATCTCTATAAATTTTATCCGAATAACGATATTGTCCACGATTGGTAACAATTTCATCTAATGTATTTTTCGTTAATTTGCCAACTTTTTGAGAAATGGTATTCAATTCATTGAATGTTGTAAATGTACCAATCGCCCCAAACTCCTGATGTATATCACGACATAAAATCGCAATACCACCTTTAATATCAGTATTGGCAAAAACATTTTCGGATTTTTGTTCAAAATAAACCACTTTGATATGCTTATCATTAAGCATTTTTTCATTCCAATTTTTATCCGTACTTCCCGCATTAAATAAAAATCTTGCAGGTGAAATTAAACAATATTTATCTGAACATTGCTCTGCTAATTGATAAAAATGATGATAAACAGGTGTGTCTTTTGTACTTTCGCCTTTAGCACCTTCTTGATAAGGCGGATTGCCCACCACAACATCAAATTTCATTGTTTTCCCAAAAATTTTAGTTAATTTTTCATTAAAATCCAATTCGCCTTTGGCATATGGTGTGGTATCCAAATGCACAATATGGCTATGGTCAAACTCACCAGCCTTATCCAATCCCAAAATAAAGTTTTTGGCAATGTGATAAATGATTTCGCTGGGGGCAAAACCATAGATTTGATTGGCAAAAATGTGTTTGAGCCTTGCTTTATCATCAGGAATATGATTTTTTAAACCTTGATACAAGCGTTTGACAATCTCGGTAATATACAACCCTGATTTCATATACAAATCGGCAAATGTAATATTAGGATTGCTAAAAATATCAGGATTTTCGCTTTCAAATTTGTCCATCATCATTTTTACCACCCATTTTGGTGTAAAAATCTGATTGGTTTTTTGTGGAGGAATATAATCAAAAATGTCTTCGCTTTGATTTTCATCAAAATAGTTGGCTAATGCTTGGCGTTTATTCAAAAACTCTTGCACAGAAGTATCAAACACCTGTTCATCAAAAAGTTGATGTTTGTCTCGCAAAATGCGAAATTGGTCAAGCGTAATGCCTGTTACTTCTTTAAATACTTGATTATCAATATGCGTATCAAAATTTGCCAAAGTGGTGTGTTCATTACCATATGCCATCAAAAAAGACGGAATGGTACGGCTAAACCCTCGTAAATGCCCACGAATGTCATCTTCCACTTTATCTTGCTTATTTTGCTCGGCTTTTTGCAAAATAGTAGCGGTGGATTGCTCGGTAAATTGTGCCGCTTGGGTGCTGACGGTTTGGCTTAGTTTTTCTTGCAAATTTTGATGAATGAGTTGTGTTTTTCGCTCATACTCATTTTGGATTTGCTGTTTTTCATCATCGGTTTTGGCAATTTTAAGTTGTTTTTCAAACTCATTTTTGGCGGTGTTTTGCTCAATTTTGCTTTGCTCTTGAAGTTTTTGCACTTCATGGGCGATGATTTTGCTTTGTTCCTTCACCACTTTTGCGGCAAATTTTTCACTTACGCCTATTTCTTTTGCCAAATCTTTAAAGGTACTTTGCGTATTTTGTGTTAAGACATCGGTTAATTGAGTTGCCAAATTTTGATTATCTAAATTTGCTGTATGAATAATATCGTGCGTGGCGGTTTTAATATCACCATACACTTTTTCGCCAAAACGAGCGTTATTGGTATTTACCACGATTTCATTATCAACCAACGCCTTGCCATTTTCATCTAATTGAACGCCTTTTGTATCAATCGGGGAGTGGGTTTTGTTGGGTGTGATTTTGCCTTCCTCAACAGGATTGAGTTGTTCCAAAATTTGACGAATTTCTTCATTGTTTGCCCCAAAAATCCGCCCCACATTTTGAAATAACAAATTGCTCAAAAAGCCTTTTTTGACCACCTCATTGGCTTTAATCATTTTGGGAATGGTTAAAACTTGATTGACATCAAGCTCTACCATTTTGCCTTCACTGTCTTCGGCAATCACAGGAAAAAAGTTCAATAATTCACGAATATTGTCTTCACGATTGCTACTTGTACCGCCACCGCCTTGCGTGTTTTTGGACAAATTATTGGCAAATTCATCATAAATAATCAGCGTGCGTTCAGGTGCAAAATCAAAGACATAGGCATTTTTCTTTTGATAAACTTGCCCATTTTGTTCATATTGCCACGCATTTTGCACCCGAAAAGCTGTTTGCATATACAAAGCAGGCGATTTGACATTAGACAATATCAAAACGGCTGTCCATTCAGGCACAGTAATACCTGTCGTTAATTGCCCAACCGATAGCGTAATGGTTTTATCGTGATTTTGAATGGCTTGTTTAACACGGTCTAATGCCTTACCTGTTAATTCATTGTCATTATTGACATTACCCACCGCTTGAATGATTTTGTAATGTTCAAATACTGGGTGTTTTTCTAATAATTTGGCTAAGGCTTTTGCACTATCAATTCTATCTAATAACCAAAATGAATGTTTAATTTCATCTCTTAATTCTTTGGTAGAAAATGGATATTTTTCATTTTGACTTAATGTATTAAGCCATTTTTCCACTTCTTTTTTGCGGATAAAATGCCCTTTATCATCGGTGGCAAAAAACTCATTTAAATCAAACGCAAAATCCCTATTTTCGCCATCAATATCCGCCCCTTGACCGACTTTATCGCTTATCATTTGGCTCATTTGATAGCTGAACAAATTTAAAGTTGGCAAAGTGGCATAAGGATTATGCCCTTCGCCTTGCCATTGTAATTTGGCTTTTTGTTCATCGGCATAAGTCCAGTTGTAGATTTCATCTTGGGCAAACTGTCCACCTGCCAATGCTTTAAAGGGTGTTCCCGACAAATGCAAGGTAAAATCACGATTGATTTGTTCAAATGCCAAATCTGTTTTAAAGGTATCCACCCCTTCGTGGGCTTCATCAATCACGAGTAAATCCCATTTTAATGATTTAACCCATTCTAATTTATGAAATTTTCCCCCAAAACAAATTGCCCCTTTTAAATCTTGCAGCGAAATAAAGGCAATCATTTGTTTTTTGCCATTGGGTTTACTTATTTGGTCAAGAAATTCATCACGAGTTAAAACAGGGCGTTCTTTTAGGGTATCCGCCGTTGAAACAAACGCAAAATCGCTTTGCCATGCAATGAATTTTTCAAAATCATCAAACCAAGAATGGGCAATAGCTGGGCGATTGGTAACAATCAAAACCGCTTTGGCATTTAACTTTCTGATTAAATCATAAGTGGTTAAAGTTTTGCCAAATCGGGGTTTGGCATTCCACAAAAATTCGCCATTTGGATTATTTTGAAAATATGCCAAAGTTTGATTAACGGCTTCCGATTGTTCCTGCCGTAATTGATATTCTAATTGTTTGCTTGCTTGATTAAAATTTTGGGCAATAAAATCATTAAAATCCACCAAACTTTGCTTGGGTGTACCATTATAAAAAAACCATTCGGTATTGTGCTTGTTTTCTATCTGTTTGTGTTTTCTTAAATAATGATGCAATTGGTGGTCGCTAAAAATGCGATTATCGGCAAATCGTGCTATTTTGTACCACAGTAAGTCATACGCCAAATCTACCGTACCCACCTGCTCTTTAATGCGTATATTGATATCTTCGCGTTCGGTGTAGCCGATTTTTATCCAGCCTTCTTTGCTTTTGACATCTGGCAAAATGTAAGCATAAATTTGTGGATAAATGGGTTTACTGGTATTGATTTTGGTTTTATCGATTTGATGATTCACGATGTTATCTCCATAAAATTAACCAATTTTCCTGTTTGCCAATCTTTGATTTTGACAAGAATACCTGCTGATTTAATCACTGTTTTTATTTCCTTATCATTAAATAAATCGGCTGGCTGAATAATGATTTTTTCAATTTGTGATAAAGGAATGGTGCAAGTCAATCCGTCCATTTGAAAAATGTTATAACTGATGATTTGGGCGATTTGTTGTAATAACTCAAATTTTGGCTGACATCGCCATTTATCAAAATAAAAATCGCAATAGGTCAATAATAGATTTTCTCGTGCCAATAATAAAGAATCACCATTCCATTCAAATCCATAGCTTGCTTGATAGGCTTTTTTAGCCCAATATTGCCATTGTTTTGGATTATCAATTTCTTGATTGATTCGCCTTAATTTTCTATCCAAAAATCCTGCTCGCTCATTCAATTCAATCAATTCACCTGTTGCCATTTCATAGCGATTGGCAAGATAAGGGGCTTCACCACAAGTGATTTCAAGCCAAGTTCTCCCAATATAGGTTTTTAAATCATCATCTTTAAAATTTTCGTCCAAAGCATCGTTTTGTTTTTTGACAATCCAACTGGGGGTAAAAACCTCTGCCTTAGATTTGGTGCGTTCTTTTTGTTGTGCTTTGGATTTTAAAGCTCTGGGAATAATTAAATTCCCCTGATTGCCTGTAATCAAATCAGGGGTGATGGGGCAAGTTTCTCCATACTTTTTACCAAGCCCAATATAATTGTCATTTGCCCAAATAATATTCTTTTTCTTTTTACTGTAAAAAGAAGTGGTTCGGTCTTTTAACAAAATTTCTAAAATTTCTGGCAAAAATTGATATAAAGAATTTTCGGAAATATTGGCAACGCTAAAATCAATATCAAACATTGGATTATCTAATAACAAGGGTCTTTCACCAAGGGATAACAAACTTATTTGAGAGATGTTAAGCATAATATCTATTAGTAAAAAATGGATTATATTCTAACATAATAAAATGTGATAATCTATTGAAAAAGCCCCCACCTTTTGGGTGGGGGCTTAGGATATAAGGAGCTGACGATGACCTACTTTCACATGGAGAACCACACTATCATTGGCGTATTGTTGTTTCACTTCTGAGTTCGGGAAGGGATCAGGTGGGACCAACAAGCTATAATCGTCAGCAAAAGGGGATAGAGGAATGGTCTGATATACTTATATCATATAAGATATTAAGTAAAGCAAATAAAATTGAACTAAATCAAGGTGATATAAAATCAGAATAACTAACAACACACTTAAGCGTTGTATAGTCAAGCCAAACGAGCAATTAGTATTGGTTAGCTACACATGTCACCATGCTTCCACACCCAACCTATCAACGTCGTAGTCTACAACGGCTCTTTAGGGAAATCTAATCTTAAGGTGGGCTTCCCGCTTAGATGCTTTCAGCGGTTATCCCATCCGAACATAGCTACTCGGCAATGCGACTGGCGTCACAACCGAAACACCAGAGGTTCGTCCACTCTGGTCCTCTCGTACTAGGAGCAGATCCTCTCAAATTTCCAACGCCCACGGTAGATAGGGACCGAACTGTCTCACGACGTTCTAAACCCAGCTCGCGTACCTCTTTAAATGGCGAACAGCCATACCCTTGGGACCTGCTTCAGCCCCAGGATGAGATGAGCCGACATCGAGGTGCCAAACACCGCCGTCGATATGAACTCTTGGGCGGTATCAGCCTGTTATCCCCAGAGTACCTTTTATCCGTTGAGCGATGGCCCTTCCATACAGAACCACCGGATCACTAAGACCTACTTTCGTACCTGCTCGACTTGTGGGTCTCGCAGTTAAGCGCGCTTTTGCCTTTATACTCTTCGAACGATTTCCGACCGTTCTGAGCGCACCTTCGTACTCCTCCGTTACTCTTTAGGAGGAGACCGCCCCAGTCAAACTACCCACCATACATTGTCCTTGAATTTGTTAATTCTAAGTTAGAACCCCAACATAACCAGGGTGGTATTTCAAGGTTGGCTCCACAAATACTGGCGTATCTGCTTCAAAGCCTCCCACCTATCCTACACAAGTTAGGTCAAAGTTCAATGTAAAGCTGTAGTAAAGGTTCACGGGGTCTTTCCGTCTAGTCGCGGGTACACAGCATCTTCACTGCGATTTCGATTTCACTGAGTCTCTGCTGGAGACAGCGCCGCCATCATTATGCCATTCGTGCAGGTCGGAACTTACCCGACAAGGAATTTCGCTACCTTAGGACCGTTATAGTTACCGCCGTTTACTGGGGCTTCGATCAAGAGCTTCGCTTACGCTAACCCCATCAATTAACCTTCCAGCACCGGGCAGGCATCACACCCTATACGTCCACTTTCGTGTTTGCAGAGTGCTGTGTTTTTAATAAACAGTTGCAGCAGCCTGGTATCTGCGACTGCCAATAGCTTTGTAGTGCATGACTACTCACCATCGGCGCTGTACCTTCTCCCGAAGTTACGGTACCATTTTGCCTAGTTCCTTCAGCAGAGTTCTCTCAAGCGCCTTAGTATTCTCTACCTGACCACCTGTGTCGGTTTCGGGTACGATTTCTTTATGACTATCGCTTAGAAGCTTTTCCTGGAAGCAGGGTATTTGCCACTTCGCTGTACATGTACAGCTTGCTATCAGATCTCATTACTAATCGAGCGGATTTGCCTACTCAATCTAACTACATCCTTCCACCTGGACAACCATCGCCAGGCTGGCATAACCTTCTCCGTCCCTCCATCGCATCATAAACAAGTATTGGAATATTAACCAATTTCCCATCGACTACGCCTTTCGGCCTCGCCTTAGGGGTCGACTCACCCAGCCCCGATTAACGTTGGACTGGAACCCTTGGTCTTCCGGCGAACGGGCTTTTCACCCGTTTTGTCGTTACTCACGTCAGCATTCGCTCTTGTGATACCTCCAGCATACCTTACAATACACCTTCATCGGCTTACACAATGCTCCCCTACCACTTAATTGAAACAATTAAATCCGCAGCTTCGGCTCCTAGTTTGAGCCCCGTTACATCTTCCGCGCAGGCCGACTCGACTAGTGAGCTATTACGCTTTCTTTAAAGGGTGGCTGCTTCTAAGCCAACCTCCTAGCTGTCTGTGCCTTCCCACATCGTTTCCCACTTAACTAGGAATTTGGGTCCTTAGCTGGCGGTCTGGGTTGTTTCCCTCTTGACAACGGACGTTAGCACCCGCTGTCTGTCTCCCGGATATTACTCATCGGTATTCGGAGTTTGCATCGGTTTGGTAAGTCGGGATGACCCCTAGCCGAAACAGTGCTCTACCCCCAATGGTATTCGTCCGAGGCGCTACCTAAATAGCTTTCGGGGAGAACCAGCTATCACCGAGTTTGATTAGCCTTTCACCCCTATCCACAAGTCATCCCCTGGCTTTTCAACGACAGTGGGTTCGGTCCTCCGGTAACTGTTACGTCACTTTCAACCTGCTCATGGATAGATCACTCGGTTTCGGGTCTATACCCTGCAACTAGACGCCCTATTAAGACTCGGTTTCCCTACGGCTCCCCTATTCGGTTAACCTTGCTACAGAATATAAGTCGCTGACCCATTATACAAAAGGTACGCCGTCACGGAACAAGTCCGCTCCGACTGCTTGTATGCACACGGTTTCAGGTTCTATTTCACTCCCCTCACAGGGGTTCTTTTCGCCTTTCCCTCACGGTACTGGTTCACTATCGGTCAGTCAGGAGTATTTAGCCTTGGAGGATGGTCCCCCCATCTTCAGACAGGATTTCTCGTGTCCCGCCCTACTTAATATGCTTCTTATAACCTTTTAAATACGGGACTATCACCCTCTACGGTCAAGCTTCCCAGCTCGTTCTTCTAAGTTATAATCAGTCGGCTCCTCCCCGTTCGCTCGCCGCTACTTGGGGAATATCGGTTGATTTCTTTTCCTCGGGGTACTGAGATGTTTCACTTCTCCCGGTTCGCTTCGTATTATATACGATGACTATCTTATGATAGTCGGGTTTCCCCATTCAGATATCGCCGGATCACAGGATATTGCCACCTCCCCGACGCTTTTCGCAGGCTGTCACGTCTTTCTTCGCCTCTGACTGCCAAGGCATCCACCATGTGCACTTCATTACTTGACTATACAACCTTAAGTATGCTTAAAGCCATATAGGTAATTATTCGTAACGATTTTATACCTAAGTTTACGCTTGATTCAGTTCTCTTTACTTTTAAGTAATCACTTTTATCTAACCAGTTTGGGACTGATTAGCTGATTACTAAGGTTAACTATTTGTTGGAACTAATAGTTAACCCAGACTCATTTCTCTATGTTGTTATTGATTTATCATTCCTTCGTCAGGTAATGATTTATTTTCTGATAAAACAGATTGAAGTGGTCTTTATTATTAAAATCACTTTGTCTGCTTTATGTGGTGGAGTTAAGGAGAGTCGAACTCCTGACCTCCTGCGTGCAAGGCAGGCGCTCTACCAACTGAGCTATAACCCCATATGGTGGGTCTAATAAGACTTGAACTTATGACCCCTGCCTTATCAAGGCAGTGCTCTAACCAACTGAGCTATAGACCCCTTTAGTGTAAAACACATTCACAACTTGTTGTAGATTCTCATACTCGCTTTCGTTAAGGAGGTGATCCAGCCGCAGGTTCCCCTACGGCTACCTTGTTACGACTTCACCCCAGTCATCGACCACACCGTGGTAATCGCCCTCCTAAGTTAGGCTAACTACTTCTGGTGCAATAGACTCCCATGGTGTGACGGGCGGTGTGTACAAGGCCCGGGAACGTATTCACCGCGGCTTTCTGATCCGCGATTACTAGCGATTCCGACTTCATGGAGTCGAGTTGCAGACTCCAATCCGGACTACGATTGGCTTTTTGAGATTGGCATCACATCGCTGTGTAGCTACCCTCTGTACCAACCATTGTAGCACGTGTGTAGCCCTGGTCGTAAGGGCCATGATGACTTGACGTCGTCCCCGCCTTCCTCCAGTTTGTCACTGGCAGTATCCTTAAAGTTCCCGGCTTTACCCGCTGGCAAGTAAGGAAAAGGGTTGCGCTCGTTGCGGGACTTAACCCAACATCTCACGACACGAGCTGACGACAGCCATGCAGCACCTGTATGTGAATTCCCGAAGGCACTCCCACATCTCTGTAGGATTCTCACTATGTCAAGACCAGGTAAGGTTCTTCGCGTTGCATCGAATTAAACCACATGCTCCACCGCTTGTGCGGGCCCCCGTCAATTCATTTGAGTTTTAACCTTGCGGCCGTACTCCCCAGGCGGTCTACTTATCGCGTTAACTGCGCCACTAAAGTCTCATGGACCCCAACGGCTAGTAGACATCGTTTACGGCGTGGACTACCAGGGTATCTAATCCTGTTTGCTACCCACGCTTTCGAACCTCAGTGTCAGTATTATGCCAGGGTCCGCCTTCGCCATCGGTATTCCTCCAGATCTCTACGCATTTCACCGCTACACCTGGAATTCTACACCCCTCTCACATACTCTAGCTAACCAGTATCACATGCAGTTCCTAGGTTAAGCCCAGGGATTTCACATGTGACTTAATTAGCCACCTACGCTCGCTTTACGCCCAGTAATTCCGATTAACGCTCGCACCCTCTGTATTACCGCGGCTGCTGGCACAGAGTTAGCCGGTGCTTATTCTGTAGGTAACGTCATTCCTAATAGGTGTTAATTATTAGGTCTTCCTCCCTACTTAAAGTGCTTTACAACCAAAAGGCCTTCTTCACACACGCGGCATGGCTGGATCAGGGTTCCCCCCATTGTCCAATATTCCCCACTGTCGCCTCCCGTAGGAGTCTGGGACGTGTCTCAGTCCCAGTGTGGCTGATCATCCTCTCAGACCAGCTATGGATCGTCGCCATGGTGAGCCTTTACCTCACCATCTAGCTAATCCATTTTAGGCTCATCTCATAACGACAGCTTATGCCATCTTTCACCCATGGGTCGTATGCGGTATTAATTTGGGTTTCCCCAAGCTATCCCCCATTATGAGGCAGATTCCTAAATGTTACTCACCCGTTCGCCACTAATCCCCCTAGCAAGCTAGGGTTCATCGTTCGACTTGCATGTGTTAAGCCTGCCGCCAGCGTTCAATCTGAGCCATGATCAAACTCTTCAGTTCAATCTTCTCGCTCATTTATTATTACTAGCTCAAATTCATCTTCCGAAGTTCTTCTTACTCGTAATTTATAAATAAACTTATTTCTATAGTGCTTCGCTATTCCTGCTTAATAGATAAACTATTGCTAGCTTATCTACTAAAAAAGACTTTAACTTCTCTATCCATTTATTTCTTCACAAGTATGAAAACCTACACAAGTTGTCTTTGTGTTTCTTGTCTTTTATTGAGTTTTTTGTTCCTTTCATCGTCTGAATAGGAAAGATACATATTTTATCATGTTATTTTATGTTGTCAATATGTATTTTTTACTTTTTTTCAAAAGTTTTGACTTTCTCACTCTGTTAAAGCTTTGTTTTCGCCTTTAGTTAGCTCGTCCGTCTGTGGGTGCGTATTTTATAGTTTTTAGCTGGGGGTGTCAATAGTTTTTTGGGTTATTTTCAAATATTTTTATGATTTTTGTATAAGTTTTTGTTTTTAAAAGAGTTTTATTTTTATGTTTTATAGTTTGTCAATGATGGTGAGTTGGTATTCGTGTTGCCCAAGTTTGCCATAATTACCTTTTGGACTCAATTCCGCCAAAAATTCGGTTTGGAAATCTAGGACTTGGTTGTCATTTGTCATTGTGATGTTGGCCTGTTTGGCAAGTGTGTCAGTGATTGACATGGGGTCGTTGATACTGTAGGTGGCAGATTGGTTGGTAAAGCTGATGTGGTTGCCAACTTTTTGGATTCGCCCTTTGTATGGTTTTGCCATGATGGTGGCAGTTTGGGTATTTTGTCGGCGTTGTTGGGCTTGTTTTTGTAGGTATTTGTAAGTACCAAAAACACCTACACCTGTTGCGGTAGTAAGGGTTGCGGTGGTAATAAGACTTACTTTGGCAAGTTTATATAATAGTGAGTGTTGTTTTTTTTCGTGTGTCATGTGTTGTCCTTTTAGCTTTTAATCTGTTTAAAAGGTTTATCATAACGCAACTGTTTGATTTTGGCTTTAGCTTTTACGTTAATTTTTATTAACCATTTTTAACAGCATTTAGCTTTGTGTAGAAAAGCGGTAACCTGTGCCTCGCACGGTTTGGACATAGTCTTGAAATCCATATGGTTCTAAGATTTTACGAAGTCTGCGAATGTGTACGTCAATGGTGCGGTCTTCTACATAGACGTTGCCACCCCAAACGTGGTCTAATAACTGTGAACGGGTGTAAGCTCGCTCGGTGTGGGTCATAAAAAAGGCAAGTAAGCGGTATTCGGTAGGTCCGATGTCAATAAATGTGTCGCCTGCTCGGACACGTTGGGCGACTGGGTCCAGGATTAAACCATTGATATTAATCAATTTTTCTGATGTTAAAGCATTGCTTCTACGTAAAACCGCTTTGATACGTGAAATCAGTTCTCTGGTAGAAAAGGGTTTAGTAATATAGTCATCTGCACCAGCGTCTAAGCCTTGAATTTTATTGTCTTCTTCGCCTTTTGCTGTTAGCATGATGATGGGAATTTCGTTCAAGGTGTCATCTTTTTTTAGTCTGCGACAAAAGTCAATGCCTGATACGCCATTTGGCAACATCCAATCTAACAAAATTAAACTGGGTCGGTTGTCCACAACCAAATGATGGGCTTGGGAAACATCGCCTGCTTCTAGGCAGTGAAATCCTGCCAAATCCAATGCAGTAACAATCATATCCCGAATGGCGACTTCATCTTCAACGACTAAAATGGTTTCCATAACTTTTTCAACTTTTTTATTTGGGTTAAATTGGCAAATATTTTTGTGTTTTTTACAGCAATTTATTGCAGTTTAATCCAATTTGTATGACAAAATGATGACAAATGTCAATTTTTATTGCTAAAATTATGGGGCGACTTTTTGATTCACCGATTTTTCTTGGGAATCGGTCGCTTTTGGTGCATTGGGTGAGGCAGGTTCGCTGTCAATGACTTCGGCATCTTCGCTGATATGTTCCATCGCTGAGTTATCTATGTTGTTATCGCCGCCTTCTACTGCGACAGCTACGCTTGCGTTCGGTTCATTTTCGGTTACGGTTTCGGCGGTTTCGCCACCTAAATCGGCAGTGGCATTGCTGTCATTGATGACGACTGGCGCGTTTTTGTCGTCAGCAGGGGCAGCAGACATTGGTATGGCTTGGGCTTCTGCGACAGAGGCGGTATTGGCTTGGGTGTTTTCGGTGGGTTCTGATTTGCTACAAGCCGTTAGCCCAAGTACGGTCATTATGAATAGACTGGTGATAAGTTTTGTTTTCATTTTTTTATCCTTTTATCAATGTTAAGCAATTTTACCATGACATTGTTTGTATTTTAAACCAGAACCACAAGGACACATGGCGTTGCGACTTAAATTTAGGTTTGCGTATGGGTTTTCTTCGGTGGTGTCCGTTGGGTTGGCAACGCTTTCTACCGCTGTTGGCAATACCGTTCCCATGTTAAATTGATAGTTTGCTCGACCTTGTGGACGGGCTTGGCGTGGGCGACTTTCGGCTTCGCCTGTTAAACCATTGATTTCTTGGTGTTCAAAGTTTAACTGCTTAAGGCGTGCTTGCTCACGTTGTTGTTCTTCCAACATGGCGATTTCTTCAGGCGTTGGAATGTGCATGATGGATAAATCTTGCACCGTTTCGGATTTTATCGCCCCAAGCATACTTTGAAATAGGTTAAACGATTCAGATTTGTACTCTTGTTCTGGATTTTTTTGAGCATAACTGCGTAAGTGAATACCTTTACGCAATTGGTCCATTTGGTTCAGATGTTCTTTCCAGTGTTTATCAAGGTTTTGGAGCATAAAGTGGCGTTCTAATCGCCCTGCGTCATCGCCCATTTGTTCACGGCGATGGCGATAATTTAAAATGGCGGCATGGATAATTTTTTCACGTAAGCCTTCTTCATCAAGCCTACGGTCATCGTCCAACCAGTCATTGATTGGCATGGCAATGCGAAACTCATCTTCTAGTTCGTCTTCTAGTCCGTCCACGTCCCATTGGTCGTCAATTGAGCCTTTTGGAATAAATTGGTCAATCACCGCATTATAAACATCGTTGTGCATTTGTTCAATGGTTGTTTGTAAATTTGTCGCTTCTAACAATTCATCACGCTGACGATAAATCACTTTACGTTGTTCGTTGGCAACGTCATCATATTTTAGCAAGGTTTTACGTGCATCAAAATTTCGGCTTTCTACTTTACTTTGGGCGTTTTCAATAGAGCGAGAAACCATTTTATGCTCAATCGCTTCATCTTCTTTTAAGCCCATTGCACGCATCATATTAACAACACGGTCGCCTGCAAAAATACGCATCAAGTCATCTTCTAATGACAAGAAAAAGCGAGATTCACCGGGGTCGCCTTGTCGTCCTGCACGTCCACGAAGCTGATTATCAATACGGCGTGATTCGTGGCGTTCTGAACCGATAATATGTAGCCCGCCTGCCTCTAAGACTTGTTTGTTACGCACTTGCCATTCGGCTTTTGCCTGTTCACGCATTGCGTCCGTTACATTGTCGTATTTGGCAAGCTCTGCCTGCCAGTTACCGCCCAAAATAATATCCGTACCACGACCTGCCATGTTAGTAGCAATCGTGACTGCGTCAGGGCTACCTGCTTGGGCGATGATGTCGGCTTCACGTTCGTGTTGTTTGGCGTTCAGCACGTTGTGGGCGATACCTTCGTGTTTCATCAATTCGGACAACACTTCGCTGGCTTCAATGGTCGCAGTCCCAACCAAAATTGGGGCGTGTTTTTCTTTGATACGTTTGATTTCTTTGATAATGCCGTGGTATTTGCCCATTTTTGTTAAAAAAATCTGATCGTTCAAATCCACACGTTGAATCGGCTTATGCGTTGGAATGACCACCACGTCCATGTCATAGGTTTGTTTAAACTCAGCAGCTTCAGTATCGGCTGTCCCTGTCATGCCTGATAATTTGTCATACAAACGAAAATAATTTTGGAAAGTCGTGGTCGCAAGCGTTTGGTTTTCGGCTTGGATTTCTACGCCTTCTTTGGCTTCTACCGCTTGGTGCAAGCCTTCCGACCAACGTCTGCCCGGCATGGCTCGCCCTGTGTTTTCATCGATGATAACCACTTCGCCATCTTGGACAATGTAGTTAATATCTTTGACAAACAAATGATGGGCTTTTAATGCCGATTGCACATGGGCTAACAATGGCAAACGTGCTGGGCTGTACAGACTTTCTTTTTCGCCCATTTGTCCTTTTTCTACCAAGAATTTTTCAATTTTTTCGTAACCTTTTTCGCTGATTTCAATTTGGCGATTTTTTTCATCAATCCAAAAATCATGTTCCAAATTATCACGATTGCCCTCTTCGGTTTTTGACGCTTTTAAACGCTCCACAATGGTGTCAATCAAAGCATAGGTTTCAGCAGAATCTTCAGCTTGTCCAGAAATAATCAGCGGTGTACGAGCCTCATCAATCAAAATTGAGTCAATTTCGTCAATGATACAGTAGTTAAGCGGACGTTGTTTTTTCTCGTCCATGCTAAATACCATGTTATCACGCAAATAGTCAAAACCGTATTCGTTATTTGTGCCGTAAGTGATATCCGCTTGATACGCCCCAAATTTTTCCATCGGATTTTGCTGTGAATAAATCACACCAACGGTCAAACCCAAAAATTCAAACAACGGACGGTTTAACTCCGCATCACGCATTGCCAAATAATCATTGACGGTTACAACGTGAACGCCCTTGCCACTCAACGCATTTAAGTAAATGGCAAGCGTTCCCATCAAGGTTTTACCCTCACCTGTACGCATCTCGGCAATTTTGCCTTCGTGCAAGGTAATACCGCCAATCAACTGCACATCGTAATGTCGCATACCTAGTACACGCAAAGACGCTTCACGGCAGACGGCAAAAGCTTCGGCAAGCATATCATCAAGGCTTGTACCATTTTCAAACTTTTGTTTAAACTCGCTGGTTTTTTGTTTTAATTGTTCATCACTTAACGCTTGGATACTGGGTTCTAACGCATTGATTTTATCAACCAATTTACGCATACGTTTGAGTTCACGGTCGTTTTTTGTGCCGACAACTTTGCCGATTACTTTGCCTAACATAACGAATTAAATCCTACAATCATATTAAATTTTGCTATTATATATGGGTTTAGCTTTTTTAGATACAAGTTTTGTATGCGGATTTTTTTCAACAAAAAAAATTTTGCAAAAAAGTAAGAAATCTGTAAAATGCACGCTTTTAAATCATTTTAGCAAAAATTACTGTCAAATCAACAACAAACAAAGTTTTACCATGTCAAATTTAGCCCTTATCAAAAATTTACCCAAAGCCGAACTACACGTTCACATTGAAGGTACGTTTGAACCAGAACTGATGTTCGCCATTGCCAAACGCAACCAAATCGCTATTCCCTACTCGTCTGTGGAAGAAGTCAAAAACGCCTACAATTTTCACAATTTGCAATCGTTTTTGGATATTTATTATGCAGGGGCGAATGTACTGATTCACGAACAGGATTTTTATGATTTGGCGTGGGCGTATTTTGAAAAATGTGCGACAGACAATGTCGTGCATACCGAGATTTTCTTTGACCCACAGACGCACACCGAGCGTGGCATGGATTTTGCGACTTGTTTTAACGGTTTATACCGAGCTTGCCAAGATGCCAAACAAAAGTTAAATATTTCATCGCATTTGATTATGTGTTTTTTACGTCATTTAAGTGAAGAAAGTGCGTTTAACACGTTGGAACAAGCCTTGCCATTTAAAGATAAAATCATTGGTGTTGGACTTGATTCTAGCGAAGTTGGCAATCCGCCATCAAAATTTGAACGAGTGTTTGCCAGAGCACGAGAATTGGGCTTTTTGACCGTCGCTCATGCAGGCGAAGAAGGCGACCCTGACTATGTTTGGCAAGCGTTGAACTTGTTAAAAGTAAACCGCATTGACCACGGTGTCCGCTCGGAAGAAGACGACAAACTGATGCAACGCTTAATTGCTGAACAAATGCCTTTAACAGTCTGTCCGTTAAGCAATCTTAAATTATGTGTTGTGAAAAACTTAACCGACCATAATATCAAACGTATGCTCAATCAAGGCGTGTGCGTTACGGTAAATTCGGACGACCCTGCGTATTTTGGCGGTTATATGAATGATAATTTTATCGCCATTGATACAGCGTTAAACTTGACATCTGATGAGTTAAAACAATTGGCGATTAACAGTTTTAATGCATCTTTTATCAGCGATGATGAAAAACAGTATTGGATAAGCAAAATCAAGGCGTATTAAGGATAAAAAATGAACTACAACCTTAACGACCACACCCCCATGATGCAGCAGTATCTGACGCTAAAAAAGGACTATCCGAATGCGTTGGTACTGTATCGTATGGGCGATTTTTACGAATTGTTTTTTGACGATGCCAAACTTGCCAATCAGATTTTGGGGATTACCTTAACCAAACGTGGCAACGACAAGCAAGGCAACGCCATTCCTATGGCGGGTGTGCCGTTTCATTCTGCGGATAGCTACATTGCTCGCTTGATTAGTGCTGGGCAAACTGTGGTGATTTGTGAACAAGTTAGCGATGAAAATGAAGAAAATCAAGCACAAAATTCAACCGTTTATTATGACAATTTAGACAACACTACTGATGAAAAAACCGCTAAAAAATCGGTAAAAAAATCTAAAACTAATCCCCCAAAAATCATGCAACGCAAAGTCGTTCGCACTTTGACCGCAGGGACTTTGACCGATGACAGTTTAATTCATCAAGGGCAAATTCCCAACGTCATTGCATTAAGTTTTGCCAAAAGTCAAATGTCAGTCGGTGTTGCCGAATTAAACTTGGCACATGGCACGATTAGATGTAGTCAAATTAATTGCAATTCTTTAGAAAATTTAAAATTAGAATTAACCAATTTGTTAATCCGTTTTGACCCTAGCGAAATTTTGATTGACGAACAATTAAGTGATACTTGGCTACATTGCTTGCAAGATAGCCTGTCGCAAGACGTGCCGATTGTCGCTCAAGCTCACAGTTTGTTTTTGTTTGACAATGCGAACGAACATTTGTGCCAACATTTACAAGTTGCGACCTTGTCAGGCTTTGGGCTTGATGACAAACCGCTTGCGACCGCCTGTTGCTCGGTGGTGCTACATTATGGCAAGCAAACGCAACAATCAACACTTGCTCACATTCGCCATATTAGCCTAGAAAATGGCGATGATTTTTTACAATTAGACAGTATCAGCCAACAAAATTTGGAAATTTTTAAGCCTGTTTTGACATCTGGCATTTCACTGTTATCCGTCATTGACCATTGCCAAACGCCTATGGGCAAGCGAGCGTTGGCACATCATCTGCACCGTCCATTGTTAAATACGCATTTAATCAATCGCAGGCTAGATGCGGTGGAAAGTTTAAAAAATTTGCCGAACGCTCAATTTGACACGCTGTGTGAAATTTTGCACCAAATTGGCGATATTGAACGCATTGGCGGACGTATTGGACTAAATTCGGCAAAACCAACTGACTTGGTAAAACTTGCCGAAAGTATAGATAAATGTTTACAATTAAATCAGTTTTTACACACGATTTTTACGTTTGATTTTGCCACAACAATCAATGAAAATACGCCACTTTTAACCATGCTTGCCAAACAACTGCCGAGTTTGGATAAAGACGATATTTTTTGTGATATTTATCAACAACTTAATCAAGCCATCGTTGCCGAGCCACCAAGCCATATCCGTGATGGCGGTATGATACAGCGTGGGTTTCATGCCGAGCTTGACCAATTGCGAGAATTGCACGACAACATAGAGCAAACCCTTGAAAACCTTGCCAATGAAGAACGCACAACCCACAATTTGCCGATGTTAAAAGTCGGATTTAATAAGGTAAGCGGTTTTTATTTTGAGTTAAGCAGTTTGCAATCCAAAAACGCCCCACCCCATTTTAGTCGCCGTCAAACGCTAAAAAATGCGGAACGCTACATTACGCCAAAACTTAAAGACGTGGAAGAAGCGTATCTACTTGCACAAGGTCAAGCAATTGCGTTGGAAAAACAGCTTTACCAAGGTTTATTAGATAATTTACAAAAACAATTAAGTAATTTACAACAATTAGCAAAATCTGTTGCCTATTTAGATATTTTGGCAAACTGGGTCAGTATCACTCGCCTATTGCCAAATAGCCAGTGGTGTCGTCCGACTTTTGGCAAACATTTTGAACACGATTTATCAAATAATTTTGACAAAAACAAAGCCTATATTGACATCAAAAACGGTCGGCATATTGTCGTAGAACTAGGCAATCTTAAGAAAAATAAAACCGTTAAAAATCAAATAAATAAAGAAAATTTTATCGCCAATGATTGCCAATTAGCAACGCAAAATCAACCTGAAAAACTCATGCTTATCACTGGCCCAAACATGGGCGGAAAGTCCACCTATATGCGACAAACTGCCTTGATTTTGCTGATGGCACATTGTGGCGGATTTGTCCCTGCCGAAATGGCGGATTTTGGGCGAATTGAGCGGATTTTTACTCGCATTGGCTCGGCGGACGACTTGGCAAGCGGTAAATCCACCTTTATGGTTGAGATGATTGAAACCGCCAACATCATGAACCAAGCCCACGCCAACTCGCTTGTGCTGATGGACGAAGTCGGACGTGGCACAAGTACCCAGGACGGCTTGGCAATTGCTCATGCGTGCGTAACTTTTTTGGCGGAAAAAATCGGCTGTTTGACCCTATTTGCCACCCATTATTTTGAATTGACCGAACTTGCCGATAATCACGAACAAATGTTTAATCAGCATTTGGTAACGCAAGAAATTGACGGTAAGTTGTTGTTATTACACAAAATTGCCAAAGGTAGCACGCACCGCAGTTTTGGACTTCATGTCGCAAAAATGGCAGGCGTGCCTGATGAAATTTTGCAAAATGCTCAAAAATTTTTGGCAAATTTAAGCAAAGAATCGGCTGACAATGCGATTTTACACAAACCGTTAAAATCAGTTCAACATCATGATAACGTTAATTTGGATTTATTTGACAGTTTATCGGAAAATTTGGTAAAAAGTCCACACACCATGTATCAAAACAATTGCCAAAATGATAGAATTTTGCAAAATAACCCTAATTATCAACCGCTTATCCAAAAAATTCAAGACACTCAAGTGGACGATTTGACCCCAAGGCAAGCGTTAGAATTAATTTATTCCTTAAAAGAATTGTTAAATGCGTGATAAAGGTTTAAAATATAACGTTAAATTTTTTGTTTTTTTAAATGTAAATTGATAAAAGGTAGCCATCGCCATGACCTTTGTTGTAACTGATAACTGTGTACGTTGTAAATATACTGACTGCGTAGAAGTATGCCCTGTGGACTGCTTTTACGAAGGCCCAAACTTTTTGGTCATTCACCCAGATGAGTGTATTGATTGTGCATTGTGTGAGCCTGAATGCCCTGCCAATGCGATTTTTAGCGAAGATGAAGTGCCAAAAGGTCAAGAAATTTACATTGAGCTAAATGCTGAGCTTGCCGACAAATAGCCAAACATCACAGCCATGCACGACCCACTACCAGACCATAAAGAATGGGACGGTGTGCCAAATAAATTGCAATATTTAGAAAAGTAATTTGCAATTTAAAATAAAAAATACCACTTTGATAGCGGTATTTTTTATTATTGTGCATTATTATTGGTATTGGGCGGTTTTTTGTAATTGACTGACATCAAAGCCTTGATTTTTGGCGGTATTTACCAATTGCTGATAAGTCGCTTCACTCATGGTTGGCGTGCGTGACAGTAACCGCAGATATTTTTGATTTGGTGTGCCGACCAACGCATATTGATAATCATTATCTAATTCCAACACCCAATAATCCGCTTTGGTAAAAGGCAACCACCGTTTTTGTCAAATTTATCATATCATGAACAAAAAACCCAATCATGAATATTGGGTTTTTGTTATTTGGTGTTTTAAATTTTTTGGTGTTTTAAATGATTTGACAATTTTTATCAAACATTCAAATAATCTAAAATACCTTTTGCCGCTTGGCGACCTTCCCAAATCGCAGTTACGACAAGGTCAGAACCACGCACCATATCACCGCCCGCAAAGATTTTTGGATTTTTGGTTTGGAATGCAAATTGTTGATGCTCTGGGGCAATCACACGTCCGCTATTGTCAAGCTCAATACCTTGTGTGGCGAACCAATCAGCAGGGCTAGGACGGAAACCAAATGCCATAATCACCGCATCAGCAGGTAGAATTTCTTCTGAATTTGGTACAGGTTCTGGGTTTCTGCGTCCACGATTGTCAGGTTGTCCAAGTTGCGTGGTAATCACTTTTACGCCTGTTACTTTACCGTTTAAGCCCATAATTTCAACAGGCTGGCGGTTAAATAAGAAATTTACACCTTCTTCACGGGCATTTTTGACTTCACGGCGAGAACCTGGCATATTGTCTTCATCACGGCGATAGGCACACGTTACGCTTGTTGCCCCTTGACGGATACTGGTGCGGTTACAGTCCATTGCGGTATCGCCACCGCCTAGCACCACGACATTTTTGCCTTCTACGTCAATGTATTCGCTTGGGTCTTTTTCCCAACCTTGACAACGATTTACATTGGCAATCAAAAAGTCCAACGCATCGTAAACGCCTTGCAAATGTTCGCCTGTGTAACCGCCACGCATATAGGTATAAGTTCCCATGCCTATAAATACAGCATCGTATTCTTTCAAAATTTCTTCAATTTGAATATCTTTGCCGATTTCGGTATTTAAACGAAACTCTACGCCCATGCCTTCAAGTACTTCACGGCGGCGAGCCATGACGTTTTTTTCCATTTTAAATTCTGGAATACCAAAGGTTAAAAGCCCACCAATTTCAGGACGTTTGTCAAAAACAATCGGTTTTACGCCATTTCTTGCCAAAATATCCGCACAGCCAAGCCCTGCTGGCCCTGCACCGATAATTGCAACTTTTTTATCCGTCCAAACAACATTGGACGTATTTGGTCGCCAACCCAATGCAAAGGCGGTATCTGTGATGTATTTTTCTACATTACCGATTGTTACCGCACCAAAGCCGTCATTTAGGGTACACGCCCCTTCACACAAACGGTCTTGTGGGCAGACACGACCGCAAACTTCTGGCAAGGTGTTAGTTTGGTGGCATAATTCCACCGCTTGCATGATTTGCCCTTCGGTGGCGAGTTTTAGCCAGTTTGGGATATAGTTATGCACAGGGCATTTCCATTCGCAGTAAGGATTGCCACATTCTAGGCAACGGTGTGCTTGTTGGGTAACTTCTTCGCTTTGAAATGGGTAATAAATTTCTACAAAGTCGTGTTTGCGTGTTTCAATGTCTTTTTTGGTAGGGTCGGTGCGTTCTACGTCAAGAAATTGAAAGTCGTTGTGTAAACGTTTTGCCATAATATTTTCCTAAGTGAGTGGCGTTTTTAACATTAAAATAACTTTGTAAAAACGCCCACCTGCCGAGAATTTTAAATTTTAAATTATTGTGGGTCTGCCATGGTTGATTTTAACAACGAAGTAATGCTTGCTGCTTTTGGTTTCACCAAATAGAATTTACGCACATAATGCTCAAAATCATCTAGCAAGGTTTGCCCCCATTGGCTACCTGTTTTGGCAACGTGTTCTTTGATAATTTGCATCAAATGAATACGATGGCTTTCAGTTTGCTCGTTAGAAATACGGTGAATATCAATCAACTCGTGGTTACAACGGTCAAAGAAATCCCCATCTAAATCAAGTACATAGGCAAATCCGCCTGTCATACCTGCCCCAAAATTCAAGCCTGTTTTGCCAAGTACCGTTACGATACCGCCTGTCATATATTCACAGCAGTGGTCACCTGCACCTTCTACAACGGCATGACAGCCTGAGTTACGCACGCCAAAACGCTCGCCTGCCGTACCTGCGGCAAACAAACGTCCGCCAGTCGCACCGTATAGGCAAGTATTACCGACAATGGCGGTTTGTTGGCTTGCAAATGTTGAGCCTTTTGGTGGGTAAATGACGATTTCACCGCCTGCCATGCCTTTGCCAACATAATCGTTGGCATCACCTTCAAGCTCAATGTTTAAGCCACCTGCATTCCACACACCAAGACTTTGCCCTGCTGTGCCTGTCAAATGTAGGTTAATCGGTGAACCACTCATGCCAAGATTGCCGTAGATTTGGGCGATTTCACCCGAAATTCTTGCACCGATTGAGCGGTCGCAGTTACCGATACGATAGCTAAAATCACCGCCAGAACCTGAACGAATGGTTTCCATCATATCGCTCACCATTTCTTCCGCAAGTAAACCTTTGTCAAACGGTTCGTTTTTATCTACTTGACACGTTTGTGGTTTGCCGTCTGCGATTGGGTGGCTAAACAATAATGGTTGCAAATTCAAATGTTGTTGTTTGCTGGTTTCGCCTTCCAAAATTTCTAACAAATCGGTACGACCGACCAACTCTTCCATTGAACGCACACCCAATTTAGCAAGCCATTCACGAGTTTCTGTCGCTACAAATTTAAAGAAATTAATCAACATTTCGGCTTCACCAATAAAATGTTCATCACGAAGTTCCGCTTTTTGGGTGGCAACGCCTGTTGGACAGTTGTTCAAGTGGCAAATACGCAAATATTTACAACCAACGGCAATCATTGGCGTTGTACCAAAGCCGAAACTTTCCGCACCCAAGATAGCCGCTTTTACCACGTCAAGACCTGTTTTTAGACCGCCATCGGTTTGGATACGCACTTTGTGGCGTAAGCCATTGACACGAAGCGACTGATGAGCTTCTGACAGACCCAATTCCCAAGGCGAACCTGCATAATGAATTGATGATAACGGCGATGCGGCTGTACCACCGTCATAACCAGAAATGGTAATCAAATCGGCATAGGCTTTTGCCACGCCTGTCGCAATTGTGCCAACACCTGGGCGAGATACGAGTTTTACCGACACCAACGCATCAGGATTGACTTGTTTTAAGTCAAAAATCAACTGTGCCAAGTCTTCAATTGAATAAATATCGTGGTGCGGTGGTGGAGAAATCAAGGTAACACCCGGCACAGAATAACGCAAACGAGCGATTAAACTGTTTACTTTACCACCCGGCAATTGACCGCCTTCCCCCGGTTTTGCCCCTTGAGCGACTTTGATTTGCATGACTTCTGCCGAACGCAAATACGCAGGTGTTACCCCAAAACGTCCCGATGCCACTTGTTTGATTTTTGAGTTACGCACGGTGTTGTAACGCACAGGGTCTTCACCACCTTCCCCAGAGTTTGAACGACCGCCAATTGTGTTCATGGCAATGGCAATCGCTTCGTGGGCTTCTGGCGACAATGCACCCAATGACATACCTGCTGAGTCAAAACGTTTTAAAATATTTTCAACGCTTTCCACATCGTCAAGTTTAATCGGATTGTCGGTTTTTAATTTTAACAAATCACGAATGGTCGCAACAGGGCGAGTATTGACAATATCGGCATAGGCTTGATAATTGGTGTAATCGCCTGTGCGAACCGCTTTGTGCAAGGCTTGAATCACGTCAGGATTAAAGGCGTGATATTCTTTGTTAAACACAAATTTTAACAAACCACCTTGGTCAATCGGTGTGCGTTTGCTAAAGGCGTTATTTGCCAAGGCTTTTTGGTCGGCTTGTAAATCGTCAAAAGTCGCCCCTTGAATACGGCTCTCCACGCCATCAAAACACAAGTCCACGACTTCTTTTGACAAGCCAACCGCTTCAAATAATTGTGCACCACGATATGATGAAATGGTTGAAATCCCCATTTTTGACAAGATTTTTAACAAACCTTTGTCCATACTTTTACGGAAGTTTTCTTGTGCGTATAATGGGTCGCCCAATAGTTCACCTTTTTCCACCAAATCGGCAATGACGCTGTACGCCAAATATGGATAAACCGCAGTCGCACCCACGCCAAGCAATACCGCTAAATGGTGTGAATCACGCATTAAGCCTGTTTCCACTACGATATTGGCATCGCAACGCAAGCCCACGTTAATCAAGTGGTGATGCACCGCCCCTGTCGCCATAATCGCATTGGCAGGGATTTTTCCTTTTTCAATGTTTTTATCAGACAACACCAAAATTACTTTACCTGCTTTTACTGCTTTTTCGGCTTGTTTGCAGATATTTTTTAGAGCTTTTTCTAATGATTGTGTTTCATCATAATTTAAATCAATAACTTGTAGGGCAAAACCTTTTTTGTCAATGTTTTGGATTTGTGCCATTTTGCTTGACGACAACACAGGTGATGACAATACAATACGATTAGCGTGGTCTGGTGTTGGGTCAAAAATATTTTTTTCTGTGCCTAAACACGTTTCTAGCGACATAACAATCGCTTCACGCAATGGGTCAATCGGTGGATTGGTAACTTGAGCGAATTGCTGACGGAAAAAGTCCGCCATGTGGCGAATTTGTTTTGACAAAACTGCCATTGGTGTATCATCACCCATTGAACCGACCGCTTCTTGACCGTTTTCGGCAGACGGACGTAAGATTTCGGTGCGTTCTTCATTGGTAATGTGGAACATTTTTTGTAAAGCAAAAAGCTCATCGCCTTTAATCGCAGATTTTAACGCTTCTTCTTCCAAACGTTCATCATTACGCAGACGTACCGCATTTTCACGCAACCACAAACGATACGGATAGGCTTTTTTCAACTGACGACCGACCGCTTTTGTGTCCATGATGTTGCCTGTTTCTGTGTCAATGACAAGCATTTGCCCAGGCCCGACACGCCCTTTTGCAACCACATCTTCAGGTTGATAATCCCAAGTGCCAACTTCTGATGCAACTGTGATATAGCCGTTTTTGGTCGTTACCCAACGAGATGGACGCAAGCCGTTACGGTCAAGCATACACACGGCATAACGACCGTCTTGAATTACCAAGCCTGCAGGACCGTCCCACGCTTCCATGTGTTGTGAATAAAATTCGTAAAACGCACGCAAATCCATGTCCATTGTGTCCACATTTTGCCAAGCAGGTGGCACAAGGATAGACAAGGCACGGAACAAGTCCATACCGCCAGATACCAACACTTCAAGCATATTATCAAGGCTTGATGAGTCCGAACCAACACGGTTTACCAATGGGTGCAATTCTTGCAATTCTGGGATTAAATCAGTAACGAATTTTGGTGTACGAGCCACCGCCCAATCTCGGTTGCCTTCAATGGTGTTTAATTCGCCATTGTGAGCCAAGTAGCGGAACGGTTGTGCCAACGGCCAACGTGGTAAGGTATTGGTTGAAAAACGTTGGTGGAAAACCACAATATGCGATGCCAAACGCTCATCTTGTAAATCCAAGAAAAACGCAGGTAAATCCGCAGGCATCACCAAACCTTTATAAATCACGGTTTGTGAAGTTAAAGCGGTAACGTAAAACAATGGGTCATCAGTGAGTTGTAATTCGGCTTTTTTACGAGCGATAAATAATTTACGGTTAAAAGTCGGTTCGTCCATATCAGTCGGACAATTGACTAAAATTTGTTTAAACGCTGGCAACGATTCACGAGCGATTTCACCAACAATTGACAAATCCACAGGCACATCACGCCAGCCAGCGACTGTTAAACCTTGATTTTCAATTTCTTTATTTAAAATATCTTGTGATTTTTGGGCTAAATCTTTATCCAAATTGACAAAAATTGTACCAACGGCAAAAATCGGATTAAGGGTAAAACCATTGTCCGATGCGACTTTTTGAAAAAAATCTTTTGGCATTGCCATTAATAGACCACAACCATCGCCCGTCTTGCCATCGGCTGCCACACCACCACGGTGCGTCATACAGCTTAGACTGTGAATAGCGGTTTCAACCAAATCATGACTGGCTTCGCCGTGCGTATGGGCAATCAGACCAAAACCACAATTGTCTTTAAATTCATCAGGTTGATAAAGGTTATGTTGAGAAGAATATAAGTGTGAGGACATAGGCGTATTCCCTAAATGCAAAACTGAAAAAATGGACAGTTGGCGAAGGCTACTGTAAAATACAATCAATACAACCGTCTATCTTAACGAATTGATAACAAAAAAGCTACTATTTTTATTGATTGATTAATTCCGAATTTTTTGCGTAGGGTTTTCAAATAGTTAAAAGCCTGTTTTTTGCTAAAACAGGCTTTTTTTATTCCTCGTTGTTATTATCAGCTTTTTGACGTTCTGTTTTTTCCACTGGTTTTTTCTCAGCTTGTTTTTTTTCGCTTGGCTTTTCGGTTTTTTCTATGTTTCCAGTCGGTTTTGGCTCTGGCAATTTTTGCTCAACAGGTTTTGGTTCTGGCAATCTTTGACTAAAGTCTTGATTTTGTCTAATCGCTTCATTCAGTTCAGCATTGGGATTTTTGGCAACCCGTTTTTCTTCAACCGCCAAAGTATCGTTGGTATTATTAGATTTTTCAATACTTTCTTTGGGTTTTTCTTCGGTCGCTGACGTTTCTTGGGCTTTTGGTGCTGGCAACTCAGACTTGGCTTTGCTTAGATTCACCGATTTTGGCGTATCACGCCCAATATCTTGTAATGGTGGGCTGATTTCATACTCGTCCATTTGTGCCAGATATAGCTTAAATTCTTCAGGAAATGCTTGCACATTATTTGGCAAATTAAACTTGGTTAATTTACTCGCCCCAATCGCTTCTTGGGCTGAACCAAACGTGCCATAAGTCAATACAAAACGTTTTTGATTGTCTTCATCAACAATGCGAAAATAGTTAAACTTATCACGGTCAGAACGGTTCGCCAAATAATCGGTAATCACTTCATGTTGCACCACGTTCATGACTTGCACCGTCCATTTACCAAGATTGGTTTTGATAAAACGGCTGTCTTTGAACTCTTTTGGGTAGTTGCGCTTATCCCGAATAATCGCATCAAACTTAATCGGTTGCACCATTTTATTGAGTTCATCAGGATTGTGATTTAACAACAAAATATTCGGGTCTATAACCGTTGAAATCTCGTTATCTTGGTTCTTTTTGACTTCAGGTTTTACCGCTGATGACACCCACACCATAAAAGTCAAGCCACCTGCCACTGCTGTAAAAATCAGCCAAACACTGGCTTGAGCAGCCAATGAACGATAACGTGTTGATAAAAAATTTAACATATCTAACCTTTTTTAAATCAATTCTGTAGCACTTGTTGTAAACTGCTTGCATCATAATCTGCGGTAATATAAGCATCGCCCAATGTTTTTAACAAAATCAAACGAATTTGCCCAGATTTGACCTTTTTGTCATGGCTCATCAAATCCAACGCCGTTTCCACCGCAATCTTTGGCGGTAAAATTGGTAAATTGGCATTTTTTAGTAAAATTTCCACACGAGCGACATCATCAAGACTGACATTGCCCATTTTTTGCGACAATTTCATCGCTTGCACCATGCCAATCGCCACCGCTTCACCGTGCAGATAATTGCCGTAACCTTCGTGCGTTTCAATCACATGACCAAACGTATGCCCAAAATTTAACAAGGCACGTCTGCCATTTTCAAATTCATCTTCAGCGACGATATTGGCTTTGTGTTGGCAAGATTTTAACACAGCTTCGCCAAGCAAACTCATGTCCAAACTCACCAAGCCTTGCATATTTTTCTCAAGCCAGTTTAAAAATTCTAAATCAGTAATCAAGGCATACTTAATCACTTCTGCCAATCCTGCCGACAATTCACGTTGCGGTAAAGTCGTCAATAACGCCATATCCGCAAGCACAAGTCTTGGCTGCCAAAACGCCCCAATCATATTTTTACCAAGTGGGTGATTAATACCTGTTTTACCACCAACACTAGAATCCACCTGTGATAGCAAAGTCGTTGGAATCTGGATAAAATTCACGCCACGCATAAAACTTGCCGCCGCAAAACCGACCATATCACCAATCACACCACCGCCCAACGCAATCAACGTACAATCACGGCTAAAATGCTCACGCATTAACACGTCATAAATTTGGTTAATGCTGTCTTGGTTTTTGTATTGTTCACCATCAGCCAAAATACAGGTTGCGATTTTTTTGTCTGTTGGCAAATTATCAATTAATTGTTGCAAATATAACGGTGCAATCGTTTCATTGGTAACGATTAAAATTTGTTTACCCTTGATAAAAGGCGAAAAATCAAAACTTGTTAATAAATTTTCACCAATCACAATCGGATAATCGTGTAAACGTGTGGTAACAATCAATTCTTTAGCCATACTAAAATCCTATATTAACACAAATAAACTCTTACCCTAATGACGTTTAATTTTGGTCACTTGAATGGACACAATCGGATTGTCTTTATTTTTGCCATAATGTTGGGTAAAATTTTGTAATTGGTGCAAAATTTCTTTTACCATTTTTTTTGGCGTTAAATAGCCAGTGGTAATCACAATATCCGCAAGCGATTGATAAATCGGGTCTCGCACCGCAAACAGCTCAGCTAAACATGCTTTGGGGTTGTCATTTTGGAGTAGCGGACGGCTACGGTCATGCTTGGTACGCTCGTACTGCACATCAACTTCTGCTCGCAAATAGACCACCACGCCACGCTTTAAATAATCACGGTTTATCGGTGTTATCACCGCACCACCACCTGTCGCAATCACGGCGTGCGAAAGTTTTGTTAAATCATCAAGGGTTTTACTTTCTCGTTGGCGAAAGCCTTGTTCGCCCTCTTTGTCAAAAATCCAACTAATCGTTGTCCCTGTCAAACGCTCAACTTCATGGTCGCTATCATAAAACGTATAATTTAATTGATTAGACAATAGTTTGCCAATCGTTGTTTTGCCAGCCCCCATCGGTCCGACCAATATTATCAAAGGCGGTTGCCAATTATTCACCATAAAAAAACCACAAATCATCTTATCATATCGGGGGATATTATACGATGATTTGTGGTAAATCGCTATCATTTCCCAAAAACTTGTCAAATGATAGTTGTTTTTTATTAATTCATACGACTCACACCATCATTAACAATTTTTGGTGTAACAAAAATCAACATTTCTGTTTTACTATTTGTTTTAGAAGTACGTCTAAACAAACTCTTAATGCCGGGCATATCGCCTAAAAAAGGAACTTTTTGCATATTATTACCAGTGGTGTTTTCAAAAATACCACCTAATACAACGGTTTGTCCATCATCTACAATAACGTTAGTTTGTATAGCTCTTGTAGTAATCGTTGGTGGCGATGTATTCAGATTCGCACTATCATTGGTAATAGCTAAACCCATACCTACTCGACCTTCTGGGGTAATATTAGGTGTTACTTCCAAACTAAGAACAGCATCTTTAAAGCTAGTAGATGTTGCTCCACTGGCTGAGGCTTCTTGGTAAGGTATTTGTGTACCAGACATAATTTTAGCCTTTTGTTTATCTGCTGTCAAAACTTTTGGACTAGAAACTACTTCACCACGACCATCAGACTGCATGGCTGATAACTCTAAATCTAGCAACATATCTGAAATATTTAGCAAACCAAATGCAACAGAGCCCGTTGGGTTAGATGCACCCAAATTGACGTTAAGGTTATTTGGACGAGTAACGTTCAGTTTTTCGCCTGCGTTAGTAGTTTGTACGTCCCAAAGTGTCTGTTCTGTACCACCGACAATAAAATCTTTTTTCGCACCCAAGATACCCCATTTCACACCCATTTCTTTGCTAAAGCTATCGCTTGCATTCACAATACGTGCTTCAATCATTACTTGTTTTACAGGGATATCAATTTTGCTAATCAAATCACGAATATTGGCAATACTGGCATTGGTATCTTTGATAATCAAGGTGTTGGTACGCGCATCAATGGTAACTGTACCACGAGAAGATAATAAAGATGTAGAGTGATTACCACCATTTCCACCTTTATCTGACTCAATCATTGTACGAACATCTTCAGCTTTAGCATAGTTGAGACGGATATATTCTGGGCGTACTGGGTCAAGTTCTTGTTTATCTTTAATTGCTTGTAGCTCATCATTCTCTTGTTTAGTGAGTTCGGCGGCTGGGGCTATCCAAATCACGTTGCCATTAACACGTTTGTCAAGGTTTTTGCTTTTTAAGATAATGTCTAAGGCTTGGTCCCAAGGCACATTGATTAAACGCAAAGTAATATTACCTGATACGCTATCACTGGCAATAATATTGGTATTGGTATGTTGACCCAATACTTCCAAAATCTGACGAACGCTCACATCTTGGAATTCCAAAGATAGTGGTGCTCCTGTATAGGTACGCTCTTCTAGCGTTGGTTCACGCAGTTTTTTTGGTGGTTCAATATTAATGCTTAATTGGCTACCTGTTTGATAGGCTTTATACTCATAATCACCATTCATAGCGATACGAATCACGCCATTGCGTCCTTGATTATTGGCTGTGATATTACCAACTAAGCCTGTACCTGCCATTTGTTTTAGCAAATGATTAGGAATCGTTGCACCTGTCAAACGGATAACCAATTCATCGCCTGTACGTTGTACATCTACAGGAATGCTGTCATTCACCAAATTGATGCCCACACTCGCACCACCGTTGGCAGAGCCATTTAGACTGATAGCGGTTAAGCCATCATAGCTATATTGACGAGAGGTTGCCACTGCTGGGTTTAATAATGGATTGACTTTAACAACCATCGTTTCAGCAGGTGCTGGCATATTGGTTGTGGCAACCACAGGTGCGATAGCAGGTGCTTGAATCATTTTGCCTTGCAATGACTGAGTAGTCACGACAACTTGACCATTTTGCACATTGGCATTGGTGAATTTGGCATTTTCATCTAACTCTACAATCATACGCGTGGTATTACCACTTGTAACAGTTGTTACATTATGAATCTGACCTTGATTAACTGCTTGAACACGGGGTATACCTTGACTATCGACATTTGAAAAATCCAAAACCAAACGATTTGGATTTGCCATTTGATAAGCCGTTGGTTTTACAGCACCTTGGCTAAAGCCGATATTCAACGTGGTGCTATCCGTTGTTACTTGTCCAACGGATACTTGATTGATTGTACCATTCGCCATTGCAACACTGGTGATAGTCGCAGTAGCCACTGCAACAGCAAGCTTTGATAGAGAGGTACGGCATGGATAGGTTAAAAAATTCATAAAATTATCCTTAAATACTTAGTCTTAACTTGCTGTAACAGCAATAGAAGTTGGTTGCTCAATAAACCCAACACGGCTGTCTGGTACGATTTCAATTAGATTAATTTGAGTTGGCGTGATTTCTGTAATTCGCCCATAGTTTTTACCCAAATAGTTACCAACTTTGACACTGGCAATACGACCTTCAGGTGTCTGAATAAGGGCATAAAGCTCACCGTTTTCAGAAACAACAATACCACGATACGTGAGTTCATTTAAATCAAATTGCTCTAATGGCTCTTTAATACGAGTTTCATCAGGACGAACGCCTTGAATTTCAGCTTCTTGTGTGGCTCGCAACATCAAACTTGGTGGCATAAATGGACTTCTAAGCTGTCCAGCACTATAATTAAATGCTTGTACCACTTGTGGCTGAGGTAGTGGCTGAATAGGCTGTGCAGGTTGATTACGAATCTCCTGCATTTTTTGTTCGGCAAGTCCCACTCTATCCGCACAAGCAGTTAAGCCAAAAGATACGAGCAGGGATAATACAATATAATTATTTACTCTCATTATTGTCTCCTGCTTTGGCATCATCTTTACCATCTTTTTTGGCAGTTGCTTCTGTTACATCTTTTGAACGATAAGTTTTGGTATTTAACACCATAGTTGTTTGTGGCACTTCGTCTAAGCTTGGCTTAGTATTGGTTACTTCAAAATCATGTAACGTTACAATACGAGGCAACTGTGCTAAACCACTTAAAAACGAACCGAACTCATGATAATTACCCAAAGCAGCAATGCGAATAGGCTGTTCAATAAAAAACTCTTGTGAAACTTCAGGCTCAACCTTAATATCTTGGAACTTAATATTACTACCAGAACCAACCATCGTAATACCATCTACCAAATCCGAAATACGAGTTTCTTTTGGTAATTGGTTTAACAACTCTTTAAAATCTGCTTCCATTTTAGCAATTTGGTCTTTATATGCTTGCAAATGACGAGCTTTTGATTCTTTTTCTTTGTATTGGTCTAACAAAGTTTGCTGTTCTGCTTCCGCAGAAGCAATTTCTTCACGCTTACTACTAATAGGCAACGCCCATGTTAATGCTGCTACCAAGCCCACAATAAACACCAAGGTCGTGATTTTGACAGGCAAAGGCCAGCTACCATAGTTATTTTGGTCTAACGATTTAAAACTGTCAGCAAACTCTTTAAAATCAAATGATTTCTTTGGTTTTTTATCAACAACTTTTTTTGCCTTTTTAGATAGTAACGGCTTTTTCGTTGGTTTGTTTAATTTAACCATTGATTACTCCTTTGCCGTGCTAGCAGTTGATGCTTTTGGATTGGTAACTGTTGCAGTGCTTGCAGGCTTTGCCACAGATGCACCACTCGCAACAGGTGCTTGTGCCACTTGAGCCGCTGATGCTTGGCTACTTGGAACAGTTGATGCAACTTGTTGCTGTGCCATCACAGGTGCTGGTGCTGATGCGACTGGACTAGCCGTGCTTGCTGTGCCACTGGCAACACCTTGACTAATTTTGGTGGTTACCACAAATGTCAAATAACTGTCTTCTGGATAGGTCGGTCTAGGTGGTTTACCATTCACTGATTGCGGTGCAGTCGTGGCTTGTTTATAAGCAACTGCATCAGGCTGTTGCAAACTCACCACAGCAGAATCTTGCAACCATTCAGAGCCATCTAACGCACGGATAAAATTCGCAACAACGGTATTATCACTCGCCTGTCCTGTAAAAGTAATCAAATCACCTTCACGCTTCATATTGGTTAAATACATTTGTGCAGGGATTAAACGTGCAATATCGTCCCAAACACGCACAGGCACAGGACGACGACCTTGCAAATCTTGAATCACCTTCATACGTGCAATGATATCATCACGCTGTTGCTCTAAGGTTTCAATCTCGGTTAATGCTTTATCAAGATTGGTATTTTCTTGTTTGATTTTTTCATTGGCGGCTTGTTGGTCTGTTAATTGATTATTAAAATAACTCCAAGCAGCAAAAGCGGCGAGTAATGATAATAACAACACAGCCACAATCAAGGTCATAAACTCTTTATTTTTACGTTCACGAACCTCTTGACGCCAAGGCAGTAAATTAATTCTTGCCATCAGTCAAAACTCCTTAATGCCAAACCACACGCTGCCATCAAGCTAGGTGCATCAACCAACAATGACTCAGTATTGACTTGATTACCAATCGTCATATTGGCAAATGGATTGGCAATGCTGGTACGACTACCCAATTTTTGTTCAACCATGCTTGCCAAGCCGGGCAAACTTGCTGTACCACCCGATAACAAGATATAATCAACCTGATGACTTTGGCTTGAAGAAAAATAAAATTGTAACGAACGGGTGATTTGTTGAACAATTGAATCCAAAAATGGCATTAACACATCTGATTGATAATCATCTGGTAATGTCATGTTTTTCTTGTTTGTCATGGCTTCTTCATAAGTTAAGCCATAACGATTTTGGATACTTTCTGTGAGCTGTCCACCGCCAAACAATTGTTCGCGACTATAAACAAAATCACCATCTTTGGCGATATACAAAGTCGTTTGACTATGACCAATGTCAATCAAGGCGACATTCTGTGGTTGTCCTGGCAGGCTGTCCACGATGAGCTGAAATGCACGCTCAATAGCATAAGACTCCACATCAACCACTTTTGTCTCAAGTCCTGCAAGCGTCATCACTTCAACACGTTGCTCCACATTTTCAGAGCGTGATGCGACTAACAGCACACGAGATTTGCCTTCATCAGCTGCAGGCCCTAATACTTCAAAATCCAAATTAACTTCGGTTAAAGGATATGGAATATATTGGTCAGCATCCAGACGAATACGAGCCTCACGGTCAGTATCTGACATGGCAGTATCCATCTCAATGATTTTGCTAATCACAGATGCACCCGAAACGGCTGTTGCCACGTTTTTGCTAGACAAACTCAACGAGCGACTAAGTTTATTAATCGCATCGCCTACCGCTTCTGGGTCTTTGATTTCTTTATCAATCACAGCACCCCGATTGAGCGGTTCAATACCATAATTTTTTAGGTGAAATAGTCCTTGCTGGCGGACAATTTCAACCATTTTTACCGATGTTGAAGTAACATCAACACCGATAATTTGTTTGTTGCTTTTTGTTAAGAACCTCACAACAATGTTCCTTAATATGCTAGTGTCGGTAACAGAAAATTTCTACAGTGTATACAATACTGCATTGATTAACAATATTCAACCATTTTTTAAATTTTATCTAATAAATGGAATAAAAATAGGATAAATGGCAAAGAATTTTTACTGCTGTTGAAATTTTTTGGGTATAATAGCATTTTATTTTTCCTATGTTAATCTGTATGTCTAAAAATGCCACTTCTTTTTCATTGTTAAAGTTTTTTGTTAATTTGATTTTAGCCATTGTTGCATTGGCAATTGTATTGGTTTTAGCATTTCCGATTGGTTTTTATGGTATGGCGATGTATATCACGCCAAGTTTGCCGAGTCTTGATGAGCTAAAACAAGCCAAACTTGCCATGCCTTTACAAATTTACACAAGCGATAACCAACTCATCGGACAGTATGGTAATACCATGTCTTTGCCTGTCGCCTATGAAGATGTACCAAAAGATTTGGTGAATGCGTTTTTGGCTGCCGAAGATGCCAGTTTTTTTCAGCATAGCGGCATCAGTGTCAAAGGGATTGGACGTGCCGTAACCGAAGCGGTGAGCGATGATGAAGGACAAACGGGCGGTTCTACCATTACCATGCAGGTTGCCAAAAATTATTTTTTATCGCCTGAGCGAACCTTAAACCGTAAATTGGTTGAGTTATTTTTAGCTAGAAAAATTGAAGAAAAATTGACCAAAAATGAAATTTTTACTTTATACGTGAATAAAATTTATTTGGGTCAAGGGGCATATGGGATTAAGGCTGCTGCCAAACAATATTATAGCAAATCTTTGGACAATTTAACCATTGCCGAAATGGCAATGATTGCAGGTTTGCCAAAAGCCCCATCAAAATACAATCCTGTCGTCAATCCTGAACGTGCCTTAGAACGCCGCAACTGGATTTTGGGACAAATGCTCAAAAATGGTGCTATCACCCAAGCCCAATATGACGAAGCAGTCAATGCACCGATTAACTTAAAACTTTATCAAGCAAAACTGGATAAAAACTTTCCTTATCTTGCCGAAATGACTCGTGTTGCCTTGGTTGAGCAATATGGCGAAAGCGTGATGGATTCTGGTTGGCGTGTGAAATTAACCATTGACAGTAAAGAACAAGAAATCGCCGACAATGCGTTAAAACGTGGCTTGTTTGCGTATGACCGCCGTCATGGTTGGCGAAGACCACCCAACACCAAATATGCCAAAGATAAAAAGTCAAAACCTGCAGTATTTGCCAATTTTCCAGATATTCCACCTTTTTATCCCGTTGAAGTTACCAAACTGATTTCTGGTAATCAGTTTGAAGCCCAAATGAAAAACGGCACAAAAATCACAGGCTCATTGTCATACGTACGTCAGTCTTATGGCAGTGTCAGTGTGCGTCAGCATGATGTGGTATATGTAACACAAAACGAAAACGATTCCGAAAAATGGAACTTGGTTCAACTGCCTGCGGTAGAAGGGGCTTTAGTCTCTGTTGAGCCTGATACAGGGGCGTTAATTGCCGCCGTTGGTGGCTTTGACTTTAACAAAAGCAAATTTAACCGTGCCTTACAAGGCTATCGCCAGCCAGGTTCTACCATCAAGCCTTTGGTTTATACCGCCGCTTTAGAAAAAGGCTTTAGCCCTGATACTTTGGTATCGGACGGACCGTTAAAGGTTGGTAACTGGACCCCAAAAAATGCTGATGGACGCTTTTTAGGCTCAATTCCACTGCGTACAGGGCTTTATTTATCCAGAAACTTGGTATCTATTCGTGTCTTACGTTCAGCAGGTATTCCTGATACCCGAGAAATGTTGAGCCAACTGGGGCTTGAAAAAGACCGTATGCCGACCACGCTATCATTGGCATTGGGTTCTGGCGAAGCCACACCCGTACAAATGGCGACCGCTTATTCAACGATTGCCAATGGTGGACATCGTATTCAACCTTATTTTATTGAACAAATATTTGATTATAATGGCAAATTAATTTTCCAAGCTAATCCACAAAATGCGTGTGCGACTTGCTTTAACAGCCAACTCAAAAAACTCAATGCTGACACGCTCAAAGCATTTGAACAATTACAAAAAGACGGCAAAAACAACAACGAAACCAAAAAAGCGGATTTACTCAACGAAAATCCAATTGATGAAGAAGAAAGCAAGCCAAATGACGATGCCGAAGAACCAACCGATAAAAAACAAAACACAAAATTAAGCAAAGAAGAAAAAGCCAAAAAAGATTTGCTAAAACGCCGAGCCGATTTAGAAGCTCAGCTTTATGATGCTGGCCCTGAATCTGACCGATTAAAACCAAGTGCTATCCAATATCAGCCTTCACAACAAGCACCACGCATTATCGCCTCAAGCTCGGCTTTTCAAATGGCAAACATGATGCGCGATGTGATTCAGCTTGGTACTGCCAAAAAAGCCCAAGCGATTGGACGCTCTGATGTCGGCGGTAAAACTGGTACCACCAATGATGCCAAAGACGCATGGTTTGCAGGGATTCACCCAACGATGGCGACCATCGTTTGGATTGGTTTTGACCAACCTGTCGGCTTAGGACGTGGTGAGTTTGGTGGTGTGGCAGCCCTGCCTGTGTGGATGGATTTTACCTCAAAAATGCTCAAAGACAAACCTGTACAATGGGTATCTGTTAACAACCGTGCCAAATCCAAAAAACAAGAACAAGAAACCATTGAACTAACCGACAATGGCGAAAGACGTTTGGACAGCAAAGGCAACGAAATCAAAGATGAAACCAAACCCCCGAAAGGCGTTACCCAAAAACGTCCTGAACAACAGCCTGACATCGACTCTACAACTGACGATATGCCAAGCGAACAACCCAAACAAAACCGCAACATGGCACAAATTGAATCCAACCGCCGAGTCAAATCTGCCGAAGAATAATCCGTTATTTTGCAAATAAAAAATCCCAAAACAACTTTGGGATTTTTTTTGATTAAAATTCAACCATACCTTCTCGCAAACTTTCCACCACTTCAAGCAACTGCCCACGCCACTGACGTACCATATCCACCGATATCACCAAGCCATCAGTCATTGCCTTTGCCATCACGTCCACCACAGGCAATTTGCCATTTAATACAAGCTTTTCATTGTTTTCAGTTTTTTCTTTGGGGACAGGTTTAAAATCAACTTGTTTTACGGCTTGTTCAATGTCTGCTAAAAAGTCTGTTTGTAAAAGTTTTTTTAAACGCACAATTTCTGGTGAAATTTGGGTTCGCTCTGCCAATGCTTTTTCAATGTTTGTCAAACTGGGTTCTGCCAAATTGACATGATAATAATGGGAAATTTCCTGTAAAAATGCCAAATAACCACCGTACAAATGCAAAATTGCCGATTCGACATGAGCAGTTTGCAGTTGGGCTTGGGGTGTTTCTTCTGCCAGCTGGCAATAAATTCGGCTAAAATAAAATTTTTGGTTGGTTCTATCCGCTTGATAACGTGCGACACGGTTTGCCATAATTTTTTCCTAAATTTTACAAATAAACACAACTATAGCACTTTTCACAAAAAAACGCCAAACAAAAAGGTCAATTCTTACGAACTGACCCTTTTGTTTTGCTAAATATTTGACAATCAAATTATTTGTTTTCTTGACTGTTAAATTCTTCTGCAAATTTGTTTTGGAACTCTTCGGTGAAATTATCCACATCAGCAGGAATCACACCTTCAACCAACGCATTGTCTAACACATCAGTGTTGATGATTTCGTCTGCTGTATTCACCGTATTTTGGCGATAGGTATGATACGCCAAACCTGTTCCTGATGGTACAAGACGACCGACAACCACGTTTTCTTTTAGACCACGCAAGTCATCAACTTTACCCATTACCGCAGCGGCTGTCAAGACACGTGTGGTTTCTTGGAACGATCCTGCCGAAATAAAGCTTTCGGTTGCAAGCGATGCTTTGGTAATACCCATCAATAAACGTTCAAATTTCACAGGGAATTTATTTTCGCTGTCAAGTTTTTGGTTTAATGCCACGATATCAGCGTATTCGGCTTGGTCACCTTTAAAGTAGCTTGAATCACCGCCTTCGATAATTTCTACTTTACGAAGCATTTGACGAATGATGACTTCAATGTGTTTGTCATTGATTTTTACGCCTTGTAAACGGTAAACGTCTTGTACTTCATTGACAATATAGTTTGCCAATTCGGTTTCGCCTTTTAAGCGTAAAATATCGTGTGGGTTGGCAGGACCATCGGCAATCACTTCACCACGCTCCACTCGCTCACCTTCAAACACGTTGATTTGTCGCCATTTTGGAATCAACTCTTCGTGGATTTCACCATCATCATTGGTAATGATAAAGCGGTTTTTGCCTTTGGTATCTTTACCAAAACTGACTGTACCACTCATTTCAGCCATAATCGCATGATCTTTTGGACGGCGGGCTTCAAACAAGTCGGCGACACGTGGCAAACCACCCGTAATATCTTTTGTACCTGATGATTCTTGTGGAACACGACCTAACACCGAGCCTGTGGCAACTTCATCACCTTCGTGTACACGAATGATGGTTTGTTGTGGTAGGAAGTAAATCACCTCTTTGCCATCTTTGGTGTCAAGAATAATCGCAGGACGCAAGTCTTTACCAGAGCTTGGGCGGTCTTTGGTCGCCAAGATTTCGTAAGAACTCATACCTGTGGCTTCATCAATCTTCATGGTCGCTGTGATACCATCGGTGATATCGTTAAAGCGAGCTTTACCTGATACTTCGGTAATAATTGGGTGGGTATGTGGGTCCCATTTTGCAATGGTTTGACCTGCACTTACCGTTTCACCGTCCATTACCAAGACAGATGAACCGTATGGTGCTTTATAACGCTCACGCTCACGACCCAAATCGTCGGTAACACTGATTTCAGCAGAACGAGAAACCACCACCAAATGTCCATCAGTGTGTTTTACTGATTTTAAGTTTTGGAAACGTACTGTACCTGCGTTATTTACCTGAATGCTGTTTTGAACGGATTCAGCAGATGCCGCACCACCTACGTGGAATGTACGCATGGTAAGCTGTGTACCCGGCTCACCGATTGACTGAGCTGCCATAACACCGACTGACTCACCGATATTGACACGATGACCACGAGCCAAATCACGACCGTAACATTTTGCACACACGCCATATGGTACATCACAAGTAATGACCGAACGTACCCAAACTTCATCAATACCATGTTCATCAAGTACTTTTACCCAATGCTCATCAAGCAATGTACCTGCTGGAATAGCAACTTCGCCTGTTTTGTTTGACATCACGTCTTTGGCGGTTACACGACCCAATACACGGTCGCCCAGTTGTTCGATGATTTCACCACCTTGAATGTGTGGCTTCATCAAAATGCCTTTTTCTGTGCCACAGTCTTCTTGGGTAATCACCAAGTCTTGTGCTACGTCCACCAAACGGCGAGTTAAGTAACCCGAGTTTGCGGTTTTCAATGCGGTATCCGCAAGACCTTTACGTGCACCGTGCGTTGAGATAAAGTACTGCAAAACGCTCAAACCTTCACGGAAATTTGCTTTAATTGGCGTTTCAATAATAGAGCCGTCAGGTTTTGCCATCAAGCCACGCATACCTGCCAACTGACGAATCTGTGTCGCACTACCACGAGCACCTGAGTCTGACATGATGTAAATTGAGTTGAAAGATTTTTCTTTTTCTTCATTACCATCACGGTTAATCACGGTGTCAAATGATAGGTTGTCCATCATCGCTTTGGCGATTTGTTCATTGGTACGAGACCAAATATCAATCACTTTGTTATAACGTTCACCTGCGGTTACAAAACCTTGTTCAAATTGATGTTCAATTTCACGTACTTCTGCATCAGCCGATTCAATGATTTGGTTTTTGCTTGGTGGAATGACCATGTCTTCCATACCAATAGAAACGCCTGACAAGGTCGCTTGGGCAAAACCTAAGTACATCAATTGGTCAGCGAACATAACGCTGTCTTTTACGCCCATTTTACGGTAACATGAGTTAATCAGTTTTGAGATGTTTTTCTTGGTCATCTCTTTGTTTACTTCGTCAAAGTTCATGCCTTTTGGCGTGATGTTCCAAATTAAGCAACGACCTGCAACTGTTTCAATCATGCGAGTGGCAGTATGTTCTGTGCCATCTTCATCAAAAGTAGTTTCGGTAACACGCACTTTGATTTTAGCATTGACACTTAATTTATTCGCACCCAAAGCACGATACACTTCTTTGACATTAGAAAAAGTCATGCCTTCGCCTTTGGCATTCACTTTACCACGGCTGATATAGTATAGACCTAACACAACGTCTTGCGATGGTGTGATAATCGGCTCACCGTTGGCAGGTGACAAAATATTATTGGTAGACATCATCAAGGCACGCGCTTCAAGCTGTGCTTCTAACGTCAATGGCACGTGAACCGCCATTTGGTCACCGTCAAAGTCGGCGTTAAACGCTGAACACACCAATGGGTGCAACTGAATGGCTTTACCTTCAATCAACACAGGCTCAAACGCTTGTAAACCCAAACGGTGCAGTGTTGGTGCACGGTTCAATAGTACTGGATGTTCACGAATCACACTGGCAAGCATATCCCAAACGGCTGGTTCTTCACGCTCAACCATTTTTTTGGCAGCTTTAATCGTTGTTGCGATACCTTTTTGTAATAGTTTTGCGTAAGTAAATGGTTTAAATAATTCTAACGCCATTTTCTTTGGCAAACCGCATTGATGCAAACGCAAGTATGGGACTACGGTAATCACCGAACGACCTGAATAGTCTACACGTTTACCTAACAAGTTTTGACGGAAACGACCTTGTTTACCTTTAATCATATCCGCTAAAGATTTTAAAGGACGTTTGTTTGAGCCAGTAATCGCACGACCACGACAGCCATTATCTAGCAAGGCATCAACCGATTCTTGTAACATACGTTTTTCGTTACGCACGATAATGTCAGGTGCGTTTAATTCTAATAAACGTTTTAAACGGTTGTTACGGTTAATCACACGGCGATACAAATCGTTCAAATCTGAAGTTGCAAAACGACCGCCTTCCAGTGGTACCAACGGGCGCAAATCTGGTGGCAATACAGGTAAAATATTCATTACCATCCACTCAGGTTTGTTGTTAGAATCACGGAAAGATTCCAACAATTTTAAGCGTTTTGACATTTTTTTCAGTTTGGTTTCTGAGCCTGTGTTCGGAATTTCTTCGCGAAGTTGGTCAATTTCCAAATCCACATCAATATCACGCAATAAATCTTGAACCGCTTCTGCACCCATTTTGGCGGTAAATTCATCGCCAAATTCTTCTAGGGCTTTAAAATAATCTTCGTCATCAAGCAGTTGATATTTTTCAAGGCTGGTCAAACCAGGGTCAGTCACGACATAGCTTTCAAAATATAACACACGCTCAATATCACGCAAGGTCATATCAAGCAACAAGCCGATACGGCTTGGCAATGATTTTAAAAACCAAATATGAGCAACAGGGCTGGCAAGCTCAATATGACCCATACGTTCACGGCGAACTTTTCCTGCAGTAACTTCTACGCCACATTTTTCACAGATAACGCCTTGGAATTTACGACGTTTGTATTTGCCACAAAGACATTCATAGTCTTTGACTGGACCAAAAATTTTGGCACAAAATAAACCATCACGTTCTGGTTTAAAGGTACGGTAATTGATGGTTTCAGGTTTTTTCACTTCACCATGCGACCATGATTTTATGGTGTCTGGCGATGCTAAAGAAATTTGAATGCTGTCAAACTCTAAATTTGTAGAGTCCACAGGGCTTTTCATGATATCTAATAAATCTTTCAAATTACTTCTCCATCGTGAGTAAATTATCAATTTTTTAAAGCGAATTTGTTAAAACACGCGAATACTGCAACCATCATTGATGATTGCAGTTTTTTGCTTAGTTTTTGATTTTACTATGGTCTTTTAACTCAATGTTAATACCCAAAGATTTAATCTCTTTGGTCAATACATTAAATGACTCAGGCATACCCGGTGCCATGTTTTGCTCACCATCCACGATGTTTTTGTACATACGTGTACGACCTTCCACATCGTCCGATTTGACCGTTAGCATTTCTTGTAGTGTGTAAGCAGCACCGTAGGCTTCTAATGCCCAAACTTCCATCTCACCAAAACGCTGACCACCAAACTGGGCTTTACCGCCCAATGGTTGCTGTGTTACAAGTGAGTAAGAACCTGTTGAACGGGCATGCATTTTATCATCAACCAAGTGGTTAAGTTTTAACATATACATATAACCGACCGTTACAGGACGGTCAAATTGCTCACCTGTACGACCATCATACAAGACTTGCTGACCTGTAGTAGACATACCAGCCAGCTCTAGCAAGTTTTTGATTTGGGTTTCTTTGGCACCGTCAAATACGGCTGTACCCATCGGTACACCTGCACGCAGATTTTTTGACATAGCAATGATTTCATCATCACTCATGCTGTCTAAATCTACTTTTTCGCCACCGATTTGATTATAAATTTTGTCTAAAAATTCACGTAAATCATTGACCGCACGTTGTGCTTTTAGCATTTCGTCAATTTTGATACCCAAACCACGAGCCGCACCGCCTAAGTGCGTTTCTAGTACCTGTCCCACGTTCATACGAGATGGTACACCCAGTGGGTTTAGCACCACATCAACAGGGTTGCCGTTTTCATCGTAAGGCATATCTTCTACAGGCATGATACGAGAAACAACCCCTTTGTTACCGTGACGACCTGCCATTTTATCCCCTGGTTGGATACGGCGTTTAACGGCTAGATACACTTTAACGATTTTTTGGACACCATGTGCCAAATCATCGCCTGCGGTTAATTTGCGTTTTTTCTCGGTGAATTTTTCGTCAATTTCAGTTTGTTTGTCTTTTAAGAACTCTGCAATTTGACTCAAACGCTCGGCGGTTTCTTCTTGGATTGGTTGAATGTCAAGCAAAGTTTCAAGCGACATATCTGCCATGCTATCGGTTGTCAAAACTGTACCTGATTTTAAACCAGCCCCACCACTCACCGCTTGACCGTTTAGTAAGCCAATCACACGACTACGAGCCGCATCTTCAAAAATGCGTAACTCTTCTTTTAAATCTTTACGGTAGCTGTCAAGTTGTGCTTTTTCAATCGCTTTGGCACGACTGTCTTTTTCCACACCATCACGAGTAAATACCTGCACGTCAATCACCGTACCTTTGGTAGATGATGGTACACGCAAAGATGTGTCTTTCACATCAGCAGCTTTTTCACCAAAAATTGCACGCAGAAGTTTTTCTTCTGGTGTTAATTGGGTTTCGCCTTTTGGTGTCACTTTACCGACCAAAATATCGCCTGTCTCAACTTCCGCACCGATATAAACAATCCCTGCTTCGTCAAGGTTTGCTAATGCAGCTTCACCCACATTTGGAATATCGGCGGTGATTTCTTCTTGACCTAATTTGGTATCACGAGCCACACAGGTTAATTCTTGAATGTGAATGGTGGTAAAGCGGTCTTCTTTAACCACACGCTCTGATAACAAAATCGAGTCTTCAAAGTTATAACCATTCCAAGGCATAAACGCCACACGCATATTTTGACCAAGAGCCAGTTCACCCAAATCGGTTGAAGGGCCATCGGCAAGGATATCGCCACGTGCGATTTCATCACCCAAATTCACGATGATACGTTGGTTAATACAAGTATTTTGGTTTGAGCGAGTATATTTAATCAAGTTATAAATATCAATACCTGCTTCGCCTGCGGTCATTTCATTTTCGTTGACTTTCACCACAATACGGCTTGCGTCCACGTCCATAATCGTACCGCCACGTTTGGCAATCACACACACGCCAGAGTCACGAGCCACGTGACGCTCCATGCCCGTACCGACAAGTGGCTTATCAGAACGCAAAGTAGGCACGGCTTGACGTTGCATGTTTGAACCCATCAAAGCACGGTTCGCATCGTCATGCTCCAAGAATGGAATCAAACTTGCCGCCACCGACACAACTTGACGTGGTGAAACGTCCATATGCGTCACTTTTTCTTTTGGCATACGCACAAATTCGCCATAATTACGTACCGTCACATAATCTTCTGATAAATTGCCTTGTGCATCAACAGGAGAATCCGCTTGTGCAATCACTGTACCAACTTCTTCAATCGCTGATAAATATTCAATTTCGTCAGTGACTTGACCATCAACCACTTTACGATAAGGGGTTTCTAAAAAGCCATACTCATTGGTTTTTGCAAATACTGCCAACGAGTTAATCAAACCAATATTTGGACCCTCTGGCGTTTCAATTGGACACACACGACCGTAATGCGTTTGGTGTACGTCTCGCACCTCAAAGCCCGCACGTTCACGTGTCAAACCACCTGGCCCTAAAGCAGAAACACGGCGTTTATGTGTGATTTCTGACAATGGGTTATTTTGGTCCATAAACTGTGATAATTGTGAAGAACCAAAAAATTCTTTAATCGCAGCCGCCACAGGTTTTGAATTAATCAAATCTTGTGGTGATAAATTGTCCGATTCAGCCGAGCTTAAACGCTCTTTGACTGCACGTTCAACACGCACCAAACCAACACGGAATTGGTTTTCTGTCATTTCACCGACCGAACGTACACGGCGGTTACCCAAATGGTCAATATCATCAACCACACCACGACCATCACGGATATCTACCAACATTTTAACCACATCAATGATATCATCATTGGTCAAAACGCCACGTTCACGTTGTAATTCTGGGTCATTGGTTGGCTCAAAACTGCGTCCCAAACGACGGTTAAACTTCATACGACCTACATTTGACAAGTCATAACGGTCAGCACTAAAGAACATCGATTCAAACAATTTTTCAGCCGTATCCAGCGTTGGTGGCTCACCTGGACGCATGACTTTATAAATTTCAATTAACGCTTCTTCACGTGTCAAAGCTGTATCCGCACGTAACGTATCAGCAATATATGAACCGTGGTCAATGTCATTGGTAAATAACAAACTAAACTCAGACACACCATTGGCACTGATTTTTACCAAGGTTTCATGGTCAAGCACTTGATTGGCACGAGCAATCACATCTTCACCGACCACGATATCTTTTGCCAAAATACGTTCATACAAGTACTCATCAGGTACAGGCAAACGAGCCATACCTGATTTTTCAATCTCACGGATTGAACGTGCATTCACACGTTTACCTTGTTCTACAATCACTTTGCCATCAGGTGAAACAATGTCAAACTGTGCCATCTCACCACGCAAACGCTCTGCAACAAGGTCAATCTCAAACTGCTCTGCACCTTTATACACATTGATACTTTCATAAAACGCATCAAGAATTTCTTGATTGGTCATACCAATGGCATGCAAAATCACCGTTGCCAACAATTTACGACGACGGTCAATACGAGCAAACACCAAATCTTTGGCATCAAACTCAAAATCCAACCAAGAACCACGATAAGGAATAATACGCGCATTATAAAGTACCTTGCCACTTGAATGTGATTTGCCTTTGTCATGGTCAAAGAACACCCCTGGTGAACGGTGCAACTGCGACACAATCACACGCTCAGTACCGTTAATCACAAACGTACCGTTTTCTGTCATCAATGGGATTTCGCCCATATAGACGCTTTGCTCACGAATATCTTTAATCGCCGCTTTAGACTCTTTGTCTTTAGCGTCTTTATCTTTAATCACCAAACGGATTTTTACACGCAAGGGTGCCGCATAGGTTGAACCACGCAAAATACACTCACGAACATCAAACTCAGGCGTACCTAAATAATACTCAACAAACTGTAACTCAGCGTTACCAGTATGGCTTTCAATCGGGAAAATTGAATTAAAAGCCGCCTGCAAACCAATGTTATCCCGACCTTTTGGCTTTTTATTTTCTTGCAAAAATTGCTCATAAGAATCCACCTGAATTGCCAATAAATACGGCACATCCATCACAGTGGGCAATTTAGCAAAACTTTTACGAATGCGTTTTTTTTCAGTATACGAGTATGCCATTAAAAGTCCTTAAACATTCAAAGCGTTAATGCCTACCCAAACCAGAACTTATCTGATATTGGAGTTTTTTAAGTATCATGAAAAATCATGACAACAAAATTAAAATAATTATCTTACCAAAAATAGTAAAATAATTAGAATGGAATAAAAATCATCTCAAAATCACAAAAAACGACAAAAGCCAAACACCAATAAAGGCATTTAGCTTAAACGAAAATAACTAATGATTAACAAGATTATTTTTTTGCATGAAACAAAAGAGTCCTTTGTATGTGTGCCACGTCTGACACGAAAGGTCAAGTACTCAATTATACACAAAAAAAGCCACTATTGCAAGTGCAATAATGGCTTTTTATTTTGACAAAAAACTGTCAAAAGCAAATAAACTTTTAGAATTATTTCAATTCTACAGTTGCACCTGCTTCTTCTAATTTTTTCTTCAATTCTTCAGCTTCAGCTTTGTTTACGCCTTCTTTAACTGGCTGTGGAGCGCCTTCAACTAGGTCTTTTGCTTCTTTCAAACCTAAGCCTGTGATTTCACGAACAGCTTTAATAACGCCAACTTTCTTATCGCCAGCACCAGTCAATACAACAGTGAAGTCGTCTTTTTCTTCAGCTGCAGGTGCATCACCACCAGCTGGAGCAGCAGCTACTGCAACTGCAGCAGATACGCCAAATTTTTCTTCCATTGCAGAGATAAGTTCTACAATTTCCATTACGCTTTTTTCAGCGATTGCATCAAGGATTTCTTGGTTAGTTAATGCCATGATAATATTCCTAAAATAAGTGAATTTGTGTAAATTAAGCTACTTGTTTGTTTAAAACAAAGATTAAGCAGCTTCTTCTTGTTTTTTGTCGCGTAATGCCGCAAGAGTACGTACAAGTTTGCCAGCTGCAGCTTCTTTCATTGTACCCATCAAACGTGCAATCGCTTCGTCGTAAGTTGGTAGTGTTGCTAAACGGTCAATGTCTTTAGCCGAAATCAACTCACCACCAAATGCCGCACCTTTAATTTCAAATTTGTCATTGGTTTTTGCAAACTCTTTGAACAAACGTGCTGCTGCACCTGGGTGTTCATTTGAAAATGCAATCAATGTTGGACCAACAAACATATCATTTAAAACTGCATAGTCAGTGCCTTCTAACGCACGGCGTAACAAAGTATTACGCACGATACGCATTTCTACACCTGCTTCACGGGCTTGTTTACGAAGTTGGGTCATTTTACCAACGGTAACACCACGTGCATCAACAACAACAGCAGAAAGGGCAACTTTGGCAGATTCACTTACTTCAGCAACAATCGCTTGTTTATCTTGAAGATTTAATGCCATTGGGTTGTCTCCATATTACTAATGATAAATCATTAATAAACCTAAATTTATAGTTAATTTTTTATAAAAAATTAACTACGCTTCATTACGGTGATTGACTTTAATAGTAAAATAGCAAACAATAAAAAAACCAATCTTTCCGTCTGCGTAGGCTGTTTTCACAATTAGACAAAATTAAAAAAAATAATTTTGAACCTACGGTCTTAGACAGCACAACCCGTGTGCTGAACTAAATTTTTTAAAAATGATAAAATTACGCCAAACGGAATGGTACTGGGTCTAATGTTAGACCAGGGCCCATGGTGGTTGATAGCGTGATTTTTTTGATATAAATACCTTTTGAAGTCGCAGGTTTTGCTTTTTTCAAATCTGCAATCAATGCATTAGCATTTTGTTGGATTTGTTCAGCAGTAAAGCCAACTTGACCAATCGTGGTATGGATAATACCTGCTTTATCAACACGGTATTGTGCCTGACCTGCCTTGGTATTTTTAATGGCTTCAGCAACGTTTGGTGTTACTGTACCCACTTTAGGGTTTGGCATTAAACCACGTGGGACTAAAATTGTACCCAATTGACCTACAATACGCATAGCATCTGGAGAAGCGATTACCACATCAAAATCCATGTTGCCTGCTTTGATGCTGTCTGCCAGGTCTTCAAAACCGACAATATCCGCACCCGCTTCTTTGGCTGCATCAGCCGCTGCACCTTGTGCAAACACAGCAACACGTTTAGTTTTACCTGTACCTGCTGGTAAGTTGGTTGCACCACGAACCACTTGGTCAGATTTACGTGGGTCTACACCCAAGTTTACTGCGATATCAACAGATTCTTTGAACTTTGCAGGCGGTAAGCTGTTTAAGATTTCTACCGCTTCTTCAAGGGTGTATTGTTTGTTCGCATCAAATTTTTCAGCGATTGCCTTTTGGCGTTTTGTTAATTTAGCCATTATAGACCCTCCACATCAATACCCATTGAACGTGCTGTACCTGCGATAGTACGCACACCAGCTTCCAATTCAGCAGCGGTTAATTCAGCTTGTTTGGTTTTTACGATTTCTTCTAACTGGGCACGTGTTACTTTACCAACTTTATTTTTGTTTGGTACGCCAGAGCCTTTTGCAACGCCAGCTGCTTTACGAATCAAGAAAGCGGCAGGTGGTGATTTCATGATAAATGTAAATGATTTATCATTATAAACGGTGATTTCAACTGGAACTGGTAAACCTGGCTCCATGTTTGAAGTTGCAGCGTTAAACTCTTTACAGAACGCCATGATGTTCACACCTTTTTGACCCAACGCAGGACCAATTGGTGGAGATGGATTTGCTTTGCCAGCTGGCACTTGTAGTTTGATGTAACCATCAATCTTTTTAGCCATGATAAACTCCTAATGGTGGGTGATAACGCTTAAAATAAGCTCCCCTGTGAAATAAAACTCTTATCAATACAAACGTATTTTTAAACATACGTATTATAATGATTTTTTAAAAAAGGTAAAGCTTTGTTTTATTATTTTTGTATCAAATGATAACAAAACATTAATTTGTAACTTTTTCAACTTGTTTAAACTCAAGTTCTACAGGCGTTGGGCGGTTGAACACGTTGACCGTTAATTGTAAACGTGATTTTTCGTAATCCACCTTTTCAACCAAGCCTCTAAACTCAGTAAATGGCCCATCAATCACTAGTACTTCTTCACCCGGTTCAAACAAAGTTTTTGGACGTGGTTTATTTTCGCCTGTGTTCAAACGGTTTAAAATCGTGTCTGCTTCTTTTGGGGTAATCGGTGCAGGATTTTCAGGTGTACCACCAATAAAGCCCATCACACGTGGACAATCTTTGACTAAGTGCCAAGTATTGTCATTCATATCCATCTCAATCAACACGTAACCAGGAAAAAATTTGCGTTCGCTTTTACGTTTTTTACCATCACGCATTTCAATCACTTCTTCGGTTGGCACAAGTACCTGACCAAATGATTCTTTATATTCGCTACGATTGATACGCTCAATCAACGAACGCTGTACTTGTTTTTCAAAACCAGAAAATGCTTGAACGATATACCAACGCATTGCTCACTTCCTATCTTTATTTGTAATCAACTTATTTACAATCAATATATAAAAACCCACATAGGTGGGCTTTTGCATTTTTTAACTATTTAATATAGTCGTTTTTATCCAATGATGAGTTGAATAATTTGAGATGAAACTAAATCCAATATCCAAACCAAACAAGCTAAAACCAAACTAACGACTGTGACTTGCCATGTATATTGAACCGTTTCATTTTTTGATGGCCAGGTTACACGACGTAGCTCAATACGAGAATCTAATAATAAGGTTTTAAATGCACTACCTTGATTGGTTAATGCCAAAGCAATTAAGGCAGAAATAATTAAAGCACCAATAACACCAATGCGTGTCCAAATATTATTAGCAGGTTGCCAATAAGCTGGTAAATATTGGTTTACCAAAGTTGCTAAAATTAAGGCAACAACAGCAAATAACCATAATGCAATATCTTTTGCAGAATGTCTTTTGGCAACTTCAATCGCAGCAGTTTTGTGAATAATTGTTGGTTCGCCAGACACCCTTTTGCCCTCAAGCTCTGCTAGTTTGTTTTCTAGCATTTTTTTCATAGGTTGTCCTATTTGACTTTTTTTGACACATTAAGATAAAACATTATCTTAACAAAACGAATAAATGGCAGGCGATGAGGGACTCGAACCCCCAACATTCGGTTTTGGAGACCGACGCTCTACCAATTGAACTAATCGCCTTTAATCGTTGGAATTTGGTATTATAAAGATATTTTGATAAAAAGCAAGTGTTTTTTATTAAAAATTTGATGATTTTTTTACCAGTATAAAACCCATGCTTCATTGGCTTTTAATTTTGGGTCGGCGTTGATTTTGTCTTTGAGTGCCAAGGCGGCTTCTTTGCCTTTTTCAGGACCTACAACAACTCGTACACCACGGCTGGTTTGGCTAGTTTTGGCAGAATAACCTGCTGATTTGAGTTGTTTAACGATTTCATCGGCTTTTTTCTGGTCAGTTGCTAAGCTGACTTGTACTCCAAATGTGCCTTTAGCATCGGTTTTTTTGGCGGTTTGGCGTGCTTCTTTGAGTTTTTGTTGTGCCGTTTGGTATTGTTGTTTTTGTTGTGCTTCGGCTTGGGCTTGTTTTTGTTTAGCAATCACTTCTTGTTGACGTTTTTGCTCTTTTTCGGTCGCTTCACGCTGTAGGCGTTTAATTTGGGCATCATTTGGAATATTGATTTTTTGTCCTACGTTCAACGTGCTATTTTTATCCAAATTGTTCATTTGTGCCAAAGCTTCTACAGGTACATTATAACGGCGAGAGAGTTGAATTAAACCTTCACCACGCTGTACTTGATAGGTCGTTGGACGTTTGCTATTTTCAATTTTTTCTTGTTTTGATTTTTCTTGTTGTTTTTGGGCTTGTTCACGTTTTTGTTTTTCAAGCTGTTTTTCTGCTTGTTGCTTGATTTTTTGTTGTTCACGTTGTTTTACCAAAAGTCGCTGTTTTTCATCATCTTGGGCTTTTTGACGTTGTTCAGCAACTTGTTGGTTATTATCAATAATTTTAGCAGATGTTTGTTGGGTTTTTGGTGTTACACTGTGAAAAGTAGGTTCTTCAGTTGTTTTTTTTTCTGCGTCGGTTGGGCTAACGTCAAGCATTTGTGTGGGTTGTTGTGATACTTGCTTCGTTGTATCCATCGGTCGTGGCGTTACCACAGGGCGTGCGATTTCATCTTCTTTAACATAAAGTTGATTTTCTGCACGAGATTTTGCCAATGCTGCTGCATCAATGCGTTGTTGCTCTGTCAGATATTGTTGGGCGTTTTGTTCTTGTGCTTGTACACGTGCTTCTCGTTCTTTTTTCTTTTGTGCTAAGATATTTTGTTCTGTTTGAATATCCGCCGTCAATGGTTGTTCTTCCGTTGAGCTGTCTTCAGGTGCTTGCAACACGGTCGTTTCACCATTGGCAATTTGTTGCTTATCATTAATGACTTGGTTGACCGTTGCGTACAATAGCACGCTACCGCCCAATAAAACACTCGCTCCCAATATGGCTTTATTTCTCAATTTCATGATACAGTCCAAGTCATTTAAAAATTACAATAGATATCTTGCTTATCGTATATTAACGTAAAACGTTAAAATAATAAATATTTTTTTGTTAAATTTCGGATAATGTGCGTTTTTTATTGCATAATTTTACTTTGTAAAACTTCCGAAATCGTGTGAAACGAACCACAAACCAACATCAAATCATGTTTTTCACTTTGTAAAATGGCTTGTTCGGTTGCTTGTTCAAGGTTATCAACTACCACAAAATTATCAAAAAATTTAGCGAGTTTTGTTTGTAGTTCTGCCTTTGGCAAGGCTCTAAAAAAGTCAATTTCACCGCAAAAGATTTTCTCAATTGGCAATGTTTGCAAATTTAACAAAACATTGTCTATATCTTTGTCCGCCAACATAGAAAAAATCAAATATAATTTGGCACTAGGAAATTTTTGTTGGTAATTTTGCCAAAAAGGCACAAATTGCGACAATAAAAAGCGTATGCCATGTTCGTTATGTGCGACATCAAACAACCATTGGTGGTCATGAATGATACGTTGGTCAAATCGCCCTGCCAACGTAATGTTTGGCAATGCTTGTGCAATATTTTCCTGCGTGATGGGTAAATCACTTGCCAAAACTGCGGTTATCGCAGTCGCTGTGTTGTGCAAAGACAGCGATGGCAACGGCAAATCAAGGGTAACGCTGGCGTTGCTATATTGCCAACTTCCCTGCCCTGCTTGATAAAAATAATCGGTGCCAAATTGTAACAGTTTGGCTTGGTGTTGTTCAATCAACGGCAAAACCGTACTTGGCATATCCGTTTCACCATAAATTAGCGGAATATTCTTTCGTAAAATACCCGCTTTTTCCATGCCGATTTTTTCACGGGTATCGCCTAGCCAATCCACATGGTCAATGCCAACATTGGTAATCACAGCGACATCAGGGTCAATGATATTAACCACATCTAAACGCCCGCCAAGCCCTACTTCAAGCACCCAAACATCACATTGTTGTTTGCCAAAAATCCAAAAACTTGCCAACGTTGTCATTTCAAAAAACGACAAGGTCAAACCACAATCTAGCCGAGCTTGTTCCACTTTGGCAAAAGCTTCAATCAAGGTGTTATCATCAACCATTCCACCGTTAATTTTAACACGCTCATTAAAATCAATGAGATGCGGTGATTGATACAAAGCTACTTTATAGCCTGCTTGCTCACAGATTTTGGCAATCGTGGCAGTCGTTGAGCCTTTGCCATTCGTCCCTGCTACCGTAAAAATATAAGTATTTTGGTAATCAATCGCAAGTTTGTCAAACACAGGCAATACTCGCTCCAAACCCATATCAATCGCTGATACGTGAATGGTGTGCATATAATCTAGCCAAGCATTTAACGAGCTATTTATCGTAGGTGTTTGCATAAAAAATTCCAATCAAAATCTAGGACGTTTCCCTAATTTAAAACAAAGTATTTTAATGCTCTAAAAATGCCTAAATCTGGCAAAACGTCGTTAAATTGTTTGCTAATATTCCAATATTATCTGCACAATTTGCCTTGTTTTGCTGACGATTTAGTCAATTTTTAGACGCATTATCCAAATAGGGACACGCCCTAGTGTTTACGATTTTTTAATTTTGTCATTAAAAAAATAAAGAAAATCAAACCAACAAATAATGCCACCATTGCCAAAATCGGTGCAAAAATTGACAAAGCGGATAGCCCAATCGCCGTACCTGTTTCGGCAACAGATACCGCAGGATTTGCCAAACCGCCCGTCGTTGCGGTGGAGACCACACGTGTCGCAGCCACCGAGCCTTTAATGCTAGCATCCGCACCACCGCCCGCCACGATTGCCAACGCCCACGTCATCGCAGGGCTCATGTCGGTCAAAGTTGAAGCCATCACCAGCGTTCCTGCTACCCCTGCCAATGGCACGGCAATGGTATCTAACAAGTTATCCACCACAGGCACAAGATAGCTGACCGACTCCACAATACTTGCCACGCCCAAAATGATTAACGCTGTGATAGAGCCTGCCCAAGCCCAAGCCGCATTGAGCTCAATGATATGAAAATATGAGGCACAGCTTAACGCAAATAACGGCACAAATACCCGAAAACCAGAGCTTGCCGCCAAGCCAACACCCAACAAGACACTAAAAACCATTTCCATCATCATGACAATTTCTCTTTTATTTTTAAAGCAATATTTAGAATCTGTATTCACAAAATTACGCAGTAAAATTTTACGAATTTTTTAACAAATATTTATTTGCTTTTGTATGAAAAAATGGCTAAATAAAAACCCCACAAACGTTTGGCTTATGGGGTTTTTTGAAAGCTCAATTCAAATTAGTCACGGTCAACCAATTCTACATAAGCCATCGGTGCTGCATCGCCATCACGATAGCCACATTTGATGATACGTAAATAACCACCTGGACGAGCTTTGTAGCGTGGTCCTAAAACGGTGAATAATTTACCAACAGATGCTTTACTACGTAAGCGACTAAACGCTAAACGGCGGTTTGCAACTGAATCTTCTTTTGCTAAAGTGATAAGTGGCTCAGCCACACGGCGTAATTCTTTAGCTTTTGGTAATGTGGTTTTAATAAGTTCATGTTCAAATAGTGAGTTCGTCATATTTTGGAACATAGCCTTACGATGGCTACTGGTACGACCCAGCTTTACTCCACTGTTACGATGTCGCATGGTCAATTTCCTTCAAGTTTAACGGCTACGATAAGAAAAACGGTCATCAACACGCAAATCAGCAGGTGGCCAATTATCAAGACGCATACCCAGCTCTAAATCCTTAGAAGCCAAGACATCTTTAATTTCTGTTAATGATTTCTTACCAAGATTTGGGGTTTTTAACAACTCAGTTTCGGTGCGTTGTACCAAATCGCCAATATAATAAATGTTTTCCGCTTTTAAGCAATTTGCTGAGCGAACCGTTAATTCCAAGTCATCCACTGGACGTAAAAGCACAGGGTCAACTTCTTCTTTTTCTTTCACAGGCTCTGGTGTTTGTTCTGCTTCTAAATCAACGAACACAGCGATTTGTTGTTGCAAGATAGTCGCTGCTTTACGAATCGCCTCTTCAGGGTCAATCGTACCATTAGTTTCAAGCTCAATCACCAAACGGTCAAGGTCAGTACGTTGTTCAACACGAGCATTTTCAACTTGATAAGCCACACGCACAACTGGGCTATAGCTTGCATCTAGTTTTAAACGTCCGATGGCTTTGCTATCACTTGATTCTTTACGAGTATTCGCTGGCTCATAACCACGTCCCATAGCAACATGAAGACGCATTTTTAAATGCCCACGCTCACTTAATGTACCCAAAACCAAGTTAGGATTGATAATCTCAACATTGTGCGGTAGCTCAATGTCAGATGCCAATACTTCACCTGGACCTTGTTTATCCAGTGTTAGGAATACTTCATTTTGGTCGTGTAGTTGAATTGCCAAGCCTTTTAGGTTTAGTAACAAGTCTAACACATCTTCTTGCAAACCTTCTAGTGTTGAATACTCATGGTCAACACCTTCAATCTCAGCTTCAACAACTGCCGCACCAGGCAATGAAGATAAAAGAATACGGCGAAGAGCATTACCTAAGGTATGCCCAAAGCCACGTTCTAACGGTTCGAGCGTGACTTTGGCTTGTGTTTCATTGACCGTATCCACATGAATGGCCTTCGGTGTTAGAAACTCAGTAGCATTTAGCATCATATGTCACCTCGACTTTTAGTTAGTATAAATTAATTATTTAGAATACAATTCAACAATTAAGTTTTCATTGATTTCTGCTGGCAATTCAGAACGGTCAGGTGCTTGTTTAAAAGTACCTTGTAGTTTACTGTGGTCTACTTCTAACCAAGCTGGTGTACCACGTTGTCCCGCTAACTCAATTGCGTTTTTAATACGTAATTGCTCTTTCGCTTTTTCGTGAACAGCAATCATATCACCATCTTGTAATTGAATTGATGGAATATTCACACGAACAAATTCGTCACGACCAGCTTTTTTAACCAAAATAGCACGGTGGCTGACCAATTGACGTGCTTCAGCACGTGTTGCACCAAAACCCATACGGTATACAACATTGTCTAAACGACGTTCTAACATTTGCAACAAGTTTTCACCTGTAGCACCACGCATACGAGCAGCTTCTTTATAGTAGTTAGAGAATTGACGCTCTAAAACACCATAAATACGTTTTACTTTTTGTTTTTCACGTAACTGTGCTGAGTATTCGGAAGTTTTGCTACGAGGGTTACCATGTTGTCCAGGTGCACGACCTGCTTTTTTGGTTTTTTCTTCATACGCTTTTACACCAGATTTTAATTGTAAATCAGTGCCTTCACGACGTGATAATTTTAATTTAGGACCTAGATAACGGGTCATGAAAGTCTCCTTATACGCGACGTTTTTTCGGTGGACGAGTTCCGTTATGAGGAATCGGGGTTACATCGCTAATGCTGTTAATTTTATAACCCAATGCACCTAATGCTCTTACCGCAGACTCACGACCAGGTCCTGGACCTTTAACCAAGACATCAACATTTTTTACACCATATTCTTGAGCAGCTTTACCAGCGACTTCAGCCGCAACCTGTGCAGCAAATGGTGTTGATTTACGTGAACCACGGAAGCCTTGTCCACCAGCGGTGGTCCAAGCCAAAGCATTACCTTGACGGTCAGTAATGGTTACAATGGTATTATTAAAAGACGCATGGATATGTGCTACGCCCTCAGAAACTGAGCGGCGTGTTACTTTTTTGCGACTACGAGTGTCTTTTGCCATCTTTTAGCTTCCTAAGTTGATTATTTTTTAACTGCTTTGCGTGGACCTTTGCGGGTACGCGCATTTGTTTTGGTACGTTGACCATTAACTGGCAAACCACGACGATGACGCAATCCACGATAGCAACCTAAGTCTACTAAACGTTTGATATTCATCGAGATTTCACGACGTAAGTCACCTTCAGTCGTGTAGTTTGCAACTTCTGAACGAACAGCATCTAACTGTACATCATCTAACTGACCAATTTTAGTGGTTGGTGCGATATTGACTGCTTCTAAGATTTTTGCAGCAGTGGTACGACCAATACCAAAAATGTAAGTTAGTGAAATGACAGCGTGTTTGTTGTCCGGAATGTTTACACCGGCAATACGGTCCATTGACATTTCTCCAATTTCAAAGATAAGATGAAAATTTCATCTAACAATTATCTGTAATTTTAAAAAATGGTTATCTGCAAATTTTAAAATTACGACAAGTAGCGGATAATACATTATCCGCTAACTTTTTGCAAGCACTATTTTAGCCTTGACGTTGTTTATGACGTGGCTCTGAACTGCAAATTACGTGAACAACACCTTTACGGCGTACGATTTTACAGCTACCACAAATTTTTTTTACAGATGCTTGTACTTTCATTTTAAACTCCTAAAATAAATCCGTTGCATTATAACAACGAATAGTCATGATATTGATTGGTCATCAAATGTGCTTTAATTTGAGCAATAAAGTCCATAATTACAACAACACTAATCAAAACCGATGTGCCACCTAACTGGAATGGTATGCCAAATGCTGATTGTAAAATCATTGGCATCAAACAAATCACTGTCATATAAACAGCACCAATAAAGGTCAAGCGATTCAACACATGGTCTAAATAACGCTGAGTCTGCTGTCCTGGTCTAATACCAGGAATATATGCACCACTTTTTTTCAAATTTTCTGCAACTTCTTTTGGGCTAAATACCAACGCCGTATAAAAATAACAGAAGAATATGATTAAAGCAGCAAAAATTACCAAATATAATGGTTGCCCAGGTGACAAAACCAATGCCATATTTTGCAAAAAAGTTTGGAACATATTTGGATTGGCAGAATGCCCAACCCACTGCCCTAAGCTTGCTGGAAACAACAATAATGAGCTTGCAAAAATTGCTGGAATCACACCTGCCATGTTAATTTTTAATGGTAAATGTGATTGTTGTTGCGCGTAGATTTTACGCCCATCAGTCATCGGTTTTTGTGCATAATTTACAGGAATACGGCGTTGTGCTCTTTCAATAAATACAATCCCAGCCACAACCACCAATGCCAAAATGGCAAAAACAAACAACGCAATCATATTCATCTGCCCTTGTTGAACAGAGGTTATAGATTGTGTAATCACGGTTGGAAAAGTTGCAACAATACCTGCCAAAATTAACATTGAAATACCATTACCAATACCTCGTTCTGTGATTTGCTCACCAAGCCACATCAAAAACATTGAACCTGCAACCAAAGAAGTTACAGCTGGCACATAAAATGTTAGTCCTGTTGAAAGGGTTAAATTTTGGCTGATTAATCCTGTACACATGCCGACAGCCTGCACGAAAGCAAGCAACAGTGTTAGTTGTCTTGTATATTTATTAATTTGGCGTTGTCCTGCTTGCCCTTCTTTTTTTAACGCTTCTAAAGAAGGAATCACAGCCGACATCATTTGCACAATAATCGAGGCAGAAATATATGGCATAATACCCAATGCCATTACTGACATTCGTTCCAACGCACCACCTGAGAACATATTAAAAAGTCCCAAAATGGTATTTTCATTGGTACGAAAGAAATTTGCCAGACTATCTGGGTCCATACCCGGAATCGGCACATGAGAACCAAATCTATAGACGACTAAAGCACCCAGCAAAAACAACAAGCGATTAAACAACTCATCATATTTACGAATAAAGCTTAGTGGGTTCATTGAGGCTGAATGCTTTGTCATGTAGGATTACTCCTCTATAGTACCACCAGCAGCTTCAATAGCGGCTTTAGCACCCTTTGTAACTTTAACACCTTTAAAAGTATATGCTTTTGTCACGTCACCTGACAGGATGATACGTACACGTTGCATATCATGACGAATAATATTCGCACCTTTCAAAGTTTCTAGGCTAACAACATCACCTTCAACTTGGTTTAGCTCAGATAAACGCACTTCAGCAGTTACCATCGCCAATTTACTAGTAAAACCAAATTTTGGTAAACGACGGTACAAAGGCATTTGACCACCTTCAAAACCTGAGCGAATACCTGAGCCTGAACGTGAAGTTTGACCTTTGATACCACGTCCACCAGTTTTACCAATACCAGAACCAATACCACGACCACGGCGTAATTTTGATTTTTTAGAACCTTCAGCAGGTGATAATTCGTTTAAACGAAGTCCCATTATGCTTCCTCCACTTTAACCATATAGTTAACACGGTTAACCATACCACGGGTAGAAGGGGTGTCTTCAACTTCTACAGTATGTCCAATACGACGTAACCCTAAACCTTTCAAACAAGCCTTATGGCTTTCAAGGCGATGAGAACTCGATTTTGTTTGAGTAACTTTCATTTTTTTCATGATAACTCACCTTATCTCTTAGCCCAAAATTTCTTTAACAGATTTGCCACGTTTTGCAGCCATTTTTTCTGGAGAAGACATTTCTTTAAGACCATTAAATGTTGCACGTACAACGTTTGCAGCATTGGTTGAACCATAGCATTTTGCCAAAACGTTTTCAACGCCAGCAACCTCTAAAACTGCACGCATCGCACCACCAGCAATAACTCCTGTACCTTCAGAAGCAGGCTGCATATATACACGGCTTGCACCATGACGGGCGTTGATTGGGTGTTGTAAAGTCGTACCATCTAATTCAACTGTAATCATATTACGTTTTGCTGCTTCTAGTGCTTTAGAAATTGCAGCCGGTACTTCACGTGCTTTACCACGCCCAAAACCAACACGACCATTACCATCACCCACAACAGTCAATGCTGTGAAAGAAAAGATACGACCACCTTTAACCACTTTTGCAACACGATCAACGGCTACCAAGCGTTCTACTAAACCATCTGTTTGTTCAACTTTTGCCATGATTAGAACTCCAATCCATTTTCACGGGCTGCGTCAGCCAATGCTTTAACACGACCATGATATTTAAAACCACTACGGTCAAAAGCAACTTTGCTAATACCAGCAGCTTTTGCACGCTCAGCAATCAATTTACCTACCGCAGTTGCAGCTTCAATGTTACTGGTTTGACCAGAGCGTAATGTTGCATCTAAAGTAGAGGCTTGTGCCAAAATCTCACCACCCGTTGGTGAAATAATTTGTGCATAAATATGCGCATTTGTACGGTTTACAGATAAGCGATTTACACCTAAACCACGGATATGTGCACGAGTTTTTTTAGCTCGGCGAAGGCGAGCAGCTTTTTTATCAAACATATCATTTCACCTTATTTTTTCTTAGCTTCTTTACGAGCGACATACTCATCGCTATAACGAACGCCTTTGCCTTTATAAGGCTCAGGTGGGCGATAACCACGAATATTAGCGGCTGCTTGACCAAGCTTTTGTTTATCGTTAGATTTTAACACAATTTCAGTCGCTGTTGGTGTTTCAGCAGTTACACCTTCCGGCAACACATATTCAATTGGGTGTGAATAACCTAAGTTCAAGTTTACTTTGTTACCAGCAACAGCAGCTTTGTAACCAACACCAATCAATTGTAAACGGCGTTCAAAACCTTCAGACACACCTTTCACCATGTTGTTTAGTAATGCACGGGTTGTACCAGTGTGCATCCACGCTTCTTTGCTTTCTTTAACAGGAGAAACAGTCACAACGTTTTCTTCTTGTTTTAGCTCGACCAAATCATGCAGGCGTAAAGATAATGAACCATTTTTACCTTTAACTTCAACCTGCTGACCGTTCAACGCAACACTTGTACCATTTGGCAGTGTTACAGGGGCTTTAGCCACACGAGACATACGGGTAATTCCTATAAAAGTTAATAAAAAAATGAACAGACACACAAAATGTTGCCTGTTCGTGTAAAAATTGGATTATGCAACGAATGCAATAACTTCGCCGCCTAATCCTTGTTTACGAGCTTCACGGTCACTCATAATACCTTTATTCGTAGAAATAATAGCGATACCCAAACCTTGTTTGATACTAGGCAACTCATCTTTACCACGATATTGACGCAAACCTGGACGACTGTAACGTTTAATTGTTTCAATTACAGGTTTGCCTTCAAAATATTTTAATTCAATGCTTAGCTCTGACTTGCCTTTTGCTACTTCTTCAATACTTGCTGAAGCAACATAGCCTTCACTTACCAATAAATCTGCAATAGATTTACGTAGGTTAGAACTAGGCATCGTTACAGACGCTTTTTCAGCCATTTGTGCATTACGGATACGGGTCAGCATATCAGCAACGGTATCTTGCATACTCATAGTTTATCCCCTTACCAACTTGCTTTGCGAACGCCAGGTACATCACCTTGCATTACTTTTTCACGAATCATGTTACGTGAAAGACCAAATTTGCGGAAATAACCATGTGGACGACCTGTCAATGCACAACGGTTACGTAAACGAACTGGCGAAGCATTACGAGGTAATGCTTGTAGAGCAAGCATTGCATCTAGTTTTTCTTCATCAGTTGCATTAATGTCGCTAATAATTGCTTTAAGCTTAGCACGCTTTTCAGCATATTTAGCAACGGTCGCTTCGCGTTTTAATTCGCGATTAATCATACTTTTCTTTGCCATTTGCCTTAATCCTTGCTATTAGCCTTTAAACGGAAAGCCGAATGCTTTAAGCAACGCACGACCTTGTTCATCAGTTTTTGCAGTAGTGGTAATGGTGATATCTAAACCACGAAGACGGTCAATTTTATCAAAATCAACTTCTGGGAAAACGATTTGTTCTTTGATACCTAGTGAATAGTTACCACGTCCGTCAAATGCTTTGTCTGAAAAACCACGGAAGTCACGAATACGTGGAATTGCAATTGCAATAAGACGGTCTAAGAATTCGTACATTTGTTCGCCACGAAGTGTAACTTTACAACCGATTGGCCATTCTTCACGAATTTTAAAGCCTGCAACTGATTTGCGAGCTTTAGTTACGACTGGTTTTTGACCTGCGATTGCAGTCATATCAGCCAATGCACCTTCAAGTACTTTTTTGTCTTGAGCTGCTGCACCAACACCCATGTTTAAAGTGATTTTGGTGATTTTTGGGATTTCCATAACGTTAGTTAAGCCAAGCTCTTGTTGCAACTTTTGCTTAAGCTCTTCGTTATATTGTGTTTTAAGTCTTGCCATTACCAATACCCTCAGATGGTTATGCAGTCGCCACTACTTCACCAGATGAGCGATAAACACGTTGTTTTTTGCCATCATTCACTTGGTAAGAAATACGATCTGCCTTTTGGGTTGTTGCATTAAAAATTGCAACATTTGAAATATGTAAAAATGCTTCTTGCTCAATAATGCCACCTTCTTTACCAGTCATTTGATTTGGTTTTTGGTGTTTTTTAACAATATTGATACCTTCAACTTTTACACGGTCTTCTTTTACTGCTAGAATTATACCTTGCTTGCCTTTATCTTTGCCAGCAATTACAATCACTTGGTCGCCTTTGCGTAATTTAGCCATTGTTTACCTCACAATACTTCTGGGGCTAATGAAACAATTTTCATAAATTGTTCGCCACGTAGTTCGCGGGTTACTGGTCCAAAAATACGTGTTGCAATCGGCGCTTTGTTGTTGTTCAACAACACGGCTGCATTATCATCAAAACGTAGTACTGAACCGTCTGGGCGACGTACACCAAATTTAGTGCGTACGACTACCGCGTTCATTACATCACCTTTTTTAACACGACCACGAGGAATTGCTTCTTTCACAGTCACTTTAATGATGTCGCCTACGGATGCATAACGACGATGAGAACCACCTAGCACTTTAATGCACATTACTCGTTTTGCACCACTGTTGTCTGCAACTTCCAGCATTGTTTCAGTCTGAATCATCGCGTTACTCCATAAATTGGCAAAACAAGTCTTGCCACAATTAGCCATTTTTAAAAGTGACATATTGTAGCAGTATTTGACTTGCTTTGCAATTATTACTAATTATTTTTAGTTAATTTAGATATTAACCGCTTTTTCAACAATTTCCACTAATGCCCAAGTTTTGGTCTTTGATAGTGGGCGAGATTGTTTAATGCGGACAATATCACCAATGCCACAAGTATTGTCTTCATCATGTGCATGAAGTTTTGTTGAACGACGAATCATTTTGCCATATTTGGCATGGCGAATACGACGTTCTACCAATACTGTGATGGTTTTGTCCATTTTGTCACTAATAACTTTACCAGTTACTGTGCCAATTTCTTGGTTGGTGTTTTGTTCACTCATGATTAGGCCCCTTGTTTTTCAGTAATAAGCGTCTTAATTTGAGCAATTGTGCGACGGTTACCTTTGATTTCATGGGTATTGCCTAATTGACCAGTAGCTTTTGCCATACGAAGACGAAACGCTTCAACTTGCTTTTCATCTAGTAATTGGGTCAGTTCTTCTACTGATTTTTCACGTAATTCACTGATCTTCATTACATTATCGTCCGTTTAACAATAGTAGTTTTGAAAGGCAATTTTGCAGCAGCAAGCTTGAAAGCTTCAGTTGCTAGCTCATCTGAAACACCTTCGATTTCATATAGCATTTTGCCTGGTTTAATTTCGCAGACCCAGTATTCTACAGGACCTTTACCTTTACCCATACGAACTTCTAATGGTTTTTCGGTAATTGGTTTGTCTGGGAATACACGAATCCAAATTTTACCACCACGTTTGATACGACGAGAAATCGTACGACGAGCAGCTTCGATTTGGCGAGCAGTCATACGACCACGCTCAATTGATTTAAGTCCGATTGTACCAAAAGATACGCTACTACCACGGTGAGCTAACCCCGTATTACGTCCTTTATGTACTTTACGAAACTTGGTACGTTTTGGTTGTAACATATCTTAACCTCTGTCTTTAGCTGGACGCTCACTACGTGGGCGGTCGCTACGAGTGCGACGTTGTTTTTGTCCACGTGGTTGCTTTTCTTCTTTTACAGGATTATAAATGCGGTTCATACCGTCAAGAATTTCACCACGGAAAATCCACACTTTAACACCGATTGTACCGTAAGTGGTTTCTGCGCGTACGTTTGAATAGTCAATATCAGCACGCAAAGTATGTAGTGGCACACGACCTTCACGGTACCATTCTGAGCGAGCAATTTCTGCACCGCCTAGACGACCTGAAAGTTCTACTTTGATACCTTCTGCACCTGCTTTCATGCTATTTTGTACAGCACGTTTCATAGCACGACGGAACATCACGCGACGTTCAAGTTGTGAGGCAATACCTTCTGCAACTAAACGAGCATCTAAGTCAGGTTGAGTAATTTCTTCAATGCTAACTTGTGCTGGCACGCCCATGATTTTGGTTAAATCTTTTTGTAAAGATTCAATGTCTGCACCACTTTTGCCAATGATAACACCCGGACGAGCTGTTGAAATGGTTACTTTCGCAGTACCGCTTGAACGTTCAATGTTGATGTTGCTAATCATTGCGTTCACAGCTTTTTCTTTACCTGTATCACGGCTGTTTAATTTTTTCTCAATAAATTTACGCACTTGTAAATCATTGATTAAGTATTCAGAGTATTTTTTTGGCTCTGCGTACCAGTTAGCGTTAGCTTTACGAATAACGCCTAGACGAATACCAATTGGATGAACTTTTTGTCCCATGTTATACCCCTACTTTAACTGTGATGTGGCAAGTACGTTTGCTGATACGGTCAGCACGTCCTTTGGCACGTGGCATGATACGTTTTAACGTGATGCCTTCATCAACATAAATAGTAGAAACACGCAAGGTATCAATATCTAAACCGTTATTATGTTCAGCATTTGCGATTGCTGATTCTAGGCATTTTTTTACCAATTTAGCGGCTTTTTTGTTGCTAAATGTCAAAATGTCTAGGGCACGTTCGATGTCTTTTCCACGGATTTCATCCGCAACCAAACGTACTTTTTGTGCCGAAATGGCGGCACCGCGTAATTTTGCAGTTACTTCCATAGTTAGCACCTTATTTTTTTGCTTTCTTGTCAATGCCATGACCACGATATGTACGGGTTGGGGCAAATTCACCAAGTTTATGACCTACCATTTGTTCGTTTACAATAACAGGCACGTGTGTACGACCGTTATGAACAGAAATAGTTAAGCCGACCATTTGTGGAAGAATCATTGAGCGACGTGACCAAGTTTTGATTGGTTTGCGTGAGTTAGTTTCTAACGCTTGTTCAACTTTGGCAAATAAGTGCGCATCGATGAATGGACCTTTTTTCAATGAACGAGGCATGAAATTATTCCTTATTTCTTATTGACGCGACGACGGCGGATAATCATGTTGTCAGTACGTTTGTTAGAACGTGTTTTAAGACCTTTAGCCTTTTGACCCCATGGGCTGGTTGGGTGTTTACCGAAGTTACGACCTTCACCACCACCGTGTGGGTGGTCAATTGGGTTCATCGCAGTACCACGAACGGTAGGACGAACACCACGCCAACGGTTTGCACCTGCTTTACCAAGTGATTTAAGGTTGTTTTCAGTATTTGATACTTCACCAATCACCGCACGGCAGTTTACATGGATACGGCGAGTTTCGCCTGAACGTAAACGTACGATTGCGTAAATACCATCACGACCTAATAATTGAACAGCTGCACCTGCTGAACGAGCAATTTGTGCGCCTTTGCCAATTTTTAGTTCAATGTTGTGAATAATTGTACCAATTGGAATACTACGCAGTGGTAAGCAATTACCTGGACGAATTGGTGCAGTTTCACCTGAAATCACAGTATCGCCTTGTTGTAGTTTTTTTGGTGCAATGATGTAACGACGCTCACCATCCGCATATTTTAATAGGGCAATATGGGCAGTACGATTTGGATCATACTCAATACGCTCTACTACGGCTGAAATATTGTCTTTGTTACGTTTAAAATCAACCAAACGATAGTGTTGTTTATGACCACCACCAATGTGGCGAGTGGTAATACGACCGTTGTTGTTACGACCACCAGTTTTACCTTTTGACTCTACTAATGCTGCATAAGGACGACCTTTATGAAGGTGTGGATGCACCACTTTCTCGACAAATCGGCGACCTGGTGATGTCGGTTTTGCTTTTACGATAGGCATTGTAAATTATCCTTATTCGTTATCAGCCGCAGCGGTTTCCGCTACTTCTGCTACTTGAACATCTTGACCAGCTTTTAAGGTCACATAGGCTTTTTTGTAGTCTTGACGACGACCTACCGTGCGACCAAATCGCTTTGTCTTACCTTTAACGTTTAGGGTATTGACTTTGACTACTTCAACACCGTCAAACATTAATTCTACTGCTTTTTTAATCTCTTTTTTAGTCGCATTGGTGTCAACTTTGAAAACTTGCACACCAAGTGTATCGCCCAAGATTTGAGATTTTTCTGAAAATACAGGTGCTTTTAGTACCTGATACAGTCTTGCGTTATTCATGCTAACACTCCCTCAATTTCTTTGGCAGCTGCGACAGACATGATGACTTTGTCAAATGCAATTAGGCTGACTGGGTCAATCTCAGTGCTACCTAGTACATTGACGTGTGGAATATTGCGAGCAGCTAGATATAGATTTTCATCTACTTCGTTGGTTACGATTAACGCTTTTGGTGCGTTTAATTCTGCTAGCTTGCCGATTAATTCTTTGGTTTTTGGTGCTGATACTTTGATATCATCTACCAAAACTAGACGCTCTTGACGTACCAATTCTGCTAGGATACATTGCATTGCACCACGATACATTTTGCGGTTCACTTTTTGTGACCAATCTTGTGGTTTAGCAGCAAATGCACGACCACCACCGATCCAAATTGGGCTACGGATTGAGCCTGCACGGGCGCGACCTGTACCTTTTTGACGCCATGGTTTTTTACCACCGCCAGATACTTCGCCACGAGTTTTTTGAGCACGGCTACCTTGACGACCACCTGCTAAATATGCGGTAACGACTTGGTGCACTAGGGCTTCGTTAAATTCACGACCAAATGCTACGTCTGATAGCTCAACCGCCGAACCTGATACTGTATTTAGATTCACGTTAATCCCCTTGATTAAGCTTTAACTGATGGGCGTACAATCACATCGCCACCGTTGGCACCCGGAATTGCACCCTTGATAACTAGGATACCTTTTTCAGCGTCAACTGAAATCACTTCTAAGCCTTGTACGGTTACACGTTTGTTACCCATTTGACCTGGCATTTTTTTGCCTTTAAAGACTTTACCTGGTGTTTGGTTTTGACCTGTAGAACCTAGTACACGGTGAGAAACTGAGTTACCATGCGTTGCGTCTTGGGTACGGAAGTTATGACGTTTTACGCCACCTTGGAAACCTTTACCTTTGCTTGTTCCAGTTACGTCAACGATTTGACCAACTTGGAATAAATCAGCAAGGATTTCATTACCTGCTTCACGACCTTCAAGTTCGCTGTCTTCTACACGAAATTCCCAAGTACCACGACCCGCAGCCACGCCAGCTTTGGCAAAATGACCTTTTTGGGCAGCAGTTACACGAGAATCACGACGAACACCTGTGGTTACTTGGATTGCTTGATAGCCATCTGTGTCTTGTGTTTTAATTTGAGAAATACGGTTGGCAGTAACTTCAACAACGGTAACAGGGATAGATACACCTGCTTCTGTGAAGATACGAGTCATGCCGCATTTTTTTCCGACTAAACCGATCGCCATGTTGTTAACCTCTTAATTTTTACTGTTATTCAAGATAGGTTTTACCCTATGGGGTTAGCCTAATGCGATTTGTACATCAACACCCGCCGCCAAGTCTAACTTCATCAGTGCATCCACTGTTTTGTCAGTTGGCTGAACGATGTCCACCATACGTTTAAATGTGCGAATTTCGTATTGGTCACGGGCATCTTTGTTCACGTGTGGTGAGGTTAAGATGTTAAAGCGTTCAATGCGAGTTGGTAGCGGTACTGGACCACGAACCTGAGCACCTGTACGTTTTGCAGTATCAACAATCTCTTGAGCTGATTGGTCAATCAGACGATGGTCAAAAGATTTTAGTCTGATACGGATTTTCTGGTTAGCCATGCCAGTAAGCTCCTAAAATATGGTTATAGATATGGGTTAATGTTATGCGTTGGGTGTTGATATGTTGTTATACAATAAAATCACTTACTTGCATCTTTTTAAAACAAAAAAAATTCCAGTCTCACTTGCTATATTAATCAATAGCGGTGAAACTGTGTTTTTGTGTTTTGTGTCGCAATCAATGGAGCGACTGTATAAGGGTTTTTATTGATAGTTTGATGTTTGGCACACAACTATCACCCTGCAATTTTTTAAGTACAGCTATTATACACATTTTTTGGATGAATGCAAGGGCTTTAATGGTTTTTTATATGTTTATTTCATTAATTAGATTTAAAATATGCTCTAAAAAATTAATCCAACAAAATATGATATTGTTCTTGATTAAAACGATTCTCAACTTCCAGCCCAATCGGTCGCCCAAGCAAATATTCAAGCTCGGCAATCGTATCCGCTTCACTACTTTGTAACAGCTCAATCACTGTTGCATTGGCAATCACAGTAAATTTTTTGGGCGTGTTATAGGTTCTGGCACACCGCATCAGCTCTCTGAAAATCTCAAGACACACGGTTTCGCTGGTTTTAACAAAACCTTTACCGCCACAAGTCGGACACGGCTCGCAAAGCTGTTGTTGCAGGCTTTCACGTGTGCGTTTGCGGGTCATCTCAATCAAACCAAGATTTGACACTTCGCTGATATTGGTTTTGGCATAGTCTTTTGACAGTTGTTCTTGTAAGCTTGCCAAAATTTTATCACGGTGTTCTTGGGCTTGCATATCAATAAAATCAAGAATGATAATACCGCCCAAATTCCGCAATCGCAACTGCCGAGCGATGGCATGGGTCGCTTCAAGGTTGGTTTTAAAAATGGTTTCTTCTTGTGAACGCCCATTAACAAACGAACCTGTATTGACATCAATGGTCGTCATCGCTTCGGTTTGGTCAATAATCAGATAACCGCCAGATTTTAAATCCACACGGCGATTTAACGCATTTTTTAGGTCGTCTTCCACCCTAAAAATATCAAATAATGTTTGCTCACTTTCGTGCAATTGCAAACGTGGATAAATTAACGGCACAAATTCTTTGGCAAATTGTCCGATTTGTTCAAAAATATTTTTATCATCAATCAACACTCGTTGGGTATTTTCACCAATAAAATCCCGAATCGCCCGCATTGGCAAAGATAATTCTTGATAAATCAGGACAGAACGGTGTTTTTTGTTAAAACTGGCACGCCTTGCCTGTACCATTTTCCACAGTTGCAATAGATAATAAATGTCGGATTCTAATTTGTGGCGTGGCACGTTTTCGGTGGCGGTTCTGGCTATCAGACCGCCTGTTAAATTGACTTGATAAGCGATTTCGCTCAAATCACGTTTGAGCCGTTCTCGCTCATCGCCGTCAATGCGTTGGGAAATGCCAATATTACTGCTAAACGGCAAATACACCAAATAACGAGATGGCAGAGAAATATCGGTGGTAAGCCTTGCCCCCTTTGTTCCAAGTGGGTCTTTGATGACTTGGACAAGGATTTTTTGTCCTTCATAAAGCTGATTTTCAATCAAATTTTTGTCGGTATGGTTTAAATGTTCTTGTACTTGGTTATTTTGTACGTTCACCTGCATATCGTTAATATGCAAAAATGCGGTGCGAGCCTGCCCAATATCCACAAACGCCGCCTGCATACCCGGCAACACACGCACCACCGTACCGATATAAATATTGCCCACTGTGCCAAGTTTGGTGTGGCGTTCAATATAAATTTCGCTCAAAACCCCATCTTCTAATAAGGCAACTCGGCTTTCGGTTGGGTTGATATTGATTAACAGCTCTTCGGTCATTTTTATTTTCTTTTAAAATTTTAAATAAACTATATGAATAAATTACTTAATTCTACCACAGAATGAATGACAACTGTCGGATTTTTGCCTGCCAACACGTCCGCTTTTTCACAGCCATAACTCACCGCAACGCTATCCATGCCGATATTATTTGCCATATTGATATCATGCACGCTATCACCAATCATCACTGCGTCTTCAAGGCTTTTGCCTGTTTCGGCTAAAATCTGTTCAAGCATCAGCGGATTGGGCTTACCTGCCGTTTCGTCAGCGGTTTTGGTAATGCTAAAAAAATGTTCAATGCCAGAATTTGGCAACACTCGCTCAAGCCCTTGACGTTTTTTACCTGTGGCAATCGCCAAAATTTTGCCTTGTTGGTGCAAAGTTGCAATCAATGTTTGCACACCGTCAAACAATTTGTCATCATCACAATGTTCTACATAAAAGCTTGCATAATCGTTTAAAATTTGTTCATGTTTTTGTGGTACATCGGGAAATAACAAGGCGATAGACTCAACAAGTGCAATGCCAATGATGGATTTGGTCGCTTCATCGGTTACGCTAACGCCGTTTTTTTCGGCAGAATATCGCATAGCTTTGACGATTAAACCGATAGAATCCATCAATGTGCCGTCCCAATCAAAAATAATTAAACTTTTGTTTTTTAACATGATTTTCTCAATTTATTATCATCACAATTTTTATTATCAACATTTTATCACCACAACAAAGCAAAAAAGCGTCCACCATGAACGCTTTTTAGTTTTTTTAACAATTTAATTTAAAATGGAATGTCATCATCAGGCGTTTCCGTTTTTGGCAAACTTGGCGTTGCCCCTGCGGTCGGTGCAGAATGTTGAGCCGTTGGGTTGTTTGCTTGAGCATTTAGCGGATTGTTTGGGCTGCTTTGCATAAAGCTATTGTTTTGATAGCCTTGATTGTCCGATGGGTTGCCAAAGCCTTGATTAAATTGGTTATTTGGCTGATTGTTATTTGAATAGCCGTTTTGGACATTTTGATTATTATTCGGATAACGGTTGTTATTGTTGTTATTGGCATTGTTTAAATAGTTGCTATTGTTGCCAAAATTTTGGTTGTTGTTAGCAAAACCGTTGTTTGGATAACCGCCAAAGCCACCATTATTTTGGTTAAAACCACCATTTTGGTTGTTTGGATTGCTGTCTAACATTTGTAAATTGTCGGCACGGATTTCGGTTGAATAGCGTTCAATGCCGTTTTGGTCGGTGTATTTGTTGGTGCGTAAGCTACCTTCTACATAAACCGAACTGCCTTTACGTAAGTACTGAGCGGCGATTTCGGCAAGTTTGCCAAAAAAGCTGATACGATGCCATTCGGTGGCTTCACGGCGTTCGCCTGTTTGTTTGTCTGTCCACTGTTCTGATGTGGCAACGGAAATATTGGTTACGCCACCGCCATTGGCAAATTGGCGAGTAACAGGGTCGTTGCCCAAACGTCCCACGATAATAACTTTATTGACACCACGCATAGGTTTTTCCTTTATTTTTCACATTGAAGTATTTTAACATTTTTGCACGAGTATTAAATTGTATTTTAATCTTAATCTGACAGCGATGTTATTGATTACGTTGAAGTTTTTTTGATTGTCGTTATTTACAAAGTTGGTTTCAAGGTTTGATTTCATATTTGCAAATTCACAATGAATAATATACTATTTTCGTTAAAATTTTGCTAGTGGTTTTGTTAAAAATTCACAGGCGAGCCGATTATTTGCGACAGTTGATGTCGTATTTCATCGGTAAGTTGATTTTTGTCCACTTTTAAATAAGCAATGCCTTCTTTTGGCATCATCACCACTTCGTCTATGCCGTCTATGTTTAACAGTTTGGCAGAAAAATCATCGCTGTTTTGTTTTGGCAAAGTGATGGTAAAACTGGTTAAATAAGGTGGTTGCACAATCGGTAAAATCAGCACCAACGACAGCAACATCACGCCTGCCAACACCCACCAAGACAAACTTGCCGACTGCGACAACAAAATACCGCCCAACGCCCCACCAAAAAACGCACCCAAAAACTGACTTGATGAGTTAATTCCCATCGCTGTGGCTTTGTTGGCAACGGGGGCTTGCTTAGAAATCCATGATGGAATGGTCGCTTCAAGGCTGTTAAAACCGATATAATAAATTGCCAAACCCAAAATCAAGCCAATACTCGTGCTACTGCCAACCGCCAAAACGCCCAATCCAGCAATCAGCATGGCAAGACTTGCCAAAAACACACTTCGCATTTTGCGTTTTTTTTCGGCAATGATAATCAAAGGCACGGCAATGACAAACCCCAACAACAACAAAGGCAAATGCACATAGCCTTGCTCAGCAACGCCCAAATTTAACACATGACTAAACTGCTGTGGCAGCAGGGTAAACATGGCTGTCATGCTCAAATGCAAACTAAAAATCGCCAAATGTAAACGGTTTAATTGGCTGTTTTTTAACACATCAAGCAATTGTTTGCCAATGGATTTTTCGCTGACATTGTGTTTGAGTTTGCGTTCTGGCGTTGGCACAATCAGCAACAAAAACATCGCCAACACGCCCAAAATAGATGTCAGCCAAAACAAGCCTGAAATGTCCAAAAACTTGGTCAAAATCGGTCCTAGCCCAAACGCCACCATAATAGACATCGCAATGGTTAGCCCCATCGTCGCCATAGCTTTGGTGCGGTTTTGCTCTCGTGTTACATCAGCAAGCAGTGCCATCGCTACCGCCGACACAGCCCCACTGCCTGCAATCAGCCGACCCAAAATCACCACGTGAATATCAGTCGCCAACGCACAAATCGCCCCTCCCAACGCAAACAAGGCAAGCCCTGCGATAATAATCGGCTTTCTAGGAAATTTGTCCGCCCAAATACTCATCGGAATCTGAAAAATCGCCTGTCCCAAGCCATACATACCAATGGCAAGCCCAGTCAAAAATGGCGTGGCGTGCTGATAATGTTGTCCATACACCGAAAAAACTGGCACAATCATAAAAAGCCCCAGCATACGAAACGCAAAAATCGCCCCAAGCCCTGCGATGGCTTTTTTTTCGGTGGTGTTCAGTTGTGAAAGTTGTTTTGACATTTTTAATTATTTTCATGATAAAAATGCCTATTATAGGCGAAATTTTGTATTTTATAAAATACAATTGTCAAAAAAACACGCTTTTAAAAAAAGCCAAATTCGGCTAATATAAAAAAACACACCAATTCATCAATATTGGTGTATTTTTAGTGCCACTATCAAAATTGTTAAATTTTACTTACAAAACTGCCAATTCTTGCTCTTTTAACGTTTGCAATACAAATGGTAGGTTTTCTACATTTTTGATAAATTTAGCAAGGTTCGTATGTTGGCTAAAATCAATCTGCATCGCAGTCGCCCAACGTAGCGTAACGTACAAATACATATCAGCAATGGTAAACTCACCATTTAAAAAATCTTTATTATTTAACTCGTCATTTGGTAATCTTAACAAATTGACAATATTTTCTTTCGCTTGTTGTTGCAAGGCTTTTACTAAATTTTCATCAGCATTTGGCAAAACGGCATTTGGATTAAATAACGCTTTAAATGATGGATGCAAATCGGAATTGACAAATGCTAACCATTGCAATGTTTTGGCGATATGTTGCTCATCGCCTTTACCAAAAATATGTGCTTTTGGGAATTTTGCATTAATATAGCTTAAAATCGCAAAGTTTTGCGACAACACAAACTCGCCATCACGCAATAATGGTGCTGAACCTTTTGGATTTAATGCTAGGTATTCTGCGGATTTTAGAGCTTCACGGCTCATTATAATGATGTCATAATCAATATTATCGCTCGCTTTTGCCATCGCTAAAGCGGTGTGCGGTACAAGTGGGCAAGCACCTTGTAGTACATGAAGTTTGATTTGGCTCATGTTTTTTCCTTTTTTTGTTAAAATTTTATTTGTAAAAATTTAAAAAACCGTTGTTAAGTTTTTCTTTATTTTACGCTTTTATTGATGAGAAGTGTTTTGTGATTTTGTAAATATGCAATTATTAACCTAATCCGCCTTTAAACATTTTGTATTTTCGGTTATCATGCACACAATTTTTTATCTATTTGTTTGATTAAACTTTGAGAACATTATGACCGCAAGCCCAACGCCAGCAACTCAACAAAATAACCAACTCACCGCCACCCCAAGCAAAAAAGGCAAACCCACCGCACGTACCAGAAAACGCCTAGCCGATGCCCCACCCCTACCGTTTGTCATCACCAATCTAGCCCACGATGGGCGTGGCGTTGCCGTGTATGGCACAGATGACAGCCATATCAGCGAAAAAAATGGCAAAAAAGTGTTTGCAAGTTTTGCCTTGCCAAATGAAACCGTGTCGGTAAAAATCACCAACAGCAAAAAAGGCTTTGAAGAAGGTGATACGCTTGAAGTATTGGCAAACGCCCACCCAGAACGCCAAACGCCACCGTGTCCGCATTTTGGCGTGTGTGGCGGTTGCAGTTTGCAACATTGGCAAGCAGACGGACAAATTACCTTTAAACAGTCGGTTTTGGCGGAATTGTTGCAACATCATGCAGGCGTGCAACCTGATAATTGGCTTGAACCGCTCGTTGCCGACCGTCTAGGCTACCGCACAAAGGCTCGTATGGGTGTGCGATATGTGGAAAAGAAAAACTCGGCATTGGTCGGTTTTCGTGAGCGTGCGAGTAATTTTTTGGCGGATTTGAGCAAATGTCATATTTTGGACAAACGTATCGGTCAAGAAATCACCGCTTTAAAACAGCTAATTACCGAACTTGACGCTCGCAACGATATTCCGCAATTAGAAGTTGCGATGGGAGAAACGCTAGATTTTGAACCTGATAGCCAAAAATCGGTTGCCGTTATCGTGCGTCATATGTCACCTTTGTCGGATAATGATTTGACAAAATTACAAGACTTTTTTGCCAAACGCAATTGGCAACTGCTGTTACAGCCAAAAGGTTCGGATACAGTTCACCGTATTGACGATAGCAACGGTCGTGCAACAAGCCTAACCACGCCACCGACAGGCGGATTATTTTATCATTTGCCAGAGTTTGACATTACGTTTGAATTTTCACCGCTTGATTTTACCCAAGTCAATTTATCGGTCAATCGCAAAATGATAAAATTGGCGTGTGATTTGCTTGATTTGCAAAAGGGTGAACAAGTGTTGGATTTGTTCTGCGGACTTGGCAACTTTAGTTTACCTTTGGCAAAAAAGGTCGGTGAAACAGGCTTTGTCATTGGTGTGGAAGGTAGCACCGAGATGACTGAACGTGCCAAAATGAACGCCACCGCTAACGGCTTGCACCATACTGAATTTTATGCACAGGATTTGACCCAAGATTTTTCGGACAAAGAGTGGGTACAAGGCGTGGATGCATTGCTGATTGACCCACCAAGAAGCGGTGCGTGGGAAGTGATGGCGTATTTACCAAAATTTAATGCAAAACGTATCGTCTATGTGTCATGCAATCCGATTACGCTCGCTCGTGATACCAAAGCCTTGATTGACTCAGGCTACCGCCTAACCCATGCTGGCGTGATGGATATGTTTAGCCATACAGGTCATGTGGAAAGTATCGCACGGTTTGAAAAAGTTGATGAAAACATTGGTGAAAAAGATTAACAAAATCACGACACAATTATTCAAAAAATTTGTTAAGCTAAAGATGCATTTTAAAAACTTTTTTAACCCAAAATAAGGATAAAATTATGAGCGTAATCTACAGCACAACCGCCACCGCAACAGGGGCAAGAGATGGTAAAGCCACCTTAAGCGACTCGGACACCACCTTTAACATCGTGCCACCTGCATCAAATAGACAAGGCAATAACCCAGAACAACTGTTTGCCATTGGCTATGCGGCGTGTTTTGACGGTGCGTTAGGTTTAGCAAAAAAACAAGCCAATGCCAGCTTTGATGATGAAGTACAAGTGTCAGTGGATTTGAATAAAGCAGGCGATACTGACTTTAACCTATCACTCAAAATCCATGTCGTCGCCAAAAACACCCAAATCAGCCAAGACGATTTAACCAAAATCGTTGAAAAAGCCCATGAAATCTGCCCTTATTCAAAGGCTGTTAAAGGTAATATTGACATTGCATTAAGCGCTGAAGTGGCTTAATGCCTTGGTTCTTGATATTTAATTTTTGATAAATGTGAAAAATCACTTGCAAATTATCAAAAAGTTGTTAAAATAGTCGCACTTTTAGGCGTATAGCTCAGTTGGTTAGAGCACCACCTTGACATGGTGGGGGTCGATGGTTCGAATCCGTTTACGCCTACCATATTTTAAAAACCCTAATTTTATAATTGGGGTTTTTTATTGCTTGTAAAATCAAGGGGATCAAAGGTTTTTGTAAGTTGAAAGCTTTGACCACTTTTATCATTTTGGGCTCAAAAAAACCGTTTAAAAATCTTATGTGCCCAAAATGTGCCTTGACTATTTTTTGAGCAAATTTTTGATGACACCCACTTTATTGTTATTTGTAGGACTTACGCAAAATTATGAGAAACGTTCGCTCTGAGCTTGTCGAAGGGTAACGTTTCCTATAGTTCGACAAGCTCACCATGAACGGAAAGGTTTTAAAATGCGTAAGTCCTAATTTTAAAAAAGGGGCTGTACTAGATTAGAGTTAAATTTTACACCATTTTCTCAATATTTTAAACTGCGGTATAAACTCTACCATTACGTTTTAAAAGACCAAATACAGCAGTCTTTCCACCTGCACCACGACCACGCTTACCTTTACGAATACTACCGAAATAGCTTTCATCAAGTTCTATTTCACCGTCAAAGGTTTCGTGAGCTTCAAGGCTAAGATTGTATTTTATCACAAGTCTTATTTTTATGGTAAAATAAGGCTGCTGAATTAGGGTGAATTTGCAGTAAATCAGTTGCTGCTCGATCAGTAACTTCTAGTACAAAAAATTCAAGTGGTTTTTTCTGTGCTTTTTTACTTAATTTACAATGTGTTAGCTTCATATTTTTAGTATAATATGATAGCTAATCTAGTACAGCCCCAAATTTTATCACGTTACAAGCATTATTTTTAACAACTTTATTTTTAACATCAAGGAAAAACCATGACCCAACTTTTTGAAACCATTCAAAACGAATTTGCCAAAAATGGCGTTATCAAAAGCAAATCTGCCGTTGCCTTTGAAGCAGGCAAGCCATTACAAATTGTGGAAATTGACGTTGCCCCACCCAAAAAAGGCGAAGTTTTGGTAAAAATCACCCACACAGGCGTGTGTCATACCGATGCCTTTACCCTAAGCGGTGACGACCCCGAAGGCGTATTCCCTGCGGTATTGGGGCATGAAGGAGCGGGCATTGTCATGGCGGTGGGTGAAGGCGTAACAAGCATTGCTGTTGGCGACCATGTCATTCCGCTTTACACGGCAGAATGTGGCGAATGTTTATTTTGTCAAAGTAACAAAACCAATCTGTGCGTAGCGGTGCGTGCCACCCAAGGCAAAGGCTTAATGCCAGACGGCACGACTCGTTTTAGCTATCAAGGTCAGCCGATTTATCATTATATGGGCTGTTCAACTTTTAGCGAATATACGGTGGTTGCTGAAGTGTCTTTGGCAAAAATTAATCCCAAAGCCAATCCAGAACAAGTCTGTTTGCTTGGTTGTGGCGTAACGACAGGCTTAGGTGCGGTCAAAAATACCGCCAAAGTGCAAGAAGGCGACAGCGTAGCGGTGTTTGGCTTGGGCGGTATTGGGCTTGCGGTAGTGCAAGGGGCGAAACTTGCCAAAGCGGGACGCATTATCGCCATTGACACCAATCCCGAAAAATTTGAATTGGCTCGTTCATTTGGAGCAACCGATTGTATCAATCCAAAGGATTACGACAAACCGATTCAACAAGTGATTGTCGAAATGACTGGCTGGGGCGTTGACCATAGCTTTGAATGTATCGGCAATGTCAATGTCATGCGTTCGGCTCTTGAATCGGCTCATCGTGGTTGGGGACAAAGCGTGATTATTGGTGTGGCGGGGACAGGGCAAGAAATTAGTACTCGCCCATTCCAATTAGTGACAGGTCGCCGTTGGCTTGGTACGGCGTTTGGTGGTGTGAAAGGTCGCAGTGAACTACCTAATATGGTTGAACAAGCCATGCACGGTGAAATTCAACTTGAGCCATTTGTCACCCACACCATGCCACTTGAAGACATTAACCAAGCGTTTGATTTGATGCACGAAGGCAAATCGATTCGTTCTGTCATTCATTTTTAATTTAAAAGGGAGAAAAAAATGCAACGTATCGAATCGCACCAAAGTTTTGCTGGTCGCCAAGAAGTATGGCAACATGACAGCACCACAACCCACATACCAATGAAATTTGGCATATATTTACCACCTAAAGCCATTGTAGGCGAAGCGTGTCCTGTATTGTATTGGCTATCGGGCTTGACGTGTAACGAGCAAAATTTTATCACCAAATCAGGATTTCAGCAGTTTGCCAGTCAGTACAATATCATTGTGGTGTCGCCTGATACCAGTCCACGTGGAGAAAATGTGGCAAATGACAGTGCTTATGATTTGGGACAAGGGGCAGGATTTTATGTCAATGCGACCCAAGAGCCTTGGGCAACGCATTTTCAAATGTATGACTATATTGTTGATGAATTACCCGATTTAATTGAGAAAAATTTCCCTACCAATGATAAACGTGGCATTTTTGGACATAGCATGGGCGGGCATGGGGCTTTATTGGTTGGGCTAAGAAATGTTGATAGATACACTAGCATTTCCGCCTTTTCGCCGATTGTTGCTCCTTCTCAAGTACCTTGGGGGCACAAAGCTTTTAGTGCATATTTAGGTGAAGATAAAAGACTTTGGGCAAATTATGATAGTCTGGAGTGGATGAAACAATCGGCTAAACGAAAGCATTTGCCAATTTTAATTGACCAAGGCAAGGCAGATGAATTTTTGATGGAACAGCTAAAACCTCAATTGTTTGAAAAATCTGCTAAATTAGTGAATTACCCCATCACTTTAAGACTACATGAAGGCTACGACCATAGTTATTATTTTATTGCAAGCTTTATCAAAGACCATTTTGAACATCATGCCAAGGCTTTGGAGAATTAAACAGATAGACAATAGTTCCAAATTCCACGGAAAAATACGGAAATTTAAGTTCAAGGATTAGCCTTTAAAGGGTTAATCATCTTAGGCGTACTACACACCACTATTGGGTCAAACTTAAAATTCCCAATTACTTTTCTTAAAATATTGTAAGCACCATTGACATCAGCATTGATAAGTGTGTTATTGCTTGATTCAAAAAGCCCACGTTTGATGCGTTTGCCTTGATAACTTGTGTGTTTTTGTAATGGTTCATTATCCAAAAAGCTACATTTACTTGTATAACTTTCTTCAGTAACAATCACATCAATGCCTTGTAATTTAGCTTTATACTGTACCATTTGTACCAATCTTGCAAAAGGCACGCTGACAAAACTTTGATTGTTTCTTTTACCAATATTTATCCCTTGTTTCCAATCTTTATTATGACCGATAACAATTGTTGTTATCTCATTGGCAACTGCGTGGTTGATAAGATAATGGCTTGCTTTATGCAAATAATCATTAATTTGATTGTTGCGTTTGGCTGATAACTGACTTAATTTTTTGTTTATAAAATGTTTTTGTGCGACCGCTTTATTTTTTAATTTGTCTTTGGTTGATGTTAATTTTGCTTTAATTTTATTAAAAAATTGATTGGTGGATTTAACGGTTTTGCCTGTTATAATAAAAGGTGTATCGTTCGTATTACTCACAACCGTTAAAAGATTATTTAAGCCTAAATCCACCGCTAAATAACGATTGTTGTTTTGTTTTAAACTAGGTTCATGGGTTTTATAAGTGATTTTGATGTCATAACCATTGGCAATTTTAACGACTTTGACTTCTTGTAAACTTTCAAAAGTAATCACATCGCTTAATTTACCCAAATCAAAAGACAAGGGCGTATCAAAATAGCTTGAAAGGGTTAATATGCCTTTATTTAAATCACGTTTTGATATAGCCTGTTTGGTAAAAATAATATTGGCTCGCCCTTTGGTTTTGTTTAAATATTTTGGTAATTTAGGACGACCTAAAAATTTACTTTTGTCTTTGTGGTAAGATTTAATAACCGCCCAAAAAGACCCAAAGTTTTGGTAAACTTGTTTGATGGCTTGCTGTGCAACTTTAGCAGGAATGGCTTTGTAATCTTGTTGTTTAGTTTTGGTTAATTGATTGATGAGATTGAAGGCGGTTGGTGTTTTGTTATTGGTGATAACTGCTTGTCTATTGTGATAGGTTGCCACATTGAATAAGTTTTTGCACAAAAACGCATAGTTATCAAGCATTTTGTAATGCTTGTGTGCCATCTTAATGCGGATTGTGTGGGTTAAGTACATGGTGGTTTATTTGTCCTGCAATTTCGGATATTTTGTATTTCATTCAATAACTGATGATTTGGTAATGATTATTTATCATGTCAAAATATGGAAATTTTTACAAGTATTTTCCGTGGTTTTCTGTTATTTAAATCAGGGCAAAATCAAACTTACCCAACAAAAGTTTTACCGAATACAACTTGCTCAAGAATATCATGATTCCAACCACAACGCTTAACAATAGACTTAACACTACCCTTGATACCTGAAGACTTAATTAAAGACACCGAAGCCCTTCTAAACAAAGCCATATTCTTAGTCGCTTGTTGCTCACGAATACGACAGCTATCTTCTTTAAAAGTCACATCAAGCACATAATGTAAACTATTTTCAATCGCCCAATGTCGTTTGATAACATAATTAAGCTGTTCTGAATTAATAGATAATGAGCTAATGTAATACGCAGTTTGGGTCGTCTGTTCACCTGTTTTTTTATCATGTCTGATTCTGACAATCTCAATGATACTGTTTAGATTTGTCCATTCTTTAGCATTCTCAATCCAGTCACTAATAGCCAATTGTGTACATTGTCTTGTTTCAATCAGTCCATGCCCTGCATCAATGTTTTCATGATAGCCTTGTTCAATTAAGTTTGGTTCATCTCGGCGTATTTTGTGAAAGTAGGCTTTGACTTCTGCTAGTAGTTTACTTTGAGTGGCTTTTAGCTGTAAAACGTAGTCTCCTTGTTTATCCGTAATGGCTTTGGTTATTTTTTTGTTGCAACTCATGGCATCTGCGGTAATGATTGTGCTTTTGAGTTCTAATATTTCAATTAGTTCAAGTACGCCTTGTATTTCATTTGTTTTGGTTTTTGAGTCTGTTAGTGTTAATGTGATTCCTTCTTCGGTGGCATAGGCACTGATTGAGTGGAGGGCGGTTAGTTTGTCATCACTGTTTTGGTAGCTTTGTTTTAAGGTTTTGCCATCAATGGCGATGATGGTTAGGTCTTGTTGTTCTCTGATACTGTTTATCCAGTTGATGTAGCTGTTTAGTAATGTTTCAGCTTCAATTAGGCTTATTACTCGTTTTATGGTTGAGGCGGATGGGATGCCCTTGTCGTAGCCCAAAAATTTTTTTAGCCATGTTTGTTTTTGTTTGCCAAATTCGCTAATTTCTTCCCAGCCTTCTGCTCCAGATAATATGCCACATAGTGTTAAAAATAGTATGTCTATTAGTCTGTGTTTGATGTTGATGTCTGTTCTTCGGTCTTCGATCTTCGATGATACTGAAATGTTCTATAAAGCTCATGGGTTCTCCTTTTTAGAAGTATTTTATGAGTTTTTTGTCTTTTTGACAATTTGTAAACTTTATTTTATTAAGTTTGATTTTGCCCTGTTATTTAAATGAAGTTAAATTATACTTGATGAAAATAGTGTCAGTTTTTAAAATTTCCATTTGGAGATTTTTTACTATCACTAAAATTTCTGTATGATGTTATTGTTTGTAAAATTTTGGCAAATCATTTCATTTTAGATTGTATTAAATTGTCTTATATAAGATTGCATAAATTGGCTAATGACTTCATTAATGCTTAAACGTTGGCTTTGACAAACTTTGGTAAAATCTTCTACCAAATGTTTATCGGTTTCAATCGTTAAGGCTTTTTCATCACCCTTTTTTGAATGTCATACTAACGATTGCCATAACGAATATACTCAAACTCCAATTTTGTTTCCACTAAATTTTCTCCACCCCACTCACTTTCTGAAACCCTTTCGGCAACAGCCCCCCACGTCGCCCACGATTACCCATAAAGTTTTTCACATCATCAACTTTGAGCGTAATCGTGCGTTTACCAGCCATAACCGCCAAATTATCACCATCTTTTAACGTGGTAATCGCCACCACCGTTTCATCATTTTTCAAATCAATCAGCTTATTGCCTTTACCTTTTTTCATCATTGGCAAGTCAGCAAGCGGATACACAAGCAAATACCCAGACGAATTCACCACCGCCACGAGCGTATCATTTTCAGCGATTTGGTGCGTTATTAATTCAGCTTTTTCGTCAAAATTAATGATATTTTTGCCTGCTTTTTGGTTGGTTTCCAATTCGCCAATTTGATTGACAAAACCATAACCTTGAGAACTTGCCAAAATAATTTTGCCGTCATCAGCCCCCATAATTGCTTTGACAAAACTTGCCCCACTTGGCGGTTTTAGCAGGCTTGTCAAAGGCTCACCCTGTCCACGAGCGGACGGCAAGCCATGCACATCAAGGCGGTAGCTACGCCCTGTGCTATCTAGCAAATAGACTTTTTCGTTGGATTTGCCCTGTGCGTGGGTGAGATAATTGTCGCCCGATCGGTAGCTCATAGTCGTTGGGTCTATGTCATGCCCTTTTGCCGATCGGATAAAGCCAGCTTGCGATACAACAACCGTTACCGCTTCGCTTGGGGTCAAGTCGCTTTCGGTAATGGCAACGGCTTGCTCACGTTCCACGATTGGCGATTGGCGTTTGTCGCCATGCTCTTTCATGTCGGCTGTCAATTCTTCAATCATCAGATTGGTTAATTGTTCAGGATTTTTTAAATAATTTTCAATTTTTTCTTTTTCTTGTTGCAATTCATCACGTTCGGCATTGAGCTCAATTTCTTCTAATTTTGCCAATTGACGCAAACGAATGTCCAAAATCGCATTGGCTTGAATGTCGGTCAAAGCGTAACGGCTCATCAGCTCGTGTTTTGGGTCGTCTTCTTCACGAATAATGCGAATGACTTCGTCAATGTGCAAATACGCCACAAGCAAACCTGCGATAATATGCAGTCTGTCGTTGATTTTATTTAAGCGAAAATTTAAACGGCGAATGACCGTATCTCGGCGAACCGATAGCCATTCGGTCAAAATGGTTTTTAGCGGTTTTACTTGCGGTTTGCCGTTTGTGCCTATCATGTTCAGATTAACACGAAAACTGGTTTCAAGGTCGGTGGTGGCAAATAAATGGCTCATCACCTTGTCAATGTCCACACGGTTAGAACGCAGTTCTAGCACAATACGGCAAGGGTTTTCGTGGTCGGATTCATCATGAATATCCACCACCCAAGGCAATTTTTTGTTAATGATAAGCTGGGCGATTTGTTCAATGACTTTTTTACCAGACGTTTGATAAGGCAAGGCATTGATAATAACTAGATTTTTTTCTTTTTCATCAACATAATAAGTCGCTCGCATTTTGTAACTACCACGCCCTGTGCTGTACATGGCGTACAAATCTTCGCTTGTAGAGATGATTTCGGCATTGGTTGGCAAGTCTGGAGCAGGAATGTATTTTAATAATTGCTTATCAGACATTTCAGGATTTTTTAACAAAGCGATACAGCCTTTTACCACTTCGTTGAGATTGTGCGGTGGGATGTCGGTCGCCATACCCACAGCAATGCCTGTCGTACCGTTTAACAAAATATTGGGCAAACGTGCAGGCAAGGTTACAGGCTCGCTTAATGTACCGTCAAAATTGTCTTGCCAATCCACCGTACCTTGTCCAAGTTCGGCTAATAAAGAATTGGCATAATTTGACAATTTGGCTTCGGTGTAACGCATGGCGGCGAACGATTTTGGGTCGTCTGGCGAACCAAAGTTGCCTTGACCGCTAATTAATGGATAACGGTAGCTAAATGGCTGGCTCATCAGCACCATCGCTTCGTAACAGGCACTGTCGCCATGCGGGTGGTATTTACCGATAACATCGCCGATAGTACGGGCGGATTTTTTTGGTTTGGCGGTGTTTTTTAAGCCCAATTCGCTCATGGCATAGACGATACGGCGTTGCACAGGCTTTAAGCCGTCCGCAACGTGGGGCAAGGCTCTGTCCATGATGACGTACATGGCGTAATTTAGGTAGGCATTTTCGGTAAATTCGGCAATAGAGCGAGTTTGTAAATCGTGGTTTTTTGAAATTTCTGTCATATTTTATACTTTTAAAAAAACAAAAGCACAAGAAATTCAATCACTTATGCTTTTGGTATGTATTACATTTATCATCATGTATCATTTGATACACAGAATTACTCTTCCACTTCTTCTGGCATTTCTTCGTGGCTGTCGTCATCATGATGAACAAGTAAATCGTCTAAGTTGCCCAATTTGGCTTCTCGTACTTTGGCTTCAAGCTCTTGGGCTATTTGTGGATTTTCCTCCAAAAAGGTAATCGCCTTAATACGACCTTGTCCGATTTTGCCATCATTGTAGCTGTACCACGCACCTGATTTTTTGACAAAGTTCAAATCTACTGCAAAATCAAGCACTTCACCCAAAAAGTTACTGCCTTGGCCGTATAAAATATCAAATTTGGTTTCTTTAAATGGTGGTGCAAGTTTGTTTTTGATGACTTTGACTTTGGTTTCGTTACCGATGATATTATCGCCATCTTTTACCGAACCAATTCGGCGAATGTCAATCCGCACCGACGCATAAAATTTTAACGCATTACCGCCTGTGGTGGTCTCTGGACTACCAAAAGTTACGCCAATTTTCATACGCAACTGGTTAATAAACACCACCATGCAGTTTGAGCGTTTGGCGTTACCTGTGATTTTACGCAAGGCTTGGCTCATCAGACGAGCGTGTAGACCCATGTGGCTGTCGCCCATTTCGCCTTCAATTTCGGCTTTTGGGGTCAGTGCCGCCACCGAGTCCACCACAATCATGTCCACCGCACCCGAACGCACCAGCATATCAGCGATTTCAAGGGCTTGTTCACCGTTATCTGGCTGTGTTACCAAAAGATTGTCTACATCTACGCCCAATTTTTTGGCATATACAGGGTCAAGGGCGTGTTCTGCGTCAATGAACGCACACGTACCGCCTTGTTTTTGGCATTGGGCGATGGTCTGTAGCGTTAAGGTAGTTTTACCAGAGCTTTCAGGTCCATAAATCTCTACGATACGCCCTTTTGGTAAACCACCAATCCCCAATGCAATGTCTATCCCTAGCGAGCCTGTTGGTATCACGTCTACCAATTGGCGAGCGGATTCATCACCAAGACGCATGATGGTGTTTTTGCCATAGGCTTTTTCAATTTGGGCTAGTGCTGCGGTGAGGGCTTTTTCTTTATCTTCATTCATAATGAATTTCCTTTACAATTATAATCAATTAAATTAAAAATCATACTTTGCATTTTTGGGCGTATGCAATACTCCCCTACAAATTGTCCGATTTTTGATATTAATTAAAAATTTGAATTATTGAATTGTTTAACTTGATGTGCCTATGATAGCAAATTTTGACAGAAAAAAAAGGGGGAAATCGTAACAATACGACAGATGATGACGTATTGTTCTTGAATTTTTAATTGCTTTGCATTTTTATTGCTTTGCCTTGAGTTTGGATTTGTTTGCCTTGCAAAACCGATTGGCTAATGGCGATGTGTTGATTTTGGCTAAAGCCTGTGATGACAAGTTTTGGCTTGTTTTTTGACAAAATCATCAAATGATTTTGATGAATTTGAATGACATCATCCGCTTGAATTTGATACACTTTTTTGCCAGTCAAACCCTGATGCTCAATGCGATAAGCGGACAACAACACCTGTCCGCCTGTAATCACTGGGATTTCGCTTTTTTGTTTGACATATCGCCAAATATACGACATTACCGCAATCACCGCCAACGCTCCAATGCTCGCTCGCACCGATAAAAAACCCCACGCCAATGCCACGCCGACCATAAACAGCAAAATCGCCGTTGCCATGATAAGCAGTAATAGTGGATTGGCAGAAGCATTGGCTTCTAGGACGATTTTTACGCCATTTTCGGTAACGGTGAGCATATTACCAACCCAAAACTGTTTGTTGTGCCGAAATCAACTGCTTAATGCCTTGCTCAGCAACGGCTAACATTTCGTCCGCTTGGGCTCTGGTAAACGGTTTTTCTTCGGCTGTGCCTTGAATTTCAATAAATTCGCCTTTTTGGGTCATCACCACATTCAAATCGGTATCACAGCTAGAATCTTCTTCATAATTTAAATCTAGCAACACTTCGCCATTTTTGATGCCAACCGACACAGCAGACACCAAACCGACCAATGGGTCAGCTTTAAGTTTTTTGTTGGCTTGCAGTTTTTCTAAGGCATCAACCAACGCCACCGCCGCCCCTGTAATGCTTGCGGTGCGAGTACCGCCATCGGCTTGAATGACATCGCAGTCAATGTGAATGGTGTTTTCACCCAATTTTTCCAAATCCACCATCGCACGCAGACTACGACCGATAAGACGCTGAATTTCTTGGGTGCGTCCAGATTGTTTGCCTTTGGCGGCTTCACGTTGGGTGCGTTCGTGCGTGGCTCGTGGCAACATACCGTATTCGGCGGTAATCCAGCCTTTGCCTGTGCCTTTGAGCCATCGTGGGACTTGAGTTTCTACACTTGCGGTGCAAAGAACTTTGGTGTCGCCATAGCAGACGAGTACTGAGCCTTCGGCGTGTTTAGTGTAGTTGCGTTGAAAGCTGATGGGGCGTAATTGGTGATTTTCACGGTTGTCGTTACGCATGATTTTCCTCAAAGATTTTAAAAATATAAAAAATAAACCTCGCCTATACTACCTTGCTAAATTGTTTTTGACAAGTAAAAAACGTAAACGAAAAAGTTAAAATAACCTCAATTCGATATAAAAAATCATTTAACTTATTGAAAAAATATAAACAAATAAGAAACCTACAATAAAGAATACCCCAACAGGACATTTTTTAATGTAGGCTTCTTTGTTTGATGACAATAAGCAATCAACCCTGCCAACAAATTACTCATAAACCCAACATAACTACGATGCCTTGAATGCTCAATTTGACACATATTCTTTAACTCATCAAACACAGTTTCAATCAAAAAACGGCGTTTAAGCAATCGTCTATTTAACCATGAAATATCTTTAGATTTCATATTCTTTTTAACATTCGTGATTAACTCAATATCTAAATGCTCATCAAGCCAATCTGTCAATGATTTATCAATATAACCTTTATCAGCAAAGAGTTTACCAAAAACATGAGATTCACAAAGTCTTTTCACAGGTTGCCTATCATCAACATTGCCTTTGGTTACGGTTAGATTGACCAATTCACCTTTATCATTGATAATGACGTGTAGTTTAAAGCCAAAAAACCACCCCATACTGCTTTTACCTCGCTGTGCTGTTTCTGCAAATACTTTGTTGCGGTTGATACGGTGATTATCACATACGGCTAAACTGGTTGAGTCAATGTAGTTTATGCCTGTGCAGTTGTTTTGCATGAGAGATTGTAGGTAGTCACACATGGGAACTATTGCTTTTTCCATGAGTTCTACCATTCTTGTGTAGCTTGGTAGGTTTGGAAAGGCAGGTTTTAGCCATTGGGTGAGGTAGTTGTAGTAGAAGGCTTTAAATTCTCTGTATTTTATTTGGTGAAATACTACCAATATGGTGATGATTTCTGATAAACTAATACGGCATGGTTTGTTTCGTGTTTTTTTACTGCTTTTGCTCTTTTGGGTTAGCATTTTCTTCTGTTGTTCGTTTGTGTATGTTTTGCAATAGTCGTCTATGTGGCAGTATAGTGCTTCGAGGTTGTCCATGTAAGAAGTCCTTGTTAGGGTTGTTTGTGGTGAATTTACTTTAACATATTGGGCTTCTTTTTTTTAGTTTTTTCTTATGTCGAATTCAGGTTAAAATAACTAGAAGTTACGCATTGCACTGTGGTAGCGTGGGTTATGCTAAGCCTTCTCGCTTTCGCAATTCGGTTCTTAGCACTTTGCCAACAGCCGATTTTGGCAAATCTTCCAAAAATGCGACATGACGTGGGCGTTTATAACCTGTCAAATTTTGTTTGCCAAAATCCAACAAATCCTGCTCGGTCAAGTGTGGATTGCGACTTACCACAAAAATTTTTGGCTCTTCGCCACGCTCTACACTTGGCACGCCAATCGCCACGCATTCTAGCACATCAGGGTGTTCACACATCACCGTTTCTATCTCGTTGGGATATACGCTAAATCCTGACACCAAAATCATGTCTTTTTTGCGGTCCACCACTTTGATAAAGCCATAATTGTCCATAATGCCAATGTCGCCTGTGGTAAGATAACCATCATGGGTAAAAACTTGTTTGGTTTCTTCGGGCAAATTTTGGTAGCCTATCATCACTTGTGGGCCTTTAACAACGATTTCGCCACGTTCGCCAATCGCTACTTTTTGCTGATTTTCATCAACGATTTTGACATCGGTCAAAGGCGTGGGAATGCCGATTTTATTGGTAAAATGGGCAATCGTCAAAGGATTAAACGTAACAATTGGAGCGGTTTCGGACAGCCCATAACCCTCCACAATCGGCGTGCCAGTCACATATTGCCAAGTGTGAGCGGTCTTTGGCAAAATCGCCATACCACCGCCAATACTTGCCTTTAATGCCGAAAAATCCAAACTGCGAAAACTGCGTTGTTTTAACAAACCGTGAAACAAGGTATTCACCCCCAAAATAAAACTTGGTGGGTGATGTTTAATGGCGGTAATGATATTTTGAATATGGCTCGGATTGGCAACCAACAATCCGCAAAAACCACGATAAATCAATAACATACAACAAATACTAAACGCAAAGACATGATACAAAGGCAAGGCGGTCAGCAAAATATCATTATCCAAGTCATCATCATACGCCGACATCAGCAGATTATCAATTTGCAAAATATTGGCGATGATATTGCCATGACTGAGCATTGCCCCTTTTGCTGTTCCTGTTGTGCCACCTGTGTATTGTACCAGCACCACATCATCAAGGGTACAAGATGGTTTTTGATAAATAAAAGTTTGGCTTAATTTTTGTAATTGGCTAAAATCCACTCGCTGAATTTGGCGTTTGCCAAACCATGCGATTTTTTGTTGCAACTGCACGCCAAAGCCAATATTCACCGCCGAAATCACTTGCCTATAAATGTGTGATTGAAAATCAGTATCACGGCAAATAATCACTTGTTGCAAACTTGGTAAATTATCCAATTCTTTGGCAATATTATTTTGCAATTTATCCAATAAAAACAAAAATTTAATACTGCTGTCAGCAAGTTGATGTACCAGTTCACGATGGGTATAAGTCGGATTGATATTCACCAACGTCAAGCCTGCTCGTATGATACCGCAAGCAATCACAGGATAATGCAGTAAATTTGGCAACATGACCCCCACTCGCTCGCCTATCGTCAAGCCTTGTGATTGTAGATAAGTCGCTACGATTTTGCTTTGCAAATCCAGTTGTTTGTAGGTTAAAGTTTGGTTATCGCTAATGTAGGCGGTGCGTTTGTGAAATTGTTGAAAACTGTTTTCCAACAAATCCACCAATGAATAATCATAAGGTGGCAAATTGATAAACGGCGGAATTTTGTAACGTTCATAAGTTACCCACCAAGGCGGTGGATTGGCAGATTGTGTGTCGGCAAAATGTTGCCAAAAGTGATACCAGTCGGTTTGATTGTCCATCATATTTGATATTTTTTGATACAATGAAAAATAGGGATAAAAGTTATCCCTATTGTGTTGCTTGTGAAAATGATTAGCTTTGTTCTTCTAATTTGCGAATTTCTTTACGCAAGATTTTGCCGACATTGGATTTTGGCAATTCATCCACAAATTTGACATATTTTGGACGTTTATACCCTGTCAAAACGGTTTTGGCATAATCTAACAATTCTTTTTCGCTTAAGCTGACATCTTTACGCACGACATAGGCTTTTGGCACTTCGCCACTTTTATCATGTGGTACGCCAATCACACCACATTCTAGCACTTTGGGGTGGCTTGCCAAAGCTTCTTCAACTTCGTTTGGATACACGTTAAAACCTGATACCAAAATCATGTCTTTTTTGCGGTCCACGATTCTAAAATAGCCTTGCTCGTCCATGATACCGATATCGCCTGTCTTAAAATAACCATCTGCGGTCATGGTCTCGGCTGTCGCTTCTGGGCGTTTCCAATAGCCTTTCATGACTTGCGGGCCTTTGATGGCGATTTCACCACGTTCGCCCATCGCCACTTCTCGTCCGTTATCGTCAATCAGTTTGACATCGGTTTGTGGGAATGGCACGCCGATTTTTCCGCTAAAAGTTTCTTGGTTTAACGGATTTAAAGTAGCAACAGGCGACGTTTCTGACAAGCCATAACCTTCAAAAATCACCGTACCTGTGATACGTTTCCACTCTTCGGCAGTTGATGGCAACACCGACATACCACCGCCAAGGGATACCTTTAAATTACTATGGTCTAACGCTCTAAACCCTGCATGATGTGCCAAACCGTTAAACAAGGTATTCACCGCAGGGAAGAATATCGGTTTATATTTGTCCAATTCTTTGACAAAACCGTCCAAATCTCGTGGATTTGGGATTAACACGCCGATAAGTCCTAAGTGCATACCCAACAACGCACAAGCGGTAAGCGAAAAAATATGATAAAGCGGTAACGCAATCACGCTGTATTCGCCTTGGATTTCATCATCAGAAAATACTTGATGGGCAAATTCTAAACACTGATACAAATTCACCACAAGGTTGGTATGTGTTAGCATCGCACCTTTGGCAACGCCTGTCGTACCACCTGTGTATTGTAGCACGGCGATGTCTTCGCCTTTGATATCGGTTGGGCGTTTGTACTGACTGGCAGATACGCTGTTAATCGCATCTTTAAAAGTGGTATAATCATCAATGTGCCACGCAGGTACCATTTTTTTGATATGACGCACCGCAAAATTGACAATAAAGCCTTTTAACGGACTCATCAACTCGCCCATAGAGCAGACTACCACGTGTTCCACCAAATTTTTGCCGATATCTTGATAAGTTTTGGCAAAATTTTCCAAAATCACCAACACTTTGGCATCAGCGTCATCAAGCTGATGTTCCAGCTCTGACGCAGTATAAAGTGGATTGACATTAATCAAGGTCAAACCTGCACGTACCACGCCAATCATACACACAGGGTACTGCAAAATATTTGGCATCATGACCGCCACGCCATCGCCTTTTTTAAGTCCTAAACTTTGTAAATAACTGGCAAATTGACGACTTTTGATATCCAATTCACGATAAGTCAGCCTTGCCCCCATACAGACAAAAGCGTCATTGTCGCCAAATTTGTTAAAACTGCGTTCAAAGATATCAATCAAAGTGGTATTGTTATCAGGAATTGGCAAGTTATAATTGAGATTGTACTTTTCATAGGTTGCCAACCAAGGCTTTTGGTGTTCGGTTGCAAGTTTTACGGTGTCGGTCATAAAAAATTTTCCTTAATTTATCCATTGATTTTACACACAAAAATTTTAAATAAAGTGCAACACTACATTACTAAAAATTTTAGCAACTCACAAGCAATTTTTTAAAAAATCCGACTGGTGTGTCAGTTTTTTAATTTTTTGGTAATTATAGTTGAAAAAAATTCATTTTTTTGGCAAATTTTGTTAAAATTGTTCATATTATACAAGATTTTATCAAAATCAAATAAAAATCAAAAAAATTGATGGAGAAAATTTGTCATGATAGAACTTCGTCATTTACAAATGTTGGTCGCTCTGCGGTCGCAAGGCTCATTGGCAGGTGCGTCCGAAGAATTGCACGTTACCGCTTCTGCCATTTCGCACCAATTAAAAGACATTGAGAGTTTTTATGATGTGGAATTGGTAAATCGGCGTTCTCGTCCGCTCAGTTTTACCCCAGCAGGCAAAGAGATGTTGCGACTTGCTGACACGATTTTGCCTTTGGTGGCTCGCACCACCACCAATATCAAGCGTCTAGCACATGGACAAACAGGGCAACTGCGTCTTGCCAGTGAGTGTCATAGCTGTTTTGATTGGCTTATGCCGATTTTAAATTTGTATCGCAAACAATGGAGCGATGTGGATTTGGATTTTTCGTCAGGATTTGAGCCAGAACCGCACAAAATGCTGATGGATAACGAAATTGATGTGTTGATTACAGCGAGCAAATTGCCGATTGATGGCATTGTGTATTTGCCTTTGTTTCAATATGAAAGCCGACTGGTACTGTCGCCTACGCATTTACTTGCCGAAAAAAGTAAAATTTTGCCGATAGATTTAATCAATCAAACCTTAATCACCTATCCTGTGGAGCAAAAACGCCTTGACATTATGGCACATTTTTTGTCGCCTGCCGATGTCATGCCTGCCAAAATCCGCACCACCGAGATGACCGCCATGCTGATTCAACTGGTAGCAAGCGAACGTGGCGTAGCGTCATTGCCTGATTGGGTGGTGGCAGAATATGAGAAAAAAGGCTGGGTGGTGAGCCGTCCGCTGGGCGATGGCGTGTATTGTCAATTATACGCAGGCACACGAGCGGACAGTAGCGAGCTTGCTTATATACAAGGGTTTTTGGCATTGTTAAAAACGGTGGTAAAACCGAGTTAAAGCCATTTTTATAGTGATTGAAAATAATACAGTAGGGGCATATTGCATACGCCCTATTTAATTTTACAAACGTTATTTCACAGGCGTTGCAGGGATAAATTGTTCGCCATTGGTGTCTGTGCCACGTTTTTGGTGTTCTTCTTTTAACGATTTTGCGACTTCAGGTGGCATATAGTTTTCATCGTGTTTTGCCAATACTTCGCTTGCGATAAATGTTTTGCCTTTTAACTCGCCTGTTGCCACAATGCCAGAGCCTTCGGCAAACAAGTCGGGCAACGGGCCTTCGTATTCTACAGGGACGATGGCTTTGTAGTCGGTGATTTCAAATTTTTTGACAACATCGCCTTTTTGTACGCTACCACGCACCACCATGCCACCTGCACGGATACGTTTTTCTTGGGGGGCTTTGCCTTCGCTGATGGCGGTTGGGTCATAGTAATAGTCAGTTTGTTGTCGCACGGCATACAGCACCAAAGCGACCGCAATTATCGCACCGACAAGGGTTGCGATGACCCACATTAATTTTTTTTGACGAACTGCATTCATTGCCATAAGAGTACCCTTTGTATCGCTAAAATGTTTGGCTAGGTTTGACCGAGCTTTTTAGTTTTTAAAATGTTAGAACCTGTATTCATAACGTTTTTGCAATGAAAAATGAGATAAATTGCCAGCTTTTCAAGGAAAAAACGCAGTTTGATAGTTATTCTATCAAACAAGTTTTTGACGAAAAAAAGCAAGATTTAGCCATTTTTCATGAAAAAGCAAATAAATGTTTGTTAAAAACTTGTAAAATTTTACTGCGTAATGTTGTGAATGCAGGTTCTTATTATTTTTGGCGTTGGCGTTGTGTTTGTCGGGCTTGTTGGGTGTTGATTTGTTTTAACAAACTGCCACGTTGCCCACGACTGTACAAAATTAGACCAATAATCACGACCAAGGTAATGCCATAGCTTGCCCAAACATAGCTACCATGACCGTTCATATTTATCAATTCTGCAAAACTGTTAAACTGAAAATTCATATTAATTTACCCCTTTTTTGCCAACCGTTTACATTCATCAATCACCCATTGTTTATTGCTTTCACGCTTTAAAATCAAGGTATTGGTACGATAAATCGCCAAACTTGCCACCAAAAAATAAAACCCAATCATGGTAATCAACAGCGGAATCCACATCTCTGCGGGCATTTTTGGGCGTTCGGTAACGGTAAAAGTCGCCCCTTGGTGGAGCGTATTCCACCAGTTTACCGAATATTTGATAATCGGCAAATTCACCGCCCCAACGATGGACAAAATCGCCGCCGCCTTGCCACGGCTTGCCGTATGCTCAAAGGCAGCAAACAACGCCATCACGCCTGCGTACAAAAACGCCAAAATCAGCATACTGGTCAAACGTGCGTCCCACACCCAGTACGTTCCCCATGTAGGTCTTGCCCAGATTGAGCCTGTAACAAGGCTTAGTACACACAGCAAAAACCCAATCGGTGCGATGGCTTGGGCAACCAGATTGGCAGTTTTGACTTTCCAAACCAAAAAAATCACCCCCAAAATCGCCAAGCCCAAATAAATAGACATGGCAAGCCCTGCGGTCGGCACATGGATAAAAATAATACGATAGCTGTCTTTTTGTAAATAATCGGCAGGAGCAAAACCCAAGCCCCACACCACGCCCACGCCCATCAACAACAAGGCAATCGTGGACAAATATTTGACCCAAGGCGAAAAAATACGATAAAACTCTTTTGTGCCAACGGTTTTTAAAAAACCTTGCCAAAGCCTAGAAAAAAAGCCAGCTGATGATACCGTATTATCCAGTTGATTGTTTGCCATTGCGTGTTGCCTGTTGGGGTAAATGTGTCAATGTAATGTCTTGTGATATTGCTAAAATTATTTTGATAAAAAATATCTACAAAATACTTATTCTACTTGATTTTTTGTATTTTTTCACCAAAAAAATAATATCCGCTTGCGTTTTTACGTTACAATACATCAATATCAAAAATGAAAATCAGGAAAACCCATGTACCCAACTTTACCACAAACCTTGCATTATCAACTAGATTTTAGCCGTTATCACGAACATATTGCCGAAGTGAGTTTAACTTTTACCGCTCACACAGACAATCCGACCGTTTGGCTACCGACTTGGATTGCAGGCAGTTATTTAATTCGAGAATTTGCCCGCAATATTACCGTTTTAACGGCAAATATTGGTGATAAAACCGATGAAAAAGGTGATAACCGTGTGGAACGTTGCCAAAAAATTGACAAAAACCATTGGCAAATCACCGCCCAAACAGGCGAAAAAATCACCTTACATTACGAAGTGTATGCTTATGATTTGTCGGTGCGAACCGCTTATTTTGACCAAACTCGTTTGTACGGTAACTTTACGTCCCTTGCTGTTGCGGTCGCAGGGCTTGAGAGCTGTCCGATTTTAGTGGAGCTGATTTGCCCCAATGCGTTTTTTGACAACGCCTATCATGATGGCAACGAAGTGAGCCTAACCACCGCTTTGCCCGAAAAAATGCACCAACAACGAGAACAGACCATTTATCAGTTGCGAGCGGATAATTATGAGCATTTGACCGATTCTCCGTTTGAAATTGCGGTGCAAGACAGCTTTGATCTTGATGTGATTGTCAAAAAAAATAACGAAGAAACCAGCATTCCCCACCGTTTTTTTGTGTCAGGTCAGCACCACAGTTATTTAGAACGACTACATAATGACTTAAGCAAAATTTGCCAAACTTATGTGAATTGGCTTGGCGATACGCCTTTTGCCGATTATACTTTTATGACTTTGGCGACTGGGTCGGAGTATGGCGGTTTAGAACATTTGTCTAGTACTAGCTTGGTAACGCCCCGTGATGATTTGCCAACTTTTGCCGAACAAAAAGAACCCAGCGAAGCCTATCAAACTTTTTTGGGACTGTGCAGTCATGAATATTTTCATGCGTGGTGGGTAAAAACCGTGCGTCCTGATGTTATGCTAAATGCTGATTTAAATCAACTATTTAGCCATGAAGCCCCAAGCCCATTGTTGTGGGTATTTGAAGGTTTTACCAGTTATATTGATGATTTTATGCTTCAAAAAAGTGGCGTGATTTCACAAGACAGTTATTTAAAATTATTAAACACACAAATTAATCGTTATTATCAAACTCAAGGACGAGCATTGCAAACTGTTGCCGAATCTAGCTATGACGCATGGCTAAAACTGTATCGCAACGATGAAAATACCGCCAACGCAGGCATTAGTTATTATAATAAAGGGGCGTTGGTCGCTTTGTGTTTGGATTTGACGTTAAAACAATTTGGCAAACGTTTATTTGATATTGTAAAAATCTTTTATCAAATGGCAAAAAATCAGCCCAATCAACGCTTTGGTATGAACAATGAAAACCTTGATAGCGTGATAAAAACGCTCATGCCTGCCGATGTTTGGCAAGATTTTCGTGCCAATTATATTGACGGCACGACCGAGTTGCCCTTGTTTGAGCTGTTAAACCGTGAAGGTGTCCATGTCAAACGACAGTCTGACCTTGTGATTTGGGGGATAAAAACCGTCAATGACCCAATGGGCTTAAAAATTCAGCGAGTGATTCGTAACAGTCAAGCCAGCCACGCAGGGCTGTCGGCTCATGATGTGATTGTGGCGATGAATGGTATCAAGGCAAGCGAAAAACAGCTAAAACATCTGCAAAAATTACAAACTATCACAGGCGAGCCGATTGTGTGTCATGTGTTTAGACGTGATGAATTGCTTGTGCTTACCGTTAATCCAAGCGATAAAAGTCAATTTGTACAGCCAGAAAATTGGCATTTATCCGCCCAAAAATCGTTGGAATTTTTGCATTTTTAATCAATAAACAAGTTGATTTTTTGGCAAATTTCACATAGAATATTGGCTCATTTTTTACATATTATTTTAACCAGTTCTGTGTTGGCTTTAATCGGTTGGGTTGTTAGGTGATTTTACGATTTTTGATAAACTTTTGTTTAAAAAATCAAACCATCATGCTAACCATACTAACCGCAGACCATACGGCAGAACGCAGATATAGAGAGCTTCACCATGCGTGCAGATATCCACCCAGAATACAACGAAGTATTGTTCCATGACACCAACGCTGACGTGTACTTTTTGACACGTTCAACCATCAAAACCAAACACACTCGTGAATACGAAGGCAAAGAATACCCATACGTCGCCCTTGACGTATCAAGTGCTTCTCACCCATTTTACACAGGTGAACAACGTAAAGCACAAAACGAAGGTCGTGTTGCGACATTCAACAAACGTTTTGGTGCATTTGCAAGCCGTGGCAAAAAATAATCATTTATCTTTTTGCAAAAAACCCTTTAAATCATTTGGTTTAAAGGGTTTTTTTATGGTTTTGGGGTTTTGGAATTTGGTAAAAGGTGATTTGATGATGTTTTAAAAATTTTTGGTAGTGTCCTGTCCCCTATCCTATTTTTGCATTTTTTTGGTTGTTTTTTTGGGTTTGGCTTTTTGTTTTCCCTGTTGGATTTTTGCCAATAGGTTTTCGGCACTGTTTTCGCCTGTGATTAGGTCGGTGTTTTGTTGTCGCCAGTTGGCGGTGAGTTTTCCTGTAAAGGCTTGGTATAGGATTGATTGGGTTAGGTTGTTTGCTCGTTGTAGGGCGTTGGTTATTTGGGTTTCTATGTTGTCGGCATAGGCGAAAAGCTGTTCCACTCGTTTTACAATTTCGGTTTGTTCTTGGATTGTTGGGACTTTTAAAGTTAAATTTTTAATTGATGTTTGATTAATCGTGTTTTGCCCTGCACTGGTAGATAAACTATTTTTTAAATAATTTCTACCATCACCAAAATTAGCAATATAAATTAAGAATTTAGGCAAAATTTGATTTATATCTAATTGAAATCTAATAAAATGGTCGCAATACGCTTCAATTTTTTCGCTTTGATTGTAAAAAATAAATTTTCCTGCCAAATCAGTGCTACCATTAACACGAATTACCAAAATATCATTTTGATGAAGTTGATACTGTTCAATTTCTTTTTCCGTTAAAATAATCTCCCTTTCATTGCCGTATATGCGTTCAGCGTCTTTAAAATCAGCCAATCTTAAAACCGTTACGTTTTTACCCGTTTCGCCTTTTCTTTTGGCAATTCCATTACCCGATTTTACAATAATTTTTTCCAACTTAATTGGCTCTATTTTATCAATTTCACTTTCAATTCCAGTCAATTTCCCACTCACGGCATTTGCCAAAACCGACTGACGGAATTTTTTTAAAATTGGTAAAATGGCGTTTAAACGGTTTTTAATTTCTTCCACCTGTGCCAAATGATTGTCTAAAAGCTCGGCAATTTTTTCTTGTTCGGCTTTTGGAGTTAAGGTTAAATCATAATTTTTTAAATTAACCTAAATTCGACATAAGAAAAAACTAAAAAAAAGAAGCCCAATATGTTAAAGTAAATTCACCACAAACAACCCTAACAAGGACTTCTTACATGGACAACCTCGAAGCACTATACTGCCACATAGACGACTATTGCAAAACATACACAAACGAACAACAGAAGAAAATGCTAACCCAAAAGAGCAAAAGCAGTAAAAAAACACGAAACAAACCATGCCGTATTAGTTTATCAGAAATCATCACCATATTGGTAGTATTTCACCAAATAAAATACAGAGAATTTAAAGCCTTCTACTACAACTACCTCACCCAATGGCTAAAACCTGCCTTTCCAAACCTACCAAGCTACACAAGAATGGTAGAACTCATGGAAAAAGCAATAGTTCCCATGTGTGACTACCTACAATCTCTCATGCAAAACAACTGCACAGGCATAAACTACATTGACTCAACCAGTTTAGCCGTATGTGATAATCACCGTATCAACCGCAACAAAGTATTTGCAGAAACAGCACAGCGAGGTAAAAGCAGTATGGGGTGGTTTTTTGGCTTTAAACTACACGTCATTATCAATGATAAAGGTGAATTGGTCAATCTAACCGTAACCAAAGGCAATGTTGATGATAGGCAACCTGTGAAAAGACTTTGTGAATCTCATGTTTTTGGTAAACTCTTTGCTGATAAAGGTTATATTGATAAATCATTGACAGATTGGCTTGATGAGCATTTAGATATTGAGTTAATCACGAATGTTAAAAAGAATATGAAATCTAAAGATATTTCATGGTTAAATAGACGATTGCTTAAACGCCGTTTTTTGATTGAAACTGTGTTTGATGAGTTAAAGAATATGTGTCAAATTGAGCATTCAAGGCATCGTAGTTATGTTGGGTTTATGAGTAATTTGTTGGCAGGGTTGATTGCTTATTGTCATCAAACAAAGAAGCCTACATTAAAAAATGTCCTGTTGGGGTATTCTTTATTGTAGGTTTCTTATTTGTTTATATTTTTTCAATAAGTTAAATGATTTTTGATATCGAATTGAGGTTAGTTATGTTGGGTTTATGAGTAATTTGTTGGCAGGGTTGATTGCTTATTGTCATCAAACAAAGAAGCCTACATTAAAAAATGTTCTGTTGGGGCATTCTTTATTGTAGGTTTCTTATTTGTTTATATTTTTTCAATAAGTTAAATGATTTTTTATATCGAATTGAGGTTAAATTAGAAGCTGTAATTTGCGGTTGTGCTGAACCTGTAATTACACTTTTAAATCCCTTAAATGAGAAAAAATAATACCAATATTTTAAATTTAAAAACCTCTGCACACGACAAAAAAACAAAAAAGTCTGATAAAACAATGGCATAATAGTAATTTTTCCGACGAATTAAAACCATGCCAAACCTTATCAGACTAAAAAGAATTTTATCGCAAAACCTAACAATACACAAGGCAAAAATCAACTGCTTAAGTCTAATGATAATAGCCATCATTACCGCCCAAAGCAGTAACCTAAAAAAGATAGCCAGACACTTTACCAACAGCACAACAAATGACAGCAACTACCGAAGAATACAACGCTTTTTCGCCCAAACACCCCTAAATGAACACCAAATAGCACGCCTTATCTTTCAACTATTTGGACTAAACAAAGTCACACTCACCATTGACCGTACCAACTGGAAATGGGGAAAAAGCAACATCAACATCTTCATGTTAGCTGTTGTACACAAAGGCATTGCCATACCCTTATACTGGACAATGCTAGACAAACAAGGCAACTCAAAAACACTAGAGAGAACACAACTCATTGAAAAATTCATTCACACCTTTGGTAAAGATAAAATACAAAAAGTATTAGCCGATAGAGAATTTGTGGGTTCTGCATGGTTTGACTGGCTAACAAAACAAAATATTAAATTTGCCATACGCATTAAAAAAGACAGTAAAGTGACCAATACACAAGGACAAAGCGTACAAATTAAAACACTATTTCATAATTTAAACCAGCAAGATACTTATCACCATGCTAGAACACTCTTTGTTGATAAGTGTCCTGTCAAGGTATCGGCAAAGCTTGATAGTGATAATGATTATGTGATTGTGGCTACCAATGATTTTGATGATATTGACCCTATGGCAACTTATGCGATGCGTTGGCAGATTGAAACGCTGTTTTCTTGTTTAAAGGGGCGTGGTTTTAATCTTGAGGATACGCATTTGACTAAACAAGACAGAGTGAGTAAATTGGTTGCGGTAAATGCGTTAGCCTTTTGTTGGGCTTATTTGACTGGCTTGGCGGTCATTGATGATAAGCCTAGTCATTATAAACGTTGCCTTAAGTCTAATGGTCGTCCTCAGTCAAGTGTTTTTGCTTTGGGGTTAGATTTTCTGATTGATGGATTTAGATGGTTTATTATGTGTGGTGATTTTGCTTTTTTTAATAGGTTGGTTGATTTTCTCAGTTTTAAAAGAAAATCAACTTTGTTTTAGTAGTTTCTGTCGTGTGCAGAGAAAATTTTTAAAAACTTAAATTTTAACACTCGTCATCAAAGGTCGCACCGCACAAGGTGTAACTTGATTGGCAATCTCTTCAAAATTTGGCTTGTCAATCAAACCACCAAAATACAAAAACGCCAACTGCACCAAATCCACACCACTATGCACCGTATAGCCGATACCGCCAGATGGACGGCTGTTAATCTCCAGCACATGATGTCGTCCGCTGTCGTCCGCCTTGGTCTGCACGCTCACGATACCATCACAGCCAAAAGTCGCAATCAACGGCACAACCACCGCCATCTCGTCCGCCTCACAGCCCAGATACTGCACACTGCCCTCTTTGTAACGAGTAACCGCCCCCATCACTTCGCCACGTTCGCACACCACATCAATGGAATATTCTCGCCCAGACAAATACGGCATTAGTAGCATGGGAATGGGCTTTTCATGCACCATTTGGCTGTTTTGATAGGCATTGACAAATTGTTCGGTCGCGATTTTTTTGTTATCAGTCAAATACAAATGCTCAAAACTGTCCACATCTTCTAATTTCCAAAAGCCTTGAGCAAAAATACCTGACACAGGTTTGACACAAAGCCGTTCGCCTTGATGTTGATTTAACAAAACAAGCAATTCATCAGTATTGTTAAACTGCCACGCGGTCGCCACAGGGATATTGTGCTGTTGGCAATGTTGGGTAAAGGCAAATTTGTCATCAATCTTTTTTAACATCTCAAGGCTACTCGCCCCTGTCAAAAGGCGAATACCGTACTCCGACAGGCTCTCTCGGTGGGGTTCATAGTCGGCACAGTTTCGCCCTGTCAAAAGCACCTTGGCATGATGGGCTTTGGCGTGTTGTATCACAAATTCACAGCGTTCATCGGCATAGTCTTTGGGTTTTAAATCGGCATAAAATGGCTCTTGATAAGCGATATCAGCACAGCTTAAAATCTCTGGGCGAGCATGGCGGTGCGATGCGATGATTTGGATATCGTGGTGGGGTTTTAATTGTTGTAAGGATAACAACATATCTCGTTGGCTAGATTGCCCTTCGGCAAGATAAAAAGTGGTCGGCATGGCGTTCTCAAATTTTTGACAAAATTCTTAATATAAATGCTTATTATAACAAAATTTGTTGAACAATTTGCTGGTTATATTTTTTATAAAATGGCTGTTTTTTGTTGGCTAAAGTGCTACAATGGTCTCATGGAATTCCAATTTTAATTATGTTTTACCCTTAAGTTTTATCTCAAAAACCCTTTAACATAAGGAATTTAACCATGAGCAAGACCATGAAAGCCATGACCTATTACGGTGCAAACGACATTCGTTTTGAAGACCGTCCTATCCCCACCATTCTTGCTCCAACCGATGCCATTATTCGCATGACCAAAACCACCATTTGTGGGACGGATTTGGGCATTTGGAAAGGCAAAAATCCTGAAATTGAAGCTACCGCTCGTGAAAAAACAGGCGAATGGACAGGGCGTATCTTGGGGCATGAAGGCATTGGCATTGTAGAAGAAGTCGGCTCTGCGGTGAAAAATTTTAAAAAAGGCGATAAAGTCATCGTATCGTGCGTGAGCCGTTGCGGTTCGTGCGAAAATTGCCAAAAACAACTGTACGCCCATTGCCGTCAAGGCGGTGGCTGGATTATGGGTTATATGATTGACGGCACGCAAGCCGAATATGTGCGTACGCCATTTGCCGATAACTCATTGTATTTATTACCAGAAACCTTAAATACCGACACGGCGGTGTTTTTATCGGACGCTTTGCCAACAGGGCATGAAATTAGCGTGCAATATGGTAATGTGAAACCAGGGGACGATATTGCCATTGTCGGTGCAGGACCTGTGGGCATGGGCTGTTTATTGACCGCTCAATTTTATTCGCCATCAACCATCATCGTGGTGGATATGGACGACAACCGCCTTGAAATGGCAAAAGAAATGGGGGCAACGCACACGGTCAATCCGTCAAAAGAAGATGCGGTGGCTCGGATTTTGGAAATTACGGGCGGTCGTGGCGTGGATTGTGCGATGGAGGCGGTGGGCGTGCCTGCAACGTGGGATATTTGTCAGCATTCGGTGAAAGAAGGCGGACACGTTGCCAATGTGGGCGTACACGGTCAGCCAGTGAGTTTTGCTTTAGAAAAATTGTGGATTAAAAACTTGACCATCACCACAGGCTTGGTGAATGCCAATACCACAGGAATGCTGTTAAAATCGTGTGAATGTAGTAAATTGCCGATGAATAAATTAGCGACCCATCATTTTAAATTTAGCGAAATTGAACAAGCCTACGATGTATTTAAACACGCATCAGAGACCAAAGCGATGAAAGTGATTATTGAATATTAATTAAGTATTTTTAAACCTGCTTGACATTTTTGTGAAACAGGTTTTTTATCGTCAATTATTTTGCCAAAACCGCTTGTAATGCCGTGTTAAAACGATTGACCGTACCGTCCACATCACTCAATTTGTCAAGACCGAACAGGACTAAACGAAACGTTTTAAACCCCAACCGCTAAGCCTATTGTTGTTTGTAAAAACTTAGTTTTAGCAGTTGGTGTAACGTCAGTATTAGCTTGAGTGTCGGCATTACCAGATTTGTTGCCGAAAGCTCCCATTGTTGCTGATATTGACATTGCTATTTGCCCCATTGGTGACCAACAAACGATACAGTTTTTGCCCTGCACGTCCGTCCGCAGTTAAGCCTTGCGAGCGTTGAAAATCTTGAATCGCACGGCGAGTATTATCACCAATCATACCGTCCACCGCACCGATGTTGTAGCCACGATTGATTAAAGCTTGCTGAATTTCACGAGCTTCACGGCGACTAATTCCTGCATCATCGGTTGGCCAAGGCGTTGCAAAACCGACATTTGTCGTGCGATTTTGGCGAATCATTTCTGATAAATGGGCGATTGCCAACGCATAACTTTCTGATGCGTTATAACTGTAAAAAGTGTCAAAATTTTTGCCGACCAAAAATGCAGGGACGTTTGTGCCTGCAGGTAATAGCAAACCTGCACTGCTTAGCGTGTTTGGCAATGGCTGACCGTTGGCAAGCGTAATGCCTTGATTTCGCCAATGGCTGATAGGTTGTTTGTTTTTGCGATTGCTTTCACCCCAAAAACCTGACGGCAATTTGACTTCATAGCCCCACGGCTCGCCACTGCGATAGCCTGATTTTACCAAAAAGTTCGCCGTTGATGCCAACGCATCGGCTTCGTTATTCACCAAATCTTTACGCCCATCACCATCAAAATCCACCGCCAAACGCAAAAACGTACTCGGCATAAATTGCGTCTGTCCGAACGCCCCAGCCCATGAACCTGTCATATCTTGCGGACGAATGTCGCCATTTTGCACGATTTTTAACGCACTGGCATATTCACCACGAAAATACGACTGACGGCGGTCAAAACACGACAAAGTCGCCAATGATTGAAACAAGTCTTTTTTGCCAAGTTGTTTGCCAAAATTGGACTCAACGCCCCACACGCCAAGCACGTCTTCGGCACGCACGCCATAACGCTGCTCAATGCGGTTTAACGTTGATTGTAAACGATTTTTTGCCGAAATACCGTCTTGCACACGCTCTTCATCAACCAAGCCTGCCATATAATCCCAAATTTCTTTTTGAAATTCTGGCTGATAATTGAGCGATACGATAACGCTTGGGTCTGGCTCGCTTGGGCGGTAGTTTTCAAATGTTGATGCCGATACGCCTTTGAATGTGCTAGAGTTTTTTAAGCCATTTAAGCATTGTTGAAATTGGGTGTTGCTAAGATTTGGTGGGTCTTGTGGGGCGGAATGGGCAGTTGTCGCAAGTCCTGCTAGGCTTAAAACAGCCAATGAAATCGTTGACAAACGCATAAAAATACCTTTTATGTTGTTAAAAATATGTAGAGTATAAAATTTTTGCCAAAATAAAAAGTGTATTTTGGTAACTATCAAAAACTTTGATTGAGTTTTTTGCAAGTGTTAAATTGTTTTTGTAATTTATCTAAATAAATATTGCATTTTTCATCACACATTCCTTGTTCAACATTTACTTATCAAACCCCAATATCCGCCAAATCCCCTTTTTGCTCAAGCCACACCTTACGGTCGCCTGCACGTTTTTTCGCAAGTAACATATCCATAATGCCATCAGTCGCTTGGTGGTCGTCCAAATCAAGCTGAACCAAACGTCTAGTATCAGGATTCATCGTGGTTTCACGCAACTGCTCCGCACTCATCTCACCCAAACCTTTAAAACGGGTAATTTGGGCTTTTTTGTTTTTTGGTACTTTTTTCAAAATCGCCTCAAGCTCATCATTATCAAGGGCGTATTCCACATCTTTACCAATATCAATGCGATAAAGCGGTGGCATAGCCACAAATAAATGTCCAGCCTCCACCACAGCCGAAAAATGCTTAACAAACAACGCACACAACAAAGTCGCAATATGCAAACCGTCCGAATCTGCGTCCGCCAAAATACAGATTTTATCATAGCGAAGTTCGCTCAAATCGTCCGAATTTGGGTCTACGCCAATCGCAATGGCGATGTTGTGAATCTCTTCGCTCGCAAGCACCGTATCATGCGACACTTCCCACGAATTCAAAATCTTGCCACGCAACGGCATAATCGCTTGAAAATGGCGGTCTCTAGCCTGTTTTGCCGAGCCACCTGCCGAGTCGCCCTCCACCAAAAACAGCTCTGCCCCATCTCGCAAATCACCACGACAATCCGCCAATTTTCCTGGTAAGGCAGGGCCTTGCGTGATTTTTTTACGTTCTACTTTTTTGGCAGTTTTTAGGCGTGAGCCTGCTTTGCTAATGGCGATTTCGGCGATTTGTTTGGCGATTTCGGTATTTTGGTTCAGCCACAGGCTAAAGCCATCTTTGGCAAAATTTTGCACCACAGCCACCGCCTCACGGCTTGACAAGCGTTCTTTGGTTTGCCCGCTAAACTGCGGTTCAGAAAATTTCAGCGACAGGATATAATTCACACCGTCCCACACGTCATCTGCGGTGATTTTTACATTGCGTGGCAATAGATTGTGCAGTTCGCAAAACTCTCGCAACGCCTCCGTAATCCCTGTTCGCAAACCATTGACGTGCGTACCGCCTTGAATGGTGGGAATCAGATTGACATAGCTTTCTTGTACGGTCTGACCACCCTCGCCATTCCAACAAATCGCAAAATTCAGCCCTGCTCGCTCGCCTTGTTTTGCTGTATAATCAAAGACATACGGTAACTCTGGCAAGGTGATATTGTCGGCTAATTGCTCGGTCAAATACTGCGAAAGTCCATTGTCAAATTGCCAAACGTCCGTTTCACCGTCAATTTCATTGATAAAAGTAATGGTTAAGCCTGCTGATAATACAGCTTTGGCTTTTAAATGGTGTTTTAATTGTTTAATGCTAAATTTTGGGCTGTCAAAATATTTTTCATTCACCCAAAACTGCACTTTTGTTCCACGTTTTTTCTTATTACTGCTTGGGGCAACGGCAAGCGGTGCGACAGGTTCACCATCGGCAAAATCCATGCGAAATTCTTCACCATTTCGCCAAACGGTAACGGCAACTTTGTGCGATAAGGCATTGACCACCGAAATCCCCACGCCGTGCAAACCGCCCGATACTTGGTAATTGTCGGTGCTAAACTTGCCCCCTGCGTGCAGTTTTGTCAAAATGATTTCAATGCCAGATTGGTTAAATTCTGGGTGAATGTCGGTCGGCATTCCACGTCCGTCATCTTCGACCGACAGCGAGTTGTCAGCGTGCAAAATGACGGTGATATTTTTGGCAAAGCCTGCTAACGCTTCATCAACTGAGTTATCAATGACTTCTTGGGCTAGGTGGTTGGGGCGTTGCGTGTCGGTGTACATTCCTGCACGTCTGCGGACTGGGTCAAGTCCTGTTAAAACTTCTAAATTTTGACTGGTGTATGACATGGTTTTCCTATTTTTTTCAAATTTACAATTAAAAATTCGTGTTTGTAAAAGCAAATATCAATCTTATAAATTGCCAAAACCAAGAAGGTAAAAACAACAAAATTAAAGCAAATAATATAAAAATTAACTTTTTGTTTTTATTAGAAAAATTCATTTTAATTCCAATTCAAATTTATCTATAAAACTACATGAATTATCAAATTCTTTAACTCTGTTTAAAACCGTTATAATTTTTTCAAAATCTTCACCTAAATTTGCTTTTGAAATATGAGAATCTTTCCAAATAATTGTTAAAGGTCTTTCAATTCCTAAACTTAATAAATCCCATAGTGTATCTAAATTTTTACCGTAATATTGTTCAACATTTAATGCTTTTGCTAATTGTTTGTGAAAATCAATTGCTAAAAAAATTTCTTTACCTTTAATAAAAACAATCATTTACATTTCAAGTCTTTTTAAACCATAAATCATCAACTAATTTTCTAATGTGATGTTAGACCTTACAACGCTATTTTTCTTAATAACTTTAAACCCTAATAACGACTTAACACATTTATAGAAACGAAATGATAAATAAGTGGTACTAAAATTGCTATAATCAATAAAATAATTATTATCTTCCTATTTTCCATTGCATTTACTCATAGTAGTCTCGCAAGACTTTTGATATATCTTAAACTCTTTCTCTAAATTCCGTATTAATCATTATTTAATCAACGGCAACCCAAACAAAAACTGCACGACTTGCTCTAATTTGGTTTCAAAATCCGTCATTCTATGGTCGCCACCGTCTTCAACAATAATATGGCTTTGAGCGTCTTGCTGACTAAAATAAGCCACAGCATCTTGATAATTGAGCAATTCATCACCTTTTTTCAAAATCACCAACACATCTTGCGGATTGAGCGATTTATCTGGGCGATTTGCCACCAACCAATTGATATCAGTTTTGGTAATAGTCCAGCCGTCTGGCGTGGTATGCCCCACAAAATCATCGGGCAAACTGTCAAAATCTTCGCCAAAAAAGCGTTTTAAACTGTTGCCCGTATGCACGCTTGGGTTTAACAATACCGTTTTTTTGCCTGTCAAATTGCACAAAATATTGGCATAAAATCCGCCAAGCGAACTACCGACCAAGCCTGTATTCTCATCTTGGGCGATAAGTTGTTGTAATAACGTAATCGCTTCTTGTGGTGGGCAGTTTAAATTTGGAGTAACAACCTTGATTTGTGGAAAGTTTTTTTCACAAAAATGGCGTAATTTTTGCCCTTTTTCTGCCAAATGATTGCTGTCTAATCCGTGAATATAGATAAGTTGCATGATTTTTTCCTGACTGTGAAAACTTGCTATATCTTATCATTGCTTGACAAAAATAGCCATGCACCGAGCCAAAAATTTAAAACAATACGTCAAACGGTGTCGCAAAAATCATATTTTGTCAAAAAAATGTGTTAAGTTGTAACCATCAAGCGGATTTATTGGCAAAATGTCGTTAAAAAATGTTAAACTAGCCCATTATTTTATTTTGAAAGAAAATATTAAACAAAGGTTGATTATGCAGGCGACATGGTTAAAGAAAATATGGCAACTACTACTGGCGGTAGTGGCTGTTTTTATATTTTATCTTGCCATGAAAACCTTGTACAATCTGGTGCAAACTATTGATTATCAAGAGGTTTTATCCGCATTAGCCAACATTCCGTTAAGCCATCTGATTATTGCGTTTTTGGTGGTGGCATTTGGTTATGTGCTATTGACTTTGTATGATTTTATTGCGTTACGTCAAATCGGTAAAAAACTGCATTATCCAACGGTCGCTTTAACGTCCTTTACCGCTTATGCCATTAGTCACACCGTTGGGGCAAATTTGGTAACAGCAACAGGCATTCGTTACCGTCATTATCGCCAATCTGGGCTAAATCATCATGAAATTGCCAACATTGTTTGGCTTGTTTCTATGGCGTTTACCTTTGGTATTTCCACGTTGATTGGCTTGTCGCTCAGTATTCACCCCGAAATTACCTTACAATTGTTAAGCCAACTGGACAAATCATTGGGCTTTTTTGACAATGCCATGTATATTCGTGGCTTGGGGCTTGTCATGCTGGCACTGATTGCAGGCTGTGTGATTTTTGCTGGCAAACACGGTCGCCATGTGGTACTAAAAGGCTGGCGGTTTGACTTGCCCCCTGCTAAGGTATTGATTCAACAGATTATTATTTCTATTTTGGACTTAAGCACGGTGGCGTTGGTGCTGTATTTGTTGTTACCACCGTCTGAGCATATTGGCTATTTTGCGACGTTTTCGGCGTTTATTCAGTCCATTGCGGTGGGGATTTTAAGCCATGTTCCAGGTGGTTTGGGCGTATTTGAAGTTACCATGATTGCCGCCATGCCACAGGTGGACAAGGCACAAATGCTTGCGATATTGTTGGTATTTCGTTTGATGTATTATATCGCACCGTTTTTGGTGGCGTTGTTTTTGTTGGTCGCTTATGAAGTATATTTGTATCTGTATCCCACACCACAGGCGGTGTTGGACGAAGCAGATACATTACGGTAAGTTGTTTGATGGTTATTAACAAAGTGCGTTGTTGTGGTTAAACTTTTAACCAAATCACGTTATTTTGTAAGGCAAAAAAATTGCATAATAGCCACATCATAGTCTAGCCAATTTAAAAAAGACACGGCAAAAAAACAAAATAATCAACAAAAATTCTCTAAAAAAGATGTTAAAAAAACAATCAAAAACCATCGGTAAAAAAAGATGTCAAAAAACAATCTGTCAAAAAAAACCACAAAAAATAAGCCAAACAATTTGACAAACCAAACCAACAACACATGAAAAAATTACAACATTCTTAATCTTAATTTTTTTAAACGGTTTTTTTGTTTAATGAGATTTTTGACGATTTATCAATAAAAATCCAGCAAAAATTATAATTGCCAAAACTGCCACACCAGCCCCCACATCACCGACCAAGCCCAAACCATACCGACCAATCACCACAGAACCCAGCAACGCACCACCACCAATGCCGATATTATAAATCCCAGAAAAAATCGACATCGCCACATCAGTCGCATTCGGGGCGAGCTTTAACACACGCAGTTGCAAGGCAAGACTAATACAAGTAATCGCCACGCCCCACACAAGTCCCAACACCACCCACAAGCCTTGACTGCCTGTCACGCCTGTCACCATGAGTAACGCACCCAACAAGCCCATCATCGCACCCAACAAAAATGTGTCAGGTTTTTTATCATAAAAACGCCCAAATAAAAAACTTGCCAACAAGCCTGCCACGCCAAACACCAACAAAATCGCTGTGGCAAAACCTTCACTAAAATGGTTAATTTGGATAATAAACGGCTCAATATAGCTATAAGCGGTAAAATGTGCCGTTACCATCAGCATAATCAACACATAAACCACCATTAACGGTATATTTTTGGCGATTTCTGGTAAACTTTTGATAGAGCCGACATTTCGGCTAGGCAATTTTGGCAAAATCCGCCACAAAACCACCATCGCCACCAACGCAAGCACACCAATCAAACCAAACATCATTCGCCAACCCAACCACTGCCCTATCATACGCCCAAGCGGTAGCCCAAGCACGGTCGCCAACGCACTCCCCATCGCCAACAAGCCCAACGCCTTGGTTTGTCGTCCTTTTGGGGCGACACGCACCGCAAGGCTTGCCGTGATTGACCAAAACACCGCATGAGCCAACGCAATCATCGCTCGCCCACCCAATAACATCATAAAACTTGTTGCCACCACCGACAGCACATGACCACCCACAAACAGCGCAAACAAGCACAACAACAACTTTTTGCGTTCAATATTGGCAGTGGCAAGCATGGCAGGTAGCGACAGCCCCGCCACAATCCACGCATAAATTGTCATCATTATGCCGACATCTTCCACAGGCATGGCAAAACTTTTGCCGATATCCGACAATAAGGCAATCGGAATAAATTCGGTGGTGTTAAAAATAAAGGCGGACAAGGCTAAGACAATCACTCGCCATTGTCGTAAATTATTGATATAGTTATATTTTTGTTGAGATGTTTGGCGGATTTTGCCAAAGTTTGTGGTGTGTTTTTGTAATGGATTTGACATAATTTTGAATAGTGGTTAAATGGCTATTATAACAGATTTTTGCAATATTTTTTTGTTGTTGCTTTATTAAAAATTGATTTTTCAAAAACTGTTTTATCAACATTGCTTTGTCAGCATTGTTTCGTCAAAAAATATGCACGCTTAGCAATAAAACAACAAATTTTTTCCAAATTTTGACGTATAATTTTGTTAATTTTTTTTAAACATAAGGAAAAAACATGGCTGTTGATTTTTCACAAACCTTAATTGTCGCCATTTCGGCAACCGCACTTTTTGATTTGTCCGAATCCGAACAATTTTTTCAAAACGCTATCAAAGACGACCCAGACACAGCGGTGGACAAGTTTCGTGCCTACATGATTGAGCATGAAAACGAAAATTTAAAAACAGGTACAGGCTATCATCTGATAAAAGCCTTGCTCAATATCAACAAATTTTTACCACAAACCGAAACCAAAGATAGCATAATCACCCCATTGGTGGAAGTCGTCATCATGTCAAAAAACAGCCCAGACACAGGCATACAAGTGCTTAACGCCATTCGCTCGCACGGCTTGCCGATTACTCGCTCGGCATTCACGTCTGGCGAAGGCGTGGCGAAATATGTGGCGGATTTTAACGTGGATTTGTTTTTGACAACCAACCATGATGATGCCCAAAAAGTAACCGATACAGGTGTGTGTGCGTGTGCGATTTTGGACGCTCCACCCATTGATATGACTGAGCTTGACACAGAGCAATTGCGGATTGCGTTTGATGGTGATGCGGTGTTGTTTGATGAATCTGGCGAGTTGATTTTTCAACAAAAAGGCTTACAAGCCTTTCACGAACACGAAGCCAAAATGAGCGACACGCCCATGAATAAAGTGCCATATGCCGATTTTTTAATCAAATTATCTAATTTGCAAAACCGTTTGCCAAGTAAACTCAAAAACTCACCTATCCGCATTGCCCTTGTTACTGCACGCAATGCCCCTGCCGATATGCGAGCGATTAAAACTTTGCGAAATTGGGGTGTGAATGTGGATTTGGCGTTTTTTTTGGGTGGATTGGAAAAAACCAATGTGTTAAAAACGTTTAGACCGCATATCTTTTTTGATGATTCTTTAACGCATTTTGACCGTGCCAAATCCTTTGTACCGTCTGGGCTTGTGCCGTATAAAAGCCACTCGGAATTAAACGCAGAAATGCAACAAAAACGAGCGGAAAAAGCGAAAAAAACCAAAAATACGCCTTAATTATGTTAAAATGTGGTTGAAAACATTGCACAAGCAACGCATTTTAATAGAAGAAATTAAAAATTTATAAGGCAATAAAATGGGCTACTTAACAACCGAACAAAAATCAAAACCACCTATCACTTTATCCACATTAAACAAATTAAAAGCCAATGGCGAAACCTTTTCTTGCTTAACCTGTTATGACGCAAGTTTTGCCCACGCCATGCAAGTCGCTGATATTGATACGATTTTGATTGGTGATAGTCTTGGCATGGTGGTGCAAGGGCAGACTTCCACCTTGCCTGTTACCGTTGAAGACATGGTTTATCACACCAAAAACGTGGCTCGTGCTAACAATCATGCATTGATTATTTGCGATTTGCCGTTTATGAGTTATGCGACTTTAACCGATGCGATTGCCAATAGCAAAGCCGTCATGCAAGCAGGGGCGAATGTGGTAAAAATTGAAGGCGGTGCGGAACTTGCCGAGATTGTGTCAGTTTTGGTAAAAAATGGCGTGCCGACTTGTGTTCATCTAGGCTTAACACCGCAATCGGTGAATGTGTTTGGCGGTTATAAAGTACAAGGCAAAACCGAAAGTCAAGCCGAAAAACTGCTAAAAGACTGCGAAACAGTAGTGAATGCAGGTGCGTCAATTTTATTATTGGAATGCGTGCCGAGCGAACTTGCCAAAAAAGTAACGCAGACCTTTAACGTGCCTGTAATTGGCATTGGTGCGGGCGTGGATTGTGATGGTCAAGTGCTTGTTATGCACGATATGTTAGGGGTTTATACTCGTAAACCTGCGAAGTTCGTCAAAGACTTTTTGACGGCGGAAGAAAACGCAACCAAAGATATTACAGGGGCGTTTAAAGCGTATCATAAAGCGGTGAAAGAACGGACATTTCCAACGGCAGAACATAGTTTTTGATTTTTAAGGATAAAAAAATGAAAATCTTCCACACAATTAAAGAATTACGAGAAACATTACAACCGTTACGCACCCAAACCATTGCACTTGTGCCGACAATGGGCAATTTGCACAACGGACATTTAGACCTTGTCAAAAAAGCTCGTGCCAATGCCGACATCGTAGTCGTTAGCATTTTTATCAATCCCACCCAATTTGGCGTAGGCGAAGACTTTGACACTTACCCACGCACCCTAGACGCTGATGTGGAAAAACTCACAAGTGTAAACGCCGACTATGTTTTTGCCCCAAGCGTTGAAGAAATGTACCCAATCTTACCGACAAACGTACAAGTGTTATCAGGTGATATTAGCAAAATTTTGTGTGCCAAAACTCGCCCAACGCATTTTGACGGTGTTGGCTTGGTGGTGAGTAAATTGTTTAACATTGTTCAGCCTAACATCGCCATTTTTGGCAAAAAAGACTACCAACAACTTGCGATTATTCGCCAATTGGTTGCCGAATTAAACTTTCCGATTGAGATTATCGGAGCGGAAATCGTGCGTGCTGATGATGGTTTGGCATTGTCATCTCGCAATCAATATTTGACCGAAACCGAACGCAAACACGCTCCATTATTACAAAAAACCTTACAAAATTTGGCAAATGAACTTAAAACCGCCAATTTTGCCGATTTTGACAATATCATTGCCAAAACGATTGATAATTTAAACAGCACAAATATTGATAATGTGCGTTTTAAAGTAGATTATTTGGAAGTGTTCAACCAAAATTTGCAACCACCAAAAGCCGATGATAAGGGATTGGTGATTTTGACTGCTTGCTATCTGGGTGATAAAACTCGGTTGTTGGATAATTTGGAATTTACAAGGAACTAAAAATGACCCAAATTGTGATTGTATCGGGGCGTTCAGGCTCTGGCAAAACGTCCGTTCTCAACATTTTAGAAGACTTTGGCTACTATTGCCTTGACAATTTGCCCTTGTCGCTTGTGCCAATGGCGGTCGCCAAATTGACCGAAAGCCAAATTCACAAAATCGCCTTAGGCGTTGATGTGCGGACACCACAAGCGGATTTGTCAAAATTTGGCGAAGTGCATGACGAACTTGTTAAAAATTTTGGGCAAAATCACGTCATCATTATTTACACCACCGCCCAAGAAAGCACGCTTGTCGCACGCTTTGACGCAACTCGCCGTGTCCATCCGCTGATGGCGAGCGGTAGCGTACAAAACTTGCCAAATGCCATCAAGCAAGAAATCCAACTGCTTGAGCCGATTGCCACCAATGCCGATGTCAAAATTGACACAAGTTTGCTCAATATTCACGAGTTAAAAGAGCAAATCCGCAACCATCTAGGCGTTGACAATGTGGTAACGGTGAATGTGCTGTCGTTTGGTTTTAAGCATGGTTCGCCGATTGATGCGGATTTTATTTTTGATGTGCGTGTGTTGCCAAATCCGCATTGGCAAGCCGAACTTCGCAGTCAGACAGGGCTTGATGACGGTGTGAAAGCGTTTTTTGCCAAATACCCAGAAGTTGATGATATGGCGAATGACATTGGGCAGTTTTTGGCAAAATGGTTACCGACTTTTTTGCATAACAATCGCCATACGGTTACAATTGCGATTGGGTGTACTGGGGGTAAACATCGGTCGGTTTATATGACTGAAATGGTCGCCAAAATGTTGGCGGAAACTTTACCAAATGCGATGCGTGTCAATGTTAAACATCGTGAAAAAAGTCGTTGGTGATAAATGAAAAATATTATTGTTGATACCAACATTTTCTTAACGGTTGTTTTGACATACTCCCACCACCAAACCTAGCGGTAGGCGTGAGAATCTTTGCGACCCATAACAACTTAAGCCTAGATTGAGTTGTTACCTTTCGCCAGCACACTTACGCTGATAAGTATTGTGCTGGGGGAACTCTTTACACAATAGCAAGTCCTGCTATATCAGCTAACGCTTGATAGCGTATATTGCTTGCTGCATTGATATCACGGTCATGGTGTGTTTGACAGTTAGGACACGTCCAATTTCTGACTGACAACGGCAGACTGTCTAATTTGTGATGACAATGCGAACAAATTTTACTACTGGCAAAGAACCGATTGACTTTTAGAATGTTTTTACCATACCATTTTGCCTTATAGGTAAGTAAGGTAACAAATTGACCTAAGCCTGCATCATTAATCGCTTTGGCAAGTTTTCGATTTTTTACCATGTTTTTTACCGCTAAATCTTCAAGTGCATAACTGGTAGCTTGGTTTTCGCAAATCAGTTTATGCGTGATTTTTTGGTGTAAGTCTAAACGCTGGTTGCGTACTTTTTCATGAATACGAGCAACGGTTAATTTTTGTTTTTGATGGTTTTTACTGGTCTTTTGTTTGCGAACAAAGATTTTTTGTTCTATAGCAAGCCTTTGGCTAGATTTGGCTAAATGTTTTATCTATTTTGCAATGCCAACGCCCAGTTGAACACAAACCGACTACAGCCAAAATGCTTTTCGATTAGAAAGGCTTGTTCGATGTTTGGGTAAATTCTGTATTTGTAGGCTTTGAGCATGGCTTGTTAGGCAATTGAAATATGGGTATAATTTAGCATTACTTCCATTTGGTGTCAATTATGAATAATCAACTAAAATCCCATTTGTTTGCTAACGACTGGTGGTGCTACCATTGATACAATTAGACAGTATATCGAAAAACAAGAACGCCCTGATTGGGGCGTTAGTGCTTACATCTCCACCTGAGAAGCACTGCTTCGCAAGAAAGATTATAGGTGGAGAATTACGCACGATAAGTTAAAGGCATTGACGTACCAAGCATTAGCCAAAACGATATTTTACAAGCGGTTAGCGATAGCCGACAACGATTTTAAACAAAATAATAGGAAACCAAAAATGCTAAATTTTGGCGAAATGGATATGACCGTCAGTCGTACCGAACAAAAAAAAGCCCGTGAACGCCTGCAACAACTTGCCGAACCACTGGCGAACCTATCCAAAAAACAAATGAAAAACCTACCTGCAAGTGAGTTTTTTTTAGACGATTTGTTACAACTTAACGACATTACAAGCCATGAAGCCCGCAAACGCCATATCAAACGTATGGGTAAACTCTTAGCAGAAGAAGAACCGCACGCTATTGTTGAATATCTATTCCGTGCGACCTTTAGCCCAGAGCAACAAGCCAAAATTGAAAGTTGGCAAACTCGCTTAAACTTGCAAGATGAAAACACGCTAAAACAATTTACCAAAACTTTTTTTAATAGTGAATTTAACAGTGTTAAACAATTATTGATTTGGATTGCCTATGCCGATTATACAAAAGACGATGAATTAATGATTGAGAGTGTCAATGATTTACACACCTATATCCGTCAAGTGGCGATTTTATCAAAAAACAAATAACCAGTTTTTTACTTGTTTTGTTTATCCATTTCTTAATTCACCATAATTTCTATCGGCAATTGTTCATTAACCGACACATTGCCATAACTGCCATTTTGCTCGCTTTGGGTACTGATAAAACCGATAGTCGTCCACTGATTTGGCGATAGCACTATGCTATTGCTTAATTGTTGGCTGTTCAGCATGGTTTGCCCATTATACTGGCTAAATTTGCCATTACTTTGGCTGATATTGAGCGATACTTGACCATTTGGCAAAGCGGTTGGCAATACGCTAATGCCCTGCTCTGCCGTCAGTAACGTTTTTCCTATCCACACTTGTGGGCGATAGTTACGATAGCGGGTGTAGATTTGTGTGGTGGGCATGAGTTGCGACAGCCCGATTTGGGCAGGTTTGCCTGATAGCGTTTTTATTTGAAAAAACTGTTGCGACTGACTTTGAGATTGGTTGTTTTGCCATTGTCCATTGACATACAATTGGCTGTTCACCATGCCGATTTGTCCATAACCTGTATTTTGATGGCTATAGCCACGACTGCCGACACGCACCGAGACAGTTAAAGTCTGTGGTAATATGTCAATTTGACGGATAAATTGGCTGATTTGTTGGTAGTTTTGGGGCGTGGTGTTGATAATCAGGCGTTGTTGATAAACCATGACGTTACCGCCATTTGGCAGTTGGTTAAGCTGATTTTGGATAATCGGTTGCAGGCTTTCACCGCCTAAGGTATCTACGACATACGTTTCGGCGTGGCTAACCGTAGCGAATATTAAGCATAATGCGGTAAGTGTTTTTTTTGATGGTTTCATGATACTTGGTTTAATTGTAGTTTGTTGTTTTTAGATTTGTTGTTTGTAAAAACGCAGTTGGTGACATCACCGTGATACTAACATTATGTGCTTTTGCATAATGATTGGCTTGCTCTATTAAAGGCTGTTCAATGGTTAAAGTGTAATGTGCCAGCATGATTATCTCCAACTTTTAAACACAAGTTAAAATTAACTTTTATATCATTTTAAAAACATTTTATCAATGTTTGTAGTGTGATTTTGTGTGATTTTTGCATACGATTTTTATTGAAAAATCATCAAATTAACGTAATATAGAATAAAATTGTCAAACATATCAATAAAAATGCCAAATAACACAACCCCACCAAATTCTCAAACCGAAAAAAAACAACACCTAAACCACTTGTTAAAACGTCTGCCAAACTTACCCGGTGTCTATAAAATGCTTGGCAAAAATGGCGATATTCTTTATGTCGGCAAAGCCAAATCGCTCAAAAACCGTGTCAATAGCTACTTTGCCAAAACCATTGACCACCCAAAAACTCGTGCCTTGGTGCAACGCATTGACAACATTGAAACCATCATCACCCGCAGTGAAACCGAAGCATTATTGCTGGAACAAAATCTTATCAAACTGCATCGTCCGCCCTACAACGTGCTGTTACGTGATGACAAATCGTATTTGTATGTATTTGTTTCTACCGACAAATTTCCACGCCTTGCCTATGGGCGTGGCAAGGGTCAGCACCAAAAAGGCAAATTTTTTGGACCTTTTCCATCCGCCCATTCAGCAAAACAAACCTTGCTACTTATGCAAAAAATGTTTATGGTTCGCCAATGTTCCAATGCGTTTTTTTCCGCTCGCAAACGCCCTTGTTTGGAATACCAAATCAAACGCTGTAAAGCCCCCTGTGTCGGCTTGGTATCTCAAGAAGAATACCTTGACGATGTCAATAATACCATTCGTTTTTTAAAAGGCGAAGGCAACGATATTCAACAAGCCATCATTGCCAAAATGGAAAAATCTGCCGAAGAATTAAACTTTGAACAGGCGGTTTTTTACCGTGACCAACTGACCATGATTCGTGATGTGCAAGCCAAACAGGCGGTCTATACCGTCAAAGGCGAAGCCGATATCATCGCTATTGACACGCAGGCGGGCATGACTTGCGTTCATGTGATGAATGTAAGAAACGGACAAATGCTCGGTGGTAACAGTTATTTTCCTGATGTGGATAGCCATAATGATATTGGCGAAAATTTGTCGGCATTTATCAGCTCATTTTATTTTCAAATTAGCGATGATTTGCCAGACGAAATTATTTTAAGCCACGACATTCCAGACCAACAGGCGATGACCGAAGCGTTAAGCCAAACTTTTAACAAAAAAGTCGTGTTAAAACAAAAGGTTCGTGAACAACGTGCCGAATGGCTGACCCTTGCTAACATGAATGTGAAAAATGCGTTGCAAACCAAACTCGGCGATTATTTGGAAATTCATCAGCGTTATCAAGCCTTACAAGGCGTTTTACACGATGTGTTAAACGGCAAAACTTTGGATAGGATTGAGTGTTTTGACATTTCGCACACGATGGGGGAAGCAACCATTGCCAGTTGCGTGGTCTGCGATACAGGCGGATTGCGAAAACGAGATTACCGCCAGTACGCCATTCATGGTATCACAGGGGGCGATGATTATGGGGCGATGAAACAGGCTTTGACACGCCGATATAGCAAAAATCCGTTGCCTGATGTGTTACTGATTGACGGTGGTAAGGGTCAGCTTAATATGGCAAAAGATGTGCTAACCGAGCTTGGCATTTTAAATCAAACTTTACTAATTGGCGTGGCAAAAGGCGAAGGGCGAAAAGCTGGGCTAGAAGTGCTACATTTTATCCATCATGAACCAATGGATTTACCGTCCGATAGCAAGGCGTTGCATTTGATTATGCACATTCGGGACGAAGCCCACCGTTTTGCCATCACTGCTCACCGCAAAAAGCGGGACAAACGCCGTTCTAGTTCGGTTTTAGAAGTGATTCCGGGCTTGGGTGAAAAACGCAGACGAGATTTGTTGAATCATTTTGGCGGATTACAACAGTTGCTCGGGGCTTCGCAAGATGAAATTGAACAAGTCAATGGCATTGGCAAAGTGATGGCAAATACCATTTATAAAGTGTTGCATGGCTGATTTTTAGGCTGATGACTCGTTTCGCTTTATAAAAACTTTACATTTGTCCTAAAATTTTAACAAAAAAAGCCAAGACAATCTTGGCTTTTTTCAGTTTATTTAACAAACATCAAGGAATATAAGTGTGGTCTTTTGACGCTTCAAATTCATTGTTTTCAACTTTTGGCAACACTTTATTTAACCAAACATAGCCCAACACGCCAGCAATCACCGACCCCATCACAATACCCAATCGCTCATCAAATGCCTTGTCTTCAATACCGCCAAATGCAAGCCCACCGATAAACAAACTCATGGTAAAACCAATACCACACAGCAACGCCACGCCCAGCACTTGTTTCCAACACACATTTTCCGGCAAACTTGCCAAGCCCAACTTCACGCCAAGCCAACTAAACACCATCACGCCAATTGGCTTGCCAAGCACCAATCCCAACGCAATGCCAAGCGGTACACTGTGAAATAGCTGCCCCACACCGCTACCACTTAGATGAATGCCTGCATTGGCAAACGCAAAAATCGGTAATACCACAAACGTAACCGTTTCATGCAAATCATGCTCCAAGGTTTCTAAAGGCGAATGATTTGGGTCATTATCATTGGTTAAAGGAATAAACATCGCAAGCAACACGCCAGCCAATGTCGCATGAATACCCGATTTTAACATCGCCACCCACATAATTAAACCGACCATAACATATGCAGTCGTGCGAGTTACGTTCATGCGGTTCATCAAATACAGCACCAACAACGTAACCGCCACAATCCCCAATGCCGTCCAAGACAGACCATGCGAATAAAACAGAGCAATCACCAAAATTGCCCCAATGTCATCAAAAATCGCAATAGATGCCAAAAACACCTTTAACGCCAACGGCACACGCTTGCCAAGCAACATCAACACACCCAACGCAAAGGCAATATCAGTCGCCGCAGGAATCGCCCAACCTTTTAACAAAGTTGCATCATGCTGATTAAATCCCGCATAAAACAACGCAGGCACTAACATACCACCCACCGCCGCCAACGCAGGCAAAATCACCTTTTTGACATCAGACAGCTCGCCTATCAGCACCTCACGCTTTAACTCAAGCCCCACCAAAAAGAAAAAAATCACCATCAAGCCATCATTAATCCAATGCACCGCATCATGGTCAATCTTTAAACTGCCAATCTGCACAATAATCGGCAACTCAAGCCAATGATTATACAAGCTATATAAAGGCGAATTTGCCACAATCATCGCAAGAATAGCCGACAACGCCAGCACAATGCCACCTGCCATATCAAGGGCAAAAAACGCCTTAATTTTTTGTCTAACATTTTGATAAGTCATCATACCCCCTATTGGCAAACTTTTACGAACATTCTTAACCACTAAAAACGATAAAAATTAACACATTTTTATAAAAAAAGAAAAATAATAGCAAAATATATACATATTTGATAAATAAAATCATATTAGCACAAAAACCCACCATAATCTAGCCTTTTTATGTGCAAAAATGGTTGTTTTTATTTAAACCAAACTTAAATAAAAAAGTGAACTTTATCCAAAATCAAGACTTTTTATAAGTTTTTTATTGCTTTTTGTGGCAAAAAATGGTATAAATAGCCCCTTTAAATTAACCTTAAATTTTTTATTGAAAAAACTTTTACAAATAAGATTTTTGATAAAAAATATTAATAGATAACTTTGATAAGATATCGTATCGGCTATGTTATAATAGCGTACCTTATTTATCAACCAGATTTTGGCATGAGCGACCCTCATGCACACCGATTAGGAGTAAGCCATGTCTCGAGTATGTCAAGTGACTGGAAAACGCCCAGCGGTAGGTAACAATGTTTCTCACGCAAACAACAAAACCCGCCGTCGTTTTCTGCCAAACCTACACAACCATCGCTTTTGGGTTGAAAGCGAAAACCGTTTTGTTCGCCTACGTTTATCTGCAAAAGGTATGCGTATGATTGATAAAGTTGGTATTGACCAAGTTTTAGCGGACATGCGTGCTCGTGGCGAAAAAATTTAATTTTTTTTGCCAAAACTTAATATTTATTTGGAGCAATAGCGATGAGAGATAAAATCAAATTAGTTTCGTCAGCAGGTACGGGTTATTTTTACACCACGACCAAAAACAAACGTACCATGCCAAACAAAATGGAAATCAAAAAGTTTGACCCAGTTGTACGTCAGCACGTGATTTTTAAAGAAGCAAAAATCAAATAATTGGCAGTTTTTTTATGCCAATTTCACAGCTTACTTAGCGTTGGTTTTTTGATGACGTTTTTGGCAGTTGTATGATATGATAAGTGAGTCTATTTTAGGCTCGCTTTTTTATTTTTAAATTGATAAAAAATTAGACTGATAAAAAATTTGTAGCGTGGGTTAAACACACCATGAAAGTTATGCGACTGCTGTCATCTTTGTATCATGATGAAGATGAACGTGGTATTTTTTCGTTAAATCGCTTGTTAATCAAAAAAGGTCATCAATCCGTCATTGTGGCAAGCACCCCAAAAAGCAATGAACTGGCTTTACGCCTAAAGCGTGATGGCGGTGTGTATGTTCCTTTGTCTATGGAAAAACATACTTGGTCTTCGCTGTGGTCGGTGATTCCGTTGGTTCGGCTGATTAATCACCATCGCCCTGATATTATTCATGTGCATTCTCGCACGCCTGCGTGGGTGCTAAAATGGGCGTTACAACTTGTGCCGATAGCGTATCGTCCGATTACCATTGCGACCATTTACGGTTATTATTCGACCACCGCTTATAATAAGGCGATTTTTGAGGCTGACCATCTGATTAGCGTATCAAACAGCGTAACTGAATATATCAAAGCCCATCACGATGAGTATGATGATACCACGATTACTCGTATTTATCGTGGCGTAGATATTCGCAAATTTATTTATCGCCATCACCCATCTGTGTATTGGTTACGTCAAATTTTTGCCGAATATCCCAATCTTGAGCACAAAAAATGGGTGATATTTCCCAATACGCTGGACTATGGCAAAGGGCAACAATGGCTATTTGACATCGTTGGCAATCTAAAAGAAAGCATTCCCAACATTCATGTGATTATCATGGACGATGATGGTCGAGAAAATCTGTATGTGGAGCAGTTTTTGCAACGCAGTCGTGCGTTAAATTTGGATAATTACTTTACTTTTGTTGGCAAACGCTTTAACGATAGCCGAGAGTGGCTGTCTGCCGCCAATGTCGTGGTCGGTCTTGCCAATCAGCCTGAAAGTATCGGTATCAACGTGCTAAAAGCCATTCATCTAGGTACGCCTGTGGTGGCATGGAATTTGGGGATTTATAGCGAACTGTTAAGCGAGCTGTTTCCACAAGGTTTGGTTAAAGATATTACCGCAAAATCGCTTTGTAAAGTGGTAAAAACCCAGCTCAAAAACGTCTCTCGCCCACAGATGAGCAATGAATTTACCCAACAACAAACCGTTGAACAAACCATTGACTTATATGAAGAATTGTTAAAAATCACCCACCCAGAAAAAGTGGCTAAACCTACCAAACCAAAACCCAAAAATAGCGAAATCAGCGAGCGAAAATTGTGCCGTAACGAAAGCCAAACCTTGCCAAAACAATGATTTAAACCATCATTCTACCAATTTTGCCAAACTTTTTTCATCAAGTTTATCTAACTGTAAAGTTGTCGTTTCGCTGTGTTGCTGTTCGGTGATTTCAGGTTTTTGCGGATTGTCTTGTGCCAATGGTTTTAGATTTTTTTCAAACTCTGACAACATTCTTTTCATCTGTTCACCGATGACAAATTGCGGTTCGGACGGTTCAAAACCCATCAACCTTTCACGTTTGCCGATATTGACAATCGCTTCTTCAAAGGCAGGTTGAAAACGGCGAAATTTTGGCAAACTTTCGGCAAAAAATGCTTGTCCAAAATAAGTGTATTCCGCTTCGTTGGTGCAACCAAAAGATGCTTTGTCGCTTGCTGATGCGGTGATAACCAAAGTCGTTGGCGATTTTAAATCATCAATAAACGAGCCAGAATAACAAGCAGATACCACGATGACACGCCATTTTATCCCAGATTTGTCAAGGCTTTGGCGTAACCATTTGGCATCAACTTCATCAAGCTCTAGCGGTGGATTGGACATTTCCAGCAGTTTATCGCCACCGTGCGATGTTAAGGTCAAAAATAGCACATCTTCGGTTACATTCATTTTTTTGGCAATCGCTTGTAATGCCCTGTCAATACTGGTTTTACTGGCGATTGGCAATACTTGCAAGGTCATCGGATTATTAATCAAATTGACCGAACGCCCCATCATGCCAAATTGGTTGTTCAAAAATTCGGTGGTTAGCTCAATTTCGGCACGAAAAACGTCTTGCTCGCCATAACCTGCCACGCCCAAAAAGTACCAATCACGCACCGTTGGACGCTCTGGCAATATATCTTTTAAGGTATTTTCTAGCAAATTTTGTTGTGCGTAAAACGCCTCTTCGCTGATGGTTGGCGGTATGACATCGGCTTGGAAAATCGGTTGTGTTTTGACATTTTGTTGCCAAACGCTAAACACCACAAACGCCCCAAACAAAATCAAACCCCGCTCAAGCCACGACCATCGCAACTGTTTACCAAAAATCCAAAGCAATGCCAACGCTTGCCAAACAAACAACACCGTAAAAAATATCGGCAAAATCGCATAGCTCCAAGCAGGCAACCAACCGTAATGCGATATCCACTGAATCAAGCTTTGTAGCAACGCCATCAAGGTATCAGCGACCAACCACAGCACTGCAGGCACAAAAATCAAATTGGCATTGGTATGGCGTTTGGCAAGCACCAAACCTGCTACCAACATCACCATCGTCCACACCAAATAACTAATCAAGCCTTGTTGATTAAAATGCGTACTTTCATCACTGGCAAGCCACGAAAACAACAGATTGCTAAATAATGCGGTCGTCCCAAAAAACAAAAACTGCCAAACGGTCGGCTTTACCCAATAAATCGCCTTGGTTGAACCCATCAGCATATAACCTGTGGCTCGCAAATTGGCAAGCAGGTTTTGGGAAAAGTGTTGCAAGGGCTTTAAGTCTAACTGACTTAGCGAATTTGGCATGGCGGTTTGTTAATTGATTTGGTAAATATGAGTTTAGTAAAATTGATTTGTCAAAGTGATATTGTTAATCAAAACTGATAAATCTGTTTTGATGGTTTAGATTATACCTTTTTTTGGCGGTAAAAAATGCTTAGGTAACAAATATTCACATATTGTATAATACTTTTTGGATAAAAAGATATCTTTTTTTTATTTTGTTTGCAAATTTTTGCAAAAACCAGTATCATGTATCAACATACTAGAACATAAAAACATTTATTTTTTGAGTTGATTTTTGATAAAATGATGAACACCGACAACGCCCAAACCAGTAACCAAAAAGCCTACGCCTATTTGATAGACCTGCTTTGTGAAAGTGATGATAAAAACCGCACAAAAAATCTGCTGTCAGCGATTTTGACCCAAAAAGAGCAAGGCGAGCTTGCCAATCGCATGCAGATTTTTGCCTTATTGCAACAAGGTTTGCCACAACGAGAAATTGCCGAACGGCTTGGCGTGGGCATTGCCACTGTGTCAAGGGGTGCAAAGGCGTATCAAGCCAATGATGTGGCGAATTTATTGCCGAATTTAAAAGATAAGTTTTAACGATGAAAAGTTTAGCGAGTGATTTTAGCCATTTTGAGAAGATAAAATTTAAAATCTTTAGCATTATATTATCTGTAAGATATCCTAGCGTTATTTACAGTATTTAGGATAAAATACTGCAAATGAACATACATAAAAACACCAGACTGCTACCGTTTGAAAGAGAAGCTATTTGGATAGCCTATCATCAAAACAAACAAAGCGTAACATCACTTGCTGAAGAATACAAAGTATCAAGACCAACAATCTACAAGGTATTGAAACTTGCTAGAGTGAAGTTACTAAAACCACAAACCAGTGTCAATAATCGCTTTAAACAAGCGAAATTTGGCATTAAACGCTTAGCTAAAGTTGAAAAGAGTATACAAGACAAACTCAAAAAACAAGCCAAGCGTTATAATAAATCCTATCCTGGTGAGATGGTACACGTAGATACAAAACGCCTACCACTGCTCAAAGGACAAAATAGCAACAGCCCTAGAGAATATCTGTTTGTTGCCATTGATGATTATTCTCGTGAACTGTATGCTTGTATTATGCCAGACAAAACAGCTTTTAGTGCGGCTAAGTTTCTGACAGAACAAGTTATTAAACCTTGCCCTTATACGATTGAGGTGATTTATTCTGACAATGGCACAGAATATAAAGGCACAAAAGACCATGAATTTGTCAAAGCCTGTTATGATAACAACATCAATCAGAAATTCACCAAAGTTGCCAAACCACAAACCAATGGTAAAGCAGAACGAGTAATACGTACGCTCATGGAAATGTGGCATGAACAATGTGAATTTACAGGTAGTGAACATAGAAAGCAAGAATTAACAAGATTTCTTAATTTCTATAATACCGTTAAACCCCATTCATCTTTAACTAAAAAAGATGATATTACTGGCAAAACTCAAACCTTTACTCCTTATGAGTGGTTGGAGTTTTATTTTAAACAAAGTGTAAATAACGCTTGAGGTTCTTACATATTATCCATCATTTGTATTGGTTTTTTTGTGTACAGTATTGTAACATCACAATACACCTATGTTTTTAATGCAATATTTTTTGGTTTATTTGCTTTCGCTCAATATCAATTGATGAGTAAAACTATTTTTAGGCTTGCTGATGAAGTGTGGGATACGGGTTTAAGCTTAAAAATCAAAAGAAACAATATAGAATAAGAAGTTCCATATCAAAACATCTGTTCTGTTACTTGCGAATTTAAACCTTTAATCAGCTTTAAAAATCCTTGTGTAAAAATTAACTTTAAAGAAAAAACAATTTTTGGCAACTCAATTTGTTTTATCAGTTGGGCTGATACAGCAAATTATCAAAAAGAATTAAAAGTTATGCCCCATAAAAATCCTGAAACTTTAGCATGGGTTGAAAAAATAAACCAAAAAATTTCACAAATTCATGATTAAATCCTTAAAAAATGAGCGTTAAAATGACAACACCAAAACCACCCAAAATCACCCTTGCCAGCAAACCAAATCTAATCAAACTTGCCCAAGACATTGATTTTTTTGAACTATTTAAAAACATTGAACAAAAATACGACACCTGTTTTTTGTTTGAATCCTTAGGCGAAGAAAGCCACATTTCACGCCACCACATCATCGGTTTTGACCCCCAAAAAATCATTTTTGCCAAAGACAAATATACCTTGTCAATCAGCGAAAAAAATGGCGAAACCTGCGATTATCCTTGTGAAAATCCCTACCAACTTTTGCAAGAAATCACGCCACAGCACGTCATCGCACGCAATCACACAGGCGGACTGGTTGGTTATTTGGGTTTTGATTGTATCAATTTTTTTGAAAAAAGCCTTAATGTGCAAGGCTCAAGCGACTTTGAGCCGTTTAAATTTGGCTTGTATTTGGACGGTTTAAGCCTTGATAAAATGACAGGTGAGATTTTTTATTTTTATTATGAACAAAATCGCATTGATGAGATTAAAGCTTTGCTAGACTTGCCACCGCCATGCCACACACCACCAAAGGTGCGTTTTTTGGGCGATGGCATGACCAAAGACGAACACGCCAAAACCGTGCTAAAAGTCAAAGAAGACATCAAGGCAGGCTTGATTTTTCAATGTGAAGTTGGTTTTAAATCGCATTACACCATTGTGGGCGACACCTTGCCAATTTATGAAAAATTGCGTGAAATTAATCCGTCTCCGCATATGTATTTTGTCAAATTTGGTGAGCAAAAAATCATCGGTGCGTCCCCAGAACTGCTGTTTCGCTTGCGTAATGGCGAGATGGAAACTTTTCCGCTTGCTGGCACGACTAAGCGTGGCAAGGATACGACCGAAGATAGGCAACTTGCTCGCAAATTGCTCAACGACCCCAAAGAGATTGCCGAGCATAATATGCTCGTGGATTTGCACCGCAATGACATTGGGCGTGTGGCTCAGTTTGGCACGGTGAAAGTGCGAAATTTGATGGACATTAAGCGTTTTTCGCACGTTCAGCACATCTCTAGCGAGATTGTCGGTATCATTCACCCGTCCGAGGATATGTTTAGTGCTTTGGCGAGTAATTTTCCTGCAGGCACGCTGTCTGGAGCGCCCAAGATTGAAGCGATTAAGATTATTAATGAGCTTGAACCAGACGGACGTGGGGCGTATGGTGGAGCGTTGGGGCAGTTTTCATTCAATGGCGATTGTATTTTTGCCATTCCCATTCGTTCGTTGTTTGTCAATGGCACAAAGGCGTACGCCCAGACCTGTGGCGGTAATGTGTATGACAGTAATCCTGAAGATGAGTATGAAGAGATTGTGCGGAAGTTGTCGGCGATGAAGGTTGTTTTGAGCTGTTTTATGGACGGTTAAAAATGAAAAAAATTTTAGCAAGTTTATTTGGATTGTTTGGTTTTACCAATGCTAATGCTGTTGAAAAAGCACCGCAAACCATTGAAACTTTGCAAAATGATACGGCTGATAACTTTCTAGTGCCGTTTGGTTATAAAGCCAATTGGTATGTATTTGATGAAAATGAACTCAAACGTAAAAATATGAACATTCAAGATTTAGCCAATCAATTAAAATTGCAAAACCAAGAGACATTATCTTGGAATGATGGATTAAGTTGGAGTTTTACCAATTATTACAACCGAAACAGTTGCTTTATCATGCCAAGTTTAGAAAATAAAATTTATATTGTTTGTTCAATCAATGACGAATTAAATTTGTTGGATAATGTGATTGACAATTATTATGGATTTTCAAGTTACCGAGTGGCTGATGGAGTTGCTTGGAAAATTGTTATAAACAATCACATAGAGCGGTATTTTAGCTATGCTGATGGTTTTATTTTTCATAATTATGGCAAACAAACTCAAGCAGAAAAGCAATTGGACTTACCTGATATTAGTGGGTTAGATAAAGAACAGGCAATAGATAAAATTTGTGAAAAATTTGAAGAAAATAACAGAGACCCATTATATTTAACCATGATTGATGAAGAAACACCAGCCAAATTAAACGCAATTTTGACAGGGCAAAATCCTTTAACTTTTGATGAAATTTCTATTGATGAAGTCAAAGATAAAGGCATTGCAGGATTTTTACCAGAATAAAAAGAGAACAAAATGAACGTACTTATCATTGACAACTACGACAGCTTTACCTTTAACCTTTACCAATATATTGGCGAGATTTTAACCGACATCAAAAACAAAAACGGCAATGATTTTACCATCACCGTCAAACGCAACAACGAACTTACCTTAGACGATGTCAAAGCCCTAAACCCAGACCGTATCATCATCTCCCCAGGCCCAGGTTCGCCAGACGACCCTGCTTATTTTGGCGTGTGCGGTGAGGTGATTACCGAGATTGGCAAAACCGTGCCGTTACTTGGTGTGTGCTTAGGAATGCAAGGCATTGCCCATTTTTTTGGCGGAAAAGTGGTGCGAGCGAACACGCCCATGCACGGCAAAACGTCCCCCATTCGCCATGACGGCAAGGGCGTTTATCATGGTTTGCCACAAAATATTGACATCATGCGGTATCACTCGCTGATGGTGGAAGCTATGAGTTTGCCAGATTGTTTAGAGATTACAAGCCTTGTGCAAAATGATAAAAACCTTGATAAATCCATGAAAGACGCAAGTTTGCTCGGTGATGAGATTATGGGCATTCGCCACAAAGAATACCCCATTCAAGGCGTGCAATATCACCCAGAATCGTTTGCCACCGAGGGGGCGAGAAATTTGTTAAAAAATTTTTTGGTGCAGGTTTAAATTTTTTAAGCCTTGTTTTTGTTAAATTTGATACACCTATTCCAGCCTCTCTTAGCTCAGTGGAAAGCTGGTCTAACTCTTTAAAGTTTTTAGTCTGTAAGCCAACTTCTACAGCAAGTTGTAAAGTGGAATTGCTCATATCTATTCTAACACCAGTTATGAGCAATTGTATTTGGTAGGAGGATTAGCAAAATGAGAATATTTTCCTATTTATCCCAATTTATGATTTTTTTCTTTGTTAAGATTTTAGTTCCTTTTTATTCCCATTTATCCTCATTTGACATACTCCCACCACCAAACCTAGCGGTAGGCGTGAGAATCTTTGCGACCCATAACAACTTAAGCCTAGATTGAGTTGTTACCTTTCGCCAGCACACTTACGCTGATAAGTATTGTGCTGGGGGAACTCTTTACACAATAGCAAGTCCTGCTATATCAGCTAACGCTTGATAGCGTATATTGCTTGCTGCATTGATATCACGGTCATGGTGTGTTTGACAGTTAGGACACGTCCAATTTCTGACTGACAACGGCAGACTGTCTAATTTGTGATGACAATGCGAACAAATTTTACTACTGGCAAAGAACCGATTGACTTTTAGAATGTTTTTACCATACCATTTTGCCTTATAGGTAAGTAAGGTAACAAATTGACCTAAGCCTGCATCATTAATCGCTTTGGCAAGTTTTCGATTTTTTACCATGTTTTTTACCGCTAAATCTTCAAGTGCATAACTGGTAGCTTGGTTTTCGCAAATCAGTTTATGCGTGATTTTTTGGTGTAAGTCTAAACGCTGGTTGCGTACTTTTTCATGAATACGAGCAACGGTTAATTTTTGTTTTTGATGGTTTTTACTGGTCTTTTGTTTGCGAACAAAGATTTTTTGTTCTATAGCAAGCCTTTGGCTAGATTTGGCTAAATGTTTTTGATTATCAAACTTGCTACCGTCTGATAGATTTAGTAAATGACTGATACCTAAGTCAATACCAATTGTTAAGCTAGGTTCAATGGTGGTTGGTGTTGGCAATATATCAGTATTTTCTACCAATACGCTTGCATAGTATTTGCTTGTAGCAGTTTTGCTAATCGTAACCGTTTTGATATTGCCAATAAATTCACGGCTAAATACAGTTTTAATGCCCTTGAGTTTGGGTAAGTTGATAATACCTTGCTCAAAGTTTACGGTGCAGTGTTGGGGGTTTGAAACTGCTTCTTGAAATCTAACTAAATCTACTTTATAATATCCAAATGAACAGATTAATTAGTATCAACGAAGCATCAAAACAACTTGGCGTATCTATCTCAACATTACGCAGATGGGACGAAAGCGGTGTACTTGTTGCCAAAAGAACGCCAAAAGGACACAGACGTTACGATAAGTACTAGAATGACCCTAATACGTGGACACATCATCGCCCTAGACCCAACGAATAAACAAGCAACTTACTTTGCAAAGGCTTGCGGTGTAGCCCGTCTTGCCTATAATTGGGCATTAGATAATTGGCAAAAACAATACCAAGCCGATAAAACTTATCGTGATGAATGCTTGAAAAATGGCATAGAAATTGACAAAAACCAGCTTAACCAGCCTAGTCAAGGCAAATTAAGAAAACAACTAAATAGCATAAAAAGACAACAATTCCCCTTTATGCTAGAAGTAACCAAATGTAGCCCACAACTTGCCATTATACAACTAGGAGACGCATTCAAACGCTTTTTTAAAGGTGAAAGCAAATACCCACAATTTCGCAAAAAAGGCGTAAATGATAGATTTAGCCTATCCAACGACCAATTTAAACTTATTGACATCAATAACAAACCTTTTATCAAAGTCCCCAATCTTGGACTTGTTAGAATGCGTGAAAACTTGCGTTTACAAGGTAAAATATTATCCGCCAAAATCTTTAAACAAGGCGAAAAATGGTTTGTATCGGTTGCTGTTGAATTAAACGATGTTGTCAAACCACAACCCAAAACAGACAAACAAGTTGGTATTGATTTAGGCATTACAGACCTTGCCACCTTGTCAAATGGTGAAAAAATTCAAGCCCCAAAACCATTAAAAAACAAACTCAAACAACTAAGACGATTAAATAAAAGTTTATCAAGAAAACAAAAAGGCTCTAAAAACCGTGAAAAGGCGAAAACCAAGCTATCACGGCTACACTTTAAAATCAGCAATATCAGAAAAGACTTTTTACACAAGCTAACCACAAGCCTTGTTAAGTCTTATGATGTGATTTGTCTTGAAAACCTCAACATTAAAGGCATGGTAAAGAATAAAAAACTTAGCCGTGCGATTAATGATTTAGGTTTTTATGAGTTTAAAAGACAACTGATTTATAAAGCGAACCAATGGGGTAAAATAGTGAAAGAATTAGATAGATTTTATCCCAGTTCGAAAACTTGCCACAATTGTAATTATAAATTGGATAACTTGCTACTTAGTATGAGAAATTGGCGATGCCCAAATTGCCATATTACGCATGATAGAGATATAAACGCTAGTATCAATATCCTAAATCATGCAACTAAGGTTTTAACCAATTAGCCGTAAGTTCTACGGTGATAGCCTATGGAGTTGATGTAAGTCTTAAGTCAAATGACAAGAGCAAACAACGTTGAAGTAGGAAGAAAACGCTAAATTTGCTCTTGGGTAGATTTAGGTAGGTTTTTTGGAACGGCATTGGTAGCTACGCCCTGGTATTTTTTTAGATTTGAAGCGTGGAAAACGGCTACGTCCTTTGAAGAAATTGGTAAAGGCGGTGTAGATATTTAGTAAAGCATTAAGTAATGATTGGCTATTGACTTCGTTTAGCCATGCGTATTTGGCAGACTTTTTCTTTTTGACTAACTGACTTTGAATTTGGGTGCGTGATAATGATTTGCCAAAGATTTTGTAATATCTATTTTGCAATGCCAACGCCCAGTTGAACACAAACCGACTACAGCCAAAATGCTTTTCAATTAGCAAGGCTTGTTCACTGTTTGGGTAAATTCGGTATTTGTAGGCTTTGAGCATGGCTTGTTAGGCAATTGAAATATGGGTATAATCTAGCATTGTTTTTATTTGGTGTCAATTATGAATAATCAACTAAAATCCCATTTGTTTGCTAACGACTGGTGGTGCTACCATTGATACAATTAGACAGTATATCGAAAAACAAGAACGCCCTGATTGGGGCGTTAGTGCTTACATCTCCACCTGAGAAGCACTGCTTCGCAAGAAAGATTATAGGTGGAGAATTACGCACGATAAGTTAAAACCAATTTTCCCCATTTTTATAACATTCTTTTTCTATGAGCTATAAAGAATGGGATTGGTATAGTCCGATAATTTTAAACACAATTTGCTATTAACTTTTTGCTCTTCAATGTCAGTATCATTAAAATCGGCATATTGTTTGACAAATTCAATAAAGTTTTTGCAACCATAATCCGAGCAACGCACGCCAAATTCTTTGTACAAAAATTTGCCAATATCGCTATAACTTGTCCAGCCATCTGATTGGGCGGTGCTTTCAATAGCAATATCAATCGCTTCACCCAATGAAATTTCTTCTTCATCTCTGTCGCTATCATCATTGGCATCATTGACAAAGTTTTCATCATTTTGCGAATCGCTTAACAATTTAATCAATTCGTCTGTGGTTGATGTTGGCGTTGTTTCGGCTGTTTCTTCTGCCATTTCGTCTGCTGTGGTTTCTGCTGTCACTTCTGCAACGGTTTCGCTACTTTCTGCCACAACATTAAGGCTTTCAGATGTTTCAATCATTTCCACCACATCATTTTGAGCTGTTGCGATTTCAGCATTTTCAATTTCTGTGATTTCAACGCCTTTGTTTGCAACTGGTTCAATGTCAAGCGTTTGGGTTGTGGTGGTTTCTTCAGTTTTCATCGATTTTTTTGGTTTAAAGTATGGGTCTTTGACATAAGTTGATGAGTTTTTTTGTTCAATGTCAAACAAATCCATGGTTTTTAACAATTCCGCCAATGTTTTAAAACCAAACTCTTTGTGCGACACTCCATTTTCTCGCAATGCTTGTCCGATATGTGCCAACATTACCCAACCATTGTTGTTTTGTTCGTGTTTTTCCATCGCTTGACGAATGTTTTCAACCAAATGGTTATTGTCACGCAACTCTTGGCAAGTGGCTTTGCTGGGTGTGTTGGGCGTGCTGGTTTGTGGTTCGGCGTTGGCGGTGTCATTGTCGGTCAAAAAGCGTTTGTCAGCGACATAGTACACCGATTGTTGGGTTTTTGGGTCTTTTTGTTTTTTGACTTCAAAAGTGGTAAGATTTTTTAGTAATTCTACCATATCATTGTAGCCATAGTTTTCACAACGAATTCCAAAAGTGGCGTAAAGATAGCTATTCACATCAGATACTTTGGCAAAGTTGTCTTTTTGATAAGTGGCAATCGCATTGCTTAACGCATTGGTTAAGGCGGTGTCTTTTAACATCATGTCGCTGGATATTTTGTCCTGTAGCATACTTGATTGATAAGTCGGCGGTGGCTCTGGGATTGTTTGAGTTTGGGCTTTTGGTTGTGGTTTTGCTTGATTTTGTGGTTGGGCTTTTGGTTGTTCGCCATGCACTTTGACATACAATGCCGAATTTTCGGTAAAGGTGTCAAAATCGTGCATCACTTTTAGCAAATCCCCAATTTTGCTATAACCAAAGGTACTCATATCCAGTGTTGGGTGATTTCGCAATGCTGAACCCAAAGTTGCTGTGTTTAACACGCCATCTTTGCCTTTGCTCGCAATCAATTCTTTGATAAAGGCAATCAATTTTTTGCTTTCGTTTGGATTTGGGGATTTTTTGTTGTGCAAATTGACAGGATTTTTGGCAATCGGTGCTGGCAAACTTTGGTTTTCTTTGACAAAATATTTAAAACTATTGCACGCATTCACCAGCGATTTTGAGCTGTTCATATTGCCCATGCCAATCACTTGCTTGCCATATTCACGCAAACGCAAGCACAAAGGCGTAAAATCGCTATCAGAAGTCACCACACAAAAAATGTCAATTTTCTTTTTAAAACAAGTTTCAATCGCATCAATACAAATGCTGATGTCGCTGGCATTTTTGCCGACCACATGGTCAAATTGGTGAATACTCGTCAGACCATGTAACACAATCGCATCACGCCAGCCTTGCACTTGTGGCTTGCTCCAGTTGGCATAGATACGTTTGATGACGATTTCGCCTTGCTGTTGCAAGGTTGCCATCACATCGTCCATGTGCTGAGCTGGTACGTTTTCTGCGTCAATAAACAGTGCGATTTGCGGTTGTTTGTTACTCGGTCGGTTCGTTTGGTTGTCAAACTGTGAATAAAAGCTGTAATTTGCCATGGCTTTGTTCCTTGTCGGGTGAATAAAGATATCTTTATCCTAACCGATTTTTTGGGATAAATTAAGGCTATTTATCCTGTAAAATTTGTCGTTAAGCCAATTTTATTGTTTATTTTTATTTGAAAATATATATTTAATATTTATTTTAATTTAATAAAACTTTTTAAGAATAATAAACATACATTTAACATATTTATTTATTGTGTTTTTTAAACACTTGTGTATAATATCGCAAATTTTTTTTAGTACGCATAAAAAATCAGCAAACCACAAAAGTGTTTGCTGATTATAAATTGTTGCTTGTCAAATTTGATAAGCAATCGCTATCACCCATCACAAATTTTTATTCATAAATTCAATCATATTATCCCAACTAATCGTGGTGGCTGCTTCATCATAGCCCAAATCCACGCCATTTTGTTTGGCACGTTCATCGGCGTGCGGATTGCTAAAACCATGCTTTGCCCCCTCGTACACATCAATGGTATAATCCACTTGGGCATTGTCCAGCTCTTGTTTTAAGCCCTCAATCGCCTCCATAGACACCATGCTGTCAGCTTCGCCATGTGCAACCAAGACTTTGGCTATAAATTTGTCTTTTTGGGCGGGTTGTTTTGGCATTGGGTTGCCGTGAAAAGTCGCAACTGCCTTGATATCAAAGCCTTCACGAGCCATATCCAACGCAATTTTACCACCAAAACAAAACCCAATTACACCGATACGGTCTTTATCCACATTGTCCAATTGACAAAAATCTTTTAAAATCAATGCACAACGAGCCATCAGTTTGTCTTGGTCGGCAAGCATTTGGCTCATCCATTCGTTGGCTTGACTGGCATCGGTGGTTAATTTGCCATCGCCATAAATGTCCATCGCCACAGCGACAAAGCCCGCTTTGGCAAGTTTTTCGGTAACATTTTTTGGGTGTTCGCTCACACCCCACCATTCAGGTGCGACCAAAATCGCAGGTAGTTTGGTTGCTAAGCTGTCGTTTGGCGAACAAACGTAGCTTTTTAGCGTTGTGCCATCTGGCGTGGTGGATTGTAATTCTGAAGTTTGGATTTGCATGCCATTGTCCTTTTGTTGGTTAAAAATGTTGGCTAAAAATTTACAATATACCATTTTAACAAAATTTTCCGTTATAATAATGTGAATTTTTATTAAGACTTACTATCCTATGCCAAGCAATAACACCTCGCCCGCCCAAACCGATATTCGCCCAAATTTTTGGCAAAAATATCCGCTAGATATGCTCACCACCGCCGAATGGGAAGCCCTGTGCGATGGCTGTGGGGCATGCTGTTTGGTAAAATTGCAAGACGAAGACACGGACGAAGTGGAATACACCGATGTGGCGTGCCGACTGCTGGACTGTGAAACGGGCAGTTGTTCACGCTATGCCGAACGGCGTGCCTATGTGCCTGATTGTATCAGTTTGACGGTGGAGATTTTGGCGGATTTGCCGTGGTTGCCTGCCACTTGTGCGTACAAACGTCTATACCGTGGACAAGATTTGCCCGATTGGCATTTGTTAATTACCAAGGATAAAGCCAAAACCAAGCAATTGATGTACCAAAATAACGTCAGCGTTGCAGGTCGCTGTGTGTCCGAAACCAAAATATCCGAAATAGACCAAGAAGAGCGAGTTATTTATTGGATTGAGCAATAAGATTTAACATCTGTTTGCAATTTTTGACAATCATTTTGACAAAATTTTGTTAATTTTTTAAAAAAAAGATTGCAAGCCCACGCAAGTTGGGTTAAAGTTGCAAGCAATATTCGCAACAAGAGGTCTATGTCCGTCATGTCAGACGACAACTCACACCAGAGTAACCAACAAACTTCCAGCATTTGGTCAAAAGGGCTAAAACGCTGGCTATCCACCGCACCAGAAACCCGTGATGAACTGGTAAAAATCATTCATGATTCTCGCAGACTGCTTGAGCCTGATACGGTTGCGATGTTAGAGGGCGTGCTTGAGCTACCTGCCACGCAAGTCCACGAAATCATGACACCGATGAGCCAAGTAACAGGCGTATCCATTCATGCCACACCACCAGACATTATGCAAGCCTACCTAGAGACGACGCATTCTCGCTATCCTGTGTTTGAAGATGATAGCCAAAACAATGTTATCGGCATTTTATTGGCAAAAGATTTGATTCCGTTTTTGGTGGAAAAAGCCCGTGGCGGTACCGCATATTTTGACTTAGACAGCGTGTTACGTCGGCCGATTTTTATCAGTGAAACCGCTCGTTCGGATAATTTATTACGCCTTTTTCAAAAAAACCAAATGCACATGGCTATCGTCATTGACGAATTTGGCAATACCGCAGGCGTGGTAACACTAGAAGATTTGTTAGAAGAAATCGTGGGCGACATTGAAGACGAACATGACGACATCGCAGGTATTGACGAAACCAATCACATCATCCCTGTGGTCGGCAAAACCGATACTTGGATTGTGCAATCCATCACGCCGATTGAGCTGTGTAATCAACAGCTTGGCACAACGTTTTTGCATAATGAAGTCAATAGCATGGGCGGTTTGGTAATGCACAGTTTGGGGCAAGTCAATGACTTGTTGGGACAAAAAGTGCTGATTGATGATTGTCAATTAACGGTTTTATCGGCTGATGAGCGATTTATTCAAGAAATTGAATTGGTAAAAGGGTATAATGGTTAGTCTTGCCAACCAATCTGATTTTGTAAATTATGCGTTTAAATACCCAATCTTTAAAAAAACAACTGACCGCCCAAAGCCATGACAGCGGTATCAATGAATTTGCCCTGTTGCCACGTTTGATAATTGCATGGCTGGCTGGGGCGATGTTTATGTTTGCGTTAGCCCCTTATCAATTGTGGTTCGTTGCGTTGATTTCGCCTTTGGTGCTGTATGCCTTGCTACTAGCACCGATGACGCATGCTCGTGCGTTTTTGATTGGTGAGATGTACGGCATGGGGCTTTGGTGCGTGGGGGCGTTTTGGCTGTACACGTCCATTCACCAATATGGCAACACGCCTGCGGTTTTGGCAGTTTTGATGATTGCGGTGATGGGGCTTGTCATGGGCTTGTTTCATGGCTTGTTGGCATGGGTTTTTAACAAGTATACCGCCAAACAACCTTTTAGCTTTGCATCGCTTTGGGTGCTACAAGAATGGCTAAAAACTTGGCTTTTTACAGGTTTTCCTTGGTTATTTGTGGGTTATGCTTATACCGAACAAATGTGGATAAATAGCCTTGCTCCAATTTTTGGCGTATTGGCGATTAGTTTTTTGTCGGTATTTGTATCGGCAAGTTTGGTAGAAACCATTCGCAAACGTTATCAATTTGTCATTTTAGCCAGTGTGCTATTGGTGGCAAGTGTGGCGTTGTGGTTGATTAATCCTGCGTGGACGCAAGCCAAAAACAGCCCAAATCTCAAGGTGTCATTAATTCAAGGCAACATTCCGCAAGATTTAAAATGGCTTACCTCTTATCAATCAAAAACCCTAGAAATCTACGCCACGTTATCGCAAAGCGAATGGGGGCAAGACATCGTGGTCTAGCCAGAAGCGTCCATTCCGATGACCCAGCTTGACGCTTGGGAGTTTATCAGCGAAGTTGCCAATATTGCCAAACAAACCAACACCAGTTGGATAACAGGCATACCCTATGTGGATAACAGCGAATATAACTCGGCAACCGACAAACACCCACCGTATTATAACAGCGTGATTGCGTTGGGGGCGAATGCCGAAGGCTTGTACAAAAAACAAAACCTTGTCCCTGTGGGCGAATATGTACCGTTTGAAGGCTTGTTAAATTGGGCATTGCCAGACTTGATGGGCGGTGCGATTAGTTTTAGCGAAGGCAAAGCCAATCAACCGCCTTTATCCGCCAAAAATAACCGTGTTGGCGTGGCAATTTGTTATGAAGTTGCTTATCCTGACACCACTCGCCAAAATGCCAAACACAGCGACTTTTTGCTAACCGTTTCTAATGATGCATGGTTTGGCACATCGGCAGGCCCGTTGCAACACTTACAAATGGTGCAAATGCGTGCGATAGAAACAGGACGCTGGTTCGTGCGTGCCACCAACACAGGCGTAACCGCCATCATCAACGACAAAGGACAAATCGTTGCTAAAGCACCACAGTTTCAATCAACTGTCCTGCGTGGCGAAATCCAATCTCGCACAGGCAACACGCCATTTATGCGTTGGGGCAGTTATCCGATATTACTGTTAAGCGGTTTTTTGTTCCTTATCAGTGTATTAAGCAAGCAAAATAGCCCAAAAAAACGCCGATAATACAAAAAAAACCATAAAATTAATAAGGTTTTATACAATGCTGTAAAAATTTAGTATATAATGATACAGAAATTTCGTATAATATTACCATCTGGTTAAAAATTTAAGTGAGGTTTATCATGTCTCATCATGACGTTGTGGAAAATGATATCAAAAAAGAACTGCTACACACCTTAATCGGTTCAGTAGCGTTTTTAGCTATTGTGGCGTTGGTTGGCGTAACGGCATTTATGCGTCCAGCAGGTCAGCACTTCACCAAAGAGCAATTAAACGCTAACGCAAGCACGCCAGCCGTTACCGAAACAGCCACCGCAACTGCTGCTGCAAGCACCCCAGCAAGTACAACGGCAACCGCCAAAGCCGAAGTGGTTGAAGAAAACAAAGAAAAAGTTGCATCAGCTGCCGAAAAAATTGAAGCCAACACTGACGAAACCGTTGATGTACAAGCACCGATTGCTTCAGCGACCAACTAATCTAAACATTTTTTGACAAATTCAATTTTTTTCAAAAAACCATAAAAAAGCCATTCTTAATTGAATGGCTTTTTTTGTGATAAAACTAAACGCTTAATGGTCGGCATTCACCCCACCATTGGCAATAATCCAATCGCAAATTTGCGTGGTTTTGGCATTTAACAACTCTTTATCGCCAATCGTTTCCACATTTAACCGCACCAACGGCTCGGTATTTGACGCACGCATATTAAATCGCCATTTGTCAAAATTCACCGATAAACCGTCTAGTTCATCTAGCTTTGCATTTTCTTGGGAATTTTCGTCAAATTGATTTGGGTTTTCTTTTAATTTTGCCAACAATTCTTTGGCGGTAATGCCGTTTAGTTTAAAATTAATTTCGCCAGAAATTGGGAAACTATCAATCATTTCATCAACCAATTGTGAGAATTTTTTGCCAGATTTTGCCAACAATTCCACCACCAATAGCCAAGTAATCATACCGCTATCGCAGTAGTTAAAATCACGGAAATAGTGATGTGCCGACATTTCGCCACCGTACACCGCCTCTGTCTGACGCATGATTTCTTTGATAAATGAATGCCCAGATTGGCTCATCACCGCCTTGCCGTTGGCGTTGTGGATAATGCTTTCGGTGTTCAAAATATTGCGTGGGTCATAGACAATGCTCGCTCCCTGCTCTTTGTCCAAAAACGCCTGTGCCAACACGCCAACAAGGTATGTGCCTTCAATAAAACGTCCATTTTCGTCAAAAAAGAAACAACGGTCAAAATCACCGTCAAACGCAATCGCCAAATCCGCTTTTTCGGCAAGCAGTTTTTCTTCGGTTGGTTTGCGATTGGCGATAATCATTGGGTTTGGGATACCGTTTGGAAAACTGCCGTCTGGTTCGTGATGAAGTTTGATAAATTCTAAACTTGTGTTTTCCAAACGCTCCACCAATAAATCCACCACAGGCCCTGCACTGCCGTTTCCGCTATTGATAACGATTTTTAATGGGTTGGCAAGGTTTGATACATTTTTTATATCAATATAACTCATCAAATGGTCTATATAGGCGGTTTTGTCGGTTTTTAGTTGGTAATCGCCACGATTGGCAACGTCTGCAAATTCGCCACTTTCAGCGATTTTTTGAATGTCGGCAAGCCCTGTTTGGCTACTGATTGGTTTTGAGTTCTCTCGTACCAGTTTCATGCCGTTAAAGTTGATGGGGTTGTGGCTTGCGGTTACTTCAATACCGCCCATGGCTTGATAGTGGCTGGTGAAAAAATAGACTTCTTCTGTGCCTGTCATGCCCAAGTCAATCACGTCCACGCCTGCGTCCAAAATGCCGTCAATGGCAGATTTTTTTAGGCTTTCGCTAGATTGGCGAATGTCTGAGCCGATGACAATGGCGTTTTTGGTTTGGCTGTTGGCTTGTTCACTCATTTTTAGATATTGGGCGAACGCTCGTCCGACACGGTAGGCGATGTCGTTGTCAAGGTTTACGTTTAACTCGCCACGAATGTCGTAGGCTTTGAAACAAGTGATTGAGATTGGGGGGAAGTTTTGCATGATGTTACCTTTTTACAATGATTTGTGTTAAAATTTGCCAAAAGAAATTGGCTTGTATTATCATATCACAACACCCATTATAATATGTCATCAACAAAAAATATAGGCAAAAGTCAGCCATGAGCGAAAACAACAATCCCCAAAAAAAACCCCCTAGTGAACAAGAGTTAGAAGAAATCATCAAAAAAGTGCGTGAAGAATTAAACAGCAATGTCAAAATTCATGTCATCAACGTCAATCAAATTCAACATATGTACAAACGTATGGGCAAAGTGAGCAACTTTCACTACATCGGTGCGGTGCTGTGTCTGGCAGTAGGGATTTATTACGCCCAAGCAGGTAGCCAAGCTGTGCCGATGGCGTTGGGCGTGGTGATGCTTGTCAATATGATTTTGGCATTGTTGGCGTACCGTGCCACCACTCGCATTGAAAAATTGATGGAAATGTTACAACACACCAAAAAAAAGATAAAAAAATAGGTTAATCTTCATTAACCTATTTGTGTTTATTTTTTCTTGGATTTTTTTTGTTTTTTGGCTTGGATTTCTTGCAAGGTGCGTCCAATTTCCTCATCATTTAATTGGGCAATTTGTTGCAAAATGTGCATGACATCAAGGTCTAAAATAAAGCCAGCACTTTTTGCCATTTTGTCAATGCGATTATCAAAGTTAATCACGCCATCATTTAGGCGGATATATTCCAGTCGCTCCAACGTGTCCAAAAAGCTTGCAAACAACGCTCTATCAAAAAAGTCGGGAATATCATCTTCATAAATCACCGACAACCGCTGACCGAGCAAATGCCCTAAGTCCACGACTTGCTCTTTGGTAAGTTTGTTTGAGCCTTGCTGACTTAACAAGGCTAATATCATAAAATACCGCTCAAGACTGTGCTCTACTGCATTGGCAAGCACGGTTAGTTGTTGATAATTGCGAGTATTTGGGTCAGGTGTGGTGAGCCAATGTTCGCCTTTGTCATTCATGCCTTTATCCACGATGATGTTTTCATTGATTAATGTGGTTAAATGTTCTTTTAAGTTATCTTTTAAAGTGCGAGCAGGATATTTTAAAAATAATTCGGCTTGTAAAAACGGATAAATGATACCCACCACGTTTTCAATATTGGCGACGGTGATATGACCGTTACGTTTAACAAGGCTTGCACACAGCGACAACAAGATATATACGTGCAAAATGTTGTTGCGAAAATAACTTAACAATGGGGCCTGGCGTTCGGCAATGCGTACCAAATCGCCCAACACGTGTGGCGTTTTTTCAATCAGTTTTAGCTGAATGCCATAATTGATAATGGACTGTGGCGATGCGTCCGTAATGGTAACATCTTCGTCATACGGCAAGGTACGAGCCAATCGCTGATACAGGGCAAGCTGCTCAAGACAGCTTTGTTCGTCCAATGCACCGTGTGGCGTGTCCAGTAGCACCAGCGACAGCAAGGTAACAGGATTTATCACCGCCGAGCGGTTAATGCGTTGCATGATTTTGACACCGATGTTGTCAATCATTTGGCTGATATTGTCTGGGATTTCACTGTCGCTACGGTCGTTTGGTAGACTGTTTGGAGCGACGTGGTATTTTTGCATAAAGTCGTCAAGGTGCAACGGCTGACCGAAACTGACATGAACTGTACCAAAAATTTTTTCTAATTTTTTGCCCGTTTTTAACAAGCCCAATAATGATTCGGATTCTTTGGGTTTGCCTTTTAATTCATCAACATAAGTTGCCCCTTCCACAATCCGTTCATAGCCGATATAGGTTGGAATAAATACAATCGGCTTGCCAGCTTGGCGAAGATGGCTTTGCACTGTCATGGCAATCATGCCTTTTTTGGGTGGCAATAAGCGACCAGAGCGAGAACGACCGCCTTCAATAAAATATTCAATCGGCGTATTACGCTGAATCATACTGTGCATATATTCACGAAACACCGCACTGTACAAGGCATTACCACGAAAACTGCGACGCATAAAAAACGCCCCGCCATTTCGCAACAACTGCCCGACCACAGGCATATTTAGATTGTCGCCCGCAGCAATGTTTGGAATACGCAAACCTCGCTTATAAATCACATACGACAGTAACAAATAATCAATATGACTGCGATGACACGGCACATAAATGACTTCATGGTTTAAGGCGACCTCTCGCACACGCTCAAAATGCTGTACTTGAACGCCATCGTACAACTGCGTCCAAAGCCATGTCAAAAAGTGGTCAAAAAACCGAATCATCGCATACGAATAATCACTGGTAATCTCTTTTAAATAACCACGAGCCAACTGGCGACTTTCGTGAAGATGGCGGTTATTTTCTTGGCTATCCACTTCAATGGCATGACGAATGGCAGACGTGTTTAAAATCTTGTCCAACTCATTACGGCGGTCGGACAAATCAGGACCCAAAATCGCCTCTTGTTGCTTGTCCAAATAACCGAGCAAACGTGCATGAATTTTTTGGGCGACCAACTCTACTGCCATATCATGCGACACCAAATCTTGAGAAACCTGCATTTCGGCAAATTTGTCATTTTCACTTTGCAAAATGGTGCGTAAATCTTTGGGTTGATGAAACTGCACAAAGGTATCACGTCCTTTTACCCCAATATTAAACAATTGTTTGCTAATGCTTGGTGCTTTCCATTCGTCAGCGGTCAATAAATTAAACCAAGAATCCTCTTTTTCAGGTGCTCGCCCCCACAAAATAGACACAGGAATAAACTGAATTTGCAAAGTTGGGTGGTTTTTCACCGCTTCAATCAAACGCAACAGACGTGGTGAATACAAAGTTTTGCCATTGTGTTTTTTGCTTTTTGGGTGGTGCAAAAAAATCATCGCACTGTTTTCATCAATGCCAAATGCTGAGGCTTGCACAGGGTTCAAAGCCTTTGGCAAATTATGCTCTGCGGTTTCAAGGTCAATTAACAAACTGTTGCTACGAGAATATTCTTTTAGCACATAAAAAGTCAAAACGGCGGTGTCATCACTGTTTGGGTTGTCAGGTGTTGTCGTTGGGTTAAGCGTTGGAATATCGCCAATTAACTGCGACTTGACCGCCAGCCCTAGCAGGTTGCCTGAAATTTTTTTATACAAATTATTCAACATTGAGCCGTTTTTTTGATTTTGCATGATTGACCTTGATAAAAAGATATCGTGAATAGATGTGGCATAGATTAACAAATTTGCGTATATTATAGGAAAATTTTTGATGTATAATAAGGTTTTTTTTGAAAAATTTGTAAAAGGCTGAACAAATGTTAAATAAAAAACCAGAAGAATTAACACTTGTTGAACAATTATTAGAAACTTTAACCCTCATTCCCCATGACGATGATGTGTTTGTCGGTCAAAGTCATGACTATGTTGGGACAAGAATTTTTGGCGGGCAAGTCTTGGCGCAAGCCTTGATATCAGCGAGCCATACGGTGGATAATGACCGCCCTTGCCACAGTTTGCACGGTTATTTTTTGCGGGGCGGTGATGCGTTTCGCCCTGTGTTCTATCAAGTGGAAAAAATGCGAGATGGTAAAAGTTTGTCCGCTCGTAGGGTAACGGCTCGGCAGTACGATGATAACCAAAAACCACAAATTATTTTTAGCATGATGGCATCGTTTGGGCGTTATGAAGATGGCTTGGATTATCAAGAAACCATGCCAAATTATCCAAATCACGAACAATTGTTAAATGAACAACAACTCAAAGACCAATTTGTCGGCAAAATTCCGCCTGCACTACAGGCTCGCTATATGCGAAAACGCCATGTAGAAATCAAGCCTGTCGCCCCACGTGACCCCATTCACCCAGCCCCCATGCCCCCAAAACAAGCCAACTGGCTACGCATTGTGGAGCTTGGCAAGCAGTCTATTCAGATTCAGCAGGCGTTGTTGGCGTTTTCGTCCGATTTTTATTTGGTCGGCACAGGTTTTATGTCGCATGGTGTCAGCTACATGACCAAAGGGCTACAGGCAGCGAGCATTGACCACAGTATGCACTTTCACCGCCCTTTTGACTTAAATGACTGGCTGTTGTACGATATGTGGAGCGATACCACATCCAACGCCAAAGGCTTAAATCATGGGCAATTTTGGCAAAATGGCAAACTGATTGCCACCACCCAACAAGAAGGACTGATGCGATTAAACCAAACGCTTTAGAACCTGTATTCATAACGTTTTTTCAATGAAAAATAAGATAAATCGCCAGCTTTTCAAGGAAAAAATGCAGTTTGATAGTTATTCTATCAAACAAGTTTTTGACGAAGAAAAGCAAGATTTAGCCATTTTTCATGCAAAAGCCAATAAATATTTGTTAAAAACCTGTAAAAATTTATTGCATAATGTTGTGAATACAGGTTCTTAATTGCATAAAAATTTATCAAAAAAACAAGGAAACAACCATGCCATTTAAACAACCCGCCATCAACGAACACATCGCCCAATCTATCCAAGACCACCTAAATCAAGGCGAAAGCCACCCACTTGCCGACTTTGGCGTGATTTACGAACAGAAAGTGCAATGGGGCGATATGGACGCATTCGCCCACGTCAATAACGTGCGATATTACGATTACGCCCAATCCGCTCGTATTCATTATTTAGAACAGCTTCACTTATTTGATGAAAATAGCTACACTATTTTGGCGAGTTCATCATGTCAATATTTACGCCCTGTCACCTTTCCAGACACGTTATTTATCGGTATTCGTTGCAAAAAAATCGGTAACACGAGCATTGTCAATGAGTATCTGTTTTTTAGCCAAAAACAACAAGCCATAGTGGCAACCGCCGAAACGGTGATTGTATTTTTTGATGAAAAAGGCGAAAACAAACGCCCCATTACCGACACCGAAAAACAACAATTTATGCAACTAGACAACAATACCATTTCTCATGCACAATCCTAATTTAACAACGGTTGAAACCGATGTCGTCATCATCGGTGCAGGTGCGTCTGGGCTGTTTTGTGCGATGACCGCAGGCAAACGTGGACGCAAGGTGCTGGTGCTAGACCACGCCAACAAAGCAGGCAAAAAAATCCTGATGAGCGGTGGCGGACGCTGTAATTTTACCAATTATGACATTGAAAACCGCCACTATCTGAGCCAAAATCCGCACTTTTGCAAATCGGCATTGTCCCGTTATCTGAACTGGGATTTTATCGGTTTGGTAAACCAACACGGCATTGCTTATCAAGAAAAGGATAATGGACAATTATTTTGTGAAAATTCTGCCAATGATATTTTACAAATGTTGTTAAACGAATGCGAACAAAATCACGTCAAAATCAGCCTAAAAACCCAAATCAACCAAATCACCGCACAAGCGGACAATCAAGGCTTTCACATCACTACCGACAAAATGACGGTGACTTGTCAATCATTGGTGATTGCCACAGGCGGGCTGTCTATTCCCACGATGGGGGCGACAGGTTTTGGCTACCAAGTCGCCGAGCAGTTTGGACATACGATTGTCCCCACGTCCGCAGGGCTTGTGCCGTTTACCTTTACTGACAAACTTGGCGAAGCCTTTAAAACCCTAGCAGGCACGAGCCTTGATATTATCGCTTTTAATGATAAAGCCAGTTTTGCGTTGCCGATATTGTTTACCCATCGTGGTTTGTCAGGTCCTGCTTGTTTACAATTGTCAAATTATTGGCAAATGGGCGAGCCGATTTTTATCAATTTATTTGCTCAACAAAACATGGCAGATTTTTTATTAAAACACAAAAAAAGCCACCCAAAACAGTTGATTCGCACCGTCATTCATAACAATTTTGATTTGCCAAAAAAATTAGTAAATACTTTACAAAATTTTATTTTTGATAAATTTAGCGACATTGAACTTGCCAATATCAAAGACGAAACGCTACAAAATATCGGCAAAACGCTGAACGCATGGCAACTAAAACCATCAGGCACAGAAGGCTATCGCACCGCAGAAATCACGCGTGGCGGTGTGGATACCAGTCATATTTCATCAAAAACCATGCAAAGCCAACTGCAACCGAACTTGTACTTTATTGGCGAAGTGTTGGATGTGACAGGCTGGCTTGGCGGTTATAATTTTCAATGGGCATGGGCGAGTGGCTTTGTCGCTGGGGAAGTGGTCTAAACATCTGCATTCAATTATTTTCATACTGTAGGGGCGTATTGAATACGCCCCTACAACATTTATGCTAGCACAAAAAACTATCTTTAAGCGTTATCAACAAGGTTTTGGTATTGTGGATTTTTGTTGATAAAATGGGCGACAAATGAGCAACTGGGGCGGATTTTCTTGTTGTTTTGCTGGGCGTAGTCTAAGGCAGTTTGTGCCAGTTGTTTGCCGATACCACGTCCGCCGAGTGCGTCTGGAACAATAGTGTGGTCGTAGTCTAATAGGTCATCGTTTAGGGAGCGGTAGCTTAGGTAGGCGGTGTGTCCGTCTATGGTGGTTTCAAAGCGGTGGGTTGTGGTGTTGTGGGTGATGGTCATGGTTGTATCCTTATTCGTTCATTTGTGGTTAATTATGTTATCAATTTAACAAATTGGTCGTTTTTGTGGTAGCTGTTTTTTGTTAAAAATTCGTAAAAAAATGCCCCAAATGTTGGAGCGTTTTTTGTAAAGATTAAAATAATGAGCAGGTTAGATAACAGTGATTATTGTAAAATTTGATAACTAGCATAAGATTTGGTATGCCCATGAACAAAATAAAGAAGCTGTTGCCAAATGGACGATTCGCCCAAGCGTGCCAACTCCTGAACAAGATTTTGCAAACTATTTAATGGCAAACGGTATTACTGTTGAAGCTGGACACCGTTCCGAAAAACCTATCCAAATCTACCTATAGGCAAATTTAGCGTTTTCTTCCTACTTTACCGTTGTTTGCCTTATTCATTTGAACTTGGACTTACATCAACTCCATAGGCTATCACCGTAGAACTTACGGCTAATTGGTTAAAACCTTAGTTGCATGATTTAAAATATTAATGCTCGCATTCACATCACGGTCGTGGAGTGTTTGACAGTTCGGGCAAGTCCAATATCTGACAGCCAGTGTCAAATTTGCTTTATCCATGATAAAGCCACAACATGAACAGGTTTTACTTGATGGATAAAAGCGGTCTAACTCTTTAATGGTCTTGCCCCATTGGTTCGCTTTATAAATCAGTTGTCTTTTAAATTCGTAAAAACCCAAATCATTAATCGCACGGCTAAGTTTACGGTTTTTTACCATGCCTTTGATATTTAAGTTTTCAAGACAAATCACATCATAAGACTTAACAAGGCTTGTGGTTAGCTTGTGTAAAAAGTCTTTTCTGATATTGCTGATTTTAAAGTGTAGCCGTGATAGCTTGGTTTTTGCTTTTTCACGGTTTTTTGAGCCTTTTTGTTTTCGGCTTAAACTTTTATTTAATCGTCTTAGTTGTTTGAGTTTGTTTTTTAATGGTTTTGGTGCTTGGATTTTTTCACCATTTGACAAGGTGGCAAGGTCTGTTATTCCTAAATCAATACCAACTTGTTTGTCTGTTTTGGGTTGTGGTTTGATGATGTCTTGTAATTCAACGGCAACTGATACAAACCATTTTTCGCCTTGTTTAAAGATTTTGGCGGATAATATTTTACCTTGTAAACGCAAGTTTTCACGCATTTTAACAAGTCCAAGATTAGGGACTTTGATAAAAGATTTGTTATTGATGTCAATAAGTTTAAATTGGTCGTTAGATAGGCTAAATCTATCATTTACGCCTTTTTTTCTAAATTGTGGGTATTTGCTTTCGCCTTTAAAAAAGCGTTTGAATGCGTCTCCTAGTTGTATGATGGCAAGTTGTGGGCTGCATTTGGTTACTTCGAGCATAAAGGGGAATTGTTGTCTTTTTATGCTATTTAGTTGTTTTCTAAGTTTGCCTTGTGATGGTTTGTTAAGTTTGGTTTCATCAATTTCTATGCCATTTTTCAAGCATTCATCACGATAAGTTTTATCGGCTTGGTATTGTTTTTGCCAATTATCTAACGCCCAGTTATAGGCAAGACGGGCTACACCGCAAGCCTTTGCAAAGTAGGTTGCTTGTTTATTCGTTGGGTCTAGGGCGATGATGTGTCCACGTATTAGGGTCATTCTAGTACCTTGGCGTTCTTTCGGCAACAAGTACACCGCTTTCGTCCCATCTGCGTAATGTTGAGATAGATACGCCAAGTTGTTTTGATGCTTCGTTGATACTAATTAATCTGTTCATTTGGATATTCTAAGATGGATTTGGTTAGATTTCAAGAAGCAGTTTCAAACCCTATTTTTGATAATAAACCGCATAGATTATCTAATGATGGCTCAACTGATAAAAAGGGGCTGTACTAGATTGGAGTTAAATTTCACACCATTTTCTCAATATTTTAAGTTGATTAGATGGTGAACCATAATTAAATCTAAACCTTGCGAAGCAGTGCTTCTCATCTTTAATAAAAAGATGAAAGTTTTTCTTGTCAATACCGTTGTATTTTCTTAAAACACGCTTGGCTTGATTCTAGAAGTTTTCAATACCGTTGATGTGATTTAGCTTGTTGCTTTTATCTGCAAACTCTTTTGAATGATTAATTCTAAAGTGTTTAAAATCATTGACATCAAGAGCATTGTAACTTCTATAACTATCAGTGTAAACAACGCTGTCAGGCTTGATTTTACTTGTGATAATGGGCATTAACGTGGTTTGTTTAGTGTCTTTGACAACGACAGTATAAACCTTGCCATTACGTTTTAAAAGACCAAAGACAGCAGTCTTTCCACCTGCACCACGACCACGTTTGACTTTACGAATACCGCCGAAATAGCTTTTATCTAATTCTATTTCACCGTCAAAGGTTTCATGAGCTTCAAGGATAAGATTGTATTCTATCACAAGTCTTATTTTATGGTAAAATAAGGCTGCTGTATTATGTTGAATTTGCAGTAAATCAGCTGCTGCTCGAGCAGTAACTTCTAGTACAAAACATTCAAGTGGTTTTTTCTGTACTTTTTTACTTAATCTACAATGTGTTAGCTTCATATTTTTAGTATAATATGATAGCTAATCTAGTACAGCCCCAAAATTTAAAATATTTTGAATTGTTGATGATTTAGAGTAAAATTAGATTTAAAATTTGGCGGTAACAGAGAGATTCGAACTCTCGATACGCTATTAACGTATACACACTTTCCAGGCGTGCGCTTTCAACCACTCAGCCATGTTACCAAAAGAAAATTAACAAAGTATAGAATAGAAGCATATTTTACCGAAAAAATTCGCCATTGTCATGTATAATTAGCAAAATTATTCAATCAATTCACGCCGTCATGTCAAAAACTTTTATTTATACAACATTTGTTTATTTTATTACGTTTGGCAGTATCAATCCAGCCGTTGCCGAAGACGATGTTTTTTTCCAAAAAAAACACACCCATGACTGTGGCAATCAGTATTACGGACAAACCACCCCACAATATTTAAGCCAAAACAATTTTGACATTTATTATTTGTGTTTTGATGGATTTGCCGTCGGCTACACAGGCGTGGGTAAGGTTGCGTTATGGTCGGCAGAGCATTTGACAAAACAACGATTGGAGCAAGCCCAAACCCTTGAGCGAAAAGACAGTTTTCACGAAGAAAGCCAACTGCCAAACCGTGTTAAAGCAACGTTAAATGACTATAAAAAAATGCCTTATGACCGTGGACATCTCGCCCCAAATGGCGATATGGCAACGCCTGAGCAACAATACGACAGCTTTAGCCTTGCCAATATCGTGCCACAAAACCCTAATCACAATCGCAGTCTTTGGCGAAGTCTTGAAACTCGCACTCGCTATTTGACCTTAAAATATGGCGATGTTTATGTGGTAACAGGGACGGCTTTTTGGGGCAAAAATATCAAAAAACTTAACAACAAAATCCTTGTACCGACCCATTTGTACAAAGCGATTTATATCCCAAGTCTTAACCAAGCGGGCGTTTATTTTTCGCCAAATAATGACAGCGGTCTGGTAGAAGTGATTAGTTTGGACGAATTGGCAATGCGTATCAGCGTTGATGTCATGCCAAGCGTTGACCCATCGGTGCAAAAAATCGCCATGCCCCTACCCACCGAAAATTTAGATGACACACCAAAAAGCAAACCCAAAAACCAAGACAATCACACATTTTGGGTATTTTTGATAAATCTTGCATTGGCATTATTAGAATGGTTAGCAAGTGTGCTAAAAAATTGACGCCACCCAAAAAGCATACAACTGTAAACGATAGGTAACATTTTTTACAAAATAACTGCTAAAAAACTAAAAAAACGCTTTACCTAGATTAAATTTTCGCTATAATAAAACTTCAATCCTTTCTTTTCACAACCAAAAGGAATTTGTGATGAAACTATCTACCAAATCTATCATTTTTGCAGGTCTTTCTGCCCTAAGTATCTCTGCAATGGCAGCCGACCCAATCGTTGGCACATGGCAAACCTACGAAGACGGTCAAGCCAAAGCCCAAGTCAAAATCACCCAATCTGGCAATGCTTTCAATGGCACTATCGTGGCTGGTAACACCGAAAAAGCCAAACAATACGTTGGCAAAACCGCATTGATGAACTTGACTTCTCAAGGCGGTGGCAAATACAAAGGCAAAGCCAAAGACCCACGCTGGGGCTTTTCAGTGGGTGCAAACATCACTGTCAGTGGCAATACGCTAACCATTTCTACCCTAAAAGGTACACAGAACTGGAAAAAATTAAAATAATTTTTCCAAAATCCATAAAAAACCTTAACAATGTTGTTAAGGTTTTTTTGTTTTTGTCAGTTTTTAATCTTAGTTTAATAAATATTGTGTCAAGTCTGCAAAACTATCAAAAGTCATATCAGGCTCAAAACTGCGAATATCTTCGCCATAATTATAACCATAAGACAACGCCAAAGTCGTCATGCCTGCGTTTTTGCCTGCTAACACATCATTTTTTGAATCGCCAATCATATAACTGTCCGCCACGTCAAAGCCTAAGGTCTGACAAGTTGTCAGCAGTGGCAATGGGTCGGGTTTTTTGACAGGCAGACTGTCGCCACCCAAAATATGACTAAACAGCCCTTGCCAGCCCAAGGTTTGTACAATCGCAGGGACAAATTGTGCAGGTTTATTGGTAACAATGCTTAAGGTATAGCCCGCTTGTTTTAGGCGGTTTAAGCCGTCTGTTACGCCTTGATAAGGGATTGTTTTTTCACAAGTTTTTTGGGCATAATGATAAAAAAAGCGTTGCAATGCGTTATCAAGTATTATTTCATCCACGTCTGTGCTTTGGCTTGCGGTCAAAGCTCGTTGTATCAGCACTTTTGCACCATTGCCGACCCAGTTACGGATTTGATTTTCGTCAAAATTTTGGCGTTGCAAATCGCTTAAGGTCTGATTGACCGCAATGGCGATATCTGGCACGCTGTCAATGAGCGTGCCGTCCAAATCAAAAATTAACAAGGCATTTTTCATACGTTTATCCTTTGTTTTAATCAAAACAACAGTTTAACAAAAAGCGTGTGAAATTGGCAATGTTTGTTTAGTTATTTGTGGTTTGTTGCAGCGGATTTTTGGTAACGCACATCTTCGTCTGTGATACAGTAAAGTAGCTGTTCTGCCATGTTGCGAGCGTAATACCCACATGATATCAATGATTTTGGCGACATTTCGGCTGTCTTCCATGACGTAAGTCAAAACGGCACGAGAAGCAGATTTGTACATATCGTCAATTTCTTGGTCTTGGGCTATCACTTTTTGGGCGGTGTCGGCATCAAATTTGGCAAAGGCATATAGCACGTCATTGAGCATATTTTGCACGTTTTTGCCGATTTGGTAGGCTTCTGAATAACCGATGGGGGCTTGCCCTGTTTTGGTGTCTTTGCGTGCCATTTTGGCGATTTTTTTGGTTTCATCGCCAATGCGTTCCACGTCCGCACGCATTTGCTAATCGCCATAATCAGGCGTAAATCGGTGGTGGCAGGTTGGCATTTTACCAAAACTTTGACGACCATATCGTTCAATTCTTGTTCAGCAAGGTTGATATGACTGTCAGCGTCAATGACTTTGTTTGCCAAAGTGCCAGTGCCGTCTGTGTCCATCAAGGCTTGCAGAGCTTCGGTAACGTTGGCTTGAGCCATTTCGTCCATGTTTAAAAATTGCTTCACCAAATTTTTTAAATCGTTGTCATAACTTTTTGACAAATGTTCACCAATAATATTCATCATCACTCCGTTTATCAATTGTTAAAAAAATTCATGCTAAATTTTAACGAACAAATAAGACAAAATGATGACAAAAGTTTAATCAGTTTTTAAAACGGCATTTAGGCGTTGTACAGTGTCATTATTAAGCTGTCCTGTGGCTTTTTGCAAGTCCACATAGGCGGTCAGATAATCAAAATACGCCGTTATCAACTGACGTTTGGCATTGTGATATTGACGCTGGGCGAGCAAGGTGTCCACCATAGACCGCACGCCCAAGTCGTAGCCTGTTTGGGTGGCGGTGGCGACTTTTTGATTGGCATTGACGGCGGTTTGTTGGGCGGTGATGGTCGCTTTTTGGGCGACTAGGTTTAGGTAGGCTTGGCTGGTTTGGGTCATCACGCTTTGGTTGGCAAAGCGTAATTGGCTGATTGCCGATTCGGTCTGATACGCCCCTTGTTGCAGTCCTTTGAGCGTGCGTCCGCCTGTGTAAAGCGGTAATTCAAGCTCCACGCCAATGCCATAATTTGTGCCGTTACTGGTTAATAACGCATTGTTATCCGTGTCTTGCCAGCCGACATCGGCAACAAGGTCAACTTTTGGGTATAAGTTGGATTTTAAATAATCTTGATTTTTGTGGGCAAGGGCGACTTGGGCTTGGGCTAATAACAAATCAAAATTTTGTTGTTGGGCAATGTTCAAATAGTTTTCAAGGCTTTTTTCGGCAACCAAATCCGCCTTAAAATCTGTTTTTAAAGGCGAAATTTCGTCAATCACCTTGCCTGTCAAAAGCGACAACTGCTGTTTGGCGTTCAAAATCGCCACATCATTGTTGGCTAACAAGGCTTGCACGCTTTGTAATTGGGCGTAAGTTTCTTCGGTGTCCACACGTGCGACCACGCCTTGCTGTAAGCGAGCTTGCATCATGTCATTTTGGGCTTTTAAAGCGGTGTATTCAGCGGTCAGACTTTCGGTCATCGCTTGGGCTTGTAGCACACCAAAATAAGCTTTGATAACTTGTTCTGCCAAGGTTTGCTGTTGCTGTAACAGTTGAATTTCGTTGATATCTTGGCTAATTTTGGCTTTTTCCAAAGTCGCCCATTTGTCCGCACGAAACAAGGCTTGACGTAGCCCTACCCCAATTTGACTGGTTTGGCTACCCATATCAGGAATGTTGTCATTTTCTGGGTAAAAATGGTTACGCTTTATGCCTGCTTGCAAGCCAATTTGTGGCAACAAATCCCCCTTTGCCAAATCTTCATTTACCGCATTGGCAAGGTAGTCATATTGTTGGCTTGCCCATCTGCCGTTGTAGCGTTGGGCAGATTGGTACAGTTGCCACAGGTTTTCTGCATATACAGATGTGCTTAAACCGATGGTTAAAAAAACACAACCCAATGATTTTGCAAGATTTTTTAATAAAAAATGCATATTATAAAAAGCCCAAAAAACTGACAGCCTTAGGGCTGTTTTAGATACGGCCACGCCGCTTTTAAATAAATCATCATAGACCACAAGGTCAAAACCACCGAAATTATCATCAAAATATAACCAAGTTTTTCCAACGATTGCCAATTTAACAACAATACGGTAATGGCTATCATCTGAAAGGTGGTTTTGAGTTTGCCAACATACGACACCGCCACACTGGTGCGATTGCCAAGCTCTGCCATCCACTCTCGCAACGCTGACACCGCAATTTCACGAGAAATAATCACAATTGCCGAAATCGCCATGATAATATCAGGGTGCCATTGCACAAGGATAATCAAAGCGCCTGCCACCATCAACTTATCCGCCACAGGGTCGAGAAACCGCCCAAATGCCGAACTTAAGTTTAATTTTCTGGCAAAATAACCGTCTAGCCAATCGGTTATCGCCGCCAACACAAACACCGCCGTCAATAAAAAATGCCGTAATAGACTGTCGCTAAAGTGATACATACCGATGTTGGCAATGGTATTATCGCTAATCGGTGGCTGATTAATCCCCATCGCAGGCGGCCAGTACGCAATCGCCACAAATAACGGAATCATCACAATGCGTGCAATGGTGAGATTATTGGGCAGATTAAAAATACTCGTCTGAGCGGTGGCGACAGCTTGGCTGGCTGAATTTGGCTGTTTGTCGGTTTGGCTCATGGGTAGTTGCCTTGATTATTCATGGTTGTTTTGTATTATTCATAATTATTAAAATATTCTTTAACTTCATAATACCGCTCGCCCAGCAGTCTTGCTACGCATTGCATTCTGACGGTTTCTTGATAAGCGGGTTCGGCATCTTGGGCTTCTTCGGTACAGGTGGCATCACGGTCAATCACCCATTGTTTTTGGTCATCGGTCAAAGACTCTTGGGCTTCGGCACTGGCAGAATTCCACAATTCATTAAATTCTTTGCGTTTAAAATCCACTTGGGCTTTGGCTTTTGCCTGTTCACGTTTGATTTTTGCCAATTCCGCTTGGCTGATGGCTTCTGTGTCTATTTCTGGTTCTGCTTCGTCATCGGCAGTTGTCCCTGCAGGCCCGACTGCTGATGGTGTCTGCGGTACAGTTGGCGTTGGTGCAGATGCAACGACCACTGAAGCCACCGTTGTTGTACTGGCGACTGCTGATGCGGTGTTTTCAATAGGTAACAAATCCCCTTGTTGGCTTGCATCCACGATGATTTTGGCAATAAATTCTTGTAGATTATTCACGTCCATCAGCTCAACGCTGACTTTGTCGGCGGTGTCTGTCGGCTGTGTGCTGTATTTTAACTGGTGCTGAACTTGTGTACCTAACAGCTCAATGTCTTGGCGAAAGGCAAAATCTTGAATCGGTAACTCGCCATTGGCTTTACGCACCTCTTCGGCACGTTCTAGCATGGATTTGTTTAATCCGACAATCAGCTCGCCTGTACAGATGTTTTTACTGCTATTGCCATCTTTTTCACCGTTGCCAATGTTATCCACACTCACTTTTAAATGGCTGACCGCCTGTTTTATCAAGGCGATATCCACATTGTTATTGTTAAATTGCAAATAATTTTTGGTGGCGGATAAAATGTCTTTTTGTAATTGTTCTTCAATCAATTCTAAGGCGACAGGGTCGTTACACGCCACCGTTTTTTGGGTCATGGCTTTGATTTTGTCGCACCCTGTCAAACCCAAAGCGGACACCAACGCCAAAGCGAATACAGATTTTTTTAACATACCATTTTCCTTAAAAGTGTATTTGAATTTATCTCATTCTCAACACCCTCCCCCAGCCCCTCTCATAGGGAGGGGAGTTACCTTCACCTTTGGGGGTGAGAAGCACTGCTTCGCAAGGGGGAGGGGGTAATAAACTTAATGACTTATATTTTAAGTTGAGATTAGAATTTGATTTATTGTAGCAAATTATTCACCGACAATAAACGCTGATTTTAGCCAACTGGGTAATAACAAGGCTTTTTCGCCCTTATTACCATCATTTACACCATCAAAACTCACCACATCAAACCGCACGTCAAAGTCCTGATATTGTGGAAAACATTGCAAAAAGGCTTGCGTGGTTTTGATTAATTTTTTTTGTTTGGTTTTGGTAATGCTGTCGTCCGCTGTGCCAAATTGACCGGTTTTGCGTTGTCGCACTTCTACAATAACAAGGCAATCAGGCTGTTTTGGGTACTGTTTTTGGTTGTCTATCATCACCAAATCCAACTCACCCATATTTTTGTAATGCCAATTTTGACATACCAAAACCAAGCCTTGCTGTTGTAAAAATTCACAAGCCAATTGTTCAAAATATTCGCCTTGTCGTTGTTTTGGTGCGGTTAATTTCATGATTTTTGTTTATTTTTTTTAAATTTTTACGGTGTTTTGGTTTAACACTTTTAACAATACTTTGGATTTTCGTTCGTGGTTATAATTGGCAAACCGTGCCTTTGGCAAGCGTTCAGCAGGGACTTCGGCAAAGCCTAATTCCATAAACCAATGGGCGGTGCGAGTGGTCAAAACGAATAATTCGCTGATGTGCTGGATTTTTGCTTGTTTTTGCAAAAATGCTATCAAATCCGCCCCACGATTGCCCTGCCGATAGTTTGGGTGAATGGCGATACAGGCGATTTCGCCTTGAAAAATCTCGCCTACGTCCGCCTGTAGCGGATACAACGCCCCACAACCAATCACCATGCCATCTCGCTCAATGATACAAAATTTGTCAATCTCACTTTCAAGGCGTTCTTTGGAACGGCGAACCAATATCCCTTGCTGTTCCAATGGTTCTAATAATTGTAACAAACCACCAATATCGGCAATGCTAGCAGGGCGGATTTCGTCATACGCACTTTGGCTAATCAACGTGCCTGAACCATCATGGGTAAACAATTCTTCTAACAACGCCCCTTTTTTTGCATAAGATAAAATATGGGTGCGTGACACATTTTTTTGGCAAGCGGTGATTGCCGATTGTAAAAAACGCTGGCTTTCTAGCTGTTCAAAATTTGCAGTTTCTTCCATTTGTTTAACATTTGTCAAATCGTTTAGCAAAATTTGGGCTTGTTTATCGGTTATTTCTCTTATCAAATGTTGGCTAATATCGTACACGCCTGCATTTTTGCCAAGTAAAATCAATTTATCCGCTTGCAAGGCAATCGCCGTTTGTACCGCCACTTCTTCGGCAAGTAGGTTAAACACCTCGCCTGTCGCCGAATAGCCCATTGAGCCTAACAGCACGATATGCCCTTGTGATAAACTGTTGGCAATCGCTTGGCTGTCAATGCTCCGCACCTCGCCTGTGAATTGATAATCCACGCCATCATGAACGCCATAAGGACGTGCGGTCACAAAATTGCCCGACACCACGTTGATTTTTGAGCCGTACATGGGTGAATTTGCCAAGCCCATACAAAACAACGCCTCTATCTGTAGCCGTATTGAGCCGACCGCATTTAGCACATGGGGTAAAGCAGTTTTTGGGGTAATGCGTAAATTTTTATAAAAAGGCGTGGTGATATCCGCCTGTTGCAAATTGCCATCAATCTGCGGACGAGAACCATGCACCAACACAAGGCGAATCCCCAAACTGTGAAGCAACGCAAAATCATAAATCATATCATGAAAATTGGCATGACTGACCGCCTCACCACCAAACATCACCACAAAGGTTTTGTTACGGTGCGTGTTAATATAAGGAGCGACATGGCGAAACCAGTGAATATGGTCGCTATTTTCAAGGTTGGTAGAATTTGGTGATAAGTGTTGGTTCATGGCGTTTTTTTAGTTTTTATCAAAAAAAATAAGGTAACAAATTTTGCCAAAAAAACAAGTTTTATTTTAAAAATTTCAAAAAAATATTACAAAATTTCGCTCGCCTGTTTTTATTTGTTACAACGCTGTCAATTTTAACAAGTTTATGATGTGTTTTTGCCAAAATTTTGTTATGCTAACGAAAATTTTTTTAATAAATCTTGGAGTTTTTATGAAATTATTCAACAAATCTTTGACAAAAAACAGCACACTGGCAAGCCTTGGCATCGTTGCAAGCCTTGTATCGGCTCAAGCATTGGCAGTACTACCTGCATCAGGGCTTGCCACCACCGATTTAAACCCTACTGCCATGCCAACGGCTAACACCCAGCTCAACACCCGTATTTTGGCTTCAGCCGTGGCAACGGATGCACAAGGGCAAGAAGTGCTAAGCCCAATCACCAACCAAACCCAACTGACATCAGGCAATGTGATTGAGTACCGTGGCTATGTGGTGAACAACAGCCCAGAGCGTATCCGCAATGCGACTGTAACGCTGGATATCCCTGCGAATACCGAACTACTTAGCACTGAGACCTTATCACCAAATCGTGCCAAAGGTAGCATTGATGGCGTGAATTTTCAGTATTTGCCATTAAGAACCAACGTCGGTGGCGTTATGCAACCTGTGGCAACCCATTTTTATAAAGCGGTTCAATGGGACATTGAAGGCTTGGGATTAAACGAAGTGGCAACGGTGAAATACCGTGTTCGTGTAAAATAAAGTTTATAAAAAAAGGTTTGTTTTTTAACAAACCTTTTTTTTGCGTACGTTCTATTTAATTTAATCAGCAACATTGATTGCCCAATATTTGGTGGTTAAATATTCTTCCACGCCATATTTTGAACCCTCACGCCCAAAACCTGACTGTTTCACCCCACCAAACGGTGCAACAGCGGTAGAAATCAGCCCTGTATTTTGTCCAACAATGCCGTATTCCAACTGCTCGGACACTCGCCAAGACCGCTGTAAATCATTGGTATAAAAATAACACGCCAACCCAAAAATGGTATCATTGGCACGCTGTATCACTTCGTCTTCAGTATCAAAGCCATAAATGGCAGTTACAGGGGCAAAAATCTCGGTGCTTGCCATCGCCATGCTCTCATCAACATTGTCCAAAATTGCAGGGGTCAAGCACAGTTTTGATGATGAATGCACCTTGCCTCCTGTTACAAGTTTTGCCCCTTTGTCGGTGGCATCTTTGATTAGGCTTTGGGCTTTTTTCATCGCATCTTGGTTAATCAACGCCCCAATGTCGGTGTTTTTGTTCATGCCGTTGCCGACTTTTAATTGTTCAACTTGTTTTTGGTAAAGTTTTACAAATTTATCCTTAATGCTGTTTTGCACATAAATGCGGTTGGCACACACGCAGGTTTGCCCTGCGTTGCGGTATTTTGATGCAATTAAGCCATCACACGCTTTTTGCAAATCGGCATCGTCAAAAATGATAAATGGGGCATTTCCACCCAATTCCATAGACATTTTTTTGACAGTTTCTGCACATTGTGCCATCAGCTTTCGCCCAACTTCGGTTGAGCCTGTGAATGAAAATTTGGCAATGCGTTCATCGCTAGTCAAAACCCCGCCGACCACGTCCGATTTGCCAGTAACGATTTGCAATAATCCTTTAGGGAAGCCCGCTTGCAATGCCAATTCGCCCAATGCCAATGCCGAAAAAGGCGTTTGGGTGGCAGGTTTAACAATCATGCTACAGCCGACCGCCAAGGCTGGGGCGACTTTACGAGTAATCATGGCGGACGGAAAATTCCACGGTGTCACCGAAGCACACACGCCCACAGGCTGTTTTAGCACGACATAACGCAAGTCGTCTTTGTCATTTGGCAAGGTGTCGCCGTACACTCGCTTGCCCTCTTCGGCAAAAAAGCGGATATAGCTATTGGCATAATCAATCTCGCCAAGCGATTCTTTGATGGGTTTGCCCTGCTCGGCAGTCATCATAATGGCAAGGTCTTGTTTGTTTTGTTCAATCAAATCCGCCCATTTGTGGAGCAATTCAGCACGGTGAAAGGCGGTTTTTTTCGCCCAGTCTTTTTGGGCTTTTTGTGAATGGGTAACGGCTTTTTTGACTTCGGCTTTGGATAGGCTCGGTACTTGTCCGACAAGGCTACCGTCAAAGGGATTGACGACATCTATCATCTCGCCTGTTTTGGCAGTTTTCCAGTCATTATTGATAAAACAGGCTTGTTTTAACAAGGCTTTGTTTTTTAATTTTAAAGTGGATTTTTTGGGTTTTGCAGTTTTTGCGGTTTTTTTGGAAGTTTTACTTGATTTTGCCATGATGGTTTTCCTTTTTTACAAATTTTACAAATGAGTTTGCATAAAGTTTACACCCAAAACCGCTTTTCGTCATTAGGCTATGCGTTGCAAAAATTTATCAAATGTAGTGTTCATGTAAAAAACTTCCAAAAAAAATGTTCCACGTGGAACATTTTTGGATTTAAGCACCATATAAAGCCACCACTTCCCCAACAATAATCACCGCAGGGGCAGGTAATTGAGCGACCGCTTGCTTTGCAACAATATCATCAAGCGTGCCTGTCAAAACCTGCTGATTTTCTCGCCCTGCATTAGACACAATGGCAACAGGCGTATGCTGTGGTACGTCTGCCTTTACAAGGTTTTGGCAAAGCGGTGCTAAGGCGTGTAGCCCCATATAAAACACCAACGTTTCGTCCTTGTGGTATAGACTTTTTAGCTCATCAAGATATTCATCGCTTTGATAACACGCTGTCAAAAACCGCACAGACGTTGCCACGCCACGATGAGTAAGCGGAATGCCTGCCCCATTTGATGCCGCCAAAGCAGACGTGATGCCACTCACCACTTGATACGGCACGCCTGCTTGACGGCACGCCAGCATTTCTTCACCGCCACGCCCAAAAATAAACGGGTCGCCCCCTTTTAGGCGTAACACTCGCTTACCCGCTTTGGCATGAAACACAAGCAGTTCATTAATCTCGTCTTGGGTTTTGGTGTGGTTACTGCGTTTTTTGCCCACAAAAATTTTATCGCTATCACGGCGACACAAATCCACAATCTCTTGTGGCACAAGGGCATCATACAGCACGATATCGGCTTGTTGCATGAGACGCAAGGCTTTAAAAGTCAGCAAATCTGCCCCACCTGCCCCTGCACCAACGATATAGACTTCGCCTGTGTGCGTACCGGTTAAATTTTGTTCAAAATCCGCCAAAGCGACCGCCAAATCATCAGCCGTCAATGCTTGCTTGCCGTGCGTTGTGGCGTTGTTTAAACGTGGGTTTACCGCTGTTTCGTTTAGACTATCGGCAAAGATTTTTTCCCAAAATTTGCGTCTTAAATTCATATTTGGCAATTTCTCTTTGACCGTTTGGCGAAATTCCCCTGCCACTTTGGCAATGTGGCTTAAGTTTTGCGGTAACATACTCTCAATTTTGGCACGCACAAGCCTTGCTAACACAGGGGCTTTGCCGTTACTCGTTATGCCAATAACCAAAGGACTTCTATCGACAATGGCAGGAAAAATAAAATCGCAAAGCTCTGGGGTATCCACTACATTGACAGGGATATGTTTGGCGTGAGCATCTGTATAAATTTGGCGGTTTAAGGCGTTGTCGTCCGTTGCCACAATGATGATGGCAAAATTGGCAAGGGCTAAATCCTCCTTATCATAGCTTTTTTGCAAAATCTGCTCGCTTGGTAAAAGTTCAAAAAACTTCTCATCAACGGATTTTGCCACCACAAATACCCTTGCCCTTGCCAACATGACAAGGCTTGCCTTACGATAAGCGACATCGCCACCGCCAACAATAAGCACGTCTTTATTGGTCAAATTAAAAAATAAGGGCAAGGTGTTCATGAGTTTCCTTTTTACAACTTTTTTACAACTTTTCAATCATTAGACCTCTTTCCAAACTAACCCAACTCGAAATTATAAATGGCACAAATCAAATTAACCCTTAAGCCAAAGCGTTTTCTGCGATTACGATAACGACAGGCTAGGATTTTAAAACGTTTGATTTTGCCGATAACATGTTCATTGGTTACCCGTTCAGAAGCTAATTCTCGATTGGCTTGTTTGTCAACTTTAGATAGTGGATTAAGCTTGGTTTTCTTTTTTGGGAATTTGCTATTGGCATGGTGTTTGTGTATGCCTTGATAGCCCGAATCTACTTGGATTAAGATACTAGGCTTTATACGCATTTTTGAGTATTGGTAAAGTTTAAAGTCATGGGTTTTACCTTTGCTAAAATGGGTACAAAGTATTTTTTTGCTGTTTTTATCGACAACGATTTGTGCTTTTAAGGTGTGGTGTTTCTTTTACCTGAGTATTGCCTGCGTTGCTTTTTTGGGTCGCTCACAAGGTACTTCGGTTGCGTCTATCAGTACGGTTTCAAGGTTTGGGTCTTGCCATAAAGCCTTTTTGCTAGGTAGGGCAAAGTCTTTGTGGGCTATCAGTATGCTTTCTACCCATTTGATGGTTTTACAGACAGCACTTTCACTGATACCAAAGTCTTGCCCTAGGTGAAATTGGGTGCGATATTCTCGGTAGTAACTCAAAGTCAGCATGAGCTTGTTTTCTAGGCTGATTTCATTTTTCCTGCCACCTTTTTTGTGTTGTTCGTTGTATGCTTCTTGTAGTATGGTGAGCATATGAGTATAGGTACTTCTTTGGATGCCAAAGTAGCGTTTAAATTGTGCGTCACTGAGTTTTTCTGCTTGTTCGGGTATCATGCTTTTGCTGTTTTTTCTAAAAATCAGTATTATACCAAATCACTATTAAGGTTTGGAAAGAGGTCTATTTTAAAATAAAATATTGAATATGCGTCAAAAGGGCTTATGCAATAAGCCCCTACGGTAAATCAAATTTGCGTATGCAAACCGCATTCACGGTGGGCAAGGGCTTTGGTTGGGTCAAAATAATCATCTTCGCCATACTCGGCAAGGGTTGGCAAGCCGTTATCTTTTTGATAAGCGTCCAGCTCGTCTGCGGTAGCGTTAAACAGCGGCGCAACTTTTAGCACGCCATCTTTTGACAAAGACAGCACGTCCAACGCCCCACGAAACTCGGTTTGGTCTTTTCGAATGGCGTTAAACCACACGTCTGGGGCAAGCTCGGCTAAGGCTCGGCGAAACGGCTCAAGTTTGACCTGCTCGGTAAATTCGCCATGCAAATCGCTGTCCACATCTGGAATGCCGTTCATTGCCACATCACGAAAGGCACGAGTTTGGGCAGGGATAAAGGTTTTGACCGATAGGTTTAAATCTTTGATGATTTTTTGGGCGTGTTGGTAGGTTTGCACGGTGTTATAACCACTGTCCACAAACAGCACCGTGATGTCAGGCTTAACACCGCTGACAAGGTGCAAAATAGACGCTTCAAATGGGCGAAAATTGGTGGTGATGATTGGGTTTTTGGCGATGGATAATGCCCATTCCACAATTTCTTTTGGGGTTTTGCCTTGAAGTTTGGCGTTGTATTCGGCAAGGTTTTGCTCGGTTACGATGGTTTTTGACATGACTGTCTCCTGTTTTGAAAAATTGATTGGGCGTAAGCATTACGCCCCTACGGTTACGGTTTTTAAAATAAATTTGAAAATTGACGAAACATTGGCAAACTGTTTACCGATGTGCCATGATGGGCGGACGCTAAGTCGTTTAGTGTTTTTAGCACAATTTGGGCTAAGGCAACATCATCATCTGCCACGACAAATGCCGACACGCCTGCATTACTAAAATAAGCGGTTTGGTCGTGTCCAAAATTACCAGCGATAAAAATATTGCCATCAAAGCCATGCTTGCGTAATTGACGAATTAAACTAAACACTCGCCCATCACTAAACACTTTTTGATAAATGACAATGTTTGGCAAAGCGTTTGCCAATTGATGCGTTTGTAAAACTGTTTGCACTTGAGCAAAACTGTCGTCAGCGGTTAATAACAAACCATTGGCATTGCCGTCAATCTCATCACTTAGCACATTTAACACCAACGTATTGTCATCTTTCACAAGCGTTTGGGCTTGGCTTGTGCTGATAAAATTTGGCTCAAATCCCGCCCACGCATTGTTATCGGCAGTTGGCTCGGTATTTGCAATGAGATAAATTTGGCTTGATTTTTGATAACTGTCGCCATTTTTATTGGCAAAAATAATGTTCATGCTTAACCCCCATAAACCGCTGATTTGAACGGTGCAATCCCTACTCGTTTCAGCATCTCACCAAAGCTTTCTGGCTCATCGCCATTGTCTTGACGCTCGTTTTTGTACACTGTCATGATGGTGGCGATGGTGTTTGCCACTTCATCGGCAGGGACGGCTTTGCCCAAAATATCGCCCAATTTGGCATCACTGCCAGAGCTACCGCCAAGGCTGATTTGATACCAATGCTCGCCTTTTTTGTCCACGCCCAAAATGCCAATATCGCCCACATGGTGGTGCGCACAGGCGTTCATACAGCCTGACATATTGAGCCGAATCTCGCCCAAATCGTACAAATAATCCAAATCGTCAAACTTACGTTCAATGGACTCGGCAATGTTGTGCGTGGTCGCATTCGCCAACGCACAGTAGTCAAAGCCAGGGCAGACAATCATGTCAGTCAGCGTGCCGATATTGGCACGCGCCAAGCCGATTTTTTGTAAGGCTTGCCAAACATCATATAATTTGCCAATTTCCACATCGCCCAATACCATATTTTGCTGATGAGTAATGCGAATTTCACCAAAGCTATACTCCTCCGCCAAGTCCGCAAGTACCAGTATTTGTTCACTGGTTAAATCGCCAGCTGGTATATATTTTGACACGCCATTTTGGGTAACTACGCCAGCTTTTAGCGACAAAATCACCGCTTTATAACCGCTAATTTTGTGGGCTTGGGTGTTATGCTTGTACCAGTCGGCAAAATCTTTGTCATTATCAAGATGTTTTTGCAGTTCGCCGTTGACAGCAAGCACGTCAAAACTTTGATAATTTGGCTCGGTAAAATAACTTTCGGCTTTGGCAAAATGTTCATCGCTCAAGGTCAAATCGCCATCTTTGCTGTATTGCCATTCTTCATCAACAAGCCGTGCAAATTCTTCTTTACCAACACTTTCCACCAAAATTTTGATACGGGCTTTAAATTTGTTATCACGTCTGCCTTGCAAGTTATACACACGCAAAATCGCATCAAGATAGCTCAGCAAATGTTCTCTTGGCAAAAATTCGTTAATCACCTTGCCAATCATCGGTGTACGCCCAAGACCTCCGCCCACAATCACTTCAAAACCAATATCACCTGCGTCATTTTTGACAATGTGCAATCCAATGTCATGCACTTGCGTGGCGGCACGGTCGGCAGTTGTGCCAATCACCGCAATTTTAAATTTGCGTGGCAAATAGGCAAACTCTGGGTGAAAGGTACTCCATTGACGGATAATTTCACAATACGGACGTGGGTCAGCAATTTCATCAGCATGAATACCCGCATAAGGGTCGGTGGTGGTGTTGCGAATGCAGTTGCCAGATGTTTGAATGGCGTGCATTTGGTTGTCGGCAAGCACTTGCAAAATGTCTGGCACGTCTTCTAATTTTACCCAATTTAACTGCATGTTGGTGCGAGTGGTAAAATGCCCATAACCACGGTCAAAGTCGGTGGCAATGTTGGCAAGCGTGCGAAGTTGATAACTTGCAAGCAATCCATAAGGAATGGCAATACGGAGCATGGGGGCATGGCGTTGAATGTATAAGCCGTTTTGTAATCGCAAGGGCAAAAACTGCTCTTCTGGCACCTGCCCTGCCAAAAAACGCTCAGTTTGGTGGCGAAACTGAGCCACTCGTTCATTGACCAATGCTTGGTCGGCATAAGAATATACGTACATGATAAATCCTAATATTTTTTTATGGCGATTTGGCTAAAAATTGCTTATTATGTTAATGCCAATTTTTTATATCTCTAAATTCTATAACGGCATATAAAAAGGCGTTTACTGCATAGGTATTTTTAAAAAAAATAGATTAGCCTATACTCACCAATTTTAAGCAAAAAAACTTTAAGCAAAAAAACAGTAGGAAAAATTATGAGCCAAACCAACGCCAACATTTTTAGCAATGACGACATTTATACCGAACTTGTGCCACCGCACGGCAGTCCTGTTTTAAAACCCCTTGCCCTAACAGGCAATGAGCTTGCCAATGCCATTAGCACCGCCAAAACTTTGCCAAAAATCACCCTATCATCTCGTGAGCGTGGCGATTTGATTATGCTAGGCATTGGCGGATTTACACCGCTTGATGGCTTTATGGGCGAAACCGATTATCAAGGCGTGGTGGACAACATGACCTTAACGCAAGGCGGTGTGGACGGCGATTATCAAGGTGTTTTCTTTCCAATTCCCATTACCCTAAGCGTGGATAAAGCCACAGCCGACACCATTAAACTTGGCGATACGCTTGCCCTTTATTCTCATGCCGATGATGGTGATGAATTGATGGGAACAATCACCGTTAGCAGTATTTTTACGCCAAACAAAGCCCACGAATGCCGTCAAGTCTTTGGCACGGACGACACTGCCCACGTTGGTGTCAAACAAGTGTTGGATAACGGTGAAGTGTATATCGGTGGCAAAGTGCAAGTGTTTAGTCAAGGCGAATTTGTCAAAGATTATCCAGAAATTTACAAAACCCCTGCCCAAACTCGTGCCTTGTTTAAACAAAAAGGCTGGAAAACTATCTCAGCGTTCCAAACTCGCAATCCGATGCACCGCTCGCATGAATATCTTGCCAAAATCGCCCTAGAAATTACTGATGGTGTGATGATTCACTCATTACTTGGCAAGCTAAAAGCTGGCGACATTCCTGCAAGCGTCCGCCAAAAAGCCATTGCCACGCTTATTGACAATTACTTTAAAAAAGACACCGTGATACAAGCAGGCTATCCGCTTGATATGCGTTACGCAGGCCCAAAAGAAGCCCTACTTCATGCCCTGTTCCGCCAAAATTATGGCTGTAGTTATTTGATTGTGGGGCGAGACCATGCAGGCGTGGGCGATTATTATGGGGCGTTTGATGCACAAAAAATCTTTGACACCTTGCCAAAAGATGCTCTTTTGACCAAACCTTTAAAAATTGACTGGACGTTTTATTGCACAGCGTGTAACGGCATGGCAAGCACCAAAACCTGTCCACATGACGAGAGCAATCACGTTAAAATCTCTGGCACAAAACTACGCACCGCCCTTAGCAATGGCGAAGACGTGCCAGACACCTTTAGCCGTCCAGAAGTTTTAGCGATTTTAAAAGAATATTATCAAGGTTTATAAACTTTTTTTAAAATTTGTAGACCATTAAGCCATAAAAAAACCGATAATTGCTATCGGTTTTTTTATTATTTTCTACGCTGTTCCACAATCAATGAGTCAATGCCACTGTTTTGTAATCGGCGTTGGGCTTGGGTTGCCATTTCATTATTCGGCATTTGTCGTGAAATCACTTGATAAAGCATACTGCCATCGTCCAAACGTTTTTTGACAATCTGGGCATCTACCCCTGCCATCAACACTTCGGCTCGGCGTGTATCAGCTTCGTCCGCATTGTCAAAGCTGTTAATCTGCAAAATATACGTTTTTGACGGTTCGCTATTCACAATCACGACTTTTTTACTGGTTTGTATTTCTAGCTGACTTTTGTTGGATAAAATTGGATTATCCGTGGGATTTTCAATCGCCACATCTGCCATCATTGGATTGTCAGTTTCGGCAGAATTTGGATTTTTATCGGTGTTGACGGTGTCAGTTTTATTGTCGTCTGTTTTTTGGGATTTGGCTTGTTGTTTGCCTGTTACTACCGCATCAGGTTTGGTTGATAGTGCGATTTGACTGGCAATCGGCTTTGTCGGCACGCCTGTGACTTGTTGCTCTGGTAGCAGTTCATAAAAGTCGTATTCGGGCTGTTCGGTTTGGGTCTGTTTGGGTTTGACGATGTCATCAGCTACAACGTTTGGCTTTTTGTCCGATGGATTTAACAAATACAAAAACAGCCCAACCAATACCGCAATCAAAAACCCCACCAAGATTTTTGCAAAGGTTGCCATACTGTTTGACGGCTCTTTTGGGGTCGCTCCTTGTTTTGACATGATTTGCTCCTTGTGGGGTTTAGATTGATAAAATTTATTAACAATATGATAAATAAAACTACATACTGGTCGGTGCAGAAAGCCCCAACAATGTTAAGCCATTTTGCACCACTTGACGCACCGCTTTTGACAAACGCAAACGAGCTTGCATTAGGTGTAGCTTGTCTTGGTCGCCGATTTCGTCTTCTTTTGGCAAAATGCGATTGTCGTTATACCATGCGTGAAACAAACTTGCCAAATCTTTTAGATAATTGGTCAAAATATGGGGTTCATATTGGGTTGCCGAGCGTTTGAGCGTGTCTGGATAGGCGGATAACAGGCTGATTAAATCGGTTTCAATCGGCTTGGTTAAAAGCGATTGGTACTGTTTGCCGAGCGTATCATCGGCACTTAGACCATGCGTTTCTAGTCGCTCCAAGATACTACAAATCCGTGCGTGAGCGTACTGGATATAATAAACGGCATTATCTTTGCTTTGCGATTTTGCCAATTCCAAATCAAAATCAATATGTTGTTCAGGTTTGCGAGCGACATAATAAAAACGTGCCGCATCGTTGCCAACTTCTTCACGCAGTTCACGCAAAGTCACAAACTGCCCAGAACGGCTAGACATTTGTACTTGCTCTTCGCCACGCCATAGCGTCACAAACTGCACCAAAATCACGTCCATTTTATTTTCGTCATAGCCCATCGCTGTGAGTGCTGATTTCACACGCTTGATATAGCCGTGATGGTCTGACCCCCACACGTCAATAATGCGGTCAAAACCACGGTCAAGTTTATTTTTGTGATAGGCGATATCGGGCGCAAAATAGGTAAATTGTCCGTTGGCACGGCGAACGACACGGTCTTTTTCATCGCCAAATTCGGTAGATTTAAACCACAAATTGCCGTCTTTTTCATACAAAAAACCACGTTCGTTAAGCAAATCCAACGCAGGCAAAATGTCGTCTTGAATTGATTTTTCGCTAAACCATTGGTCAAAATGTACGTTAAAATCTGCCAAATCATCTTGAATATCGGTCAAAATGCTGTATAAGGCTTTTTCATGAAAAATCTTGTAATTGTCGCCCAAATTGGCTTTGGCATTGTCAATTAAACCGTCAATATGCCCTTCTTTATCGCCAGAAACCAGTGCTTTTTCACCTTTGTCATCAGTTTTGTACACCGCATCATTAGGCACATTGGCAAGCATATTTTGCCAATTAGTTTTTAATTTATCGCCAAAATCAGCAAAAATCGGCTTGGCAATGTCTTTGACATAATCACCTTGATAGGCATTTGTTGGGAAAACAATCGGCTCACCACACAACTCAAGATAACGCAAATAGGTGCTGGTCGCCAAAATATCCATCTGACGACCTGCATCATTGACGTAATACTCACGTCCGACTTGGTAGCCGACCGCTTCAAGCAAATTGGCAACGCTCATGCCAAACGCCGCCCCACGCCCATGTCCCACGTGTAGGCTTGACGTTGGGTTGGCGGACACAAATTCTACTTGAATTTTTTTGCCTGCAAAATCTTGGCTCGTGCCAAACTCGCCTTTTAACTGCATAATGTTGTCAAGCACCGCAAAACGTGCATTGTCATTTAAGAAAAAGTTAATAAAACCCGCCCCAGCAATCTCAATTTTGGCAATATTGTCATGACTTGGGATTAGGCTTACGATTTTTTCGGCAAGCTCTCGTGGTTTCATCCCAGCCACTTTTGAGGCGACCATCGCCAAATTACTGGCAAAATCGCCGTGGGCTTGGTCTTTGGTGCGACTAATCGTGCTGTTATTTTGCCAATCTTCTGGCAAAACTTGTTGTGCTTTTAGCGTCTCAATCACCGCTTGTAAAGATTCTTCAATCACAGGAACTTGTTCTGACATAATATTTCTCATTAAAATTTTGTAAAATGTATAAAAAAATTGTTAAAAAAATAAACGTGCTAAATTATAACAAAATAATTATTTTTTCGGTAATTTTTCGTAATTTTTCATGGTTTTTCCATGATAAATTGTCAGTGATAAAGCAGTCAGGTTAATTTTGGAGTATAATAACCGCAATTTTAAATTTTTTAGCAACCATTTGGGCGAATGATTTTACAAAAAAATTATACAAGCCTATTAAAAAAAGTAAAAAATCGCCCAACATAACATGATTAAAAAGGTGAACGAATGTTATTTCTTATTTCAAATGAAACCATTACCAAACTTGGTATGAATGTGTTAGTTCCTGTTTTTATTGCATTTTTATTTTTTATTATGTGGGATTTATCCAAAAAAAATAAAGCGGGCAAACAAGGCACGTTTTGGATTTTTGTCGCATTGGGCGGTGGATTTTTTGGATTTTTGATAAAAATGGTGTTGGAATATTATTTTTCACGCACGTTGTAAACTTTTGTTTAAATTTTCTATCACTTTATCAATTTCATCAAAAAGGAGCAAATCATGCAAATGACGTTAGATTTTTCTGATGAGTTAATTCATGACTTTTATCAACAAGTCCCCGAAAACAAACGCTCATCGGTCATTGCCGATTTATTAAAAAATTATTTAGAAAATAGAAAAAATCCTGAAATTGAATTGCCGTTTGAAGTATTGTCGCAAACTAGACAAGTTGTAACGAATGATTTTATTAACCAGCTTCGTGAACAAGAAGGCATTTAATGACGACAAAATTTTTACTTGATGCCAATGTTTTAGTGGCTTTATTTGACAATAAAAATGCCAATCATTCGTTGGTAAAAAAGTGGTTTTCTCATCATATTATTGCTCAAAATAAAGTATGGCTGAGTTGTACAATCACGCAAATGGCGTGTTTAAGGATTTTGTCTTTGCCAAGTTATCCTGCAAATTATAGTTTTAGTGATATTCAACAGATTTTTGATAAGGCAATTGTTAAGACTCGTCATCAGTTTTTGACTTGTGAATTAGATGTGATTCAACATGAAATTTTTAATTGGCGACATTTGCAAGGGCATAGACAACTGACCGATGGGTATTTGCTCGCTTTGGCGGTGGCAAATCAAGCCGTTTTGGTAACTTTTGACAAGCGAATTGATTATCATATTGTCAAAAATGCAACGCAACATCATCTGTTAATTTTAGACAGTTTAGAATAAATCCAAAAACTTGATGACAAAAAACCATAAAAAACCATGAAAAAAAATAACCACGATACCTTATTTACCACACCGCTTGACAAATCTGCTCGCTTTAGCTTTGATGAACAAGTGGTCGCCTGTTTTCCTGATATGATACGCCGTAGCGTGCCGGGGTATGGGCAAATGCTTGCGATGTTGCCGATTTTTGCCAAACGCCATTGCAATTTTCGTCAAGTTGGCACCAATGGCAAAAAAGTCAGCCGTGTGTATGATTTGGGCTGTTCGCTCGGTGCGGTGAGCTTTGCTTTGGCAGGGGAGTTTGCCCCAGATGATTTGCAAATTTTTGCCATTGACATTTCACAGCCGATGATTGACAAGGCAAAAACCGTGCTTGATGAGCATTTTCCCACGCATGACATTAATTTGGTTTGTGCTGATGTGTGCGATGTGGTGTTTGAGCCGTGCGATATGATTGTGCTAAATTTGACTTTGCAGTTTTTGCCTGTGGATAAGCGGTTGATTTTATTAAAAAAATGTTATGATGCACTTACAGACGGTGGCATTTTGATTTTGACCGAAAAAACGCACCTAACGGACGAGCAAGACGATGCGTGGCGTGTGGAGCGGTATTATGATTTTAAACGAGCCAATGACTATAGTGAAATGGAAATCAGTGGCAAACGCAACGCCCTAGAAAATGTGCTAATTACCGACACGCTAGAATTTCATCACGAAAGGCTGGCAGAGGCAGGGTTTGAGCGAAGTTTGACGTGGTTTATGTTTTTAAATTTTGCGTCTGTGGTGGCGTTTAAGTAGGAGAGAAAAATGCTCCGTTTTGCGATTTTTGCTGACATTCATGGCAAATTTTTGTTGCCGTTTAAACGACATTATCCAATTTATGCACAAAACTTGGCGGTATTTTTAAATGTTTTTGTGATAAATGTTTATGTGTAAGATATCCTAGCGTTATTTACAGTATTTAGGATAAAATACTGCAAATGAACATACATAAAAACACCAGACTGCTACCGTTTGAAAGAGAAGCTATTTGGATAGCCTATCATCAAAACAAACAAAGCGTAACATCACTTGCTGAAGAATACAAAGTATCAAGACCAACAATCTACAAGGTATTGAAACTTGCTAGAGTGAAGTTACTAAAACCACAAACCAGTGTCAATAATCGCTTTAAACAAGCGAAATTTGGCATTAAACGCTTAGCTAAAGTTGAAAAGAGTATACAAGACAAACTCAAAAAACAAGCCAAGCGTTATAATAAATCCTATCCTGGTGAGATGGTACACGTAGATACAAAACGCCTACCACTGCTCAAAGGACAAAATAGCAACAGCCCTAGAGAATATCTGTTTGTTGCCATTGATGATTATTCTCGTGAACTGTATGCTTGTATTATGCCAGACAAAACAGCTTTTAGTGCGGCTAAGTTTCTGACAGAACAAGTTATTAAACCTTGCCCTTATACGATTGAGGTGATTTATTCTGACAATGGCACAGAATATAAAGGCACAAAAGACCATGAATTTGTCAAAGCCTGTTATAATAACAACATCAATCAGAAATTCACCAAAGTTGCCAAACCACAAACCAATGGTAAAGCAGAACGAGTAATACGTACGCTCATGGAAATGTGGCATGAACAATGTGAATTTACAAGTAGTGAACATGGAAAGCAAGAATTAACAAGATTTCTTAATTTCTATAATACCGTTAAACCCCATTCATCTTTAACTAAAAAAGATGATATTACTGGCAAAACTCAAACCTTTACTCCTTATGAGTGGTTGGAGTTTTATTTTAAACAAAGTGTAAATAACGCTTGAGGTTCTTACAGTTTATGTAATACCTACACTACCTTTACCTCATCACTTCCTCTCACCACCTTAATATCTTGGTCAGATGCCCACGCCATCACGTCTTCACGTTTTAGAGCCGTTGCCATCAAGTCTGGAAATTGGTCTGGCGTACAGGCAAACACAGGGATTCTCATACTGGCAAACACGCCTGCCAAATCAGCGTCATAAGACGGTCTGCCGTCATCGCTTAGAGCAAGCAGGATTATCACATTTACCCCTTGTTTTTGTAAGGTGGCGACACGGCTCACCAGTTCTTTGGCATTTCCGCCTTCGTACAAATCGGTGATTAGCACCAAATGGGCTTTGCTTGGCGTTTCAATCTTATTGGCACAATACGCCACCGCTTGGTTGATGTCCGTGCCACCGCCCAATTGCACGCCAAACAGCACGCTGACAGGGTCTTCTAAATCATCAGTCAAGTCAAAAATCGCCGTATCAAAGCACACCAGTTTGGTTTTGACGCTAGGAATTGATGCCATCACCGCCGAAAAAATCGCACTATACACCACTGAGCTTGCCATACTTCCAGATTGGTCAACGCACAGCACCACTTCATCAAGGTCGGTCATGCGTTTGCTTTGGCGAAGATAGCCGACCAGTTTTTCAGGAATGATGGTCTGATGGCTGTGCTGATAATGGCGTAGGTTTGCTCCGATGGTTTTTGTCCAGTCAATGTCGTTAAAACGTGGGCGGTGGGTGCGTTTGGATTTATTGACCGCCCCACGAATGGCTTCGGTGGTTTGTTGTTCAAGGCGAGCCATGAGTTCATCAACAACTTTTTTCACCACTTGGCGAGCGGTTTCTAGGGTTTTTTCTGGCATGGCGGAACGTAAACTCACCAAATCCGCCACCAAATGCACATCCGCTTCCATCACTGCCAAAAATTCAGGTTCTAAGAGCATTTGGGTCAAATTTAACCGCTCAAAAGCGTCTTTTTGCACCACTTGCACCACCGAGCTTGGAAAAAATTCTCTGATATCACCTAGCCATTTGGCAACGTTTGGGGCAGAGCGTCCCAGTCCGCCACGTCCTTTTTTGCCAGATGAATCGTTGTCATAAAGCATATTTAGGGCTTGGGATAGACGTTGGTCGTGGCTGTTTAGGGGGCGTTGGTCGTCATCAACGCCTAATACCAGTTGCCAACGGCGGGATTGTTCGTCTTGATTGGTTGGGGTTTGAGTTTCGTCAAGTTGTGGTTCGGTGATGTCGTTCATAATGGTTTTCTTTTTTTAAGTTATTGAAATGTAGGGGCTTTCCATAAACTTTAGGTGTAAGATATCCTAGCGTTATTTACAGTATTTAGGATAAAATACTGCAAATGAACATACATAAAAACACCAGACTGCTACCGTTTGAAAGAGAAGCTATTTGGATAGCCTATCATCAAAACAAACAAAGCGTAACATCACTTGCTGAAGAATACAAAGTATCAAGACCAACAATCTACAAGGTATTGAAACTTGCTAGAGTGAAGTTACTAAAACCACAAACCAGTGTCAATAATCGCTTTAAACAAGCGAAATTTGGCATTAAACGCTTAGCTAAAGTTGAAAAGAGTATACAAGACAAACTCAAAAAACAAGCCAAGCGTTATAATAAATCCTATCCTGGTGAGATGGTACACGTAGATACAAAACGCCTACCACTGCTCAAAGGACAAAATAGCAACAGCCCTAGAGAATATCTGTTTGTTGCCATTGATGATTATTCTCGTGAACTGTATGCTTGTATTATGCCAGACAAAACAGCTTTTAGTGCGGCTAAGTTTCTGACAGAACAAGTTATTAAACCTTGCCCTTATACGATTGAGGTGATTTATTCTGACAATGGCACAGAATATAAAGGCACAAAAGACCATGAATTTGTCAAAGCCTGTTATGATAACAACATCAATCAGAAATTCACCAAAGTTGCCAAACCACAAACCAATGGTAAAGCAGAACGAGTAATACGTACGCTCATGGAAATGTGGCATGAACAATGTGAATTTACAGGTAGTGAACATAGAAAGCAAGAATTAACAAGATTTCTTAATTTCTATAATACCGTTAAACCCCATTCATCTTTAACTAAAAAAGATGATATTACTGGCAAAACTCAAACCTTTACTCCTTATGAGTGGTTGGAGTTTTATTTTAAACAAAGTGTAAATAACGCTTGAGGTTCTTACACTTTAGGCTAAATGCAATTATTTTTCAAAATTTAACCACTCGCCCAATTTTTATCCCCACCCAGCAATTTTTGCAAAACCGTTAAATGCGTTTGCAAAAGCGGATACATGGCTTGATTAAGTTGCTGGGTATTTTCCACCGCCTTGCCTTTGGTGGCTTTTTCTAGTAAATGCTTGCGTTCGATGGGGTCAAGGTCAGCAAACACACGGCGAAACAGGGGCAAATATTCCACAAATTCATCACCATTTAAACGAGTGAGCCAATTTTGCACCGCTTGCAACAACACGTCATCATACAACAAATTTTTGCTCACGCCCTTAAAAAACCCCACAAAAAATTGTGCCGAATCTTGGGTAGCAAAAGCGGACGATAGGGCTTTTTGTAGTCGCTCTTCTAGTTGTTCGCTGTCAATTTTTTCCGCTTGATATAGCAATAGATTACACAAACCAACCAACATTTTGCTGGCTTGGCTGTGTTGGTGCAAACCATCGCTAATCTCCGCCAACGCTTGCCACCACACGTCCATGACATCGCTTTCCACTTCGCCAAGTAGTAGGGCATGATGAGCGTTTTTTATCAGCTCGTGCAGGCGTTCGGCGGTTTCGTTGTCAAGATTTCGGCACGCATACGGCAGGGCGATTGCCACTTTAATGGCAAGCTGTCGCACCAATTCGCCCACTTGAGCAAGCGACATGGCACGAGCCGTCCCATAACGCTCTAAATGCACCAAAGGCGATAGGCTTTGCAAAAGCTCATCGGTATTGTCCGTTTGGTTTGCCAATACGCCAAGTCGCTCCAGTCCCACGCTTGCAGTATGGGTCAAATCGGCTTGTAGGGCAAGCTGTACATCGCTGACCAGTTGGTTTAATTTGGTGGTTTTTTGCATGGTTTCGGCAAGTTTGTTGGCGGACGCTTGCAAAATGGTGTTGCCGTACACCAAATTTTCCACCAACGCCACCGCAAATTCAGGTTTCCATTTTAACAACCACTTTTCACGAAACGTACCACGACTGCCACCGCTGTTCAGCACTTTGCCCCAAGGCACGCCCAAAATTTGCAAACGGTGCAACAAGTGCGATTTTTTTAAGCCAATTTCACTGCGTAAATCTACCGAAATTTCTTTGGCAAGGCTCTCTGGGGCAAGTTTGGTTTGTTTTTGCAAACGCTGTAAATCTTCCAACAGCGGTGCAAGGGGCATATCGTCTGGAATTTGTCCGACCTGATTGCCAAGCAGTAGCGATTGTTCAAGCTGTTGCCACAACAACGGCTCGCCAAAACACAAACAAGCGATACTGCTGTCAATCAACTCTTCAAAGCCGACCGATGGGCGACCACGCACCACCGCAAGCATCTGGCTTAGGCGTACCGCTTCAATGACGGACGCTGTAGAGATGACATGACCTTGTTCACGCAAACGATTGGCGACAAGACTGAGCCAATGTTCATAAATTTCAGCATATTCTCGGTTTTGCCACAGGTGTAAGTACCACATGGGGGCTTTTACCCCTGCCCTATAGCCTTGCGAGCTTGCCAAACGTGGTGAAGTCCACGGAATCCAAGTGGTTTTTACCTTTGATTGGGCAAGTTTTTTTGGCAAGGTTTTGATGATGGCGTTGTCGTTTTTGCTGTTAAAAGTTAGGGCGTTGCCGTCTTTGTCGGTCAATTCGGCAAACCGCTTAGGGTCAAGAGCAGGGACGTGCCACGCCCCACACACCACCACAATCACGTCATCATTGTGGGCAGTTTTTTGATGACTAGCAATTTGCTGACGCATATAGGCTTCACGCTCATCATCACCAATGTCATCATCAAGATGGGTTTGAATGTCATCACGTTCTAAGAGTTTTTGGCGTAAGGCAAACATGGCATCGCCCACCGCATCAAAAGTTGCCAAATCATCGGCTAAATCGTCCGCTTCACGATTTTGCTCAATGGTGTCATTCCACCAATCTTCACCATCGCCATACCCTGCCAACTGTGCCAACACGCAAATGGGGTCATGTTTTAGGCGTAAGGTCAATTTATCATCGTCTGATAACTCACTTTTTTGTGTTTCGGCAAAATCGGTGTTAGCGTCCGTTTCGGTTTCGTCAGTTTCGCCATCATTGTCCGTTTGGTTTTCATTGTCCAATTGGGCTTGTTTGGCTTTTTCAATGTCCGCCACTTGTTTGGCAAGTTTGACCGCCACAGGCAAATCAATAAACGCCACGTCTGCCCCATATTTCATCGCCCATACAGTTGCTTGATATTCTGGCGAAAATTCGGCAAAAGGATAATAAAAATGCGATTCTGGATAATCGGTGGCATAGGCAAGCAAGGCAACAGGTGGTTTCATCTGCCGATGGGCAAGCAGGGCTAAAAGCTCGCTACAGTCGCTCGCCCCTTCAATCAGCACTTTGGCAGGTTTGAGTTTGTTTAACACCGACAACAGCCGAGTGCTAGAACCAACGCCATGATGACGAATGCCAAGATAATAGGTGTTTTTGTTTGGTTTTGACACGATAAATAACCTTTTAGCGTGTTAATCTTTTCCCTCCCCTAACCCCTCCATTAGGGAAGGGAATTCCCTCCACCTTTGGGGGAGGGCTGGGGTGGGGGTAAATTTTTTTGGCACATTAGTTTTTATAAAACATCATTCAAATGATGATAAAACTGGGCATAATCTTTGCGTTTTTTGAGTACCGTTTCCAAATATTCTTCCAATACCGCCTTGTCTTGCACAGGGTCTTTGACGATCGCCCCAATCAAATTGGTGCTGATGGTTTCGGCTGACAATTCGCCCTTGCCAAACCAGTTGGCTTGACTAAGACTGCCAACCATCACCGCAATGGCTTCGGCAGTAGATAGGTTGCCTGTCGGTGATTTTAGCACGGTTTTGCCGTCTAGGGTTTCGCCCCCACGCAGTTCACGGAAAATGGTGATGACTTTTTCAATCTCGTCCACCGCATTTTTTGGCACAGGCAAATCAAGACTTTCGCCCATTTCGCTGACTCGTCTTGCCACGATACGGATTTCTTCTTGCATATCGTCTGGCAAGGGCAACACCACCACGTTAAAACGCCGTTTGAGAGCGGACGACAGTTCGTTTACGCCTTTATCACGGTTGTTGGCGGTGGCGATGATGTTAAAGCCTTTTTTGGCAAAAATTGCGTCATTAAGCTCTGGAATTGGCAACATTTTTTCGGACAAAATGGTAATCAAGGTGTCCTGCACGTCCGATCCCATGCGAGTAAGCTCTTCTAGTCGGCAAAGCGTGCCTTCTTCCATCGCACGGTATAGCGGTGTGGGGACAAGGGCTTCACGGCTAGGGCCTTTGGCGAGCAGTTGGGCGTAGTTCCAGCCGTATCGGATTTGGTTTTCGTCCGTGCCTGCGGTGCATTGGATAACACGAGTGCTGTCGCCTGAGATACCTGCTGACAAATGTTCGGACACCCACGATTTTGCCGTTCCCGGTACGCCTAGCAAAAGTAACGCTCGGTCGGTGGCAAGCGTGGCGACTGCCGTTTCAATCAGTCGGCGATTGCCCACGTATTTTTCGCTGATGACTGTGCCATCGCTGGTTGTGCCACCCATCAGGTATTTGACAACAGCTTGGGGCGAGAGTTGCCAGTTGGCAGGTTTATTGCCTGTGTCATCACGTTTTAGTGCGTCTAGTTCGCCTTGGTAGATGATTTCGGCTGGTTGGCGTAAAATGTCGGTCATGCAAGTTTTCCTTTTTAAAGGTTTAAAATTTGGTGAAAATGGTAAAAATTATTGCGGTTCAAATTGCATTAGTTCGTAAAGTTTAAGTTCAAATTGTTCTAATTGATTGAGTTTGTTTTCTAAATCGTCATTTAAATTTGGGTCAAAGCCTTTTTCTAGTAAAACTTTAACAACGTCAGTTTGATTCATTGAAATATAATAATTGAGTAAACTTTGCCAAAATTTATCATTAAAATCAAAATGATTAGCTTTAATATCTCCTGACCCACAGACAAATAAAATATGCTTCGCTTTTAAGCTATTGCCTGCACCAAAATGCTGATACGCCATTGGCTCACATTTTAAAAGTTCTTCTTTTAACGTATCCCAGTCTTTATTAACAACTAAATCCAGTACATTTTTCGGCAAGGTCTTTTTTAATTTCGCTATTTTTAATTCTCCACTTCTCTCAATCGTTGATTTAAATTTAACACCATCAAACCATTATCCGCTCTTGGCACGCCCATCTCAATGAGCTTATCAAACAATGCCCTTGCCACCTGTTGCGACACCATCATGCTCAACGTATATAACTCAACGCCAATCCAATGGCAGTCGCTAATGCGTTTTGACAGACTTTTCCAGCTTGGCGATTGCATCAATTTATCAAAATCATCAAACACCCATTGCTCACTGGCATAATTGGCAATGTTTTCAAACTCGGCACCGATGTGCAATAAACGCTTGGTGAGCATTTCTCGCAGTGGCTCATCAAGTCGTTTTTCCAAAACAACAATCAATGAATACACTTGGTTGTCATTTTTTAACTGTTTGCACAACTGCTCCACCAATACCGCAAAATCAGCGTCCGTCAAAGTCGCTGTCATGTTTTGCACCAGACTAAGATTGTCATTTTCTTGGCGATAATCATTGCCCCTAAACTCCCAAAGCTGTATCAACTCGGTGATACTTAGCCCAAACGCTTTGGCAAAATAAGGCAAATGCACCGTTTTTAACTGCTCGGTACGGATTGATATTTGTTTGCCACTTTTGAGTTTTTTGGGGGCTAAATAGCGTTTGTTTAAAGGGTTGGTTTTTAGCTCAAACATTTCGGCAAGCTCTTTGGCAAATTGCTCTTTTTCTGCGTCCGTGCCACCTTGTGTGCCATCAGATGAGCCAAGCCGTGCCAAAAACTGCCTAGCAAGATTAGCAACTTTTTGCGAGCGGTCGGACAACAAACCACGCAAAAACGTTTCATCATCAAGCGACAAATTGACCGCCATGCACTCAAGCAGTCGCAAGCGTTCATCAGCAGGGTGTTTGCCAAAATGGGTGTCAAAAAGCTCAAGCACGCCTTTGGCGTTGGTGTTTCGCATTTGTTTTAGGCGTTTGGCTCGCTCGGCAGGATACCACTCGTCCCAGTTGTCGCCATTGACTTCATCGTCAATCGCTTGCCCAGATTTATCGCCATTTAACCAGTTTAGCCACGGCAAATAGCCAATCGGAATTTTGTCATCAAGGCGTTTTTGCAAGGCAGATAAAATGTCCAAACAGTCGGTTGGCGGTAGAGCGTAGCCACGATTTGCCAAAAATCGCAAAAACAAATACCAATGTTGATAATGTTTATTGGACATATTTTTGAGAATGCGTCTTGCTAATGGTTGCAAGTCTTTTGGCAAAACGGTTAATTTATCCAAAGTCGGCAAAACTGGCAAGGCGTTTAATTTGCCTGTTGGCGTGTGCAAATACATCAAACTTTGAAATTGACTGGCAAGTGCCAAACAAAACAAATCGTGTTTGTCATCATCGCACGCTTGCAAAATCTCGGCAAAATCGGACGGCAAATCGGCAACAGATACGCCCAAATTATCGCCCACCAGCCAACGAGTGTAGATTTTTTGCAATTGGGCGTACGTGGTGGTGGCTGTGTTTGTGGTGTTTAACATGACAAAAATCCCCATTCATCGCTTGCGATCCCAAGTAGCCGTCCGTGCAGTCCGTCCCACAGGATAAAGGCGTGGCTGATGGGCGTGGCTTGGGTTAATTTTGGCAAATCGGCGTTGCTAAGTTTGACCGTTGTGCCATCATCGCCCACCCACCAATAGGGCTGTTTGTTGGATTTTTCATGGGTTTTCACCACACGCCCTTTGGTCAAAATGTACGGCATGACTTCCGCCCACGGCAAATTACTCAAATATTGTTGATAACTTTCAAACAAAGATAAAGACGGTGTGGGATAGATTAAGCTCGGTGGTAATAAATTTTTGGTTGGACTAATCGTGTGATTTGGTTCACCATCAAGTGGACTAAAGGTTTTGTCAATTTCACAAGACACTATTTCTTGCTGAATAAAAAATCCCCTAAGTGGCTGACGACTGGGATAAAAACACAGCTCACCCACGACAAAATCACCCACACCAATACCGATATGACCTTGTCCTGTACTGGGGTGATGATAATCTAAGAGTAGGGCAAAATGCGGTGAATTGTTGGTGGTATTGACGTCATTCATTTTGACAAGCCAAGTGGCATGACTGATTAAGCCGTCTTTGCGAACTTCGCTAATCTCGCCCACGTTGTGCCAAATGCCTGTTTGTTTTGGGGCGTTGTCATTTGCCAAAATTTTGTCTTTGGTTTCACTGGTGGCAATGGCTCGGCGTGTGTCTGGGTCGTCAGGATTGGCAAACCACGCTTGACACAGTAGCACCCATTTGCCAAAGGCTTGAATGACAAGGTTTGGCTGATTGGCTCGTTCGCACTCGGCAAGCTGAGCAGGCAGTTCATCAATGCGACTGGCAAGGGTGGACGCTTTGGCATCGTTTAGGCGAGCGGAAATTTGTCGGCATTTGCTACTGGCGTTGTCCATAAACGCCATGATGCCCATGCGTAACTGGTCTTGTAGCCAGTTTTGTAGCTCAACAAGTCCTGCACTAATTCTTGCGTCCGTGTCGGCTTTGGTTTTTTCGGCACGTTTGGCTTGGGCTTGTTGTTTTTTGGCAAGCTCTTCTGCCGATAGCACAGGCTCGGCATTTCCCATCGTTATCATGTCGGCAAGACTTGGGCTGTTGTCGCTATTTTGCACATTTTCGCTGTTGTCTGTTTTTTCGGCAAGCGTGGCGGTTTTGTTGGTTTTTCTGCGTCTGCCAAGCCAATCAACAACCCATGTTGGCGTGTCGCTTGGCACAAAAGGCGTGGCATCGGCAACGTATAACATCATGAGTGCTAAAGCGTGTTTGCAGGGGAATTTGCGAGAAGGGCAGGTGCATTTGTAGCCGTTATCGCCCAAATCCACCACCGTGTAATAAGGGGTTGAGCCAGAACCTTGACACTGAGCCCAAATCAAATCCAACTCTTTTGCAAAGCCGTGTGCCGACCATTTGGTAGGACTGAGCAGTTTTTTGGCGGCCGCCAAAGACGAAGCATCTGGAGCAAGGTTTTGTACCGTTTGTAGCGTGAGCGACATGACTGTCCTTTTTTTATTATTTGTCAATAATTAATCGTAAACAGGTTCTTATATTAACCCAAAAAGTCAAATTAGAAAAGATAAATTGTGAGGTTTACGACAATTGGTGTCGTTTAAAAATGTTGTAAAAAATTTTGCTTTTGCTTGTTTTTTCTTTACAATATCACGTTAATTTATCAAATTAAAAAAAAGGTTATCATGTCCACCATCACCCAAGCCGAAAAAGAGCTTTATCTCACCCTTTTAGACCTTGCCCAAAAATACCCTATAGCAAATGATTGGCTTGCCAACTTGCCAAATTGGCTTGCCCACATCAAAGACAAAGCACGCTACGCCAACGCCCCTTATTATCAATCGGTAGTGGAACGCTTGCCTAATATGGACGGCAAAACCATTCGCACCGATTTTACCGCCCAAAACATCACCTTTGATGTCCCACTTTCGCAAGGTGAAATTAAACAAACCACCGCACTTTTAAAAAACCTAATGCCGTGGCGAAAAGGCGGATTTGTCATCGGACAAGGCGAGCAAAGCATACACATAGACACCGAATGGCGAAGCGATTTAAAATGGGATAGGGTACTGCCGTTTATCAGCGATTTGACTGACAAGCGAGTGCTGGACGTGGGCGGTGGCTCTGGCTATCACGGTTGGCGAATGCTTGGAGCAGGGGCAAAAACAGTGGTGGTGATTGACCCGTCTTGTTTGTTTTATTATCAATTTATGGCGATACGGAATTTTGTAGGCAGTCTTAACAATCCGCCAAACCTTCATTTTATTCCTGTGGCGTTAGAAAACTTACCATTTACCACTGAAAACAATAAACAACTGTTTCATACCGTGTTTTGTATGGGCGTGCTTTATCACCGTGCATCGCCTTTTGATTGTTTATTACAACTAAAAAATCAATTGTTAAAAGGCGGTGAATTGGTGCTAGAGACTTTGGTGGTTGATGGCGATGAAAACACCGTGCTTGTGCCAAAAGACCGCTATGCTCAGATGAATAATGTCTATTTTTTGCCGTCCGTTCCTGCTTTGACTTTGTGGCTACAAAAGGCGGGTTTTGTTGATGTCAAATGTGTGGACGTGAATGTTACCACTTTTGATGAACAGCGAAAAACAGCGTGGATGGATTATCATTCATTGGCAGATTTTTTAGACCCAAATGACAACAGCAAAACGCTAGAAGGCTATCCACGCCCAAAACGTGCGGTGATGGTGGCGAAAAAGCTGTAGGAAAATGTATGAAAATCTTAATCATCGGTGCAGGAAAATTGGGCTTGCCCTTAGCCAATCGCCTAAAATCGCACCACCAAATCACCTTAGTAAGCCGTAGCAAAAAAGACATTGATGGCGTTTGTCAAATTGTCAAAGATGTAAAAAATTTAAATAAAGATGATTTTGACAATGCCATTTTTGACTTGATTTATGTGATTTTAAGCCCTGATAACCATAGTATCGCAGGGTATGCGATCGCCTATGTGGAGAGCGTTCGCCCCATTAGCCAAGCCGTTTTTTGTGAACAGTCACACTTGATTTATATCTCATCAACAGGCGTGTATGGGCAAAATGCTGGTGAGACGGTGGACATTGACACCACGCCATCCCCACGCATGGCAAAAGATAGCTGCTTATACAGTGCCGAACAGCTTTATCAAGCGTTTTGGCAAAAGAATTTGACGATTGTGCGCCCCAGTGGTTTGATTAATGGCAGTCTGTTAAACACGGATATTTTTAACAGCGAGCGTTTAACCAAACAAGCCCTAAACACCGATAAAATGGACGCTATCCAATGGGCGAATATGGTACAGCGTGAAACGGTGATTAAAAATTTGACAAAAATGGTGGATTTACATGCAAAAAATCTACTAAAACCTGCGTATATTTTTAACGAAATTAGCGAACCACGCCATAGCATTTTAAATAAAATCCGTGAAAAATACGGACTTGCCCCCATAATGGTAAATGACAACGCACCACAAATTGGCAAGCGTTTGATTAATACACCATTGATTTAACAATGATTTTTTAACTTTTAACAACATTGATAACATGACGATTATTGACAACGATATTATCCCAAAAAAATCCACCTATGCAGATGACAAAAAAGTTTTACGAGTGGTGTCCATTAACGTAAACGGCTTGCGAGCGTCCGAGAAAAAGGGCTTATTTGACTGGCTTGCCACGTCTGATGCGGACGTGGTCTGTATGCAAGAAACTCGCATTAATCCTGAACAATGGACGGACAAATTTAAACCGACAGGTTGGCACACGCACCTGTTTCCCGCCCAAAAAGCAGGTTATGCAGGGACGGCGATTTATAGCCGATTGCCGATAAAATCGGTGAAAACTGGGCTTGGCTTTGACATTGCCGACACGCAAGGGCGATTTATCTGTGCGACCTTTGATTTTGGGATTGGGATTGATGTGAACATTGCCTCGCTGTATCTGCCGTCTGGTAGTTCTGGCGATGACGCTCAAGCTCGCAAGGACGTGTTTTTACAAGAATACGCCAAGATTTTAAAACAATGGCGAGATGACAACCAATCCATGATAATCTGTGGTGATTATAACATTGTGCATAAACGCATTGACATCAAAAACTGGTCTGGCAACCAAAAAGCTTCTGGCTGTCTGCCCCACGAGCGAGCGTGGCTTGACCATATTTATGATGAGCTTGGTTATATTGACAGTTTTCGTGCGGTGCGTGATGAGCCGTTTTTGTACTCGTGGTGGTCAAATCGTGGACAAGCTCGTGCCAAAAACGTTGGTTGGCGGATTGATTATCACGTTTGCACACCTGATTGGCAAGACAAAATTGTCGGTGCGTGGGTGTACAAAGACGCATGGTTTAGCGACCATGCCCCTGTGGTGGTGGATTATCGTTTGTCAATTGATTAAAAAATTTGTTGTCAAAAAATTTGCAAAAAAAAATAGACCGCCATGGGTCTATTTTTTTAAGATTGGTAAAAAATCATTTACCGCCACGTTCTGCACGAGCTTTTTTGACTAGAAAATCAACGACTTGTGGCACTTTGCCATCTTCGCCAGATACCACATATTTGCCATCAACAACAACCACAGGCACGCCTGACAATTGGTAACGTTTTGCCGCTTCTTGTGAACGAGCGATTTTGGTGTTTACCGCAAACGAATTGTACAAGCTGTTAAATTTGTTCAAATCCGCCCCTTGAGATGCGTACCATTCACCGATAGATTTTTGGTCGTACAGTTTTTTGCGGTCTTTTTGTAATGCGTCAAACATGGCTTGGTGAGTTTTTTCTTGCACGCCCATCAATTGAGCGGTATAAAAACCACGGGCATTTTGTTCCCAAACAGGGTTCATCGCCGCAGGGGTTTGCATAAATACCACGTCCGCAGGCTTGGTTTTTGCCCATTTTTGCATATGTGGCTCAAGGTTGTAACAGTGCGGACAACCATACCAAAAAAACTCACGCACGATAATTTTGTTACCTTCAATTTTTTCAGGATTTGCCAAAACGGTATAATCTTTGCCAGATACAAAATCGGCTGCTTGGGTTGATAAAGTCGTAAAACCAACGGCGGTGGCTAATAAAGTAAATGCAATTTTTTTCATAACTTTTTTCCTAAACTTAAATAAAAATCGGTTGAAGTGGCGTTATCTTAGCATTTTTTTAAATTATCGTGTACTAAATTCTGATAAACACTAAAAAAAACTACACAAATGCAAAAATTAGGCAATATTATTTATCAAATTTTCTTAAAACTGATAAAAATAACTTTAGAAAAATTTGATTATTACTTTTTCGCTAAAGTATTTTTGTCAAAAGTTTGTTAAAATAAATCACATTTTTAAAAACTTTAGGAAACATCATGACAGCCGCACAAAACGCCGACTTTACCGAAATCAACAAATTTACCAATCTTGCCAATGAATGGTGGGACAAAAACGGGGCATTTGCGACCTTGCACGACATCAATCCGTTACGGTTAAACTGGATTGAACAGCAAACCATCACTCGCCAAAACGCAGGAATTGCCAACAAAAAAGTGCTAGACGTGGGCTGTGGAGGCGGTATTTTATCACACTCTATGGCGTTGCGTGGGGCAACGGTAACAGGCATTGACTTGGGCGAAGAAAACATCGCAGCCGCCAAAATCCATGCCGAAAAAACCAATCAAACCATTGATTTTCAATGTATTTCTGTAGAAGAATTGGCAAAAACCCATGCAGGACAGTTTGATGTGGTAACGTGCATGGAAATGCTGGAACACGTCCCAAATCCGCAATCAATTATCAATGCGTGTTTTGAGCTGTTAAAGCCGAATGGCGTGTTGGTGCTATCCACGATTAACCGCAATGCCAAAGCGTATTTGTTCGCCATTATTGGGGCGGAATACGTGCTAAAACTGCTTGACAAAGGTACGCACGATTATAACAAATTTATCACGCCTGCCGAGCTTGACCGCTTTGCTGAGCGTAGTGGCTTTAAACGTCAAGATTTGATTGGCTTGCATTATAATCCGATTACCAAAAACTATTGGCTTGCCCAAAACGTTGATGTCAATTATATGATGGCGGTTTTTAAGCCTTAAAAATGGGCTAAAAAAGGAAGCAAATAAGGAAAATAAGTGTTGCAAAATTTTCGCAAAAAATGGCAAACTTTTTGGCAAAATCGCCTTGCCCCTGTCAAATCTCGCCCTTTGACCGATGGCGAAAAACGCATGGCAAAAAGCGTGTTTGGCGAACATTTACAACTTGATGACATTCGCCTAAAAACCGCTTGGTGGGTGCTAAAAAACTATGCGGTCAGCCCAAATGGGAATATTTATTATCACCCAGACGATTGGCAAGCGGATTTTGCCGATTTAAGTTTGGCAAAAAGGGCGTGGCTCATTCATGAATTGACCCACGTTTGGCAAGTGCAACAAGGCATTCATGTGTTCACAAAAGCCTTGTTTAACCGCAAATACAGCTATGTTTTGACCTTAGGTAAGCCATTTTTGGCGTATGGCGTGGAGCAACAGGCTCGCATAGTGGAAGATTTTTATATACACAAAGAACGCTCGCAAAACTGTGATGCGTTTTTTGCGTGTATTCCATTTTTAACAAAAAATACATAATTTTTAATTTAAAAAATTGGATAAAAAATGTGTCAATTATTGGGTATGAATTGCAATGTGCCGACTGATATCGGCTTTAGTTTTGCAGGATTTAGAAAGCGTGGCGGACTGACTGACCACCATGAAGACGGCTTTGGCATTGCGTTTTTTGAAAAAAGCCCGTGTCCGCACAACAAAAATGGCGTGGGCTTGCGACTGTTTCACGATGACAAGCCCAGCTACTCATCGCCGATTGCCGATTTAATCAATCACTACCCCATCAAGGCGATGAACGTGATTGCTCATATCCGCAAAGCCACACAAGGCAGTAATTGTCTTGTTAATACGCATCCTTTTGTGCGTGAAGTGTGGGGCGAACAGTGGGTTTTTGCACATAACGGACAGTTATCGGTGAATTTTTGCCAAAATTTTCAACAAAAAATGCAAAATTCTGTCCATTTTTATCAAGCAGTCGGCTCAACTGACTCTGAAATGGCGTTTTGTTATCTATTAAATGAGTTAAAAAGCACCTTTGACGAACGTCCAGATGATACAACTTTGTTTGCTTTTTTAAAAGACAAATGCCGAGAATTGTCCGATTATGGGCTGTTTAATTGTTTGTTGTCCAATGGTGATTGGCAATTGGCATTTACGGGCAGTCTGTTGTTTTATTTGACTCGCCAAGCCCCTTTTGGTGAAGCTATGCTCGCTGATGATGAGTTAAGTATTGATTTTAGCCAAGTTACGAGTAATCACGACCGAGTTACTATTTTGGTAACAATTCCCCTAACCAGCAACGAAGCATGGCAACAGCTTGCCGTCAATGAATGTTTGGTATTTCGTGATGGGGCGGTGGTGTATCAAGATACGCCAAACAATCCTACTTATCTAAGCATTGCCGAAGGCATTGCCATTGCTCGCAAAGTTGGGGCGAGTGTTTGATTTATAGATAAAAAACAAACATAAAAAAACGTCCAAAAATGGACGTTTTTTGTTTAACAAGTGAAAAAATTATTTTTCAACACCTGCGTCTTTGCCTTGATATTTGGCATTTGCATATTCCCAATTTACCAATTTATCAAGGAAAGTATCCACATAATCTGGACGGCGGTTACGATAATCAATATAATAAGCGTGTTCCCACACATCGCAAGTCAATACTGCAACTTTGCCGTGAGCCATTGGTGTGTCTGCGTTAGCGGTTTTCATGATAGACAATGAACCGTTTACTTTATCCGCAACTAACCAAGCCCAACCTGAACCAAATTGGCTAACGGCTGCGTTTTTAAACTCTTCACGGAATTTTGCATAAGAGCCGAACGCTTCTTCAATCTTGGCTTTTAAATCGCCAGTTGGCTCACCGCCACCGTTTGGAGTCATGCAGTTCCAATAAAAAGTGTGATTCCAAACTTGTGCCGCTTGGTTAAACATACCTGCTTTGCTGTCATCTTTGGCAGTTGCCAAGATGATTTCGTCAAGCTCTTTGCCTTCGAAACCTGAGTTTGGTAGTAATTCATTCAATTTTACCACATAGGCGTTGTGGTGTTTGTCGTGGTGAAACTCTAAAGTTTCGGCACTGATATGTGGTTCTAACGCATTTTTTGCGTATGGTAATTCTGGTAATGTGATGTTTGACATAGTTTTTTCCTTGCTAACAATAACTGTTTGGCTGGGTACATTTTTATGATAAATCGCAATAATTTATCACACTAGGTTAAATTAATCTTAAATTAATAAAGCTAAATTAAGATTTTGGGTTTTTTTCAATTAAATCAACCAATTGATTGATATAACCTTGCAAAAAATCCCGAGTAGATTCATTGGTTAATTTGCCATTTTCATCAAATAATGTTGGCGAATTACCAAGAAAAACTTCTGGTTGTCCTGTCAATGGCATATTAAAATATGACAAGGCAAGGCGTAAATTTTTTTGTGAGCTATAACCGCCCATTTTACCGACCGAATGGCTAATAATGCCCGCAGGTAGATTTTTCCAAGCGACATCGCTATTCGGTTTTGACCCAATATCCACCGCATTTTTTAAGCAAGCAGGTACGGTACGATTGTTTTCCGCTGTTACAAACAGCACGCCAGCTGATGCTTTTAGCGTTTCACGAAACTCTGCATAAGCAGTCGGTACAGGAAAATCGCTTTCGTTTGGGTCGTCATAATCAAAATTGTAAAGCGGTAAATGTCCAATTTCTACAATTTCGGCTTGATAGCCTTCTGGGAACATTTCTTTTACGGCTAATGCGGTTTTGCGTGCGAACGAACCTTTTCGCAAGCTACCGACTAAAATACTGACTTTTTTCATAATTTCAGTCCTTACAGTTGTATAACAAGTTGATATATTTAAGAATTTTTATTATTTAATCATAACTTACCTATCAACTATGCCAAACAAACTCACATTAGCCTTATATAATGCCACAATTTTTGATAAAAATTAACCTTAATCAAAGTAAGGAATTACAAAAATGTTAAAAAATTTTATTAACTAATTGATTTTAAAAAATAAAAACTTTTTATTAAATTTTGTAAAAAACTGTGATAAAAATCTGTTATGATAACTTTTTTCATTTTTTTAATTGGAATTTTTTATGCAAACCTTTGACAAAATCGTCCTTGCTAGTAATAATCAAGGCAAACTTGCCGAATTTCAGCATTTATTTGACAATGCTAACTTAAATATTCAGGTTATTCCACAAGGACAACTTAATATTGACGATGCGGTGGAAGATGGTTTAAGTTTTATTGAAAATGCGTTAATCAAGGCTCGCCATGCCAGTAAAATTAGCGGATTGCCTGCGATTGCTGATGATTCTGGCTTGTGCGTGCCGATTTTGGGCGGACAACCGGGGATTTATTCGGCTCGTTTTGCCAAAGATGACCCAATTTTTGCCAAACAATTTTTGCAAAACAAAGACAAAACCAATAATAAAAAATTGTTACATGATTTGCTAAAATATCGCTTACAACAGCCAATTATCGGACAATTTGTCTGTGTGTTGGCGTTGGTGCGTCATGCCGATGACCCATTGCCGATTATCGCTCAAGGCATTTGGCAAGGCGAAATTTTGCCAAACGAAATCGGTGAAAATGGTTTTGGTTACGACCCGTTATTTTGGTTGCCAGATTTGCAAAAATCGTCTGCTCAATTAACCAAGATTGAAAAAAATAAAATCAGCCATCGTGGACAGGCGATGAGCCAGTTATTACAGCAACTTTTTGCCCAAAAAATCTTTTAAATAAATAATTTTTTACTTTAGGCAAGTTTTAATTTATAATGTAAGACTTTCGGCTAACGTTTGCTTGTGAATTTTGACGATTTATCATTCATTCACAACCAAAATAAGCCAACCAATTTTTACAATTTTAATCATTTATGATATTTTATTGGATAAATGATTGAAAAAACATCTTATTTTTTTAAAATTTTAAAGGAAAACGCCATGTCAGATTTACAAATCACGACTAACAAAACTTCAAATTTAGAAACCCAATTAACAGTGAAAGTACCTGTTACCACCATTCAAACTCGTGTGGAACAACGTATTCAACAAGTGGCAAGAACTGCCAAAATTGACGGTTTCCGTAAAGGCAAAGTGCCAGTTTCACACATCAGAGCCCAGTATGGTGCAGGTATTCAACAAGAAGTGATTAACGATACTATTCGTGATACCGTGTTTGATGCCATTCGCCAAGAAAATATCCGTGCTGTGGGTATGCCAAACATTGACGATGTGAAGCTTGAAAATGACTTTTTGGTTTATCAGGCGACTGTTGAAACGTTCCCAGAAGTGGAAGTCAAAGGCTTAGAAGAAGTAGAAGTTGAGCGTCAAGTGGCAAGCGTTGATGACAAAGACGTTGATGTGATGATTGAAAATCTACAAAAACAACGCCAAACTTATGTTGCCAAAGATGGTGAAGTTGCCACAGGCGACCAAGTCAAGTTTGACTTTGAAGGTTCTATTGATGGTGAAAAATTTGATGGCGGTTCTGCCAAAGATTTTAGCCTAGTGATTGGTAGTGGTCGTATGATTCCGGGCTTTGAAGACGGTATCAAAGGCATGAAAGCTGGTGAAGAAAAAACCATTGACGTAACTTTCCCAGAAGATTACCAAGCTGAAAACCTAAAAGGCAAACAAGCCCAATTTAAAATCAATGTGAAATCAGTTGAAGAAGCTAAACTGCCAGAGCTAAATGACGAATTTTTTGAAGTGTTTGGCGTAAAAGAAGGCGGTTTGGACAAACTAAGAGCAGACGTTCGCAAAAATATGGAACGTGAAATCAAAAACGCAGGTCGTTCACAAGTCAAAGAAGCGGCGTTTAACGCAATGCTTGAGAAAAATGAAATTGAAATTCCACAAGCCATGCTTGAGCAAGAGATTGACCGTCAGCGTGATATGATGTTAAACCGTTTTGCACAGCAGTTTGGGGCAAATCCGAAAAACTTTAGCAAAGATATGTTGCCAAATGAATTGTTTGAAGACCAAGCCTTGCGTTCAGCACGTCTAGGCGTGTTGGTGTCAAGTTTGATTGAAGCGAACAAATTTAGCGTAGACCAAGAGCGTGTTACCAACTTTATCAAAGAGATGGCAGAAAACTATGAAGAGCCTGAAGAAGTGATTGAGTACTACACCAACAACGCTCAAGAACGTGCCAACATTGAAGCGGTTGTGCTAGAAGACCAAGTGGTTGAATTCATTTTGTCAAAAGGTAAAGTAACCGATAAAGAAGTGTCTTACCAAGATTTATTGGCAAGCCAACAACAAGGTTTAATGTAATTTTACAAAAAATACAAATTTGTTGAAATTTTTAATTGTTTTTTATTTGCATTGCCCTTATAAATATAAGGGCTTTTGCTTATTCAAAAAGGAAAAAATATGTTAGAACAATTTTTAGATTCACCATTTGCGACCAGTCAAGTACAAAATACGCTGACTCGTGGCTTAACTAGCCACAACCCGATGAACGCCCTTGTACCGATGGTAATTGAGCAGTCGGCTCGTGGTGAGCGTTCGTTTGATATCTACTCTCGCCTATTGCGTGAGCGTGTGGTGTTTTTTACAGGACAGGTAGAAGACCATATGGCAAATTTAGCAGTCGCTCAGTTGCTATTTTTGGAAGCGGAAAACCCAGAAAAAGACATTCATTTATACATCAATTCGCCGGGTGGTTCGGTGAGTGCGGGCTTGGCGGTGTTTGACACCATGCAGTTTATTCAGCCTGACGTATCAACCATTTGTATGGGTGGGGCGTATAGCATGGGTTCGTTCTTGCTTGCCGCAGGCGAAAAAGGCAAACGTTATGCGTTGGCAAACTCTCGTGTGATGATTCACCAACCATCAGGCGGTGCACAAGGTCAAGCCACCGACATTGAAATTAATGCACGTGAAATCCTAAAAATCCGTGAGCGTTTAAACAAAATTTTATCAGAACGCACAGGTCAGCCACTAGAAAAAATCGCTCGTGATGTGGAGCGTGATTATTGGCTTGATGCCAACGAAGCCAAAGAGTACGGCTTGATTGATGAAGTGTTGTCAAAACGTCCAAAAATCGCTTAATTTTAAATAAATTGATTTAAACAATTAACCGTATTTTGACAAAAAATTAACCAAAACCTTAGAAGTATCCCATGAAAAAAGAGATTGAACCGCATTGCTCCTTTTGTGGCAAAGCCCAACATGAAGTCAAAAAAATCATCGCAGGCACAGATGCCAATATTTGTAATGAGTGTATTGAGCTTTGCGAAGATTTGATGATTGATGACACAGACGAAAGTGTCGGCGGTGAAACAGACGAAGCGACCGAAGAAAGCTGGGCAAATCGTGAACTGCCAACTCCCAAAAAAATCCGTGAACACCTTGATGAGTATGTCATCGGTCAAGACCGTGCCAAAAAAATCCTTGCCGTTGCGGTGTATAACCATTACAAACGCCTAAAAGTGGACTCAAAACTCAAAGAAGAGCCATTTATTCAATTAAACGCCAACAAAGACAAAGTTGAATTGTCAAAAAGTAATATTTTGTTGATTGGACCGACTGGTTCTGGTAAAACTTTGCTTGCCCAAACTTTGGCTCGTTTGATTGATGTGCCGTTTGCGATTGCCGATGCGACCACCTTGACCGAAGCAGGCTATGTCGGTGAAGACGTTGAAAATATTGTGCTAAAACTGCTACAGTCTTGCAATTACGACATCAAAAAAGCCGAAAAAGGCATTATTTATATTGATGAAATTGACAAAATTAGCCGTAAAGGTGAAAATGTGTCTATTACTCGTGATGTGTCAGGCGAAGGCGTGCAACAAGCCTTGTTAAAACTGATTGAAGGCACAGTCGCCAACGTACCACCACAAGGCGGACGCAAACACCCAACCCAAGAAACCATTCAAGTTGATACCAGCAATATTTTGGTGATTTGTGGCGGTGCGTTTGCTGGGCTTGACAAAGTCATTCAGCAACGTACCGAAAAAACAGGTATTGGTTTTAATGCCGATGTCAAATCCAAAGACAACGATAAAAAAATCGGTGAATTATTTAAACAAGTTGAACCTGAAGATTTGATTAAATTTGGCTTAATTCCAGAACTTATCGGGCGTTTGCCAGTGATTGCAACGCTAGAAGAGCTTGATGAAGAAGCGTTAATCCAAATTTTAACCGAACCAAAAAATGCTTTAACCAAACAATACGAATATTTATTTAACATGGAAGAAGCAAAACTTGAATTTACCCAAGATGCCTTGACCGCCATCGCCCAACAAGCGTTAAAACGCAAAACTGGGGCAAGGGGTTTACGCTCTATCATTGAAAACGCCCTATTAGATACCATGTATGAATTGCCATCTATGGCAGGGCAAAAAACGGTAACAGTTGATAAAAATGTGATTGAAAACAATGAATTACCAAAGGTAAGCTAGTTTTTGATGACTGTACATCAGATAAGGGCTTTGATAAGCCCTTATTTTTTTGTCAATATTTTTTATTTTTTTGCTAAATTCTTTAACGAAACGCTTGTGTCAATTGTTCGCTGATAAAATGGGCAGTTTCGGCAGACTCTTCGCTTGCAACCGCTCTTAGCATTTTGCTCGGTGCGTGGGTGAGTGTTTGGGTGAGTTTGTGGGTCAATTCAATCACCACTTGCTCGGCATTGTCGCCTGTGGCGATACGGTGCAAGGCGTGCTGTAGTAGCTCGTTGGCGTGGGCGTGGGCTTGTTCTCGGTAGACTCCGATGTGTTGTCCGACACTTTTTTCAATCATTTTGCGTTCAATATTGACGACTTGCTGGCTGACGAGCAGTTCGGCTTCTACGGCGGCTTGTCTACGTTGTTCTAGGTTGCCTGCGATGACGTGCTGTAAATCGTCAATGGAGTACAGATACACATCGTCCAAATCGCCCACACTTGGCTCAATATCTCGTGGCACTGCCAAATCTATCATCAGCATGGGTTGATGACGGCGGATTTTTAGGGCGTGTTTGACCATATTTTTGTCAATCAAAGCGTGCAAACTACCGCTACAACTGGTGATAATATCCGCCTGTGGCAACACATTGGCAAGCTGGTCTAAGCTAACCACATCAATGGTGCGTCCGTGCGTTGCCAATTCGTTTGCCAAAATGTTGGCTCGCTCAAGGCTACGGTTACAGATGATGACACGGCTAATGCCTAACCCCGCCAAATTGGTCGCCACAAGGCGATTCATCTCGCCTGCGGCAACGACCAACAGCGTGTTATTTTGTGGTTTGTTAAAAATTTGAGTAACCAGTTTGGCGGCAGCAAAACCCAAAGACACTGCTTGTGAGCCGACTTTTGTTTCGTTTCTTACCAGTTTTGCGGTGGCAAAAACCTGTTGAATTATCCAGCTTAATTTTTTGGGAATGTTGTTTTGTTGTTTGGCAAGCTCTACCGCTTGTTTGATTTGTCCCAAAATTTGCGGTTCGCCCAAAATCATGGAATCCAGTCCAGAAGCCACACGCACCCAGTGGGTCAAAGCAAGATTATTTTCATAAATGTACAAATGTTCGGCAACTTGATTGGCAGATAAATTTTTAAAATCTGCCAACCACGCAATCAATCGCTCGCTTAAATTTTTGAGAGACTCTTGTTCAAATGCCAAAATATACAGCTCGGTGCGGTTACAAGTGGACACGATGACTGCCCCTTCGCACAGGGTTTTTAACGATTGTAATGCCATTGGCAAGTCGGTCGCCCCAAATGCCAATCGCTCACGCATGGCAACAGGTGCTGTTTTGTGATTAAGACCGAGAACCAAAAGTTGCATAAACAAAAAGCCCAATGAGAAAACGTGCGATGTTATCAAAGATTGTCAAAGTGATAACGACTTGAATGTGTGTCAAAAATTGCCATAAAAAAGGTGTATTATAGCATTTTTTGGCGATGAAAGGCTAGTTATGCCACCGTTTTAAATGATTTCAAGCCTTTGGCAATAAAAAATTAACAGTTTAAATATATTTTTTAGCCAAAAACCTCGTTATAATAGACGGTTATTTATACAAAGAAAAATTCTGTTACAATTTTTTAGTTTTTAAATTGTTGAAATGTCATGCCAACCCGCTTTTTGACCGACTATTTGCCTTTTGCTACGATATCACGCTGGTGCGTGGTCGGTCGGTCGGGGCTGTGTGCATTGGCATTTTATCCACTTGCCAGCCACGCCATTCCTTTAAAATCGGCTTCTACTACCTTTGACAACGCTGTCAATATAAGCACTGCCGAGCGTCAGCCCAGTTTGATGGTGGTGATGATGGCAGAATTTTCGGCAGATAGGCAAGATATACCAACGGCGTTAAATTTGTACAAAAAAGAAGCCGAAAAAGACCACACAGCCCCTGTGTTTGAGCGTGCTTTAAGCCTATCTCTGCAACATGAAACACCAGAACAATCGCTTATTTTTGCCAATTATTGGCAACAAAATAACCCAGAGCATATGCCTGCGTTGTTTTATGTAACGCATTTGGCGTTAAAAGCCCACGATTATCATGTGGCAGGCGAAAAGTTGAGCCAAATTTTGCAATATGACCCTGATGCCGATTTGAGCCAGATTTTAGTGGGCATTTATCCGACCAACAGCAACGACCAAGCCGAGTTGTTAAACATTTTGCAAAATATGGACACCAAAGACAACATGTCTTTGTTGGTGATGAAGGCAGGTTTGTTGTTGCAGTTTGAGCAAGGCAAACAGGCGTTAAAAGAAATTGACAAGGCGTTAAAAAAACAGCCCAAAAATTCGGCATTTTTGACCTTAAAAGCAGACATTTTGCAAAGTATTGACGAGCCAAAAAATGTGTTGGCTTTTATTGAAAAGGCTCGCAAAACCTTGCCTGATAACAAAAATCTGTTTTTATACCAAACCCGTTATCTGATTAATCAAGGCAAAACCGACCAAGTTTGGCAAGTGTTAAATGCCAAAAATAACGAACAATTTTTGGCAGATGATGAGATTAAGTTGTTAGCAGGGCTGGTCGGCGTGGACAATCAGCGTCATCACGAAGCGGATATGTTGTTGCTTGCTTTAACCAAAAACCCCAATTATAAAGACCAAGCCTATTATTATTTAGCGATTAGTGCCGAACGTCAGCAACATTTTAACGAAGCGATTGAGTATTATGGCAAGGTGATGCAACCTGACCTTGTGATGACCGCTCGCCAAAATCAAGTGAACCTTTTAACCAGTCAAGAGCGGTTTGCCGATGCGATTGTGAGCGTGCAACGATTGCGTGAGCAATTTGACGAGTTTGTACCGCAAAGCTACATCATGGAAGCGACCATTTTAAACAAAAACAATCAGCGTGATAAAGCCATTGCCCTGCTGGATACCGCCCAAAAACAACTGCCTGATAATACTGATATTTTGTTTGCCAAAGTGTTGATTTTGCCTGACAATTCGCCTGAATTTCAACAAAAACGCTTGGCATTATTGACCCAATTACGCCGTGTAGCCCCCAATAATATTGAATATCAACTAGAATACGCCCAAACTTTGGTAAATCAAAAACAAAATGCGGACGAAGTGGAAAACTTGCTCATGCCCTTTATCAATGATACCCAAGTGGGGCTAAAGGCTCGCCAAATCTTGGCTCAACAATCCTTGCATTTGGGTGATAATGGGCGGGTGGTGATGTTGTTGTCGGATAATTTTGATATTTTGCCTGATGTGATTAGCGGACTTTTGTTGGAACAAGCGTATAAAAATCTTGGCAATACTCAAGAGCAAAGTAGAATTAGCCAAATTTTAAAAACTGAATTAAATTATCCAACGTCTTAAGTTAAGGATTATTAAATGTTATCTGTAAAATTTTTTAAAAATATCGCTGTCATTAGCACAAGCGTTTTGGTATTAACCGCTTGTCAATCCACCAAAACCACAAGCCAAACCACCACCACAACGGTATTAACCCAACCAAAACAAGCCGAAGCTACTGTCGCAACGGTTGCCACCTTGCCAAAAGATTTTAACATCAATGGCAAAATCGGACTTACCACGCCACAGCAAACGGGCAGTGCGTTTTATGTGTGGTCGCAAAAGGGCAATAATTTTGGCATTGAGCTGTCTGGGGCGTTAAACGCAGGACAGACCAATATCAACTACAACGGCCAAACCGCCACACTCACCAGTGCCAAAGGCGAGATGACGGCGGACAATCCTGAAGAATTGTTGTTGAAAGCGACAGGTTGGCAAGCCCCTATTTCGCAGTTGCCGTATTGGATAATGGGCGACACCGCTCCAAGCGATAGCCAAATTGCCAAAGATGATAACAACCGTTTGACAACGGCGGTAAATGGTGACTGGACGGCGACTTTTACTTATAAAGATGGTACGTTACCGCAACGCATTAACATTGCTCACCCTGATGGTTATAAAGTGGTTTTAACCATTAATCATTTGCAATAAATTTGAAATTGGCATTAAAATCAAGCCCTTGGGTGATGGTCTTGGTGCAGTTGTTGCAACCGAGCGGTCGCCACATGGGTATAAATTTGGGTGGTGGATAGGTTGCTATGTCCAAGCAACATCTGCACACTGCGTAAATCCGCCCCATGATTAAGCAAATGGGTGGCAAAGGCGTGGCGAAGCGTGTGCGGTGAGATGGCTTTGTCAATGCCTGCTTGTTTGGCATAATGTTTGATGGTGTACCAAAAATTTTGGCGTGTCATATAACCGCCTTGTTTTGTCAAAAAGACCGCTTGGCATTGGCTTTGTTTGCCGTTTTTCATTAACAATAATAGCGGACGAGCGTGTTTTAAGTAGTCATTTAGCACATCAATCGCCACTTCGCCCAATGGCACAAGCCGAATTTTGTCGCCTTTTCCCATAATCTGTAGCCAACCTGCGTTCAAATTCACTTCACCTAACGACAAATGCACCAACTCCGACACTCGCAAACCGCACGCATACAGCACTTCAAGCATGGCTTTATCACGCACACCCAAAGGCGTGGCGGTGTCTGGACTGGCGAGTAGTGCGTCCACGTCCTGTTCGGATAAATCTTTGGGTAGGCTTTGACCGATTTTTGGGGTTTTGATATGTTCGCAAGGGTTTTCGGTGCGTTGGTTGCTGTTGATTTGCCACAGATAAAACTGTTTTAAAGCGGACAAGGCACGAGCTTGACTGCGAGCGGATTTGCCGTCTTGGTGTAGGGTGGTAAGGCAATGCAACACATCATTGGCTTGCCATTGGGTGATAGCTTTTGGGTTGGTTTTTTCGCAGAGAATCAAGTCTTTGATATAGGCATTGCGAGTTTGGGTGGATAGCCCACGAGCGAGCAAATCTTGGCGAAACTGGCTGATATATATCGGCTCATCGGCGATATATAGGGCGTTGGCGGTGCGTGGTTGATTGGCTTTAGTTTGGGACATTTTAAGTTTTTTGGTTAAATTGGTTAAAAATTCAAATTGACAGCAAAAATATCGCCTGTCAAAAAAGTTATCATACGCCTGTCCAATCCGCAATATAATCCACCAACTCATCAACCGAATGTATCACCACATCCGCCCCCCAGCCGTACAAATTGCCTTTATCTTCTGGCGGAATATAGCCGTAACCTGCCAAAATCGTCCGCATATTTGCCGATTTGCCTGCTTGGATATCTCGGATATGGTCGCCCACATACACGCAATTTTCAGCGGTTAAATCAAGATTAAATCGCTCGTTTAATTTATCCACCGCCAAAAACATTGGTTCTGGGTCGGGCTTGGTATTTTTGACATCATCAGGGCAAACAAGTACCGCACAACACTCGGTTAAGTTTAATTTTTCCAATAAAATCTCGGTCAAATAACATGGCTTATTGGTAACAATACCCCACAAAATACCGTTACTCTCTAAGTTTAACAACAGTTTATCTAAACCGCTAAATAAACAACTATCCACGCAAATATCGGCTTCATAAGTGTCCAAAAATTCTTGACGATATGTTAAAAGTTTTGGGTCATCATCGCTGACGCTTGCCAATTCGCCAAACATAAGTTTGACCATTGCCCTTGCCCCTGCCGAGACTTGCTCACGGATTTGCTCGTCTGTTGGGCATGGGTAATTGTGTTTGGCACACATCACCTTGATAATGCGGATAAAATCTGGGGCGGTGTCAATGAGCGTACCGTCTAAATCAAATAATACAGCTTTGATATTATTCATCTCATTCCCTACACTTTGGCAAAATTGCGATACTGTTGAATATAGTCATAAAAACTTTGCGTGTTTTGTTGTTCAAGTTCACTTTGTTCAACGACAGATTTTTCTGCAAGTTTTTGATAATATTCGTCTTTTTCACAGCCTAAACTTTGATTTTTTAACAAAATAGCGTGTTGCTCCGCCAATGCCTTGCCCAATTTCCAAGTACTACCGTAACGCTCGGTGTCTTTTAACACTTGTGCCGATAGCGTAAAGTCTGGGTTTTGGGCTTTGCCAAACATAAAGGTTAAGGCGTTGCGGTAATCGTTGTTGCCATACACGCTGTCAAGCAGTTCGGCAAGCGGTAACATAGCTGTCAAATGTTGGCTAATCCATTGGCTAAACAGCATTTCGCCTGAGTTGGTTTGAATGGTTAAATTGCGGTTTCGCCCTTCATTGACGATTTTTTCTTGATTTTGGCTGATTAAAACTTCTTCATCTGGCAATAAGTCTGGACTTGCGTTGATTAAGCAATACAACGCCAAAATTTCCATAAAACACGCTGTTGATAAGCGAATGCCAATGTCGCTGTATGGGTCAAGGTCAATCGCACGAAATTCAATGTAAGCAATACCACGATTTGCCAACGCATCGCTTGGATTTTCGCCTGATTTGGCGACTTGTTTTGGGCGGATTGGGCTGTAATATTCGTTTTCAATTTGCAAAATGTGGTCGTTAATTTGGATTGGATTGCCGTCTTTATCGTCCACGCCTAATGCTTTAAAACTGGCATTTGGTGTGTGAATGGCTTGGCGTAAGCCTTTGATATACTCTGGCAAACTGTTGTAACGAATATCCAAATCGTCCTGCACGCTATTTTGGTAACCCAATTTGCCCATACGCAATGAAGTCGCATACGGCAAATAATAGCTAGAACTGTTTAACGCTTGCAAATGATGCGCTCGCCCTGTCAAAAAGCATTTGCACACGCTCGGACTTGCCCCCAATAGGTACAACACCAAACTGCTTAAACGTTTAAAATTGCGAATAAGCGCCAAATATTTTTCATTTTTAAAATCGGCTAACGATTGTTTATCATCAATCGCTTTTTGCCAACTTTCAAATAAATTATCACCAAACGACAAATTATAATGCAAACCCGCAATCGTCTGCATACGGCGACCGTAACGCACGCCCAAACCATGACGGTACAAGGTTTTTAACTTGCCAACATTGGACGTGCCATAATCGGCAAGTTTAATATCATCGTCATTATCCGACAGCATACACGGCATGGAGAGTGGTCAAAATAACTCGTCATTTTCCAGCGACTGTTGCACCACGATGTGCAGTTCTCGGAGCATGGCAAGGGCTTGTTTTGGGCTAGGCTGTGGCTCGGTAATCAGCTCTAGCAGGCTTTCGGCATAATCGGTGGTAATCAATGGGTGGGTGAGTTTTGAGCCAAGTTTTGTTGGGTGAAAGCTGTCGGCAATAAAACCGTCAGGACGCATACGCAAGCCTTCTTTTTCAATGCCACGCATCATGCCTGTTAATGTGTCTGTGGTAAGCCAAGTTGGTTTTTGGGTGTTAAATGCAGAAATTGTCATGGTTGTTCCTAATTTTTATAAAATTGGCAAATTATGACACTAAATGCAAAAAATAAATAGTGTTGATTAGTAAAAAAGTATCGTTTTAATAAGTTTGCAGGGTGATTTTTACACAAAAAAACACCCACAGAAGGAGGTACTGTGGGTGTGGTAAAACTGATTAAATCAATTTTTCCTAGCGTTATGCTACTTTTTTGACTAACTAAATTAAGAAAAGTCTAATTCAGTTTCAAAAGATTTCAACTCGTGACGAGCCATTGCTAGGTTAGATTTTTGACGATCAAGTACTAGGTACAAGAACAAGTTTTCGTTACGAACCAATGGGCGGAGTAAGTGGTATTGTGAGCTTAAAGTAATTAGAATATCTTCAATACCGTCTTTTAAGCCCAATGCAGCAGCAGTTTTACGTTTTGCACGTACCACTTCGGTGTTACCAGCGGAAGCTAGTTCAAGGTCAAGACCTGTACCGATAGCAGCCAAAGAAAGGACTGATTCGCTGTCAACCAATGCAGCTGCTACGAAACCGTCAATTTTATTTAGTGAGTCTAATGATAATTTAGCCATGGTATGCTCCAATTTTAACCTAGGTTTTAAATTTAAAATTTTTGCTGATAATTGACTAAAAACAAACTATTCAAATAGTAATTTTTAGAAAATAAATCAACCAAAATTTGTAAAGACAAAACAGATTATATGAATAAGTGTTTTGCTGTATCCTGATTTAAAGTTTACCTTTAATGTTTCATGTGTGTATTATAATGAAAATTTGTTTATCATGCAAGTTGAATCGGACAAGCGTATTTTTTTTTACGATAAGCATTATGATTGGTAAAAATTAGCAGTTTAACGGTATTTTTATTTAGTTTATTTAAAATAACCATTAAATAGAAAAAGAAGAACCACAGCCACAAGTTGTCGTTGCGTTTGGGTTGGTGACAACAAAGCGTGAGCCTTCTAGCCCTTCGGTATAGTCTATAGTTGAGCCGTGCAGATATTGATAACTCAAACTGTCCACCACTAGACTAACATCGCCATTATCAAAGTTGGCATCGTCATCGCCTAATTCTTCTTCAAAGTTAAAGCCGTACGAAAATCCCGAACAGCCACCGCCTGTTACATAGACACGGAGCATTAAGTTTGGGTTGCCTTCTTGTTCTCTGAGTTTGCGGACTTTGTTGGCGGCTTTATCAGTGAGTGTCATGGTGTTGTTCATTATTTTTACCTTTATTTTTTTATGTTGTTAAAAACTTTTTTATATTATGGGGCAAATACTTTATACTATCAAGAATTTATATGATTAAATTACCTTGCAAGATATTAAAAACATACCATTTTTTGTGAAAATTTGCTCAAGATGGTATTTTAAATCAGAAAAATTTCAATTTTTTCAATTGCTTAGGAAAAACATTATGCTCAAATTTATTTGGCAATATCTAAAAATCATAAGCGTTATCGCAGGGCTTTATTTTGCCAAATTTTTACCCTTATACATTGGTATCAATTGCATTATCATTTTTCTTTATCTAATGGCTGTCAAAACCCAAATGCACATTTGGCTATTAGTGATTGGCATTATTTTTATGGTAGCTGGATATTTCGCCCTAAAACGTATGACAACAGACCATGAAATGCGAAATTTAGCCATCGGTGCTGAAGGACTTTTGATGTTAATGATTTTGCCGACCTTATTTGTGCTGTGGTTATTAAAACATTTTAGCAACTAGCTTTTATCATTTATTTTTTCAATTTTAAAACGAGCAATCCATGATAGAACTAAAAAACGCCAGCGTTCGCCGAGACGGACGCATTTTATTTCACAATGTCAATTTACAAATTCACCCAAATTTTAAAATCGGCTTAACAGGCAACAACGGCACAGGAAAATCGAGTTTTTTTGCGGTGCTGTTGGGTGAATTGGGCTTGGACACAGGCGAAATATCCATGCCGAGCAATTGGCAAATCGGACACATGGCACAAGAAATTGAAAGTAGCGACCAATCCGCCATTGATTTTGTGTTAAGTGGTGATAAAGAATATTTTGAGTTAAACGAAAAAATTAACAACCACGAAAATTTAACCGAAAGCGAAATCGCCCACGTTCACGCACGCTTTGATGATATTCACGGTTATAGCATTCCGTCAAAAGCATCGCAAATTATGACAGGCTTGGGCTTTAGCGTTATTCAAGAAAATCAACCTGTTAGCAGTTTTTCGGGCGGTTGGCGAATGCGGTTAAACCTTGCCAAAACCTTGATGAGCCGAGCCGATTTGTTATTGCTTGACGAACCGACTAACCACTTGGATTTGGATGCGATTTTGTGGCTTGAAGATTGGCTCAAAGCCTATGACGGCACGCTTTTGATGATTTCGCACGACCAAGCATTTTTGGACAATGTCGTTGGGAGGATTTTGCACATTGAAAACCAAACGATGATGTTGTACACAGGTAATTACACAACTTTTGTACGTACTCGTAGCGAGCGTCTTGCCCAACAACAACAGGCTTTTGAAAAACAACAAGCGACCAAAGCTCACCTTGAAGATTTTATCCGCCGTTTTAAAGCCAAAGCGACCAAAGCCAAGCAAGCCCAAAGCCGTATCAAACAGCTTGAACGCATGACCGAGCTTGCCCCTGTTATGGCGGACAATCCGTTTACTTTTCAATTTTATGAGCCAAATCAACTGACTTCACCGCTGATTGTCATGGATAATGTCAGCGTGGGTTATGACAATGTGCCGTTGATTAACAAAATCCGTTTGCAAATCACCCCTGACAGCCGAATTGGGCTATTGGGTATGAATGGTGCGGGCAAATCCACCGTGATAAAAGGCTTGGTTGGCGAATTACCGACTTTAAACGGCACACGCAAAGTCGCTGATAGTCTAGTTTTGGGTTATTTTAACCAACATCAAATGGACAGTTTAGACGGTGAAGCCACGCCTATGTTAATGTTGCAACGCTTAGCAGGTAAAACGTCTGATGCTGATTTACGTGCGTTTTTGGGTAGTTTTGACTTTCGTGGTGATAGGATTGACACGCCGAGCAAGCTGTTTTCTGGCGGTGAACGTGCGAGATTGACATTGGCGTTAATCGTTTGGCAACGCCCCAATGTGCTAGTGCTTGACGAGCCGACCAACCATTTGGATTTAGAAATGCGACAAGCGTTAAGCCTTGCCTTGCAAAATTTTAGTGGTGCGGTGATTTTGGTATCGCACGACCGTGAGATGATAGCCACCGTCTGCGATGAGCTGTATCTGGTGCATGACGGCAAATGCGAAGTTTTTGACAATGACATCGCCTATTATAGTGCGTGGCTGTCCGAAACTCGCAAAAATCAAAATAAAACCGCCCAAAATATTGAAAAAGAAAACAATCAAAATGTTCCACGTGGAACATTTAACCAAAATCAAGAAAAAAGCCAAAATGAAAAACCAACGTTAAGCAAAGAAGAACAACGCAAAAAAAATGCCGAATTGCGAAATCTGACCGCCCCACTTCGTAAAAAAATTGAAGGTGATGAAAAACAGCTTGAGAAATTGGGCGAAAAATTGGCAACAATTGAAGAGCAATTAGCCGATACTTCACTGTATGACGATAGCAAAAAAGTGGAGTTGTTAAAATTGCTTGATGAGCAAATGACTTTAAAAAACCAGATCGGTGAGATTGAAGAGCGTTTGATGGAAAATATGATGGCACTTGAAGAAATGGAAAGTGGGTTTGAATAATGTTATCATTTTATCAATTATTTAACTTTTGATTAAGGAAATTTTATGAAAAAATTACTTTTAACCACTTTAAATTTACATTTTGACAATTATCGCCTGTATCACCTGTCAGCCAAATTAACGATTGTTTATTTGATGATAACAAAAAAAAGCAAGAACCAAAATTCTTGCTTTTTTGACATAAAATAATAAAAATCACTCTGCCAAATGCGTTTCATCATGTGCCATAATCTGCTGACCGACATCGCCCATCAACGACAAATAACGCTCATAATGCTTCAAAATATCGCTAATCAGCTCATTGTGCGTCATATAATGCACTTCATAGCCCGTCCGCCCATCAAAAAAGTAAGTCAAAGGCTGATAACTTTCATTGCTCTGAATATGTGGCAAATGCTCATCTTGCACCAACGATTCAATATATTCACGGCGAACCGAACGAATACCATATTTAAAATCACGCACGCTATTTTGGTGAATGATAAACTCAATCGCAGGTTCTTCTTCGTCAAACAACGTATCCACATCCACATTTAAGCCGTATTTATTCACCAATTCTTGACGCAACTCACTCATCGCAGGCAAGGCGGTGGTTTTCAAAAAGGCTAATGTGGCTTGTTCATCTTTTTGGTTTAACATGGCATTGAGACGCTCACGCCATTTTTCACCTGTCCACGTTGCCGAACTTTCAGTAAAGCTACTGCTAAAATATTTTTTATCGGCATTTAACGCCAAAAATAAACTCACACACATAATAAACATCAATAACGCAAACGGCAAAGCAGTAATCAAGGTAACTGTTTGTAACGTGCCAATACCGCCAGACGCTAACAACGTAATCGCCACCACCGACATCAGCACGCCCCACATGATGGTTTGCCATGCAGGTGAAGCCAAGCTTTTATCACGAGAAGCGATATTGTTTAACACATAAATGCCTGAGTCCGCAGATGTGATAAAAAACAACGCAATGCTTAACAAGGCAGCAAAACTGGTAACAGTAGACAACGGCAAATAATCCAAAAAGCGAAATAACAAAATCTCAGGCGAACCTGTCAAAGCCGACAATGCCCCATTTGCCACGTGCGTATCTAACCAAACCGCACTGTTACCAAACACAGTAAACCACAAAATAGAAAAAATCGTGGGAATAGCCAGCACACCAAACACAAATTCACGAATACTACGACCCTTTGAAATACGTGCAATAAACAAACCGACAAACGGTGCCCAAGAACACCACCACGCCCAATACAGCACCGTCCAGCCGTTAAACCATTCGGTATTTTGTGGCTCATAGATATAAGTTTTAAAGCTTAAATTCACCAAATTGCTAAAATAAATACCAATATTATCGCTAAATGCACCCAATAAATACAAAGTTGGTCCTGTAAACAACACAAATAACAACAAGCAAATGGCTAATATCAGATTGGTTTCGCTCAAAATCTTCACGCCTTTACCCACGCCAGATATCGCAGAACCCACCGCCAAACTCATCACCGTAACAATCACCACGATTTGCAAGGTAAAACTATTTTCACTTACCCAGCCCATCTCAACCAAGCCAGAACCAAGCTGTGCCGAGCCAAAGCCAAGCGTGGTGATAATACCAAATAAAGTCGCCACCAATGCCATAATATCAATGGTATCACCCATTTTGCCGTGGATTTTATCTTTTAACAAAGGATAAAAACACGAACGTAACGCAAGCGGTAACTTATAGCGAAAACCAAAATACGCCAAAGCGAGTGAAATCACGCCATACACCGCCCAAGCATGAATCCCCCAGTGAAATGCGGTATGTAGCAAGGCTTGTTGGGTTTTTTGCTCAGGTGAACCGATACTAATTGTTGAATTAAAATGCGACAACGGCTCAGCCACACCAAAAAACATCAAACCCACACCCATACCTGCCGCAAATAGCATCGCCATCCACGACAAAAAACCAAACTCAGGCGTCTCTTCGTCCGCACCCAATTTGATATTACCAAAATCACTTAATGCAGTAAAAATCAGAAAAAACAAAAAGATAGAGCAAATAACGATATAAAACCAGCTAAAATTTTTAAAAATTCCCGCTTTGGCTATATCCAAAATCGCTTGAAATTGTTCAGGTAACAACAAGGTAAATATCACCAACAACACCACAAGTAACAAGGTAATGCCCGTTACGATTGGGTTAAATGATGACTTATCCTGTAAAAAAGTTTTGATTATCATATATTATTCCTATAATTTTGGAATATTATGGTTTAGATAAATTTTTTTATACAAAACATAATATTCTCAAATGATAAAAAATATCAAAATCTATGAAAAATTGATAAAAAAGTGAAAGATTTTATCTTACCTTAACAAAAATAGTAACAATATTCAAATTTTAACAATATTTTTTATAGTAAAAATAGCTTTTAACGGGCTTGTAATTTTTTGTAAGGTTTTGATTTTTCATTAAAAATTTTTAACACATTTTTTATACATTTTTCTTTGCTATTGTATAATCAAAAGTTTGTGATTTTTGTTAAAATTGCCATTTTTTATAAAATAAGGTCGGCTAATCTATGGCAAAATTGAGATAATTCATGACTTTTTAGCCAAAATCTGTTAAAATAATGGCTTGTTCTTTTTGACAAAAATTTTTGATAATATTTTTGATAAGTTATTGATTTTAAAACGGTTTTAAAATATTTTAAAAATAACTTTTTAACGATAAACGCACAACACAAATGCAAAATGGAGTCGCTATGACTGACACTACCACCACCACTCAAAACAACGCCCAAGACAATTACGGCTCGGACAGTATCCGTGTTTTAAAAGGCTTGGAAGCGGTGCAAGTCCGCCCTGGTATGTATATTGGCGATACTGATGATGGCACAGGCTTGCACCACATGGTGTTTGAGGTGGTGGATAACTCCATTGACGAGGCACTGGCAGGGCATTGCGATGAGATTAACGTGATTATCCACGAAGATGAATCGGTCAGCGTCAGCGACAACGGACGTGGCATTCCTGTGGACATTCACCCAGAAGAAGGCGTGTCAGCGGCACAAGTCATCATGACGGTGCTTCACGCAGGCGGTAAGTTTGATGATAACAGTTATAAAGTGTCGGGCGGTCTGCATGGTGTGGGCGTGTCGGTGGTCAATGCGTTGTCAGAAAAATTGGTGTTAGAGATTTGGCGACAAGGCTATCATTACCGCCAAACTTATAGCAATGGTGCACCCTTAGCAGATATTGAAAAACTTGAACCAACTGACAAAACAGGCACGCAAATTCGCTTTTACCCAAGCGATAAGATTTTTACAGGTACGATTTTTGATTTTGACATTTTGGCAAAACGTTTGCGTGAATTGTCGTTTTTGAACTCAGGCGTTCGCATTGTCATCACAGACGAACGTAGCGACAAAAAACACGAATTTGAACACGCAGGTGGTTTGTCCGAGTTTGTCAATTATATCAACGCTGGAAAAGCAGGGCTAAATGACGTGTTTCATTTTAGCAGTGAGCAAGATGACGGCATTGGTGTGGAAGTCGCTTTGCAATGGACGGACAGTTATAACGAAAAAGTGTTGTGTTTTACCAACAACATTCCACAACGTGATGGTGGTACACATTTATCAGGTTTTCGCTCGGCTTTGACTCGTGGTTTAAACAACTACATGGAAAGCGAAAACTTGATGAAAAAAGAAAAAGTGGCGGTGACAGGTGATGACGCTCGTGAAGGCTTGACCGCCATTGTATCGGTAAAAGTACCAGACCCAAAATTCTCTAGCCAAACCAAAGACAAACTTGTGTCTAGCGAAGTCAAATCCGCTGTCGAATCAGCAATGAGTGATAAATTTAATGAATATTTATTGGAAAACCCAAATTTTGCCAAGTCTATCGCAGGGAAAATCATTGACGCAGCCCGTGCAAGGGAAGCGGCGAGAAAAGCAAGAGAACTCACACGCCGTAAAACATCGCTAGATATTGCAGGTTTACCTGGTAAATTAGCCGATTGCCAAGAAAAAGACCCTGCCTTGTCCGAATTGTACCTTGTGGAAGGGGACTCGGCAGGTGGTTCGGCAAAACAAGGGCGTAGCCGAAAAACGCAAGCAATTTTGCCGTTAAAAGGTAAAATTTTGAATGTGGAACGTGCAAGATTTGACAAAATGATTAGCTCAGCAGAAGTCGGCACGCTGATTACCGCACTTGGCACAGGCATTGGCAAAGACGAGTACAATCCAGACAAATTGCGTTACCACAAAATCATCATCATGACCGATGCGGACGTGGACGGCTCGCATATTCGTACACTTTTATTGACTTTCTTTTTCCGTCAAACGCCAGAACTCATTGAACGTGGGCATATTTACATCGCTCAACCACCGCTGTATAAAGTGAAAAAGGGTCGCCAAGAGCTGTATTTAAAAGATGATGAAGCGTTAAAAGCCTATCTATTATCATCAACAATTGACGATACGCAACTGCATTTGACTGATGATACCCCTGCGGTTAGCGGACAAGCGTTGGAAAAATTGTTAAACGATTATAACCAAACGCAAATTGTCAAGTCTCGTTTACAATTAAAATACCCTGAAAGCGTGCTAAATGCGTTATCAGTTATTCCAAAAATCGGTTTGGCAGAGATTGAAAATAAAGAAGTCATGCAAAATTGGTTAAATACACTTAAAACCGAATTAACCAAAACATCAGAAAAACTCAATCCGCAAGTAGAATTGGAAACCTTTACTAAACAAGATGGCGAAACAACGGTTGAGTATTATTTGCCACGCATTACGATTTTTGTTCATCAGTTGCCACATCAATACTTGCTAGATACGACCTTTATCGGCTCTAGCGAGTATGGGCGTTTGCACCGTTTGACAAGCGAATGGAAAGATATGTTAAGCGATACCGCCTACATCGCAAAAGGCGAGAAAAAACTTCCTGTCGCTGATATGGCGTATCTGTGGCAGTTTATCATGGCGGACGCTCGCCGTGGGCTTGCGATTCAGCGTTATAAAGGCTTGGGCGAGATGAATGCCGACCAATTGTGGGAAACCACGATGGACCCAGAAAATCGCCATATGCTGAAAGTTACCATTGAAGATGCGATTGCCGCTGACCATTTATTCTCGTGTTTGATGGGTGATGACGTTGAGCCAAGACGTGCGTTTATTGAAGAAAATGCCTTGACGGTGGCGAATTTGGATATTTGATTTTTTGTAAAAATTTTTATAAAAAAACCAAAATTTGATAATTTTGGTTTTTTTATGAATTTTTTATGAATGATTTAAAAAACAAAACATAAAAATTAACAAAGACAACTGGATTTTTTAGAAATTTTTATTAAGATAATGATAATTATTATCAATTAAAAAGAGAAAAAATCATGTCCCCTACCACCACCGTTCAAAACACCTTATACCACATCACCAAAACGAACCGTCAAGCATTGATAAAAACCTTGTCTTTTGCTGTATTACATTTTGGCGTGGCGTTTAGCGTGGCTTATATATTGACAGGGAGTTTGTTGATTGGCGGTTTAATTGCTTTGCTTGAGCCAACGATTAACACGATTGTATTTTTCTTTCATGAGAAAGCGTGGAAAAAATTTGAACAAAAACAATCGTTAAACCTACTAAAACATTAAATTTTTAACAAAATTTGTGCTAAAATTCACCAAAAGTCAGCCAGTGGATTAAATGTTAATTAAATATAAGTCCACAAGCCAAAAGGTGAAAAATGTTAGAACTTCTTTTACTTGCCATTGCGTTATCTATGGACGCTTTTGCCGTGTCTATCGGACTTGGGGCAAAGCACCGCCACCACACCGCCAAAATCGCTGTCATGGCAGGCGTGTATTTTGGCGTGTTTCAAGGGTTAATGCCGTTAATCGGCTATCTTGGCGGACGTACGATTTTGGGTTTTATCGCCAATTTTGCCTCTTATATCGCTTGTGTGATTTTGCTTGGGCTTAGCGGAAAAATGCTATACGAAGCCTTTAGCGATGATGATGAACCCGATACCGATAAGTTAAACTTAGCCAATCAAACCGAATTACCCCTTAACCACAAAACCATGACAACGCTCGCCATTGCCACAAGCATTGATGCGATGGCGGCGGGTTTTACGCTCAATTTAATGTCTGTTAATGCGTATCTGTCATGTGTAATAATTGCGGTGGTAACGGGGGTTTTTAGTTTCGTGGGTGTGTTTTTGGGTAAAAAATCGGGGACGTATTTGAAAAGTAAAGCGGAAATTTTTGGCGGATTGGTATTAATGGGTATTGGATTAAAGATGGTTTTAGTTTGATAAGAAAGAAAATTTATGCGTAAAATCAAGGATTTAGTCAAGTCAAAAAAAACTTCGCAAGGTTTTGAAAAAACTTATCATTTTGGATATTGTTGTGTTTGGTTTGGCAGGCTTATGTACGGTATCGGGGGGTTTTTGTGGGGTAATTTAATTACACTTTACGGCTGATAAAGGCAACGATAAACAAAATCACAGCCACCGCCAAGAAAATATAAGCAAAGTTAGCAGATAATCCTGCGACACCACCAAAGCCTAAAAAACTGGCAACTAATGAGATGATTGCGAAAATAATAGCCCAACGAAACATAAACTTCTCTAATTTTGTTTAAAATTTAAAAATAACCAAATAATTGGTTATCGTTATTTGTGCAATCTGATTGCTTGCATGATATATTATAAAAAACCGCCTATCATGTCGGTGACAAATTGGTAAAATCTGTCGTAATTATATGAATTCACGTTAAAAAATGTACAAAATCATAAGAAAGGTAGATGTTATTATACTTTTACCCAAGTTTTGTAAAAAATTGATGGTAGCACTTGTAGAATAATCATTTCTAGTCATAGGATTTATGCGTTAAAAATGCTAAAATAACCTTATTTTTTAAAACATTTAAGGCAAACTATGAATAATATCACCCAAGACCGCATTTTAATCCTAGACTTTGGCTCACAATACAGCCAGCTTATCGCCCGCCGCGTGCGTGAGGCAGGCGTATATTCTGAAATGTACGCCTATGATATGTCTGATGAAGACATCAAAGCCTTTAATCCAAAAGGTATCATCTTATCGGGCGGTCCTGAAAGCGTACACGAAGCAGGTTCGCCTCGTGCTCCTAAAATTGTATTTGAACTTGGTGTGCCTGTGCTTGGCATTTGTTATGGTTTTCAGACCATGTCTGAACAGTTAGGTGGCAAGGTCGAAGCAGGTACGGTGCATGAATTTGGCTATGCCGAGATTGACGTATTACACCAAGACCGCTTGTTAAGCAAAATCCCCAACGACAAAAACCAAGCCCAAGTGTGGATGAGCCATGGCGACAAAGTAGCAAAATTGCCAGACGGATTTACCACCACATCAAGCACGCCCAGCTGCCCGTATGCGTCTGCCAGCGATGAAAATCGTAAATTTTATGGCGTGCAATTTCACCCAGAAGTAACGCACACGGCAAAAGGCGAGCAGTTGATTAGTAACTTTGTCCACGTCATCTGTGGCTGTGGCAATTTGTGGAATTCTGAAAACATCATCGACTTACGCATCGCCCAATTAAAAGAACAAATTGGAGACCAAAAAGTGTTGCTTGGTTTGTCTGGTGGCGTGGACAGCTCGGTGGTGGCGGCACTTTTGCACAAAGCCATTGGCGACCAATTGACCTGCGTATTTGTGGATAACGGCTTGTTACGTCTCAACGAAGGCGACCAAGTCATGCAAATGTTTAGAGATAACATGGGCATTCGCGTCATTCGTGCAGATGCGGAAAATCGCTTTTTAACCGCCTTGGCAGGTGTAACCGACCCAGAAGCAAAACGCAAAATCATCGGTAAGGAATTTATTGAAGTGTTTTCAGAAGAAGCTCGCAAGTTGGACGGTGTTAAATTTTTGGCACAAGGCACGATTTACCCTGACGTGATTGAGTCGGCGGCAAGCAAACAAGGCAAGGCTCATGTGATTAAATCGCACCATAATGTTGGTGGTTTGCCTGATGATTTGGCGTTTGAACTTGTTGAACCACTTCGTGATTTATTTAAAGATGAAGTGCGTAAACTTGGTGTAACGCTTGGCATTCCGCACCACATGATTTATCGCCATCCGTTCCCAGGACCAGGTCTAGGCGTGCGTATTTTGGGTGAAGTGAAAAAAGAGTATGCCGATATTTTACGCCTTGCCGATGATATTTTTATGCAAGAACTTCGTGCGTCTGGCTGGTATGATAAAACCGCTCAAGCCTTTGCCGTGTTTCAACCTGTCAAATCTGTTGGCGTGGTGGGCGATGGCAGACGTTATGCGTGGGTGATTGCACTTCGTGCGGTGGAAACGGTGGACTTTATGACCGCTCGTTTTGCTCATTTGCCGTATGAGTTGGTGGATAAAATCTCAACTCGTATCATGAATGAAATCAAGGACGTATCTCGTGTGGTGTATGATGTGAGTAGTAAACCGCCTGCGACGATTGAGTGGGAATGATTGTGTCAATTTAAAATAAGGCTCTAGACTATCAAGAACTAAAAAACTCACTTAATCAAATCCCATAAATGGCGTTGTAATTCATTCAAATCTTTATTCCAACGCCACCTTGCGAAACGATGTTTCTCATCTTTTAAGTGAAACTCAAAATTTGCGGTTACACCATTAAATTTGGCAAGCCTTCTTTTAGTAAAACTCCAAAAGCTCTCAGTGCCATTAATATGACAATTACCGTGTGCAAACTCAAACTAAGCCATTAGACCTCTTTCCAAACCTTAATAGTGATTTGGTATAATACTGATTTTTAGAAAAAACAGCAAAAGCATGATACCCGAACAAGCAGAAAAACTCAGTGACGCACAATTTAAACGCTACTTTGGCATCCAAAGAAGTACCTATACTCATATGCTCACCATACTACAAGAAGCATACAACGAACAACACAAAAAAGGTGGCAGGAAAAATGAAATCAGCCTAGAAAACAAGCTCATGCTGACTTTGAGTTACTACCGAGAATATCGCACCCAATTTCACCTAGGGCAAGACTTTGGTATCAGTGAAAGTGCTGTCTGTAAAACCATCAAATGGGTAGAAAGCATACTGATAGCCCACAAAGACTTTGCCCTACCTAGCAAAAAGGCTTTATGGCAAGACCCAAACCTTGAAACCGTACTGATAGACGCAACCGAAGTACCTTGTGAGCGACCCAAAAAAAGCAACGCAGGCAATACTCAGGTAAAAAGAAACACCACACCTTAAAAGCACAAATCGTTGTCGATAAAAACAGCAAAAAAATACTTTGTACCCATTTTAGCAAAGGTAAAACCCATGACTTTAAACTTTACCAATACTCAAAAATGCGTATAAAGCCTAGTATCTTAATCCAAGTAGATTCGGGCTATCAAGGCATACACAAACACCATGCCAATAGCAAATTCCCAAAAAAGAAAACCAAGCTTAATCCACTATCTAAAGTTGACAAACAAGCCAATCGAGAATTAGCTTCTGAACGGGTAACCAATGAACATGTTATCGGCAAAATCAAACGTTTTAAAATCCTAGCCTGTCGTTATCGTAATCGCAGAAAACGCTTTGGCTTAAGGGTTAATTTGATTTGTGCCATTTATAATTTCGAGTTGGGTTAGTTTGGAAAGAGGTCTAATTACTAGTACGTCAACAGTTCATCATACCTCCCACTACCGTAGAAAAAAACCACCAGCCCCCAACAAAAAGATTTACTCAACCAAAACCGCAATGGGTTAAAGACGAAATAATCCATCTCAAAGCTATCATGGGTAAAAATGCAGGATGTCGTAGAATTGCTATAACATTTAACCAACGCCATCAACATCAAAGCGTTAGTAAAAGCTATGTTGCAAATATCATTAAAAAACATCAATATGAAATTATGCAACAACGACGCAAGATTAAACAAACCCCACCCTATCAAACGGCAGTTAATGATATATGGGCAATTGATTTGAGCTTTTACACCCTCGATAATCATATCAACATTGCTTTTTTGGGGATTCTAGACCATGGCTCTCGAAAAGTATTGGGACTGATACCACTAAAACAAAAATCTAGTTAGATGATATTGTCTTTACTATGTCTAACAATGGCAAAATATGGTAAACCTAATAAAATCCGTACAGACAATGAAGCGATATTTAATAGCCGAATTTTTAAGAGCTTTTTAAAATCTGTTAATGTCGTACATCAGCCAATACCAAAGGCTTCTCCTTGGTGTAATGGGCGAATCGAGAGATTATTTGGTACGTTAAAATCTATTTTACGATTGTATCGTTTTCAAAATAATTCTCAGTTTGAACAGATGTTGCATAGATTTGTATATTGGTATAATTACTGCCGTCCACATCAAGGTATCGATGGGAAGATACCTGAGTATGTGTGGCGTTATGGTAACAGAAAAAAGCGGAAATTGCTGAAATGTTCAAAATTGTCTAAATGAGAAAAATATATGATTAATTGAGAGTTATGAATGAACTTGATTTATAATAAGCTAAGATATTTTTAGAAAACATTTGCTAGTTTTTAGGTTAGCAAATGCTTTATTCAAGGGTATCCACGGTGGACGGGACACTTCATTACCTACCGTCATATTAATAATGAAGGCTAACGTGCCATCATCAGTATAGGCAATTTGATTTGTTGCAAAGCCACGAATATCAATATTTTTCTTGTCAGAATTTTTGCCCAATTGATAGTTTTCAATCGATTTAACGAGCTTAGTTCTACGTAAATTAGGGGCATTTTCTGCATCACTTTCCTTTTCAACAACGCTCCTGAAAATATGGATTGCTTTAGCAGTGGTCAAAATGACATCTTCTGTACCAATTTGCCAAGCTTGGATAGGATCGCTGGCTACTGGAAGGCTAATAAACTCATCCATACCATCGACATTCTTCTTCGCAATACGTTCAATGTAAATATCGTGCATGGATAAAGATGTACCGATTGGCAAGGTAAATTTAAGTGTATCTGTTCTACCTTCATATCCCATACCTGGATGAGGATCTATACGGAATCCTTGATAAATGAGTCCTCTATCTGGATCTGGATATTCATTCTTTTTAATATCTAAGTCAGAAGGTCTATCAATTTGATTACCACGAGGTACCAACCAAACTTTGACATCAAAATTCATACCAGGTTGCCATTCAAGATAATAATACGGCAGTTTTTTTAAGTTAGGGTTATAGTCCTCTAACATGTCTTGATAAGTTTTGATGGCATCTGTATCTTTTAGTTTTTTGTAGGATTCTTGGGTTAGCCATTCCTTGATGGCGTTATTCATGATGTCATGGATAGCATTAGGTAAGTTAGTATCAGTAGTGATACTAAGCTGCTGATGAACCGATTTCGTTGGATCATTACTTTTTCTTGGATCAAACAGTTCTGGTGGAAAGACGTAAAAATTTTCATTCCACATATAGATACCTCATCATAAATATAATTTGATAATAACTACTAAAGTAAAATAAAACCTTTACCTTTAGTAGTTATTATGATTGAAAATAATCAAACCGCCCACTTCGCCAACGCTTGCTTCTCAAGGCTAGCCAACCACTCATCCGTCACAGGCTTATCATCTGCTCTGACAGGTGCTGTCGGTAATACTGTCACCGTCAATGATGCATCAGATGAGACTGGTATCACTGCCACTGGCTGAGAAGTCGACACAGTCAAGGTTGGGGTTGCTAACGTATCTTGCGTTATGGTCGGTGCTTGTACGGTCGTGCTCGTCTCATCAATGTAATTTGCTGACACATAACCACTTTGTGGCACTGCAGGCTCACCTTGTAACACGGTGACAGTCATATTATAGCTTAACAGTGCCGTGCTTTGATTACTTGACTCAGTGCTATAAGCAAGCAATGTCAAATCAATATCACCGCAGAAGCAATCACTGGTCTTAATGGTTAGCTTGGTCAAATCCATACCGTTAAGTTGCATGGTAATCGGTTCAAAGCCTGTATTAGTAATGCTATAAACACCATCACTAATCGTCACTCCTGCAGGTACGCCTTGCAGTGCTAAATAGTACTGCTCACTGCCATCAGTATCACTACTGCTAATCGCAATACTTGGCAAGGCATTTGCCATACCAGCAATGGCATAAATATGACTACCGGTTGTCGTCATGGTATTGGTTAAAATCTCAACCACTGACAAGTTATCAAGCATCAACATACGACCTTTCGCCTCTTTATCGCCTAAGGCAACCCCATCTAATAACAAACGAATTGGCGTATTATCAGTCGTTGCCACAAAGTCAAAGCTTGCATGTTGCCAGTTTAGACTATCACCAATCAGTCCTTGGACCGTGCCTAACAGCTTATTACCGGCAAACACTTGGATACGGCTTAAATCCTCATGGGTAACGCCTGGCATTGCTGCAAAGTCAAAGCTCACTTGATACGTCATACCTGATAAGGTTTTAATACTACGGTTAACGCCAAGCAGTTGATAGCCTTTTTCCTTACCATCAATACCACGACCATCATGTAACATCATCCAGCTCTTACCATATGCAGAATCTGATAAGGTCGTGGTGGTTGAGCCTTGAGTGACTTTGTCCCCCTCAGTATAGAACTCAAAGCCAATAACCTTACCAAACTTAGCCGCTGTGGCTGACCAAATATCACCACCGGTGGCACCCGTGTCAAACCAATATAGCTTATCGCTATCGAGGTTGTGGTTTGATACATTCTCAAAGCTTGTGTAGGCAATTTGACGAGTGGTGATATCACGTGCTTGTAGTGTAAGGATTGGTGTATCAGCAACAGCAATGACATCAATAAACATCGTTTGGGTTTGCGTTGCTACACTGCCAGAGCTTAGCTCGGTACTGGTAGCAATGACTTGTAAGGTGAGTTTACCACTAAAGTTTTGTGGTGGCAATAAGCTTAGCTTATCAAGCTGCCAATCAGTGACCACGGCGGTGGTATTGTCTTGAGTAGCAACAAACTGATGGATACCATCGGTTAGTTGTGTGCCAACTGGTAGACTTGCAATACTTAAGGTTAATTGCTCAGAGCCATCGGTATCGGTTAGTTTGGCATTGATACGATTTAACGCAATTGCTTGGTCTTCACGACCGATATTAGTGGTAGTTGCTTCGGTAAGCTTGATATTATCCACCATCGCACCACGACCTAACAAGCCATTGATATGGCTATCAATCACAATACGTAGGGTTTCTGCTTTACCCGTGCCGGTGAAGTCAACTGAGACTTGCTGCCAGTTTAGCTTGTCAGCAGGGCTGATGTTTTGGTAATGCTTGATTAAAGTATCACCTAGGTACACGCTAATACCCGTATAGCATTCACTAAACCCGTTACGACCGGCATAATCAAAGCTTAGACTGTAATTAGCCCCTGCAATGGTTTGTACTTCACGTTCAACACCTAAGGTTTGGCTTTGACCCGCTGCGGCATCGTTGAGCTCTAACCAAGACTGGTTATTCGCCGTGGTGGTGCTTGCAGTCATTGGGCGTTTAATACCCCAGTTATCCGCTAGCATGTCACCGGTTTGCCAGATTTCAAAGCCGTCGTTACCGTAAGGTAGATGTCCTTGGGTAAAGAAGCGTTTCCACTGCTCCCACTGACTTTCATCTTCTTTAATGAGTTTCCAGCCACTAAAGTAGTCTTGGGTTAGTAAGGTTGAATTGCTATTAGGGTTAGTCACTTTCTCAAAGTCAGTGTTAAAGATGACATTGGTAACAGACTGACTGCCTTGTGATAAGGTTGGCGCATCAGCCACTGCCGTGATATCAACCATGATATGGGTGGTGTTACTGAAAGCTTTGCCATCAAAGGCTTGATAGCCAATACGGTCATAGTGATTATGTTGGTCACCAAAGCCTGTTTGACTAAAGCCTGTAGCACCTGATTGGTTTGGATGTGGAACAAAGATAAGATATCCAGCATCTAAGTCTGCCTGGGTAAAGCGATCGCCAACTTGTACGAGTGTCCAAGTATTAGTAAGCGTTTGTTTTAACAATAACCCTGTCGTTGGTAGCTCAGTGATTTGTACACTTAGTACATCATGCTCAACGTCTTGGATAATAAAGTCTGTCCAACGTAAGCTATGCATATGGTCTTCGACACCCACTACTAAACTGTTCGTCGCTGTTGGGGCATCATTTACGGCAGTAACCCCGACATTAATGACACGTTCCGGTGAGTTTAATTGACCATCGGTGACATAGTAGCTAAAGCCGTCGGTGCCATTGTAGTTGTCAGCCGCACGGTAGATATAGGTACCGTCTTGTTGCGCCAACAACGTACCGTGTTCAGGTTGTTTGCTAATGACTACGGTTAAGATGTCACCATCGATATCGCTAGCGGTTTGCAGTGGGCGAATAATCAGGTTAGTGTCTTCAGCGATGGTTAAGCTTTGTCCTTGTAACACTGGGGCATCGTTGACTGGGGTGATGTTAATAGTCACCGTTGCGAGCTTACTGTCTTCTTGGCCGTCATTCATGATATAGCTGAAGCTATCTGTACCATGGTAGTTCTCATCTGGTGTGTAGCTGATGGTACCATCAGTGTTAATACTGACTTTACCATGATGGGCTTGTACCCAAATGACTGGGGTTAGATTGCTGACGTCATTGTCAATGTCCATGGTCGTTGCTTTGACATTGATGATGGTTGGTGTGTCTTCATTCGTGGTGACGGTAGTGTCTGTGACCACAGGTGCGTCATTGACCGCATTGATGGCCAGTGTTGCAGTCGCAATACTTGAGCTCACTTTGGCATCGGCTAGACTGTAACTAAAGCTGTCTGTACCGTTGTAGTCGGCATCTGGGGTGTAAATAAGTTCTAGTTTACCATCAGGGTTGGTTTGCTGAGTAAGCGTACCGTGCTCCGGTGCTTGATGGATGGTGATGGTCATTGGGTCACCATCTGGGTCATTGCCTAGTTGGTCAATGGTCAATGTGACAGTACCATCTTCATTAAGGGTGAATTGTCCATCTATCGCTATCGGTGCTTTGTTGGATGGTAAGACGTTGATAGTGGCACTGACAGGTGTCGCTTGGCTGTTACCATCAGTGATGGTGTAGCTAAAGCTGTCTTGTCCTTCATAGTCGATATCAAAGATAAGAGTGTAACTACCATCAGGCTGCTGGGTAATGCTACCGTGTTTTGGTTGTTCGGTGATGATGATGGAGAGTGTATCACCTTCAACGTCACTACCTGTAGCTGTTAGGCTTAAGCTTACTGGCGTACCTGCAATGATTTCTTGTCCATTGATGATGCCTTGTAGTTTGGTCTTATCAATGATTGGGGTGTCATTGATTGGGCTGATAGCCAGTTTAACCGTTGCGATGTTACTGGTGTAGCCATTGGCATCGGTGTATTGGTAGCTAAAGCTGTCTTCTCCATTGTAGTTAGCATCTGGGCTATAGTTAAAGTTACCGTTTGCGTCTATGGTGACGGTACCGTGAGCAGGTTGGGTTTGTAGGGTAACTTGGCTAACCTGTGTGCCTGCTAAGACGTCATTGCTGATGAGGTTACCTGTTAGTGGGGTGTCTTCATCAAAGGTGTAGCGGTCATTGACGGCAACAGGGTCACGGGTGAGGTTGATGTCACGGATGGTGACGTGACTGTCCGCCGTGCCAAAGCCGAGTAGGTCAAAGCTTAACATGACGTCGGTGGCTTTGCCTGCGGTGGTTTGGGCGGCGTACCATTGGGTTAGGTCAATGTAGTAGGTGCTGGTGCCATCGCCATTAGCAACTTTGCTGATACCTGTGGCCAAATGCTCTGTGCCGTCAGCTTGGAGGTTAAGCATGCTGTCGGTACGGGTGAGGTCAGTGACTTTGTTAAGGGCTTGTCCTGTGTGTGCATCTAACAGAGCCGCTTCAAAGGCGTCACCTGCTTGGTTTGCGTTTGTCTTGATGTCTTTGTCAGCAATGGTGAAGCTTAGGATGCGGTTGTCAGCGGTCAGGCTAAAGGCTTGGCGTAGGCTGGTTTGGGTGTTTGCCGTTTCGGAGAGGGTGGCACTGTGCCTATCTCTATTAAAGATAATATCACCGCTTGTTAACCAACTCTCTTTATCATTTGAAAAATCGTTGTTGCGAATGGTTAAATTTGCATTAACTGATTGCCATTGCATATTGCCTGTGGTCTGATTAATAGCGGAGTAAGTATAGTTGCCATTTGCCCATGATAGGTAATTCATATCCTCTAAGCTTGGTAGTCTACGTTCTCCTTCTTCTATACGAAGCGTCATGACATCATTGTCTACTTGATGTCCAACCCCTAGTACATTTCCTATTTCATGAATCAACACTGTTAATAAGTCTATACCTTTTGCACTTTGATTATTTGTTAATGCTTTTAAGTGGTATTCTGAATCCTGTTTTTGGAATTCTGAACTATCTAACGGCGTAGAGTCCACATACCAACCTGTACCTTTGGCAGTACTATCTATGGTGATTTTTTTGCCTTGAGTAATTGCGATGGCATAGTTATCAGTTTCGGCTAACTTGCTTAAGTCAGATATATTAAATTCAATATCAGCTAATTGAGCAGGATTTGCTCCAGCTTGAAGCCAATATTGTTTTGCTGCTAAAGAAACTGTGTCTAACTGTATCTGGGATAAAGGCTGTTTTTCTGCTTGAGTCCCAATAGCATTTACCAATTGATATTTTGTATAATCCACTCCTGGTTTCTTCGGATATACAGCCTTAATCAAATTATCATCAACTGCCTTTGCAATCATATCAAGCTGTTCTTTGGCTGTACGTACTATAATATTTCCATTTGAGTCCTTAACACCAATATCTTTCATTAAAGTTGTTAAGTCAAGAGTTTGAGTTTTTCCTCCTACTTCAAAAGTTACCTCATATTTTCCAGTTTTTAAGCCATCTCTTAGGGGTTGTAATAACCACTCATCAAAATTACTTCCAACAGTATTAGATAAATTGTCTGCAGATGATTGCCATTTATAGTTGGTGCTATCAAATTTTAAAGTTGCTTCCAGTTTTACTGTACCCAAACTACCAACTTTAGGTGCCGTATTGACAATGGATGCCATCTTGTATAATTCATCTAAATACTTAGTTGCACCAATGGCATTTTCATTAGCTTTGAAAAATCCAGCTTTGTTACCAACTACTAATACATTGCCAGTAGTACCTTTTTCTTTATTACCTAAACTAAAATAATTCTTTGTATCAATCAACTCTACTACTGTTTCTCCTTTATCATTGACATAGATACGATGTCCTTCAAATGTTTTGCCAGGTGCTAATGCTGTTGTTCTAGGAACTAAATTACCCTCAGCATTTTTTATAAGGAATGGTAAATCTGATTCTCTATATAAGGCAACAATTTCAAACTTAGAGCCTGTCTCAGATATCATATAACCTGCAGTATTTTCTTCAGCTAGATTCCATGACCTCTTGTTTGAGCTGACCTTCTCTTGTCTTACAAAAAGCCCCCCTACATCATTTACGACTTGACTGGTATTATAGAAAAATTTCTTGACAAAGTCCCATAATTGTCCACTGGTTTTACTTGGAGAAGTGGATTCATATTTAACATCTGCTCCTATAATCTCTGAATCTTTTAACTCTTTGGAAATCACTTCACCATCTTTATTTAATAAGACTGCTTTGGATGTACCATAAGCATCTGTCGTAATAAGTTGTTCATGAAGTTTATCATTTAGTGCTTTATCATTATCTTTAAGCACGGTACTTTCAATAAAATCATTGGCTTTGTCGCCAGCATTATAAGGTACAAGCTCTGTCCGACAGTCTGTATTGTGAACCCAAATGCCATCATGACCAACAAAATAAGTATGATTTCCATCAACTTCAAGATTATAGACAAAATCCTCATAAGGGTTTGGTGCAGGCATATCAAAACTTATCATGGCTTCATGTAAGCTCATCTCTGTTAAACCTGTTGCATCTCCATAGGTTTCAATATTTTTTAATGCTTTTCTATATAGTTCTTCATCTGCGATACTATTTTCTCTTACAATTTTACCCTCAAAGATCAATGGCTTATTACTTGCTTCAATGAATTTTTGAGCAGTATGCGTATCTGCGTTTATATCCTGACCCAGCCTTACGTTTAGGGTTTTGTATAGTTCTTTATCCACTAGAAAATTGGCTTTGGGCGTCAACCGTAACTTCGCATCTAAAGTTTTGCGATTTAAGGTTTTAATTTCTTCATCAAAGGCTTCTTCATTATCGGCTAAACTGATAAATTGGTAACCATTTGAATCAAATTTTACAAACTCAATAAGTCCACCACCATTTTCCCAAAAATCTGGGTCTTCAACAAACTGCACATATGCACAGCCTTCAGGATAATTTGGTAATGTACGGACGGGCATAAATGGCACATTATCTAGCCCAAAAGTTTCACCTGATAAATTAACTAAGAATGTCCCAGACAAGTCCTCTGCGGCTTCCCACTTTCCTGTTTTTCCACTAGGATCATAGGCAGACCAAAATGGGTGAAGTGCGTTACAGAAAATATATTCCATACCATCATTAGTTGGATATTCGACCTTATAAATTCTTTCTTTCTGCTGAGATTTAAAGGTACTTAATACTGGTTTATATTGTAAATCACCTTGTGGATTAAACTCATCTCGTGATAACACCATATCTCCGACTTTAATGTCTTGAATAGGCACTAAACCTTTATCCGTATGAACAAGTGTACCCGCTACAAAACAAGCTTTTTGATACTTCAACTGAAACTCAATATTATCTTTCTTGAATAAATCATCCAAAATTTCTTTGTGAAGTTTATCTCCTTGCCAATTTTTAAAATCAGGTTGTCTTTTTAAAATAGCCTTATCCGTACGATAAAAGTTAATTAACTCATCGATATCATTAATAATAGGAGCTCTATCATTAAGCTGTTTCACCACATCTTCATCAAAAATACTTAAACGTGAAGTACTAACAAAGTCATTGTGGATTTTCATTGCTTGCGCTAGTTGCTCATAGCTACTCAACTCTTTATTAATATTAGCTTTTAATAAAGGCATATTCTCAATCGCATAATCTAGGGCATCAATTGAGCTTTGATTCCTAACAGCAGGGATTTTTAGAATTTTTTCAGAACCTTTAATGGCAAATGAAGTGCCATGAATATTACGCAACACTTGCGAGCCTGTCGTATCAGCCAATGGACTAGCAAACTTAGCTTTTATCTTTTGTGCAACAGACATTGCCATGGTAATCGGTGAAATACTGCCTTCCGTACTTAATTTGAAAATAACCTTACTACCCCAAGCAGTACTACCAAACCAACTCATTCCCATAATACCGACACCCAAAGCTGCACCCATCGCCGCACTTTGAGCAACAGAAATTACAGAGAAGTCATCTAGTGATTTTTTGGCACCTGACTGTCCATTAGTAAGCTCATATATCGCCCTATCTGCTGCGATATTTGATGTCTGATAGGTCATATCATAAATAGCCCCATCTACCGCTAATCCAAGAGCAGAAGTGCCCACTTTTTTAACCATAGCACCACTAACCGCCGTACCTACAGAGCCTAAGCCAGTTGTTGTCATGGCTACACCTGCTAAGGCTTTTGCTAATACAACATAATTGCCACTAGAATATTGGTCATCCGTAATTTTGCCATCTAACCAGTCTTCTGTTAATTGACCATGACTTTTTGCAGAATCAAAAGTGACTAGATTAATTCCATCATAAAACATCTTTTTAGCAACAAACCAACTTGCACTAAGCGCACCTTGCTCTGCTTTTGCCATTTGGGCTTCAACAGTATCATCATCAATACCTAATGAATCCGTAATCCAGTTTTTCTCTACATAGGCATTTTTTTGTTTCTCATCTTTTGCAGCTTGGTCTTGCATGGCTTTTGCAATATCGTTATAAACGCTGTAATCAATATCAGGATTGTAGGATACCGTTACTGTGCTTGATGGCAGTGTGTAAGAGCCAATACCATATATCCAACCAAATTTATCCTCCTCACCATTTTCTTTACTTCCATAACCACTGTACTTGATTGGTGTAGCTTCAGGTATCTGCTCAAAATTTAAGGGATTTGGATGTGTTAGCTGATAAGTATCTAATGTTTTTTTAGGTCGTCTATCAATTGGCACAAGAAGATTAGCCCCTTTGATTGTTGAATTTTTAAAAATTTCTTTATTAGCTTCAGCTACCGTGATTAAGCTACTAGCGTCCCAAACTAATACATGCTGTGCTAGTGACCAACCATTCTCAATAGGCTCATCTATCCAAGCTTTACCAAAAATTTTACCATCTTGATTAATAGATAAACTTTCAATCATACCGCCTTGAATTGGCGTTGTTGTACCTAAGAACTCGTAAAGACCGAGTTTATCAAATGGGTCTTTGATTACAGCTAACTTCCCGCCCATTTGTTTACCTACGCCATAGCCATCATCCCAGTTCCAACTTGGGTCTTGCATCAAATCATAGGCATCAGCTACGATCGCATATTCAATATATTTTTTCTCTTTTGCATCATATGCTCTAACCAATACGTTGCCTGATGCAGATTGTAGATTCAACTGAAGTTGTTTTGCAGACCAACCTTGGTTTGTACCTTGAGCACTAGGCGTTAATAAAGAAGTTTTAGTAATGAAATCACCCGTTAATTTACCGTCATTGTCAGTTTTAAGCTTAATTGACATAAAACCTTTATTATTATCTTCGATATTTGAGAGTAAAAATTCACCATTATCCGAACCACTGGTAATATAACGTGGTGACTTACCTGCATTATTCGTTGAAGTAAGTTTTGGTGCATCAAGTGTTAATACATATTTAGGGTCTAACACACCTTTATCATCAATATGAGTAATATCAAGGAAATAAACATTACCAGGCGTAATATTACTTGCCCAACCAAATACCCTTCCCCTTGTCGGTGACGTAATGGCTAGATAAGTACCGTTATTAATTGCCATATCATAAAAACCACTATTGATATTCTTACCAAAATCAATTGTTTGGATATCTTCTAAATAGCCAGTACTATAAGGATTAATATCAACTCTAAATAAACGACCATTAGACTGGCTTCTTTCTAATACAAACAGTTGATTGTTATGTATCAACAAGCCACTAATATCGTCTACTTTAGGTATAGTGATAGTATGGACAATAGAATTACTAATCATATCAACGACATAAATCTTAGCATTGTCAGTTGCAACAAATGCTAAATTACCATCGTTACTAAAAACAATTTGATCGGAGTAGGCACCCCACATAGCAATATCATTGCCTTTCTCATCTTTAGTAATCTTATTCACTTGAGTCAATGAATTGTCTATCACTACTTTTTTGTTGGTATCTGTAGAATTGTTATGGCTGTTATCTGGTACAGGTACAGGTTCATTAGTTTTAAATATATCTATAGAATGTAGCTGCGTAACAACCACATTATTCGTACCAACTGTCCATAATTGTACAGGAATACTTTGAATTGGTAATTCTGAAACACTGGCTTTCGGAGCATCACTTGAAACTTTAGCAATACGTTGAACATATATCATATGTTGTGATAATGCAACATGATCAGGAACCTTAAATTCTATACTATGTTCATCATTGCTTACGTCATATTTATACTCTCCAGTAAATCCCTGCCAAATTAATCCTTTAACAGGTTCAGCATCCTTTTCCTGAATATCTGAAATAACTTCACCTCTAGGTACCAAATAAACTTTTAAATCAAAGTTTTCAGGTTTTTGTCCTTCAGGTATAAAATACTTACCCTTAACTTTGATTTTTTGATTAGCTGGGTCATATTCAAAACTCGTTAAGTTTGGAATAGCTTTTAATGTGTCAACTTCAGGCGGTTTTGGAAAATCAGATGAAATTTTTTCAGGTGTCAATGACTCTTTAGGAACTTCCGCTTGGTATGCTCCCAAAATTGTATAATTGATCGCTTGAATTGGCTGTGCCATTGAAGCAAATATACCAATTGCCGATAATGCCATAATTGGTGTGGGTGCAAATGCAATCATAGCAGCCTGAGACCACAATGCATCCCAACGAAGAGCCGCACCACTAACTTTTATCTGACCAGTCTTAGCATCAAATTCAGATTTAGTTACAACATAAGAGCCTTGGTAATTAATGCCGGAATAAGGCGGACTTGCAGTACGAGCTACGCCATCAGCCCCAACGTAGCCATTATCGACTAACCACCAAGTATCATGGGTAATACCATCAGCATCGGTAATCGTGCCTTTACGCCAGAACATCACCTCAGTACCAACAGAATAAGCGTTTCCTGTTTTATCATCTTTCAAATCACTAACATTAATAGCTAGTTGAAGTGGTAAACCAGATTTCTCATTCCCTGTTTTAATTTCAAATGCTTTAAGTGAAGTGACAACCCCTTGAGCCGGCAGCGGCATCCCCACATCACTCAAGCTAATCTCATTAATGGACACTTTCGTGCCATCTTTTAACGCCCCCGGTGCCACCATCAACTGATTGCCTTTAGCGTCTTTTACCACAGCGCCATCGGCAGCCGAAACCCTTCCCGTACCCACGACAGGCTCTTGCACATGTAGTACCAAATCATACTGGCGACCATTGTTAATCACCGACACTTTCGCGTTACCCGCTTTTTTGGCGATGATAAGGCCATCTGGGGTAATATCTGCGATTGTACTATCACTAATAAAATACGTTGAGCCTTTGCTAGCCGCATCAATACGGGTGCCATCATACTCGGTCACTTTTAACTGACGCTGACCATTGGTTGGCAGGCTCACCGCCAGAGGATACACATCTACCTCAATCCCGCTGTAGGCTTGTGGCTGCTCCACCGATACGCTAAACACATTGACCGCCTCAATACCCCGGGCAATCACTTTTACCACCGCCTGACCCATCCCAGTGGCACGGACATTACCCAGTGCATCTACCGATATGACCTTATCATTGCTGGACACAAAGCGCACATAATCGGCAGGCAGCGCAACCCCTTTCTCATCGGCGAAATCACCGGTTACATGCAGCTTATCGCCACTACCCAAGGCCAAGCCTTGAATGCGCTCAATATTAATCAGTACCAACTTCGCATCGCTAACAGTAAAACTTAATTCAATCGGTGCTGCTCGGCTAAAGCCGTCATCGGCTTGTACCACCACCGTTGCCGTACCACTAAAGCCAGCCTCTGGCTTAAAGCTTAAAGTTTTACCATCGGCATTGAGACTAGCAACCCCATGGCTGCCGCCGACCACGCGCCAGAAGATTTGGTCGCCCTCTAAATCTTGGGCAACCCCATCGAGGCTTGCTTGTTTACCCAAATCGGTATGGGTTTTAGCAAACTGCTGTTGCTGCTCGCTGGTTAACACATTCACCGGGGCTTGGTTGGCTTTAAAGCCATAATTGCTAAACAGCACCTGACGGTCGCTGGCGTTAACGACCCCATCCCCATTCACATCCATGTTGGTGTCTAAGCTCGCATCTTGAGAAGCTAAGGCTTTTTCCAAGGTAGCAGAATCTAAACCGTCGATGTTACCATCACGGTTGATATCACCCGCTAATACCAGATCGAGGCGGGTCTCCCCACTGCCCGTTAAGGTAAGTCGCTTAAAGCCTGCTTCAGTGACTCGGATTAAGGTCGTGGTGACCCCTTGGGCATTGGTTGACTGGCTTAAGACATGCGTGCCTTGGCCGTCAACCCCCACGCTGGCATTGCCCGTGCTATGCACAGCAACAATCACACTGCCCGTGCTACCAGGGGCTTTACGGGTTGAAGCGAGTTCACTCTCCCGCACCCCAAAGGTTAAATACGTAGGCGTTGCCGTTAGAGTCCCCTGCCACGTATTTTGGGTGGTATCGCCCCAATTCACCGCAGCACCTAAATAGCCAGCCGTTTGCGCTGTCAGCAAACTGCCGTCGGTTTGGTAGCCATACCGCTGATTGACGCTATCGCCGACGAGGCTTCGAGCCGTCACCAGCTGACCTTGTGCATCATAGCGATACACAATGCTTTGTAATTGCCCTTGACTGTCCATACCAACAATCCGCTCAATACGACCCTTGTCATCCCGAATCAACTGGACACGGGCTTGCTGGGTGGCATCGCCCACCAAGGTAACGCCACTGTCGGATACCAGCCACTGGGTATTGTCATTAAAGACCACTTGGCTAAGTTTACCTTGCGCCGATAATTGGTAACGATTGCCTACCTTATCGGTCGCTACAAAGCCGCTTGGCACCCAAGCAAGACCGGTCGCGGCATTGTATAAGCGACCCCCTTGTAAGGTGAGTTGCACCGACTGGGCATTTAAGTCACCTACGCTGAGCTGCCAACCTTGGCTTTGGCTAAACACCGGGCGGTATAAATTATTTCCCAGCGGCTCAAGCCCTAAGCTAAAGCTTAAGTTTACAGCAGCTTGATCGTTGTTCGCCAGCGTTGGCAGTTGTAACCAAACATTGGTACCCTGACGCCAAGGTGCGGTAGCACCTGTCGCATCTTTAAGTGCTTGGTCATGGGTGAGCTGGCTATCAAGTAGCGGTAATCGCCAATTTCCCGCATCCTGCTGCGTGCTACCCGGCATCATCTCACGCGTTAACGCCAGCGTATGATTACCAACACTAAATAGGCTGTCGGTGGTGGTAACCCTTTGAGTCTTTTCACTGCTGTCAATGAGCAGCGAAACCATTTGGGTGGTGCTACGACCCGCTAAATCCCACGCGGTGAGACGTAATTGATACACCCCGTTATTCAAGGTGTGAGGGTCCAGCGTGGCAAGGGCAGTTTGTGCATCTATCGCTTGGGCAGCATAATCGTTTTCACCCAAGCTTTGCCATACCAAGCTCTGCACGGATTGACCCACAACAGATGGGGCAATCTCCAAGCGATAACCCATCAATTGGGTATCTTGAAGCCGTGCACTGATGGCCGTGCTGTAACTGATACGCAGCGGCGTACTACCTGCTTGTAGGCCTTGTAGGGCACCTGTCCATTGTAGTAGCGGTGCACTTGTATCGGCTGGGTCTTTCACCCTTAGTCGCTCGGTGGTGGTGTGACTAAAGCCATCAATATCGGTGGCGGTGACTTGCAGTTCAACTAGCCCTGGATAAGCGGGGGTTAAGCGTAAGCGTCCAGCATTATCAAGCTCAACGGTTTGCCAGTCGCTAGCACCGATACCGGCGCCTCGTGCTTGTACTGTCACGCTTGCAATGGCGGCATAGCTTTGGGCACGAATGGTAGACGTCGCTAACTGCCCTGGTAGAATTGGGGTTTGCGGGGTGAGATTGACTAAAATATCAGGCTGAATACTGTCTTTATCGGCAACCGCTCGCAAGGTAAAGACTTGATAGGTCTCGCTGCGACCATCACTGACTGTGGCGGTCACTTGATAATCCCCGATTTGGCCCGGGTCTGGCGTCCAGTCAAGTACGCCACGGCTGGCATCATACACTGCCCCCTCGGGTAAGTGGCTAAAGCTGACCGTTAAGCCCTGTGTTTGCCGCTGACCGTCCGCATCTTGTAGGTAAATCCCCGCTTTTGTGGGTTGGCTGGTACCTTTTACAATCGGCAAGCTTAAGGTATCACCCACCACCACTGCATGATTGCTGGCGCTAATCGTCGGCGCACGATTAACATCGAGTACGCGCACTTGTACCGTGCGTAACACACGGGCTTGTCCGTCTGTGGCGGCAAAGGTAAATTGATAGGTTTTATCTTTGGCTGTGGCGTTATCCACGGTGTTAACCGTTGGTGTCCATTCAAAGTAACCGGTGGTTGGGTTAAATTGCACGTCTTTGGGGGTGGTGTCATCGTAAACCAAGCTATAACGCAAGGCATCCCCATCGGCATCTTGCGCCATGACACTAAAGCCTAAGGTTTGACCTTCATATACGAGCTGCATCGGCATCGGTAGTAACACCGGGGCTTGGTTGGTGTTGGCGACATCAATGCGCACTTGACGCTCGTAGCTTGCCATACCATCACTGGTGGTTAAGGTGACTAGGTAACTACCTTTACCCAAACCATTGTCTAGCTGCGCCGCAAAGCTGCCTGGTAGCCAGTTTAAACTTAGCGTGCTTTGACCATTACTTTGTGACGTGCTATCTAAGGTCATACCACTGGGTAAGCCAGTGGCTCTCCAGTATAAGCTATCACCATCGCCATCACGGGCAATCACTTGTAAATTGAGGGCTTCCCCCTCTTTAGCGGCAATTGTCAACGGGGCGGCTAAGTTGGTGTCCTCCACCAACTGACCATTGGCACTGATACTCAGCACCCCAGGAACGGTATTGCTTGCTTTAACCTGAATGCTAAAGTCCACACTGGTGACATTGACCACGGGGTTTTCGGGTGTGGCATACCCAGAATTTGCGGCTGGTAAGCCGCTGTCTTTAACAATCAAGGTGGCGTTATATTGACCAATCTGGGCAGTGGTTGGCGTCCATTCAATGGTTGCCTCCCCATAACGCACACCTTGAACCAGTTTAGCACCCGCCGGTAACCCTTGGAGTACATAGCTTAATGCGTCTTGATCAAGGTCACTGACGTTCACGGGGATTGAGAGTTTTTAGCCAGCGACAGCTATCAGTTGACGTGGCATCGCAATGACAGGCGCCTCGGTTTCACTTTGTACCGTGACCACAAATGCGGTGCTGGTTTGCTGAGCGGCATTGCTATCACCATCGCCATCATCAGTGGCAGTTAAGCCTATGGTATAACTGCCGCGATCGCCAGCGCTTGGCGCTAAATGAATAACCCCTGATATCACACGACCTTTGGTCGTATTTTCCACCGAGGTTTGAGTAAAGCTGGCAAAGCGTGGCAGCCCTGATAAGGCTAAGTTAATGTCATTACCATCCAAGTCAATGACTGACACTGGGATATCGACAGCCTCACCGCGTTTCACCACCACGCTGTCAAGCTTGCCAAACACGGGGGCACGATTGGCATTATTCACTTGAATCGGTACAATCATTTTAGCAACCGCTGGCACCCCTGTACCGTCGCCATCGTCGGTTGCCGTTACTTCAACATAGTAAGTACCCGCTTGTTGATAGGTTGGTGTCCAGCTAATTTGTAGGGTTTCTGCATCAAAGCTTGCCCCCTCAGGTAAGCCTTTAATCTCGTAGCGAACCGTTGCCGGTACGTCGGTGCCATCTTCACTAACCGCAGGTTTGCCCTCAGCGAAACGCACTTTGGGCGTAAAGCTTGGGTTGTCTGGATCCATGGCAAAGGTGCTAATGCGCAGCGGTTGACCTTCCATGATTTGCCAAGGTTGATTGTCCATAAACACCGGCACGCCATTGGCATTGGCGACATCGAGTACCAAGGTTTGGCTGGCCACGGTGGTGACCGGACGACTGCCGTCCGCTGGTTGATAGGTGGCAATTAAACGAATCGGTAGCTCGGTTTTACCGTGCTGGGTAAAGCCCGGCGTCCAGCTTAACCAACCGGTTTGACGATCAAGTGTCATCCCTGCCGGCAATACATTGATGTAATACTCAAGGCTGACCGTGGTGCCATCGGCCTGCACCAACCCCCCTGGCATAAAGCCTGGCAATTGCATACCAAAGGCTTCGCCTTCACGTAAATTTTGGGTAGGCATCGCAGGCAACTGCGGTTTGGCATAGCCTTGGCTTACCTCAACGTTAAACACCTGCTTGCTGATGGTTTTGCCATCACTAGCAATAATTTCAATGTTGTTGTATTGACCTGCTTGATCATAGCTTGGCGTCCACGTTAAGGTACGCGTTGCCGCATCGTATTGCGCGCCATCGGGTAAGTTGTTAAAGCTGACGGTAATGACATCGCCGTCGGCATCACTGACCCCAATCGGTAAGGTGAGCGTGGTGTTTTCACCCAAGCGTACATTGCGTGGCTGGGTAATGACCACGGCATGGTTACCGCCCGTGACCGAAATATTAAAGCGTTTTAACGCCACGCCGCCACGGCTATCAATGACTTTAACCAAGATACTGGTATCTGCTAAATCTTGCGCCGTGGGGGTCCAATGTAAGGTGGCGATATTTTGATAGTCGCCTGTGCTCGTTGTACTGATTTGATCTGATTGGCTTAACGTCATGCCCAGTGGCGCATCCACCAATACCCAACTAAACGCTTGACCATCACTGTCCGTTGCCACTAAGTTCGCTTGCCACGCTTGATTGATTTGTGCTGCATTAAGCTCACTGCTGGTGCTGATGTCACTGACCGTTTGTGAGACACCCGCACTATCAACGACCGTGGTTGTGGTCATTGCCGCCATCGTAGGCGGTAGGTTGGCGTACGGTAAACCATACACTTGATGACTTAAAGTCGCTTTAATCAGTGTACCACCGGCTTGGCTGGTACTTAGGTCTTGGGGGCTGACCACGGTCACTGTGATATTTTTCAAGGTTTGACCCTGGGCAAGCTTGCCACCAGATTGTTTGAGTGCCGCGCTGGCATCGATCACCCATAGCCCCTGCTGTGCACCTGATAACGCATTGCCATCGATGCTGCCGCTAAAGTATTGACCGGGGTCAATGAGCGGCATGAGCGGCCCTTTTAAGTTATCCACCCCTAGGTTGGTGATATTCACATCATAGCTAATACTACCGGTTAAACGATCGGCTCGGGTGTTGCTAAAGTCGATTTTGAGTTGATTGGTCAAGTCGCTTACCGTGGTAAAGCCAACCACATACACGCCATCAAGGCGTACTTTCGCACGGCTGACCACGTTTGAGTCCACTTCTAAACGCCATTGATCAGAATTGAGGTTACCCAGCGTGAGAATGACCGATTTAGACCCTTCATCCCACGTGACTTGCGTTGGGTTAATCACTTGGCTACTACCACTGCTAACAGAGACTAAGCGATAGTTATTGGGGTTTAACACACTGCTTGGGTCTTGGCTGTCTTGACCATTGCTGCCTGTCCACATGCTTTGATCGAAGCTGACTGTGATTTGATTGACTGGTAAGGGTAGTAACGCACCATCCGCAATCGAGCTAGTAACGACTTTCGGCGCTTTAATCGGTGCCACTTCATCGACAAACCCGGTTTGCGCCACCAAGATACGCCCATCTTGCGTGGTCACCAATGCTTCTGCGCGCGTCCCCCCTTGAGCAACGCTGACAAGCTCACGGGTCGTTAAGTTAATCATCCACAGGTTGGCACTGTGACTGACCGCTGAACCTTGCGTCACCACATTGTCCGTTTGGCTACCAGCTATCAGTAGCCCGGCAAGTTCACTGCCGGTTTGACCAAAGGCGATACTGTCAATCACCCCTGATAGGCTGTATTCAAACTGGGCACGACCGATTTCTCGACCAGTCATTGGGAAGCTGACGATTTGGGTATGACCATACTGGCTATCAGTAATATCCTTCCCATCCCATTGTACGCCCCATAGACGACCATCGGGACCAAAGGCTAAGTCACGCACTTGATAGTTGCTAAAGTGCTGCCAAGCTTTGGTTTTATCCAACGCTTTTGGATCGTAAATTTCGATGCCATCACCGCTTGAGACATAGATTTTACCGGTTTGTGGTTCAATCGCCAGCGCATGGGTAAGCGGTGCATCATTGGTTAAAGTGACAGTGTCAATGAAGCTACCAGTTTGACTGTCAACCAGCAATAAGGCACGACCTGTCATGACCCACAGTTGACCCAAGGCATCTTGTGCCATGTCTAAAATCGGCTCATCTAGGCTAAATAATGGCTGAGTTTGATAACCGCCCTCTTTACCATTAAATTGATAAACGCTGTTACGTAATTCACCACCACTAACCAATAAGTTGCCATTGGCTAGCTGTACCATGGCACTGCTACCCATGGCCGCACTTTTTGCAAAGCCAGTGGCAAAGCCGCGTAAGCTAAACGGCGCTAGTATTGATTGTAAGTCATGTGTTTTGCTAAGGCCTGTTACCACTTTATCAGCGATAAACCCAGGCAAGCCTTTTTTCACTTCGGCAAATAACGTATTGCTCTCATAAGTGCGATCTCTAGGTGCCGTTGGGGTTTGGGCGGTTTGTACCAACTCCTCTTGTACACCAAGCTGCTCAAGTAAGCTGGCTTGACTACCATCATCCGGTAACACCGCATTGCTGATTTGAGCTTGCTCTTGGTTACCCGCTAAATCGGTTGCGATGCTTAAGAACTCATACTGGCTGCCGGCCTCTCCGGTAAATACCGCTTGGCCGTGATCGCCCATGACTTGTTTTTGCCAAATCTTGAAGTCGCCGCCATCTTTGGCAACATACACGGTAACATGTTTCACGCCACTGCCACTGTCGACCGCTTGCCATGTGACATCATAGCTCGGTACATCGCTCGTGCGTCGTGTGGTGGCAACGACACGGCTTTGTGGCGCAATTTTATCCAATCGATAGCTAATCGGTGCAGCCTCCACCGGGGTTTGGTTGTCAAAGAAGATACGCGCTTGACTGGTAATCACACCATCTTGCACCGCATCAATATGGTCACTGATACTGTAGTTGACAAATCCTGCGCCACCCTTTTCTAACAACGCTTTACTGTCGATATCAATCACATTGCCAGTGTTTGGATCGATACTGAATCAGCCAAGTGGTCACTCGGTTCACCGCATCTACCCCAGCACTCACGCGTAAGATAAAGCCTTTACTGGCCGTAAAGTCAAAGTCACCTTGGAACACGGCTTTATCACCCGGTAAGTGAACGTTGATATCTCCGATTTTAATGTCTTGCAAACGCAGACGATACGGATCTAGACTGTCATCGATCTGGCTGACCAAGCGAATTTGTTTTACGCCTTGTTCACTGGTATTGGTAAAATTAATTTGATAAGGCAGCGATACCCCACTTGGTAAGTAGCTGACCCCTTCGGTATTCGCCAGTGCTTTAGGTCCTTTGATACTCACCGTGCTGCCGGTGTTTTGCTGAGCTAGCTGCATTAAGTATTGGGTAAGGCTGAGCGCTTTAGGTCCAATCGGTCTAAATTCGTTATCTAATTGACCCGTGTGACGTAAGTACTCAAGCTCAGATCGGCTACCGGCATACACGTTAAAATCTAAGAAATAGGTGTCTTTTGCGGCATTTAAGTCAAATGACTCAGCCGTGGGTGATTTAAACACCGGCACTTCAACAAAGTTACTTTCTTGATCTTGACGGGATTCATAATAGTCAATAGGCGCCTTTTGTGCCTGTGGATCACCCGAGTAACGTGCCGTATCCCCATACCAAGCTTGTACTTTGGCAAAGAACGCCAGCAAATCTTGTTGGGTGGTGTATTCACTGCCCGCTTTACCTACTAGGATACCGGTGGCTAAGGTAGCAGTTAAACTCACCACCTTAACGTCGTTACGAATTGGTGGCGCTTCATTCTCTGGACGTAATAACCCTGCACTCTCAAGGGCCGCAAGCCACCCCATCTGCCACTGCGTTTGATCGGCAGCCAGTAGTTTTAACGCATCATTGGCGCCGCTATCGGCTAAAATGGCTTGACGCAGTTTTTCAGCGTGCGCTGTCTGATCAGCTATAAACTCCGCTCGGGTAATCGGCGTTGCACTACCAAACACATCAAATCTAAACGGTAATGATAGCAGCTCTTTTTTCGTCAGATTGGTTTTGGTGTCTTCATCAATGGTTAAGAATTTATGGGTTAAGCCACTGCTGATTTTATCTAAATCTTGGACGCCACCATCAAGTAAGCCTTGTTCTTTCCACTCTGGACGAATGGCATACAGCTTGTCGCGTAAGCCGGCAAAGTCTTGCGCTAACCACTCTTTTAACCCAGGGTAGGTCTGTACGTTAAAGGTCGCTCCCACAAAGCCGCCTGCGTTCATGTCAAAGGCGTAGCCTGGGGTTAAGTTATAGCCGCTAGTGTTTAACGCATTGTCAAGCGCTGCCCAAGGCACATCTTGACGTAGCTGCCCGGTTAATGGCGTTTGACCATATTGCTGGTTATTGGCAATATCCACCGCCTGACCATCAGGGCGCCCCGCGACGTTAGAGGCAAAGATGACATACGGTAGGGCTAAGCCTTCAATGAGATTCTCACTGTAGCCCATCTCGGTGCTACCAACGTCAAAGCGCACATACGGTGTATCCACGTTGGTTAGGCTTTGTAAGCTGACACTGTAGTCATTTTTATCCCCAGGCTCAAGGGTGCGACTACCGCCAATACCGATGGTGACATCTGGCTCAATCATGCGCTCAACCAAGTAGCGATACGCTTCGGTTACGGTATCACCATTGGGGTTTTTTACCACAACGTCATAAAGACCAAAGGGCACTTGGCGTAAGTCAAAGATGGCTCGGATATGGGTGGCATCGATAACCTGCCAACGTCGCATCCATTTCAAATACACCCGGACGGCTAATTTTTACCACCGCCCCTGCGGCAAAGTGGGTACCATAGATGTCCATGGTGACCCAGCGATGGGCATCATCACCACTACCGCCTTGGTCTGGGGTGACTTTGGTGATACTGAGCGGCATCGCTTGGGCTAATAAGGTAACTTGCGGTTGGGTAATCGGCTGTTCGTCTTTACCGGTGTCCCGTGCTTTCACTAAGATGTAGTAGTCACCGGCTTTGGTCGCTGGAATCAGGACAGTCTGGTTAGCGGATAACCCTTGGGTGTACGCCGCATCATAATTGTAGCCGTTTGGAATGTCACCGTAGCGCACGTATACTTCGTTATTGGCGATATTTGTTGCAGAATTCAGTAAGATACGTAAGGTTTTACCATCTTGGACATTTAATTTGTAGAGCTTGGTCTCGCCACTGACCAAGTTTAATTCTTGCGCCGTGCCTAATGTGATACTCGGCACCGTGACTGCCACGGTTGCCGCTGAACTGGTGACGTTATTAGCCTCTGCCGAATCGCTGATAAGACCGGTTTCAGTGTAGCGGATGTTACCTTCATATACTTCATTGTACGCATCTGGACGTACCACGATATGCCAGTTACCGTCTTTTAGCGGTGGAAGGGTGATTTTGACGGGTTTACCACTGGCGTCAATATAGCTTTTTAATGTAGCTTGGTATTCACTGCCGGCTGCTAAACCGCCTGTATGGGACACATGACCCAGTAGGATGTCACCTTTATCCCAGCTGTTGTCACTGGAGATATAAATGGCATCTGACCAGCTGCCATAAGCTTGGTTGTCAGACTGATTTTTAACGGTATAGGTGATGGCAATTTCATCGCCTACCTTGGCTGTGGTCGGTAGCTGAATGTCATTGACCACCAAGTCAGCCGGTGGTGGTAGGGTAATTAATATTGGTTGTTCAGCGGCGGTGTCATTGTTGGTATCGCCTTCAAATTCACGTACTTTACCCACCACATCATTGCCGGCATCAGTTACCACAAACACGTAGTAGTCCCCACTAAAGTCAATCGGTGCTTTAACCGATAAGCTGGCGTCATAGCTGCCATCTTTAGTCAGTCCACCTTGGTGTGCCACGTACCCTAAATAGGTGTCTTTACTGGTGTCTAAAAAGCGGTCTTTTGATAGGTAGACCTTATCAAACCAACCATACTGATCACTTGGCACATCGCCGCCTTTGTTGACCACCCGGTATTGAAGGTTAAATTGTTGACCGGCAATGACACCCGTGTCGGCCATGACGCTGACCACTTGTAAATCCGGGGGCGTGACATAGGTAATGGGCAGATCGACGACTTTGACATTATTGCCTTCATCAGCAAATTCCAGCACATTGTTGATATTTTCGGCCTTAATCGTATTAAGATCGGGACGAATCGTACTGGTAATGCCGTAATGTTCAGAGTCGTTTAAAAACTCGGTATCGGTTTTTAAAATCAGTTTGTAGTCACCACCGATATTGGTGGGCAATCTAAAGGTCGCAGTGTTCGTATAGCTTTCGCCTGGTTTTAAATGGACGGTTTTATCGCTATCCACACTGCTAACCGTAGTGACACGAGTTCTGGTATTGCGTTCAATCTCACTGCCACGGTCAACCAAGGCAAAGTCGGTTCTATCAAGCGCGTCATCTTTTGATAGATATAAACCATCTAACCAAAAGCCTGAGCGTGTTTCCCGCGTGCCTTGGTTTTTCACCGTCCATGTCACAGTAATCTCTTCCCCAGCTTTTGGGGTTGGGTTGGATAGTTTAATGTCTTCAAAGACTAAATCCGGCTCACGATAGGTGATATTAAGCTCACTGCGTTTGCTGTTGTTGCTATTTAACAGCCCTTCATAGACTGACCCGGTATAAGGTGAACCAAAGTTTTTACCACCAAAGTGGCTTAGCCCCTCGTCATTACGATTTGTCGGTGAAGTATTATTAAATTCTTTTTTAATCTTTACCTTGCCGTCACTATCGACACTGGCATCGGTGATCACAAACACATAGTATTTGCCATTACCGCCAATCGGTAGTTTAGCCTGAATGGTCGCCGTATAGCTTTCACCCGCTTTTAAGCCTTGGCTATTGTTGTGCTGATATTGACCAATGACTTGGTAGTGACCCTCAATCATCTCAGGGTATTTACTAATCACCACCACATCGTTCCAGTCAGGCGTACGACTCCAAACATCACCGCCTTGGTTGGTCACCGTCCAGCTAATCGGCGTTAATTCGCCTGAGAAGTTTTCAGGTTGGGTGGTAATAGTGGTAACTTGTAAGTCCGCTGGGGTACTGGTAACCAGCGTCTCTACCAAGGCTTGGTTATTCGCTTTGGTCAACTCAGTAATTGAATTAGTGGCACTTAATGAGGTATTGGTGCGCACAATTAAGTAGGTGGCATCAATGGAAGGCGATAATGTCACCGTCTGACTATTGCTATAGGTTTCTTGGTTACCCATGGCACGCTTTTGCTCATAACTGCCTAATAGCCATTTTTCTGTGGCTTTGGTGAGATCGGGATTATTACTTAACCAAACTTCATCCACCCACTGGTTAACCTTGCCGTTGGTTTTTTCCTCAAAGGCATCGGCAATGTTTTGTACGGTATAGCTAAAGCTAAATGTATTACCGGCTTGCACCTGTTTGTCTGCTGTTACCGCCACCACTTTTAAGTCCGGCGGTGTATAGCCTAGGATATTCACAGCTTTCGCCGCATAATTATTGTTGTCGAGCTCTTTAGGGTCATTTAAGTTAATATTTGACGCCAGCGTGTCTTCTAAGATGACATCGTAGTTGTCACTCCACACTTGGATATACCACTGACCTGATAAGGTACCTTCTGGAATCGTGGCTTGAATACTGCCTAGATAATCTTGACCCACCTCTAACTGCCCTTGGTGCGTGGTTTTACCCACCAAGATGTCGCCACGTTCTGGACGCGGACGGGTGGGGTCTTTGGTAAGCCATACCGTGTCTGTCCAGCTATCAATCGTGCTACTTAACCCTTGGGTTTTGGCTGAACCTTTATTAGCCACTTTATAGGTCACGTCAACCGTTGAACCATGGGCAATTTGCTCAGGGGCAACCACATCACTGGTGACTAAGTCGGCAAAGGGCACCGCGTCTACATGCAACTTTTTAGCGTAATAGTTATTATTCTCATTGGGGTATTCTTCGACAGCATGGCTGCTATCTGCCACCACAATCACATACACGTCTCCACGATAGCTTATCGGGATGTCAAGGGTGGTGCTTTGTGAACTATAACTTTCGGTTGGTGCTAGTACCACAGGGTTGCTGATACGGCTAATGAGTTTATCGTCCGCGCTGAACGTGCCATCAAGCGATAAGTAAACTGCATCTTGCCACTGCTTATTGGTGGCGATAGTGCCGGTATTAGCAACCACGAATTTTACCGTCGCTCGAGTGCCTGCCGTCACCGTTTCTGGGACTTCAACCTCAGTCACACGCAAGTCAGGGCGTGGCAGTAAGCTGACTGCCAGCGCGGTATCGGATTGTTTTTGGTTGTTTTTCGAGGCATCCGCATATTCGTATAACGAGCCCGTTTTATTGGTCACCACCTCAAGGCGCCATAGCCCTTCAAGTTTACTTGGCAAACGAATTTGCTCTTCACGGGTGTAGGTTTTACCTGCTTCTAAGTTCTCAGTGTATTGATAATTACCAAGACTGATACTTTGATTTGGATCATTAACCGAAACTAGTCTTACCTCATCTTGCCAAGTACCTGCCGCTTGTGCGTCGCCTTGGTTTTTTACTTGCCAACTAAATTGGATTAAATCGCCTTCATAAGCGCTCGATGGTAAGCTGATTTGGCTCACTACCAAGTCAGGGGTCGGTGATAGACTAATCGGTAAGCTAATTTGCGACGCATTGTTGTCGCCATGGGTAAATTCAAACGGACCGCCGGTTTTTACCTGCAGGGTATAGTCACCGGTAAGCCCATTGGGTAAGGTCACGCTAATCGTATTACGGTAGCTATCATTGGCAAGCAAGTGCGCCTAAATGGGTTAAGCTGCCAAGCGTCCAAGTTTTACCGGTGCTGTCCGATAACCAAATGCTGTCCGTCCATTGGTTGGTGTTGGTAATGCCAATACCCCGATTGCTGACCTGCCAAGTCACCTCAATGCTTTGGCCACTGTAGGCCGTGGTGTTAGTGGCAATGCTGTCAACGGTTAAGTCAGCATAAGCAATCGGCATGACATCCACCGTATCACTCATTTTGACATTGTTACTCTCTAAGCCATTTTCCCAGACTTGATTGCCACTGTCGGTCTTAACGAAGATTTTGCCATGACGGGTAAAACCTGGAGCAAAGTGGTAGGTAAGACTGTCTGAGTAGCTGTTACCCACGGCTAACCCACCGTTGTGGGTCTTACGACCTAATACGATGTCATCATTGTCGCCTAAGATATCATTGGCAGAGTAAATGACACTGTCTGTCCAGCTTAGGGTTTTACCCAAGCCTAAGCCTTGATTACTGACTGTCCAATTCACTGTCAGACTTGCCGGATCACCAATGGTTTGGGTCGGTACTTGGATTTGGCTTACTGTGAGGTCCGCATAGCGCTGACTGCGATGTTCATCGCCAGGGCTAGCGTATTATTGTCCTCTAAGCGATTTTCACGATTGCGGTTGTTCGCATCCGTGATAATCACCAGCGACCAATCGCCTTGTAAGTCAACGGGTAATTCATAGCTAAACTGGTTGGCAACTTGAGTGTTAGCCGCTAAGGTCTCATGGCTAATTTCTTTGAGCAGTATCGCCCCAGCCCCTAAACTGCCATTTTTAGTTAAATAGACCTGGTCAACGACGTTGCTGGCTGCTTGGCTACCGGCATTGACGGTGTTCCAAGCAATTTGCAGACTTTCACCGCCTTGACGTGTGCCTGTGGTGGTGATGTCACTTACCCTTAAGTCAGGTGAAACAATCGCAAGGGTGCCGGTGATTTGGTTATCAGTGTCATTGGACTCTTTGATGTAACCACTACGATCAAGGTCTAATACCACCTGCCATTGACCATTGGCTAGGCTTGGCACAGTGGTGGTGTAGGTTTTGGTTTGTGTGCTGTTGGGCATCATAACCAAGCTGTCTAGCGGCAATTGCTGGCTAACACGTTGGTTAGGGTTTTGGCTGTTAATAAAGGTGATCGTGTGATAGGTACTGGCATTAACTAAGTCAGTACCGTTATTTTCTAAGTCAACGCTAACGGTTAGTTGCTCACCCACCGATAACGCTGAGGGTAATACCAAGTTTTTAGCCACTAGGTTGGCGTAAGGTTCAGGCGCAATGCTAATCGGCTGGCTACTCACCACGGTGTTGTTGCCCCGTTGATTGGGCTCATAGGTGTTTTGGTTAGCATCGGTGACCACAATCAGGTAGTAGTCACCGAGTAGATTGGTTGGTAGCGTGATGCTTTGACTTTCCTGATAGCTTGCCCCAATGCTCAGTTGTCCTGTGTGCGATTTACTGCCTACTAAGATAGCATTATTGTCAAGCACACCGGTTTTCGATAAGTAGATTTGATCAACCCAGTAGCTACTGGTAGCGGTAGCAATGGTACCTTGGTTATTCACCTGCCAACTGACGGTGGTGGTACGCCCTGCTTCCGCTTTTTGTGGTATCGTGGTCAATGTCGGTAACAGGTCAACATAGGTTTGTTTAATGGCAAAGACTGGTGAGGTGTAGGTGTTATTAATTGCCGTGTCTGGCTCAAGTTCACTGTGGTTGACATCAGTCACCACCACCAGTTGATAGTTGCCTTCAATGTTACGCGGTAAGGTTAGCGTTTTACTTTGACTGTAAGAAGCCCCTTTGGTGAGTACACCGTCATGACTGACTTGCGCAAGGACAACGCCACTGTTGATCGACTGCCCTTGACGCACCAGAACAATCCGATCCACCCAGTTAGTGATTTGGGTGTCTTTATCCCCTTGGTTAGCAACTGTCCAGCTAATGGTCGCTAGATAACCTGATTTGGCATCGGTCGGTATCGCAATGCTGGTGACGGCTAAGTCGGCATAAGCCTTTTTGTTGCTGTGTAAATTTGCCGTCTGTTGGTTGTTTTGTTCGGCATTGTTTTGTGGGTTGACTTCAAAGATAATGCCCGCACCCGTGATGTTACTGTCTGCAGTAACGCTGATAACAAAGTCACCATTGCCTTTGATGCCTTCTGGTAGCGTAAAGTCAAATTGACGCGCTCGGGTTTCACCCGCCGCTAGCCGCTGTTGGTCATTAAAGGACAGTGAGGTGTCAACAATAACAGCCCCTAGGCTACCATCAGCATTTTTAGCCCGTACCGTGATACGGCTTTGGTAGTTACTGGGTAGCGCCAAGGTGCCTTGGTTGGTATCCTGCCACGTTAGGCTGACTTTATCACCCGCTTGTACTTGGCTGTTGGTAATCGTTAGGTCATTAACCACCAAGTCAGGCCCCTGCCATCAGGCTTACTGATGCTTGGTTGTCACTTTCATGGCTGATGCCTTCAGATTCTTCAATCTGCTGCTGACTGTCGGTGCTGACGGTGATGGTAAACTGACCAATACCGTTGATACCTTCCGGCCAGATAAAGCTCGCTTGGTTGTCTCGGCTGCTGCCGCCTACGGCAATTTGCGCCGCAGTAACAGGTATGTCAAAGCTTGCCACGACTTTTTGCGTGGTGTTGTTGTAAACTTTAACGGTTTCTACCCAACTGCCCTTAGCCATTTGAGCACCGGTGTTATTGGTCTTCCAGTTAACTGTGACCGCTTGGTTTGGTTGCCAGTTACTTGTTGGCACTAGACTTACATCACTAACCGTTAAGTTTGGATAATCGGCTAATAACGAGGTAAATTGCGCTCGTATAATGTTATTTTCTTCATCCGCACCAGCTTCGATTTGATTGTTTAACGTATCCGTTTCAATTACGATTTCAAAGTCACCGACTCCCGCTAAGCCTTGGGGCAGACGAATCGTGGTATGCCGCGCTTTACTTTCATGCGCAAGCAGTTGACCTTGTGTGGTTTCATCATAGCCAACAATACTTTGCGCAATAATATTACCCGTCACTTTTTCTTTAATAATTACGCGTTCTTTAAAGTTACCTTGGGTCGGTGTAGACCCTTGATTGGTCGTTGTCCAGTCAATGTTAATGTCTTGACTTGAAGTAATAACATCGCCCACTGTTGGTGTTACTTGGATATTGGATATAACCACATCTATTGTCCGTGGCTGCTCAATTAGCGATATCGGACGTACTTGTTGCCCTATGTCACTGGTTAAGGCGATAAAACGATAAGGTACTTCGATGCGCTTACTACCTACTTGCTCAATCACAATTGAATAAGTGCCTGATACGCTAGCCACAAACTCTTTATCATCAAAGGATTCGCCTATCGATTGATAACGCCCATAAGGGTCAATAATACGAACACGAGCCTCATAGTTATACCCCCAACCATACTCACTATCATAGCCATACTGCCGCGCCAGTAAGTTTTGGAAATCAAGGTAGATGCGTTGACCAGCTTGTACCTCTAATTGGTATTCATCCATGCTACCATCAGGCATCAATCGACCTTGGGTAATTTCGCCAGGCAGTAGCGTTTTACCACTATTTACTTGACTTAATTTCAATGCAAAGCTTTGACTTGCTTCAACATCGGTCTTTATAATTAGCGTATAGTCGCCTGCTTTGGGAGTAATTACTTGAAGATTTTCATATAAGTTATTACTGGCGACTTGCGTCCCTGTGGCATTGTCAATGAGTTGCCAGTACACATTGCCGTTTGAGGTAAGCACATCAACATAGAGCTGACTTTCCTTATCCAGATGTAACTGATACGTTTGTTTTTGTGCTGCAGGTGTTAATACTCCAGTAATTGCTTCATTTAGTACGACTGTAGCACTGATGTTATCAACCTTATCAATCTGAAAATCTACTTTATTGGTGTAATTTTCAGTATTTTGACTATCAAAGATTAAATAATACTTGCCATCACTTAATAATTTAGCTGACTGACTATCCTCATAGCTATTACCCGCAAGGATTTGTTGGCCATGCGCATTGATAATGCGCCAAGCTGTGCTACCGTTTGTATTACCTAAAATATTAAAGTAAATTTCATCGCCCGCTTGAGCATCAAACACGTATGCTTTTACTTGATTTTTAATTTGATTTTCAGTAGTACTTGCTTGTCCTAGGCTAATTGGCGTCGCTAGTTTAGTGAGATTACTTAGTGCAAAGTTTGCTTCAGAAACATTGTTATAGCTGTAGCCTTGATTGATGATTAACTGATAGTTGCCTTTATTAAGCTCAACTGGCTGATCCAATCTTGTGGTAACGATTTTACCGGTTTCATCAGCCAGTACGATTTGCTGATAATTATTATAACTATACCAATTTGTTGATTTGTTATCGAGATAATAAAGCCCTGTTTCCTCAACAGCAAGTTTAAAGACCTTAAATTCATTAGCATTAATACTACCTTGCCAGTTATTGATCGCCTGATCATCACTGGTCATAACGATATCAGTATAACTTGGCAACAAATTAAGATTGTTATTAACGACACGTGAGACTGATAATTGCAAGGTACCTACACGTCCATTGCCTAAATTAGTATTATCAATTGGGTTATATGAAGCATTTGGATAACCACTAATACCAATATAATAAACCCCAGTTGCTGACGCCGTGTAATCGAGTGGACTATCATCAACACGGCTAACTTCACTACCTGCTGCATTAAAGACACGTGCATAGCCGTCGAACGTGCCATTAGGCGTGGATAATTTTAATATTTCCCCTTTGACCAAATAAACCCTATAAAAATCAACATCTGTGGTAGTATTATTATCCCCAATATTAACCGGTACGACCTTGGTTGCATTGAGTGCCACAAGAACTTCTTGGGCATTGGCAATAGTATTACTCACCTCAGTTGCGGTGTTGACATTCGCATTACTGCGACCAATGGTTACTACTTTAGGCTCGCTAATCGCCACAGTCGATTTAATGGCTAAGTTATAAACATCTGTACTGGTAATCTTTTGGGTAAAGTTACCGTCTGCACTGCTGGCAATTTCATTGCCGTTTTTATCCAACAATGTTACCGATACGCTATCATCGTTAATCGTTAATGTATCTTCATTCGCTAGCATTAAGCGATAATAAAAGGTATCGGTCGCATTACTAAGGGTTACTGATTTACTTTTGTTATTCTCTAAGGTTAAATCAATGGGATGACTTAAACTGATAGTCGGTACAAAGTTGATTAGCTTAAAGCTGTATTGGCTATTTGCTTCAATCGTATTACTTATTTTAAAGATATAATTGCCCGGATTTAAATAAACTTGACTATCCTTTAAAGTCGCCAAGTTAGTATGACTAAATAGTAACGTACCATCAGGATTTAATAGCTCAAATCTAATATTGCTGTTTGATGCGGTGACTTGCGTGAGTTGATAGTATCCGGCTTGACTTACTTGAAATTGGTAGTTGTCTTGGTCAGAAGCCGTATTGAACTGCCCAGAAATTTCTTGATCTACCATTAACGGTTTGGTTTGTTTGACCGTTTGCGTTAATCGGATATTAAAATCGGTAGCACTACCAAACGCAGCATTAAGTTTATTAATAATGAGATAAACTTTGCCGGTGATACTGGGCACAAAGTTTGCAATTTGATAGGCATAGCGATTATCAGCTAGCACTCGGCCTTCTTCATCAACCAAGCGATACATAAATTTATAATTATCAACATTTTCGAATTTAAAGCCATATTGCTGCCCTGCTTGCACATCTAAGGTATAACTGGCTAAGCTACTATCAGCGGCTACTTGACCACTTAACACCCCATTGTTATTGGTCAAAGTTTTAGCTTCGCTGACAATATCAACAAGCTTGAAGTCATAACTTGGCGTTGTGGCACCCGCTGCATCAATTTCGATACGATAATTACCCGCTGGCAGATAGAAATTTTGTAGTGATGTCTCACTAGCACTTAAACTGCGCACATTTTGCTTTAAATCAGCCCCCAACAAACGAATGTTGTAATTCCCATTTCTTATAGAAAGTGCAATATTTTTAGCGCTGTCTAAGCTAAAATCAAATTGCTGAGCATCCCCAGCAATTAGCTGCCCAGTTACCTGTTGACCCAATTCAATCGTTTGATGATGTACCTGATAATCACTAATCAATACATTGCGTAGTGAGGGATAGTCAGCTCGGTTATTATTAGAATTATAGTCATTAAAACTAACCAGGTAATACTCACCCGTGGTTGGAATAGTCACTTTTTTTGAGTAATCATTGTTACCCCAAGTTTCATAACGAGTAATTTGCTTGCCGTCCTTATCCAATAGCAACCAGTTTTGACTTGATGTGTTCGGACTACGTGCATCAATTAAAATCGTTTGTCCTTGCGACGCTTGTAATTTCCAAGCAATAGGTAAGCGTGAATCATTTGCACTCCCTGTCACTTGCTCATCTAGTGGTAATTGCGCTAAGGTGGTCACATTAAGAATGTTAAAGCCATAACCTAGGCGCCACTTCGATTGGCAGTTTTATTGACTTGAAGCGTGTAGTGACCTGCCGCTAAATCTATTAGTTGCGTCTGATTACTAATATCAGTAACCTTACCATCGCTATCCATTAGCTTCATTACCATATAACTATTAGCATCTACATAGTTTGATAATAGATATTTATCCGCTTGGGTAATCTCAAAGGGGTGATTAATTTGATCCTGATAATTAAAATCCCCACCTTGATACGCATTACCAATTTCATATGCGACGTTAGTTATAGTGCCTGTTTGTAATGAGTAAGTATGGGTTTCCGTACTGTGTGCAGGCACCTCAAGGTAATAAACCCCATCATGTGGCACAATGAAGACCATATTCTGGTCGTACCAGTGCCCATTTCGACTCTGATAGGCATTGCCACTTTGAAGCAATTGGTTATTATCATACAGATTAACATTAATAGAGTTACTAATATTATTAGAAGGGGTCGCAGAGATAGCATAACGTTGACCAGCCACCAAGTTGACCGCTAAGAAATGGGGTTGAGTCACGCTCTCAGGCGCAATACTAACCGCTTGGTTAGGGGTTAAGGTTTGAATAGGACTTAAATAGGCTGTGTAATTTGTATTATAGTAATACGTGTTAAATTTAACGGTGTAACTGCCCTTTTCCAATAAAATCTTATGGTTTGTTGCACCTGCCAACGATTGAACCAATTGATTATTGCTGTCATAGATTTCTGCTGAAATGTAATAATACAAGTTTAAAGAAAGGTAACTTGTATCAGTCACATTTAAGGCATAACTAGTCGTTTTATAGCCATTAATACCGTTAATTGTGGTGGTAGTATTTAGTACTAATGGTGAGTTAACCACAGGGTTAGTTTCTGCAACGACAGGTTGTTCTGACTGTCGACTGATATTAAGGGTATAAGACACAGTCGTTGCTAGCTGTGGATCAAGCCAAAGATAAAAATCGCCTTTCGGTAAGTTAATGATACTGTTGCTATCACTCAGCGTGGTTTTAGTAATTAGGTGATAATACTTATCATATAAACTATAGTTATAAGTTTTATCCTGAGTATCAACAGTATAGTTACCTGGCTCTGTGACATGAATGGCTTTAAGCTGGGCTTGGTAACTGGTTTCTGGCGTATAATCAAAACTTAATGGCAGTGCTACAAAGTTATCATTTTGACTAGCGGCTAATAGGCGTAATTGATTCTCCCCAGTAAAACGACCATTATTGGACAATGTAATACGATACTCACCTTGGTTTAGCGATAAGATTGCCTCACGGCTATTTAGAAGCACGTTTTGATTGGTGATCTTGTTGACCACGCTCCAACTAATACCGCTATCCGGTTGTATTAGGAAATCTAACGCCAATAACCCAGTATTTTCTAATGTGATATCATAAACGTACTGACCGCCAGGTTGAAATTGAATAGAATTTAAGGTGGTTAATGTGGTTGTAATAGGTGCTTGCTTGGCTTGTTGATACAATGTGAAGTTATAATTGCTTTTTTCAGTATTGGGTGCCCCTTCAATCGACAACCAATAATCGCCATCCTCATTAACCGTAAGCACACCATGATCGTTAGTTAGATAACCGTTATTAATCACCTGATTGCCACGATTGTCAAATAATGACCATTGACCTTGATTTGTGGCATCACCTTTAAAAAATAAACTATCGCCTTTGCTCACTGAGATACGAAACAGTTTTGCCTGATTACTGCCTGTTAATTCCCCTGTGACCGCCTGATTTGTTGTTAATGTCTCTGCCGCTTGCTCACCTAAAATTCTAAATTTATAATTATCAACCGTTTGGTTATTACCGTCCACTGTTAAACGATAAGTCCCTGGGGTTAATACCTTAAATTTATCTGAGCTACCCGTTAACGCTTGTGAGCTAAATTGATTAACTGGCTCGTTATTGACAATACTATCAAGCTGCCAATTAATGTTATTGCCTTGCACCCCGTCAAAGAACAGTTTACTGGTTTCAGTAATCACCAGTTCATAAACATCCTCCTCCCCCGGCTGTTCAATACTACCCTGTATGTCTTGCACCCCAGGCATTAAGTCAGCTGACATTAAAAGCTTGGGTTCCAATGCTTCTAATTGCCATAGGTTTTCGTTTTTAATCACATTTTTTTTAGTTTTTTTATTGTGTTTAGGTGATTTAGCTGACATGAACGGTTCCTTTAAGGATTTAAACATAGTATTAGTCAACATTATACTCAAATACAATACTTTTATCTAATATTTTTATCGGTTCGTCAGCTTTATTTTATGAAATGTTGTTTTTGTTTTTTATTGGCGTAGTCACTCTCTAAAAATTCTTGAGGCTATTGATTGAAATATCTTAGAACCTGTTCATGATTAATTTTTTTAGGCAAAAATGAGATAAATCGCCCGCTTTTCAAGGAAAAAACGCAGATTGATAGTCATTCTATCAAGCAAGTTTTTGACGCAGAAAAGCAAGATTTAGCCATTTTTGGCAAAAAAACAGGGGCAAAAAGCCCCTATTTCTGTATATTAACTTGTCAATAAAACAGCATATAACAAATCATGATTTTCAGCTTTATAGACTATAAGTATAAAGTTTAAAGATGCGACTTTCATGCCATCACCAATAAAAAATACCATATTGCATTTGTACTGCACTTTATCGTAGTATTGCAATACTGATAAATAACTTTTGGAAAATCACCATGCGAGTCGAAACCGCCGCCTCAATTTTTGATGATGACGACAAACGCTGTCTTTGCCAAGTCCACCGCAGTTATGGGTTAAATGGCTTTGTTTATATCGTGACTGTTTCTTGTTTTGATAAAGATACAGGGGCGATTAACTGGTATCACGGTGTCATCCCACAACATTTTCAGGATTTTAGTGAGGCTGAAAAAGCTCAGATTCTACGCCTGATTATGGAACAAGGCGGGGATGTGTGGCGACTGCATGAAAACCTTGATTCTTCGGTGAACTATTTACAGGGATTAAGCAATGACGGATAACCAAACAACACCTAAAAAGCCAACCGATGAAAAATCCGTCGCCTTAACGGTACGTCTTGATGAGAACTTGGTCAATGAATTTAAACGGGTGTGTGCTGAAAAAGACTATTCCCAGTCTTTTGTGATTCGTGAGCTGATTAAAAAGTATTTGGCGGATAACAAACAGCGGGATTTGTTTCGTTAATTGTCCAATCACTCTACCCCTATCTCCCAAATCCCCTAGACGGTTGATGTCTCAACGCTTTATCTTGTTCCAGTTTTTCTGCGGTCAGTTTTAATTGGGCATAGCCTGACAAGTCATACGGGTGACTGTCCACATAGGATGTTGCCTGTTGCTGGCTCATGGGCTATTGTTTGCCATTGGCATCGACTTCATGCAAGATGCCTGCTTTGGCGTATCCCACGATTTGTTGTTTTACCTTAGTGAACAACTGTTTAAACGGTTCGATTAGGGCTTTAGCAAGGTCTGAAATAACGCCAATGCTTGATTTAAGTTGGTTTGTTGAGTTGTGAAGTCGCTGAGCGTGGTCGCCATAGCCGCTTGTAACTTTTCTAGCTCGCTGATTGAGTTGGATAAATCGGTTTGTTTGCTCGTCATAGACTGTTGTGAGTTTGCTAAGGTGGTTATTTGTGTTTGTAAGTGCGTGAGCAACTTTTCGATTTCGCTGTCGTTGGTGGATTGTATGCTGTCTAATTGGCTCAAGGCTGATTGTATCTTGGTCTGTAAGCCTTGATATTCTTCTCTGCCTGATTTGAGCATTTTTAACTGTTGTTGATTGGTGGTCTTTAATTCGTTCAAGTAAGCTTCCACTTGGGTCAGCATCGGCTGATTCTGATTTTTGACTTCCTGCTCGATAATCGGCATAAGCTTGGTCAATAACCTCGGTATTAACTGTGATAGGGCGTCGTTGATGAGTGCTTGTTGCTCTGCCTTCATTTGTAGGAGATAATTGTCCATGTTGGCATGTAGCTCGTGTGACAGCTTGTCCAATGTGGTTTGTAATAGCTGATTGGGATGTTTGGGTAGCATAGCCTAATCCTCCTGATTTTGAATGTTCTGATACGCCAAGTATATCCCCCATACCACCAAGATAAAGACCATGATACCTATCATCGCTATCATAAAGTTGCTCCAAATCCCCCACTTGAAAAGTACGGTGGGATTCACGCCCAGTGAAAGTAGTAGCAGACAGCATAGGATGATCGAAAACGTGAGTGGCAGCTTCTTCACCAGAAGAAATTGATGCCGTACCTTCTTTAAATACTGGTCTTGGGCTGTCATCAAACCCTGAAACTGCTGGTGTTGGTTGTCCATTTGTGCCGCTAAGTCCGACTGGACTTGGTTCGCTTGTTGGTTTAAGCTGGTTTGCACTTGCTCGATTTGACTCAACAATTGCACTTCGGTCTGCTGGATTTGCTCTTGTAACGTCGTTTCGATTTTCTCCGCCAACGTCTTTAAGGCTTGTTGCTCGTTGTCTAAAGTTGTAGAAATATGGGTTAAAGTCTCTGAAAGGGGCTCGAATGTGACCAGTTGGTCGATACGTGAAACAAGTGTTTTTTTGTAGCTCGGTTATCTTTGCTACGTCCAAACGCTGACTGCTTGTTAGCTCTTGGCTTAAAGCGTTTAGTGAGTTCTGCACTTCGCTTTTCACAGAGTCGCTGATAATCTGCTTTAAGCTTTGAAATTCGCTCGTTATCTGGGCTGTCACGGTGTCTTCGATGGTTTTTTGTTTGGTCAAATTCTTCTCCGAGAGTTCCCCGAGATTCAAAGGCTTTTTCATAAAACGCACCTTGCAACCGAATGGGACGGCTGCCCCCATGCGGATTTTTTATCGACATGGATTGGTTTTTGATGGCGGTGATGGCGTAATGCTCAGATAGATAACGAATGATATCATCTCGGTTATTGACCGTCTCATTCATAAAGGCGGTAGTCAGCTTCTTATCAATGTCAGCCAGTGTGTCTTTAACATTTTGTGGCAATAGACCTCTTTCCAAACCTTAATAGTGATTTGGTATAATACTGATTTTTAGAAAAAACAGCAAAAGCATGATACCCGAACAAGCAGAAAAACTCAGTGACGCACAATTTAAACGCTACTTTGGCATCCAAAGAAGTACCTATACTCATATGCTCACCATACTACAAGAAGCATACAACGAACAACACAAAAAAGGTGGCAGGAAAAATGAAATCAGCCTAGAAAACAAGCTCATGCTGACTTTGAGTTACTACCGAGAATATCGCACCCAATTTCACCTAGGGCAAGACTTTGGTATCAGTGAAAGTGCTGTCTGTAAAACCATCAAATGGGTAGAAAGCATACTGATAGCCCACAAAGACTTTGCCCTACCTAGCAAAAAGGCTTTATGGCAAGACCCAAACCTTGAAACCGTACTGATAGACGCAACCGAAGTACCTTGTGAGCGACCCAAAAAAAGCAACGCAGGCAATACTCAGGTAAAAAGAAACACCACACCTTAAAAGCACAAATCGTTGTCGATAAAAACAGCAAAAAAATACTTTGTACCCATTTTAGCAAAGGTAAAACCCATGACTTTAAACTTTACCAATACTCAAAAATGCGTATAAAGCCTAGTATCTTAATCCAAGTAGATTCGGGCTATCAAGGCATACACAAACACCATGCCAATAGCAAATTCCCAAAAAAGAAAACCAAGCTTAATCCACTATCTAAAGTTGACAAACAAGCCAATCGAGAATTAGCTTCTGAACGGGTAACCAATGAACATGTTATCGGCAAAATCAAACGTTTTAAAATCCTAGCCTGTCGTTATCGTAATCGCAGAAAACGCTTTGGCTTAAGGGTTAATTTGATTTGTGCCATTTATAATTTCGAGTTGGGTTAGTTTGGAAAGAGGTCTAATTACTAGTACGTCAACAGTTCATCATACCTCCCACTACCGTAGAAAAAAACCACCAGCCCCCAACAAAAAGATTTACTCAACCAAAACCGCAATGGGTTAAAGACGAAATAATCCATCTCAAAGCTATCATGGGTAAAAATGCAGGATGTCGTAGAATTGCTATAACATTTAACCAACGCCATCAACATCAAAGCGTTAGTAAAAGCTATGTTGCAAATATCATTAAAAAACATCAATATGAAATTATGCAACAACGACGCAAGATTAAACAAACCCCACCCTATCAAACGGCAGTTAATGATATATGGGCAATTGATTTGAGCTTTTACACCCTCGATAATCATATCAACATTGCTTTTTGGGGATTCTAGACCATGGCTCTCGAAAAGTATTGGGACTGATACCACTAAAACAAAAATCTAGTTAGATGATATTGTCTTTACTATGTCTAACAATGGCAAAATATGGTAAACCTAATAAAATCCGTACAGACAATGAAGCGATATTTAATAGCCGAATTTTTAAGAGCTTTTTAAAATCTGTTAATGTCGTACATCAGCCAATACCAAAGGCTTCTCCTTGGTGTAATGGGCGAATCGAGAGATTATTTGGTACGTTAAAATCTATTTTACGATTGTATCGTTTTCAAAATAATTCTCAGTTTGAACAGATGTTGCATAGATTTGTATATTGGTATAATTACTGCCGTCCACATCAAGGTATCGATGGGAAGATACCTGAGTATGTGTGGCGTTATGGTAACAGAAAAAAGCGGAAATTGCTGAAATGTTCAAAATTGTCTAAATGAGAAAAATATATGATTAATTGAGAGTTATGAATGAACTTGATTTATAATAAGCTAAGATATTTTTAGAAAACATTTGCTAGTTTTTAGGTTAGCAAATGCTTTATTCAAGGGTATCCACGGTGGACGGGACACTTCATTACCTACCGTCATATTAATAATGAAGGCTAACGTGCCATCATCAGTATAGGCAATTTGATTTGTTGCAAAGCCACGAATATCAATATTTTTCTTGTCAGAATTTTTGCCCAATTGATAGTTTTCAATCGATTTAACGAGCTTAGTTCTACGTAAATTAGGGGCATTTTCTGCATCACTTTCCTTTTCAACAACGCTCCTGAAAATATGGATTGCTTTAGCAGTGGTCAAAATGACATCTTCTGTACCAATTTGCCAAGCTTGGATAGGATCGCTGGCTACTGGAAGGCTAATAAACTCATCCATACCATCGACATTCTTCTTCGCAATACGTTCAATGTAAATATCGTGCATGGATAAAGATGTACCGATTGGCAAGGTAAATTTAAGTGTATCTGTTCTACCTTCATATCCCATACCTGGATGAGGATCTATACGGAATCCTTGATAAATGAGTCCTCTATCTGGATCTGGATATTCATTCTTTTTAATATCTAAGTCAGAAGGTCTATCAATTTGATTACCACGAGGTACCAACCAAACTTTGACATCAAAATTCATACCAGGTTGCCATTCAAGATAATAATACGGCAGTTTTTTTAAGTTAGGGTTATAGTCCTCTAACATGTCTTGATAAGTTTTGATGGCATCTGTATCTTTTAGTTTTTTGTAGGATTCTTGGGTTAGCCATTCCTTGATGGCGTTATTCATGATGTCATGGATAGCATTAGGTAAGTTAGTATCAGTAGTGATACTAAGCTGCTGATGAACCGATTTCGTTGGATCATTACTTTTTCTTGGATCAAACAGTTCTGGTGGAAAGACGTAAAAATTTTCATTCCACATATAGATACCTCATCATAAATATAATTTGATAATAACTACTAAAGTAAAATAAAACCTTTACCTTTAGTAGTTATTATGATTGAAAATAATCAAACCGCCCACTTCGCCAACGCTTGCTTCTCAAGGCTAGCCAACCACTCATCCGTCACAGGCTTATCATCTGCTCTGACAGGTGCTGTCGGTAATACTGTCACCGTCAATGATGCATCAGATGAGACTGGTATCACTGCCACTGGCTGAGAAGTCGACACAGTCAAGGTTGGGGTTGCTAACGTATCTTGCGTTATGGTCGGTGCTTGTACGGTCGTGCTCGTCTCATCAATGTAATTTGCTGACACATAACCACTTTGTGGCACTGCAGGCTCACCTTGTAACACGGTGACAGTCATATTATAGCTTAACAGTGCCGTGCTTTGATTACTTGACTCAGTGCTATAAGCAAGCAATGTCAAATCAATATCACCGCAGAAGCAATCACTGGTCTTAATGGTTAGCTTGGTCAAATCCATACCGTTAAGTTGCATGGTAATCGGTTCAAAGCCTGTATTAGTAATGCTATAAACACCATCACTAATCGTCACTCCTGCAGGTACGCCTTGCAGTGCTAAATAGTACTGCTCACTGCCATCAGTATCACTACTGCTAATCGCAATACTTGGCAAGGCATTTGCCATACCAGCAATGGCATAAATATGACTACCGGTTGTCGTCATGGTATTGGTTAAAATCTCAACCACTGACAAGTTATCAAGCATCAACATACGACCTTTCGCCTCTTTATCGCCTAAGGCAACCCCATCTAATAACAAACGAATTGGCGTATTATCAGTCGTTGCCACAAAGTCAAAGCTTGCATGTTGCCAGTTTAGACTATCACCAATCAGTCCTTGGACCGTGCCTAACAGCTTATTACCGGCAAACACTTGGATACGGCTTAAATCCTCATGGGTAACGCCTGGCATTGCTGCAAAGTCAAAGCTCACTTGATACGTCATACCTGATAAGGTTTTAATACTACGGTTAACGCCAAGCAGTTGATAGCCTTTTTCCTTACCATCAATACCACGACCATCATGTAACATCATCCAGCTCTTACCATATGCAGAATCTGATAAGGTCGTGGTGGTTGAGCCTTGAGTGACTTTGTCCCCCTCAGTATAGAACTCAAAGCCAATAACCTTACCAAACTTAGCCGCTGTGGCTGACCAAATATCACCACCGGTGGCACCCGTGTCAAACCAATATAGCTTATCGCTATCGAGGTTGTGGTTTGATACATTCTCAAAGCTTGTGTAGGCAATTTGACGAGTGGTGATATCACGTGCTTGTAGTGTAAGGATTGGTGTATCAGCAACAGCAATGACATCAATAAACATCGTTTGGGTTTGCGTTGCTACACTGCCAGAGCTTAGCTCGGTACTGGTAGCAATGACTTGTAAGGTGAGTTTACCACTAAAGTTTTGTGGTGGCAATAAGCTTAGCTTATCAAGCTGCCAATCAGTGACCACGGCGGTGGTATTGTCTTGAGTAGCAACAAACTGATGGATACCATCGGTTAGTTGTGTGCCAACTGGTAGACTTGCAATACTTAAGGTTAATTGCTCAGAGCCATCGGTATCGGTTAGTTTGGCATTGATACGATTTAACGCAATTGCTTGGTCTTCACGACCGATATTAGTGGTAGTTGCTTCGGTAAGCTTGATATTATCCACCATCGCACCACGACCTAACAAGCCATTGATATGGCTATCAATCACAATACGTAGGGTTTCTGCTTTACCCGTGCCGGTGAAGTCAACTGAGACTTGCTGCCAGTTTAGCTTGTCAGCAGGGCTGATGTTTTGGTAATGCTTGATTAAAGTATCACCTAGGTACACGCTAATACCCGTATAGCATTCACTAAACCCGTTACGACCGGCATAATCAAAGCTTAGACTGTAATTAGCCCCTGCAATGGTTTGTACTTCACGTTCAACACCTAAGGTTTGGCTTTGACCCGCTGCGGCATCGTTGAGCTCTAACCAAGACTGGTTATTCGCCGTGGTGGTGCTTGCAGTCATTGGGCGTTTAATACCCCAGTTATCCGCTAGCATGTCACCGGTTTGCCAGATTTCAAAGCCGTCGTTACCGTAAGGTAGATGTCCTTGGGTAAAGAAGCGTTTCCACTGCTCCCACTGACTTTCATCTTCTTTAATGAGTTTCCAGCCACTAAAGTAGTCTTGGGTTAGTAAGGTTGAATTGCTATTAGGGTTAGTCACTTTCTCAAAGTCAGTGTTAAAGATGACATTGGTAACAGACTGACTGCCTTGTGATAAGGTTGGCGCATCAGCCACTGCCGTGATATCAACCATGATATGGGTGGTGTTACTGAAAGCTTTGCCATCAAAGGCTTGATAGCCAATACGGTCATAGTGATTATGTTGGTCACCAAAGCCTGTTTGACTAAAGCCTGTAGCACCTGATTGGTTTGGATGTGGAACAAAGATAAGATATCCAGCATCTAAGTCTGCCTGGGTAAAGCGATCGCCAACTTGTACGAGTGTCCAAGTATTAGTAAGCGTTTGTTTTAACAATAACCCTGTCGTTGGTAGCTCAGTGATTTGTACACTTAGTACATCATGCTCAACGTCTTGGATAATAAAGTCTGTCCAACGTAAGCTATGCATATGGTCTTCGACACCCACTACTAAACTGTTCGTCGCTGTTGGGGCATCATTTACGGCAGTAACCCCGACATTAATGACACGTTCCGGTGAGTTTAATTGACCATCGGTGACATAGTAGCTAAAGCCGTCGGTGCCATTGTAGTTGTCAGCCGCACGGTAGATATAGGTACCGTCTTGTTGCGCCAACAACGTACCGTGTTCAGGTTGTTTGCTAATGACTACGGTTAAGATGTCACCATCGATATCGCTAGCGGTTTGCAGTGGGCGAATAATCAGGTTAGTGTCTTCAGCGATGGTTAAGCTTTGTCCTTGTAACACTGGGGCATCGTTGACTGGGGTGATGTTAATAGTCACCGTTGCGAGCTTACTGTCTTCTTGGTGTCATTCATGATATAGCTGAAGCTATCTGTACCATGGTAGTTCTCATCTGGTGTGTAGCTGATGGTACCATCAGTGTTAATACTGACTTTACCATGATGGGCTTGTACCCAAATGACTGGGGTTAGATTGCTGACGTCATTGTCAATGTCCATGGTCGTTGCTTTGACATTGATGATGGTTGGTGTGTCTTCATTCGTGGTGACGGTAGTGTCTGTGACCACAGGTGCGTCATTGACCGCATTGATGGCCAGTGTTGCAGTCGCAATACTTGAGCTCACTTTGGCATCGGCTAGACTGTAACTAAAGCTGTCTGTACCGTTGTAGTCGGCATCTGGGGTGTAAATAAGTTCTAGTTTACCATCAGGGTTGGTTTGCTGAGTAAGCGTACCGTGCTCCGGTGCTTGATGGATGGTGATGGTCATTGGGTCACCATCTGGGTCATTGCCTAGTTGGTCAATGGTCAATGTGACAGTACCATCTTCATTAAGGGTGAATTGTCCATCTATCGCTATCGGTGCTTTGTTGGATGGTAAGACGTTGATAGTGGCACTGACAGGTGTCGCTTGGCTGTTACCATCAGTGATGGTGTAGCTAAAGCTGTCTTGTCCTTCATAGTCGATATCAAAGATAAGAGTGTAACTACCATCAGGCTGCTGGGTAATGCTACCGTGTTTTGGTTGTTCGGTGATGATGATGGAGAGTGTATCACCTTCAACGTCACTACCTGTAGCTGTTAGGCTTAAGCTTACTGGCGTACCTGCAATGATTTCTTGTCCATTGATGATGCCTTGTAGTTTGGTCTTATCAATGATTGGGGTGTCATTGATTGGGCTGATAGCCAGTTTAACCGTTGCGATGTTACTGGTGTAGCCATTGGCATCGGTGTATTGGTAGCTAAAGCTGTCTTCTCCATTGTAGTTAGCATCTGGGCTATAGTTAAAGTTACCGTTTGCGTCTATGGTGACGGTACCGTGAGCAGGTTGGGTTTGTAGGGTAACTTGGCTAACCTGTGTGCCTGCTAAGACGTCATTGCTGATGAGGTTACCTGTTAGTGGGGTGTCTTCATCAAAGGTGTAGCGGTCATTGACGGCAACAGGGTCACGGGTGAGGTTGATGTCACGGATGGTGACGTGACTGTCCGCCGTGCCAAAGCCGAGTAGGTCAAAGCTTAACATGACGTCGGTGGCTTTGCCTGCGGTGGTTTGGGCGGCGTACCATTGGGTTAGGTCAATGTAGTAGGTGCTGGTGCCATCGCCATTAGCAACTTTGCTGATACCTGTGGCCAAATGCTCTGTGCCGTCAGCTTGGAGGTTAAGCATGCTGTCGGTACGGGTGAGGTCAGTGACTTTGTTAAGGGCTTGTCCTGTGTGTGCATCTAACAGAGCCGCTTCAAAGGCGTCACCTGCTTGGTTTGCGTTTGTCTTGATGTCTTTGTCAGCAATGGTGAAGCTTAGGATGCGGTTGTCAGCGGTCAGGCTAAAGGCTTGGCGTAGGCTGGTTTGGGTGTTTGCCGTTTCGGAGAGGGTGGCACTTTGGGTACGACTGTCAAAACGGATGTCGCCACTAGTGAGCCAGTTGTCGCCTTGGGTGGTGAAGTCGTTATTGGTCAATGTAGTGTTGGTATTGACTGACTGCCAACGTAAAATAGGAGTACCGACAGCACTTTGACTGACTGTAATCTGCTTACCAATAAAGCTACTATCTTTCACAGTCAAGTCTGCTGTCATCCTATCTAACACATCTTGTGTCGTTGGCAATCTACGCATACCTGCTTTCAAATCGCCACTCATGATATCATTGGGTTGAGAACGCACTGGCATACCAATCACATGTCCTAATTCATGAATTAAGACAGTCAATAAGTCAACATGTTCAGCAGATTTGACCGTATTATTTGTTTGTCCCAAATCTGCCGAACTCATGGTATATTCGCTAGAATCTAGTGGCGTATTATCAATAAACCAACCATAGCCAGAAGCATCTGGTGAGAATCGAATCATTGCATGATCGGTATCGGTTACCGCAGCGACATTTTGCTGAAGCTGGGTTATCTCAAATTGATAATTTGCCAGTTTATCATTGAGTTCTTGTTCGGTAATGCCTGCAGTTATCCAGTATTGTTTTTCTGCTGGAACGAGTGTTTGGATTTGTTCTACTGTTAGGTTATTGCTGTAGGTCGGTTCGGTATCGCAGTTATGTACCCAGATACCTGCTTCTCCGACAAAGTAGGTATGGGTGTCTTCGACTTCGATGTTATAGACGGTCATGGTCAGTGGACCTTCGCCCTCTGCCCATGTGACGGTGTCGGGGTCTATCCAGTCACCTGTGCGGAAACCGTAGAATTCTACATTATCTCGATGTTCGGTTGGGGTTTGGTCAAGTAAATTTTGTTTCCAGTCATCAAAATTTACCCAGAGTTTATTAATCCATTTTGGGTCAGGGTCATAACAATCATTTTTACCTGTTGATAAATTAATATATGCTCCTAAATTTTCACCTGTATCATCTCCAAAGTTAATTCTATAGGCATAGCCTTCTTTACCTGATTCATAGAGAGGCACAATCGCTTCATAACGCCCTTCATAACCACCACCAACATCAGAAACAAATTTATGATTATCTTTTGTGACTAAAATATCTTCTTGGGTGAGGTCTTGGGCTTTAATCCAACCTCGATTTTCTGTCCAAATTGGATGATTCGCTGTAAGAAATAAAGCACGAGGTAAAGTTATTTCGTCTAAAAGCTCACATCTTAAGTTTACTCTATCTGCCAAGTCTAATTCTGGATTAACGTATATATTAAACTCCATCATAAACACAGGGCTATTATGCGTAGCCATGGTTTTAGTAACGGCTTTATATACCAGTTCACCACTACCATCCGCATTTTTGGATAATACTTTATCGCCGACTTTTAGCTGTTCAATCGGTATAAGTCCTTGCTCGGTATGGACTAAAGTACCAGCAGCAAAACACGTGTGACTGTCATTGGCTAAACTTGTATTTGCGTTGGTATCGGTGTAAATATCACCAAACAACTGCTCTGCCAGAGTTTGGGGTAATTTGCCATTATTGGCTAAGAGCAATGTCTGTACTTGTGGGCTATTCATCCAGTCACGGGCTGCATTCTCTGGGCTCATATCTTTAGCCGCTTTTAATTTACCATCTGCGATTAACTTTGCTTGTTCAAAAGGTTGTACTTTGATTACGCCACTTGCATCTGTACGAATGCTATACCATGTCTCAGGTAATGGACGGCTATTCTGTACATTCACATCCCCTTTGACCGCATCGGCAAAATAAATATCTTCATGCAGCCAGTTAAGGTTTTCTGTCCATTCGCCTTTCATATTGTCAGGTAAGGATGAAAAATCAAAAGCTGAAGGATTCTTTTTAAAATTTCTTAAAAACTGCATAACTTTTTCCGTTGTTCCCGCTTTTTCAAACTCAATAACATGACCTCTTTCCGTATTTTGGTCGAGTGCTTTACTGGCACGGTATAAACTTTCTAGGAGTTGTACTTGGTCTTTAGGAGTAGTAACTATATAATCCCATTTACCGCTGGCTTTACTGTCACGGGTAAAGTTACTGTATTCTCTGACGACATTACCATAGTCATCGATAATCGGGCGGTTATTGCTATCAAGTTTATCTATCATGACTCGAGAATCACCTAATTTAATATAATAAGCACCAAGTTTTTTCGGATTGACATATAGTAAGGTATGAGCAATGGTATGACCGTTAAGATCCATAACCACACCTTCAGCACTAGTTTCAAATTTATGCCAATTTTGTAATTTGGTCGCTGCCGAATTTTTTTCTAATCGTCCTACCATGCCTGTTTGAATATCGGCTGCCCGATTAAGCTTGGATAATCCACGGGTATAATAGACTTTACCTGTGCCTCCATTTGGCAAGATAGGAACAGCATCCCCTCTGGATGTGGGTTCAAAGCAGTTGTCACTGTTATGCACCCATACCCCATGCTCACCGACAAAATAAGTGTGGGTATCTGCGACCTCAATATTATAAACTGTGGTCGTGACAGGACCTTCGCCCTCTGCCCAGTCTATCCCTGCTCCATCTTGCCAAAAGCCAGTGCGGAAACCATAAAACTCAGCATTATCTTGGTATTGTGCTGGCGTTTGTTCTAATAATCGCTTACGCCAATGCGTATCCTCAACAAATAATTTGCGGAAAACAGGGTCATAACTGCCGAATGATAGCGTCCGTCCTGTCTCTAAATCGACAAAACGACCATGATTGGTTGAATCACTAAATCTTGGAATAAAGCCCACATTTGCTTTATCTGTTCTAAAGATGACTTCTAATCCTTGATAACCATCAAAGCCGCCATTCCCATCACAAAATGCAGTTGTGCCATCTTGTAGTATTACATTATCATCTAATGCTATTTTTTCCGCTGTTATCCAACCTTTATCTTGAACCCAAAATGGGTGATTAGCAGTACATAAATAATCAGCATATAATGTTAAATCATTTCTTTGAGCAAATGGAACTGCATTTACTGATTCAGGTCTAAATTTTGTAAAAAACACAGGCACATTTTCTGTAACGATTGTACGTAATACAGGTTTATAAACCAATTCATCCTCTGGATTATGCTGATCACGAGATAGCACCATATCCCCGACTTTGATATCCTTAATCGGTACCAAGCCTTTATCAGTATGTATCAGCGTCCCACCCACAAAACAGAACTCAGGACGATTACTCAAGTCCTCGCTGTAAGCAAATTTGTCCATCTTGTCATTGACTTTCGTCATTAGCTTATCATAGCCGATACCTTTGTCACCAGCTTGTAGCAGTTCATAGGCATAGCTAGAGACAGTATCTTCTAAGCGAGCAAGTGTTGCCTTATAGCCTTCTTCGGTTTTAAGCAAATCTTTGCTGACATACATCGTCAGGCTACTACTATTATTTTTCCAGTTTCGCTCATAGGTAAGCGTACCACCATTTTTATCGGTAATTTCTGGAATACTAAATGACGCATCCACCCCTTCACCAAAATGCTCCGTTAAGAATTTTTGATCCACAGCAACAATATTAACTCGCTTTTCAATACCATGTGCTTGGTCAGCGATACCTGTGAAATCTTCTATTGTTAAAGAAATGATGTCTTCAGCTTTCACACCCTCTGGTAATGTTTGCTTTGTGAGTTCATTAAGCTCATGGATTTCATCTAGTTTCCAGTTAATTAATACATCATCAGATACTGCGATTTCAAACATCTCTGAGTGAGAAACTGCTTGATCCAAGAAGTGCCAGTCTTTGGAAAAAATTTGTGATGCTCGTTTGATGGTTAGATGACCATTACCCTTCAATGGTTTAATAATCGTAGGCGTTTCATCTTTAACTTGCTTTAGACCAGTATTGGATGTTTCGTAATTACCACGCTGTTTATCCATATCATGAAATTGTTGTTTAATCTTAGCATTAGCTTCTTCAAGTTTACTTTGAAAGGCTTTTTCTGTTTCTGAAACTCGATTACGCCACATCAGAATCTCTTGAGGTGTCGCTCGACCTTCAGCTGAGATTTTAATAAGCTGATTTTTGGCATAAATTTTTTCTTTATAAAGTGTATTTAACCCTTTAACTATTTTACCAGTCGTATGTGAACGATAATCAATTGCCAATAGTGCCATACCAACACTATTATCAAATAAAGCTTGCATATCACCATTAATTGCAGCTTCACCCATTCCTTCAAATGCCAATGGAATACCAACCTTGTAAGGCGCTGCAATTGCTAAATTTCCAGCAAGGATTTTTGCCATTTCTAAATAATTAGGTTTGTCTTTAGACCCTTCTTCTCCCATACGGCTTAGAATTTCAATATCTGGCAACTCAGTTGCAATATCACTGCCTGTAATCGACTCAATTCCATCCAATACGCCTATTCTATCGAGTATATTCTTGTGAATTGTGGAGTGAACAGCAAGAATACGACTTCCTACATCAATGGCTTCCGTACCAATTTCAGCAAATGATGATGCAATTCCATCAAACATTTTCGGTAGTAAACTATCAAACAAATAGGAACCATAATTACCATTTTCCCAAGAGCTATTGTCATATTGTAATGAGCGTAATACTTCTTTAGCATTGGCAACTTCTTGCTTATAACTTTTTGCCTCAAAACCAAGTGCATTTCCCATTGAACTTACCATGCCGTTAGTCAATAGTGCAAAGTTTGCTCCAACGCGAGCCCAAGCCCTAGCCCAATTAGACATGTTAGCAGCTGGTTCAAAGTTCTGATTTGTTAAATCAGGTATAGCAGGAATATGGATATCTGTTGGCGTTAAGGAAACAATATCCTGCTCAGGTCTATGGTAGTTTTCCATGCCATAGATCCATCCATACTCATTAGCACCATCAGGCGTATCATAACGATTAGGCACCGCCTCAGGAATTTCCTGCTTAGGATCCGAACGAGTCGGAATATCATTGCGATCAATCGGTTTAGACTGATTTGTGTTTGTTGAAACATTGGCAGCAGTCAATAATGCAGACGCATTCCATGCAAAGACCGAATGTTTTGAAGTGGTGCCATAACCATCAGGTGCAGGCTCATCATACATCCATACATCAGCTTGCAGAATGCCCTCTTGCGTCATAGTAAGACGTTTTATTGCCCCACCATTAATCGCAGAAGTTGCCCCTAAATACTGTGGCTCTCCCTTATAACCAAACGGGTCTTTTATAATACCTATTTTGCCACCGATTTGAGGTTGCGGAATTTGTTTAGGTATCCATATTGCTCCTTGAGTATCTAAAGGTACTTCTGTCCATTGATTCCAAGATGGATCATTGAAATTAAACGCATAATCTGAGACAAAAGCATATAACTCATCATTAAACACGGCTAATACTGTTTCTGAAGAGCGTTGAATATTTTGCAATATCGCTCTGCTACGATAGCCTTTAGGGTCATTCTCAGGTTTCAAACTTGTTGCTTTAAGCTTATAAGTGCCTTTTAAATCACCATTATCTGTTTCAATATCCGAGCTTAACCCAAACACGCCTCGATTAGTATTCTTGACCGATGACACTAAAAACTCACCTGGTAATAGCCCAGCTGTGATAAATTCAGGGGCTCCACCACTACTAATATTTGTCAATTCGCTTGGTGAAACTTTTAATAGACCTTTGCTATCTAGCTTGCCATTTTTATCTATTTTCTCTAAATCAAGAACATATACGTCACCCTTATCTTGTTCGGTTCGAATACCATAAAAATTACCGATACTCAAAGAGGCTTTTGGTGTTACTAATCCTAAATATCGACCTGCACTCACAGCCATATCGCTAATGCCATATGAAAACTGACTACCAATATCAACCGTTTGTTGAACTTTTAGATACTCAGGTGATGTTGAATCAATAAGAACTCGTAATAATCGGCTACCTGCACCGTCCGATTCAGCAATATATAGCCAGCCATCATTAACCATTAGACTTGTAATATTAGCTGTTTGATTCTGTAGATGTATGGTATAAACGATAGCGCGCATACTGGTATCAACGACATAAATTTTGCCATCTCTTAGCCCAGCCGTAACGAAAGCAAGCGTACCATCATCACTAAACGCAATTGAATCAGTTCTTGCCCCTAGAAAATTTAGCGGCTGACCATTTTCATCTTGGGTAATCGATTTAATAAAGGAAAATTGATTTGGTAAATTGCCATTTTGTACAATATCGATACTATCTCTACTGAGAACAAGCGTATGCTTATAGGGCTCAGCTGTCCAAGTTGTAGCCAATGGACTATCAACAGATTCCTTACTGACAACTCTTTCACCATTTTCATAAACATAAGCTTTTCTTTCGATATATACATAATGCTGTGACAAGGAAATATGAGGATCGATTGTTAACTCAAGTTTGTCTGCTGATATAGAATCAGGTGTAAAACCGTGGAAAACCAAGCCACGATCAGGGGTAGCACCACCGCTTGAGTCATCTAACTGATCACCACGAGGCACTAACCAAATTTTGGTTTCAAATTGTCCTTCGACTGTACCCGCTGGCAGAAAATCACTACCTGTCAGCGTCAGTTTGTAAGTAACTGGGTCAAAGTCTAATCCTTTAATAACTGGTGTATTAAGTTTAACCACAGGTGCATCAGGGAAATTAAGTCTTAAATTGTCCAAATCAATCGCTGTGTTAGTAACCAGTCGTTTATAGGTGCCTGCAATTGTATATTCCATACTGTAAATAGATGTAGCCATTGAAGCATAGATGCCAATGACTGAAACCGTAGCCATCTGACCAACTAAGTTGGTAGCCATCATAGCACCAGGCAACCATAGCACTGGTGTTGCAGGCATTTTCACACGAGCTGCACCAATGTTAGGGTCATAATCTGAAACCGTCGCACAATAACTACCACCAAACATAATCCCATGATACGGCGGACTTGCGGTTCTCGCCACACCATCAGCCCCAACGTAGCCATTATCGACGAGCCACCAAGTCTCATGCATCACGCCGTTTTCATCCATAATCTCGCCTTTACGCCAGAAATGGATCTCTGTACCCGTTTTTAGCTTTTCACCGGTGGTTGGGTCAACATAATCATTGGCATTTAACGCAAGCTGTAGCGGCAGTTCCGATTTACCATCGCCGATATCCAGTTGGAACGCACCGAGTGTTTTTAACTTACCATTACCTGGAGGCGGCATCCCCACATCACTCAAGCTAATCTCATTAATGGACACTTTCGTGCCATCTTTTAACGCCCCCGGTGCCACCATCAACTGATTGCCTTTAGCGTCTTTTACCACAGCGCCATCGGCAGCCGAAACCCTTCCCGTACCCACGACAGGCTCTTGCACATGTAGTACCAAATCATACTGGCGACCATTGTTAATCACCGACACTTTCGCGTTACCCGCTTTTTTGGCGATGATAAGGCCATCTGGGGTAATATCTGCGATTGTACTATCACTAATAAAATACGTTGAGCCTTTGCTAGCCGCATCAATACGGGTGCCATCATACTCGGTCACTTTTAACTGACGCTGACCATTGGTTGGCAGGCTCACCGCCAGAGGATACACATCTACCTCAATCCCGCTGTAGGCTTGTGGCTGCTCCACCGATACGCTAAACACATTGACCGCCTCAATACCCCGGGCAATCACTTTTACCACCGCCTGACCCATCCCAGTGGCACGGACATTACCCAGTGCATCTACCGATATGACCTTATCATTGCTGGACACAAAGCGCACATAATCGGCAGGCAAGCGCAACCCCTTTCTCATCGGCGAAATCACCGGTTACATGCAGCTTATCGCCACTACCCAAGGCCAAGCCTTGAATGCGCTCAATATTAATCAGTACCAACTTCGCATCGCTAACAGTAAAACTTAATTCAATCGGTGCTGCTCGGCTAAAGCCGTCATCGGCTTGTACCACCACCGTTGCCGTACCACTAAAGCCAGCCTCTGGCTTAAAGCTTAAAGTTTTACCATCGGCATTGAGACTAGCAACCCCATGGCTGCCGCCGACCACGCGCCAGAAGATTTGGTCGCCCTCTAAATCTTGGGCAACCCCATCGAGGCTTGCTTGTTTACCCAAATCGGTATGGGTTTTAGCAAACTGCTGTTGCTGCTCGCTGGTTAACACATTCACCGGGGCTTGGTTGGCTTTAAAGCCATAATTGCTAAACAGCACCTGACGGTCGCTGGCGTTAACGACCCCATCCCCATTCACATCCATGTTGGTGTCTAAGCTCGCATCTTGAGAAGCTAAGGCTTTTTCCAAGGTAGCAGAATCTAAACCGTCGATGTTACCATCACGGTTGATATCACCCGCTAATACCAGATCGAGGCGGGTCTCCCCACTGCCCGTTAAGGTAAGTCGCTTAAAGCCTGCTTCAGTGACTCGGATTAAGGTCGTGGTGACCCCTTGGGCATTGGTTGACTGGCTTAAGACATGCGTGCCTTAGCCGTCAACCCCCACGCTGGCATTGCCCGTGCTATGCACAGCAACAATCACACTGCCCGTGCTACCAGGGGCTTTACGGGTTGAAGCGAGTTCACTCTCCCGCACCCCAAAGGTTAAATACGTAGGCGTTGCCGTTAGAGTCCCCTGCCACGTATTTTGGGTGGTATCGCCCCAATTCACCGCAGCACCTAAATAGCCAGCCGTTTGCGCTGTCAGCAAACTGCCGTCGGTTTGGTAGCCATACCGCTGATTGACGCTATCGCCGACGAGGCTTCGAGCCGTCACCAGCTGACCTTGTGCATCATAGCGATACACAATGCTTTGTAATTGCCCTTGACTGTCCATACCAACAATCCGCTCAATACGACCCTTGTCATCCCGAATCAACTGGACACGGGCTTGCTGGGTGGCATCGCCCACCAAGGTAACGCCACTGTCGGATACCAGCCACTGGGTATTGTCATTAAAGACCACTTGGCTAAGTTTACCTTGCGCCGATAATTGGTAACGATTGCCTACCTTATCGGTCGCTACAAAGCCGCTTGGCACCCAAGCAAGACCGGTCGCGGCATTGTATAAGCGACCCCCTTGTAAGGTGAGTTGCACCGACTGGGCATTTAAGTCACCTACGCTGAGCTGCCAACCTTGGCTTTGGCTAAACACCGGGCGGTATAAATTATTTCCCAGCGGCTCAAGCCCTAAGCTAAAGCTTAAGTTTACAGCAGCTTGATCGTTGTTCGCCAGCGTTGGCAGTTGTAACCAAACATTGGTACCCTGACGCCAAGGTGCGGTAGCACCTGTCGCATCTTTAAGTGCTTGGTCATGGGTGAGCTGGCTATCAAGTAGCGGTAATCGCCAATTTCCCGCATCCTGCTGCGTGCTACCCGGCATCATCTCACGCGTTAACGCCAGCGTATGATTACCAACACTAAATAGGCTGTCGGTGGTGGTAACCCTTTGAGTCTTTTCACTGCTGTCAATGAGCAGCGAAACCATTTGGGTGGTGCTACGACCCGCTAAATCCCACGCGGTGAGACGTAATTGATACACCCCGTTATTCAAGGTGTGAGGGTCCAGCGTGGCAAGGGCAGTTTGTGCATCTATCGCTTGGGCAGCATAATCGTTTTCACCCAAGCTTTGCCATACCAAGCTCTGCACGGATTGACCCACAACAGATGGGGCAATCTCCAAGCGATAACCCATCAATTGGGTATCTTGAAGCCGTGCACTGATGGCCGTGCTGTAACTGATACGCAGCGGCGTACTACCTGCTTGTAGGCCTTGTAGGGCACCTGTCCATTGTAGTAGCGGTGCACTTGTATCGGCTGGGTCTTTCACCCTTAGTCGCTCGGTGGTGGTGTGACTAAAGCCATCAATATCGGTGGCGGTGACTTGCAGTTCAACTAGCCCTGGATAAGCGGGGGTTAAGCGTAAGCGTCCAGCATTATCAAGCTCAACGGTTTGCCAGTCGCTAGCACCGATACCGGCGCCTCGTGCTTGTACTGTCACGCTTGCAATGGCGGCATAGCTTTGGGCACGAATGGTAGACGTCGCTAACTGCCCTGGTAGAATTGGGGTTTGCGGGGTGAGATTGACTAAAATATCAGGCTGAATACTGTCTTTATCGGCAACCGCTCGCAAGGTAAAGACTTGATAGGTCTCGCTGCGACCATCACTGACTGTGGCGGTCACTTGATAATCCCCGATTTTACCGGGTCTGGCGTCCAGTCAAGTACGCCACGGCTGGCATCATACACTGCCCCCTCGGGTAAGTGGCTAAAGCTGACCGTTAAGCCCTGTGTTTGCCGCTGACCGTCCGCATCTTGTAGGTAAATCCCCGCTTTTGTGGGTTGGCTGGTACCTTTTACAATCGGCAAGCTTAAGGTATCACCCACCACCACTGCATGATTGCTGGCGCTAATCGTCGGCGCACGATTAACATCGAGTACGCGCACTTGTACCGTGCGTAACACACGGGCTTGTCCGTCTGTGGCGGCAAAGGTAAATTGATAGGTTTTATCTTTGGCTGTGGCGTTATCCACGGTGTTAACCGTTGGTGTCCATTCAAAGTAACCGGTGGTTGGGTTAAATTGCACGTCTTTGGGGGTGGTGTCATCGTAAACCAAGCTATAACGCAAGGCATCCCCATCGGCATCTTGCGCCATGACACTAAAGCCTAAGGTTTGACCTTCATATACGAGCTGCATCGGCATCGGTAGTAACACCGGGGCTTGGTTGGTGTTGGCGACATCAATGCGCACTTGACGCTCGTAGCTTGCCATACCATCACTGGTGGTTAAGGTGACTAGGTAACTACCTTTACCCAAACCATTGTCTAGCTGCGCCGCAAAGCTGCCTGGTAGCCAGTTTAAACTTAGCGTGCTTTGACCATTACTTTGTGACGTGCTATCTAAGGTCATACCACTGGGTAAGCCAGTGGCTCTCCAGTATAAGCTATCACCATCGCCATCACGGGCAATCACTTGTAAATTGAGGGCTTCCCCCTCTTTAGCGGCAATTGTCAACGGGGCGGCTAAGTTGGTGTCCTCCACCAACTGACCATTGGCACTGATACTCAGCACCCCAGGAACGGTATTGCTTGCTTTAACCTGAATGCTAAAGTCCACACTGGTGACATTGACCACGGGGTTTTCGGGTGTGGCATACCCAGAATTTGCGGCTGGTAAGCCGCTGTCTTTAACAATCAAGGTGGCGTTATATTGACCAATCTGGGCAGTGGTTGGCGTCCATTCAATGGTTGCCTCCCCATAACGCACACCTTGAACCAGTTTAGCACCCGCCGGTAACCCTTGGAGTACATAGCTTAATGCGTCTTGATCAAGGTCACTGACGTTCACGGGGATTGAGAGTTTTTGGCCAGCGACAGCTATCAGTTGACGTGGCATCGCAATGACAGGCGCCTCGGTTTCACTTTGTACCGTGACCACAAATGCGGTGCTGGTTTGCTGAGCGGCATTGCTATCACCATCGCCATCATCAGTGGCAGTTAAGCCTATGGTATAACTGCCGCGATCGCCAGCGCTTGGCGCTAAATGAATAACCCCTGATATCACACGACCTTTGGTCGTATTTTCCACCGAGGTTTGAGTAAAGCTGGCAAAGCGTGGCAGCCCTGATAAGGCTAAGTTAATGTCATTACCATCCAAGTCAATGACTGACACTGGGATATCGACAGCCTCACCGCGTTTCACCACCACGCTGTCAAGCTTGCCAAACACGGGGGCACGATTGGCATTATTCACTTGAATCGGTACAATCATTTTAGCAACCGCTGGCACCCCTGTACCGTCGCCATCGTCGGTTGCCGTTACTTCAACATAGTAAGTACCCGCTTGTTGATAGGTTGGTGTCCAGCTAATTTGTAGGGTTTCTGCATCAAAGCTTGCCCCCTCAGGTAAGCCTTTAATCTCGTAGCGAACCGTTGCCGGTACGTCGGTGCCATCTTCACTAACCGCAGGTTTGCCCTCAGCGAAACGCACTTTGGGCGTAAAGCTTGGGTTGTCTGGATCCATGGCAAAGGTGCTAATGCGCAGCGGTTGACCTTCCATGATTTGCCAAGGTTGATTGTCCATAAACACCGGCACGCCATTGGCATTGGCGACATCGAGTACCAAGGTTTGGCTGGCCACGGTGGTGACCGGACGACTGCCGTCCGCTGGTTGATAGGTGGCAATTAAACGAATCGGTAGCTCGGTTTTACCGTGCTGGGTAAAGCCCGGCGTCCAGCTTAACCAACCGGTTTGACGATCAAGTGTCATCCCTGCCGGCAATACATTGATGTAATACTCAAGGCTGACCGTGGTGCCATCGGCCTGCACCAACCCCCCTGGCATAAAGCCTGGCAATTGCATACCAAAGGCTTCGCCTTCACGTAAATTTTGGGTAGGCATCGCAGGCAACTGCGGTTTGGCATAGCCTTGGCTTACCTCAACGTTAAACACCTGCTTGCTGATGGTTTTGCCATCACTAGCAATAATTTCAATGTTGTTGTATTGACCTGCTTGATCATAGCTTGGCGTCCACGTTAAGGTACGCGTTGCCGCATCGTATTGCGCGCCATCGGGTAAGTTGTTAAAGCTGACGGTAATGACATCGCCGTCGGCATCACTGACCCCAATCGGTAAGGTGAGCGTGGTGTTTTCACCCAAGCGTACATTGCGTGGCTGGGTAATGACCACGGCATGGTTACCGCCCGTGACCGAAATATTAAAGCGTTTTAACGCCACGCCGCCACGGCTATCAATGACTTTAACCAAGATACTGGTATCTGCTAAATCTTGCGCCGTGGGGGTCCAATGTAAGGTGGCGATATTTTGATAGTCGCCTGTGCTCGTTGTACTGATTTGATCTGATTGGCTTAACGTCATGCCCAGTGGCGCATCCACCAATACCCAACTAAACGCTTGACCATCACTGTCCGTTGCCACTAAGTTCGCTTGCCACGCTTGATTGATTTGTGCTGCATTAAGCTCACTGCTGGTGCTGATGTCACTGACCGTTTGTGAGACACCCGCACTATCAACGACCGTGGTTGTGGTCATTGCCGCCATCGTAGGCGGTAGGTTGGCGTACGGTAAACCATACACTTGATGACTTAAAGTCGCTTTAATCAGTGTACCACCGGCTTGGCTGGTACTTAGGTCTTGGGGGCTGACCACGGTCACTGTGATATTTTTCAAGGTTTGACCCTGGGCAAGCTTGCCACCAGATTGTTTGAGTGCCGCGCTGGCATCGATCACCCATAGCCCCTGCTGTGCACCTGATAACGCATTGCCATCGATGCTGCCGCTAAAGTATTGACCGGGGTCAATGAGCAGCATGAGCGGCCCTTTTAAGTTATCCACCCCTAGGTTGGTGATATTCACATCATAGCTAATACTACCGGTTAAACGATCGGCTCGGGTGTTGCTAAAGTCGATTTTGAGTTGATTGGTCAAGTCGCTTACCGTGGTAAAGCCAACCACATACACGCCATCAAGGCGTACTTTCGCACGGCTGACCACGTTTGAGGCCACTTCTAAACGCCATTGATCAGAATTGAGGTTACCCAGCGTGAGAATGACCGATTTAGACCCTTCATCCCACGTGACTTGCGTTGGGTTAATCACTTGGCTACTACCACTGCTAACAGAGACTAAGCGATAGTTATTGGGGTTTAACACACTGCTTGGGTCTTGGCTGTCTTGACCATTGCTGCCTGTCCACATGCTTTGATCGAAGCTGACTGTGATTTGATTGACTGGTAAGGGTAGTAACGCACCATCCGCAATCGAGCTAGTAACGACTTTCGGCGCTTTAATCGGTGCCACTTCATCGACAAACCCGGTTTGCGCCACCAAGATACGCCCATCTTGCGTGGTCACCAATGCTTCTGCGCGCGTCCCCCCTTGAGCAACGCTGACAAGCTCACGGGTCGTTAAGTTAATCATCCACAGGTTGGCACTGTGACTGACCGCTGAACCTTGCGTCACCACATTGTCCGTTTGGCTACCAGCTATCAGTAGCCCGGCAAGTTCACTGCCGGTTTGACCAAAGGCGATACTGTCAATCACCCCTGATAGGCTGTATTCAAACTGGGCACGACCGATTTCTCGACCAGTCATTGGGAAGCTGACGATTTGGGTATGACCATACTGGCTATCAGTAATATCCTTCCCATCCCATTGTACGCCCCATAGACGACCATCGGGACCAAAGGCTAAGTCACGCACTTGATAGTTGCTAAAGTCGCCAAGCTTTGGTTTTATCCAACGCTTTTGGATCGTAAATTTCGATGCCATCACCGCTTGAGACATAGATTTTACCGGTTTGTGGTTCAATCGCCAGCGCATGGGTAAGCGGTGCATCATTGGTTAAAGTGACAGTGTCAATGAAGCTACCAGTTTGACTGTCAACCAGCAATAAGGCACGACCTGTCATGACCCACAGTTGACCCAAGGCATCTTGTGCCATGTCTAAAATCGGCTCATCTAGGCTAAATAATGGCTGAGTTTGATAACCGCCCTCTTTACCATTAAATTGATAAACGCTGTTACGTAATTCACCACCACTAACCAATAAGTTGCCATTGGCTAGCTGTACCATGGCACTGCTACCCATGGCCGCACTTTTTGCAAAGCCAGTGGCAAAGCCGCGTAAGCTAAACGGCGCTAGTATTGATTGTAAGTCATGTGTTTTGCTAAGGCCTGTTACCACTTTATCAGCGATAAACCCAGGCAAGCCTTTTTTCACTTCGGCAAATAACGTATTGCTCTCATAAGTGCGATCTCTAGGTGCCGTTGGGGTTTGGGCGGTTTGTACCAACTCCTCTTGTACACCAAGCTGCTCAAGTAAGCTGGCTTGACTACCATCATCCGGTAACACCGCATTGCTGATTTGAGCTTGCTCTTGGTTACCCGCTAAATCGGTTGCGATGCTTAAGAACTCATACTGGCTGCCGGCCTCTCCGGTAAATACCGCTTGGCCGTGATCGCCCATGACTTGTTTTTGCCAAATCTTGAAGTCGCCGCCATCTTTGGCAACATACACGGTAACATGTTTCACGCCACTGCCACTGTCGACCGCTTGCCATGTGACATCATAGCTCGGTACATCGCTCGTGCGTCGTGTGGTGGCAACGACACGGCTTTGTGGCGCAATTTTATCCAATCGATAGCTAATCGGTGCAGCCTCCACCGGGGTTTGGTTGTCAAAGAAGATACGCGCTTGACTGGTAATCACACCATCTTGCACCGCATCAATATGGTCACTGATACTGTAGTTGACAAATCCTGCGCCACCCTTTTCTAACAACGCTTTACTGTCGATATCAATCACATTGCCAGTGTTTGGATCGATGGCCTGAATCAGCCAAGTGGTCACTCGGTTCACCGCATCTACCCCAGCACTCACGCGTAAGATAAAGCCTTTACTGGCCGTAAAGTCAAAGTCACCTTGGAACACGGCTTTATCACCCGGTAAGTGAACGTTGATATCTCCGATTTTAATGTCTTGCAAACGCAGACGATACGGATCTAGACTGTCATCGATCTGGCTGACCAAGCGAATTTGTTTTACGCCTTGTTCACTGGTATTGGTAAAATTAATTTGATAAGGCAGCGATACCCCACTTGGTAAGTAGCTGACCCCTTCGGTATTCGCCAGTGCTTTAGGTCCTTTGATACTCACCGTGCTGCCGGTGTTTTGCTGAGCTAGCTGCATTAAGTATTGGGTAAGGCTGAGCGCTTTAGGTCCAATCGGTCTAAATTCGTTATCTAATTGACCCGTGTGACGTAAGTACTCAAGCTCAGATCGGCTACCGGCATACACGTTAAAATCTAAGAAATAGGTGTCTTTTGCGGCATTTAAGTCAAATGACTCAGCCGTGGGTGATTTAAACACCGGCACTTCAACAAAGTTACTTTCTTGATCTTGACGGGATTCATAATAGTCAATAGGCGCCTTTTGTGCCTGTGGATCACCCGAGTAACGTGCCGTATCCCCATACCAAGCTTGTACTTTGGCAAAGAACGCCAGCAAATCTTGTTGGGTGGTGTATTCACTGCCCGCTTTACCTACTAGGATACCGGTGGCTAAGGTAGCAGTTAAACTCACCACCTTAACGTCGTTACGAATTGGTGGCGCTTCATTCTCTGGACGTAATAACCCTGCACTCTCAAGGGCCGCAAGCCACCCCATCTGCCACTGCGTTTGATCGGCAGCCAGTAGTTTTAACGCATCATTGGCGCCGCTATCGGCTAAAATGGCTTGACGCAGTTTTTCAGCGTGCGCTGTCTGATCAGCTATAAACTCCGCTCGGGTAATCGGCGTTGCACTACCAAACACATCAAATCTAAACGGTAATGATAGCAGCTCTTTTTTCGTCAGATTGGTTTTGGTGTCTTCATCAATGGTTAAGAATTTATGGGTTAAGCCACTGCTGATTTTATCTAAATCTTGGACGCCACCATCAAGTAAGCCTTGTTCTTTCCACTCTGGACGAATGGCATACAGCTTGTCGCGTAAGCCGGCAAAGTCTTGCGCTAACCACTCTTTTAACCCAGGGTAGGTCTGTACGTTAAAGGTCGCTCCCACAAAGCCGCCTGCGTTCATGTCAAAGGCGTAGCCTGGGGTTAAGTTATAGCCGCTAGTGTTTAACGCATTGTCAAGCGCGCCCAAGGCACATCTTGACGTAGTCGCCCGGTTAATGGCGTTTGACCATATTGCTGGTTATTGGCAATATCCACCGCCTGACCATCAGGGCGCCCCGCGACGTTAGAGGCAAAGATGACATACGGTAGGGCTAAGCCTTCAATGAGATTCTCACTGTAGCCCATCTCGGTGCTACCAACGTCAAAGCGCACATACGGTGTATCCACGTTGGTTAGGCTTTGTAAGCTGACACTGTAGTCATTTTTATCCCCAGGCTCAAGGGTGCGACTACCGCCAATACCGATGGTGACATCTGGCTCAATCATGCGCTCAACCAAGTAGCGATACGCTTCGGTTACGGTATCACCATTGGGGTTTTTTACCACAACGTCATAAAGACCAAAGGGCACTTGGCGTAAGTCAAAGATGGCTCGGATATGGGTGGCATCGATAACCTGCCAACGTGCCGCATCCATTTCAAATACACCCGGACGGCTAATTTTTACCACCGCCCCTGCGGCAAAGTGGGTACCATAGATGTCCATGGTGACCCAGCGATGGGCATCATCACCACTACCGCCTTGGTCTGGGGTGACTTTGGTGATACTGAGCGGCATCGCTTGGGCTAATAAGGTAACTTGCGGTTGGGTAATCGGCTGTTCGTCTTTACCGGTGTCCCGTGCTTTCACTAAGATGTAGTAGTCACCGGCTTTGGTCGCTGGAATCAGGACAGTCTGGTTAGCGGATAACCCTTGGGTGTACGCCGCATCATAATTGTAGCCGTTTGGAATGTCACCGTAGCGCACGTATACTTCGTTATTGGCGATATTTGTTGCAGAATTCAGTAAGATACGTAAGGTTTTACCATCTTGGACATTTAATTTGTAGAGCTTGGTCTCGCCACTGACCAAGTTTAATTCTTGCGCCGTGCCTAATGTGATACTCGGCACCGTGACTGCCACGGTTGCCGCTGAACTGGTGACGTTATTAGCCTCTGCCGAATCGCTGATAAGACCGGTTTCAGTGTAGCGGATGTTACCTTCATATACTTCATTGTACGCATCTGGACGTACCACGATATGCCAGTTACCGTCTTTTAGCGGTGGAAGGGTGATTTTGACGGGTTTACCACTGGCGTCAATATAGCTTTTTAATGTAGCTTGGTATTCACTGCCGGCTGCTAAACCGCCTGTATGGGACACATGACCCAGTAGGATGTCACCTTTATCCCAGCTGTTGTCACTGGAGATATAAATGGCATCTGACCAGCTGCCATAAGCTTGGTTGTCAGACTGATTTTTAACGGTATAGGTGATGGCAATTTCATCGCCTACCTTGGCTGTGGTCGGTAGCTGAATGTCATTGACCACCAAGTCAGCCGGTGGTGGTAGGGTAATTAATATTGGTTGTTCAGCGGCGGTGTCATTGTTGGTATCGCCTTCAAATTCACGTACTTTACCCACCACATCATTGCCGGCATCAGTTACCACAAACACGTAGTAGTCCCCACTAAAGTCAATCGGTGCTTTAACCGATAAGCTGGCGTCATAGCTGCCATCTTTAGTCAGGCCACCTTGGTGTGCCACGTACCCTAAATAGGTGTCTTTACTGGTGTCTAAAAAGCGGTCTTTTGATAGGTAGACCTTATCAAACCAACCATACTGATCACTTGGCACATCGCCGCCTTTGTTGACCACCCGGTATTGAAGGTTAAATTGTTGACCGGCAATGACACCCGTGTCGGCCATGACGCTGACCACTTGTAAATCCGGGGGCGTGACATAGGTAATGGGCAGATCGACGACTTTGACATTATTGCCTTCATCAGCAAATTCCAGCACATTGTTGATATTTTCACTTTAATCGTATTAAGATCGGGACGAATCGTACTGGTAATGCCGTAATGTTCAGAGTCGTTTAAAAACTCGGTATCGGTTTTTAAAATCAGTTTGTAGTCACCACCGATATTGGTGGGCAATCTAAAGGTCGCAGTGTTCGTATAGCTTTCGCCTGGTTTTAAATGGACGGTTTTATCGCTATCCACACTGCTAACCGTAGTGACACGAGTTCTGGTATTGCGTTCAATCTCACTGCCACGGTCAACCAAGGCAAAGTCGGTTCTATCAAGCGCGTCATCTTTTGATAGATATAAACCATCTAACCAAAAGCCTGAGCGTGTTTCCCGCGTGCCTTGGTTTTTCACCGTCCATGTCACAGTAATCTCTTCCCCAGCTTTTGGGGTTGGGTTGGATAGTTTAATGTCTTCAAAGACTAAATCCGGCTCACGATAGGTGATATTAAGCTCACTGCGTTTGCTGTTGTTGCTATTTAACAGCCCTTCATAGACTGACCCGGTATAAGGTGAACCAAAGTTTTTACCACCAAAGTGGCTTAGCCCCTCGTCATTACGATTTGTCGGTGAAGTATTATTAAATTCTTTTTTAATCTTTACCTTGCCGTCACTATCGACACTGGCATCGGTGATCACAAACACATAGTATTTGCCATTACCGCCAATCGGTAGTTTTATGAATGGTCGCCGTATAGCTTTCACCCGCTTTTAAGCCTTGGCTATTGTTGTGCTGATATTGACCAATGACTTGGTAGTGACCCTCAATCATCTCAGGGTATTTACTAATCACCACCACATCGTTCCAGTCAGGCGTACGACTCCAAACATCACCGCCTTGGTTGGTCACCGTCCAGCTAATCGGCGTTAATTCGCCTGAGAAGTTTTCAGGTTGGGTGGTAATAGTGGTAACTTGTAAGTCCGCTGGGGTACTGGTAACCAGCGTCTCTACCAAGGCTTGGTTATTCGCTTTGGTCAACTCAGTAATTGAATTAGTGGCACTTAATGAGGTATTGGTGCGCACAATTAAGTAGGTGGCATCAATGGAAGGCGATAATGTCACCGTCTGACTATTGCTATAGGTTTCTTGGTTACCCATGGCACGCTTTTGCTCATAACTGCCTAATAGCCATTTTTCTGTGGCTTTGGTGAGATCGGGATTATTACTTAACCAAACTTCATCCACCCACTGGTTAACCTTGCCGTTGGTTTTTTCCTCAAAGGCATCGGCAATGTTTTGTACGGTATAGCTAAAGCTAAATGTATTACCGGCTTGCACCTGTTTGTCTGCTGTTACCGCCACCACTTTTAAGTCCGGCGGTGTATAGCCTAGGATATTCACAGCTTTCGCCGCATAATTATTGTTGTCGAGCTCTTTAGGGTCATTTAAGTTAATATTTGACGCCAGCGTGTCTTCTAAGATGACATCGTAGTTGTCACTCCACACTTGGATATACCACTGACCTGATAAGGTACCTTCTGGAATCGTGGCTTGAATACTGCCTAGATAATCTTGACCCACCTCTAACTGCCCTTGGTGCGTGGTTTTACCCACCAAGATGTCGCCACGTTCTGGACGCGGACGGGTGGGGTCTTTGGTAAGCCATACCGTGTCTGTCCAGCTATCAATCGTGCTACTTAACCCTTGGGTTTTGGCTGAACCTTTATTAGCCACTTTATAGGTCACGTCAACCGTTGAACCATGGGCAATTTGCTCAGGGGCAACCACATCACTGGTGACTAAGTCGGCAAAGGGCACCGCGTCTACATGCAACTTTTTAGCGTAATAGTTATTATTCTCATTGGGGTATTCTTCGACAGCATGGCTGCTATCTGCCACCACAATCACATACACGTCTCCACGATAGCTTATCGGGATGTCAAGGGTGGTGCTTTGTGAACTATAACTTTCGGTTGGTGCTAGTACCACAGGGTTGCTGATACGGCTAATGAGTTTATCGTCCGCGCTGAACGTGCCATCAAGCGATAAGTAAACTGCATCTTGCCACTGCTTATTGGTGGCGATAGTGCCGGTATTAGCAACCACGAATTTTACCGTCGCTCGAGTGCCTGCCGTCACCGTTTCTGGGACTTCAACCTCAGTCACACGCAAGTCAGGGCGTGGCAGTAAGCTGACTGCCAGCGCGGTATCGGATTGTTTTTGGTTGTTTTTCGAGGCATCCGCATATTCGTATAACGAGCCCGTTTTATTGGTCACCACCTCAAGGCGCCATAGCCCTTCAAGTTTACTTGGCAAACGAATTTGCTCTTCACGGGTGTAGGTTTTACCTGCTTCTAAGTTCTCAGTGTATTGATAATTACCAAGACTGATACTTTGATTTGGATCATTAACCGAAACTAGTCTTACCTCATCTTGCCAAGTACCTGCCGCTTGTGCGTCGCCTTGGTTTTTTACTTGCCAACTAAATTGGATTAAATCGCCTTCATAAGCGCTCGATGGTAAGCTGATTTGGCTCACTACCAAGTCAGGGGTCGGTGATAGACTAATCGGTAAGCTAATTTGCGACGCATTGTTGTCGCCATGGGTAAATTCAAACGGACCGCCGGTTTTTACCTGCAGGGTATAGTCACCGGTAAGCCCATTGGGTAAGGTCACGCTAATCGTATTACGGTAGCTATCATTGGCAGCAAGTGCGCCTAAATGGGTTAAGCTGCCAAGCGTCCAAGTTTTACCGGTGCTGTCCGATAACCAAATGCTGTCCGTCCATTGGTTGGTGTTGGTAATGCCAATACCCCGATTGCTGACCTGCCAAGTCACCTCAATGCTTTGGCCACTGTAGGCCGTGGTGTTAGTGGCAATGCTGTCAACGGTTAAGTCAGCATAAGCAATCGGCATGACATCCACCGTATCACTCATTTTGACATTGTTACTCTCTAAGCCATTTTCCCAGACTTGATTGCCACTGTCGGTCTTAACGAAGATTTTGCCATGACGGGTAAAACCTGGAGCAAAGTGGTAGGTAAGACTGTCTGAGTAGCTGTTACCCACGGCTAACCCACCGTTGTGGGTCTTACGACCTAATACGATGTCATCATTGTCGCCTAAGATATCATTGGCAGAGTAAATGACACTGTCTGTCCAGCTTAGGGTTTTACCCAAGCCTAAGCCTTGATTACTGACTGTCCAATTCACTGTCAGACTTGCCGGATCACCAATGGTTTGGGTCGGTACTTGGATTTGGCTTACTGTGAGGTCCGCATAGCTGCTGACTGCGATGTTCATCGCCAGGGCTAGCGTATTATTGTCCTCTAAGCGATTTTCACGATTGCGGTTGTTCGCATCCGTGATAATCACCAGCGACCAATCGCCTTGTAAGTCAACGGGTAATTCATAGCTAAACTGGTTGGCAACTTGAGTGTTAGCCGCTAAGGTCTCATGGCTAATTTCTTTGAGCAGTATCGCCCCAGCCCCTAAACTGCCATTTTTAGTTAAATAGACCTGGTCAACGACGTTGCTGGCTGCTTGGCTACCGGCATTGACGGTGTTCCAAGCAATTTGCAGACTTTCACCGCCTTGACGTGTGCCTGTGGTGGTGATGTCACTTACCCTTAAGTCAGGTGAAACAATCGCAAGGGTGCCGGTGATTTGGTTATCAGTGTCATTGGACTCTTTGATGTAACCACTACGATCAAGGTCTAATACCACCTGCCATTGACCATTGGCTAGGCTTGGCACAGTGGTGGTGTAGGTTTTGGTTTGTGTGCTGTTGGGCATCATAACCAAGCTGTCTAGCGGCAATTGCTGGCTAACACGTTGGTTAGGGTTTTGGCTGTTAATAAAGGTGATCGTGTGATAGGTACTGGCATTAACTAAGTCAGTACCGTTATTTTCTAAGTCAACGCTAACGGTTAGTTGCTCACCCACCGATAACGCTGAGGGTAATACCAAGTTTTTAGCCACTAGGTTGGCGTAAGGTTCAGGCGCAATGCTAATCGGCTGGCTACTCACCACGGTGTTGTTGCCCCGTTGATTGGGCTCATAGGTGTTTTGGTTAGCATCGGTGACCACAATCAGGTAGTAGTCACCGAGTAGATTGGTTGGTAGCGTGATGCTTTGACTTTCCTGATAGCTTGCCCCAATGCTCAGTTGTCCTGTGTGCGATTTACTGCCTACTAAGATAGCATTATTGTCAAGCACACCGGTTTTCGATAAGTAGATTTGATCAACCCAGTAGCTACTGGTAGCGGTAGCAATGGTACCTTGGTTATTCACCTGCCAACTGACGGTGGTGGTACGCCCTGCTTCCGCTTTTTGTGGTATCGTGGTCAATGTCGGTAACAGGTCAACATAGGTTTGTTTAATGGCAAAGACTGGTGAGGTGTAGGTGTTATTAATTGCCGTGTCTGGCTCAAGTTCACTGTGGTTGACATCAGTCACCACCACCAGTTGATAGTTGCCTTCAATGTTACGCGGTAAGGTTAGCGTTTTACTTTGACTGTAAGAAGCCCCTTTGGTGAGTACACCGTCATGACTGACTTGCGCAAGGACAACGCCACTGTTGATCGACTGCCCTTGACGCACCAGAACAATCCGATCCACCCAGTTAGTGATTTGGGTGTCTTTATCCCCTTGGTTAGCAACTGTCCAGCTAATGGTCGCTAGATAACCTGATTTGGCATCGGTCGGTATCGCAATGCTGGTGACGGCTAAGTCGGCATAAGCCTTTTTGTTGCTGTGTAAATTTGCCGTCTGTTGGTTGTTTTGTTCGGCATTGTTTTGTGGGTTGACTTCAAAGATAATGCCCGCACCCGTGATGTTACTGTCTGCAGTAACGCTGATAACAAAGTCACCATTGCCTTTGATGCCTTCTGGTAGCGTAAAGTCAAATTGACGCGCTCGGGTTTCACCCGCCGCTAGCCGCTGTTGGTCATTAAAGGACAGTGAGGTGTCAACAATAACAGCCCCTAGGCTACCATCAGCATTTTTAGCCCGTACCGTGATACGGCTTTGGTAGTTACTGGGTAGCGCCAAGGTGCCTTGGTTGGTATCCTGCCACGTTAGGCTGACTTTATCACCCGCTTGTACTTGGCTGTTGGTAATCGTTAGGTCATTAACCACCAAGTCAGGCCCTGCCATCAGGCTTACTGATGCTTGGTTGTCACTTTCATGGCTGATGCCTTCAGATTCTTCAATCTGCTGCTGACTGTCGGTGCTGACGGTGATGGTAAACTGACCAATACCGTTGATACCTTCCGGCCAGATAAAGCTCGCTTGGTTGTCTCGGCTGCCGCCTACGGCAATTTGCGCCGCAGTAACAGGTATGTCAAAGCTTGCCACGACTTTTTGCGTGGTGTTGTTGTAAACTTTAACGGTTTCTACCCAACTGCCCTTAGCCATTTGAGCACCGGTGTTATTGGTCTTCCAGTTAACTGTGACCGCTTGGTTTGGTTGCCAGTTACTTGTTGGCACTAGACTTACATCACTAACCGTTAAGTTTGGATAATCGGCTAATAACGAGGTAAATTGCGCTCGTATAATGTTATTTTCTTCATCCGCACCAGCTTCGATTTGATTGTTTAACGTATCCGTTTCAATTACGATTTCAAAGTCACCGACTCCCGCTAAGCCTTGGGGCAGACGAATCGTGGTATGCCGCTTTACTTTCATGCGCAAGCAGTTGACCTTGTGTGGTTTCATCATAGCCAACAATACTTTGCGCAATAATATTACCCGTCACTTTTTCTTTAATAATTACGCGTTCTTTAAAGTTACCTTGGGTCGGTGTAGACCCTTGATTGGTCGTTGTCCAGTCAATGTTAATGTCTTGACTTGAAGTAATAACATCGCCCACTGTTGGTGTTACTTGGATATTGGATATAACCACATCTATTGTCCGTGGCTGCTCAATTAGCGATATCGGACGTACTTGTTGCCCTATGTCACTGGTTAAGGCGATAAAACGATAAGGTACTTCGATGCGCTTACTACCTACTTGCTCAATCACAATTGAATAAGTGCCTGATACGCTAGCCACAAACTCTTTATCATCAAAGGATTCGCCTATCGATTGATAACGCCCATAAGGGTCAATAATACGAACACGAGCCTCATAGTTATACCCCCAACCATACTCACTATCATAGCCATACTGCCGCGCCAGTAAGTTTTGGAAATCAAGGTAGATGCGTTGACCAGCTTGTACCTCTAATTGGTATTCATCCATGCTACCATCAGGCATCAATCGACCTTGGGTAATTTCGCCAGGCAGTAGCGTTTTACCACTATTTACTTGACTTAATTTCAATGCAAAGCTTTGACTTGCTTCAACATCGGTCTTTATAATTAGCGTATAGTCGCCTGCTTTGGGAGTAATTACTTGAAGATTTTCATATAAGTTATTACTGGCGACTTGCGTCCCTGTGGCATTGTCAATGAGTTGCCAGTACACATTGCCGTTTGAGGTAAGCACATCAACATAGAGCTGACTTTCCTTATCCAGATGTAACTGATACGTTTGTTTTTGTGCTGCAGGTGTTAATACTCCAGTAATTGCTTCATTTAGTACGACTGTAGCACTGATGTTATCAACCTTATCAATCTGAAAATCTACTTTATTGGTGTAATTTTCAGTATTTTGACTATCAAAGATTAAATAATACTTGCCATCACTTAATAATTTAGCTGACTGACTATCCTCATAGCTATTACCCGCAAGGATTTGTTAGCCATGCGCATTGATAATGCGCCAAGCTGTGCTACCGTTTGTATTACCTAAAATATTAAAGTAAATTTCATCGCCCGCTTGAGCATCAAACACGTATGCTTTTACTTGATTTTTAATTTGATTTTCAGTAGTACTTGCTTGTCCTAGGCTAATTGGCGTCGCTAGTTTAGTGAGATTACTTAGTGCAAAGTTTGCTTCAGAAACATTGTTATAGCTGTAGCCTTGATTGATGATTAACTGATAGTTGCCTTTATTAAGCTCAACTGGCTGATCCAATCTTGTGGTAACGATTTTACCGGTTTCATCAGCCAGTACGATTTGCTGATAATTATTATAACTATACCAATTTGTTGATTTGTTATCGAGATAATAAAGCCCTGTTTCCTCAACAGCAAGTTTAAAGACCTTAAATTCATTAGCATTAATACTACCTTGCCAGTTATTGATCGCCTGATCATCACTGGTCATAACGATATCAGTATAACTTGGCAACAAATTAAGATTGTTATTAACGACACGTGAGACTGATAATTGCAAGGTACCTACACGTCCATTGCCTAAATTAGTATTATCAATTGGGTTATATGAAGCATTTGGATAACCACTAATACCAATATAATAAACCCCAGTTGCTGACGCCGTGTAATCGAGTGGACTATCATCAACACGGCTAACTTCACTACCTGTCGCATTAAAGACACGTGCATAGCCGTCGAACGTGCCATTAGGCGTGGATAATTTTAATATTTCCCCTTTGACCAAATAAACCCTATAAAAATCAACATCTGTGGTAGTATTATTATCCCCAATATTAACCGGTACGACCTTGGTTGCATTGAGTGCCACAAGAACTTCTTGGGCATTGGCAATAGTATTACTCACCTCAGTTGCGGTGTTGACATTCGCATTACTGCGACCAATGGTTACTACTTTAGGCTCGCTAATCGCCACAGTCGATTTAATGGCTAAGTTATAAACATCTGTACTGGTAATCTTTTGGGTAAAGTTACCGTCTGCACTGCTGGCAATTTCATTGCCGTTTTTATCCAACAATGTTACCGATACGCTATCATCGTTAATCGTTAATGTATCTTCATTCGCTAGCATTAAGCGATAATAAAAGGTATCGGTCGCATTACTAAGGGTTACTGATTTACTTTTGTTATTCTCTAAGGTTAAATCAATGGGATGACTTAAACTGATAGTCGGTACAAAGTTGATTAGCTTAAAGCTGTATTGGCTATTTGCTTCAATCGTATTACTTATTTTAAAGATATAATTGCCCGGATTTAAATAAACTTGACTATCCTTTAAAGTCGCCAAGTTAGTATGACTAAATAGTAACGTACCATCAGGATTTAATAGCTCAAATCTAATATTGCTGTTTGATGCGGTGACTTGCGTGAGTTGATAGTATCCGGCTTGACTTACTTGAAATTGGTAGTTGTCTTGGTCAGAAGCCGTATTGAACTGCCCAGAAATTTCTTGATCTACCATTAACGGTTTGGTTTGTTTGACCGTTTGCGTTAATCGGATATTAAAATCGGTAGCACTACCAAACGCAGCATTAAGTTTATTAATAATGAGATAAACTTTGCCGGTGATACTGGGCACAAAGTTTGCAATTTGATAGGCATAGCGATTATCAGCTAGCACTCTACTTCTTCATCAACCAAGCGATACATAAATTTATAATTATCAACATTTTCGAATTTAAAGCCATATTGCTGCCCTGCTTGCACATCTAAGGTATAACTGGCTAAGCTACTATCAGCGGCTACTTGACCACTTAACACCCCATTGTTATTGGTCAAAGTTTTAGCTTCGCTGACAATATCAACAAGCTTGAAGTCATAACTTGGCGTTGTGGCACCCGCTGCATCAATTTCGATACGATAATTACCCGCTGGCAGATAGAAATTTTGTAGTGATGTCTCACTAGCACTTAAACTGCGCACATTTTGCTTTAAATCAGCCCCCAACAAACGAATGTTGTAATTCCCATTTCTTATAGAAAGTGCAATATTTTTAGCGCTGTCTAAGCTAAAATCAAATTGCTGAGCATCCCCAGCAATTAGGCGCCCAGTTACCTGTTGACCCAATTCAATCGTTTGATGATGTACCTGATAATCACTAATCAATACATTGCGTAGTGAGGGATAGTCAGCTCGGTTATTATTAGAATTATAGTCATTAAAACTAACCAGGTAATACTCACCCGTGGTTGGAATAGTCACTTTTTTTGAGTAATCATTGTTACCCCAAGTTTCATAACGAGTAATTTGCTTGCCGTCCTTATCCAATAGCAACCAGTTTTGACTTGATGTGTTCGGACTACGTGCATCAATTAAAATCGTTTGTCCTTGCGACGCTTGTAATTTCCAAGCAATAGGTAAGCGTGAATCATTTGCACTCCCTGTCACTTGCTCATCTAGTGGTAATTGCGCTAAGGTGGTCACATTAAGAATGTTAAAGCCATAACCTAGGCTGCCACTTCGATTGGCAGTTTTATTGACTTGAAGCGTGTAGTGACCTGCCGCTAAATCTATTAGTTGCGTCTGATTACTAATATCAGTAACCTTACCATCGCTATCCATTAGCTTCATTACCATATAACTATTAGCATCTACATAGTTTGATAATAGATATTTATCCGCTTGGGTAATCTCAAAGGGGTGATTAATTTGATCCTGATAATTAAAATCCCCACCTTGATACGCATTACCAATTTCATATGCGACGTTAGTTATAGTGCCTGTTTGTAATGAGTAAGTATGGGTTTCCGTACTGTGTGCAGGCACCTCAAGGTAATAAACCCCATCATGTGGCACAATGAAGACCATATTCTGGTCGTACCAGTGCCCATTTCGACTCTGATAGGCATTGCCACTTTGAAGCAATTGGTTATTATCATACAGATTAACATTAATAGAGTTACTAATATTATTAGAAGGGGTCGCAGAGATAGCATAACGTTGACCAGCCACCAAGTTGACCGCTAAGAAATGGGGTTGAGTCACGCTCTCAGGCGCAATACTAACCGCTTGGTTAGGGGTTAAGGTTTGAATAGGACTTAAATAGGCTGTGTAATTTGTATTATAGTAATACGTGTTAAATTTAACGGTGTAACTGCCCTTTTCCAATAAAATCTTATGGTTTGTTGCACCTGCCAACGATTGAACCAATTGATTATTGCTGTCATAGATTTCTGCTGAAATGTAATAATACAAGTTTAAAGAAAGGTAACTTGTATCAGTCACATTTAAGGCATAACTAGTCGTTTTATAGCCATTAATACCGTTAATTGTGGTGGTAGTATTTAGTACTAATGGTGAGTTAACCACAGGGTTAGTTTCTGCAACGACAGGTTGTTCTGACTGTCGACTGATATTAAGGGTATAAGACACAGTCGTTGCTAGCTGTGGATCAAGCCAAAGATAAAAATCGCCTTTCGGTAAGTTAATGATACTGTTGCTATCACTCAGCGTGGTTTTAGTAATTAGGTGATAATACTTATCATATAAACTATAGTTATAAGTTTTATCCTGAGTATCAACAGTATAGTTACCTGGCTCTGTGACATGAATGGCTTTAAGCTGGGCTTGGTAACTGGTTTCTGGCGTATAATCAAAACTTAATGGCAGTGCTACAAAGTTATCATTTTGACTAGCGGCTAATAGGCGTAATTGATTCTCCCCAGTAAAACGACCATTATTGGACAATGTAATACGATACTCACCTTGGTTTAGCGATAAGATTGCCTCACGGCTATTTAGAAGCACGTTTTGATTGGTGATCTTGTTGACCACGCTCCAACTAATACCGCTATCCGGTTGTATTAGGAAATCTAACGCCAATAACCCAGTATTTTCTAATGTGATATCATAAACGTACTGACCGCCAGGTTGAAATTGAATAGAATTTAAGGTGGTTAATGTGGTTGTAATAGGTGCTTGCTTGGCTTGTTGATACAATGTGAAGTTATAATTGCTTTTTTCAGTATTGGGTGCCCCTTCAATCGACAACCAATAATCGCCATCCTCATTAACCGTAAGCACACCATGATCGTTAGTTAGATAACCGTTATTAATCACCTGATTGCCACGATTGTCAAATAATGACCATTGACCTTGATTTGTGGCATCACCTTTAAAAAAATAAACTATCGCCTTTGCTCACTGAGATACGAAACAGTTTTGCCTGATTACTGCCTGTTAATTCCCCTGTGACCGCCTGATTTGTTGTTAATGTCTCTGCCGCTTGCTCACCTAAAATTCTAAATTTATAATTATCAACCGTTTGGTTATTACCGTCCACTGTTAAACGATAAGTCCCTGGGGTTAATACCTTAAATTTATCTGAGCTACCCGTTAACGCTTGTGAGCTAAATTGATTAACTGGCTCGTTATTGACAATACTATCAAGCTGCCAATTAATGTTATTGCCTTGCACCCCGTCAAAGAACAGTTTACTGGTTTCAGTAATCACCAGTTCATAAACATCCTCCTCCCCCGGCTGTTCAATACTACCCTGTATGTCTTGCACCCCAGGCATTAAGTCAGCTGACATTAAAAGCTTGGGTTCCAATGCTTCTAATTGCCATAGGTTTTCGTTTTTAATCACATTTTTTTTAGTTTTTTTATTGTGTTTAGGTGATTTAGCTGACATGAACGGTTCCTTTAAGGATTTAAACATAGTATTAGTCAACATTATACTCAAATACAATACTTTTATCTAATATTTTTATCGGTTCGTCAGCTTTATTTTATGAAATGTTGTTTTTGTTTTTTATTGGCGTAGTCACTCTCTAAAAATTCTTGAGGCTATTGATTGAAATATCTTAGAACCTGTTCATGATTAATTTTTTTAGGCAAAAATGAGATAAATCGCCCGCTTTTCAAGGAAAAAACGCAGATTGATAGTCATTCTATCAAGCAAGTTTTTGACGCAGAAAAGCAAGATTTAGCCATTTTTGGCAAAAAAACAGGGGCAAAAAGCCCCTATTTCTGTATATTAACTTGTCAATAAAACAGCATATAACAAATCATGATTTTCAGCTTTATAGACTATAAGTATAAAGTTTAAAGATGCGACTTTCATGCCATCACCAATAAAAAATACCATATTGCATTTGTACTGCACTTTATCGTAGTATTGCAATACTGATAAATAACTTTTGGAAAATCACCATGCGAGTCGAAACCGCCGCCTCAATTTTTGATGATGACGACAAACGCTGTCTTTGCCAAGTCCACCGCAGTTATGGGTTAAATGGCTTTGTTTATATCGTGACTGTTTCTTGTTTTGATAAAGATACAGGGGCGATTAACTGGTATCACGGTGTCATCCCACAACATTTTCAGGATTTTAGTGAGGCTGAAAAAGCTCAGATTCTACGCCTGATTATGGAACAAGGCGGGGATGTGTGGCGACTGCATGAAAACCTTGATTCTTCGGTGAACTATTTACAGGGATTAAGCAATGACGGATAACCAAACAACACCTAAAAAGCCAACCGATGAAAAATCCGTCGCCTTAACGGTACGTCTTGATGAGAACTTGGTCAATGAATTTAAACGGGTGTGTGCTGAAAAAGACTATTCCCAGTCTTTTGTGATTCGTGAGCTGATTAAAAAGTATTTGGCGGATAACAAACAGCGGGATTTGTTTCGTTAATTGTCCAATCACTCTACCCCTATCTCCCAAATCCCCTAGACGGTTGATGTCTCAACGCTTTATCTTGTTCCAGTTTTTCTGCGGTCAGTTTTAATTGGGCATAGCCTGACAAGTCATACGGGTGACTGTCCACATAGGATGTTGCCTGTTGCTGGCTCATGGGCTATTGTTTGCCATTGGCATCGACTTCATGCAAGATGCCTGCTTTGGCGTATCCCACGATTTGTTGTTTTACCTTAGTGAACAACTGTTTAAACGGTTCGATTAGGGCTTTAGCAAGGTCTGAAATAACGCCAATGCTTGATTTAAGTTGGTTTGTTGAGTTGTGAAGTCGCTGAGCGTGGTCGCCATAGCCGCTTGTAACTTTTCTAGCTCGCTGATTGAGTTGGATAAATCGGTTTGTTTGCTCGTCATAGACTGTTGTGAGTTTGCTAAGGTGGTTATTTGTGTTTGTAAGTGCGTGAGCAACTTTTCGATTTCGCTGTCGTTGGTGGATTGTATGCTGTCTAATTGGCTCAAGGCTGATTGTATCTTGGTCTGTAAGCCTTGATATTCTTCTCTGCCTGATTTGAGCATTTTTAACTGTTGTTGATTGGTGGTCTTTAATTCGTTCAAGTAAGCTTCCACTTGGGTCAGCATCGGCTGATTCTGATTTTTGACTTCCTGCTCGATAATCGGCATAAGCTTGGTCAATAACCTCGGTATTAACTGTGATAGGGCGTCGTTGATGAGTGCTTGTTGCTCTGCCTTCATTTGTAGGAGATAATTGTCCATGTTGGCATGTAGCTCGTGTGACAGCTTGTCCAATGTGGTTTGTAATAGCTGATTGGGATGTTTGGGTAGCATAGCCTAATCCTCCTGATTTTGAATGTTCTGATACGCCAAGTATATCCCCCATACCACCAAGATAAAGACCATGATACCTATCATCGCTATCATAAAGTTGCTCCAAATCCCCCACTTGAAAAGTACGGTGGGATTCACGCCCAGTGAAAGTAGTAGCAGACAGCATAGGATGATCGAAAACGTGAGTGGCAGCTTCTTCACCAGAAGAAATTGATGCCGTACCTTCTTTAAATACTGGTCTTGGGCTGTCATCAAACCCTGAAACTGCTGGTGTTGGTTGTCCATTTGTGCCGCTAAGTCCGACTGGACTTGGTTCGCTTGTTGGTTTAAGCTGGTTTGCACTTGCTCGATTTGACTCAACAATTGCACTTCGGTCTGCTGGATTTGCTCTTGTAACGTCGTTTCGATTTTCTCCGCCAACGTCTTTAAGGCTTGTTGCTCGTTGTCTAAAGTTGTAGAAATATGGGTTAAAGTCTCTGAAAGGGGCTCGAATGTGACCAGTTGGTCGATACGTGAAACAAGTGTTTTTTTGTAGCTCGGTTATCTTTGCTACGTCCAAACGCTGACTGCTTGTTAGCTCTTGGCTTAAAGCGTTTAGTGAGTTCTGCACTTCGCTTTTCACAGAGTCGCTGATAATCTGCTTTAAGCTTTGAAATTCGCTCGTTATCTGGGCTGTCACGGTGTCTTCGATGGTTTTTTGTTTGGTCAAATTCTTCTCCGAGAGTTCCCCGAGATTCAAAGGCTTTTTCATAAAACGCACCTTGCAACCGAATGGGACGGCTGCCCCCATGCGGATTTTTTATCGACATGGATTGGTTTTTGATGGCGGTGATGGCGTAATGCTCAGATAGATAACGAATGATATCATCTCGGTTATTGACCGTCTCATTCATAAAGGCGGTAGTCAGCTTCTTATCAATGTCAGCCAGTGTGTCTTTAACATTTTGTGGCAATAGACCTCTTTCCAAACCTTAATAGTGATTTGGTATAATACTGATTTTTAGAAAAAACAGCAAAAGCATGATACCCGAACAAGCAGAAAAACTCAGTGACGCACAATTTAAACGCTACTTTGGCATCCAAAGAAGTACCTATACTCATATGCTCACCATACTACAAGAAGCATACAACGAACAACACAAAAAAGGTGGCAGGAAAAATGAAATCAGCCTAGAAAACAAGCTCATGCTGACTTTGAGTTACTACCGAGAATATCGCACCCAATTTCACCTAGGGCAAGACTTTGGTATCAGTGAAAGTGCTGTCTGTAAAACCATCAAATGGGTAGAAAGCATACTGATAGCCCACAAAGACTTTGCCCTACCTAGCAAAAAGGCTTTATGGCAAGACCCAAACCTTGAAACCGTACTGATAGACGCAACCGAAGTACCTTGTGAGCGACCCAAAAAAGCAACGCAGGCAATACTCAGGTAAAAAGAAACACCACACCTTAAAAGCACAAATCGTTGTCGATAAAAACAGCAAAAAAATACTTTGTACCCATTTTAGCAAAGGTAAAACCCATGACTTTAAACTTTACCAATACTCAAAAATGCGTATAAAGCCTAGTATCTTAATCCAAGTAGATTCGGGCTATCAAGGCATACACAAACACCATGCCAATAGCAAATTCCCAAAAAAGAAAACCAAGCTTAATCCACTATCTAAAGTTGACAAACAAGCCAATCGAGAATTAGCTTCTGAACGGGTAACCAATGAACATGTTATCGGCAAAATCAAACGTTTTAAAATCCTAGCCTGTCGTTATCGTAATCGCAGAAAACGCTTTGGCTTAAGGGTTAATTTGATTTGTGCCATTTATAATTTCGAGTTGGGTTAGTTTGGAAAGAGGTCTATTGATAGACGTGCAAAAGGGTGGTGGTCGCAACAACCCAAACGCTGAAACAATCTGCGGTGATATTTTGGCAAAATTTCGTGAATTGTCCTTGCCAATTTTTCACATTCGCCATGCTTCAACCACGCCACAATCACGACTACATCCCACGCATGACGGCTTTGCCTTTCATGACAATGTTTTGCCAAAAGACGGCGAGCCAGTCATCACCAAAAACGTCAATAGCGGTTTTATCGGTACAGATTTGCACGAACAATTACAAAACAAAGGTATCAACAGACAAATATTTGATGCCGAATTGATTCATCAAACCGCTTTGGCAAGTTTAAACAACGAATTTGCAAGCGTCATTAATAGCAAACACTTGTTTGAAAGTTTCAAATAAAAAAGCTCTTTTTTCCAAAGAGCTTTTTTGCTTTTAACCAAAAATTAGTCTTTAAAATTATTAAATTGCAACGGCACACCAAACTGTTTTTCTTTTAAAAACGCCATTGCCAACTGCAAATTATCCTTTTTCTTATCATTCACACGGATTTTATCGCCTTGAATACTTGCCGACACCTTCAAATCCGACTCTTTTAACGCCTTACTAATTTTTTTAGCCGTATCGCTGTCCAAGCCGTCTTTTAAATCCACTATTTTTTTGATTTGCTTGCCAGAGCCTTGATTTTCCTTAGGGTCAAGCGATTGCAAATCCACACCACGCTTAATCAAATTTTTCTCAAGCATCGCATACACATTTTCCATTTGCAAATCATTATCGCAAGTAATGGTGATTTTTTTGTCTTTTTCGTTTAACTCAACTTTAATATCACTGCCTTTAAAATCAAAACGAGTGGCGATTTCTTTTTCGGTATTTTGCACAGCGTGCTTGACTTCAAAGGTCTGTAATTCTGAAACAACGTCAAATGATGGCATAATTTTTTCCTGTTAAATTGTTAAAATTACCGTTATCATAACTGATTTTGCTGGATTTTTAAATAGCTTGACAAAAAATGATTGCAAGTTATAATGAACGATTATCATTTTTATTAAGGAATTGTTATGTCAAAACCACGTTCGCTATGTCAAGCTGTACTGGTTAGTATGAGTTTATTCATGTTGGCAAATAACACATTTGCCAAACCTACTAGCACAAATCAAAACATGGCATCAACCACCCCAAGCGATGCTTCGTTAATACAGTTAGCTAAGTTATCTAATTTTGAAAAAGAGTTCCAAAATGGCGTAAAGCAAGGGTTTTTATCATCAGTTTCTGCAAGTGTAATGCAAGATAAGGCGTTTCAAAAACTTACGCCAGAACAACAAAATCGTGTACAAAAAATCCTTGAGGATTTTAGCGAAAAAATCTTAGCTGGTATTAATACGCCGGAGTTGTCGCAACAAGCCCTAGATGGCTATGTAAAAACTGCAAAAAAATATTTTACACAAGACGAAGTAAATGCGTTATCGCAATTTTACAATACACCAATTGGACAAAGTATTGTCAAAAAACAATCTGCGTTTATGACGGAATACACCAATGAATTGGTGGTAGGTATGATGCAAGATAAGCAATTTAATGAAAAAATGGAAAATTCGTTAAAACAATATTTACCAGAACTTAAGCAACAACTAAATCCTTTATTAAAGCAATAGATTACAATTGTTCAACATTTTAGGCGTTTTTTTGACATATTTTTTGTTATAATAGTCAAAATCCAGAAATAATTAACAAGAACTAGGAGATAATATGGCATTTCCAGATTTAATCGGACAACAAGTCCCAAACGTAACTTTTCACACTCGTCAAGGCGATGCATGGGTTGATGTAACCACAGATGAACTTTTTAAAGGCAAAAAAGTTGTACTTTTTTCATTACCGGGGGCATTCACACCAACGTGTTCATCAACGCATTTGCCACGTTATAATGAGCTTGCAAAAGAATTTAAAAACTTAGGCGTAGATGATATTCTTTGCGTATCGGTAAACGACACGTTCGTCATGAACGCATGGGCGAACGACCAAGAATGCGAAAACGTGAAAGTAATCCCAGACGGTAATGGCGAATTTACTAAAGCGATGGGGCGTTTGGTTGAAAAAAACAATCTAGGCTTTGGTGCACGTTCATGGCGTTATTCTATGCTAGTAGATGACGGCAAAATCGTCAAAATCTTTGACGAGCCAGAAAAAGATGGCGACCCATTTGAAGTATCAGACGCTGATACCATGATTAAATACATTGACCCAAATTGGCAAGACAAGCCATCTGTGTCTATCATCACAAAACCGGGTTGCCCACATTGTGCCAAAGCAAAAGCGACTTTAAAAGAAAAAGGCTTTGATTTTGAAGAAATCGTGTTAGGTCGTGATGCGAGTATGACTTCAATCCGTGCGATTACAGGTCGTGATACCGCACCACAAGTATTTATCGGTGGTCAGCATATCGGCGGTAATGATGATTTGCAAGCCTACTTTGCAAAATAATTTTTGTAAATTAGTTACAAACAAAAAAGGCGATTATGACAATCGCCTTTTTTTATTCATCAAAATTTATGCTCAATTATTGCAAACAAATGCCGATAATGGTTTTATATTTATCCCAAGTAACAGGAATAATATAAGAACGGCGGTCTTTTGGTAATAGGCTTGACGGCGGTACACCATCTACAATAATCGGTGGTGAGATGATAAATTCAGAGCCAAACTCACGGCGAGCATTACCAGAGATGGTATTGGCAATTTCACCTACCAAATCTTTTAACAAATGTATAGAGTTGTCTGGCTCGCCCATTTTTTGCAAAATATTGCGTAACATAGGCGTTTCAGAACTCACGTACACACTCCCCTCCAAAGGCCCCGTAATCGAGATGACCCCACTAAAATCATATGCCAAAGGTTTTTCATTATCATGAATATAAGGCGTATCTACGGACGCTTCATGACTATTTATTTGTTTAAAAAAATTCGTTACCGAATCGATAAAAACGTATAGTTTTTCAGCTTTCATAAGCTATCTCAAGTTTATTTTAATTAAGGATTTTGTAAATAAATCACGATTGCTGCGGTTAAGCTTTTCCACTCAAGTGGAATCACAAAAGAATGTTTATCTTTTGGAATGTTAATACTTTCAGGTTGCCCACGAAATACAAAAGGCACTGAGATATTAAATTCAGGTCCAAACTGTGAACGCGCATTGCCAGAGATGGTATTGGCAACTTCCCCTACCAAGTCAACCAAATTATCTTCACTGCTATCGGCTTCTTGCATGACGGATAACATTTTTTCTAGTAAAGGTTTTGGTGCGGTAAAATATACCAAACCTTTGTTGTTACCTGTAATGCCAATCACGCCTGTATAGTCGCTGACAATCGGTGTGTGGTTTTCGTTGAGATAGGGGGTTGAGATAACAATATCTTCATCATTGAGTTGACGAAAATAATTGGCAACACTATCAATAAATACTTGAAAGTTTTTTTCTACATTGGTCATGATAACACTCACTTATATATATTTATTCACTCACTAATTCAGATAAGGCTTCGGCGAGTTCTTCTTCGGAAAAAGGTTTGCATAAAAATCCACTGGCACCAAGCTCTAGGGCTTGGATACCTGTTGCTTTGTCTGACAAAGCGGATACGACCAATATACGCACATCAGGATTTTTTGCAACCAATTTTTCAATACATTCTAGACCATCCATTTGTGGCATGGTCAAATCCATCGTAACGACATCAGGATTATGGGTATCAAATTTTTCAATGGCTTCAGCACCATTACTGGCAGTCGCTACCAAAGTAAATAGGTCTGAGTTGTAAACACGTTGGATACGGTTACGGATAATATTTGAGTCATCAACAATCATTAAGCGATACATATTTTTTTCCTTTTAAAATTATTCAGCCGTTGGGTTTTTTGGGATTTTAATGGTAAAGCGTGTTGATAAACCTTCTTTGGTATCCACGCCCAGATGTCCTTGTAGTGCTTGAATATTATCTTTGATAATATCCATGCCCACACCACGCCCCGCATCTTCATCGGCTGATGATTTGGTACTAAAACCTGATTTAAATAATAAAGCTGTCAGTTTTTGTTTACTCCAAGTGGCAACATCTTCGGTTTTAAAGCCCATTTCAATCGCTTTTTGGCGAATCGCTTCGTAATTGATACCCGCACCATCATCTTCAATGGTAAGTTTATACGATTCTGCCAAATCTAGCAAACTTAAATTAATGTTACCGACCGCAGGTTTGCCATGTTGTAGGCGAGTTTCTGGTGATTCGATACCATGTACCACCGCATTTCTGATCAATTGAATGATGATTTCTTTTAAACTGCTTTCTAATTGGTGTGGCAAGTTGGTTTCATTAAAACCTGTCGCTTTTAGCTGTACTTGTTTGTTTTGACGTACCGCAATGTTGTCGGCAAATTGTTCATAAAACTCGTTTAAACCAAGTACAGGTGCAGTCGCATTCATTACAGGCGTAATCACAGGGGCAACGGTGCTGTGTACGGTTGCCTCAGGTGTTTGTACGTCAGCTAAAGGTTGTACTTGTATGGCTTGTAATGTGCTAGCAGGGACGTTTTGGTTAATACGGCGACCCAAAGCTTCAATGGTATTTGACAAGTTTAACAATTCGTCAAGGTGAATAGTCAATGGTAAAAAGTCGTTACCTGATAGTTTGCCTTGAGCTTGCAATCCTTTTAGTTTGTCTTCAAAGTTTTGGGCAATGGTGGTAAAACTGTGTAGTTTTAATGCCGATGCTTCGCCTTTTAGACTGTGCATACTACGGTACATACGCACCAGTTTTTCTTCAAGCTCAGCTTGAGAGTTACCTGATGTTTTTAAGATATCATTGATTTTAATGATATTTTGTTTTGTATTACTGATAAAGTCATTGATAATGGCTGGACTTACGTTCAAGATGGTGGTTAACATCTCAATTTGTAAATCGTTTTGGGCACGTTCATGCTCTAGGCGTTGTTCTAGGCGGACTTGTTGTGTTACGTCTTGTACGTTGACCAAGATTTTTTCAATGTTTTTGCCGTGATAAACACGAGAGAATTTAAAATCAAGATAACGGCTACCTGTCATGGCATCATCACTGTTTAGCATGACTTTTTTCAACGGATTTAAGTCATCTACCAATTTTTCTTTTACACGTGGGTTATAAAGCTGTTTTACAAAGCCTTCAGTGGTTTCTAGGTCTTTATCCGATACTTTGTTTTTTAACAGTTTGATGAATTGTTCACCTGCAATATGTGTGCCTTTACCCATGATATTGCCAAGTTCGGCAGAATATTGATTACCGATATTCATGTCTTTATCAAGCAAGAACAAACCTGTATTTACGTTTTGCATAATTTCGGTTGTTTCTTTTTGTGCCAATAACGCTTGTTCGTCCGAACGGCGTAAACGGCGAATAAAGTAGGTAATAAAGCCAAAGAAGTAAATAACAGTAATCACAACCGCCACCGCACGCACAAAGTTCGTGGTTCTGTGTTGGCGTTCGTTAATATGGAAAGCTTCAGAAGTCAAAGCGTCTAACGAGTCGTTGATAGCAAGGGTTGAGAGTTTGGCTTGTTCACCTGCCAATGATAAGGGCGTCTCTGAGTCTTTGGTAATGTCTTTGGCAACTTCCAAATAAGCATTTAATTTAGGTGCAAGCTGTTGCCATTGCGATTCGGTTTCGTTTAGATATTGTAAAAGTTTTGGGTCAGAAACGGCTGGAATTTCCACCGTTTCATCACTGTCAACGGCGACTCGCCCACCGTTTTTGAGTGCTGCCAAATCGTTATCAATTTGTTTACTTTGAACAGCCAAACGATCTAATACTGTGATGCTATGTGGTGAATTAATATCTTCACCATAGCTGATTTGCATGTCAAACAAGTCTTTAATTACCTGTTGTACGTTATTGGTTACATTACTGGTTGCTGACATAACGGCAGTATTGTGCCGAATTTGGACAGATGTCCAAACGGTATAGCCCAATAAGCCAATCAACATCAACACGAAAATCCCTAACGAGACAATCAAATCTCGATAACGCCCGCCCAGTTTATTACCATCACTTGCACTTGCGATGCTATCGTTTGTCGGTTTTGGTGCTGGGCTTGCTGATTTTTTAAGAGCATTAAGCGCCATAGTATCTTTCCTTTACAATAAGCGTTAAAGTAGTTGAATTTTATATATAATACAAATATTGCTTTGTAGTAAGACGGTTTTTAAATTCGAATCATTGACTTCCTCCCCTCCCTATCGTTCGAGGATTCCTGCTCCCAGACGGTCAAGCCCGACCGCAAGAATGTTCTTACTGGCATTGATATCTCTATCATGCCATGTGCCACACTTCGCACAAGTCCATTCTCTTATTCACAAACCTGCTCTACCTTTCGGACTATTGCTGTCGATTTGACCGCAACACGAACAAGTTTGGGTAGTGTATTTCTCATTGACGATTTCAAAACGGCAACCTGCGTTCTCGCATTTGTAGGTCAGTTGTCGTTTGAGATAAATTAAAAGCGTACAACTTAAAAAGTTATTTTACTATCTTTACAACAATAAAACCATAAAATTATTACGGATTGCTAGTTTTTTGTAATGAATAGTAACAATTTAACAAAACTATCACAGTTAACACACCAAAAAACGCAACAGACAACTGTGGTAAACTAAAACCCAAAAATGTCCAATCAATCACAGCGCACTCGCCAGAGCCTGTAAACACTTCCTTGAACACCTGTGCAATCGGCAATGTGTCCATCCAGTAGTTTAGACCTGGCCCGCACGCAGGTACTTCATCTGGTGGCAAGTTTTGTAACCAAATATGACGACCCGCCACACCCACCGACCACAAAATACTCAGCAATGCCAAAACCATCAAAGACAATCTTGCACCGACTTTTCTGGGGTTCACCACAAAAGCGATAAAGGCAAAAACACCCATACCAATCAAACCGACACGCTGAAAAATACACAAAGGACAAGGGTCTAAGCCGACCACTTTTTGCAAATAATAAGCAAAGCTCATGCCGACAACACTGCCCAAAGTCAACAAGCCCGAAAGACCACGATAACTAAATACCTTGGTTAAAAATGAATTGTTTTTCATATCATGCTCAAAAGTCTAAAAAGATAGCGTTATTTTAGCACAAATTTAGCAAAATAAGCGGACTAAAAAAACATTTTATTATGCAAAACTACATAATAGATTTTTTAAGTTAAAAAATACTTAATAAAATAATCGCATAAACATATAAAAATTATGCTAAAATAACACAAAAAAACAAAGGAAACATCATGCCACTAGAAGCCCTTGCCATCTCACGCCTTGACGCACTCACACATGCCAAAGAGCCGATTAACCAAGCCGAACTAGAACAACGCCTGACCGCTCTGTATCTGGATTATCAAAATCCAGACAATCTCACGCATAACACAGAAACAAGCGAACAAATCGTCAAAATTTTGCAAGCATCTTGGCAACAAAATCCGCACAACTGTGCGTATTTGGGTATGTTTAACGGCAAGCCGATTGCCTGTGTTGGTTGTTTTGACGATGGGGTCAATGAGCAACGCCGATTGCAATATTTGAGTGTACACCCTGCCAATCGTGGGCGTGGTATTGAACAAAAGTTTGTCAAACAAGTCGTAATGGTGGAACGCAAAAAAGGCATACACCAATTTATGCCCGCAGAAACCACCATTCACCAAATTTTACAACAATATGAATTGGGTTAAGAGCCTGTATTCACAACATGACGCAGTAACTTTTTACAATTTTTAAAAACAAACTTTTATTTGCTTTTGCATAAAAAATGGCTGAAAACCTTAAAAATTGTACAAAAAATAACCAAACAAGCAAATATTTAAAAAAACAGTTTGACAAGACTTGGTTTTTTTGGTTTAATAGTGGCTCAAATAATTATGGCGCGATAGCTCAGTCGGTAGAGCAACGGATTGAAAATCCGTGTGTCGGCAGTTCGATCCTGCCTCACGCCACCATCATTTTACAGTTTGAAAATTACAGCTTAAGAAAATTGGTTGATTGACTTTTTCATAATACCCAAATCTTTGCAGATTTGGGCTTTTTTTTGTCTTGAAAAGCTAGCGATTTATCCTATTTTTCAACGCAAAGACGTTATGAATACAGGTTCTTATTTTTTTGTCAAAAACTGTTGTAAAATCATTTGGGCTTCTTCGCTTTGTAGTCTTTCGGCAAAACAAGCATTTTCTTGGTGGATTTTTGCCAAAATTGCCGTTGTGTGTCGCATTAATGCTTTGGTCTGTAGCACCGCTTGCACAGGTTTGTTGGCAAGCTCCACCGCTTTTTGGCGTGCGGTGGCAAGCACATCATCAGCATTATCAAAGGCAGTGTTAGCAATGCCAAAATTCACCGCTTGCTCGCCTATTAAGCCTTCATTCATCACAAACATACTAAAAGCTCGGTTGTAGCCGATTCGTTCGGTTAATAATAGGCTTGAACCTGCCTCTGGGACTAAGCCTAGATTGACAAAGGGTGTGAGCAGTTTGGCAGTTTTGCTGATATACACCAAGTCAGAATGTAACAACATGGTCGTGCCAATGCCAACTGCCGAGCCTGTAACGCTGGCTACGATGGGTTTTGGAAATTCGCCCAAAAATTTGACAAAATCTAGGGAGTTAAAGGTCAAGTCAGCGTTTTGGCTAATCTCTACAAAGTCGGCAATGTCATTGCCTGCAGTAAAAAAATCGCCATTGGCACTGAACAAAACCACCTTGATGTTATCATCATGTAAGGCGTTTTGCATGGCAGTTTGTATGTCGTGATACATGGCGTTAGTGATGGCGTTTTTTTTGTTTGGGCGGTTAAAAATGATTTCTAATACACCGTCATGATTTTGTAAAATGATGTGATTGTCCATAACATTTCCTTATCAAAAAAGCCTTGTCAAAGCATTGTATCACAATTTTTTGCCTTGAAAACCAACATTTTTATCATCTAAAGACAATGTTTGTTGGTGAAAAGCGGTCAAAGTATTGCGATGACCGACACTTATCATCAGCACATTTGGCAAATGGGTTTTGACTAGCTGGTACAGATGGGCTTCGGTCATCTCGTCCAATGCCGAAGTAACTTCGTCCATCAGCAACACCTTTGGCTCTGCCAATAGCACTCGCAAAAAAGCGATACGTTGTTGTTCCCCAGGGGATAAACGTTGTTGCCAATCATCAGTTTGGTTTAATTTTTCTTGTAAATAATCTAAACGACACAACGCCAAATAGGGTAATAATTTGTCGTCTTTTACGCCCGCAAAACTGTCGTCAGGGTAGCAAATTGCCTGCTTTAGCGTGCCTTGTGGCAAATACGGACGTTGTGGCACAAACATCACGTCTGATTTATGCGGTAGATAAATCCTGCCTTCGCTGTCAAATCGCCAAAGATTTGCCAATAATCGCAACAAAGACGTTTTACCACAACCGCTTAAGCCTTTGATTAACAGGCTATCGCCTTGTTTGAGTTGTAAATTTAACTGGGTAAATAAGGGTTTGCCGTCCGCCAAATATAAGCCCACATTGTCCAAAATCACGCCATCATCATGGCTAAGGCGTTCGGCTTGTTTGGTGGGTTTTTGGTTTTGTACAGCGTTAAAAAATCCGTCCAAACGCTCAAGTCTGGCTTGATAAGCGGTAAACTCTTCATAAAAATTGCGAAAAAATGATAAGGCTCGTTGCAGACGGTTAAAGGCTTGCACCGTTTGGTGCATATCGCCGATGGTGGCTTGCCCTGCAAAAAAGCGTGGAGCTTGGAGCATAAGCGGTAACAGTTGCACGCCTTGGGTTAAGCCATTGTTAAAACTGTTTAGCCCCAACGAGCGATAGACGATTTTCCAACGGTTATCAATGATGTGTTTAAAATGGTGTTGTAGGTTTTGTTTTTCCAATTTTTCGCCATCATAAAAAGCGATACTTTCGGCATGATTGCGAATACGAATGAGCGAAAAACGGTAATTACCGTTGAGCCGTTCGTTATCAAAGTTGAGCTTAATCAATGGATTACCAATCCACATCGCACCAAAAGTCGCCAAAATCGCAAAAATAAACACAAAAAATACCATGCCTTTGGGAATCTCAAATCCAAACAGCACCATCAAACCTGACAAACCCCATAGCACAATGGTAAATTCAATGGCAGACACCACCGAATTAATCATGCCACGCACAAACTCCACCGTGGTTGTGATAAAGTCTTGGGCATCTTGCTGGATACGTTGGTCAATGTTATCGGGGCGTTGTTGGCTCATTTGTAGGTGATAATAATGTTTATGACTTAGCCATTGATTGAGCAAGGCTTGGTTAAACCGCTCTAACCAGCGGATTTTGAACACTTCTTCAAACCATTGGTCAATCACACCGTTAATAATTCGCACCACCAAGAGCAACGCATTTAACCCTGCAAAAAACCAAAAAGCGTCTAATTGTTTTTTTTCTAAGGCACTGTATAAGCCATTATAAAAAAAGGTATTGAGAACGCTAAATCGCACTTCTAATAACAACAAAACAAGCATAATCACCATAAGGGCGATAATTTTGGAGGCGTTATTTTTATCAATACAAGGTTTGATAACTTGATAAAACTGTTTGCCAAAGTACGTATTTTTTAGGCTAAGAACCAACAATCCGCCCACGATTACCACGCCAAAAAAGGTTTGTAATAACCAAATCGGCGTACCATAAAGTTCAATTTGCCATTTTTGCATAAACGTTTCTTTCTTTGATGGATTTTGATAAATTTTGATGTGAAAAAAAACCGCCGATTTTATCAAAAACGACAAAATGCAACGGCTTTTTTGACAGTATAATTAGAATTGGTAACTTAATGTCATGCGATACGAGCGTGGGTCGCCATACGTCACCATAGACGCATTTGGTGATGTGCCAGAGTAGTAATCTTCATCGGTAACGTTTTGTACCATCATGCCCAGTCGCCATTTGTCCGCTTGATAACCTGCTTCTAAATCTAGCAAGTTATAGCTTGGCAAATCAATGCTCACAGCACCACGTTCGGCATGGTGTGCGTCTTCGTGGCGATACATACCGCCCACGTACCAGCCTTTTTGTGATGGGTCAAAGTAGTATTGAGTGCCTAGACTGTAGGTGTTTTTTGGTACATGGTTAATGCGTTGTCCGACACGGTAGTTTGATTTTGCGGTCGCTTTGATAACGTCTGCGGTCGGAATATAACTGTAACTTGCCGATACGTTCCATTGGTCGTTAAGCATGGCTTTGACTTCGGCTTCATAGCCTTTGGTATTTTGTTCGCCAACTGCGACATAATAATCGCCATTGCTTTCGGCAACATCTTTACGAGTCAAATCATAATAACTTAACGTGCCTTGAATGCGTTGGTCAAGGCTTTGTAATTTGACACCGACTTCAAACTGTTCGCCTGTTTCTGGGTCTAGGATACTGCCGTCTTGTCCTTTGTCCGTAGTTGGTAAAAATGACGTGGCGTAGCTCACATACGGAGCGACCATATTGTGCCAGTCATACATCACAGACGCATTGGCGGTAAAGGCGTTGTCTGAGTTTTTGGTGGTTAAACCTGTTCTTCGGCTGTCGCTTTGTACTTGTGACCAATCATAGCGACCGCCTACACTGACAAGCCATTGGCTATCGTCATCAAAGCCTTTGGTTCGCATGGTATTTTTGGCATACAGACCGACATATTGTAAATGGTTTAACGCATGATTGTTGTGCATGACTAAAGCCGATGTGCAGTTGTTATTTGCCGATTGTGGATTGTTCAAATCCATCGTGCCAAAGGTACAAGTATAAAACGCATAATCACTCCGCTCTCTAAACCCATCAACCCCAACCATCACATCATGACTGACATTGCCAGTATAAAAACTTTTATTCACATTGGTGTCCAATGACAAAATAGTATCTTGTTTTAACTGGTCATTGAGCTGTCTTCTCATCACCGAGCCTGTCATCGGTCTTGCAGTGTTTGCCAATACGGCTGAACCATCGGCTTCACGTTTGGTAAAAGCAAAGTTTTGTTTTAAATGCCAATCATTATCAAAATCATGATTTAGCTGATAACCCAAACGCACACTTTCATCATTCAAATAACGATTTGGGTCGCCAAAGAAAAAGTTACTTGGATAATTTTTATACACATTATTTTGGCTTGGCATGCCTTGCTGACGCACATATTTACTGGCTTGATAACTTGCCAACAACGTCATATCGGTTTTGTCATTGAGGTTAAAATGATAAGACGGTGCGATATAATAGTTTTTAAAATACACATCATTGGTTGGGTCGTCCGAGTCCGCCACACGCCCATTGATACGAAACGCCCCATCGGTGCTGTTATTTTTGGCATAATTGACATCAAAAGCCCCTTGGATAAAGCCATCACTACCAGCAGAAATGCTCACTTCCTGAAAACTATTGGCTTTGGGTTTTTTGGTGGTTAAATTCACCACACCTGCTGGCATTAACTGTCCAAATCCGACCGAATCAGGGCCTTTTACCACTTCCACCGACTCAAGTCCTGACACATCAAAACTGTTCAAAAAATTGGTAGAGGTTGCCGTACGCATACCGTCAATCATCACTTGCGAGTTTGCCAATTGTCCACGAATGACAAAATCGTCCCAACCCCGTCTGCCATACTGCCCTGTACTCACGCCCGCCACGCCTTTTAAGGCTTCGGATACGGTGGTGGCTTGTTTTTGCTTAAGCTGTTCTTCGGTAATCACCGACACAGATTTGGCAGTTTCAAATAACGAATCGTTAGACTTTAACAGATTGGGAGCAACGGTGGTAACGTAGTCTTTTTCGGCATCTGAGCGAGTGGCTTGGATAGAGATGGTGTCTAGCGTGGTGGTAGGTTCGGTGGTTGTTGTGGTATCATCTGCCAAAACCGACTGACTTGCCATACCCATCAACATCGGCACTAGGACTGCTAACGATTGTTTTTTCATAAAATGAGCCTTTTTGATTGACAAAAAAAAGCAACATGACCCCTTTGTTGAGGAATATCATATTGCTAAATGATAATGACTATTATTTTAAACTTTTTTGTTAAAAATTGCTATTTATTTTTAACAAATTGTTAATCAACACTTGTCAATTATCACACCATTTCCCCACGATACACCGCTTTGACAACATCACCAATGCAAGCAATGCCTTTGGCAAGCGTGTCATCATGTTGGGCGATACTCATGCGGATACATTCGTGGGCGTGGCGGTAGTTGGCGGTGTCTAGCCCCACAAAAAAATGTTCGCTTGGAATAATCAGCGTGCCTTTTTCTTTTAAAATTTGGTACAAACGCTGGGTGCTGATTGGCAAATCTTTGAACCAAATCCACAAAAATATCGCCCCTTCAGGCTTGTGAATTTTGACTTGGGGAAGGTCGGCAAAAGTTTGTTTTAACAAACCAATGGCAAAGGCAGATTGTTTGGCATAAAATGGGCGAATGTGATTGAGCGACAAGTCTTGAATTGTGTCATTTGCCAACAATGCCTTGACAATCGCACCGCCAAAACGTGTCGGTGCAAGGTTAATAATCGCATTAAGACTGCTAATCGCTTTAACAATCTCTGGGCGAGCCACGACAATGCCTGTCCGCACGCCTGCTAGACCGATTTTTGACAAACTAAAACATAGCACAATGTTATCATGCCACGTCAAAGTGGTGTCGGTGTGGATAATGTGTGGAAACGGCATACCATAGGCATTGTCAATAATCAGTGGAATTTGGTACTGTTGGGCGATTTTGTCAAGTTGTGCCATTTCGTCATCGGTCAGCACGTTGCCTGTCGGATTGGTCGGACGAGAGCAACAAATCGCCCCAATATCGCCATTTTGCAAGGCTGGCAAGCTGTTTAATTTGTCAAAATCCACTCGGTATTTAAAAAATCCTGTTTCACCATTATGGCTAACATCATCAATGGCAGGTTCAACCGCCACAAAATGCGAATCATCAACATGAGCGTCCGCATAGCCGATATACTCTGGGGCGAGTGGTAGCAAAATCGCCTTGTCATGCCCATCGGCATATTTTCCGCTAAACAGATTAAACAGATAAAAAAATGCATTTTGTGAGCCATTGGTTAAGGCGATATTTTCTCGTGTCAAACCCCAATCATAATTGCGATTAAAAAAATCCACCAAGGTATCAATAAACCCCACATCACCTTGCGGTGTGGCATAGTTGGCAACGCTGTCTAAGGCAATGTTGCGGTGCAAATCGTTTTCGCTTGCCACGATATTGTTTAGTATTTTTAAATATACTTCATTGACTTCTTTAATAAATGCAGGATTACCACCGCCTAGCATATTGGTCGGTTGGTCGCTTGCCAACGCATTGCCCAAGTCGTCCATCAACTGTAAAATACCACTGTTTTGGGTGAATTTTTCACCAAATTTTGAAAATTGCATACATTTGCCTTAATAAAAATAAAAATTTGCTGTTTTGTTAAAAATTGCCTATTATAACAAGGATTTTGGCAAAAAAGCGGATAATCTATGAAATCTTTGCGACCCGAGCGTCTGACCAGTTATAGCAACACATGGCAAACCACATCTATGGTAATGTTAATGGTGATGTTGTCGGTGAGTTTGACCTTGTGGTTTTTTTGGCGAAGTCTGTATTTGCCAGAACTCAAAAATCATGCCAATTATATCGCCAATCAGCTTGTCATGCTAGATAGGTTAAACCACGATTGGCAACACGAGCCAAAGGTTAAAGATTGGGTCATTCGCACATCGCACATTGATATTTTGACCGATACAACCGCTTTTCCAGAAGTAGAAGAAAAAACTTTTGTCGGTTTTTTTACCGATATCATGGCAGAACAAATCAGTACTGTGTTAAACCGCCCAACTATTGTGTATTTTAAGTTTAAACCTGTACCGATTTTGTACGTTCAAGACAGCAAACACCCCGAATTTTGGTTACAAGAACCTGTCAAATTTTACGCCCAATACAGCCCCACCACGATTTTGTTTTTTGTATTGGGTATTCCGATTTTTACGTTATTAACGATTATTTTTTTGGTAAGACAATTAAACCGTCCGTTAAAACGTTTGCAAAAAACCGCTTTGGATTATATTACGCTCGGTCACGCCAACCATTTGCCGACCAACGAAGGCTCAACCGAAATCCGCCAAGTAAACCTTGCATTTAATCGCCTGTTTCACAACCTAACCCAAACCCAAAAAGAACGCAACATCATGCTGGCGGGTATTTCCCATGATTTACGCACGCCTTTGACCCGTATGCGATTGACGGCGGAAATGTTGCCTGATGAGTTTTTAAAAGATGGTTTGGTCTATGATATTGAAGACATGGATGCGATTTTGGAGCAGTTTATTTCGTTTATGAAAGACGGCTCGGACGAAGCGGTGCGATTGACCGATTTACGTCCGATTGTGCGTGAGATTGTGGTGCAGTTTGCCCCTTTGCCATTTGAGTTGCAGATTGATGACGATTTGCCAAATATTGCCTTGCGTCCTTTGTCCATCAAGCGATTGATTGTAAATTTGGTGAACAATGCCAACCGTTATGGCGAACCACCGATTTTGATAAAAATTGGCGTGATTGATGAAACTGCTTTTCAAGATTATTTAACATTAGCCAAAAAAAGTCTGGAAAAACTCACCGAAACGGACAACACCGCCCAAGCAGTCATGAGTTTACAGCGTTATTTACAAATCAGCGTAAGCGATAAAGGCGAAGGCGTGGCAGAAGACCAATTAGACAGAATCATGCAACCCTTTGAACGTGGCGAAACGGCTCGTACCACGCAAGGCAGTGGACTTGGGCTTGCGATTGTGAGTCGTATCGCCCATTTGCACAACGGTATCGTCATCGCCCACAATCAAGAAAATACAGGGCTTGTGGTAACGGTGATGATACCTTTAGTGGAATAATGTTTGTAAAAAAACGTTTATTTTTTTGTACCAATCATCGGTGGCAACTCACTGGTAACGTTGGTTGCGGTTACAGGATTGGTTAAGCTTGCTTGAGCTTGAGCGAGACTTTGGTTGTCCGTAGCTTTGTGCAAAAATGTGTAATAACCAAATACGCCTGCATTTAACAGCAATAATGTCAAAAATATATAACGCATGATGTTTCCTTGATGGTTCAATGGTTAAAGATAAATCGTGGTTTAGTTTAACAAAATTTTTAACATTTGTTAACTTAAATTTTCCATTCCACAAAATTTTTTAACAGTTGCAAGCCTGCAGTGTGGCTTTTTTCTGGGTGAAATTGGGTGGCAAATAGATTGTCTTTGATAACGCTGGTACAAAAGTCCATGCCATAATGACAAGTCGCCGACACCACATCGCTATCAGATGGCTGACAATAATAACTATGCACAAAATAAAAATGCGTGTGGTCGCTGATGTTGTGCCAAAGTGGGTGGCTCAAGTCCATGCCAAAAACCGTGTTCCAGCCCATATGCGGTACTTTGAGTTTTTCGTGGTTTTCGGTCATGTTATCGTCAATTTTTTTAACATGACCATTTAAAATTTTTAAACAGTCCACACCGTCATTTTCGGCAGATGTTTCAAATAAAGCCTGCATACCGACACAAATTGCCATGATTGGCTTGTTAAACACAGCGGTTTTGACGACTTCATCAATGCCTGCGTCCGCCATACCCATCATGCAGTCTTTCATCGCACCGACCCCCGGAAAGACGATTTTATCGCAAGTGTTAATTTTTTTTGGGTCGTTTGTGATAATCACGTCTGCACCGACATTGGTGAGTGCTTTACCTGCGGAGTGTAGGTTTCCCATACCATAATCTAAAAGGGCGATTTTTGTCATGTTTTTCTCTTTTTGGGTTAATTGAAAATCAATAATTCGCCACTATATTACCTGTATTCTACAAAAATGCAAAGGATAAATATGGCAGAAAAGAACTATTATGACATATTGGGCGTGGATAAAAAAGCCAGCGAAGATGAGATTAAAAAAGCTTATCGCAAACTGGTGCGAAAACATCACCCCGATATCAGCAAAGACCCAGATGCAGACAAAAAAATGGGCGAGATTAACAACGCCTACGAAACCTTAAAAGACAGCCAAAAACGCAGTCAATACGATGCCATGCTGAACAATCCATTTATGGGGCAAGGTGGTTTTGGCGGTTTTAATGGGGGCGGATTTGGTGGCGGTGGCTTTAACAACGCCAGTAACGTGAGCCAAGAAGACCTTGAAGAAATTTTACGTCATTTTGGCGGTGGTAGTTTTGGCGGTGGTGGAGCAGGTTTTGGGCAAGGGCAATCTTTTGGTTTTGAAGACTTGTTTCAAGGTTTTGGCGGACGTAGCCAACAACAAGCCCAAAAAGGCGAAGACGAACACACCGAGATTGTGATTGATTTGCAAGCCAGTTATGATGGTGATACTCGCAAAATCACCATCAGTAGCCCTGTACAAACCATGTCTGGTGTGTCCTACGACAACAAAACCATACAAGTCAAAATCCCCAAAGGTATCAGCGAAGGACAAAAAATCCGCCTTGCCAAACAAGGTCAAGCCAATGCCTATGGCGACAATGGCGATTTGTATTTAACCGTGAAATTTAAAAACGATGACAAATACAAAATTGACGGCAAAAACGTAACCCAAATCGTCGATGTATCGCCTTGGGAAGCGGTATTTGGCGGTACGATTACAGTTACCACACCTGTCGGCAAAGTCAATGTGAACATTCCAAAAAATAGCAAAAACGGCACAAAACTGCGGTTAAAAGGCAAAGGCATTCCTGCAAAAGACGCAGGCGATTTATTTTTACAACTTAATATCGTATTGCCAAGCCTATCAACTGACGAAAGTCGTCAAAAAGAACAACAACAAGCATGGCGTTTTTTACAAGAAATGTATCACGACTTTAGCCCAGCTCGTTAAACTTGACCAAATAACTGTTTAAAATGGCTTAACGATGTTCCTTAAGCCATTTTTGCATAAACTGAATTTCGGGAATTTGGTTCATGATAATATCATCGGCAAGACCACGCACTTTTGGGTCTGTACCGTATTTTAACTCTACTTGTGCCATTGCCAACGCCCCTTTGTGATAAGGAAGCATAGTGTGGATAAATACCATATCCGCATCGTCTTGTAATGCACCGATGAGCATTTGTTCGTGCATTTGGTTGACACTGTTGGCAAATTCTTGTTGGATATTTTGTTGGTGAGGCTTTTGGGTTTTGGGCTGGTTGGGATAAATTTCTTTTAACCAATGCGTCATTAGCCAAATGTCATTTTCTTGGGTAGCGATGATGTCTTTGGCAAAATATTTTAAACTGTCATCATTGCCATAATCTAGCTGTAATTTAGCAAGGTTAATCGCCCCTTGACGGTGCAAAATCATATTTTTAACAAAGGCAACATCGGCATTATCATCAGCATTTAGCACAGGGTTGTTGTGATGCATGGTGTAGATATTGGCAAGATAGGCTTGTTGAAAATCTTCGCTCTCTGCACCATTTGGCAAAAATTCATCCACCGCATAATGCTCTAGCATGGCATCAAGATGTTCTGTTTTATAATCGCGTTTGGAATCTATTACTTGAGTCTCTGTCAGTTCATCTAAAATGACTGCTTGTGGTTCGCTATCAAGCGTTGCGGTAGAAGATACCAAACTATCATCAGCGACACTGGTGCTGGCGGGTGGTGCTATGGTTTCAAACTGGGTGGGAACAGACATATTTTGTTGTTCATTCACCACTTGGGTTTGTGGATTGTTTTTTTCTTTGGGTTGACAAGCACTCAAAAAAACACTGGCATTTCCCAAAAACACCAACGTGAGCCAAAAAGTTTTTTGCCCCAAGACTGGTTTTAATTGATAAAAAAAACGGTCGTACACTAAAAACATAGACAGACTCCTTGCCAGTGCGTAGTATAACCGAAAATTGTTGCAAAAATATTTATAAATTGTGTATATGGATATTTCCGAATTCTTACAAATTGGCTAAAATCATTGTTTAGTCAGACAAACTGACAAAAACTTTGACAAATTTATGCTAAAATAACCCAAACTATTCCAAACACAAGGCATGATTATGCAAAAATCCACAAAACTATTGGCAAGCGGTATGGCATTTGCCCTATTTTTAACAGGCTGTGCCAGCACGCCAACGCCACAATACGTTTCGCCAAACACATACCAAAGCTATGATTGCACCGCTTTGACCAGTGAATACAACCGCCTAACCCAATACATCAAAGCCAACCAAAACCGCTCATCAGGCATTAATATGTCAGGCGTTGGTATCGGTATCGCAGGTGGTCGTCATGGCATTTATCCAACGGTGAGTTTTGGGCTTGGCAAAGCCAACGCCAGTAAAAACAATAACTTAAGCATTGCAATGGGCAAGCGTGATGCCATCGTAATCGCACAGTCTGCTCGCATGAAAGAATGTGCTTTTGCACATGGCGTTAAATTATTTAGCGAAAAATAATTAATTTTTGAATATTGTTAAAAAATAAAAACCCATTATCAGCTTGACAATGGGTTTTTATTATGAATAATTTTTAACAAAATTATTTACCAATTTTGCGTTTTCCAGTAACGATTTCGTAAATAAACAACACGATAATCGCACCGACAACTGAGAGCGCCAAGCCTATAAAGCCACCGTTTGTCGCTAGACCTAACGCACTTGCCAAAAACCCACCAACGACCGCACCGACAATACCTAGCACAATCGTCATAATCCAGCCCATTGAGTCAGCACCCGGTTTGATAAAACGTGCCAATACGCCGATGATTAAACCAGAAATTAAAGAACCAATTAAAGCAAACATATGTTTTTCCTCTTAAAATAATAGTGAATTTTGATAAGCGTATTGTAGAAAAAAAATTGCTAAAATTAAAAGGTTGCTTTGTTAATTGTGTAGAAAAACTGTTCATCTTGACCCAAAATTGAGCAGTTTTTGTCAAATACTGTCAAAATAAGTAATTTTTGTAATAAATGCTTACATTAGCTTTTGCATGGCGGTGGAAATTGCCAAATTTTGTACATCATTTTGACCAATCCATGTCCAATTTTCTGCCAATGCCAAATCGTTTAACCGCTCGTTTAACGCCTTTTTTTGTTCGTCATTGATAACAATTGTTATAGGCGTTAAAAACCAATGAAAATGCGTCAAACTGTGTTTTATCATTTTTTCGCCAAAATATTGCGAAAAATCATGGCTGTTGATATGTGAGTGTTTGCTTAAAAATTCAAAAATCACCTGCTCTGCCAACGTATATTCATTGTCAAAATCGCTGTGAAAATCAGCAATAGTTTGATTTTGTTTGTTTTTTTTAACAAAAAATAACGGCAAACAATACAGTCCGCCCCAAATCCCATTATCAGGACGCTGTAACCACAAGGTTTTGCCATCGTTATCGGTCAAAAAAATCGCCAAAGAATACTTTGATGGGTTGGGCGATTTTTTGCTTTTAACAGGATAATCGGTCTGTCTGCCTTGAGATTTGGCAACGCAATCTTGCTCAATTGGACAAAAAAGACAATTGGGCTTTGACTTGGTGCAAACGGTCGCCCCCATGTCCATCATGGCTTGGGCGTATAGACCGCTATCGGTGGCGGGCGTTAAGCGTTCGGCTAACGCCCAAAGCGTCTTGGTGGTCGCTGTTTTGTTGATATCTGCGTCAATGCCCGCCCAACGAGTCAGCACCCGTTTGACATTGCCATCACAAATCACGCCTTTTTCTTGGGTGGCACGCACGCCCATCGCCACAATTGCCCCTGCGGTGGACTGTCCCACGCCTGCAATTGCCTGCCAATCTTGCACCGTTTGCGGAAAATCGCCTGTATCGGCGATAATCTGAGCCAACTGCTTTGCCCCTTTGTGCAAATTTCTGGCTCTAGCATAATACCCAAGTCCCGCCCAATGCTCGGCAACCTGCTCCCAGTCCGCATTTGCCAAATCTTGCACCGTTGGAAAACTTTGCATAAACCTTGTAAAATAGGGAATGACAGTGGTGACTTGGGTCTGCTGAAGCATGACTTCTGAAATCCAAACAGGGTAAGGATTTGGCATTGCCAACAAATGCTGTTGCCACGGCAAATCGTGTCTGCCATGTACGGCAAACCATGTCAAAATTCGCTGTGAAAAATCTGGTAAATCGGTATTGTTAGACGGCGAGTTCAAAAAATTGTCCCAATCTGATGAATAAGTTTGCTTTTATAACACAAAATTTGTTAAAATGTTAGAAAAATTTTGTTTTACGCTCGTAGCTCAACTGGATAGAGTACAGGTCTCCGAAGCCTGTGGCGTGGGTTCGAGTCCCGCCGAGCGTACCATTTTAAATGTATTAAAAAAAACCCTTTGACATCAATCAAAGGGTTTTCTTTTTAACCTATCAACTATTTAGCCACAACAAATTTCTCAATCTGCTCTCTCACCAAATCCGCTTTATTATCCAGCACGGTTACAAACTGCTCAAGGCTTTCAATATTTTCGGTGTGGGCAGGGCGTGGAATGTCAATTTGTCCAACAGCTTCATTAATCGTTTCGGCAAATTTGGCAGGCAAAGCCGTTTCCGCACAGACGATAATCTCACCATTTTTACGCACTTCACGAGCCACTTTTACACCATCTGCCGTGTGTGGGTCTAGCAAGTCATTATCGCTTTCATACACCGCTTTGATGGTCGCAATACGGTCGGCATGGGTCGATTTGCCCGATGTAAAGCCATATTTGCTGTGAATATCGCCCAAAAGCTCTGCCAAATCAAAGCCTTGACCGCTGTTTACGTCCGCCCAAAGTGCAGTTAATTTTTGCGTATCTTTGCCCACGAGCAAATACACAAAACGCTCAAAATTTGACGCTTTTGAGATGTCCATAGACGGACTTGACGTTACATAAGTCTTGTCAGCTGTGCGTGGGCGGTATTTGCCCGTTTGGAAAAAGTCATTTAACACGTCATTTTCGTTGGTCGCCACAATCAAACGGTCAATCGGCAAGCCCATTTCACGCGCGATATGCCCTGCACAAATGTTGCCAAAGTTACCAGACGGCACACAAAAACTCACCTTTTGGCTGTTATTTTCGGTGCTGGCAAAATAGCCTTTAAAATAGTACACGATTTGGGCAAGAATGCGTCCCCAGTTGATTGAATTGACCGTGCCAAGACTGTATTTTTCCTTGAAATCAGCGTCTTGTTGCAAGGCTTTGACTATGTCTTGGCAGTCGTCAAACATACCGTTAATGGCGATGTTGTGAATGTTTTTATCGGTCAAACTGTACATTTGAGCACGTTGAAATTCGCTCATTTTGCCGTGTGGCGACATCATAAACACTTCAATATTTTCTTTGCCACGCAAGGCATATTCCGCCGCCGAGCCTGTATCGCCTGACGTTGCACCGATAATCGTCAAGCGTTCATTTTTTTGTTTTAGCACATATTCAAAGGCGTTGCCCAAAAACTGCATTGCAATGTCTTTAAAGGCAAGGGTCGGGCCATTGGACAATTCAATGATTTTAATGCCGTCTTTTAGCTTACGAACAGGCGTGATGTCGGCTTTGCCAAAGGCTTCTACGGTATAAGTTTTGTCAATCAAGCCTTTTAAATCCGCCTTGTCAATGTCGGTGGCGAACAATTGCATAATCTCAAACGCCAAATCGGTGTAGCTTAATGTACGCCATTTAGTCAAAGTCGCATCGTCAATGTGCGGATAGGTTTCTGGGAGCATCAAACCGCCATCTGGGGCAAGTCCCATCAGTAAAACATCGCTAAATTGCATTTTTGGCGTGTTGCCACGCGTGCTGATATATTGCATAGGGTTTTCCTTTTAAAATTAAATAGTTAAAAAATTGTTTAAAATCATATGGTTAAAGTTAAATATTAAACAATCACCAATTCGCTATGACTGCCCAATCGCACCAATTCCAACACATTGTCATATTTTCTATATAACAAAATTAAATCTGGCTGAATATGACAATCTCGCAAATCTTGCAAATCACCTTTAAGTGGGTGGTCGTGATATTTTTGTGGCAATGGTTCGTCATTGAGCAATTTTGCAAAAACTTCCGCCCACGCAGGCGTTACCAATGCCAAATAATGCTTTTTACAATCTCGTTTAAATTGACTGGTTAGGTTAATCATTCTCATGATGTCTTGCTCAACGCCGTCATCATGTCTTCATAAGTGGCAAAATGCTCAACTTCGCCACGTCTTGCCGATTCAATCGCCTGTAGTGTTTCGGCATTTGGCACAAAATTTTTCATCACAATACTTTGATTTTGCTCATTAAAATGCTGTGTAGTTTGCAAGGCTTCTTTTCGCATACTTTGTAAAATAAATTGTTCAATACTACCGCCCATCTGTTTTACAGCTTGTAAAAGCAAACTTTCATCTTGTTGATTTAAATTTAACATTATCATTGTCATTATCGTTCCCCTATTTTAAACTTTTTGCAAAAGTGCATAATAAAAACCATCGCCATCATTTTCATTTAACGGCAAACATTGATAACCCACATCTCTTTTAATTTGATTTGGTAAATTTAGCGTAAAATCTATGACTTTTGCATCATCATTTTTTGCCAAAAAGCTGCCAATTTGCGTTTCATTCTCCGCCTTTAGCACCGAACAGGTAACATACAACAAAACGCCATTTTTTGCTAAGTTTTGCCAACAATTTGCCAAAATTTTTGCCTGCAAATCCACCGTTTGCATCACGTCATTTTGCGTTCTTAACAAGGCAATGTCTGGGTGTCTGCGGATTACGCCTGTTGCCGTGCAAGGTGCGTCAAGCACAATCACATCAAACGGCAGGGCGGTAAAAGTGGTCGCGTCATCGCACACTAGGCTAACATTATCGGCGGACAATTGCAATCGCTCAAGGTTTTGGCTCACTCGCTCAAGGCGTTTTTTGTCGTTGTCTAGGGCGGTGATTTTGTCGATGTTAAATTGTTCCACGTGGAACATATTTTTTTGGCTAAGTTCTAACAGATGAGCCAATTTTCCACCGGGGGCGGTACAAGCGTCAAGCACATTTAACGGCTTATCAAATGCCAAACTTGCCAAAAGATGAGCCGAAATTTGGGCGTGGCGGTCTTGCACACTCACCCAGCCATCGGCAAAATGCGGTAAGTCGCCAATTTTAACATTATCATTTAGCAAAATGGTTTGTTCATTTTTTACGCCAATATTGACAAGCTCAAAGCCAATGTCTTGATTTTTCAGCAATGTTGTATAATCATCAAGCGTGGTAAATTTGGCATTTATTCGCAAAAAAATCGGTGCGGATTGGCGTAAAGCCTGCCCCAACTCATCATAATATTCGCCCCAATCTTGCTTTAGCTCTTTGGCAAGCCAGTTGGGTAGGCTGTGATTTTTGGCGATTTTTTTGGCAAATTTGGCAGGATTTTTTTGCACTTTTCGCAAAATGGCGTTAATCAGCCCTGCCCCATAGCCTTTTTCTAGCTGTTTGACCGCTTCCACCGTGTCGTTAATGCTGGCGTAGTCTGGCGTGTCCATATACAAAAGTTGATACAAGCCAACATTCAGCCCTGCCCACACGCCCTTGTCGGTAACTTCTTTTTCAATAAGACTTTCACCGATACGGGAAAGCGCCCACCATTGACGCAGTGTACCAAGTAACAATTCGTGGACAAAGCCTTTGTCTTTGTCGCCCACATCTTGCAAAAGTGGGTCAAGTAGGCTTGCAAGTGATTGACCTTGTTGGATTTTTTCTAAAGTGAATATGACTTTGGCTCGGGTGTTTAACTTGCTCATTGAAAAACGTCCCCATCATTCAATTTATCCCCATTGGCAATTTGTTCAGCGGTTAAAGGTTTTCCGCCTGCCCATTGCATTTTGGTGATATTAATCAAATGCTGTATGCCGTCTTTATCTTTGCCACATGCTACCAAAATCGCATTTCGCCCAACGCTCACCACCGTTCCTGCCGTTTTTACGGTCGTTTGGTCAGCTTTAATCGGTTTACATTCTAAAATTTTAATGCGTTCGTTGGGATTTTTCTCAACGGATAAATAACTAAAAGCATTTAATGCACGAATTTGACGTTGAATGTTAAACGCATCATTTTGCCAATTAATTTCGCCTTCCCCTGTGGTGATTTTTTCGGCATAATTGGCTAAATCATCGTCTTGTTTTTTGGCTTTTGCTTGATAATTTTGCAAATCTTTTAACACAGTGATAATCGCTTGTCCGCCTAAATCCGCCAGTTTGTCGTGTATCGTTTGCGTGGTGTCGGTGTCGGTAATTGCACATTCAACCTTATACAGCATATCGCCTGTATCAAGCCCTTGTGCCATCTGCATAATGGTAATACCTGTTTTGTCGTCCCCTGCCAAAATCGCACGCTGAATGGGTGCTGCCCCACGCCAACGTGGTAGTAGCGAGCCGTGAATGTTGAGACAGCCAAAAGTAGGCGTATTTAGCACCCCAAGCGGTAAAATCAAACCATACGCCGCCACAATCATCACATCAGGCTGATAGTTTGCCAATGTTCCACGTGAAACATGACCGTTTTCTGATTTTAGGCTAAAACTCTCTGGCTGTTCCACAGGAATGTTGTGGGCGATTGCCAATTCTTTGACAGGCGAAGCGGTGAGTTTTTGTCCACGCCCTGCCTTGCGGTCTGGCTGAGTATAAACGGCAACGATGTCAATATTTAATTCGTTTTTTTGTTCAATTAAGGCTTGCAAGGCAACTTTGGCAAATTCTGGCGTACCTGCAAAAATAACTTTTAGAGGTTTATTCATAAATTTTCATCTTTTTTTGTTAATTTTCTGCTATTATAGTACGATTTGATAAAATAAAAAAATCAATTCGTGTTTTTTGGTATTTATGGTAACGTTTTGTGCATCATTCAATCTCAATTTTTCATCGTCCTGCCGCACAACGAAGTTTGACTAGGCTTTTTGTTATCATGCTTTGCTTGGTAATCAGCTGTTATGCTTTGTTATATTTGTATGCCAAAGATAGACAGACGGCTACCAGTGAGCTCTTTTTAAAAAATATTATCAGCAGTTTAAATAAAAATATCAATGAGCATAAAGGTTTTTTTAACAGACAATCTTTACACGCCCCTGCCATTGTGCAGTCGTATCAGTTGGTGCTGTTTGAGCCAAATGGCAATACGGTCAATATCAACAGTATTAATTCGGTGAGTACGTTTAAATTGCCGTCTTGGTCGGCTCGTTCTCATGATGTGCAGACGTTGCGTTATGGCAATGTTTTGGAGGCATGGCGACCGTTAGATGGCGGTTATCAACTTTATGTGTATATTGAGTTTGTGCCAATTTATCAAACTTTTCACAATCCTTTGTATTTGTTGCCCGTTTGGTTGTTTTTTTTGTTTTTGTCGCTACATTTAATCCAGTTGCAAAAACGTTATCACAGTTGGTATCAGTTGGTGGATTATAGCCAAAATTTTCACAAAATTGTGCAAGGCAATTATCAACCATTACACATTGACAACACAAATGAGCCTGAGTTGTTACAGCTGAGTCAGATTGTCAATCGCCTTTCTTTTAAAACCAGTCAGTATTTTGATGATATTCAACAGTTACTCTGCCGACAGCAACGTTTGATTGACAAGTCGCCCACGGCACTTTTTTTAATCAATCGTAAAGGGCGGTTGTTGTATTTTAATGAAAAATTTGCCCACACTTTTAGCACGCCTTTTGACAAAACGGTGGTGTATATGTTGCAAGATTTTATCGCAGGTGTGGACAAAGCGACACAGCAACTACTCACCCAAATCAACGAGCAATCGGCGTTTTTGACTTTGTCAGTAACGGATTTGCCACGCAATGATTTTTATGATTTGCGATTAAACCCTTTTTATAACAGTTTGGGGCAGTTACAAGGCTTTAGCGGTAGTTTGGGAGTCGTTACCAATTACCATCAACAATTGCAAAAAGCATGGGTGGGCGACCAACAAACCGCCGAAAAATTAGCAGGCTTTGACAAACTTTGGGCGGTTTTAGAGCATGAACTGCGTACACCGTTAAGCGGTATGATGGGTATGATTGAGCTGTTGGCAGAAGACAAAGCCGACTTTAACCAAGAACAACAAGACACCATCACCACCATTCAACAATCTAGCAAAACCATGCTAAGTTTGTTAAACGATATGCTGGACGTGGCAAAACTGGACGCTGGCAAACTACAACTCAACTTAAGTTCGGTAAATATTTTAAACCTACTCAACCAAGTAGCCGAGCTGATGATTGGCAACGCCAAACGCAACAACATCAGTCTATATATCTACACGCACCCAGACGTGCCACGCAACATTCAGACCGATGATGGACGTATGCGTCAGATTATTTTAAACCTGATGACCAATGCGATTAAATTTACCAAACAAGGCTATGTGGCGTTGTTGGTGGACAAAGTCAACAGCCAACACCCAGTCATTCAACACAAAAAATCTGGCGTGGAAAACTTGCCAACCGACTGGATAAAAATCACCGTCAAAGATACAGGTATCGGCATTGCCAAAAAAGAACAACAAAAACTGTTTTCGTATTTTAACCAAGCCAATGACTCCATTAGTCAACAGTTTGGTGGCACAGGATTGGGGCTTGCGATTTCAAACAATTTTTCGCAGTTACTTGGCGGGTTTATTCATCTTGAAAGTGAAGCGGGCAAAGGCAGCGAATTTCAGGTATTTTTACCAATCCTTGAAAACAGCGTTCAGCCTGTGTTTGACATCACATTGAACCATTTTCCGATTCTGTTAATCATCGTGTCGCCTTATGATATCGTGTATCGCAGCACCGAAATTTTAAACTTTATGAATGTGCATAGTGTGATTTTCACCACGCCAAACCAAGCGATGATAGACAGGGTAAATCGCCTTAATGTAGAAGGATTACAGCCGATTTTTGTGGTTGATGAATTGTCTTATATTGGCAACGAAAGCATTTTTTCTCAAATTGAACTGTTTAAAATCAGTCCAAAAATCATCATCAGCATGGAATCTGAGCGAACCATTAGCAAAGATATCATGATGAATTTTGACGAATTGGTGCAAAAACCGCCACCCTTATCCGATGTGTTTGCCAAAGTGATGAGCCTATGTGAAGAAAAAATCAACCCAAATCATGACAAACAATTAAGTGCTGAATTGGCATTTAAAAAATTTTTGCAAACCCATGAAGCAGTATTAGCACAAAATACCAACGTGTCCACTCCGAACGTTGACAACCATTTTTTAGAAGATTTGACCTTGCCAACCAGTGTGCCAATTGTTAACCAAAATAAACAAATTTTGGTCGCAGAAGACAACGCCACCAACCAAAAAATTGTTAAAAAACAACTAGAAGCGTTGGGCTACACTGCCATCATTGCCAACGATGGTAAAGAAGCCATCAAACTATTAAACGAACACCGTGCCGATATTGGACTGGTGTTAATGGATTGTCAAATGCCGATTATGGACGGCTTGACCGCCACTCGCCAAATTCGCCACAACAAAGACAGTATCGCCATCATCGCACTCACCGCCAACGATACCGATGCCGACCGTAACGAATGTAGCAAAGCAGGCATGGACGGTTTTATTACCAAACCGATTACCAAACAAAAACTTACCGAAATTTTGACAAGGTTTATGGTATAAAAAAAGGCAAATTGTGAAAATTTGCCTTTTTTGTTTGTCAATTTTTATTGGCTATTTTTTTGACTGCCCCAATCATAAATTTGTTGTTTATACGCCCAAATGATTAAAAACAAACCGACAAATACCATCGGCAAACTTAACATTTGACCTTTTGTAACCCAACCTAACAAAATAAAACCTTGGTCGGCATCAGGCTGACGGAAAAACTCAGTAATAAAACGAACCACACCATAACCCAACACAAACAGTCCAGTTACCGCCATGCGTGGACGTGGGCGACTGGCGAACCACCAAATTAAAACAAACAGCACAAGCCCTTCGCTAAACGCTTGATATAACTGCGATGGGTGGCGTGGCAACAGATTATATTCGCCAAATTTGACCGCCACGTTTGCCAAATTGGGGTTTTGTGCTAACAATTCGCTGTCCGCTTGCCAAGCTTGTGGAAATGCCATTAACCAATTATAACCGCCTTCAGACACACGTCCCCACAGCTCACCATTGATAAAATTGCCAATACGTCCAAACAAAAGTCCAGTTGGTACGCAAGGAATGATAAAATCTAGCACGTCAAACACCGCTTTTTTGTAACGGCGAGCAAACAACCACATCGCAACCGCCACGCCCAAAAAACCACCGTGAAACGACATACCGCCATCGGTGATTTTGAATAAATAAGCAGGATTTGCCAAAAATTCGCCAAATTGATAAAACAGCACATAGCCAATGCGACCGCCCAAAATCACGCCCATCGCCCCATAAAAAATCAAATCGGCGACCATGTCATTGTTCCAATCGGGGCGTTTTTTGGTGCGGTACAATGCCAACGCATACGCCATACCAAAACCTAACAAATACATCAAGCCATACCAATGGGCTTGCACAAAGCCTAAATCCAAGGCAACAGGGTTAAACTGTGGGTGAATTGTGGTCATAATCTTACCAATTTTTTAATTTTAAAAGATGTGTCAAAACAAATGAAAGTCGCCATTATAACGTTTTTTCTATCATCAATGCACGTTGATAAATAGCATTTTTTTTCGCCCCTGTGATATCAGCGACCAATTGCGATGCCTTTTTGACGGACAAATCTTGCAACAATCGCTTTAACAAAGCATCATGCTCGCCATCATCGTCATCAATTTTTTCAAAACCTGCCACGACTAGCACGATTTCGCCTTTTTGTTGGTTGCTATCATTTTCAACAAATGTTTTTAAATCGGCTAACGTACTTGGATAAATGGTTTCAAAGGTTTTGCTAATTTCACGGCACAGCGTAACTTTTCTATCACTGCCAAACACCACTATCATATCGCCCAAACACGCCAAAATGCGGTGCGGTGCTTCATAAAAAATTAAGGTTGCAGTGATATGTTTTAAACTGTTTAACTGGTTTTGGCGAGCGGTGGTTTTGGCGGGCAAAAATCCGACAAAATAAAACTGGTCAGACGGCAACCCAGCCACCGACAACGCCCCAATCACCGCACTTGCCCCAACCACAGGCGATACGCCAATTTTTTCATCATGACAGGCTTTTACCAAACGAAAACCGGGGTCGCTCACCAACGGCGTGCCAGCGTCCGAAATTAAAGCGATATGTTTGCCAGATTTTAACAGCTCAATGAGTTTGCCAGTTTGGCTGTCGGCATTGTGGTCGTGATAGGCGATGGTTTTGGTGCTGATGTTAAAATGATTGAGCAGTTTGCCTGATGTGCGAGTGTCTTCACAAGCGATGATATCCACGCTGTTTAGGCAGTCTATGGCGTGCGGTGTCATGTCGGACAAGTTGCCAATCGGCGTTGCGACAATGTATAATTTACCAAAATTTTGCATGATTTTTCCTTATTTTTTGTCAAATTGGTTTGATATCACCATGTTCCACGTGGAACAATTTGATATCATCTTGCCAAATTTCTTCGATTAATGGCACAATCTCATCGGACAAGCTGGTGATAAAAAGTTGCGAATTGACCTGTTTTAAACCTTTTAACAAAGTCACCAATGCCCCATTATCAAGCTCTGCGGTAATATCATCAAGCAATACCAACGGCAATTTATCCACCGCATTAAGCAAGGGCAACTGCGACAAACGTAACGCCATCATCAGCAGTTTTTTTTCACCACGAGATAGCATATCCACCGCAGGCAACGTGCGTTTTTGTTTTTGCCCTTGCTCATCAACTTGCACCAAATCCAGCACCACATTCATGTCAGCACGATGACAGCCCATGCGAGTATAGCCCATCTCCATATCCGCAGGCAACCGCTCCGCCAGTGTTTGTGCCAAACCAACACTCACATCAAAACCTGCACTATAACGCAAGCGTAATTTGTCGGCATATTGGGGCAAAAAACTGTTTAATTGTTCGTCAAAATGGCTTTGCCATTGTTGCAAAATTTTTTCACGAAATTGATGAATCATGGACGCATAATGGCTGATTTGGTTATCCCAAGCGGTGATTTCCTGTTGGTAAAATGGGGATAAGTTGGACGATTTTAACAAGCGATTGCGTTGTTTTAACAAATGTTGATAATTAACCCAATTGCTAAAAAAATCCTGTTCCACGTGGAACACGAGCCAATCCAAAATTTCTCTGCGAGATTGGCTACCGATTTCTAAGGCGTTTAGATTGTTTGGCTCAAATAAAATAGTCGGCAATAATTTGGTAATAGGGCTTTGCGTTGCCACCGTTTGCCCTTGATAACGCAGTTGGGTGCTGGCATCTTGGGATTTTTCTATGGCAACGGTTTCATCTTGGTGATTGATTGGGTTATGCAGTTTGGCAAAAACGGTGGTTTTGGCAAATCCGTGTGAAATGTAGTGTTTTGGCTGATGATGGCGAAAACTTTTACCACGAGATAACAGATAAATGCTTTCTAAAATAGACGTTTTACCACTACCGTTGTTGCCCAAAATCACATTGCAACGACTTGGGACAATATTGACTTGTGCCAAATTACGAAAATGATGAATATGAATTTCGTTAATTTTCATGGTCAAATAAGTCCCAAGTTTGCCAAAGTTATCCACCGCTTATCCATTTGTTGCAATGATCTAAATTCGCATTGGCATGATGACGTATTCATGAAAGCTGTCATTGACTTGGTGCAACAGCACCGAGCCGTTGGCTTGGCTCATGTTAAACTGAATGTCGCCTTGTAGCACGTTTAACACATCAATCAAATATGCCACGTTAAATGAGATTTCCATTGGTTCGCCATCGTATTTGATAAGCAGTTCTTCTTTGGCTTCGTCTTGTTCGGCGTTGCGTGCTTTGATTTCTAGGCTTTCTTGGTTTAAAAAATCAAACACCACGCCACGAGATTTTTCATGGCTTAACACCGCCACACGGCGTAATACATGAACCAGTTGTTCTTGATTAATGTGTGCCACTTTGCTGTGATTGCTTGGCATAACTCGGCGATAGTCGGGAAATTTCCCATCAATCAAGCGAGCGGTAAATGATACCAAAATCGGATTTTGCATTTGTCCATCACTCCCCACTTCACCAAATGGCAAAATGACTTGCAAAAATTCACGACCGACATTTAAGGTGATTTGATTGTCATGATTTGGCAATAATTTCTTTAATTCGCCTAATAAACGTTGTAATTCTAACACCGCTTTACGTGGCAAAATCGCACTTAACTCCACGTTATCCACATTGTCAATCAAGGTGCGAGCGAGTGCCAAACGGTGTCCATCGGTGGCAACGGTGGCAAGTTGGTTGTCTTTTAATTCAAACAACATTCCCGTCAAATAATGTCTCACATCTTGCACTGCCATGGCAAAATGGGTTGTTTCTAACAAATCGCTTAGATGCTCACGACCCACTTGCACAGGGGTGATTTGCTCAGGTTGTCCAAGCATGGGAAAGTCTTCTGCGGGCAATGTGCCAAGCTTAAATCGGCTTTTGCCACAGACGATATGGCATTGTGCATCGTCCGCCACGCTGATGGATACTTGATTGTCAGGCAACAGTTTGATGATGTCTTTAAATTTGCTGGCTGGGACGGTAGTTTGACCTGCTTGTTGGCAAGCCCCTGTTGGCAAATTGACGCTGGCTTGTAATTCCACTTCCAAATCTGAAGCAGTCAAAAGCAATTGATTGTCGGTCAAAACCATTTTTAAATTTGCCAAAACCGCCATATTATGACGTTTGTCCGCCGCTTTTGAAATCAAATTAATGGCGTTTAATAATATATCTCGTGAAATAAGTAACTGCATAACAACCTGACCTAGTTTAAGTTTGTAACATCAATTTTAACGAACGATAATCTTTGTCAAACATCGCATCTGTCAAACAAAGCTCTTGCACTTTTTCGCAAGCGTGCATGACGGTGGTGTGGTCTCGCCCACCAAACGACTGCCCAATTTCAATAAAACTGTGATTGGTTAATTCTCGTGCCAACGCCATCGCCACTTGTCTTGGACGGGCGATATGCCGAGAGCGTTTTTTCCCCATCAAATCTTTGATGGTAACATCATAAAACTCGGCAACCACTTTGCGAATATTGTCCATACTCACCGCTTGCACCCGAATGGCGACCACATCTTTGATTGCCATTTGTACCAACTCAAGCTGAACAGGCTGATTTAACAGACGTGCCATTGCCAGCACTTTGTTTAACGCCCCTTCAAGCTCACGCACGTTTGCCACGATGTGTTGTGCCATAAAAATCGCACAATCTTTTGGTAAAATCACGTTTTGGGTTTTGGCTTTTTTTTGTAAAATTTGGATACGGGTATCTAACTCTGGTGGCTCTAATGCCACCGACACACCACCTAACAGACGAGATTTGGTATATTCATCAAAATCAACCAACGCACTTGGGTGTCTATCTGATGCCAAAATCACCTGTTTGTTATTACCAATAAAATCATTGAATAAAACCACAAACTCTTCGCTACTTTTGCGTTTGCCTGCAATCACATGAATATCATCAATGATTAACAAATCTACCTTTTTAATTTTGTCCTTAAACTCATCAATCTGTCCACGCTGAAGGGCATTGACCAAATGACTGATAAATTTATCCGAACTAAAATAATAAAAATTTTTGTTTTGCTTTACCACTTCATGAGCAACTGCCTGCATCAAATGCGTCTTACCCAAACCTGTTGAACCATACAAAAATAACGGATTATTTTTGGAATTGCCTAAATGATTTGCCGTTTCTTTGCACAAGCTATACGCAATCTGATTGGCACGCCCTGTCACAAACTGCTCAAAGGTAAAACCTGCGTCCAGATTTTGAAATGACTGTAATTTCTCTGCCTTGCTATTATTTTTTGGCGTGGTATTGTCCGAAAAACCTGTATTATCCGATGCCGCACTCGTTAGGGTAGGGGATTTATCCACCCGTACTTTCACCTGTATATTTGTGTCAGGCTCAGCTTGTTGCACCAACGACTCAATCACCCCCAAATAATTTTTTTCAATAAAACTTGCAAAATAATCATTGGGTGCAGTAATCTGCAACTCATTGTTTTGTTCGTGGGCGGATAGCGGACGAATCCACATTGTAAAAATATTATCAGGCAATTGGTGTTTTAACTCATCAACACAATGTTGCCATAAGCTACTGACCATGAACATCACCTTTCTTCAAAAAATTCGTGCATACTTTACCACAAATATTTAAAATACAAAAGTTTTTTATTGTGGAAAACTATGTGGAAAACTATGTGGATAAATTAAAACAACCTATTTATCCATAATTTAACAACATATTATCTACATACTTATCAATACTGCAACTAATTGTTTTTGTTTAAAAAAACAAACTTATCCACCAAAAAACAACCGCTTAATAATAATAATAGATTTATATATATAATTAATATTAAGAAAAATTTTTTTGTGGATAACTTTAAACAATCCAATAAAATCCTTTTGCAAAAAACAGTTTAAATCAATACAAAATATCGTATTTAATAATAAAAACTTTAAGTCAAAATGGATTAATTACTTGACTTATCTATCTAAAATATAGATAATATTGGACTAACTATTTTTTGATTACCAAATGTTAACCGCTCTTTCGGTTAAACATACATTTAGCCAAAGGTGAACTATCATGAAACGTACATTCCAACCTAGCGTCATTAAACGTAAACGTACTCACGGTTTCCGTGCTCGTATGGCAACTAAAAACGGTCGTCAAGTATTGGCTCGTCGCCGTGCAAAAGGTCGTCATCGTTTAACTGTATAATGGTTAATTAAACTGTTATTCAGTTATTGTCTTGTTGATGATAAATTAAAAGTGATGTAAGTAATTATATCACTTTTTTTGTGCTTAAATTTTGAGATACGATATGATAAGCAATTTTGCGTTTGGCAAATCACACCGTTTGTTAAAAGCTGATGATTTTAAGGCTGTTTTTGACCAAACCAGTTTTAAGGTACATCAACCCAATTTGTTGTTTTTTGTCAAAAAAAGTGAGCTTAATGATAGCCGTTTGGGTTTGGCAATTACCAAAAAAAAGGTAAAACGAGCGAATGAACGTAACCGTTTAAAACGCCTTGTGCGTGAAAATTTTCGTTTGTTTCAACACGATTTTTTGATGCCTGTTGATGTGGTGGTGATTGTCAAACAAGATATTAAACTTGTGTCCAATATGGTGTTACATGAGCAAATTGAAGCAGGTTTTTTACAAATAAATATTCAGTTACAAAAAAGGTTTATGAGCCTTAACAACGTTTGATAGATGAATTTTGATAAATTTTTAGCAAAAATTTTATTGGCTTTGGTGCGTTTTTATCGTTATGTGATTAGCCCATTGTTGCCTGCTCGTTGTCGTTTTTATCCAACTTGTTCTAGTTATGCGTTGGAAGCATTGCAGTTGCATGGCGGTTGGCGTGGCGGTTGGTTGGCTGTTCGGCGGATTTGTCGTTGTCACCCGTTTGGCGGTAGTGGTGTGGATTTTGTGCCTTTGCCTTGGTATCGTTATGATTATGTATATGTGGCAAGCCTACCTGTGGGCTATGGGGTTTTTGCGGTTCGGCGATAATTTGACTGGCTAAGTGATAAAACATATCTTTTTTTGGATTTTTTTAGTAAAATATTCGGTTTTAACAACAAAACAAGTATTTTTATTTTGCGGTAACGTGCCATTTTGATAAATGGCGATAAGATTTTGGTTGTGTTTTTTAGCATGACACAATGTCTCAAATAGGATAGCAATATGCAAAAGATTTTACGGACGTTGATTATTATTGCGATGTTAATTACCAGTTATCTGTTAATTTTGGCATGGCGTGATGATTATGCAAATCCAACTCAGCGAGCCACAGTAACGCCTGTTACTCAAACAACAACGAATGATGTGCCAAGCACAACGACCACATCTGTGAACAACAGCGATGTACCTGTGGTTAAAAGCACACAGTCGCCTGTTGAACAAAAAGCAGACAATGCGACATCAACGTTGGTTCAAGTTTTGACGGACAAATATGACATTCGCATTAACCCTGTGGGTGGTGATGTGGTGTACGCGGCTTTGCGTGAGCATGATGAAACGTTAAAAAGTAAAACCCCATTTGTGCTGTTAGAAAGTGATAACAATCGGGTTTATGTCGCTCAATCAGGTTTGATTGGGCGTGATGGCATTGATACCAGTGAAGGGCGTGCCAACTATACCACAAGTCAACAACAGTACGTAATGGGGGCAAACGACACTACCCTATCCGTGCCACTTAGCTATCGCAAAGATGGCTTGACCATTACCAAAACTTATACCTTTACCAAAGGTCAGTATCCGATTGATGTAAGCTACAACATCAACAACACCACCGACAAAAGTTGGCAAGGTCAAATGTATGCTCAGCTAAAACGTGATAATAGCAAAGACCCCGGACTTGCCGACAAAGGCATGATGGGCTTAGCAACTTATCTGGGTGGTGCTTGGGGTACGCCTGATAGTCCATATAATAAATTAAAATTTGGTAATTTTAACGAAGAAGCACCTAAAATCACAACTGATAAAGGTTGGGTAGGTATTATACAGCATTATTTTGTGTCAGCGTGGATACCAAAAGGCTACCAAGCCCAATTGTACAGCCGTGAAAATGCCAATGAACATATTATCGGCTTTACCAGTAACCCAATTGAAGTGGCTGGTGGCAAACAATTAACCGTCAATTCAACACTATATGCAGGACCAAAAGTACAACAAAACCTAAAACCGTTGGCAGAAGGTTTGGAACAAACGGTAGATTATGGGATTTTGTGGACGATTTCAAAAGTGTTATTTTGGATTTTGGACAGCGTGCATAAAGTTCTAGGTAACTGGGGCTGGGCGATTATCGTTTTAACCTTGATTGTCAAAATTATTTTAATGCCAATTGCCAATAAAAGTTATTATTCTATGGCGAAAATGCGCGCAATTGCACCACGTCTGCAAGCATTAAAAGACGACCACGGCGATGACCGTATGCGTATGAGCCAAGAAATGATGAAAATCTACAAAGAAGAACAGGTAAACCCAATGGCGGGCTGTCTGCCTGTGCTATTGCAAATGCCGATTTTCTTGGCGTTGTACTGGGTGTTGGTAGAATCTGTGCAACTACGCCACGCCCCTTGGATTTTGTGGATTAAAGATTTGTCAGCGATGGACCCTTATTTTATTTTGCCATTGTTGATGGGAGCTGCCATGTTCTTCCAACAGCACCTAAACCCACAACCGACCGACCCTATGCAAGCACGTGTATTAAAATTTATGCCGATTATTTTCACCGTTTTTATGTTGTTCTTCCCAGCAGGTTTGGTATTGTACTGGACGGTGAACAACGTGTTTAGCATGGTTCAGCAGTATGTTATTAATAAAAAAGTAGAAGCGGAACAAGCCAAAAAAGATGCGTTAAAAAATTTGGTGTAAGTGCTTTTTCTAAAAAAAATCCCTACTTGTAATGAGTGGGGATTTTTTTTGTCAAAATCATAAAATCAATTTTTGTAAATTATGTTAAAATAGGATTAAACTTTATCAAAATTAACCCAAAAAAATACCACAATGAACCCAATCATTATCCAACAACCCACTATTTGTGCCATCGCCACCCCAATCGGACGTGGCGGTGTCGGTGTCATTCGCCTATCTGGGGCAACCGCCCACGCTATCGCCAAGCAACTCACCCAACGCAAAACCGATTTTCGCCCACGTTACGTCCATTTTTGCCGATTTTATGATGATAAAGGCATAATTTTGGACGAAGGTTTGGTCTTGTATTTTAACGCACCGCACTCCTTTACAGGCGAAGATGTCGTTGAAATTCAAGGGCATGGCGGTGTTATTTTGCAACAACAACTGATGGCTCGCTGTTTTGAATTAGGGGCAAGGCAAGCCACCGCAGGCGAATTTTCCGCTCGTGCGTTTGACAATGACAAAATGGACTTGGTGCAAGCTGAAGCCATTGCCGATGCGATTGATGCCACCAGTATCGCCGCCGCCAAAGGAGCAATGCGGTCGCTGACAGGCGAATTTTCCGCCAAAATCAATCGCTTACTTGACTTGCTGATTCATTTGCGACTTCATGTGGAAGCAACCATTGATTTTCCCGATGAAGAAGACGTGGATTTTTTGGCAGACCGTCAAATTGCCGAGCAATTAACCCATTTAAAACAACAAGTGAGCGAGGTTTTGGCAACAGCCGAACAAGGGCAACTGCTCCGTGATGGCGTGTCTGTGGTGATTGCAGGGCGACCGAATGCGGGCAAATCTAGCTTGTTAAACCGATTGGCAGGGCAAGAGCGTGCGATTGTTACCGATATTGCAGGGACAACTCGGGATATTTTGCAAGAAACCTTGATTTTAAACGGTTTAACTGTGAATGTAACCGATACCGCAGGCTTGCGTGAAACCGATGACGTGGTGGAAAAAGTAGGCATTGAGCGAGCGAAAACTGTCATTGCTCAAGCGGATTTGTTATTGCTTGTTTATGATGTGAATACCGAAGAAAATCCGCTACAACTTGCCAAAGAATTGTTCGGGGAATTGCCAAATGCCAAACATATTTTATTAATTGGTAATAAAATTGACAAGGTAAAAAATGTAGAAAATCTACCAAAACAATTTAATCAAACTTACGAACCTGTGTATATTTCTTGCCAAACGAATGACAATTTAATAGCTTTAATCAACAAAATTTGTGAAAAAGTCGGCTTTCACCCACCAGAAAATAGTTTAATCGCTCGTACTCGCCATTTGGATGCATTAAAACGGGTGCAAATTGCGTTAAATGATGCCGATGAGCAGTTGCACGTTTATCATGCAGGGGAATTGGTCGCAGAGAGTTTGCGAGTGGCACAGCAGAGTTTGAGTGAGATTACAGGCGAATTTACCGCTGATGATTTGTTAGGTAAAATTTTTGGCAGTTTTTGTATTGGCAAGTAGATTTTTGATAATTATTTTTGTAAAAAATAAGGGATTTTTATGCAAACCATTGTAATTAATAACATTAGTGATGAAATTGTAGAGCGTTTTAAAGCTTTTGCCTTTGAAATGGGCGTGAGTATGTCAATTTTTAAAGACACAAGTATGGTGAATGTACAAGCAAAAAATGCACCGCAAAATTTACATGAAGCCTTATTAAATATCCCAAAAGCCGATGATAATGAAGATTTGTTTGTCAGTTCAAATGAGCCAATGCAAGCGGTGGATTGGTCGGAGTAAGCCATGTATATTTATGATACTAATGTGGTGAGTGAAATTCGTAAAAAGACACCTGATAAAAATTTGGTAAATTTTATCAAAAAAATGCAACAAAAAAATCACCCTATTTTTATCAGTAATATTACTTTGGGGTTTGAAACTGCTTCTTGAAATCTAACCAAATCCATCTTACAATATCCAAATGAACAGATTAATTAGTATCAACGAAGCATCAAAACAACTTGGCGTATCTATCTCAACATTACGCAGATGGGACGAAAGCGGTGTACTTGTTGCCGAAAGAACGCCAAGGTACTAGAATGACCCTAATACGTGGACACATCATCGCCCTAGACCCAACGAATAAACAAGCAACCTACTTTGCAAAGGCTTGCGGTGTGGCTCGTCTTGCCTATAACTGGGCGTTAGATAATTGGCAAAAACAATACCAAGCCGATAAAACTTATCGTGATGAATGCTTGAAAAATGGCATAGAAATTGATGAAACCAAACTTAACAAACCATCACAAGGCAAATTAAGAAAACAACTTAACGCCATAAAACGTGAAAAATTCCCCTTTATGCTCGAAGTAACCAAATGCAGCCCACAACTTGCAATCATGCAACTAGGAGACGCATTCAAACGCTTTTTTAAAGGTGAAAGCAAATACCCACAATTTAGAAAAAAAGGCGTAAATGACAGATTTAGCCTATCCAATGACCAATTTAGAATAGACGGCAAACGCATAAAAATCCCTAATTTAGGCTGGGTTAAAATGCGTGAAAACTTGCGTTTACAAGGCAAAATCCTATCTGCCAAAATCTTTAAACAAGGCGAAAAATGGTTTGTATCGGTTGCCGTTGAATTACAAGACATCATCAAACCACAACCCAAAACAGACAAACAAGTTGGTATTGATTTAGGCATAACAGACCTTGCAACTTTATCCAATGGCGAAAAAATCCAAGCACCAAAACCATTAAAAAACAAACTCAAACAACTAAGACGATTGAATAAAAGTTTATCAAAAAAACAAAAAGGCTCAAAAAACCGTGAAAAAGCGAAAACCAAGCTATCACGGTTACATTATAAAATCAGTTGTATTAGAAAAGACTTTACGCACAAATTAACATCAAATTTGGTAAAACGATTTGAGACAATTTGTATTGAAAACTTAAATGTTAAAGGCATGGTAAAGAATAAAAAACTTAGCCGTGCGATTAATGATTTAGGTTTTTATGAGTTTAAACGACAATTGATTTATAAAGCGAACCAATGGGGCAAAATTATCAAAGAGGTAGATAGATTTTATCCATCAAGTAAAACCTGTTCATGTTGCGGTTTTATCATGGATAAAGCAAATTTGACACTGGCTGTCAGATATTGGACTTGCCCTAACTGCAAGACAAGCCATGACCGTGATGTGAATGCGAGCATTAATATTTTAAATCATGCAACTAAGGTTTTAACAATCTAATATTTTTGGCGGTGAGTTTCACCGTGTCAGCCTATGGAGTTGATGTAAGTCTTAAGTCAAATGACAAGAGCAAACAACGTTGAAGTAGGAAGAAAACGCTAAATTTGCTCTTGAGTAGATTTAGGTAGGTTTTTTGGAACGGAAATCATTAAAGGGATTGAAATTTTATACTTAAGAAATGATTTTCAACAAGCAGAAAGATTACAGGCTTGGTATGAAAATGATATGCAAAAACTGTTTCATCAAGTGTTAATTTTTGACAAACAATGTGCCGAAGTTTGGGGGCGATTAATGGCGGTAAATCCGCATAATGTCGCTGATAAACAAATTATCGCAACGGCGTTGGTACATGATTTTACGCTCATTACTCGCAATGTGAAAGATACGATTGGCACGAATGTAAAAGTGATTAATCCATTTGAAACGACCGCAATTGAAAAAATATAATAATTAGGAAAAAAACACCATGCACTGCCCATTTTGTAACGCCCAAGACACCAAAGTCATTGACTCACGCCTTGCCGCTGAAGGGGCTCAAGTCCGCCGCCGCCGTCAATGCCTTGAATGTAACGAGCGTTTTACTACGTTTGAAATCATTGAAGCCGTCATGCCTCGCATTATCAAAACCAATGGTCGTATTGAGCCGTATGACGGTCAAAAACTCCGCCGTTCTATCAATTTGCCCTTGCAAAAACGCCCGATTACCACCGACAAAATTGAAGCCATGATTAGCCGAATTGAAAAAAAATTGCGTCAATCAGGCGAGCGAGAAGTTACCAGTCAGTTTTTGGGTGAAACGGTGATGAATGAATTGCAACAAATGGACGATGTGGCGTATGTGCGATTTGCGAGCGTTTACCGAGATTTTCAAGATATTCAAGCATTTCAACAAGCCTTGTCAAATCTATCTGAAACGCCAAAAGTTGAAAACAACAATTAAAATCTAAAGTTATCCACAAGTTTTTCACAATTTTTTATAAAAACCGCAAGATATAGTGAAATTTTTGCTAAAAAATGAATAAAAAGTCTATATCTTGTGATTTATCCACAATTTATCCCAACTTATACACAATTATCCACCACATTTCCCAAAAATCTCAAAAATATGGATAAAATCATGACAAATTCGCCTTATTTTTCACAAAATTTTTCGCAAATAACGAACGAACAAACCCACCAAGACAGCTATTTTATGCGGTTGGCAATTCAACTTGCCAAAAAAGGACAGTTCACCACGCGCCCAAATCCGTGCGTAGGCTGTGTGATTGTCAAAGATAATAACATCATTGGCGAAGGCTACCACTATCAAGCAGGACGGCCACACGCCGAAGTGTTCGCCCTACGCCAAGCCAAACAAGCCGTTGGCGATGATTTGACAGGGGCGACTGCCTACGTTACGCTTGAGCCGTGTAGTCATCACGGACGCACGCCCCCATGTGCCGATGCCTTGATAAATGCCAATATTAGCCGAGTTGTTATCGCTGTTACCGACCCAAATCCAAAAGTCGCAGGCGGTGGCATTGAAAAGCTCACAAACGCTGGCATAGCCGTTACCACAGGCGTTTGCCATGATGAAGCCTATGCGTTAAATCAAGGTTTTTTTAAAACTATGTCAGGCGGATTGCCGTACGTTCGGCTAAAAATCGCCAGTAGCCTAGACGGTCGTATCGCCATGCAAAGCGGTGAATCTAAATGGATAACAGGCGCAACCGCTCGTGAAGACGTGCAACGCTTGCGAGCCATATCAGGTGCAATCATCACAGGTAGCCAAACCGTACTTGCCGATAGCCCAAGTTTAAACGTGAGAAGTCCACAACTTGCCAGTTTAAGCAATATTCCGCAACCGTTGCTTGTGGTGTTAGACCGTAGAAAACGCTTGAATGTAACTGATGATTTGATAAAAAGCTGGGTAAAAAATCAAGCCGAAAACCGCCCATTTTACCTATGCCAAGATGATGTATCTTTAACCGAGATTTTGCGTCAATTGCGAGATGATTACCATATTCACGATGTCATGGTGGAAGCAGGGGCAACGCTTAGCACCGCATTTTTACAGCAAAACTTGGTTGATGAATTGATAATTTATCAAGCCCCTTGCTTGCTTGGCAGTTCGGCTATACCGATGTTTACCGCAGATTTTGCCAAAATGTGCGAACAATTGCGGTTTAATTTGCAATCGCATGAAACAATCGGGGACGATATAAAGTTTGTTTTTCGGCAATAAGTAAAAAGACAATTTTAAATACAACAGCTCGTAAGGTGGGTTAGCCCGTCTTTTTGGGCGTAACCCGAGAAGCAATGCTTCGCAAGACGAAGTGCATTTTGCAAGGGGGTTGATGGGTTACGCTATCGCTAACCCACTCTACAAATATACATTTAATTTTATCCAATTACTTAACACTACCATGAATTGAACTTTTTAGGGCGTAGCAAATACGCCCAAAATCGTTAAAAACTCAAAAAACCACTCAAAAATTCCTACCAAAAAATCATCAACAAAACTTCTAAAAATAAAGTTATCCACAATCAAAATCAATTAAAAAACAATAAAAGAAAAATCTAATTTTATGGTGGATAACTGTTTCACGTGGAACGTTATGCACAATATGTTTCACGTGGAACATAATTATAAAACCGCTATTTATCTATGTTTCACGTGAAATATCTATATTTTATCCACAGAACTAAAAACCAAATGAAGTTGTGGATAACTTTTTAAAATGATAAAATAAAGCAAGGTTTTTAAAAGTTATCCACATAAGTGGTTTTGCTAATTTAACAAAATTTTAACGTGAATTATTAAACCTTTTAAGCAAAATTTTAACAAAATCGCAATTTGTATTCATTCGGTGTTTTTTGTCAAAATATGGTTAGCTTGTGGTAAAATAGGATGGTTTTTGGGCAACGGTGATTTGACGTTTTTTTGCATTTTTATTTACCATAATTTTTGTCAAATTATCAAAGGTTGCCACTTTATCAAAAAAACAATTAGGAAAAAAGATGTTTACAGGTATTATTGAAGCGACAGGCACAATCAAAAAAATCGAACCCACAGGGGGTGATGTGCGGTTGAGCATTGGCTCTAGTCAATTGGATTTTGGCGATGTTAAATTGGGCGATTCGATTGCGTGCAACGGCATTTGTCTGACGGTAGTGGCGTTTGGCAAAGATTGGTATGCGGTCGATGTTTCACGTGAAACATTATCAAAAACGGCGATGAACCATTGGCAAGTGGGCTATACGGTGAACCTTGAAAAAGCCATGTTGCCGACTACTCGTTTTGGCGGGCATATCGTGTCGGGTCATGTGGATACGGTGGGGCAAATTACGCTCATGCAAAGCGACTCTCGCTCTATTTATATTGAGATAAAAATTCCGAATGAATTTGCCAAATATGTGGCGACCAAAGGCTCGGTAACGGTGGACGGCATTAGCCTTACGACCAATTTGGTAACGGCAAATGTGCTAAGCCTAAATATCATTCCGCATACGGCTCAAGTTACCAATATTAGCAAGCATTGGCACGTTGGGCAAACGGTGAATATTGAAGTGGACGTGTTGGCTCGCTATTTGGAACGTTTGCTCATGGGTGAAAACGCCAGTCAAGAAAAAAGCGGTGGCATTACGCTTGAAATGCTGGCAGAAAATGGCTTTATGCGGTGATTTTTGCAAAAATGAAAAAATGGCAAAGTTTTGTTAAAGAAAAATGTAGAAAAAAAATGATAATTGGCAAAACTGTTGTAAAATCAGTTGGTTTTTTGCCAAAAACTACAATCGGAAAAATTACTATTATACCATTGTTTTATCAGACTTTTTTGTCTTTTTGTCGTGTGCAGAGAAAAATGTTATAAGATATAAAAGTAAGATAAATGATTAAATATGTTTGATACATTTGTCAAAGTATTTTATAATATAACATGTAACACGATAAAGAGGTGAGGGGATGAAAACATTTCAGCAGTTTGGTTTGACAAAAGTGAGTTTGGCAGTTGCCATTGCCATGACTTTGACAGCCTGTGGTGGTAGCGGTGGTGGCTCATCAACACCGACAAGTAATACTTCGGTTACTACTGGCGAAACTATAAATAAAACAACGCCAAATAAAACACCGACCGTTGCTGTAGTCAACCAACCGACCACACCAACACCTGTCAATATTGATACGGCGACACCAAACACCCCTGCCACAAATAGTACAAATACAGAAACGCAAGCATTTAATTTATTAAATCAGCAACGTCAAGCTTGTGGCTTTGGTAGTTTAGCCAGTCATAATGAGCTGGTAAAATCCGCACAAAACCACAATCAATACATGGCTTATGTTAGCGAAAAATCCAATATTGCACAAATTTATGGTAGCCACTATGAATTATTAGAGTCTAGCACAGCTTGGAAAAATACGGGTTTAAACAATCCTTATTTTTCTGGTGAAAAAGTGGTTAATCGTGTAAAAACTAACGCAACCAAACAACCTTTAGCCCAAGCGGTAAACTATCCATATGCGACCAGCTATCAAGTTGGTGATATGGTTTATTCAATATCCAATGGTGGGTTTGTTACTGAAAATATCGCTTTTGGTTCTAGTGGCGATAGCGTTGAGCTGTTAAAAGGTCTATTGGCTGCACCTTATCATTTAAAAACTTTGGTAAGCCCTATTTATAAAAATGTGGGGATTGATTACTTAGAAACTAAGGCTTGGCAACCCACGACGAATTATGCCCCAATTACAGGGCATTATTTAGAAGTGGTTTTGGGTTTACCACAGGGACAAGCACCTTACACCTATAACCAAGTATTAACCTACCCTTGTAACAATGTTACAGGAACTGAATACAAGTTGACCCATGAAGGACCAGACCCATTTAATGGACACCCATCACGCCCAGAGATTTCAGAGAATAGCCCAATCGGTCAGCCTGTGTATATCTTAGCACCAAAGGGTAAAACAATTCAAAATATTAGCAATGTAAGTATCAAACCAATCAATGGTGTAACCGCACCAAAAGTTTGGGTGATGTTTAACAAAGCCAATCCAGCAACGGATATTAATCAAATGGTGGACGGCAACAAACGTTTATCAGACAATGAAGCGTTTTTAATTCCTGATAGCCCATTGGCAAAAGCCACGACTTATCAAGTGAGTTATACCTTGGTGTATGCGGATAAAACCCAAGAAGCCAAAACATTTAGCTTTAGTACAAAGCCATAATTATCGCTTAACAAAAAAAGTAACGAATTTCGTTGCTTTTTTATGTCAAAATTTATTGTCCAATTTATAACCGCATGGGGATACCTTGTTTTGCCATAAAAGCTTTGGCTTCACCGACTGTATATTCACCAAAATGAAAAATACTGGCTGCCAATACCGCATCAGCTTTGCCATGAATGATACCATCTGCCAAATGTTGCAAATTGCCAACACCGCCTGATGCGATGGTAGGAATGTTCAATTTGTCATTAATCGCTTGCATTAAGGCGATGTCATAGCCTGCCTTTGTGCCGTCCGAATCCATTGACGTAACGAGCAATTCACCTGCCCCAAAGTTTGCCATTTTTATCGCCCAGTCAATTGCATCAATGCCTGTGGGTTTGCGACCGCCATGTGTAAAAATTTCCCAACGATTTTCGCCAACTTTTTTGGCATCAATCGCCACCACGATACATTGGTTGCCAAAACGACTAGCGGCTTCGCCAACAAATTCAGGATTATAAATTGCTGCCGAATTGATGGAAACCTTATCCGCACCAGCGTTTAACAGATTGCGAATGTCGTCAATTTTGCGAACGCCACCGCCTACGGTGAGCGGTACAAATACCGTTTCTGCCATGCGTTCCACTGTGTGATAGGTGGTATCACGTCCGTGATGGGTGGCGGTGATGTCCAAAAAGGTGATTTCGTCCGCCCCTTGTTCGTTGTAACGCATGGCAACTTCCACAGGGTCGCCAGCGTCTTTGATGTCCAAAAATTGTACGCCTTTGACAACACGACCGTTATCAACATCTAGGCAGGGGATAATGCGTTTTGCTAACATGGGTTTCCTTTTTATGTTTTAAATGTTGGTGGTTAAACGTTTTGTTAGTATAATAGGCACATTTTACCACGTTTTTCACTCAATGCACATCAAGGAACAAAAATGTCCGTTTATACCCACTTAACCGATACCCAATTTAGCGAATTTTGTCAGCGTTTTGGCGTAAATTTTAAAAAAGCCATTCCCATTACCCAAGGCATTAAAAATTCTAACTGGTTTATCCAAACACAAGACGACAAAGATGGCGAGCCATCTTATGTGTTTACGCTGTTTGAAGAGCGAAAACCGCACGAAATTGAAAAAATGGCGATTATTTTGGACAAATTAAATGGAAAATTGCCCGTTGCCTGTCCGCTAAAAGCCGATAATGGCGAGTTTTTGTTGTATTTTAACAACAAGGCGATTTTGGTTTTGCCAAAACTTAGCGGAAAACACCCAACCGACACCACTACCGATATGTGCCGTCAAATGGGCGAGGCGTTGGCAACACTGCATTTGACCTTGCAAACCCTAACCCCTGCCGAGCATTATGGCGTGGAACTGTACCCTTGGCATTTGGTTAAAGACCGTGAAATTAAGTTTATGCCAAGTGATGAGGCAAAACTGATGAGCGATATTTGGACGGCTTATGAGAATGTGGCAAACAAAGATTTGCCAAAAGGCTTGTGTCATTTGGATATGTTTGCCGATAATACGCTGTGGGATTTTTCAGATAAGAATAATCCAAAATTAACAGGATTGTTGGATTTTACCGAAGTAAGCATTGAGCATTTTGTGATGGATTTAGCGATTACCATTAACGATTTTAGCACCAGTTGGGGCAATGCCACCGATGGCGAAAAAGTGGAATTTGAACGCACCAAAATGCAAGCGATGATTGATGGCTATGAGAGCGTGCGTCCGCTCTCTGATGATGAAAAACAGGCGTTGCCGATTATGCTTGCGATGGCGGGTGTTACCTTTTGGCTACTGCGTTTGAACGTAATTTATTACAACCGTCAGCAAGGTCGCACAGGCGATAATATCATGGTAAAAAATCCTGATTTGATGAAACGTTTAAGTGCGTATCATTGGGGGAATGTGTGTTAATTTTTGGTTTTTATTTATACGGCTCTAGACTAGCAACACAACCCATACTAGACTAGAAACATGAAATATAACAGTAAGCTAAGCATCTATAAAGTCAAAAAAATCATAAAATTCTTTTGCACTGATATAGATGCTACAAAAATTGATACTAGGTAGGGTTGATGTGAATAGCATTATTTATTCAGACGGTTGGCGTGGCTATAATAGACCTCTTTCCAAACTAACCCAACTCGAAATTATAAATGGCACAAATCAAATTAACCCTTAAGCCAAAGCGTTTTCTGCGATTACGATAACGACAGGCTAGGATTTTAAAACGTTTGATTTTGCCGATAACATGTTCATTGGTTACCCGTTCAGAAGCTAATTCTCGATTGGCTTGTTTGTCAACTTTAGATAGTGGATTAAGCTTGGTTTTCTTTTTTGGGAATTTGCTATTGGCATGGTGTTTGTGTATGCCTTGATAGCCCGAATCTACTTGGATTAAGATACTAGGCTTTATACGCATTTTTGAGTATTGGTAAAGTTTAAAGTCATGGGTTTTACCTTTGCTAAAATGGGTACAAAGTATTTTTTTGCTGTTTTTATCGACAACGATTTGTGCTTTTAAGGTGTGGTGTTTCTTTTTACCTGAGTATTGCCTGCGTTGCTTTTTTGGGTCGCTCACAAGGTACTTCGGTTGCGTCTATCAGTACGGTTTCAAGGTTTGGGTCTTGCCATAAAGCCTTTTTGCTAGGTAGGGCAAAGTCTTTGTGGGCTATCAGTATGCTTTCTACCCATTTGATGGTTTTACAGACAGCACTTTCACTGATACCAAAGTCTTGCCCTAGGTGAAATTGGGTGCGATATTCTCGGTAGTAACTCAAAGTCAGCATGAGCTTGTTTTCTAGGCTGATTTCATTTTTCCTGCCACCTTTTTTGTGTTGTTCGTTGTATGCTTCTTGTAGTATGGTGAGCATATGAGTATAGGTACTTCTTTGGATGCCAAAGTAGCGTTTAAATTGTGCGTCACTGAGTTTTTCTGCTTGTTCGGGTATCATGCTTTTGCTGTTTTTTCTAAAAATCAGTATTATACCAAATCACTATTAAGGTTTGGAAAGAGGTCTATTACATATTTTGTAATGATTAAGTCAATAATGAATAGGATAATCAGTGTTATCATAATAAGTAGTCTAATGTTTAAAATATTGGTGGGGTGGACTTATTATGATATTACTAAAGAACATTTGCTAGTTTTTCGACTAACAAATGCTTTTGGTATTGGTATCCACGGTGGACAGGACAACACCCATCAATTTAAGCATCGACCAAATTGATGTATGCTGAAAAAAACGGAGAAAAATATTTGGTAAACTATCCCACAAAATAGGAGTTTACCATGAGCAAGAAAAGAACAGAGTATAGTGACACCTTTAAAGCCAAAGCCATTGCAAAACTCAAAGAAAATAATAACAACGTTACTCAAACCGCCAAAGAGCTAGACATACCCGTGAATACGCTTAAAAACTGTCAAAGGAAAGCCAATGGTAGCACACTAGCAGGAACAGACACCTACTAGTTAAAAAAATATAGCAAAACCCACAAAATTTTGCTATAGTTTGTTGCTATTAAGAACAATAAATAGAGATATTTAATGATTTTAGCAAAAACGAAATTACCAACTTCCGTCTTATCTCTGATATTTATCATCAGCTTTTTATCAACGACACAGGTTCAAGCCCAAACACTTGAACCTCAAGATGTCAGTATCACCACAGGGTCTCCCACCTTACTTGAACTACAACAAGCGACCATTTCTCAAAACCCTGAGCTCAAAGCCCGATATGCCAGCAGCGACAGTGCTAAAAGCAACATCGACATTGCCAAAACCGCTTGGTATCCCAGCATCAGTGCTAACATTGGTAAAACCTATGGACGAGGTGAGGATACCTTTAAAGACACCAATGTAGCCAGCTCTAAAGTCAATGAAACGGGTAAAATCGGCTTTAACATCACCCAAAACCTGTATGACCCGACAATTAGGCTTAACATCGAACAAGCCAAGCTTAGCTACCAAGCCAGTGAATATGCCACCACGCAAACCTATGATGACCTAACCAACCGTACCGTTAGTCTATTTCTTGACATCTTAGCCAACCAAGCACAGATTGACCTATTAGACGGACAACAAACAGCGGTCGATGCACAAAAAAAACAAGCACAAAAAAGCTTTGATGTGGGTACCGTATCAATCACTGATGTACGAGAAGCTGAAGCCAAGGCTGACAAAATTGCTGCCCAGCGTGCCTCTTTAGACTTGCAACTCAAAGCTAAACAACAAGAACTTGCCGTACTCACAGGCGGTCTTACCATCAACCCAGCTGACTATCACTCAAGCACTAAAATCCTACCGGACATTCAAGCCACAGAAATCGGGCAATGGCAAGCATCTATCACCGACCAAAACATGGCAGTACAACAAGCCTTAACTGAATACCAAATCGCCAAGCTTGACACAAAAAAACAAGACTATCAGTACTACCCTAAAGTACAACTCGTGGTTGACAACAACCGAAACTTTGAACCCATTAGCCAAGCTGGGCATAACAGCTACAGCAACAACAAATGGGAATGGAGTGCTGGGATTCAGCTTAACATGAATCTCTACAATGCCAACACCAACAGTGCACAAACCGGTAAAACCCGTGCTGAAGAAACCTTGAAATACCAAAACTATTTGGTTGCCAAACAGCAGCAAAGTATAGAATTAAACCGCACCTTTTACCAAATCTTAGCCTCGATTGCCGAATATCAAGGATTATATGCTGCTGACCAATCGGCGCGCACGGCTTTATCCGCCAATCAACTTGGCTATAAAGTCGGCATGCGCACCAACATCGATGTACTTGAAGCCCAGACCAAGGTTTATGAAGCCAATCGTGATAAATTGGTTGCATGGTATGACAGCTGGAAAAACTACATCAAGCTTAACCAAATTGCAGGCACCTTAAATGCTGAACAGCTGATGCAGATTGACAATCTATTACGCCAAACACTGAATAACGACACAAATATAGCCACTGATAAATCTAACACAACACTCACTCTACCGGCATCGGTAGCCAATCCTATAGTGCCAACATTCAAACATAAAAAAGATGCGACCGTGCCAGACTAACCCTTCATATGATGACCGATTCCATGCCGATTCCTAACTTACTGCTAAACTGGCTACGCCGTACTCAGCTTGCAGGTCTTGATATTGTTGCACTTGCGACCCATCAACTGCCCACGATTGGCAGTCAAGACTTTATCGATGTATCCGCACTGACAGCGACGCAGTCTACCCAGCGACCGACCACCTTATCACGAACCTTAACCAACCTGCTTAGCATCCCCAAAGACGCCGCAGAGCCTATCAGTGCCACAGCATCGCCAGAGCCAACGCTTAACACACCAGCGGATATGGATGAACTCAATATGCAAGCGCCTACTGAGCGTCCGATTGAAGCCACCCAAAGCCAGCTTGCCACGCTTTGGCAAAGCCAACTTGCCATGATGAGTGCCGAGCAGCCGATCAAAGTACAGCGCATTGAAGACTTGGTTCTTATTAGCTGCTTAGTCACCCATCAAGATGCGCAAAGTGCTTACCTTGGCTGTTTAATTGCCCCACCGTTTCACCCGCACATGCTCGACTTACTACAACTGAGTTTCGGTTGGTTATTCTATGGCTTTGTGATGGCGCAGTACCCAGAAGGGGAACGTGCTAAGCGACTACTGAGTATCACCAGTGACGTGCTTGACCAGCCGGATGCCAAGTCTGCGGCCCAAGAATGGGTCAACCAAGCCAAGCAATGGGCCAACGAAATGGGGCATGAAAATGTTGGTATTAGCTTGTTCCAAGTGGTCGCTAATCGCCCTAAATGGTGGGTATCGGCGAACATTGCCTGGGCGGTTAAAGGCTCTGCTGCCATGCAACAAGCAAATGAATTAGCCGCAATGGCGATTTTAGAAGGCAAAAGCCAAACCAGTAAAGACTGGTGGGTCTACCCCATGCAATACCGGGGCAGTAGCACAGCGGTATTGCTACTAGACAATTGCCAAACCATCAACGACGATGATCCACTCCTACTCATGCTACAGGTCAGTGCCGACCTACTAGAACCCATATTACGTCAATGGCGTCAATCTGAGCAGAACTTAGCCTATCACAGCTATCGCTCATCGACCTCGCTCATGGGTAAACTGTTGGGGCGAGGTTACTTGGCATACAAACTCATTGCCCTATTACTCACCGCAGTATTACTGGCGATTACACTCATCCCCGTTGACGATATTGTTACCGCGCCGTTATACATTGAAGGGGACAAACGCTACACCGTCACTGCCCCACAGCAAAGCTATATCAATGAAGTTTTAGTGCGACCAGGTGACAGCGTCAAAAAAGGTCAGGTCATTGCCAAGCTTGAAGACAAAGACCTTAAAATGGAAGCCAGTGAAATCCAAAGTCAGCTTGAACAGACCGAAGGGCAATTTCGCCAAGCCATGGCGGATATGGATGCGGCCAACAGTGGCTTAGCAGTTAACCAAAAACAGCAAGCGCAATCGAAACTTGACTTACTCCATCGTAAAATGGCACGTACCGTCATTAAGTCCCCCATAAACGGTGTGATTGTAAGTGGGGATTGGCAACAAAAAATTGGCACACCGGTGGAAGAGGGGGCGGAATTATTTCAAGTAGCCGATGTGGCAAGCTATCGGGTTATCTTGCACGTGCCGGATAAAGACATGGATCGGCTACAAATCGGTGAGGTGGGTAAAATGAAGCTAACGAGCTTACCGGACCAAACCTTTGACTTTACTGTCCGTAGACTAACGGCGGTGGCTGAAGTCAAAGATGGCGAAAATGGCTTTAGTGTGGAAGCCAGCCTCAATGCCACCCCACCGCAAATCAACCCAGGGATGCAAGGGGTGGGTAAAATTAGGGTCGGACAAACCAATCTCATCACGCTTTGGACCAGAAGCCTTATTGACTGGGCACGGCTAAAACTGTGGTCGGTATTTTAAGTCGCCATGAAGACTATTTTCTCCGAGCATTGGCATCTGGTTAAAGACGTGCGTCCCAAACTGCGAGAAGCCATTGACATCTTTCCAAGAAAGCTACGGGGGCGTTCCTGGGTATTCTTACATGACCAAAAAACCCAAAAGTTTCTGCGACTCACCCCCGAGGCTTGGCTTATTGTTAAAATGATGGATGGGTGCACCGATTTACAAACCCTGTGGGAAAATGCCAGTATCAGTCAAGACCACCTCCCCAAACAACACAGTTTCTATGACGACCCTGATACACACATCATCAGCCAGCATGAACTGGTAACCCTGTTAAGCCAGCTGTATAGCAATGACATGCTACAAACCCAGCACAATGCTGATGCAGTCGAAATGAGTCAGCGCTTTAAAAAGCAGCGTTTTAACGAATTTAAGCAGTCGTTTTTAAACCCCATTAGCATTAAAGTCCCATTATTCTACCCCGATAAATGGTTTCGTGGGCAGCAAATATTAGCCAATCGGCTCTATAGCCTAGGGGGCTTACTCCTATGGTTGATTGTGGTTATTCCAGCGGTCTTTTTAGCCGGAGCACATTGGCAAACCTTGACCAGTAACCTATCGGATCGGATGTTATCGACCAGTAACCTGTTTATCTTATGGTGTACCTACCCGCTCGTCAAAGCCTTTCATGAATGGGCGCACGGCATGGCGGTTAAAGCGTGGGGCGGACATGTGAGAGAAGTGGGGCTCATGTTTGTCATCTTTATGCCAGTGCCTTATGTCGATGCCACCTATTCTTACCGTTTTACCTCAAAATGGGTACGGGCATTGGTGGCTGCCACGGGTGTTATGACCGAGCTATTCTTAGGGGCAATAGCCTTATATATCTGGTTAAATGTCGAATCGGGGCTTATTAGTGCCTTTGCCTACAACGTCATTATCATTGCCGGGGTCTCAAGCTTACTGGTTAATGGCAACCCGCTCATGAAATATGACGGCTACTATGTGCTCACCGATTTAATAGAAATTCCTAACCTAGCACAACGTGCCAAACAATATTGGGTGTATCTATCGGACAAATACCTATTTGGGTCCACCGAAGCCAAACCACCACTCGGTTATGAAAAGGAGCGGGGTTGGCTATTCATCTATGGGCTAATTAGCCCCATCTACCGAATATTTGTGGTGTTTGGCATGATATGGTTGGTGACCAAGCAATACTTTATCATTGGTGTTATCATGGCACTCGTAGCGGCATGGCAATCCTTTGGCATGCCGATTTACAAAGCCATCAAACATGTCTTTACCAGCCCAACCCTTATGAAATATCGTTTATCCAGCAAACGCCGTTTATACAGCCTATCACTCCTTGTCCTGCTCATCTTATTTGCGCTACCCGTACCATTTTACAGCGTGCAGCAAGGCGTTGCATGGCTGCCGGATAACAATATTGTTCGGGTGCAGGCGTCTGGTATCTTGCAGCCAGAAACCTTAACCGATGGTCAGCTCATTCACGCCTCCCAAACAATAGCGCAACTGACCAACACCGACTTATCGCAAAAGGACTTAAGCTTAGTGCAGCAAATTGCGGCGCTTGACCTAAGAATTCGTCAAGCGCAAAGTGATGAGCCCAACAAGCTTGACAGCTTACGTAGCCAACAGCGGGCGCTACAAGCGCAGCGTAAACTATTGCAAACCGATACCAAAGCCCTCACCATTACCGCCCCCACCCAAGGCTACTGGTATGCCAAAGCCATTAACAACACCCAAGGCAGCTACGTTAAAAAAGGCGATATTATCGGCTATGTCATGCCCAAACAAACCAATCTGGTACGCGTCATCATTGAACAAAACGACATGAACCTCATTGACCAGCGCCTACAAAGTATTCGCCTTAAAACCCGTAGCAACTTAACGCAAACCTACCCAGCCACTATCATCCAAAAAACCCCAAAAGCTGGCTTTGAACTGCCCAATGCCGCATTAGGCATAAATGCAGGTGGCAACATTGTCATTGACCCCAATGACAGCAGTGGCACCAAAGCCTTAGAGCGTGTGTTTGATGTCCAGCTAAAACTTGCTGATGGTCAAACGTTAAAAGCCGATCAACCGCTTGGTGTCAATGACCGAGTCTATGTGCGCTTTGACTTAGGGGAATTACCCATTGGATGGCAATGGCTCATTCGTGCACGTCAACTGTTTTTAAAGAATTTCAATGTTTAATCCCACGTTTATCAAATACCTACGTAAGCAGCCATTATTACTGGCAGACGGTTTACGTGAAGAAGGCAGTCAGCCTGAACAAAACAAGCTGAGTCGCTTTGCTACTAATCTAGAATCCTACTACGTCACCAAGCGTTACAACCGTTTGCAGGTTAAACAGCATGGTCGTCACATTGCCAAATACTATAAAGCCTTGCGCAAACTTGACGATAATGCGCTTAACCAGCAATTTTACCAAGCTATCAATGCCTTAAACCAACAAAAGCGAGTGACACACCATCTTGCAAAAGCCTTTGCCTGTATCGGTGAAGCCATTCATCGCCGCTTTGGCTTTTATCCCCATGCGGTGCAATATCTTGGTGCCTACGTCTTACTACAAGGCAAAATGGCAGAAATGCAAACTGGGGAGGGTAAAACCATCGTGGCGGGGATGGCGGCGACATTAGCCGCGGCAACCGGGGCTGCCGTGCACGTGTTAAGCACCAACGACTATTTAGCCACCCGTGACCAACAAGAAATGCAGCCCTTATTTGACTTTTATGGTCTGACAAGCGGTGCCATTGATGGCGAAATGGAAATCCCTGAACGTCAAACCCAATATCAACAAGCCATTTGCTACGTCAGTGCCAGTGAGTTGGTGTTTGATGTATTAAAAGACGAACTCAATGCCGATAATCGCTTGACTCGTAAAAAATCAGCCTTACAGCGCTTTATTACTACTCAGGCAAGCAATGCCAACCTAATCGTTCCTGCACTGCACTTTTGTATTGTCGATGAAGCCGACAGCGTACTGATTGACGAAGCCAGCACCCCGCTTATTATCTCACAAGAGGCAGAATCTTTGATGGACGAGGACTTATTGCACTGGGCGCTGGTCCAAGCAAAAGGCCTAAGCCTAGGACAAGATTTTACCTTAGATCACACCAACCAAGATATTAACTTAGCCACAGACGTTGTCTTAAATGACAGCCTACCACTACCCAGCGGTCTAAAACCGATGTGGTCAACTCGTACTTGGCAAAACGTGGTGATTAAAAAAGCATTGACAGCGCTATATCTGTTTAATAAAGATGAGCATTACATTGTGCTAGAGGACAAAGTGGTGATTGTCGATGAATCAACGGGGCGCCCTATGCCAGATAGGAGCTGGGAGCAGGGCTTACATCAGCTGATAGAAATCAAAGAAAATGTTGAGGTATCTAAAACCCGTCAGACCATTGCTCAAATCACCTTTCAGCGCTTTTTTAGGCGCTACATCTTACTCTCAGGGCTTACTGGTACAGTGACCGAGGTTAGCCGAGAGATGTGGAAGGTATATGTCCTTAAAGTCTGCGTCATTCCGCCTAATCGGCGCAATAAGCGCAAAACTCTCACTCGTTACTGCTACCAAACCGCTGATGCCAAATGGCAAGCGGTGGCCAATGATGCCATTCGACAAGCAAAGAAAGGGCAACCAGTGCTGATTGGCACCCGCAGTGTTGAAGCATCTGAGCGGGTCTATAAACTCATTACCCAACAAGTCACCCCTGATCAATTTACTCTATACCTGTTAAATGCCCGACAAAACGCGGAAGAGGCCGAGATTGTTGCAAAAGCCGGCATTAGTGGTACAATTACCATTGCCACCAACATGGCTGGTCGTGGTACCGATATCAAACTTGATGACAAGGCCAAGCAAAGTGGCGGTTTACATGTGATTTTAACCGAACACCATGACTCCACGCGCATTGATCGGCAGCTGATTGGACGCAGTGCGAGGCAGGGAAACGCCGGTTCGTTTCGAGAAATCGTCTGCTTTAACGATGCCATTTTATTAAGCCATCGCAGTGTCTGGCAAATGATTGGTCGCTGGATGCCCACAGCAGGTCTACGACATTGGTTTTACAATCAAGCCATTATAGTTGCCCAGCGACGGGCACAACAGCGGCAATATGAAATTCGCATCAACACCCTAAAACAGGACAATCAGCGCCAAAAGCAGATTGGCTTTATTGGAAAATTAAGGTAACCCTATGTCTAAAAAAATCGATACAACGCAATTCCCCTGTGTATGGCAAATATCACAAACCGCTTGTCTAAGCGCGGCACTATTGACGAGTATTGCAAGCCATGCGGCAAGTTCAGAGTTTGGGTGTATGCTGCGCCCCATGCAAACGGTGGATGTTCGAAGCCCTGTGGTCGGCACGTTAGCCAGTGTCAATGTGGAGAGAGGCGCCTATGTTAAAAAAGGGCAAGTGATTGCACGGTTAGACAGCCAAGTTGAACAAGCAGCCGTGAATACTGCCAAATATCGTTCCCAAACATCTGCCTCTACCACAGCGGCACAAAATAAAGTCAGAGCTGCTAAAGCCAAAGCCGATCGTATGAAACAATTGGCGGATGCCCAGTATATGTCTCAACAAGCTTATGAAGATGCATATCAAGAGTACCAAGCTGCCCAAGCTGAACTGTTAGCGGCACAAGAAAGCCAAACCCAGGCAAAATATGAGTATCAATCGGCGTTATCAGAGTTAAACCGACGCACCATTACCAGCCCCATTAGTGGTACTGTGACTACCCGTTATTTAGATAAGGGGGCGGTGGTAAGCCCCACCGATGGTAAGTTTCCGATTATGACCATTGCCCAGACCGATCGTTTAAAGGTGCAGATTATTGCACCGGTCAAGTATTTTAAACAATTAAAACAAGGTAGCCGGTTAACCATTACGCCTGAAAAACCCTTTGATAATCCAGTCAAGATGACGGTGGCGATCAAAGATAGATCGGTGGATGCCGCATCGGGTACGTTTAGTATGATTGGCTATATTAATAATGCAAATAATAAAATCCCAAGCGGCATTCTATGTTCGGTGGGTCTGTAAGCGACATTCAAGCACACTTAATTTAAGAGGTCAGATAAATTTATCTGACCTTGGTAGAATTGGTAGAAAGTAAAAAATTCGGTAGTGTCCTGAAAAGTGTGCTGTAAAACTAAACAATGCCAAAGTGAATATCAAAGAAAGCCAAATCAAAAACTTTCTTATGATAAAACATACTTTTAGAAAAGCAACACGTTTTTCTAAACGCTCGCCTTACTTTGTGCCGTAAACGACAGTTATTACCCTCAATGCCAACTGTGTGTTGCTTACCAACTAGATGCCATTCTTCATTTGAAAAGACATTTAAAAATGCAGCCCAGTCGTCGGTCGCAATTCTGTCATAGGTTACACGCAACTCTTTCAAACGCCGTTTGAGTGCTCGCGCTGTTGCTAAATCGCGCTTACCCCAAACGTAAGCGACAATTTCGCCACTTTCTCTGTGATAGGCATAGACTAGCCACACTTTATTAGACTTGTTACCGACAAATGTCCAAAACTCGTCTATTTCAAGTGTAGGGTAATGTTTTTGTTTAGGAAATGGCTCAAACTCATGGCGTTTTAAAGCAGCCTGAACTTTGTCTTTGCTGTAACCCGTAATTGCTGCAATATCTCGAATGCCACAACCTCTAACGGTCATTCTCCAAACCTGCTCATCAGCTTTGGAATGACAACCCTTATAGGTAAGGTTATGGTCGCCAATAAAATTACGGCAGCAATCTTTACAAAAATACTTTTGTTTACGATTGCCAGAGTAGCCATTTTTCTTTATATTTTGTCCTTGGCAGCGAGGACATTTCAGAGTTATTTGTATTTTCACACATTCAATAATACTCTGTTCTCGCTGCTTTTTTATTGCTTATTTTTTACAGCACACTTTTCAGGACACCACCGACTTAATTCGCTACCCTGATATGTCTGCCGTTTGGTATGAACAACAACAAGAAATTAAAAATCCTACAGATGTTGGTAATTTTGTAATGGGTGTATTAAATGATACGGTTGTTCCAACACTTCAAAAAATCAAACAAACTTATACCGCTCCACCACCCAAACAACCAAAAGATTTAAGCAATAATCCACGTTGTCCACGTTGCAATCGTCCTATGGTGTTAAGAGATGGTAAATTTGGCGAGCTTTGGAGTTGTACAGGTTGGAATTCTAAAGAAAGCCCTTGTAATCACAGTATGGATAATGATAACGGCATGCCAGTTGAAAAGCCAGCTAAAAAACCTGTTGAAACCAGTAATTTTGACTGTAAAAAATGCGGTAAGAAACTGATTTGGCGTAAGGATAATAAAGGTGGTAAACATAATAAAGGCTACAGCTTTTTTGGTTGTTCAGATTTCCCAAAATGCAAACAAAAATACGATGAAGTAAATGGAGAACCAAAATATGACTAAATCAGGCTTATATATCAATGGCAATAAAGTTTGTGATCTTCATCAACATTCAACTATTAAAATTATCCCAAAATCATTTAATGTTAATCAAGGTAACACTATGTTTAAAAATAATATTCACGGTAATGTTGGTTATATCAATAATGGCGTTCACAATGGCGATATTAGCTTTCAAGGCTCAAAAATCGTTGTTGATGATAAAGAATTTGATATTAAAGAGTTCTCAAACAATCAAGAGACTATTCAAATTGAAATATTTGGTAGCATACAATCCGTAAGCTCTAAAAACGGAGCTTTAAATATTACAGCTGATAATATTGGCAGAATAAATACCGTTAATGGGGATATAAATATTACTGCTGATACGGTGGGTTCTGTTAGTACAATGAATGGAGATATAAATAACCAAACTAAGGTTTGCAAATAATGAACAACAACGATTTAGCTAACTTTGATGATGAAATGCCTGAAGCTCAAGATATAATTCCTGATAAAACCAAAAAACATATGATTTTATCTATCATAGTTGTTATTGGGATAATCATTATGCTTTCTGTAACATCATGGGTAACAAATTTAATGATTGAGCGTAGAAGTACCAATATAACCGAGCCAATAGACCAAGAATTACAGCTAAGAATGTTACCTGAACCTGTAGTAGAAATGGAAATAATGGAAATGTCAGACGAATACAAAACAGAACAAGCCTTACTAAGTTCCATAGAATTATCAAAAAATGGTAACTTCATTATCATTACCCCCAAGTATGGCAATAGGTTTGATATTTTTACCAATAAAAATGATGAAACCATTATTAGATTAGTCAATCGCAATAATTAGGAGTAGCAAAATGACTAAAATTGATACATCTTACACCGCCTATCAAGAATATATGTCTAATATGATAGTCCAAGACAAACCAAATATTTTAGATTATGATGAATGGCTTGAAATGATGACTATACCTATGCCTGAAGAATATCAGATAACCACACAAGAAATAACTTATAAGGAAGCGGAAGAATTGGGGGTTGTTTGGGCTAGTGAACAAGAGTTGAGAGAAATGGGGTTAATTGATGAATAATGATGAGCTACAGCAGTTTGCTGATGAACTAGTAAAACAGATTGAAGCAAATGAAGCCATTTGGCAAAAGGGCTGGGCGACAGGGTTATCTGACATCATGCCAGTTAATCATCAAGGTACGCCTTATCGTGGCGACAACATCATTCATCTAATGATGGCTTCACAGAAAAAGGGATTTTCTGATAATCGTTGGTTTACCTTTAATAATGCAAAAGAACACGGCGGTCATGTCCGTAGGGGCGAAAAAGGTACGTCCATCAAATTCTATACTAATACCCAAACAAGAAACAAAAAAGATGAACAAGGCAATGATATACTGGATAAAGATGGCAGACTAATCAAAGAAATCATTCACTTAGAGCATCCAATCGTTAAATCTGTAACTGTTTTTAATGCTGAACAAATTGATGGCTTGCCACCTAGAGAAGTCAAAACACCTTTAACTGAATGGGAACGCCACGAAAAAGCCGAAAACATCATTAAAGGCATTGAAGCTCAAGGCGTAACCATTGAACATAGAATTGGCGACAGAGCTTATTACAGTCCCACAGACGATAAGATTGTCATGCCTGAACGTGGACAATTTGCAACGCCTGACCTTTATTATGCAACCGTTTTACATGAAATTGGACATTCCACAGGTCATAAAGACCGTCTAAATCGTGATTTATCAGGTGTTTTTGGTTCTGAAAGTTATGCAAAAGAAGAATTAAGAACTGAAATTGCTTCAATGATGGTTGGCGAACAGTTACAGATAGGTTATGACCCTAGACAACACCATGCTTATCTAAAATCGTGGGCTAAAGTGATTAAAGAAGACCCAAAAGAGATTTTTAGGGCAGTTACGGACGCAAATAAAATTTCTGATTATGTCATAGGCTTAGGGCGTGAGATTGAGAAAAATCAAGCGGAGCGTGGACATATTAATTTAAATAAACAAGATATAGAGTATTTAGAAAGAATACAACCAAATTTTGACGGAGCAAAAGCTGAAAATATTGCTCATAGCTTTAATGAAGTCAGAGAAATCGCCAAAAATTTTACTTCAAAAGAAATTACCAATATTCATGATGGTATGACTGCCGTTATATCTAAAAGTAATTTAGATAAAATGCTTAGTAATAAAGCACATGAAAAATCAGCTAATTTACATTTGCATTTAACGGCTGTAGCGAATGCTGATAAATTATTTGAAAACTCTGTTCTTGGCTGGAAAACACCCTATAAAAATGACAGTCCTGACATAGAAGCAATACACAGAGCTATTGCACCTATGAAATACAATAATGAGATTTATTTAGTTAAATTAACAATTAAGGAATTAACTAAGGAACAGGGAAATAGAGTTTATTCTATTGAAGCGGTAGATATTGAAAATGAAAAAAACCCCGTTCCAGAAATGATGGAGGAAGATACCAAAAAATATGGCGTTACCCCACATCGGCTCAACGAGGCTTTGATAGATATTATAGTAAAAAATGCCCAAGAATACAATAGAAATCAGCAAAAAAATTTAGAAAAACCAAGCATTCAACCTGCTCAACATCAGCCACAACAATTAAGACAGCCTAATAAACAACCTGAACGGATTTATCTTTATACATCTTTTAATGATTTAAACGATTTACGAAAGTTAAAAGAACAAGGGGTTGTTAAATTTGATAATCAAAATAAAGTTTGGTATGCACATGAAAACAACAAAGAAGCTGTTGCAAGATGGACGGTACGCCCAAGTGTGCCAAGTCCTGAACAGGAGTTTTCAGACTATTTAACTAGTATGGGTATTCAAGTTGAAACTGGACACCCTATTTTTGATGACAAAACTCATAGATTATCAAATCAAGGTTCAACCGATAAAAATGTCATGTATCAAGCGTATGCCAACCCTAACGGTGTGCCTTTTGCAAGAATTACCAATTTTTCAAGGGGAAATACGCCTGAAAATTGGCAATATCCTACAAAATATTTGAATATCTTAAGAAATATTGAAGCAGTAGAAAGAGCAAAAGGTAATCAGTATCAGCCTAACCGCCCTACCCTATCTGTCAATACACCAACAACGCCAGTTGTTCCACAAACACCCAAGCTGACACAGCAACAGAAAACTGAAGCAAATAAAGAACAGGCTGACTTAATGGCTAAAAGAAGCCAAATGCTCGTATCTATTAGCCAAGTCGCCCCAGCCAATCACAATTATTTAAACAAAAAACAGGTAACCGCCAATGATACAGTGTTAATTGTACCTGATAGCAGTAAACTACCTGATGAATTTAAACCGCATATTATGATAGCTGACACTATGCAACAAGCTAGTTATTTGCGTGAACATAATCCTGAAAATAAAATGATTGTACAGCGTGGTAACTTAATTGTACCGCAGTTTAATACGCAAGGAGAGTTAAGAGCATTTGAAACGATTGGCTATTATGGCTCTAAGTACGCTTTAGGCAATGGTGCTGATAAATCAGGCTTATCTACTACTTTAGGACAGCTTGAAAATGGTAAACCCATTATTATCACGGAGGGTTACGCTACCGGGGCAACACTTTATGAACACACCAATAAAAACCAAAAGCCAACAGTAGTAGTTGCTTTTGGTCGTGGCGGTTTAATGGAAGTCGCTCAAAATTTAAGAGCAAATTACCCTGATAGTAAAATTTATATCGGTGCTGATAATGACCATCAAAAACCCTTTGAAATTGACCCACAAACAGGAAAAAATAAGGTAAATCAAGGCTTAGAAGACGCTAATAAAGTCATTAATTCTGTAGAAAACACCCATATTTTATTACCGCAATTTGACCGAAGTGATACAGGTAAAGATTGGAATGATATTTTTGTTGATAAAGGCTATGATGAGTTTAAACGCCAAATTCTTGAGCAATTACCTCTGCACACGACAAAAAAACAAAAAAGTCTGATAAAACAATGGCATAATAGTAATTTTTCCGACGAATTAAAACCATGCCAAACCTTATCAGACTAAAAAGAATTTTATCGCAAAACCTAACAATACACAAGGCAAAAATCAACTGCTTAAGTCTAATGATAATAGCCATCATTACCGCCCAAAGCAGTAACCTAAAAAAGATAGCCAGACACTTTACCAACAGCACAACAAATGACAGCAACTACCGAAGAATACAACGCTTTTTCGCCCAAACACCCCTAAATGAACACCAAATAGCACGCCTTATCTTTCAACTATTTGGACTAAACAAAGTCACACTCACCATTGACCGTACCAACTGGAAATGGGGAAAAAGCAACATCAACATCTTCATGTTAGCTGTTGTACACAAAGGCATTGCCATACCCTTATACTGGACAATGCTAGACAAACAAGGCAACTCAAAAACACTAGAGAGAACACAACTCATTGAAAAATTCATTCACACCTTTGGTAAAGATAAAATACAAAAAGTATTAGCCGATAGAGAATTTGTGGGTTCTGCATGGTTTGACTGGCTAACAAAACAAAATATTAAATTTGCCATACGCATTAAAAAAGACAGTAAAGTGACCAATACACAAGGACAAAGCGTACAAATTAAAACACTATTTCATAATTTAAACCAGCAAGATACTTATCACCATGCTAGAACACTCTTTGTTGATAAGTGTCCTGTCAAGGTATCGGCAAAGCTTGATAGTGATAATGATTATGTGATTGTGGCTACCAATGATTTTGATGATATTGACCCTATGGCAACTTATGCGATGCGTTGGCAGATTGAAACGCTGTTTTCTTGTTTAAAGGGGCGTGGTTTTAATCTTGAGGATACGCATTTGACTAAACAAGACAGAGTGAGTAAATTGGTTGCGGTAAATGCGTTAGCCTTTTGTTGGGCTTATTTGACTGGCTTGGCGGTCATTGATGATAAGCCTAGTCATTATAAACGTTGCCTTAAGTCTAATGGTCGTCCTCAGTCAAGTGTTTTTGCTTTGGGGTTAGATTTTCTGATTGATGGATTTAGATGGTTTATTATGTGTGGTGATTTTGCTTTTTTTAATAGGTTGGTTGATTTTCTCAGTTTTAAAAGAAAATCAACTTTGTTTTAGTAGTTTCTGTCGTGTGCAGAGAGCAATTACAAAGAATTAATCAGCCAACCATCGCCCAAGAGCAAGAAAAACAGAGCAATATTGAAAAACCAATAAATGAAGCTATCAAACCAGCAACGCTAGATAAACGCTTATCTCCTGAAATTATCAAGCAAAATTACCCAACCATGCCTGAAGAAACAATTAAAAACATTCAGCTATGGCGTGAACGGCTTCCAGTTCAATATCAAGACCCAATAAAAGTTCAGTTTGCACTTGGACGCTTAGAAAAAAAATTACCCAGTTTGGCACAAGGGGAGTATTTACCACCGCCAAAGCCTAACAGTCCAACCATACAAAATAATCCTGAAATTAATGGCGATGGTGGACGGTAAACTATTTTCTTTTGTTTTTTAAGAATTAACTTTTTCTCGCTTTTCTAAATAGCGGTAAAAACTAGATTTGCTGATACCAACTTGCTTTGCAATATCGGTATTGCTTAGTTTTTTATAATTCTCAACAGATGAGTTACGCTGTGCTATCAGGTCTTCTATTTTGGCGACTGTATCGGCAGTTAATACTGATTTACGCCCCTTGTAAACGCCCCTTTTTTTGGCTTTAGCAATGCCTTCACGTTGAGCTTCACGAATTAATGAGCGATTAAATTCAGCCACTGCCCCTAGAATGTGCAGTAAAAATTTATCCATTGGGCTATGTTTTAAGCCGTCCAGTGTTAAATTTTCTTTTAAAGATTTGAACACAACGCCTTTTTGGTGTAGTTGGTTAATGATTGCAATCAAATCTTCTAAATTGCGCGCTAATCTGTCAAGACTATGTATAACAACAATATCACCATAACGTACATAATCTAGCATTTGTTGTAACTCTGGACGGTCTTTGGTTTTTCCTGTTGCCTTATCTGTAAAAACCTTATCCAATTTAACACCATCAAGCTGACGGTCGGTATTTTGATCTATGCTAGATACTCTAACATAACCAACAATTTGTACTTTTTGAGTATTAGGCTCATCAATATCAATGATTTGTTCATCATCAAAAGGGTTTTTCATTTTTTCTTTTGTCTCAATAATTAAACTTGGATTATTATGCAAGTTTTTTCCCAAAAAATCAAATAAAACCCTATTGACACCATTTTTTTAGGGCGTATAATATTCCCATTAGAGTATACATTTAAGCTATAAAAATCTTAAAATAAATTAGCAAAGCTTAGCAGAATGATGGATACATTTATTGGTGTAGAACTATTAAATTTATATCAAAAAAGTAACCCAACAACCTAAAAAATTTTATCAGCTTAGGTCTAAACCAATACAGTTTAGATAATAAAAATTTCAAAAAAAATCTCTCATAGCTTATGATAAGTGCCTTAGCTTAACTAAAACTTTACACCAAAATCTCTAGAATAATTAGCCATTACCCATCATGGTATTGTTTAAACTTTCTCCCAAATTTTTATCATTATTCAAAAATTACCTGAAGAAGTCACATTGGTATTCTCTGCATTAGCTGAATTATTAGAAACCACTTTAGCAACTGACTTATCCTCAATCCCTGCCAATTTTTTTAAATCTTCAATATCATCCACCAAAATTTTCTTCTGAGCTTTAGATGCATTCGCCTCTAAAATCTTAAGATAAGCTTCTGCTCGCTTGGCATCATCAATCTCTTCAACAATATTTAAAAAAATCTCACCATACACCTTAATTTTATCTTGACGAATTTTCTCTAACGCTTGAGTCATCTTAAGCATTTCTTGCTTTAACTGCTTTGCACTTTTCCTTAAATATTTTTCCATCATTGTTATCCTTCTATCAGAGTGAAGCATAATGCTACAACCTTATCTTAACATGACTAAAATATAGTCAGCAATCATCATCTTTACTATCAAAATACACTATGATAGAATCAATTTCAATAAAAATTAGTTTGTTTTTTAGAGCAAGTACAGATAATAAAGCCACTATCGTATCTTTATCATCCTGCTTGATTAGGGGCTATGCCCCCAATACCCCCACCAGCACCCTTTGCAACTCTACGAGATTGCAAACGTGTGCTGGTAAAACCAATACCTGCCCAGTCTATGAAAAATTTATTAACTATCCAGCCTTTACCTGAGCAGATTTTAGCCGATTTTAACTGGAAACCTGCCCCTAAAATAAAACGCAAGCGGCCGTTTACGGTGGCGATTCGGTTAAGCCTTATCGAAAAACAGTTAATCGAAGAGCGTCGAGGCTCTTTGTCGGTTGCCGATTTTATGCGAGCCGCTGCTATTGGACAAAATGTGACCCAGCGTGAGATGGTACGTCAAGTCGTGCCACCACGAGTGGATGCTGAGTTAAAAAGGCAGGTGGCTTATTTGGGCAATAATCTCAATCAATTAACCAAGCTGGCTCATGAGCATCATCAGATTGGTAATTTAAATGTGGTGTCTTTGGCATCGGAGTTGGCGTATATCCGCTATCAACTGGATTATTTAGTCAATCATTTTACTGCACCAAAGCGTGATCATGAGGGATTTGTCGTGGATGGAATTGATGAGGAATTCGCTCAGTGATTGTTAAATTCTTTAAGCGAGGTAGCGTTAAAGACATTCACTATAGTACAGGCGGTGAGGCTGCCAAACGCTATTTGCTGGGGAAAGACTATGCCGATGGGGCAGCTTCTCGAGAGCATGTACGGCTGTTGGCAGGTGACCCTGATGAAGTGACCGAGATTATCAATGGGCTTGAGTTTTCTAAAATTTATACGTCAGGCTGCCTGGCTTTTGATGGTATTGAGAGTCAGTTTGTCACGGAATCGATGAAACGTGAGCTGATGGATGAATTTGAGCAGTGTTTGTTTGCGGGGCTTGGTAAAGCCCAGTACGCAGGTTATTGGGTGGAACACTTTGATAAGCTTGATGAAAAAAATAATAAGCTACCAAGGCTTGAGCTCAACTTTGTGTTTGCCAACGTGGAGCTAGTGAGTGGTAAGGCATTACCTGTGTATTATCATCTGATTGATGAGAAACGGGTAGATACCTTTAAAGAGATTAAAAATCTCGAAATGGCGTTGTCTGACCCCAATGCCATTGAACGAAAACGCTTAACCCGTATTGGCGATAAATTAGACCTCTTTCCAAACTAACCCAACTCGAAATTATAAATGGCACAAATCAAATTAACCCTTAAGCCAAAGCGTTTTCTGCGATTACGATAACGACAGGCTAGGATTTTAAAACGTTTGATTTTGCCGATAACATGTTCATTGGTTACCCGTTCAGAAGCTAATTCTCGATTGGCTTGTTTGTCAACTTTAGATAGTGGATTAAGCTTGGTTTTCTTTTTTGGGAATTTGCTATTGGCATGGTGTTTGTGTATGCCTTGATAGCCCGAATCTACTTGGATTAAGATACTAGGCTTTATACGCATTTTTGAGTATTGGTAAAGTTTAAAGTCATGGGTTTTACCTTTGCTAAAATGGGTACAAAGTATTTTTTTGCTGTTTTTATCGACAACGATTTGTGCTTTTAAGGTGTGGTGTTTCTTTTACCTGAGTATTGCCTGCGTTGCTTTTTTTGGGTCGCTCACAAGGTACTTCGGTTGCGTCTATCAGTACGGTTTCAAGGTTTGGGTCTTGCCATAAAGCCTTTTTGCTAGGTAGGGCAAAGTCTTTGTGGGCTATCAGTATGCTTTCTACCCATTTGATGGTTTTACAGACAGCACTTTCACTGATACCAAAGTCTTGCCCTAGGTGAAATTGGGTGCGATATTCTCGGTAGTAACTCAAAGTCAGCATGAGCTTGTTTTCTAGGCTGATTTCATTTTTCCTGCCACCTTTTTTGTGTTGTTCGTTGTATGCTTCTTGTAGTATGGTGAGCATATGAGTATAGGTACTTCTTTGGATGCCAAAGTAGCGTTTAAATTGTGCGTCACTGAGTTTTTCTGCTTGTTCGGGTATCATGCTTTTGCTGTTTTTTCTAAAAATCAGTATTATACCAAATCACTATTAAGGTTTGGAAAGAGGTCTAATAGTAAAGCGGTTTTTGATTAAGCTTTGGCATTTTTACAAGCTCTCTTTTGTACTTGGCAATCTATCCAACGCCCTTTCATCGTATTCAACCGCCATTCGTAACGCCCTTGCAAACGCCTTAAACGTACTTTCAATCTGATGATGGCTATTTTTGCCTTTTAGATTATCCAAATGCACCGTAATCATCGCATGATTGACAAAACCATAAAAAAACTCACTAAACAAATCCACATCAAACGTCCCTATCATCGCACGAGTGAAGGGAATATCCATATGCAAACCGGGGCGGCCCGAAATATCCACCACCGCACGGCTTAAACTTTCATCAAGAGGTGCATAAAAATGCCCATAGCGGACAATGCCTTTTTTGTCGCCAATCGCTTGTTTGAACGCCTGACCGAGTGTAATGCCAACATCTTCCACGCTGTGATGGTCGTCAATGTGCGTGTCGCCATTACATTTAATATCCATATCAATCAAGCCATGACGTTTGATTTGGTCAAGCATATGGTCTAAAAATGGCACGCCTGTGTCAATTGTGCCTTGCCCTGTGCCGTCAAGGTTAATGCTTACGGTGATTTGGGTTTCGGCGGTGTTGCGTTCTACGGTGGCTGTTCTAGCAGGGCGATTTTGGCGTGGCTGGCTCATGGATTTTCCTTTATTATTGGGGTTTGTATTATTTGGCTTGGCTAAAAAAGGCGTAAGCAGTACGCCTCTACAATTTTTTGACAAAAATATCACATTTTTTTGTGTTCTGCGTCTTTTTCACGTTGTTTGATAACTTTGCGGACTTTGTCCCTTGCTCGGTCTTGTTTGAGTTTTGACAAATAATCCACAAACAATTTACCATTTAAATGGTCCATTTCATGCTGAATACACACCGCAAGCATACCTTCAGTTTCTATCTCAACAGGATTGCCGTCTTTGTCTAGCGACTCAATTTTCACACGTTTTGGTCGGTCAATTTTATCATAATAATCAGGCACAGACAGACAGCCTTCTTCATAAGTAAACTGCTCTTCAACCAGTGGCGTAACCTTTGGATTGATAAACACTTGTGGCTTGTCGCCTTCTTCGGACAAATCCATGACGATAAGCTGAATATGCTCGTCAATCTGTGTCGCCGCAAGCCCAATGCCTTTGGCATCGTACATGGTTTCAAACATATCATCAATCAGCGTGTGTAGTTTTTCGTCAAAGGTCGTTACAGGTTTTGCAATGGTGCGTAAACGTGGGTCTGGATAAGTTAAAATTGTGCGAATGGTCATTTTTACCAACTTTTTAATTAAAATTAAGAAAACGGTATATTGTGCCATAACTTTTTTATAATAAAAAGGCTATTTTGTCGCTTAATAATTGTAAAATATTAAAAATTTTGTTAAATTAATTCAATTAATCGTTTAATTGGTAAGATTTATCAACAAAGATTGCGACTTTTTGACAAATTTGTGTTATGCTAAGCCAATTTTTTTACAAAATTAAACATTGGTATGGCTTAGCGTAACGTTTTTTCGTTATGGCTTTTAGGATAATGATATGGCTTATTCATTGAAAAAAATCACGGCAAGTATGCTTGCGGTTATCAGTTTGACTGTGGGTTCTCAAGCATTGGCAAAAAACAATCCACCACCAACTATTAAGGCAGATGCCCCAAATCGCTATGTCGTCAAAAAAGGCGATACACTTTGGGATATTTCTGGTAAATTTTTGGACAAACCTTGGCGTTGGAAAGAAATTTGGGCGACCAATCAACAAATCAAAAACCCACATTTGATTTACCCAAATGATGTGTTGATTTTGTGTGTGATTAGAGGTCAAACTTTGGTCGGCATTGATACAGGCGAAGGCTGTGCAGGCGTGGAAAAAGCCATGACAGCACCTGCACAAGCTGTGCAAAATTTGGCAGGCAGTATCCCAGCCATTCCATTAGCGTCTATTGAAGCGTGGCTAGACCGTACCATTATCGTATCGCCAGATGATTACCGTACCACACCATATGTGTTGGCATCAAAAACCAAAAACATCATCACAGGTGCAGGCAACAAAATCTACACCAAAGGCGTGCCTTTGATTGTCGGTCAGCGTTATGGCGTGTACCGTGAGGGCGAACCGTACATTGACCCAATCAGCAAAAAAGTGATTGGTCTTGAAGTTACCCAAGTCGCATCAGGCGTGGTAACAGACGTTGCCAGCAACGGCGTATCTAGCATTGAACTACAAAAATCGTTCGGTCAAGAAGTGCGTGAAGGCGACCGTGTGTTTGTTGAAGTTGGCAACTACTTGCCACCTGCATTTTATCCACGCCCTGCCAATGCCACTCGTGGTGGTCGTGTGATTCGTGTGTTAAACTCTATCAGCAGTACGGGTCGTGATGGCGTGGTAGCGATTAACCTAGGTTCACGTGAAAATGTGGAAGCAGGCGATGTATTGACTGTGTTCCAAAAAGGTGCTTTGGTACAAGACAATTTCTCAACAACCAAAGGCGAAGCCGTCCGCTTGCCAAGCGAAGAGATTGGTCATGTGATGGTGTTTAAAACCTTTGACAACATCAGCTATGCGTATGTATTGGACGCAGAATTGCCGATTAATGAAGCGGACTATTTGGCAAATCCACAAAATTAATTGTCAAATTGTACAATTTTTTAATATAAGCAGGTGGGTTGTGATACAATCCACCTGTTTTTATGTTTAGCAAAATTATCAAAAAATGAATATAACATTTTCCCCACAGCAACAAGCCACCATCACCCTTTGGTATTTGGTGAATATGTCGTTATCCAGTTTTGCCAAATTAACCGAATATTTTGGCAATGCTCAAAATGCGATTAACGCAAAATTGGGCGATTGGCAAAGTTTAAATTTGCACAAAAGCCATATTGAACGCTTTGAAGAATTTATCAATCAAGGGCGAAATAGTCCATTTTTGCAAACCACTTTGCAACAAATCGCCAATGGTGAATATGGCGTAATTTTTGCTGATGACAGTCAATTTCCGCCTTTGTTAAAAGAAATTTATGACCCACCGCCATTATTATTTTATCAAGGCAATATTCAAGCCTTATCCATGCCCCAACTTGCCGTTGTCGGTAGCCGAAAATTAACCGCTCATGCGAGTAAAATCGCCTTTGACATGGCTCAGTTTTTGGCGTATGAAGGCTTGTGGATAACGAGCGGACTTGCCGATGGCGTGGACAAACAAGCCCATGTCGGGGCGTTGGCTCAAAACGACCCAAATAAGCAAGGGCGAACAGTGGCGGTACTTGGTACAGGCATTCGGTTGTGTTATCCCAAAAATCATTTGGCGTTAAAAAATCAAATTATTCAAACAGGCGGTTGTGTTATTAGTGAACTTTTGCCTGATAGTCCGCCGAATAATCACAATTTTCCAAGACGCAATCGCCTTGTCGCAGGGTTAAGCCTTGCAACGCTTGTCGTTGAAGCACAATTGCAAAGCGGTTCGCTAATTACCGCACGGCTAACCAACGAACAAGGCAAACAAGTGTTTGCTATTCCAAGTCATATTGACAATGTCAATGCGAAAGGTTGCCATCAACTCATTCGTGAAGGGGCAACGCTGATTGACCACCCTGCACAGATTTTGGAAGATTTGGCGATGTTTAAATCACCGTTTTCGCAACATGCAAATTTACAAAATCCAATTTCACAAAATAATGTTTCGCAAAACACAGATTTGCCAAATACGGAAAATTTATCAAATTCACTTGAAAATACAATTATAAACAATATTGAACCCATTCAACCAACGCAAACAAACAACGATATTCCGCCACATTTATTTAGCTTGCTAAATCAGTTGGATTGGGCAGGGCAAGATTTGGACAGTTTGGTGGAAAAAACAGGCTTGGATATTGCGACCTTGTCTGGGCAGTTGATTGAGCTTGAAATCATGGGGCTTGCGATGGCTCAAGGTGGGCTGTATTTGCGGTGTCGTGCGTAAGGTGTTGATATGAAAATTTTTGATAAAAACAACCTAAAACACGCCCAACAATGGCTAACTGACGGCAATTTGCTCGCCTATCCGACCGAAGCGGTGTGGGGCATTGGTTGCGACCCTTTTAACGAGCAAGCGGTGTTAAAATTACTTGAAATCAAAAACCGTCCGCTAGAAAAAGGCTTGATTGTTTTAACTGCTAACCATTTGTTAATTAACGATTTTTTGCAAAATTTACCGTTTGATAAACAACAACAGATTTTACAAAGTTGGCAAAATTTTAGCAATACCACAAAGCAAAAGCAAGCAACCACTTGGCTTTTTTCCATTCCTAGCAACTTATCCACAAATATTCCCTATTTTGTTACAGGCGGACGGACAAGTCTTGCCATTCGTATCATTGAACAGCAAGCAATTGCCGACTTGTGCCAAAGCCTTGTTTCCCCGCACAATCCGTATGGTTTTTTGGTTTCCACCAGTTGCAACCCAAGTGGAAAACCGCCTGCCACCACGTTAGAGCAAGCCCAATCCTATTTTGGCGATACGATTGGTTATTTTAACGCTCCAACGTTGGGCTTTACCGAGCCGAGCCAAATTAAAGACGCTTTGACAGGCGAAATTGTGCGAGATTAGAAAATTTTTGCCGATAACTGCTTGAAATTTTATCCTTTTGGCATTATCAATTGATTAAATTAATTTTATTATCAATTTTAACCAAAGGATACGCCATGTCAGCAGAACAACAAAACCAAACAGAAGCCCAATCAACCATTTTGGGTGACACCATCAACGAACTTGAGCCAACTGGCGAAGCCAAAACGATTGACAGTCAAGTGGATTTGGACACTTATCAACAGCGTATTGCCGAGCTTGAAGGGCAAGTCAAAGAAGCTAAGGAAGCCCACGCTCGTGCCAATGCCGAAGCCTACAATGCACGCAACCGCATGGAACAAGAAACCGAAAAAACCAAAAAATTCGCGTTAGAAAAATTTGCCAAAGATTTGTTGGATACGGTGGATAACCTTGAGCGTGCGATTGAAAACAGCCAAAATGACAACGACCCAGTGTTAGAAGGGGTAAAATTGACCCACAAATCACTTTTAACCGTGCTAGAAAAATATGGCGTACAAGTGGTAAATCCGCAAAATGAAGCGTTTAATGCCGATTTTCATGAAGCGGTTGGTATTGACCCAAGCGTGGAAAGTGGCAAAGTCGGTCAAGTGTTGCAAAAAGGCTATACCTTGCACGAGCGTCTATTACGTCCTGCAATGGTGCGTGTTGGGCAGTAAGTTTTTAGGTGAAATTTTTTTAAAATTATCATAAAATTTTTAAAAAATCCCTTGAAAAAAATCAATTGAAAACTTATATACATTAACAAGCAATCATGATGTTTTATCAAATTTAATTTTTAATAAAAGTTAATAGTAGAAAATTTAACATCATGAAAATAATACAAAATCTTAAAAATCGGAGTAAAAATTATGGCTAAAATTATCGGTATTGACTTAGGTACAACCAACTCATGTGTCGCTGTGATGGAAGGCGACAAAGTCAAAGTTATTGACAATGCAGAAGGGGCGAGAACCACCCCATCAATCGTTGCCTACAAAGAAGATGGCGAAATCCTAGTCGGTCAATCAGCCAAACGCCAAGCCGTTACTAACCCAACCAACACTTTATTTGCAATTAAACGCTTAATTGGTCGCCGTTTTGACGACAAAGTGGTGCAAAAAGACATCGGCATGGTACCTTACAAAATCACCAAAGCCGACAATGGCGATGCGTGGGTAGAAATCAATGGCAAAAAACTTGCCCCACCACAAATTTCAGCCGAAGTGTTGAAAAAAATGAAAAAAACTGCCGAAGATTACCTTGGCGAAACCGTTACCGAAGCAGTCGTAACCGTGCCTGCTTACTTTAACGACAGCCAACGCCAAGCCACCAAAGACGCAGGTAAAATCGCAGGTTTGGACGTAAAACGTATCATCAACGAACCAACTGCCGCAGCCCTAGCCTATGGCATGGACAAAAAAGGCGGTGCAGACCGTAAAATCGCTGTATATGACTTGGGCGGTGGTACATTTGATATTTCAATCATTGAAATCGCTGACGTGGACGGCGAGCAACAATTTGAAGTGTTATCAACCAACGGCGATACATTCCTAGGCGGTGAAGACTTTGACTTGGCATTGATTGACTTTTTGGTTGAAGAATTTAAAAAAGAAAACAGTGTCAATTTAAAAGGTGACCCTTTGGCAATGCAACGTTTAAAAGAAGCTGCTGAAAAAGCCAAAATTGAACTATCAAGCTCACAAAGCACCGAAATCAACTTGCCATACATCACCGCTGATGCGACAGGCCCAAAACACTTGGTATTAAACATCACCCGTGCCAAACTTGAAAGTTTGACCGAAGACTTGGTAAACCGTACCATTGAGCCATGTAAAATCGCCCTAAGCGATGCAGGTTTATCAGCAAGCGACATTGATGACGTGATTTTGGTCGGCGGTCAAAGCCGTATGCCACTAGTACAACAACGTGTACAAGACTTTTTTGGCACAGAGCCTAGAAAAGACGTAAACCCAGACGAAGCAGTCGCAATGGGTGCGGCGATTCAAGGTGCGGTATTGTCTGGCGACAAAAAAGACGTACTACTACTTGACGTAACGCCTTTAACATTGGGTATTGAAACGATGGGTGGTGTGATGACAGCCATCATTGAGAAAAACACCATGATTCCAACCAAAAAATCACAAGTGTTCTCAACTGCTGCCGACAATCAACCAGCCGTTACTATTCAGGTGTATCAAGGCGAGCGTAAAATTGCCAACCAAAACAAACTGTTAGGCAACTTTGACTTGACCGATATTCCACCAGCACCACGTGGTATTCCGCAAATTGAAGTCACCTTTGATATCAACGCTGACGGTATCATGAACATCTCAGCAAAAGACAAAGGTACAGGCAAAGCTCAAAGTATCCAAATCAAAGCAGACTCTGGACTATCGGACGAAGAAATTGAACAAATGGTGCGTGACGCTGAAGCCAATGCTGCCGAAGATGCCAAATTTGCTGAACTTGCCAACGTGCGTAACGAAGCGGACGGACGTATTCATGGCGTACAAAAAGCATTAAAAGACGCTGAAAGCAAAATCACCGAAGCGGACAAAACACCTGTTGAAGAAGCCATCAAAGCACTAGAGTTGGCAGCCAAAGAAGACGACTTGGATGACATCAAAGCAAAACTTGAAGCGTTGGACAATGCGTTTTTACCAGTTAGCCAAAAAATCTATGCGGACGCAGGGGCAAACCCAGCAGGCGACCAAGCTCAACCACAACAAGCCCCACAAGATGACAGCGTGGTTGATGCTGAATTTACCGAAGTTAAAGACGACAAATAATTTATTATCTTTTTTCAAAAATCACTGTCTAGGGTTAGGCGGTGATTTTTTTGGTTTTTTTGGCAAAACAGCATTTGAATATTGAAAAAATTGCTATTTAGCACCATATTGATAAAAAATTTGCAAAAATATAGCTCGAGGATAATGATGTCAAAACGTGATTTTTATGAAGTATTGGGCATTGATAAAAATGCCAATGAACAAGAAATTAAAAAAGCCTACCGCAAGTTGGCAATGAAATATCACCCAGACCGTAATCCAGACGACCCACAAGCCGAAGAAAAATTTAAAGAAGCATCATTGGCTTACGAAGTGCTAAGCGATGCCCAAAAACGCTCTGCTTACGACCGCATGGGACACGCCGCCTTTGAAAACGGCATGGGCGGTGGCGGTGGTTTTGGCGGTGGCAATTTCCACGATATTTTTGGTGATTTATTTGGCGGTGGACGTGCAGGCGGTTTTGGTGATATGTTTGGCGATATGTTCGGCGGTGGTCGTAGCAGTCGCCGACGCCGTGGCGCAGATTTACGCTATGTCGTGGAATTAAGCCTTGAAGAAGCGGTAAACGGCGTAAAAAAAGAAATTACCTTTACCGCCCCAGCCCCTTGTGAAACCTGTAACGGCAAAGGCACAAAAAACCCAGAAGACGTGGTAACTTGTACCACCTGTGGCGGTCATGGCGTGGTGCGTATGCAACAAGGCTTTTTCGCGGTACAGCAGACTTGTCCGCACTGTGGTGGCTCTGGTAAACAAATCAAAAATCCTTGTGGCGACTGTCATGGTTCGGGTGTCAAAGACAAATCTCGCACACTAGAAGTGACCATTCCTGCGGGCGTGGACAATGGCGACAGAGTGCGTTTGTCAGGTGAAGGCGAAGCGATTCAAGGTGGCGAAAGTGGCGACTTGTATGTAGAAATTCGTGTCAAAGAGCATGATAAATTTGTGCGAAATGGGGCGGATTTGCATTTGGACGTGCCGATTAGTTTTGCTGATGCGGCATTGGGTCGTGAAGTGGAAGTACCAACGTTAGACGGTCGCATTAATTTACGCATTCCAGAAGGCACACAAAGCCACAAAATTTTTCGTATCAAAGGCAAAGGGATTACGCCTGTGCGTGAGTCTATGAAAGGCGACTTGTTGTGTCGTGTGATTGTGGAAACGCCGACCAATTTAAGCAGTGAGCAAAAAGATTTGCTTCGCCAATTACAAGGTTCTTTGGGTGAGCATAACCAATCGGACAAAAAGAAATCATTTTTTGACAAACTCAAAGATGATGTGAAAGATTTGTTTGACTAATTTTGATAAAATCAGTAGGATTGCTCGTAATAGACGCTTTTTGGAGTTTTTATGACCACATTAACGATTAATGATGATTTACTGGCTCAAGCGGTTGATTTGGACGGTTTTACTGATAACAAAGAAGCGGTTCATACCGCTTTGAGCGAATTTATTCAATGTTATAAAACCAAAGAATTAATTAAATTATTTGGCACGATTGATTATGATGACTATGATTATAAAGCTGAGCGATTTGCCACATCAGTTAAATAGACACCGTTTAAAAATTTATAGTTTGGACAAAGATTTTGTCAATTATGCACAATATATTCCCATTCAATTGTTTACAACCTAATTTAACAAAAGCGAGAAAATCATGATAAAAGTCGGTGTGATTGGTGCAGGTGGACGCATGGGGCGTATGCTCATTCAAGCAGTCGTCCAAAACCCACAAACCATTTTGGCAGGAGCAGTAGAACGCACAGGCTCAAGCCTTGTCGGTGTTGATGCAGGCGAACTTGTAAATATTAACAAAGCCAATGTCGCTTTGGTTGATGATTTGGCAAATGTGATTGATGACATTGATGTGTTAATTGACTTTAGTTTACCAGAATCCACCGTCAAAAATTTGCAACTGTGTAGCGAAAAAGGCGTGAATATGGTGATTGGCACGACAGGCTTAAACGATGAACAAAACACCATTTTACAAAAAGCGAGCGAAAAAATCGCCATCGTCTATGCAGGTAACTATTCAACAGGTGTAAATTTAAGTTTAAAACTGTTAGAAATCGCCAGCAAAGCCTTTGGCGAAACCGCTGATGTGGAAATCCTTGAAGCCCACCACAAACACAAAATTGACGCACCATCAGGCACAGCCTACATGATGGCAGAAGCGGTGGCAAAAGGGCGTGGACAAAATCTAAAAGATGTTGCCATTTACGGACGACAAGGTCAAACAGGCGAGCGTAAACAAGGCGAAATCGGTATTCATGCGATTCGTGGTGGCGAGATTGTCGGCGACCATACCGTAATGTTTATCTCTGATGGCGAAATTGTGGAAATCACCCACAAAGCCCGTGAACGCATGACCTTTGCCAGTGGTGCGGTACGTGCGTCTGTGTGGGTAACGAGCCAAACGAATGGACTGTTTGATATGCAAGATGTACTTGGGTTAAAAGATTAAAAGTATCATGTATTGTAAATTTAATTTTACCAAATTGACAGATTTACTATAGACAAAGTTTTTTAAAATCGCCTAAAATAGTCCGTCTTTTTTTTAAAAAACTATCGTATGTCGTTATTTTCATCGTTAAACCAGTCTATTTTTTTGCGAATTTATGCAGGGCTATTGCTTGTCTGTTTACTTGTTGCCCTGTTTGCCCAATTGTTGCTGACGACCATCAATGACGAAAGAGCCCAAACTTACCGAGAAAACTTGGCAACAGGGGCTTTTTATTTGGTGAGCGAGGGGATTGCACGGCAAAAAACCGAGAATGCAAAAAAATATTGGTTACAAGATGTCAGTACCTTGTTTGAAAGCGAGTTTGCTTTACAAACTTTGGACAAAAACAATTTTAAAACCAGCGAAATTAATCGTTTAGAAAAACAAAAATCGGTGGTGCGATTTCATGAAGAGTCCAATCAAGCCGATATTTTTTATAAAGTTACCAATAGTAATGACGTGGTTCATGTTAAATTTGACAAATTGAGCGAGCAACAAATCAAAGGCGTGGGCGTGTTGCTATTAGATGATTTGTCGTATTATTCAACATTTGCCGAAAAACAAAAGCGTTTGCAGGACTTACAGCCGTATTTTCCATTTCAGTTGTCATTACAGACTTTTGATAAATTAAATCTTGATGCCAATCAACAAGCCCAACTGCTACGAAAAGACATTGTCATTATGTTGCGTGATAGTACCAGTATTGAAAATTCGTCATTTCGCATTATCGCACCGACCGAAATGCCGAATACTGCCGTCATGCTGGGACCGATTAAACTGTTTAATTGGTTTCCGTTAAATTTGATTGTCAGTATTACGCTGATTTGTATGTTTTTGATTAGTCTTGGCGTGTATGCGTTGATTTTTCCGCTTGAGCGAAAGTTGCAGTTAATTCAAACAGGCGTAACCAAAGTGCGAGAGGGCAAACTTGACACTCAAGTGATGGTATTGGGTGAGGACGAAATTTCGCATTTGGCGGCGACTTTTAACAATATGACCCAGCATATTCGCCGTTTGATTGAGTCGCAACGTGAGCTTACTCGTGCAGTGTCGCATGAACTGCGAACGCCTGTGGCACGGATTCGTTTTGCGGTGGATATGCTGGCTGATACTGATGATGAAGAGTCTCGTGCCATGCAACGAGATTATATTGACCAAGACATTGAGGCGTTAAATGGCTTGATTGATGAAATTTTGACCTATGCCAAACTAGAAGAAGGCTCGCCAAAAATGGATTGGGAAGAGGTTAAACTCAAAGATTTGGTAGAACAAATCGTCAGAGAAACCAACGCCTTAGGCAAGCCAGTAGAAGTTATCGCAGGTGAGATTGACGAAAAAGCAGTCGCCTGTGCTGATAAGCGATATTTGCACCGTGTGTTACAAAACTTGGCAGGCAATGCGACACGTTATGCCGAGAAAAAAATCATCGTCAAAGCGTGGATTGACAAAAAACAAGCCTTTATTAGTGTAGAAGATGACGGACAAGGCATTTCTGAAAAAGACCGTGAAAAAGTGTTTATTCCCTTTGCACGCCTTGATGACAGCCGTACTCGTGCATCAGGCGGTTATGGTTTGGGCTTGTCTATCGTATCTCGGATTGCTTTTTGGTTTAATGGTAAAATGAGCGTTGATGAAAGTCCAGAGCTTGGCGGTGCAAGATTTATAATGGCGTGGCCAGTTAAACCCATCGCCCAACCCATCAACGCAGATGAATTAACCCAACAAAGCAGTGAACGTAAATATATCTAAACAATAGGAAAATATCATGTATCAAAGTAAATTAATCTTAAATACCCAAGATGGCGAACGTATTATTGGACGTTTGGCAAAACATTGGTCGCACAAATTTGATATTGTCAACCAAGGCGAGAAAACCATCATTCCTTTTTCAGAAGAAAACCAAGTCATACTGTCTGCTGATAACGAACAATTGTTGGCAACTTTGACAACCAACGATGAAGAAAGCCAACCAAAACTTCAAGAAGTGGTGCTAAACCATATTAACCGTATGGCGGGCGTTGAATTTGAAGCCCAATGGCAAATTTGATAATAGCATATTACATAATTTTTTAATTTATATTTTATCATGTTTAATTTTTTTTAAATAATAAAAACAAATCATTTATCAAGGAACATCATGCCAAATAATCAAAACATCACGTTAAACCCAAATTTTAAACTGTTAAATACCCACACCATTGATGCGTTATCACTCAATATTATTGTGAGCGAACACATCGCAACAGGGCTAATTCACTATCATCTAGCTCACCCAAGCGATGAAAATGCGTTTTTAATCGGCTTTCGCACCCAACCGATGACTGATAAAGGCGAAGCCCATATTTTAGAGCATACTAGCCTGTGCGGTTCGCAAAAATACCCTGTGCGAGACCCATTTTTTAGCATGATTAAACGCTCGCTTAATACTTTTATGAATGCCTTTACCGCCGCCGATTGGACGGCATATCCGTTTGCCACGCAAAACCGCCAAGATTATTTTAATCTGTTGTCGGTTTATCTTGATGCGACTTTTTTTCCGAACTTAAATCCGCTAGATTTCGCCCAAGAAGGCATTCGTGTAGAGCTTGATGACAATGGCAAACCGACTTTTAAAGGCATTGTGTTTAACGAGATGAAAGGGGCAATGAGTGGCGAAATTGACCAACTTTATCATACGCTTGCTCGTCATCTGTTTCCAACAACCACTTATCACTATAATTCTGGCGGTGAACCATCTGCGATTACCGATTTAACGCATGATGATTTGGTAAAATTTCACCAAAGCCACTACCACCCAAGCAATGCGGTGGTGATGAGTTTTGGCAATATTGAATTAACAGATATTCAAGAGAAACTACATAATGATGCGTTAGCTGTTGGCGAAAAAACGTTTGGCAAAGGGCATAAACACGCATCTTTACTTGAACAAAAATTAACCAAACCGATTCAAGTTACTGAAACTTACAGCGTAGATAGCCTAAAACCAAAACAAACGCATCACGTTGTGGCATGGCTGTTACCAACGATTTTGGACGCAAAACAACGCCTTGCCTTGAGACTGCTTGAGGGCGTGTTGGTAGAGCATTCGGGTTCACCATTGCGTGCGTTTTTGGAAAGCCACCCGCTTGCATCCGCACCATCACCGCTGTTAGGGCTTGATGATAGTCATTATCAAATGGTGTTTTATGCAGGGGTGCGTGGCTCGGAAAGTCAGCATGCTGATGAGATTGAAAACGGCATTTTGGACGTGTTGCGACAGGTTGCCGACAATCCAATTTCTGCCGAAGAGATTGAAACCATTTTACACCAAATTGAGATTGACCAACGCCATATCGGTGGCGACAGTATGCCGTACGGCTTGAACTTGATTTTGGAAGGTTTTAGCACCGCCATTCATGACGGCAATCCTGTTGATGTGTGGGATATTGATGACAACCTTAACTGGTTGCGTGAACAGGTACAAAATCCGCAATTTATCCATGATTTAACTTATGAACATTTGTTAAATAATACTCACCGTGTGCGTTTAACACTGATTCCTGATGATAAAAAAGCGGAAAAACAAGCCCAAGAAGAACAAGCAAAATTGGATAACATTGAACAAACGTTAAATGATGAAAAACGTGAACAATTACAACAATTTGCCAAAGATTTAGCCGAACGCCAAGCCACAGCAGACGATATTGACCTATTGCCAAAAGTGGGGCTTGCCGATATTCCTGCCGATATTCAGTTTAAAACAGGCAAAAAATCGCCAATCGTGCTAAGCGGTCAAGACAGCGTGATTTATGAATATGAAGCAGGGACAAATGGCTTGTATTATTATCAACTTTTGTTGCCACTTGACAAGCATGAAGCGGTAATTAATCACCCAGATTTGCCGACTTATCTTACGTTAATCAGCGAAGTTGGCACAAAAGACATTGACGCTCGTAGTCTACAAGCCTTGCAAGCTCGCCATTCTAGCGGTGTAACCGTGCGTGTTAGCCAACGCACATCGCCAAACGACCCAGAAAAAATGGACAGCTTTTTGGTAATCGCCACTCGTTCATTAAGCCGAAAATTAGAAGCGATTGACTTGTTAAAAACCGTGCTAAATGACACGATTTTTAGCGAAACCGACCGTATAAAAGAGCTTTTAACACAAAAACAAATGGGCTGGCAATCTCGCTTAACCAACAGTGGACACGCTTACGCACTGCAAACGGCAAGCCGAAATATGAGCAAAATCAATCGCTTAGAATATGTACGTGGCGGTTTACCTGCGTTAAATCAATTGACCGAATTTTTGGAAAATGCCGAACAAAATCCGACACTTTGGCAAGATTTAACCAATCGTTTAACTGAATTGCACGCTTATATTAAAACCTTACCAAAACAAGCGTTAATCATTGCTGAAAAAGAACATTTAGAAAAGCTAAAAACAGCTATTAGTAATAGTTGGAAAGAAACGGTTGATTTATCAAAAAATACCTTGCAAAATCATACGTTTAACGTAAATAATGACAATGTCGCTTGGCTTGCACAAACTAACGTTTTTCATAATGCGATGGCGTTTCAAGCCGTTCCTGCGGAACACGCTGATGCCCCTGCGTTAATGGTGCTGTCAAGCGTTTTACGCAACAATTATTTACACCGAGCCATTCGTGAAACAGGCGGTGCGTACGGTGGCGGTGCAAGCTACGATAGTAACGGCTGTGCGTTCCGTTTTTATAGTTACCGAGACCCACGCTGTGAGCAGACTTTTGCTGACTTTTTGGCGAGTATTGATTGGTTACTTGAACAAAAAGCAAGTGAAAAAACCGATTTGTGGATTGAAGAAGCGATTTTAGGCTTAATGGCGGGTATGGATAAACCTCCAAGCCCTGCAGGGGAAGCGGTTAAGGCGTTGTTTTCTGAATTGCACGGACGTAACAAAGAGTGGCAACAGGCGATGCGAGCCAAGATTTTGGCGGTAACACTTGATGATTTGCAACGTGTAACAGCAACTTATCTCAAAGATAAGCCATGTGTTAAAGCGACTTTAGCACGGTTTGATAAAGCGGAAATGCTGGAAAAATTGGGCTTTAAATTGGAAAAAGTGATTTAATTTTACTTTTGCCAAAAAGTTGGTTTGCGATAAAGATGTAACAAATTTATACTTAAATTGTCTAAAATTTTATCAAAAATTGACTATAATAAGGCAATTGTAAATAAAAAATGGAGCGTATGACAATGTTTAAAAAAATCGCAATCCCTATGCTGGCGATTGCTTTGGTCGGTGGTAGTTTGACGGCTTGTTCTAGCACCACGGACACAGGAGCGATTGGTGTTAAACGTAATCAGTTGTTGATGGTGTCAAGCGAGCAGGTTATGCAACTGTCAAACCAAAGCTACCAAAAAACCATGCAACAAGCCAAAAATGAAGGTAAATTGGACGTGGATAAAGTCCAATTAAATCGCCTAAAAAGTATTGCCAATCGCCTTATCGCCCAAACAGGGGCGTATCGTCCTGATGCACGTAACTGGGCGTGGGAAGTCCACATTATTGAAAGTAGTGAAATCAATGCCTACGTGATGCCGGGTGGCAAAATCGTTTTTTATTCTGGCATTATTGAAAAACTCAAACTCACCGATGCTGAAATTGCTGCCATCATGGGACACGAAATGGCACATGCCTTGCGTGAACACTCTCGTGAACGTATGTCAAGACAAGTAGCGACGCAAACGGCGATTGGACTTGGGGCGGCGGTTTTTGGTTTGTCTAGCGGACAGGCACAGGTCGCAGGCTTGGCAGGGGATTTGGGTTTAACATTGCCAAACAGCCGTACCCAAGAAACCGAAGCGGATTTGATGGGGCTTGAGCTGATGGCTCGTGCTGGGTATGACCCAAATGCTGCGGTTACACTTTGGCAAAAAATGCAACAAAATAGTGGCGGACGCAGTGCCCCACAGTTTTTGAGTACCCACCCTGTGAGTGCGACCCGTATCGCCAATTTGCAAGCGATGATGCCAAAAGTTTTGCCATTGTATCAACAAGCAAAAAAATAATTTGTCAAAAAAATCTTAGCTAAACACAAAAAAAGGGTGGCGATGGCTTGCCCTTTTTTTAATTTTATTTATCAAAAAGCGAGAAAAACCATGCCTACGCCATTAGCAGACAACATTTTACAATGTGTACAAAGTTTAAATCCTGTTTTTGTGGATTTAATCAACGAATCTATGAATCATGCCAATTATTTTGATGGCAAAGAAAGCCATTTTAAACTGGTGATTGTCAGCCCTGCTTTTGTTGAAAAACGCTTGGTACAGCGTCATCAGTTGGTTTATCAAACGGTTAATCACTTACTGGCACAAGGTGGCGGTACGATTCATGCTTTTGCCATTCATGCCTATACGCCTGATGAATGGCAAAACTTAAGCCAAGTGCCAAACAGCCCAAATTGTGCAGGGCAAAATAAATAAAACAACGATTACATCATTTTCCACGCCATGTCATTTTCTTTGGGGTCGTCTGTTTTGTGGTTTTTTAACATGGGATAATCGTCAAAATCTACCGAAATCAGATTGTCCAAAGCGGTTATCAGCTGTTCAAAATACGGCTGAAGCCAAATAAACTGGGTGGGCGAATTGTTATCCACATTTAATAAACATTTGTCTTCTAGCTGTTGGCTGGCGTGGCGTAACTGTGGCACGCCTGTGTAACGGCTCGCCCCCAAAATGCGGTGAGCGATGTTGGCGATGGCTTCTCGGTTGTTGTCTTGCCATGCTTGGGTGAGTTCGGCTTTTTCTTGGGTGCTGGATTCTATGATTAGGTTTAACAGATTGCTTGCCAAATCCGCCTTGCCAGCGACACGAGTAAGTGCATCTTGCCAATCAATCACCAATAACGGATTTTCATCATCATCTAATACTGCGTCTGTGGCGTTGTCGTCTATGGCATTGTCGTCTGTGGGTTGTAGTGTCAAAGATGTTTTGTGGCTTTGGTTATTGGCAAGCCAATGTTCTAACACTTTTATCAATTGTGGTTGGCTAATTGGTTTGCCAACATAGTCATTAATGCCCGATGCCAACAGTTTTTCTCTTTCGTCCGATAGGCTGTGGGCGGTGAGTGCGATGATGGGGGTTTGGCATGTTGTGCCAAATTGTTCGTTGGCAAGGTGTTCTAATTGGCGAATTTGTTGCGATGCCTGTCTTCCTGACATTTTTGGCATTTGAATGTCCATAAAAATTAAGTCAATGTGTTGATACGCTTTGTCAGGATTGGCGTTCAATTTTAGGCTGTTTCGCATATATTTAATCGCATCAAATCCGCTATTAAGCGACACCACCGACACGCCAAGCTCTTGTAACAAGGCTTCTAAAACCAACAAATTCGGCACATGGTCGTCCACCGCCAACACACAAAAACCTTGCCATTTTTGGGGCGGTGTTTCTTGTGGTTTGCTGGATTGGTTGTTGTTTAATAATTGATAAAGTTGTCTGCGGTCAAGCGGTTGATACAGGCTATGCACTTGATAACGTTTTAACAAATCGGGGTCAAGATTGACATGATAACCAAATAATGCCAATTTGCCTGCATAATGTAAACGAATTTGTTTTAACAAAGCGGTGGTATCTGCGGACAAGCCATTATCAATCAACAGCCAATCGTACTGTTTGTGCTGATTTAACGCATCAAGCAAGGTGTTTAACGAATTAACGGTGTCAATATGTACGTTTAATTGGCGTAAACTGCCACGCAAAATTTGCAAACTTGCCAAATGCTCTATCCATACCAATATTTGTAACGGTTTTTCGTTGCTGTGCGTCAAATTTACTGAAATTTCCCAAAGCTCTTTCATCGGCAATTCGTTGATTTTGGCTTGTTGTTCATTCATGTCGATTGGCAAACTAAACCAAAATGTTGAGCCTTTGGCATGGGCAACATCATTGTCATTGCTATGATTATTGCTACTGTCATTGGTACTTTGGTGGTCGTAAAAACCGATTGTACCGCCCATCAGTTGCGTTAATTGTTTTGAAATAACCAAGCCCAAACCTGTGCCACCATATTGGCGAGTGATAGATGGGTCGCCTTGTGAAAAACTTTGGAACAGCACTTTTTGGTGAGCGGTATCAATGCCACGCCCTGTGTCAGTAATGCTGATTTTTACGTTGTTATCGCTGGTTTCATCAAGGCTTGCACGCACAATAACTTCGCCTGTGTCGGTAAATTTAATCGCATTATTCACCAAATTTGTCAAAACTTGTTTAACACGCAACGCATCGCCCAACAAATAACGTGGCACATCGTCATAAAAATACACCGCAAGGCGAAGCCCTTTTTCAGCAGCAATCGGCGAAAGCATATCAACCACGTCATAAATGGTCGCATACAAGTCAAATTCATGCTTTTCTAGCACCAATTTGCCCGCTTCAATTTTGGAAAAATCTAACACATCATTGACGAGTGCCAACAGATGTGCCGATGATTTGCGAATGGTTTGTACGTACAAATCTTGCTCATGGTTCAATCCGCCATGCCGTGATAACAGATTGATAAAGCCGTCAATGCTGTTTAAAGGCGTGCGTAACTCATGACTGATATTTGCCAAAAAAGCCGACTTGGTGCGGTTGGCAGAAATTGCCGCATCGTGAGCATTTCGCATAGAAATGTTTTGCATTTCCATTTCGTCAAAAGTTTGGCGTAAGTCGTCTTCGGTCTGGTCGGCATGGTTTTTTAACTCTTGAAAACTGCTGTGCAATCGGCGTAACGTTTTTACCAAATCCTGTTGCAACTGATTAATCTCACCGCTGGACTCAATCGCCATCGGCTTGTACAGATTTTCGGCATTGGTGCGTTGCAAATGCAACCGCATTTCATAAATCGGCGTAATCCAACGTCTGGCATAAATGTTAATAGACAACAGCAACAACAAAATAGTAAACAAACCTGTGATTGCCAATGCCAAAATCACCTGATAACGGGCGATTTTTAACGGTTCATTGTCCACATTAACAATCAACCACATTTTGCCAAAATTGTGATTTTTTGCGTTTAACATCAAAGGCTTGGAATAAAATGTACCATCACCTGTGTCAATCACATAATGATTTTGGGCGGTCAAATAATCAATAGTATAACCCAAATAATTTTGTCCATATTGCGGATAAAAATTTTGTGAAAATTGGCGTTTTGACATCGATTTTTGCAAATTATTTAAAAAAATTTGATTGACAGACAAATCTTTATTTTTGACTTGTAAAGGATAAGTTTCCCCAAAATGAAGCAACACATCACCTTGTTCATTGATAACCATCAAGCCTTGCAAATGGCGGTCGTTAATGCCAAATTGTAGCTTTTGGCTGAGCGTATTTTGTTTGTTATTTAACTCGTCTTTGCTTAAAGTTTGCGGTGGCGTTTTTTGGCTTTGGCGGTTTTTGTCGTTTGCCACATTTTGTTCAATCACCGCTAACTCGTTGTACCAGCCTGCCAACAGCGTCTGCGACTGGTTTAGCAAGGTGTCGGCACTGGCTTTTTGGATAATGCGACCTGCTCGGCTGGTGTCGTACAGCACCAGCACACCGCCCACCATCGCAAGCAAGCTGATTGGCAAAAACACTAATAAAATTAGCTGTCCATAAGCGGTTGAAAAATCCAAACGAAAACGTTTTGCCACAACATTTTATCCAATTTAAATTAAAAACATTATTTTAACCAGTTGTTACCCAAAACGCCATAAAATCTTTGTTTTGCAAATGACGAAAACCGCAAAGTTTGTTAAAATAAGCCAATTTTCACAAAAAAAGTAGTCAAATTATGAACAACTTTATCACCACAACGACCAACCTAGAACAATGCGTTGGCAATACCCCTTTGGTAAAATTACAACGTTTTTCGCCAAACGGTGCGACCATTTTGGCAAAATTAGAAGGCAATAATCCCGCAGGCTCGGTCAAAGACCGCCCCGCACTTAACATGATTCGCCAAGCTGAAAACAAAGGACTGATTAAACAAGGCGATACGCTGATAGAAGCGACCAGTGGCAACACAGGCATTGCGTTGGCGATGGTGTCGGCGATGATGGGCTACAAGATGACGCTGTTAATGCCAAAAAATTCCACCCAAGAGCGAAAAGATGCGATGAAAGCCTACGGTGCGACTTTGATTGAAGTGGACAGCATGGAACAAGCACGAGATTTGGCATTACAAATGCAAGCAGACGGCAAAGGTGTGGTGCTAGACCAGTTTAACAATGATGATAATTGGCTGGCACATTATCACAGCACCGCCCCAGAGATTTGGCAACAAACCCAAGGCAAAATCACCCATTTTGTGAGTAGTATGGGGACAACTGGCACGATTATGGGCGTGGCAAAATTTTTAAAAGAAAAAAATCCTGACATTCAAATCATCGGTTTACAGCCGTCTGAAGGCTCAAATATCGCAGGGATTCGCCGTTGGGAAAAAGCCTATTTGCCAAAAATCTTTAACGAAACATGGGTGGACACTATCATGGACATTCGCCAATCCGATGCCGAAATCACCATGCGACAACTGGCTCGCCAAGAAGGGATTTTTTGTGGGGTGTCGTCAGGCGGTGCAGGTTGGGCAAGTTTGCAGATTGCCAAAGACAACCCTGATGCGGTGATTGTGTTTATCGTGTGCGATAGGGGTGATAGATATTTATCTACAGGATTGTTTGGTTTTGATGACAAATAAATTAAGTTTTTAAAAATAGTTAAAAAATAATGAATAATTTTGACAAATAGGAAAAAATATGACCGCACCGCCGATTTTGGTTTTTGATATTGAAACCATTCCTGATATCACCGTGGCAAAACGCCTGTATCCACAGCTTGCTAAGCTTGATGATGACACGGCTTTGACCGAATTAATCCAGTTGCGTCAAGCCGAAGCGGACACGCCGTTTATGCCGTTGCCGTTGCACAAAATCGCCTGTTTGTCGGTGCTTTGGGTCGCCAATGGCAAAATGACGTTAAAAACTTTGTCATTACAAAGCCATAGCGAAAGCGAAATGTTGATGACGTTTTTTAATGCTATTGAAAAATTGCCAACTTTGGTAAGTTGGAATGGCAAGGGTTTTGATATACCTGTGATGAGTTACCGAGCCTTGCAACATGGACTATCCGCCCCAAAACTGTTTACCGAAAATACCAGTGAAATGAAATATAACAATTATATCAATCGCTACCACGACCGCCACACCGATTTGATGTTAAAAACCGCCATGAATGGCACGTATCAAAAACTGGACGTGGTGGCTATTGCGTGCGGTTTTGCGGGCAAACAGACGATTGATGGCTATGATGTCGTGCCGATGGTGCAGGCAGGCGAGTGGCAAAAACTCACCACCTATTGCGAAAGCGATGTGTTAAATACGTGGCTTGTGTATTTGCGGTATTTGACTTTGACTGGCAAAATGACCCATGATGAAGCCTTGGCTTGGGAAGGCTACACCCACGACTATGTACAAAGCCTAAAAAATGACGATGACAGCGTGCGACATCAGTCGTTTTTGGCAGGTTGGTTGTTTGACAAAGCGGAAACGGTAGTGAATGAACAACATGATGGCAAAGCGAATTAAAAAACGCTGATTTTTTTGTCTTTTTTTCCTCTCTTAAGATAACGTTAAGATTTATCGTTTATTATACACATCAATTAAACGGATAATCTTTTATCCATTTTAACGTTTTTATTTAACCAAGAGGAAAACATTATGTTTAACAAATCAGTAATTGCAACTTTGGCGGTATTGCCTGTATTATTTACCAGCGTTTCTGCAATGGCAGGGGACGATATGATTGAGCGTCAAGTGTATCAAGACAAAAATTATCCAGCGGTGCAACAAAAAGCGGTGAATATGTTGCGACAACGTGGTTATCAAGTGGTTGATGTAGAAGCTGACGACCATTTTTTTAAGCCTGCATTGAGCGTAGAAGCCTACAAAAATAATCAAGAATATGATATCAAATTGTCATATCCAGATTTGAAAATTTTGTCAGAAAGAATTGATGATTAATTTTTTATTTAATCATTAAAAAATCTGTTAAAATACGCCTTATTTATTCAAATAAGGCGTTTTTTATGCACATTCACATTCTTGGTATTTGCGGTACGTTTATGGGGTCACTTGCCCTGCTTGCTCGTGATTTGGGACACACGGTTACAGGTTCGGACGCCAACGTCTATCCGCCCATGTCCACTCAGCTAGAAAATGCAGGCGTTGAGATTATGCAAGGCTATTCTGCCACGCACTTACAGCCTGCCCCAGAGCTTGTGATTGTCGGCAACGCCATGAAACGTGGTATTGAAGCGGTGGAATATATGCTAAATAACCGTATTCCTTATACATCAGGGCCGCAGTTTTTGGCAGAACACGTTTTGCAATATCGCCACGTTTTGGCGGTCGCAGGCACGCACGGCAAAACCACCACAACCACCATGCTTGCGTGGATTTTGCAATATGCGGGTATTGACACAGGCTTTTTGATTGGCGGTGTGCCACTGGTAAATACACAGGATGAACGCTTGCAAAACGCCTTTAAACACAGCTCATATCTTGGCAAAAATGCGGACGAAACAGGCGAAGGTTATTTTGTCATTGAAGCGGACGAATACGACAGTGCGTTTTTTGATAAACGCTCAAAATTTGTCCATTATCGTCCAACCACCGCCATTTTAAACAACCTAGAATACGACCACGCTGACATTTTTGCCAATTTGGAAGCCATTCAAACCCAATTTCACCACATGGTACGCATGATACCGTCAAATGGCAAAATCATCATGCCAAAAGACACTCAAAGCCTTGAAGACACCATCAAAAAAGGGTGCTGGACACCAATTTGGCGAACCAGTTTGAATGACAACAGCGACTGGCAAGCCGAATTGGTTCAAGAAGACGGCTCAATGTTCCACGTGAAACATGGTGAAAATACAGGCACAGTAAACTGGTCAATGAGCGGACTGCACAGCGTAAACAACGGACTTGTGGCAATCGCCTCCGCCTACAACGTGGGCGTAAGTGTGGAAAAAGCGTGCGAAGCCTTATCAAATTTTGCAGGGATAAAACGCCGTATGGAACTCGTTGGCAAAATTGATAAAGACGGCAAAAACATTGAAGTGTATGACGATTTTGCCCACCACCCAACTGCCATTGAAACCACGCTTGACGGTGCAAAAAAACGATTTTCACCCAATCCAAACCGCAAAATTTGGGCGGTGATTGAGCCACGTTCTAACACGATGAAACTTGGCACGCATCAAGGGCTACTTGCACCATCAGCAAGCCTTGCCGACCATGTGATTTGGTATCAACCTGCCAATTTGGATTGGTCGGTTGAAAATGCGATTAATGGGGCAAAAAATCAAACGGTGATGACTTCTACCGATGAGATTATTAATCATATCGCCCAAAATATCGGCAATGATGATGCGGTAATTATCATGTCAAATGGCGGTTTTGAAGGAATTCATGGTAAACTAGTTAAAGCGTTACAAAATTAAGATTGATTAATCATCAAATTAAACCACGCAAAGGCAAATAATGAATCCGCAATTTAGCACGCAAGAACTGGAAAAACGCTGGCTCATTTGGGATTATGTGAGTATGTCTTGGACGGAGATTGGGCTAGGAAAAGATGAGTTTCCCCAATATATCCAAAAAATTCAGCAACATTACCCAAACTGGCAAGATGTGAAACCGATAGTAAATGATGTGCTATTGGCGTTTGTGTCTGTCATTCCATTTATGTTTGTATTTTTCCCAATAATTCCTGATTGGGGATATGATAAAGACTATTTGCTAAATAAAATTCAAAAATGGCAAGATTTACCAACATGGCGAATTTGGCTGAATCCTTTACGTTGGCTCGGTTATCCGTTGGCAATCATGATGTCTTTGAGCTATGTTCGCAAGCTAAAAAAGGCTTATTAAATCATCAATTTATTTCTTTTATCACACTATGAAAAATCATCTTTGCCGTTCCAAAAAACTTACCTAAATCTACCCAAGAGCAATTTTAGCGTTTTCTTCCTACTTCAACGTTGTTTGCTCTTGTCATTTGACTTAAGACTTACATCAACTCCATAGGCTATCACCGTAGAACTTACGGCTAATTGGTTAAAACCTTAGTTGCATGATTTAAAATATTAATACTCGCATTCACATCACGGTCATGGCTTGTCTTGCAGTTAGGGCAAGTCCAATATCTGACAGCCAGTGTCAAATTTGCTTTATCCATGATAAAGCCACAACATGAACAGGTTTTACTTGATGGATAAAAGCGGTCTAACTCTTTAATGGTCTTGCCCCATTGGTTCGCTTTATAAATCAGTTGCCTTTTAAATTCGTAAAAACCCAAATCATTAATCGTACAGCTAAGTTTTTTATTCTTTACCATGCCTTTTACATTTAGGTTTTCAATACAAATTGTCTCAAATCGTTTTACCAAATTTGATGTTAATTTGTGCGTAAAGTCTTTACGAATACAACTGATTTTAAAGTGTAGCCGTGATAGCTTGGTTTTTGCCTTTTCACGGTTTTTTGAGCCTTTTTGTTTTCGGCTTAAACTTTTATTCAATCGTCTTAGCTGTTTGAGTTTGTTTTTTAATGGTTTTGGTGCTTGGATTTTTTCGCCATTTGACAAGGTGGCAAGGTCTGTAATGCCTAAATCAATACCAACTTGTTTGTCTGTTTTGGGTTGTGGTTTGATGATGTCTTGTAATTCAGCCACAACCGATACAAACCATTTACCGCCTTGTTTAAAGATTTTGGCGGATAGGATTTTGCCTTGTAAACGCAAGTTTTCACGCATTTTAACCCAGCCTAAATTAGGGATTTTTATGCGTTTGCCGTCTATTCTAAATTGGTCGTTTGGATAGACTAAATCTATCATGCGTGCCTTTTTTACGAAATTGTGGGTATTTGCTTTCGCCTTTAAAAAAGCGTTTAAAAGCATCACCCAATTGCATAATGGCAAGTTGTGGGCTACATTTGGTTACTTCGAGCATAAAGGGGAATTGTTGTCTTTTTATGCTATTTAGTTGTTTTCTAAGTTTGCCTTGTGATGGTTTGTTAAGTTTGGTTTCATCAATTTCTATGCCATTTTTCAAGCATTCATCACGATAAGTTTTATCGGCTTGGTATTGTTTTTGCCAATTATCTAATGCCCAGTTATAGGCAAGACGGGCTACACCGCAAGCCTTTGCAAAATAGGTGGCTTGTTTGTCAGTTGGGTCTAGGGCGATGATGTGTCCACGTATTAGGGTCATTCTAGTACTTATCGTAACGTCTGTGTCCTTTTGGCGTTCTTTGGGCAATAAGCATGCTACTTTCGTCCCATCTGCGTAATGTTGAGATAGATACACCTAGTTGTTTTGATGCTTCGTTGATACTAATTAATCTATTTATTTGGATATTCTAAGATGGATTTGGTTAGATTTCAAGAAGCAGTTTCAAACCCTTGTCAATCCACCCAAAATTATCAAGATTGTTGTGAGCCGTTTCACAACCAAACCACCGCACCCACGACCGCAGAACAGCTCATGCGGTCTCGCTACTCGGCATTTGTTTGGCAAAATATTGACTATATTGTCAAAACCACAGCCCCTTTTGAGCAACATTTGCTTAACGTGCAAGCGATTAGCGACTGGGCAAAACAAACCGATTGGGTAGGGCTAGAAGTTGTCAAACACACGCCAAAACTTGGCAAACGCCACGCCCAAGTTGAGTTTAAAGCCTTGTTTCATACGGCAGATGGGACAGATTGCCATCATGAATTGTCCACTTTTGTCAAAATTGGTAAAGATAGCGAATAAAAGTGGTATTTTCTCGACCCAACTGTACCGCTAAATATTAGCCAAAAAACGCCTTGTCCGTGCGGAAGTGGTGAGAAATACAAACGCTGTTGTGGGCAATTTTTGGATTAATTTTTTTTAGCCGTTAAACTTTTTCCACCCATTTAAAAAAGTCAAAAGCGGTATCCGATAGCCAAGTGTTGTCAAAACGCTTGGTTTTTTTGTCAAATCGTAAAAAGCCAATATGACCGCCACATTGACTGTATAACAAGCGGACTTGGCTAGAGATGTCATTTTGATGGGCGATTTTTCCCAAAAATGGGTCGTCTTTTGCCGTGATAATTAAGGTCGGTTTGCAGATATTTTTTAACACAGGTAGGGCAGAGGCGGTTTTGTAGTAGTTTTCGCCTGTGCTGTAGCCATGGCGTGGGGCGGTGTAAAGGTCGTCAAATTTATCCAAGGTTTTGATAGTTTTGAGTTTTGCCAAAGTGTCAGGCTCGCTGATTTTTTCTTCGGCTTTGATAAGCAAGGATTTTAACAAATAAGGCGTATAGACATGGCGAGCCACAAAACGGTGCATAGATACCGCCGAAGATGCCAAATCCACAGGGGCAGACGCAACCACCGCACCATCACACACCGCACGCTCGCCATATTCGCCCATATATTTGCCAAGCATATTCCCACCGAGCGACACGCCAATGGCGACCAAACGTTCGTAACGCTGTTTGAGAACATTTAACACATGATGGACTTCAGCTGTGTCGCCTGCGTTGTAGTCGTGTTCGTGCGGATTTTTGACACCGCCACAGCCACGATAATGCACCACCACCGCATCAAAGCCATGTCGCACCGCCCCATTGGCGAATGATTGGGCGTAATGGCTTTCGCTACTGCCTTCTAAGCCGTGAAACATCACCGCCAAAGGTCTGTGCAAATTGGGCGTATGGTCGCTGTTGCTAAACACAAAATCGTACGCAATCTGTGAATTGCCCGAGCTGTCCAAATGCAACTCTCGTTGATAGTTGGGTTTTGGTTGTTTGACAAACTTTGGTAAAATCGTTTGTAAATGCGGATTTTTTAACCAAAAAGGCGGACGAAAAGGCGTTAAAGGCAATTGATGTAAATTTGGCATAATAAAAACTTGTGTTGATGGATAAAAATAAATGTAAAAATTTAGTTTACACTTGTACTATTTTAACCGATTTTGACATTTATCACAAAATTTTTTCAAAAAAAATTGGTATTAATCATCTTGTTCAAGTAATAATTTGCCATAAAAACCGATTTTTTCGGTTAAATTGGTTATATCTTTTTCGGCAATTTCTACCGATAATATGACATTTTTGGCATAATCCACTGACACCACAGTCGCCCCCAAGCCATCAATGATATGACGGACGAACGATTCATTAGCAAAATCCGTTGCCACTTTGACAACAGATTTTGGCACAAATTCGCTTAACGTCATGTTATCCACCGCCATTTGCGTGGCTTGTGAATAGGCACGAGTTAGCCCGCCCGCCCCAAGTTTTATTCCGCCAAAATACCGCACCACCGCAACAAGGCAGTTGCCAATGGCTTTGTGTTGCAAGACGTTTAAAATCGGTCTGCCAGCCGTGCCGTTTGGTTCGCCGTCATCGTCAAAACCTGCCGATGTGGTGTTGCTTGGGTTGCCGATAATGTAGCCGTAGCAGACGTGGCGAGCGTCTGGGTATTTTTGGCGTAATTGTTCCACGTGGAACATGATTTGTTCACGGCTGTCTATCGGATAGGCAAAGGCGAGAAATTCGCTTTTTTTGATTTCCAAAACGGCTTGGCAAGGGGCGGATAAGGTAAAGTAACTCATTAATTTATAACTTAATAACAATCATAATTGTACAAAACTTTGCTAAAATCTTTATTTTTTAAATCATCTGGGTGAATAAAGAAATTACCCACGTCACTATCGCCCCACATGATTTCGTAATCTTCGCTTGTATGAATCTTTTTGTCAATTTCGCTAAAGTCTTGCCAAACTTGGCTTTCATCGGTAATGATATTTTCAAAATATAAACCCCTAAAGTCATCTTGATTTAACCTATTATCAAAGTCAAGTCCATACAAGTCATCACCTGCAATGAAGAATGACAATATACCTTGTTTTGGTAATTGGTCATTTACTGCTACATCAGCAAGGTTAATTTGAGCGAGCAAGACAAGTGGCGTGCTGTCTGATTTTGTTGGATAATCCATTTCTTTGGGCAAATAGGGCTTGCCACCAAATTTACTTGAATAAATGGTTAATTTATCAGATTTTGACAAATCAATATTGATAACAGGCTTAATGGTTGCCAAAATTTTGTCTTTATACGGCAATAATTCTGGCGGTAATTGATTGATAAGTTCTTGAATGTTTGACAAGATTTTTCCTTTTGCTAAAAATTGTTATCATTTTCACAACAACATCATAATATTTTATCAAACATTTGGCAATCATGTTAAAATAGCTTTTATTTTAAAAAGTTTGCAAAACAAGGTAAAACATGAGATTAGACAAATTTTTAAGCAAAGCCACAGAACTATCACGCTCCGATGCCAAAAAAGTGCTACACCGTGGCGAAATTAGCGTTAATGATGAAATCATCAAAGACGGCGGTCGCCACGTTGATGAAATCAATGACGAAATTGAATGGGCGGGCGAGCCTTTGACGGTGGCGACAGGCAATCGCTACATCTTGCTGTACAAGCCTGAAGGTTTTGAATGTACGCTTCGCCCAAAAGAATATCCGATTGTTACCGAGCTGATTGACGTGCCTGAGTGGAATAGTTTACGCATTGCAGGGCGATTGGACGTGGACACCACAGGGGCATTGATTTTGAGTGATGATGGCGGTTTTTTGCACCGAGTTACCAGTCCAAAACATCACGTTGCCAAAATCTATGAACTCACTCTTGCTGACCCTATGACGGACGAACAACAAGCAACTGCAATAAAAGAAATCGCAAAAGGGATTTTATTAGAAGGCGAATATGAAAAAACTCGCCCTGCGGAACTAAGTTTTAGCGATGAAACGCATGCCACGCTTGTTTTGACCGAAGGCAAATACCATCAAGTCAAACGCATGATGGCGTATTTTGGTAATAAAGTGGTTGAATTGCACCGAGCGAGTATCGGCACGATTACCCTTGATGGCTTGGAAAAAGGTGAATGTCGGTTTTTGAGTGATAAAGAAATTGAACAGTTTTAAATTGGAAAAAATATGCAACCGACCAACGATTTTCAAGATTTATTGAACTTAATGGCACGCCTTCGCACAGACTGCCCTTGGGATAAAAAACAAACCAACGACAGCCTAATTCCTTACGCCTTAGAAGAAACGTATGAACTGGTTGAAGCCATACAAACAGACGAGATTGAAGATATCAAAGGCGAGCTTGGCGATGTGTTGTTGCAGGTGATTTTTCACGCCCATTTGTATGATGAACAAGGCAAATTTGACATGGCGGACGTGATTTTTACCTTACAAGAAAAACTCATTCGCAGACACCCACACGTTTTTGACAAAGAGAATCTAAAAACCGATGCCGATGTGAAACAACGTTGGGACGAAATCAAAGCGATGGAAAATGCCGAAAAAGTAAAACGTGGCAAAAAACGCCGAATTTTGGACGTTGTCAAAGCAGGCTCGGCACTCATGCAAGCCCAAGACATTCAAAAAACAGCGAATAAAGTCGGCTTTGATTGGGACTATGTGTCGTCTGCGATGGATAAGGTGGAAGAAGAAATCAGCGAACTCAAAGAAATTTTGCCAAAAGATGGAGAAAAGCCGACCGATACGCAAAAACGTGAGATTGAAAAAGAGCTGGGCGATTGCTTTTTTGCCCTTGTCAATGTCGCTCGTAAATTGGGTATTGACAGCGAAAAAGCGACTTTGACGACTGTAATGAAGTTTAAAAATCGCTTTGGTTTCATTGAAGATGAGCTTGAAAAAATCGGCAAAACCCCCGAAACATCAAGCCTTGAAGAAATGGATAAACTTTGGGAAAAAGCCAAATTATACGAAAGCTAATGCCAAGTTTGATAAGTGCAGTAATGGCTTACTGCACCTGCACAGGAATGACATTGGCAGTGTCTTTGACGATATTGCCTTCATCAAGATAAACCAAACGTGGTTGATGGGTATCGGCTTCTTTTTCGTCCATTTGGGCGTAACTAGCGATAATCACGATATCGCCCAATTCCGCCATATGTGTCGCCGCACCGTTCAATGAAATCATCTTTGAACCTGCCTCCGCACGAATTGCATAAGTGCGAAAACGTTTGCCATTGTTCACATTATAAATATCAATAGACTCATTTTCACGAATCCCCGCCAAATCCAGCAACTCGCTGTCAATCCCGCATGAACCTTCATAATGCAGTTCGCAATGGGTCACTCTGGCACGGTGTAATTTTGCCTTTAACATGGTTAATTGCATAAAAAATCCTTCAAATTTAGGATAATAAAGATGGCTAATTAGATAGGGGAATTTATCAAAAAATCAAGTGGTCAAAAGTCTCATGATAACCAGTAATCCATTGATAAACATAATTAATTGGGTAATTTAAAGCCGTTAATTGCCTGTTGGGCTTTGTCAAACTCACCATTTAACAGTTTTGGTAACTGTTTCATCGCCTCATCAAGCATTAAACCCAAGCTAATTTTTTCATCAGCACTGGGTGTACCTAGCACATAATTAGCGACTTGCGACTTGTGAGCAGGACGACCAATGCCCAACCGCAAACGGTGAAAATCCGCCCCAATGTGTGGCACGATATCCCTTAAACCATTGTGTCCGCCATGACCGCCGCCTGTTTTAAACCGCATGGCTGCCACATCAATGTCTAATTCATCATGTGCAATCAGTAGTTCATCATTGGCGATGTTAAAAAAATTCACCATTGGTACAACGGCTTCGCCTGACTTGTTCATAAAGGTTTGTGGTAACAACAATCGTACATCATGACCATGCACCTGACCACGACCGACCAAGCCATGAAACTTTTTTTCAAGCGAAAGGGAAATATTAAAGTCGTTGGCAATCCGCTCTACAAACCAAAAGCCAGCATTATGCCGAGTGTTGGCATATTGCTGGCTTGGGTTGCCAAGTCCGACAATCAATTTGATTTTAGACATGGAAACTATCCTAGACAAAATTAGTCGTCAGATTTTGGTGCGTCGTGCGTATCGTCTTGAGCTTGTAGTTTGCGAGCTTCATCATCGTCCGCATCAGGGGTACGAGTACCAGCGGCTTCTTCGTTTTCTTCTGGCTCAACAGGTTCAACAGCCTCAAGTGTTGGTGCTTGCATGGTTGCAACTGTGCGATTAAATGGTTCAGCCACTTCAAGTTCACGAATCGCAACACCTTCAGGCAATTTGATATCCAACAAGTGGATTGAATCACCCACTTCCATTTTTGACACATCTACAGACAAAAATTCTGGGATTTTTGATGGGATTGCAGTGATTTCAAGCTCAGTTGCATTTGATACGAACACACCGCCTTTTTTATGACCAGGTGCGTCATCCGCACCAATGTAGTGTACAGGTACAACAATGTGCATGGCTTGACCACGTACGATACGTTGGAAGTCTGCGTGCATTGGGGTGTTTTTTGATGGGTGGCGTTGTAGGGCTTTGATAACCACTTCTTCTTCACCATGATCTTCTACATTGATAGTCAAAATGTGAGAGAAAAACGCTTCTGTTTCCAATGATTTGATTAATTCATTGTAACGAAGTGATACTGACAAAGGCTCTTTGTCCGCACCGTAGATAATCGCAGGTACTTGGTTTTGTTTACGTAGGCGGCGGCTCGCACCTTTACCTTGTAAATCTTCACCACGTACAACTGCACTTAGTTTTGCAAAATCTTGGTTACTCATGAGAGTTTCCTTTTGTTGAAAGTTAAAAAAATACATAAATTTGCGACCAATTTATGCAATAAAATGCCATTTTTCATAAAAATGGCGAAAAATTTTTACAAATTTAAAATCTTTTAAAGATTACTGTTGCTCTAACATATCAAACATGGCACTCAGCGATTCTTCGTTGTTAATACGGCGTAACGCTTCAGCTAGCATAGGTGCAATCGATACTTGACGGATTTTTTCACAGGCTTTGGCGGCATCGGATAACGGAATAGAATCGGTTACCACAATCTCATCAAGATGAGATTCACTAATGGTCTGAATCGCTTTGCCTGATAACACAGGGTGGGTAATATAGCCTACCACACGTCTAGCACCACGCTCTTTTAAGGCGGCCGCCGCTTTGCACAATGTACCTGCGGTATCCACCATGTCATCAATAATCACACAATCACGGTCTTTGACATCACCGATAATGTGCATAACTTCTGATTCGTTGGCTTTGGCACGGCGTTTGTCAATGATTGCCAAATCTGCATCGCCCAATGATTTTGCCATTGCACGAGCTCGTACCACACCGCCCACATCAGGCGATACCACCATCAAATTGTCATAATGTTTTTCACGCAAATCTTTGAACAATACAGGCGTGCCGTACAAGTTATCTACAGGAATATCAAAAAAGCCTTGAATCTGGTCAGCGTGTAAATCTACCGTTACCACACGGTCAATACCTACAATGTTTAGCATATCTGCCACAACTTTGGCAGAGATTGGCACACGAGCCGAACGTGGACGGCGGTCTTGGCGAGCATAGCCAAAATACGGCATCACAGCGGTGATACGACCTGCGCTAGAACGGCGTAGGGCATCAGCCATCACCATTACTTCCATCAAATTGTCATTGGTGGGGGCGCAGGTTGATTGCAAAATAAAAACGTCTTTACCACGCACGTTTTCTTGGATTTCTACAGCGATTTCACCATCAGAAAACTTGGTAACACTCGCCCGCCCAAGCGGGATATGTAGGTTATTAGTAACATTTTTTGCCAATTCTGGGTGGGCATTCCCCGTAAAAATCGCCAAGTAAGGCATGGTACAGTCCTATATTTTGCACTTTACAATAACACAAAAACCTTGATAAAAATTTATCAAAAGTTTGTGTTAAATTGTCATAAATTTAAGATTAGGAAAGAAAATGGCAGGGGTAGCTGGACTCGAACCAACGGATGTCAGGATCAAAACCTGATGCCTTACCAACTTGGCGATACCCCTAAAAACTTTGTTACAACTATTTTTGATTAAAAATAGTGTAATAGAATTACGGTGCGTACTATACCGTTTTTACAGGATTTTGTCAATGTAGATATCCATAACTTAACAGATAAAAACATTGATAAAGAAAATGGTAGGGGTAGCTGGACTCGAACCAACGGATGTCAGGATCAAAACCTGATGCCTTACCAACTTGGCGATACCCCTATATTTAAGTGCGATATTTTACTAAATTTTATTAAAAAAGCAAGTGTTTTTTTTAATTTTTTCAAAAATTATAAACTTTTTACCAAAATACTGGGGCAGGGGGCTTGTTGTTGCCATGTTATGATTTGGCTATCGCTGATGTTAAAAGGGATTGGTAAAAATACGCAACTGCCTGTGCCTGTCATGCGTGGCGTGGTGTCGGTTGTAGTGTTGGCAAGATTTTGTAAAAATGCCAAAGCGGTTTTGACTTCTGTGGATAAATTTTTGACAATCGGCTCAAACACATTGCCAAAATTATCGCTTAATTTATCGGTAAATTCATCACTATGTTGCCCTAAAAATTCATGCGAAAAGGCGGTGCAACCCCGTTGTAATGTATCATTTCCAAATAATAATTTGGTATTGATATGGACATTTGGCATCAGCAATAAAAAACGCTGTGATGGTAAGTCAATCGGCGTTAAAATCTCGCCAATGCCTTCGGCTATCGCATCTTTACCAAAAATAAAAATCGGCACGTCCGCCCCCAATGTCGCCCCAATTTGGTGTAATTCGTCTGTAGTTAATTGTAACTGCCAAATGTCGTTTAAAGTCATCAAAGCGGTGGCACAATTGGACGAACCACCGCCAAGCCCTGCACCCATCGGGATTTTTTTATCCAACGTAATTTGAATAATCGGCAATTGTGCAAGCGTTTGTTGGGATAATTTTTGGTGATTTTTGGCAAAATTTAACAGGGCGATACTGGCTTTGATAATCAGATTATCGGCTGGGTTGTCGGTGATGTTTTGGTTACTGTGTAAGAAGACAGGTAGATTATCCGATATTTGTTGATTTGTTTGGCAAAATGTCAAAATATCTGCAAAATTGATTAGGCGAAATACGGTTTGTAAGTTGTGATAACCGTCAGGGCGTTTGCCTGTGATGTGCAAAAAAAGGTTGATTTTGGCAAAAGATGGTTTGGTAATTGGTTGATTCATAATTTTTTTGCTGTTTTTGGTAAAAAAGGGAGAAGAAAAAGTCTAACCAAATTTTTGTCTTTATTCAATCAGAAAAATTTGATTTTCTCAAGATCTCCCCCTAAAATCGTGGTATCTACTTTTTTATATTGAGCGTGCTATGGCGATTTTTTCAACTTTACCCCCATTTGATTGTAATAATGTTGGGTTAAATGATAATTTAAATCAACAAATTCGTGAGTGTTTGACCCAAGCAGAGCAAGCCTTTGACAAGGCATTGAGCCAAGATGTCAATATTCGTGAGGTGGTGAGTGAGCGAAGTTTGTTGATAGATTTGTTGTTGGTGCAGTTGTTTAAGTTATATGAGCTTGACAAAACCGAGCTTGCGTTGTTTGCGATTGGTGGTTATGGACGTGGCGAGTTGCACCCACATTCTGATGTGGATATTTTGTTGTTAAGTCCGACTGCGATTGATGAGGATTTGAACAAAACTATTTCGCCATTTATCGCCAATCTTTGGGATATTGGTATTGAGCCTGCGTTGGTGGTACGGTCTATTGATGAGTGCCGCACGGCGTGTCAGGATATCACGGTGGCGACTAGTTTGCTTGAGGCAAGGCTGCTTGTTGGCAATGAGGCTTTGCAAAAAGTGCCATTGCAATTATTGACCGAAAGTTGGTCGCAGGTGGATTTTTATCATGCCAAAATTGACGAAGCCAAAACCCGCTATTATAAGCACAACACCACCGAGTACAATCTTGAGCCTGATATCAAAAATGCCCCCGGTGGCTTGCGAGATATTCACACGATTGGCTGGATTTGGAAACAATATTTGCGAGTGAACAAGCTGTTTGACTTGGTGCAACAAGGTTTTATCACCGAGCGAGAATTTGACGAATTGCAAATGGCGGAAGATTTTTTGTGGCAAATTCGCCATCATTTGCACAAAATTACAGGACGTAATGAAAACAAACTTTTGTTTGATTATCAACGCACCATCGCCCAAAACATGGGTTATCAGTTGCGTGAAAACGACCACCCAAATGCCAATGTAGAGCGGTTTATGCGTGATTATTACCGCTTTGCCATGTCAAATGCCAGTTTGTCCGAAATGCTCACGCAACATTATTATGAATTGCTCATTGAAAACCGTTTGCCAGAAGAGCAACGTCCTGTACACAAGGTGATTAACGAGCGGTTTAAACTGGTGGGCGACCAAATTGCGGTAACGCATAACCGTGTGTTTGCACAATATCCCAATGCGATTTTGGAATTGTTTTTGTTAATGGGGCAAATGAATATCAAACACATTCGCACACGCACGCTAAGGGTGCTTGCGATTGCGTCCCGCAGTATTGATGAAACCTTTCGCCAAAATCCTGTGAATAAACAACTGTTTATGGACAATTTAAAAGAACAAAATTTGTTGTTTTGGCGATTGCGAGTGATGAAACGCTATGGCGTGTTGGGGCGTTATTTGCCTGCTTTTGGACAAATTATTGGCTTAATGCAGTATGATTTGTTTCATCGTTATAGCGTTGATGCCCATATTTTGTTGTTGGTGCGGATTTTGCACCGTTTTACCGATGACAAATATGAAAGTGCCTTTCCACTTGTCAGCAGTATTTATCGTAGGATTGAGCGTAAAGAAATTTTGGTGTTGTCAGCGATTTTTCATGACATTGCCAAAGGGCGTGGGGGCGACCACAGCAAACTTGGCGAACAAGATGCGGTGGCGTTTTGTTTAAATCATGGTTTAAGCCAAGCCGATGCCGATTTGGTCGGTTGGTTGGTTAAAAAACACCTGCTCATGTCTTTGACCGCCCAGAAAAAAGATATCTCTGACCCTGCGGTGGTTGCTGATTTTGCCGAACAAGTTGGCAATGTAACTTATCTAAACCATCTGTATGCCTTGACGGTTGCCGATATGAATGCGACCAATCCACAGCTTTGGAACAGTTGGCGAGCGACTTTAATGCGTCAATTGTATGTACAAACCAGACGCATTTTGCGAGCGGACATTGACGCACCGATGAACCGCCAAGACATGATTGCCAACAATCGTGAACTTGCTAAAAACTTGTTAAACGATGACCCAGAATTTCACCAAATTGAGAAACTGTGGGAAGATTTGGGCGATGAATATTTTTTGCGGGAAATTCCTGCCGATATCGTTTGGCAATCCAAAGCCATCATGGCACATGAAAAAGCCAATCAACAAAGCGAAAACACGCCATTAATTATCTTGCGTGAACACCGTGAACTTGCCCTTGATGCGGTGCAAGTGTTTATTTATACCAAAGACCAAGCCAATCTGTTTGCCGTTACCATGTCGGTGTTTGACCGCATGAATTTGGACGTATTGGACGCACGCATTATCACAGCGACACGAGATTTTGCGGTGGATTCGTATGTTGTGCTTGACCGTCAAGGCACATTGTTAAAAGATGTAGAACGCCAAGAAGATGTCAAAGCACAACTGATTCAAGCCTTTAACGACCCCAATCCGCCAAGCGTGATACAAAAACGTTTGCCAAGAGAATTAAAGTATTTTAAAGTACCAACAAAAGTCAAATTTAGCTTTAACGAAGAAACCAAACAACACATGATGACCCTAGAAACCCTTGACCAGCCTGCACTGTTGGCAAGGGTAGGGCAGGTGTTTTTAAAATATCACATTGAGCTACATTTTGCCCGTATTACCACGCTTGGCGAGCGAGCCGAAGATATGTTTTTTATCACCGACCAACACGACAATGCCCTAAGCGATGACGTATTGGAAAATGTTAAACAAGATTTGATTGATATTTTGACGGTTAGCTAAATTTAGTCTTTGATTGCCATCGTGATGGTGTAAGTTTTGCCTTGCTTGATTTTATCAGAATTGCCAAACACTTCGGTAAACGAGCGTTTCATAAAATCACGCAAGCCGTTAATGGTAACAACATAAAATCTTGCACCGCTCTCCATCGCATTATAAGCGTCAAGTAGGTACAAATAATGCTGTTCTTTGCTAGCTTTGGCTGGTAAATTACTCATCACAAGGCTAAATTTGCGACTTTTATCCACATGAAAAAAGCCGTTGGACAGCTGTACTTCGGCATTATTTAAGCCGTTTTTTTGGCAGTTTAATTTGGCATATTCCACCGCCACAAAGTCTTTGTCAATGAGTAAATGCTGTCCGTTTGGGCATTCACGGCTTGCGGTCATGCCAAGCACGCCATAGCCACAGCCTAAGTCGATGGAGTTGTCGTCCGCTTTAAAATCAATATAATCAAGGAGCATCAGGCTACCGTCATCAAGTTTTTCAGGCGAAAAAATTCCCCAAGTGCTTGTGAAAGAAAACGGCTTGCCAAGTACATCTTGGGTGAATTGAATGTCATCTCGCCAATGGTTTGATTTGGTTAAAAGTTCGGTTGGGATTTGGTGCATTTTGGTTGCCTTTTGTTAAATCAGTGTTAAGCCAAAGGGTTGGTATTCGTTAAATTTGCCGTCTTGAGAAAGTAGCGTAAAGTCATCTTGGATACATTGCCAAATCATAATGCGGTCAAATGGGTCTTTATGTTTTTCCACGCTCGGTAATTCAAATAAACTTGCCATAATGGTGTGATGAACGTCCAAAATCTCAAAATTCATCTCTTGTATCATTTGCAGTATTTTATCCTAAATACTGTAAATAACGCTAGGATATCTTACACATGTTGGAGTTGAATAATTAATTTGCATTTAAATCACCTTACTAAACCGATTTTGATGTTTTTTATTCAAATAATCATCAAACACCATCGCCACATTACGTCCAAGCAGTCGCCCTTTTGGCAACACACGAATGCCCTTAGCGTCCATATCCACCAAGCCGTCCTTTTGCATTTCGCTAAGTGCTTGAATTTCATCAATAAAATACGTCATCGGGTCAATGCTAAACCGCATATTCACATCTTTAAAATCCATATAATCATGACACAACAAATTCATAATCACATAACGGCGTAACTGGTCAGCGATTTTCACATGAATATGCTTAATAGCAGGCAATTGTTTGTTATTAATTTTTTCTTGATACGCAGGCAATTCCGTATCATTTTGTAAATAATGGTCGCCAATCTGACTAATAGACGACACGCCAAAACCCAATAAATCACAGTTACCATGCGTGGTATAACCCTGAAAATTGCGGTGCAACTTGCCTTCACGTTGGGCGATTGACAAGCTATCATCTGGCAAGGCAAAATGGTCAATGCCGATATACTGATAACCTGCGGTATTCAATGCCGAAATCGTATCGCCAAGCATGGTCAATTTCTCAGCAGGTGTTGGTAAATCTTCTTCTTTAATACGGCGTTGTGAAGTAAAACGCTCTGGTAAATGGGCATAATTAAACACCGACAAACGGTCAGGTTTAATGTCAATAATCTTCTCTACTGTGTGTTTGAGTGTGTCTGGCGTTTGATGTGGCAAGCCGTAAATCAAATCAATATTAATAGAACGATAACCCAAACGGCGAGATTCCGTCATCACATTGCGAATTAGCTCTTCAGATTGTACACGATTCACGGCAATTTGTACTTGTTCGTCTAAATCTTGCACACCAAAACTTACACGGTTAAAACCCAGTCCACGCAACACTTCTAGCGTTGTTGGACGCAGTTCTCGTGGGTCAATTTCAATGCCGTAATCTGCTGTTTCTTTGGTACTAAATTCAAATTGCGTGTGCAAAAAATCCCACAATTGCACCAATTCATCATCGCTTAAAAATGTAGGCGTACCACCGCCAAAATGGATTTGCTCCACGACAGGATTGCCTTTTAATAATGAACGTTTGTGGCGAATTTCTTTAAACAAATATTCCAAATAATCACCAGAATTGCTATTTTTCTTGGTAATAATTTTGTTGCAACCGCAGTAATAGCACAGCGTACGGCAAAACGGAATGTGAAAATACAGCGATAATGGCGTATTTTCATCACGATTTTGTAAAATTTCGGCTTCGGCATTGTCAGCAATCGGCACAAACTCCAACGCAGTCGGATACGAAGTATAACGTGGGACTGAGCGGTTGTATTTTTTGATTAATTCTTCATCAAACAGTCGCATTTGGCTGTCGTAATCACGATTAGCGTTGGCGTACGGATTTTCCACGATTTCCACAGGGCGAGTGGTGAACGGAGCTTCGCTTGGTGGTAATTGGCTGTTTTGGCTCATAATTTTTTCTCTTTTTTTGGCTAATTTCATGTAAATAAAATATATTATAACATAGTGATGGATTTGATAATAAAAAGGTTGTAGAATTTACTGATTAGTTTTGTAAATTGCCACGATAGCTTAACGCTTCGGTAATGTGAGCGGTTTCAATATTTTCGCTTTGTGCTAAATCAGCAATGGTGCGAGCCACACGCACAATGCGATGATACGAACGAGCCGATAGATTTAGGCGTTGCCCTGCCATTTGTAACAGTTTAGCTTGGGCTTCGCCAAGTTTGGCAAATTGTTCAAGTTCATTTGGGGTTAAATCACTATTAAGTTTGGCTTGACGGTTTTGCTGTCGCTCATAGGCTTTGATAACACGCTCACGCACGCTTGCCGAGCTTTCGCCACTTTGAGCTGATTGCAAATCGGACATGGGCAAACTTGGCACGGTAATGTGTAGGTCAATGCGGTCAAGCAATGGTCCTGAGAGTTTTTCTTGATAGCGTTTGATTTGTTCGGGTCGGCAACTGCACCGCCCAGACTTATCACCATAATAACCGCATGGACATGGGTTCATCGCACCGACCAGTTGAAAATTGGCTGGAAATTTTGTTTGGTGATTGGCACGGCTGATAATGATTTCTTTGTTTTCAATCGGTTGCCGCAATACTTCAAGCACTTTTCGGTCAAATTCTGGCATTTCGTCTAAAAATAACACACCAAAATTTGCCAACGAAATTTCCCCCGGTTTGGGATTTGAGCCACCACCGACCAACGCCACCGCTGATGTGGTATGATGAACTTGGCGAAAGGGGCGAGTGCCAAAGTCATACGGCACATTGGCAATCGAATAAATGCTCGCCACTTCTAAGGCTTCGTTGTCATTTAATGGGGGTAAAATAGTCGGCAGGCGTGATGCCATCAAGGTTTTGCCAGTCCCTGGCGAACCACAAAACAACAGCGAATGTCCGCCTGCTGCCGCAATCTCCAACGCTCTGCGGGCTTGGTGTTGCCCTTTGACATCGGCTAAGTCCAGTTTGTGCGAGCTGACCTGATAGCTGGCTTTAAATTCGGCATGGCTCAAGCTTTGCTCATTGTTTAAATGTTCACAAACTTGTTTTAAATTTTCCGCTTGTAATACCTCAATGCCTTGTACTTTCACTGCTTCATTGGCGTTGTCTTTTGGGGCGATAAGGGTATGATTGCTGGTTTTGATTGCCCTTGCGACAGCCAACACGCCAGAAATCGGACGCAAATCACCATTTAACGCCAGCTCACCAATAAATTCAAAATTGGCAATTTTGCTATCGTCAATTTGACCGCTTGCCACCAAAATACCAATCGCAATCGGTAAATCCAGCCTTGCTCCGTCTTTTGGCAAGTCGGCAGGGGCAAGATTAATCGTCAGTCGGCGATTGGGAAATTGAAAACCCGAGTTGATAATGGCGGAACGCACTCTGTCTTTGCTTTCTCGCACGCTCGCCTCTGGCAAGCCGACAATGGTAATGGCTGGTAAGCCTTGTGATAGATGGACTTCTACCATGACGCTTGGGGCATTTAAACCGACCACCGAGCGAGTAAAAATTTGGGCAAATGACATAGTTTTCCTTAAAAAAAAGTGAACTTTTAGTATAACAAATTTTGTAAAAAAACAATATCTTCAATGTGAGAATGAAACAACTTTTCACAAAATGTCGTATTGTGAAAATCAAGTTTGGTTTTCATTATAATGAAAAAAAGCCAAAAAACGTGAATTTTTTCATTATAATGAAAATTGCTGGTTTTTTTGCAATTGATTTCAGCCAAAACAAATCAATTTAAACCCCAAAATTATGTTAAAATATCGGCATTCTATTTAACAACAGGAAAAATCAAATGGCAAAAATCATTGGTATCGGTAACGCACTTGTGGACAGCGAATTTGTCCTAACAGACGCACAACTTGCACACACAGGCTTAACCAAAGCCAACATGACACTTGCCAGTCATGACGAACAAGCCGACCTTATCCAATCGCTAAAAACCCAACAAATATCTGCTAGTAAACTTGCAAGCGGTGGCTCATCAGCCAATTCTATCTTTGTCATGGCAAGTTTGGGTAGCCAAACTTTTTATGCTTGCCGAGTAGCAGATGATGAAATGGGACATTTTTATTTAGATGATTTAAATAAAGTTGGTGTAAAAACTTCACAAAAATCTATCGCCAAAGACGGCGTAACAGGTAGCTGTATGGTGTTAGTAACGCCTGATGCCGAGCGTACCATGCAGACGCATCTTGGCACATCAGCTGAAATCAGCGAAAATGAAATTGATTTTTCGCAATTAGATGATGCCGATTGGTTGTATATTGAAGGCTATTTGTCCATGACATCGTCTGTACAGTCGGCAATTATTGAGTTAAAAAATCAAGCCAAACAAAAAAACGTCAAAGTTGCGGTGAGTTTTGCTGACCCTGCAGTGATTAAATTTGGGCGTGATGGGCTAGAAACCATGCTAAACGGCGGTGTGGACGTGGTATTTTGTAACTGCGAAGAAGCCATGCTCTACACAGGCGAAACCACGCACCAAACCGCAAGCCAAGCCTTGTTAAAAGTCGCAAAAATGGCAGTCGTTACCAATGGGGCAAACGGCACGATGATTTGTTATCAAGATGGTTTTGTTAATGAAAAACATGAGAGTAATCAACTACATATCGCCACGCCAGCCGTTGAAAAAGTACTAGATACCAACGGTGCAGGCGATAATTTTGCAGGGGCGTTTTTGCACGCATTCGCTGATGGGCAGGATCTGGCAAGTTGTGGCAAGTTGGCAAGCAAAGTCGCAAGCCAAGTTATTCAACAGTTTGGGGCGAGATTGACGGTTGAGCAATACAAAAGTTTGCTTTAATTTTTGAAATTTATTTGCAATTTTGTCAATGCGATTGATAAATTGTTAAACCTTGATGATTGTTAGCAATGTCAAGGTTTTTTAATATTTGACCGTCAATGATGATGTCAGGGCTAATCTCAAGCATTGGCACAACCACAAAATTCCGCTCAAAAATGCCAATATGCGGTACTCTTAGCCGTTCGTGTTGGATTTTTTCATCGCCATATAACAGCACGTCCACATCAAGGCTACGCTCCCCCCAATGGCGTAGGCGTTCACGTTTGGCATTTTGCTCAAGGCTTTGGCAAAAATCCAACAGTTCAAGCGGTGGCAAATCGGTTTCCGCTTTTAAAACGGCATTGATAAAGTCAGGTTGATCGGTCACGCCAAAGGCTTTGGACTGATACAAAGACGACACTTGCACATTGACAAAGTGGGGCGAAGTTTTAAATGCTTGTACTGCATTGGCGATATGCTCGGTTGGCGTGCCAAGTTCGTTAGCGATATTTCCGCCTAAGCCGATATAGCAAGTTCTTGAATTATTCATCATTCGTCGGTTTCACCGCTTTTTTCCGAGTGCGTTTCACAGTCGGTTTGTCATCATTTTGCGTAGACAGTCGTGGCGAACGCTTGCGTTTTGGTTTTTCTTGTGCGGTTGCTTCGGCTTGTTGAAATTCAGGTTCGCTCAAGCCTCGTTTTTTATCCAATATTGACAAATGAGAGCTTGGCAATCGGCGTTTGCGTTCGGCAGGCACACCTTGCAACAGTCTTTGGGCTTGTTCATTGCCAACTTTGTGTGGTTTGGTGGTGCCTTTTGTTGGTTGATTGGCGGTTTTTGGCTTGGCAATATTTTCACGTTGTTCCAACATTTTTTGAATATTTTCAAAATAATTTGCCGTTTGCATCGCTTCGCTATTTGGCTGATTGGCAAGTGATAATTGTTGCAACTGGGCTTTTTCTTGGCGTTGTTGAGCGGTTAAATTTTTGCCTTTGGCGGTATTTTTTTGTACATTTGCCAAATTGTTTTCGCTTGTTGTCATACCGTCCGAAAAATCTTTGATGGCACGAGCAAAGCGTGATTTAACCGCTTCAATGTCAAATTCATCAACCGCTTGAATACGTTGTTTTTGGTTCAAAGTTTGAAACCACGCCCACCAATGCCCCATGCCGTTGGTGCTTTCATCATCAAGCGTTACCGCTTCGCCCATCAGATTTTTTAAGGCGTTATTTTTGGCAAATACTGCTTCACGCAACAATAAAAAGTCAAAACTTGCCCGAAAATTTTGCGATTCAAACAGTTTTAACAGATTTTTTTTGCGTGGTTCGGCAAGGCGAGATTGCATGAGCCAAATATCTTTGACAAATTGTTCGGCAAATTTTGGCATGGCGGTTCTGGCTCGTTGCCGTTCCATGATAAGGTTGCTGGCAAATTGTTGAGCTTCGTTAAATCCCATTTTTTTCTTGTGTTTGTTTAACAAATACAAATAATTTTCCCACAACAAACACGCATAAAAAAACGCAGGATTGGTACTTTTATCGCTTTGCACTCGTTTATCGGTGTTAATCGCAACTTGCTCAACCAAAGGTGTCATCAGTGTTGGCGGATAAAAAAGCAGTGCATCAAAGGCTTTATAATCATAAAGTAGTGGCAACAGATTGTTCAAATAACCGCCAGAAATCATTTTTTGCGTTTCATCGTACAAACGGTGTGGCGAAACGTGGGTCAAAAGCTCCCAACTTTGCGGATTAAACTGTTTTTCCAATTGTTTGTCAAATTTAAAATTTAACTTTGCCTTAAAACGCAAGGCACGCAATAGGCGAACGGGGTCTTCTTCCACACGAGTTTTAGTATCGCCAAGCAGTCGCAATGTGCGGTTTTTGATGTCGGTCAAACCATCACAAAAATCATAAACAAAACCCTCAAACGGCTGATAATAAAGGGCATTAATGCTAAAATCACGGCGAACCACATCGGCAAAAATATCGCCCCACACATTATCTCGCAAAATCATGCCATCTTCGTTGGTATGATTGCCCCCAGTCGGTGTCGCCCGAAAAGTCGCCACTTCAATCAAATCACGCCCCGAATACACATGGCACAGCAAAAACCGCTTGCCAATAATACGGCAACGCTTGCCAAATACTTCTTTAATTTGTGTCGGCGTGGCGTTGGTAACTGCGTCAAAATCTTTTGGCTCAAGCCCAAGCAACGCATCACGCACACCGCCTCCCACGATATACGCCTCAAAACCTGCTTGAGTGAGCGTCAAAATCACCTCTTTAATAGAACTTGGCAAATAGCCTTTATTTAGCCCAAGCTGTCTGGCATCACGGCGAGCCAACTTACGGTCAAAGTTTTCTGTAGTATTGCCTGTATTTATCGGATTTGACGGGGTTGTTTTGGATTTTCTTGCCATAAAAATTTGGACTCAACATCAATAAAATTAAAATATCCCTTTATTCTAACAAATTTTTTAAGCCTTGCGTGATTAATCTAAAAAAACAACGCAAATTTTGTCAAACTTTGCAAAAGACTTACGGCAAAACCGTGATTAAATGCCGATTTTTATCCACAGTCGCCTTGCCAATGCCTTTTACATTTGCCAACTCATCAACCGACTTAAAAGGAGCAATCATGGTACGATAGGTAATAATATCTTGAGCCTTTTTCGCTCCAATGCCTTTTAACTGAGCAAGCTGTGCTTCTGTAGCCGTATTAATATTGATTAAAGTTGGCGTATTTATAGTGGCTACATTTGGATTGGTCGGTGTTTGCAAAGCGGAAACTGACGTAGACGAAACCGATGATTTTGGTTGTTTAATTGTCAAAAATGCCTGTTCTGCCGACATCATAGGACGACAAACCTGTGTATAGCCCACATTTAAAAACAAAAATCCAGTAATCATTAACAAAAACTGCATGACAATACGCATTTAACTCACCTTACTCAAAAAATTACAGTAGTATCACTAAAAATATTATAATACAAAAATAATCAAAAATATAAGTTATTGAAAACCAAAGAAATTCCAAGAAACCCATAAAAAAAGCTATCTTTTTTTCAAAAACACATTGACAGATGAAATAAAAAGCGTATAATACGCACCTACCGAAGCGGAGCTAGACAAAAAAATCTAGTAAAAACAACAACATACAAAAGGCTCAACAAAAATAACGAGCCTAAAAATGTTTTTATTAAACCCCGACGGTAAAAACAAAAAAAAGAATGAAAATAAAGCTTGACAAAGCGAAAAAGCATAGTATAATATGCAACTCATTCAAACGACATAGCTGACGAAGCTATGACAAACTCAATAAAAGACAAGAAACACAAAGACAACTTGTGTAGGTTTTCATACTTGTGAAGAAATAAATGGATAGAGAAGTTAAAGTCTTTTTTAGTAGATAAGCTAGCAATAGTTTATCTATTAAGCAGGAATAGCGAAGCACTATAGAAATAAGTTTATTTATAAATTACGAGTAAGAAGAACTTCGGAAGATGAATTTGAGCTAGTAATAATAAATGAGCGAGAAGATTGAACTGAAGAGTTTGATCATGGCTCAGATTGAACGCTGGCGGCAGGCTTAACACATGCAAGTCGAACGATGAACCCTAGCTTGCTAGGGGGATTAGTGGCGAACGGGTGAGTAACATTTAGGAATCTGCCTCATAATGGGGGATAGCTTGGGGAAACCCAAATTAATACCGCATACGACCCATGGGTGAAAGATGGCATAAGCTGTCGTTATGAGATGAGCCTAAAATGGATTAGCTAGATGGTGAGGTAAAGGCTCACCATGGCGACGATCCATAGCTGGTCTGAGAGGATGATCAGCCACACTGGGACTGAGACACGGCCCAGACTCCTACGGGAGGCAGCAGTGGGGAATATTGGACAATGGGGGGAACCCTGATCCAGCCATGCCGCGTGTGTGAAGAAGGCCTTTTGGTTGTAAAGCACTTTAAGTAGGGAGGAAGACCTAATAATTAACACCTATTAGGAATGACGTTACCTACAGAATAAGCACCGGCTAACTCTGTGCCAGCGTACCGGTAATACAGAGGGTGCGAGCGTTAATCGGAATTACTGGGCGTAAAGCGAGCGTAGGTGGCTAATTAAGTCACATGTGAAATCCCTGGGCTTAACCTAGGAACTGCATGTGATACTGGTTAGCTAGAGTATGTGAGAGGGGTGTAGAATTCCAGGTGTAGCGGTGAAATGCGTAGAGATCTGGAGGAATACCGATGGCGAAGGCAGCACCCTGGCATAATACTGACACTGAGGTTCGAAAGCGTGGGTAGCAAACAGGATTAGATACCCTGGTAGTCCACGCCGTAAACGATGTCTACTAGCCGTTGGGGTCCATGAGACTTTAGTGGCGCAGTTAACGCGATAAGTAGACCGCCTGGGGAGTACGGCCGCAAGGTTAAAACTCAAATGAATTGACGGGGGCCCGCACAAGCGGTGGAGCATGTGGTTTAATTCGATGCAACGCGAAGAACCTTACCTGGTCTTGACATAGTGAGAATCCTACAGAGATGTGGGAGTGCCTTCGGGAATTCACATACAGGTGCTGCATGGCTGTCGTCAGCTCGTGTCGTGAGATGTTGGGTTAAGTCCCGCAACGAGCGCAACCCTTTTCCTTACTTGCCAGCGGGTAAAGCCGGGAACTTTAAGGATACTGCCAGTGACAAACTGGAGGAAGGCGGGGACGACGTCAAGTCATCATGGCCCTTACGACCAGGGCTACACACGTGCTACAATGGTTGGTACAGAGGGTAGCTACACAGCGATGTGATGCCAATCTCAAAAAGCCAATCGTAGTCCGGATTGGAGTCTGCAACTCGACTCCATGAAGTCGGAATCGCTAGTAATCGCGGATCAGAAAGCCGCGGTGAATACGTTCCCGGGCCTTGTACACACCGCCCGTCACACCATGGGAGTCTATTGCACCAGAAGTAGTTAGCCTAACTTAGGAGGGCGATTACCACGGTGTGGTCGATGACTGGGGTGAAGTCGTAACAAGGTAGCCGTAGGGGAACCTGCGGCTGGATCACCTCCTTAACGAAAGCGAGTATGAGAATCTACAACAAGTTGTGAATGTGTTTTACACTAAAGGGGTCTATAGCTCAGTTGGTTAGAGCACTGCCTTGATAAGGCAGGGGTCATAAGTTCAAGTCTTATTAGACCCACCATATGGGGTTATAGCTCAGTTGGTAGAGCGCCTGCCTTGCACGCAGGAGGTCAGGAGTTCGACTCTCCTTAACTCCACCACATAAAGCAGACAAAGTGATTTTAATAATAAAGACCACTTCAATCTGTTTTATCAGAAAATAAATCATTACCTGACGAAGGAATGATAAATCAATAACAACATAGAGAAATGAGTCTGGGTTAACTATTAGTTCCAACAAATAGTTAACCTTAGTAATCAGCTAATCAGTCCCAAACTGGTTAGATAAAAGTGATTACTTAAAAGTAAAGAGAACTGAATCAAGCGTAAACTTAGGTATAAAATCGTTACGAATAATTACCTATATGGTCTTAAGCATACTTAAGGTTGTATAGTCAAGTAATGAAGTGCACATGGTGGATGCCTTGGCAGTCAGAGGCGAAGAAAGACGTGACAGCCTGCGAAAAGCGTCGGGGAGGTGGCAATATCCTGTGATCCGGCGATATCTGAATGGGGAAACCCGACTATCATAAGATAGTCATCGTATATAATACGAAGCGAACCGGGAGAAGTGAAACATCTCAGTACCCCGAGGAAAAGAAATCAACCGATATTCCCCAAGTAGCGGCGAGCGAACGGGGAGGAGCCGACTGATTATAACTTAGAAGAACGAGCTGGGAAGCTTGACCGTAGAGGGTGATAGTCCCGTATTTAAAAGGTTATAAGAAGCATATTAAGTAGGGCGGGACACGAGAAATCCTGTCTGAAGATGGGGGGACCATCCTCCAAGGCTAAATACTCCTGACTGACCGATAGTGAACCAGTACCGTGAGGGAAAGGCGAAAAGAACCCCTGTGAGGGGAGTGAAATAGAACCTGAAACCGTGTGCATACAAGCAGTCGGAGCGGACTTGTTCCGTGACGGCGTACCTTTTGTATAATGGGTCAGCGACTTATATTCTGTAGCAAGGTTAACCGAATAGGGGAGCCGTAGGGAAACCGAGTCTTAATAGGGCGTCTAGTTGCAGGGTATAGACCCGAAACCGAGTGATCTATCCATGAGCAGGTTGAAAGTGACGTAACAGTTACCGGAGGACCGAACCCACTGTCGTTGAAAAGCCAGGGGATGACTTGTGGATAGGGGTGAAAGGCTAATCAAACTCGGTGATAGCTGGTTCTCCCCGAAAGCTATTTAGGTAGCGCCTCGGACGAATACCATTGGGGGTAGAGCACTGTTTCGGCTAGGGGGTCATCCCGACTTACCAAACCGATGCAAACTCCGAATACCGATGAGTAATATCCGGGAGACAGACAGCGGGTGCTAACGTCCGTTGTCAAGAGGGAAACAACCCAGACCGCCAGCTAAGGCCCCAAATTCCTAGTTAAGTGGGAAACGATGTGGGAAGGCACAGACAGCTAGGAGGTTGGCTTAGAAGCAGCCACCCTTTAAAGAAAGCGTAATAGCTCACTAGTCGAGTCGGCCTGCGCGGAAGATGTAACGGGGCTCAAACTAGGAGCCGAAGCTGCGGATTTAATTGTTTCAATTAAGTGGTAGGGGAGCATTGTGTAAGCCGATGAAGGTGTATTGTAAGGTATGCTGGAGGTATCACAAGAGCGAATGCTGACGTGAGTAACGACAAAACGGGTGAAAAGCCCGTTCGCCGGAAGACCAAGGGTTCCAGTCCAACGTTAATCGGGGCTGGGTGAGTCGACCCCTAAGGCGGTAGAAAGGCGTAGTCGATGGGAAATTGGTTAATATTCCAATACTTGTTTATGATGCGATGGAGGGACGGAGAAGGTTATGCCAGCCTGGCGATGGTTGTCCAGGTGGAAGGATGTAGTTAGATTGAGTAGGCAAATCCGCTCGATTAGTAATGAGATCTGATAGCAAGCTGTACATGTACAGCGAAGTGGCAAATACCCTGCTTCCAGGAAAAGCTTCTAAGCGATAGTCATAAAGAAATCGTACCCGAAACCGACACAGGTGGTCAGGTAGAGAATACTAAGGCGCTTGAGAGAACTCTGCTGAAGGAACTAGGCAAAATGGTACCGTAACTTCGGGAGAAGGTACGCTGCCGATGGTGAGTAGTCATGCACTACAAAGCTATTGGCAGTCGCAGATACCAGGCCCCTGCAACTGTTTATTAAAAACACAGCACTCTGCAAACACGAAAGTGGACGTATAGGGTGTGATGCCTGCCCGGTGCTGGAAGGTTAATTGATGGGGTTAGCGTAAGCGAAGCTCTTGATCGAAGCCCCAGTAAACGGCCGTAACTATAACGGTCCTAAGGTAGCGAAATTCCTTGTCGGGTAAGTTCCGACCTGCACGAATGGCATAATGATGGCGGCGCTGTCTCCAGCAGAGACTCAGTGAAATCGAAATCGCAGTGAAGATGCTGTGTACCCGACTAGACGGAAAGACCCCGTGAACCTTTACTACAGCTTTACATTGAACTTTGACCTAACTTGTGTAGGATAGGTGGGAGGCTTTGAAGCAGATACGCCAGTATTTGTGGAGCCAACCTTGAAATACCACCCTGGTTATGTTGGGGTTCTAACTTAGAATTAACAAATTCAAGGACAATGTATGGTGGGTAGTTTGACTGGGGCGGTCTCCTCCTAAAGAGTAACGGAGGAGTACGAAGGTGCGCTCAGAACGGTCGGAAATCGTTCGAAGAGTATAAAGGCAAAAGCGCGCTTAACTGCGAGACCCACAAGTCGAGCAGGTACGAAAGTAGGTCTTAGTGATCCGGTGGTTCTGTATGGAAGAGTATCGCTCAACGGATAAAAGGTACTCTGGGGATAACAGGCTGATACCGCCCAAGAGTTCATATCGACGGCGGTGTTTGGCACCTCGATGTCGGCTCATCTCATCCTGGGGCTGAAGCAGGTCCCAAGGGTATGGCTGTTCGCCATTTAAAGAGGTACGCGAGCTGGGTTTAGAACGTCGTGAGACAGTTCGGTCCCTATCTACCGTGGGCGTTGGAAATTTGAGAGGATCTGCTCCTAGTACGAGAGGACCAGAGTGGACGAACCTCTGGTGTTTCGGTTGTGACGCCAGTCGCATTGCCGAGTAGCTATGTTCGGATGGGATAACCGCTGAAAGCATCTAAGCGGGAAGCCCACCTTAAGATTAGATTTCCCTAAAGAGCCGTTGTAGACTACGACGTTGATAGGTTGGGTGTGGAAGCATGGTGACATGTGTAGCTAACCAATACTAATTGCTCGTTTGGCTTGACTATACAACGCTTAAGTGTGTTGTTAGTTATTCTGATTTTATATCACCTTGATTTAGTTCAATTTTATTTGCTTTACTTAATATCTTATATGATATAAGTATATCAGACCATTCCTCTATCCCCTTTTGCTGACGATTATAGCTTGTTGGTCCCACCTGATCCCTTCCCGAACTCAGAAGTGAAACAACAATACGCCAATGATAGTGTGGTTCTCCATGTGAAAGTAGGTCATCGTCAGCTCCTTTTTCCTATACCCCCTCGCAATCGTGAGGGGGTTTTTATTTGACTCAAATTTATCTTGATTTAATTTTGATTAAGACGTGGTTAAAGGTTATAATGACCTTTTTATTGTTGTGCTGTTGTTTATGCAAAATTATTCAAAAAATCCTGTTTTACAATGCCAATCGCTTACGGTACAACGTGGCGATTTTGCGTTGTGTGAATCGGTGTCTTTACAGCTCTACTGCGGTGATATTTGTCATTTGGTTGGTGAGAAACACTGTTTCGCAAGACGTAGCGTAGCGAAGTGGAAAACCGCTCATGGTTCGACAAGCTCACCACGAACGGAAACGTAGTATTTTTAAGGTTCTTTTGCCATATTAAGTCGCTCACTGCTCGTTGTTGGGCTGTACTTTTAATTTTGCGGTTTGGTTTTAATTGAACAAAATTGTTATTAAAAATTACCAAAATAAAAGCCCATAACATCTTGTTATGGGTTTTATTGTGCGATAAAGCTTTTAAATATTTTACATCAAAAACACATACGTCCAAACAGCAACAATCACGATAGCCACAGCGTTTAGCACCGCACCGACTTTCATCATGTCTTTTTGGCTGACATCGCCTGTTCCCATGACAATCGCATTTGGTGGGGTCGCAACTGGCATCATAAACGCACAACTTGCACCGATACCGATGATTAACACCATCACTTCCACAGGCATACCCATTTGGGTGGCAATGGTCGCAAAGACAGGCACAAGTAACGCCGCTGATGCGGTATTTGACGTAAATTCGGTCAGCATGATGATAAAGGCAGACACCACAAAAATCACCACAAAAATCGGTGCTGATGAGAAGGTATTGGCGATTTGCTGACCGAGTACCAAGGAGGCACCAGAGCTTTGCATGACGCTACTTAAGGCAATACCGCCACCAAATAGCATTAACACGCCCCAGTCGGTGCTGTCGCTGACTTGCTTCCAACTTACCAAACCAAGACCGACAACCAACACCGCTGCCAAAATCGCAACCACGCTATCAGGCTGAGTAAAGCTGAACATCTCGCCCAACTGTTTGCCAAAAATCCAAGACAATGCTCCTGCCACAAACACCAAAATCGTCAAAACTCGTGGCAACGTCCAAGGAATATCCACATTTTCAAGGCTGATACGGCGGTTTAATTTTGGACGTAATACCAAATACATCGCCCCAATCAAGGCAGGCATCATCACCAACATCATTGGCAAACCATATTTCATCCAACCTGCAAAATCTAGGTGTAACGCCTTTGCCGCAATCGCATTGGGTGGCGAACCAACCAACGTACCCAAACCGCCAATACTGGCAGAATACGCAATGCCAAGCAGGACAAATACGTAGGTGCTACGGTCAGTCGTTTTGTCCACTTGGCTTAACATACCCAATGCCAAAGGCAACATCATCGCTGCCGTTGCCGTGTTTGAAATCCACATGGATAAAAATGCGGTAACGCCAAAAATCATCAGCACAGCACCGCCCAAATGACCTTTTGACAAAGAAATTAACCAAAGTGCAATCTTTTTATCAAGCTGTTGAACGTGTAGGGCGGTTGCTAACGCAAAACCACCAAAAAACACAAAAATAATCGGGTCAGCAAAACTTACCAATGCTTTTTTGGTATTAAACTCAGGAATACCAATCAATACCGCCAAAATCGGCACAAGTAAAGCGGTAATCGTAATGTGCAAGGCTTCAGTCAGCCACAACGCACCCACAAAAGTCAATAATGCCAAACCTTTGTTTACATTGATATCAAATGGCAGAATGTTATATACCAACACCGACACAACCGCCGCCACCAGCGTAATGATTAAACCACGCTTATTTTGGGCAGGAATGGTTTCGGTAAAATCCACCAACTCATCATCGGCTGGCTGTTTTATCTCAGTCATCGTCTTTCCTTATTGATTAACAGAGTCAAATGAGTTTTGACCCTTAGTAAATATTTTTTTGTTAAAATAAAACATCACTTTAACAATAAGGCTTATTATAAAAATAACTTTAATAAAACACAAACTTACAATTTGTAAAATCGCAGAAAAACTGAAACTTTTTGGCAAAAATCAAAAAATTGTCATCATTCGTTGGTTATTTTGGTTGTAAATCAATCAGTTGCCCTTTGACACCAATTGTATCATCACTCATCAACGCAATATAGGTATTTAACAAATCTTCTGGGCTTTTGAGCGTGTTCGGATTTTCGCTTGGAAAGGCAGTCGCTCGCATTTGGGTACGGGTCGCCCCCGGATTGATACAGTTAAAACGCAGACGAGTGGTTTTTTGCGTTTCTTGGGTAAATAAGTCGCAAAGCCCTTCTACGCCTTGCTTTGACAAGGCATACGCTCCCCAAAAAGCTCTTGGTTTGGCAACGCCACTTGACGTAAAAATCACTGAACCGCTATTGGCACTGGCAAGCAATGGAAAAAACGCTTGGGTCAGCATAAATGGGGCGGTAAAGTTCACTTTCATGACCTGCTCAAACATGGCTGGGTCGTACATTTCAAGCGGTGTCAAAGCCCCCAAAATCCCTGCATTGTGCAACAGTCCGTCTAAATTACCGATTTCTCGTTCAATCATAATCGCCAATTCTTGCATTTGTGAAAATTGGGTTTTTTCTAAGTCCATTGGTAAAATGGCAGGTTCGGCACCGCCATTTTTTTCAATTTCATCATATACGGCTTCTAGTTTGCTTTGGGTTTTGCCTAGCAATAGCACGGTTGCACCGTATTTGGCGTATGCCAAAGCGACTGTTTTGCCAATGCCGTCCCCTGCCCCTGTGACAAGGATATTTTTGCCTTGTAGGCAGTTTTCGGCGGGGGTGAAGTTTCTGATGTCGTCATGGGTGAGCATGGTTTTTTCCTTAATTTTGGGTTTTTGTTATTTTAACATAAATATTGTTATGTCTAGTTGTTAATTATCAGATAAAATTTTGTCAATAAATACATATTTTTTAGATAATAGTTTTTGGGAGTTTCATTGTTTATCCTTTTTAAATAAAATATCAATTAAATCTATCAACTTGCCATCAAATAACCAAATAAGTCTTCAGATTAAATACAAACATAAAGGCGGTAAAAAATTGGCATCTCGCATAAAATCAACAACTTCGGGATTTTTGAAAGACCAATACAGCCAATACACGCCATCAACAGAAAACCACAAACTAAAAATTGCCAAAGCCCACCAACCAACTTGCCCAATATGCTGACGAAATTGGCGATAAAAAATCACACGACTGGTAATGGGAGAAAATAGATAAGTGCTAATCGCCATCAAAAAACTGATGGTAAAATCCCAATCCATCGCCTGTTCAATGACTGAACCCGTGAGCAAAATGGCAATGCCACAGCTTAAACTGAATAATTTCCAAGGGCTTGAAACCGCCTCTTGAAATCTAACCAAATCCATCTTACAATATCCAAATGAACAGATTAATTAGTATCAACGAAGCATCAAAACAACTTGGCGTATCTATCTCAACATTACGCAGATGGGACGAAAGCGGTGTACTTGTTGCCGAAAGAACGCCAAGGTACTAGAATGACCCTAATACGTGGACACATCATCGCCCTAGACCCAACGAATAAACAAGCAACCTACTTTGCAAAGGCTTGCGGTGTGGCTCGTCTTGCCTATAACTGGGCGTTAGATAATTGGCAAAAACAATACCAAGCCGATAAAACTTATCGTGATGAATGCTTGAAAAATGGCATAGAAATTGATGAAACCAAACTTAACAAACCATCACAAGGCAAACTTAGAAAACAACTAAATAGCATAAAAAGACAACAATTCCCCTTTATGCTCGAAGTAACCAAATGCAGCCCACAACTTGCCATCATACAACTAGGAGACGCATTCAAACGCTTTTTTAAAGGTGAAAGCAAATACCCACAATTTAGAAAAAAAGGCGTAAATGACAGATTTAGCTTATCCAACGACCAATTTAGAATAGACAGCAAACGCATAAAAATCCCTAATTTAGGCTGGGTTAAAATGCGTGAAAACTTGCGTTTACAAGGCAAAATCCTATCTGCCAAAATCTTTAAACAAGGCGAAAAATGGTTTGTATCGGTTGCCGTTGAATTACAAGACATCATCAAACCACAACCCAAAACAGACAAACAAGTTGGTATTGATTTAGGAATAACAGACCTTGCAACTTTATCCAATGGTGAAAAAATCCAAGCCCCTAAGCCATTAAAAGCTAAACTTAACAAATTAAAACGACTGTCAAAAAGTTTAAGCCGAAAACAAAAAGGCTCTAAAAACCGTGAAAAGGCAAAAACCAAGCTATCACGGCTACACTTTAAAATCAGTTGTATTCGTAAAGACTTTTTACACAAGCTAACCACAAGCCTTGTTAAGTCTTATGATGTGATTTGTCTTGAAAACTTAAACGTTAAAGGCATGGTAAAAAACCGTAAACTTAGCCGTGCGATTAATGATTTGGGTTTTTACGAATTTAAAAGGCAACTGATTTATAAAGCGAACCAATGGGGCAAGACCATTAAAGAGTTAGACCGCTTTTATCCATCAAGTAAAACCTGTTCATGTTGTGGCTTTATCATGGATAAAGCAGATTTAACGTTAGCAATAGACCTCTTTCCAAACCTTAATAGTGATTTGGTATAATACTGATTTTTAGAAAAAACAGCAAAAGCATGATACCCGAACAAGCAGAAAAACTCAGTGACGCACAATTTAAACGCTACTTTGGCATCCAAAGAAGTACCTATACTCATATGCTCACCATACTACAAGAAGCATACAACGAACAACACAAAAAAGGTGGCAGGAAAAATGAAATCAGCCTAGAAAACAAGCTCATGCTGACTTTGAGTTACTACCGAGAATATCGCACCCAATTTCACCTAGGGCAAGACTTTGGTATCAGTGAAAGTGCTGTCTGTAAAACCATCAAATGGGTAGAAAGCATACTGATAGCCCACAAAGACTTTGCCCTACCTAGCAAAAAGGCTTTATGGCAAGACCCAAACCTTGAAACCGTACTGATAGACGCAACCGAAGTACCTTGTGAGCGACCCAAAAAAGCAACGCAGGCAATACTCAGGTAAAAAGAAACACCACACCTTAAAAGCACAAATCGTTGTCGATAAAAACAGCAAAAAAATACTTTGTACCCATTTTAGCAAAGGTAAAACCCATGACTTTAAACTTTACCAATACTCAAAAATGCGTATAAAGCCTAGTATCTTAATCCAAGTAGATTCGGGCTATCAAGGCATACACAAACACCATGCCAATAGCAAATTCCCAAAAAAGAAAACCAAGCTTAATCCACTATCTAAAGTTGACAAACAAGCCAATCGAGAATTAGCTTCTGAACGGGTAACCAATGAACATGTTATCGGCAAAATCAAACGTTTTAAAATCCTAGCCTGTCGTTATCGTAATCGCAGAAAACGCTTTGGCTTAAGGGTTAATTTGATTTGTGCCATTTATAATTTCGAGTTGGGTTAGTTTGGAAAGAGGTCTAATGAGAAATTGGGCTTGCCCGAACTGTCAAACACTCCACGACAGAGACATTAATGCTGCGATGAATATTTTAAATCATGCAACTAAGGTTTTAACCAATTAGCCGTAAGTTCTACGGTGATAGCCTATGGAGTTGATGTAAGTCTTAAGTCAAATGACAAGAGCAAACAACGTTGAAGTAGGAAGAAAACGCTAAATTTGCCTATAGGTAGATTTGGATAGGTTTTTCGGAACGGCGTAAATAATCATGTAATGAGATGATGGTCATGTTTTTAAAGTTTTATTTTTGATAAAAACCATTATACTCAATCATTGTCAATCATTTCCACTTTTCGCCACCTTTTTTTTAGCCCATAAATTTGTTATAATTATCCGCTTAAAAACTCTTATAAACCTTATAGTGAAAAGACTATAACCCAAAAATCCAAACGGTAGCGGATATATGTTTACTCGTAGCAAACATCACTACCAACGCCAACATTAGGAGCAACTTATGGTAGCCATTACTTTACCAAACGGCGATATTAAACAATTTGACGGACAAACCACCATCATGGACATTGCAAACAGCATTGGAGCAGGGCTTGCCAAAGCCACCGTTGCAGGGCGTGTCAATGGTCGTCTTGTGGACGCTTGCGACCCTATCATAGAAGACGCAACCGTACAAATCATCACCCCAAAAGACAACGAAGGGGTTGAAATCATTCGCCACTCTTGTGCTCACTTGCTTGGACACGCCGTTAAACAGTTGTATCCTGAAGTAAAAATGGTCATCGGGCCTGTGATTGAAGACGGTTTTTATTACGACATTTACAGCGAACGCCCATTTACGCCAGAAGATATGGCGAAGATTGAAGCGCGTATGACACAGCTTATCAATCAAGATTATGATGTGATTAAAAAAATGACCCCACGAGATGAAGTGATTAAAACTTTTAGCGAGCGTGGTGAAACTTATAAACTTCGCCTTGTGGAAGATATGCCGAACGAGACGCATATGGGGCTTTATTATCATCAAGAATACATTGATATGTGCCGTGGTCCACACGTCCCAAACACTCGTTTTTTAAAGGCGTTTAAACTGACTAAAATGAGCGGTGCTTATTGGCGTGGCGATGCCAAAAACGAACAATTACAACGCATTTACGGCACAGCGTGGGCGGACAAAAAAGACTTAAAAGCCTACATTCAACGCATTGAAGAGGCGGAAAAACGAGACCACCGCAAAATCGGTAAAGCCCTTGACCTGTTTCATATGCAAGAAGAAGCCCCTGGTATGGTGTTTTGGCACCCAAATGGCTGGACGATTTGGCAAGTGCTTGAGCAATATATGCGTAAAGTGCAAAAAGACAGTGGTTATCTTGAGATTAAAACCCCACAAATCGTGGACAGAAGTCTGTGGGAAAAATCTGGACATTGGGAAAATTATGGCGATATGATGTTCACCACGCACAGCGAAAAGCGTGATTATGCCATCAAGCCAATGAACTGCCCTTGCCACGTGCAAGTGTTTAATCAAGGCTTAAAATCGTATCGTGATTTACCACTACGCCTTGCCGAATTTGGCTCTTGCCACCGCAACGAGCCGTCTGGTTCATTGCACGGCATTATGCGTGTGCGTGGCTTTACCCAAGACGATGCCCATATTTTTTGTAGCCACGCCCAAATCAAACAAGAGGCTCAAGATTTTATCAAATTGACCCTTGATGTGTACAAAGATTTTGGTTTTGACGATGTGCAAATGAAACTCTCCACTCGCCCAGAAAAGCGTGTTGGCTCTGATGAAATGTGGGACGATGCCGAAAAAGGCTTGGCGGATGCACTTGACAATGCTGGGCTTGACTGGGATTATCTACCGGGTGAAGGGGCGTTTTATAGCCCAAAAATTGAGTTTAGCTTAAAAGACTGCTTGGGTCGTGTGTGGCAATGCGGTACGCTACAGCTTGATTTTAACCTGCCAGAACGCTTGGGGGCTGAATTTATCAATGAGCAAGGCGAGCGTGAACGCCCTGTAATGCTCCACCGTGCGATTTTAGGGTCGTTTGAACGCTTTATCGGTATGCTGATTGAACATTATGCAGGGTGGATGCCAGCATGGCTTGCCCCACAGCAAATTGTGGTGATGAACATTACTGACGCTCAAGCGGACGCTTGCCAAAGTGTTGCTAAACAGCTAAATGACGCAGGTTTGCGTGTGATTACCGATTTGCGTAACGAGAAAATCGGCTTTAAAATCCGTGAACGCACGCTTGAACGCATTCCTTTTATGGTGGTGCTTGGCGATAAAGAAGTGGCGAATAATCAAGTCAATGTGCGTACTCGTGAAGGTGAAAATCTTGGCGTGATGAGCGTTGATGAGTTGATTAAATTGGTGAATGACACGGTGGCGTTAAAAGGGCGTGTGGTAAAAAAAGACGCTGAATGATTTAAGATTAAATTGATGTGAATAAAAAAAGGGCGTGAAATACGCTCTTTTTTTTGTAAAAAACAAAAATTCACTCAACAAAATTAATAAATTTGTGCTAAAATCATGTTTATTTTTACCAATAAAATAAGTAATTGGATAAAATTAAATGTATATTTGTAGGGTGGGTTAGCGATAGCGTAACCCACCAAAATCCTTATAAAATGCACTTCGTCTTGCGAAGCAGTGCTTCTCAGGTTACGCCTAAAAAACGGGCTAATCCACCCTACGAGCTGTTATATTTAAAATTGTCTTTTTACTTATTTAACCAAAAAAAAGGATAATTTGTGAAACTAAAAGCATTATTTGGTGTTATAGCATTAACTGCTTGTGCAACGCTACCTGTTACTGCCATGTCAGCACCAACTACGCCTATAAATTTCGCAAAGGGTAGCAGTTGTGGTTCTTTTGACGGTAATATTGTTGGTAGAAAATTCACGCTAGATCTTGACGCTAATCAAAATTTCACAATTGATGTAGATGCGTCTAAGCCTGTCTATCCGATTGTCAGAGATGCAAAAGGCAGAAAGCTAGATAATCTGAATGATTTTGGTTTTAGCTACAAAACAAAAACCAAAGGCAAGCATAGTGTTGTTTTTGAAGTAGAAGACGAAAGCTATCCTTTTGCAGAATTGAAGTTTTGTGCGGATTAAAAATTGATTGATTTGATAAAAATCCATTCAAGAAATTGAGTAAGTTTTCATTAAAAACAAAACAATTGTTTTTATTTTTAATAAAAAAAGTGAAATAATTAAATGATATAAACCATTTAATTAACAAGGAATTTAACATGAAACCAAAAGCATTATTGTCTATCGTTGTTTTAACAATCGCAACTGCCTTACCAACCACCGCAATGGCAAAAACTACCAACATTGCATTTGCAAAAGGTAGCGACTGCGGTAGCTATTCAGGCGATTTTAAAAACCGTACCTTTACCATTTACTTGAATAAAGGACAACTATTAACCATTGAACCACAAACAAATAACCATATCAAAAATATCGTGGTAAAAACGCCAAAAGGTCGTACGTTAGAAAATTACCATGATAGCGAAGATACCGAGTGGCAGTGGGGAACGGATACCACTGGCAAATATAGCTTTAAAATACTTGGCTATCCAGACGGATATGATTATGTGGATATGAAGATTTGTGCTTATGATTTTTAATCAAATAATTTTTTCAAGTTTGTCTTTTTTTTATTTGTCTTTTAACAAAATAAACTTGTAACTTAACAAAAACTTGAGTAAAATAAAAATTCCACAAAAATTTTAGGAGTATTACCCATTAAACCGTCAAACCGTTTAAACATTAACGAAGAAATCCGTGCAAAAGAAGTCCGCCTAGTCAAAGCCGATGGCGAACAAGTTGGCATTGTTGATTTAAAAACCGCACTTGCTACCGCACGAGAATCTAACCTTGACTTAGTTGAAATCGTGTCAGATGCCAAACCACCTGTTTGTAAAGTGATGGACTACAAAAAATATCTGTACGAGCAAAAACAAAAAGCCAAAGAAGCCAAAAAGAACCAAAAACAAACGCAACTAAAAGAAATAAAACTGCGTCCGGGTACAGAAGAAGCCGACTACCAAGTCAAACTGCGTAAAATCCGTGAGTTTTTGGAAGACCAAGACAAAGTGAAAGTGACTATCCGCTTTCGTGGTCGTGAAATGGCTCACCAACAAATCGGCTTACAGCAACTTGAAAAAGTCATCGCTGATACCACAGACATTGGTAATGTTGAGCAACAACCAAAGGTTGAAGGCCGCCAAATGGGCATGTTATTAGGTCCAGCCAAGAAAAAATAAGTTTTAAAATACTTTGATAAAAAACCATGTTAAACGCATGGTTTTTTATTGTGCCTATTTTTGTCAATTTTTGGCTCTTGGATTGGCAAATTTAGCACCGCCGTCAACGTCGCAAGCACCATATCCGCATACCACATATATTGATAATTGCCAAATTTATCAATCGTTAAACCGCCCAAATACGCCCCAAAAAATCCGCCAACCTGATGACTAAACCAAACACGCTGATAAACTGTGGAACAGCCAAACAACCAACAGCGAGCAACAATGTCCCACCGAACAACACACACCAAGCCCCATAACGGTCTGCCAACGCCCCTTTAATCGGTTGCGATACGCCCCACATCAGTTGGGTGATGGCTAGGGCAAAGCTGATTTGTTTGATGTCAATATCGCTGCTACTGACAATCGGTTTGACAAACAAACCCAGCGACAGGCGAATACCAGACGTGATTAACAAAATAGTCGCACCGATAAACACAATCAGCCACATTTTTTGGGTTTGGGATAGGGGTGGCATAAATAACCTTGAAATTAAAAAAACAGTCCATTGTAACACGGTTATTTTTTGATGAATGAAAATAAGTTTATTTTAACCAAACAAAAAATCCCAATCAGATGACTGGGATTTTTGGCTTTTTTTTAAAACTTTAACAAATTTAAAAATTGTCAAACATTTTAAAATATTAGCGTTTTTCAACAGGTACAAAATCACGTTGTACAGGACCAGTATATAACTGACGTGGACGACCGATTTTGTAAGGTGCTGAGTGCATTTCTAACCAGTGGCTAATCCAACCAGAGGTACGAGCCAACGCAAAGATTACGGTGAACATTGACGTTGGGATACCTATAGCTTTTAGGATAATGCCTGAGTAGAAATCTACGTTAGGGTATAGGTTACGCTCTTTGAAGTACGGGTCGTTCAAGGCGATTTGCTCAAGTTTCATCGCAAGCTCTAGTTGTGGGTCTTTGATACCCAATTCGCCCAATACTTCATCACAGGTTTCTTTCATGACTTTGGCACGTGGGTCAAAGTTTTTGTAAACACGGTGTCCAAAGCCCATCAATTTGACTTCTTTACGTTTTACTTTTTCCATAAACTCTTCAACGTGTTCTACACTGCCGATTTCATCAAGCATTTTTAACACTGCTTCGTTCGCACCGCCGTGAGCTGGTCCCCACAATGCTGCGATACCTGCTGAAATACACGCATAAGGATTTGCACCAGTAGAACCGACTAGACGCACGGTTGAGGTAGATGCATTTTGTTCGTGGTCTGCGTGCAAAGTAAAGATTTTATCCATCGCTTTGGCGTGGATTGGGTTTACTTTGTAGTTTACGTCTGCTGGCGTTGCAAACATCATGTGTAGGAAGTTTTCAGCATAGCTTAAGTCATTGCGTGGGTAAGTAAAAGGCTGACCTTGGCTGTATTTGTAAGACATTGCCGCAATGGTAGGCACTTTTGAAATCAAACGAATCGCTGTATATTCACGGTGGTCTTGTTTGCTTACGTCTAAGTTATTGTGATAAAACGCTGATAACGCACCCATCACACCAACCATAATCGCCATTGGGTGAGCGTCACGGCGGAAACCTTCAAAGAATTTACGCAATTGGTCGTTTACCATAGAATGCTTGCTGATTTTGTCATAAAAGTCCGCTTTTTGCTCAGCATTTGGTAATTCGCCATGAATTAACGCATAAGCCACTTCTAAATATTCTGCTTTTTCTGCCAATTGTTCAATTGGGTAGCCACGATGTAACAAGATACCTTTGTTGCCATCAATAAAGGTTATTTTTGATTCGCAAGCGGCAGTTGCCATGAAACCTGGATCAAACGACCAAAAACCTTCTTTTGCTAATGCGGTAATATCCGCAACAGGGTTGCCTAGCGTGCCTTCCGTAACAGGCAAGTCGTAGTTGGTACCGTTCACATTCAGTGATAATTTATTATCTGACATATTGTTGTCCTCATAACATGGTAAAAGAAAGCCAATCACATTTAACAAACCCATTTGTAGGGATATCCATAATATTATTTATGATTGGCGGTTGGATAAGCTTATCATTGCTATGCTATATTAACAGTATTTTAACAAAAAAGTAAAAGAGTTTTTTGTCAAATTTCGCAAATTTGTTAAAAATCTACAAAATTTAGAACGTTTGTTGGTAAATTTGATAAGTTTTATAAATAATTGACATTTTGTTATGAAATATTACTAAGAAATTGAAGTTTTTTGTTGTTTTTGTTTGTATTTGTAAGCAAAGCCTTTTATAATTAACAAAAATTTATGGTGGCTAGCTTTAGCACACAATCATTAATAATTTATTTTTATCCTGATAAAGATAAGTTATTAGTGGTTTTTTGTCAATTTATTTTGAGAAAAGCTAAAGTACGCTAGCTATTCCTTTTCATGATTAAAGATTAAAGGATGCCCGCTGTGAAAAGCAACCGAAGACCTGTCGTTTTACCCCTTGGTCATGTAATTGAGGTAAATTCAAAAAACCCGATTGCGATGGCTTCTATTACGCACCGTGTTTCTGGTGTGGTGCTGTTTTTGTTAGTACCTGTTGTGTTGTACATTTTTCAAACCTCTTTAGCAACCCCTGAGGGATTTGACCAGATTTTTAATAATATGTTGGTTAAGTTTTTGGCGTGGGTATTTGTGGCTGCCCTAGGTTATCACTTTGTGATGGGTATGAAACATTTATTTGCCGATATGGGCATGAATGAAGAGTTGAACAGTGGTCGCACAGCGACAATTATTGGCTTTGTACTTGCGGCGATTTGGGTCGTGGGTTCATTTGTATGGGTGATGTTCTAATGAAAAGTGCAACTGGTTTAACTGGCTCAGGCTCAAGAGATTGGGTCGTACAACGTATTAGTGCGGTGGTTTTAGCCGCGTATGCTGTGGTGATGTTGGTGTGGTTTTTGACCCATCAGCCAACGTTTGAATTGTGGCGTGGTTTTATGTTAAGTTTGCCAATGCGTCTGTTTACTTTGCTTGCGATGTTGTCTTTGGTGGGACACGCTTGGGTAGGTATGTGGACGGTGTTTACTGATTATGTCAAATCAGGTGGCTTACGTTTTGTGCTTCAGTCGGCGATGATTATTGCAGTTATCGTTTATTTGTTCTGGGGCGTGATGATTTTCTTTTAATTGATTAAATCACATTTCATTTAATACTAAATTTATAAACAAAAGTTATCTTTTGTAAAATAGGTAGGAATTTTAGCAATGGCTACAAAACAAGATAATACCATTAGCAATATCCAAACACTCAATTTTGATGCGGTGATTGTGGGTGGCGGTGGCTCTGGTATGCGAGCATCGTTACAGTTGGCTCGTGGCGGTATGAATGTCGCTGTAATTACCAAGGTTTTCCCAACCCGTTCGCACACAGTGGCGGCACAAGGTGGTATTGGTGCGTCTTTGGGTAATATGAGTAATGATAACTGGCATTTTCACTTTTATGACACCATCAAGGGTTCTGACTGGTTAGGTGACCAAGATGCGATTGAATATATGTGTCGTGAAGCCCCAAAAGTGGTGTATGAGCTAGAACACATGGGTATGCCGTTTGACCGTAATGCGGACGGTACGATTTATCAGCGTCCATTCGGCGGACATACTGCCAACTATGGCGAAAAAGCGGTACAACGTGCGTGTGCGGCGGCTGACCGTACAGGACACGCTCTATTACATACCCTTTATCAAAAAAATCTTGAGCAAGGCACACAGTTTTATATTGAGTGGATTGCGTTGGATTTGGTAAAAGATGAAGACGGTAATATCAACGGTGTGATTGCGTTGGAGCAAGAAACAGGTCGTGTGGCAGTTTTCCAATCAAAAACAACTGTTTTGGCAACAGGTGGTGCGGGTCGTATTTTTGCCGCTTCAACCAATGCCTTTATTAACACAGGCGATGGCTTGGGCATGGCGGTGCGGGCAGGTATTCCATTGCAAGACATGGAGTTCTGGCAATTCCACCCAACAGGCGTGGCAGGTGCAGGCGTGTTATTGACCGAAGGTTGTCGTGGTGAAGGTGCGTTACTTCGTAACAAAGATGGCGAAGCCTTTATGGAACGCTATGCCCCAACCTTAAAAGACTTAGCCCCACGTGACTTCGTTTCTCGTTCTATGGACCAAGAGATTAAAGAAGGTCGTGGTTGTGGTCCTAACGGTGACTATGTGGTGCTTGATATGACCCACTTGGGCGTGGAAACCATCATGAAACGTTTGCCATCGGTGTATGAAATTGGTAAAAACTTTGCGAATGTGGACATTACCAAAGAGCCAATTCCAGTTGTGCCAACCATTCACTACCAAATGGGCGGTATTCCGACTAACATTCACGGTCAAGTGGTAAAACCAAACCTTGAAGCAGGCACAGACGCAGACGGTCTATACGCTGAGCAAACCATCGTCAAAGGCTTGTATGCGATTGGCGAATGTTCGTGCGTATCGGTACATGGTGCGAACCGTTTGGGTACAAACTCATTGCTTGATTTGGTTGTATTTGGTCGTGCAGCAGGGCAACACATCATTGATGAGTTCCATGCCGCTGACCGTTCAGACTATGCACCACTTGCCCCAAATGTGTTAGACAAAACATTGGCACGTTTAAACAAACTACAAAATTCAACAGGTGGTCTAAACGCACAAGACGTAGCTGACGAAATCCGCCGTACCATGCAACAACACGCAGGGGTATTCCGTACCCAAGCGTCAATGGACGAAGGTGTCAAAAAAATCTTGGCATTAGAAGAAAAAGTCAAACAAGTACAATTGGTGGACAAATCACAAGTATTTAACACCGCCCGTATTGAAGCCCTAGAAGTTGAAAACCTATACGAAGTGGCAAAAGCGACCATGATTTCTGCGTCATTACGCCACGAATGTCGTGGGGCTCACTCAGTGCTTGACTATGAACGTGATGAAAATGACCCAGTTGCACCACTTGGACGTAATGACAAAGAGTGGATGAAACACACCGTTTGGTATTCAGAAGGCAACAAAGTCATCTACAAACCAGTTCGTAAAAGTCCTTTGACCGTGGATTATGTAGAGCCAAAAGTTCGTACATTCTAAGGTCTAACTAAGGTTTAAAAATAATCAAAAAGTGGGGTATAATACCCCCGCTTTTTACAAAATTAACAATTAAATTAAAAATGTTATTTATTGAAAAATAAATACCGTGTGGAGTTTAGCAATATGAGCCGAGGCACTCGCACCATTGAGATTTTTCGCTACGACCCTGATAAGGACGCAGCCCCAAGAATGCAAACATACGAAATTGAGCTATTAGACTCAGACCGTATGTTACTTGACGTATTGGTACGTCTAAAGAAACAAGACGAAACGTTAAGTTTTCGCCGTTCATGCCGTGAAGGGATTTGTGGCTCTGATGGTATGAACATCAACGGCAAAAATGGTTTGTCATGTTTGATTAACATGAACACGTTACCAAACAAAATCACCTTGCGTCCTTTACCAGGTTTGCCTGTGATTCGTGATTTGGTCGTGGATATGAACCAATTTTATGCCCAATACGAAAAAGTTCACCCATATTTGATTAATGACCAACCAGCACCACCAACCGAGCGTTTACAATCACCAGAAGACCGTGAAAAGTTAAATGGCTTATACGAATGTATCTTGTGTGCGTGCTGTTCAACGTCATGCCCATCATTCTGGTGGAATCCTGACAAATTCTTAGGTCCATCAGCCTTGTTAAATGGTTATCGTTTTATCATTGACAGCCGTGATACTGATACCAAAGAGCGTTTGGAGCGTCTTGACGATCCATTTAGCTTGTTCCGTTGTCGTGGTATTATGAACTGCGTAAACGTTTGTCCAAAAGGCTTGAACCCAACCAAAGCCATCGGTCATATCCGTGGTATGCTGCTAAGCCGTGCAGGCTAAATCTGTTCGTATTGACAATAAAAAACACCTTGCAAGTTGGCAGGGTGTTTTTTTTGCATTTTTAATACAAAGAAATGCAAAGAATTGTAAAATTAACCGTCTTTTTTTTGTCAAAGAATGTTATAATAGCATCATTTTATGATTTTTATAAAAGTTTGACTTTTAAGTCAATTTTTGTGCATAAAAATCATTGAATTTTTTTGTCAGTTATGGATAGTTTTTTAACCCTTTTGATTAAAAGCAGAGTATGATAATGAGCACCAAAAATTCTTCCAATATTGCACATCAGTTTACTGAACTGTCAGCTGATAATGCGGTGTACCTTGAATCTTTGTACGAAGATTTTTTACAAGACCCAACGAGCGTTGATGAAAAATATTTGCCATATTTTGAGCAATTTGCCAAAGATGATGACAAAAATGCGTTACACCATGCCATTCAAGACCAATTTTTATTGTTGGCTCGTAACACCACTGCAAGCAAAGTAACCGTCAATGTTGGCGGTAGCTGTAGCCCTGATGAGTTGAGCAAATATAGCCAAAATCAAATGGGTGTGCAAAATTTAATCACCAGTTATCGCCGTCGTGGACATCGCCATGCCAATCTTGACCCATTGGGATTGATGGCTCGCCCAGAGGCAGAAGAGCTGACTTTGGCGTATCATGGCTTGTCAGAGGCGGATTTGGATACCGTTTATCCGACTAATGATTTAAATATTGGTAAAGACAAAGCGACGTTGCGTGAGATTATTGAGATTCTACAACGTGTGTATTGTGGTAGCGTGGGTGCAGAGTATATGCACGTTACCACAGCGACCGAAAAAGCATGGATTGAAAAATATCTTGAACAAAATCATGGTTTTATCAAATTTGACAACGAAAAACGTAAATCAATCCTTGAGCGTTTGACCGCTGCTGAAGGTTTAGAAAAATATTTGGCTCGTAAATATACAGGTGTCAAACGTTTTGGTTTGGAAGGTGGTGAAAGCTTTATTCCGATGGTACATGAGATGATTCAACGTGCGGGCGAAAACGGCACACAAGAGATGGTCATCGGTATGGCTCACCGTGGGCGTTTGAATTTGCTTGTGAATATTTTGGGTAAAAATCCAAAAGATTTGTTTGATGAATTTGATGGTAAAAAACAACCAACCATTGGGTCTGGTGACGTAAAATATCACAATGGCTTTAGCTCAAATGTGATGACACCGGGTGGCGAAGCACATTTGGCACTTGCCTTTAACCCATCGCACCTTGAGATTGTATCGCCTGTGCTGATTGGTTCAGTGCGTGCAAGACAAGTTCGCCGTAATGACACCACAGGTAATACCGTATTGCCAATCGTGGTACATGGTGATGCTGCTTTTGCAGGTCAAGGCGTAAATCAAGAAACCTTCCAAATGTCGCAAACTCGTGCCTATGCAACAGGCGGTACTTTGCACATTGTCATTAACAACCAAGTGGGCTTTACCACCAGCCGTATTGAAGACGCTCGTTCAACTGAATATTGTACAGACGTGGCAAAAATGGTTCATGCACCGATTTTCCATGTAAATGGTGATGACCCAGAAGCGGTGGTATTTATCGCACAGCTTGCCCACGATTATCGTAAAGAGTTCCACAAAGATATCGTTGTTGATATGTACTGCTATCGCCGTAACGGTCATAACGAAGCGGACGAGCCATCAGCGACCCAGCCACTCATGTATTCGGTGATTAAAAAATTGCCAACGACTCGTGAAATTTATGCCAAAAAATTGGCAGATGAAAGTGTGATTAGTAGCACTGATGCGACCACTTATGATGACAATTACCGTGAGTCTTTGGATAAAGGTAATTACGTTGCCAGTGCATTGGTACATGAGCCAAACAAAGAATTGTTTGTAGATTGGACACCTTATATCGGTCATGATTTAGAAGACAACTGGGAAACTGGCGTTGATATTAACAAACTAAAAGCCTATGGCGAAAAAATGGCACAAATGCCAGAAGGCTATGAATTACAACGTCAAGTTGCCAAAGTGGTAGAACAACGCCTTGCCATGCAAACAGGTCAAGAGCCATTGAACTGGGGTGCTGCCGAAACATTGGCATATGCGTCATTGGTTGATGAGGGTTATCCTGTGCGTATCACAGGCGAAGACGTGGGTCGTGGTACATTCTCACACCGTCATTCAGAGCTTTACAATATCAAAGACGGTAGCATGTATATTCCATTGACAAATGTCAGTGAAAATCAAGCCCGTTTTGATACTTTTAACTCATTGTTATCAGAAGAAGCGGTACTTGCTTTTGAATATGGTTACTCAACCACCACGCCAAATGCGTTGGTGATTTGGGAAGCACAGTTTGGTGATTTTGCCAACGGTGCGCAAGTCGTTATTGACCAATTTATCTCATCAGGCGAAACCAAATGGCAACGTTTATCAGGTTTGACCATGTTGTTGCCACACGGCTATGAAGGTCAAGGCCCAGAACATTCATCAGCACGTTTAGAGCGTTATTTACAGCTATGTGCCGAAGACAATATGCAAGTGATTACACCAACCACACCTGCACAGATTTTCCACGCATTACGCCGTCAAGTATTACGCCCAGCACGTAAACCGTTAATCGTGATGTCGCCAAAATCATTGTTACGTCATAAATTGGCAACTTCTACGTTGGACGAATTGGCAACTGGCAAATTTGAAACAGTGATTAGCGAAATTGACCAATTGGACAACAGCAAAGTTACTCGTTTGGTGTTGTGTGGTGGTAAAGTGTATTACGACTTGCTAGAAAAACGCCGTGAGTTGAATCTTGAAAACGTGGCAATCGTGCGTATTGAGCAGTTATATCCACTACCAGAAGCCCGTATTTTGGAAGAAGTGGCAAAATATCCAAACCTTGAAGGTATCGTGTGGACACAAGAAGAACCACGTAACCAAGGGGCTTGGTACTATCTTGCACCACATTTGTTCCGCTTGATTGCACCACCAAAACCTGCAACACGCCCAACCAAAGCCTTGTTGCTTGAGCCTGTGGCTCGTATGCCATCAGCAGCCCCTGCGGCAGGTTCGGCACAAATGCACGCCGCCCAACAGAAAAAAGTTGTGCATGATGCGTTAGGTATTGCAGAATAATTGTGATAAAGATTGGTAAAATGAAATACATTCATTTTGCCAATTGTTTTTATTTTATTTTGTATTTAAATAAAGAATTTTGGTAAATTTATAGCCCAGATTATCAAGTGTTAAAACAAATTTAAAAGACTATATATTTGCCAATCATATTTTAAATTGCCAATATTTTTAAAAATTAGGAGTTAGTCATGGCAGAAATTAAAGCACCCGTATTCCCAGAATCAGTTGCAGACGGTACAATCGTTGAATGGCATTTTGCCGAAGGCGACCAAGTTAGCCGTGATGCGGTTTTAGCCGAAATTGAAACGGATAAAGTGGTATTAGAAGTTGTCGCTCAAACAGACGGCGTATTGTCAAAAATCGTTAAAAATGTTGATGATACGGTATTATCAGCTGAAGTCATTGGTGAATTGACTGAAGGTGCGACAGCTGCACCAAAAGCAGACGCACCAAAAGCCGAAGATAAAGCTGATGCCAATACAACTGTACCACCAGAATCTGTTGCAGCCCCTGTTCAAGCAAAAGCAGATGAACAATCTCACAAAGACCAAAGCCCAGCCGTACGTAAAGCGGCAAACACCACAGGTGTCAACCCTGCTGATGTACAAGGCACAGGTCGTGGCGGTCGTGTTACCAAATCAGATATGGCAAACCCAACTTTCAAATCAGACACAGGTAGCGTGATTGCAACGTCTGTTGGCGAGCGTACCGAAAAACGTGTACCAATGACCCGCTTGCGTGCAAGAGTGGCAGAGCGTTTGTTATCAGCTACCCAAGAAACTGCAATGCTAACCACCTTTAACGAAGTGAACATGAAACCAATCATGGAGCTACGTTCAGAATTTAAAGAGCGTTTTGAAAAACGTCATGGCGTAAAACTTGGCTTTATGTCAATCTTTGTAAAAGCTGCAACCGAAGCTCTAAAACGTTTCCCTGCAGTAAATGCGTCTATTGATGGCAATGATATCGTTTATCATGGCTACTATGATGTGGGTGTGGCAGTATCTAGCGACCGTGGTTTGGTTGTTCCTGTACTGCGTGATACCGACCAAATGAGTATGGCAGATATTGAAAAAGGTATCGGTGATATGGCAGCCAAAGCCCGTGAAGGTAAGCTTGGTATTGAAGAAATGACTGGTGGTACATTTACCATTACTAACGGTGGTGTGTTTGGTTCATTGATGTCTACACCTATCCTAAACCCACCACAAACAGCGATTTTGGGTATGCACGCCACCAAAGAACGCCCAATGGCAGTCAATGGTGAAGTGGTGATTTTGCCAATGATGTACCTTGCGTTATCTTATGACCATCGTTTGATTGACGGTAAAGAAGCGGTACAATTCTTGGTAACTATCAAAGAATTGGTAGAAAACCCAGCAATGTTGTTGCTTGACCTATAATTAAAAAAACGCCTATCAGTAGTTGGGATAGGCGTTTTTGTTCTAAAGTTTAATTGATAACAATAAGAGAAAAATTATGAAAAACAGTTATGATTTAGTCGTTATCGGTGGTAGCCCTGGTGGCTACGAAGCCGCAATCCGTGCAGCACAGCTTGGTTTTAGCACCGCTTGTATTGAAAAACGTGTTCACAAAGGCGAACCTGCACTTGGCGGTACTTGCTTAAACGTGGGCTGTATCCCATCAAAAGCCTTACTTGACAGCTCGCACCGCTATGAAGCGACCAAACATGAACTAGCCGACCACGGCATCACCACAGGTGATGTTAGCATTGATGTTAGCAAAATGTTGGCTCGCAAAGACGGCATTGTCAAAGGCTTGACCGCTGGTGTGGCAGGTCTGTTAAAAGGCAATGGCGTGGACTGGCTACAAGGCACAGGCAAATTGCTTGACGGTAAATCAGCCGAAAAACAAGTGGAATTTGCTCCATTGTCAGGTGAAGCTGCGACCACCATCACCGCAAAATATGTGATTTTGGCGGCAGGTTCTGTGCCTGTGGATATTCCTGTGGCAAAAGTAGATAACGAATACATCGTTGATTCTACAGGTGCGTTAGAATTTGCCGAAGTGCCAAAACGTCTAGGCGTAATCGGTGCAGGTGTGATTGGTCTTGAGCTTGGCTCGGTATGGCGTCGTCTTGGTGCAGAAGTGGTGGTGTATGAAGCCATGCCAACTTTCCTAGCAGAAGCCGACAAAGCGGTAAGCAAAGAAGCTGAAAAACTGCTTAAAAAACAAGGTCTTGACATTCGTGTAGATACCAAAGTTACCAATGCTGAAGTCAAAGACGGTCAAGTAATTGTAACCACAGACGTAAAAGGCGAAGTAAAAACCGACACCTTTGACAAACTTATCGTGTGTGTTGGTCGTAAAGCGTACAAAGAAGGCTTGCTTGGCGAAAATGCTGGCGTTGAGCTAACCGAGCGTGGCTTGGTAGCGGTGAACGACCAATGTAAAACCAACCTAGATGGCGTGTATGCCATTGGCGACTTGGTACGTGGACCAATGCTTGCTCACAAAGCAATGGAAGAAGGCGTGATGGCGGTAGAACGCATTCACGGCGAAAAAGTTCAAGTAAATTATGATACCATCATCAGCGTGATTTATACACACCCAGAGATTGCGTGGGTTGGCTTGACCGAAGAACAAGCTAAAGAGAAAGGTCATGAAGTTAAAACAGGTCAATTCTCATTGGCAGCGAATGGGCGTGCGTTGGCGGCGGGCGAAGGTCAAGGCTTTATCAAAGTGGTTGCCGATGCCAAAACTGACCGCTTGCTAGGTATGCACGTTATTTCTGCAGGTGCAGGTGAAATCATTCATCAAGGCATGATTGCGATGGAATTTGTGTCTAGCATTGAAGATTTGCAGTTGATGACATTTGCTCACCCAACCGTATCAGAAGCGGTGCATGAAGCAGTGTTGTCGGCAGATGGTCGTGCGATTCATGCGATTCAGCGTAAAAAGAAATAATCTAGTTTTTGGTACATTTTAACCAAAATTATATAGTATTTTTTTTAAACATCTCTATAATAATAGGGATGTTTTTTTACGTTTTCCTTATTGAATTTTTCTTACTGAATTTGTCTTATATTGGAGTGAATATGCTGTTAAAGAAAAAAGTTTACTTTTCTAGTGTTGCTATGGTGATTGCATTAACGGGCTGTCAAAATATAAGAAATTCTATTCCAAATGCTGGACCTACACTAAAACAAGTCCAAAACAGCACAGCAGAAGACACAGCCAATGCGGATAATGATGCCGAAACCAATGGCATTACCATTTTAGATATTGATAATAAAATTGTTAATCGTATTAATGAATTAAAAGTTAATCAACATTTTTCTGATATTTACACCAGTAGTTATGTTAATCAAGAAGTGGTCAGAGCAGGTGATACGGTCAATGTTACCATATATGAAGCACCGCCTGCGTTGTTATTTGGTTCGGCGAATAGTAGTGATTTAGGTGCAGCCGCCGAGATTAAATTGCCAGAACAAATGGTTGACAAACAAGGACAATTAACTATTCCATTTTTGGGAAAAATATCAGTTATTGGTAAAACGCCTTCACAGATTCAAAATATGATTGTTAGCGGATTATCTCGTAAAGCCAACAAACCAAGTGCGATTGTCAATATCGCCAAAAACAACTCGGCAAATGTAACCATTGTCGGAGAGGTAAACAATAGTCTAAGAATGCCTTTAACAGGTAAAGGCGAAAGAGTGCTTGATGCTATTGCAACTGCAGGCGGTGCTAAATATCCAAGTAATAAAGTAACTATCCAACTGAATCGTGGTAAGCAATCACTTGAAATACCAATGGACACCTTGCTAAAAGACATGCGACAAAATGTCGTATTACAGTCAGGTGATGTGGTCGCTGTGAATTATCAATCAAACAGCTTTACCGTACTGGGTGCGACTATCAAAAATGATGAAATTAACTTTGAGGCGAATGGTATCTCGCTCATGCAGGCATTGGCACGCTCTGGCGGGTTAAATGACAGTAGAGCGGACTCAAGAGGTGTGTTTATTTTCCGTTATGAAACACCTTATGTATTGACTAATAACCAAATGCGAAAAATTCCTGTTGAACTGCAAAAAAATGGCTTAGTACCTGTGATTTATCGTTTGAATCTCAAAGACCCAGCAAATTATTTTATCGCCCAAAATTTCCCAATTAAAAACAATGACGTAATTTATGTGTCTAACGCACCAGCGACAGAATTTGCTAAATTCTTGAATATGGTTAGCCAATCTATTTACTCGATTACAGGTATTAAAAATTTATCTAACTAAACTAATAAACATAAAAAATAGTTTCTACAATTGATTTGTTTATTAGTTGCTCGTTAGTTGCTCGCATGCTTGCTATGATATTTTTTTTGCGGTAGAATAGTAAAAATTATGGGGCTGTACTAGATTAACTATCATGTTATACTGAAAATATGAAGCTAACACATTGTAAATTAAGTAAAAAACAGCAACTAAAACTACTTGAATTTTTTGTTGCCGAAGTTACTGCCAGAACAGCCTCAGATTTACTGCAAATTTACCCTAATTCAGCAGCCTTATTTTACCATAAAATAAGACTTGTGATAGAATACATCTTAGCCTTGAAGCTCACGAAACCTTTGACGGTGAAATAGAATTAGATAAAAGCTATTTCGGTGGTATTCGTAAAGGTAAGCGTGGTCGTGGTGCAGGTGGAAAGACTGCTGTCTTTGGTCTTTTAAAACGTAATGGCAAGGTTTATACTGTCGTTGTCAAAGACACTAAACAAACCACATTAATGCCCATTATCACCAATAAAATCAAGCCTGACAGCGTTGTTTACACTGATAGTTATAGAAGTTACAATGCTCTTGATGTCAATGATTTTAAACACTTTAGAATTAATCATTCAAAAGAGTTTGCAGATAAAAGCAACAAGCTAAATCACATCAATGGTATTGAGAACTTCTGGAATCAAGCTAAACGTATTCTTAGAAGATACAACGGTATTAAAAAAGAAAACTTTCATTTATTTATCAAAGATGAGAAGCACTGCTTCGCAAGGTTTAGATTTAATTATGGGACACCATCTAATCAACTTAAAATATTGAGAAAATGGTGTGAAATTTAATCCTAATCTAGTTCAGCCCCAAAAATTATATTTATTACATACATTTAGCCCAATATTCCAAAATATAGGTATTTAACTTGAAAACTTCTCGTAATTTTTTTAAAAAAATAGACCCGTTATTCGTGATTTGCGTAGTGATTCCAACGATAGTTTTGACTATTTATTATGGTATTATCGCATCCGATGTCTATATTTCAGAGTCTAAGTTTGTTATCAGAAGTCCTAACCAACAATCCGTATCTGGGCTTGGTGTTGTGCTTAAAAATATTGGTTTTAATGCATCATCTGATGATAGTTATATCGTTCGTGATTATTTGACTTCTCGTGATTCTGTTAAAAGTTTGAATCAAAACCTACATATCCAAGCCAGATATTCATCAGAAAATATCGATACTGTTAGCCGTTTTGGTTTTTTGATAAGAGATAAGACATTTGAAAGTTTTTACGATTATTTTACAAAAAAAGTAAGAATCGTTTATGACCCAGCATCATCTATTTCTACACTGCAAGTCAGAGCTTATACGCCAGAAGATGCCCAAAAAATCAATCTTGAGCTGTTAAAAACCAGCGAAGCTGTGATTAATAAAATCAATGCCAAAGCCAAAAGTGATATTTTAGAATACTCACAAAACGAAGTACAAAAAGCACAAGAAGCATCGACAGCCGCCGCTGAAAAACTGGCGAATTTTAGAACGGGTAAAGAAGTTTTTAACCCGGAAGGGCAATCAATGATTGTACTTCAAGAAATATCAAAATTACAAGATGCGTTAATTCAAGCCCAAGCACAGTTAAGTCAAATACAGGCTTTGACCCCAGACAATCCACAAATTCCAGCGACCAAACAAAGAATCCGTACATTAGAGCAAAAAATTAAAGAAAAATCAGACTTGGTAACAGGACCGAGTGACCGTTCTTTGAGTAATCGCTCAGCAGGTTATCAACGTTTACAACTTGAAAAAGAATTGGCTGATAAACAGTTAGCATCAGCGATTGCATCTTATGAACAAGCCAAAGGGGATTTTAGCCAAAAACAATTGTACCTAGCGACATTGGCTCAACCGTCTATGCCTGATGAAGCCTTAGAGCCAAATCGCCTTAAGAATATTTTGTCAGGTTTTATTTTTGGATTATTGACTTGGGGTGTGTTACGTTTGTTCGTGGCAGGGGTGAAAGAGCATAATGACTAGTTATGTATCAGAACTGCGTCAGTTTAATAAGTCATTTAAGATTCAGTTAAGAGTGATTTATGCCCTACTTATGCGTGAAATTATTACACGTTATGGTCGGCATAATTTAGGGTTTGTTTGGTTATTTCTTGAGCCTATGGTTTTTACTTTGGGTATTACCACAATTTGGTATTTTACTAAAGCTGCACATGGTGGAAATATCCCAATTGTACCGTTTGCCGTAACGGGTTATTCTACAATTCTTTTATGGCGTAATAGCTCTAATAGAGTTGGTAATGCTGTAGAAGCAAATATAGGTCTTTTGTATCATAGAAATGTCAAGGTAATAGATGTTTTCTTAGCTCGTATTTTATTAGAAGGGGCTGGTGCAACAATTTCATTCATCGTACTTTCTCTTTTCTTTATTTCAATTGGGGTTATGGAATTGCCAAATGATTTTTTATTAATGGTAAAAGGGTGGTTTTTGTTGGTATGGTTTACCATTGCTTTGGCTTTTACAGTAGGGGCTTTGTTTCAAATGTCCGAAGTAATTGATAGATTGTGGCACGCCATTACTTATCTTTTATTTCCTCTATCTGGTACAGCTTTTTTTGTAGCATGGTTACCTGATACTTTGAAAAAAGTGATCTTATATTTGCCGATGGTACATAGTACAGAAATGCTCCGACATGGCTACTATGGTAATATGATCCCTACATATGAAAATCCAACCTATATGATTTGGTTTAATATGTGTTTGAGTTTTATTGGTTTAGTTTTAGTTCGTCATGTAAGTAACAATATAGAGGCAAGTAGTTGATTGAATTAAATAATGTAGTTAAATCCTATCCTATTGGGAATACTCGTAGAAATGTTTTAGATGGTATTAATTTAAGAGTAGAGATGGGAGAAAAAATAGGCATTTTAGGTAGAAATGGTGCAGGTAAATCTACATTAGTCCGCATTCTTGGTGGTGTAGAGAAGCCTACTTCAGGTACGATTACCAAAGATATGAGTATTTCATAGCCTTTGGCATTTACAGGAGCATTTCAAGGGAGTTTGACAGGAGCAGATAACGTTCGCTTTGTTTGCCGTGTGTATGGAGCTGACTTTGAAAAAGCAATGGAGATTGTAGAATCATTTGCTGAATTAGGTAAATATCTTTATGAGCCTGTTAAAGTGTATTCTTCTGGTATGAGAGCAAGGCTTGCTTTTGCAATTTCTCTTGCCGTTGATTTTGATTGTTATTTGATAGATGAAGTAATTTCCGTTGGTGATGCGAAGTTTCATCAAAAATGCCAAGTAGAATTATTTGAAAAACGTGCCGATAAAGCAATGATTATTGTGTCGCATGAATTACATAATATCCGAGAATATTGCAATAGAGCAGCAGTACTGAATGATGGTAAATTAATGGTCTATGAAAATATTGAAGAGGCACTGAATTTATACTCAAATCTTTAAGTAAAGCAAGGTGAAATTTAATGAATAATATTAATAGTGACTTACTAATTCATAATATATGGAGATTAAAAAATACATCAGGTGATGTTTTACAAAGTAATCTTCTATTTAAATCTGATGGTACAATGGATGGCTCATCACATACTAATGAATCTTTTTGGAAAATAGATAATGATTGTTTGAAAATTTTTTCTAAGGATAATTTAGTAACTAGTATATTTAATGATTCTTACTTTTTAGGAAACGGATTCTATCAGTTACAAGGTAATTTTGCTACGAATGTGAATGTTAATAAAGTATCAATTGATAAAAAAGATGTTTTATTAGAAAGTTTGTTGGATAAGAAAAGCAAAAAAATTGTTAGTGAATTAAGTGTTGAGGCTAAGGTTGGTAAAAAAACAGATAGATTAATAATACAATTCAATTCAGTTGCAAACCCCTTTAATGGTAATAATCATGAAAGAGAATTTAACTATTTAACAACTTTAGCAGGATTAGATGTTATTCGTATCAGTCAAAGCCGTCCATTATATTGGTATATTAACAAAGTTGATGAATTAGAAGCTATATTATCAGGCTATATACTTTCTAATTATGAAGAAGTATTTTTATTGGGAAGTAGTGCTGGTGGATATGCCTCAATTTTGGTAGCTGAAATTTTAGCTTCTAAGTTTAAAAATATATCTTTTACTTCATTTAGTATCAACCCTCAAACTACTTTAGAAGAAAAGAATATTAAAAAAATATATAAAGAATTTGACCATTATTTTATACCAAAAGATGTTATTAAACAGACTGAATTAGAGGAAAAACAGGTAAATAGTGATATTTCAGAATTTCTTAAAATTAAGAAGAATAATGTAATTCATCATATATTTTATGATGTACTAAATCCTGTTGAAGATTACTATGCCAATGAAGTTAAATTTTCTTCTAGGATTAAACTACATCAATTTCTCTTTGGTGTTAATCATGGAGAAGGTTGTATGAAAATTGGAGGCTCAGTAGAATTTAAAGATCTTTTTCTTAAAAGGATTAACCAACAAGTTAAAATTTGTAAGCATTAATTTTACTATATATTTATTTTATTAATTATGGAGCATTTAAATGAAAATTTTTTATTACAACTGGGTTGATTACCTAGATAATGAAAATCGTGGTGGCGGTGTTAGCGTTTATCAAAAAAACTTACTTGAAGAGCTTAGTAAAAATACAGACCATGAGTTGTATTTTTTATGCTCAGGTATTTCTTATGACCTATTCAATACAAAACTAAGAATTGAACCTATTCAACATGGCAAAGAACTTAAGAAAGATGACTCTTTAAATAAAGTTAAACGATTTGAGATTATCAATTCCAGAGTCTTATCGCCAGGGCATTCTTCATTTGGTGAGACAGAGCAAATTGAAGATAAAGAAATGGATGATTTATTCTTTAAATTTGTTGAAGAGTATGGACCATTTGACGTTATGCATTTTAATAATATTGAGGGTATTCCAGCATCTTTTCTAAAAATAAAGCAAAAATACCCCAATACTAAAGTCATACTTTCAATGCATAATTATTATCCAATATGTTCACAAGTTAATCTTTGGTATGATGAAAAAGAAGCTTGTGAAGATAACTACTATGGAAAAAAATGTATTAGCTGTATCCATCACAAAGCAAAAAAAGAAGTTGTCATTCGTTCAAATGCAACTGCTTATACCTTAAAAAAATTTGGTATAGTTCCTAATACCAAATATTTTTATAAACCTTTTATTACCTTGGCGGGTACAAAAAAGAGAATTGATAAAAAAATACCAGATAGTCGCTATAAGTCAAATGATTTATTTTTTCGGGTAAGTGGCATTCCTTTTATGGAACGTAGAGAAAAAATTATTAATATCATTAATGAAAATTGTGATTATGTTTTGGCAGTTTCTGAACGTGTTAGAGAAATTTGTTTAGGATATGGTATCAAAAATAGCATTGTTCGAACTGACTATATTGGAACAAAGTTTTCCGAATCATACAATCAAATTCCTACTCCAAAAGGAAAGATGACCAGAAATGGTAAATTAAATTTATCATATCTAGGCTATATGAGAAGAGACAAAGGTTTTTACTTTTTCGTTGATGCCTTATTTGATATGCCAAAAGAATTAGCAGAACATATTAATCTAATTGTTGTTGCAAAAAATTCTGACCAAGGACAATTAAATAGAATATATGACCAAATTTGGAAATTTAATGATATTTATTATGCAAATGGTTACAATCATAGCACACTACCAAAAATTCTTGAAAGAATTGATGTGGGTTTAGTACCTTCCTTATGGGAAGATAACTTACCTCAAGTGGCGATTGAGTATCTCTCAAATAAAATTCCTATTATCACTTCTAATAAGGGTGGTGCTCCAGAATTATCAGGTAATAAAAACTTTACTTATGATTCTTTGAATAAAAAAGAGTTATATAGCATTTTAGAAAAAATTATTTCTGGTGAGCTTAATCATGATAATTACTGGAAAACCGCCCGAGCTCCTGTAAGTATGAAAGAGCATAGTGATAGATTATTTAGCCAATACTATAAATAATATATTTAAAACAGAAATTAATTTATCTAAACTTAGGAAAATACTAATGAAAAAAATCTTAACCATCGGAGCAGGTTTTTCAGGTGCAGTTATCGCTCGTGAACTTGCTGAACAAGGATACCAAATTGAAGTCATCGACCAACGTTCGCACATTGCAGGCAACTGCTACACCAAACGGGATAAAGAAACCGAAGTCATGGTACACCAATACGGACCACATATTTTTCACACCGATGACGAACAAGTGTGGAATTATGTCAATCAGCATGGCGAAATGATGCCCTACACCAATCGTGTTAAATCTACCGTTGGTGGGCAGGTTTATTCATTGCCAGTCAATCTACATACCATCAACCAATTTTTTGGCAAAGCCTTTAGCCCAAAAGAAGCCCACGATTTTATCGTTAATGAACAAGCGGATAAAACGATTGATGAACCACAATCATTTGAAGAACAAGCATTAAAATTTGTTGGTAAAGACTTGTACGAAGCCTTTTTTAAAGGCTATACCCAAAAACAATGGGGACTTAGTCCAACCAAATTGCCAGCCAGTATTTTAAAACGCTTGCCAGTGCGTTTTAACTACAATGATAACTACTTTTTCCACAAATTTCAAGGGATGCCAAAAGACGGCTACACCCCAATCGTGCAAAGTATCCTAAATCATGATAACATCACCGTTAAACTTGGGACAAATTTTGATGATTATCGGGATAAATTGGATGATTATGAACATATTTTCTACACAGGGGCGTTGGACGGTTTTTACGATTATAAACTTGGTCGTCTAGGCTATCGCACCCTTGACTTTGAACGCCACACTGATGAAGGCGATTTTCAAGGCTGTGCGGTGATGAATTATGGCGAAGAAAGCGTGCCATACACTCGTATTTCAGAACACAAGCATTTTACGCCTTGGGAAAATCACGAAAAAACTGTGTATTTTAAAGAATTTAGTCGTTTAGCTGAAGAAAAAGACATTCCTTATTATCCGATTCGTTTGATTGATGAAAAAACTATGCTTGAAAAATATATTGAGTTAGCAAATCAAGAAACCAAAGTAACTTTTGTTGGTCGTTTGGCGACTTATCGCTACTTGGATATGGACGTGACCATTCGTGAAGCATTGGATGTGGCTCAAGCATTTCTGACAGCCAAGCAAAAAAATGCTAAAATACCTGCTTTTATGGTGAATGTTTTATAACATTTGTTTTAACAAAAGCAAACAAAAGTAAATTAATATGTCAATCGTTTCTGTTATTGTCGTCACTTATAATTCAAGTGCAGTCGTACTTAAATTATTAAATCAACTGTTAAACCAAACTTATGTTTTGGATAATATCATTGTCGTTGATAATCATAGTGATGATAATACTTGTGAGTTGATTGAAAACTTTGCCAAAACTAATATCCGTCTGTATCGCTTACCCAAAAATATTGGCGGTGCAGGCGGTTTTGCATGGGGTTTTGAAAAAGCAATGGCACTAGCTTCGGATAAGATTTTTACCTTTGATGACGATGCTTATCCACCAAGTAGAACCTATATTGAAGATATGCTGACCTGCCAAAACTACTATCAGTTTGATGTCTTATGTCCGATTGTTGTGGATACGCATAATCACCAAAAAACCTCATTTGAATATCGTGTTAATCAAACTAAGTTTACAGATGTTGAGTTGGTTCAAGCTCACAGTATTATTGAAGATGATATTAAATTGTTTAATGGCGTATTATTTGATAAAAGTGTCATTGAGCATTTAGAAGGTCCACGCCCAGAGTTTTTTATTCGGGGTGATGAGCAAGAGTTTAAAAGCCGTGTTTTGCAAGCTGGTTATAAAGTGGCGGTGCTGACATCTTGCGTGGTGTATCACCCAACATCATTAAATGAATATCTTTATATCCAGGGTTTTAGGTATCATCATGTGGATTCTCGACTAAAACTGTTTTTTTCTACACGCAATCAAGCGTATATGCTCAAACTAAGAGATGACTTTTCAATTCGCAAAAAAACCATTATACTAGCCAAACAATTTTATCGCTATACTTGGTTTTATTTGGTGCATCGTAAATTTGATTGGCACAACTATACATTATGGCTAAAAGCCTTTATATTTGGGGTGTTTGGTTATATGAATAATAATATTATCAAAAAATTTAACTCATAAGGATTGAATATGAAAATCACCCACGCTGTTATCCCTGTCGCTGGCTTTGGCACTCGTATGTTGCCATTATCAAAAGCTGTGCCAAAAGAGCTGTTGCCACTTGGCAACAAACCTGCAATCCAATACGTCATTGAAGAGGCGGTTGCCTCTGGTATCAAAAATATTGTGCTTGTCAATCACGCCCAAAAAATGGCGATAGAAAACTATTTTGACATCAACAGCGAACTTGATACCCAGCTTCGCACCAAAGGCAAAAACGAACTTGCCGACAGCTTAAACTTTTTGCCAAATGACGTAAACATCATCAGCGTACGTCAAGGTAAACCATTGGGCTTGGGTCATGCGGTTTTGCAAGCTCGCTCCGCCATTGGTGATAATCACTTTGCCGTGCTGTTGCCCGATGTTGTGCTAAATCCGTTTGAGAGCGATTATAATAGCCAAAATTTAGTATTTATGATAAATGAATTTAGCAAAAATTCACATTCGCAAATTTTGGTAGATCCTGTAGCCACAGCCGACATTCACAAATACGGTATTGCCAAACTGCATGGAGAGAGCAAAACGCTTGAAAAAACTAAGCAAAATCAAGCCTTTGGCGTGCAAGGTTTTGTTGAAAAACCAAAGGCAGACGTTGCTCCGTCAAACTTGGCGGTGGTGGGGCGTTATGTGTTTAACAATGCCATTTTTGATTATTTGGCAAAAACCGAGCCAAGCGTGGGCGGTGAAATTCAGCTCACCGATGCCATTGACGCACTCATCAGCACGCAAGGTGTGGACGTGGTTACGATGGTTGGCAACAGCTTTGACGCTGGCGACATGACCAGCTATATGCGGGCGTTTATGTATTTTGCGGATAAAATTTTGCAAAAATAAGGCATAAAAAATGACTACCAACAGCACTTGGCAAACCCTACAAACCTTTGGCAAAAACCCTTTAACGTTAAATGAGTTGTTTGCCAAAGACGGCTCTCGCGGCAGAAAATTTACCGCAAAATCCTGCGATATTTACATGGATTTTAGCAAACAGGCGATTAATGATGACATTTTGCAAAATTTGTTAAATTTGGCAAAAGAATTTGATTTATCAAATAAAATCAATGACTTATTAACAGGAAAAAAAGTAAACGACACCGAAAACCGAGAAGCCTTGCACACCGCCTTACGCACTCCAAAGGGTGAAAATTTGCTTGTCGGTGGCGTAAACGTCAATGAGCAAGTGCATGACAGCCTTGCCAAAGCAGAAATTTTGGTCGGTCGTATTCGCCAAAAAATCTGGCGTGGCTACACAGGTAAGGCAATCACCGATGTAGTGAACATTGGCGTGGGCGGTTCGGATTTAGGTCCACTCATGGCGACAACTGCCCTTGATGAGTGGGCGGACACCGACATTCGGGTGCATTTTGTTTCCAACATGGACGGCACACAGCTTGACGGTTTGTTAAAAATTCTAAATCCACAAACCACATTATTTATCATTTCATCAAAATCTTTTGGCACGATTGACACATTGTCAAATGCCAAAACTGCTCTGTCGTGGCTACTTTCAAGCCACAACAATAAAGAAACCATTTTACGCAGGCATTTTATCGGCATTTCCACCAAAGCGGACAAAATGAGCGAGTGGGGCATTCATGCGGACAATCAGCTTTTGCTGTGGGACTGGGTGGGCGGTCGTTTTTCCATGTGGTCGGTGATTGGGCTTGCCATCGCCATAAAGATTGGCATGGCAAACTTTTATGAGCTACTAGCAGGGGCAAATGCGATGGATAGGCACTTTGCCACCGCCAAATTTGAGCAAAATTTGCCTGTTTTGCTTGGGCTTTTGGGCGTGTGGAACAGCACCTTTTTAAACATCAATGCCCACACCGTACTACCTTATGATGGGCGGTTGTCGTTTTTTCCCAATTATCTCACCCAGCTTGAGATGGAAAGCAACGGCAAATCGGTAACTCGTGATGGCAAAACGGTGGATTATGCCACTTGCCCTGTGCTGTGGGGCGATATTGGCTCGAACGCCCAGCACGCTTTTTATCAACTGCTACATCAAGGCACGCAACGGGTTTCTTGCGATTTTATCACGCCCATTTACCGCTATAATGATAAGCAAAAATACAATCAGTATTTAGCAGAACAACACAAATTGTCCTTGTCAAACTGCTTGGCACAAAGTCAAGTGTTGGCATTTGGCAATCATGCCTTGCCAAGCGAACTTGTACAAAAAGACGACAAATTTTCCCATTTTAAACAATATCGTGGCAATCAGCCGTCCACCACCTTGCTTTTGACCGATTTATCGCCAAAAACGCTGGGTTCGCTCATCGCTCTGTACGAGCATAAAGTGTATGTGATGAGTGTGATTTGGCAGATTAACCCTTTTGACCAGTGGGGCGTAGAAGTTGGCAAAGTAATGGCAAATCGTGTTTATGATGAGTTGCAAGTTATTGATTTAACAGAAAAATTTGACAGTTCTACTAATGAGCTGTTAAGTGTGATTAAAGGTGGTAAAAAATGAGTAAACACATTCATGTTTATGGTGCTAATCACGAAGCGATTAACGCCTGTATTTTTTTAGCCAGTCTTGACAATCAAGTAACGCTGTTTAGCAAAAAAGAGCAGGGAAAACAAGGCGAAATTGAGCAAACATTAGTACAATACAAATTTGATAATCAAATGTCCGCCTTGTGGAAAATGTTTGTTAATGAGCAAAAAATTATGCACCAAGTTATTGATAAATCACATAATTTTGAATTTAACGATAATGCGATAACGTGGCTATTTGCCGATGATTTAAGCGATGATGAATTGCAAAATTTTATCAGAAGCCAAAATAGCCCGCACAGTCAAATCATCGTGAGCGGTACAAAAGCCATTGGCGATATTGATGCGTTTGCCAAACACCTAAAAAGTGCTTGGGTGTATTATTTGCCGTTTATTTTTATGAAAGATGGGGCGAATTTTAGCTCATTTTTTCAAGCTGATTTGGTGATGATTGGCGAGAAAACGGCAGATAGCGTGGGAGCGTGCGAACTGTTGCTATTTTTGCAAAAACAAGCCAAAACTTGCGAGATTAGCGACATTAAAACCATAGAATTTGCCAGAAGTAGTATCATGGCGATGCTTGCCACACGCCTTAGTTTTATGAATGAAATGGCACGCCTTGCCGATAACCAAAAAATAAACATCAATAAAATCAAAGATATCATGGGCAAAGACAGCCGAATTGGCAGTGCTTATTTGTCCGCAGGGTGGGGATTTGGTGGTAAGTCTTTGCCGACTGAGATTGAGCTTTTATCGCAAATTTTTAATAAAAATCAAGTACATACAAAACTGCTAAGTGCGGTAGAAGACATTAATAACGACCAAAAAGAGCTGATTTTTCGCAAATTTTGGCGGTATTTTGATGGTTTTATTGAAAATAAAACCGTGCTAATTTGGGGAGCAGGCTATCGCATTGGTACGTCTCGCATTACCAATTCTGCCATTCACGAGCTGTTAAAATTGCTGTGGTCGTACCAAATTCGCACCATTGTTTATGCCAAAAATACCGCCTTTGAGCTTGCTGAGCAATATGGCGATGAACCGCTTTTGACGCTCACCGACAAGCCTTATGACAGCTTGCCAGAAGTGGCGAGTTTGTTTATTATTAATTGGTCGGATTTATTGCCCCCTGATGTCAATGAATTAAACAGGGCGGGTGTGCCGATTTTTGATGCCAAAAATATTTTGACCGACAGCCAAGTGGCTGATTTAACAGGGTTTTATACGGGGATTGGGCGGTAGTTGTATAATTTAAAAGTTTCCGTTCGTGGTGAGCTTGTCGAACCTGAGAAGCATTGCTTCGCAAGACGTAGCAAAGCGAAGTGGAAACCGACTCTTCGACAAGCTCAGGGCGAGCGGTTTCCATAAAATTCAATTTTTTATAAAGGCTTGAAAAACATGAAAAAAATCCTTGTAACAGGCGGTGCAGGCTATATCGGTTCGCACACGCTGATTGAGCTTATCAAATCTGACTTTACGCCTATTATTTATGACAATTTGTCCAATTCTAGTCCGATTGCGATTGAGCGAGTGGAAAAAATCGTTGGGCAAAAAATTGACTTTATTCAAGGCGATGTTTTGGATAAAACCTTGTTAAATCAAGTGTTTAACGAACATAATTTTTTTGCCGTTATTCATTTTGCAGGGTTAAAAGCCGTTGGCGAGTCGGTGGCAAAACCGTTAAAATATTATCAAAACAACGTGGCAGGAACGCTTAATTTATTAGAAGTGATGAAAGAGTTTAACGTCAAAAACTTTATTTTTTCATCATCGGCAACCGTGTATGGCGACCCAGAGACTTTGCCAATTGTTGAGACTTCGCCACGCTCCGCCACCAATCCTTATGGGCAAAGCAAACTCATGGTTGAGTATATTTTAGAAGACTTGGCGAAAGTGGACGATGAATTTAACATCATTTCGTTGCGATATTTTAACCCCATTGGGGCGGACGCATCAGGCACGATTGGCGAAGACCCAAGCGACATTCCAAACAATCTCATGCCGTACATCAGCCAAGTGGCGGTAGGCAAACTTGAAAAATTGTCCGTATTTGGCAACGACTACGACACGGTGGACGGAACAGGCGTGCGAGACTATATTCATGTGGTGGACTTGGCAAAAGGTCATGTGTCAGCGTTGCAATACATTGAAAAACAAGAAAAAGCCATTGGGTTTGAGCCGATAAATCTTGGCACAGGCAACGGCACGTCCGTTTTACAACTGGTAAACGCCTTTATCAGTCAAACAGGGCAAGCCGTGCCGTACGTCATTGCACCCAGACGAGCAGGGGATATTGCTACTTGCTATGCCAGTTCCCAAAAAGCGAAAAATCTGCTGGGCTGGACAGCAGAATTTGGCATTGATAGAATGTGTGCGGACACTTGGCGTTGGCAAAGTGGTAATCCAAAGGGTTATCACTCTTAACCGTCTGTATGTGTAAAATTTGAGTTGTGGTTAAATTTTTATCACAACTCATTACAAAATCACAACTTACAAAACGCTGTAATCTCATGATAATACTTTGTAAATTTTAGATTATTAGGTATTATCATGAAAGCCATCAAAAACACCCTTTTAGCAACTGCCATTATCATCGGTTCAGCCAATTTGACAGGCTGTGGCTACAACGCCATGCAAGCCCAAGACGAACAAATCAACGCTTCATGGTCAGAGGTGGTAAACCAATACCAACGCCGTGCCGACTTGATTCCAAATCTTGTCAAAGTGGTCGCCCAGTATGCTCAGCACGAACAAGAAACCTTAACCCAAGTTACCCAAGCTCGCTCGGCGGCGACTTCTATCCAAGTAACGCCAGAGGTGCTAAACGACCCTGCATCTTTTCAACGTTTTCAACAGGCGCAAGACCAGTTAGGCGGTGCATTATCTCGCCTGATGGCGGTGTCTGAGCGTTATCCAGAATTAAAAGCTGACCGTCAATTCCAAGAACTACAAGCCCAGTTTGAAGGCACAGAAAACCGCATTACCGTGGCTCGTGGCAACTATATCAAAGACGTTCAGCAATATAACACCACCGTTCGCCAATTTCCAACCAACTTGACCGCCAAAGTTTTTGGTATGCACACTCGCCCAAACTTTACCGTGGGTAACGAAGCCCAAATCTCGGTCGCACCGACTGTTGATTTTGGTAACAACAATAACACAGGCGGTCAGCTAGCCCCTGCCACCAATAACGCCAATGCAGGTGGACAACCTGTGCAAAACACAGGCACGGCAACTGCCAATTAATCCATTTATCAAAAATACGATAAATTGGGTTTAAATTGTTTTAAAAAAAATTTTAAAAATTGATAAAAGGCTTCTCATGTTGGTAAAAAAAATGACACATTCGCCCCAATCATGGATAAAAAAATCTGTGATAATCGGTTTGTTAAGTCTGTCCGTCATGCCAACATTGAGCCAAGCCGAAACCGTAACGGCTACCGCCACTGCAACGGCAAATCAAGCCACCGCACAGCCGACCAAATCCACGCTACAATCGCACAGCGTGGATGATATGCTTGCTCTTTCTCAAGTTGCCAAACAAAATGAAGCGGTGAATGACGCTGTTTTTGGCAATGAAGCGATTAACGAAACTTTGGGCGAAACGCTGAATAATGACGCTTTGCCTTTGCCAAATGGACAAAGTAACCAAACATCACAAAACTCAACACAAAACGCCAACCAAAATTCCACCCAAACCCCACGCCAATTCACCGAAAAAGGCGTGGATTCATCACAGTTGGTTTTGCAAAATCCTGTGATTGACCAAGCTCGTATTTTGACCGCCAGCGAAAAACAAGCCTTAGAGCAAAAAATTCGTCATATTTATGAGCGGGGTTTGGCACAGCCTGCGGTGGTGATTGTACCGACCACCAACGGTACAGACATTTTTACTTATGCCATACAAGTTGCCGAACGTTGGCAATTGGGCGGTAAAAAAAGCAGTAATGGCTTGTTAATCGTGGTCGCTGTCAATGACCGCAAATTACAGATTTTGACAGGCTATGGGCTTGAAGGTGTGATTCCTGATGCGATTGCCAAACGTATTATCATGGAAGATATCACGCCATATTTTAAACAAGGCGACTTTGCAGGCGGTATCAATGCAGGGCTAAACCGTATTGAAGAGCGACTGAGTACCGACCCAGATATTTTAAAACAAGCCGATGCCGAAAAAATGCAACAGTCGCAAGCCGAAGAAATTTCACCCATTCCTTTTGCCATTATTTCATTATTTATTGGTTTCTTTTTGACCAGTATATTGGGGCGTTTTTTGGGAGCGAGTGTCACCGCTGGCGGTGCGGTGGTGGCAGGCACGTTGTTTGGGTTTGGCTTTTTTACTAGTTTGTTAATTGCGTTTTTGTTATTTGTGTTTTTGTTGGTTCGCAATACAGGCGGTGGCGGACGTGGTGGCGGTAGTGTATTTATTCCCACAGGTGGCGGTGGTTTTGGCGGAGGCGGATTTGGTGGCGGAGGTTACGGCGGAGGCGGTGGTGGCTTTGGCGGAGGCGGTGCTGGCGGTTCTTGGTAGTTTTTTTAAAATTAAATTTAAATTAAAATAAATCACATGACAAATTCACAACACACACAGACAAATCAACCCAATCCAACAAAAGGCAATCAACTGCCAATCAGCGAAACGATTGCTTATACGTCACCGATTAACAACACCACAACCACCGAGCCAAGTTTTCGCCGTTGGTTGCGTCAGTTGTGTTTTGTGCCGTGTTTGCACAACCGTTGGTTAGACAATGTTGCCAAAACCCAATTAAGCCAAGCGGTCAGCCAAGCGGAAATCGGACATCGTGGCGAAGTGTTTTTGGTGATTGAAAATACTTTGCCCTTGCACCTTGCACGCACGCACAACAGCCGAGATAGGGCAGTGCAAGTGTTTGCCGATTATCGGGTATGGGATACAGCTGACAATACAGGCGTGTTGGTTTATTTAAATGTGTGTGAACATAGGCTTGAGATTGTTGCTGATAGGGGCATTGCGTCACAAGTTATGCCAGCGGTTTGGCAAGCCTTGTGCGATATGGCTTTAACACATATCAAAGCGGACAATCAAGTGCAAGGTTTGACCCAATTGCTTAACGAAATTGGGCAATTATTACGCCAACATTATCAATTAGACAATGATATTCACGGTAATGAATTAAGCGATACGGTTGTTTATTTGCGTTAAAATTTGTTAAAATATTGTTTATTGAAAAGCAAAGGAAACAACATGACAGCGTTTGACATCAACGATTACCAACAAAAAGCCAAAAATGGCGATGCCGAAGCCCAATATCAACTTGGGCTTTGCTATGCCAAAGGATTGGGCGTAGAAAAAAACTTTCGGGAATCGGCTCGTTACTGGTTACAAGCGAGCAAACAACAACATGCCCAAGCCTTAGTAGGGCTTGGTAAATTGTTTGAAAAAGGTGTAGGCGTACCACAAGACTACACAAAAGCCTACCAATGCTATCATGCAGCTACTGCTCAAAACCTTGCTGAAGCCAAAGTCCGCCTTGCCATGCTGTATATGCAAGGATTTGGCGTGGAACAAGACCCCAAAAAAGCCGTGCAACTTTTTATCCAAGCTGCTGAACAAGGCGACGCAACCGCACAATATAATCTAGCGGTCGCTTATGAAAAAGGCTTGGGCGGATTCGTACAAAACCCTGAACAAGCGACTTTTTGGTATCAACAATCGGCAGATTTGGGCTATGCACCTGCGGTCAATCGCCTTGCAGAAAATTTGGACAAACAAACTGACAACCAAGCAAGCAATGTTGATGCTGAAGCGATTTTTGTCAATGCCACTCAAAAAATAAAAAATCAATTGCACGATGCGATGACGGATTTTCAACACTCAGCCGAGCATGGCTTTGCCAAAGCCCAATATAATGTGGGGATTGCACATTTATTTGGCGTGGGCGGTGTCGCTCAAAATACCGATTTGGCGGTGGAATTTTTGCAAAAATCTGCCAAACAGGACTTTCGTCCAGCCCATTTTGTGTTGGGGTGGTATTATCAAGGCGGTTTTGACGTTGCCAATTTTCAACAAGCAGTCAACATTGACAACACTCAAGCCCTTTATCATTACGAAAAAGCAGGTGAGTTGGTCCATGCACAAGCCCAATATTTTTTGGCAAAAATGTATGAAACAGGCAACGGCGTGGACAAAAATGATGAAACCGCTTTATCATGGTTACGTCAATCGGCAAAACAAGGCTATGGCGTAGCGTATCAACGTTTAGAGCAACTCATTCCTTAATTGCAGTTTTTTTAATTAGCATATTGATAAAATGACAAAAATAACAAATTCAACAACGATTACCCATAAAGATGTGGATAAATTGGGCGATATTATCCAAAATGAAAACATCAGCGTGCCTTTGGTGGCGGTGTATTGTGGTTCACGCACAGGCAATAATCCGATTTATACCCAAACGGCGTTTGAGCTGGGTCAAAAACTGGCAAAAGCGGGTTTTGGCTTGGTGTATGGCGGTGCATCCATTGGCGTAATGGGGGCGGTGGCTGATGGCGTGCTGTCGCAAAATGGCGTGGCGGTGGGCGTGATTCCACAGTTTATGCTCCAAAAAGAAATTTCGCATCTCAATTTGACCCAGTTGCATTTGACCGATAGTATGCACACCAGAAAGGCAATGATGGCTGAATATGCCAGTGCTTTTGTAACTTTATCGGGCGGTTTTGGTACGCTAGAAGAGATTGCTGAGATTGCGACTTGGCGACAGTTGATGCAACATGACAAACCGATGATGTTGTTGAACACCAATCAATTTTATCAGCATTTTATCCAGCATATTCATCATATTGCCGATGAAGGTTTTATGGCACAGCAAGACCGCAATGCGTTAGTGGTGTGCGATACGGCTGATGATGTGATTGGACATTTGCAAAAAACAGTCAATATTGATAACCCTTTGGCTAAAGACATTGATACACGGGTTTTTAGCTTAAAATATAGAGGTGGGGGCGTATTGCATACGCCTAAAAATACAAAGTGAAACCTTTGCAAAACCTCATTCTTTCGATAGTTGTAAAAAATAAACTCCTAAAATTTCAATTGGTTATTTTTTTGGAATTTGTAAATTCAGAGGTTTTGCAAAAGTCTCTTTCTTCGAGAAAACGTACATGCCAACCCCATCCTTTCCCATGTCCTCAACGCGCACAATGGTAAAACCGCACTTATTTACGTAAAAACACACGTTATTAATCAGGCATGTCGGCGTTCTCAGTGTCCATTCTTTAGCGTCAGGATACATATTTTCAATTTCCATCCATGCATGAAAACCGTAACCTTTACCCTGTTCTTCAGGCAGAATGAACAATCTATCAAGGGTGTGTATTCCTGTAGAATTGCCGGAAATAACAGCACCTCCGATTAGGCGATCATTTATCCATAATCCCAGCACTGTTTTGTCAAGCATCATTATTGCGGATTCAAATGAAAAATCCTCTTCGCCCTCGTCATCTTCTTCCTCCATATCATCAGGAAAAAAAGAGGCGTTTGATTCAAACGATAATGAATAGATTTGTTCGAGTTCTGTAGCATTGGCAAGAATAGCTGCTTTGATTAACATATGATTTTCCGTTGCGTATATGAAGAAGGGGTAGTTTTAAAGCCGGTCTGTCAGGAGCCGACATCCGTCGTGGACAATCGTTAATTCTTGGTAACAGAAATTTAGCGGATTTTTTAGGGTTTTGCAAAGGTTTCAAAGTATGATTTCTCATTTAATTGATTTATAAACGAAAAAAAGCATTAAAAACAAAAAAGCCATTGTCATTTAACAATGGCTTAATTTTTTTATTCCTAAAGAATATGTGGCGTCCCCACGGGGATTCGAACCCCGGTTACCGCCGTGAAAGGGCGATGTCCTAGGCCTCTAGACGATGGGGACGCATCTAACTTCAACCGCTTTCACCGTTTGATGTTGAATTGGTGCGTATAATAATGATTTTTTTATTTGAAGTCAAGTTTTTTTTGCAAATTGACTTTAAAAAAATGTTTTTTGATTAAATTTTAATCAATTTAAAGCTTTTTTAGTTTAAATAAAAACGATAATTATTTACATTATTGTTGTTTTGTTGGATAATATTGGAATTTTGTAAAACAAAGATAATTTGGAATATTTATGGCAATCAAAGACTTTCGGATTTATATGCGAATTGGGCATCGCTATGTAGGTTATTTTATGGCTGGCATCATGTTGGTGTATGCGTTAAGCGGTATGTTGCTCGTGTTTCGTGATACCGATTTTTTAAAACATGAACAACAAATTCACAAAACGCTTGCCCCAAATTTGAACCAAGAACAGCTTGCTAAAGAGCTTAGAATGCGAAATGTTGAGCTAAAGCCACAGCAAGGCACGCTTTATAGTTTTAAAGACGGCACTTATAACACAGCGACAGGCGAAGTGAATTATACCGTCAAAAAATTGCCAATTGTGCTAGAAAAAATGAATAATTTTCACAAATCTTCATCTAAAAGCAAGTTGGGTGGGTTAAATTTTTTGTTTGGTTCAACATTGTTGTTTTTTGTGGTGTCAAGTTTCTTTTTATTTGCCCCAAATTCCAAAATGTTTAAACGTGGCATGGCATTTGTCGCTGTTGGGGCGGTGTTGTCAGTTGTGTTGTTAATGGTTTAATGAATTGTTAAGGCTCTAGACTATCAAGAACTAAAAAACTCACTTAATCAAATCCCATAAATGGCGTTGTAATTCATTCAAATCTTTATTCCAACGCCATCTTGCGAAACGGTGTTTCTCATCTTTTAAGTGAAACTCAAAATTTGCGGTTACACCATTAAATTTGGCAAGCCTTCTTTTAGTAAAATTCTAAAAGCTCTCAATGCCATTATTTCTTGACGAAAGATATTATACCATCGGTTGATGGTGTTGCGATTTAATTCAAGTAAAATCGCTGTTTTTGTAGCATCTGTATCAGTGCAAAAGAATTTTATGATTTTTTTAACTTTATAGATGCTTAACTTACTGTTATATTTCATGTTTCTAGTCTAGTATGGGTTGTGTTGCTAGTTTAGAGCCAAATCAATTATCTTAAAAATGCCCTTGCATTTCTAAACAATCTTAACCACGCCCCATCTTTATTCCATTCTTCTGGTTTCCAAGAATGATTATACGCTTTCAAATTCCGCTCTGGGTGTGGCATCATAATGGTTACACGTCCATCCGTGCTACACACGCCTGTTACGCCTTGCGGTGAGCCGTTCGGATTGAGCGGATAATGCTCGGTTGGACTGCCTTGACTGTCCACATACCGCATGGCGATTTGACCGTGAGCCGTCATGCCTGCAATATCAGTATCGCTCAAAGTCGCATAGCCTTCGCCATGAGCAATCGCAATCGGCAAAATACTGTCCTGCATACCTTTTAACAACACAGATTTGGTGCGTTCAATTTTGACATTGACGGTACGTGCTTCAAAACGTGCCGAACGGTTGGCGATAAAACGTGGGAAATTCTCTGCCCCCGGAATCAAGTCTTTAAGCTGGCTCATCATTTGACAGCCGTTGCATACGCCTAAGCTAAAGGTTTCTGGACGAGTGAAAAAGCGGACAAACTGCATTCTTAATTCATCGTGGAACAAGATAGATTTTGCCCAACCAGAGCCAGCCCCCAACACATCGCCATAACTAAAGCCACCACAAGCGACAAGTCCATCAAAATCACGCAGATTGACACGCCCTTTTAACAAGTCGCTCATATGCACGTCCACCGCTTCAAAGCCTGCTTGGGTAAAACTGCTTGCCATTTCTACATGACCGTTTACGCCTTGTTCACGCAAAATTGCTACTTTTGGCTGTACCGTGCGACTGTTAATATACGGTGCTTCAATCGCTTGATTTAAGTCATAATTGGCAAAACTGATTAAACCTTGATGTTTGTCATCGCTAATTAAATCAAATTCTTGCTGCACACACGTTGGGTTATCACGATTTTTGGCAATATGATAGCTTACTTTTGTCCATTCTTGTTGTAATTCAGCACGGCTAAAGTTTAACGTTTGTTGATTAGTTTGGATAATTAAACTGTCTTCTTCGGTGCTTTGTCCGATTAAACTTAATAAGTCGCTTACGTTTGATTTTTCGGCTAAAGCGATAAAGTCCGCCACGTTTTCTGGCAACACTTGCACCACCGCACCCAATTCTTCGGCAAATAATTGACCGATTAAATTATCATCATTTAACACCAATTTCACGCCTTGACGACTGGTAAATTGCATTTCGGCAACGGTTGCCAACAAGCCACCATCACCAATGTCGTGATACGCAGAAATCAAGCCTTGAGTGTTGGCGATTTGGATAAAGTTAAAGAAATTGATTAAATCTTGAGCATTGTCAAGGTCTGGGCAAGTGTCGCCCAATTGGCTCATCGTTTGGGCAAGGATTGAACCGCCAAGACGGAGTTGCCCTTTTGACAAATCCAAACGGTAAAACGCACTCTCAGTATTTTTCAATTCTGGCGTTAGCGTTTTTGCCACGTTTTGCACAGGGGCAAATGCCGAAATAATTAAAGATAATGGCGAAACGACCGATTTATTTTCACTATTTTCTGACCAATTGGCACGCATTGATAAACTGTCTTTACCCACAGGAATAGCAATCCCCAAAGCAGGGCAAAGCTCTTCACCCACCGCGTAAACCGCATCATACAAAGCTTGGTCTTCTTTGTCTTCGCCACACGCCGCCATCCAGTTTGCTGATAGCGTGATGTCCGATAGCTTGGCGATGTTCGCCCCTGCGATGTTGGTAATCGCCTCCCCAACTGCCAGTCGTGCGGACGCTTGTGGGCTAATCAAGGCGACAGGCGTGCGTTCGCCCATGCTCATGGCTTCACCTGTCATCGGCTTGCCGCCAAGACTTAACAAAGCGGAAGCCGTTACTGCACAGTCGGCAACAGGCACTTGGTAACGTCCGACATACTGGTCTCGCACCACCATGCCTGTGATTGAGCGGTCGCCAATGCTGATTAAAAATGATTTACTCGCAACGGTTGGGTGGCGTAACACGTCTTTAACGGCTTGATTTAAATCAACTTTTGTTAAATCTAAAGCGATTAAATCAGGCGTTGAACGGTTAAAACTACGTTTCATTTTTGGTGTACCGCCCAACAGCACCTGCAACGGCATATCTACAGGTTGTTGCGTGCCGTCTGTGTTTAACAATGGGTCGTTTACTATCAATTGACGAACTTCGGTCGCTTCCCCCAAAATCGCATACGGACAGCGTTCACGCTCGCAGATACTGTCAAACAGCTCCGCACTTTCTGGGCGAATTGCCAATACATAGCGTTCTTGGGCTTCGTTTGACCAAATCGCCATTGGCGACATACCTTTTTCCAAAGACGGCACGGCTCGCAAGTTTAGCACCGCACCCAACTCATGGTCGTTCACCAATTCTGGCATGGCGTTAGACAAGCCACCTGCTCCCACGTCATGAATGGATACAATCGGATTTTTATCGCTTTCGGCATCGTTACCAGCCATCGCCCAACAACGGTCAATCACTTCTTGGCAACGGCGTTCCATCTCGGCATTATCACGTTGCACCGATGCAAAGTCCAAACCTTCGTCCAACTCGCCACTATCCACCGAACTTGCTGCACCGCCACCCAAACCGATTTGCATGGCTTGACCGCCCAACACAATCAGCAAATCGCCTTGTTGAATGGCATTTTTCTCAACTAAATTTCGCTTAATATTACCATAACCGCCTGCAATCATAATCGGCTTGTGATAGCCACGCATTTGGCTACCGTCCTGCTCTTTTGACGTATCAAGTTGGAACGAACGGAAATAACCGACCAAATTGGGACGACCAAATTCATTGCTAAAGTTTGCCGAGCCAAGCGGTGCTTCGGTCATAATTTGTAAAGCCGATGCCATTCGTTCTGGCTTGCCGTAATTGGCGGTTGAAACTTTACCACTTTGCTCCCATTTTTCAGGCATTTCGGGTAATTGCAAATGCGACACATGAAAACCTGCCAGCCCTGCTTTTGGCTTACCGCCACGCCCTGTCGCCCCTTCATCACGGATTTCACCGCCAGAGCCTGTACTCGCCCCTGCGTACGGTGCGATTGCGGTTGGGTGGTTGTGTGTTTCTACTTTCATCAAAATATCAATGTTTTCTTGATGAAAATCGTATTCTAAGTGATTGTTTTCATTGTTTAAAAGCGGATAAAAACGCAAACCGTCAAAACCTTTAACCACAGCCGCATTGTCTTTATAAGCGGATAAAATATCGTTCGGATTTTTTTGGAAGGTATTTTTAATCATGCCAAACAAGGATTTTAGCTGAACTTCGCCGTCAATCCTCCATTCGGCGTTAAAAATCTTGTGGCGACAATGTTCCGAATTGGCTTGGGCGAACATCATCAGCTCAACATCGGTCGGATTGCGTTTTAATTCATTGACATACGCATTCATCAGATAATCAATATCTTGAGATGACAAGGCAAAACCAAACTCAATATTTGCCTGTTCTAATGCGGTACGACCGTTGCCAATCACATCAACGTGATTAAGCGGTGCAGGCTCATGGTCATTAAACAATTGTTCGGCTTTTGCCAACTCGTAAAACACACTTTGGGTCATACGGTCGTACAACATTATTTCAACATTGTGCGGTAATTTTTTGTCGTCTTTTGGCAGATTTTTCCCAACTAATGTATAGATAATTACACGTTCCACACGCTCAATCGCTACTTCGCAATTGTTAAAAATATCAGTCGCCTTACTCGCCCAAGGGCTAATCGTGCCAAAACGTGGGCTAACCATGACTTGCAATTGTCCGTCCATTGGCAAAATTAACGATTTTTGTTCGCCATGATTTAATAAATCAATGGCTTTTTGTTGGTCTTTTTCGTTTAATGCCTTGGAAAAAACAAAAACTTGTTGGCTAATAATGTCGGTAAGTTGATAATCGGTTGCGTTATTTAATGTGTTTAGCAACTGATTTTTTTGAAATTCAGTTAAAAAAGTGTGTCCAGCGATGATAGTCATAAAATAGTTCCGCTTGCTTTGAAAAAAAGTTGGGGAAGAAAAAATTACGCTATTATAACATCAAATCCCTTGATTTTCAGAAAGATTTTAGGCAAAATTTTGCCAAAATTGACAGCCAATTACCAATCAGAAAAAAATTTATGCCAATTATAAATTATTTTTTAGTTTTTGAAAAAATTAGCGTATAATAAATACATTTTTAAAAAAATAATAAAAAATATCTGTTTCACCTTTTAGTAAGCACAAGCCATCATGCGAATTACCCAATACAGCGACTATGCGTTACGCACCTTGATTTATCTAGCCGTCAAGCCCGATAAATACAGCCTTGCCAATATCCAAGACATTGCCGACAGTTATGGCATTTCTAAAAATCATTTGACAAAAATCGTCCATCAGTTGAGCCGATTGGGCTTGATTGAAAGTATGCGTGGCAAAAATGGCGGTATTCGTTTGGCAAAAAACCCAAAAGATATCAACATTGGTACAGTTTTACGCCAAACGGAAGCTGATTTTGCGGTGGTGGATTGTTTTAATCCTCTCAAATCCACCGTTCAACCCAAAAATCAAGCCAATGATGAACAATTTTCCCCACAAAAAGCCTATTTTTTGCAAAATAACATCACCGATTATGTGCCAATCAATGAAAAATTGGTGGTAAAACAAGTAGATGATTTGCCCGAACCATCTTGTTGTGTGATTTCGCCTGTTTGCCAGTTAAAGCCGATTTTTTTTGAAGCCATTCAAGCCTTTATCCAAGTGTTTGACCGCTATACGTTGGCAGATATGATTCAAAATCAAGATGGAATCAACGCATTATTAAAATAAAGTTATCAATACAATATCATAGATAACTTTTTATAATGATAAATATAGGAAGTGATTTATGAAACGTCATGAAAACTTGCAACCGCTGTCACGAGAACACCATTTTGGGCTGTCTATCAGCCAAAAAGCTCGCACCTTAGCCGATGATAGCAGTGTTGATGAACAGCACCATCATTGGCAACAACTTATTGATTTTATTCAAGATAATCAGTTAAAACATTTTTCTACCGAAGAAAAATATCTCGTCACGCCCCTACTTCGCAAAATTCAACGCAACGAAAATCAACCTTTGTCAAATCATTTGTCAGAGCAAAATGCTGATGTTAAAAAACTTGCCGAAAAATTGTTGGCAGAACATGAATTGTTAAAAACCTTGAGTGAAATAACCAATCCCACGTTGGACGATGTCAGACGTTTGGGCGAGGCTTTGTATCAACATATTCGTTTTGAAGAGCGAGAAGTGTTTGGATTGGCAGAAACCTTGTTAAGTAAAGAAGAATTAGAGCAAGTTTTTCAAGCATCTTTAAATTAATTTTTTAGAATCAAATAGATAGCTGATTGACCCTGCGACCAATCAACCGCCTGTCAAAGTATTTACCAAACGTGTGGGGCAAGATTTGTACTTGGGGCTTGATGAAAATGCGGTCAGTGATTTGGTGATTAAGGATTTTTATACGTTGGATAATGGCTTGATTGGTCTGCAAGATGGACAATATTATAAAACGCCAATCCCTTGATTATCAAGGCATTGGCATTTTTATTCAGAAAACCCACAAGAACATGAGTTTTCGTAAATAAGGTTGTTATCCCCGCTACACCACTTGATACACTGTCCCACCTTCATCATGAAATTTTTGTTTCATGTCATTCATGCCTTGTTCAATGTCTAAACCTTTGGCATATTCACGCACATTTTGGGTGATTTTCATCGAGCAAAATTTTGGACCACACATCGAGCAAAAATGTGCTGATTTATGGGCTCGTTTCGGCATGGTTTCATCGTGCATTTCTCGTGCTGTGTCTGGGTCAAGTGAGAGATTAAACTGGTCTTCCCAACGGAACTCAAATCGAGCCTTAGACAAGGCATTATCACGCACTTGTGCCGATGGGTGTCCTTTTGCCAAATCCGCCGCATGAGCTGCAATTTTATAGGTAATAATGCCGTCTTTCACATCTTTTTTATTTGGCAAACCCAAATGCTCTTTTGGCGTTACATAGCACAACATCGCCGTGCCATACCAACCAATCATCGCCGCCCCAATTGCAGACGTGATATGGTCATACCCAGGGGCAATATCAGTGGTTAAAGGTCCAAGCGTATAAAATGGGGCTTCTTTACAGACTTCAAGTTGTAAGTCCATATTTTCTTTAATCATGTGCATTGGCACGTGTCCCGGCCCTTCAATCATCACTTGTACATCATGCTCCCACGCTCGGTGCGTGAGTTCGCCTAAGGTTTTTAACTCACTAAATTGGGCTTCATCATTGGCATCTTGAATACAACCAGGACGCAAACCATCACCCAAACTAAACGACACATCATAGGCTTTCATAATTTCGCAAATTTCATCAAAATGCGTGTATAAGAAATTCTCTTGATGATGAGCCAAACACCATTGTGCCATGATTGAACCCCCACGAGAGACAATGCCTGTCAAACGGTTTGCCGTCAATGGCACATAACGAAGTAGCACACCTGCATGAATGGTAAAATAATCCACACCTTGTTCGGCTTGCTCAATCAGCGTATCTTTAAAAATTTCCCATGTTAAATCTTCTGCCACGCCATTGACCTTTTCTAGGGCTTGATAAATCGGTACAGTGCCAATCGGTACAGGCGAATTACGGATAATCCATTCACGCGTTTCATGAATATTTTGCCCTGTGGATAAATCCATGATAGTGTCTGCACCCCAACGTGTCGCCCACGTCATTTTAGCCACTTCTTCTTCAATGCTGGAGCCGAGTGCCGAGTTACCGATATTGGCATTAATTTTTACCAAAAAATTGCGTCCAATAATCATTGGCTCGCATTCAGGGTGATTGATATTACACGGAATAATCGCTCGTCCCATCGCCACTTCTTGACGCACAAATTCAGGCGTGATTTCAGTCAGATTTTTCGCCCCAAAATTTTCGCCCTTGTGCTGTCGCATATCCACATTTTCACGTTGTTTTTGGTTTTCACGAATGGCGATATATTCCATTTCAGGCGTGATAATGCCTTGTCGTGCGTAGTGCATTTGCGTTACATTTTTGCCGTTTTTGGCACGGCGTGGGTTTTGAATATGGGCAAAACGAATATTTGCCGTGCGAATGTCTTTTAAACGCTCACGCCCAAACTGACTGCTTAAACCGTCCAAAAGTTCAGTATCGCCACGTTCTTCAATCCACGTATGGCGGATAGATGGCAAACCTTGATTTAAATCAATTTGAACCGTTGGGTCGGTGTATGCGCCTGAAGTATCGTATACCAAAATCGGTGGATTTTTCTCTACGCCATCGTTCACCAAACCTGTAGGCGTATCGGTGAGAGAAATTTCACGAAATGGTACACGAATATCGGCACGAGAACCTTGCACATAGACCTTGATAGATGCAGGCAAAATGCGAGTTAAATCTTGAGCTTGTTGCTCATGATTGCTTGTGTTGTTAGGGGTGATGGTTGGATTTGTTAATTGGCTCATACAATTTTCCTTATTGGCTTTAACAAATCAAGCCAATAAAGTCATCGCCAATCAACAAAAATAGACAATTTTGAAGATGAATGACTTTGATTAACTTGATTCCTACGCAGGTATTAACCTTCAGGTTCAACGGTATCTGTCTATAACTTTTTAAATAAGACAATCTCAACCACTGATTAGTGGTACTCCGTCAAGTTAACGCTATATTAGGCAATTTTTAACATTTTAGCAAGCAGATTGATAAAATTTTTTGATAAAAAAACTGCCTTTATAAAGACAGTTTTTTTAACAAACAAATTAAAATTTAACCTTTATAGGCATATTTTGGGTCAGCCGAAGCCGTAAATAACACGTCCGTTGATGAGTTCAATGCCGTTTCTACCGAATCTTGCACTACACCAATGATAAAGCCAATCGCCACCACTTGCATGGCAATGTCATCAGGAATGTTAAAAAAGCTACAAGCCAATGGAATCAGTAGCAACGAACCACCAGCTACGCCAGACGAACCTGCCGCCCCCAACGTAGAAACGACTGCCAACAATAACGCCGATACAAAATCAACCTGCATACCAAGTGTATGTGCTGCTGCAAGCGTCATCACGTTAATGGTAATCGCAGCCCCCGCCATGTTAATCGTTGCCCCAAGCGGAATAGTTACCGAATAAGTATCTTTGTGCAAGCCCAATTTTTCGGCTAAATTCATATTAACAGGAATATTTGCCGCTGATGAACGGGTGAAAAATGCGGTAATGCCACTTTCTTTTAAGCAAGTAAATACAAGCGGATACGGATTTTTGCGAGTTTTGAAAAATACAATTAACGGATTGACCACCAACGCAATAAAGAACATTGAACCGACCAACACCGCAAGCAATTTGGTATAGCTTAACAAGCCTTCAATACCTGTTTCTGACACAGTTTGAGCAACCAAGCCAAACACGCCAAACGGTGCAAACCAAATTACCCATTTTACCACGCTTGACACAGCGTCCGCACTATCATCCAACAATTGTTTAGTACTATCAGACGCATGACGTAATGCCAAACCCAGCAAAATTGCCCACGTTAACACACCCATATAATTGGCGGTGGCGATAGAATTAATCGGATTACTCACCATATTGCCAAGCAAAGTCGTGATAACTTCGGCAAGCCCTGATGGTGGTTTTTGGCTGATTTCGCCTGTTACCAAGGTGATATTGGTTGGAAAGAGAGTGCTTGCCACGACCGCCGTCAAAGCTGCCAAAAATGTGCCAATCAGATATAACATCAAAGTTGGACGCACGTTTACTTGTGTGCCTGTTTTGTGTTGAGCCAGCGATGCGATGACTAATACAAAAATCAACAAAGGTGCAATCGCCTTTAACGCACCGACAAATAACGAGCCAAAAATGCTAAAAAATTTGACAACATTGTCAGGCATCACGCCACCGACAATCGCACCGAGTACCAAACCGATAACAATCAGTGGTACAAGCCCTATGCGTTGATAGGCTTGAAATAATTTATTCATAAAAACCCCAATTTTGTTTAAAAATGGTTTATCAAAAGTTATTTATCACCGTGATAATGATAATTAAACGTTATATTAACATTTTTTTACACAAATAAAACTAAAAATCCAAAAAAATTGTAACTTTAGAACCTGTCTTCACCACATCACGCAGTAAAATTATTTGATTTGAAAGATTTGCAAGGCAAAATGGGGTAGGGTAGATTGATAAAATTGGTATTTGACACGTCCCTGTGCGGTTAATGCAGGGTCGCTGTCAACGATTTCAAGCAGTTTATTTGCCTTTAAATCAACAAAAGTCTGCTCGGTTAAATTGATGACAATACCATCAAAATTTTGTAAAAATTGAGCATTATCCGTCAAAATCACAGGAGATTTTGCAATATTCTCATGATGATGGCTAGTCAAAACTTCGTGTGGAATAAAAGACACAGGGTCAAACGACCACAACAAAGCATCTAAGCTCGCAACTGTGGTAGTATTTGCCAAAATCATCACGCTGTCTTGGCTTTTTGCGATAATCGTTTGGATTAACTGACAAACAAAATTAAGTAATTTTTTTGTTGGCGGTAAAATATAAAAATTGATTTGCATAAACACACATAAAAAAAGCAGGCTGACACATGACATTTTAACATAAGCCATTGTGAATAGAAAATGAAATAATATTTTTTTAAGAAAAAATATATTTAAAATCAACAGTTTGTGATTTTTTTAATAAAAATATAAAAAAAAATAAAAAAAGTGCTTGACCTTGCCTCAAAAATCCTTATAATATGCACACACAACGACACGATATATAAAAAATTAGATATCAAGATATGTTGTTAAACAAGCGGGAATAGCTCAGTTGGTAGAGCACAACCTTGCCAAGGTTGGGGTCGCGAGTTCGAATCTCGTTTCCCGCTCCAAATTTTAAAAAGCCTAACTCAATAGTTAGGCTTTTTTATTATCCCTAATTTCCCGATTATCAAGGCTTCCAAGTTTTAAACTCCCATTTTTCTTCAAAAATGATTTGTTAATTTAACTAATCAAATTTTGCCAAAATTTTTGACCGTGACCATTTCGTAACCACAATTTTTTACAGTTTTTTAAAATGACCCTGCCCGTAAAATCATTGTTTATTTAAATGTAATTTATTTTTAAGATTATTTAAATTTTTTGTTTTTTTAATATACTACAAAAGTTTAGGGGCTGTACTAGATTAGAGTTAAATTTCATACCATTTTCTCAATAGACCTCTTTCCAAACCAACAAACAAAACTGATATAATACCAACTTTATCAACCAAAACCACAAAAAAATAACACCCGAACAAGCACAAAAACTAACTAAAAATCAATTTAAACGCTATTTTGGCATAGAGCGAGAAACCTATCAGCACATACTAAAAATACTCCAAGAAGCCTATACCGAACAACACAAACAAGGTGGTAGAAAAGCCAAAATAAGCCTAGAAAACAAACTCATGATAACACTAAACTACTACCGAGAATACCGAAGTCAATTTCATCTAGGACAAGACTTTGGCATTAGCGAAAGTGCAGTATGCAAAGCAATTAAATGGGTAGAAAGCATACTTATTAATCATAAAGACTTTGCCTTACCCAGCAAAAAAGCCTTATGGCAAGACCCTAACATAGACACGATACTGATTGACGCAACCGAAGTACCCATAGAACGCCCCAAAAAAAGCAAATCATAAGTTATCATCACAACGTGTGTTAAATGAGCATGTTATTGGTAAAATCAAACGTTTTAAAATATTATCTTGTCGTTATCGTAATCGCAGAAAACGTTTTGGATTAAGGGTCAATCTGATTTCTGCGATTTATAATTTTGAGTTAAGGTGGTTTGGAAAGAGGTCTATTGATGATTTGATGAATTATGTTGATTTTTAGAATAAATGGTGTTAGATTATTTATCAACGGTTTGTTGGAAACAAATGTGTAAAAAAAAATTGAGGCATTAGATAATGATAGTAGCCAAAGGTAATAAAGACAAGATTAAAGGCTTGTGTAAGGTCTCAATTGGTATTTTTTGTAGTATTGGTACTCAACTAGCATTTGCTGATATGTCAACTGGTCAAAAATGATTGGCATCGCAAAAAGCCACCAGTGGCATTGCCAACCAGTATCAATATGACTCCAAAATTAACGCTAGATGGTGAAGTATTACTATCCAAAGGCAGTTATAAACTGGGTTCTGGGGTCAAGTTAAAATACGGTTATAGTAGTCCTTATAGTGGCAGTTTACCGAGTTTGCTTGATAAAGATATTACCGCAGGTAGTTACTATGCGATTGGTTATAATTTACAAGGCATGAGCCAAGCTCAATTGGAAAAAACTAAAAAGACACTTGAAGATACCAAAGCGAAATTAGAGAAATTTCAAGCCAGTAAAGACCAAACGGCTCTTGCAGGATTAACCAAACATGATTTGACGGGTGCCATCATGCAAGCGGGAGTACAAAGTTACTTTGCTGTATTACAAGCTCAAGATGTGATTGCCCAAAAACAAGCAGGAATTATTACTAATCCTTATATGAGCATTGGTACATTTGGCACAGGATTAAGTACCCAATACCGTTTTGGTTTGGCAATAAACACCAAACCTAAAGGTGTGATTATGGATATTGACCGTATTTTAAAACAAACGGTGGATAAAGATAATGTGCGAGCTAATGTTACTGCCTATAATCGTGCGACAGGTCCGAGTATGTCGCTCAATGAAAACTTGATTCCTGAGCAGTTGTTTGATGACCCGAAAACTACAGAGAAAGAAGCACAAGGCATTTCAGCGGTAAAAGCTCTACAAATTGCCAGTTCTCAAGGTCAAACGATTTATACCGTTACCAAAGCGAATTATGCTGAAATTTTACCAAAGCTGAATCACAGTACGGATGTGATGACAGATGTGCGTAATGCAATCAATGCAGGTAAGGAAGTGACTATTTCACAAACGCAGGTTCATGCGTTTGGTTGGAGTGGGACTGGGTATATTGTGCTTGACCCTGAAAGTGGGGTTGGTGGGTATTTGATTGGTGGTGGGGCTGATGGTGGGTGGACTCAAGAACAAGCTGGATATGCTAGTGGCTTATCTGCAGGAATTGCTATATCTGGAATGTTAATAGCTTTTGATGGTTTAAGTGCTATTACAGCAGACCCTTTAGTAACTCCAATTCTAACAACATTTGTCATTCTACCGTTTTTAATAGGAAATCTAATTGGAATTTTAATTTCAGGCACTTTGTTTGGTTGGAGCGATTTAGCTTACAGTTGCTATTTAGCAGGCTTAGTAAATGGTCTAGCACTCAGTGCTTTGGGATTTATGTGGGGCAGTAGGTTTTCAGGAGGCATAGGTGCGTTAATGGCTCTTCTTAATATTTATATGTTTCATGATGAGACTTTACCTGTTGCTTCTGCATGCGGAGTTAATATTTAATGAATAAATGCCTATATTATCTTGGTCTTTGGTTCTTTATATGGGGATTATTTGTTCTAATTGCTTTATCTATATTACTTTATAAATCAATTATACCTGGTTGGATATTCTATATCTTAATTAGTGGTATATTTTATAGTTTGGTGAGAAAATCGATATTGATTTTTATAAGTGCTATAGGTTTTTTTCTCTCAAATTACTATTTTTTTCAACCTAAAAGTATAACTGAAATTTTGATAGTCAGTTGTATATTGTTGTTTTTTCTCATATTTATATATATTATTAATATAAAAAAATTTTTGGTATTCAATGAAAAATTTAGCAGAAGTGAATAAAGCTTGGCTTTGAAACTCCATAAATTGTATTAGGGAGTTATGGTATGCTTAGTATTGATGATGTACTCATATTTACTATGGTTTTCTTTGGTTTTCGCTCAGCTTGAAAAGACTAAAACCACGCTTAAGAACGCCAAAGCCAAACTGGAGAAATTCCAAGCGACCAAAGACCAAGTGGCATTGCAAGGTTTGACCAAACACGATATCACAGGGGCGATGATGCAAGCTGGGGTGCAAAGCTATTTTGCCATCAACCAAGCCCAAACAAAGAAGCTATACTTAGTCTAGGTGTGGCAATTGCAATTAGTATTGCCATTGCTCTTGCTATAAAAACGGAAGTTATTTCTTTAGGAACTGCAACACCTGTTGTCGTGCCTATTATTGCAACTTTAACCACAATGTATCCTGCTACGGCTAGTGCAAGTGGTAAGGATAATCATTGTTTCACCAATAGAGGTAGAATTCAAGCCCAAGGAGAAAAATTAGAAGAATCCATAGCTTGGAATACAAACGAGCCTATAACTGCTGAACAGGGTCTAACTATGTTAGAAGCACTAAAATCAAAATTGAGTAAAAAAGATTTAAAAATACGAGAGGTTCCTTTTATGAAAGCAGAACGATTTATACTTAATTGTAAAATAACAAACGGATGTGATGCTCCCGTTTTCTGGTCTAACTTAGTTTCTGGTACAGCTCATGAAAGGGTAGATATTGAAATTAGGACAGGTAAGGCGTTCGAGTAATGGAAATTGATAATATTTTAAATGATAAAGATTGGGTTAGAAATTTAAAAAAGTATAAGGTTATTGAAGATTATATTTTCCAAATATTTCAAGATACTCTAAGGTGTATCGACAGTGATATTCAATTTTGGAAAATTCCTTTCTTCAATGCTCCTTTTTTTGAAAATGAAGAAAATGGTAATTCAATATTTTCAGCTTTAAACCAACAGAGAAACTATATAATTAAAGTAATAATTGATGAAGAATATTCTGCATTGACATCATGGAAAAGTGAATTTAATTCAATTCCCCTAGATGTTATTTATATGAATTCTAACTATTTGAAAGAAATCAAAGAAAACTTTAAAGAGATAATTCTTAACCATGAAAAAAATATTCTTAATTCCAAAAATGGAAAGTAAGGAGTCAAGTACAAAACAATAGAAAGAAGCTGAAGGGGGTATCTGCGGTAAAAGCATTACAAATTGCCAGTTCTCAAGGTCAAACGATTTATACCGTTACCAAAGCGAATTATGCTGAAGTCCTACCAAAACTTAATCACAGCACGGATGTGATGACAGATGTAAAAAATGCGATTAATGCAGGTAAGGAAGTAACTATTTCACAAACTCAGGTTCATGCGTTTGGTTGGAGTGGGACTGGGTATATTGTGCTTGACCCTGAAAGTGGGGCTGATGGGGGTTTTTTATTAGGAGTTGGGATGGGTGGCTTAATTTCTGTAGCAATCTTATATGCAGCAATTCCTACAACTGTTGTTTTACTACCAATGATATGGCTTACTGTTGCTCAAATATCTGCAATAATTTTTACTATTGGTTTAATAGAAGCGATTGTAAATGGAATAAGCCCAAGATGTTTTATTGAGGGATTAGCGACTGGATTAAGTTTAATGGGCATTGGAACAATTGCAAGACTAACCATAAATACTTTATCAAGAACAATAGCAGCTATTGGGTTAATAGGTGCCTTGAGTACAACTATATCTGGCTCGGTAGCCCCTTCAAACTGCCCATTAATTGTTTAGAAACATGAATACCTTATATTTTTTATCACTAATAGCGGTTGTTTCTATTAATTAACCTCAATTCGATATAAAAAATCATTTAACTTATTGAAAAAATATAAACAAATAAGAAACCTACAATAAAGAATACCCCAACAGGACATTTTTTAATGTAGGCTTCTTTGTTTGATGACAATAAGCAATCAACCCTGCCAACAAATTACTCATAAACCCAACATAACTACGATGCCTTGAATGCTCAATTTGACACATATTCTTTAACTCATCAAACACAGTTTCAATCAAAAAACGGCGTTTAAGCAATCGTCTATTTAACCATGAAATATCTTTAGATTTCATATTCTTTTTAACATTCGTGATTAACTCAATATCTAAATGCTCATCAAGCCAATCTGTCAATGATTTATCAATATAACCTTTATCAGCAAAGAGTTTACCAAAAACATGAGATTCACAAAGTCTTTTCACAGGTTGCCTATCATCAACATTGCCTTTGGTTACGGTTAGATTGACCAATTCACCTTTATCATTGATAATGACGTGTAGTTTAAAGCCAAAAAACCACCCCATACTGCTTTTACCTCGCTGTGCTGTTTCTGCAAATACTTTGTTGCGGTTGATACGGTGATTATCACATACGGCTAAACTGGTTGAGTCAATGTAGTTTATGCCTGTGCAGTTGTTTTGCATGAGAGATTGTAGGTAGTCACACATGGGAACTATTGCTTTTTCCATGAGTTCTACCATTCTTGTGTAGCTTGGTAGGTTTGGAAAGGCAGGTTTTAGCCATTGGGTGAGGTAGTTGTAGTAGAAGGCTTTAAATTCTCTGTATTTTATTTGGTGAAATACTACCAATATGGTGATGATTTCTGATAAACTAATACGGCATGGTTTGTTTCGTGTTTTTTTACTGCTTTTGCTCTTTTGGGTTAGCATTTTCTTCTGTTGTTCGTTTGTGTATGTTTTGCAATAGTCGTCTATGTGGCAGTATAGTGCTTCGAGGTTGTCCATGTAAGAAGTCCTTGTTAGGGTTGTTTGTGGTGAATTTACTTTAACATATTGGGCTTCTTTTTTTTAGTTTTTTCTTATGTCGAATTCAGGTTAATTTATATATACTGTTTTTTCCAACAGGCATAAATAATAAGAAATTTCTAGGACAAATGATATATGCAGTTCTATTTGTGGGAACTATGTATATAATGCTTTACAATAAAATATAAACCATCTATTTACTTAACTTAAACCCCACCAACCCCAAAAAAGGCAAATAAAACTCGGATTTGGTGGGTTCTAGCAGTTCATCAGCGATTTTGTTAGCATGATCATCAGTACTTGCTCCGATAGGAGCATGACTGCCTAACTCTGGCAAATTTGCCAGTTTTTTGGCAAACATCAATCGTTGTTTATCAGTTATTTTAATCAAAGAATTTTGTTTGCCGTTGTTATTAATAGAGGCTCTAGACTAGCAACACAACCCATACTAGACTAGAAACATGAAATATAACAGTAAGTTAAGCATCTATAAAGTCAAAAAAATCATAAAATTCTTTTGCGCTGATATAGATGCTACAAAAACAGCGATTTTACTTGAATTAAATCGCAACACCATCAACCGATGGTATAATATCTTTCGTCAAGAAATAATGGCATTGAGAGCTTTTGGAGTTTTACCAAAAGACGACTTGCCAAATTTAATGGTGTAACCGCAAATTTTGAACTTCACTTAAAAGATGAGAAACAACGTTTCGCAAGGTGGCGTTGGAATAAAGATTTGAATGAATTACAACGCCATTTATGGGATTTGATTAAGTGAGTTTTTTAGTTCTTGATAGTCTAGAGCCTTCTTTTTATTATGACTTCATTACATACAGCTATACCTTTTATTATGGATTTTGTAAACAATTATTCAGACTTCGATTGAATAAATTTTACTTGAAACCATTCTTAAATCCCCCCATTAAAACCTTATTTCCTACACAATAAGAAAAGAAGCACTCAAAATGGCACAACTTGACGCAATCAAAATCCGTGGAGCAAGAACCCACAATCTCAAAAACATTGACCTAGACATTCCCCGAGATAAACTTGTCGTGATTACAGGCTTGTCAGGCTCTGGCAAGTCGAGCCTAGCCTTTGATACGCTGTATGCCGAAGGGCAACGCCGTTACGTTGAGAGCTTGTCCGCCTACGCACGTCAGTTTTTGTCGCAAATGGAAAAACCTGAAGTTGATAGCATTGAAGGCTTATCCCCTGCAATTGCTATTGAACAAAAGTCCACTAATCACAACCCACGCTCTACCGTTGGCACGATTACCGAGATTTACGATTATCTGCGTTTGCTTTATGCTCGAGTTGGCACGCCATTTTGTCCAGAACATCACCTGCCGATGGTCGCCCAGACCGTTACCGAAATGGTGGATATGGTGATGAATTTGCCGATGGATACTAAGCTTATGATTTTGGCAAGGGTGATTGATGAGCGAAAAGGCGAACATTTATCGGTTATTGAACAGTTGCAAAGTCAAGGTTTTACCAAATTGCGAGTTGATGGCGAGATTTATGATATTGACGAAGTGCCACCGCTTGCCAAAACCTTTAAACACACGATTGACGTGGTGGTGGATAGGTTTAAAGTGCGTGATGACTTGGGCAATCGGGTTGCCGAAAGTTTGGAAACGGCGTTGCGACTTGGTAATGATATTGCGATTTTGCATTTTATGGACGGTGAAGTCAATGGCGAAAAACGTGATGAACAGATTTTATCCGCCAAACACAGTTGCCCTGCGTGCGACCGTGCGGTTGCCGAGCTTGAGCCAAAATTGTTCAGTTTTAACAATCCGTATGGGGCGTGTCCTGTCTGTGATGGCTTGGGCAAACGCCAATATTTTTCGGCAGAAAAACTGATTGGACACCCAGAAAAATCGCTTAATCAAGGGGCGATTAGCGGTTGGGACAAACGCCACGCCTATTATTTTGGGCTTTTGACAACAGTTGCCGAGTTTTATGATATTGACATGGATACGGCTTGGCAAGATTTAAGCAAAAAACACAAAGACATTATTTTGCATGGTTCTAAAGACAAAATTACCTTTAATTTTGTGGACGAACGTGGACGAAAATCCACCAAAACCGTACCGTTTGAAGGCGTTCTGCCGTATTTGGAACGCCGTTATCAAACCACACAAAGCAACCTTGTGCGTGATGAACTTGCCAAATATCTTGCCGATGCGACTTGTGATGCCTGTCATGGCTCACGGCTCAACGAAATCGCTCGCCATGTGGAAATCAACGACACGACTATTTTTGACATTGTGAAAAAATCCATTGGCGATGCACAAGGGCATTTTAACACGTTAAAATTGGGCGGTGCAAAAGGCGAAATTGCCGATAAAATTATCAAAGAAATCAAAGAACGTTTGGAATTTTTGGTGAGTGTTGGTTTGGATTATTTGACGTTGGCACGTTCAGCCGAAACTTTATCAGGTGGCGAAGCCCAACGTATCCGCCTTGCCAGTCAGATTGGGGCAGGTTTGATGGGCGTGATGTATGTGCTTGACGAGCCGTCAATCGGTTTGCACCAACGTGATAATGACCGACTTTTGCAGACTTTGACACGCTTACGAGATTTGGGCAACACTGTCATTGTCGTGGAGCATGACGAAGATGCGATACGCCTAGCCGACCATATTATTGACATTGGCGTGGGGGCAGGTGTGCATGGCGGTTATGTGATTGCCGAAGGGACAGCAGAGCAAATCGCCAAAAACAAAAACTCTTTAACAGGTCAATATTTGTCTGGTAAAAAACAAATTGCCGTACCAAAAAAACGTCACAAAGCCCAAACTGATGACAAGGGCAAACCAAAAATGATAACGCTCACAGGAGCGAATGGCAATAATCTAAAAAATGTAACGCTCAACTTGCCGATTGGCGTTTTGACTTGTGTTACAGGCGTGTCGGGTTCTGGTAAATCTACTTTAATCAATCGCACCTTATTACCGCTTGCCACCACGCAACTTAACAACGCTACCACCCATGTGGCAGAGCAATTTGACAGTATCACAGGGCTAGAACACCTTGATAAGGTTGTGGACATTGACCAAAGCCCGATTGGGCGTACCCCACGTTCCAACCCTGCGACATATACTGGCGTATTTACCAATATCCGAGATTTGTTCGCTCAAACGCCCGATGCCAAAGCTCGTGGCTATCAGTCTGGACGCTTTAGTTTTAACGTAAAAGGTGGACGTTGCGAAACGTGTCAAGGCGATGGCTTGATTAAAGTGGAAATGCACTTTTTGCCTGATATGTATGTGCCGTGCGATGCGTGTCAAGGCAAACGCTACAACCGTGAAACGCTAGAAATTCATTATAAAGGCAAAAATATCAATGACGTACTCAACATGACGGTGGAAGATGCGACAACGTTTTTTGAAAATATTCCTGCCATTCATCGCAAATTGCAAGCCTTGATGGACGTGGGGTTAAGCTATATCACGCTTGGACAATCCGCTCCAACCTTGTCTGGTGGCGAAGCCCAACGTGTTAAACTTGCCAAAGAGTTGTCAAAACGTGATACAGGGCAAACCTTGTATATTTTGGACGAGCCGACTACAGGTTTACACTTTCATGATATTGCTAAGTTGCTTGACATTTTGCACACGTTGCGAGATAAGGGCAATACGGTGGTAGTGATTGAGCATAATTTGGACGTGATAAAAACGGCAGATTGGATTGTGGATTTAGGCTATGAAGGCGGTAGCGGTGGCGGTGAAATCGTCGCTGAAGGTACGCCAGAAGAAGTCGCCAAAGATAAAAAATCGCATACAGGGCGGTTTTTGAAAGGGTTATTGAAATAAAACTTAGTAAAAAAGAAAAGAGAGGCTCTAGACTATCAAGAACTAAAAAACTCACTTAATCAAATCCCATAAATGGCGTTGTAATTCATTCAAATCTTTATTCCAACGCCACCTTGCGAAACGGTGTTTCTCATCTTTTAAGTGAAGTTCAAAATTGGCGGTTACACCATTAAATTTGGCAAGCCTTCTTTTAGTAAAACTCCAAAAGCTCTCAATGCCATTAATATGACAATTACTGTGTGCAAACTCATTTTTACTGTGGTTTACCCTAAAATGCTTATCATAACCCACATCAACTAAGCCATTATCGCCACGAAAGCCTCTGAATAAATAATGCTATTCACATCAACCCTACCTAGTATCAATGCTTGTAGCGTGCCTTTTTTGCAATCTGGTACAATTTCAGTATAAACTCTACCATCACGCTCAAAGATACCAAAAACAGGTTGTTTAAGTGTACCACCCCCACGTTTAAGTTTACCATGAAAACCACGTTGGCGTTTTGCTCCAAAATAGCTTTCATCAAGTTCTATTTCACCGTATAATAAGCGTTTTTGATTAGACCTCTTTCCAAACCACCTTAACTCAAAATTATAAATCGCAGAAATCAGATTGACCCTTAATCCAAAACGTTTTCTGCGATTACGATAACGACAAGATAATATTTTAAAACGTTTGATTTTACCAATAACATGCTCATTTAACACACGTTGTGATGATAACTTATGATTTGCTTTTTTTGGGGCGTTCTATGGGTACTTCGGTTGCGTCAATCAGTATCATGTCGAGATTAGGGTCTTGCCATAAGGTTTTTTTGCTGGGTAAGGCAAAGTCTTTATGATTAATAAGTATGCTTTCTACCCATTTAATTGCTTTGCATACTGCACTTTCGCTAATGCTAAAGTCTTGTCCTAGATGAAATTGACTTCGGTATTCTCGGTAGTAGTTTAGTGTTATCATGAGTTTGTTTTCTAGGCTTATTTTGGCTTTTCTACCACCTTGTTTGTGTTGTTCGGTATAGGCTTCTTGGAGTATTTTTAGTATGTGCTGATAGGTTTCTCGCTCTATGCCAAAATAGCGTTTAAATTGATTTTCAGTTAGTTTTTGTGCTTGTTCGGGTGTTATTTTTTTGTGGTTTTGGTTGATAAAGTTGCTATTATATCAGTTTTGTTTGTTGGTTTGGAAAGAGGTCTAATAAAAGCGTATGATTCGCTTTTATTGTTTGAATGAACATAATCAATCTGATATAACAACTTTTGGATAAAATCAAGCCTAAAATAACCAATGTTACAAATAATACGACATAAAATGTCGTATTATTTTTATAACCTACTTGCAAAGACTAAATAATTTTGCCATACTACAATAAATTCAACAAATGTTACTTTATTATGCCAAACGCTAATCCCTACACCAACAACAGTTTTCAGTCCTCCGACCTCAAAACCATTCTCCATTCCAAACGTGCCAACATCTACTATCTTCAATACTGCCGTGTTATGCAAAAAGACGGTCGCATTCTCTATCTCACCGAATCGGAAAAAGAAAATCTCTATTACAACATTCCCATTGCCAACACTACTTGCATTTTGCTTGGCACGGGTACGTCCATCACGCAGGCTGCCATGCGAATGTTGTCGCAAGCGGGCGTGTTGGTGGGGTTTTGTGGCGGTGGTGGTACGCCACTTTTTATGGGGACGGAAATTGAATGGTTTACGCCACAATCTGAATACCGCCCAACCGAGTACATTCAAGGTTGGCTGTCGTGGTGGTGGGACGATGACAAGCGTTTGCAAATGGCGAAAAAATTGCAACTGGCACGGCTTGATTTTATGCAGGACGTTTGGGTAAGGGATAAGGATTTTCGTGCCGTGGGTTTTGACAGCAAAAACGAGCAAATTGTAAGCTTACAAAATCGCTATAAAGAGATGATTTTTGGGCAAAATAGCGTTAATGATTTGCTCACGCTTGAAGGGCGTATGACCAAAGATTTGTATCGCCTTGCGTCCATCAACACCAATAATGCAGGGTTTAGCCGTGAGCATGATGGGGTGGACAAAGCCAATGCGTTTTTAAATCACGGCAATTATTTGGCGTACGGATTGGGGGCGACAACGGCTTGGGTGCTAGGCATTCCACACGGTTTTGCAGTCATGCACGGAAAGACACGTCGTGGGGCGTTAGTCTTTGATATTGCAGATATTGTCAAAGATACGATTGTGTTGCCATTGGCGTTTATTTGTGCCAGTGATAACGCAAGCGAGCAGGAATTTCGCCAAGAATGTTTAAATTATTTCACGGCTTACAAGGCGTTGGACGTGATGTTTGACACGGTGAAAGCTATGGCGTTAAACCAAGATTGGGGACATTGAAATGCTCGTTACCTTTATTTCTCAATGCGAAAAAAAGGCGTTAAATCGCACCAGACAGATTTTGGACACATTTGCCAATCGCATTGGCGATAATGTTTGGCAAACGGCAATCACGGAAGATGGGCTGGACACGGTCAAGCGTTTATTAAAATCGTCTGCCACCAAATCCACCGCCGTCAGTTGCCACCGTGTACGCACACGGCAAAGAAGTGAGCTTGTGTGGGTGGTGGGCAATCGCAAAAAATTTAATGAACAAGGGGAAGTGGCGGTGAATCGCACACAAAAAGAGATGGCACATTACCAAGACAGTAAACTTTGGCAAAATTTAGAATTGATTGCCATTGCAGCAGGTATTGCGGGGCTTTTTCACGATTTCGGCAAAGCCAATGATTTATTTCAAAATAAACTTAATCCAAAAAAAGAAAAAGGCACAAAAAACTATGAACCTTATCGTCATGAATGGGTGTCGTTTAAATTGTTTGAAGCCTTTGTACAAAATCAATCGTGTGAACAATGGCTAAATATGCTGATTCATTCAAATCAAATTGATGAACAATCTATTTTAAATTATGTCGGTAATAAAAGTTCTCGTGATAATTTGAACAATATCAATAGCGAAATAAAATTCAATGCTTTTGATGATTTTACAAAATTAGTAGCATGGCTGATAGTTTCTCATCATCGTTTATTGGTTTATCCTTATTTTGAACAACATCAACCATCATTGGAAATAAATAATTTAGCTGATACATGGCTAACAGATTGCGATATCAAATGGAATTCGCCTACTTATACCAAAAACAATTGGCGTGATGATGAAAAGCAAGTGAATTGGCAATTTTCTTTGGGTTTACCTTTAAGAAGCCAAACTTGGCAACAACAAGCGATAACACTTGCTAACAATGCCAAAAAGATTTTGAAAACGATTGAAGTTTTTGATTGGCAAAATGATTTATTAACACAACATTTGGCTAGAATGATGTTGATGACGGCTGACCATTATTATTCCGCTCAAAATGCAACGCCACACTTTTGTGATAAAAATTATCTTGCCTATGCCAATACCGATGGCAATAAACAGCTTAAACAACGCCTTGATGAACATAATGTTATGGTTGCTCATCATGCGTATCAATTTAGCCAAAATTTGCCCAAGTTTTTATCAGAATTACCCACTTTGGACATCAATCGTATTTTAGAACGTGGTTTTGATAATGCAGATAAAACATTAAGCCAATGGCAAGATAAAGCAGTTATTATCAGTCAAAAAGTCAATCACGCCAGTCAAGAAAATGGCTTTTTTGGTATCAATATGGCTTCAACAGGCAAAGGAAAAACTTTTGCCAATGCTCGGATTATGTATGCGCTGGCAGATGAAAATAAAGGTTGTCGTTTTAGTGTGGCTTTGGGATTAAGAACACTTACCACACAAACAGGACAGGCATTGCAACAAAATTTGCATTTAGATAAAAGCGAAATCGCCACATTGATTGGCTCAAAAGCGATTCTTAACTTATTGAATGCCAATCAAGAAAATAAAGATGATACACTCATCAAAAAGCAAAAAGAATTGCTAGAAAATTTAGAAAAAACCGCTTTGGCTTTGCGTGGTAGTGAAAGTTTGGAATTAGATGATGATTTTGAAGTGGAATATGACGAAGACATTCAAATAGAAAAAAATACATTACTCGCTAAATGGTTTGGTAAAGATCCCAAATATCAAAAATTATTGCACGCCCCCATTTTGATTAGCACGATTGATTATTTAATTCCAGCAACCGAAGGGTTGCGTGGAGGTAAACAAATTGCGCCAATGTTACGGCTATTAAGTGGCGATTTGGTATTAGATGAACCTGATGAATTTGGTTTGGCAGATTTACCTGCATTGGCAAGGCTTGTTAATTGGGCGGGTATGCTTGGGGCAAAGGTTTTGTTATCAAGTGCAACCATTCCATCTGCAATGGCGTATGGTTTGTTTGAAGCATATCAGGCAGGGCGAAAAATTTATCAACGGTCTATGCTTGGTAATACGCAAAATCCAAATATTGTGTGTGCTTGGTTTGATGAATTTTCATCAAAAAGCATTCAAATCAATGAAATGGCTGATTTTTTAAAAAATCATAAGCAATTTATTGATAAACGCATTGAACAGTTATCCAAAAACAGACAGCCTGAACGCAGAGCCAAAGTTATTCCCATTGAAAGTGAAGAAAATGCGATTGAATCTTTGGCAGATACAATTTATCAAAACATTTTTAATGTCCATTCATTCAATCATCAAAGTAATGAAAGCCATTGTATTTCACTGGGTGTCGTGCGTTTTGCCAATATTAAACCATTGGTTGCAGTAGCTAAACAATTGATTAAAAAAGAAGTGAATGATGAATATTGCATTCATTATTGCGTTTATCACAGTCAATTTACCTTATCGGCTCGTTCATCAATTGAAGAAAAACTAGACAGAATTTTAAACCGAAAACAAGCTAATACGATTTGGCAACACGATGAAATCAAACAAGCAATTGCAAAAAATTCAAGTGCTAAACATCATATTTTTGTCGTTTTAGCCACATCGGTATGCGAAGTAGGACGAGACCATGATTATGATTGGGCGATTGCTGAACCAAGCTCTATGCGTTCTTTGGTGCAACTGGCAGGACGATTGCAACGTCATCGCAAGCAAGCTGTACAGCATGAAAATTTATTCATTTTGAATGAGAATTATAAAACGCTAATAGGGGAAAAAGTAGTGTATGAAAAACCAGGGTTTGAAAGTCAAAAATACATCATTGATGGCGATAAATCCATTAGTTGCACGTTGCTGCCTGAACAATATCAAACAATTAACGCCATTCCTAGTATTCAACTGATGAAACCAATAAAACCACCTTATACAAATTTGGTAGATTTGGAACAAAGTGTTTATTGGTATAAATTAATGGGTGTAAACAATCAAAATAACAAACCGTTTGAACCCAATCATGCCAAACTTTGGTGGCAAGAAAAAGTAACTTGGGCAGGTGAAATTCAACGCCAACAACCTTTTCGTTTATCATCGCCAGAATTGACCTTTGTTTTAAAAGCTAATTCACAAGGGAAAATGACTTGGTATCATCAAAATGATAAAAATCAACTGATTGCAAGTAACTTGATTATGTTTTATGATAATGTAAAATTAGGTAAAAATAGCTTTATCTGGTTTGATATTGATGAATGCCTGCAATACGAACAAATTGCCGAACGATTAAATTTGAATGTGGATAAAGTGCCTAATATTTATGGCGAAGTAAGTATTCCGTATTATAAAAATTCAGATAAACCATATTTTTATCATCCTTTTTTGGGTGTATTTACAGATATTTAATACAGTAAGAGGTTCAAAATGACAAATACAATGATTGCAAAACAAGCAATTGATGATTTTTTAACCCAAAAAATCCAAAAAACTATTGAGAAAAAACAAAGAAGTTTGAAAGGTAAATTTGGCGAAAATGATAAACAAAAAATTATTGATAATTATGAAATTTTTTCTTGGCTAGATAAAGTGGCTGAAAATGCTGAGAACATATTTTTGAATGTCTCTCACGTTGCAAAACTCACGCATTCAAGCAGTCAAGCAATGAGTTTGAAAGATAGCATTATCTCAACCAAAAACCTACATTTAATTAGTAATCAAACGATTAACAGCCAATTCTTGGATAGTGGCTATTCTAGTGCAGCATTATCTCCGATTGCAGAGTTTTTGAGTTTTCCTGTTTCAGGTACAAATAAACAGCTTGGCGAATTGTTGGCAGAAGATGAACAAAACTTTTCACAAATTACCGAAGATAAAAGTAAGCGTGAATATTGGACAAACCAAATCAAACAAGTCTATCAATCACAAAAAATCTATAGTCATACCTTGGCTAAACAGATTTATATCCCTATTGGGATTGATGAATATCATTTGGTTTCGCCCATGTATTCTAGTTCATTAGCACATGAAATTGCATTGGCAATAAAAGCAAGTAAAGATAAAACTAACCCTGTTAATCAAGCCAAAAAACAAAATAAATGGCATGAAGAAACTTATGTTTTTTATCCTAATATCGCAACACTTGGTGTAACCAAAAGCATGCATCAAAACGTCTCTTCTTTGAATGGTCAAAGAAATGGCTTGTTGCACTTATTTCCATCGCTTCCGCCCAAATGGAATGCCAGCCCAATGCCACCTACTCGTATTGGCGATATTTTAAAAAGAAGTTATCAAAAAGAGTTATTTGAACAAGTTAAATATTTGATTGATGTATTTAATAAAAATGAATTATTTATCAATCATGACAGAAGATTACTATTAAAAGAGCTTATTGAAAAAATTGTTTCTAATATTTGTGATGAAATAATGTTGATAAGAAAAAGTCAGCCTGCTGGCTGGAGTGAAAATCATCAAATACCTGAATATTTGGCAATATTGATTGACACTCAAATTTTGCAAACACAAACATTGTCTCAACCACAAATATCTGCTTATTTAGATGAATTAAAATCTGAAATTGTTCAATGGATAAGCAAACATATTGGTGATGATATTCGCACCAAATCATTGGAAGAATTGTGGCTAAAAATGATGACACTTATTTTGCAAGATTTTTATCAAATATTAAAAGCGGAGTAACTCATGGCTGATTACATTTTATTAGAACGAATTCAAGTAGAAAATGCTAATTGTATTGCTGGCTTCACTTATGGTTTTCCAGCGATTACCGCTTTTTTGGGTTTTGAACACGCTTTATCACGAAAATTAAAAGAGCAAATCGGTATTGAGCTTTCAGGCTGTGCGATTTTTTGCCATGATTATGAAGTAAATAGCTATCAAGATTTTTATATTCGCTTTATTCAAAGTCGTAATCCACCATTAACCTTGAAAGGGGAAGAGAGTAAAAAATTAAAAAGCCCAGCCTCAATCATTGAAGAAGGCAAAATGGATATGACTGTATCCTTGTTGCTTCGTATTGATGGAATATTATCAAGCAATAGCGAATTAAAAGAAGAATATCTTACTACGATAAAAGGATTGGTTTATCAATCACGTTTGGCAGGTGGCAGTCTTAAAAAATTAAAAAGCATTCAAATCGTGAGTGATGATAAAGAGAGCCAACGAAAATTAAAAAACATTTTATTGCCTTGCTTTACCTTGTTGGACGCAAGCCATTTATTGGAAGAGCATTTTGAAAAACTTCAAAATGAACAATCACTATTAGAATGCTGGACAGACTTTTTTGCTTTCAAAGAAAAAGCTATTAGAAATCATGAAACAGATGAAATTTCTTGGCAACGTTATATTCCAGAAAATAAAAAAGGTTGGATAGTGCCACTTATGATTGGATATAAAGGCATTAGCCCACTTTATTCGCCAGAAGAAGTAGAAAATTTGCGTGATACACGTTATCCATTTCGTTTTGTGGAGGCGGTACATGGACTTGGTGAATGGAAAAGTTTGCATCGCATCAGTGATTTGAATACTTTATTTTGGCAATATCATGTTGAAAATGAATGGTATTTATGCCAGCAAAAACAAAATATGGAAATACATTCCCAATCTCATCAATCAGAACAGACTGATTTAGATGATATGTTTAGTCAATTAGGTCTTTAATTTTAATCATAAGGAGTCATACTCATGGCAAGATCACCAAGAAACAATACTGAAGTCACTGTACCAAGTGTACTGGCGTTTAGTCGTAAAATTGAACCATCTGATGGATTGATGCAGGCTGGATTATGGGAAAATAAAAACGATAACAACGCATGGCAAAATATTGAACTGCATGATAAACGTAATCGTGCAACCAAAAGTCAATATGGTGTCGCAGATGAAGAAAAAATCCAGCCAAATATCGTATGGGGCGATGATGCCAACTTACCGCATGATTTGGATACATTAAAAGTTACTTTTACGGTTAAATTTTTAGGTAATATTAGTCAAGCAGTTACCTATTCTGATAAACCGATTGGATTTATGGAAGGGTTGCAAACTGCCTATCAAAATTATCAAAAAGATGTAGGGTTATTACCACTTGCTAAGCGTTATGCTCAAAATCTTGCTAATGCACGTTTTTTGTGGCGTAACCGCATTGGTGCAGAACAGATAGAAGTTAAAATTACCGATACCGAAAATCAAGATAATTCATGGACTTTTAGTGCCTTTGATTTTGAATTACATGATTTTGACCAATCAAATTCACAAATTGATGAATTGGTAACTTGCATTGCCGATAGTTTTGAAACAGGTAAATATTTGCTGTTAAAAATTGAAGCCTTTGCCAAAGTAGGTTTAGGTCAGAGAATTTTCCCATCTCAAGAAATGCGTGGTAAAGACACAAGAGAGAATAGTCCAACTTTTGGTAAATCTAAATTTTTACATCAAATCAAAACACCAACAGGACTGTGTGCTGGGTTGCATTCTGAAAAAATTGGTAATGCCATTCGCACCATTGATACTTGGTATGAATCAGAAACTGATTTAGCAGTAAAACCTGCCATTGCCATTGAACCTTATGGTTCTGTACCAACACAAGGTCAGGCATATCGCACTAGCAAAACTGATTTATATACGTTAATGGTTAAATGGGTTAAAAAAGAAGAAATGAGTATGGAGGAGCAACATTTTGTGGTTGCTAATTTGATTCGTGGTGGTCTTTTTGGCGGTAGCAAAAAAAACGAGGAGGAATAAACCATGAATTTCTATCAAGAAATCACGCTGATTCCTGATGCGGAAATTTCGCCCTATTTCTTGTGGAGTAAGGTTTATACCCAACTCCACATCGCCCTTGCCGATATTAAAAATAAGCATGGGATTGACGGAATTGGCGTGTGTTTTCCTAATTACTGTTATAAAGAAAAAAATGGTAAAACTTTTGCCACACTTGGAACGAAATTACGCATTTTTGCTCAAACGGCAGATGAATTAGAAAAATTGGCATTGCCTGTTTGGTTTGCACGATTGATTGACTATGTGCATTTGACAAGTGTGAAAGAAGTACCAAACAAAGCGACAGAATATGTCGTGGTAAGGCGGTATCGTGGCAAATCGCTTGAGCGTAAGGTAAAAGATTATGCCAAATACAAAGGCATTGGCTATGATGAAGCGATGGCATACTGTCAGAAGAATAAGGCAACGAGCGAAATGCCGTATCCATACGTTCAAATGAAAAGCTTGCACAATGGCAACGATTATCATTTGTCAATTTTGCAAGAACCTGCTGAACAGCCTAAATTAGGCAGTTTTAATGCGTATGGTATGAATAATATTTCAAATCATGTAACCGTTCCGCATTGGATAAATTAAAGTTTGTATAGTAAGGTGAAGACCCTTATTTTTACTATATAAAAACTTAGTTTAAAATCAATTAGTTACATCAAGGTGCAAAAAAAGGGTAAAAGTCGGTTTTTTACTTGAATGCCTTGATGTAACTATATTTTTTGAGTTATAATACTAGTTCCCCACCACATGCGTGGCTTAGAAAGCCAAACGGGCAAACTGCTATCCAATGGCAAAGTTCCCCACCACATGCGTGGCTTAGAAAGCGTGATGGCGTTGTTTGCTGCCTTTGAGCATGTTCCCCACCACATGCGTGGCTTAGAAATAGCATTGAGCGATATTGACAGCTTAGAAAATGTTCCCCACCACATGCGTGGCTTAGAAAAGCCAAAGCCAATCAAAACCTTGTTTCATAGGGTTCCCCACCACATGCGTGGCTTAGAAAACTTTGTACTGCTAACGCCAAACGCTGTTGAGGTTCCCCACCACATGCGTGGCTTAGAAAGACACAAAAAAACGGTGGGGAATGCTGGTTTCGTTCCCCACCACATGCGTGGCTTAGAAATGACACCTGCAGACACTACCGCATACCATGCGGTTCCCCACCACATGCGTGGCTTAGAAAACGCACCCACACGGCAACGCTAAAGCCAATCAGTTCCCCACCACATGCGTGGCTTAGAAAAGGCATTTTTAGACATTTTTTAAAAAGCGTCTGTTCCCCACCACATGCGTGGCTTAGAAAAAATCGCAATCAGTGATGCGTGGCTAGCTAACGTTCCCCACCACATGCGTGGCTTAGAAAATATCCCAACCGATAAAGTTCCGTCCCACAATGTTCCCCACCACATGCGTGGCTTAGAAATTGCGTAAAATGGGGAATTGAACAAGAACCATGTTCCCCACCACATGCGTGGCTTAGAAAGCATATAGTCAATTAGAAAATGGCAAAGTAAAGTTCCCCACCACATGCGTGGCTTAGAAAGCATATAGTCAATTAGAAAATGGCAAAGTAAAGTTCCCCACCACATGCGTGGCTTAGAAAAACTGCAATTTCAATGTCTTTATTTTGTTTTGGTTCCCCACCACATGCGTGGCTTAGAAAAGAACGTGGCAACGTGTATATGCTTTTTTTTATGTTCCCCACCACATGCGTGGCTTAGAAATTGACCGCACATTTACCGACAAGATGACAGGTGTTCCCCACCACATGCGTGGCTTAGAAAAACTGGCTTAATTTGGCGTTGGTTTGACTATCGTTCCCCACCACATGCGTGGCTTAGAAAAAACCTTAAATAATTGATTAGGTCGTAATACCGTTCCCCACCACATGCGTGGCTTAGAAAGTGTCTGTAATTGTCGGACTTACCACCGCACCGTTACCCACCACATGCGTGGCTTAGAAAATAAAGCAGCGGCGAACCCCCAAAAGGTTGCCGTTACCCACCACATGCGTGGCTTAGAAAAGCACGGTGGGCGACAAATCCACGATTGACTAGTTACCCACCACATGCGTGGCTTAGAAAGAATGTCCTAAAATTTTTGATTAGTAGGTTTTGTTACCCACCACATGCGTGGCTTAGAAATTGTATTATAAGGGGTCAATACCGCAAATCAAGTTACCCACCACATGCGTGGCTTAGAAAAAAAAATCGGAAAGGCAAAAACAAAAAACAAAGTTACCCACCACATGCGTGGCTTAGAAAATTTGTAGATAAGTATCCAAACCACTGTCATTGTTCCCCGCCACATGCGTGGCTTAGAAATCACCGTGAATGCGAAACAATAATTTTTCACAGTTCCCCACCACATGCGTGGCTTAGAAATCCCACGCCGTGAACATGTGAATTATCCCCCTATTCCCCACCACATGCGTGGCTTAGAAATTTTCAACATTTATTGGTGTTCTCTGCACACGACAGAAACTACTAAAACAAAGTTGATTTTCTTTTAAAACTGAGAAAATCAACCAACCTATTAAAAAAAGCAAAATCACCACACATAATAAACCATCTAAATCCATCAATCAGAAAATCTAACCCCAAAGCAAAAACACTTGACTGAGGACGACCATTAGACTTAAGGCAACGTTTATAATGACTAGGCTTATCATCAATGACCGCCAAGCCAGTCAAATAAGCCCAACAAAAGGCTAACGCATTTACCGCAACCAATTTACTCACTCTGTCTTGTTTAGTCAAATGCGTATCCTCAAGATTAAAACCACGCCCCTTTAAACAAGAAAACAGCGTTTCAATCTGCCAACGCATCGCATAAGTTGCCATAGGGTCAATATCATCAAAATCATTGGTAGCCACAATCACATAATCATTATCACTATCAAGCTTTGCCGATACCTTGACAGGACACTTATCAACAAAGAGTGTTCTAGCATGGTGATAAGTATCTTGCTGGTTTAAATTATGAAATAGTGTTTTAATTTGTACGCTTTGTCCTTGTGTATTGGTCACTTTACTGTCTTTTTTAATGCGTATGGCAAATTTAATATTTTGTTTTGTTAGCCAGTCAAACCATGCAGAACCCACAAATTCTCTATCGGCTAATACTTTTTGTATTTTATCTTTACCAAAGGTGTGAATGAATTTTTCAATGAGTTGTGTTCTCTCTAGTGTTTTTGAGTTGCCTTGTTTGTCTAGCATTGTCCAGTATAAGGGTATGGCAATGCCTTTGTGTACAACAGCTAACATGAAGATGTTGATGTTGCTTTTTCCCCATTTCCAGTTGGTACGGTCAATGGTGAGTGTGACTTTGTTTAGTCCAAATAGTTGAAAGATAAGGCGTGCTATTTGGTGTTCATTTAGGGGTGTTTGGGCGAAAAAGCGTTGTATTCTTCGGTAGTTGCTGTCATTTGTTGTGCTGTTGGTAAAGTGTCTGGCTATCTTTTTTAGGTTACTGCTTTGGGCGGTAATGATGGCTATTATCATTAGACTTAAGCAGTTGATTTTTGCCTTGTGTATTGTTAGGTTTTGCGATAAAATTCTTTTTAGTCTGATAAGGTTTGGCATGGTTTTAATTCGTCGGAAAAATTACTATTATGCCATTGTTTTATCAGACTTTTTTGTTTTTTTGTCGTGTGCAGAGAAAAATTTTAACGAATATCCACATCATCGCCATCGGTACGCACTCGCACTTTGGCGACTGTGTTGTCTTTTAACAAAAATACTTCGCAGTTTTTTGGACGAATGGCAAGCTCAAATTCACGGAATTTTTGTTGGTTAAACACTCGCTTGCCGTCAGCGTGCAACACTTGCCAAATCAACATGCCAAGCCACATACCATGCGTAAATACGACATAAGTGCCGTTGGGTAAATTGTCAAAAAAAGTACGAACATTTTTGACACGTTGCACAAAATTGACAAAACTGTCCGTCTGTTCGCTGTCTTGAAAATTGCTCGGTTTTTGCCAAAAATCTTCCGCCATTTGGCGAATTTCGGCTAAATTTAGCAATTTGATATGCTCAAAATCCAAATAATTAAACTCGTGCAAATCGTCAATTATCATAGCGGTGCGTGCAGTTTTTGTCAAAAACGGCTCGGCAGTTTGTTGCGTGCGAAGATAACGGCTAATAAAAATATCGGTGATAGGCTCGTCAATGTGTTGCTGTAACCAGTCGGCAAGCTCGTTTGCTTGGGTTTTGCCAAGTTCGGTGATGTTGATTTCGTGATTGGGGCGAATGGCGACACCTGCGTTGGATTCGCTTTGGGCGTGGCGGATTAGATAAATTTTTTTCATTTTGATGTTATTTAATTTAAAAAATAATTGGTAAAAATTTCTCACATTTTGTAGGGTAAGTTAGCAAAGCGTAACCCACCAAATTTAGAGTTAAAATTATCCTTTTTTTATGCAAAAAAGGGCTTGTTAAACAAACCCTTTTTTATTGCGTTGTAAACAATTAATTAAAACAACACACGCACTTTAATGGTTTCTGGTACGGCACGCAGACGTTCCAACGCTTTGGCAGAATCATCATCATCAACGTCCATCACCAAATAACCGACATCGCCTTCAGTCATCAAGTTTTGTGCCAAAATGTTAATGCCCGCTTCGGCAAATGACAAGTTAATTTGTGATAACACGCCCGCCACGTTTTTGTGAATATGTAACAAACGGTGCGTACCGTCTTTAAACGGAATGGTCACATTCGGGAAATTCACCGCAGATAGCGTGTCGCCCATATCTGAATAACGCACAAATTTTTCGGCAACTTCCAAACCAATGTTGGCTTGTGCTTCTTGGGTTGAACCACCGATATGTGGCGTTAAAATCACATTGTCAAATTGACGCAATGGCGATTCAAACTCTTCGCTAGCTGATTTTGGCTCTTTTGGAAATACGTCAATCGCCGCCCCAATCAAATGTCCACTTTTTAACGCTTCGGCTAACGCATCAATATCCACACATTTACCACGAGCGGCATTGATTAGGTGTGATTTTGGTTTCATCATTGCCAATTCTTTGGCGGTAATCATGTTGCGAGTTTCTGGCAAATCTGGCACATGAAGTGTTACCACATCGGCATTTTTGAGCAATTCTTCAAGGCTACCCACTTGGCGAGCATTCCCCATTGGCAATTTGGTAATCGCATCGTGATAAATCACTTTCATGCCCAAATTTTCCGCCAAAACCGACAATTGTGAACCAATAGAACCGTAACCGACAATCCCAAGGGTTTTACCACGCACTTCATAGCTATCTTTGGCAGATTTGCCCCAACCGCCACGATGAACCACCGCATTTTTTTCTGGAACACCACGCATTAACATGATAATTTCGGCAAGCACCAATTCGGCAACCGAGCGAGTGTTAGAGTACGGTGCGTTAAATACAGGAATACCTAACTCACGAGCTGCGTCCAAATCTACTTGGTTTGTACCGATACAAAAACAGCCGATAGCAATCAGTTTTTCGGCTTTTTCTAGCACAGCACGAGTCAGATTGGTGCGAGAGCGAATACCGATAAAATGTGCGTCTTTGATTTTTTCAATCAACTCAGCTTCGTCAAGGGCGGTTGAAATGGCTTCAACATTGGTATAACCTGCGTCTTTTAACACTTTAAAGGCGTTGTCGTGCAAGCCTTCAAGCATTAAAAAGCGGATTTTATCTTTGCCTAAAGAAAGATGGTCAGTCATGGCTGTGTCCTTCATCATTTTGGTGTAAAAAATTTACAATTAAAAAAAGTGGCTTTATCATAGCACAATTGACGGCTAATTTGGCGTGAAATTTATCAATTTAACATGAATAAAGTTAAGTTAGATATTCCAAAAATTTATTTTTGCCAAAATTGTTAAAAATTCCACTATAATAAGGCTATTTTTAACCAATATTTTTACAAACCATTTTTTTAAAACCCCAAGTGAGCGTATCATGATAAATCAACTGATTGAAAAATTGACCCAACAAGGCTTTGATGACAACCAATTTAAAACCAACGCCGAAGATTTAGAATTTTTTGGTAAAGACCATACCAAACATTTTGAGCCAAACCCAAATATCATTCTTTTCCCAAAAAGTACCGAACAAGTGCAAACAATTATCAAGACTTGTAACGAATTGAACCTTGTCATTACCCCAAGCGGTGGGCGGACAGGTCTTTCCGCAGGGGCGGTCGCGAGCAATGGCGAAGTGGTGGTGAGCCTTGACAAAATGAACAAAATTTTAAACTTTTACCCTGATGACCGTATGGTGGAAGTGGAAGCTGGCGTGATTACCAAAAATTTGCAAAATTTTGCCGAAGAACAAGGCTTATATTATCCTGTGGATTTTGCGTCCGCAGGCTCAAGCCAAATCGGTGGTAATATCGGCACAAATGCAGGCGGTATCAAGGTTATCCGTTATGGCATGACCCGTAACTGGGTGCTTGGCTTGACGGTGGTAACTGGCAAGGGCGATATTTTGGAGCTGAACAAAGGCATGATAAAAAATGCGACTGGCTATGATTTTCGCCATTTGTTTATCGGTGCGGAAGGCACGCTTGGTATCGTTACCAAAGCCCAAATCAAACTGGAACGCCAACCGAAAAACTTAACCGTCATGGTGCTAGGCGTGGACGAATTTGCTAATATTATGAAAATTTTGGCAAATTTCCAAAGCAAATTGGATTTGACGGCATTTGAATTTTTTGACAAAGTGGCAATGAACAAACTGTTAGCGACAGGTCATGTACAACGTCCGTTTGAAAGCGATTGTCCATTTTATGCACTTTTAGAGTTTGAAGCCCCTTATGAGCCGATTATGGACGAAGCGATGGCGGTGTTTGAATACTGTATGGAACAAGGTTTGTTGGTTGATGGTGTGATGAGCCAATCTATCGCTCAAGCCCAAGAGTTGTGGAAACTGCGTGAATATATTTCTGAAACCATTTCGGTATTTACGCCATATAAAAATGATATTTCGGTGTTAATCAGCCATGTGCCTGATTTTATTAATGATATTGATAAAATTGTGAATGACAATTATCCAGATTTTGAAGTGTGTTGGTTTGGGCATATTGGCGATGGCAATTTGCATTTAAACATTTTAAAACCAGAAAATTTGACAAAAGATGAGTTTTTTGACAAATGTAAAGTGGTGAATAAATATGTCTTTGAAACGGTGAAAAAGTACAACGGCTCAATCTCTGCCGAACATGGCGTGGGTATGACCAAAAAGCCATATCTAAATTACACTCGCCCTGATGATGAAATCGCCTATATGAAACAATTAAAAGCTGTCTTTGACCCGAATGGTATTATGAACAAGGGAAAAATTTTTGATTAGTAAAATTAAAAATTGGTTGTATCCACGACGGCAAGGGTTTGAAACTGCTTCTTGAAATCTAACCAAATCCATCTTAGAATATCCAAATAAATAGATTAATTAGTATCAACGAAGCATCAAAACAACTAGGTGTGTCTATCTCAACATTACGCAGATGGGACAAAAGTGGCATGCTTGTTGCCGAAAGAACACTAAAAGGACACAGACGTTACGATAAGTACTAGAATGACCCTAATACGTGGACACATCATCGCCCTAGACCCAACGAATAAACAAGCAACTTACTTTGCAAAGGCTTGCGGTGTAGCCCGTCTTGCCTATAACTGGGCGTTAGATAATTGGCAAAAACAATACCAAGCCGATAAAACTTATCGTGATGAATGCTTGAAAAATGGCATAGAAATTGATGAAACCAAACTTAACAAACCATCACAAGGCAAACTTAGAAAACAACTAAATAGCATAAAAAGACAACAATTCCCCTTTATGCTAGAAGTAACCAAATGCAGCCCACAACTTGCCATCATGCAACTAGGAGACGCATTCAAACGCTTTTTTAAAGGTGAAAGCAAATACCCACAATTTAGAAAAAAAGGCGTAAATGACAGATTTAGCTTATCCAACGACCAATTTAAACTTATTGACATCAATAACAAACCTTTTATCAAAGTCCCCAATCTTGGACTTGTTAGAATGCGTGAAAAACTGCGACACACAGGCAAAATCCTATCTGCCAAAATCTTTAAACAAGGCGGTAAATGGTTTGTATCAGTTGCCGTTGAATTACAAAACATCATCAAACCACAACCCAAAACAGACAAACAAGTTGGTATTGATTTAGGCATTACAGACCTTGCCACCTTGTCAAATGGCGAAAAAATCCAAGCACCAAAACCATTAAAAAACAAACTCAAACAACTAAGACGATTGAATAAAAGTTTATCAAAAAAACAAAAGGCTCAAAAAACCGTGAAAAGGCAAAAACCAAGCTATCACGGCTACACTTTAAAATCAGCAATATCAGAAAAGACTTTTTACACAAGCTAACCACAAGCCTTGTTAAGTCTTATGATGTGATTTGTCTTGAAAACCTAAATGTAAAAGGCATGGTAAAGAATAAAAAACTTAGCCGTGCGATTAATGATTTAGGTTTTTATGAGTTTAAACGACAATTGATTTATAAAGCGAACCAATGGGGCAAAACAGTGAAAGAATTAGATAGATTTTATCCCAGTTCGAAAACTTGCCACAATTGTAATTATAAATTGGATAACTTGCTACTTAGTATGAGAAATTGGCAATGCCCAAATTGCCATATTACGCATGATAGAGATATAAACGCTAGTATCAATATCCTAAATCATGCAACTAAGGTTTTAACAACCTAATATTTTTGGCGGTGAGTTCCACCGTGTCAGCCTATGGAGTTGATGTAAGTCTTAAGTCAAATGACAAGAGCAAACAACGTTGAAGTAGGAAGAAAACGCTAAATTTGCCTATAGGTAGATTTGGATAGGTTTTTTGGGACGGATATTTATCCAATCATTAGTAATAGCAATTATTCTGTTATTGCTAATGATTTTACCCAGTTATGGTCAATTTTTATCGGTTTTTTCATTGTGGTTTAAAGTTCATTGGTAATTTTGAAAAAGATTGATTTTGTTTGTTAATTGAACAAGTTGCTTGTATAATGTACTAACAAATGACACACATTTAATATCGGAAAAGTTATGCAAGCAACCGAACGTATCAGTATCAGAACCACACCCCAAACCAAAGCCATTATTGAACAAGCCAGTCAAACAATGGGGCTTAGCATGAGCCAATTTATGCTCAATGTGGTATTTGAAAAATCGCTAAAAATCATCAATGAAACACCCATTTGGCATTTAAGCGAACAAGAAAGTCAACTGATTAACGAGATGTTAAACGACACCACGCCACCCAATGACGAATTAAAACAGTTGTTGACATTGGGAGAAAGCCTTGTTTGAATTGTTAAACAAACAGCATGACAAGGCAAGTTTTGACTGTGGCAACCCAATTATCAACCATTATTTGCAACATATGGCAAGCCAACACGCCAAAAAAGGCATTGCCCAAACCCATGTGTTAGCCGATGGCAAGGTTATCAAAGCCTTTTATACGCTGTCAAATTTGCACCTTGACAGCCGTGAGCAACGCATTAAAGGCTATCCAAACTTAATTCCTGCGATTTTAATCGGACGTATGGGCGTGAGCGTGGATTATCAAGGGCAAGGCTTGTCAAAAAAACTTATCGCCCATGCTTTAGTGAAAATTCGCCATTTGGCGGTGCAAACAGGCATTGGTTTTGTGGTGATTGATGCCAAAACAGACGAACTGGTCGCTTATTATGAAAGGCTTGGTTTTAAAAAAACGGATAATCCTTATCGCCTTATCCTAGCGGTTGCCAAGTTGCAACATTCACAAGTCTAACCTAAAAAAACAAAATGGCAAATTTTAACACCCATTTATCCACCGCCTTTATCATGAGTACCACCGCAAGCCTTGTCGTTTATAAGGCTGGCATGGTAACCTCCATTGAGTTTTTTTTGTGTGCCATCGTTGGCACGATAGGCGGACTGTTGCCAGACATTGACCTTGAAAACTCCATTCCCACACGCATAGGTTTTAACATCATCGCCTTATTGGTCGCCTTTGGGGCGGTGGTGTTTTGGATAGCGGAGTTGAGCGTGGTGGAGCTTTTGGTGGTGTGGGCGAGTGTGTACGCTATGATGCGGTGGGGCGTGCTGATGTTGTTTAGCAGTTTGACGGTACACCGTGGCATTGTGCATTCCATTCCGTTTATGTTGCTGTTGTCGCTGATATTGGTGTATGCCAGTTACTATGGGGTCAAAAATGGGGCGGTATTTAGTTGGTTTTTGGGCTTGTTTTTATTTTTTGGGACGATGGTGCATTTGATTTTGGACGAAATGTACAGCGTCAATATTTTTGGCTTAAAAATCAAAAAATCCTTTGGCACAGCCATCAAATTTTTTGACAAAAATCAAAAAAAATCTTATTTTGCCTTGTATTCGGCGGTGGTGTTATTGTTGATGTTTGCCCCACCTTACAAAGTTTTTTGGCAAAATTTAACCAATCCAATCACATGGCAAATTTTAAAACAAAATTTTATGCCAAATTATTTGTCAAACCTGTTATCCTAAAAAATGTCAAGTTTTTACAAAAAAATATGCTAAGATAAAACAAATTTCTCTTGGGTAAAATCTATGCTAAACCTACCGCTAGGGGTAAACGCTCCATTAAACCAAAGCCATTGCGATATTTACATTAAAAATCATCAACAACTCGGTAGTGAAATTGGGCTATTGTGGCTTGTCATGGACAAAGAGCGAAAAGCCATCATCAGCCCTGCTTACCTACACGAAAATAAAGACTGGGGCAAATTTGACCCACAAAACAACCGTTGGCAACTAGACCTAGATACCTTGTTTAAAACTCATCACGCCCACACCGTACAGCTGATTGCTTACGCTTATGATACGCCGAACGTTAATTTACCTGCCATTGAAATCAGCCAATTTGATATTCAAATTAACCAAGAAATTACTTATCAATTTAACAGCAACGAACGCCACGTCAAAGCCAGTATTATCCTAGAAATTTACGAACGAAACGGACAATACAAGGTGCGAGCCTTGGCGGAAAATAGCAGTCAGCATTTATCCAGTTTTGCTGAACGCTTGCAAATTAGCCTTGACGCTCGCCACCCCACCATTCATGAAAGCCTACAACAAGGGCAACAAGGACAACAGCCCAACAGTCGCCCATGTCCGCAAGCAGGTGAAACTTGGACTGGCACAGCCTTTGCGATTGACCGTTATCATCTGCTCACTTGTGAACACGTCATTGATGGGGCAACTATCATCGGTATTCGTCAGCAAGGACAGGCGGACAGACAGGCTCAAGTTGTGCTTGCTGATGAAGGCAGTGATACCGCCTTACTCAAGGTGAGCGAACCATTGCCGAGTTTTATTCCTATTCGTGAATTGGGCTATGATTTATTGGGTGAAAGCGTTACTACCTTGGGTTTTCCGCTGACAGGGCTTGGCAGTCAGTTACAAGTTACGCGGGGCAATATCGCAGGGCTACAGGGCATTGGCAATGACATTCGCTATTTGCAGTTTACTGCCCCCATTCAACCGGGGTCAAGTGGCAGTCCGCTACTGTTACCGACTGGCGAAGTGATTGGCATGGTAACGCACAGTATTTCCAACGCCCAAAATATGAATTATGCGACAAAAAGCCAATTATTGTTGGCATTGGTGGCGAGTGCTGGGTTAAATGTCAGCGATTTACCAAAAAATGTCAGCCAAAGCCCACTTTCTACCCCACAATTAACCAAACAAAGCAAAGAAGCCTTGTGGCTCGTTGGGTGTCAGGCGTAAAAATTTTAGGAAGTATTTTTTGTAAAATTGATAAAAATTGAGTTAAATATATTGAAATAATTTGAGAGATATGATGATGTTAAACAATATTGCAGTATTGATTGACGCGGACAATGCGTCCGCCAAAACGATAGGCGTAATTTTACAAGCCATTGAAAAATTGGGTAAAATTCGCACCAAAAAAATCTATGGCGACTGGGGACAGAGCAATTTATCCAGTTGGCAAGAGGTGATTTTAAAATATGCGATTGACCCCATGCAACAGTTTAGCTATGTTATGTCAAAGGCAAAAATGCGACCGATATTGCGTTGGTGATTGAAGCGATGGATTTGTTTGAACTGGTAAAAGTGGCAAGCGGTTGGCAATTTAACCAACGCCAACAACTTGTTAAAGGTGATTTACGCAGATTGTGCGAAGTGCTAGGGGTAGAAGTAAGCGATGACTAACCAAAAAACCATCAATTTATCTCGTGGCACGCTCACGTTAAATTACCAAACAAAAGGCGATTATCAGCTTGATGATTTACTTGGCTTTGCCGAACGGATTAACCCAAAACGAGCCTTTTTATTCGTATCTAAAGTGCTAGGACGACATATCCCAGTCGCCCCAAAAATCATGCGACAAGCCTTTAGCGATTTGGCAGATTTAATCCCAAACGACTTGCCACAGCCGATAGTCGTCATCGGCATGGCAGAAACCGCCGTGGGGCTGTCTGCAGGCGTACATCAAGTGTTACAACAACGTTATCCCAACGCCATTCTGCTCAACTCCACTCGCCACGCCCAAACAGGCGAACTTTTGACGACTTTTAGCGAAGACCACAGCCACGCAAGCCAACATTTGATTTACCAAAGCGATGATAAAATCTTGCAAAATCAAGTCTTTAATGCCAAAACCTTGATTATGGTTGATGATGAAGCGTCCACAGGGCAAACTTGTCAAAATGTCGTCAATGCGTTACGCCAAGCAGGGTTAAAACAGCTTGAACAAGTACACTTGGCGACTTTGGTGGATTGGTCGCTTGGCAAAGTGGCGAACAATCCATTTAACGATTTGGCATTTTTTCGTCATCATCTGATGGCAGGCAGTTGGCAATGGACTGACAAACCCAATCCGCCAAGCGTAACTATGCCATCTTTGGACACCACCAAAGCGGGCAGTCAGCCGTTAATGGCTACAGGCAAGTGGGGGCGGTTTCCCACGCTAAACACAACGGCTGGCGTGGATTTTTTATTCAATCATTTAACCCAAAAAATTGATTTAAACGCTATAAAAAACCAAAAAATTTTGGTACTAGGCAGTAATGAATTTGTGTGGTTGCCATTTTTGTTGGCAGAAATTTTGGAAAAAAAGGGAGCAAATGTCAAGTTTTCGGCACTTACTCGCTCGCCTGTTGCTATTCATGAAAAAAGTGCGATTCGTTCAGTTTTAATTTTTGCTGATAATTATGGCTTGGGTTTAACCAATTTTGTGTATAATGTCGTGCCAAGCGAATGGGATAAGGTGTTATTGTTCGTAGAAACGGCAGAAAATAGCGTGGATAATATTTGGCAAACTTTTGATAATCTGCTAGTGATTTCACCTTGCCCAAATGCTTTAACAATGCGATAATGTAAAGTTAAACTTTTTATTTTTCTATTATTTGTTTCAAAAAAGGAAAAACATGGCTCAATATATTTACACTATGAACAAGGTGTCAAAAATTGTTCCCCCAAAACGTGAAATCCTAAAAGACATCAGTTTGTCATTTTTCCCAGGGGCAAAAATCGGTGTGCTTGGCTTAAACGGTGCAGGTAAATCTACTCTTTTAAAAATCATGGCTGGCGTGGACACCGAATTTAACGGTGAGGCTCGTCCACAAACAGGCATCAAAATCGGCTACCTTGCCCAAGAACCCATGCTAGACCCTGCCAAAGACGTGCGTGGTAACGTAGAAGATGGTGTGCGTGAAGCCCTAGACGCACTGGCTCGCCTAGACCAAATTTATGCCGAATATGCCGAACCCGATGCCGATTTTGACAAACTTGCCGCCGAGCAAGGCAAAATGGAAGACATCATTCAAGCGTGGGACGCTCACAACCTAAACACCCAACTAGAAAAAGCCGCCGATGCCTTGCGTCTGCCACCTTGGGACGCTGACGTTACCAAACTCTCTGGCGGTGAAAAACGCCGTGTTGCCTTGTGCCGTCTGCTTTTGTCAAAACCCGATATGTTGTTATTGGACGAACCTACCAACCACTTGGACGCTGAATCAGTCGCTTGGCTTGAGCGGTTTTTGAAGGATTACACAGGCACGATTGTGGCGATTACCCACGACCGTTATTTTCTTGACAACGTTGCCGAGTGGATTTTGGAACTTGACCGTGGCTATGGCTACCCTTATCAAGGCAATTATACCGAATGGCTTGAGCAAAAAAATAAACGCCTAGAGCAAGAGCAAAAACAAGAAGAAGCCTTTGCCAAAGCGTTAAAACAAGAGCTTGAGTGGGTGCGAAAAAACCAAAAAGGTCAGCAAGCCAAATCAAAATCTCGCCTAGAGCGTTTTGAAGAGATGAACTCACGAGAGTTTCAACAACGTAACGAAACGGCTGAAATCTACATTCCACCAGGACCACGCTTGGGCAATAAAGTCATTGAAGTTAAAGGCATTAGCAAATCCTTTGGCGACCGCTTGCTTTACGAAAACCTATCTTTCACCGTGCCACCGATGGCGATTGTCGGTATCATTGGTCCAAACGGTGCAGGTAAAACCACGCTGTTTAACATGATTACAGGCAAAGACAAGCCAGACACAGGTTCGGTGGAAGTTGGCGAAAGCGTAAAAGTGGCGTATGTCGGACAGGTGCGTGATGAGCTTGACGACAAAAAAACCGTGTGGGAAGAAGTCTCGGACGGTTTGGACATGATTACCGTGGGCGAGTACACCACGCCAAGCCGTGCCTATATCGGTCGCTTTAACTTTAAAGGTCAAGACCAACAAAAATTGGTCGGCAGTCTATCAGGTGGTGAGCGTAACCGTTTGCAACTTGCCAAAACCCTAAAACAAGGGGCGAACGTGCTGTTACTGGACGAACCGTCAAACGACCTTGACGTGGAAACCTTGCGTGCGTTGGAAGATGCGGTGGAAGTGTTCCCAGGGACGGTGATGGTGGTGTCGCATGACCGCTGGTTCTTGGACCGTATTGCCACCCATATCTTGGCGTTTGAAGACGAAGGCCCGATTTGGTTTGATGGTAACTACTCAGAGTTTGAGGCGTATCGCAAAAAACAATTGGGGGCGGATGCTGAGCCAAAACGCATGAAATATAAAAAGATTGCGAATTAACTTTTTAATCATTCATGACAAAAAAGCTCATCGATTCTACTATGGGCTTTTTTTTAATTTTTTAAGTAATCGGATAAAATTAAAATGTATATTTGTAGGGTGGGTTAGTGATAGCGTAACCCACCGAAAGCTTTGTCAAATGCACTTCGTCTTGCGAAGCAGTGCTTCTCAGGTTACGCCCAAAAAGACGGGCTAACCCACCCTACGAACTATTATGTTTAAAATTGTCTTTTTACTTAGATGACATTGATTATTTTCCTAATGATGAAGAAAAGTATAAATACTCTGCAAAAATTGCCCGCCAAATTGAAGATGAAGAGCAAAAATATAATGGATTACTAATACGAAATAGCTTTTTAAAAGATACCTTAAATTAAATTCAAACTTTGCCTTTACAATTTGTTCGCCAAGCCATTGAAGATTTTACAGATTTTAAGATATTATCTGATAGCAAATTAGAAGGAAAGGCTGATAGAGCCGAACAAGCTATTGATATATTAAATTTGAATAATGACAGATTGTCCAATATTCGGAAAGATAAATATGACTACATATTTATGATTCAATCGCAATTACCTTTAACTGAAGAAATTACAGAAGATACTACAGTTTCTGACCAACTGCTTAACTTCCAACAACTTGATGAATATCTAAAAATAGCGTTTGGTGATACTGCTCAATATTATGAATATCTTTATATTCTCAAAAAATTAGCCTAGCTAAAATAAAAAAACCAACTTCCCAATGTTGGTTTTTATCATTGAACATCACTGTCTATCAGGGTCAATCTCTTCTAACTTTAGCGATTGTGTATGCAACGACCCATCAAGCAAAGCGTCCTGCACAGGGGCAATCGCCTCTTCTTCGGCAATCACTTCACGAGCCACGTGTAAAATCAACTGACGCAACCAACGATGAGCAGGGTGATGTTGGAGTAGGGGCGACCACGCCATCGTCAGCTCAAACTCTGGAATAAAAAACGGCGGTTCTTTTATCACAATGCTGTCATTATTGGCTTGCATACGAGCGACACGAGTTGGCAAAGTCGCAATCAAATCCCGATTGGCAACGAGCATGGCAGGCATTTGATAATGTCGAGTAAACACGCTGATATGGCGTTTTTGCCCCAGTCGTTGCAAGGCTTGGTCAATAGAGCCTAGCCCACCCGATTTTTCAGGATTGACGCCAAAACCTACGCCCATACCCGTTTTTGACACCCAAACGTGCTGAGCCGCCAGATAATTTTTTAGATTAAAACGATTGACATACGGACTATTTGCCGACAACAGACAGCTAAACGTATCACGCCATACCAACACTTGATGAAAACTTTGCGGAATTTCGTTAAAACGATTAATCGCCAAATCCACACGCCCTTGCTCCATATCCCGATACGACACATCAGACGGCGTTAAAAAGTCCAGTACCACATTAGGGGCTTCAGAACGCAAGGCTTTGACAAGACGTGGCACAAGGGTTGCCTCGGCATAATCTGATGTCATAATCCGAAAAATGCGATTAGACGTATAAGGGCGAAACTCGGTGCGTGGCTCAAGTAGTTGCGTGATATCGGACAACAGCTCTCGCACACGTGGCTGTAGCTCCAACGCTCTCTCGGTTGGGGTCATGCCCTCTGATGAACGAATCAATAAAGGGTCGTTAAACAGTTTACGCAAACGCCGTAAAATATTACTCATAGCAGGCTGAGTAATGCCAAGTTGTTCAGAAGCTCGGGTGACATTTTTTTCACGCAACAATACGTCCAAATGCACCAACAAATTTAAATCAACACGTTGTAAATTCATAATATTTAAAAATTCCAGTTTAACAAAGGCAAAGATAAAATAATTTGTCAAATTTATTATTATAATATATTGATTTTAAATAATATTTATTTAAAAAATAGCAATAATAATAATCATAAATTGGCTAAATTATACTAACTGGGGTATAGTGGGTTCAAGTTGTTAAGATTATCAAAACAACAAGTTTTCTTAAGTTTGAACTTATTTGCTAATTTTAACAAAATATTATGTATCACGGATAAAAATATTACATTTTTATCAAATTTTTTTTAAACTGTCATATCACAACAAACGGAGAAATGTCATGACAACTTATGTATCAGCGATTGACCACATCAAAGCGTTAAAAGAAAAATACGGTAACTGGCAAAATATCAGTGAAAGCGATGCCGCTCGTTTGGTTGTCCAAAATACCTTTAAAACAGGCTTAGACATCGCCAAATATACCGCAGGCATTATGCGTCGTGATATGGCAGCCTATGACGCTGACAAAACAAAATACACCCAATCATTGGGTGCATGGCACGGTTTTATCGGTCAGCAAACCATGTATGCGGTTAAAAAATACTTCGGTACAACTGAACGTAAATATATCTACCTTTCAGGTTGGATGGTTGCGGCACTTCGCTCTGAGTTTGGTCCACTACCTGACCAATCAATGCACGAAAAAACTGCTGTGCCAAAATTGATTGAAGAAATCTACACTTTTTTACGCCAAGCGGACGAAAAAGTATTAAACGATTATTTCCGTGAATTGGAAAAAGCCAAAGAAGCAGGTCAAGACACCAAAGCAATTTTGGACAAAATCAACAACTTTGAAACCCACATCGTGCCAATCATTGCTGATATTGACGCAGGTTTTGGTAACGAAGAAGCGACTTATCTTTTAACCAAACAAATGATTCAAGCGGGTGCGTGTGCAATCCAAGTAGAAAACCAAGTATCTGATGCAAAACAATGTGGACACCAAGACGGTAAAGTAACCGTGCCACACGAAGACTTTATCGCAAAAATCAACGCAATCCGTTATGCGTTCTTAGAATTGGGCGTTGATGATGGTGTTATCGTGGCTCGTACCGACTCTGAAGGTGCGTCATTGACCCAAAAACTACCAGTTTCTCGTGAAAAAGGCGACTTGGCTTCTCAATACTTAGACTTCCTAGAAGTTGAAGAAGTGGATATCAACAGTGCCAACGAAAATGACGTACTATTAAAACGTGATGGCAAATTGGTTCGCCCAGTGCGTATGCCAAACGGCTTGTACTCATTCCGTGAAGGCACAAACATTGACCGTGTTGTCCTTGACTGCGTCACTTCATTGCAAAATGGTGCGGACTTGTTATGGATTGAAACCCCAACCCCAGACGTCGCACACATCAAATCAATGACTGACCGTATCGTTGAACAAGTGCCAAATGCAAAACTGGTTTACAACAACAGCCCATCATTCAACTGGACGCTAAACTTCCGTAAACAAGTGATTGCAAAATGGGAAAAAGAAGGCAAAGACACGTCAGCTTACGACAAAGCAAACCTAATGTCAGCTGAATACGACAACTCAGAGTTGAACGAAGAAGCGGACAAATTGGCTCGCACTTTCCAAGCGGACGCATCTCGTGAAGCGTGTGTATTCCACCACTTAATCACCTTGCCAACTTTCCACACCGCTGCATTAAGCACGCACCAATTGGCAAAAGGTTACTTTGGTGACAAAGGTATGCTTGCCTATGTTGAAGAAGTTCAACGTAAAGAATTGCGTGAAGGCGTGGCTGCGGTGAAACACCAAGCAATGGCAGGTTCTGACATTGGTGACGACCACAAAGAAATCTTCTCTGGTGAAAATGCACTAAAAGCTGGCGGTCATAAAAACACCTCTAACCAGTTTAGTCACTAATCATCAGTATTTAGCTACCAGAATTTTGTGAAAAATTTACCCAAATTCAACGCAAAATATCTTGTAAAAATAAAATACCTTGCTATCATGCAAGGTATTTTTTTATGGGTGTATGATGAAAAATATTTTATTGTTAAAAAATTTAGGGCAATTTTGTAAAAATGCGGTGGTCTATCTGCTGATGTTTATCGTGATTTATAGCGTGGTAAACTGGTGGCGACAGCCAAATATGCCGATTGAGCCGAATTTAAAATTTAGCAGTATCCAAGGTCATCGCATTGATATCAATCAGTTAAGTCATGGACAGCCAGTTTTGATTTATTTTTGGGGAACGTGGTGTGGGGTATGTCGGCAAACGTCGCCCAGCGTCAATAAATTGGCACACAATAGCCAATATCCTGTGATTAGTATTGCGGTGCAATCAGGCGAAAATCAGGCGATACAGCAATATATGAATGATAAAAATTTGGACTTTATTACGGTGAATGATGAGCAAGGGCAAGTTTTTAAGGATTGGCAAGGACAGGTTACGCCGTCTTATGTGATTTTGCAAGATGGTAAAATGGTGCAAGGTTTTACAGGGATTCAGCCTGCGTGGGTATTAAATATGCGGTTAAAATTTGCTCAAGTTTTTAGCTAAGCTTAAAACAAAAAAACGCTTTCAACATGAAAGCGTTTTTTATCAAAACAAATTTTGTCAAAACAACAAAAATTATTTTGCAGCAGAAGCTTGAGCAGCGGCAACTTCAGCAGCGAAGTCTTCTTGTTTTTTCTCGATGCCTTCGCCCACTTCTAAGCGTTTGAACGTAACAACGGTCATGCCTTCAGATTTTAGCACGTCGCCAACTTTTTTATCATTGTCCATCACGTATGGTTGATTGACCAAAGTAACTTCGTTAAGATATTTTTGTAAGCCACCAGTAATCATTTTTTCAACAACCGCATCAGGTTTGCCTGATTCTTTGGCTTTGGCTTCAATGATGTCTTTTTCACGAGCCAAGATGTCCGCAGGTACGCTGGTTTCATCAACTGCGATAGGGTTGAATGCCGCCACTTGCATGGCAACAGATTTACCAGTTGCTTCAGCACCGTTTTCATAAGATACCACAACACCGATACGGATACCGTGGCGATAAGTTGCCAAGTTGTTACCTTCAATGATTTCGGCACGGCGAACTTGGATATTTTCGCCGATTTTTTGTACCAATTCAACACGTGCTTCTTCAACAGTTTGACCATCTGTATAAGCCAAACCTGCGATAGCCGCAACGTCAGTGGTGTTGTTTACCAATGCCAATTCTGCAACTTTGTTAGCAAACTCGGTAAAACCTGCGTCTTTTGCCACAAAGTCAGTTTGACAGTTTACTTCTAACAACAAGGCTTTGTTGCCATTTTGGGCGATAATAATCGCACCGTCAGCAGCGATGTTACCTGCTTTTTTAGCGGCTTTTGCTTGACCTGATTTGCGTAGGTTGTCAATCGCAGTTTCAATATCGCCATTGGCTTCTTGTAATGCTTTTTTACATTCCATCATACCAAGACCAGTACGGTCACGAAGTTCTTTTACAAGTTTTGCACTAATTTCTGCCATGATATTACCTCTAGTGATAGGTTATGGGATTTTAAAATTTTTGATTTTACAATCAAAATTATTTTAAATATAGGATAAGCTAAAAAAGTAACAACTAAATAACAAAAATTGCCATTTAGTCGTTTTTTTATCAATCATTTTTTAAAGAAAATGCGAAAATTATTCAGCAGTTTCTTCAGTTGTTGTGGCTTGTTCTGCTTGAGCTGGTTTGCCACCTTGAGTTTTTGCGTATTCTTTACCAGCAATTACTGAGTCTGCCATTGCAGAAACGTATAGTGTGATTGCACGGATTGCGTCATCGTTTGCAGGAATTACGTAATCAACGTTGTCTGGGCTTGCGTTGGTATCAACGATACCGATAACAGGAATACCCAAGTTTTTGGCTTCTTGAATGGCGATTGCTTCGTGGTCTACGCCAACAACAAAAATCGCATCAGGCAAACCGTTCATGTTTTTGATACCGCCTAACGCACGTTCCAATTTTTCCATTTCACGAGTACGCTCAAGGGCTTCACGTTTGGTTAGTTTTGCAAAAGTACCGTCTTCAGATTGTTTTTCGTATTCTTTTAAACGGGTGATTGATTGACGAATGGTTTTCCAGTTAGTCAGCATACCACCTAACCAGCGATGGTCTACGTATGGCATACCAGCACGAGTCGCTTGTTCAGCGATAACTTGGCTTGCAGCACGTTTTGTACCAACAAACAAGATTTTGTTGCCACGAGCGGCTTCACGGTTTACATAGTTCAATGCTTCGTTCAATGCTTTTACAGTGTGTTCAAGATTGATGATATGAATTTTGTTGCGAGCACCAAAGATGTATTTGCCCATTTTTGGATTCCAAAAACGAGTTTGGTGACCAAAGTGAGCACCAGCTTCTAATAAATCACGCATTGAAACTTGAGTAGCGTTTGACATAAGAGTTCCTTAAAAGTTTGGGTTATGCCTCCACATGACCAAATTAAACCGATTTGTGAACACACATTGGTAATTAAAAATCATACCAATTAATCAAATTCACAAACACCCAGCTTAATTTTTATTTTAAAACAAAAAATTGTCATGTGTGTGTCATGGTTGGTTAAAAAGGGTTTGTTAAGTTTAAAAATCGCTTTGATAAAAAAAGCAATTTATCTTTTTTCTTTATAAACGAAAGATAAAAAGACAAACTGCTATTCTAGCATAATTTTTGACAATAAAACAGCTATTTTACAATTTATTTTACCAAATCTACCAAATCACCATAGCCTTCTTTTTGCATATCGGCAAGCGCTACAAAACGCAAAGACGCACCGTTAATACAATATCGCATTCCGCCCAATTCTGGCAAGCCGTCATTAAACACATGACCCAAATGCGAATCGGCAACACGGCTACGCACTTCGGTGCGAGTACGAGCAAGGCTGTTGTCTTCCAATTCGTTAATCACTGCCATGTCAATCGGCTTGCTAAACGCAGGCCAACCGCAACCAGAGTTGTATTTGTCGGTTGATGAAAACAACGGCTCACCGCTGACGATGTCCACATAAATGCCTTTTTCAAAATGGTGGTCGTATTCATGGCTAAAAGGGCGTTCTGTGCCATTTTGCTGGGTAACGTAAAACTGCTCATCGGTGAGATTTTGGCGGATTTCGTTGTCGGTGGGTTTTTGGTATTTGGTTGGGTCTATTTTCATAAAAAAAGTTCCTAAATGTACGATTAAAATTAAAAATTTAGCCGTTTTAAAAAATAAAAGCAACTAAATGGCTAACTTTTTTGTTAAATTTGTAAAAATAGCCTATAATAGTACCTTTTTATATATTTTAAAAGATAAACTATGAAAACACTTGCAAATAATCCCGAAGCTATAGAAAAAATGCGTGTCGCAGGCAAACTTGCCGCCGATGTCCTTGTCATGCTAGACGAATACGTCAAAGAAGGCATTAGCACAGGGGCGTTGGACAAAATCGCCCACGACTATATCGTCAATGTACAAAAAGCCATTCCTGCTAATGTCGGCTATCACGGCTTTCAGCACACGCTTTGCACATCTATCAACCACGTTGTTTGCCACGGTATTCCAGATGACAACCGTTTGTTAAAAGACGGCGATATTATCAACATTGACGTAACTGTAATTAAAGACGGCTATCATGGCGACACGTCAAAAATGTGGATAGTGGGCGAAGGCTCAATCATGGCAAAACGCATTTGTGATGTTGCTCAAAAAGCCCTATACGCAGGTATGAAAGCGGTCAAAAACGGTGCGTATCTAGGCGATATTGGGGCGGCAATTCAAGCCGTTACCGAAGCCGAACGCTTTAGCGTGGTGCGTGAATATTGCGGACACGGCATTAGCGATGTGTATCATGACGAACCGCAAGTGCTACACTACGGTAAAAAGAACACAGGCATTCAATTGGTAACAGGTATGACCTTTACCATTGAACCGATGATTAATCAAGGCGTTTGGCAAACCAAAGTTATGCCTGATAAATGGACGGTCATCACCAAAGACCGTAAACTTTCTGCCCAATGGGAACATACGCTCATGGTAACAGAGAATGGTTGTGAAGTCTTTACCAAACGCCCAGAAGAAGATTTAAGTTTTTTAACAATTTAATTGATTTAAAACCTTAACCCTATGAAGAAGATGTTTTAAGCAAAAAAATATCTTCTTATAACTCCTTGAAAACCAAAGAAATTCCAAGAAACCCATAAAAAAAGCTATCTTTTTTTCAAAAACACATTGACAGATGAAATAAAAAGCGTATAATACGCACCTACCGAAGCGGAGCTAGACAAAAAAATCTAGTAAAAACAACAACATACAAAAGGCTCAACAAAAATAACGAGCCTAAAAATGTTTTTATTAAACCCCGACGGTAAAAACAAAAAAAAGAATGAAAATAAAGCTTGACAAAGCGAAAAAGCATAGTATAATATGCAACTCATTCAAACGACATAGCTGACGAAGCTATGACAAACTCAATAAAAGACAAGAAACACAAAGACAACTTGTGTAGGTTTTCATACTTGTGAAGAAATAAATGGATAGAGAAGTTAAAGTCTTTTTTAGTAGATAAGCTAGCAATAGTTTATCTATTAAGCAGGAATAGCGAAGCACTATAGAAATAAGTTTATTTATAAATTACGAGTAAGAAGAACTTCGGAAGATGAATTTGAGCTAGTAATAATAAATGAGCGAGAAGATTGAACTGAAGAGTTTGATCATGGCTCAGATTGAACGCTGGCGGCAGGCTTAACACATGCAAGTCGAACGATGAACCCTAGCTTGCTAGGGGGATTAGTGGCGAACGGGTGAGTAACATTTAGGAATCTGCCTCATAATGGGGGATAGCTTGGGGAAACCCAAATTAATACCGCATACGACCCATGGGTGAAAGATGGCATAAGCTGTCGTTATGAGATGAGCCTAAAATGGATTAGCTAGATGGTGAGGTAAAGGCTCACCATGGCGACGATCCATAGCTGGTCTGAGAGGATGATCAGCCACACTGGGACTGAGACACGGCCCAGACTCCTACGGGAGGCAGCAGTGGGGAATATTGGACAATGGGGGGAACCCTGATCCAGCCATGCCGCGTGTGTGAAGGCCTTTTGGTTGTAAAGCACTTTAAGTAGGGAGGAAGACCTAATAATTAACACCTATTAGGAATGACGTTACCTACAGAATAAGCACCGGCTAACTCTGTGCCAGCGTGCGGTAATACAGAGGGTGCGAGCGTTAATCGGAATTACTGGGCGTAAAGCGAGCGTAGGTGGCTAATTAAGTCACATGTGAAATCCCTGGGCTTAACCTAGGAACTGCATGTGATACTGGTTAGCTAGAGTATGTGAGAGGGGTGTAGAATTCCAGGTGTAGCGGTGAAATGCGTAGAGATCTGGAGGAATACCGATGGCGAAGGCAGCACCCTGGCATAATACTGACACTGAGGTTCGAAAGCGTGGGTAGCAAACAGGATTAGATACCCTGGTAGTCCACGCCGTAAACGATGTCTACTAGCCGTTGGGGTCCATGAGACTTTAGTGGCGCAGTTAACGCGATAAGTAGACCGCCTGGGGAGTACGGCGGCCGCAAGGTTAAAACTCAAATGAATTGACGGGGGCCCGCACAAGCGGTGGAGCATGTGGTTTAATTCGATGCAACGCGAAGAACCTTACCTGGTCTTGACATAGTGAGAATCCTACAGAGATGTGGGAGTGCCTTCGGGAATTCACATACAGGTGCTGCATGGCTGTCGTCAGCTCGTGTCGTGAGATGTTGGGTTAAGTCCCGCAACGAGCGCAACCCTTTTCCTTACTTGCCAGCGGGTAAAGCCGGGAACTTTAAGGATACTGCCAGTGACAAACTGGAGGAAGGCGGGGACGACGTCAAGTCATCATGGCCCTTACGACCAGGGCTACACACGTGCTACAATGGTTGGTACAGAGGGTAGCTACACAGCGATGTGATGCCAATCTCAAAAAGCCAATCGTAGTCCGGATTGGAGTCTGCAACTCGACTCCATGAAGTCGGAATCGCTAGTAATCGCGGATCAGAAAGCCGCGGTGAATACGTTCCCGGGCCTTGTACACACCGCCCGTCACACCATGGGAGTCTATTGCACCAGAAGTAGTTAGCCTAACTTAGGAGGGCGATTACCACGGTGTGGTCGATGACTGGGGTGAAGTCGTAACAAGGTAGCCGTAGGGGAACCTGCGGCTGGATCACCTCCTTAACGAAAGCGAGTATGAGAATCTACAACAAGTTGTGAATGTGTTTTACACTAAAGGGGTCTATAGCTCAGTTGGTTAGAGCACTGCCTTGATAAGGCAGGGGTCATAAGTTCAAGTCTTATTAGACCCACCATATGGGGTTATAGCTCAGTTGGTAGAGCGCCTGCCTTGCACGCAGGAGGTCAGGAGTTCGACTCTCCTTAACTCCACCACATAAAGCAGACAAAGTGATTTTAATAATAAAGACCACTTCAATCTGTTTTATCAGAAAATAAATCATTACCTGACGAAGGAATGATAAATCAATAACAACATAGAGAAATGAGTCTGGGTTAACTATTAGTTCCAACAAATAGTTAACCTTAGTAATCAGCTAATCAGTCCCAAACTGGTTAGATAAAAGTGATTACTTAAAAGTAAAGAGAACTGAATCAAGCGTAAACTTAGGTATAAAATCGTTACGAATAATTACCTATATACTTAAGCATACTTAAGGTTGTATAGTCAAGTAATGAAGTGCACATGGTGGATGCCTTGGCAGTCAGAGGCGAAGAAAGACGTGACAGCCTGCGAAAAGCGTCGGGGAGGTGGCAATATCCTGTGATCCGGCGATATCTGAATGGGGAAACCCGACTATCATAAGATAGTCATCGTATATAATACGAAGCGAACCGGGAGAAGTGAAACATCTCAGTACCCCGAGGAAAAGAAATCAACCGATATTCCCCAAGTAGCGGCGAGCGAACGGGGAGGAGCCGACTGATTATAACTTAGAAGAACGAGCTGGGAAGCTTGACCGTAGAGGGTGATAGTCCCGTATTTAAAAGGTTATAAGAAGCATATTAAGTAGGGCGGGACACGAGAAATCCTGTCTGAAGATGGGGGGACCATCCTCCAAGGCTAAATACTCCTGACTGACCGATAGTGAACCAGTACCGTGAGGGAAAGGCGAAAAGAACCCCTGTGAGGGGAGTGAAATAGAACCTGAAACCGTGTGCATACAAGCAGTCGGAGCGGACTTGTTCCGTGACGGCGTACCTTTTGTATAATGGGTCAGCGACTTATATTCTGTAGCAAGGTTAACCGAATAGGGGAGCCGTAGGGAAACCGAGTCTTAATAGGGCGTCTAGTTGCAGGGTATAGACCCGAAACCGAGTGATCTATCCATGAGCAGGTTGAAAGTGACGTAACAGTTACCGGAGGACCGAACCCACTGTCGTTGAAAAGCCAGGGGATGACTTGTGGATAGGGGTGAAAGGCTAATCAAACTCGGTGATAGCTGGTTCTCCCCGAAAGCTATTTAGGTAGCGCCTCGGACGAATACCATTGGGGGTAGAGCACTGTTTCGGCTAGGGGGTCATCCCGACTTACCAAACCGATGCAAACTCCGAATACCGATGAGTAATATCCGGGAGACAGACAGCGGGTGCTAACGTCCGTTGTCAAGAGGGAAACAACCCAGACCGCCAGCTAAGGCCCCCCAAATTCCTAGTTAAGTGGGAAACGATGTGGGAAGGCACAGACAGCTAGGAGGTTGGCTTAGAAGCAGCCACCCTTTAAAGAAAGCGTAATAGCTCACTAGTCGAGTCGGCCTGCGCGGAAGATGTAACGGGGCTCAAACTAGGAGCCGAAGCTGCGGATTTAATTGTTTCAATTAAGTGGTAGGGGAGCATTGTGTAAGCCGATGAAGGTGTATTGTAAGGTATGCTGGAGGTATCACAAGAGCGAATGCTGACGTGAGTAACGACAAAACGGGTGAAAAGCCCGTTCGCCGGAAGACCAAGGGTTCCAGTCCAACGTTAATCGGGGCTGGGTGAGTCGACCCCTAAGGCGAGGCCGAAAGGCGTAGTCGATGGGAAATTGGTTAATATTCCAATACTTGTTTATGATGCGATGGAGGGACGGAGAAGGTTATGCCAGCCTGGCGATGGTTGTCCAGGTGGAAGGATGTAGTTAGATTGAGTAGGCAAATCCGCTCGATTAGTAATGAGATCTGATAGCAAGCTGTACATGTACAGCGAAGTGGCAAATACCCTGCTTCCAGGAAAAGCTTCTAAGCGATAGTCATAAAGAAATCGTACCCGAAACCGACACAGGTGGTCAGGTAGAGAATACTAAGGCGCTTGAGAGAACTCTGCTGAAGGAACTAGGCAAAATGGTACCGTAACTTCGGGAGAAGGTACGCTGCCGATGGTGAGTAGTCATGCACTACAAAGCTATTGGCAGTCGCAGATACCAGGCCCCTGCAACTGTTTATTAAAAACACAGCACTCTGCAAACACGAAAGTGGACGTATAGGGTGTGATGCCTGCCCGGTGCTGGAAGGTTAATTGATGGGGTTAGCGTAAGCGAAGCTCTTGATCGAAGCCCCAGTAAACGGCGGCCGTAACTATAACGGTCCTAAGGTAGCGAAATTCCTTGTCGGGTAAGTTCCGACCTGCACGAATGGCATAATGATGGCGGCGCTGTCTCCAGCAGAGACTCAGTGAAATCGAAATCGCAGTGAAGATGCTGTGTACCCGCGGCTAGACGGAAAGACCCCGTGAACCTTTACTACAGCTTTACATTGAACTTTGACCTAACTTGTGTAGGATAGGTGGGAGGCTTTGAAGCAGATACGCCAGTATTTGTGGAGCCAACCTTGAAATACCACCCTGGTTATGTTGGGGTTCTAACTTAGAATTAACAAATTCAAGGACAATGTATGGTGGGTAGTTTGACTGGGGCGGTCTCCTCCTAAAGAGTAACGGAGGAGTACGAAGGTGCGCTCAGAACGGTCGGAAATCGTTCGAAGAGTATAAAGGCAAAAGCGCGCTTAACTGCGAGACCCACAAGTCGAGCAGGTACGAAAGTAGGTCTTAGTGATCCGGTGGTTCTGTATGGAAGGGTCATCGCTCAACGGATAAAAGGTACTCTGGGGATAACAGGCTGATACCGCCCAAGAGTTCATATCGACGGCGGTGTTTGGCACCTCGATGTCGGCTCATCTCATCCTGGGGCTGAAGCAGGTCCCAAGGGTATGGCTGTTCGCCATTTAAAGAGGTACGCGAGCTGGGTTTAGAACGTCGTGAGACAGTTCGGTCCCTATCTACCGTGGGCGTTGGAAATTTGAGAGGATCTGCTCCTAGTACGAGAGGACCAGAGTGGACGAACCTCTGGTGTTTCGGTTGTGACGCCAGTCGCATTGCCGAGTAGCTATGTTCGGATGGGATAACCGCTGAAAGCATCTAAGCGGGAAGCCCACCTTAAGATTAGATTTCCCTAAAGAGCCGTTGTAGACTACGACGTTGATAGGTTGGGTGTGGAAGCATGGTGACATGTGTAGCTAACCAATACTAATTGCTCGTTTGGCTTGACTATACAACGCTTAAGTGTGTTGTTAGTTATTCTGATTTTATATCACCTTGATTTAGTTCAATTTTATTTGCTTTACTTAATATCTTATATGATATAAGTATATCAGACCATTCCTCTATCCCCTTTTGCTGACGATTATAGCTTGTTGGTCCCACCTGATCCCTTCCCGAACTCAGAAGTGAAACAACAATACGCCAATGATAGTGTGGTTCTCCATGTGAAAGTAGGTCATCGTCAGCTCCTTTTTCCTATACCCCCTCGCAATCGTGAGGGGGTTTTTATTTGGCTTACATTCTTACTTTACTTTTTTTCTGTATGACTTATAATTCTATTTTTGTGAATAGATTGTCGTATGTTAAAGTTTATTGCTCGTCATAGTACTATTTTTATGCCATTTTGTGCATTGATTGGATTTTTATTCCCTCAATTATCAAATGCGGTATTGCCTTTTTTACCCCAAGTTTTATTCTTTTTGATGTTTTTTACTTTGTTGGGGATTGACCAAAAAGCATTGTTAAAAAAAATCTCTAGTTTGTCCGTTTGGTTTTTTGCCATTTTTCAGGCAGGGATTTTTTGTGCGTTTGTTACAGCGATTGCCTATATTTTTGGGGCTCGTGGTGATTTGCTATTGGCAATTTCGGCTTTGGGGGCGACTGCACCGTTATTTGGTAGTGGTGCGATTGTCAATGCGGTTGGATTTGATGCATTGCTTGCGATGGCAAAAACCATTTCGGCAACTTTGGTTATGCCTTTGACTTTGTTGGTTGTGCTTTGGGTGCTGGGGGCATCTGGAGCTACCTTGGATTTTGCGTTATATTTTCAGCGTTTGTTAATTTATATTGTTGCACCGATGGCTTTGGCGGTTGTGGTTCGGCAAGTTGTGCCATGTGATTTTTTTAGCAAAATTTATCCAAAAGTAGGTCAATTTAATGTGATTTTGTTGTTGTCATTTCCATTAGGTTTGGTCGGTGGTTTTCGTGCGACTTTTGACAAAAGTCCGTTACAGTCGTTATTATTGTTATTATTGGCGTGCGTTTTGGCGTTTACTTTTTATTTTGGGGCGTATTTTTTGTATTTGAAAAAGGGTCGTGAGATTGCGATTATTTCGGCGTTGGTGTGCGGTGGTCGCAATGTGTTATTGACTTATACCATTGCTATGCCGTTTTTGGGGGCGTGGTTCTTACCTTTGATTGGGGCGTTGCAATTGCCGATGTTTTCGTTGCCATTGCTTGGTAAAATGATGGCAAAAAAAATCCCTTAAAAGTTACCCATTCACAACATAAATGCGTTAAATTTGCAATGGATTTTTTTAACGGTTACTTTAAAATAAAGTTAATTTTTAACCAACAATTTTAAGAAAAACCGATGAGTATTGACACCAAACAAGATATTTTTCAAGCATTGATTAGCAATCATGAACTACAACGTGATTTGTGCAAAAAAATTGATGATTTTGTCAAAAATGATGATTTAAAGAATGCCAAAAAAATCTTGGACAAAGATTTGCAACAGCGTCTTGGTTCGCTTTATCAAGTGGAACACGCAGAATTTGAAAAAAATAACACATAATGTTGCGATAAATTTTTGACAAAATCCATTGTTTTTAATGGGTTTTTTATTTTTAACTCATGCGAATGACAATGTAAAATAAAAATAACGGACAAGCAAAACCCACCGCCCATAATACAGAACGCAAAGTAGCCCAGTTTGCCATGTATGCCAAGCCGTACAGTATGCGTAAAATCACGTACAACCAAGCGACTTTGCTCACGATGACCGTTGGCACAAAAAACAGCAAAGCGATGATAACCGATGCCAAAAAAATTGGCAAGGTTTCGTAACTGTTTTGTTGTGCCGCATTGGCACGACTGGCGATGCCTGTGGTTTTTGCCAAAAATTCTCGTGGATTTTCGTTGTCTTTGGTTTTAAACTCTGCAAAAAATTTGGCAAGATAGGCAAAAAACATTGGTAAAATACTGGCAATTATCATCGCCCAAATAATGCTGTCGTTGGTCGCTGGTAACCATGCTCCCATGTGAATATCCTTTTTATTTTTTACACTTCAATAATTTGGTAATCATGGGTGATTTTTACGCCACCATTTTCTAGCATACGGCTGGCTGAGCAGTATTTTTCGGCGGACAATTCTACTGCTTTTCTGACTTGGGCTTCTTTGATATCTGTGCCTTTGACGATAAAGTGTAGATGAATGTCGGTAAATACCGCAGGTATGCTGTCGGCACGGTTGGCGGTTAGTTCGCATTGTACATCGGCAACATTTTGGCGAGATTTTTGTAAAATGCTCACCACGTCATAGCTGGCACAGCCACCTAGCCCCATCAAAATCAGCTCCATTGGCTTTGCCCCAAGTTGTTGGGCAGAGTCCATGATAACTTTGTTGCCTGTTTCGGTGGTTGCTCCAAAGTTGATGACTTCGTTTTTTAGCCATGTAACGGTTGCTTTCATGGTGATTTTCCTTTTTTTTAACATTTTGTTTAATAAATGAATATAAGGATTTTGGTTGTTAAAATCAATGATTTTTTGGATTTTTTGTGTTGAAACAAATTTTAGCAAAAAATGTTACACTTTTGGTTAAAAAACTGGTTTAATAGACAGTAAGAATGACAGTGATGACATTGTCCATGTTTTTATTATGAATTAAATTATTTCACAGTTTTTCAACTTGAACAAAGGTTTATTTTAATATGCTGACTTAAAACTTAGAACCTGTATTCATAACGTTTTTGCAATGAAAAGCAAGATTTAGCCATCTTTCATGCAAAAGCAAATAAATGTTTATTAAAGACCTGTAAAATTTTACTACGTAATGTTGTGAATACAGGTTCTTATTTATCGTCAAAAAAACTTGATAATGTGATTGCCTGTCAAATTTTTAATGTAAAATTGAAGGTAATTCGTCATGATAGATGCAGATGGCTTTAGAGCCAATGTTGGTATCATCTTGGCAAATACATATGGACAAGTCCTGTGGGCAAAGCGTGTCGGTCATGATGCGTGGCAGTTTCCACAGGGCGGTATTCATTTTGGTGAAACGCCTGTTGATGCAATGTATCGTGAGCTGTGGGAAGAGGTCGGTTTGTACCCTGAACACGTTCGCTTGTTGTCGCAGACGCAAGATTGGCTTCGGTATCGTTTGCCAAAGCGTTTTATCCGTCAGGGTCAAAATCCGATGTGTATTGGGCAAAAACAAAAATGGTTTTTGCTTCAGCTAGATGAAAAAAATACAGAGTTTATCCGTTTTGATACGGCAAAGCCCGAGTTTGAAGAATGGCAATGGGTGAGTTATTGGTATCCGTTAAACAAGGTGGTGGCATTTAAACGCAATGTTTATCGCCGTGCGTTGTTTGAGTTGTCGCCAAATTTGCCATTAAAACCTGAGCTGATTTTGCCAAAATCATCTTTGTAAGCTTAGTTTGTAAGCTTAGAAAAACCCATGTTAATAATGTGGGTTTTTTTAATATAAATATGAGGTAGAACACAATGAAAAAATGGTTATTGGTTTTGAGCTTGCCTTTTTTATTAATAGCGTGCCAAAACTTTCCAATAAAAGTTCAAACTAACAAACAGGAATATGTTGCGATGAAAACCCATACTGTCAAAAGTGATTATTCATTTGATGAAACGTTACAGCGTTTGAGCAATGCCTTTGAAAGTAAAGGTATGCAGATTTTTGCAAAAATTGACCATCAACAGGCAGCTACCAAAGCGGGACTGAGTATGCAACCTGCCACGGTGATTGTGTTTGGCAATCCTAAGGCGGGTACGCCTTTGATGCAAAAAGACCCAACATTCGCTTTGCAGTTGCCTTTAAAAGTGTTGGTAACGCAAGTGAATGGTGAGGTTTTGGTCAGTTTTTATGATACCAAAGCGATGGTTGATGGAACAAAGATTGATTTTAGCGAGGTGCAAAACACGTTGGCGAATGTGGAAGGATTGATTAAAAAAGTGGTGCAAGAATAAGTATCCGTATCAGTGCGTTGTTGTGCTTGTGATAACAATGCTTATTATATGAAAGTGTTAGTGATGTAAATAATACGACATTTTGTGTCGTATTGTTTTGTGTTCTGTCTTGTTAATTTGCTAAAAATCAGTTAAGCTAAAAGCCAACAAAATTCATATGAAAAGTTGGCTTTATTATGACAAAGTATACACAGTTTATCGCTCATGTGCGCAAATCGGACAGTGCGGAACAATCAGTCATTGAACATTTAACAGGTACAGCAAAGATTGCCAAACAATTGGCGGATAAAATCGGCTTGCCATTAAGCGGTGAGTTGATTGGGCTTGTTCATGACTTGGGTAAATATAGTGATAAATTTCAAACCTATATTAAATCTGCAACAGGGCTATTAAATGCAGATGTTGATGATGAATATGTAGATGCTAAAGGCTTAAAAGGCAAAATTGACCATTCCACCGCAGGCGGACAATGGTTGATAGAATCTTTAAAAAAATACAATTTCAAAACATCAAATCCTAAAGTAACGCAAGAAAACGGTAAGCTACTCTCCGAAATTTTAAGTCTGTGTGTGGTTTCGCACCATAGTGGCTTGATTGATTTTGTGGATAAAGATGGCAATGCTGTTTTTAAACGTAGAATAGAAACGCTTGAAGAAAAAAGCCATTTTATGGAAGCTAAAGCCAAGGCAAGTGAACAAAAGCTGTTTGACATACTTGGCGATGATTGGCAAAGGGCAGTGGTTAAGGAATTTAGTGATGTTTTCAAACCATTAAACCATAAATTTAAGAACAACGAACTTTCTCAAATTGAGTTTGATTTTTATACAGGCTTTTTGGTGCGTGTGCTGTTTAGTTGTTTGATTGAAGCTGACCGCAGTAATAGCATTGCTTTTGAGTATCCAAAACTAAGTCATGAATTAGAACTGCGTCAGCCAAACTGGGAAATTGCCATAAATAAGGTTGAACAGCGTTATCAGAATTTTGCTCAAACTGCCGATTTACAACCCATTAACACCCAGCGAAATTTAATCGCCCAAACTTGTCTTGATAATGCCCAAAAACCACAAGGGATTTTTAGCTTAACCGTGCCAACAGGTGGCGGTAAAACGCTTGCCAGTTTACGTTTTGCTCTTCATCATGCCAAACAACATCACCTTGAGCGGATTATTTTTATCATACCATTTACCAGTATTATCGAGCAAAATGCCCTTGAAGTGCGAAAAATTTTGGAAGATGAAGGTTTTGATGGCAGTTGGGTGCTTGAACAACATTCTAATCTTGAGCCTGATGTGCAAACATGGCAAAGCAAATTGATTGCGGATAATTGGAATGCTCCGATTGTGTTTACTACAATGGTGCAGTTTTTAGAAAGCTGTTTTGGTGGTGGTACAAAAGGCGTTCGCCGATTACACCAAATGACCAATGCTGTGCTTGTGTTTGATGAAATTCAACTCCTACCGATTAACTGCTATCATCTTTTTATTAATGCCATAAATTTTTTGGCTGATTATGGCAAAACAACCATGCTGTTATGTACGGCGACACAGCCTGTGCTTGATAAATTAGCTGACCGATCTGAAGTTAAAAAGCGTGGTTTATTGCACACACCAACCGAGATTATTGGCAATGATGACGCATTAAAAAACCTATTTGATACCTTAAAACGTGTGGAAATTCATGATAACACGCAAAACACCCTTGAAGATGAGGCGGTTAGTGAGTTTGTGCTTGATAAGTTTAACGAATTTAGTAGCACACTTGTGATTGTCAATACCAAAGCATGGGCAATGCAAATTTATCAAACACTCAAAGATAAGATTGATGGCGAGGTGATTTTTCATCTTAGTACAGGGCAATGTGCCAAGCACCGCAAAGACTTAATCGCTACGATTAAATCACGTTTAAAAAATAACTTACCAACGCTTGTTATTTCTACTCAGCTTATTGAGGCGGGGGTAGATATTTCGTTTAAATCGGTCGTTCGTTTTTTGGCAGGGCTTGACAGTATTTTACAAGCGTCTGGGCGTTGCAATCGAAATGGTGAATTGGTTGATAATAATAAGCCGATTAAAGGACAGGTGTTTGTCATTACGCCAAAAAATGAAAACTTGCGAATGTTGCCAACAATTGAACAAGGTAAAGAAACCATGCAACGGTTATTTTACAAGTTATCGTTGCCTGAAAATCAAGATAAAAGCCTGTTGCACCCAGAGACGGTAAGAACTTATTTTTCAAATTACTATCAAGACGAAAAACAATACAAACAAATGATATATCCGATTGATAAACAACATAATTTGTTAAATTTACTATCCATTGGAGATGTGGGAGCCAATCAAAATGAACAAAGAGTAAAAGATGGTAGATTTCCACAGCTTTGGCAGTCTTTTATGACGGCAAGCAAGGTATTTAAGGCGATTGACGCACCAACCAAAGCCATTGTCGTACCATACGGTAAAGAAGGTGTGGCATTGATTGTGGATTTTTGTGGTGCAACGGCAAAAGATGAAAATTTTTATAAACTCGTGAAAAAGGCTCAAGCGTTTAGTATCAATGTATTTCCATTTATGTTTGAGAATTTGGAAAAAGCAGGGGCATTAACACCGATTGGCGATACGGGCGTTATCGTACTTGATGAAAAGTTTTATGATGATGTGATGGGGTTAAACCCAAGCGGAAATAGTAAAATGGAATTTTTGAGCTTTGGGGAGTTTTAAGAAAAAGGCAACGATAATAGGTGGACTACTATCGTTGCCAAGTGAATATACTAATATTCAGCTATAGGTTTCAATCCACGTCACAATGACGAAAAGAGATTTTAACAGAAAACATGGATAAATGAAAAAAATAAATGTTACGAAAGAAATATAATTATTATATACTAATATAAGATATAGGAATTGACTTCTTTATTTAGTTCGGTTAAGATAATCGTGTGGTTATTTACAATCTTAATTAATTGGAGTAAATTTTATGTCAGTCAAACTTATTACTTATGATTTGAATGCCAAAGGGCAGAAACACACTGAAGTCTTAGCTAAAATTAAGAGTTTTGGTGCTTGGGCAAAACTTTCAGAGTCAAGATATGCTATTTCAACAACATTGCCTGTTGATAAAATCTGTCAAAAATTTGCGAATTTAATTGACAATAACGACACATTTTTGGTGATTCCTTTGATTGGTAGTCATTATGGCATGGCTCTTGACGATGTATATAGTTGGTTAAATAATAACTTAAATTAAAAATATATTTTAGAAAATAAGGTTTTAGTAATTGGATTATTAAAACCTTGATAAAAGAAAAAGGAAAAACATGAACAACAAAATAACCTTCACCCTAAAGGCACGGCAAGCCTTATTTACCGACCCTATCACAAGATTGGGCGGTGAAAAAACCAGCTATCACTTACCCACTTACGAAGCGTTAAAAGGCATTTGTAAGAGCATTTATTTTAAGCCAACATTGGTCTGGTACATTGACCGTGTGCGTGTTATTAAGCCGATTCGCACCCAAACCAAAGGCGTAAAACCCATTAAATTTCATGCGTCTGGCAATGATTTGGCGTATTACACATATCTTAGTGATGTTGAATATCAAGTAGAAGCCCACTTTGAATGGAATCTGCACCGCCCAGAACTGACAGCCGACCGCATAGACGGCAAGCATTACAGTATCGCCAAACGTATGCTAGAAAAAGGCGGACGGCAAGATATTTTTTTGGGTACTCGTGAATGTCAAGGCTATGTTGAACCGTGTGAATTTGGCAGTGGCGAAGGTTTTTATGATGAGATTGATAATCTTGATTATGGCTTGATGTTTCATTCTTTTGCTTATCCTGACGAAATCGGCATTAATGAACTGCACAGCCGTTTTTGGCGTGCCAGTATGCAACATGGCATTATCACCTTTCCAAAACCAACTGACAATTTAGCCAATGATGCTAAAAATGGCATGCCAAATCGTTTTGTACGTGAGATGACGGCAAAAGCATTTGGCATTGATGATAATTTGCAATCGGTTGAGAGTTTGGCAAATTCGCTAGATTTGGGAGGTGTGTGATGAGTTGGTTATCCAGACTTTACCAAACCTATGAAGCGGTGTCTAATAATCCTGACGCACAGTTAAATCATGCCTTAATGCCGTTTTATCACGTCAAACAAAACGTACAAATCATTGTAACGATAAGCGACAAGGGGGATTTTATCTCGGCTCGGTTGACTCGTGATGGCAATGGAAAATTAAAATCGCAAGTAACGACCATTCCTGCAACCAATGATTCCGCCACTCGCACATCAAGCCCTGTTGCTCACCCATTGGCAGATAAATTACAATATGTTGGCAAGGACTTTTTTGCAAAATCCAAAAACAAAAAAGACTTATTTGCTTTGTATGAACAAACCTTAACAGATTGGTGTAATTCGCCTTTTTCTCACCCAAAATCCCAAGCTGTTTTGCATTATGTTCAAAAAGGTACATTAACCCAAGATTTAATCGATGAAGGGATTGTAATTGCTGATGATACGGGTAGTTTGGCATATCCAAGCAATGCCAGTGATTATCCAGAAAGCATTTTATCTTTATTGATAAAAAACGGTGGAGAATTTGACCAAGGCTCTGCTTTTATTGCTTGGGAAGTGATGGATTCGGATATTGCTCAAGCTGATATCACCACTTGGGGTGATGAAAGCTTATTTACTGCTTGGCAAAATTATTACGCCAGTTTTGACAGTAAAGAAGGCTTTTGTCATATCACAGGCGAAACCGCTCCACTTGCCAGCAAACACCCCAATCGTGTGTTAAAAAGTGCTAGTAATGCCAAATTGATTTCTGCCAATGATATGTCAGGGTTTACCTTTTTGGGTCGCTTTACCGATGATGATAAATCCATTGCCAAACAAGGTTATCAAGCGGTGAATATTAGTGCTACAGTAACCGAAAAAGCCCATTCTGCCCTAGCTTGGCTATTAACTAATCAAGGGCATGAAGAATCGGGTCAAGCGGTGGTGGCTTGGGCGGTTGATGGCAGTAAACTTCCGCAACCGTTTAAACCAATTCTTTCCCAAGAAACTGTTGAAACAGTCATTCAAGAAACAATTGAAGATGAGTTGGCTGATGATGAATTGGACGAATTTGCTGAAATTGGCGAAAGTGAAAAAGTTGATGAACATGATGAACAGCCAACCAAACGCGAACATCACAAAGACATTGGCAGTCGGTTTGCTCATGGTTTAAAAAAAGCCATGCAAGGCTATCGCCAAAAACTACCCAATCATGAGCAAATCTCTGTCATTAGCCTTGATTCGGCAACACCAGGGCGAATGGCGGTAACTTATTATTATGAAGCCATGCCTGATGATTATATTGAAGCGATGGAAGATTGGTATGAAAATTTTGCTTGGTATGCGTTTTATTTTGACAAAGAAACCAATCAAAGGCACATGACCATTCAAGCCCCAACGCCTTATCAAATCGCTGTCTCTGCTTATGGCTTACGACTGCCTGATGCCGTCAAAAAACAAGTGGTTTCACAAGTGTTGCCTGTGATTGTGGAGGGTCATCATCGACAAATCCCTAAATCGATTGTCGATTTATGTGTAAAACGTGCTTGCAACCCACTTGGGCTAGAAAACTGGGAATGGGAACAAAACCTAAGTGTGGCTTGTGGGCTATATCGTGGTTATTTTAATCGTTTGAAATCTGATAAAAAAAGGAGCTACACTGTGGCATTACAAGAAGATTATACCAGCAGAGATTATCTGTATGGGCGACTGCTCGCAACGGCTGAAAACTTAGAAGGCTATGCACTGTATGTTGCAGGCGAAACACGCACCACCACCGCCCAACGCTATATGCAACAGTTTGCCAATCGTCCGTTTAGCACTTGGCGAAATATTGAATTGGCATTAGACCCTTATATTAAGCGTTTAAATAATAATCGTCCAGAATTTTTGCGTAGTCGTGAAAAGTTATTAAATGACATCATGTCAAAATTTGAAATCCAAGATTTTAACAATGACAGTGCCTTATCTGGCGAATTTTTGCTTGGTTATCATAGTCAAAAAATGGCATTTGAGCTTGCCAGACAAGCCAACCAAGACAAAAATACTGCGGAAAAATCTGCGGAAATAAACTGATACTTTAACAAACTTTTAATTAATTTACTAAGGAAACCATCATGAGCTTAACCAAAAAAATCGACTTTGCCATCATCATTGGTGTTAAAAACGCTAACCCAAATGGCGACCCATTAAACGGTAACCGTCCACGCACTGACTTTGAAGGTAATGGCGAAATTACTGATGTATGTTTAAAACGTAAAATCCGTGACCGTCTACAAGAAGATGGTGAAAGTATCTTTGTACAATCTGACGAAAAGAAAAACGACGGCATGACTAGCCTAAAAAACCGTGCTTATGACGAAACTGTTGGACTTGGTAAAAAAGCCTTTGAAACTAAAAAGGGTGAAAATTTAGAATCAAAACGTGATGCCACTGCAAAACTGGCGTGTGAAAAATGGTTTGACGTGCGTGCCTTTGGTCAGGTTTTTGCCTTTAAAGCTGATGATAAAGGGGCGGATGGTGTGTCAATTCCAATTCGAGGTCCTTTAACCATTCAGTCGGCTTTTAGCCTTGAACCTGTAGATATTACCAGCACCCAAATCACCAAAAGCGTGAGCGGTGAAGGTGACGGTAGTAAAAAAGGCAGTGATACAATGGGTATGAAACACCGTGTTGATGAAGGCATTTATGTGACCTATGGAGCAATCACACCCCAACTAGCAGAGCGTACGGGATTTAGCGATGCTGATGCGGATAAAATCAAAGAAATTTTACCAAAATTATTTGAGGGTGATGCGTCATCAGCACGCCCAGAAGGCAGTATGCAGGTGAAAAAAGTGATTTGGTGGGAGCATAACAGCAAAGCAGGTCAGCATTCATCAGCAAAAGTACATGGTAGCTTGCGTGAGTTACTAGATGATAAAGGTAACTTTGATGAATCAGCATTAAAGTCAGCATTGGCAGGATTAGAACCGCAAGTAATTGATGGGTTTTGATTAGAAAAAAATTGGTAAAATAGCTATTCTTTAAAGGATATAGAAGTACCTAATTTTTACAACCTCGATGAAATTATCGCTAAAATTGAAAATTACTTTAACTCAAATAACTTTTGGAACTTAGCAAAAACTACATTGTTAAAAATGTCTATTGACCAACTTTCTGAAAGCAAAGAGTTTAAGATGCTTGGAATAATTAAAAGTAACTATGTAGAAAGTAAAGGTCAAGAATTTTTCAAAAATGAACTACCAAAAATACGAGCAGAGCTAAATCAAAAAGAGCAAATGAGATTAGCGAATAGAGATAAGTTTTTGAATGCGATAAAGAAAGTAACTTAAACATGACAACCCTATACCTCTCCCGCTTACAACACTACGTATTTTGCCCACGCCAATTCGCCTTAATTGAACTCGAATGCCAATGGGTGGAAAACCAACTAACCGCCGAAGGTCAAGTCATGCACGAGCGTGTCAATAGTGGCGAGAACGAAACACGGGGCGATATTCACACTGTGCGTACCTTACCGCTTGGACATTGCACCCTTGAGCTTGAAGGCGTTGCCGATGTGGTCGAATACCACCGCCAAGCGGACGGTTTGTTCGTGCCATATCCGATTGAATACAAACGTGGCAAGCCAAAATCCCACCGAGCGGACGAAGTGCAACTGATGGCTCAAGCCTTGTGCCTAGAAGACATGCACGATTGCGTTGTACCCAAAGGGGCGTTGTTTTATGGTAAAACTCGTCGTCGGCAAGTGGTGATTTTTGATGAAGAATTGCGAAATCTTACACTAAACGCTATTAATGAAAGTCAAAAAATTATCCAAACTGGCATTACTCCAAAACCAGCATACAACACCGCCAAATGCCGAAATTGCTCACTTAATGAACTTTGCCACCCAAAAATTTTTAACAAAAACGCCAAAGCATGGCTTGCCAAAAATTTACAACAAAGTTTAAACAAAGAATTAAGCGAAAAAGAATGATATGCGACCCTTAAAAAATACCCTGTATGTGCAAACCCAAAACGCTTGGCTTAACAAAGACGGTGAAAACATCGTGCTAAAAAATGTCGAGCGTGAAGTCAAAGGGCGTGTGCCGATTCACAAGATTGGCGGCATTGTGTGTTTTGGGCAAGTGTCGCTGTCGCCTGCTCTCATGGCTCATTGCACGGCAAACGGCATTACCATCACCTTTCTCAATCAATTTGGCAAATTCCAAGCTCGTGTCGAAGGAGCGGTGAGTGGTAATGTGCTACTTCGCCGTGAACAATATCGCATCGCTGATGATAGCAAGCGTAGCCTTGCGATTAGCCAAACCATTATTTTGGGAAAAGTGTTTAACCAACGCCAAGTGATTCGCCGTTATTTGCGAGATTATAAAGACAGCTTGGACGCTGATAGCCAAACTCGTTTGGACAAGGCTCAAAAATATCTGGAACTTGGGCTAAACCGTGTGATCCAAACCCAAAATAATGCTGAATTGCTTGGGCGTGAAGGTGAGTTGGCAAGCGAATATTTTGCGGTGTTTCCGCATTTTATCCGTCATGCCGATTTTGATTTTGCCAAACGCACACGCAACCCACCGACCGACCCTGTCAATGCCTTGCTATCGTTTGCTTATACCTTGATGACCCATGAATGCCGAAGTGCGTTGGAAACGGTTGGACTTGACCCCAATAGTGGCTTTTTTCACCAATTGCGTGCAGGAAGACCGAGCCTTGCCCTTGATATGGTCGAAGAATTTCGCCCTATGATTGACCGTTTTGTGCTGTCGCTGATTAACAAAAAACAGCTTGGCAAAAAGGATTTTACCACCCTTCATAATGGGGCGGTGGTGTTAAAAGATGAGCCACGTCAGTTGTTTTTAAAGGCTTGGCATGACCGCAAACAACAGTCGCTTTATCATGAGTGGTTTGAAGAAACCGTGCCGTTTGGGCTGTTGCCACATTTACAGGCAACCATTATGGTACGGCATATTCGAGGCGATATTGACAGTTATGTGCCTTTTTTATGGAAATAATCAAAGGCAAAAAGGATAATAATTATGATGATTTTGGTCACTTATGATGTAAGCACGCAAGATGAAACAAGTGCCAAACGCTTACGCCATGTGGCACGCCAATGCCAAAATTATGGGCAACGAGTGCAATATTCGGTGTTTGAAATTGAAGTTGACCCCGCCCAATGGACAATGCTAAAAGCCAAATTGGAATCCATTATCAATCCTGACACTGACAGCTTACGCTATTATTATCTTGGTAAAAATTGGCAACATAAAGTTGAGCATGTTGGAGCAAAACCTGTGATTGATTTGAATGATGTGTTGTTATTTTAAAGTTTTTTGATATAAAGATGGACTGTCATAATGTTATCTTTGGCGAAATGGAAAAAAGTGATTGCGAATCCTAAGCTCTCATCATTTTCCTTACACTTTCGCAGAACTATTTAACAATTCGATTTTATGAAATTTTTGAATTATAATAGAAATTCGGATTGGGTTAATCCTAGCCGAATTTTGCTTGTCTTTTAGCCATTCGCAAATACAGCAGTTTTTTTGTAGTAAAGTGAATGAGTTAAGAGATGGGCTTTCACACCCCATGCGGGTGTGTGGATTGAAACTGCTATAGCTTCATCTATTTTTTGGTTGATGAGTTCACACCCCATGCGGGTGTGTGGATTGAAACCCAGCCCCCATCGCTTACTTTATAACGAATTGCTTCACACCCCATGCGGGTGTGTGGATTGAAACAACAAGAATTTACCAAGACTACTAGCAGACGGTTTCACACCCCATGCGGGTGTGTGGATTGAAACCATAATTAAATCCTCTTATCTACGCCGTATGAATTCACACCCCATGCGGGTGTGTGGATTGAAACAATCATTGCGTGGCAAATTACCGCTTGAATTATTCACACCCCATGCGGGTGTGTGGATTGAAACAAAGGGATTAGATACATGATAATGCGTTTTTATTCACACCCCATGCGGGTGTGTGGATTGAAACCAAAAACTTAATATCAGTAAAAGCATTATAAAGTTTCACACCCCATGCGGGTGTGTGGATTGAAACGGAGTACAGACCACCAAGTGCACGATTACTAGCCTTCACACCCCATGCGGGTGTGTGGATTGAAACTAAAAAGTGTACAAAGCTATCTTGATTGTCTTTTTCACACCCCATGCGGGTGTGTGGATTGAAACGCATAATATCAAAGGTATTATGTTAAATAAACATTCACACCCCATGCGGGTGTGTGGATTGAAACACCATTAATCGGTTTAGCATTGCTTTCTAATACTTCACACCCCATGCGGGTGTGTGGATTGAAACATCATAATTGGTTTTACATTTTGGAAAGCCTGATTCACACCCCATGCGGGTGTGTGGATTGAAACTTTTGTGATTGTTGTTTGGGGCTAGTTAAACTCTTCACACCCCATGCGGGTGTGTGGATTGAAACCAAGCGGACGTTCAACATAGTAATGCGGTGATTTCACACCCCATGCGGGTGTGTGGATTGAAACATCGCCACCATATAAAACCCTTTAAAATCAAATTCACACCCCATGCGGGTGTGTGGATTGAAACATTAACAACTGTGCTAATAAATGCCATTGTTGCTTCACACCCCATGCGGGTGTGTGGATTGAAACGGTCAATCGCTCGGATTTGTTCGGCAAAATATGTTCACACCCCATGCGGGTGTGTGGATTGAAACTTCGTCAGGGTCACCAGCGTTCACAATCGTGCTTTTCACACCCCATGCGGGTGTGTGGATTGAAACTATACGTTGATTTACTGGGACTTGGGTAGGATTTTCACACCCCATGCGGGTGTGTGGATTGAAACCTAATTTTACTGCGGTAATTTGTCATATAAATACTTCACACCCCATGCGGGTGTGTGGATTGAAACATCACACAAGCCCCGAACCGACTGCACAGAGATTCACACCCCATGCGGGTGTGTGGATTGAAACACGGTTAATAGTTGCATTAGATACCACTTGCGACTTCACACCCCATGCGGGTGTGTGGATTGAAACCCTCTCACTTACGACAACGCCCACATTATCCGTTCACACCCCATGCGGGTGTGTGGATTGAAACCTACAATAATAGATGGGTAAAAGATTATTCAATTCACACCCCATGCGGGTGTGTGGATTGAAACTGCATCTAGTTTGGCTGCATCAGTAGCACCTGCATCATTCACACCCCATGCGGGTGTGTGGATTGAAACAAAGAAGAATACGCCGAAATGAAACAAATCAACATTCACACCCCATGCGGGTGTGTGGATTGAAACACCCCAAGAAAAGTTATTAAATTCTGGGATAACTTCACACCCCATGCGGGTGTGTGGATTGAAACGCCCTGCAACTGAGTATTATTATGTTTGAGAATTCACACCCCATGCGGGTGTGTGGATTGAAACATATATTAACGCCCCCTAAAAAATTCCCTTGCTTCACACCCCATGCGGGTGTGTGGATTGAAACGGTGGTGGTGCAAGTGGCAGTTGGGACTTAGTATTTCACACCCCATGCGGGTGTGTGGATTGAAACTAGTTCTAATTTTGCTTGGTATAGTGTTTCTGCTTCACACCCAGAAACATCTAATGTCAGACGACTAATCGCATAAAGCAAATTCACACCCCATGTGGATATGTATAGCATAAACTCTTTGACTATTGTTTGACAGCTTATTACAATAGCAATATTTATGAGACAAACAACAAAACCCAAAATCAAATAAATTTAGGCAAATATTATGGAAAATTCTTACCCTAGTAATTTTGATTTTTTACAAGAACACAACCCCATCTTTTTACAGCTTGCCAGCAGTGCCGAGCGGTATTTTGTGAGTGACCCAAATACCAGCTTGATGAAAATTCGTCAGCTTGGTGAGGCGTTGATTAAAGATTTAGCAAGCCGTTTAAATATTCAATTTAATGAAAGAACCACTCAAAAAGAATTAATAAATCAAATATTTAACGAAACTAAAAATACCGAACTTGGTGCTATAAAGAACAGTTTTCATCTGTTACGGCAGACGGGCAATCTTGCCGTTCATCAATTCACCACCAGACACCTTGATGCTCTAAAAGGTATGATGACTGCTTGAGAGGTCTATATTTAGTATCATCAGATTTTTGGTAAAAATGGCAAAAACTTTCAAGCCCCAGCCTTTGTCAAACCAAAAGACCCAAGCGAGAATTTACAAAAACTACAACAACAAATTCATGCCCTAGAACAAGAAATCCAAGCCAACAAATCCAATCAAACAGACGTAGCAAAACTACAAGAACTTACACGCCTAGAAGAACTAGAAAAACAAGATTTTCAACAACTTGCCGAAACATTAAACCAAAAATCCCAAGAGCTTGCTGAGCAAAACCAACTACAAGAACAGCAATTAACAGAACTGCAAGCAAAATTTGACCAACACATTCAAGACCTGCAAAACCAATTAGAACAAGCCAAGCAAAACAATACCCAAAAACCCATTCGCCGTATCAATGTATCGGATTTTTCACCCAGTGAAGAAGTTACCCGTATTTTGATAGATGAACAGATACGCCAAGCGGGGTGGCAGGCTGATAGTAAGCTCATGACTTATGCCAAAGGCGAACGCCCAGAACACGGCAAAAATAAAGCCATTGCTGAATGGCAAATTAGCAAAAACAGAGCCGATTATGTACTGTTTGTGGGCTTAATGCCGATAGCCATTATTGAAGCGAAAAAACAAAACAAAGACGTATCTGGCAAAATCACCCAAGCCGAACGCTATGCCAGTGGTTTTGAAATGGACGACACCATGCTCCCTGCGTGGTCTTATCCACAGCAAGAGCTAGCCCAAACTAGCCCTTGGCAAAATAGCCAAACCAGCTTTAGCGTGCCGTTTGTGTACTCCACCAATGGCAGACCGTATTTTGAGCAACAAGAAGAGCAATCTGGCATTTGGTTTCGTGATGTCAGAAAACCAAGCAATATCAAACGAGCCTTACAGCAGTTTCACAGTCCAGAAGGTTTGTTAAATTTATTAACCCAAGACAATGAGCAATCTAATGCCAAACTGCTTGCTGAGCCATTGGCTCATCTGGGTTTGCGTGATTATCAGCAACAAGCGATTAAACATATAGAAAACGCCCTAAGCTGTGAGCAACTTGCCAATGAAATAGACCCAAATGGCGAAGAGAAAACCTTGATTTTTTGTGTTACAGACCGCCACGCCGATATGGTAAAACGCCTGCTAGATGAAGCCTTTGTCAATCTGTATGGCGATGATTATCACGAAGAATCGGTACGCAAAATCACAGGACAAAGCAACAAGCAAGACGAGCTAATCCGCCTATATAAAAATGAAAAATTCCCAAGCATTGCCATCACGGTAGATTTATTAACCACAGGCATTGACGTGCCTGCCATTTGTCATTTGGTATTTTTACGTCGTGTAAAATCTCGGATTTTGTACGAGCAAATGAAAGGGCGAGCTACTCGCCGTTGTGATGACATTGGCAAAACTGTGTTCAAAATTTATGACCCTGTGGATTTGTGTGCGTCTTTGCAAGCGGTAGATACTATGACCCCACTTGTGAAAAATCCCAACATTTCTCTGGCACAATTGGTTGATGAGTTTATGAGTTTGCCTGTTTTGGCTAATAATAATTCATCACAAAATCCGTCTGTTGATGCCCAAACTATTGACGAGCAAACCAACCTAGAATCAGCCGAACAAACCGCCATCTTAGATACGCACGCCAAAGAAGTGCTAGACCAAATCAGCCAAAAACTCATGCGTGTTTTGATAAAAGCTAACAAAAAAGCCGAAAAAAACCAAAAAGTTAAAGAAAAACTCACCGAACTGCAATCATCTTGGGGTGTAGAACCCACCAAGCTACACCAAGAACTATACAGCAAAGGCATGGCGTATGCCAAAGAATTTTTGACCGCTCACACTCGGCTTGTTACCGAAATTGCCGAATTGCAGTTTTTGGTAGGAACGGGTAAAAACCCGATTATCTACACAGGTGATGATGAATTTCTTAAACGTGTGCAAACCACAGACGACACGGCAAACAGCCAAAATATTGATGATTATTTAGAAATTTTGATGCATTTATTAGACAGCAATTAAACGAGTCTGTCGCCTTGTCGGTAGTAGCGACCAAGCCGAATAACCTAACTCGTGAAGATTTAAAACAAATCAAACTGCTACTAGACCAAAACGGTTACAGCGAAGCCAAGCTACAGTCGGCATGGCGAGCCAAAACCAATCAAGACATTACCGCAAGTATCGTGGGGCATATTCGTAGGGCGGCGATTGGTGAGACGTTAATTCCGTTTGAACAGCGTGTCAGCCAAGCGATGATGAAAATTCAGAGTAACCACAGTTGGACACCTGTACAAAAAAGATATTTGGACAGAATTGCCAAGCAGTTAAAGTACGAAGCGGTGATTGATAGAACGTTTATTAATCAGCGATTTGCGTCAGATGGCGGTGATACCAAACTTGATAAAATTTTGAACAATCAACTTGATACGGTGATTGCAGAAATTAACGAAAATATGTGGACGGCTTAGATTTATTTTAAGCCATTGAAAAATAAACCCAACATAAACCAACGACATGGTAAAATGTTGGGTGTCATTTTTCCACCAAACCTACAATAGTAGGTTTAATTTTTTATATAATTTAATAATACATTTTAAAATCTTTAATAAAAAACAAGGCAACCTATGACCCACAATGACATTGTACAAAAACTTTGGAACTTATGCGACATCTTACGAGATGAAGGCATTAACTACAGCAACTATGTAACCGAACTGGTGCTACTGCTTTTTATCAAAATGGAAGCAGAAATCGCCACCACCAACGACAAAGCCCGCCACAAACTCCCCGAAGGCTCTCGCTGGACGGATTTAAATCAACTATCAGGCATTGAGCTTGTCAATAAATATCGCCAAATTTTGCTGGACTTATCCCAAAGCGATGACCGCCTAATTTCGGCAATTTATCACAATGCGTCCACCATCATCAAAGAGCCAAAACACCTAGAACAGCTTATCAAAACCCTAGACGGCATTGACTGGTTTTCGGCAAGCAAAGACGGCTTGGGCGACCTTTACGAAGGCTTGCTAGAAAAAAACGCCACCGAAACCAAGTCGGGTGCAGGTCAATATTTTACCCCACGAGTGCTGATTAACAGTATGGTAAACTGCATAAAACCCCAAGTGGGCGAAGTGGTGAGCGACCCTGCGTGCGGTACGGCAGGATTTTTGATTGCGGTGGATAACTACATCAAGGCACAGACCGATGATTTGTACGATTTAACCGCAGAACAAGCCACTTTCCAACGCCAAAAAGCCCTAGTCGGCATTGAGCTGGTGTCCGACACTCGCAGACTTGCCTTGATGAATTGCCTATTGCACGACATAGAAGGCGATGACAGCGGAGCGGTTTTGCTTGGCAATGCGTTGGGCGATGTGGGCAAAGGCTTGCCAAAGTCGGACGTAATTCTTGCCAATCCGCCATTTGGTACGGCAAAGGGTGGCGATGCCAGTATCACTCGTGATGATTTGACTTATAAAACATCAAACAAGCAATTGGCATTTTTACAGCATATTTATCGCAATCTAAAAGCGGGCGGACGTGCAGGCGTGGTGTTGCCAGACAATGTGTTGTTTGAGGCAGGCGTGGGGACAGATGTTCGCCGAGATTTGATGGACAAATGCAATTTGCACACCATTTTACGCTTACCGACAGGGATTTTTTATGCCCAAGGGGTAAAAACCAACGTGTTATTTTTTACCAAAGGCACGGCAGAAAATCCGCACCAAGACAAAAACTGCACCCAAAATGTATGGGTGTACGATTTACGCACCAATATGCCAAATTTTGGCAAACGCACGCCTTTTTCAGCAAGCCATCTTGAACCGTTTGAAAAAGTGTATGGCGATAAGCCAAACGGCACTGCACCACGAAATGAGGGCGAGTGGTCGTTTACAGATGGTGGGCAGACACAGGACAACAGCCGTTGGCGTGTGTTTAGCCGTGAGTGGATAAAAGAGCAAAAGAGCGATAGCTTAGATATTAGCTGGCTAAAAGACAGCGACAGCGTAGATGCCGAAAGTTTGGCAGAGCCTAGCGTTTTGGTAGACGAGGCGGTAGATGAGCTTGAGCGTGCGTTGGCAGAGCATAGGGCGTTGGCGATGGCGTTGGGCGACGGGGGGGAAAATGCGTGATTTTTCTTTGCCAAATGGGTGGGTTAATGTTCCTATAACGCTTTTTTTTAATCCAAAGCAATATAAAACTATTTCTTTGGAAAATTTACTGCCAACGGGTTTTACTGTTTATGGTGCAAATGGAAAAATAGGAAAATATAATGAATTTACTCACGAATTCCCAACTTTAATGATAACTTGTCGTGGGGCAACTTGTGGTAATATTCATTTATCCGAACCATTTTCGTATATTAATGGCAATGCTATGGCTCTTGATAGTAGCATTGATAAAGAGTTTTTAAACTCTGCACACGACAGAAACTACTAAAATAAAGTTGATTTTCTTTTAAAACTGAGAAAATCAACCAACCTATTAAAAAAAGCAAAATCACCACACATAATAAACCGTCTAAATCCATCAATCAGAAAATCTAACCCCAAAGCAAAAACACTTGACTGAGGACGACCATTAGACTTAAGGCAACGTTTATAATGACTAGGCTTATCATCAATGACCGCCAAGCCAGTCAAATAAGCCCAACAAAAGGCTAACGCATTTACCGCAACCAATTTACTCACTCTGTCTTGTTTAGTCAAATGCGTATCCTCAAGATTAAAACCACGCCCCTTTAAACAAGAAAACAGCGTTTCAATCTGCCAACGCATCGCATAAGTTGCCATAGGGTCAATATCATCAAAATCATTGGTAGCCACAATCACATAATCATTATCACTATCAAGCTTTGCCGATACCTTGACAGGACACTTATCAACAAAGAGTGTTCTAGCATGGTGATAAGTATCTTGCTGGTTTAAATTATGAAATAGTGTTTTAATTTGTACGCTTTGTCCTTGTGTATTGGTCACTTTACTGTCTTTTTTAATGCGTATGGCAAATTTAATATTTTGTTTTGTTAGCCAGTCGAACCATGCAGAACCCACAAATTCTCTATCGGCTAATACTTTTTGTATTTTATCTTTACCAAAGGTGTGAATGAATTTTTCAATGAGTTGTGTTCTCTCTAGTGTTTTTGAGTTGCCTTGTTTGTCTAGCATTGTCCAGTATAAGGGTATGGCAATGCCTTTGTGTACAACAGCTAACATGAAGATGTTGATGTTGCTTTTTCCCCATTTCCAGTTGGTACGGTCAATGGTGAGTGTGACTTTGTTTAGTCCAAATAGTTGAAAGATAAGGCGTGCTATTTGGTGTTCATTTAGGGGTGTTTGGGCGAAAAAGCGTTGTATTCTTCGGTAGTTGCTGTCATTTGTTGTGCTGTTGGTAAAGTGTCTGGCTATCTTTTTTAGGTTACTGCTTTGGGCGGTAATGATGGCTATTATCATTAGACTTAAGCAGTTGATTTTTGCCTTGTGTATTGTTAGGTTTTGCGATAAAATTCTTTCTAGTCTGATAAGGTTTGGCATGGTTTTAATTCGTCGGAAAAATTACTATTATGCCATTGTTTTATCAGACTTTTTTGTTTTTTTGTCGTGTGCAGAGATTGGTGTTATATCTTTTCCGTTCCCCACCACATGCGTGGCTTAGAAAGCTTGGCAGGTTCTTAAGTTGTTATTGAGTTAGTTCCCCACCACATGCGTGGCTTAGAAATTACCGCATTACCTATACTCAAAACAAAAAGGGTTCCCCACCACATGCGTGGCTTAGAAAATTAGTTGGTTGGTTAAGCTACATTTAATAAGGAGCTGAACTAGATTAGGATTAAATTTCACACCATTTTCTCAATATTTTAAGTTGATTAGATGGTGTCCCATAATTAAACCTAAACCTTGCCATTACGTTTTAAAAGACCAAAGTCAGCTGCTGCTCAAACAGTTACTTCTAGTACAAAAAATTCAAGTAGTTTTTTCTGTACTTTTTTACTTAATTTACAATGTGTTAGCTTCATATTTTTAGTATAACATGATAGCTAATCTAGTACAGCCCCATTTATTTTATTCATCACGCAAGGCATTTTGAAACGCCACACCATCCACGCCTTTACCTTTTAAAATCCCAAAAACTTCATCATCTTCCACAGACAAAACATTGGCAAATACTTCACCATTATTAGAAAATTATACGTTTTCGCCTGTTTTTACCTGCAAAATTTGCTGTTGTATCATTAAAACCGTTCATGTCTCAACACTTCGCTACATCTTGCGAAATGATATGTCTCACACACGAACGATTTTCTTGATATGTATGGCTAATTAACAATACCTAAAAACTTTCACACTCACCACACTTGACGATTTAAATAATTTAACAACAATGGCACAGGGCGACCTGTCGCTTCCGCTTTGCTACCAGAAATCCAAGCCGTTCCCGCAATATCGAGGTGAGCCCAAGGCACATCTTTGACAAAACGTGATAAAAAGCAACTTGCCGTAACCGACCCTGCGGGGCGACCGCCGATATTTTGTACATCAGCAAAATGTGAATTAAGCTGTTCTTGATAATCTTCATCAAGTGGCATATGCCAAACACGGTCGTGAGCGTCTTCGCTCGCTTGTTCAAGGTCAAAAATCACGTCTTCATCATTACTGTACAAGCCTGTACGCACATGACCCAACGCAATAATACACGCCCCTGTCAAAGTCGCCATGTCAATGATGACTTTTGGTTTGTATTGCTGAACATAAGTTAGCGTATCACACAGCACAAGGCGACCTTCGGCATCGGTGTTTAGGATTTCTACCGTTGTGCCGTTCATGGCGGTGACGATGTCGCCGGGGCGAGTGGCATCGCCTGATGGCATATTTTCGGCACACGCTAACGCACCGACCACTTGCAACGGCAGGCGAGCTTCGCACAAGGCTTTCATTGCACCAAGCGTTGCCGCTGCACCGCCCATGTCAAATTTCATTTCGCCCATGCCTTCGCCAGGTTTTAGCGAGATACCGCCTGTGTCAAAGGTGACACCTTTGCCAACAAAGACAATCGGATTTTCTAATTTTTTGGCTTTGTTCTTGCCTTTTGTCAAACCATTATATTCTAATAACACCAACTGACCTTCTTTTGCCGAGCCACGACTGACTGCCAAAAAGCAGTTCATGCCGAGTTTTTCCATGTCTTTTTCACCCAATACTTTGACCGTCAAAAGGTCTGGATATTGTTTTGCCAAATCTTTGGCTTGTTTTGCCATGTACGCAGGAAAACACACATTTGGTGGTTCATTCGCCACGTCTTTGGTTAAAGATTGACCGATAAAAATCGCATTTTGCAAGGCTAAACTTTGTTCAAACGCTTCTAACGAGCCTGTTTTTTCATCGGTTAATACTTGCAAAGTGATTTGATTTAACAAAATTTTGTCGTCTTTTTTGCTTTTGTATTTGTCAAAAGTATAGCTTGCGTTTAACAATGCTAATGCCAATTGTCCAAACTGCACGCTGTCAAGGCTGTTATCCAAATAAATGGTCGCTGATTTGTGGTTTTTGCTTAACGTGGTGTAGATGGTTTTAGCGATTTTTTGTAAGGCTGTGCCGTTTAATTTGTCAGCTTTTCCAACACCGACAATCAGCAGGCTAGGGGATTCATCTGTGCCAAAGCTGATAGCGGTTTCACAGATTTTACCGCCAAAATTACTGGCTTTGATAAGGTTTTGTAGTGGTGCGGTTAAAGTGTTTTTGTTGTCATGATTTTGTAATAATTGTTTGTTATCATGAATTAGGTACACGCTACAGCTATTTTTGGCTGATTTTTTTTGGGCTTTTTTTGCTAATTGCAAACTTAAATTGAGTTTTGCCATAATATACTTTCCTTTTTTTGATGATAAATAAAATTGCAATTAAGTTTAGCATATTATTTATACCCTTTGTGTAAATGTGTTAAAATAAATGTAAGGTTATTATCATTTTAGCGGTTTTAATTTAACATTTCTTTGAGAACCATCATTTTATGAATACGAACGCTCAGACCAATCCAAACAAACAAACCACGCCAATGGTGGGCAATTTATTTTTTGGTTTATTGATGTTATTTGTGGGGATTTATTTTGTTTGGTGGGGGTATGATTATACCTTGCAACAGCAGATTTTGTTATTTTTGGTTGCCACGTTTTTTGGCGTGTTTATGGCGTTTAACATTGGTGGTAATGACGTTGCCAACTCGTTTGGGACATCGGTTGGGGCAGGTACGCTCACCGTTACCCAAGCCTTAGCGGTGGCGGCGGTGTTTGAGGTGTCAGGTGCGGTGCTGGCAGGGGCTTCGGTTACGGATACTATTCGTAAAGGCATTGTGGATATGGACGGATTGAGCATTACGCCCAATCAATTTATTTATGTGATGTTGTCGGCGTTGATGGCTTCGGCGTTTTGGTTGTTATTTGCCACCAAAAAAGGCTTACCAGTTTCTACCACGCATGCCATTATTGGCGGTATTGTTGGTAGTTCTATCGTATTGGGGATTGATTTTGGCGGTATGGCGTTCGCGTTTTCTACCATTCAATGGAATCAAATCGTCCAAATTGCGATTTCTTGGGTATTATCGCCTGTGTTGGGTGGGGTGATTTCTTATTTGATTTATGGTCATGTGAAAAAATATATCTTGTCGTATAATGACCACATGGAAGAAAAAATCAAAACCGTTAAAAACAAGAAAAAACAATTAAAACAACAACATAAAGAAGAACTTGAAGCCCTAAATGAGCATGAAAAACTGACCTATACCACCCAACTATTACAAGACCACGAATTGCTCCAAGAAAAAGACTGCAACCGTGATGAACTGGTTACGCCTTATTATCAAAATTTATACGATATTGAACAAGAGCGAGAAAGCCTAGACACGCTAAAAGCGTTAAAAACATGGGTGCCTATCATTGCATCTGTCGGTGGTATGGTGATGACAGCGATGGTGGTGTTCAAAGGCTTAAAAAATGCCGAATTGGGCTTTAGCACCTTGCAGTCATCATTGATTATTTTTATGATTGGGGCGTTGATTTGGCTAACTGCTTTTGTTTATACCAAAACCATTCGTGGCAAACACAAAGAAGACTTAAGTAAAGCGACCTTTATCATGTTTAGCTGGATGCAAGTATTTACCGCATCAGCGTTCGCCTTTAGTCATGGCTCAAACGATATTGCCAATGCGGTAGGGCCTTTTGTGGCGATTTTGGACGTGATTCGTAACAATGCCATTGCTTCACAAGCCAGCGTGCCTGCCCCTGTGATGATAACTTTTGGTGTGGCGTTAATCGTGGGACTTTGGTTTATTGGTAAAGAAGTCATTCAAACCGTTGGTACAAAACTTGCCGAAATGCACCCAGCATCAGGTTTTTCGGCGGAGCTTGCGGCTGCTGCGGTCGTCATGGGTGCGTCATCATTAGGTTTGCCCGTGTCTAGTACGCATATTTTGGTCGGTGCGGTGTTGGGCATTGGCATGGTAAATAAAAATACCAACTGGGCAATGATGAAACCGATTGGCTTGGCGTGGGTGATTACCTTGCCTGCGGCGGCGATTATGGCGGCAATCGGCTATGTGTTACTCAATGCCATTTTTGGTTAAAATTTTCACAAAAATCACATTTTTTGGATATTTTAAAATATTGTGAAACAAATTTTTGATAGGTGGATTTGATATCCGCCTATTTTTATTTTAATATAGCAGTTTGGTTTTGAGAAAAAGGCTTTGGCAGTGATTTTACGGCGATACATGACCCGACAAGTAATAAGTACAACCTTGATTGTGCTGATGTTTTTAATGGTGCTAATGCTTGGCGGTCGTTTGATTCGTTATTTTGGCATGGCGGCAGAAGGTAGACTAAATATCGGATTTTTGTTTAGTATTATTGGCTACAATATGCCAACTTTTTTGGAATTGATTTTGCCATTGTCGTTTTTTGTCGCCTTGATGTTGGTACTTGGGCGAATGTATGTGGACAATGAGATGAGCGTGCTGTTTTCAAGCGGGCAAAGTCGTGGACGCATAACTCGCTTGATGTTGCCGTTGATTTTGGTGTTGTTTTTGGTGGAAGCTGGCGTGAGCCTTTGGGCAAAGCCGTATGGCGTGGCACAGACCGAAAAAATTTGGCAAACCCAGTCTTTAAGCAGTGCCTTTGACATGGTAAAACCGCAAACTTTTATCAGCAGTGGCGATTATCATTTTTATGTCGGTTCGGTGGACAAAGACAAACGAGAATTAAACGATATCTATATTATTCAACAATCGCCGAATAATTTAACACAAGATGTCATTATCACCGCCAAAAAAGCCCAACAAGTTTTGACAAATAACAACGCCCCTTTTACCAGATTGGATTTGTACAATGGCAGACGTTACGAAGTGGACAACGCCAGCCGACAATACAACCAAACAAGTTTTGAGCAATACCGTATCAGCATGGCAAAACCACAAACCGATGAAATCACTGAAGAAAACATCACTAGCCAACCGACCGTCAAATTATTGAACAATCTAAATAAACCTGAAGCCCAAGCCGAACTTGGCTATCGTTTAAGTTTACCGTTTTTGATGATTATCGCCTGTATGCTTGCTACACCATTGGCACAGGTACAGCCCAGACAAGGGCGTTGGTTACGCTTGTTGCCTGCGATTTTGATTTTTGTGGCGTGTGCAGTGAGCATTATTTCACTTAAAACCAATATTAGCAAACAAAAATTAAGCGTTTGGTCGTATGCGTGGTTTATCAGCTTTGCCATGCTGGCGTGTCTGTGGCTCAATGTGCAACAGCAAGTTCTGCACCATTTTCGCTATCGCAAAGCAAAACCGATAAATTCATTGAATGGGGGCGTGTAATATGACAAACCCACTGTTTAAAAATGCCATTTTAAAACATTATGTCCGCAAACAAGCCTTTTTTGCGATTTTGGGGGCGATTGTTGGTTTATTGTTGTTAAAATTATTATTTGATTATTTAGCAGAAATTGAAGATGTCAGCGACACTTACAGCTATTTTGACGCTTTTAAATATATCGCTTTGACTGCACCAGAAGCCTTGCAACAATACATGCCGATAGGGGCGTTGGTCGGTGCGGTGATTGGTTTGGGCTTGCTTGCCAATAACAGCGAATTGACCGTCATGCAAGCGTCTGGTTTAAGCCGTTTTCGCATTGTGGCGTGGGTACTTGAGCCTGCGTTGTTGTTTGTGATTACAGGGGTTTTGTTAAGCCAATTTATCATTCCACAAACCAACAGTTTGGCTCACCAAATCAAAAACAAACAACCGATTGTATCAAGTTCTTTAAACGGTTATTGGGAAAAAACGGCAAGCCAAATCGTCAATATCGGCTATGCCGACACCAAAGGCGTGTTGCAAAATATCAAAATTTGGCAACTGGACAACGCCCAAAATAATAGCTCGGATAATACAAATCACAACCAAATCCGCCACATCATCACCGCCCAAAGCGGACAATTTGTCAATCATGCTAACGCCACGCAACAAGGCTGGCAACTGCAAAACGTACAACAAATGACAATCCGCCCAGACGGTACAAGCGAGCTTAAACATTTGCCCCAGTTTTTTACCCAATTGCCAATAGAGCCGAGTTCTATTTATCTGTTGACCTTGCGCCCAGACGATATGTCATTGACAAACCTTGCTGAGCATCGCCAACTACTTGGAAAAGATGGCAGACGCTCATTGCCCCACGAAGTGGCGTTTTGGCGAAAAACCCTGTCGCCCCTTGCGGTGTTGTCGCTGGTGCTGATAGCCTGTTCCTTTGTATTTGGCTCAATGCGTAGCCAAAGTTTGGGCTTTCGCATTGTGGTGGCGTTATTAATTGGACTTTTATTTAGTTATATCCAAGATTTGGTCGGATTTATCAGTCTAAGCACAGGATTTTCGCCCTTTATCATGGTAATGTTGCCGATTATCATCAGTGCGTTGCTGGGTATCTATCTTATCAAAACCAAAAATTAATCGGTAGTGTAAAAACTATAAGTTTTGGAAATTTTATTTTATTAAATGTAGGGTGGGTTAGCGATAGCGTAACCCACCCTACAAAAACTTACTTTTTAAAAACTACCAATTAATCAATAAAATTAAGGAAAAAAATAATGCAAACGATTACATTAGGTGGCGGCTGTTTTTGGTGTACCGAAGCGGTGTTTTTGCGTGTCAAAGGCGTGCAAAACGTGGTATCTGGCTACATGGGTGGACAGGCGACAACCGCTAATTATGAAGCGGTGTGCGGTGGTGATACAGGACATATTGAAGTGATTAACGTCAGTTTTGATGAAACGCAAGTGGATTTGGCAACGATTTTGGCAATCTTTTTTACCATTCACGACCCAACGACTTTTGACCGTCAAGGCAACGATGTCGGCAGTCAGTACCGCTCAGCGATTTTTTACCATAATGATGAACAAAAGTTAATCAGTGAGAATGTGGTAAAATCTTTGCAAAATCAAGGCATTAACGTGGTAACACAAATCCGCCCTGCGGACATTTTTTATCCTGCGGAAGATTATCATCAAGATTTTTTTAACAAAAACCCAACGCAAGGCTATTGTAACTTTGCCATTCCGCCAAAATTAGTCAAATTACGTCAATATTTTACAGAATATTTTAAAGACTAATTTTTAAAACACAAAAAACCAACCCTTGCGAGTTGGTTTTTTGATTTAAAACTGTACAATCAAATATTAATTTGGTGAACAGTCTTTATAAATGATTTTGCCAGATGGTGAAGTGACTGTGCCTAAGCTTACTTGATTGTAGTTATTTACGTCCATATAGTCCGCACTAATCATGTAGCCTTTGTCTGTACCAAAAATCGTGCCAGCTATGTCTGAATGTACTTGATTATACGCCAATACACGAGTTGCACCATTTAATTTTGCAGTTGCTTTGGTGGGCAATGCTGAGTTAAAGTTGTATTTTACGTTTAATGATTTACCACCTTGGCAAGTGTAGTTGACGGTTTTTGGAGTCATTGCGCTAGCAGATACCGCACCAGTCATGGTAGCGATGGCGATTAGAGAAGTTAGAGCAAATTTTTTCATGTTAGTATTCCTTTTAAAAAAAGTTGGATTTCATAAAGGTTTTTTACCTTTATTTGCAATTATAATAGCATAGCAAAAGTTGCTTGTCCCCATAACTTTATAGAAAAATAGTAATATATATTGCTTAATTATTACAAAAATTGAACGCTCGTTGAATGTTTTTTTGTACAAAAAAACCACCTTAATTTAAGTTTAAGATGGTTTTTGTCAAAATAAAGCGATTAAGCGTGTGGCACAATCGCAGGCATTAAATCATGGAACGTACGACCGCTTGCGGTTTCGCCGATAGCGTGCATTTTCCATTCGCCATTATGACGATAGACTTTTGCCAAAATCAAAGCGGTGTGATTGCCTTGTGCCGATAGGTTGTAACGGGCAACTTCGCTGTTGTTATTGGCATTGATAATACGGCAAAACGCATTGGCAACTTTTTCAAAAGTTTGCCCTGTAAAGCTATTCACGGTAAAAACGAGCGATTGCACATTGGCAGGAATACGAGATAAATCCACGTTAATCACTTCGTCATCCCCATCGCCAGCACCTGTACGGTTGTCGCCTGTGTGCTGAATACTGCCGTCTTTGGATTGTAACTGACCGAACCAAATTGCATCAATCGGTCGTTTGTTGGTGTCAAACATAATGCAAGACGCATCAAGGTCAATGCTGTCATTGCCACCACCGCCACCAAACAAGCCACCCAAAAAACCGCCTGCTTTGCCAGAACTTGCCACGTCCCAACCCAAGCCCATTTTGACACGGCTTAATACACCGCCTGCTTCTTTTTCCAAAGAAATTTTTTGACCTTTTTGTAAACTTACCGCCATGAGAAAACTCCTGTTGTTGATAAAAATTTTATTGTAAAAAAAATTGTGAATAAATTATAAAAGACCGCCTAATAATCCACCACTACTACCGCTACTGGTACTGCCTGCATTGCCAGAGCCTAGCACGCTTTGTAGCCAGCCTTGATAATTATCACGGTTGCGAGAGCAAAGCACGACCTTACCCGCCCCAGAAAATTTTAATACCATGCCTTCACCACTGGTAACAGAATTGATGATATTGCCCAAAAAGCCTTTGTTTTGACTGGTAGAAACTGACAAGCTATATTGCAAACGGCTATCCCAACACACCACATGACCGTTGTCAATCAACACATCTTTGTCAGGAGTAACATCAATTTCAAATAAACAGCCAAAGCCAGATACGACAACTTGCCCGTGTCCATGCGTTTGCATGACCATAAAACCGCCTGTATCACCAAAAATCGCACCGCCAAGGTTACGCTGAATGTTGGCTTTGATTTCCACGTTGCCACTAGAAGCGACAAATGCCCCATCGCTTAGGGTGTATTGCACATTACCCACGTCCAAAATCTGCATATCGCCATCAAGCGTTGGGGCAAGTAGGCAGTCGCCTTCGCCACGCACCGCTTCAATTTTTTGTTGAAACAGCGATTCACCATTGGCAAAACGTCTCATTAAGGCTTGCATAATACCGCCTTGTAATGTGCCTTTGAGTTCAAGGTTGGACTCCATCATCACCATGGCATTGGCTTCGCAATGCACGATATCACCTTGCTTTAGGTTACAATGTAAAAAGGGTTCGTTATCGCCCAATAAATTAAATGTTACTGCCATCGTATTTCCATATATTTAAAAAATTATTTTAAAAATCGTATAAAATAAAAGGGCAAGCAACGCCTAACCCTTTTATTTCATTGATTTTATAAAATTAAAACATTATTAATATTTTATTCACAATTTTAATTAAACCGCAACGCCATATGAGCTTGCCAAAGGTCCTAAACCGCCAGCAAAACCTTGACCGACTGCACGGAATTTCCATTCGCCATTGTGTTTGTACAACTCACCAAAAATCATCGCCGTTTCGGTGCTACCGTCTTCTGACAAGTCATAACGAGCCACTTCGCTACCGCCTTGTGCGTTTACGATACGGATATAGGCATTACTTACTTGACCGAAGTTTTGGTTACGGGCTTGACCGTCATAGATGACCGCACAAAAGATGATTTTGTTTACATCGGCAGGGACTTTTGTCAAATCTACTTTGATGGTTTCATCATCGCCATCGCCTTCACCTGTGCGGTTGTCGCCTGTGTGTTCTACCGAGCCGTCTACTGATTTTAAGTTGTTAAAAAAGATAAAATCATTGTCCGCACGCACTTTGCCGTCTTCTTTTACTAAAAATGCAATCGCATCAAGGTCAAACGCTTGACCGTCTGTCGCACGTGGATTCCAGCCTAGACCGACAGTCATATTGGTTAAAGTAGGGGCTTCTTTTGAAAGATTTACGTTTCCGCCTTTGGTTAAGCTAATCGCCATGATAAATTCCTTATGTTAAAAATAAGTGTGAAAAGTAAAAAAACGTGGATAAAATCAGATTTTATTCACAAAAAAACTGTGTACCACATTAAAACAAAATTAAACTTTTGGCAAGTTTTTTCCGTCCATTTTTTAGCAAAATTGTGTTGTAAAAATGTATCTTTTAGCCAGATTTTTTTTGAATCCAATAATGATAAACATTGGCATAAGGGTCTGGTTCAGCATGATTTTGTGGATTAATCACGTCCTGTTGCTCAAGCAAGGTATGCCCAAGATGACGACAAAAGTTTGGAATATCTCGTGTGGTCGCAGGGTCGTTGGCAATCACGTGGATAACTTCACCGCCTTTTGCCTGTCGTATGACTTTATGTAGCAGCATAATCGGCTCCGGACAGATAAGTCCTTGTGTGTCAAGTTCATGATTTGATTGGATATTTGTCATTTTTTTCTCTTAATTTTTTCAATGATTTATTTGCGTGTTGGCAAAGGTTCGCCATGAATAAATTTAAAAAATCGTGTCAAATTGGCTTTAAACATAAACGCCACGCCAATCCATGACGCAAAGGCGACATAGCTACTCACCAAAAATAACCCAAAACCCACGCCAAGACAGGTGAAAATCATGCTCGGCTGGCTCAACCGATAACGATACAAAATAAACGCCACATAGCAAGATAGCGGAATAGTCAGCCCAATAAAACCATACGGTAAATAATAAAATCCTTGATAAATCAATGTGTTATCATGAAAATTTGGCAAGCTTTTGAGCGTGCCAAAAATCAAAAATAAGCCAATCGCTAGATAAATCAGATAAATGCTGATTTTGTTTAACGTTTGGGCTTGGCGGATTAAGCCGATAATCATGGGGGAAAATCCATTTTGTGAATTTTCTTGTGCTGATTGAATAGTTTCGGTCATAAAAAGTTTTCTCTAAGCCAACTGCCAAGCATAATCGCCGAAGCAATACTATCAATCGGCTCATTTTCATTTTTGATTAAGCCATATTCCCACGCTAGATTTTTGGCTTCACGACTACTTAACCGCTCGTCTGCCATGATAACAGGGCAGGGGATATGTGCCATTTCAAGCTGATGATTGAGCCGTCTGGCGAATTTTTTGGCACGATTGCCAAGCTCAGAATCCGTACCGTCCATATTCAGCGGTAAACCGATCACAATTTGGCTCACTTGCCATTCGGTGATAATGTTTAACAATTTTTGCCAATCAGGCTTGCCATTATCCATTTTAAACTGCATAAGCGGTGTCGCCGTTTGCGTGAGCGTATTGCCAAGCGAAATGCCCATTTTGCTAATGCCAAAATCCAGTCCCATGATGGTTTTTATTTGTGAATTTTCCATTGATATTTGCCTATTTTATGCTCGCCCAATTTCGGTGCTAAAAATATCAAAATTCACGCCCAATTGCTCGCTCACTGTTTGCCAACGTTTGTCATAATCGGTCTGAAACAAAACCGTTTGGCTTGCAGGGATAAGTAGCCAATCGCCGTTGGCAATCTCGCTTTCTAGCTGTCCTTTTTGCCAACTGGCATGACCCAAACACAGCTCAAAGTGGCTCATGCCTTGCCCTGTGGCGATACTGTGCAAAATATCTCGGCTCGTGGTGATACAGATATTTTCGCTCACCACAAAGGATGAAGCCCAAATCGGCTGTCCTGTGTGTAGCACAAAGCCGACTTCAGGATTTAACATACCGCTCATCAAGGGGCGTTTGTGGCGAAGTTCGCTTTGGGTTACGGCAATGTCCAAATCTTCAAATAGCTTGCTAATGTGCGTGTAGGGATTGGGCTTGTTAATAATCAAGCCTAGCACGCCCTGTTTGTCGTGGCGACAGATATAAATCAGCGATTTTTCAAAAATACCGCTGTCAATGTTGGGCGTGGCTAATAAAAAATGATGGGTAAAATTTGGGTTATTTGGCATTGTTTGACTTCAATTTTTGTTAAATTAATCTAAAAAATTATTGCACATTGGCTAATAGACTGCGAGCGTGTTCCAACGTGGTTTCGGTAATATTGATACCGCCCGACATTCTTGCCAATTCATTCACTTGTGCTTCACCGTCCAAAATCGTTAAATGTGATTGGGCTTGGTCGTCTTGGGTTTTATATACCAAAATATGCTGATGGGCTTGCGAAGCGACTTGGGCTTGGTGCGTAATCGCCAAAATTTGTTGCCCTTTGCCAAGCTCTCGCAACAATTCGCCGACCACTTGAGCCGTACCACCGCTAATTCCCACGTCTACTTCATCAAAAACCAATAATTGTTTGGTATTTTGGTGTAAAGGCATTTCTTCTGTTTCTCGGCAAATGCCTTGAGCGTCAATCACCTGCATGACCAATGCCAAGCGAGATAACTCACCGCCTGATGCGATTTTGTGAATCGGTTGCATAGGCATACCCACGTTAGCACTAAACAACAGTTCAATACTGGACACGCCTGTGCTTTGCGGTTTTTCCAATTTTTCAAAACAAAATTTGGCTTGTACATTTGGCAAGGCAAGCAGTTTTAACCGCTCTACCAAACCATCGCTTAAACGTTTGGCATTGTGTTGGCGTTTGCTATCCAAATCATTGGCAAGGCTCAAAAAATGTTGGTAAGAAACGGCAATCTCTTCAGCTAAGGCTTCAGGCGAAAGTCGGCTTTCTAATTCATCAAGTTCGGCTTGCCATTGCACCGCATCGTTTAATAATTCATCTGGCGTGGTCTGATATTTGCGAGCTAACCGATGAAATAACGACAATTGTTCATTAAGTATCGCCAAACGTTCTGGGTCAAGGCTTTGTCCTTCGGCATAGTCGGCAAGCGTACTTGCCACATCGCTAACCAAACTTTGGGCTTGGTACAGTTGTTCTACACAGTTGGCATAGGTTGGGCTAATGTCGGCTTGATTTTCGCACAATTTTATCGCTCGGGACAACAGTCGCATAACATCTGGCTCATCGCTGTCATTGTTTAACAAGCTGACCGATAAAGACGCTTGTTCTATCAAATTTTCTAAATTGGACAATTCATCATATTCTGCTTCAATTTCTTTGTAGTTAATATGAATAATTGGTTCAATATCGGCTAATTTATTGGTTAAAATTTCTATTTGTTGTTGGCGTAATTTTTCATCTTTCGCTTGATTCTCGGCTTGGGTTTTGAGTTTTTCATAATGCAAAAACGCCTGTCGCACATCATTAGCCAAAGCCGTTAAACCTGTGGCACTGTCTAGCCATTCGCTGACAAATTGCGGACGCAAAAGACTGTGCTGTGCGTGTTGGCTGTGGATATTTACTAAAAAATTGCCGAGAATTTTTAACTCATTCATGCTAATTGGCGAGCCGTTTAGCCATGCTTTACTGCGAATTGTGCCGTTTTGATTGGCTAATTGACGGCGGATTAACAAGATATTGTCATCAACTTGATAATTTTGTTCGTCAATCCAGTTTTGCACTTGTGGCAAATGACTGATGTCAAATTCGGCAAAAACGTCCGCTGTTGGCTGTCCATGCCGAATCAGACCGCCATCGGTGCGACCGCCAACACAAAGCTGTAATGCGTCTAACAACAAGGACTTGCCCGCCCCTGTTTCACCTGTAATCACGTTAAAACCTGTGTGCATTTGCATTTCGGCATTTTTTACCAATGCCAAATTTTGTAATGTCAATTGGGTTAGCATAAATTATCCATTGCCAAAGTTAAGGTTGTCAAAAGTTGTCAAAATCTCAAAAAATTGCCGTTATTTTAGCATTATTTTAGCACAATACACTATAAATAAAGCGAATGTTAAAAAAAGCAAGTCTTTATTCAAAAAATCCACAAAAAAAATCGCAAAAAGTCGCAGATTGATTTGCCTTTTTTTGTGTAAATTGTGTTAATATAAAACACCTTTTTATTTTATGATAAACCAAATTAACAAACAAAAGTTGGTTTAATTATCAAGATTGCAGGAAAAAAATCATGACTACATCAGCTCGTTTTGACCACGTTTCGGTGGAAAAAGTTGCCAACGTTTATTATGAGGGTCGTACCTTTAGCCGTACCGTTTGGTTTGAAGACGGTCGCAAAAAAATGCTTGGCATTGTGTTGCCATGCGACAATGAAGTTACCGAGTACGAGTTCAAAACCGAATCATCAGAACGCATTGAGATTTTGGCAGGCGAGTGCGAAATCAAACAAGCAGGTGAAACCGAATTTACCTACTACCGTGCAGGGCAAGCGTTTTTGGTGGAAGGACATAGCCGTTATGTGATGAAAAATGAAGAAGTGGTGCAATATATTTGCCATTTTGAAGGTTGATTTAAACATTTTAAGTAATTGGGTAAAATTAAATTGTTCTTTTGCTCCCTCCCCTAACCCCTACCCATTAGGGGGAAGGCTGGGGTGGGGGTAAAATAGCTAAGGAAAATCATGGCAAAACCTATCTATTTTTATGGCATTCATGCGGTGCAAGCCATTTTGCAAAATCGTGGTATTGATGGGCTTGCCCTGTTTATCCAAGACGGTAAACAAAATAAAACTGATGAAGCGGTTGAAAATATCATCAACCTTGCCAAACAATACGGCATTAGCGTGCAGTTTTCGGCAAAAGACAAACTCACCAAACTTGCCGAAAGCCCCCAACATCAAGGTGTGGTGCTACAAGCTCGCCCTAGCGATGTCCAAGATGAAAATGATTTAAAACTGTTGATTGACAAATACCAATCTGAACAAAAATCACTACTTTTATTAATTCTTGACCAAATCACCGATCCAAACAATCTCGGAGCGTGCCTACGAACGGCAGTTGCGATGGGCGTGTCAGCTGTGATTATTCCAAAAAATCACAGTTCCAGTATTACCCCTGCGGTGGCAAAAGTGGCGGTCGGTGCGACTGAATATATGCCGTTTATCCAAGTGACGAATTTGGCTCGCACGATTAATGAGATAAAAAAACAAGGCGTTTTTGTGTACGGTACGGCGCTTGACGATACGGCAAAATCGGTGCAAGATTGTGATTTGACAGGCGATGTGGCGATTGTGATGGGGTCGGAAGGCGATGGCATTCGCCGATTGACGGCGGATAGTTGCGACCAGTTGGTGTATGTTCCGATGACTGGCAATGAGCATGGATTTATTCAAAGCCTAAATGTCAGCGTAGCGACAGGCATGGTGTTGTATGAAGTTAGTCGACAACGCTTTAAGTGAATTAATTTTTAATAAATAATTGTTTTTAAAGGAAAAAGTAGTGGATTTAGAACAACAATTATTTGAACGTTATGTAACTATTGTAAAAGAAAATCAAGATTTTTTAGATAATAGTTTAAAAAAAGCAAATTTGCCAAAATTATTTTTGACATCTGTACCCAAAGGCTATGAAAACGCCCAACATAAAATTATGATTGTTGGGCGAGAAACAAAAAATTGGCTCACTGGCTTAAAAGACTTTCAATATGATGAACAAGGTATTCAATTATTAATGGATAAAAGTTCTAAAATTCAAGCCGATTTATCATTAGTCTATTGATTATGCTTGGCAGACTTGGATTTTTGGTGATTATGGAAGTGGTAAAATACCGCCGTTGGCACAAGTTTAGCACCAATACTAAAGTCATGCTAACCGCTACGTTGATTGTTAATTTGACCGCATTTGTCTTGTTGTTTTTGTTAGAACGTGGCAATGCCAACACGATTGGCAAGTTGACGTTAAGCGAACAACTTGGTGCGTCATGGTTTGTCGCTATTACCACCCGTACCGCAGGGTTTAACAACATTGATTTTGCTCAAATAATCGACAGTAGCACGATGTTAATCGTGTTTTTGATGTTTATCGGGGCTTTCTCGCAATTTTACACCCACATTTAGCACGACAGGGTAGTTTGTCATCATGTTTTTGATATATATGGGACGGCTAGGTCCTTTGACGTTGGCGTATTTTGTCGCCACGCCAAAATCCACTTGGATAAAATACTCAGAAAACCAAATATTAGTTGGCTAATTTGTGGTGCGTTTTTGATAAGTAACAAATTCAAACGCCAAATCAGATTTTTCATCACGCATTTTTTCGCTTGCATTGGTTTTGACAAAATCATTTGGAATGGCTGGATAAAAAGCGTCCGCACCGTCAATCACGGTATCTACATGGGTGATTTCTAGGCGGTCGGTGAATAGCATGGCTTGTTCAAACACTTTTTCGCCACCGATAATCCAAATCGTGTCCAAAGCCTTGCCATGAGCCAGCGAAGATGCTTGGGTTAAAGCGTCATCAAGGTTGTGAAAAATAATGACATTGTCAAAATCGGCTTGGTAATCGAAATTGGTGGTAATCACAAAGTTGGTGCGGTTTGGCAAGGGTTTTGAACCCATCGATTCAAAGGTTTTACGACCCATGATGACGATTCCGCCATCGGTTAATTGTTTAAAATGCTTTAAATCGGCAGAAATGTGCCAAGGCAGTTCGTTATTTTTGCCAATGGCATGGTTTTGGCTGATGGCGACTACTTGGGCGACTTCAACATTGGTGTAACTCATGGTTTTTCCTTTTTTATATCAATTTAAACAGAAACTTGTGCTTTAATAGTTGCATGACTTTGATAATTTTCAATGTTAATATCATCAAAATCAAAATCAAAAATATTTTTAATCTCAGGATTTAGCCACAATTTTGGCAAATCAAATGGCGTTCTGCTTAACTGTTCATTTACCTGTTCTAAATGATTGTTATAAATATGACAATCGCCCCCAGTCCACACAAATTCACCCACACCAAGCCCAGTTACATGAGCAATCATATGTGTGAGTAGGGCATAACTTGCAATATTAAACGGCACGCCCAAAAACAAATCTGCCGAGCGTTGATACAATTGACACGATAATTTGTTATTTGCGATAAAAAACTGAAACAGCGTATGGCAAGGCGGTAAAGCAACTTCACTCGCTTCTTTGGGATTCCACCCAGACACAATCAGTCGGCGAGAGTTGGGATTATTTTTGATTTCGTTTACTAACCAACTGATTTGGTCAAAACCGTCTGCATTATAACTGCCGTCTGGCTTTTGGCTTGCCCCAAAATTTCGCCATTGATGACCGTACACCGCCCCAAGTTCGCCTGCTGGCTTGCCAAAACGTGCGGTTTGCTCTGCCGTTGCCCATTCATTCCAAATCCGTACGCCATTGTCTTGTAAATATTTGACATGGGTGTCGCCTTTTAAAAACCACAAAAGTTCATAAATCACGCTTTTGGTATGAATTTTTTTAGTGGTTAAAAGTGGAAAACCATCGTTTAAATCAAATCGCATTTGCGAGCCAAAATAGCTGATTGTGCCTGTGCCTGTGCGGTCGCCTTTTTGCGAGCCGTTGGCTAACACGAGTTTTAACAGGTCAAGATAGGCTTGTTCGTTTTTTGAAATTATCATGATTGCTCTTTTTAAAAAAATGATGAAAAAATAAAATGATGGGTTATTTTAACAGAAAAAAAGACTAGGGCGTATCTATAATTTAGAACAAAAAAATTGCCAATTTTTATCATAAGTCTAAAAAGTGCAAAAAAAGCGATTTTATTTTTTAAATAAATACCATGATAAAATTGATGATTTTATTAAGAAAAATTTCCAAATTGTTACGTTGTTTTTACAAAATTATGCAAAAATCTGTGGTAAAATTGCCGTCCATTTTTTTTATTGATGATATCTTTATTTTTATGAAAAAAGCAAACAATTCTTTACGCATACTGGGTGCGTTATTATTGGCATTGATTGTCATTGCTGTGTTATTTTTGTATTGGCCCTTGTTTAAAAAATCGGTGCCACCTGCTGAGAATGAAACGCCTGTTGATGTGGTCGTGATTGGTGGCGGTATCATGAGTATGACGCTTGCGACTTATTTACAAGAGCTTGAGCCAAACTGGAAAATTGAGGCGTATGAGCGTCTTGATGGGGTCGCTTTGGAAAGTTCAAACGGTTGGAATAACGCAGGTACAGGACATTCGGCATTTGCCGAGTTAAACTATACACCAGAAAAAAATGGCGTGGTAGAAACAGAACGTGCGGTAAAAATTGCCGAGCAGTTTGAGATTTCTCGTCAGTTTTGGTCGCACCAAGTGGAACGTGGCAATATGGGTAATCCACAAGAGTTTATCAATCCTGTGCCACACATGAGTTTTGTGTGGGGTGATGCCAACATTGCCTTTTTGAAAAAACGTTATGAGGCGATGATTAAAAATCCACTGTTTTATGGCATGCAATTTACCACCGACCAAAATAAAATCCGTGAATGGGCACCTTTGTTGATTGAAGGGCGAGACCCTAATCAAAAAGTGGCGGCGACTTATATGCCACTGGGTACAGACGTAAACTTTGGCGTGATTACCAATCAATTAACCAAAGGTTTGCAAAAACACCCAAACTTTCGTTTGAATTTGCAACATGAAGTTACCGATTTACGTCAAAACGATGATAAAACGTGGAATGTTACCTTTAGCGATTTGGCAAATAATCAACAAAAAACCGTTAAATCAAAATTTGTCTTTATTGGTGCAGGCGGTGCGGCATTAAAATTATTACAAATGTCAGGTATTCCTGAATCAAAAATGTACGCAGGCTTTCCTGTGGGCGGTCAGTTCTTGTCATTTGAAGACCCAGCTTTGACCACTCGCCACAAAGCCAAAGTGTACGGTCAAGCCGAAACAGGTGCACCACCGATGTCTGTGCCACACATTGACACACGGTATTTGGACGGTAAACAAACCATGTTATTTGGTCCTTATGCCTTGTTTAGTACCAAATTCTTAAAAGCAGGCACATGGTTTGACCTATTTTCATCGGTCAATCATAACAACGTATTTGCCATGTTAAAAGTGGGTATGGATAACTTGGATTTAACTACGTATTTGATGCAACAAGCTCGCTTAAGCGATGCCGACCGTCATAAAGAGTTGTTAAAATATTATCCAAATGCCAAACCAGAATATTGGAAACTTATCACCGCAGGTCAGCGTGTACAAATTATCAAAAAAGACCCAGAAAAAGGGGCAATTTTGCAATTTGGTACAGAAGTTGTTGTGGACAAAGACCGCACCATTGCCGCATTGTTAGGGGCATCACCGGGGGCATCAACATCGCCACCAATTATGCTAACGTTGCTGGAAAAAGCATTCCCAGACAAAGTAGCGGCTGAATGGCAACCAAAATTAAAAACCATCGTACCATCATATGGTTTAAAAATTAACAGTAGCCCAGAATTAACCAACCAAATCCGCCGTAAAACCAGCACCACACTAAATTTACCTTATGTGGAAGTGCCATCTTCGGTAGATACAGCAACGCCAGCGGCTGATCCTGCAAAAACAGTGAACACCCCTGTAACTGCACCCAGCAGTGGCGTGCCAGCAACCAATTTGCCAGCACCAAAAACTGAGCAAAAAAATCAAAACGTAGAAATGCAAGCACTGTAAGCGTATGATTTTTATAGTGAATTAAGTCAAAAATCGGACAAAATCGTAGGGGCGTATTGCATACGCCCAGAAATGCAAAGTACGATTTCTAATTTAAAAAACTATCAAATAAAAAAGGCTTTATCATCATGATAAAGCCTTTTTTTGGTGGTTTTGACAACAAGATTATTCTAAACGTTCGCCATGAACACTTAAATCCAAACCTTGATATTCTTCTTCATCACTCACACGCAATCCGATGGTTGCTTGTAAGCCTTTGGCGATAATCCATGTTACCACACCACAATAAAGAGCAGTTGCCAAAATACCCTCTAGTTGTACCCAAACTTGGTTTAACATTGGCATAGATAGTGGACTGCCTGTAATCGCTGGGCTGACAAAAATTCCTGTTAAAACCGCACCAATCACACCGCCAACACCGTGCAAACCAAACGCATCTAAGCTATCATCAATTTTTAACAGACGTTTTAAAAAGTTTACCGAATAAAAGCAACCAATCGCTGTTAAAATACCGATTGCCAACGCACCGCCGACCGTGACAAACCCTGCCGCTGGCGTGATACCGACCAATCCTGCAATACCACCAGACGCACCGCCCAACATAGACGCTTTGCCACGCACCAACTTTTCAACCGCAAGCCATGCCAACACACCTGACGCTGCCGCCACTTGGCTTACCAAAATCGCATTGCCTGCCAAGCCATTGGCTGCCAATGCACTACCGCCGTTAAAGCCGAACCAGCCAACCCAAACCAAACCTGTACCAATCACAGTCAAAGCCAGATTTGAAGGTGCCATAGACTCACGCCCATAACCTTGACGTTTGCCCAACACCGCAGCCAACACCAAACCGCCGACACCTGCATTGATATGCACAACCGTACCGCCTGCAAAGTCCAACGCACCGTCATTCATCAGCCAGCCACCACCCCAAACCCAGTGGCAAACAGGGGCATACACCAAAACCAACCAAATCGCCGTAAACGCCATAAAGCTACCAAATTTGATACGCTCCGCCAAAGAACCTGCCAAAATCGCAACGGTAATAATGGCAAAAGTCATCTGAAACGCCACAAACAGCAAAGTCGGCACAGTCCCAGTCAAATCATCAATGCCAATGCCTGACAAAAACACATGGCTAAAACCGCCCACAAACTGATTACAACTGCCTTCACTAAATGCCAACGAATAACCGACCAACATCCAAACCACAGATGCCATCGCCGCTGCACCAAAACTGTGAGCCATCGTGCCTAAAATATTCTTTTTACGCACCATACCTGAATAAAACAATGCCAAACCGGGTAAAGTCATCATCAATACCAACGTAGTTGCGACCAATACCCAAGCGGTATCACCCGCATTTAATGTCGGTGTTTCTATTGCCAATGTTTCTTCGGCAAATGCCAAACTTGAAAAACCTGCCAACGTGGTAAAAGTCACAAATTTTTTGATAACAGACGTTAAATGAGTGCCAATTTTTGGCGACAAGAAACCATCACGCAAATCCATAAAAACCCCCTTTTCGTTTTTGTTGGTGCGTTATTTTGAAAAATTAAGAAAGGATTAAATCAAACGAGCGTTGAATTAGATAGCATTCGCCCCAGTTTCACCTGTACGGATACGAATCACTTGCTCAAGGTCAGACACAAAAATCTTACCATCGCCGATTTTGCCAGTGCTTGCCACACGGATAATCGCTTCAATCGCAGGCTCAACCATCTCATCAGTTACAGCAATCTCAAGTTTGACTTTTGGCAAAAAGTCCACCACATACTCCGCCCCACGATACAGCTCGGTATGTCCTTTTTGGCGACCAAAACCTTTGACTTCGGTAACAGTAACGCCTTGCACGCCAATCTCTGACAGCGATTCACGCACATCATCAAGTTTGAATGGTTTTAAAATAGCAGTAATTAATTTCATAACAATATCCTTTGAAAATTTAACATTGTTTGCAAAAATAGCTTGTGAAATTTTGTGTCTCAAAATATGTGCCAACTTTTTCAAAAATTTATGTTTAAAAGGGGGTGAAAAAATATAACTATTTGAAAATATTGATAAAAAATTTTTAAAACAATTTGCAAAACAATGTCAAGTCATGGGGTTAGGTTAGCACTTTATTATAACCAAAAATCAGAAATTGAGCCAATTATTCTAAAAATTTCCACAAAAAAATATCCATGCACCAAAATTGTGCAAAATTTCACCAAAATGGTGAATTTGTTTTATCAAACAACTTAAAGACTTATTTATAAAAAAAATGTTATCAAAGCAAGAAAATGTTATAATTGGTTTATTTATTTCTCAATCATTTCCCCCTCCCCAACACTCCCCCAAAGGTGGAGGGCGTTCCTCTCCCTTTGGGAGGGGCTGGGGGAGGGTATAATAGTACGATTTAATTTTGTCCAATTACGCATTTACTTATTGATTATCAGGATATCGCCATGACAATTGACCAACAAAATACGACAAATTCATCAGCATCTTTGATTCAGCGTGGGGACGGTTTGCAAGTGGTGGTAGGGCTTGGCAAATCTGGCTTGGCAACGGTAAATTTTTTGCACAATTTGGGCTACAAAGTTGCGGTAACGGATGGCGGTAATCCCAGTTTGGCAAGCCAGTTACCCAGTGATGTACTCACCAAATTTAACGGCATTGATAGCGAGCTATTAAGCAGTGCCAGTCGTATTATCATCAGCCCCGGCATTGACCCATTTTTGCCTGTGTTTGCTGATGTGCATGCCAAAAAAATTGCGATGGTGAGCGATATTCAGCTATTTTGTGATGTGTGCAAAGCCAAAAATATTCCGATTGTGGCGATTACAGGCTCAAACGCCAAAAGTACCGTTACCACCTTGGTCGGTGAAATGGTGAAAAATGCTGGCAAAAAAGTTGGCGTGGGCGGTAATCTGGGGACACCTGCGTTGGATTTGTTACTTGAGCCGATTGAAATTGCGGTGTTAGAGTTGTCCAGTTTTCAGTTGCAAACCACCACCAATCTATCCGCCCAAGTCGCAACGGTACTCAATATGTCGCCAGACCACTTAGACCGTCATGGCGATATGCTGGGTTATCACCGTGAAAAACACCGTATTTTTCAAGGCGTGAAATCCATCGTGGTAAATCGTGATGACCCATTAAGCCGACCGCTTGTCGCTGATGATATGCCGACTATTACCTTTGGTAGTAACGCTCCAGACATTCATCAATACGGCATTATTACCGACAGTCAAGGCGATATGTGGCTCGCTCGTGGGCGTGAACGTCTGCTTCACGAAAAAGACGTACCGATTAAAGGACAGCACAACCTTATCAATGTGTTATCCGCTTTGGCGTTGGGTGAGTCGGTCGGTTTACCGATAGACGGTATGTTAAACACCATCAAAAACTTTGTCGGTTTGCCCCATCGTTGTGAATTTATCACCACAAAAACTTTTGACAATCAGCATACGCTTGACTGCTATGATGATTCAAAAGGGACAAATATCGGCTCAACGGTGGCGGCGATTTTGGGTTTGGGTAAAGTGTATCAGCCCAAAGGCAAAAAATTGGCGGTGATTTTGGGCGGACAGGGCAAAGGACAGAATTTTGCCGAACTTGCCAAACCGTTATCCCAGTTTGCATCAAATATTTATTTGATTGGTGAAGATGCCGACAAAATCCAAGCAGATTTGCAAAAGGGCAATTTGCTCGATACCGTCAAAGTTATTCATTGCCAAACCTTGCAAAATGCGGTGAAACAAGGCTTTGATGACGCAAAAGCACAGGCGGATTTGGGTGTGTTGTTGTTGTCGCCTGCGTGTGCCAGTTTTGACCAGTTTAGCGGGTATGTTGAGCGTGGCAAGGTATTTGCACAGTTGGTTGTTTAACGTTTAATTGATTGATTTTTATAGTTTTTTATTGATATTTATTTAGGTTGGGTTATGCCAGTACAGACGACATCAAGTAGCACAAAGCAAGGCACAAAACAAAGCAGTTATTCTCGCTGGTTGCCGTCATTATCATCAACGTTAATGACTTGTGTCGGTATGATTTTGGTGATGAGTTTGCTGATGGTGGCATCGGCATCTATTCCTTTTGCACAGACCAAAAATTTAAATGAATTTCGTTTTTTTTATAGCCAAGCAATTTATATTTTGCTTGGGCTAGGTTTAGGTACGTTGATGTATTTTGTGCCGTTACGCCGATTGTTTCGTACTGATACGGCATTCGTGCTAATGCTTGTGAGTTTGGTGATGATTTTATACACGGTGATTGGTGGTACGTTTATTAATGGTAGTAAGCGTTGGATTGAGTTGGGTTTTGCCAATTTTCAACCTGCCGAATTAGCCAAATTTGCTATGATTTTGTTTGCTGCAGATTTTTTGGTACGCCGTGTTGATGAAGTACGTTATCAGATGAAAGGATTTTTTCGTTTGGCAGGGATTTTGACGATTATGGTATTTGCCATCATGTTACAGCCTGACTTTGGTTCGGTGGTGATGATTGTGGGAACGGTTGCGGCGATGATTTTTGTGGCAGGGTTGCCCATGCGGTTGGTTATGGCATTGGCAGGTATGTTGGCAACTGCAACGGTATTGGCAATCACGATGGCAAGCTATCGTATTCGCCGAGTTACATCTTTTTTAGACCCATTTGATGACTTGCGAGATACTGATTATCAGCTAGGACGCAGTATTGTGGCGTTTGCTCGTGGCGAATGGACAGGCGTGGGCTATGGCGAAAGTATCCAAAAACTATCGCATTTGCCCGAAGCTCACACCGATTTTTTGTTGGCAATCACAGGCGAAGAGTTGGGCTTTTTTGGGGTCAGTTTTTTGTTGATATTAGAAATCATCATGATTTGGGTTATTATGAAAGTCAGTTATGACACGTTAAAACGCCGTCAGGGTCGCTTAAGTTATTTTGCCTTTGGGGTAGGGGTGTTGTTTTTTGGACAAGTGTTTATCAATGCAGGCATGACGATGGGCTTATTGCCGACCAAAGGCTTAACTATGCCATTTTTTAGTTTTGGTGGTTCGTCTATGGTGATTAATCTGATGATGATGGGCGTGTTGTTAAGAGTTATGAAAGACAGTCCAAAAATCGCCCCATCGGATTCTCGTTATTATTGATTTTTAAACAAATTATTAAAAAAAACTATTTAATCGCGGACAAAACATCTGTTTTTGTCCGATTAAGGGCGTACTATCCCATTGACAAATCGCCTGTTGTAACATCACTTCAGGCTTGTCTTTATCCACAGGTGCTTGCCCCAAAAAACGCAATGCCAACGCCAACAAATCTTGTGGTTTATAATCACAAATCGGCTCGGCAAGCGTTTGTTTTGACAGCTTTTGCCCCTTGTCATTCACCAAAATTGGCAAATGATAATAATCTTGCACACGTGGTATTATTAAATAATCATAAATAACCAATTGAGCCGTAGTTAAAGGTAAAATATCCAAACCACGCACAATTTGGTTCACCCCTTGAGCGATATCATCAACCACCACAGCGAGCATATAATTTATCATGCCTTTGGGATTTTGTGTGCTATTGGGCATTGCCTTTCGGCGAACCACGATATCGCCATGTTCTTGTTGTGGATTTCCCACAATATTGCCTTGCAATTTATCCAAAAATTCCACCCTTTTATCAGGCATGACAAGGCGAATGGCATTGTGTCGGCTTAACTGTTTGTGTTCACAGATTTTTGGATAAATGGAATTTTCAACAAGATTATTTTTTTGTAAAAAAGTTTGAATGGATTTTCGGCTACAGTCGCAACCATAGCTAACATGTTGCAATTGATTGTCCAAAATGGTGTGATAACGTTCAAGGTTTTGTGATTGGTAATAAATTTCGCCGTCCCAATGCAGTCCCAGCCGTGTCAAATCGGTCAAAATTTGGTCGCTAAAGGCGGTTTTACAGCGTTCTTCGTCCACATCTTCCATGCGAACGAGCCAACTGCCGTTTTGTCGTTTGGCAATACAAAAACTAGCAACTGCGGTAATGAGCGAGCCAATATGCAGATTGCCAGTTGGAGAAGGGGCAAAACGCCCAACAATAGACATTTAAAACCTTAAAAAAAGCTGTTAAAACAATCGCTTAAGCGTGTCCCCAAGCCTGTTTTTCTTTGATTTCGGACAAAGTTTTGCAGTCAATACATTGCGTTGCTGTTGGGCGAGCTTCCAAACGGCGTAAACCAATTTCCACGCCACAAGTTTCACAAAAACCATAATCACCACTTTCAATTTCGGCAAGCGATTTTTCAATTTTTCGAATCAATTTACGCTCACGGTCTCTGGTACGTAAGGCTAGGGCAAACTCTTCTTCTTGGGTCGCACGGTCGTTAATATCAGGCATTGCCGTTGATTCGTCTTGGATATACGATTTGGTTGATTCCGCTTCTGCCAACAATTGTTCTTTCCAATCGGTCAAAATTTTGGTAAAGTGCTGAAGTTGTGCCTCATTCATGTATTCCTCACCGTCCGTCATTTGGTAAGGGGTAAAACTAAAATTATTGTCAATTTGTTTTGCCATGCTAAATTCCTCTAAAATCTTTGCTTTACAAAATCCGATTAAAAATCCATCACATTTTTAATCAAAATTTTTTATTGCACAAATTGCCCGTAAGAATGGGGATAACACCAAAAATTTCAACCCCAAACATCAAAAAAATGTTGGGGTTGTTTCAAAAAACGCTACATAGCGTCTATTCTTTTGACACCCGTTTCAAGTGTACCATTGTTATATAATGTTATCCAACGTAACCCCGCAGGCACATCATCAATCGCATAATCATCGCACAATGGCTTAAACTGGGCACTGGTCGCAGGGCAAGTGGACACAGGCACGCCATCAATCACACTGCTAAAATCTTGATGCACATGACCGACAAAAATACCTTGAATTTTATTACAAAATGGTGCAACGGTTTGCCAAAAATCATCGGCATTTTTTAAACGATGATGGTCAATCCATGCCGAATTAACTTTAAACATGGGGTGATGACAAAAAATCACACAAGGTTTATTGGAATTTTGTAACGTATTTGCCAACCAATCTAAAGTATTTTGATTAAAAAAACCTGAAATATGCCCTTGATGACTGGAATCCAAAAAAATAATTTGCCAAACATCGCTGTCAATTTTATAACAATTTTTTAAACGATTGTCCGCTTTTAAACCGACATGACGGCGTTGAAAAAATGGCAAATGTGCGTCCAACTCCATCGTAACATCATGATTGCCCGCAATCGCCACGTACGGCAAGCCACATTTATCAAAATAATCAAAAATTTCGGTATAATTTTGCTCGTTCGGATTTTGTAACAAATCGCCTGTTACCGCCAACAAATCGGCGTGGGAAAAATCCTTTTGCACCAATGCCATCACTTTGTCAAGACTGGCTTTTGTGTCAATGCCGTTATAGCGTTCATGTGGATTGTCAAACAAATGTAAATCACTGATTTGTACAATCTGTACAAAATCGGGATTTTTGCTGGGCGTGGGTAAAAGTTGTGAAGCCATAAAAACCAACTATCAAACAGTTGAAAGGTTAGCGGATTCAAACATAAAATTCTTGAATGAAGGTGAAATTTTGTCTAAAAAAAATTGTTCAAAAAACAAAGACGCAAATTTTACCTATAAAATTGTTTAGGTCAAGTAAATTTATAAAAATACATCATTTAAAAAAATAAATAACCTACAAATTTTGACATTTTTGACAAATACCTGCCAATTCAATGACGCTGGATTTTACCAAAAATTGTGACTGTGTGGCAACATCTGCCAACGTTTCTGCCAAAATTTGTGAATTAAATTCTTGCACATCGCCACATTGTTGGCACATCAAAAACGTGGCGGTATGTTTGCCATCAGGCTGATAACAGGCAAAAAACGCTTTGGTGGAGTTGAGTTGATGAATAAACCCTTGTTCCAACAAAAAATCCAAACTGCGATACACCGTTGGCGGTGCGATATTTTTGTCCGAAATTTGTTGCAACTTTGCCATCAAGTCATACGCCCCAATCGGCACAACCGCCTGCAAAATCAGGCGATACACTTGCTCACGCAATGGCGTAAAACGCACACCTTGAGCCGTACAGCTATCTTTGGCAGACTGCACTAACCGCTCAATACTACTTGGCTCATGGCAATGCTGACAACTGGCAGAATGCACCGAAAAATCACTGTGTTTCATCATCAATTTTCACCCACACATAAAAAATAAAAAAACATCAAAAGGCACAACTTGCACCAAACCCACTCACACACTATAATAAGGCGATATACAGCATTTTTCAACCAAACTATGTCAAAGCCTGCCAAACCCTTTAATCTCCAAAAAATCCAAAAAACCATCAGCAAACAATCGTGGATAGTCTTTGCTTTGGTATTTGTCGGCGTGGCGTTGGATAAAATCTATCACACCGAACATTTTGTCATCAGCAAAAATCTGCTCGCTGGGGCGATATTGGCGTGGCTTGGACAACTCATTTTTGCCAAAATATCCCTAAGTATCACAGGAGCAAAATACCAACGTCAAATCGTCCACAAAATGTACCAAGCCACCATGATAAAATGGCTGATAACCTTTGTTGGTTTTGCTTGTATTTTTATTTTTTTAAAACCCTTACAGGCAGTATGGGTATTTTTTGGTTATATTGTGGTGCAAATCAGTTATATGATATTGATTGCCAAAAATCGCTTACAAATGTAAACATATATTGCAGATTTTTATCCAAAACACCTTGAATTAATATCGGATTTTTATTGCAAAAAATGCTCAAAAAATACCTAAAAATAGATTTTTTTAGCTATTTACCGATAAATTTTAATAAATATTGTAAAAAAGCAAAAAAAAATGCAATTTTGTCAAAAATAAACTTTACAAAAAGGTAACATTTGCATTAATATAGACAGGGTTTTTAAAACGGGTTCATTTTTAACAAATAAACCCCACTCAATTTTTTATTGACTCAATATAGATAGAAGTTAAGATTATGGCAGACGCACACGAAATTACTTCCAATGAGTATATTCAGCACCATTTGACCAATTGGACATTTGGTCATCACCCAGAGCTTGGGTGGAAAGTTGCAGAAACACAAGCAGAAGCAACCGCAATGGGTTTTAACGCCATTCATTTAGATTCTATGTTATGGTCAATTGGGCTTGGTATTTTCTTTTGTGCATTATTTGCGATGGTTGCCAAAAAAGCAACGTCAGGTGTACCAACAAAACTACAAGCCTTTATTGAATTAATTGTAGAATTTGCAGATAGCAATGTTCGTGATACCTATCATGGTACGTCAAAACTTATCGCACCATTGGCATTGACTATTTTTGTGTGGATTTTCTTAATGAACTTAATGGATTTAATCCCAATTGATTATATCCCAGTTCTTGCACAAAAAATTGGTGCTGCAATGGGGCATGACCCGCACCATGTATATATGAAAATTGTACCAAGTACTGACCCAAACGTAACGCTTGGTATGTCATTTTCTGTATTTGCACTTATTATTTTTTATAGTATTAAAGAAAAAGGATTTGGTGGCTTTATTGGTGAATTAACACTACACCCATTTAGTGCAAAAAATCCGATTGCAAAAATTATTTTAATTCCTGTTAATTTTATCTTAGAATTTGTAACCCTAATTGCAAAACCAATTTCATTAGGTTTACGACTATTTGGTAATATGTATGCAGGTGAGTTGATTTTTGTATTAATCGCCCTAATGCCATTTTGGATTCAATGGGTGTTATCAGTACCGTGGGCTATCTTCCACATTTTAGTAATCACTTTGCAAGCGTTCGTTTTTATGATGCTAACAATTGTATATCTTAGTCTTGCGTCACAAACTGAACATTAATTTTTAACAATGAGGATATTTAGATGAACCCAGAATTAGCAAGTATGACCGTTATCGCAGTGGCATTGCTTATTGGTTTAGGTGCATTAGGCACAGGTATTGGCTTTGCTATCTTAGGTGGCAAATTCCTAGAAGGTGTTGCTCGTCAACCAGAATTAGGCTCACAACTACAAACTCGTATGTTCATCGTAGCGGGTCTTCTTGATGCTGTACCAATGATTGGTGTTGGTATTGCGATGTTATTGTTATTCGCTAATCCATTAGCTGGTTAATAGGTAGGCTATCAGTACACCGTTCACAGTATTTTGCTGTGAACGAGGATAGAAGAAACTTAATTAACGAGGGATTCTGAAGTGAATATCAATGCAACCCTAATTGGACAATCAATTGCATTTGCTATTTTTGTGATATTTTGCATGAAGTTTGTATGGTCACCATTGGTTGCCGCCATTTCAGACCGCCAACGCAAAATTGCAGATGGCTTAAATGCTGCCGAAAAAGCGAAAGCCGATTTGGCAAGTGCGACTGAAACTGCTGATAAAGAGCTAGCAGCCGCAAAAGCAAAAGCAGCTTCACTCATTGACCAAGCGAATAAAAGTGCTAATCAAATGATTGAAGATGCAAAATTACAAGCACAAGCCGAAGGTGAGCGTATTCGCCAACAAGCTCGTGATGCAATTGACCAAGAAATTAACAAAGCCCGTGAAAGCCTTCGTGCACAAGTTGCCGAACTTTCTGTACTTGGTGCTGAGAAAATTTTGCAAGAAAAGGTCAATCCAGAAGTACATGCTAATATGTTAAACCAATTGGCGACCAAATTATAAGTGGCAATAGTATAGTGAGGATATGATGGCTGATTTATCAACCTTAGCAAGACCGTATGCAAAAGCAGCATTTGACTATGCTAAAGAGCATCATGCTATCAGCGAATGGCAAGACTATCTAGCCGTTATGAATGCCATCGTTAGTGATAAAGCATTTGCAGAATATTTACATAATCCAGCAATTGCCGCTACTGCCAAAGTCACCACTTTAACAGATTTATACAATCAAACTGCACCTGAAGATAGCAACAATGTTTTTAAAGCATTAAGCACGGCTATTGAGGGTGGTCAACCAACAGATAATGCGTTCGTAAATTATTTAACCCAACTTGCAGAGCAAGAACGTTTGGCGTTATTACCATTTATTCACGAGCGTTTTGGCTTGTTAAAAGCAGCCGATGCCAAAGAAGTCAATGCCTATGTCACATCGGCATTTCCATTAACAAAGGCACAAGAGCTTTTACTTGAAAACCGTTTATCAACTTCATTAAATGCAGAAGTCATTTTGCAGGTTGAGGTTGACCCAAGCCTAATTGGTGGGCTTACCATTAAAGTTGGCGATAAAGTGATTGATGATTCTGTGCGTGGCAAATTAAAACAGTTAAAAACACAGCTAATTAGTTAATTATTTTTTGTTAAATAATAAATAGTTAGTATCAATTTAAGGAAACAGTGCAATGCAACAATTGAATCCAGCGGAAATCAGTAATCTGATTAAGCAGCGAATTCAAGACCTGACTGCGGGTGCCACAGCAAAAAATGAAGGCACTATTGTTATGGTGTCTGACGGTATCGTACAGATTCATGGTCTTGAAGATGCCATGTACGGCGAAATGATTGAATTTGAAGGTGGCATCTATGGTATGGCATTAAACCTTGAGCAAGACTCAGTTGGTGCTGTTGTATTAGGTGACTACTTAAACCTACAAGAAGGTCAAAAAGCCTATTGTACAGGTCGTATTTTAGAAGTACCAGTCGGTCCTGAATTGCTAGGTCGTGTCGTAGATGCACTGGGTAATCCAATTGATGGTAAAGGTCCTATTAACGCAAAATTAACTGATAAAGTTGAAAAAATTGCACCAGGTGTAATTGACCGTCAATCAGTTGATGAACCTGTTATGACAGGCTATAAATCAGTTGATACCATGATTCCAATCGGACGTGGTCAGCGTGAGCTTATCATTGGTGACCGTCAAACTGGTAAAACTGCCATGGCGATTGACGCAATCATTGCACAAAAAGCCTCTGGTATTAAATGTATCTATGTTGCGGTTGGTCAAAAACGTTCAACCATTGCCAACGTGGTACGTAAATTAGAAGAAACAGGCGCATTAGAATATACAACAGTGGTTGTTGCGTCAGCTTCAGAGCCAGCATCACTACAGTATATCGCCCCTTATTCTGGTTGTACTATGGGTGAGTATTTCCGTGACCGTGGTGAAGACGCTTTGATTATTTATGATGACTTGTCAAAACAAGCGGTTGCTTATCGTCAAATCTCGTTACTATTACGCCGTCCACCAGGACGTGAAGCCTATCCAGGTGACGTATTCTATCTACATTCACGTCTATTAGAGCGTGCTTCTCGTGTGAATGCAGACTATGTGGAAAAATTCACCAATGGTGCGGTAACTGGTAAAACAGGTTCATTGACTGCCTTGCCAATCATTGAAACCCAAGCAGGTGACGTTTCTGCATTCGTACCAACTAACGTAATTTCTATTACTGATGGTCAGATTTTCTTAGAGTCAAGCCTATTTAACTCAGGTATTCGTCCTGCGGTCAATGCGGGTATTTCGGTATCTCGTGTGGGTGGTGCAGCACAAACCAAAATCATCAAAAAACTATCAGGCGGTATTCGTACAGCCTTAGCACAGTATCGTGAGTTGGCAGCGTTTGCACAGTTTGCATCTGACCTTGATGATGCCACTCGTAAACAGCTTGACCACGGTCAGCGTGTGACTGAATTGATGAAACAAAATCAGTATGCGCCAATGTCAATTGCGGAACAAGCTGCGGTTATCTTTGCATCAAATGAAGGCTACTTGGCAGATGTCCCTGTGAATAAAATTGGTGCATTTGAGCAAGGTTTGCTACGTTATTTGCGTGAGCAACATGGTGCATTCATGCAAGAGATTGATGATACGGCAAACTACAATGATGATATTGCTAATACTTTTAAAACAGCGATTGAAACATTTAAACAAAACCATTCTTTTTAATTAAAAGAATGTTGTATTGTCACAAAACAGATGAGCAAAGCACCACATAGAAAAGTGCTTTGTTCATTTTCAAAATTTTGTTAATTTTAAAAATATTAACTAAACCCAGCTGTATGGATTACTTATGGCAAGTTTAAAAGAAATTCGAGCAAAAGTTGCGAGTATTAAAAGTACCCAAAAAATTACTCGAGCCATGCAAATGGTTGCAGCGAGTAAGATGCGTCGTGCCCAAGAGCGTATGCAATTAGGCAGACCTTATGCTGATAATATGCGTCGAGTTGTTTCTCACTTGGTAAAAGCTTCACCTGATTATAAGCACCCTTATTTGACTTCAAGAGCGGTGAACCGAGTTGGTTATATTGTAGTTACATCAGACCGTGGCTTGGCAGGTGGCTTGAATATCAATTTGTTTAAAAAATTGATGCAACACGTCAAAGAAAAAAACAGCCAATCCGTAGAAGCTCGTTTTGCGGTGATTGGTCAAAAAGGCGTGAGCTTTTTCAAAACCTTTGGTGGTACGGTGATTGCAGCCGAATCACATTATGGAGATAACCCAAGTTTTGAGCAATTAAGCACGCCAGTACAAGTGATGCTTGATGCGTTTAACCGTGGTGAAATTGATGAGATTTATTTGGTTTATAATGAATTTATCAATGCCATGACGCAAAAACCCAATGTGCAACAGCTTGTACCGATTTCATCTAGTGATTTGCATGATGAAACAATGGCAAGTCGTGAGCATAGTTGGGATTATATTTATGAACCATCTGCCAAAGATTTGGTTGATAGTTTGATGGGACGTTATGTTGAGTCTGTCGTCTATCAAGGTGTGGTGGAAAATATTGCTTCTGAGCAATCTGCTCGTATGGTTGCGATGAAAGCAGCTACCGATAATGCAGGCAACTTAATCAAAGATTTACAATTAGTTTACAACAAGCTGCGTCAAGCGGCGATTACCCGAGAAATTTCGGAAATCGTTGGCGGTGCTGCTGCTGTTTCATAATTGACCTAAATTCAAGGAGAACGTAATGAGTAGCGGTCGTATTGTACAGATTATTGGCGCGGTTATTGACGTTGAATTTGACCGTCAAAGCGTACCAAAAATTTATGATGCTTTAAAAGTAGAAAATACAGAAACAACTTTAGAAGTACAACAACAATTAGGTGATGGTATCGTGCGTACCATTGCAATGGGTTCAACAGAAGGCTTAAAACGTGGTTTGCCAGTTGTGAACACAGGTGCTCCAATTTCTGTACCTGTTGGTAAAGGCACATTGGGTCGTATCATGGACGTATTGGGTCGCCCAATTGATGAGGCAGGTCCTGTACAACAAGATACTACATGGTCTATCCACCGTGAAGCCCCAAGCTATGATGAACAATCAAACTCAACTGAACTTTTAGAAACAGGTATTAAAGTGATTGACTTGCTATGCCCATTCGCTAAAGGTGGTAAAGTTGGTCTGTTCGGTGGTGCGGGTGTTGGTAAAACCGTTAATATGATGGAACTTATCAACAACATTGCAAAAGCACACTCAGGTTTGTCTGTGTTTGCAGGTGTTGGTGAGCGTACTCGTGAGGGTAACGATTTCTATCATGAGATGAAAGATTCTAACGTACTTGATAAAGTTGCGATGGTATATGGTCAGATGAATGAGCCACCAGGAAACCGTTTGCGTGTTGCTTTGACTGGTTTGACCATGGCGGAATATTTCCGTGATGAAAAAGACGAAAATGGTAAAGGTCGTGACGTGTTATTGTTCGTAGATAACATTTATCGTTATACCCTTGCAGGTACTGAAGTATCAGCCTTGTTGGGTCGTATGCCATCTGCGGTAGGTTATCAGCCAACATTGGCAGAAGAAATGGGTGTGCTACAAGAACGTATTACTTCAACCCAAACAGGTTCTATTACTTCGGTTCAAGCCGTTTATGTACCAGCCGATGACTTGACTGACCCATCACCAGCGACAACCTTTGCTCACTTGGACGCGACTGTTGTATTGAGCCGTGATATCGCATCACAAGGTATCTACCCTGCGGTAGACCCACTAGATTCAACCTCTCGTCAGCTTGACCCATTGGTAATTGGTGAAGAGCATTATACCGTTGCTCGTGGTGTACAAGAAGTATTGCAACGCTTTAAAGAGTTAAAAGATATCATTGCGATTTTGGGTATGGATGAATTGTCAGAAGATGACAAATTAGTCGTTTACCGTGCTCGTAAAATCCAACGTTTCTTATCTCAACCTTTCCACGTTGCAGAAGTGTTCACAGGTGCACCAGGTAAATACGTACCAATTCGTGAAACCATTCAAAGCTTTAAAGCAATTTTGAACGGTGAATACGATGACCTTCCAGAACAAGCTTTCTATATGAAAGGTGGTATTGAAGAAGTTGTGGCAGCTGCTGAAAAACTTCGTGGTTAATTGGCAACGCACTGGTCAAGTTGATTGACTGGTGCAATACCAATCAATAACCTTTAGAGAACTTTAGGAGAAAACTGTGGCAACTTTACAATGTAATGTCGTCAGTGCAAGAGAAACTATCTACACAGGTGAGATTAGTATGCTCATCGCCACGGGTGTAGAAGGTGAAGTTGGTATTTTGGCAGGGCATACCCCGTTTATCACATTATTAAGACCAGGTGCTATGCAAATCAAAACTGCCAACGGTGCTGATGAAATGGTTTATATTTCAGGTGGCGTGTTAGAAGTACAACCGCACCTTGTGACCGTCCTTGCAGATACTGCGGTTCGTGCCCACGACTTAGACGAAGCAAAAATTGCCGAAGCTCGCCGTGAAGCAGAACAAATGCTACAAAACCAAAAAGCAGATATTGACACATCAGCAGCCATGGCAGCATTGGCTGAATCGTTGGCTCAGTTACAGACTTTACAAAAATTCCGTAACCGTGCTTGAGTCAATCTGATGAATGGTTAAATCATAAAAGATAGTGATGAAAGTTGCTATCTTTTTTGTTATTTTGTGCTATATTATTGGTTAAAATAATGAAGCAATTATGATAAATTAAGTTTTCGTTACGTTTTAGTAATAGTAAAAAACGTGTTTTTTTGTTACATTATAATAACTTTGGTGTAAAATCCTTCAGCAAGATTTTGTATCAAAATTGTGGTAATGTTTTTTTGATTTGATGCCTTGTTAAACAATCAATTTTGGGAAAAAATTGATTACAATGTATCATATTTTTGGAGAATAAAAATGGTTGAAGAAGAATTAATTCCCAAAGTATTAATCGTTGAAGACGATGAACGATTGGCAACATTGACCCAAGATTACTTGCGTAAAAATGGTTTAGATGTTGCGATTGAAACCGATGGCAATCGTGCCATTCGCCGTATCATTAGTGAACAGCCTGATATCGTGGTGCTTGATGTGATGTTGCCAGGTAGTGATGGCTTGACGGTTTGCCGTGAAGTGCGTTCACAATATCACAATCCGATTTTAATGCTAACTGCACGTACCGATGACATGGATCAAGTTTTGGGACTTGAAATGGGTGCAGATGACTATGTTGCCAAACCTGTCCAACCACGTGTGCTATTGGCACGTTTGCGTGCGTTGTTACGCCGTTCTGATGTCGCACCGACTGACGATGTTGAGCAACGCCTTGAATTTGGTGATTTGGTGATTGACAACGGTGGTCGTTCGGTAACGCTGAATGATGAATTGGTTGATTTTACCAGTGCCGAGTATGATTTATTGTGGTTATTGGCTTCTAATGCAGGTCGTATTTTGTCTCGTGAAGATATTTTTGAGCGTTTGCGTGGCATTGAGTACGATGGTCAAGACCGTTCAATTGATGTGCGTATCTCTCGTATTCGTCCAAAAATTGGCGATGATCCAGAAAATCCAAAACGTATCAAAACCGTGCGTAGTAAGGGTTATCTGTTTGTCAAGGAAAATTAATTTTTTACCAAAAGTAATGAAAAAGTCGGCTTCAGTCGGCTTTTTTTATTGGTCAAAAAAATGTTTTTTTATGTAAAAATACTTGTCAATATCAAAAAATTTTGGGATGATAAAAGTGCAAAATTAATGAGGTTGTTAAGGAAGATGTTAATTTTGTGATTGATATTTTAATTAAATTAATATATCAATGAATTGGAAAAATCATTCTCAAAAACCTGTTTATTCAAATGGAGTCTTATCATGCGTTACGCAAATCCCAATACTGACGGTGCAAAAGTCAATTTTAAATCCCAATACGAAAACTTTATCGGTGGCGAATGGGTCGCCCCTGTCAAAGGCGAATATTTTGACAACATTTCACCTGTCGATGGTAAAGTTTTTACCAAAGTACCCCGTTCAAGCAAAGAAGATATTGAACTTGCCCTAGACGCAGCCCACGCTGCCAAAGACGCTTGGGGTAAAACGTCGCCACAAGAACGTTCAAATATTTTACTCAAAATTGCTGACCGTTTAGAACAAAATTTGGAAGTATTGGCAGTTGCTGAAACATGGGATAATGGTAAGCCGATTCGTGAAACCTTAGCTGCTGATATTCCTTTAACCATTGACCATTTTCGTTATTTTGCAGGTTGTATTCGAGCTCAAGAAGGCACTATCAGCGAGATTGACCACGACACAGTTGCCTATCATTATCATGAGCCGTTGGGCGTGGTGGGACAAATTATCCCTTGGAATTTCCCAATTTTGATGGGAGCTTGGAAAATTGCGCCTGCATTGGCAGCAGGTAACTGTATCGTGTTAAAACCTGCAGAGCAAACGCCTGCGAGCATTTTGGTTTTACTTGAATTGATTCAAGATATTTTGCCAAAAGGCGTGCTAAACGTGGTGAATGGTTATGGTGAAGAGGTTGGGAAAGATTTAGCGACCAATCCACGCATTGCTAAAATCGCTTTTACAGGTTCAACAGAAGTTGGGCAGTTAATTATGGGTTATGCAACGCAAAACTTAATTCCTGTAACGCTTGAGTTGGGTGGTAAATCGCCGAATGTATTTTTTGCCGATGTCATGGATAAAGATGATGACTTTTTAGAAAAAGCATTGGAAGGTTTTACCATGTTCGCACTCAATCAAGGTGAAATTTGTACTTGCCCCTCTCGTGCTTTAGTACATGAAAGTATCGCCGATGAATTTTTGAAAAAAGCGGTTGAGCGTGTGAAAAAAATCAAACTTGGACACCCACTAGATACCGACACAATGGTTGGGGCACAAGCATCACAAGAGCAACAAGACAAGATTTTGGGCTATATCCAAAAAGGCAAAGAAGAAGGTGCGGAACTGCTCATAGGCGGTCAAGCGATGACGACTGTTGATGGTGGTTTTTACATTGAACCGACTGTGTTTAAAGGCGAAAATGGCTTAACGATTTTCCAAAATGAAATTTTTAGGCCAGTACTTTCAGTAACCACGTTCAAAGATTTTGATGAAGCGATGAAAATTGCCAATGATACCATGTACGGCTTAGGTGCTGGCGTGTGGTCTCGTGATGGCACAACGGCTTACCGTGCAGGACGTGCGATTCAGGCGGGTCGTGTGTGGACGAATTGTTATCACATTTACCCTGCTCATGCGGCGTTTGGTGGTTACAAAAAATCAGGCATTGGGCGTGAAACGCATAAGATGATGCTTGACCATTATCAACAAACTAAAAACTTATTGGTGAGTTATTCGCCAAAACCAATGGGCTTTTTCTAATTTTAACCTCAATTCGATATAAAAAATCATTTAACTTATTGAAAAAATATAAACAAATAAGAAACCTACAATAAAGAATACCCCAACAGGACATTTTTTAATGTAGGCTTCTTTGTTTGATGACAATAAGCAATCAACCCTGCCAACAAATTACTCATAAACCCAACATAACTACGATGCCTTGAATGCTCAATTTGACACATATTCTTTAACTCATCAAACACAGTTTCAATCAAAAAACGGCGTTTAAGTAATCGTCTATTTAACCATGAAATATCTTTAGATTTCATATTCTTTTTAACATTCGTGATTAACTCAATATCTAAATGCTCATCAAGCCAATCTGTCAATGATTTATCAATATAACCTTTATCAGCAAAGAGTTTACCAAAAACATGAGATTCACAAAGTCTTTTCACAGGTTGCCTATCATCAACATTGCCTTTGGTTACGGTTAGATTGACCAATTCACCTTTATCATTGATAATGACGTGTAGTTTAAAGCCAAAAAACCACCCCATACTGCTTTTACCTCGCTGTGCTGTTTCTGCAAATACTTTGTTGCGGTTGATACGGTGATTATCACATACGGCTAAACTGGTTGAGTCAATGTAGTTTATGCCTGTGCAGTTGTTTTGCATGAGAGATTGTAGGTAGTCACACATGGGAACTATTGCTTTTTCCATGAGTTCTACCATTCTTGTGTAGCTTGGTAGGTTTGGAAAGGCAGGTTTTAGCCATTGGGTGAGGTAGTTGTAGTAGAAGGCTTTAAATTCTCTGTATTTTATTTGGTGAAATACTACCAATATGGTGATGATTTCTGATAAACTAATACGGCATGGTTTGTTTCGTGTTTTTTTACTGCTTTTGCTCTTTTGGGTTAGCATTTTCTTCTGTTGTTCGTTTGTGTATGTTTTGCAATAGTCGTCTATGTGGCAGTATAGTGCTTCGAGGTTGTCCATGTAAGAAGTCCTTGTTAGGGTTGTTTGTGGTGAATTTACTTTAACATATTGGGCTTCTTTTTTTTAGTTTTTTCTTATGTCGAATTCAGGTTAATTTTAAAATTGAACATTGCTGTAATTGTAAAAATAGAACATCTTTTTGGTATTCTATTTTTTTTGTAAAAAAATTTTGATTTGTATTAACATATATTTTTTATATATGTTATAATGATTGCAATCATGTAAATTTAGCGTTTTTTTATGTTAAAAAGTTTATTTGAAATATATAAATTAAATGCTTGATTTAGATGAGGTTTTCAATAAAAAGCCACAATAATGTAGCAATGATAAGCATAAATCAATCAATGTAAATTGATAGGAGTTTGTATGGGAGAGTATAAAAAACATTGGTGGGCGTTAGTCGCTGTACTGATTGTAACTTTCACCTTATTAGGCTGGGGTGGGGTTGAGGTTTATCGTTCGGCGCCGCCTGTTCCAGAAAAATTTGTGGATAGCAAAGGTCAAGTTGTTATCTCAAAAGAAGATATTTTACAAGGTCAATCCGCTTGGCAAACCACAGGCGGTATGCAGTTAGGTTCGGTGTTGGGTCATGGTGCGTATCAAGCGCCTGACTGGACGGCGGATTGGTTGCACCGTGAGTTGGTGGCTTGGTTGGATATCAAGTCGCAAGAATTGTACGGCAAACCTTACGACCAACTTGATAAAACGGTGCAAGCAGGTGTGCGTGAGCTTGCCAAAGAAGAGTATCGTAAAAGTTCTGCCAATGGGGTAGATACGATTGTGTTGTCAGATACTCGTTTGCAAGCGATTAATCAAGTTGCTCCTTATTATATTAAGCTGTATGGCGGTGATATGGACGATGAAAAAATCGTCAAATCTCGTGAATCTTTTGCGATGAAAAATAATACCTTGCCAGATTTGACTGCTCGTGAGCGTTTGGCAGATTTTTATTTTTGGTCAAGCTGGATTTCGTCAGCGGAGCGTCCCGGCACAACGGCGACCTTTACCAATAACTAGCCACATGAGCCAATCATTGACAATAAACCAACGGCAGAAAATGTGATTTGGTCATTTGCCAGTGTGGTATTTTTGATTGCAGGTATTGGTTTGTTAATTTGGGGTTGGGCTTTCTCTAAAAAAGATGATGAAGTCAAATTGACTGTGCCTGAGCATGACCCTTTAACCAAAATTGTTTTGACACCTTCACAAAAAGCGTTGGCAAAATATGGCTTTTTGGTCGTGGCGTTGTTTATGGCTCAAGTATTGTTGGGCGGTTTTGTGGCTCACTATACGGTTGAAGGTCAGTCGTTCTATGGTATTCAGATTTCTGATTGGTTGCCTTATGCGTTGGTGCGTACTTGGCATATCCAAGCGGCATTGTTCTGGATTGCGACTGCATTTTTGGCAGCAGGTTTATTTTTAACACCGATTATTAATGGTGGTAAAGACCCTAAATTCCAAAAATTGGGTGTGGATATTTTGTGGGTGGCATTGATTATTGTTTGTGTTGGCTCATTTATTTCACAATTCTTTGCGTTAAAACACATCATGCCTGCGAACCTAAACTTCTGGTTTGGTCATCAAGGTTATGAATTTATTGATTTGGGACGTTTTTGGCAAATTTTAAAATGGGTTGGCGTGTTGATTTGGTTAGGCTTGATGGCTCGTGGTTGGGCGTATGGCTTTAAGCAAAAAGGCGACAAAAACTTGTTATTTATCTTTGTTGCGTCTGTGGTGTGTGTCGGTTTGTTCTATGGTTCTGGCTTATTCTATGGCGAGCGTACCAATTTGGCAATCATGGAATATTGGCGTTGGTGGGTGGTGCATCTATGGGTTGAAGGTTTCTTTGAAGTATTTGCAACCGCTGCTTTCTCATTTATCTTTTATAACTTAGGTTTAGTTCGCTATAAAACGGCAACGGCTGCTGCGATTGCTTCTGCTGCCTTGTTCTTGCTAGGCGGTGTACCGGGGACTTTCCACCACTTGTATTTTACAGGGACAACCACGCCAATCATGGCAATTGGTGCGTCATTCTCAGCACTTGAAGTTGTGCCTTTGGTGGTCTTGGGTTATGAAGCGTATGAACATTGGGAAAAACAACATCAAGCCCCTTGGATGGACAAACTAAAATGGTCTATTTTGTTCTTTGTTGCTGTGGCATTTTGGAACATGATTGGTGCAGGCGTGTTTGGCTTTATGCTAAATCCACCATTGGCGTTGTACTACATTCAAGGTTTGAACACCACTGCCGTCCACGCTCACGCAGCATTATTCGGGGTGTATGGATTCTTGGCATTAGGTTTTGTACTGTTCATTGTGCGTTACATTCGTCCTGACTATGTATTCAATGACAAATTGATGAAAACAGGCTTTTGGGCATTAAACTTAGGTTTGGTATTAATGATTGCGACCAGCTTGTTACCAATCGGTATTTTCCAAGCACACGCCTCAATCACAGAAGGCTTATGGTATGCACGCAGTGAAGGCTTTATGCAACAAGGTTTCTTAGAAACATTGCGTTGGATAAGAACATTTGGTGATGTAGTATTTATCATCGGTGCATCGTGCGTATCTTGGCAAGTGGTAAAATTGGTATTTGCTAAACCTAGCGACCCAAATTTTAAACCAAATGCCCCTGTAAATCAGTAATAACTGTTAAATCAAAATTCCCTTTCGCCATGAAGGGGAATTTTAAAAAGATAATAATAAAAAAAAGTAGGTAAGTAGATTGGCTTGCCTAATCAAAGCGTAGTGCAATGCAGGTGGTTACACCACAACCTTTTCACCACAAGATAATACCCCAGCCATCTTGTGGTGCTTTTTTTACAAAAAATTCGCCTTTAAGCAAAATTTTTGAAACATATATTTGTTATACTTGTTTCTTTTGAAAAAAGGTAAATAAAATATATGTTAAACCAAACCCAAAAAGACATTGTCAAACAAACCGTCCCAGTCCTAGAACAACATGGCACACAAATCACCAGCGTATTTTACCAAAATATGTTTGCCGAACACCCAGAACTACTAGACATTTTTAACAAAACCAATCAAACCCAAGGTCGCCAACAAACCGCCCTTGCCACCGCCGTGCTTGCTGCTGCAAAACACATTGACAACTTATCAGCGATTTTGCCACACGTTACCCAAATCAGCCACAAACACCGAGCATTACAAATCAAGCCTGAGCATTATCCCATCGTTGGCAAACATTTGTTAAAAGCTATCAAACAAGTGCTGGGCGAATCGGCAACGGACGAAGTCATTGACGCATGGGCAGCCACTTATGGTGAGATTGCCGATGTGTTTATCAGCATTGAAAAACAAATGTACGATGACGCACTTTGGCAAGATTTTGTGCCGTTTACCGTAGTGCAAAAAAATCAAACAGGACAAGACATCTGTCATTTTGTGGTTAAACCTGTGAATGATACGGTCAATTTAAACCACGTAACCTTAAAAGCGGGGCAGTACATCACTGTTAAAACCCACCCACAAAATAGCGATAATCTGGCATTGCGTCATTATTCGCTATGCTCTACGCACACCGATGACGGCATTGAGTTTGCGGTCAAACGTGATACCCAAAACAGTCATCGTGGCTTGGTGTCAAACCATCTGCACGACCATGTCAATGTGGGTGATGAAATTTTGTTATCCGCACCAGCAGGCGATTTTTTATTGGACGAAAGTTTGCTAAATCAAAACGACATTCCGCTGGTATTAATCAGTGCAGGCGTGGGCATTACCCCTGTGTTATCCATGTTAGAAGCCCAAATTGACACCAATCCAAAACGTCCGATTGTGTGGGTGTATGCGTGTCAAAATGCCGAATGTCAAGCGTTTGGCGAAAAAGTGGCACAACTTGCCAGTCAAGCGGAAAATTTTAGCCAAATCAATTTTTATTCGGACGCAGGGCAACGCCTTGATGAAAACTATTTAAAAACCTTGCCAAAACCGATTGATGTGTATGTTTGTGGTTCAATCAATTTTATGGAAACCATGATTAATCAATTGTCGGCATTGTCGCACGAAGACAAATATCTGCATTTTGAGCCATTTGGTCCAAAAATGAGTCTGTATGCAGATAAAGTTTAGAACCTGTATTCATAACGTTTTTGCAATGAAAAATGAGATAAATCGCCAGCTTTTCAAGGAAAAAACGCAGACTGATAGTCATTCTATCAGGCAAGTTTTTGACATCGAGCCGCAAGATTTAGCCATTTTTCATGCAAAAGCAAATAAATGTTTGTTAAAAACCTGTAAAATTTTACTGCGTAATGTTGTGAATACAGGTTCTTAATTGTAAAAACTTTACTAAAACCGTCTTTTAGCCAAAGGCGGTTTTTTGTTTTTTGAAAAATTTTAAAAAAATTGTAAGAGTTTAATAGTATCATCTGTCTAAAAATTATCAATTTAACAAAAACTTTAACAAAAAAGGTATAAATATGAGCGAACAAATCAAAAAAACACAACATCTTATCATCGGCTTTGGTAAAGCAGGGAAAACCCTCGCCAAAACGCTTGCCACACAAGGTGAAGAAGTGATTTTGGTAGAGCAATCCACCAAAATGTACGGCGGAACGTGTATAAATATCGGCTGTATTCCAAGCAAAAAACTCAAATTTTTGGCAGAAAAAGGCAGTGAATTTCATCAAGCCATTGCCAAAAAAAATGAACTGATTGACGCACTTAACCAAGCCAATTTTAACATGGTGGATAGCGTTGCTGAAGTTATCACAGGAAAGGCAACTTTTGTTGATAATAACACCGTGCAAGTGGCAACGGATAGCGAAACTTTAGCAATCCAAGCCGAAAAAATCTACATCAACACAGGGGCGGTCAGCCGTATTCCTGACATTGACGGTATCAAAACCGCTAAAAACATCTATGATAGCACAGGCATTATGCAGTTAGCCGAATTGCCAAAACACCTTGTCATCGTGGGCGGTGGCTACATTGGGCTAGAGTTCGCCAGTAGTTTTGCCGAGTTTGGCAGTCAAGTTACCGTCCTAGAAACAGGTGATACATTCGTACCAAAAGAAGACCGAGAAATCGCTGATATCTTGTTAAAAATCATGCAAAAACAAGGCATTACCGTAAAACTTAACCAAAAAATACAAAAATTTAGCGACAGTAGCGACAACAACCAAACAATCGTCCATACTGATGACGATGAACTACTTGCTGATGCGGTGCTGATAGCGACAGGGCGTCTGCCAAATACCGACCTGAACCTTGACAACACAGGCGTAACGCTGACCGAGCGTGGCTTTATTGCGGTGAATGAACACCTACAAACCGCCGTACCGCACATCTATGCGATGGGCGATGTCGCAGGCTCACCGCAGTTTACCTATATGTCGCTTGACGATTTTCGTGTGGTCAAAAGTCATCTGCTTGCGGACGGCAGTTACACCACCAAAAACCGCACGTTTCCTTATTCGGTGTTCGTCAATCCACCGTTGTCCGTTGTCGGCTTAACCGAAGAAAACGCCAAAAAACAAGGCTTTAACGTCAAAACTGCAACGTTACCAGCGAGCAGTATTCCCAAAGCCAAAATTTTGGAACAAACGGACGGATTGTTAAAAGCGGTCGTGGATAGTGATACCGATAAAATTCTAGGCGTGCAACTGCTATGTGCCGAATCGCATGAAATGATTAATTTTGTAGATTTTGCCATTCGTCAAGGTGTCAAATATCAAAACGTGGCAAACTACATTTTCACCCACCCAACCATGTCAGAAAGTTTAAACGACTTGTTTGGGAAGATCTAACAACATGAAAAAGGAATAAAAACTATGAAAATCAAATATTTAGCAATTTTACCAATTGTATTGGGTTTAACCGCTTGTAATGAAAAATCGGTCGCAACCCCTGCAACAGAAAGCACAAAAGTTAGCCAACCAACACCAACGCAAACTGTCAAAAAAGCGGACGGTATTTGGATTGATGTGCGTTCGGCTGATGAATACAATGCTGGGCATTTGGACGGTGCGGTGAATGTTACACATGAAGAAATTGGCAATAAAATCAGTGGTTTAGTTAAAGATAAAAACGCACCGATTAATCTGTATTGCCGTAGCGGTCGTCGTGCGGAGCTTGCCAAAACGATTTTGACAAATATGGGTTATACCAATGTTACCAATCATGGTGGTTATGATGATTTAGTGAAAAAAGGGTTGAAGTAAATTTATTGATGAGAGTTGCCTATGCTTTGCCTGATTCGAACAGGATAATATGCCTTATTATCGGTCATAACCTTTCCAGTAGGAAACCCGCATAGGCAAATTTATTATAAACCAATTTTAACAACAAGTAAAATAATGTCAAATATTAAGTTGGCAAAAAATCTTTATTGTGCTTGTTGATGTGGCGAAACACCCACCTTTTAATTTACCGAGTGGTGATACGTTGGATTTTGCTTAAAAAGGCAAAAGGAAGTAAGGTTTTTTATAGAGATTGCCTTTTAAAAAATATTGCTTAGATTATAATCAACGTTTGTTAATTTTTCAATGCGTTTTATCTGATAAAATAGCCATTCTCACATGATAAACAAAAAATGATTTTTAGATATAAATAATTGATTTTAAATTAAAAAATAAAAACCATCTAAAATTTTTTGCAAAAAAACAAAAAAAGTACTTGCAATAAAAAATAAATCTGCTAAAATGCACACACTTTCAAGCGATACGCCGGCTTAGCTCAGTTGGTAGAGCAACTGACTTGTAATCAGTAGGTCGCCAGTTCGATTCCGGCAGCCGGCACCATTCTTTAACATATCATGTTAAGCGTATATTTGAAAGCCAAAATCAGGTGGGGTTCCCGAGCGGTCAAAGGGGACGGACTGTAAATCCGTTGCGTGAGCTTCGAAGGTTCGAATCCTTCCCCCACCACCATTTTATTTCTATTCTAAATTTCCCTTAAAACAAACCTTAATTTATTGTTAAAATAATTACTTGTTTTTTTGCGGGTGTAGTTTAGTGGTAGAACCTCAGCCTTCCAAGCTGATGGTGCGGGTTCGATTCCCGCCACCCGCTCCAAATTATTGGATAGAATAATTTGCTCTTATAGCTCAGCGGTAGAGCACTCCCTTGGTAAGGGAGAGGTCTCGAGTTCAATTCTCGATAAGAGCTCCATTTTTACAAAACTAACAACACTCATATTACAGTGTTGTTTTTTTTTGTTAAAATTTAGTAAAAGATACCATTTTTAACAAAATTCTTTTATCAAACCGTAACAAATACTAGCATTTAATTGTATTTTGTGGTAAATTTAGCACTCTGAAACAGTGGATAGTGTTTGCAAAAACATTGTCTATTCTAAACCCAACGCTGGGTAATGCTGTACTAAGGGTTTCCTTAGGTGTATTGCATTGCTAACAGTTATCAATTACCAGAGGACTAAATTATGGCAAAGGACAAGTTTGAACGTACCAAACCACACGTCAACGTCGGTACAATTGGACACGTTGACCACGGTAAAACAACCCTAACCGCTGCAATTGCAACCGTAGCAGCAAAACACAACGGCGGTGAAGCCAAAGACTACGCTGCAATTGACTCAGCACCAGAAGAAAAAGCGCGTGGTATCACCATCAACACCTCGCACATCGAATACGACACACCGGCACGCCACTACGCACACGTAGACTGCCCAGGTCACGCTGACTATGTTAAAAACATGATTACCGGTGCAGCACAAATGGACGGTGCAATCCTAGTCGTATCAGCAACAGACGGCCCAATGCCACAAACACGTGAACACATCCTACTATCACGCCAAGTAGGCGTACCATACATCATGGTATTCCTAAACAAATGCGACATGGTAGACGACGAAGAACTACTAGAACTCGTAGAAATGGAAGTACGTGAACTACTATCAAGCTACGACTTCCCTGGCGACGACACCCCAATCATCAAAGGCTCAGCCCTAGAAGCACTAAACGGCGGTGAAGGTCCATACGGTGAAAAAGCAGTCCTAGAACTACTAGACACCCTAGATAGCTACATCCCAGAACCAGAACGTGCAATTGACAAACCATTCCTAATGCCAATTGAAGACGTATTCTCAATCTCAGGACGTGGTACAGTCGTAACAGGACGTGTAGAATCAGGCATCATCAAAGTAGGTGAAGAAATTGAAATCGTTGGTATCAAACCAACCGTCAAAACCACCTGTACTGGTGTAGAAATGTTCCGCAAAATGCTAGACGAAGGTCGTGCAGGCGAAAACTGTGGCGTACTACTACGTGGTACAAAACGTGAAGAAGTACAACGTGGACAAGTATTGGCAAAACCAGGCTCAATCAAACCACACACCAAATTTGACGCAGAAGTATACGTACTAAGCAAAGAAGAAGGTGGTCGTCATACCCCATTCCTAAACGGTTACCGTCCACAATTCTACTTCCGTACCACTGACGTAACAGGTGCAATCACCCTACCAGAAGGTACAGAAATGGTAATGCCAGGCGATAACGTAGAAATGTCAGTAGAACTAATCCACCCAATCGCAATGGACCAAGGTTTACGCTTTGCAATCCGTGAAGGTGGTCGTACTGTTGGTGCGGGCGTTGTGTCTAAAGTAACTGAATAATTCATTATTTGGTCTTTAAAAAAAAGGGTCACTTTAAGTGGCTCTTTTTTATTTTTCTCTGATTAAATATTTAAAACATAAAGGTTTTATGATTACAAAAATATTAAATTGTTCAGATAGTGAGATTGAGCAAATCGCTCAAATTGAAAGTCAATTATTTACTGATAGTTGGGATTTTCAGGCATTGCAAGATTTATTTTCTCAAGATTGTAATTATGTGTTTGTTGTTCAACAGGATAAAACTATTGTTGGTTACTGTATTTGTCAAATGATGTTTGATACCGCAGAAATTTTGCGGATTGCAGTTGATAAAAATCATCAAAGACAAGGTTTTGCTTGGCAATTATTGAGTAAAGTTACGGATTTTTTAAACCAACATAGGGTGGAAAAGTTGTTGCTAGAAGTGCGAGAAGATAATGTTTTGGCAATTAACTTTTATCAAAAATTTTGGTTTAATCAAATCCATATACGAAAAGGTTATTATGCCAATCAAGACGGTACAACGACTAACGCATTGATTTTACAAAAAGATTTATAGCGTTATTGGTTTTGCCAATGGGTGAAATAGTATTGTTTGATGGCGTTTTTGATGATGGGTTCAACCATTTCATTGGCAATTGGTTTATCAAAATGATACCATGTTTGGTTTATAAGTAATTCAATGGGGCGAAAGTTGGTTTTGTAGTGCATTTTTTTGCTATCAGGAATCCAAAATCCCAAGTACACATAGTCCAGCCCAAGTTGTTTAACATAGTCAATTTGCGATAAAATGGCGACTGTGCCAAGGCTTAGGCGAGTGAGTGCTGGGTCATAAAAAGTATAAACGGCGGAAACACCATCATCCAAGCGGTCGCAAACGGCAACCATGATAAGTTCGCCATCTCGCCAAAATTCCATCAAAAATGTGTCGGTAAAGGAAAATTGCAAAAAATTTTGAAAACTGTGCAAAGTCGGTGGATACATATCGCCATCGCGTTCGCAGATGTAGCGAGCGTATAGATTAAAATGCGTCTCATTGGTATTTTGGCAGTCATTGATAATAATGTCGATTTCATTGATTTTGTTAAAAACTTTACGTTGGGTGCGGTTAGGTGTAAAGCTATCAACAGGAATCCGAGTGGCGATACAACGCTGACAATGGTGGCAAACAGGGCGGTATAAATGCTGTCCGCTACGGCGAAACCCTAGTCGTGAGAATTGCGAAAAAATGGGTGTGGATAGACTATTTGGCTCGGTAAGTTCGATAAATTCTAGGCGTGACGCTCGGTCAGGCAAATAATTGCACTGATGAAGTGGGGTGATTTGGCTGTTTAAAGTAAAATTCGTTTGATTTTTCATGATTTTTAGATTTTTTTAAGAAAATGGAAAAACTTTTTTAAAACCATTTTTATCAAAGTAATCACGAATAATTGTTGAATTTTCATCTATTTCACGATTTATTATGCTTTTATCAACGCTTGATTCTTCGTTATAGACATTTAATTTTATTAAGTTCATCATAAAAACCAAACGCCGATTAATTTCGCCAACCGTATTATTGTCATTCATTGCCTTAATAATCGTAGATTTATCAAACATTTCTCCAGCTAAAAAACGTTGGTGAGCATTTTTTTTTAACGTTTAAAACCAACTCATTTGGGGCTGTATATAATGTATCGTCTAATTTTGTTTTTAGCTGTAAAAATTGTTCATGGTTATTTTTCCCTTTAGTGTGATAAGCCAACAAGTAGATAGCGGATTCTAGCCATGTCCAATAATCATAATCATGGAAGAAATCAGCTTCTGATAATTCTTTTACAATAATCAAAAAATTTTCATTTTTGGTGATGTAAAGAATATACGCCAAAATCACAACGGATTCTAAAAATCCTTTTTTCGTTTTTTTATTTTTTAATGGGATTTGTTCAAAATATTCCGCTAATTGGCTATTTTTTGCGTTAAGTTGTTTCATCGCAATAACCTTTAATTTTTAAAATATCAATAAAGCATTGTTTTTATTGATAATTGGATTTTTTAAAAACAAATCTTTTACACTAATTTTTTGCCCATATAAAGCCGACCAATCACAACTTTGTTGAGCGATTTGTTTGGGTAACTCACTCAAAAACTGTTCACGACTTATCACACCTGCTCCAAGACTTAACAAATGGTCATTTGGTAACTGACAATCCACCCACGCAAATTTTGACAATTCACACAACTTCATTAAGCAAAAAAATGCCACTTTTGATGCATCGGTCGCACGATGAAACATACTTTCGCCAAAAAATGCTTGCCCTAATTTGATACCGTATAGACCGCCAACTAAATTTTCATTTTCCCAAATTTCTATGCTCACCGCATCGCCCAATTGGTGTAAATTGTGATATGCAGTTATCATATCATTGGTTATCCATGTGCTTTGTGCGTATTTGCGAGCATCGCTACAGCCTTGTATCACTGCTAAAAAATCGTGATTGATTGTTAAATGCCAGTCGCTGTTTTTGAGTTTTCGGCTTAATGTTTTGCTTGGCGTAAAGGTGTGCGGATAGATGATACAGCGTGGGTTGGGCGACCACCACATAATCGGGTCGCCATCGTTAAACCAAGGAAAAAATCCGTGTGCGTAGGCGTAGCGGAGTGTTGGTGGCTCTAAGTCGCCACCGACAGCGATTAGCCCATCGTCATTTTCGCAGTATAATGGGTTGGGGAAGTCGTATTGGCAAGGGTAGCTAAGGTTTTGATTTTTCACGATAATAGCATTTTAAATTAAAAATCTTCTTTAAAAAAGGAATTAAAATCAGACCATTGTTCAACTTTAAATGCCCTAATATCTCTTACAGATAAACCAAACCACGTCAGTTTTTTTAGAGAAACCATAGCTTTTGTTAGCAATGCCATATCTTCATTTTCTGTTACATATAGGCTACCTTGAATACGATTAAAACCAAACTTTTTTAGTGTCGCTTCAATGTCAGCATACGCCTGAGTTACGCCTTTTGGGTGGTTTTGTGCGGTGTCTTTTACGGATAAATCAAATCCTATTGCGTACATATTATTCAGCCTCTGGGTCTAGTAAAATGGCATCTAATGGGTAATAGTCTTTTCTATCAGTTTCTAATAGTTTGATTTCTACCCATGTTTTGCCGTCCGCATCTTGCTCTGATTTGTCCAATACGATATAGGGGTTGCCATATTTGCCAAAGGTTTTAATCGCACCCATAGGAATTGTTGTGTTTTGGTGTTGAGTAAGTGTTTCCATAATTAGCACCTTTTAAACATTTAAAGCCAACGCATCGAGATATTTTTCGGCATCAAGAGCCGACATACAGCCCGTTCCCGCTGATGTAATCGCTTGGCGGTAAATATGGTCAGCTACATCGCCACAGGCAAACACGCCTTCCACACTCGTGGCGGTCGCATTGCCGTCCAAGCCACTTTTTACTACGATATAGCCGTTATTCATCGCAAGTTTGCCGTCAAAAATCTCGGTATTCGGTTTATGCCCAATCGCCACAAAAAAGCCCAACGCATCAATCTGTTTGGTCGTGCCGTCATTGACATTTTCAATCAACACGCCTGTTACGCCTGTGTCATCGCCTAGCACTTCTTTGACTTTATGATTCCATTCAATGCTGATTTTGCCGTTTTTCTCTTTTTCAAATAGTTGATTTTGCAAGATTTTTTCGGATTTTAATTTATCACGTCTGTGAATCAGTGTAACATGGCTTGCAATATTGGATAAATACAAGGCTTCTTCCACCGCTGTGTTACCGCCACCGATGACGACAACAGGCTTGTTATGATAAAAAAAGCCATCACAAGTTGCACACGCTGACACGCCTTGCCCCATAAATTTTTGTTCGCTATCTAAGCCAAGATATTGAGCTGATGCCCCTGTTGCCACGATTAACGCATCACAAGTGTAAGTTTCGTTACCGATAAGAGTAAACGGACGTTTGCTAAAATCCACTTCGTTAATGTGGTCATAGATGATTTTTGTGCCAAAACGCTCGGCGTGTTCTTGCATTTGTGTCATCAGATTTGGGACTGTCAAGCCTTCTGTTCCACCAATCCAGTTATCCACTTCGGTGGTGGTAGTCAATTGTCCGCCAACTTGTAAACCTGCGATAACTACAGGATTTAAGTTAGCACGAGCAGCATAAACCGCCGCTGAAAACCCTGCAGGTCCAGAACCTAAAATGATAAGTTTGTGGTGATTTGAATTTGTCATAAAAAATTCCTTAACATAAAATAAAAAAGTTGATGATTAAGCATTAAGATAAGGGTTTTGACACAAATTAACAAGGTTTTTTTTAATTTGATAAAATTTTTGGTAAAAATCGTAAAAATCCTCCACAGCCAAGCCAAGTTTTGCTATGATACACCTTCAAAAAATTTTGTAATCCAAGATTAACTCAAGGTGATTGCGTTGTATTATTATATTCGTTCTTCTATTTTGACATTTGTTTGGCTGTTTGTTGCCATTTTTTTGTTTATGTCGCTGTTAAGCTACTCTGCCAATGACCCAAGCTGGTCGCACGCCAGTAATGTGGCGAGCGATGTGAGCAATTTGGCAGGTCAGATAGGGGCGTGGGTTGCTGATATTTTGTACACTTTTTTGGGTGGGGCGAGTTGGTGGCTGGTGGCGATAGCGTGCTATGAAGGCTTGCGAGCGTGGTTTCGCCATACCGAGCCACATGGAGCGTTACGCACATTGGGCTATGTGTTTTTGATATTATCAACTGGGGCATTGTTTGGTCTGATGGCAGTTGATTGGTTGGCACAAGGCGTTTTTGGGCAAGTGGTTGCTCAAGGTTTGCGTAATTTGTTAACCAGTGTGGGAGCGTTTGTTTTTTTATGCGTATTTTTGTTGGTTACGTTTACTTTTACCTTTACCTTTGATTTGGATTGGCAAAAATGTTTGGCAAAATGGGGCTTTGGCAAATGGTTACAGACTGACAATGCCGAGACAACGCCTAGTCCAAAACCCAAAACGCCAGAGCAATTGATATTGCCTTTGAGCCAAAGCGAGCAGGACGAAGCAGATGCCAGTATTATTCAGCCTGTGGTGTCAAAAACAACGACCAAATCTGCCAATGTGCCACAAAATCCGTTGGACGACTTTTTGGACGAAACAGGCTTTAGCCAAACCAAAGAATTTGAATGGATGGATAGCAACGAAGGGGCAAATCCGTTTAAACCTATCAGTTCAGCATATTTGGCAAATAGTAAATTAACCAAAAAACTCAATGCCAAATTAAAAGGCGAAACGTTTAAAGAAAACACGCAAGATCCACCATCAACAGCGGACAGTACAGCTGTTTATCAAGCCAAAGTAGACAATGTTGATAACAATATCAATCATCATGTTAATCCTGTCAATCACGTGGCGACAATGGACGACATACCGACAGATGAATTTCACACGGACGATTTGATATTTGACAATGATTATCAGCCACCGCATGAACATATCGCTGTCGCCAACGAAACGCTGACAGCCAACCCAACACCAGTGGCACAGCCAGATGTCTTTGATGAGCTTCTCTTTGCGACCAAAGATTTGGACAAGCCTAACATGACATTTGATAATGATAAATCCATCAAAGTAGAACCCATCTATCAAAATCCAACCCAAAACCACCAAGCACAAAAAGACACAGAAAACGATGAAACGCAAACTTACCCATCGGTTGCCGAATTATTGGGTATGCGATGTATTAACATTACTGAAAACCAAAATACTGTTGACAGTAAAAATACTGTTGATAAGCAAAACTTCATTCACACATCTGAACTGACAAATGTAGCAGAAGATGACAGTTTTCATTTTAGTTTGAATGAAAATGCGTTAGTGGATGATGAAAACGTTGTGGTTACGCCAATATCGGTACATGAGCGTTCTGTGGATTCTGCAGAATTTGATGAATCAAATCAAACATTTAACCAAAATCAAAATCCGCTTGATATTCATAATGATGCATTATTTGCCAACAAATCTCGTGCCATGCAAACGGCAAAATACCGAGCGGATTTGCCACCTTTGCCACCGCTGGATTTGTTGGATTTGCCAGACCCAGACCGAAAACCCAGCTACACCAAAGAGCAATTACAACAATTATCCGAATTATTGGAAATTAAATTACAAGATTTTAACATCAAAGCCAACGTGGTAAATGCCCAAATGGGTCCTGTGGTAACACGCTTTGAAGTGGAGCTTGCTCCCGGTGTCAAGGCGAGCAAGGTTACAGGCATTGCCAAAGATTTGGCACGGTCGCTGTCTATGGCATCGGTGCGTGTGGTGGAAGTCATTCCGGGAAAACCCTACATCGGCATTGAAGTGCCTAATCCACAACGCCAAATGGTGCGTTTGATTGAACTGTTAAAAACCGACATTTATCAAGACCCAACCGCACATTTGAGCATGGCGATGGGTAAGGATATCGCAGGTCGCCCTGTGGTAACCGATCTTGGTAAAGCCCCACATATGCTCGTTGCAGGGACGACAGGCTCTGGTAAATCGGTGTTGGTAAACTCGTTGCTGTTGTCATTGTTGTTAAAATACACGCCGACCGAGTTACGGTTGATTTTGATTGACCCAAAACAGCTTGAACTTGCCAATTATAACGAAATTCCGCACCTTTTGACTCCTGTCGTTACCGATATGACCGAAGCGACCAGTAGTCTGTCATGGTGCGTTGCTGAAATGGAACGCCGTTATCAGTTGATGTCGCTGTTTAAAGTGCGAAAATTGGACGAATTTAACAAAAAAATCATCGAATCCGAACGACAAGGACATCCACTGCTTGACCCACTGTGGCGGATTCACGACTCGGTTAGCCAAGACAAGCCACCAAAACTGAAACCCTTGCCCCAAATCGTTATTGTTGCAGACGAATTTGCCGACATGATTATGCAAGTGGGTAAACAAGCCGAAGAGCTGATTACTCGCCTTGCCCAAAAATCTCGTGCCGCAGGCATTCACTTGATTTTGGCGACCCAGCGTCCGTCCGTTGATGTGATTACAGGTTTGATTAAAGCCAATATTCCTGTGCGTGCGGCGTTACGTGTCAATTCAAAAGTGGACTCTCGTACTATCCTAGACGCAGGCGGGGCGGAAGATATGCTTGGTCATGGTGATATGCTGTTTTTAGGACCAGGGCAAATTGAGCCAAACCGTGTGCATGGGGCATTTATCAGTGATGCCGAAGTCAATCGTATCTGTGATGCATGGCGTGAGCGTGGTGCACCTGATTATATTGACAATATGTTTGACAATTTTGAATTAAGCTCGCCATCAGGCGGTGATACTGGCGGTAGTACAAGTGGCGATGATGACCCATTGTATGATGACGTGGTCGCCTTTGTCATGGAAAGCCGAAAAGTATCGGCTTCTAGTATTCAACGAAAGTTTAGTATTGGTTATAACCGAGCCGCCAGAATCGTGGATGCGATGGAAGAAGCTGGCTTGGTCGGTCCGATGAAAAACGGTAAACGAGAATTGTTAATGTGATGGCTTAATGTAACTGATGGACTTCGTTATCCATTACCGACAAAATACCATCGGTTTTTGCCAAAACTTGTTTGGCTTTTTGTACATCGGCAAATGAAACCGCCACGCTATTAAAATTTTGATAATCATAGACCATTTTACCATGTAATTGGGCAATCGCTGATAGGGTGGTTGCCTTTTTACCTTGTTCATAATACACAATCAAAATATTGTTTTGTGCGGTGGCTTGTTGCTCAGTTGTTGGAGTGGTGGCTTTTGTTGTGATGGGCGTACTTTGGCAAGCGGTTAAGCCTAAAGACAATACGCTTAATAATAAAAATTTATTCATAGTGAATACCTTATTAAAAATAGAAAGAATTTTAGGCAATAAAAAAGGTGATAAAATCATCACCTTTTTTTGTATTTGTTATTGATTATTTGCTTTGAAACCAGCTGTCAGCACGGCTACGAGCGGTTGCGATATCTTGAGAAGACAAGTTTAACGCCAACTGACCGATTTTGCTTTGGGCTTTGCTACGTACTTGGTCTGACAACATACCATCACGAGCCGCCAAGTCGTACCATTTATACGCATCAACCAGTTTTTTGTCTTTTTCATCAAGCATGGCAAGCGTGTAGCTGGCACGGTTATCACCCAAACGAGCGGCTTTTTCTAGCCAGTAGCGGGCTTGTTGTGCGTTTGGTTTTACGCCTTCACCACGGATATACATCATGGCTAGGTTAAGTTGTGCAGGTGCGATGTCTTGCTTGGCTGCGGTGGTGTACCATTGCACGGCTTGTTGGTAGTTTTGTGTGATACCGATACCTTTTTGGTAACGTTTTGCTAAAAAGAATTGGGCTTGTTGATTGCCTGATTTGGCTTGCGAGATAAGTTGGTTGGCTGGCATGATTTCGTAACGAGAGCTGTCTAGCGGTACGTTAGCGACCAATTCTGCACTAGCAACGCCTGAAAAACCTAAAACGGCAGTCAATGCGGTGGCTTTTAATAGGGTGGTGATTGATTTTTTCATCATAAACTCCATGATGTTGGGCTTTGTTTACCAAAACTTTAGATGAAAGTTTTGCATAATCAAAACCATAAGATGAATTTGTTAAACCTTTTTTAAACCTTAAAAAAGTTGGCTAAATTGCAAAAATTAACAAAATCTTTACAAAAAACTATAATATCGATGTAGCTTATCATTGTTTGTTATGCGTTTCAAATAAATTCATGACAATTTTATGACTTGTTACAATATTTCTGCATAAACACATTTTTTGGCGACAGTTGGTGTCGTTTTTTTACATTTTTGTTACAATTTTACGCCGCACGCTTTGTTACACGGTAAATCGCCACATCAGCGAGTAAATTCGGATTTTTTCGTACGAGATGCGCAAAAATTGCATTAAACGGTTTTTCGCTTTCTTGTACTGCAAATCGTTCTAAAATCTTGATGTCATTGTCTTTACACAGTTTTTCAAAATCTTTAAAGGTGCAAAGATGAATGTTCGGCGTGTTGTACCACGCATACGGCAAGGCTTTCGACATTGGCATCATGCCTTTAATGCCTAGATGTATGCGGTTTTGCCAATGGGCGAAATTTGGGAAAGTAACGATGACTTCTCGCCCCACTCGTAGCATATCAAGCAGCAAGGTTTCGGGGTTTTTTACCGCTTGCAAGGCACGAGCCATGACGACCACGTCAAAACTATTATCGGCAAAACGTGCCAAGCCGTCATTCAAGTCTTGTTCAATGACGTTTACGCCTTTGGCGATGCAGTCGTTAATTTTGTCTTGGTCAAGCTCAATGCCGTAGCCAAAAATGTTGCGGTTGTGGGTCAAGTGGTGCAGTAGTGAGCCATCACCACAGCCTAAGTCTAGGACTTTGCTGTTGGGTTTTATCCATTGTTCGGCAAGTTGGTGGTCTATTCGCATTTTTTTACCTGTTTTTATTTTATAATGTAGCCAAGGTTTGCAATGTCAAATCTTTACAAGAATAAACCTGTGGCATATTTTGTAAATACGCATTTTGTTGATAAATTTTATCAGCGACAAATAAATACACGCCATGATTGATAATGGCGGTCGCTTTATCAAAGGTCAAATCTGTACCCAAAGTAATTTCTATCATCACATCAATATTCGACATTTGGACGGTTTTGATAAATTGTTTGTAGCGTTCTTGCAAAGTGCGTTTGGCACTAATACACGCCCAACAGAGTGATACTGTGTCCAACAAAACCCAACAAATGGGCTATGACGGACAAGCCGAAGCCCTAAAATTGGGGCTTTTTGCTTTTGGGTATTAGGTTTTTACCAAATTTTAAACAACAAAAAATACTCAAATGGTGGTTTGCGGATTTTTGGTTAGTGGTGAAAAACTGGTTACGCTAATGCAAACATTGGTCTTTTGCCCAATGCACGAAACGCCTGTACCAACGTATCTATCTTGGTAGCGTGTTCTAAATTCACAATACGAGTAACCTGCTGTGGCTTAATCCCCATACGTTTTGCCAAATCGGCTTGGCTAACGTGCTGATTTAACATCTCATTTAACAACAACACTTTTGACCAAATGCTTAATGGCAACTCTACCATAACTTCACCTTTTTTGGCTTTGCTTGGCATGGGTACAGGTCGGTTGTCTTCAAAATAAAAGTCCATTGCTGTGGCTAACGCATCTTGTGCCATTTCTAGGGCTTCTTCATAAGTATCGCCTTGCGTTAAGGCTTCTGGTATATCACGGAAAGTTACGACAAAACCGTCAGTATCTTTGGTAAAAGTGGCTGGATAGTTCATGGATTTTTCCTATTTAAAATGTTTTATAAAAATTGTTTTTAACATAAAAGGTTTATGGTTGGGGCTTTTTGTTCGCCCCAACTTTTTACTTAACTTCTAATTGTTTTTTTATGGCTTTTGCCGTCATTTCCTTTACTTCTCTGTGTCTCCTTTACTTCTCTGTGTCTTAGTATGGTGGTTTGTTTGCCATTTAGATAGACTTTGGTGTGTTTTGAACCTTCTTTAAAAGTTGCACCTTGTGCCTCTAATTCTTTGATTAAATCTGTGTATTTCATAAAATCCTCTTGTTGTTAAAAACAAGGTTATTATAAACAAAAATGTTTATACTGTCAAGAAAAAATAAACAAAAAAGTTTATAAAATACAAAAAACCACCAAAATTGGGGCTTTTTTTGTTGATATAACGAAAGGTTCGGGGCGTTTGCCACCGACATTGTAACGGCTGATGATGATTTGGAGCTTGAACGCACCGCAAACACTGGCAACGGTGCAGGTCATCGTGTTTTATGGACACGCCGTAACGCCTTAATTCACCCACAAGGATTTTCGTTTATCGCTGAAGACAGCACACTAACAGGCGGTACAAAAAATGAAGCCTTGTCTGCCAGTTGGACGGATTTGCAAAAAGCCGATAATTGGCGAATGGACGGTACGGTGGAAGAATTGCCATTCCGTTTTTTAATCACGAATTTGTAGGAGTGAATTATGGGACTTCCAAAAGACAAAGTAAAACCTGATTTTAATTTTACTTTTCCATCAGAAAAAGATTATTTTAGTGAAAGCGTAAGCACATTGGGCAATTTGCAAGTAACCGATAGTGCCAAAAGTGGTAGCGACTATGGCATTAAAGACCCTGAGAAAACCGAGCCTTTGACAGGTAAAAAATCTGAAACTGGTAACGGTGCTTAACGCTTAGCAGTACTTAAAAAAGCACTCAATTTTTGGGTGCTTTTTTATATGGAGGAATGGTTATGCTTGAATTATCCGACATTGACAGCGTGTTTACAGGCGAAAACGACAGCGAAAAACAAAGAATTTTGTTAATTGTCAATGGCTATTTGTCCGCTAAAAAATTACATTGGGTAGGCAAAATACCGCAAGCCATTAAACAGGCAGGCGTGGAGCTGGCACAAGGTTTTATCAAGGGCGAATTGTTGCAAGGGCGAGCCGAAACGGTGGCGGTTAGTAAATCGGTTAAGGCAGGTGATGTGTCTAGTAGTAAAACTTTTTCCACGCTTGACAAAGACCGTGCCATGGGGCAACACGAGATGATAGCGTTGGCACTCATGGAGCCGTATATTGTGAAATTTGGCGGTTTTGTCGGTGTGGCGGTGACAAGGGGCTAAAAATGGGCTTGCGATTGGAAATTGACAGCGACATTAAATCAGCTTTTGACACTGATTTGGCGGACGCTGTTACACCTTTTACCGCTATTCGCCAAATAAAAACTGATGATGATTGGCTAGAAAACGGTAACAGTTACACCGAAACCACTTATCAAGGGCGTGGGGTATTTGGCAATTTTAATCAAACCGAAATTGACGGACAAAGTATTTTGATAAGTGATATAAAACTAATTTGTTTGCAATCAGAAACCACCGATACGCCAGCCGTTGATGATGTGATTAACGATTATCAAGTGGTATCAGTCAAAAAAGACCCTGCCAATGTGTCATTTACCATTCAATTAAGAAAGGTGTAATCATGAATTGGACGATACCGCCAAGCGTGTTTGCTGATGTGGTGGAGCAGGATTTTGACGAAAAATACCGCAAATTTATCATCACAATTTATAACAATTTGGTGGCGTTATCGCCTGTTGATACAGGGTGGTATAAGGGCAATCATCATGTTAGTTTTAATGCACCAAGTTATGCTGTTGATGTGGGCGTGGGTTTACAATTACCACCACAAGGCACATTCCCAACGGTATATCTCCAAAATAATTTGCCTTATGCTTTAAGACTTGAACAAGGGCATTCTGGACAAGCTCCAACAGGCGTCTATCAAAATGCCTTTAATAGTGCGATTGGGAGTTTCTCATGAACAGTTTAACGATTGAAAAAATTATCATGTCGCATTTATTGACCTTGCCAAATTTTGACAAAACAAAAGTTGCAAGGGTTAATCACAATTTTACACCGCCGCCGACAGGCATTTGGTATCGCGTCAATATCGTGGGCGGTGTCAATGTGGTGGCGTGTATCAACGAAAAGCCTTGTACTCGTGAAATTGGCACGCTGATTTTGCAAGTGTTTGACCGTGAAAACACAGGCACAGCAAAATTAAAACAAACTTGTGATGAATTGGCAAAGCATTTTGCTTATTTTTCGCAGGACAATTTGGAATTATTGACGCCCAGTATTATCAATGTGGGCGTGGATAATGGTTTTTATCAAATGAATGTGTCTATTTCATATAGATATAACTAGGAGAATAATTATGTCGCGTGGTAATAAAGTGGTGCTATCCTTTGCACCACAAGCTGATATTGGCGTCAAACCAACAACAGGTTGGAAAACATTACCGAGAAAGTCGGACAGTTTAAATCATACGGTGGAATTGACCGATAGCGAAACCATTAATGATAGTCGTATCAAAACCGCAGGAATGCCTACTTCTGCTAACGCCGAAGGTGATGTAGAAGTGGAATTTATCAAATCCACTTATGATGATTTGCTAGAAGCGGCGGCGTTTAATGCGTGGGATGATAATGTTTTAACCTTTGGTGGCAATACGCAAAAACTATTTGCCATTGAAAAGAAATATGGCGATATTGAGCAATATCATTATTTTTCTGGAATGGCGGTGAATAAATTTAGCCTATCCATTCCTGAAAGTGGCTATATTAACATGACATTTGGCTTTATGGGGTCAGGTTATGAAACAGCGACCACCGCTTTTGCAACATCGCCAACAGTTTCCAAAACCGAGCCAAAGGCAAGCACCATTAGCGTTGAAAGTATCACCATTGACAGCGAAAATTTAAAGGGTATTGCGTGCGTTACTGATTTTAACTTTGAGCTTGATAACGGTATGGAACGCCAAAACTGTATTGGAGCTGGGCTTTATGGAGCAAAAAATTTAGAAATGATGGCGAATATGACAGGCAATTTAACCCTTGCATACAGCCAAAAAACCCAAAGCATTGTCAATAAACAATTAACAGGGGCAACCATTGCCATTAATGCGGTAATTGCGTTTACGGACGGCTCAAAATATACCCTAAATATCCCCAAAGCCCAAATTAGTGGCGATATTCCAAGCGGTGGTGCAAATGATATTTTAAAAGCACAACTCAATTATACGGTGGTTGAAATTGCACCGACTTTAATCAGAACTATTGTTTAACAAAGGTAAAAAATTATGGCATTTATTCTAAAGAAAACCGACTTAACCGAACTTCACAAAGAAACTACCAAAGAATTTGCTTACAATGATGATTTAAAAATTTCGTTCAAATCGCTTGCCAATCCCAAATTCCAACGAGCATACGGCATTATCAATCAAAAAAGTGCAACCGATACGCCGTTGAATGCCCAAACCATTGGCGATATTGATGATGACGAATTGACGGTTGATGAAGCGTTATTGTTTGCGGTTGGCTCGCATTTGGTGGCGGATTGGAATGTGGAAAATGAAAATGGCGAAAAATTGCCTATCAATGGTGAAAATTTTACACTCTTATCGGCAAGTGTTGATGACCCAATGGCATTTTTTTCATGGTGTATGGCGTGTGCAGGCGAGATTGCCAAAGAAATTAGCGAACAAAACGACATCACCAAAAAAAAGCTGTCCAAAGGTGGCAATGGCAAAACCAGTACGCCCATTTAACAGACTTTGAAAAACAAGTTTATGCCTATTTGGGTGAACCTGTACCAAATCCGCCAGAATGTGATGATATCGGATTTGGTATTATTCAAACCTTTTATTTGGCAAGTCGTGGGCGTGGCTATATTGGTGGCATGGCAGTTACACCGCTACCGCTTACGGTGCAAAATGTGTCTGATGTACTTGATATTTATCCTGTTTTGGCAAGCCGTGAAGTTATTGATAATGGCGTATTTGCCATTGATGATGTTTGGCTTGATGAGTGGGCAAAATCTCAAGATAAAGATAATTAGTTACATAATTTTACAATATATTGGTTTTTGTTGATATATAGTAAAGTTTTTTAACTAAGGAATGTGTGTTGTGAAAAAACTTGTAAAGTGTGAAGATTGCGGAAAGAAAGTTAGTATTAATGCTGATGCTTGTCCAAAATGTGGCTCTCTTATACAGGAACAGGAAAGTGTTAAAAAACAAAAACTAGAAAATCAGATAAAGCAAGAGAAATTAGAAAAACAAAAATTAGAAAATAAAAAAATGTTAAGTGCAATTTGGTGTATTATCATTCTTTTATTTGTGGCTAAGTTTGTTTCATCTAGTATTTTATCTGCGTTTATCTTAATTATCTCTGCAATCTTGTCATTATGGTTTGTAAAAGATTTTATCCAATCAAAAAAGCCTATAAAGCGTGGTATTTTAAATGGGTTAAGCGTTATATTGTTTGTCATAGGATTTGTTATTGGGCAGTCCGCAGAAAATAAGATATGGGAGCAAACACTGGCAGAAAACCCAGAGTTAGCAAATAAGATAGCAAAAGAAAGAGCTGAACGGATTGCCGAGAAAGCAAGAGAAGAAGCTGATAAGGAACGTGAGCAAAAAACAAGCAAAGCGATGTTATTAATGTGGTGCGAAGAAGCTGTTAAGCCAACACTTAAAAACCCAAAGTCAATGGAAGTAGATGTTGGTGCTTCTGAATACGGAAATGTTGAAGGAAAGCCAGCGGTAATTATGCATTATTATGCTCAAAATGGTTTTGGTGCAACAATTCTTGGAAAAACATCTTGCATCTTCAGTGATAATGGCGTTTTGGAAAAGGTTAAACCCTTAAATTAAGCAAAAACCCACTTTACAAGGTGGGTTTTTTATTGGAAAAAGAAAAATGACCGAGCAAACATCACGCCTTAGTATTGTGATTGATACAGGCAATGCTGAACAACGCTTACGAGCTTTACGCCAATCCTTGCAACAGTTACAAACAGGCACGGCAGGTACAGCAAGTGGCTTACAGTCATTGACAGGTCAAACGCAAAATCTAGGCAATACAGCAACTCGTACAACAGCAGGATTGACTAGCACAAATAGCCAATTATTGACAATGGCACGCAATGCCAACAATGCCAACAATGCCAGTCGTGGCGTAAATGGTCTGGTTAATCCATTGGCTCGTGTCAATGAGTTGCTTTCACGCACACAAGCGATTATTTCAGGTGGATTATTTGGTTTGATGGCGTTGTCGGTGGCAAAAACGGCTGACGAAATGCAAAGTTTGAACAGCCAAATCATGCAGGTTACCGCCAACGAACAAGAACAAGCGGTAGTGAAAGAACGTTTGCACCAAATGGCAAACAAAAATTTAACCGATATTAAGTCCACGATTGGGCTATACACAAATTCGGCTCGTGCGTTAGGCAATATGGGCAAAAGCCAAGCTATCACGGCTACACTTTAAAATCAGTTGTATTCGTAAAGACTTTACGCACAAATTAACATCAAATTTGGTAAAACGATTTGAGACAATTTGTATTGAAAACCTAAATGTAAAAGGCATGGTAAAGAATAAAAAACTTAGCCGTGCGATTAATGATTTGGGTTTTTATGAGTTTAAAAGGCAACTGATTTATAAAGCAAATCAATGGGGCAAGACCATTAAAGAGTTAGACCGCTTTTATCCATCAAGTAAAACCTGTTCATGTTGTGGCTTTATCATGGATAAAGCAAATTTGACACTGGCTGTCAGATATTGGACTTGCCCTAACTGCAAGACAAGCCATGACCGTGATGTGAATGCGAGCATTAATATTTTAAATCATGCAACTAAGGTTTTAACCAATTAGCCGTAAGTTCTACGGTGATAGCCTATGGAGTTGATGTAAGTCTTAAGTCAAATGACAAGAGCAAACAACGGCGAAGTAGGAAGAAAACGCTAAATTTGCTCTTGGGTAGATTTAGGTAGGTTTTTTGGAACGGCTGAAAACTTTGGGAAAACATCAAAGCGGTGTTATTTGGCAAGCCTTATTTGCACCCACCCCTGCAAATAAATCAATGGCTTTTAAGGTACTTAATTTTGTTATTTTTTTATCTTTTTCATCAAAAAAGTTTAAATGCATTTGATTCAAGGAATTTACTCTTATTTATCAATCAGTTAAATCAATTCGTTAAAAAATTATAAACCGCTTGTTTATAATTAGGAATGTCAAACAAAAACGAATCATGTCCGTACGGTGCATCAATATTGATATAACTCACAGGCTTAGCGTTCGCAATCAACGCATTCACAATCTCTTGACTACGCTCTGGGCTAAACCGCCAATCAGTCGTAAATGACACAATCAAAAACTCACATTGCGTGTCTTTTAACGCCAATTGCAAGGCGATTTCATCGGATAACGCTTCGTGATTTGGTACTTCTTGAGTCGGGTCAAAATAATCCAACGCCTTTGTCATGAGTAGATAAGTATTGGCATCAAAACGTGTGCTAAACTGCTCACCTTGATAACGCAAATAGCTTTCCACTTGAAAATCCACGTCATAATTAAACTTCAACTTGCCTGTTTTTAAATCACGCCCAAATTTGACACGCATCGCTTCATCAGTCAAATAAGTGATATGCCCCACCATGCGAGCGAGAATCAGTCCACGTTTTGGCGTTTTGCCAAGTTCCAAATAATTGCCTTGACAAAAATCAGGGTCGGACAAAATAGACTGGCGAGCCACTTCGTTAAAGGCGATATTTTGGGCGGAAAGTTTTGGTGTACTTGCGATAATTACCGATTTTTTTAAGCGATTGGGAAAATCAATCGCCCAACGCAACGCCTGCATACCGCCCATAGAGCCACCGACCACAGCGTGCCACACGTCAATGCCGAGATGGTCGGCAAGCATGGCTTGGGTTTTTACCCAATCTTTGATGGTGATGAGTGGAAAATCCGCCCCAAACGGCTTGCCTGTTTCTGGATTAATAGTCGTTGGGACTGTTGATCCGTAGCATGAGCCGATGTTGTTTAAACAAACCACAAAAAAATGATTGGTATCAATCGCCTTACCACCACCGATAAAAGTATCCCACCAGCCTGCTTTTTTGTCGTCAGCCGAGTGATAGCCCGCTGCATGATGACTGCCAGATAACGCATGACAAATCAAGACGGCATTAGATTTGTCGCTATTTAACGTGCCATAAGTTTCCACCATTAGGTCAAAGCCGTTTAACACACGTTCGCATTCTAGGGTAAGTTGTTGTTCAAAATGGATTTTTTGGGGCGTAACGATACCGACCGAGCCGTTTTGAGCGTTGGCAAAACTAATCGGTTCGGCATCATCATATTTATTTTTTGGTAAAATATTGTTTTGTAATGTATTTTTGTTATCAGTGGCTTGTTGATTTTGCACAATGGAACTCACTTTTTATCCTGTATTTTTATGATGGGTATTGTAAAGCCAAATGCAAAAAGGGGCAAGCCAAAGTACAGTTAAATTGTGATTAAGATGTTACTAGCAAACGAATATCGCTTAACCCATCAATGTGGGCGACCATTTCATCACCTTTTACCACAGCCCCAACCCCTGCTGGCGTGCCTGTAAAAATCAAATCACCTGCTTTTAACTCAAATAATATTGATAAATTAGCAATCGTTTCGGCAACATTCCAAATCAATTGATTAATATTGCCTTGTTGTTTGATTTCGCCATTGACCGCTAGGCTAATGTTACCATCATTGATTTCGCCTGTGTCGCCAAGCGTGTGCAACTGCCCAATCGGTGTAGAATAGTCAAATGCTTTGCCAATTTCCCAAGGGCGACCGATTTTTTTCATCTCATTTTGCAAATCTCTGCGTGTCATGTCAAGCCCAACCGCATAGCCAAAAATATGGCTTGTGGCGGTGGCGACATCAATATTTTTGCCGTCTTTGCCAATGGCGACAACGAGTTCCACTTCGTAATGCAAGTTTTGCGTTTGGCTAGGGTAGGGCAAGTCTTTGATTTCATTGGGTAAAACAGCAACGATAGATTGTTCATCATTGTGTTTGCAAAAGAAAAAAGGCGGTTCACGGTTTGGGTCTGACCCCATTTCTACCGCATGGTCGGCATAATTTCGCCCAACGCAATACACACGGCGAACAGGAAAAACTTGTTCGCTATTGGCGATTGGCAAAGTGGCAGGCTGGCTTGGTGAAACGGCGTAATTCATGGGTTTTTCCTTGATTTTGGTTTTAAACAATTTTTTACTATAGTGGATTTGGTGTGTGATGACAAGTTGTTTTAAATTTTTGTTAAAAAATTTCCCACAAAGTCGCCATTTTACGGTAAAATCATAACCATTTTTATCATTTTTCCTTTTGACAAAGTTTTAGACAATCTTGAGATAAATTATGACCAATTTAAACCTAATCCAATCCGCCCTAGCCAAACTAGAAACCGCCTACAACCCAGCCGACGTTGAAAGCGGTATGTACCAAACGTGGGAAGAGAGCGGTTATTTTAAGCCAACTTATGACAAGCCAAAATCGTTTTCTATTGCCCTGCCACCGCCAAACGTAACAGGCAGTCTGCACATGGGACACGGCTTTAACAACGCCATCATGGACACACTTACCCGTTACCACCGCATGATGGGCTACAACACCCTTTGGCAACCAGGTACCGACCACGCAGGCATCGCCACGCAAATGGTGGTGGAGCGTAAATTGGGCTTAGAAGGCATCAAACGCCACGACTTAGGGCGTGAAAAATTCCTAGAAAAAGTGTGGGAATGGAAAAACGAGAGCGGTGGTAATATTACTCGCCAAATTCGCCGTTTGGGGTCGTCTGTGGACTGGTCTCGTGAACGCTTTACCATGGATAGCGGACTGTCAAAAGCGGTGCAAGACGTATTTATCAAACTCTACGATGACGGTTTGATTTATCGTGGCAAACGCCTTGTAAACTGGGACGTAAAACTTGAGACCGCCCTGTCTGACCTAGAAGTAGAAAATGTAGAAGAAAAAGGCTCGCTTTGGCATTTTAACTATTATTTTACCGACAAAACTTTGACAACAAAAGACGGCAAAAATTATCTTACCGTTGCCACCACTCGCCCAGAAACCTTGCTTGGCGATACGGCTGTGGCGGTCAATCCAAAGGACGAACGCTATGTACACCTAATTGGCAAAACCGTAACCTTGCCAATTACAGGGCGAGAAGTGCCGATTATTGCCGATGATTATGTGGACGCAAAATTTGGTACAGGGTGCGTCAAAATCACACCTGCCCACGATTTTAACGACTATGAAGTAGGCAAACGTCACAATTTACCACTCATTAACATTTTTGACAAAAACGCCAATATTTTGGCACAAATGCACGTTTATCAAAACTTACAACAACGTGAAGCAAACCTTGAAGCCACGCCAACGGCTTATCAAGGTTTAAATCGTTTTGTCGCTCGTAAACAGCTCATTGAACAAGCCCAAAATGAAAATTGGCTTGAAAAAATTGAACCGCATGAATTAAAAGTGCCAAAAGGCGACAGAAGTAATGAAGTGGTTGAGCCGTATTTAACCGACCAATGGTATGTGGCGATTGAACAGCTTGCCAAACCTGCGATTGAGGCGGTGGAAGATGGTCGCATTGAGTTCGCTCCTGCCCAGTACAAAAATATGTACATGGCGTGGATGCGTGATATTCAAGACTGGTGTATTTCTCGTCAATTATGGTGGGGGCATCGCATTCCTGCGTGGTATGACAAAGATGGCAACATTTATGTGGCAAAAGACGAACAAGCCGTGCGTGAAAAATATCAGCTTGGTGCGGACATTGAACTTAGCCAAGATGAAGACGTGCTTGATACTTGGTTTAGCTCAGGTCTATGGACGTTTAGCACGTTAGATTGGGGCAATGACAGTGATGACGGACGTGCATTGGCAACTTTCCACCCAACAAGCGTTCTGGTTACAGGCTTTGACATCATTTTCTTTTGGGTGGCTCGCATGATTATGCTAACCATGCACTTTGTCAAAAATGCGGACGGCACACCGCAAGTACCGTTTAAAACCGTGTATGTGCATGGCTTGGTGCGTGATGCACAAGGGCAAAAAATGAGCAAATCAAAAGGCAACGTGCTTGACCCGATTGACCTAATTGACGGCATTGACCTAGAGAGCCTTGTTGCCAAACGCACAACGGGACTGATGAACCCAAAAGATGCCCCAAAAATTGAAAAATCCACTCGTAAAGAGTTTGAAAATGGGCTTGACGCTTATGGCACAGACGCACTGCGATTTACCTTTACATCACTTGCAAGCACTGGGCGTGATATTAATTTTGACCTAAAACGTGTGGAAGGCAACCGCAATTTTTGTAATAAAATTTGGAACGCCACTCGCTTTGTGCTGATGAACTGCGTGGACAAACAGGGCAATCCGCTTGCCATTGACAAAGACAACAATCAAGCCTTGTGGGAGCTACCTGAGCATTGGATTGTCAGCCGTTTGAACACCACGATTAAACAAATTCATGACAACATGGCAAGCTATCGTTTTGATTTGGCAAGTCAGGCGATTTATGAATTTATTTGGAATGAATACTGCGACTGGTATGTGGAGCTGGCAAAATCTGCCCTAAATGACGCAAGCGTGAGTGATGAGCGTAAAGCCCAAATCCGCTATGTGTTGCTAAATGTGCTAGAAACCGCCCTGCGTTTTACCCACCCAATCATGCCGTATTTGACCGAAAGTCTGTGGCAAATCATCGCACCGATTGTGGACAAAAAACAAGCCGACAGCATTATGATTAGTGATTTTCCGCTTGCCAATGACAGCCAAATCAACGCCCAAGCCGAAAGCGACATGGCGTGGCTACAAGAGCTGATTGGGGCGGTGCGAAACATTCGTGGCGAAATGAAACTGGGCAATGCGGTGAAACTGCCTGTACTGCTACAAAACATCACAGATGGCGAAAAGGCACAATTAAGCCGTATTGAAAATCAGTTTAAGACATTGGCAAAAGTAGAGAGCCTTGAGATTTTGGGTGATGATGACACACCGCCTTTGTCATCGCAAGCCTTGATTGGGGCGTTAAAAGTGCTTGTGCCGATGAAAGGTTTGATTGACCCAACGGCAGAGCTAAACCGCCTTGCCAAAGCGGTGGAAAAACTAGCCAAACAAGCGGACACACTGCGTGGTAAGCTGTCTAATGAAAGTTTTGTTGCCAAAGCCCCAGCGAGTGTGGTGGAGAGCGAGAAAGCCAAACTTGCCGAGCTTGATAGCCAATTGGCTGAGATGGATAAGCAGATGGGGCAGTTGAAGGCTCTTTAATCTAAAAGTGTATTTTTAGGAAACTAAGTTATGTCATTATCACCTACTCAAGACAATGTCCGTGAAAAATATTTTCATGATTTACTTGCAACGCATGAAAATATCAAAACCGATTTATTGTCTGCTTTGGATTTGCCAACGGATTTAACACGCCTAAATCTTATTCATGAAGACCGTTATATCAATGGGATTATTGCGGATTTTACGCTTGTTTATGACAATAAAATCCACTCTATTATTGAAGTAAAAGCGGGTGATATTGGCGTAACCGATTATGTGCGTGGCATTGGTCAAGTTTTGCAATATGAATATTTCTTTGAAAATCAAATCAATACAAAAGGCTTTGATTTTGATGAAAATTTTAAAAGTGCGTTATTAATTCCGTCATTATTTTAAAATTAAAAGGCATAACAACGGTTAATCGCAAAAAAATAGAAATTCAAATGCAACAAACCAATTCTATTAATAACAATAATTGGCGAAATGTTTGGATTAGTTTGTCATCATTTGGTTTTAACATCATTGGAATAATTAAGCCATGCAGAACTTTTCTAATCTCAAAAATCCGCCAATACTAAAAATCCAAATATGCTAAAAATCATAGACACCCACACCCATTTTGACGTGCCAGAATTTGACATTGACAGAGCCGAGCAATGCACATTGGCGTATGACAATGGCATTAGGCATTTGATTTTAATCGGATTTTTGGCAAAACTTTTTAATCAAATGGTCAATTGCCAAAACCAAATACAAAAGTTTATTGCAAACAAACAAAAATCTCCAACCGCTCATTTAGCTTTTGGTTTGCACCCATTTTATATCACACAGCATACCGATAATGATTTGATTTTATTAGAAAATTTTATCAAAAATCACAAATCCGTTGCCATTGGTGAAATTGGGCTTGATACCTTTACCGATGAAATGAAAACGGCAAAAAATTACGCCAAACAACAAGATTTTTTTATCAAACAATTGGATTTGGCAAAAAATTACAATTTACCAGCCTTGCTACACATTCGTAAAGCACATGGCGATACGCTAAAAATCTTGAAAAATCAAAAGTTTAACAATGGCGGTATCGCTCACAGTTTTAGCGGTGGTATTCAAGAAGCCAAAGCGTTTGTGAATTTGGGTTTTAAAATCGGCATCACAGGACAAGTTACCAATCCAAACGCCAAAAAACTGCGTAACACGATTGTGGAACTTGTCAAAACCGTTGGGCTAGAAAGTTTGGTAATAGAAACGGATTGTCCTGATTTTACCCCTGTTTGTTGCCACGAAAGTCATGGTAGACGTAATACGCCAGCCAATTTGATTTTTGTGCTTGATGAATTAGCGGTTTTGTTAAATGTGGAAAAAGCAAAATTGGCGGAACAATTATGGCAAAATAGTTTGTCGGTTTTGGATTTAGATGTTTAAATTTTAACAAAAACACAAATAAAAAAGTCAAGCTATCATCTATAAATTGATAGCTTGACTTTTTTTTGTATGACACTATACTGACAACGTCAGTAAGTAAGAACCGTTAATGGCGATTGGAGTCGTATCCAATAGAGCCGTTAGGCTGAAACCTAACAAAAAAATAAGGAGCGTTACGATGAACACGCTTTTCAAACTTATCGTCAATCGTCTTATTAACCGTAAGCAGGTATGCTTATTGAGATGATAACCAATTAGCGATTGTCATAGGTTGCTAATTGGGGGCTTAACAAGGATGTTGAGCCTTACTCCTTATCCTTTATATTAGCATTTTTGAGATAAAAATCAATAGATTTTACAAAAAGCAATGATTGAATAAATTAAACCATTTAACAAAAAAGTCATTATTATGCAAAATAACCAAAACCAAAATTTAACCGACAATTTCACTGAAAACCAATACGACCGCCGTTTTGCAGGTACAAAAACACTCTATGGTGAACAAAAATTTTACAACTTTAGCAATGCCCATGTTTTTGTGATTGGCGTGGGCGGTGTCGGCTCGTGGGTGGCTGAAGGTTTGGCTCGGACAGGCGTGGGCGAAATTACGCTTATAGACATGGATGTGCTAGTCGCAAGCAATGTCAATCGGCAATTGCCCGCACTTGATAGCAATTTTGGCAAAAGCAAAATTGAAGCGATGGCGGAACGTATCCGACAAATTAATCCACTTGTCCGATTAAACTTGATTGATGACTTTATCAATGATAAAAATATCAATGATTTATTACCCAACCGCCAAGCCAACAATGAACTAAAACAGCAAGGCAAATCTGTCATTATCCTAGATTGTATTGATGATATGAATGCAAAACTTGCGATTGCGTTACATTGTCGCTTTAATAAATTAAAACTTATTATCGCTGGGGGAGCAGGGGGCAAAACCGACCCAACTGCGGTAAAAGTCAGTGATTTAAAAGATACCTACCAAGACCCATTACTTGCCAAACTTCGCCAAAAACTGCGTGAAAAAGGCATTAACCCACAACTAACCGAAAAATTTGGCATGAAATGTGTATATTCTACACAACCACCGATTGTGGACAAATCTTGTCAAACAGGTGGATTGCATTGTGGTGGCTACGGCTCTGCGGTGGCAGTTACATCGGTTTTCGGTATGGTGATGGTGGCGGAGAGTTTGCTTTTATTGTAAGTCGTTGTATTTGAATAAATTGTAAAAAAACTAGTTGTAAGTTATTGTTTTTATTAGATAAATTGTTAAAATAGGGGGGGGGGGTAATGACTACTCTTATTACTGGTGAAAATTCACCAAACCCACAAAATCCTCCAACTTTTCAGCCTATTACCTTTGTTTGGGACGAGACACTACGTGTTAAAAAATTGCAGGAATATCAAATCATGCACACCCAGCCTGAACAGGCATTTGACCGTATTGTTGATTTAGTGAAACGTTTTTTTGCTGTACCGATTGTGGCGATTAATTTTATTGATGATACCGAACAATTTGCAAAATCATCAATTGGGCTTGATGAGACGGTTTTTCCAAAATCTTCCACTTTTTGCCAAGAAACGATTCAAGGTTCACAAATTGTTGTCATTCCAGATACGTTGCAACGCGCGGATTTGGCACAGCATCCGTTTGTGAATATAGAGATGCCTGTACGTTTTTATGCGGGTTGTCCGATTATTGTGTATGATAACCAAAATCACGGCTATGTGCTAGGCTCGCTTTGTATTGCAGATATGCAAGCACAGCCAGATTTGGGCGAGAATGAACGCACGATTTTGCAACAGTTTTCAGACATGATTACTGATGCATTAGAGTTGCGTTTGCAAAAATACAAAGCGGAACGAGCAGGTGAAATCAAGTCGGCTTTTTTGGCAAATATGAGCCACGAAATTCGCACGCCGATGAACGGTATTATGGGTATGTTGGATTTGCTTGAGTATATGGGCATTGATGAACAACAAAAAGATTATATCAAATATATACGTCATTCTAATGAACATTTGTTAAATATTGTCAGTGATATTTTGGATTTGTCAAAAATTGAATCAGGTCAAATGGATTTTCAATTTGTGCCTGTGGATTTAAAACAACTGTGTTCACAAATTCTTGCTGTATTTGTCGCTGATGCCAAAGCCCATGATGTTCAGTTGGTTTTTGATTATCCAGATGATTTGCCAACACTTGTCAAAGCTGACCCTATGCGTGTGCGTCAAATTTTGGCGAATTTGGTGAATAATGCCATCAAATTTACCCCTGCGAACGGCACGGTTACACTGCGAGCAATTAACTGCTGTGATGATTGTGAAATCAAGCTACAAGTGGTGGATACAGGCATTGGCATTCGTAAAGAAACCCAAGCGGTGATTTTTGATGCGTATAATCAAGCGGATAAATTCACGCACCGAATGTATTGTGGTACAGGGCTTGGGCTATCGGTGTGCAAAGCTTTAGCCGAAGGCATGGGCGGTACAATCACGTTGGATAGCGAAGAGGGCAAAGGCAGTACGTTTAGTTTGTGTTTACCGCTTGAAGTTTTGCAAAATGCTGATAACCTTGTGTTAAGCGATACCGAAAATACAGAAAATGATGAACGTTTGTCCGCTCATATTTTATTAGCCGAAGACAATCATATCAATGCGATGGTGGCGATTAAAAGTTTGAAAAAATTTGGCTATACCGTTGATTTGGCAAAAGATGGCAACGAGGCGGTAACGATGTTTAGCCAAAATCCACAAAAATATCAAATGATTTTGATGGACCATCAAATGCCAATTATGGACGGTGTGCAAGCGACAAAAATCTTAAAAAAATCGTTTCACAAGTTGCCACCGATTATCGCTGTAACGGCTCATGCCACGCATGGTGATAAACAAACTTATCTGAATGCAGGTATGCAGGATTATTGTACCAAGCCTTATAAACCTGAGTTTTTGGATAAGATGATTCAAAGTTGGTTAAAAAAATTTGCTATAATCCATTAATTTGGCTAAAAAATGCTTGATTATTAATTTAAAATTGCCTAAAGTGAGTGCTTTACCGATGTTATGTTGGTAAGGCATTTTTTTTTGATAAATTTTACCAATTTTTATTCATTTTTTTATGTTAATTTTTTAGTAGCGATAGTAATTATGGGAAATTTCTTTTTATTACAAGTTCTGGTCGCTGTCTGTGCATTGTCGGTGATTACCACGATGGTGAACAAGCGGATTTTGGGCTTTCCACAGGCGATTGGCGTGCCGATTGTGTCGGCGGTTTTGGTTTTTATTTTGCAGTGGAGCGCCAGTCTGTTAAATGGCAGTCAGTTTATCACGATTAATATTCATCATATTGAAGAAGCAGTCAAAGGCATTGATTTTTATGATTTTTTGATTAATGGCGTGATTTGTTTTATTTTGACAGCGTCTGCGTTAAAGTTTCAAGTATCGGATTTAAAAAATTATTGGAAACCGATTGGCATTTTGGCAAGTGTGGCGTTAGGCTTATGTGCGGTGATTTTTGCAGGCATGATGTTTGGTTTTCAGTGGATTTCAGGTCATGTGATTCCGCTTAGCGTTCTGTTGCTACTGGGTGCAGGGCTTGGGGCGACTGACCCGATTGGCATTAAAGGTGTGTTAAATTCGGTCAAAGCACCACATCATTTGATGGTAAAGCTAGAAGGTGAGTCGTTATTTAATGATGCGGTGTGTATTGCGTTGTTTATGACGATTTTGTCTGTGTTACAAGGGGATAAGTTTAGTGCGATTGGTATGCTAAAGACGCTTGGCTATGAGATTGTGGTCGCTGTGATTATTGGCTGGTTTTTTGGTCAAATGGTGTTACGCATTTTGGCAGGTAAGCATGAGATGGAGTCGCTTATTTTGACAACGGCATTTTTGGCGGCAGGTTCGTATTTGGTGGCGTTGCACGCTCATGCGTCTGCACCGATTGCTTGTGTGGTGGGCGGTCTGATTGTGGGGAACAAATGGCACGACATTCGCTCTGATGATGAGATTGATGAGATTAATCATTTTTGGCACGCCATCGAAGGCATTATCAATGCGTTTTTGTTTACGCTGATTGGGCTTGAGCTGTTTATTTTGGATTTGAGTGCAAGTCTGATTATTGGCGGTGTGGTGGCGTTTGTGTGTTTGCATATTGCCCGTTTTTTGGCAAATTTTATTTCGTTTGCTTTTTTTCCACAACTCAAGAAAAGTCGTTACAATGGTAGTTTGACTATTTTGTCGTGGGGCGGTGTGCGTGGTGGTATTTCGCTTGCGTTGATTTTGTCGGTTGCCAATGTGCCAGCATTACAGCCGTATAGCGGTTATCTCGTGGGTTATGTGTTTATCGTTGTGTTGCTGTCTGGGGTTGTGTGTGGGCTTGGTTTGCCTGCAGTGATGAATGCGTTTTATCATAATCCAAATGCACCAACGGAAGGTTTTGCAGGTTGGTATCAACGCCTTGTTAATCGGTTTAACCGAAAAGGTTTTAAATATGTGGTGGGCGAGGATAAGTATGGTAATGAGCTGATTAGTCGTTATCAACCTGCCCCAATGGTGATTCAAGATGACCCTTGTGCGGTCGGTATCGCTGTGCCACACCCCAAAGTGGAAGACGCTGATGGGCACGATGAGTTAAAAAATCCAAAAAGTTTTTAACGTTTGTTCAAAAATACAAAAAGACAGTGTTGGCTGTCTTTTTTTTGTTAAAAAGGTCGTGTTAAAAAAACCGATTACCAACTCTAGCTATTGGTAATCGGTGGTGGAGAAAAGTTACTGCTTTATTATTATTGTTATCACGCTATCCATTAAAATTGATAGGTTACTGCAATTTTGGCATTACGTCCCATCGCTGTATCGTTTAAGCGGTTTGAAGTATGCTCGGCATAGTATTCATCAGTTAAGTTATAAATACCTGCGTCAATGCTCACATTTGGCAAGCGTTTTGGTTTATAACTGCCTGTCAAATCAATCGTCGTAAAACTGTCTAATTGAGTGACACCAGTTTTGTTATTTTTACTTGGTGCTTCTTTTCTATCAAGGCTTGCCACATGGCGGAAATTGACACCGATTAAATAATCATCAACATTACCATAGTTAAAACCAAGTGTTAATTGGTCGCCACTATCACGGCTTAATTGGTAGCCATCGGCATCTTTACTTTTTGCATGGGCGTAGCCTAGATTGACACCGATATTATCTTTGCGATAATTTGCCATGACTTCATAGCCTTTATACTCAACATCACCTGCGTTGATATATTTTCCGCTATAGGTTGTAAATGGAAATGGAAGTTCTTTTTTATTTCCATCAGCATCTTTTTGATACTGAATAGCGACTGGCGTACCATCTTCTCGATAAGCATAACCACTTGTTGTTTCTCTTACAAATTTATTTTTATAATCTGTATTAAAATATTTAGCTGTTAAACCTAAACTATCATTGGCTTTAAACACATCATCAAAACGTGTGCTAAATCCAACTTCGGTATTGTTACCTGTTTCTGGTTTTAATTTGCTTAAATCATACAAATATGAACTGTTACGAAGGGTTTCTGGCAGGCGAGGTCCATTAAATAATTGGGTATAGCTTGCAAAAACAGACGTTTTTGGCAAAATTTGATATTCTAAACCCAACGCACCAGACACTTTATCAAAGGTTTCAGATTGGTCTTTGGTATTGGTCGCTTTGTAATTATCGTAACGAATACCGGGGGTAACAGTCAATTTGCCAAAGTTAATACGGTCTTGTAAATACACACCCGCACTGGTCGCTTCGGTCGATGTACTGCCTGTTAGGCTTTCTGATTGTTTTTTATAGGCTTCTAGTCCATAAGTCAAACGGTGATTTAAATTTTGACTGCTTAATGCTTGAGAAAGATTTTGATTAACATTTAAGTTTAAACCTGTTGTTTCACCAAAACCGCCAGTTTGAATGAGTTTACCACCAAAAAAACCTTGTACTTTGGACTCATTTTCTAATTTGTACAATTTACTGGTTAATTCAAAATCATCATTTGGCGTATAATCATAACCGATAGAATAGGTTTTATTGTTCAAATAACCGGGGTGCACATTGTTTGGCAAATTGGCTTGATAACCAATATTTGGGCGAAACGGATAATTACCATCATTATCGGTTTGTTGATAGCTTAGCGATAATTTATGCCCTTCAACAGGTTTTACACTCACTTTTGCCAAAATATTTTTGATACTGATATCATCGCCAATGATATGCTTGCCATGACCATCTTCGCCGCCATCGCTCTCACGCTGACCGTATGATAATAATACATCGCTGTTATCAGTTGGCTTGCCGTACACAGTCGCTGTGCTGTGAACTTGGCTGTCGTTACTGGCGTAGCCAAGTTTTAATCTTGCACCGATGGTTTGGTCTGGGCGTAACAAATCTTCGGCATCCACCGTTCTAAAGGCAACCGCACCACCAATCGCATTGTTACCCAATGTGACCGAATTGTTACCCACCGATACTTCGGTCGCTTTGTACAAATCTGGGTCTAAACCATAAGAACCCATATGGTGAAAGCCTGTCGTTTCAGGTTGGCGTACGCCATCAACGGTAATTTTTAACAACGAACCATCATTGTCATTCCCAATCCCACGAATCGCAATGTGCTGGTCAAAGCTTGATGAGCCACGTACTTGAACGCCTGCCACTTGCCCCAAATAATCATGCAAACTGTCCGCTTGCTTGGCAGATACTTGGTTTTCATGATAGATGTCATCAGTTTGGTTTTGGTTTTTGGTATTTTGAGCGACGATGGTAATCGTTTGTAACGTTGTTGATGGCGTATTGTCCGCCACCGCATTCACGCTATACATCACACCAAGCACGCTCAAAGACAAAATTTTTGGATTTAATTTCATATCAGCAACCTTATAGAGAGATAAAAAAATAAAATGTTACATTATGAAATGGGATTATAAAGATAATGATAATAATTATCAATAGCAAATTTATAAAAACATAAATTTTTTTTCAAAAAACACAAATCACTACCCAAAGCAAAATTTTTCTGATAAAATACACAAAATCTATACCAAGCGAGTAAAAATGAAAAAGTTAATGGTAAAGTCTGGTTGTTTTCATACACCTAGCCTTACTATTTTCTAAATTTCATTTTTATTCGCTTTTTTATGGCAAAAATTTGACAAAACTCAACAAAATTGAACAAAAATTAGGCAAAACTTGTTAAGGTGAAAACATGGTAGCACAAACCGCAATTTTGGCATTAGCCGATGGCACTATTTTTAAAGGAACATCAATCGGTGCGACAGGCGTAACGACAGGCGAAGTGGTGTTTAACACCGCCATGACAGGATATCAAGAGATTTTGACCGACCCAAGTTATGCCGAACAAATCGTAACTTTGACCTATCCGCACATCGGCAACACAGGCTGTAACTCGGAAGATGTTGAGTCTGGTCGCATTCATAAAGTGTGGGCAAATGGCTTGATTATCCGTGATTTACCACTTTTACATAGCAATTTTCGCTCTGAGCAATCATTAAGCGAATATTTACAACAACATAACATCGTAGCGATTGCGGATATTGACACACGTAAACTTACTCGTATTTTGCGTGAAAAAGGCGCACAAAACGGCTGTATTTTAGCAGGTGAAGACGCAACTGTTGAAAAAGCGATTGAACTTGCTAAAAATGCTAAAGATATGAATGGGTTAGACTTGGCAAAAGTTTGCTCTGACCCGAATGGTTTTGAATGGACACAAGGCTCATGGGAATTGGGTAAAGGTTTTAGCCAACCTGAAATGAAATATCATGTTGTGGCGTATGATTATGGCGTAAAAACCAACATTTTGCGTATGCTTGCCGACCGTGGCTGTAAATTGACCGTTGTTCCTGCTCAAACGCCTGCTCAAACTGTACTAGACATGAACCCAGACGGTATTTTCTTGTCAAATGGGCCAGGCGACCCATCGGCGTGTGATTATGCCATCAGTGCGATTAAAACTATCATTGAAACCACCAAAATTCCTGTATTTGGTATTTGCTTGGGTCATCAATTATTGGCGTTGGCAAGCGGTGCAAAAACCATGAAAATGGGACACGGGCATCATGGGGCGAACCACCCTGTACAAGATTTGGATAAGGGTACAGTGATGATTACTTCACAAAACCACGGCTTTGCGGTGGACGAAAGCACCTTGCCAAGCACGCTAAGAGCAACGCACCGTTCGTTGTTTGATGGTACAAACCAAGGTATTGAACGCACTGACCGTTCTGCGTTTAGTTTCCAAGGACACCCAGAGGCAAGCCCTGGCCCGCATGATTGTTCGGTATTATTTGACCGTTTTATCGTGGAGATGGATAAGGCGAAGGGTTAATCAAAGAAATTTACGATGAAATTGGCAAAGGTTATATGTATCAGTTTAGGCTTGCTAATTGCAAATCATAGCGTTGCAATGACACCAACAGCAAAAAAGATGACGGCAGAGAAATGATTTGTTTGTGGCATGAAGAAAATGATACGATTTTTGTGCGGTTTTTCTTTATTTGCCGAATGATGAGTTGATTTAAAAGGAATAAAAATGAGCCAAATTATCATCAATTTAGACGACCAATTTGCCAGTGAGGTTTATGCTTATACAGCAAGCAATCACACGACATTTGAAAGCATGACAAAAAAACTTTGGCAAGATTTTTTAAGTCAAATAAAACCAACACAAAAAGATGATTTTTTGAGCCAACTTGAAAATACACAAGGTATCTGGCAACATGGCGATGGTTTGGTTTATCAACAAAACTTGCGAGCAGAATGGGAATCGTGATGAAATATTTGCTTGATTCGGTGATTTTGATTGACCATTTTAATGGCGTTCAACCTGCGACCAATTTTATCAGAAAAAACGCAAAGCAATGCGTGATTTCTGCGATTACCAGAGCTGAAGTTTTAACAGGGTTTGATGAACAAGCCAAAGAAGTTGTTATCAAGTTTTTGGATAATTTTGAACTTTTAGTCATTGATAAACAAGTTGCTGATTTAACGGCAACTTTTCGCAAAATGCATAAAATCAAATTGCCAGATTCATTGCAAGCCACTTTGGCAATTTACCATAATTTGATTTTGGTAAGTCGTAATACAAAAGATTTTAAAGAAGGTCATCAATATTTGGGGCGTGATGACCTTGTTTTATGCCCATACACTTTATAATCTGTAATAAAAGGTTAGAAAAATGCCAAAACGTACCGACATAAAATCCATTTTAATCATTGGTGCAGGCCCGATTGTAATCGGTCAAGCCTGTGAATTTGACTACTCAGGAGCTCAAGCCTGCAAAGCCTTGCGTGAAGAAGGCTACCGAGTGATTTTGGTCAATTCAAACCCAGCCACCATCATGACTGACCCTGTCATGGCGGACGCAACCTACATTGAGCCAATCACTTGGCAGACGGTAGAAAAAATCATCGAAAAAGAACGCCCAGATGCGGTATTGCCAACGATGGGTGGGCAAACGGCTTTAAACTGTGCTTTAGCGTTAGATGAACATGGCGTATTGGCAAAATACGGCTGTGAGTTAATCGGTGCGACAAAAGAAGCGATTGAAAAAGCCGAAGACCGCAAATTGTTTGACGAAGCGATGAAAAAAATCGGTCTTGAATGTCCAAAAGCCGCCGTTGCCGAAACAATGGAACAAGCCCTAGAAATCCAATCTCGTTTTGGTTTTCCTGTGATTATCCGTCCGTCATTTACCATGGGTGGTAGTGGTGGCGGTATCGCTTATAACCGTGAAGAATTTTTGGAAATTTGTGAGCGTGGTTTTGACTTATCGCCAACGCACCAACTGTTGATTGACGAAAGTTTAATTGGTTGGAAAGAGTACGAAATGGAAGTGGTGCGTGATAAAAACGACAACTGTATCATCGTCTGTTCCATTGAAAACTTTGACCCAATGGGCGTACATACAGGCGACAGTATCACCGTTGCTCCTGCACAAACCTTGACCGATAAAGAATACCAACTCATGCGTAATGTGTCTATTGCGGTATTACGTGAGATTGGCGTAGAAACAGGTGGTTCAAATGTCCAATTTGGTATCAACCCAAAAGACGGTCGTATGGTCGTGATTGAGATGAACCCACGTGTCAGCCGTTCATCAGCGTTAGCAAGTAAAGCGACAGGCTTTCCGATTGCCAAAATCGCTGCCAAACTTGCCGTAGGTTATACACTTGATGAGCTGAAAAACGATATTACAGGCGGTGTTACCCCTGCCAGTTTTGAGCCGTCTATTGACTATGTGGTTACCAAAATTCCACGCTTTAACTTTGAAAAATTCCCACAAGCCGACAGCACTTTAACCACACAAATGAAATCGGTGGGCGAAGTGATGGCAATTGGGCGTAATTTCCAAGAATCTATGCACAAAGCCTTGCGTAGCTTGGAAATAGGCGTAAACGGCTTTGATGAAAAAGTGGATTTAACAAGCCATACCGATAATTTTGAAAACATTCGCAACAAAATCAAAGCCAACCTTATCACACCAACGCCTGAACGCATTTTTTATATCGCTGATGCGTTTCGTTTTGGTTTGTCGGTAGATACAGTGTTTGAATACACCAAAATTGACCGTTGGTTTTTGGTGCAGATTGAAGATATTATCAAAACTGAAAATCATGTCAAAACTTTAGGTATGGGCGATTTGACTGCTGATAACGTACGAGCGTTGAAACGCAAAGGTTTGAGTGATTTACGCATTGCCAAATTGATGGGCATTTCACAAAAACAATTCCGCAAAACTCGTTGGGATTTGGGTGTTTATCCAGTTTACAAACGTGTGGACACTTGTGCGGCAGAATTTGAGTCAAACACCGCCTATATGTACTCAACCTACGATGAAGAGTGTGAAGCTCGCCCAAGCGATAAAGACAAAATCATGGTAATCGGCGGCGGTCCAAACCGTATCGGACAAGGCATTGAGTTTGACTATTGCTGTGTTCACGCTGCTTTGGCGATGCGTGAAGATGGCTATGAAACCATCATGGTAAACTGTAATCCAGAAACCGTTTCTACCGATTATGACACATCAGACCGCTTGTATTTTGAGCCTGTAACGCTAGAAGACGTGCTAGAGATTGTCCGCACCGAAAAACCCAAAGGCGTAATCGTGCAATATGGCGGACAAACACCGCTAAAACTTGCTCGTAGCCTAGAAGAAGCAGGTGTGCCAATCATCGGTACTAGCCCAGATGCGATTGATAGAGCCGAAGACCGTGAACGTTTCCAACAAATGATTCAAAAATTAAACTTACGTCAGCCAAATAACAGCATTGTCAAATCAGCCGAAGAAGGTATTTCTGAAGCGGTAAAAGTCGGCTATCCGCTTGTGGTACGTCCGTCTTATGTATTGGGCGGTCGTGCGATGGAAATCGTGTACAATGAAGACGAGCTAAAACGCTACTTGCGTGAAGCGGTGCAAGCGTCAAACGAAGCCCCTGTGCTACTTGACCGTTTCCTTGATGATGCGATTGAAGTGGACGTGGACTGCGTATCAGACGGCAAAAACGTGGTGATTGGCGGTATCATGCAACACATTGAACAGGCAGGCGTGCATTCTGGCGACTCAGCGTGTTCAATTCCACCATATTCATTAAACCAAGAAATCCAAGATGAAATGCGTCGCCAAACTGTGGCGATGGCAAAAGAATTGGGCGTTGTTGGCTTGATGAACGTACAATTTGCCGTGAAAGACAATGAGGTTTATATTTTAGAAGTCAATCCACGTGCCAGCCGTACTGTACCATTTGTGTCAAAATGTATTGGCACATCATTGGCAAAAGTGGCCGCTCGTTGTATGGCAGGGCAAAGCCTAGAATCACAAGGCTTTACCAACGAAACCATCCCAGAGCATTTCTCTGTGAAAGAAGCGGTTTTCCCATTTGCTAAGTTTCAAGGTGTAGACCCAATTTTAGGACCAGAAATGAAGTCTACAGGCGAAGTGATGGGCGTTGGCAAAACCTTTGGCGAAGCCTATTATAAGGCGATTGTCGGCTCTGGCGACCGTTTGACAGGTTTGCCTGTTGATGGTGAAACTAAAACCGTCTTTATCTCAGTGCGTGATAGCGACAAAAAAGGCATTGTTGATGTGGCAAAACGCTTGTCAAGCTATGGCTTTACCCTTGTTGCAACAGGCGGTACACACCAAGTAATTAGCGATGCAGGCATTGAGTGCAAACGTGTAAATAAAGTTACCGAAGGTCGTCCGCATATCGTGGATATGATTAAAAATGGCGAAATTCAGCTTGTTATCAACACCACCGAAGGCAAGCAAGCGTTAGAAGATTCGTTCTCAATTCGCCGTAATGCCTTGCAACACAAAGTGTTTAACGCATCAACCTTAAACGGTGCAGTCGCTGTTTGTGATGCGTATGAAACCAAATTGCCGTTTGATGTGTATAAGTTGCAAGGTTTGTAAGATGATTTTTAATAGATTTTTTTAAAGATGAAATAACAATGTTTCACAAAAAGCGGTTGCATTTTTATAAAAATCGTTTAAAATAACCCACAAATCAAATATTTAAAATACCTTGCTAGATGACGAAAGTTATCTGGCTTGGTTTTTTTTATGTGTAATAAAGTCAAAACAATGCAAAAAATTGTTTTTAGCCAAAAAGGAACTGTTATGCAACGTTATCCCATGACTCCAGCAGGTCATTTAGCATTAGAAGAAGAATTAAAACATCTAAAAACCGTTGAACGCCCACGCATTACCCAAGCGATTGCCGAAGCACGTGAACATGGCGACCTAAAAGAAAATGCCGAATACCACGCCGCTCGTGAGCAACAAGGCTTGTCAGAGGCTCGTATCCGTGATATTGAGGCAAAACTTGGCGGTGCACAAGTGATTGATGTGGCGACTTTGCCAAAAGATGGTCGTGTGGTCTTTGGCGTTACGGTGGTGATTGAAAATATTGACACCGAAGAGCAACAACGCTACACCATCGTGGGCGAAGATGAGGCGGATTTTAAAATTAACAAAATCTCCATCAATTCGCCTATCGCTCGTGGTCTGATTGGCAAATCTGAAGGCGATGAAGCCAAAATCCAAACGCCACGTGGCGAAGTGGAATACGAAATCGTTGAAGTGATTTATGGTGAATAACTATGAAAAGTGTGAAAACTTTGAATAGCAAATTGCTTGGTTGGTCTTTGGTAACATTGTTGTCAGTTGAAATTGTCGGCTGTGCCAATGATAGCAAACCTGCGGAAACCGAAGTCAGCAAACAAGCCAAAGCGATGGAAGATAAAGCGGTAAATAAAATTAACCAAGCGAACGCCGATACTGCCAAAAAAATGGAAGAAGCGGATAAGTAGTTGTTTTTATTCGTTAAAAAGGCTTGTGATAAACAAGCCTTTTTTATATGATTACAAAAATATCAATTATTATTGGTCGTTTATAATTTATTTATTGTCACATTCAAAAATATACGCATCAAATTCTTGTTCATAGCGTTCAAAATCAAGATATTGTTTGCGTAAACTTACCATTTCATCTTGTGAAATTAACCATCAATCGCCCATATTTGATTCAAAAAATTCACGTTGATAAATTGCTTTTAACAATTCATAACGTTCGTCAGTCAAATATGGTTGATGGCTTTCTAATTGTCTTAACATAATTTGGCGATAGTCTTCTAATTCGTATTCATCAAACCAATCATACGCATTGGCAGTTTTTAGCAGTTGATAAAAGATAAAATCCGCCAAATCTTTGCACAGAATTATGGGTAAATCATCATGATTAATAGTTAGTCGTTACTGTTTAATTTTCGGGGCTTTTTTCTTACCCTTCCCACGATTGTTAAATTCTGCTTTGGCAAGCTGTTCCACAAGGTCAAAATCAATCTGTTGCGTATCCATATTCACACCTGCCACCTTGATTTTTACCGTATCGCCAAGCCCAAACACCAAACCAGACTTTTCACCGACCAACTGTTGGGCTTTTTCATCATAAACAAAATAATCCGCCCCCAAGTTAGAAATGTGAATCAAACCGTCAATTAACAAATCTTTGAGCGTAACAAATAAGCCAAAATTGGTAACTGTGGTAACAACAGCATCAAACTCTTCGCCCAAATGTTGCCCCATATAGTGGGCTTTTAGCCATTGTTCCACAAAACGGCTCGCTTCGTCCGCTCGGCGTTCGGTTTTTGAAGTCTGCTCGCCTGCTTCGTCTAGCGTGTAGCTTGTAGGTGTTTGTTTTTTGCCTGTGACTTTGGCTTTAATCGCTCGGTGGAGCATAAGGTCAGAATAACGGCGAATTGGCGATGTAAAATGGCTGTATTCGTCATACGCCAAGCCAAAATGACCGATATTTGTTGGTGAATAGTTGGCTTGCATCATAGAACGCAGTAGCACGCTGTGAATGCTCACCGCATCTGGACGGTCTTTGGTTGCATCAATGATACGCTTGTAGTCGGCTTGTGTTGGGTTTTCTTCTGGAAAACTTAAACCAAAAATTTTGACAAAATCGCTTACTTTTGATGCTCGTTCTGCTTCTGGTTTGTCGTGGTTGCGATAAAGCACAGGCAAGTCGTTTTTTAACGCAAAATTTGCCGTACAAGTGTTGGCAAGTAACATCATTTCTTCAATCAGTTTGTGCGAATCGCTACGAGTGCGTGGAATAATTTCACTGATATTGCCTGTTTCGTCAAATTTGATATAGGTTTCCACCGTTTCAAATTCCATTGCATGACGTTCTTCACGTTTTACCAACAAAAGTTGGTATAAATCGTATAACACATCAATGGACTTTTTCACCGATTTACTATTGACAATGCTATCAGGCACAGGGTTTTTTGGCTCTTCGCCTTTGACAACCGCAAAATAATCATTGACTTGATTGTAAGTCAAACGTGCGTGCGAGTACATGACCGCAGGGTACAAGTCGTAAGCTGTAACCTTGCCCGCCCGAGATACGTTAATATCGGCAACCATGCACAGTCTATCCACGTTTGGATTGAGCGAACACAAGCCATTTGACAAAACTTCTGGCAACATCGGCACGACAAAATGCGGAAAATACACAGACGTGCCACGCTCGTAGGCTTCTTGGTCCAGCATGGAATTGGCGGTTACATAATGGCTGACATCGGCAATCGCAACCACCACACGAAAACCACCGCCACGGCGTTTTTCGGCATAGACGGCATCGTCAAAATCTCGTGAATCTTCACCGTCAATGGTGATTAACGGCAAATCTCGCAAATCCACACGTCCTTTAAAGTCTTTGGCAGTCGGCTCTTGGTAGCTGTTGGCTTGGTCTAGGGCTTGTTTGCTAAATTCGTAAGGAATGTCAAAATTTAACAAAGTCGTCTTAATAATCAACTCTCGTTCATTATCATTGACCAAACTTTCGGCAATTTTGCCTGTGGCAAATTCTTGTTGCGTTGGGTAATCAATCAGTTCAACTCGCACAGGGTCGCCGACTTTGACGTGCATTTGTTGCACATTTTCGGCAGTTACGCCAATCGGTTGATGTGCGTTTGGGCTGGCTAATTGTACAAAATAACCGTCATCGTCTTGTTCAAGTTTGCCAATCATTTGTAATTGCGTGTGTTCCACCACTTCCAAAATTTTGCCATTGATACGCCCACGATTATCGCTGTGCGTGGCAACAGCTTTGACTTTATCGCCATGAAACACCCAACGCATTTGTTCTTCTGATAAAAACAAATCTGGCATACCGTCAAGTAGCACAAAGCCAAAACCTTTGGCATGGGCGGAAACTGTGCCGATGACCGCATCATTGTCGCTAATCGGACGGTAAATAAATGGCTTGCCACCGTTGGCATCACGGCTAACTTGACCGTCTCGGAACATGGCTCGCAAGCGGTTGCCTAACGCTTCGTACTGCTCGTCATCAAGGTCAAAAATCTCTGCTAATTCGTGCTGTGTCGCTTCGCTTTTTTCCATTAAGGTTTGCAAAATGAGCAGACGGCTTGGGATTGGGTTAATATATTTTGAGGCTTCAACGGACGCATTTGGGTCTTGCCATTTGTTTTTGTTGGTTTTTTTCGTCATTATTTTTTCCAGTTTTGTAAAATGTTAATCTTTTTGCCAAATTTTTTTGTATTTTGCTAATAGCTCTTCTGGCGTTTCTGGTCGGTCTTCGTCTTTGATAATGCAGTCAATCGGGCAGACTTTATCGCAGGTCGGCTCGTCATAAAAACCCACGCATTCGGTGCAAAGGTCGGGATTGATGACGTAGGTTTTTTGTCCTTTTTGGTCGTAGCTAATCGCATCGTTTGGGCATTCAGGCTCGCAGATGTCGCAGTTGATACAGTCGGTGGTGATTTTGAGTGCCATATATTGTTAAAATCTCTTTATAATTTTGTCAAAGCCAATGAACTCATTTGCCAATTTTCTTTATTTTTTGACCACATTTCTTTGACAATTACTGAGTGTTCACCGATTTTAAAATAAGAGGTTATCATATAACTGGTTTCATTAAGGCAATCTACTAAAATTTTTTTTGCTGTATGTATCATTGCTAGCACATCTTGTTCAACATCAGAAGATAAAATATTGCTATGCCAATCGGATTTTTTTTCAACATTTTGGTAATAAACCACAAAAAAATCTTTGGTTTCCAATGGGTCTAGTGTGCTAATATCTTTGTGGCAATAGGCGTTAAACCATTGCTCTCTTTTTTGCCCAAATTCCAATGTTGCAATGTCGATACTTGTCATATTTTTATTCCAATAATAATGAGTGCTTTTATTTTACCAAATTTTTACAAATAAAAATGCTAAAAAACTGGGTAGTCAATACCACCCAGTTTTATTATTCTTTATATTTTGACAAGTTTAATCAAAATAATCAATGAAGTTTTTGCAACAATTTTTTATTTTTGTGCAATAAAAATACCATTAATACTGCTATTAGTACCAATCGCTACGTTATTGCCTGTACCTGCAATAAAGCTCGCATTCGGTGAAACGACAACAATACCTGCATTTTTGTCAATGCGACCTGATAGCTCTTCGGTAACATAGCCATAACGATAAACAGGCACATTTGCATGACCCATTTTGATATAACCGCCTCTGTAATCTTTAGCTGCGATAGTTACGCCAAATGATTGTAACTGCGAGTTTGGATAGTCTGCATTGGCAAATTTAAAATTGGTTAAAGCATCAGATTTTGTTGCTTGTTTACCTTTTACTTTCAATTGATAACCATTCCAAGTCGCTTTAATAGCATCAGTATTTTGAGCTTGTGGTAAGTTATCTGTACGCACGCCAGCCAAAACCATATCTTTATTTAAAGATGTTACAAAACCACCATTTTTTGAGAAAACAAGCTGAATATCGGTAAAATCAGGTAATCCTGCAACTTTTGCATCCACTAATTTTAGATGAAATACTCGTTGGTCAGCTTTTGTTATGTCTTTGGTGATTTGAGCAGGTACTCTTGCTTTGGTATTATCTACCGCAAGGTCGGTACTTTGCGTTGCTAAATTGGTTACAACTTTATTGGTTATAACTTTTGAATTGGCATTATTTGACAGATTTGCCGTTTCTTTAGCTAAGTGGCTAAACGTAATATCTTTTGCCTCAAATGCTTGTTTTGTTGTATTGTATTCAATACTAAATTTCATCTGACCTGATACAATTTCGGCATCGGCTCGGTTGCAATCTGTGTTACAACTTGCAAAATTAGCTGTATAAGTTTTTGTAGCATTGTCATTGCCATTTGACAAAAAGTCTTTATAGGCTAATTTCCCTGCTCCGCCAAATAATACGGCATTATTTTTGTCAAATGCTAACGGTGCTAATTGCATTTCTGCTGTGGCTTGCTGATTTTGTGTATCGGCTAAGTATTTTTTAACAGCTTCGGTTTCTGTATTTTGTAATACTTTATTGACATCTGTATCAGCAATGTCATCAATAATTTTTTTTGCAGTATTTGATTTATTTAATTTATCAACAAGTTTGCTGCCGTTTTCTTCTGCATTCGAACCGCATGCACCCAGCATAGCAGTTAAAACAGCTAAAGTAGTGATGTGTAGAACTTTTTGTTTCATATAGTCTCTCTTGTTTGACAAATTGTCAAATGTAAAAATTAAGCATAAAAATAGTTTACCAAATAACAGTATGTTATATAGTAGCATACTTTTTGGAATTTATCTTAATTTTATTAACTATTTTTTAATATGTATATTCCAAATAGTTTTTTTAGAGAAACATCTGTAACATTTAAGTAAAAATCGGCTCACTCACGTTTTTCATGATTAGGGCAAATTGTAGCACGTCAGCACTCATGTCCTTAAATGGATTGGCAATTTGGCACACCCAACCCGAACCCAACGCCCCATCAATCGGCTCGCCTTTTTTGTCCCACATCTCATTTAACACATAGCTTAAATTGCCTTGTGGGGTCATAATCTCAATGGTATCGCCTACCATGACTTTGTTTTTTACCGTCAAGGTCAAACGCTCATCGCTGATGCTTGATACTTCGGCAACAAACTGCTGATACTCGGTTTTTGATGAGCCGTATTCATAATTTTGATAATCAGAATGCACATGACGGCGTAAAAAACCTTCGGTATAGCCACGATTTGCCAAGCCATCTAACGCTCTTACCAAACTTGGGTCAAATGGCTTGCCAGCGGTGGCATCATCAATGGCTTTGCGGTAAACCTGTGCAGTGCGTGCCACATAATAATGCGATTTGGTACGCCCCTCAATTTTTAACGAATGCACACCCATGTTCACCAAATCTGGCACAAGCTCCACCGCTCGTAGGTCTTTGGAATTCATGATATAAGTGCCGTGTTCATCTTCAAACATCGCCATCAGCTCACCGGGGCGACCTTGTTCTTCAATCAGCACCACTTCATCAGACGGTTTTTGCACATAATCATCACCCATCACCACATCGCCGTTTAAATTGACATTGGTGATAGCGTTTTGCTTGCTTGATTGACTTGGAACAAACACTTCAGGCTGTGCAGGGACAATATCGCCTGTTTCGTTCTCTTCGGCTTTATAAGTGTTGTAATTCCAACGGCAAGCATTGGTGCAAGTGCCTTGATTGGCATCACGTTTGTTAATATAACCAGACAGCAGACAGCGACCCGAATACGCCATGCACAACGCCCCATGCACAAACACTTCAATTTCCATGTCTGGTACTTCGGCAATGATTTGTTCAATTTCTTTAAGCGACAATTCACGGCTTAAAATCACACGGCTTACGCCCATTTGTTTCCAAAATTTCACCGTTGCCCAGTTTACCGCATTGGCTTGCACCGACAAATGAATGACTTGGTGTGGAAAGGCTTCACGCACCATCATAATCATGCCAGCGTCCGACATGATGAGTGCGTCAGGCTTCATTTCAATGACAGGACGAATGTCTTCGATAAAGGTTTTGAGTTTGGCGTTGTGGGCTTGAATATTTACCACAACATAAAACTGCTTGCCAAGCGAATGGGCGTATTCAATGCCTTTGCGTAAATTTTCTTCGTCAAAATCGTTGTTTCGCACACGCAAAGAATAGCGTGCTTGCCCTGCATACACAGCATCCGCCCCATAAGCAAAGGCGTATTGCATATTTCTAAAAGTCCCTGCTGGGCATAAAAGTTCGGATTTTTTTTGGATTGTCATAAGTATTCGCTTGTTAATTTTGATAAAAGTTGTTTTTAATAAAAATTAATTTTAATAAAACAATGGCTAATAAAAAATGGATAAAATTTAACAAAAATGCGTTTGTTAAATTTAAAAATAATACTTATATTATAGCAAAAAATTTGTTAAATAGTAATAAACTTGAGTAAATTAGTCAGATTTAAAAAATTGTTTTGACGTTTTGGTCGTTTTTAAAATTGATATAAAACTACCACCTTTTTATCATTGATTTTCATGTTTAAAAGTTTTAGCATAACCGACAAGCCATTTTTAACAAACGTTTTAGCCACTATTTTAACCAATATTTTTTTAATATTTTTAAAAAATTTAACCATTTTGCCAAAAAAATAAGGAAAAAACATGACAACTACAACTTCACAAACAGCTGATATTATCATCGTGGGCGGTGGTCCCGCAGGTTTGGCGTTCGCTCGCTCGGTCGCTGACACAGGGCTAAACATTGTCGTGATTGAAAAAAACAGCGAAGACAGCCTTGCCAACCCTGCCTATGACGGACGAGAAATCGCCCTAACCCACGCATCAAAACGCACCATGCAAGATATAGACGCTTGGGGGCGAATTGACGAAACCCAAATTCACCTGTTAAAAGATGCCAGTGTGCTAGACGGCAACTCGCCTTATCAGCTGTATTTTGGCGTGCCAAGTCAGTTTGAACGCAAATTATTTGGCAATGATGTGGATAATTTGGGCTATTTGGTGTCAAATAATCTAATCCGAAAAGCTGTATATGACAGCGTAAAAACCCAACAAAACATCAGACTTTTATGCGGAACTGGTGTAAAAAACGTCAGTACCAATGACGTGTGTTCTTATGTTGAATTGGAAAATGGCGAAAAATTTGACACGCCTTTGTTGGTGATTGCCGACAGTCGTTTTTCGGCAAGTCGCCGTCAAATCGGCATTTCAGCGGACAGCCACGATTTTGGGCGGAGCATGATTGTTTGCCGAATGGAACACACCTTGTCAAATCATCATCGTGCGGTGGAGTGTTTTTATTATGGCGTTACACTTGCCTTGTTGCCTTTGACCGAAAACGTTACCAACTGCGTGATTACGGTGAACAGCCAAGAAGCTCAAGATATTTTAGCGTTAAATGCCGATGATTTTGCCAAAAAAGTTACCCAATACATTGGCGGACAGCTTGGCGAAATGAAACTGATTAGCACGCAACACACTTATCCGCTTGTGGGCGTTCATGCCAATCGTTTTTATCAAGGGCGTGCGGTACTCATTGGCGATAGTGCGGTCGGTATGCACCCTGTAACGGCTCATGGTTTTAATTTGGGGTTAAATAGCGTGGCGGTTTTATCAAAATTGGTAAAACAAGCGGTAGCAAAAAATCAAGATTACGGCTCGCAAAAAATCTTGGCTCGTTATGAACGTGAACATATGTTGATTACTCGTCCAATGTATCATGGCACAAATGCTATGGTAAAATTGTTTACCACAGATAGCAAACCTGCGAAACTCGCTCGTTCGGCGGTATTGCGAATTAGTAATAATTTGCCACCGTTAAAAGCATTAATTACCAAACAATTGACGGGTTAAATTTGATTAATAGGAAATAATAATACCAAACTATTCTCAATTTTGATAAAACCTAATCGTTGATAATAGTTGGCTAATTGCGTATCTTTTGCTTCAATCATGGCAAAAGATACGCCTGTAATTAAGCTAATTTTTTTGATATTTTGCAAGGCATTTAACAACAATTTTTTAGAAATATTTTGTCCTTGATATGCCAAATTAACCGTAACACCCTACTGTTTGGCTTGTAAAATAATCGCTTGTTCAATGTGTGGAGAAATTTCTAGCATAAATCACTTTTTATTTTATTTTTATCAAACAAACTCAATTTTCACATTTTGCACAATATCTGGGTGCAGACTTTTTGCCACAGGGCAAGTCATGGCGGTGTTTGTCAAAATGGTTTTGTCTTTATCATCGCTGACACCCTTCACCGTCATCACCACGTCAATTTCACCCACTCGGCGTGGGTCGGTTATCATCACTTTGGTAACGTCTGCGGTGCTACCCGCCAAATCAAGCCCCATGCTTTCAGCCTTAATGCCCATGACTGTCATCATACAGCACGCAAGGCTCGTTGCCAATAAATCAGTCGGTGAAAACGCTTCGCCACGTCCGTGATTGTCCACAGGTGCGTCAGTGATGATTTGGTTGTTGGATTGTAGGTGAATGGCGGTGGTGCGTAAATTGCCTTCGTATGTTACATTTGCAGTTGTCATAAAAAATCCTTAAGGTTTTGGTTTATAAATAACGTGTTGGTGCAAAGGGAAATTACCTAAAGTCGCCCCTTGCTTTTTGTCATGAAAATAATGTTTTAACGTTTGGGTAACGGTGTCAAAAGCCAGCTCATCATACGGGATTTCATCTTCGGCAAACAACGCACATTCAAGGCTTTCTTCACCCACGCCAAATTTGCCGTCTTTGAGATTTGCCACAAAAAACGCATGAATATCGCCCAATTCTGGCAAATCGTACAAACAGTACAATTGCAAATTTTCGCCACAAGCGTCCGCTTCTTCCATACATTCACGGTTTGCCCCTTCTGCCATCGTTTCGCCAAGCTCCATAAAACCTGCTGGCAACGTCCAAAAACCGTATCTTGGCTCAATCGCACGGCGACACAGCAACACCTTATCACCGTCAAACAGCAAACAACCGTTAATCATTCTTGGATTTTCATAATGAATATAACCGCAATTGGGGCAAACAATGCGTGGGCGAGAGTCGCCTGCTGGAATGGCGTGTTGGGCTTGATGACCACATTTTAAACAAAATGGCATGGATATTCCTATTTTTTAAATAAATTGTTATCAATAAGGTGCAAGTTTTTGGGTTGATAGCTGAAATATTCAGTGGTAATCTTAACATACTTTTAGCAAAATCGGCTAAAAATTCAGCCAAAATTTTAAACGCATAGGTTTATTTTTTATGATGATAAATAATCAACAATATTTTAATAATATTCAAAAAAACGATTTTAAAAGCCCATTGTTAAAGCAATTAGCCGAACGTTTGGCAAATATACCTGTTGAGCCAAAACGTCAGCCCTATGCGGTGCTTGTGGTGATTACCAACGAATTAAATCCCAAAATTTTGTACTCACTGCGAGCCAGTACGCTACAAAATCATGCGGGTGAAGTGTCCTTTGCAGGCGGTCGCCAAGAGCCTGACGACAGCAGCAACCATGCCACCGCTTTGCGAGAAACGTGGGAAGAAACAGGGATTTTACCAACTGATGTGCAGATTTTGGGCGAATTGCCGATGGCATTTACCAAAGCGGGCTTGCCTGTGTTGCCTGTGGTGGGTGTGATTGAGCCGAATTTGCCATTAACGCCTGAAATAGGGGAGATTGAACGCTTATTTTGGGCGGATTTGGTAACGCTTTTGACCCAAGAAGTCCAACCTTTTGTCAAACAATACGACAAAATACAAATCACATCGCCGGCCTTTATCATTGACAACGAAACGGTTTGGGGACTGACAGGACGGATTACGGCAAGTTTGTTGGAGATTGGATTTGATAGAAAAATTGAATGGTATTATGGTTTTGGCTAAATAGTTGGCTAAATAGTTGGTTAAAAGTTGATTCAATTAATTGTTAAATAAAAAGTTGCGTTAGAAAAAAGCACATAACCGATACAAACTTTGTCCAGTATTTTTGTTAAAATGGTCGCCAATTTTACCATTTTACCGATAATTTTTTAAAAAATTATTTAAAATTATCTTAAGGAATTTTTTATGTTAAAACATATCGCAGTCGCAAGTACTTTGGCAATTGCTTTAACCGCTTGTTCAAAAACGGACAAACCTGCCGAAACGCCAGATTTATCATCAGCACCTGCACCAACGGCAAGTGTGTCTGCACCAACAACGGCAAGTGTGTCTGCACCAACGGCAAGCACATCGTTGGCAACCACAACGGACAATGCCGTGGGACAGGCGAACGCAAAACCTGCTGAAAATGTCGCGTTAAAAGCGGATTTGGGTGTGTTGTTAAAAACCATTAACGACATTGACAAAAAACACCAAAGCAAACAAGCCGAGCTAGAAAAACAAATGCAATCGGCAACAACCCCTACCGAACAGAAAAAAGTGTTTGACGAAATTTTAAAACAGTTGGACACTCAAAAAACAACCTTGCAAGCGTTGAAATTTAATGAACCACGTGTTACCAAAGTGCGTGATAAAATGTTAGAAAACATCGCTGATACTCGTTCGGCGATGGCGATTATGGCAAAAAATCCAGAAGCCACACCACAGACCAATCCAGATATCGGCAAATCTATGCAAAAAGCGGAAAAAACTGCTTTAGAAGTGCGTGAAATGCTCCATAAACTCGTGGAAGAAGCTGGCATTGAGCCAAATGCAAACAAATAATCGGTACTAACGGATGCTGTATTTGGGATTTTTGGCGATTGGCTTGGGGATTTTGTCCACTGTGGCAGGCTTGATTTGCCTTGCGATTGCCAGTTTTAGCCAAGAAATCCTTATTCGTAACAAAACCAAAAAGCTGGCAGGCAAAATTTTGCCTGTAGCGGTGGTTTTGTTGTTGATTGGTACTGGAGTAGTGGGGTATTTGTTTGAAGTTTAGCAACAATTTGTCAAATCGTATCCACAATCACAGGGCGACCGTTATGCTCTAACACGGTTGCATTGACACCGAACAACTCAAAAATCCGCTCTTTTGTCAGCACATCAACAGGGCGACCTTGACTGACGATTTCGCCTTTTTTCATCATCACCACCGTATCGGCAAATTGCGATGCTTGATTAATATCATGTAACACAATTACTACAGTTTTTTTGTCTTGTTCAACTAAAGTTCGTAAAATCCGCATCAATTTTCCTGCATGATACATATCCAAATTGTTCAGCGGTTCATCAAGTAGCACAAACGGCGTGTCTTGACATACTATCATGGCAATCAATACTCGCTGTCGCTGACCGCCAGACAAGGTCGCAAGGTAACGAGTGGCAAGCGTATCTAGCTCAAAACGTGCCATGACTTGCTTGACAATCGCTTCATCATGGGCGGTCGGTCTGCCTTGATGATACGGATAACGCCCAAACATCAACAGTTCGGCAACGGTCAATCGCCCTTGAATGTGGTTTTCTTGGGCGAGCATGGCAACGGTTTTTGCCAAAATTTTGCTATCTGTGGTTAGAATATCGTGGTCGTCAAAGCGGATTTTGCCTGTTTGTAGCGGATTTAGGCGAGCCATGACGGTGAATAGCGTAGATTTGCCTGCACCGTTTGGACCGATTAGAGCGATGACTTGTTCTTTTGTTAAATTTAAATTAATATTGTTTAAAATCAAATTGTTATCAATATGATGAGAAACATTTTCAATCGTTATCATAATTTTTTCCTTTTTTTATTTTAACAAAAATTTAAGCAATCGCCTTTTTATAACGATTTAACATCAGTATAATAAACACAATGCCACCAAACAGTTCAATGACAACCGCCAACACGCCAGCCATGCCAAGCACTTGTTCAAAAATAGTCTGTCCTAAAACCAAACAAATCACCGAAATCAAACTCACCAAAATCAAGCGTTCAGTATGATACATTTGTTGGCTAATTTTATTGGTTAAGGCACATACAAGCAAGCCCAAAAAGATAACAGGTCCAACAAACGCAGTCGCAGTCGCCACCAAAATCGCAATGATAATCAGCAATCGCAACGCCAATTTTTGATAATCAATGCCAAGATTAATCGCATACGATTTGCCAAGCATCAAAATATCCACCTGATGTCGCCACCGCCACACTGCCCCAAGGCACACCGCACAGATAGCGAGGCTTACCCACATCATCGTTTTGTCAATCGTGTTAAATTGAGCAAAACTTGCCGACTGCACCACGACAAAATCTTCTGGATTTATCAAGCGTGCAATCAGCGATGACAAACTGCGAAACAGCACGCCAAAAATAATACCAACCAAAATCAGCCGTGATAAATTTTGCTGTTTTTCATTAAAAAGTAACCGAAACATGAGCATGGACGCAATGACCATCAGCATAATTTCTAAAAAAAACTTGAGTAATGGCTGAGTGGTAAATATATTCACCGCACCCAATGCAAACACAAGGACGCTTTGGATTAACACATATAACGCATCAAAACCGAGTAGGGCAGGGGTCAAAATCGGATTGTGCGTTAAAGTTTGAAACAGCAAGGTAGATACGCCAATCGCCACCCCAACAAGGATTAACGCCATGAGTTTGTAAAAACGAAACGGCAACACAAAATCCCAGTTGCCGTTGGCGTTTAACGTCATAAACAAAAGCATACTAATCGCTAGTACAACGCTTGCGATGATGACAGGTTTTGTCAAAATTTTGGCTTGATAAAATGGATTAATTGTTTGATTTGTCATATTTTTTCTTTTTTACAATCACAATTTGTTATTTTTGATATGTAGGGTGGATTAGCAAAGCGTAACCCACCAAATTAGGTTAAAAATTTGTGTCAAAAAGGTGGGTTACGCCCCTTGCGAACCTAAAATTGTTGTGCAATTTTTGTGGTTCTTAGGGCTAACCCACCCTACGAAAAACTTTCATTTTGAACTAATCTTTTTGCTTTAACAACAAGGTTAAAAAAATCACCGCCCCTGCTACGCCAAAAATGGTGGAAACAGGCACTTCATACGGAAAAATCAGCACACGCCCCAAAATATCGCACAATAGCACCATACTCGCACCGAGCAAGGCAACCGCAGGCAAACAACGGCGTAATCTATCGCCCATCATTCGGCTGATGATGTTCGGCACGACCAGCCCAATAAATGGAATCGCCCCAACCGTAACTACAACAACCGAACTAATCATGGCAACGGTGATAATGGCGAACCATTGCATTGCTTGACGATTGACCCCAAGATTAATCGCAATCGCATCGCCCAAGCCGACAATGGTTAATTTATCCGCCAAAATATACGCCACAAATGCCAACGCCCCTGTAACGTAAAGTAACTCATAACGCCCAGACAAAATCGTGGAAAAATCGCCCATCCGCCATACAGACAGCAGTTGCATACTTTCGGTTTCGTAAGCGATAAACAGCGTAACCGCTTCAATAATTCCGCCAAACACAATGCCGATAAGCGGTATCATCAAAAAATCAGTGGGCGGTAACGGCTTGATTAACCGCATAAACAGCACCATGCCAACCAATGCCGACAGCGTGGCAATCAGCATTTTGACGAACAATCCACTACTTGGCAACATAAGACTGACGATTAACAGCCCAAGCCCTGCACTCTGCGTTGCACCGACCATAGACGGGTCTACAAAGCGGTTTTTTAACACGACTTGTAGTACCATGCCAGCCACTGCAAGTGATGCACCTGTCAAAATAATGGCAAGCGTGCGTGGCAAACGGCTCACAAGCATAAGCTCCATATCGCTCGCCATGTCGCTATTGCCAAATGCCCAAGCGAACAAGCCTTGCCAAGAAAAATCCGCCACGCCGACAGATAGACTTAACAAAAATAAGCCTAGCATGATAGCTAGACTTAATAAATTAAACAAATAAGGGGGAAAACGTCCGTTAGACGTTTTGGTGGTGGATAACACGGTCATTGTTTTTCTTAGCTTGTTAATTTTATCAATGGGGCGTATGCAATACGCCCCTACATTTAATTATTTTGTGGTTGATGCCGTTGTACTTGCTGAACTTGCAGGGGCTGAAGCGGTTGCACTGGCTGTTGTTGTGCCTTTACCAAAACTATCGCTAATGATTTTGGCATCAGCAAGCCATTGATAATAACCGCCAAACGCTAGGTAAGAATCTGGACTTAAATATACGATTTGATTTTTTGACCAAGCGGTGGTTTTGTGCATGAGTGGATTGTCAAGCACGGCTTTTGCCCCCACGCCTTCTTCGCCAATCGCTGACGAACGGTCTAGCACAAATAGCCAATCAGGATTAACTTTTTGAATATATTCAAAAGTAACAGGCTGACCGTGTCGGCTGTCTTGAATATTTGGGTCGGCTTGTGGAATGCCAAATTCGTTATGAATAAAGCCAAAACGAGATTTTGTGCCGAACGCTGACATTTTATTGCCGTTTATCAAAATTACCAAACCATTGCCTTTGCCTTGTGCGACTGCTTTGGCATCGGCAATTGCTTTATCAATGTCTTGTTGTAATTGTTGGGCTTTTTCGGTTTTGTTGTACAATTTACCCAAATCAGCAAGGCGTTGTTTGCTAGACTCATAAGCGTGAGCTGTATCTAGCGTCAAATCTAGCGTTGGGGCAACTTGGCTTAATTGGTCGTATTTTTCCACCATACGGCTACCGACCAAAATCGCTTTTGGTTTTAGCTGATTTAACGCTTCCATATTCGGCTCAAACAGCGTGCCAATATCGGTGCTTGGTGCATCTTTGATACGAAATGTGTCCAAACGCAACTTGGCAGGCAAGCCCGCAACAGGCACTTCCAACGCTTTTAAATCCTGCATGAGCGTCATATCATAAACAGCAATCGGCTCAGGATTGACAGGCAATTGCACATCGCCACGCACGGTGTTAATCGTTACCATGCCGTTGGTATCGGTGACACTTGCAGTTGTTTGTGCGGTGCTTGCCGTACCGCTTGCTGGTGAGGTTTTGGCTGTTGATGTGGTGTTTTGGGTTTGATTACAAGCGGTTAAACCAAGACAGCTTGCCAACGTGATAAATAAAGCGGTACGAGAAAATTTTAACATAAGTTTACCTAATTTAAAGAGTTAATGAGAATGATTTTCAATGTATTTTATAAAAAAAATGAAAAAAAAACAATCAAAATCATAAAAAAATCGTATTTTATGGTAAGCTATTTCAATTATACGAAAAAAAGGAAAATTTATGAACGAGCAAAAAATTATTATCGTGGGCGGTGGCAATGTTGGTCTGTCTTTTGCGTTGTTGCTTGCCAAACAAGGCATTAAAAGCACGCTATTAGAAAAATCCACTTATCCGACTATCAATCCCGATGATGACACCGACCGCACACATTATCTTGATACACGCAACATGGCACTGTCTCGCCGAACGGTGCAGATTTATCAACAAATCGGATTGTGGGACGAGTTGCAAAGCCATGCCTGTCGCATTGATACGGTAAAAATTAGCGAGCAGGACAATTTTGGCAAAGCAACGCTGAATAAACACGAAGAAAACGTGGAAAGTTTTGGACACGTTATTGAAAATAGTTGGCTTGGGCGAAAATTATTGTTAGCGGTGCAAGCCAATCCGCTCATTGAACTGTTTGATGGTACAAGCGTAACCGACATTACCCAATCTGCCAAAAACGTGACGATTTTTTTTACAAAACAAGGCGAAAAAGAGCAGTCTTTAACGGCTGATTTGTTGGTGGCGTGCGATGGACAAAATTCTATTTGTCGGCAATTATTGGGTGTTAAAGCCGATTTTCACGATTATGAACAAATGGGCATTGTCAGCACGGTGATGACTGACCAACCGCACAACCACGAAGCCATAGAACGCTTTAGCCCAACAGGGTTGATGGCGGTGTTGCCTTTGACCGACAGCACCGACAAAGACGGCACGCATTACCGCCGTTCGGTGGTGTGGGTGTGCAAAAAAGGCGAAGAGCAACAATACCTTGACAATGATGAGTTTTTTTTACAAACCCTACAAAAAACCTTTGGCGAGCGGGCTGGCAAGTTTGTCAAAGTCGGCAAGCGTGGGGCGTATCCACTCGTCAAAGTATTGGCACAGCAACAAGTGGCTGGGCGTTGCGTGATTATGGGCAACTCAGCTCACACCTTGCACCCTGTGGCAGGGCAGGGCTTTAACCTGTGTATGCGTGATGCCGATACGCTTGCCAAAATGATTACGCAACAAGTGATGCGTGGCGAAAACGTTGGCGAAAATGCGATGCTAAAAACCTATGAAAAAAGACGAAAAGCCGACCAAAAACGGGTGATTTTGTTCTGTGATACGGTGGTTTATGGCTTTACGCATCGCAATCCGTTGGTAAAAGTCGCTCGTAATGTCGGCTTGATTGCGTTTGATAAAGTGCCGTTTGTCAAACCGATGGTGGCAACGTTTGCGATGGGGCTTAAAAGTTAATTTTCGGTTTGTTTTAAACCCGAAACTTTGTTTTTTTAATAAAAATATGTTGGAAAATTTAACAATGGAGATTTTTATGAAATTAACCGCTAAAATTTTTAACAAAAAAACTATCGCCCTTACGTTTAGTTGTTTATTATCAAATGTGGCGATGTCTGCTAATTGGTTGGTTTTGAGTGAAGATGATACAGAAACTAAATCTTTAGATTTAGATAACATTTATCAAGATAACAATGGGTATGTCAATTTTTTTGGCAAAAGCGACTACACCAAAGCCCAAAAAGCTGATGGCAAATATTATAACTATGCGATGTTTCATTTTGTAGGGGATTGTTCGGACAGGACACTTGCTGTTTTAGGCGTGAATTTGTATAGCAAAAATGGCACATTAATTGAATCTGAAGATGCGTCTAGTCTTGATTGGCAAACAGCTTATCCTGATACAGCAGGGGAATTTATGCTAAAATCGGCGTGTGCGATTGCATATTTAGATACCAGTTATTTAGACTAAATAGTTAAAAATATCACACAGGCAAATCCCATGCAACACAACCCCAAGCAAACAACCTTAATCATCGGCGGTGGCATTGTCGGAGCGACTTTGGCATTAAAACTTGCCAAAGGGCAACGCCCAGTTACCTTAATTGACGCTCATTTGCACCTAACGGCAAGCGATTGGGACAAAAAAATCAGTCAGCGAGATGCTAGAGTATTCGCCCTAAGCCTTGCCAGTATTGAGCTGTTAAAACAAGTCGGTGCGTGGCAAAAAATTGCACAATCCGCCAGAAAAGCCGACTATACCCAAATGCAAGTTTGGCAGATGAATGGCATTGGCGAACTAAAGTTTGGTAATGATGACAATCCAACGCTCTTAGGCAGTATGGTTGAGCCGTTTATCATTGAAAAAGCCTTGTATGAACGCTTTGATGATGACGATATTTCGCCATTTTTGACGGTGGTTCACGGTCAAAAAGTGGTATCGCTGACTTGGCAAACCGATGGTTATCACGTTATGCTTGATAATGGCGACACGTACACCGCAAAACTGCTTGTCGGTGCGGACGGACGTGCCTCTATGGTGCGACAGCAGGCGGGCATTGCTCTTGATACATTAAGCTATCACCAAACCGCCATTTGTGGGGCAATCAAAACCGAACAACCACACAACGCCACCGCTCGTCAGGTGTTTTTGGACGACAGTATTTTGGCATTGTTACCGCTTGCCGATGTGAGCGATGAGGATAAAGCCAACCCACAACATTGGCAATCCATCGTTTGGTCGTTGCCAACAGACAAAGCCAATGCCTTGTTACAATTGTCAAAAGACGAGCTTGCCAAAGAAGTCGCCTTTGCCAGTGGCTATGCGTTGGGCGATGTGGTGCAGATTGAGTCGGTGGCAAGTTTTCCACTCAATGCTCAGCACGCCAAACAATATGTCAAGCCAAACCTTGCTTTAATCGGCGATTCGGCACATGGCGTACACCCATTGGCAGGGCAGGGGCTAAATTTGGGCTTGTTGGACGTGGTGGCATTGGTGGCGGTTTTGCAACAGGATTTTGAACGCTGTTGTGCCGAACCGTCACAAAAATCATGGGCAGATTTTGCTACATTGCAACGTTACGAGCGAAAACGCTACGCCAATAATGCGATGATGATGCACAGTTTTTCTGGGATTAATTGGTTATTTACCAATCAGTTTGCTCCCATTCAACAAATTCGCAATGAGGGCGTAAGTAAGGTGAGTAAAATCAAGCCACTCATGCAATTTTTTAGCAAAAAAGCGAGTGGCATTTGACGGTTTTATATTGGGTTACAACCCACCCAATGAGCTTACCATAACAGCTTTAATCGTGTGCATACGGTTTTCCGCTTGTTCAAAGGCGATGTTATAAGGCGATTCAAATACGTCTTCGGTAACTTCAATGCCGTTGGCAAGCTCTGGATATTGTTCGGCGATTTGTTTACCAATTTTGGTATCTGTATTGTGAAACGCTGGTAAACAGTGCATAAACTTCACTCGTGGATTGTTGGACGCTTTGATTAAATCCATATTTACTTGATACGGCATTAACAATTTGATACGCTCGCCCCACGCTTCAATCGGCTCGCCCATAGACACCCAAACATCTGTATGGATAAAATCCACGTCTTTGACGGCTTGTTGTGGGTCTTTGGTGATGGTGATTTTTGCCCCAGATAATTTGGCAAATTCTTCACACATTTTGACCAATTCATCATGTGGTTGCAAGTCTTTTGGGGCACAGATACGCACGTCCATGCCAAGTTTTGCACCGACTAATAGGAGCGAATTGCCCATATTATTGCGAGCATCGCCTAGATACGCATAGCTGATTTGGTGCAAAGGCTTGTCGCTGTGTTCACGCATGGTTAGTACGTCTGCGAGCATTTGTGTTGGGTGGTATTCGTCTGTCAAACCGTTAAACACAGGCACGCCAGAATATTTTGCCAATTCTTCCACAGTCGCTTGGCTAAAACCACGATATTCAATCGCATCGTACATTCGTCCTAGCACACGAGCGGTGTCTTTCATGGTTTCTTTGTGTCCGATTTGCGATGATGTTGGGTCAATGTAGGTAACGTTCGCCCCTTGGTCGTAAGCAGCCACTTCAAAGGCACAGCGTGTGCGAGTGGAAGTTTTTTCAAAAATCAAAGCGATATTTTTGCCTTTTAAGGTTTGTTGTTCTGTGCCTGCATATTTGGCACGTTTTAAATCACGAGATAAATCCAATAAAAACAACAAATCACGTTCGCTATGATTGACAAGGCTTAATAAATGGCGGTTGTTAAGGTTGTAAGACATTTTTTTCCTTATTTGGTTTGTTAAAAAAATGAGTTGACTTTGTAGGGGCGTATTGCATACGCTCAAAATTTTTAAAATCAGTATTAACCAGTTAAATCAATATGTCAAGCCATCTGTTAAAATAAGTTGGCTTTGTTTGTATAAAAAAAACCGAACATGATGTTCGGTTTTTTGTTTTTTTGATTTGTGTTAAACAAATTTTTCAAGTTCTGCGTTGCGTTTTTCCAGCGTTTTGATTTTCTTTTTGCCAATACCGCCTAACACGTCAATCGCATGGCGTAAGCGTTGCAAGGTCATATCCGCACCGATGACATACATCGCATTCATCATAGGCGTGGCAGATTTGCTACCTGCAATGGCGATAAAAAATGGTGACATAAAATCACGCAGTTTGATGTCAAGGGCATTGGCAAGTCCTGTCAAGACCGCTTGAATGTTCTCTTCTGTCCATTCTGGTAGGCTTTCTAATTGCCATTGCGCAAATTGCAAAATTTCAAGCGTTTGTTCGTTGTTTAACGTTTTGTGTTCAAAGTCCGCTTCGCTAATATTTGGCAAGTTTTGAAAATAAAACGCCGACCAATTCACCGCATCGGATAACAGACTAATGCGTGGTTGAATGGCTTTGGCAATGGCGGTTAATTTGTCGCTGTCATTCGCCCAATCAAGAATTTTTTGTTTTAATTGCTCTGGAGTCAAATCTCTAAGCCATTCGGCATTCAGCCATGTCAATTTTTCCACATCAAAAATCGGGCCTCCCAGCGACACACGCTTGATATCAAAACTGGCAATCATTTCTTCAAGGCTAAATTTTTCCGCTTCGTTTGGCATAGAATAGCCCATACGTCCAAGATAATTTAGCAAGGCTTCTGGCAATACGCCTGCATCACGATAATAGGTGATGGACGTTGGGTTTTTGCGTTTTGACAGTTTGGATTTGTCGGGGTTACGCAGTAGTGGCATATGGCACAGCACAGGCATTTGCCAACCAAAATATTTGTACAAAAGCTGATGTTTTGGGGCGGAGTTAATCCACTCTTCACCACGAATGACATGGCTAATTTGCATTAAATGGTCGTCCACGACATTTGCCAAATGATAAGTTGGCAAACCATCAGTTTTTAGCAAAACTTGCATATCCACCTGTTCCCAAGGGATTGTTACCGTACCACGAAGCATATCTTCAAACTCGCACACGCCATCGGTTGGTACTTTCATACGAATGACATACGGATCGTGATTGGCAAGGCGTCTTTCCACTTCTTCTTGTGATAACAACAGCCCACGACCGTCATATTTTGGCGTTTCGCCACGGGCTTGTTGTTCGGCACGCATTTGCTCAAGCTCTTCAGCCGTAGCAAAACAGTAAAAAGCGTGTCCTTTTTCTACCAATTCCATCGCATATTTTTTGTAAATAGCCATACGTTCGGACTGGCGATAAGGGGCAAACTCACCACCGACATCAGGACCTTCCGCCCAGTCAAGCCCGACCCAACGCAGTGCGTCCAAAATCATTTGTTCAGATTGGGCGGTTGAGCGAGCTTGGTCGGTGTCTTCAATACGCAGGATAAATTCACCGCCGTGGGCTTTGGCAAAGGCTAGGTTAAAAAGGGCGATATAAGCTGTGCCAACGTGGGGAAAGCCTGTTGGGCTTGGGGCAATACGGGTGCGGACTTTTTGGGTCATAGATTTCTCTTTATCAGATATGTTAAAAACTTGTTGAAAAAATTCATTCATGGTAGGATTATTGGCACATTATAACAGATTTTGGGTATAATAACGAAATTTTACCTTGTCAAAAACATCGGATTATTTGCGTTTGTTGGGTTAGTTTTTATGGACACAGCGTTGTTCACCACAAAAATGGGGGCGTCGGTATGATAGATAAAGTCGGAAACGTGCTTATTCCCTGTGAATACAGCAGTTTGATGGCGATAAACACCAACCAATTATTGGCTCGCAAAAATGGCAAAGAAGGCATTATTAATCGGCAAAGCCAAGTGGTAATTCCTGTTATTTAAGACCAAATAATGCCATTGGTCGGCACAAATTATCAAGCAAAACTTAATGGTGAATATGGTATATTTGATAAAAGTGGGTAAGCTGATACAAGCGTTTAACAAAATTCTTGGTAAATAATTATCAATAAAAACAATTATTTATCATTACGATGACGAATGATTTCAATCAACATCGGCACAACCGACACCACAATAATCGCAATCATAATCCAAGAAAAATGTTCTTTGACAAACGGCAACTGCCCAAAAAAATACCCCAAAGTCGTAAACGACACCACCCACAGCACCGCCCCAACAATATTATACCGCACAAACTGAGCATACGGCATTTCGCCCATACCACCGACAAACGGTGCAAACGTCCGCACAATCGGCACAAAACGGGCGATAATAATCGTACGACCGCCATATTTGGCATAATAATCGTGAGTTTTTTGCAAATAACTTTGCTTAAAAACCTTAGAATCAGGATTGGCAAACAACTTTTTACCAAAATGCTTACCAATCTCAAAATTCACAAAATCGCCCAACACCGCTGCAATGATTAATAAAACTATTAACAAAACAACATTCATGTCGCCAGCCCCCGCAATCGCTCCTGCGGCAAATAACATGGAATCCCCCGGCAAAAACGGCGTAACGACAAGCCCCGTTTCACAAAATACAATCAAAAATAAAATCGCATAAATCCAATTGCCATAATTATTGACTAATTCTTGTAAATGGTCGCCAATGTGTAAAATAAAGTCAATTAATGGCATAAAAAATCCTGTATTGATGGCTAAGAACCTGTTCACGATTAATACGCAAAACGGTTTTTGATTCAATTTTATTCTAAAATCATGCTTTTTCTGCTAAAAATGGCTAAATCTTGTTTTTCTTCGTCAAAAACTTGTTTGATAGAATAACTATCAAACTGCGTTTTTTCCTTGAAAAACGTGCGATTTATCTCATTTTTAGCTAGAAAAATTAATCATGAACAGGTTCTAAAAACTACAAAAAGTGGCTAAAAAAGTGAAAAAAACGCCCCATTATAGCCGATTTTGATAAAAATCCAAAATTTTTATCAAAAAATGATTGACAAGATTAAAACAATTCATTAGAATACGCCCACTTAAGCAAAAGGGGCTATAGCTCAGTTGGTAGAGCACTTGCATGGCATGCAAGGGGTCAGCGGTTCGACTCCGCTTAGCTCCACCAGATGTTTAAGTCTATATAAGCACCTAGGCAATTTCTTATATAGTACAATGCAAATTGTAAAAACATTGCGTCCCCATCGTCTAGAGGACTAGGACATCGCCCTTTCACGGCGGTAACCGGGGTTCGAATCCCCGTGGGGACGCCACACATTCCAAAAAAACCTTATCATTGATTTGATAAGGTTTTTTTATTTGTGTTTAGAAAAATTGGTTTTAAAAAATTGATAAATTTCTCACGATGATGAGCCACAAGTTTTTGTTTTGGCAATCGGGCATTTAATCCGTAAAAAAGGCGTTGCCGAAGTATCTCGTTTGACAGGATTAAATCGTGAAAGCCTATACAAAACCGTAAACGGCACAACATCGCCAAGTTGGGACACCATGCAACGCTTGCTCAAAGTAATCAACATTAATTTGTCATTTAATTTTAGCAAGCCTGTTTTTGCATCTTAAAATGTTTGTTGTAGAATTTGTAAATTATTGATAAATCAACTTTTTTTCTTTTAAACCATTGATTAAATCTTGGATATGAAACATATCCAAGTTAATTTTGGCACGAGTACAGGCGACATACAGCAGTCGCAATTCTTCTGGGCTGATTTTTACCACTTGATTGTTCACATCATAATAAAAATCGTCATCAATCTGCACACGCCCCCATTCCAGTCCTTTTGCCTTGTGAGCGGTGGAGATGATATAGTCGGCTTCGTTTGGATTGGCAAGGCTTTGAATGGCTTGGTTGATGGTGTCTGTGCCATGTTCGTCCACCAGTTTGACAAGGGTTTTTAAATCGCTACCTTCGCTCGTTTCGCTGTAGTCTTGCACTTCTCGCCAGTTGTTAAAATAGGCAAGTTCTGGCACGCCATAGGCGGATTGTCCTTTTTTTAGGCGTTCGGCAGATTGGCTAAATTTGAGTAGGCGGTCGGTGTCGGCTTGTAGGGCGACTTTATGCCCCATTTTTAAGCCTGTTAAAAGCCTTACCATCGCATTGGCATTGGTTCGGCACAGTATTGCATCTTTTTGTCCATTTGCCAAACTTTTGCCAAGGGTTGATTGTAAATTGGGATTGCCACGCAAAGGCACATCTTCTTGTAATGCTTTTAAAAAAACATTGGCAATTTCGGCAATTTTTTCACCAAAACGAAACGATTGGGTGAGCAAGGTTTGCGGTAATGGCAAGCGTTTCATCGCATTGACCGCCCCACGCCATTCATAAATCTGCTGATGAGCATCGCCCACATAGATGACTTGGCTCGGTTGCTGGGTCAAAATCCCCATCATCAAAGGGTCGGCATCTTGGGCTTCGTCAAACAAAATAAAATCGCTTGGGATAATCGGCTTTGACAACGCCCAAAGTTTGAGATAAATATCATGTCCAATCCCTGCATTGTGGCGTGGGTCAATGGACTGTAGCCAGCGTTTTTCTACAAACGGATACAGTTTGTCACGCAATTCTTCGGCTTCGCTTGGGGCGAGCCAGTCAGGTAGCTGTAAATGGCGTGGAGCAGGGTAGCTTGAGTGCGTGCTACAAAAATAACTCACTGCATCGGACACAAAGCGGGCTTGGCGTTCTGGCGTTAAAGTGACAAATTGGCTTTTGCCGTCAATGCTGCGTTTCACCTGTAGCGGAATCAAGCCCAAATCATGTGCCAAACGCTGTGGTGAAAATCTGGGTAATTGTAATTTTGCGGAGATTTGACGGTCGGTATGCCGAAATGCCAACGAGTGAAAAGTGCGACAGTTCACATGAGTGGGAAATTTTTGTGTGGCTTCATTCGCAATCGCTTTATTAAATGCCAAATACATACCACGCCCACGCAAGTTGTCGCCAATCAGCTTTAATGTAGAGGTTTTGCCTGCCCCTGCATACGCCACAATCTTAAAAGATTGGCGTGTCAAAGCCGTTTGTAGGGCTTGTTCTTGTTCATGCGTGGGCTTGTAGGTATTGGTGTTTGAAAGCATAGTCAAAAATTGGCAAAAAAGACGGTGCATTATAGCACAAACGACAGGTTTTTTTGTGAAAACTTAACGCTATGCCAAAGCAATGTTATAATACTTTTTTTAAAAAATTACCAAAAACGTTAAAAACCATGCCAAATCCCAATTATCCCAATTTTTCCACCCCAAAAACTGTCCTAGCCCCAATGGAAGGCTTAACCGACCCTGTTATGCGGTCGGTTTTGACATCAATCGGACATTATGACTGGACGGTGAGCGAATTTATCCGAGTTACGCAAACCGTTTTACCTGCTCACGTTTTTTACAAATACGTCCCAGAACTCAAGCACGAAGGCGAATTGCAAGGCAAAACCATTCACAACACGCCTGTACATATTCAGTTACTCGGTAGCAATCCCGAACTCATGGCACAAAACGCCATCAAAGCCTGTGAATTAAAAGCCCCTGCGATTGATTTAAACTTTGGTTGCCCTGCCAAAACGGTGAACAATCATCGTGGCGGTTCGGTATTATTGACCGAACCTGAAACCGTTTATCAAATTATTCATGCCGTCCGTCAAGCCGTGCCAACTGATACGCCTGTATCGGCAAAAATCCGTTTGGGTTACGAAGATACCACTTTGACCGCTGAAATCGGTGATGCGGTGCAATCCGCTAACGCAAGCTGGCTCACCGTCCACGCTCGCACCAAAACACAAGGCTACAAACCACCTGCCTATTGGGAATTGATTGAGCCTTTGACAAAGCGTTTGACTTTACCGATTATCGCTAATGGGGAAATCTGGAAGCTTGAACAAGCATTACGTTGCCGTGAACAAGCCAACACACCGCATTTGATGCTTGGACGTGGGGCAGTTACTCGCCCAGATTTGGTAAATAAAATTAAAGATAATAGTTATCAAAACTTAACTTGGCAAGATTTGTTAAAGTTACAAATTGATTTTTTAAACGGTGAAGCCAAAAGCGATAGCATGATAGTCGCACGTTATAAACAATGGCTTGGTATGCTGACGCAAGGTTATAGCGAAGCCGAAATCCTATGGCAAACGGCAAAACGAGTAAAAACGCTTGATGAAATGTTAGATTTGTTAAATTTACAAATCAAAAAATAATAATCTTGCTTTATTAGTCTTAAAAATTACCATATAATACGCAAAATTAGTAATTTTTAAGACTTTTATCATGAGTAATCGCATTTTATTTAACTCCCTAAAACACATCGCCATCACCCATAAACAAAAACTGATGGCGACTTTTAGCCTTGTAGCGATTGAAAATATTTTGCTACTGATTTATCCACTCATTGCAGGTTTTGCGGTCAATGCCGTTATGCAGGGCAAAACGTGGCAAGCGTTAAGTTACGCCTTTTTGGTGCTGATTATTTGGCTGATTGGTTCGGCTCGCCGTGTGTTGGATACTCGTGCCTTTGTGCGAATTTATGCCGATTTGGTTGTGCCTGTGATTGTCAATCAACGCACACAGCACAGCACTTCTACGGTGGTCGCTCGTGCCAATTTGTCTCGGCAATTTGTGGAATTTTTTGAGCAACATTTGCCGATGATTATCACGTCTGTGTTTTCTATCGTTGGCTCGGTGGTGATGTTGTTGTGGATTGAGTTTTGGTCTGGCGTGGTGGTACTGGCGATTTTACTTGGTTTTATCGCCATTTTGCCAAGTTATGTCGCCAAAAATGATAAACTGTATTTTAAACTCAACAACCGCCTAGAAAAAGAAGTGGGCGTGATTGAACGCACTTCGCACAATGAACTTACCAAACACTATGATTTGATTTCACGCTTAAAAATTGCCATTTCCAACCGTGAAGCGGTGAGTTTTTTGGCAGTGGGTGTGGCGATGGCGATTTTATTTGGCACGACTTTAACGCTTTTGACAGTCAAGGGTTACGGCAGTGCAGGACATATTTATGCGGTGATTACGTATTTGTGGACGTTTGCCATTAGCCTTGATGATATGCCAAATTTGATTGAAAAATATTCAGAATTAAAAGACATTGGCGGGCGGGTTGATGTGGAAAAATCATGAAAAAACCCACTTATCAAAAGTGGGTTTTAACAATTTTAAAAATCACAATCATTGCATGACCAAATAATCAAACGCTGACAACCCAGCTTTTGCCCCTTCGCCCATCGCAATGTTAATTTGCTTATATGGCACAGTCGTTACATCGCCACAAGCAAAAATACCTTGTTTTGACGTTTGGCAACGCTCGTTAATCTCAATTTCGCCAAATTTGGTTACGTTTACCAAATTTTTCACCACTTCAGAGTTTGGTACAAGTCCGATTTGGATAAACACCGCCGACAAATCCAGCGTTTTGTTTTCACCTGTGTTGCGGTCTTGATAGATGATGGACGTAACTTTGCCATTTTCCGCCACGATTTCTTGAGTTGCGATAGAAGTCATGATGTCAATATTGCTACGTTCTTGGGCTTTGTTTACAAGCACTTGGTCAGCACGCAATTTATCGCCAAATTCAATCAAGGTTACATGATTGACAATCCCTGCCAAGTCCAATGCCGCTTCCACGCCAGAGTTACCGCCACCGACAACCGCCACATTTTTACCTTTAAAGAATGGGCCATCACAGTGTGGGCAAAACGCCACGCCATTGCCGATGTTTTCATCTTCGCCTTTTACGCCAAGTTTACGCCATTTTGCCCCTGTCGCCACGATGATTGAGCGTGTAGCAAAACTCTCGCCTGTGTTCAGCGTAATTTGGTAAGTATTGTCGCCATTTTCGCCAATTTCTTTGACGCTTACCATTTCTTTGACCGTGATGGCGTATTCTTTGATGTGTTTGGCAAAATTGTTGGCAAGCTCGTTGCCGTTGGTTAATGGCACAGAAATCAAGTTTTCAATGTCTTGCGTGTCTTTGACCTGTCCGCCAATGCGGTCGGCAACTACTGTAACTTTTAAGCCTTTACGAGCGGTATAAATCGCCGCTGCTGTACCTGCAGGGCCGCCACCGATGACAACCACATCTTGTTGTTCAAGCTGTTCGCCTGTTGCCATGCCGTTTAGCAAATCTGGGTATTGTTCTTGCAATTTCTCAATCAATTTTGCTGTGTCAATTTTGCCATTGGCAAACGGTTTGCCGTTTAAAAATACCGCAGGCACGCCTTGAATGTTCTTTTCGGCAACCAACTCTGGGAACACACCACCGTCAATCATTTCATTGCTAATGCCATCATTTAACAAAGCAAATTGGTTTAACGATTGCACCACATCTGGGCAGTTATGGCAAGTTAAAGACACAATCGTTTGAAACTGTAACGGTTGTTTGATGTTTTTGATTAGGTTTTGAATGCCTTCATCAAGTTTCAACTCACTACCACCCGCCTGTAAAACTGCCAAAATCAACGATGTAAACTCATGCCCAGACGGAATACCGCTAAACACAATGCCTGTATCGCTGTCTTGTGTGCGAATTTTAAAGCTCATTGGCGATAAATTGCCGTCAAGCTCTGAACTTAAGTTGATTTTGTCAGTGGTGCCTGCCACTTGAGTTAAAAACTCTACCAATTCGGCACGTTTTGCGTGTTCACCTGCACCCAATACAAACTCAATTGGGCGTGTCATGCGTTCGCTGTAAGATTTAATGGCGTCTAATAAACTTTTGTCAATCATGGTTTTTCTCCGTTTTTGGAAATTTGGTTAATTTTGTTGAAACCATTATGATAAAAATTTTGACATTTGACAATATTAGATAGTTAATGATTATAATTTAAAAAACAAAACGTTTTTTAGTTTAATTTTTATTTTTTTAATAAATTTACAAGTATTTTTACAAACTTTTGCAACTAGATATAGTCAAACATCTTTTTTTTGGTTACAATGTAGGTAAAGAAATTGGCTTTTTGACATTTGTCATCAACCAACAGACATGATAATTTTTATCGTGTTTTTAAACTTGTTTTTAACATCAATCTGTTTTTAACCAAAAAGGAAGAAACTATGTTTCCAGAATACCGTGAACTTATCACTGAATTAAAAACTCAAAACGATTTACACTTTGAAAAATTATTCAATGCACACAACGAATTGGACGAAAAAATCACTGGTTTGGAAAACGACCCAGTTGCATCAGTTAGCCGTGCAGACGAAATTGATGAGTTGAAAAAAGAAAAATTGGCGTTAAAAGACGAGCTTTTCAAATATTTAGAAAGCAAAAAAGCATAATTTGTACTTAAAATTGCAAAAATGCGACACAAAAAATCCTATCTTTATGGTAGGATTTTTTTATGGAACATTCAAAATAACATCGTAGGGTGTGGTTAGCCAAAGGCGTAATCCACCAAATATTTGATTTTACTATAAAAATGGTAGTTACGCTACCGCTAACCCACCCTACCAAAACCTTTTATTAAAATCCTTTTTGTAACACTTGCGAATTGAGATAATTTTATGAAAAAATCCCCTTTAACACTTGCCTTGCTGTTAAGCATTAGCCCAGTCGCTTTTGCTCACAATGTTGCTGAAGATATTGCCGAAAATGTTGAAAAATCAAATGTTAAAAATACAAACATGGTTTTACAACAAAACACACAAATTGACGAGCAACAAATTAACAACTTAAGCCAAAATATCGTTTGGCAACGTTTGTTATTATACAAAAACGGCAAAAGTACGGTGCGAAATGCGGATTTTTTTATCGCTCAAAATGGCAACACCGAGCCAAAAGCGGAGCTGATTGCCAGTGTTAATGCCTTGCAAAATAAAGAAACGGCAGAAGATTTTTTGTGTCGTTTTCCTGCTCGCAGTCATTGGCTTTTACAAAATTTACCCAATATCAAACAGTTACACCAAGATTGGCAGTTAAACACTTGTTCGGAATTTGATGCTTGGTTAAATAAATTTGATGCAAAACAATTTTCGCTGATTTTTGCTGAAGAGCATAACAACCGTATCGGCTCGTCTTTTGGGCATACGCTTGTCAAAATTGACACGGCAAAAAGCCTAAAAACAAATAATAATGACGATGCGTATTTTTTTAATTTTGCTACAGATGAAACGAAAGAAACAGGCTTAAAAGGCAGTATTCATGCGGTTTCTGGCAAGGGTGCAGGTGCGATGACCTTTGGCAAATACACGGATAAACAAGCCAATTATCTGATAAACGACCAACGAGATATTTGGCAATATGAGCTAGATTTGCCCCAAGATACCATTAATCAAGTAATGCGGCAGTTGTGGGAAGTGAAAAATGCCGACCGTTATTACAAATTTTTGAATAATAACTGTGCGACCGAGATTTTACGCTTGCTAGATGCGACTGATGAGCAGTATCATTTTGTACAAGATGGCGGAAAAATCATCGCACCTGCGGAAGTTTCTCGAGTTTTGGCAAAACATCATTTGTTAAAAAATGCCAAATATCTACCGTCAGAACGCACCGTCAAACAAGCCTTTATCAATAATCATCAAGTGTATAACTTGGATTATCCAACTTTGGCACGATTAAACGATTTGCCAACGTTTACGCCAAACGATAATAATCCTGTCAATGCTAACAAATTGCACCGAGCGACTGTTGCTATTAAGCAAAATAATCAGTCAAGTAAAGCGATTGTCGGTGTGCGTGGCGGTTATCAAGATTTGTTGGACAATCCGACAGGCAAACGTAATTATTGGAGCATGAATGCCATGTCGCTATCGCTTGGTTATCGTTTTGATGATGATAATTTTAATAAAAACAATAAGATAACGATAGAAGAAGCGACTTTGATTGATGTGTTATCGTTAAGCCCAAAAAACGGCACAGACCCGCATACGTCCTACGGTTTGCACCTAAAAATCAAGCCTGTGATAGATGCGAGTAACCAAACAAATGACGAGTATCATGTGCTAAGTGTCGGCATGGAAAAAGGCGTGTCGTATGTGCTAGGACAAGGCGACCCAAATCAAGAAAAGCAAGGCACAGGCGAGTTGCCTAATACGCTGTGTTATGCGTTGGCGGGCGGTGTCGGACAAGTCGGCAAAATCAATCAAGGTCACCGAGTGGGCGTAAACGTACATACAGGCTGTGCGGTGCATTTAAGCCCAAAAATGCGTGTGCTTGCTGATGTGAATTTGCCGTATTGGTATCAAGGCGGTGCAGAAGATAACGAGCGTTCGCACTATTTTCAGCCGATTTTTTCGCTAGGCGGCCAATATGATATTGGCAAACAGCAAGCGGTGCGTGTGGGCGTGGAGTATGAAAAACTGTATGACGATAGCCAAACGGCTTATACTGTGAGTTATCATTGGTTTTTTGATTGATTTGTTTAGCATTTGTTCACAGTTTATTGCATTTTTCATTGCAAAGATGTTATGAATACGGGTTCTTACAATTTATGTATTCTCACAACTTACACAAATTTTCTAAAAACATGACAATGATTGTAGCCTTGGCATTCGCTGTTACATGTTGTTCTGTTAATATGGTAAGTCCAAACCATGGCGAATACCAGTGGTAACTCAAACGTTGTCATCAAAACTGATGAGCGTGAATGGCAGTCGTTTGGTCAAAAATTGGAAAAAGCCTTGGGGCAAAAACTTGAAGAGCTTAAAAACCCACGTTTTTAATCGCTGATTATTTGGATTTTTTGAAATAATTTTAAAAGCCCATGACTAACGCATCAATTCTGAACCTTTCTGACACCCAATCGTATCAAGACGGTAAGCCTTTGCCTAAAAGTTCGTTATTGGTTGCTTCTTTTTCCACGATTGTGGAATGGTATGATTTTACCTTATATTTGTACTTTGCTACGGTGTTGTCCAAAGTGTTTTTTGGAGATAACCCAACGTCCATTGTTATCACGTTGGCAGGTTTTGCGGTGTCATATTTGATGCGTCCGTTGGGGGCGATGTTTTTTGGGCATTTTGGCGATAGATTTGGCAGACGTGCAACTTTGCTGGTAACGATGACAATGATGAGTATCGCTATGTTTTTGACAGCATTGTTGCCAACGTTTGAGAGCATTGGTATTTGGTCTGGGATTTTGATGTTGTTGTTACGTTGTGTGATGGCGTTTTCTGTGGGTGGCGAATATACAGGTGTGGTAGCGTATTTGGTAGAAGGAGCAAAACCGCATAAACGTGGTTTTGTTGCGTCTTTGGCATCAGCCTTTAGTGAGATAGGTGGGTTGTTAGCGGTGTTTGTCAGTGCAGTTACGGTGCATTTTTTTGCCGAAGATTTATTGACTTATGGTTGGCGATTGCCGTTTATTTTTGGTGCAGTTTTGGCATTGCTTGTACTCATTTCTCGTCATCGCATGGCAGAAACGCCTGAGTTTGTCAAATTTATTCAGCAAAATCAGTCAGTCCATCACACGTCCATTGTAGCAAAGTCAAATCACGGTGTGTCAAAAGAAAATGCCACATCGCCTTTGCTTTTAGCGTTAAAATATCACAAACCTGAGATTGCCAAAACTTTTGCGATTTCGGCTTTGGGTTCAATCACTTATTATGTCGGTATTACCTTTGTGCCTGTTTTTTTGGTGGAGACCGTGAAAGTTCCACAAAATATTGCGTTATGGCTATCCACGATTGCTTCTTTTTCGGTGATTGTGATTACACCGATGATTGGGGCTTTATCTGATAAAATTGGTCGCAAACCTGTATTAATCGGTGCGTGTATTGCCAATATGATTTTGCCGATTGTGCTGTTTAATATGATGGCGACAGCCCATGTTATGATGGCATTGGTTGGGGCGGTGGTGCTTGCCTGTTCAGCAGGAGCAGTGAGTGCGGTGGCGGCTTCGGCAACGTCTGAACAGTTTGCGACCCATGTGCGGTTATCTGGGCTTGCGTTAGGTGTAACGCTTGCGACGGCAGTATTTGGCGGTTTAACGCCATTATTGGCACAACTTTTTACCAATGCGACAGGCAAAGCATATTCAGCAGGAATTATGATTATGGTGGTGGCACTATGTGTATTGCCTGTGTTAATGACCTTAAAAGAAACTGCACCGAATAAATAAATATATTCCTAAAAATTTCATTAAAATCAAATTCTTACAAATATTTCGATGTATCAATTATTTCATTTACCCAACGCCCGTTCACAACGTATCATTTGGCTGTTCATTGCGTTAGACGTGTCGTTTGAGTTGATTTTTTGTGAACGAAATGCAAAAGGGCAAGCGGTTGATCGCCATTATCTTAATCCCACCTTGTACGAACAATTGGCATTTATCAACACCCATTTGGCAAAAAAACCATCTGATACCGCTTTTTTGTGGGTTAGCATTTGACGGCGGTGGATATTTTGATACAGTTTATGCTGTCGGTATTGGCGGTGAGCGTGTCGAACTTTGAACGGTATTCAGCGATTGACGACTATTTGACACGCATAGAAAATTTGCCCAGTTATCAGTCGGCTTTGGTAAAAGGTCAATTTGACAAAAATATTTTTTTACAATATTGGCAAAAGGCTTGGTAAAAGTTTTGTCAAAAATAGTTGGTAAAAAGCTTTATTGATGTAAATTTTTGAGCGTATGTTGCCAATGAGTTGGTAAAAAAGACAACAATTTGGCATAAATACGGCTTTCGTTTTTTTGCCAAAACACACCCAAAAATATCACCGCAAAGCCAATTAACGCCACGATTAACGGAAAAATCATGCTGTCTTTGAACACTTCATACGCCAAATGCCCAAGATACATGGCAATCCCCATACCGCCAAACACCGCAAACACCCGCCTGCGTAACACCACACCGAGCAACAGCAAGGCGACATTTATCATACAATACATAAATTTTGCCAATTCGCTGTCCGAATCCTGCAACGACAAACCGCCCCAAAACGTCATGACACCGACAATATACAACCAAAATGCAAAATCTTGCTCAATCACGCTTTGGCGAGTATGCTGACGAATGTCTATCCAAATCGCCCCCACAATCACCGCCAAACCAAAATACACCGACACCAACTGACGCAAATCCCAATCCAATTCGCTTTGGGTCAATAACGGTGCGATATCCATTGACAAATACCACAGCGTAAGCGCAATTGGCAAAGTCAAAAAACTACGGCGAAAACGCCATAACATCGCCACACCGACCACCAAAGTCGCCACTTCCAAAATCAACCATTGTGGGCTAATCCATTGATGAAATTGTTGATAATCGCTGTATTCTTGCCAAAAACCCAAATAATGTTGCAACGCAAATGTAAACAACGGCACAAGGCATAAAATAAAACCAAGCAAAATGCTATACGGTGTTTTCAGATTTTTTTGGTACAAAAAGCGAGCAATACAACTTGCCAATACCGCATAACACACGCAAATTGTCATCATCGCACCGCTACCGTATAGGCTAAAGCCAAGCGTCATAAACACGCTCATCGCCCCAATCGCTATCATGCCGCCTAGATAATACAGCAAATGCGATAGCACAAATTTTGGGCTGTCGTTTGTTTGAATTTGCGTATTTTTGTCAAAATTGTGTGAAACAAGTTGCTCGTAACGAGCGAGCAACTGTTGGTGTTGGTCAGGGGTAATGATTTGGTCGGTTAAAGCGGTGTCAAGTAGTTGTTGGGTGGGGTTGTTGGACTGCATAGCACACCTTTTTTCTTTGTGAATTGACAAAAAAATTAATTATCAAAAAAATTTGTACCAATCAAACTTTGCAAATCATTTGGCAACTCAGCTTTTATCACATCATAGTCTGGAATGTGCAATTCATAAGCGTGCAAACAAAGCCGTCTAACGCCTGATTTGTCTTGCAAATTGTATTTATCATCGCCCAATAACGCATGACCGATATACGCCATATGCACACGAATTTGGTGGGTGCGACCTGTCAAAGGACTGGCTTTGACAAGGCTCACTTTTTTACAGTCCAACTCAAAACGGCTTAATACCGTGATTTGGGTTTGGGCAGGCTTGCTCTCTTTATTGATTTGGGCTTTGTCATCAACTTTGACACGGCGTTCACCATTGGCAAGACTGTATTTTAACAGCGGTTTATCAATGGTTTGCGTGTCTTGTTTGACCCAACCTGTTACGATACACAGATAATTTTTTTGCAAAGTTTTTTCACGCAAATGGTCTTGCAAAACTTTGAGTGTTGAGCGTTTTTTGGCAATCATCAAAAGCCCTGACGTATCTTTGTCAATGCGGTGAACCAGTTCCAAATATTTTTTGCCAGTTGCTTCTCGCATGGCTTCAATCACGCCAAAACTCTCGCCACTTCCGCCATGCACCGCCATGCCAGACGGCTTGTTTAGCACGATTAAACCGTCATCTTCATACACAATCCGCTCAAGCAAACCTTTGGCAAAATCTTCGCTAATCACAGGTTTTTCACGAGTTGCCAGACGCACAGGGGCAATCCGCACGATATCGCCACGCTCCAGTTTGTCGTAGGCTTTGGCACGTTTGCCATTAACACGCACTTCGTCCGAGCGAATCAGATTGTAAACGTGCGAACGTGGCAATCCTTTTAAACGAGCTAATAAAAAATTGTCAAGTCGTTGGTCGTGCTGTTGGCGAGTAACCGTGATGTAATTGACTTTGCCAAAATCTTCAATATCATCATTACCTGTTAAATGTTGATATTTATCTTTACTTTTGGGTTGTTCATTGCTAAACATTTCTTTGGTGTTAATGTTAAGTTCGTCCGCCAATTCTTGGATAAATTGTTCATTGTTAAAATCGTTTGGTACGGATTTTTGTGGGCGATTGTTTGATTTTTTGTTAAATTGGCTGTTTGGTTTTTTATCAAACTTTTGTTTGTTTTTTGAATTTTTGCCAAACTTATTTTTGTTTTTTGGGTCAAAATTAGATTTTTGACGGTTTTTATCGGTTTTTTTTGATGAAAAAGGTTTTGTTGTCATTTTTTGATAGCCGTTTTTGAAAAAATTTGTTATAGTTTACCACGTTAATTTTATCTTGCGTAAATTATCTTTTTTAGCAAAAATTTGCCATTTTTATCACAAAAAAATGTAAAAAAAAGTGCAACAAAATTAACTCAAAAAATTTTTATTTGGCATAATGGATAATATATTGTTGGTAAACAAAATTTTATGATTGTGCTTAAGTGTTTTTGTTGACAAAAGTTTAAAACTATATTTTAAACCCCTATTTTAAAATTGACATAAAAAACACAAACCGTATGAACCGATAAGCAATTTGGGCGAAACCAACCCAACAAAAAACATCAACAATTTTTTTGGCAAAAATCATCTTTTGCTAAGTTTTTATTTAAACAAGTAACGAACGTAACACACAAAACTTATAAAGGTTTTTTAATGACGAACCGTGCGTGTTTCCCCAATTTTTAATGGGTGATAAATGCTGATTTTACCACTGCTAATAAATATAAGTATTTGTTTTTAAAGTATTTTTTAAACAAATCGTTTTTTGTTATGTTTTTTCATCTGTGAATATGGTTTGTGTTAAGGAATTTAACATGAAACGTATTTTAATCAATGCCACCCATGCCGAAGAAGTGCGTGTGGCACTTTGTAATGGCAATCATCTTTACGATTTTGACTTAGAAAATCGTACCCGTGAGCAGAAAAAAGCCAATATTTATAAGGGTCATGTAACCCGTGTTGAGCCGTCTTTGGAAGCGGTTTTTGTGGAATATGGCTCGGCTCGTCAAGGTTTTTTGCCCATTCGTGAAATCGCACCTGAATATCTGTCTGGCGATGTGCGTAACGGCAGTATCAAGCAGTTAATCAAAGAAGGCGATGAGCTGATTATCCAAGTGGAAAAAGAAGAGCGTGGCAACAAGGGTGCGGCGTTGTCCACTTATATTTCACTGGCGGGTCGTTATTTGGTGTTAATGCCAAACAATCCAAAAGGTGGTGGGATTTCTCGTCAAATTTCGGGCAAATTGCGTGAAGAGATGAAACAGGCATTGGCAAGTTTAAAATTGCCAAAAGAGATGAGCGTGATTATCCGTACCGCAGGGATTGGCAGAAATAAAGATGAGTTACAGCACGACCTTGACCATTTGTTAAACACTTGGCAAAATATTTTATATCAAAATCAAAATTTCCCATCGCCACGCCTTGTCCATCAAGAGGCGAGCGTGGTTACTCGTGCGGTGCGTGATTATTTGCGTGATGATATTGTGGAAGTGTGGGTGGACAATGAGTATGCTTATAATGAGGCGGCACATTTTATTGAAACCATGATGCCACAACAGTTAGGCAAGTTACGTAAATATGTGGATTATGAGCCGATGTTTAGCCGTTTTGGTATTGAAAAACAGATTGAAACGGCGTATCAACGTGAGGTGCGTTTGCCAAGTGGCGGTTCAATCGTGATTGACCAAACTGAGGCGATGGTGTCTATTGATATCAACTCGTCAAAATCTACCAAAGGTGCGGACGTATCGGCAACTGCTTTTCACACCAATCTTGAGGCGGCGGACGAAATCGCTCGTCAGTTGCGGTTGCGGGATATGGGCGGTTTGATTGTCATTGATTTTATTGATATGGCAACCGAAGAGCATCAAAAACAAGTAGAAAACCGTATCAAAGAAGCCACCAAAAACGACAGAGCCAGAATCCAATTTGCCGAAATTTCTCGTTTTGGCTTGCTTGAGATGAGCCGTCAGCGTCTGCGTCCATCGTTAGAAGAGGCAACTGGCTATCTTTGCCCACGTTGCCATGGCACAGGTATGATTCGTGATTTGCGTTCGCTTGCGTTGTCTATCATGCGTCAGATTGAGCAAAAAGCCCTACAAGAACGTCATGGCGAAATCCAAGCAGACGTACCGACTGATATTGCGGCGTTTTTGTTAAACGAAAAACGAGATAGTTTGGTGTATTTGGAGCGAGAAAGTGGCACACGCATTACCATTTTACCACACGCTCACTTAGAGTCGCCAGAATTTCACATTGCTTACAATGCGGACGGCTACGCCCCATCAAGCTATGAGCGAATTGCCGAAAGCCAAGAACAAGAATACAACGACCGTGGTTATGACACAAGCGATTGGCATACCGAAGAAAATGAAAACCGTGTGGTAAATCAAAACCAAAATAACACATGGTCAAACAGTGCCAATGCACAACCACAAGACAAAGCACAAAATAAACAAAAGTCAAACAATCAACCTGTCGCACAACCAAAAGCCGAGCAAACGCAAACTGTCGCACAAAATACGGCAGTGGCTATACCTGCGCCAAGTGCGGTCGCTTGGTTGTCAAACTTATTTGCCCCAACCGAGCAAGCCCAAGTCACCCATAGCATTAATAGCCATGATGCGGCAGCTGCCATTGAAAGCATTGTCAATACAGGGGCAAAAAGTCTGGGGGTACAAGGTCAAATCCAATACCCAACTGCACCTATCGTCGAGCCAAGCGTTGCACCAAGCAATGCGAACCAAGTAACAGGTGTAACCAATCAGTCGACTGCACAAACGGCACAAAACTTTAATAATGACAATGCCGAAAAAACCGACAGCACAAAACGTAACAGTCGTAAAGCAAAACTAACCAAAAAAGGCAAACGTTTTGACAATGATGACAAAGAAAAATCTACCCATGTAGAAAAATCAGCAAAAACTGACAGTTTACCAAAACGTGAGCCAAACTCACGCCGTGAAAGCCGTGGCGAAAAACAACGCAACGAAACATTGGTCGCCAAAGACGGCACTTTTGACAATGCCAATGCCGTGTCCAATGAAACATTGGATAGCAAACAAATGGCTGAACCTATCGTCAAGGCTGATGTAAAAACCGAAAAATCAGTACAAAAACAACCCACCGAAAGCAAAAGTGACACGGTGGACATCAACCAAGTACAAGTGCAAGTCCACAAAAATGATAATGTGAAAGCTGATAACAACAGCACGCACATCTCGCTAGACAACAGCAAAGGCGAAATTGTTGAAACGCCTGTAGAAAGGGTTGAAAATGTTACAGTTGAAAATGTTGAAATTGAAACTGCTAAAACAGAAATGCTCGCAGCAGTCGTACCAACGGATAACACCGCTGATACGCCTGTTGTTACCACACCAGTAACGGAAGTTCAAGCAGCAGAGCCAAGCACGCCAAAAATCGTGCTAGACGTTGTGCCAATGCAAGGACGTGCCAAAAACGACCCACGAGAAGTGTACCGTGCGTTTTGTGAAGTTCAGCAACCAACTGGCACAGTTGCAACTGTACCAAATACACCATCAAAGGGAGCGTTGCCAAAAATCACAGGCACAGTTGGACAATTTATCGCCCAGTATCTGACTGATGCACAGGCACAAATTGCCGAAGTTGGCGTTGCCAAAGCTTTTATCGATGCGGTATCGGCATATCATGCACAGTTTAGTCAGTTTGACAGCGTTGCACCAACGTCCGATAACGTGCAAAATGCTGACGCAACGGAAGAATTTAACCAATTTTTCCGCAACTATGGCTATCACAACTTAAGCCAAGAAAACCTTGACAGTTATCATAGCTTGATTGCTCCTAATGCACAGTTCCATACGGCCGCAGGCAAGACCGATGCATGCCCTGCACCTGTTACACAGCGAGCCAGTAATGACCCACGTGGACAGATTGTAGCAAGTAGCGATATTTTGCCAACATTAGTTGGACAAAATATTGATAAAGCTGTTAAATCAATAAAAGTTGAGCAAAATATCACCCAAAACCAAACAACCTATCCAAAGGGCAGTGCAGGGGCGTTTGTGCTAGAAAAACTGGGCGAAGAAGGTGAACGCTTGATTCGTGAAGGTCAGTTTGTGAGTGCTTATTTAAAAGCACAAACCACGACAACCACACCTATCACCACACAGCCAAACCAAGATGAAAACTTTGAACAAAATATAGAACAAAGTATTCAGAACTATGTGGAAAAAGACAACGTGGCAAAAGAAACGCTGGGCAATGACACAAAAACGCTCCAACAAGAACTATCTCAAGCGATTGAAGAGCTAGAAAATGCATTAACACAAGCGTTGAGCCAAACCGAAGATGAACATCCCAAAGGCAAAACTAGTCCTGCCAGTTACAAAAACATGATTGAGAGTGTCGCAGGGCAAATCAAAATGCCAACATCTGGCGGTATGGTGCTAAATTTGGCAACCCCAAAAGTAACCAAACCACGCACACGCAAACCAAAAGCGGAAAAAGCCCCCGCCAAAACCAAAACTCGTACCAGTAAAAAAGTCGAGTCGGCGGTGATTGTCAAAAAAACCAAGGCAGACAGTGAAACCAATGCCGAAGCCAATAACAACGACAGTACGCAAGGTTAGTTGTTATATGGATTAAAAAAGGCGTTTATCATCAAATAAACGCCTTTTTAACGAGATAGTTTTAAAGGATACAATTTAGTGTGCTTTACCACGTATTTTATTGACAGCAGTCACAATACCCACGACAATCAAACCTGCTACCAAACCGACCAAACCATTTAAAATATTGGTGGTAAGGCTTGAGAAAATACCAGAAATCTGCCCCAAATGCTCAATACCATGATGGATAAAACCAATACCATGAGCGATGATACCGCCACCCACCAAAAACATCGCAAGCGTACCAGCGATTGACAAAAATTTCATCAACATCGGTGCAAATGCCAAAATCGCCTTGCCCATTTTTTGGGAAAAATCATCAGATTTGTTTAACAAATGCAGTCCCAAATCGTCCAATTTAACAATCCCTGCGACCAATCCATACACACCAACAGTCATAATCACCGAAATCATGGTTAAAACCAAGGCTTTATCAAGCAAAGTCGCTGTTTCAGCCAACGTGCCTAATGAAATCACGATAATTTCAGCAGACAAAATAAAGTCCGTACGCACCGCACCTTTGATTTTTTCTTTTTCAAAAGCGACCAAATCAATGTTTTCATCGGCATTGGCATTTAGGTGTGCTTGATGTTCTTCGTCAATTTCGCCTTTGGAGTGCAAAAATTTGTGTAAAATTTTTTCAGCCCCTTCAAAACATAAGTACAAACCGCCAAGCATCAGCAAAATCGTCACCAATGTGGGCGATATCTCACTGATAATCAATGCCAACGGTGCTAAAATCACTTTGTTAATCGCCGAACCTTTGGCAACGCCCAACACCACAGGAATTTCACGGTCAGCTTTGACACCTGTGACTTGGTTGGCATTTAATGCCAAATCATCGCCTAACACGCCTACGGTTTTTTTTGCGGCGACTTTGGTCATCACTGACACATCATCTAAAATCACACTGATATCGTCTATTAGCGTTAATAAACTTGCTCCAGCCATATACTTTCTCTAAATATGCTCTAAAATGTTGCTAAAAAATAGAATCTATGTAAAAAGATAGCCTAGTTTACAATTTTACCATCAGAAAACAAGCAACAATTTGTATCTAAATGACATTTTTTGCATTATATCTGTAAAATTTTAACGATTAACCCATATTATTTGTAAGAAAAACGTTTTATACTTATACTAATCATTTTACTTTTAGCTATTTTGAGAACACTATGTCAAAATCTATGTCAAATATTCGTAAAAATTTGCAAAAAACAGCCCTAACTTCCGCATTATTTGCCAGTATTTTTGCTTTATCAGCGTGTGATAACAGCAATGCCAAAACTACGACTGAGTCAAAAACCACAACAGCAACCACAACTCAAAACACGTCTGCCACATCTGCCAAAAATGATGACAAATTACAAAAAACCTTGAGCGATAATTTGGCAAAATCAGGCATTAATGCCAAAATTTTGTCGGTAACGCCAACGAGTATGCCAAATATGTTTTGGGTAAAAGCCGAAGGTTTGCCCGCATTTTTTACCGATAACACAGGACAATACGTGTTACAAGGCGATATTATCAAAGTTGGCGATGCACAGCCTGAACACATTTCGGCAAAACTGGTTGCTGAAGGCACGAAGCAAACCCTTGCCAGCATTGACAAAAAAGACATGATTATCTTTCCTGCCAAAGGCAAAACCCAAGGCGTGATTTATGCCTTTACAGACGCTGATTGTGGCTATTGCCGTAAATTGCACAGCGAAATTGACCAAATCAACGGTCTAGGCATTGAAGTGCGTTATTTGCCGTGGCCTCGTAGTGAACAAACTTTCCCAATCATGGAAGCGATTTGGTGTAGTCCTGACCGCCAAAAAGCCATCACCCAAGCCAAACTTGGCGAACCTGTCAATGCCCCAGCGTGCGAAAACCCTGTTCGCCGTCTGCACGATCTTGGCGTGGGCTTAGGTATCAATGGCACACCTGCGATTTTTACCGAAAGTGGACAACAAATCGGCGGTTATCTGCCACCTGAACAACTGTTACAAGCCATTACCCAAAGCCACTAAAATTTTGATTGATAAGTTTTTTAAAATATCATCATTGATAGGCTTTATTGGTAATTTTGACAATAAACCCAATTTAATAAGCACAATTTAATCCAACCATAGGAAAATAGTTATGTCAAATGTAATTCACGCCGATGAAGGCACTTTTGAACAAGCCGTGTTAAAATCAGATGTCCCTGTTTTGGTAGATTTTTGGGCACAATGGTGTGGTCCTTGCCGTTCTATCGCACCAATTTTGGACGATTTATCAACCGAATTTGACGGTAAAGCCCGCATTGTCAAAATTGATGTGGATAGCAACCCAAATCTTGCCGCTCAATTTGGTATCCGCAGTATCCCAGCACTTTTCATCTTTAAAGGTGGCGAAAAAGTGGACGCAGTCGCAGGAGCATTGCCAAAACCACAACTACAAGCATTTATCAACAAACATTTATAATTTGTTTTTGCTAAATCCACAAAAATCACCGTTTTTTGCGGTGATTTTTTATTTTTTTGGCAAAAATTTACAAAAATACCATAAAAATATTGACAAAACTGGGGCTTTGCCTTTATAGTGTGCATACCAAAATAATTATAGCTCTTATAATTATACTTTTCTTGGAATGTTGGCGTGTGTCAACGTTCATTTCTAACTTTCCCGCAATGTAAAACGACTTTGGCAATGTTTACTTAAGTATTTTTTGCAGTCAAATTTTATCAACATTTGTCAATGATTGTATAAAAATGGTTGCTAAAAATTTGGCACGCCCAAAGTTACTGATATTATCAATGACGATATATTTATGAATTTAACCGAATTAAAACGCAAGTCTGTGGCGGAGCTGATACAAATCAGTGAGTCTATGGGACTTGAAAACATGGCTCGTAACCGCAAACAAGACATCATTTTTGCTATTTTAAAAACTCATGCCAAAAACGGCGAAGCGATTTTTGGTGATGGCGTGCTTGAGATTTTGCCAGATGGTTTTGGTTTTTTGCGTTCATCAGAAGGTTCATACCTTGCAGGTCCTGACGATATTTATGTTAGCCCTAGCCAAATCCGCCGTTTTAACCTAAAAACAGGCGACTCTATCGCAGGGACGATTCGTCCGCCCAAAGATTCTGAGCGTTATTTTGCTTTGTTAAAAGTGAACGAAATCAACTTTGACACGCCAGACCGCTCTCGCCATAAGTTAATTTTTGAAAATTTAACACCACTTTTCCCAACCGAACAATTAAAATTAGAAATCGGCAATGGCACAACCGAAGACTTGACAGGGCGTATCATTGACTTAATCGCACCGATTGGCAAGGGACAGCGTTCTATCATTGTCGCACCGCCAAAAGCAGGTAAAACCGTACTTTTGCAATCAATCGCCCAATCCATCACTAAAAATAACCCAGAATGTCATCTGATTGTTTTGCTCATTGACGAACGCCCAGAAGAAGTGACCGAAATGCAACGCACTGTGCGTGGCGAAGTGGTGGCATCAACCTTTGACGAACCGCCAACTCGCCATGTGCAAGTGGCTGAAATGGTGATTGAAAAGGCAAAACGCTTGGTTGAGCATAAGCAAGATGTGGTGATTTTGCTTGACAGTATCACTCGTCTGGCTCGTGCGTATAATACGGTGATTCCGTCATCGGGCAAGGTTTTGACAGGTGGTGTTGACGCCAATGCGTTGGAGCGTCCAAAACGCTTTTTTGGGGCGGCTCGTAATGTGGAAGAAGGCGGTAGTTTGACGATTATTTCTACTGCTTTGATTGACACAGGCTCTAAGATGGACAGCGTGATTTTTGAAGAGTTTAAGGGAACGGGCAACCAAGAAATCACCCTTGAGCGTGAAATCGCTGAAAAACGTGTGTTCCCTGCGATTAATATCAAAAAATCTGGCACTCGCCGTGAAGAGCGTCTGATGGACGAAGCCTTATTGCGTAAAGTGTGGATTTTGCGTAAGCTATTGCACCCAATGGACGAGATTCAAGCGACCGAATTTTTGCTTGATAAACTCAAAGATTCAAAAACCAATGATGAATTTTTTGAACAAATGACCAAAAAAGACAAAAATTAATTAGTTTAAAAGTGAATAAAAACGCCTGCGTTGTGGGCGTTTTTGTTTTGTCAAAAATGGTTGAGTAAATTTGGCTTTTTAGCTCTAAAATAGCAAAAAAAATACTGTTAAGTCAATTAAATTATGATAGAATGTAAAAATGGTAAACTTAACTGTTTTTTGATTAATGAACAAATTAGGCTAACTTAAAAAATTGATAGCAAGAATTTAAAAAGGAGCATGTTGTGAGAGTTGTAGTCTGTGATGATGAGCCATTAGCTCGTGAGCGTCTAAGTCGTATTATTCGTGAAGAAGGGCATGAAGTTGTCGCTCAAGCTACCACAGGCATTGAAGCCATTGAGCGTGTCAAAGAAACGACACCAGATATCGTTATGCTAGACATTCGTATGCCAGAGATGGATGGTGTTCGTTGTGCCAAAGAGCTGAACGAACTGCCACAGCCACCTGCCATTATCTTTGTAACCGCATATGACCATTATGCAATTGCTGCTTTTAAATCCAATGCGATTGGTTATCTGTTAAAACCTGCCAACAAAGAAGAGCTGGTAGATGCGTTATCTCGTGCTACTACGTTAAATTCAGCTCAGTTAAATGAAATTCGTCGCCTTGAAAACCCAATGGCACAGGCAACTCGCCAACATATCGCCGCTCGCACCCATCGTGGTATTGAACTGATTCCATTGGCAGATATTTATTACTTTACTGCCGACCAAAAATATGTTCAAGTTCGCCACAAAAATGGCACAGTCTTAATTGATGAAACCTTAAAAGAGCTTGAAGCAGAATTTGGTAATATTTTCTTCCGTGTTCATCGTAATGCCTTGATTAATCTTGATTATGTTGAAATGCTAGAAGCGGTAGACCAAGGTCAATATCAAGTCAAATTTAAAAATATTGACGAACGCTTGGCGATTAGTCGCAGACATTTGCCTGTTTTGCGTGACAAAGTACAATCTATGTAAAACAAATTTATGCCATCAAAACACACAAATGCCTATAGTGAAAACTATTAGGCATTTTTTACAAATAATTTAAAAAAATGAATCATTAATTTTGAGAACGATAACATGAAGACCCTAAAAATCGCCACACGTCAAAGCCCACTTGCCCTATGGCAAGCTGAACATATCAAAGCACGCCTTGAACAGCTTTACCCAGATTTGACCATTGAGCTTTTGACCATGACCACCAAAGGCGACAAAATCCTTGACACACCGCTTGCCAAAATTGGCGGAAAAGGCTTATTTGTCAAAGAGTTGGAACAAGCCTTGTTTGACAAACGAGCCGACATTGCCGTACATTCGTTAAAAGACGTGCCAATGGAGTTGCCAAATGGCTTAACGCTTGGGGCGTACTGCGAGCGTGAACAGCCGACCGATGCGTTTGTATCAAACCATTTTGCCACGCTAGACGACTTGCCAATCGGTGCAAAACTTGGCACATCAAGCCTACGCCGTCAATGCCAAATTCAGCAGTACCGCCCAGATTTACAAATCGTGAGTTTGCGTGGTAATGTTGGCACACGCCTATCAAAGCTGGACAATGGCGAATATGATGCGATTATTTTGGCGACAAGTGGGCTAACACGACTTGGGCTAACCGACCGCATTCGCCACGAGCTTGACACAGACGTGAGCCTACCTGCGGTGGGGCAAGGGGCATTGGCGATAGAATGCCGTGCCGATGATGACGAGATTTTGGATTTGTTAAAACCCTTAAATCATGAAATTAGCAAAATCTGCGTACTTGCCGAGCGTGCGATGAACCGCCATTTGCAAGGGGGCTGTCAAGTGCCGATTGCAGGATTTGCTACCATTCACGATGGGCAAATTTGGCTTCGTGGGCGTGTGGGCAGTGTGGACGGCAAAATTTTGTTAAAATCTGAACATCACAATGCCCTGCTTGACCCAAACACACAGGCGATGATAGATGAACAAATTGCCGAGAGCATGGGCATTGTCGTTGCCGAAGAGCTAATCGCACAAGGGGCGGATAAAATTTTGGCGGAAATTTATCATAATTCGTAATGATTTTTATCAACACACGCCCTCAACACCGAGCCAAAAACTTAAGCAATTTTTTGCAAAATCAAGGATTTAGCGTCCTTGATTTGCCTTTACTTGAATTGGTTAAATGTAAACTTGATGACAATGACACGCAAAAATTGGCAAAAATTAATGACTATAAACATATCATTTTGGTAAGTGAAACTGCCGTTGATTATTTTTTGCAAAATTTTCATCAAAAAGACTTGCAAGCATTGGCAAAGCTTTCTTTTATTGCTGTTGGACAAAAAACCGCAGAGATTTTTACACAAAAATTTTTCGCATTTTTTGGCAAAAATCCCAACATCATCACGCCACAAGATTTTAATTTTCCCGAAAATAATGAAGGTATGTTACAATTGCCTGCCGTGCAAACTTTGCAAAACAGCGATAAAATTTTAATCATCAAAGGCAAGGACGGACGAGAATTATTAAAAAACACGCTAGAAAATCGGCAAATTATCGTGGATACGATTGATTTTTATGAGCGGATTTTTGATAAAAAAAGTGAGATGATTTTTAAAAATTTTATCAAAAATTGGCAAAAAAATGATAAAAAAATCGTGTTAATCAGCAGTATGACCGCTTGGCAGTTTTGGCAAAATTTACTTAAAAATCATCAACTTAGTGAAAATGATTTTGCTTATATTGTTTTGCAAAATCGCATTGCCAATACTTTAACCGAACGAAATATTCAACAAGTTTTTGTTGTTGATGATTTAAACAATCAAACAATTTTAACCACAATAAAAAACTGCTTAACAATATAGGCAGATAGTTAAGCAGTTTTTGATGTAATAGTCTTTTCAATTTGCTTTAATACTGCGTCAAGCTCGCTTGCTGTACTACTTGTACTATCTTCGCTCGCTTTCCTTGTCTTAAAACAAATTGATTTGACTATAGTAAGACAGATTTTAACGATTTTGCACTGTTTCTACAATATTTAAATCAAAACCCGACAAGGCATTAAACTTGACAGGGCTAGACAACAATCGCATATCATGTACGCCTAAATGACGTAAAATTTGAGCCCCAACGCCAATAGTACTATACGGCTGACGTTTGTAGATTTTTGGTGTCGGCTCGTCTTGGTTTAGGTTATCAAGGGCGGTTTCAAGGTCAATTTCATCGCCATGCCCCACCCAGACAAACACGCCACGCTCGCATTTTGCCAACTCACCCAGCGTTGAGTGGATACTCCAGTTGCTTTTGCCTGTGTTGCTCATAATGCTAAACAAATCTCGCAATGGCTCAAAACTATGTACACGCACGGTCGTCAAGCCGTCTTTCGGCTCACCTTTGACAAGGGCAAAATGCACATCATCTGAGCCATATTCGCAAAAACGATACAACATAAATTCGCCAAATTCGGTCTGAACAGGGAAATGGGCGGTTTCTTCTACGGTTTGTTCGTTTGCCATGCGGTATTGGATTAAATCAGCGATAGTGCCGATTTTTAAGCCGTGTTCTTTTGCAAAAATTTCCAAATCATCACGGCGAGCCATTTCGCCATCAGGTTTGATAATTTCGCAAATCACCGCAGACGACTCAACCCCCGCCAATCGTGCCAAATCACAGCCCGCTTCGGTATGTCCCGCACGGTGCAACACACCGCCTTTTTTGGCAACAATCGGAAAAATATGCCCCGGTTGCACGATATCGGTTGGTTTTGCAGTGGGGGCGACCGCTTTTTGAATAGTCATGGCACGGTCAGCCGCCGAAATCCCTGTGGTTACGCCTTCGGCAGCTTCAATGGATACGGTAAAATTGGTGCTAAATTTTGCCCCATTATTGTCGCTCATTAACGGCAAATTAAGCTGTTTGGCACGTTCTTGGGTAATCGTCAAACACACCAAGCCACGAGCATGGGTAATCATAAAGTTGATATCGGACGGTTTGACATGGGTAGATGCCATGACGATGTCGCCTTCATTTTCACGGTCTTCATCGTCCATCAAAATCACCATTTTGCCGTTTTTGATGTCTTCTATAATTTCTGGAATACTGTTAAAAGCCATATTGTTGCCTTCATTTTTGTTAAAATAATGCTAAATTATAGCCTAAATAAGGACAAAAAGGCGAAAAACAACCAAAATTGTACGATTAATTTTTAAAAAAAAGAATTGCAATTTATTACAAAAAATGGACTAAACAAGGATTTTTGTAAATAGTTGGTAATTGTCTGTTGGTCGTTGGCAACAATTGGGGTAAAAATAGGTATTTTGACTTGTGAAAAGGTTTTGAATTTTATATTATATGATGGCTTTACATTCAATAAGCAATTTTTAATTTTATTTTAAATAAGGAAACAGTTATGTTTAACAAAAAAATCGCAATTGCTAGCTTAATGGCGTTACCAATGATGTTTGCCAGTGTCGCTCATGCCGATTATGATGATGAAATTGAATACAAAATTTTGCGTGATGCGAATTATCCTGCGATAAAACAAAAAGCCATCAAGCAATTACAAGCTAAAGGTTATCGAGTATTAGATATTGATGCTGATGATTATCATGGCAAGCCATCATTGAGTATTGAAGCGGTAAAAAATCATCAAGAATATGATATTGAGTTGTCATATCCTGATTTGAAAGTTTTGAAAGAAAAATTAGATAACTAATGTTTGTTAATTGTTAAAAAAACCGCCCAAAGTTTTGACTAAGGGCGGTTTTTTATGTGGTTTATAAAAAATTTATGGCGCAATTATGGCGTAAATCTCTGCACACGACAAAAAAACAAAAAAGTCTGATAAAACAATGGCATAATAGTAATTTTTCCGACGAATTAAAACCATGCCAAACCTTATCAGACTAGAAAGAATTTTATCGCAAAACCTAACAATACACAAGGCAAAAATCAACTGCTTAAGTCTAATGATAATAGCCATCATTACCGCCCAAAGCAGTAACCTAAAAAAGATAGCCAGACACTTTACCAACAGCACAACAAATGACAGCAACTACCGAAGAATACAACGCTTTTTCGCCCAAACACCCCTAAATGAACACCAAATAGCACGCCTTATCTTTCAACTATTTGGACTAAACAAAGTCACACTCACCATTGACCGTACCAACTGGAAATGGGGAAAAAGCAACATCAACATCTTCATGTTAGCTGTTGTACACAAAGGCATTGCCATACCCTTATACTGGACAATGCTAGACAAACAAGGCAACTCAAAAACACTAGAGAGAACACAACTCATTGAAAAATTCATTCACACCTTTGGTAAAGATAAAATACAAAAAGTATTAGCCGATAGAGAATTTGTGGGTTCTGCATGGTTTGACTGGCTAACAAAACAAAATATTAAATTTGCCATACGCATTAAAAAAGACAGTAAAGTGACCAATACACAAGGACAAAGCGTACAAATTAAAACACTATTTCATAATTTAAACCAGCAAGATACTTATCACCATGCTAGAACACTCTTTGTTGATAAGTGTCCTGTCAAGGTATCGGCAAAGCTTGATAGTGATAATGATTATGTGATTGTGGCTACCAATGATTTTGATGATATTGACCCTATGGCAACTTATGCGATGCGTTGGCAGATTGAAACGCTGTTTTCTTGTTTAAAGGGGCGTGGTTTTAATCTTGAGGATACGCATTTGACTAAACAAGACAGAGTGAGTAAATTGGTTGCGGTAAATGCGTTAGCCTTTTGTTGGGCTTATTTGACTGGCTTGGCGGTCATTGATGATAAGCCTAGTCATTATAAACGTTGCCTTAAGTCTAATGGTCGTCCTCAGTCAAGTGTTTTTGCTTTGGGGTTAGATTTTCTGATTGATGGATTTAGACGGTTTATTATGTGTGGTGATTTTGCTTTTTTTAATAGGTTGGTTGATTTTCTCAGTTTTAAAAGAAAATCAACTTTGTTTTAGTAGTTTCTGTCGTGTGCAGAGGGCGTAAATAATGATAATAAGTATTTATTATTCAATGATTTCTTTCATTTGCACAGGCAATTGGGTAACGAGTAACTGGTCAATTTTGTGATGGTCAATGTCCACCACTTCAAATTTATAGCCTTCATATTCCACAAAATCAGCAGGGCGGGGGATTTTGCGGAGTTTGTACATCATAAAGCCAGCAATCGTTTCATAATTATCCCAATCAGGAAATTCGTCAATATCCAAAGCGTGCATTACATTTTCAATCGGTGTAACGCCATCAATTAGCCAAGACTTTTCATCACGTTGGATAATTTGCTGTTCATCGTCTATCGGTGTAACCCAGTCGCCCATCACCGTCATCATGATATCCGACAGTGTAATCACCCCCACCACAAGGGCGTATTCATTCATCACCACCGCAAATTTTTCTTTGCTTGAGCGAAAACGGTCTAACAATTCGGACAATTTTAAGGTATCAGGAATGATTAACACATTGCGAATGGTCGTTTCGTTAAGCTGAATTTGGGCTTGATTGCTCATGATTTTTACCAAAATATCTTTGGTATCCACATAGCCAATCACATGGTCAATCGTGCCATTACACACCAAAAATTTGGAATACGGATATTCAGCAATCTTTTGGCGAATACTCTCGGCAGGCTCGCCCAGCGTAAAAAACACCACATCATCACGCAATGTCATTGATGACGGCACGGTACGCTCTTCTAACTCAAACACATTTTCAATAAAATGTTGTTCTTGTTGCAACACAACGCCCGCTTCCGCCCCTGCATCCACGATAGCAGACACATCGTCAAAGGTGATATTTTCTTCACGTGTAGTATTGACTTTAAAAATGCGAAAAATCAAATTTGCCAAACCATTGATAATCCAAGCCAATGGCTGACAAATTTTTATCAATACTAACACAGGATTAATCACCGCCAACGCCATTTTTTCAGGGCTAATCATGGCGATACGTTTGGGGATTAAATCGGCAAACAAAATAAATAACAGCGTTACAAAAATAAAAGACGTAAAAAACGCAAGATTTTCTAACCAAGCCCCTTGATAAAATTTGCCAAGAAACGCTTGGAAATAGGGGCGTAACGCTGACTCACCGACCGAACCACCCAAAATTGCCACCGCATTTAAGCCGATTTGTGATGTGGCAAAAAAGTCGGCAGAATTTTCTTGCAAATGTAAAATTTTGTCGGCTCTGGTATCACCAGATTCGGACAAAAGTTTGAGTTTGATACGTCTTGCCCCTGCCAAAGCAATCTCAGAAATAGAAAAAAAACTTGACGTTAAAATTAACGCCAAAATCGTGATGGAAATTTCAAATAAATTCACAGTACACCTGTTTTATAATTTTATAAAATCTAAAGAGGATTTTTACGAAGATAACATACCACAATTCATAAAAAATTCCTTGTTTTTTTGTTACAAAATTTGAGAAATAGTAGATAAAATGATAAATACTCAAAAAAAAGCCATCAAAACAGGTTGATGGCAATGATGGTTGGCTATTGTTTGGGTATTTGTGCCAAAAATTTTAATAAAATTTCAAAATTTTGGGCAACGCTTGCGATTTCTATTCGTTCTTTTGGCGAGTGAGCGGCACGAATGTTCGGGCCAAACGAAATCATATCCATCTGTGGGGCTTTGGCTTTTAAAAAGCCACACTCTAGACCTGCGTGAATGACTTGGATTTTTGGGGCTTGCCCAAAATATTCGGTCAAAATGGCTTTCCCTTTTGCCAATAGATACGAATTTGGGTCAGGTTGCCACCCCGGATAATCGGCACTAAAAGCAATATTCACCGCTGATAGCTCTGCCAAAGAGGTCAGTTTTTGGGCTAGGGCATCTTTTTGGGTTTCGCCCAAAGACCGCATTAAGGATTTGACGCTTAATTCGCCATTGTGAAAGCGTACCACTCCCATACTGATGGACGTTTCCACCACACCAACAAAACTATCACTCATGCGGATAACGCCGTTTGGAATGGCATTAATCAAGTTTAAAATGCTTTTTGTTGTTGTCGCATTGGCGACTGTTGGTGGAGAAGTCAGATTTTCCAAGCTATTGTTTTTGTTTGATTTTTTATGGTTTTGTTGTAGAGTGTTGATATCATCAAGATTAATTTTAACAAGTTCAATGTTAAGATTTTCTTCGGCAAATTGCAGTTCTTGCTTGATAATATCGGCTTGTTGTTTTACCAATGGGTTTAGGTGGTCAAAATCACCGACAAAGATAGCGTAGGCATCTCTGGTAATCACATTGCGTAATGTACCGCCATACAGCGAGATAAGCTCAAAATTTGCTTTGGCAAAAATCGCTGTCAAAACTCGGTTTAACAACAAATTGGCATTGGCAACGCCTTTATTAATGTCAATGCCAGAATGTCCGCCGTGTAGCCCTGATATTTTGAGCTGTAAAATTGATGTGTTGTCGGTCAATGCTTGAGTGGGATAGGTTTGGCTAAAAGTTACATCACGACCACCTGCACAGCCGATAAAAAGCTCACCGCTGTCTTCAGAATCAAGGTTTAACAAATACGGCATATCCAACCATTCTTTTGCCAAACCTTGCACCCCGCCCATGCCGATTTCTTCTTCGCTGGTAATTATCAATGTCAACGGTGGGTGAGCGATATCATCGCTAAATGCCACCGCCAAGCCCATCGCAAGCCCAATGCCATTGTCCGCTCCAAGTGTGGTGTCATTCGCCCATACCCAGCCGTCTTTGATGTGCGTCTGAATGGGGTCGGTGCTAAAGTCATGGGTAGAGTTAGCCCCTTTTTGGGCGACCATGTCATAGTGGGCTTGAATGGCGACAGGTGCGTGGTCTTCCATGCCTTTGGTAGCTGGTTTTTTGATACGCAAATTGCCAACAGCATCTTTTTCAATGCTTAAACCATATTGTTGCCCATCGCTATTGACGCGGTCAATAAAGTATTGAGCCAGCTTTTCTTCGTGAAAAGTTGGGTGAGCGATAGCACAAATGTTGGCAAACCATTGCCAAACATTTTTTGGGTCAAGTTGGGTAATGTTGTTCATATTTTTACTTATTAATAATATTTATTAATAATACTGTTTAGCAAAATCACTCAATCAATTCATCAAGGCGAATCCGAATCACGCTATCCACCACGCTATCTAGGGCTTCAATTTTGGTAATTGCTTCGTTCATGTTACGCTCCATCACAGGGTCTACCATGATGATAACAGGCACTTCGCCAAGTTCGTGAGCAGGTTTTTGTAAAATCGCATCAATGCTAATGTCAGATTTGCTCAAAATTTGGGTGATTTTTGCCAAAACGCCGACATCATCTTTGACTTGCACACGCAAATAATAACCAGAAATCATCTCATCAGCCGATAAAATACGAGTGTTGTCAAGATTTTGCGGTAAAAATGCCAAATGTGGCACAAGGTTTGAATTGGCAGTTTCTGCCGATGGACAGCTTAATGCTCGCACCAAATCCATCACATCAGCCATCACCGCTGACGCAGTCGCCCCTGCACCTGCCCCCGCACCGTAATACATAGTCTGACCGACTGGGTGAGCGTCTACCAAAACAGCATTTTTGACACCATTGACATTGGCAAGCAGTTCGTCATCTGGGATTAACGTTGGGTGTACACGCAGTTCAATGCCTTCTTCGCCATTAGCTAATTGACGGCGAACCGCAAAGCCCAAATGTTTGATACGATAGCCCAATTCTTCGGCATATTTGACATCTTGGGTGGTGATTTTGGTAATGCCTTCGCAATACACTTTGTCAAACTGTAGCGGAATCCCAAAAGCAATAGAAGCAAGCAAGGTCAGCTTGTGTGCCGCATCAATGCCTTCTACATCAAAAGTAGGGTCGGCTTCGGCATAGCCTAAGGCTTGGGCTTCGGCAAGCACATCATCAAAGGCACGTCCTTTTTCACGCATTTCGGTCAAAATAAAATTGCCTGTACCGTTAATAATGCCAGCCAACCAGTCAATTTTGTTCGCTGATAAAGCTTCACGCACCACTTTGATAATCGGAATACCGCCTGCAACCGACGCTTCATAAGCGACTTTGACATTATGTTCGTCTGCCAGTGCAAAAATTTCGTTGCCATGTTCGGCAAGTAGGGCTTTGTTAGCGGTTACAACGTGTTTGCCATGTTTAATCGCATGGATAATCACGTCTTTGGCGGTGGTCGTGCCACCCATCACTTCAATGACGATATCCACGTCATCTTGGGTAACGATATTCATCAAATCGGCGGATTGATTGATAGTTTTATCAATGTCATCACGCTGTCTGCGTGTGCCAACGTGGGTGATTTTTACTTCACGTCCAGTACGGCGAGTGATTTCGCCAAGGTTACTCTCTAGTAGTTGGACAACGCCTGTGCCAACTGTGCCAAGTCCTAAAATTGCCAAACAAATCGGTTGTTTTTTCATCAGAATGCTTCTTATTTTGCCAAGTAAATTTTAACCTAACAATAATAGCAAAAAAATAGCCTTTGTCAAAAAATTATTATCAAAATTTTGACAAAAATACGTGCGTTACGCCCACGAATTTGATAAGATAAATCAATTTTTATTTGGTTTTGATTAAAAAATCACAACACAATCTTTTATTTTGTTAAACATTCAAAAAGGTATAAAAAAATGGCAATTTCATTAAACAAAGGTGGTAACTTATCTTTAACCAAAACCGACCCAAATTTAAACAAACTGTTAATCGGTTTGGGTTGGGACGAGCGAGCGACTTCTGGCTCAGAGTTTGACCTTGATGCCAGCGTGTTTTTGTTGGCAAGCAATGGGCGAGTGCGTGGCGACCACGATTTTATTTTTTATAACCAACTAAAATCGGACAACGGTGCGGTAGAACACACAGGCGACAACCGCACAGGACAAGGCGATGGCGATGATGAAGTGATTAAAGTGAACCTTGCCCAAATCCCAGCCGACATTGACAAAATCATCGTTACTGTCACCATTCACGATGCCCAAGCTCGTAACCAAAACTTTGGACAAGTCGCCAATGCCTTTATCCGTGTGGTAAACGAAGAAACAGGCTTGGAAGTGGTGCGTTTTGACTTGGCGGAAGATTATTCTATTGAAACGGCGATGGTGTTTGGCGAAGTATATCGCTACAATGGTGAATGGAAATTCCGTGCGGTCGGTCAAGGTTATTCTGGTGGATTGGCGGCGATGTGTAGCCAATATGGTATTAATATTGGTTAAGCGTATATTTTTTAAAAATGATATTTTTTTGCTAAATATGGGGATACTTGCAAAAAATTAACATAAAGTTACGTTTTAATGCTTGTATTTTTTTAAATTATCGTGAAAATAAGCTAGCAACAAATATTCATTCAAAAAGTGGTGCTTTGCCACTTTTTTTATATTTATGGATTTTTTCTTATGATGAAAAATTTAAAACATTTTTATTTTGACATTGCGTTTACCATTGTCGCTTTGATGATTGCTGCGTGGTGGGGTTTTTCGCATGGTGGCGTGTCTGCGATGGTGACCGCTTTGTTTGTTACGCTGATTTTGGCGGTGATGGAAATTTCATTGTCGTTTGACAATGCGGTCGTCAATGCGTCTGTGTTAAAGCATTGGGACAAGTTTTGGAAAATGATTTTCTTAACTGTCGGCATGTTAATCGCCGTATTTGGTATGCGTTTGGTGTTTCCGATTGTGATTGTGGCGGTGACTGCCGAGATGAGCATGATGGACGTAATTAACATGGCATTGTACAATCCCAAAGAATACTCTGCCAAACTGATGGCACACCATGCCGAAATTGCTGCTTTTGGTGGTATGTTTTTGTTATTGGTGTTTTTGAACTTTTTGTTTGATGACAAAGATGTGCATTGGTTTGAATGGCTTGAAAAAAGACTGGCCCGTTTTGGCAAAGTAGATGCCATGAGCGTGTTTGTCGCTTTGGTATTGTTAATGGTTGTCCTAAACTGGGTAGCCCCAGCCCAAAAGTCAGCCGTACTGATTGCAGGTGTGTTTGGTATTTTGATTTATTTGGCGACCAATGTATTGTCAAGTTTACTAGAAGGGGCGGACGATGATGACGAAAGCACGCCACAAGTTGAAGGCAAAGAAGTCGCAGGGGCGATTGCCAAAGGCAGTATTGCAGGCTTTGTATACTTAGAAGTGTTGGACGCATCGTTTAGTTTTGATGGTGTGATTGGGGCATTTGCGATTACCAATGACGTGATTATCATCATGTTAGGCTTGGCAGTCGGTGCGATGTTTGTGCGTTCTATGACGATTTTCTTGGTAGAAAAAGGCACGCTTGATGAGTTTATTTACCTAGAGCATGGTGCGCATTATGCGATTGGTGCGTTGGCGTTGATTATGCTATTGGCGACCGTACACATCGAAGTACCAGAGATTGTTACAGGTCTGATTGGTATCGCCTTTATCGTGTGGGCGGTGATAAACTCCATCTCGCACAACAAGCGTGAAGCCTTAAAAGAACAACAATCGTGAACAGGTTCTTATATTTATTGAACAAAAAGGGCGTATTTGATACGCCCTTGCGTTATAATAGCAACCGTTATTTTTAAATTCTTTATTTTAATTGTCAAAATGTTAAAAAATTCAAGGAAATTCATATGGCTTTGAACCGATTTCAACCCTTATTAATCGCAGGATTACTGCCGTTATTAGTTTTTGCATGGTTTGCAAAAGAAGTCGCAGGTCAGATGGATTTTTGGCTATTGTGGCTAGTGGCGATGACTTTGGTCGGTTTGCCAATGGTATTTGCCGAAGTTGCCTTAGCCCATCGCAGTGGCACAACGCCTTTGGTCGGCTTGCCAAATTTAACCAGAGAATCAGACGTTAGCACGGTTTGGCGTGGTTTTGGTTGGCTGACGGTTGCGTTATTATTGACCGTTGTCGGACATTTGTTAGCCAGCTCCGCCCAAAATTTGCAACCTTTGGTCGGCACAATGGCAACGCCTGCCTTACTTGCCATCATGGTGTTAATCGTGATTGGACTTAGTTTTACCAAACATTTGGCAGGTTGGTTGGCATTTGGCTTGGCGATTGTGGCTTTAGGTTTAAACGTGAGCCAGTCTGGATTTGCCATTTGGCAAATGACCAATACGTCGCTTAGAGAATGGTCGCTTGCGGTGGTGTTGGCGTTGGTGTGTGTTGGAGCGGGAACGGGGCTGTTTTGGCACAGCCGAGCTAATCAAATTTTGTTAAGCGATACCGAAAAATCAGGCAAGGACAACAAAGCAGTCGCCAGTCGCTATGTGTTGCCGATTTGGTGTTTTCAAATGGTCGGCGGTGCGTTGGTCGCCATGACTTTATCGCCAGCTAGCAATCTATCGGCGATTGCCTATGCGTTGGCGATGTTGGCAGGTTCAGCCTATCTGCTCCATATTGTTTCCGAACAATTGTCATTAAAATTAGCAAAAACTCGCTTTAGCTTTTTGGCATTGGTGATAACGGCTGTTGTGGGATTGGGATTTGCCTTGATTCCAACGGCATTTTTAAACCAATTATTAATCTTGTTAAGTTTAATCACGGCAGTTTGGCTTGCGATTTTTGCAGGTTGGCAAATGAAAATCAGCCATTTACGCAAATCGTTAAACTTTGGTTCAGAAGCCGTTTATAACATTTGGCGAATTGGCGTGCGAATTGTTGTGCCATTGGCGATTTTATTGGCAATTGTGGGTTTATTTGTGTAATTTTTTGATAAAAATATTGTAAAAAAGATAAAAAATGATAACGATTGAAGTGGCATTTTCACCCAAAGAAGGTGAACATTTGTTAAAAAAAATCAATTTGCCTGACGGTGCGACCGCCCATGATGCGGTGAATACTTTGGGTTGGCTTGATGATTTTTTGGCAATCAGAGATTACCAAATTGGTATTTTTGCCAAAAAAATTGATTGGCAAACCCCATTAAAAACAGGCGATAGACTAGAAATCTACCGCCCTTTAACCATAAATCCCATGCAAAAACGTCAAAAACGTTCTAAAAAACAACAACTTGCAAAAATTCACAACAAGGTTACGAATTAATCGGTTTTGTAGCTATTTGGACGTTCAATTTTGGCAACTCTGCCTGTATTGTCAAAGTAGATTTTGGCATATTGCTCGGCGTTATGCACGTTGGGTTTGTTTTCACGTTTGGCGATTGTGCCTGCGGTAAAATCATAAATATAGTCCCAACGCATGGGGTTTAGCGTGTCTTGCACCGCAGGGCTACCCAAGATGTATAACACTTGGTCGCTGGTCATGCCGACTTGCACTTGGGCAAGTTTGTCTTCGTGGATTGGCGTGCCTTGTGGAATGTCAATTTTGTAAACGCTAAACCACGAACAGGCAGGCAAGACGCTCACGCTTGACAAAACGGCGATTAGGGGCAAAAATTTTAAACGATTGTTCATATTAAAAAAACCTATTGAAAAAATTTAATATTAAAATTCAAGAATAGTCGCTATCATACGCTATTTAAGCAAAAATGCCTACTATTTATCTTAAGATTTTATACCATTTTAACATTTTTGTGTTAATATAAAAGCGAATCACAACAAATAAGGAAAAAAAATGACATTTACCAACCAAGATTTACGCCGTGCAGGACTAAAAGTTACGTTACCACGTTTAAAAATTTTACAACTATTAGAAAGTGCCGAACGTCATCACATGAGTGCCGAAGATGTGTACAAAGCTTTGATTGAGCAAGGTGAAGATGTCGGTTTGGCGACTGTTTATCGTGTTTTGACCCAGTTTGAACAAGCAGGGATTGTAGAACGCCATAATTTTGAAAATAATTTGTCGGTTTTTGAGGTTGCCAAAGAAGAACATCATGACCATTTGGTCTGTGACCATTGTGGCAAAGTGGTGGAGTTTCACAAAGATGAAATTGAAGCACTGCAAGAAAGCGTTGCCAAAGAGCATGGGTTTAAATTGTCAGGGCATTCGTTGGTGCTATACGGTATCTGCGATGAACCAGAATGTCAAACGTCTGGTAAAAAATAATATTCAGTAATACCAATCCAAAAATATAAAATATATCAATTTGTAGAAGCTTATTGCATAAGTCCTGTTAAATTCATTATTGGGCGTATTCAATACGCCCCTACAATACAAAATTTATTGTGTTTGGTAAATTTTTTTTGGCAAGAATTAAGCAAGTACAGCTCGTAAAATATTGTTCATTCTTGTTAATTCACTGGCGTTGTCTAGTTTTTGGCTAATAAGTTGCCAAACGTCAGGCTCAATGGCATAAGTAGGCTCACTTTTTTGTTTTTGTTCTGCTTTTCTCATTGCTTGCAATCTTGCAAGTTCAGGTACTTCGCTAACGGACAATGCGTTATTAAAATCAATTTCCCCAAGTTTTGGGTCATCTTTTACTGTTTTCATAGATTTTCCTTTGATGTGGTTCTGCTCGATGGGCGGAGAATATTCTAACGTTATCACCCCTTATCGTCCAATGCACCACCATAAAATTACCTAAATTACTGATTCCAAGCGTATAATAGCGTTCTTCAAACAAACATTTTAATCACTTTTTAAACTACCAGACCGAAATCCAGCCAAAAATAATCCCACCGCATACACTAACATTCCGCCAACACAAATCGCCAAAAACGCTAAAATTTTGCCAATTTGACTGGCATTAGTAGGAAAAAGCGTTATCATAATTTGTAAAGCAATCAGCATTACACCATTGGCAACGCACAATTGTAACATACGTTTTTTCGAATGTGGATTAAATTTGAACAATTGTTGTTTTTTTAAATAATAATACAACACCGCCACATTCACCCACGCCGATAACGTAGTCGCCAATGCCAACGCCCCATGTAACGGCAAGTTGATTGTTGAAAAAATGCCCAACAACACAACCGCACTGACCGCATTGGCAACAATTGCGATGATACCTGCTTTGACAGGGATTTTGCCTTGATGTTTGGCAAAAAAAGCAGGAGCAAAAATTTTAATTAGCATAAACGCCAAAATTCCCCCAGCCATACATTGCAACGCAAAACCACTCATCAATGCGTCATGCGAACCAAATCTGCCATGTTGAAACAGTGCCAACATCAAAATATCGCTAATCTGTATCAACGCCAAAGACGCAGGCAAGCCAATCAACAATACCAACCAACACGCCCAGTCTAACGTTTTTATGAAATTCTGTTCATTATTATTATGCGATAAATGCGGTAAAATCACCGTCCCAATCGCCACGCCAATCACGCCCAACGGCAACTCGCTCATACGTTCTGCGGTATATAGCCACGACACCGACCCTGTCGGCAAAAAACTGGCAAAACTGGTATTGATGAGCAAATTAATCTGTAGCACCGACACACCAAAAATCGCAGGTAATACACCCTTTAAAATCTGCCGAACGCCTGTATGGGCAAAATCTACTTTTGGTAAAATTAACAAATTTTGTTGATAAAGTGGTAAAAGCTGTAACCCCAATTGTAAAATACCTGCCAACAACACCGCATAGCCCAACGCCAAAATCGGCTCAGCAAAATACGGCGATAGCCAAATCGCAAAAATAATAAAACAAATGTTTAATAAAATAGGCGTAACTGTTGGAATGACAAAGCGTTGATAACTTTGCAACACGCTACTGGCAAAGGCAGTCAGCGTAATAAGCAGTAAATAAGGAAATGTTAAACGTAACAAAGTTGTGGCGGTGGCAAATTTGTCAGGTTCATGAATAAAACCCATCGCAAACGCCCCAATCACGACAGGGGCGAACATCATCACCACACTTGTCAAAACCGACAATAATAACAACAACGTGCCAAACACTCGGCTAATCAAAATTTGTAAGTCATGAAAATTATTTTGGTTAGATTTTTTTTGATAATCCGCAATCACAGGGACAAAGGTTTGGGCAAATGCCCCTTCAGCAAACAATCGGCGTAAAAAGTTTGGGATTTTAAAAGCGACCAAAAAAGCGTCCATCAAGCCACTTGCCCCAAACACATTCATCAACACCACATCACGCACCAAGCCTAACACACGAGATAACAACGTAAAAACGCTGACGATGGCGGTGGATTTTAACAGTTTTTGGGATTGGGGCATTGAAAAATTACTCAACAATCATTTATCAATTTTCGCAATTTTTGCCAATCAAAATACGCCCCTGGGTCGGACTTTCGCCCACGAGCGACATCGCTATGCCCTGCCAAATGGCATTTTGTCTTAGGATACGCCTTGTTAATCGCCAAAATCGTCTGTGCTAACGCCTGATATTGACGTGCATCAAATTCACTATAATCATCGCCTTCAAGCTCAATGCCAATGGAAAAATCATTACAATTTTCACGCCCAAGATAGCTAGACTTGCCTGCGTGCCACGCTCTGTCAGCAAAATTGACAAATTGCGTGATTGTGCCATCCCTTTCTATAAATAAATGTGCAGAAACTTGCTGTTGATAAATCGTTGCAAAATACGGGTGGTTGGACGGATTTAGATTATTTTGAAAAAATGCTTTGACAAAATGCTGTCCGTTTTTATCTTTTTTGCCAAATTCGCTCGGTGGCAAACTGATATTGTGAATGACAATCAGTGAAATGTCCTGTGGATTGGGTCGTTCACCAAAGTTTGGCGAAGCGACAAAATCGGCAATGGCTAGTTTACCATCAACAATCAGATTGTTATTCAAATGGTCGTTTGAGTTGGCATTGTGGGTCGCAGAATTTTTCATAAGCATACTTGTCAAAAATAAAAAGGATTGTAAACCAAAATTTTGATAAAGAAAACCCACAAATTTATCAAAGATTTTTTTTGTGAATATGCTAAACTATTGCCATTATTTTGTAAAAATCAGATAGTCTTTGTGTAAAAAGGAAAAAAATGATGTCAAATACTTTTCAGCCAAGCCAATTTATTGAAGTTGCGTTAAAAAACAATGTACTAAAATTTGGCGAATTTACCCTAAAATCTGGGCGTGTCAGTCCGTATTTTTTTAATGCAGGTTTGCTTTCTACTGGCGAATTATTATCGGTTTTGGCAAATGGCTATGCAGACGCTTTAGCAAAAAATGCGAATAAAGATGATTTGGTGATTTTTGGGGCGGCATATAAAGGCATTCCATTTGTGGCGGCAACGGCTCAATCTCTTTGGAATAATCATCAAATCAATGCCAATTGGGGCTACAACCGCAAAGAAGCCAAAGACCATGGTGAGGGCGGAATGCTGGTCGGTGCGGATTTAAAAGGCAAATCGGTGTGGGTGATTGATGATGTGATGACCGCAGGCACGGCAATGCGTGAAGTGGTGGCACTCTTGGCAAAAGAAAATGCCAAAGTTGCAGGGATTATTGTTGCCCTTGACCGCAAAGAAAAAGGGCAGGGTGAAAAATCCGCCATTCAAGAACTTGCCGAAACCTTGAACGTGCCTGTGCTTGCTTTGGTGAGTTTTGATGATATTATTGATTATGTGGCGAAAAATGGCACGGCAGAACAATTAAACTCGATGAAAAGCTACCGTGAGCAGTATGGCGTTTCATAAAAGGGGAATATTATGGCAACAGTAGAAAGAACATTTCATATTGATGAAACAATTGCCAAAAATTTGGATAAAATGATTTCACGAGATAAACAATCACAATTTATCAATGATTTGTTATTTAAAAATATCTACAATCAAGATATTGAAAAATTAAATAATCTTATCAAAAATTTTCGTTTTAAATATCCAAAAAATGAAGGCATTTCTAGCACAGATTTGCTAAGACAAATCCGAGATGGTGAATTGCGATGAGCCAAGATTTGGCGGTATTCGGACTGATAGTTGATGCCAATGTTTTAATTAAAATTTTGCAAGATGAACCAGATAGCGAAATTGCGATTGATTTTTTGACATATTGCAACAGTCATTTTATACATTTTTACGCACCCACATTGTTTCAATATGAAGTGATTAATGTGGCGACTAAAAAGAAAGTTGCTCTTGATGATACGTTAAATTTGCTTAATTTTTATAAATCAGCTAATTTGACATTGCAAGAGCCTAGCTATGATGATTGGTTACTTGCAGAAAAAATCTGCCAAAATGGTAATGAAAAAAGTGGCTATCCGTCCATGTATGACAGCATTTATCATGCAATGGCAATCAATCGTCATACAACTTTTGTAACGGCTGATAACCGTCATATTGCCAAAACTAAGCAATTAGGCTCAATTTTGTTGTTAAATGATTGGCAAACTTTATTTGAAAACTAAAGAGAAAACTTATGAAAAATTTAAAATTTTTAATCGTGATGGACGATATCAAAACCATCAACTACAAAAAAGACACCACCCTTGCCATGCTTTGGGCGATTGACGAGCGTGGACATACCGCAAATTATTGCCAAATCAATGACTTATGGCTAAAAAATGGCGAATTACACATTGACAGCCAATCGGTAAAAACCTTTAAAAACCCAGAGCATTTTTATGACTTGGGCGAAAAGGCTACGCAAAAAGCCACTGATTTTGACGTGATTATCATGCGTAAAGACCCGCCGTTTGACATGAAATTTTTGTACAGCTTGTACTTGTTGGAATATGCCCAGCGTGCAGGCGTGCTTGTGTTAAATAACCCTCAAAGTGTGCGAGATTGTAACGAAAAATTGTTCGCTACTCAATTTGCCCATTTGATGACCCCAACCACCGTTAGCCAAAAACAAAGCCACATTCGTGAATTTATCAGCGAGCATAAAGACGTGATTGTCAAACCGCTTGATGGCATGGGTGGCATGGGGATTTTTCGTTTGACGGCGGACAGTCCAAACATTGGCTCAACACTTGAAATGCTTACCCAGCTTGAGACCTTACCGATTATGGCTCAAAAATTTATCCCAGAGATTAAAGATGGCGACAAACGCATTTTGATAGTTGGTGGTAAACCTGTGGATTATTGTTTGGCTCGCATTCCTGCCGAAGGTGAAACTCGTGGCAATCTGGCATCGGGTGGGCGTGGCGTGGCAATGCCGTTGTCGGTTCGTGAGCGTGAACTTGCCGAAACGGTTGCCCCTGTGCTGATGGAAAAAGGCTTATATTTTGTGGGTTTGGACGTGATTGGCGGACAAATTACCGAAATTAATGTAACCAGCCCAACTTGTGTGCGTGAGATTGACGACCAATGTGGTACGCAGATTGCTCATGATTTTATTGCGTTTGTGGAAAGTTTGGTGAAAAAATAGTCAGATTAAAATAAAGGGCTAAGCTATGGCGTAGGTATTGGCTTTATCATTTTTGTAAGCATTTGAAAAAAATCGTAAAAAAAATGTAAGAAACTTCTCACCTATTTTGTCTAAGGAGAAACTTTCATCAAAAAAGGAAAATTCTTATGCAATTTAACCAAAAAACCACCAGTAAGCATTTAGCAAAAAGCTTAGCCGTTTCATCAATCGTAGCAGTCGGTTTGGGAGGCTGTGCCGAAAGTCCATTTGGTGCAAAACAAATGGACAGTGGTTATCAAAACCAAGCCAAACCAGCTGAAGCCATGCAACAATCAACTCACACCAATCAAAATCTTAGCCAAAACCAACAGCCTATGATGATGGAAAAAACTACGGAAGCCAAATGTTCTGAAGGTATGTGTGGTGGTAAAACAGCAACCGCAGGCTGTGGCACAGCAATGGGCGATAACACCAACAACGCCACAACCGATAAATCAGCAAACGCTGGTTGTGGTGCATCACGTTAAACCAAAGTAATAATGGAGTTTTTATGAAAATTAATCTAGGTAAAGCAGACCGTATATTACGCATTGTGGTGGGCTTGGCAATTATCGGAGCAGGTGTTTATTTTGGCTCGTGGTTTGGGGTGATTGGAATGATTTTATTGGTTACTGGCTTTATTAACTTTTGTCCAATTTACCATTTAATCGGCATTAATACTTGCTCACTTGACAAAAAATGACTAACACTTTTGCCAAAACAATTACCAAAAATACCACCAACCAAACTTTGTACGGAGCAGGGCTTGGTTTTCGCCGTGAGTTGTTATTTCAATTACAACAAGCAGATTTGTCGCTGATAGATTTTTTTGAAGTGTCTGCTGAGAATTGGATAACGGAGACAGGCGTAATGGGTGGTCGTTTTGATGCTATGTTGCGTCCGTTTACGGAGCGGTATGCCTTTGCATGTCATGGGTTATCGTTATCAATTGGTAGTACCGCTACGCTAAATGTGGATTTGGTTAAAAATATTGGCAAATTTTTAGACACACATAATATTTTGCTTTTTACCGAACATTTGTCATGGTGTAGTGATAAAAATGGGCATTTGTATGATTTATTTCCCATTCCTTGTACCGAAGAGGCAGTATTTTGGGTGGCAAAACGCATTCGGCAAATACAAGATATTTTAGGACGTCAAATTGGTCTTGAAAATGCGTCTTATTATTATCAGCCAAGTATCAGTACTATGAGCGATAGCGAGTTTATCACTGCTGTTATACAAGAAGCTGACTGTCTTTTGCACCTTGATGTGAATAATGTTTTTGTCAATAGTCATAATTTTGGCTTTGATGTGGAGCAGTATTTACAAGATTTACCGCTTGAAAAAACTTGTTATATTCATGTTGCAGGGCATTATGTGGACGATGATTTGATTATTGATACGCATGGGGCAAGTGTGATTGATGGCGTGTGGCAACTGTTGGACAGGGCGTATATGCTTATTTTTGAGCGGACAGGCAAACAGGCAAACGATATTCCCACTTGCTTGGAGCGAGATTTTAATTTTCCACCGTTGGCGGATTTGCTAAATGAAGTGGCGATTATCAAACAAAAACAAGCGATAAGACAAAATCAAGGTTTTAAAACCATAAAACGATGATGGAAAAAAACCATGAAAATAGCAACTTTAGACACATTTCAACAGCAATTTGGGCAATGTATCCGCAATCAAGCCGTAAGCATCAATGAGCCGAATTTTTTACCGAAAAGAGCTGAAAAGTTGTATCAATCATTGGTAAAAAATAACGTATCGGCGTTTGTTAATCAATGCTTTCCGATTTGCCAAAGTCTGATTAATCCTGATGTTTGGCAACAATTAATTGCTGCTTTTATCCAATCTAATCATTTACAAAGTCCATATTTTATTGAAATTAACGCTCAATTTGTACAATTTTTGAATGATATTTGCCAAAATCAATCTTTGCATTTTGAATTGCCAATGTTTTTTGACCAATTGGCTCATTATGAGTGGGTTGAATTATTCGTGGACACTTTACCTAATGGGGATAATTTGCCATTTTTGCCTAATTTATCATTGAATAATACTGTGCAAAATCTGCATTATGCGTGGTCGGTGCAACAGATTGGCAAGGACTTTTTGCCAACAAAGCCGTGTGATACGTTTTTGTTAGTGTACCGTGATAATTATCATAAAGTAAAGTTTAGTCTTATCAATGCGATGACCTATTTATTGATTGATTTTATCCAACATCTTGGTGATAATAGGTCGGACAGTTTCTGTGACTTTGACGATGGTTGTTTTAAGGACAGTGAAGCCTTGATGATGAGTTTTGCCAAGCGTATTGATTATCCAGATGTATCAATTTTGCTCAATTTTGCCGACAGTTTGATTGATGATTTAACCAATCAAGGTGTTTTTATCAAAATAAATCATTGATTTTAAGTATTTTTAAAAAACTCATGCCAACCAAACTACCAACCACGCCAAATAATCCACACTTGACAGATGAATTTATTCAGTCGGTGTATGGGCAAATGTTTAGATTTGCCAACAACCGATTGGCTGGCAGCACTGCGGCCGAAGATGTGGTGCAAGAAGTCTTTTCGCTATGCTATGTCTTACAAAATAGTGTTTCTCACCTTTGACAGGTTCAAGGAGAACGGAAATTTAAAAATGGTCAGTCCTAGAAAAAAATATGAAAAGTATGCGAAAAAAATATACCACAAAATTTATTCAATTTTTGACTCATGACTGTGAGCAGGTAACTTCGCAGATTAGCCTTGCTCATGAGCAACCTTTAACCCTATTACAACAGCTAAGACTATACGTCCATCGTAAGATGTGTAAGCGGTGTGAGCAGTTTTATCAAAATGATAAAAAATTAAGTGAAATGATTGAACAGCATAAGCACAAATAACCTTGTGACTGTCATCAAATTGTTATCATCATTTCAACGAACTGTCATAACAAATTGTTACCCTAATGTAAATTTTGTTTAACCCTAAAAACAGCCACATAAAAGGTAGCTAATATGATAGAACTTAGCCCAATCACAGGCGAAATTTATGTGACCTTAACCAACAACTCACATCGTGCCAAACAAGGCATGAACGCTGCCAATCCACGTAACTATACAGGCGATAAAGGCAATACCAACGGTCATATTATCCGTTGAGAAGAGGCTAATGGCGACCACACCGCAACCACCTTTACATGGGATATCTACCTATTTGCTTCGCCATTTGATTTGGCTGCCGAAAACTTATCAGGCTTGATTGCCAATAATGATTTGGCATCGCCAGATGGCTTGTATTTTGACCCATGTGGCGTGCTATGGATTCAAACCGATGACGGCGCATATACGAATAAAACCAACTGTATGTTACTTGCCAGTTTGCCAAATAAAGTAGGTGATGGACAAAAAATCAAAACATCAGTAGGGGTGAATCTTTGTAATTTTTAAGACAAAAGTACATAAAAAAGAAATCAACTGGCATTGGTTTCTTTTTTTTATTTACATTTAAAAAAAATTGCGTAACAGTTACGTAAAAACCTTATGCTATCAGCCCTTTTAAAAAAAGTCAAAAAATGCTATTATTTCTTCATTTTTTGACAGTATTTTTGCAACATTTTTTAGCAAAATCATTTTTAGCACAATAAAAGGGCGATTTATGAGCGAGCCAAGTAAACAACCACGCATTTTGATGATGGCAGCAGGGACAGGCGGACACGTTTTTCCTGCGATGGCGGTCGCTCACGAACTCCAAAAACAAGGGGCGGTCGTGCATTGGCTTGGCACGTTACGTGGTATGGAAAATGACTTGCTTGCCAAAACTGACTTTGTCTATCATGCCATTGATATGCAAGGTTTGCGTGGTAATGGCTTTAAACGCTTATTACAAACGCCGAAAGCCTTGTTAAGAGCAACTTTAGCTGTTGTCAAAATTATTCAATCCAATCAAATTGATATGGTGGTGGGCTTTGGTGGTTATGTAACTGCACCAGGGGGACTTGGGGCAAAATTTTGCAAAAAGCCGATTATCATTCATGAGCAAAATGCCATTGCAGGCATGAGTAACCGTTATTTGGCAAAAATGGCAAAAACGGTCATGCAAGCCTTTCCAAACACATTTTCACAGTTACCAAGCGACAAGGTTATCACGGTTGGCAATCCTGTGCGAGAAAATATTGTCAAATTGCCAACACCAAATGAACGCATGAAATTAACCGATACCAGTCCGTTACGCTTGCTTGTTGTGGGCGGTTCGCTCGGGGCTCAAGCGTTAAATAATAGCATTGCACCGACCTTAAAAAAATTGGAATCCATGCCAACGGCATCAGCGTGGCAAGTGTTTCATCAATGTGGCAAAAATAACCTTGAAGACACGCAAGTGGTGTATGCCAAAGCCGATTTACAAAAAACCAAATACGATATTTCGCCGTTTATTGACAATATGGCGGCAGCCTATGCGTGGGCGGATGTGATTGTATGCCGTGCAGGGGCTTTGACAGTAACGGAAGTGGCGAATGTTGGCTTGCCTGCGGTGTTTGTACCGTTGCCAAGTGCGGTTGATGACCACCAAACCGCCAATGCCAAAAGCCTGTCAGAACATGGTGCAGGGTTTTTATTACCGCAAAAAGAGCTAAATGCTGATAATTTGGCAAATATTTTGGCAAAACTTGACCGTAAACAAATTCTTGAAATAGCAAATAAAGCCTATAGCTTTGCCAATCCACAAGCGACCGAGCAATGTGCGAAAATTATTTTGGATAATTTATATTAAATTGTAAAAAATGACAATCCATTAAATTGGCAAGGCTTGAATTTGTTGGGTTTACCTTGATGGAAACACGAGATAACTTATTAAATACTTAACAAAAATCAACTAAAAAACTATCATTTTACATAAAAAGAGAAAAGCTATGACAAACGCAAAAAAAGCCAAAAATTTACCCAAACGTATGATTGAAACCCCAGGTATGCGACGTACCAGTCATGTGCATTTTGTCGGTATTGGTGGAGCAGGGATGTGCGGTATTGCCGAAATCGTCAATAATCAAGGCTACACCGTGTCAGGTTCGGATATCAAACAAAGTGCCACAACTGAGCGTTTACAAAGTCTTGGCGTACAGGTGTTTATCGGTCATGACAGCAAAAATATCAGCGAAGCGGACGTGGTTGTGGTGTCGTCAGCGATTGACCATACCAACCCAGAGATTCAGTCGGCACTGACCGCTCGTATTCCTGTCATTCGCCGTGCCGATATGCTTGGCGAACTCATGCGTTACCGTCATAGCATTGCGGTGGCAGGGGCTCACGGCAAAACCACCACGACAAGCCTTTTAACCATGATGCTGACCGAGGCAGGGCTTGACCCCACTTATGTGATTGGCGGAAAATTGAACGCTAGTGGCAAAAATGCGTCTTTGGGCGAAAGCCGTTATTTGGTTGCCGAAGCAGACGAGTCTGATGCGTCATTTTTGTCCTTGCGTCCGATGGCGTGTATCGTTACCAACATTGACGAAGACCACATGGAGACGTATGAGAACAGTTTTGACAAATTAAAACAAGCCTACATTCAATTTTTGCAAAATATGCCGTTTTATGGCTTGGCGGTGCTGTGTGGCGATGACAAAGAGCTTTATGGCATGATTGACCGCATTGGCAGACCTGTTTTGACTTATGGATTAGAAAAACACAATGACGTGCAAGCGGTGGACGTGGTAGCAGACGGCACTCGTAGTTATTTTACTGTACTTAGAAAAGGTAAAGAACCTTTAAAAATTACCTTAAATATTCCAGGTATGCACAATGTTTATAACGCACTTGGGGCAATCACTATGGCAACGGACGAAGGTATAAGCGATGAAGCGATTTGTCGTGCGGTTGCTGAATTTAAGGGTGTGGGACGTAGGTTTGAAAATAATGGTACTTTTGTGAAAGATGACGGAGATATTTTGCTCATTGACGATTACGGTCATCACCCCACCGAAGTGTTGGCAACCATTGCTACCGCTCGCCAAAGCTACCCTGACCGCCGTCTTGTGATGATTTTTCAGCCACACCGTTACAGCCGTACTAGGGATTGTTTTAATGATTTTGTGGCGTGTTTGTCGCAAGTGGATAAGCTGATTTTGCTTGATGTTTATAGTGCTGGTGAAGAGCTGATTAAAGGGGCGACCAGTGATGATTTGGCTCGCTCAATGCGTGAGCGTGGGCAGGTTGAGCCGATTGTGCTAAATGTTAATGATAAAGAACAAATCGCCCAAGTGCTGAAGGTGGCGTTAAAAGGCAATGATTTGCTAATTACGCAAGGGGCAGGCAATGTGGGGCAGTTATGTCAAGATTTGGCGAAGAATAATTTGTATTTGACGCAAAATTAAGGATATAAAAATGCTAGTGGCTTTAGAAAATTTACCAGTTAAGGATAAAGAAAGTTTGTTTAAACAACTTTGGCAATCTTTATTTCTACCACTAGATATAAACCATCAGACTATGGCAACGTTATATCAGTTGCCAATGGTTGAAAAACATAAAGACCCATTTGACCGATTGATGATTTGGCAATGTATGCAAAGCGATTATCAATTATTATCAGAAGATGGCAAATTTAAAGAATATCAAGCCTTTGGCTTAAAATTAATTTAAATAATTTAAAAAGGTTAAAAAATGAACGAAAATGTACAAAAATTCGGTAAAGTTGCGGTTGTTTGCGGTGGTTTTTCTGCCGAACGTGAAGTGTCGCTAAACAGCGGTAAAGCCGTTCTAAACGCCTTACAGTCAGTGGGTGTGGACGCACATCACTTTGACCCACAACAAGCCGACATTTCAAAACTGCGTGAATACGACCGAGTGTTCAACGTGCTACACGGCACATTTGGCGAAGATGGCAGTTTGCAAGGCGTGTTAGATGGCTTTAACATTCCTTATACAGGCTGTGGCGTGCTTGCCAGTGCCATTGCGATGGATAAATTTCGCAATCGCTTGATTTGGCAAGCGTTAGGACTGCCAAACGTGCCGTATGTAGTTTTGCATGATGATACTGATTTTGCTAAAGTTGAGCAAGACTTGGGCTTGCCGTTATTTGTCAAACCTGCCGCCGAAGGCAGTAGCGTGGGCGTGGTGATGATTGAAAACGCAGGCAATTTGGCGGACGTTTACCCAACTTTAAAGCAATATCATGGCGAGATTTTAGCCGAAAAAGCTATCACAGGCGGCGAGTACGCTTGTTCACTTTTAGGCGGACAGGCTTTGCCAAGCATTCGTATCATTCCTGCGGGCAAATTTTACGATTATGAAGCCAAATACAACCGCAACGACACCATTTATCAATGCCCATCGGATTTGACCGCCGAGCAAGAGCGTGAAATGGGCGAGATTGCCTTAAAGGCGTTTTCGGCAATCGGTGGACGTGGTTGGTCAAGAGTGGACTTTTTAAAAGATAACAATGGCAAATTGTATTTGCTTGAGCTAAACACCGTGCCGGGTATGACCGACCATAGCCTTGTGCCAATAGCAGCAAAAGCCAAAGGCATGGATTTTGCCAGCTTGTGTGTGAAAATTTTGGAAGAGACTTTAAACAAAAATTAAAACAATGTCTAAATTTTAAGTGAAAGTTGCTAAAATATTCTTATCATTTGATGTGTTTTTTGTTATGATAGTGTGTTTGTTTTTAAATTTGTTTATTACTTGAAAAATGGCTGTCAAAAGGGCTAAAACATGACAACAACATCAGTCTCACGGTTTCGCCCAAATATCCAAAATTTGGGCAACGCAACCCATTGGATAGTGGTGGTTGTGTTGATTTTTTTCTTGTTGTTTTTGGTATCAACATTTCAACTGTTAAAACAATTGCCCAATGCCAGCATTCACTTGCAACAAAGTAATTTAAATTCGCACGAACGCTATGAATTGACAAAAATTTTGGGCAAGCAAGCCGATGGCAATTTTTTACAAGCTGACTTGCACCGCTATGTGGACACGTTAAGCAATATTGGCTGGGTGGAGCAAGCGGACGTGCGACGTGATTGGCAACAAGGTTTGATTGTCAATGTAACGCCTAGAAAGGCAGTGGCAAAATTTGGCAGTGAGCGTTTGGTGGACGCTGATGGCGTGGTGTTCAAACCTGCCGACCCAAGCGAGCTTGATGCTCATTATTGGATGCAGTTGCAGGGCGATGAAAAAGACGCTGTTGCCATGATGCAACAGGTACAGCAGGTGAGCGACTGGTATTTGCCTTTGGGATTAAAGGTCAAAGAAGTCATCGTTTCATCTCGTATGACATGGTTATTCCGCTTTGACAATGGCTTAAGGGTGTTAGTTGGCAATGACAATACGTCTGAAAAACTGTACCATTTAAGTGTGATGTTACAAAATCAGCTTCACACAAAATTACCCAAAATGCAAAGTATTGATTTGCGTTATAAAAATGGTATGGCGGTCACATGGAAAACCACAAATGACACCGTTGTAAATGATGGCAAAAATACAAATAATTAAAAAATTTTAAAATAGGTAATCAATTGATTTATCATGAAAAATCCTGACCTTATTGTTGTAATTCATTTAAGTGCCACTGCCGTTCACACTGTGATTGGGCAGATTTTTGATGCACAAGACATTCGCATCATTGGCATTTCATCGGTCAAAAATTATGATTTTTCACAAGGTGCAATCCGTCATCGTGAACGTTTAAAAGCAGCAATCAAACAATCTATCCAAGAAGCCGAAGATATGGCAAACTGCCGTATTAATAGCGTTTGGCTCAGTTTTTCTACGCCCGAATTGGTGAGTATTAACAGTGCTGGAAAAGTCAAAATAGAAACTGAAACGGTGCGTGCCAAAGACATTGTTGCTGCTTTAACCGATGCCAAAAACAAAAACCTAAGCGACAATATGTATCTGATGAGCTATGTGCAACAAGGCATTGTACTAGATGACAACGAAGAAATGATTGACGATGCCATTGGTATGCAAGCCAATGATTTGATGGTGTTGTATCATTTGATGATGATGCCTGTACGTAGCCGACAAAATTTGCAAAAACTGCTCCAAGAATGCGATGTTAGCGTAGAACAAATGCTCTTTGATGCGGTGTCATCAGCCGAATATGGCTTATTGCCAGATGAGCGTTTTCATGGCGTTTGCTTGATTGACATTGGTTCATCAACCACCAGTGTGTGTGTTTATAGCGATAACAAATTGGTCTATACCGCTTGTTTTGACGAAGCAGGACATCATGCGACGATGGATATTTCAGTGTTGCTAGAAGTTAGTATTGCCGAAGCAGAAGCCTTGAAAAAAAATCAAGCCAGTGTGGATAGATTTGGCATTGATGCCAGTCAATTTTTTAGTGTTCGCCGTTCCCAGTACAATGACGAAAAAACGGTCAATATGCAACAATTATTAGAGATTGTTGAAGCTCGCTACTTAAGCATTTTAGCCAATATCAAAAATGACCTAGACCAAGCAGGCTTGAGCGAATTTTTAAAACAAGGTTATGTGTTAACAGGCGGTGGGGCAGAGATGAAAGGTTTAGTGCCACTTGCCAAAAAAGTATTGGCAAACAAAGTACATAAAGTCAATCAACACCCAGCGATTACCGCTTATAGCCAATATGGTGAAGATGATAAACTCAAACACATCGCTGCCTTAATCACACAACGAAAATATCAAACAGCTTTTGGGACATTGCTATATACCCAAAGTGATACCTTTTATCACAGTGAAAAAAGTGTGGTAACAGAAAATGAATCAACTTTTAAAAACACATTTCAACGATTTGAAAGATTTTTAAAAGAGATGTTTTAATTTTGTTTATTTTTTTGCGTAACTATTTCATGTTTTTATGAACTCATGGTATGATACGCAGATATTTTTTGAATTTTTGAATAATAACTTTAGTTAACAAAACTTAAGTTACCCAAATAGACACGCTAATTTAATTTTGCGGAGAAAGCGAAGTATGGAATTAAAGTACGGTATGGCGAATGAACAATTTGAAGAAAACAACGGTCAAGCCCGTTTAACGGTTATCGGTGTTGGTGGTGGCGGTGGTAATGCAGTAGAAACCATGGTGCAATCAGGCATTAAAAATATCACTTTTGTCTGTGCAAATACAGACAAACAAGCACTAGACCGTTTAACAACGCCTAACAAAATCCAATTGGGTATTTTAGGGGCAGGTGCGAACCCAGAAGTCGGACGTGAATCAGCCGAAAGCAATGAGCAACAAATTCGCCAAGTCGTTGAAAACTCTGATATGGTGTTTATTACCGCAGGTATGGGTGGTGGTACAGGAACAGGTGCAGCTCCTGTTGTGGCTCGTATTGCCAAAGAATTGGATAAACTAACCGTTGCAGTTGTAACCATGCCATTTACTTTTGAAGGAGGCAAACGTAACAAAGTCGCCAAAGAAGGTATTGAAAATTTATCAAACTTTGTTGATTCAATCATCACCATTCCAAACGATAAATTGATGAGTGTCTATGGCAAAATCTCTATGAAAGATGCCTTTAAAAAAGCCGATGAAGTGCTACTGCAAGCGGTGCAAGGTATCTCTAATATGATTCGTGATGACGGTTTTATTAACATTGACTTTAACGATATCAAAACGGCGATGACTTCACGTGGACATGCCATGATGGGGATTGGTAAAGCCAGTGGCGAAGACCGTGCCGAAGCTGCCGCTGAAAAAGCCATCAAAAGTCCACTATTGGATAATTTATTATTAAAAAATGCCAAAGGTTTGTTGGTCAATGTGGTAGCAAGCTCTGATTTCAACTTTGACGAACAAGAACGCATTACCCAAAAAGTACAAAGCCTTGTGGATATTGACGAAGCCAATATTTTCTATGGTGTGGTATTTGATGATGATTTGGGTGATGAAATTCAAGTAACTGTGGTAGCAACAGGTTTAACACTGGACACAGCACCCAAAGCACCAACGCCAAATCGTGCGAGCTTTGTGCCAGATGTTAATAGCCAAAGCCGTGTAGATGCAGGTACACATACCCCAGCATTGACAGCAGGATTGGCTCAACAGCAAGCCACACAGGTCGCTCCGCAACAACCATCTGTAATACAGCCAACTGTTACGCAAACTGCACAACCACAACAGACAGTAGCAGGTTCAACGCAACCACAACAACGCACAGGCAATAGTATTCAAGATTACTTACGCCGTCAGCAAAATAAATAATCAACATTATTTGATAAAAACCATCACATTGCGTGGTGGTTTTTTTTGAGCAAAAAAACTGATAGATTTTATCAAAAAAATAAACCAAATCTGACTTGTTATCTGCTAAAACAATGCTAAAATACATCAATTGTAACAAAATATTTATTACGGTACTTTAATGATGACTAGCATAATAGATAACGCTCAACAATGCACCATTGCCAATCCCATTAGCTTTGATGGCATTGGTTTGCATAGTGGCAAAACCGTGCATATGCGATTTTTGCCTGCACCGACTGACACAGGTATTCAGTTTATCCGCTCGGATTTGGCAGATGCGACACCGATTTTGGCACAGTTTGACCAAGTCAATGACACCTTGATGTCATCAAATCTGACGAATGACAAAAATCAACGTATCGGCACGGTAGAGCATTTGATGAGTGCGATTGCTTGCATGGGCATTGACAACCTTATCATTGAAGTGTCCGCCCCAGAAGTGCCGATTATGGATGGCAGTGCCATTGTATTTATTGAACAATTAGAAAAAGCAGGCATTTATCAGCAATCTGCTCCCAAAAAATTTATCCAAATTTTACAACCTGTAGAAGTCATTTACGAAGACAAAATCGCTCGGTTTAGCCCCTATGACGGCTTTTCGTTAGATTTTAAAATTGCATTTAATCACCCCGTATTTTTACCTGAGCATGACAGCATACATGTTGAATTTAATCAACAAAATTTTAAAAATGAAATCGCCAAAGCTCGTACTTTTGGCTTTTTAAAAGACATTGAATACCTAAAAAGTAACAATCTAGGACTGGGTGGCAGTATGGACAATGCCATCGTGGTAGATGATGAAAAAGTGTTAAATCCTGATGGTTTGCGTTTTGCCGATGAGTTTGTCCGTCATAAAGTTTTGGACGCAGTAGGGGATTTGTATTTGGGGGGACATCAGATTTTGGGGGCATTTTATGGCTACAAATCTGGACATATGTTGAATAATATGTTGTTAAAAAAAGTGCTTGCCAATGCCGAGAATTTTAAAATTGTAACAAAATATGACATAAATCACAAATAAATTGTTAAATAAAAACATAATATTTAATTAAAAAATATTAAAAATAAAACAAATAAACCGAATGTTGTGCAACATTTGCTATCAAACATTCGGTTTATTTTTTAATAAAATTAAACGAATAAAAATCTTTTTTGGGGAAGTTTGGTAAAAAAGCTATCTTGTTTTGTTAAGTTGCAGCATTGAAATTATAAAGGTTAGATTAATAAAGATATCTTTTTCATTTGGTTTTATCTTTGTTAAAATTTTTGGTTATTTTTTATAAAAGCATTTCAGTTTGTTGAAACAAGTAATTTTTTTGTAAAACTGGATAATAAAAGTTACATAACTTTACAATGTAACATCGAAAATTTTGCCGATTTTATTCGTCCAAAAGTTTTTGCAAGGCGTTGTGCAATGCTTTGTTATGGGTGACAAGTTCGGCAAGATGTGCTATATTTTGCTTCGTAGATTCACTCAATTCACGAGATGTTACAGAATTAACCGAATTTTTACATTGTAATTGTTGAACCATTGGATTTTTGACTTGATTGACTTGAAATTTTAGTTCATGAACACAATTAAATGCCGAATCAAATTGTTGCAGTGTTTGTAATAATGGTTTTTTACTGTAGTTGAGATGATTGGACAATGTTAAGTTATCCGTAACAATGACGAGCTTGTGGTCATCTTGATAAACCGCTTGCAAGGTTAAGATGGCTTCATCAGGCAATAAAGTTTGCCAAGCTAGGCGAATTTTTTGTGTCAGTTTTTTATAATATTCAACCTTTTTTTGAAAAGGTGTTTTTAAACTGGCATTTTGTTCATGACGTGGTGCAAGATAATTGACAGGTTTTTTCATAGATAATCCTAGTTGATATTTTGCAATTTTTTTTGTTTATTGTGATGTGAAATTTACCAATTTTGGTAAAGCATACACAACCTATTTTTAAACCAAATATACATTATTTTTTGATAAAAAGATAATGTTATAAGAGGAAAAATCAATGAAATTAGCTTTAACTGTACTTCCGTTTGTTGCATTAATGACTGCAGGTGTCGCTCACGCAGAGTATGATGATGGTGAAGAGTATTATGTTGGTGATATTACCAACAATATCCAAATTTTAAGCCAACAGGCACAGCAAAAAGAAGACCGTTTAGCGATTTTGGCACAAAAACTATCTAGCGATAATGTGATTACGATTACCAATGTGTATGCCGATAATGGCGCAATTGGTAATGGTTTATTGGCAGTGCGTCCGATTACATCAAAAGCGCGTATGTCATCGGGTTTTGGCTACCGTATTCACCCTGTAACTGGCAAACGCCAAATGCACACAGGTATGGACTTTGCGGCACCAATTGGCACGCCGATTTATGCAACAGGCAATGGCGTGGTAACGGTGTCTGGTTGGGGCAATGGTTACGGTCGTTATATTGAGATTGACCATGGCAATGGCGTAAAAACCCGCTATGCACACAACTCAGCAAACTTAGTCAATGTTGGCGATACCGTTTATGCCAATCAGCACATTGCCAATGTTGGTAATACAGGTCGTTCAACAGGAGCACATTTACATTATGAAGTGCGTATGAACGGTCAAGCGGTTAACCCACAAACTTATTTGGCATTAGCACCAGAGCGTTAATTTAGATTTTATTAAAACCAAATATATTAAAAAAATAATAGGGCTTATGTAATAAGCCCTTAAAAATTTACAAGATGTTTATATCGTGGGTTTGATATAACATAAAAAAGGCTTGATAATCATCAAGCCTTTTTTAATAGTTTTAACAAAGCATTGGATTAACCATGATGTGCTTTATCCAATTCAACTAAACTTTTAATTGCTTTGTTCATGCCGTGCATGATTTGTCCTAACAATACTTGTTGTTTTGTTACGACAATCACAATCATTGGTTGATGTTCGTTTGGCACGGCACTAATCATGATTTTACCGTTTTCTGCATCCAAAATCACTGAGCGACAGCCTGTTAATTGGGCTTCGCTGGTTAATGCTTGTACCAATGCCAAAATAGAGCTACCAACGGCTGATAGTTTGCCACCGTCATAGACTTTTTGAAAAATAGAGTTGACTTCAAAGCCATCGGTTGATGCCAGTAATACGCCATCAATACCACTGGTGGTATGTACCAATTCATGCAATACTTCGCTTGATAAAGCTACGAACTTATCGCTTGGTTTTACACGGCTTTCCATTTGGAATAGTTTATCATTCATATTGTTATCCGAAGTTAAGGTTTTCTAAAAATTGTATTAACTGCTAAGCTCTAATGAAGAAATAATGGTATCAACCAATAACAACACATCTTTACGTTTTCGCATATCAACTGGGAAAATGGGAAGATTTTTGTCATTTTTGCTTAACCAATCACGGTAAATCCCAAAATCCAATTCTGGTTTTTTGTCCACTTGGCTGACACCAATCACGATACGTCCATCATAGATTTTTGCAAAGGTTTCAAGGTAATTTGCCAAATCAGCAATCGGGTCGCTCGCAGAATGGTCAATTAGGATAATCACACCCAAAGCACCTTGTGATAAAATAGACCAGATAAAGTTAAAACGTTCTTGACCCGGTGTGCCGTACAGTCCGATACTCATACCACCTTCAAGGGTCAACTCACCGTAATCCATACCAACGGTGGTTAATGCTTTGGCATTGGTTTGTAAATCGGTGTTTTTTACCTCTGTAGATACCACAGGAATATCAGACAAGCTAGAGATAGCTTGAGTTTTACCAGCTCCCATCGGTCCACTAAAAACGATTTTTAAGCGTTGCATAATTTAGCCTTACAAATATGAGTTGATTTTTTGCAAAATGATAAAATCAAACGTAAAAATTATTACTATCATACACTAAAAATAAATTTTGTTCTATATTTATGATAAACATTGATAGCAATTTATTTAAAATTCTTATAAATAGAGATTAAGAACCTGTATTCACAACGTTTTTCATGCAAAAGCAAATAAATATTTATTTTTAAACTTGTGAAGTTTTACTGTGTAATGTTATGAATACAGGTTCTAAATACCCAGCTTGCTTCTTAAGCGTGACAAAAATCCTTTCATGCCACTATTTTCTTCTTTGGCTTGTTGTGGTAGTTCTGCTTTGATTTCTTGTTGCAAACTTGCGGTTGTCTGATTGGTCGGCATATGAGCGGTTTGCACAGGTGCAACTGTCTCAGGTGCTGGCATATCTTTGTGAAACTCTGCGACAGTTTTTTCTAGGCTATCATACACACTGTTGTCCATCACCCCTGATAAAATCAAGGCAATCACCATCACGGTAGCAACTTTTGCATCTACACCGCTTAATTGAATCACTTCTGCTAGGTTAACAGGGCGTGGTTCAAGGACGCATTGCACCTTTAAGGCGTTGTGGCGTTGGCTGTTATTTTCAGGTTTTACCCAACTTTTGATGTGATATTGGTTGGTGGCGTTGATAAATGGTTGATAATGTTTGGCATTTTTTAAGCCAAATTGCCAAAAAAATTGCACCAAATCTTGCGATTGGGCAGGGTTCAAATCGGTCGGATTGGCAACGTTTAATGTCCATTCTGAAGCGGTAAATTTTGGTTGAATTTGCCAAATACGTTGTTGTTTGGGCTGAATATATGCCAACAATGTGCCATTTTTATCATTCAAACTGAACAAATTGTCTTCTTTTTTGTATAAGCGATTTAAGATTTTGGCAAAGGCAATTGCAATGCTTTTATCAAAAGCCGTTGTGGCGGTGGTCGCTGTGTTTGCTAGTTGTGCTGTGTTTTGTGTTGGGTTGCTGTTAGGTTGATTTTGACGACTGGCGATAAGCTCATCTAGTGATTGGCGTTTTTGTGGTGCTATGTCGTTTTGTTGGGTTTTGGCTGGCGTTTGCCCTGATAAAAATTTTAAATTGGCGTATAACCAACGGTTTAACGGATCTAAATCTTTCATCGGTAAGGTTAATAGACTGCCTGTCAAATAGCCATTTTCTGCATCGGTGCGTGTGATATAAAGCACAGCCGCATCAGGCTTGGCAGAGATAAGGTGTTGTACGCTGTCGGCTTGTTGAAATTCGCTGTTAATCATAAACAGGTCAACAGCTTCATGATTGGCAGAGACCCATTCAAGGTCGGCTTCTAATCGCATGAGCAGACGTAAGTAGCCTTTTAGCATGACTTGGTCGGCAGGACGCACCGCCACCAAAGCAATTCGCAAAACTTTTTTGGTGTTATCGTTATTCATGGAATTTTCCTTTCAGGATAAAATATTGCAAAAAACATTACCAAAATTTATAGCCAGTTTTTAAGCAATAAATTTTAACAATATTTACACAAATTAAACAGGTTGAAAACCACCAAAAAATAACCTTTCATACCAAAATCAATCAGGATAAAATAGATTAACAATCCTTGTATTGCGTTTTGTTTTTTTTAACGATATACAAAATCGTTGGCAATATTTGTTAAACACAGTATCGTTGGCAATATTTGTTAAACACAGTTTTTTGGTGGTGTAACTTTGACGGTTACATTCGCATTTGCCAACGCAAACAAACTGGTGATTTGTTTTTGGGCGTTGTCGGTCGCAAGTTTGAGCATATCAGACTTGCAAGCAGTTACCAAAACTTGCTGTTTGCCTGAAGTTTGGGCTTGGCTAAAAATCTTTGGGTCAATGTCCACCATGCCAAACACGCCTGTTTGGATATCGTAGATTTCAATGTCGTCCAGATAGGTTTCAAACACTTGGGCTGGGGGTAGGGTAATGGTTACATTTTGTTGAACAGGGGCATCGCCTTTTGCCATCTCGTCAGTGATGGGCGATACTTGCACATTTTCAGGTTTGAGTTGGTTTAAATCAATCCCTGCTTGCACTCGCCCATGAGCGACAAACAAGCCTTTTTGTTCGTCTTGCCAAAGGGCGTACCAATTGCCCGCTTTTTGGGCGGTAATCACCGTATCTACATTATAAACAACGGTTTGCAAACGGTTTAAAGTTTGAATTTTACTAATCACGCCATCGGTGGTTAAAACATCAATTTTGGGTTTATTATTTTTTTGATAAGTGATAAAACCGATAACCATCGCACTGATAATGGCAAAGAAAAAAACCGACAGCCAAAAATAAAATTTTTGATTTTTGGCGACAGTGGGCGGTTTTTGCGTTTCTGTTGTTGGCGTATCGTTCATAAATATTCCTATTGTTTAACTTTATTTGATTTTTATGGTTTTATTTTAAACTTTTTTAATGATGATTTTTGTAAAAAACTGTTGTGATTATATATCTTGTGTTTGCTAAAAGTTTGATTGTCAAAAATCATGCAAAACGGTACAATAACCGATTATTTTTTTAATTTTTACCAAATTTTTCACAAAAAAGGTGCATTATGCGAGCCAGTCAATTTACATTTGCCACATTAAAAGAAGTTCCAAGCGATGCGGACGTGATTTCCGCCAAACTTATGCTAAGAGCAGGCTTAATCCGCAAGTCTGCGTCAGGATTGTATTCATGGTTGCCAATGGGTTTAAAAACTTTGCAAAAAGTAGAAAAAATCATTCGTGAAGAAATGAATGCCATTAACTGTCAAGAGTTGCTGATGCCTGTGGTGCAATCGGCGGAGCTGTGGCAAGAGTCGGGACGTTGGGAAGCGTACGGTCCAGAATTATTGCGTATTAAAGACCGCCATGACCGTGATTTTGTGCTTGGACCTACGCATGAAGAAGTGATTACTGACATTGCTCGCAATTTGTTAAAAAGTTATAAACAATTGCCTGTTAGTTATTATCAAGTGCAAACCAAATTCCGTGATGAAATCCGCCCACGTTTTGGCGTGATGCGTTCTCGTGAATTTATCATGAAAGATGCCTATTCGTTCCACATCGACCAGCCGTCTTTACAAAAAACCTATGACGATATGTATCGTGCCTACACCAATATCTTTACTCGTTTAGGCTTAGATTTTCGTGCGGTGCAAGCGGATACAGGCTCAATCGGTGGTTTTGCATCGCATGAGTTTCAAGTGCTTGCTAATAGCGGTGAAGATGACATCGTATTTTCGGATACGTCTGATTATGCGGCAAATATTGAACTTGCCGAAGCGGTTGCCGTTGGTGAACGAGCAACGCCAAGCCAAGAAAAAACAGACGTAAGCACGCCAAATATGCCAACGTGTGAACAAGTTGCCGAACATTTGGACCTGCCACTTTCACAAACAGTGAAAACCTTGATTGTAGAAGGTGTTGATGATGAAAATGGCAATCCGACTTTAGTTGCGTTAGTATTGCGTGGCGACCATACTTTAAACGAAGTCAAAGCCGAAAAATTACCACAAGTCAAAGCACCTTTAACGATGGCAAGCGAAGAAGCCATGAAAAACGCAGGTTTGTACAAAGGTTATATTGGCGTGTTTGATTTGAACATTCCTGTAATTGTGGATAAAAGTGCGGCAATTTTGGCGGATTTTGTTAGCGGTGCAAACAAGCCAGATTTTCACACCACAGGCGTAAACTGGGAACGTGATGCCCAAATTACCCAAGTTGCCGACATTCGCAACGTGGTGGAAGGCGACCCAAGCCCAGACGGACAAGGCAAACTGCAAATTAAACGTGGTATTGAAGTCGGTCATATTTTCCAATTAGGCGACAAATACGCCAAAGCCCTAAACTGTGCGGTGATGGGCGAGCAAGGCAAACCTGTGATTACCATGATGGGCTGTTACGGCATTGGCGTTACTCGTATTGTGGCGGCGGCGATTGAGCAAAATCACGATGACAACGGCATTATTTGGAAAACAAGTAGCACAGGCGAAAGCATTGCACCGTTTACTGTGGCGATTGTGCCGATGATTAAAGGCAAAATGAAAGACGCTGAAAATGATAAAGTCATGCAACTTGCCGAACAGTTGTACGCAGATTTAAAAACCAAAGGCGTTGATGCGTTAATTGACGACCGTGATGAGCGTGCAGGCGTGAAGTTTGCTGATTTGGAATTGGTCGGTATTCCGCACCGTATCGTGATTTCAGAAAAGAATATTGATGAAAATGGCGAAGTTACTTATGAATATGTCAATCGTCAAGATGGTGAAAAACAAATGTTAAAATTAGACGAAGTTTTGGCAAAAATTGGGGTGTGATTTTTGTTAAAAATGACAGTTAAAATTTAGCAAAAAAAGGGTGTATAAAAGTAAATTTTTACGCCCTTTTTTTATGAACCAACAAGAAAATTATGACAGCTGGGAAAATGTCACTGATGAATTTCGCAATTAAAAACCACCATAACTCTTAATACCTGCCGTTATTGCCAAAATTTTGAGAAATTCCAAAATTAGGCGATTTTTTCCACTTTTAATTTTAAAATACGAGATTGCGATGTTTCCAAAATGGTAAACAAAAACCCTTCAATTTCAAGCGTTTGATTGATTTCTGGCAAATCGGAAAACTGCGAAATCATATAGCCACCAATGGTAAATTGGTCAGCGTCAATCAGCAAATCAGGCTCATCAAGCTCAAGGCGTAACTGGTGCAAACTTGCCGTACCTTCTACCAGCCAATAATCATCTTGTTTGATGATTTCTGGGGTTTCGTCTTCGTCTGGGAACTCGCCTGCAATCGCTTCTAGCACGTCAAGCGGTGTTACCAAACCTGTAACTTGTCCATATTCATCAATTACCATTGCTAGGTTGCCTTTGGCATTTTTTAACATATTTAATAACTTTAAGTTATCAATCGTTTCAGAAACAAACACAGGTTGCTGTTTTGCCAATAATGGCTTAATTGCTTGTTCCAAATCGGCAACATCACGGTTTAACAAGTCCAAAATATCTTTGGCACGCACCACGCCAACTACTTTATCAATGCTGTCTTTGCACACAGGAAATAGGCTGTGTGGTGTGTCTAGCAGCTGATTGCGGATTTCTTCTCGACTGGCACTGATATTCACCCAAGAAATTTCGGTGCGTGGTGTCATAATCGTATGCACATCACGCTCGTTTAACGCAAGCACACCGCTAATCATATAGCGTTCTTCTTGGGCGAATGGCATACTATCAAGGTCAAAGGATTCGGCGTTATTTTCTGGAGTAATGGTGTTTTCTTGTTGGGTTTTGCCACCCATCAATTTTAAAATCGCATCGGCAGTTCTATCACGAATTGGGATTTGATTTTCGTATTTGGTGCGGTTGCGTTGGGCAAATTGGTTAAACGCTTCAATAAGAATTGAAAAACCAATCGCCGCATATAGATAACCTTTTGGAATATGAAAGCCTAATCCTTCAACAATTAAGCTAAAACCAATCATTAATAGGAAACTTAAGCACAAAATCACCACTGTTGGGTGTTTGCCGACAAAATCGGTTAAAGATTTTGCTGCTAAAACCATCACACCCATAGCGATAATTACCGCCGCCATCATGATTTCAAGATGTTTTATCATACCGACTGCGGTAATGACGGCATCAAATGAGAATACTGCGTCCAAAATCACAATTTGAGCGACCACCGCCATAAAACCTGCGTGAATTTGGCTTTCGCCTGTACGTTCAGGCTTGCCTTCTAGTCGTCCGTGCAGTTCGTGCGTGGCTTTAAACAGCAAGAAGACACCGCCGACAATCAAAATAATATCTCGCACCGACAAGCCAAAACTACCGTAGCTGAAGACAGGATCGGTTAAGGTGATGAGCCATGACATCATGGATAACAAAATTAGCCGCATGACAAGCGCAAGCCCAAGCCCTAAATTTCGGGCTTTGGCACGTTGTTCTGGTGGTAATTTGTTGGCTAAAATGGCAATAAAAACAAGGTTGTCAATACCCAAAACAATTTCAAGTACGACTAATGTGGCAAGTCCTAACCATGCAGATGGGTCGGTTAAAAGTTCTATCATAAGGGGTTTTTGTGGTAAGTTTTAGTAAAAAAGCTTAAAAAATAAATTATGCCCCACTACAATAACAAATCCCACAAAAAAATCAATCATTTTTTTGTGGGATTTTGTATTTTTATTAAAAATTATTAAATAAATAGTTAAAAATTACTGATTAATACGATAACGAGCCGACCGAGCATGGGCTTCTAAATTTTCTTCCATTGCCAAAATATCCGCTGTTTTGGCAAGGCTTTGACTGCCTTGTTCAGTGCAATAAATGATAGACGATTTCTTTTGAAAATCATACACACCAAGCGGTGAGCTAAACCGAGCCGTACCTGATGTTGGCAAAACGTGGTTTGGGCCAACACAATAATCGCCAATCGCTTCAGGGGTAAATCGCCCCATAAAAATCGCCCCTGCATGGCGAATATCTTGTGCCATATTCTCAGGGTCATTGACTGACAATTCCAAATGCTCTGGAGCAATTCGATTAATTACTTGAACGCCTTCGGCACGGTCTTTTACCAAAATCAATGCCCCACGATTGGCAATAGACGTTTTGGCAATCTCCGCTTTTGGCAAAATTGCTAAGGCGTTATTAATTTCGTTTTCCACATCTTTTAACAATTGTTCGCTCGTGGTAACAAAAATCGCCTGTGCCACCATGTCATGCTCCGCTTGCGATAATAAATCCATCGCAAGCCAATCCGCTCTATCTTCCGCCACGCCTTCGGCATAAACCAACACTTCAGATGGGCCTGCTATCATATCAATACCGACTTGCCCAAACACCGCACGTTTTGCCGCCGCCACATATTTGTTGCCCGGCCCTGTGATTTTATCCACTTGCGGAATGCTTGCCGTACCGTATGCCAAGCCCGCCACCGCTTGAGCCCCACCAATGGTAAACACTTTATCCACGCCTGCCAAATAGGTTGCCGCCAAAACAAGCGGATTTAATTCGCCATTTGGTGCAGGAACAACCATGACAATCTCACCCACGCCTGCGACTTTTGCAGGAATGGCATTCATCAGTACGCTAGACGGATAGCTTGCCAATCCCCCCGGCACATAAATGCCGACTTTATCAAGTGGCGTTACTTTTTGTCCCAAAGTATTGCCCAATTCATCAGTAAACATCCAACTGTCTTGCACTTGTTTTTGGTGAAAATTTTGGATACGTTTGGCAGATAATTCCAACGCAGATTTGACCGTATTATCCAAATTATCAAAGGCTTGTTTTAGCTCAACTTGGCTAATTTGTAACTCAGCAAAGGTTTCGGCAGGGTGATTGTCAAATTTTTGGGTCAATTGCAAAATCACTTCATCGCCACCTTGACGTACGTCAGCGATAATTTTATCCACCGTTGCTAACAATTGTGGGTCATTTACCGTTTCAAAGGCGAGTAAATCGGTTAGTTCTTGGTCAAAAGTTGGGTTTTGGCTATTTAAAATTCGCATCGCTTTTTCCTGTTAAAATGTAAAATTGTTGTTAAAATTTGAGAAAAATTAAACACGCACATCAATGACAAACGGTTTATTATATTGCAAAATCAAATTGTCCGCTGTGAAAAATTGCAGTTTTTCTCGTTCGGCTTGTACCAAAAGTAGGCGGTCAAATGGGTCGTTGTGAATGCGTTCCATATTTTTGACCGCAAGCGTATATCCTAGTTTAGTATCCAACATACGAAATTCCAAACGGATTAATTCATCAGCGATTTGTTGTGGGTCGTAGTCAAAATTTGGCTTACCAAGATTGTATTTGATAGACATTTCTCAAATGCTTGCTATACTAAAATAAAGTTGATTATTTTCGTCAAGTAATATTTTAACATTTGTTGGCAAAATATTGTCAGTATTACCTTTCAAAAACCACCACAAAATATGCGTATCTAACAAAAAATGGGTTGATAAAGCAGTCAAATCATATCCCCTGCAAACATTTTTTCAATTTTATCGTTGAGTACGTTATCAAAATCATCAGGGATTTTGATTTGATTTTTCAAAGTTCCCATTTGACGTTTACTCACTTGTTGCTCAATCGGCATTACTTGTACTTGTGGCTTGCCATAACGTTTGACTTCATCAACAATTGCCGATAAATGCATTTTGGCTTCGTGCATATTCACCACAGGAATATTGCTATCTAGCGTGATATATGACATAATTTTATCCTTTTTAAACGACTTAAACATAAACTTAGCTAACTTAAGTTAGTTTAAAAATTTATCCAACACTTGTCAAATAAAATTCCAATCCCATAAAAATTTTAACCAAATTATAAAAAAATAAAAACCGAGAAAAACCATGTGGTACATGATTATCGCTTTATTCATTTGGGCAAGCTCTTTTACCGTTGGTAAAATGGCTTACACAGCATTTGACCCTGTGATGACGGTGCAATTACGCTTACTGATTGCAAGTTTATTTGTGTTGCCAATTTTTATCAAAACTTATTTTAAACTTGAAAAAAAGTTAAAAATTCGTCTGTTTTACTTAGCGATTTTAAATTTTCCGATTGCGTTATTATTACAATTTATCGGTTTAAAATACACATCTGCGTCCAGTGCCGTTACCATTGTTGGGGCTGAGCCGTTGTTTATGCTGATTATCGGTTCGCTGTTTTTTGCCCAAAAAAATCATTGGTACGATTGGGCGTTGGGCGTGTTGGCGTTTATTGGGATTTTGTTGTTGGTGATTGGCGGTAATTCGGACGGTACAGTGAGCGTATTTGGTTCAGCTTTGGTGGTGTTGGCTGAGCTTTCGTTCGTGTTTTCCATATTTTTTGGCAAAAATATTATGCAACAAATGGACGCTAGCACCTATACATCAGCGATTTTGACACTTGGGGCGATAACTTGTTTGCCGTTTACACTTGTGTTAAACCAAAATTGGCAAATGCCGACCGATTGGCAACCGATTGGAGCGGTGCTTTATCTTGGCGTGGCGTGCAGTTGGCTTGCCTATTGGCTGTTTAACAAAGGGCTGCAACACACGCCGACCAAAGTATCCGCCATGTTAATTCCGCTTGAGCCTGTGCTTGGCGTGCTGTGTGCGATGGTGGCGTTGGGCGAGCGAATGAGTTTTTTAACAGGATTTGGCGTGGTGTTGGTGATAATTGCTACCGTTAGCAGTGCAATTTTACACAGTCGCCAATAAAAAATACGAAAAAAAGAAAAGCTGGCTTTCACCAACTTTTCTTTTTAATCATTTTTAATTTGGCTTAACAAACAAATTATTTTTTGTACGCTTCAATTTGAATGTTTAATTTGACATCACGCATACTTTTTAAGTCAGTATATTTGTCCATGCCCCATTTGGTGCGGTCAATCGTGGTTTCAAAATCGCCACCACAAGATTGAGCTTTTAACATTGGGTTGTCATAGCAGTTAAATTTGGCCGCTGTCAAAGTTACAGGATTGGTTTTGCCAAGTAGGGTCAATTCGCCATCAATTTTGCTTGGTTTGCCATCTTTAAAATGCCATTTGGTTGATTTAAAATACGCTGTTGGGTATTTTTTGGCATTAAAAAAGTCTTCTGATTTTAAATGTTCGTTAAATGCCTTGATACCTGTGTCAAGGCTTGCAACTGGAATGGTTACGCCAACAAAGCCTGTTTGGGCTTTGGCATCATAGTCCACTTGACCTGTCAAACCGTAAAACGCACCGTGATTGGTTGATGTGCCCATGTGGTCAATCGCAAAGCGTGCAGCGGTGTGGTTTTCGTCAATGGTGTAAGTTTCGGCAGTTGCGGTAACTGCGGTCAAAGCTAAAATGCTGGCAGTTGCAAGGGTGGTTAATTTCATGATGATTCCTATAGAAAAAAATTCAAAATTTTTGAAAAAATAATGTTAAATTAATTTTAACAATTAATATTTAATATTAATTTTTTCAAATCAATGCAATGATGATAACACAAAATGACATTCTTTTTGTAACAATTATTTATTAAAATGTAATGATAGACACAAATATGCACAAAAAAAACGCCTTAATGTGTGGTAAGGCGTTTTTTTTCAAAGCTTACTCAATTAATAATCAATTAACTTTTTACTGCATCACCCCACAAAGGCACAACGGTTTGTATTAACGGTTTTAACAATTTGACATTACACGCAAAAATTGAACCTGTATCCATGGCGTTATGAGCACCAGACGCATCAACCACCGTACCACGAGCCTCGCTGACAATCAACTCACCTGCACAGATGTCCCAAGGTTTGATAGACATTTCAAAATAGCCATCAACACGACCGCACGCCACATACGCCAAATCAAGGGCTGCCGAACCTAAACGGCGAACTTGACCGCCTTTTTCACAAATCGCTTGTAGCGTGGCGAAATGTTCTTTTGCGTACGAATGCACACCGTCCGCACGGTTGCGTTCTAGTGGGTGTCCTGTGGTAAAAAATCCGCCGTCAATGGTTTTGTGTTCGCTCACGTTGATACGGCGTTGGTTAAGCCTTGCCCCTTTGCCACGACTTGCCGAAAAGGTTTCATCACGTACAGGGTCATAAATAACAGCGTGTTCGGTTACGCCATTCTTTTGCACGCCAATTGATACACAAAAGTGCGGTAATCCATGAACAAAATTGTGCGTGCCGTCTAGTGGGTCAATCACCCAACACCAGTCCGCATCGTTGCCTTTGCCTTCTTGCAAGCCAAATTCTTCACCCAAAAACGAATGATTTGGATAGCTTTCTTTTAAAGTGGCAATCAGCAATTCTTCGCTATAACGGTCAATTTGCGTTACCAAACCGTCCAAGCCTTTGCTTTCAATGTTTAATTCAATTTTATGACGGTTTAAATGAGCGTTTAAAATCTCATTGCCTACTTTTTGTGCAGCGCGTGCTGCCATGACGACCATTGGTTCCATAATTGACCCTTGCGAATTGTTAAAAAGAAGTTGTTAAAATGTTAAAAAATTATTTGGCAAAAAATATTTTACCAATAAATCACAAAATTTGTTGAATTTTTTGCACCACGCCTGCCACGTCTAGCCCACAATAAGTCAACTGTTGTTGATGACTTGCGTGTGGAATAAAGCTGTCTGCAATGCCAATGTTCAGCACACTTGGTAATGCTTGGCGGTTTGTTACCGTTTTTGCTAAAATGTATTCATTGACCGCACTGCCTGCACCGCCCATGATTTGATGTTCTTCAAGGGTGATGATTTGATAATTATTTTCAAGTAATTCATCAAGCAGTTCGTTATCAATCGGTTTAGCAAATCGCATATTATAAACTGAAAATTGGATTTTGGGGAAATTTTCTGCTAAATTTTCACACGCATCAACAGACGTTTTTACCATAGAGCCAAATGCCAATAACGCCACTTTTTTATCGGTTTTATTAACATTTTGATTATTAACGGTTTTTTCTAAAACTGCTTTACCAATCGGATAATTTTCAGTCAAATTTTTATCAATTGCCACGCCCAAACCATTGCCCCTAGGATAACGCACCGCTGTTGTGCCTTGATATTGGTAGCAAGTTTTTAGCAGATGATAGCATTCGTTTTCGTCTTTTGGACAGGCAATCACCATGTTCGGCACTGTCCGCATAAAGGCAATGTCAAACACGCCTGCATGGGTCGCACCATCTTCACCGACCAAGCCCGCACGGTCAATGGCAAAGGTAACGTCAAGGTTTTGCAAGGCGACATCGTGAATCAGTTGGTCGTAGCCACGTTGTAAAAAGGTGGAATAAATCGCCACAATCGGCTTTACGCCTTGCGTTGCCATACCGCCAGCGAGCGTTACAGCGTGCTGTTCGGCAATCGCCACATCAAAATATTGTTTGGGAAATTGTTTGGCAAATTCCACCATACCAGAGCCTTCCGCCATTGCAGGGGTGATTGCCATTAAATTTTTGTCAAAATTTGCGGTATCGCAGATAAATTCGCCAAATACTTGTGAATATTTTTTAACAACTTTTGTTGGTTTATTTTCATCAGTTTTTGTTGATTGTTTGGGTAATTTGCTAATCGCATGATAAGTAATTGGGTTGCTTTCTGCAGGTAAAAAACCTTTGCCTTTGACCGTATGCACATGAACCAACACCGCACCGTTAAGCTGTTTAACACGTTCAAACACTTGTGCCAATTTTGCCACGTCATGCCCATCAAACGGCCCAAAATATTGAAAACCAATCGCTTTAAATAAATTTTCTGGAAACATATTATCAGCAATTTTGTTGGCGATTTTTTCAGGCAAACGCTCTAATTGTGCAGGAGTTGGCAAGCCTTGTTCGGCAATTTTTTCGCTAATTTTTTTTGGAATTTTTACGCTTAAATCATCAAACACTTCATTCGCCATGTGTAGATAATGGCGGATACGTCTATCATCGCTAGCAATCGTGCGTTTGGTGATAATCGGCTTGCCGTCTTTGTCAATATCCACCGCCAAGCCACGTTGCCAAAGAGTTGCCAAATGCTTGGAAAAACCGCCTGTCGCCTGTGAAATGGACATATCATTGTCATTTAACACCACGATAATATCAGCGTTTTGTTGCACTGCATCATTCATCGCTTCAAACGCCATACCACCTGTCATCGCACCATCGCCCACCACCGCAATGGCTTTATGTTTTTTGCCCAAATGACGCATGGCAAGCGACATACCCACGCCTGCCGAAATCGCTGTGGACGAATGCCCCACGCCAAAGGTGTCAAATTCGCTCTCGCCACGCTCTGGAAAGGCGGTCAAGCCGTTTTGACTGCGAATACTCGTCAAACGCTCTCGTCTGCCTGTCAAAATCTTGTGCGGATAGGCTTGATGTCCCACGTCCCACACTAACTGGTCGTGCGGTGTGTTAAAAATATAATGTAACGCAATCGTCAGCTCAACCACGCCCAAGTTTGAGCCAAAATGACCGCCACTCACGCCCACCGAATACAGCAAAAACTCACGCAATTCATCGGCAAGCGTGCGAAGTTGCTCGGTGCTAAATTTTTTTAAATCATCTGGGCAATCAATCGCATCTAATAACGGTGTAACAGGGCGTTGAACAGGCATTTGTTCAAAATTTTTTTGCAAATGGGTAACGGCTTTTTTGGCTGGCTTTAACATAATTGGCTAACTTTTCACATCAAAATATAAAATCAAAAAGATTGCACATCATAACATTTTTTTGGGGGGACAAACAGACTAAAGCCCCTGTTTGTTTGTGGAAAAATGGTGAAAAATGTGTCTTTTTGCTAAAAATTTTGCAAAGCCTTGTTTTTTGGCTTGATTTTGGCAAAAACAAGACTTATAAAGAGCCAAATAACAAAAAAACAGGTATCTTAAGTGTCTTATCAATTTATCAGTCAAGCCAAATTACCGACCGCTCACGGATTATTTGACATTCATGTCTTTGAAAATGCAGAAAAACAAGAACACGTTTTGTTAAGTGTTGGTTTACCAATCAATCAAGAAAATACGGACAAAATTCCACTAATTCGCATTCATTCCGAATGTTTAACAGGCGATGCGTTCAGTTCGCTAAAGTGCGACTGTAGCCCGCAACTCAACGCCACTATGCAAATGATACAAGAATACGGCTGTGGGGCGATTTTGTATTTACGTCAAGAAGGGCGTGGCATTGGTTTGGTAAACAAAATCCGTGCGTATGCTTTGCAAGACCAAGGGCATGATACGTTAGAAGCGAACCTTTTGCTTGGCTTGCCTGCCGATGCTCGCACTTATGAAATGTGCAAGCCAATGCTTGACCATGTGGGCGTGTCAAAGGTGAAAATTTTGACCAATAATCCGAATAAAGTCAGTTATTTAGAAGATTTGGGATTTGAGATTGTGGAGCGTGTGCCGTTGTTGGTGGGTGTGAATGCGTTTAACAAAGATTATTTGCAAACCAAAAAAGATAAAATGGGGCATTTGATTGGTGTTGAGTAATTTTATTTCTACTCGGTTTTACAAAACAAAAAACCCAAACATCAATTGTTTGGGTTTTTATTAGACCTCTTTCCAAACTAACCCAACTCGAAATTATAAATGGCACAAATCAAATTAACCCTTAAGCCAAAGCGTTTTCTGCGATTACGATAACGACAGGCTAGGATTTTAAAACGTTTGATTTTGCCGATAACATGTTCATTGGTTACCCGTTCAGAAGCTAATTCTCGATTGGCTTGTTTGTCAACTTTAGATAGTGGATTAAGCTTGGTTTTCTTTTTTGGGAATTTGCTATTGGCATGGTGTTTGTGTATGCCTTGATAGCCCGAATCTACTTGGATTAAGATACTAGGCTTTATACGCATTTTTGAGTATTGGTAAAGTTTAAAGTCATGGGTTTTACCTTTGCTAAAATGGGTACAAAGTATTTTTTTGCTGTTTTTATCGACAACGATTTGTGCTTTTAAGGTGTGGTGTTTCTTTTTACCTGAGTATTGCCTGCGTTGCTTTTTTGGGTCGCTCACAAGGTACTTCGGTTGCGTCTATCAGTACGGTTTCAAGGTTTGGGTCTTGCCATAAAGCCTTTTTGCTAGGTAGGGCAAAGTCTTTGTGGGCTATCAGTATGCTTTCTACCCATTTGATGGTTTTACAGACAGCACTTTCACTGATACCAAAGTCTTGCCCTAGGTGAAATTGGGTGCGATATTCTCGGTAGTAACTCAAAGTCAGCATGAGCTTGTTTTCTAGGCTGATTTCATTTTTCCTGCCACCTTTTTTGTGTTGTTCGTTGTATGCTTCTTGTAGTATGGTGAGCATATGAGTATAGGTACTTCTTTGGATGCCAAAGTAGCGTTTAAATTGTGCGTCACTGAGTTTTTCTGCTTGTTCGGGTATCATGCTTTTGCTGTTTTTTCTAAAAATCAGTATTATACCAAATCACTATTAAGGTTTGGAAAGAGGTCTATTCTATTAATTATCAAATCGGTTGCGACATTTGGTAACGTTCGGTACTGGTTAAAATATCATCACGTTTACCAATCAACTCTTTCATAAACACTTGCGACAAGCCTTCATACCGCACCATTTCACGCTCGGCAATGCTGATTGGATTGTTAATGTGTTTGACTTGCACACTTTTATTTAACAAGGTTAGCAGATTTTTTGGGAATAATAACAATAAACCATCTTCTTTGGCATGGCTCTGCATCAGGTGCTGTACATCGGCAAATTGTTGCGTGGTACTCACGCCCACCGACATCGGCAAAGCAAAACGGGACAGTTCACGATGCTTTTCATAAACCACTTGATTTAAAATCAAAATCAATTTGGCAAGCAATACCGAAGCCAAAGTCACTTCTTCGCTTTTACCAGTCAAATGCACCACCGCACCATGTTTGTCAAAGTAAGGCAGTTGCTTTAAGGTTACGCTTTTGACAGCTTGGTTTAACACGGATTGGCGTTGACCCAGTAGGCTATCGCACGCACGTTTTAACAGCTGTTCGCAAAGGTGCAAATACGGCTGTGCCACTTCGGGAGCTAGGCGTTCCAACAATTTAAACTCATCATAAAAACGGATTTGCAATGCCAATTCATATTCGGTTGCCATGGTTTGTTGATGAAGATTTTTTGGCAAATTATCCGCTGTTTCGGTTGGTGTGGTAGCGATATTTTGGCTAGTAGATGGGTTTTTGGCTTGCTGTTGTTGCAAATAACTTTGAATGCTAAACCCTGCTTTTTCGCCTGTTTTATTGTCTGTCGCTTGGGGTCTTTCATTTGATGGTGGTGTTTGTTTTTCGCTGTCTTTGTCATCTTGCGGTACATTTTGCGACACATTGGCAGTCGGCACGCCAAAACGAGCCAAAGCAACACGTTGTTGCACTTTTTCGCCAATTTGTAACAACTGTTCTTGGGTCGGTCTGGCATTGTAACGATAAATAAACCATAAAAAAATGTGCAACACAGCAGAACCCAAAATAAACAGCCACTGCGATGCCAACACTTCGCCATTAGACACTGCTTTCATGGTGATAGCCACTTGTCCCACTTGTTGATTATTTTGGATAATCGGTTTTTCAATCACCTGCCCCATGTCATTTTGAGCCACGCCAGTTTGCACAAGGGCAGTTTTATCCGCACCGCTAATCGTCAAACGAGCCACATCGCTATCTAGCTGATAACGGTTTGCCAACACGCTTAAACTAATGCGGTCTTGATTGCTCACCGCAACCAAAGCTTCTTTACTCAATTGCTCAACAATTTTTTCGCCTTTATTGGTGCGATAGTCATATTGTTGTTTTTCGGAACTTAATGCAAGAACCAATAAATGTAAGCAAAAACTTGCTAGCAAAATAACGGCAAATAAGCCCTGACGGGGTGCAAGATGATTCATAAATTTAAAACTTTCTTTCGTGGAAAATAAATGTTACATTATCATGCTAATTGCCATCGCAAACAAGAGGAAAATGACATTGAACGCAACTTTTTTTCAAAAAATTGTAAAAATTGACCCAAACGCATGGGTTTTGACCTTTTTTTCACCCAAATTTGAACTGGGTATCTTTGCCAATATCAACCAATTACTTGCCGAAAGCTACCCAACCTTACGCATTTTGCACCAAAGCACGTTGGTTGATGAAAGTGATTGGCAAAATAATGCCGACAAATCCCAAGCCGAACAAACCAGTCCTGTGAGTATTTTTCAATGGATTGTTACAGGTGTTGATGATGATTTTGGCAAAAATATTAAACAAATTTTTAAAGATTTTGAGCAAATAGATATCAATGCCGTGCCAATCGCCAAACTTACTCGTCCGCACAAACTGGCATTGTTTGACATGGATTCTACTTTGATTGAGCAAGAAGTCATTGTAGAGCTTGCCAAAAAAGCAGGCATTGGCGAGCAAGTGGACATCATTACCGAATCTGCCATGCGTGGCGAGATTGATTTTGATGAAAGTTTTACTCGCCGAGTGGCATTGTTAAAAGGCTTAAAATCCGACTTTTTGGACGAAATCATCAAACAAAATATCACATTTAGCTTGGGGGCAAAACGTCTGATTAGCACGCTAAAAAACAACGGCTATCATGTGGTATTGGTGTCAGGCGGGTTTAGTTATTTTGCAGAATATGTAAAAACACAATTAGGCATTGATGAAATATACGCCAACGAATTGGATGTTATTGATGGCGAATTGACAGGCAAAGTAACTTCACCGATTGTCAATGGGGCAAAAAAAGCCGAGATTCTGCAAGCCGTTGCCAAACGTTTAAACATTGATGTGGCAGATACGGTGGCGGTGGGTGATGGAGCGAATGACTTGCCAATGCTGGCGTTGGCGGATATTGGCGTGGCATACCGAGCCAAACCTGTGGTGCAAGAACAAGCCAATTATGCCATCAATCAGACAGGGTTGGACGGAGTGCTTGCAGTGTTGGGATTGACTGCAGAAGATTAATTTTTTGTTAAACTTTTATTAAGTTTTATTAAAAAACCGTTGCAAACCAATTAACAATAAATCCTGTTTTATCAAAGGTTTAACGCTTAAATATGGCTCAAAGGTTTTGGCATCACCGCCTGTTAGCACCACGTCAAAATTGGCGTGGTGCTTAATCACTTCGTTAATCGCCCCCACGATAGACAGCAAAATGCCATGATGTACCGCATTTTTGGTGGTTGTGCCGACACTGATATTGTCAAACGAGCCGTCCTTGATACTAATCTGCCGAGTGCCTTTGAACAAGGCTTCACGCTGAAGGTAAATGCTCGGAAAAATATAACCGCCCAAATGATGACCCCGATTGTTCAAATCGTCTTTATCACAGTCAATCAAATCAATCGTCAAAGCCGTACCACAACCGACCACGCACAATTTTTTATCTTTTTCTACCACACCAAGCATTTGTAACCATCTGTCCATGCCCAGTTGATTGGGATTGTAGTCGCTTTTCATTAAGTGATGATTATCAGTTACTTTAGCAAAAGCGAATGGTTTTTCCAGAACTTCTAAACTTTTAGCAACTCTTTCATTCACTTTTTCACCCAAAACAGAAGAAATTCCGATAAAAGTTGGGTTAAACCACGAAAAACGGTCAGCCAATCCCCACAAAATCTCCGCAGGGGCTTGCAAATGCTGTTTGGCATCGTGTTCTAGTACATTGCCTTTATCATCGGTGAGCCAATATTTTAGGCGAGTATTGCCTAAATCTAGCCATAATTTGGTCGGTTCATCATGAACGTGTTTAAAAATAGGTAAAGTCATTGTGTGGTTTCTCTTAATATCTAAGCTAATTATCTTTTGTAAAATCAATCATTTGACAAAATATGAATTGTCCCTGTCCAAATCGGTTCAATCTGTTGGTTTTTTGTACAAACTAACAAACAGCCGTTGTTATCAATGCCGACCGCCTGCCCTGTTTTTTGGCTGTTTGGTAAATCAATTAAAATATTTTTATCTTTTAATACGTCAAATTGGCTAAATTCTATTAAAAAATTGTTAAAAAAAACTTTATTATAAAATTCGTTAAATTGACAAATCGCCTTGTAACAAGCAGTTATCATCATCTCATAAATTTCATTTAATTCAATGGGTTGTGTTAAAAAATTGGCAAGGCTAATCGCTTGGTAATTGAGAGTTTCTTGGGTGATTTTGGTTAAAACAGGCGGTTTATGCACATTTAAGCCAATGCCGATGACAATGCCGAGCATTTTGCCTTGATGATTGACAGGTTCAATCAAAATCCCAGATAATTTTTGGAATTGTGCGTTTTGGTAAAAGCCAACGTCATTCACCCATTTTACGCCAATGGTCGGCAAATTTTGGCTTTTTAAGGTTGTATTGATTTGTTGGATTATTGGCATTTTTACCAATGCCAAAGCGATAGCGAGCGACAGTCTGCCGTCTATTGGGGTTTTGATAAAAAAGTGTTGGTTTTTACTAAACTTTTGTGTAGGAATGTATAGAGAAAAATAGACGTTGCCAATGGGAGATTGCCACGTTCTGCCATGTTGTCCACGTCCGCTTGTTTGGCGGTCGGCGGTGAGTAGGTGCGGACGGCTAAAGTGCATTTGATGGTTATCGTTGTTTTGAGCATTTTTATCAAAACTTTTGTCAAAGCTGTCAATAACCCACGCAATTAGCTCGCTGTTGGTGGAATGGGTGGTCGTTAAATGGGTGTGGGGAATTTGCATAAGTTAATGGATTTGGGTTATCGCTAAAAAATTATCATTCAAAAAAATTCATCAAACCTAAAAAACAATTCGCTTTTAAATCAGCGTGATTGTGGTAAAATTCACGCTTTAACTTCACGCATATATTGCAAAAACGTGATGAATACTCTTTTTTACAATTTTAAAAATAGCTATCATACCCCAATTTTGCAATAAAGGAAAATAATATGTTAATGTATCTATGGTTTTTGCTCGCAGGGGCGTTCGCAGGCGTGTGTGCAGGGCTGTTTGGCGTGGGCGGTGGCTTGATTATCGTGCCTGTACTCATGGCGATTTTTGGGGCGTACGGCTACTCGCCAGAAGTCATCACCCATCTAGCGGTCGGCACGTCTTTGGCGACCATCGTGGTAACGTCCATCAGCTCCATGCAGTCGCACAACAAGCGTGGCGGTGTGCGGTGGGACGTGTGGCGAAATATGTCTATCGGCTTGGTGGTCGGTAGCGTATTTGGAGCGTTCGTTGCCGAAAAATTAAAAGGCGAAATTTTGACCTTGCTTATCGCTGGCATGGCGTTGTTTATGGGTTTCAAAATGGTCATGGCAAAAAAATCAGACGCAGTCGCCACAGGCAATCTGCCATCTGCCCCTGTACAGTCGGCGGTTGGAGGCTTGATTGGTATGGCATCGGCTGTGTTTGGCATTGGTGGTGGTAGTTTTACTGTGCCGTTTTTGAGCCGTTTTGGTTTGACTATGCAACAAGCGGTCGGCACGTCATCGGACTGCGGTCTGCCGATTGCGTTGGCAGGGGCGTTTGGTTTTATGTTTTTTGGGCGAAATGTACAAGGCTTGCCACCTGATGCGATTGGTTTTGTGCATTTATCGGCATTTGTTTGTATTTCTGTGATGAGTTATATTTTTGCCAAAGTCGGGGCAAAACTCGCTCATCAACTGCCTGCAAGCACGCTTAAACGCATGTTTGGTGGATTGTTGTTGATAGTTGGTATAAAAATGGCATTGGGCGGATTGGGCATTCAGCTATTTTAATTATTTTTTTAAAAGAAAACTGCATATATAAATTTTTCTAAATAATTGTTAAGAATTTTTAGGATATCTGTTTTTTTGTATGTTTTAGTATATTTTTTGTACAATTATGTAAATATAAAGTGTATAATTTCGCCATAAAGTTGATATTCGTTGAATTTTAGCTTTATAAATGAGATGTCAAAAATAAACATATTTGATAAAAATCATATTTTTATACGATTTTATCAATGGTTTTGTTTTAAAAAAGTAACATCATTCTTTAAAATTTTTCAATGATTTGGAAGGATTTAGATATGCAAGAATTGGATTTTAATGCCGTTGCTCATGCTCATGCCGATTGGAAAAATAAACTACGTCATGCTATTGATAACCATGAAGAAGTAGATGCTGACACCCTTTGCAAAGACAATGTGTGTATGTTTGGCAAATGGCTGTATGATGATGCGACTAAAAAAACGATGGGCGGTGTAGAAGCCTACGAAAGTTGTCGTGAAATTCATGCCATTTTTCATAAAGAAGCAGGCAAAATTGCGGTTGAAATTAACCGACAAAATTATGCCAAAGCCCATGATATGCTGAAGTCTGGCACACCATATTGGCAAGCGAGTACCGATGTCGCTTTGTCATTGCATGAATTGCGTAAAGCGGTTTCCGCCAAATAATCAAACATTATTTGATAAAAAATCCGTTATCTTTTGGTAGCGGATTTTTTATGCTTTGTTAAAAATACTTTTAAAATTAAAACGTGAATGGTTTTGCATAAGCCCAAAAACAATGTTAAAATCCACCACTCATTTAACAAAAAACGAATAACAATAATGAACCCAACCCAACCACAAAAAATCGCCGTTGTCCTTGTCAATCTTGGCACACCAGACGAGCCGACACCGCAAGCGGTCAAAGCCTACCTACGCCAATTTTTATCCGACTCACGAGTGATAGAAATTCCGCAATTTATTTGGCAAATTATTCTCAATTTATTTGTGCTAACCACACGCCCAAAAAAAGTTGCCCACGCTTACCAAAGTATTTGGGAAAACGATTCGCCATTACGCAAAATCGCCAAAGAACAAGCCCAATTTTTGCAACAACGTTTTGACAGCGAAAAACAGGTAAAAGACAGCTTGTTACAAGGTTTTGATGTGCAAGTTTATACCGCCATGACCTATGGCAAGCCAGCGTTGAGAGATATTTTGGACGACTTAACCAATCCAAATGACAGACAAAAAACCGAACAAATCGTCATTTTTCCGCTATATCCGCAATATTCTGCGACCACCACAGGGGCGGTGTTTGACGTGATTGCTAAATGGGGGCTACAACAGCGAAATTTGCCAAGTTTTACCTTGATTAAAGATTATTTTGCCAATCCTTTATATATCAAGGCTTTAGCAGATAATATTCGCAAGTTTCAAGCCACACATGGCAAACCTGAAAAATTGTTGATGAGTTTTCATGGGATTCCGCAACCCTATGCCGATAAAGGCGACCCCTATGCCGACCGCTGTCGCTGTACCGCTGGGCAACTTGCCAAAGAATTGGGGCTAAACGATGGCGAATGGTTGTGCAGTTTTCAATCTCGCTTTGGCAAACAAGAATGGGTCAAACCCTATACCGATGCGACTTTGACTGAGTGGGGTAGGCAAGGGGTTAAATCGGTGCAAGTGATTAGCCCTGCATTTTCGGTGGATTGTTTGGAAACGCTGGAAGAATTGTCGGTGGAAAATCGGGATATTTTCCAAAATAATGGTGGTGGCGAATACCATTATATTCCTGCGTTAAATGCCGATAGCTTGCATATTGATATGATGTGGCAAATCGTTTTGCCCCATGTGTTGGCACATAAAGATAATAAAGCCAATTGGGTGTAACCAATTTTTTATATTCAACAAAAAACCCAATTTAAAAAAATTGGGTTTTTGCTTTTTGGTGTACAAGGTTGTAATGGCTTAAAATTAAGCTTGTTCTTTACGGTAAGATAGTTTCTCACGGATACGAGCAGATTTACCAGAACGTTCACGTAGATAGTAAAGTTTCGCACGGCGAACATCACCACGGCGTTTCACTTCAATGCTAGCAATCAATGGTGAGTGAGTTTGGAAAGCACGCTCAACGCCAACACCGCTTGAGATTTTACGCACGGTGAAAGCTGAGTTCAAGCCACGGTTACGTTTAGCGATAACCACGCCTTCAAACGCTTGCAGACGCTCACGGTCGCCTTCACGTACTTTTACTTGTACGACAACAGTATCACCTGGACCAAAGTTTGGTACGTCAGTTTTTAATTGGCTGTTTTCAATTTCTTGAACTAATTTATGTTTGTTGCTCATGAGAGGATTCCTCATTTATAGGGGGATAGAGGCTATTAATTTATTATCACATTTTTAGCATGGTAATAAACCGCATACTCCCCGTTAATTTTTATGTGTTGGAACACGTTTTTGTTATCCGTCAAGTGGATAATTCTGTTGGTTAAAGCGTTTAATCAATTTGCAATCAATTTTTTATCAATATTTAATCAATTAAATTGGCTTCTTTTAACCATTTTTTTTGGCTTTGATTTGGCAAAAATGCTTGCCATAAATCAGGTCTGCGAGCTATCGTGCGTTTGGCTTGCTCAACAAATCGCCATTTTGCAATATTGGCATGGTGTCCTGATAATAACACGTCAGGGACAGTTTTGCCATGAAACGTTAAAGGCTTGGTATATTGTGGATAATCCAACAACCCATCAACAAATGAGTCGCAAACGGCGGATAAATCATCGCCCATTACATCAGGCAACCGTCTTATCAAACTATCCATTAACACCATCGCAGGCAATTCACCGCCTGTTAGCACATAATCACCGATAGAACATTCCATATCCACATATTGCTCAATCAACCGCTCATCAATACCTTCGTAACGACCGCATAATAAAATCAGTCCGTCATATTGACAATAATCAAGCACCAATGCTTCATTTAATGTTTTACCTTGTGGCGATAGATACACGACAGGGCAGTTTTTTCCACGATTTTTCACTTGTTGTTTGGCAAACAAAATGGCTTTTTCTAACGGTTCAGCCATCATCACCATACCCGGACCACCCCCAAAAGGGCGTTCGTCAATCCGATGATAATTATCGTTGGTAAAATCTCTTGGGTTTACCAATAATATTTCCGCTTGATTGCGAGCGATTGCCCGGGCGGTAATACCAAATTGGCTAATACTATCAAACATTTGTGGCAAAATACTAATCACTGCAAAAAACATGGTAATTTACCTAACTGCTTATTTTTTAACAATTTTAACAAAGGTTTAATAATCAACACCCCAATCCACTAGGATAATTTTTTGGGTCAAATCAACGTCCACGATGGTTTGTTTGTGCCAAGGGATAAGCCGTTCTTCGTTATCAATACTTTCATCGGTAGGTTCAACGACTATAATGGCGTGAGCCCCTGTTTCAAAAAGTTCTTTAACACGACCTAATTGGCTATTATCTTGCTGACTTTTGACGGTTAAGCCGATTAAGTCCGCCCAATAATATTCGTCTTCGTTCAAACTAGACAAGTTGTCTTTGTTCGCCCAAAGCGTCACCCCAAACATGGTTTCTGCGATATTGCGGTCTGGCACTTCGTTTAGCTGTACCACATAGCCTTTGCCTTGGGTTCGCCAGTTTTTGACGGTTAGGGTTTTTTCGCCCATTGCCGTTTTGATTACCCAAGGCTTGATATCAAAGATTGCTTCACGGTCTTCCATGTAGCTAAATAACCAAAGCCAGCCTTGAATGCCGTAGGGCTTTTTGAGTTCACCGACTTTGATTAGATTGTTTGCTGTCATAAAAACCTACAATTTTGATTGAACTAAACTTATGCAGAAGCTTGTTCTTTTTTTACTTTTTTGAACAATGCTTTTACACGGTCAGTTGGTTGTGCACCTTTTTTAATCCATGCTTCGTATGTTTCAACGTCAAGTCGTACAGGGATTTCTTTGCCTTGTGCGATTGGGTTAAAAAAGCCGATGTTTTCAATGTAACGACCGTCACGTGGGCTACGTGAGTCGGTTACCACGATTTGATAAAATGGGCGTTTCTTTGCACCGCCCCGTGCTAAACGGATAACTACCATAGTTTTCTCTCTGTGAATGTATGTTCAGTGGTTAGAGCCTAAAAATATCTGTTTTTTGTAAAAAATACAGACGCTAAAAGACCCAAACGTGGGTGTTTTTCTGCTGTACAAGCATTTAACAACGTTTAGGTACACCAAAAATACAGCATTTTAACATATTTTTTAAAAATTCACTAGATTTTTTAAAAATTATTTTTGGATTGCTGTTTTATTTAAAAAAAGTGAAGTAAGCTAAAAGTGAACAAGCAATCAGTAATACTACACTAACCTCAATTCGATATAAAAAATCATTTAACTTATTGAAAAAATATAAACAAATAAGAAACCTACAATAAAGTGTAAGATATCCTAGCGTTATTTACAGTATTTAGGATAAAATACTGCAAATGAACATACATAAAAACACCAGACTGCTACCGTTTGAAAGAGAAGCTATTTGGATAGCCTATCATCAAAACAAACAAAGCGTAACATCACTTGCTGAAGAATACAAAGTATCAAGACCAACAATCTACAAGGTATTGAAACTTGCTAGAGTGAAGTTACTAAAACCACAAACCAGTGTCAATAATCGCTTTAAACAAGCGAAATTTGGTATTAAACGCTTAGCTAAAGTTGAAAAGAGTATACAAGACAAACTCAAAAAACAAGCCAAGCGTTATAATAAATCCTATCCTGGTGAGATGGTACACGTAGATACAAAACGCCTACCACTGCTCAAAGGACAAAATAGCAACAGCCCTAGAGAATATCTGTTTGTTGCCATTGATGATTATTCTCGTGAACTGTATGCTTGTATTATGCCAGACAAAACAGCTTTTAGTGCGGCTAAGTTTCTGACAGAACAAGTTATTAAACCTTGCCCTTATACGATTGAGGTGATTTATTCTGACAATGGCACAGAATATAAAGGCACAAAAGACCATGAATTTGTCAAAGCCTGTTATAATAACAACATCAATCAGAAATTCACCAAAGTTGCCAAACCACAAACCAATGGTAAAGCAGAACGAGTAATACGTACGCTCATGGAAATGTGGCATGAACAATGTGAATTTACAGGTAGTGAACATAGAAAGCAAGAATTAACAAGATTTCTTAATTTCTATAATACCGTTAAACCCCATTCATCTTTAACTAAAAAAGATGATATTACTGGCAAAACTCAAACCTTTACTCCTTATGAGTGGTTGGAGTTTTATTTTAAACAAAGTGTAAATAACGCTTGAGGTTCTTACACTTAAACCTATGAAAACACTCAAGCTACGCATACGAGACAAACACACAGACCAACTAAACCGCCTAAGCGGTTCGGTCAATTTCGTATGGAACTACATTAATGACTTGAATTACAAGCACCTACAAAAGACTGGAAAATTCTTTAGTGCTTACGACCTAAACGAATACACCAAAGGTAGCGGTGAATTACTTAGCTTGCATAGTCAAACCATACAAGCCATCAACGAAACCCACACCAAAAGCCGTGAGCAATTCAAAAAAGCCAAACTATCATGGCGAACCAACAACCCAAACTCTAAGCGTAAAAGCTTAGGTTGGCTACCATTCAAACAATCGGCTATTAAACACATTGCCACACACCAAACTGGTAAAAAAGGCTTAAAATCCACCTTACAACTATCCCTAGCCAAAGGACAAAAGCTAGTTATTGACCTATGGGACAGCTACAACCTTAGCCTATATCAAATCAACACCCTTGAGGTCGTCCAAGACAACCGTAACCGTTGGTATGTCTGTATCACCGTCAAAGAATACCCTAGAACTACTTGCGCTACTGGTAGTTTAGGCATAGACTTAGGATTAAAAGAAAGTGCCACCACCTCAAACGGTGACAAGCTCACAATCAAGCAAACGCTCAAATATGCCAAAGAGTTAGCCATAGCTCAAAGAGCCAAAAACAAACAACGTGTTAAGGCAATCCATGCCAAAATCAAAAATACACGCCAAGACCTCATCCACAAATTCACCACCCAATTAGTCAAAGACAACGCCCTAATCGTGGTAGGTGATGTGAAAACCACCCAATTCAACAGCAAAAAAGGCAAACTAGCCAAGTCAGTATATGACGCAGGTTGGTTTGAACTCAAACGACAACTGACCTACAAATGCGAGAACACAGGTTGCCGTTTTGAAATCGTAAATGAACGATACACTACCCAAACTTGTTCGTATTGCGGTCAAATCGACAGCAACAGTCCGAAAGGTAGAGCAGGTTTGCGAATAAGAGATGAGAACGAATTAAGCAAAGCACTGCTTTGCTCGTTCGCAAGACAAGAGCTACGCTTGCAGTAACTTGTGCGAAGTGTGGCACATGGCATGATAGAGATATTAATGCCAGTAAGAACATTCTTGCGGTCGGGCTTGACCGTCTGGGAGCAGGAATCCCCGAACGATAGGGAGGGGAGGAAGTCAAATTTGGCAACACTTCTCAAACGCTTGGAAGAAAAATATTCCTTTAACCGTGAAATTAATGATAAACGTATTAAAAAAGAGAAACCATTATGCTACCAACAGACACACAAGGACAACTCAACTGGGAATATATGGAAAACACAATGAAACAACAAGAATTAAAGCAAATCTTAGCAATCATTCGCCATTTTTCATCATAAATTTTCTTGCAAATTCCCAAAAAACCTTTATAATAAACCACTTATTCGGGGCGTAGCGCAGTCTGGTAGCGCACTTGCATGGGGTGCAAGGGGTCGCGAGTTCAAATCCCGCCGTTCCGACCAAACAACCAAAAAGGGCGTTTCAATCTATTTTGAAACACCCTTTTTTATTTTTTTAAGCGATTATTTTTTCACTTCTTTGGCAGGCGTGGTATCCACATTGACAGCCTTTTGCAATACCGTATCTGGGAAAGTCAAACCTTGCAGTTGTGCGTGTTTTGGGCTGACATATAGTGTTAAATCATTCATCACCGTAGGGGCAACTTGGGTGATTGGCGTGCCATCAAGGATTTTTACCACCATTTTGCCAGTCGCTCGCCCAAAGTCATAGTCATTCACGCCCAACGCCGCCGCCGCCCCGCGTCTGACACTAAATTCATCAGAGGCGATAATCGGCATTTTGAGCGTATTGGCAGATTCCACCATAGACTCCATAGACGAGGCGACATTGTTATCAAGCGATGTGTAAATCACTTGGGCTTTGCCGTCCAAGCCTTTGGTTGCCATGCCGATTTCGTTTGGTCGATTGGTCGGCATTTCTACCAATTTTAAGCCACGTTTTGGCAACTCTTTGTTTAAATCATTTTTTAACGATACCGAATTCATCTCGCCAGCACTGTAAACATAGCCGATAGATTTGGCATTTGGCAAAATTTGTTGAATAAAATCAAGCTGTGGGGCAAGTGGTAACTGACTAGATAAACCTGTAATATTCGCCTGTGTGGGTTTGTTATTTTCATCAATCAGTTTGGCAGCCACAGGATTTGACACCGCTGTATAGACAATCGGAATATCTTTACTCGCCGCCGCCATAGATTGTGCCGATGGCGTGGATAGGGCGACAATCACATCTGGATTGTCAGCGACAAATTGCTTGGAAATTTGGGCGACCGTTGCCGTGTTGCCTTGTGCGGATTGAAAATTGACTTTTAAATTTTGTCCTTGTTTATAGCCTTGCGACTCGATTTCGTCAATCACGCCTTGGCGAATGGCATCAAGTGATGGGTGTTCCACGATGGCAGTGATGGCAACGGTTTTGGCAGGCTTGTCGCTGGTGGTGGCAGTGCTTGATGGCGTTGTCGTGCTTGCGGTGGTCGCTTCTGTTTTGTTTTGCGGTTGGTTATTTTGCGGTTGCGAGCAAGCACTTAAGGTTACGCCAACGACTGCGGTTAATAAAGATAAACGAAAAGTTGATAAGGTTTTCATAATTTTTTTCCAAAAAAGTGTGTTGTAAAAGTTTCAATGTACTAGTTTACTATAACGATATGATAACACAAATTTCATAATGAAAACATCTTTTTTTTGGAAAAAATGGGGTTAAAATGTTTGGTTTTTTACTGTTTTTTAAAAATTAATTTAAAAATCAATAAAATTATCAAGGTGTTTAAACAAACCAATGATAAAACGAATGATTGCAATCGGCAATTCAATGAACAATTCACAAATGTCAAAAAAATGCTCTAGCCAGTCGTGACGCTGTTGTCTATATTGGTTGCGGTTGGATTTTTTTAACAATGTCAAAATGATAATGGACAAATAACCAAAGCCCGCAACCAATGATTATCCAAGGCGTGTTGTTTTGGATAAGCCCTGTAATTAACCTGAATTCGACATAAGAAAAAACTAAAAAAAAGAAGCCCAATATGTTAAAGTAAATTCACCACAAACAACCCTAACAAGGACTTCTTACATGGACAACCTCGAAGCACTATACTGCCACATAGACGACTATTGCAAAACATACACAAACGAACAACAGAAGAAAATGCTAACCCAAAAGAGCAAAAGCAGTAAAAAAACACGAAACAAACCATGCCGTATTAGTTTATCAGAAATCATCACCATATTGGTAGTATTTCACCAAATAAAATACAGAGAATTTAAAGCCTTCTACTACAACTACCTCACCCAATGGCTAAAACCTGCCTTTCCAAACCTACCAAGCTACACAAGAATGGTAGAACTCATGGAAAAAGCAATAGTTCCCATGTGTGACTACCTACAATCTCTCATGCAAAACAACTGCACAGGCATAAACTACATTGACTCAACCAGTTTAGCCGTATGTGATAATCACCGTATCAACCGCAACAAAGTATTTGCAGAAACAGCACAGCGAGGTAAAAGCAGTATGGGGTGGTTTTTTGGCTTTAAACTACACGTCATTATCAATGATAAAGGTGAATTGGTCAATCTAACCGTAACCAAAGGCAATGTTGATGATAGGCAACCTGTGAAAAGACTTTGTGAATCTCATGTTTTTGGTAAACTCTTTGCTGATAAAGGTTATATTGATAAATCATTGACAGATTGGCTTGATGAGCATTTAGATATTGAGTTAATCACGAATGTTAAAAAGAATATGAAATCTAAAGATATTTCATGGTTAAATAGACGATTGCTTAAACGCCGTTTTTTGATTGAAACTGTGTTTGATGAGTTAAAGAATATGTGTCAAATTGAGCATTCAAGGCATCGTAGTTATGTTGGGTTTATGAGTAATTTGTTGGCAGGGTTGATTGCTTATTGTCATCAAACAAAGAAGCCTACATTAAAAAATGTCCTGTTGGGGCATTCTTTATTTGTAAGAACCTCAAGCGTTATTTACACTTTGTTTAAAATAAAACTCCAACCACTCATAAGGAGTAAAGGTTTGAGTTTTGCCAGTAATATCATCTTTTTTAGTTAAAGATGAATGGGGTTTAACGGTATTATAGAAATTAAGAAATCTTGTTAATTCTTGCTTTCTATGTTTACTACTTGTAAATTCACATTGTTCATGCCACATCTCCATGAGCGTACGTATTACTCGTTCTGCTTTACCATTGGTTTGTGGTTTGGCAACTTTGGTGAATTTCTGATTGATGTTGTTATTATAACAGGCTTTGACAAATTCATGGTCTTTTGTGCCTTTATATTCTGTGCCATTGTCAGAATAAATCACCTCAATCGTATAAGGGCAAGGTTTAATAACTTGTTCTGTCAGAAACTTAGCCGCACTAAAAGCTGTTTTGTCTGGCATAATACAAGCATACAGTTCACGAGAATAATCATCAATGGCAACAAACAGATATTCTCTAGGGCTGTTGCTATTTTGTCCTTTGAGCAGTGGTAGGCGTTTTGTATCTACGTGTACCATCTCACCAGGATAGGATTTATTATAACGCTTGGCTTGTTTTTTGAGTTTGTCTTGTATACTCTTTTCAACTTTAGCTAAGCGTTTAATGCCAAATTTCGCTTGTTTAAAGCGATTATTGACACTGGTTTGTGGTTTTAGTAACTTCACTCTGGCAAGTTTCAATACCTTGTAGATTGTTGGTCTTGATACTTTGTATTCTTCAGCAAGTGATGTTACGCTTTGTTTGTTTTGATGATAGGCTATCCAAATAGCTTCTCTTTCAAGTGGTAATAGTCTGGTGTTTTTATGTATGTTCATTTGCAGTATTTTATCCTAAATACTGTAAATAACGCTAGGATATCTTACAGTTTAAGTATAATTGGATTTTTCTATTTTACATTTGGTATAATTATATGTCAAACGATTTAAGATGGGGTCGCCTAACTATTTTGCAGGTAGTTGTGGCGGTGCTCCAATCGAGATTATCCGCCAGTACATTGAATAGCAAAATACACCGCACTAAACAACGTCCATGCGTAAGCATGATTGCTTAAGTTGCCTTATATCCACCGCCTGAAGTCGGTGGTTTTACGGCAACGGGGGATAAACAAAATCGAAAAATTCCCTAATGTCAAAATAAATAAAATACGCAAGCTCTACACTACCAAGTTTTATAGCAGTAATTTTACGCCCTGTGTTTGGGCAAATGCCAGTACATAATTCTTCATCAAGAGTAATACATACTTTTTTCCTAAAGGATACTTTATTGTTTTCTTTTTGTATATCACTTAAGAAATTAAAATAAAATTCAGGAAAAATACTTTCTTTTCTTTTAGAATAATCAAAGTCAAAAGATGACAAATGCTTATCAGAACTGATGATTTCATAATCATCAGTACCTATTATCTCTTGAATGATAGAACTTGTAACTTTATCTATAAACTCTTGATAAAGATTTCCTTGCAATCCAAATACAAAATTACTTCTAAAATTTTCAGCCATTTAAATAAATCTCTTGAATTTTGATAAAGTTTATTCTAATTAAGTCTATATTACAATCTAGCATTTTACCATCAATAACAATATTCTTTTCATTCACATCATAATAGGGAACGCAAAATTGATTATTGATTGGCTCATCAATTATTTGTGATAAACAAAATTCATAAGCCAATGATTTGATAATACTTGTATTAACTTTAATATTGTTTCTATAATCTTGATTTTCAAAAATATTATAAGAATAATATTTCCAGTCAACGATATTTATATGTTTTTGAGAGATTTTATTTTTGTTTTCTTGCTCAATATTATCAAGTATAGCATGAAATAATTTTTCAGGTATAGACTTAACAATAAAAGAACTTGAATCTAATTTTTTTATTTTTAATTTTTTTAAGAAAGGTTTTACAGTTTTCTTCTTTTTTAAGCCTCTGCCTTTATTTTCTTCTGGGTACAAAATATCAAATATTTTTTCAGAAAAATATTCATATATTTCATTAAATTTTATTTGAAAATTTAATAATAAATTATTATCAACATCATCTTTTTGATGAAATTTAAAAATAACATTAATATTGCTGGTCAATGCTAGTAAGTCAGAAGAGTCTTTCTTTTTCTCATAGGAAAATACGCCAATATTCATTATATCTGTTATGGATAAATTATTTTGTGAATTACGCTTGTAAATAATATCCGGTCTAATCCAACGCTTTAATCCATTCAAATCAAGATAAAATGGGTTATTTGGAATGATATTTTTATCAATCCATACATAGTTTTTGGTTAGGTTTGTTTTGTATTGATTTAATGGTAAACTACTGTCGCAATACAAGATATCATATTCTTCATTTTTAGCAGACATATAGTTACACATTTCTTCCCAAATATAACTAAAATTATTAATACCCCAAAATCCCTGATTACTGTCCTTATTAAATTCTAAACTACCATATAAAAAATACTCTACTGCCTCATAAATATCCCAATATTGGTAATTTTTATAAGCTGTGGTTTTATAAATATTATCCAAACAATCTTTTAGAATGCTGATTGTTGATTCAAAAGAATATTCGGAAAATAAACTTTGTTCTGGACTTAGGTGTTTATAAGAAAAGTTAAAGGCGATTTCTTTGATTTGTTCAGACAATTCCTGCTCTAATTCGTTTGCCAATTCTTTATAGATATAGCAAAATAGCTCAATTAATTCAGACGGTACACCACGCACAATGTTGCGATAGCCAACCATATTCTCAATAAAAATGGCATTATTACTCAAGAAAATGCCTTTATCCAAATAATTTTCAATTTTGGAATAATCTACTTCTTCAACCAAGCCTAATTCTTGGATTAAAGATTCGATTTCCAACTCTTGATAAGTTTTAAAAATATTATCAATCAAATCAATTTTGCTATATAAAACGGTTTCGTTATTATCCTCATCAGTAAAAATATAAACTCCATTATGGTTTTCAATTTGGACATTATCTTTATTTTGCACCCTCTTATCTAAATATTTTTCTTGGTTTTGACGAAATTTTTCAAAAGTACGATACATTGCAAAAAATAATTTTTTAACATTATCATAACTAGCCTCAAAACTTTCAAACCCCTTAGGCAAAGTAAAAGCCATTTTGCCCAAATATTTATCCTTACGAATACCAACAAATGAGCCACGATAACAATTTGGCTCATTTGGCTGAACAATGGCTAATTCATTAAAATTAAACATCGCTATTCTCATAATTTTGAATTTTTTTAACAAAAACTTCTACTTGCAAAGCAAAATCACCAAAAGTAACCAATTTATTTTTGTTTTGCTCTACATTGTCATTGCCAAATAGTAGTTTTACTAAGGGTGTTTTATCTCTATTAAAAACACTATCCCAGATAAAAAACATCAATTTACTTTGAATAATAGAATATTCAATTTGATTTTGCTCATTGCCTTTAATAAAATACCTACCAATTTGTTTATCTTCAATACCACGAATATAGCTATGATTAGATTTAATAAATTGATTTAAATTATTTATAAAATCAAGATATGTTTTATTTTTTTCGTCTTTCTCATTATTGTAATTGTAGTAGAAATATTGATTTTTTCCAGCATCAATAATAGCTTTTGATCGATTATCGTCTACATCAATAAACTGCCACTCCCAACGGCGTTTAAAGGCAGTATCCATGTGATAAATAGAACTATCTGATGTATTCATTGTGGCGATAATATGGAGATTTGGTGGGATTCTTATTGTTTTGTTTACTAAATCAAACTTTAAATAAGCTAATTTTGGCTGAAATGTCTCTAATTTCTTTGCATTATCAAAGCCTTTTAACTTATATTCATCAATTTCTTGGTTTTTATCATAAGAAAAAGTAAACCCTATTAATTCCAATAATCTAAAAAAAGTAACACCATTGATACTTGTATCATAACTTGACCACCCATCATCACGTCTATCCAATAACTGAAATACTGAACCAAAAATGGCTGATGAATTACCACGATTAATTTCATCAATTACAAGAATAACATTTTCAGGCTCTGATGATTATTGTCCATTTTTATCATGGACAATAATCATGTTTTTATAAGCTTGTGCCAATGCCTTCAAAAAATGCCCTTCATAAAAGTTATACTCTACTTGACCAGCTCTTGTGATGGGTAGTAATTTACCTATAAAATCACCATAGGTATATTCAGGGTGAAATACAGCTTTAATCACATTTTCAGGGTTCGCTTTTTCGTCAATCCCTAATTCATAAGGGATAATTTCTGATTTAATTAAATGGCTTTTTCCAGTCCCCGGACTACCAAAGATGATTTTTTGAATGGGCTGTGTCATAGTCTTTCCTAAAATAATAAAAATATAGAACTTATCTAGATAAAAATTACCATACGAAAACGCCCTATCAAGTCATTTATTGATGGGGCTTTTGGTTTATAGTAGTAAATGAATTAACCAATCAACTCTTTTAACAACTGATTCACTTGAGCAGGATTGGCTCTCCCTTTACTTGCTTTCATCACTTGTCCGACCAGTCCATTAAAGGCTTTTTCTTTACCAGACTTATATTCATCAACCATTGCTTGATTGTTTTTCAACACCTGTTCCACAATGGCTTTAATCGCCCCTATGTCGGTTTCTTGTTTTAAGCCTTTATCGCTGATGATTTTATCAACAGCATTGTCATCTTGACCGCCTTCCCCTGCAAACAAAGCGGTAAAGGCTTGTTTGGCAAGTTTGCCAGATAAGGTGTTGTCATTGATACGTTCAATGAGTTTGGCAAGTTGTGCGGTGCTAATGGGGCTGTATTCAATGGTTTTTTCGTCTTTGTTTAACGCTCCCAATAAATCGCCCATGACCCAGTTAGCTGTAATTTTTGCATGGGTTTTGCCAACTTTTTCCACCACATTTTCATAATAATCCGCCAAAGCACGGCTTGCGGTCAAAATACGGCTGTCATATTCTGGCAAACCAAAATCCGCCATAAATCGCTCACGGCGAGCGACAGGCAATTCTGGCATTTTATCATTAATCGCTTTAAAATCGCTCTCGCTGATATGCACAGGCAATAGGTCTGGGTCGGGGAAGTAGCGATAATCGTTGGCTTCTTCTTTGGTACGCATGGCTCGTGTGGTGTTGGTGTTGGGGTCATATAGGCGAGTGGCTTGTTCCACCTTGCCACCGTCTTCAATTAGGTCAATTTGGCGTTCAATTTCCACATTAATCGCTTGCTCAATAAAACGAAATGAGTTGATGTTTTTAAGTTCATTGCGAGTGCCAAACGGCTCATTTGGCTTACGCACCGATACGTTACAGTCGGCACGGAATGAGCCTTCCGCCATGATAGCGTCCGAAATGCCAAGCCATGTAACCAGTTGATGAATGGCTTTGACATAGGCGACCGCTTCGGCTGATGAACGCATATCAGGTTCTGAGACAATCTCAATGAGCGGTGTACCAGCTCGGTTTAAATCCACGCCTGTCATCTGTGGGATAGCGTCATGCACCGATTTGCCAGCGTCTTCTTCTAGGTGGGCTCTGGTGATGCCAATACGCTTGCTGTACTGGTTTTTTTCGCCTTCGTTTACCACGATGTCAATGTAGCCTTTGCCGACAATGGGGTGTGCCATTTGGCTGATTTGGTAGCCTTTTGGCAAGTCTGGGTAAAAGTAGTTTTTGCGGTCAAAGGCGTTCATCATGCCAATTTCAGCGTTTACGCCTAAGCCAAACATGACCGCTTTTTCCACGACTTCTTTGTTTAGCACAGGCAATACCCCCGGCAATGCCAAATCAATGATGTTGGCTTGGGTGTTTGGCTCTTGTCCAAACTCGGTAGAAGCTGGTGAGAAAATTTTGGTGTTGGTGTTTAATTGGCAGTGAATTTCAATGCCGATAACGACTTCGTAGCCGTCAATAAGTAGGTCTTTTTGGGTTGGGTATGTCATTGTTTTTCCTTTAAAATTTTAAATTTAGTTTAAACGATTTTGCCAATAGTCTGTACTTCTTGCACCATGCACGACCGCAGAAATAATCACATCATCATTATTCACCAAAAACTTTGGGATAAGCCATTTGTAGTCATTTTTAGTAAAACATTATACAATAAAATGGGGTTCAACAAATTCACCTTGTGGCATACGGCTAAATTTAATAGCCACTTCCCAAATACTTGCATTGCTAAAAAATAGCTCGTTTTCGCTATCTAAAATGACTTTTTTGCTTTATCGCTGAGTTTAGGATGATTTTGTACGACCCAAAGTAAAATATGGGTATCAAGTAAATAGCTCATTGATAAAATTCCGTCAATTCAATATCATCAAAATCATCAGGGACGTTAAAAGGTGCAATACCGCCTAACCGATGTATCGCAAGCTGTTTTTGCGGTTGAGATTTTTTAGCAAAAACTAAATACGGTTTGACAATTTGAGCAATAAACTCTCTCAAATTTTCTTTGCCAATTTGATTAACCAAATTTTGATAAACCAAATCATCAAGTTGTATTGTTACATTTTGCATAAAATCCCCAAAAAATTTACGCCAAAGTTGCCATTTTTTGATGAAAATCCGTAACCTGCTGATACGCATCTGCCATATTAAGCAATTTATCTTCTTGCCAATGATTACCGATTAATTGCAAACCCACAGGCAAATGATTGTCATCAAAGCCAACAGGCAGGCTCATCGCAGGCAATCCTGCCAAATTCACACCAATGGTATAAACATCGCCCATATAAATCTCACTAGGCGTAAGGCTTGCACCAATTTTATACGCAGTCGTTGGAGCGGTTGGCGTGGCAATGACATCACAGCTTTCAAAGGCTTTGGCAAAATCTTGGCTAATCAAACGGCGAACCTTTTGAGCCTTGACATAATAAGCATCAAAATAACCTGCCGATAACGCATACGTCCCCATCAAAATACGGCGTTGCACTTCCGCCCCAAAGCCTTCGGAGCGTGAGCGAGTATAAAGGTCGGTCAAATCGCTTGGATTTTCACAGCGATAGCCATAACGCACGCCATCATAGCGAGATAGGTTTGATGACGCTTCGGCAGGGGCAAGCAGATAATAAGTGGCAAGTGTGATTTCTGGTTTTGTCAAACTTACGTCCACCAAAGTCGCCCCAAGTGCTTCATATTGCTTTAAGGCTTGATTGATTTGCGTTTTGACGGTTTCGTTTAAGCCTTCACCAAAATATTCGGTCGGCACGCCAATTTTTACCCCTTGCAATGGCTTATCCGCTTGGCGATTTGCGTGCAGTTTTTCCACCCAATTTGGCACATCAGCATTGTAACTGGTTGAGTCTTTATTGTCATAACCTGCCATCACTTGCAACAGATAAGCACAATCTTCTGCCGTTTTGCCAAATGTGCCTGCTTGGTCAAAACTTGACGCATACGCAATCATGCCAAAGCGTGAAATGCGTCCGTAAGTGGGCTTAATGCCTGTCAAACCGCAAAAACTGGCAGGTTGGCGAATTGAACCGCCTGTGTCCGAGCCTGTGGCAATCGGTGCAAATCCAGACGCAACCGCCGCCGCCGAACCGCCAGACGACCCCCCCGGTACACGGCTTAAATCCCACGGATTATGCACCGCCCCAAAGTATGAGCTTTCGTTGTCCGAACCCATCGCAAACTCGTCCATGCTCGTTTTGCCAAGCGTTACCAAGCCGACATCAAGGCATTTTTGCACAATAGTGGCGTTATAAGGCGAGACAAAATTGGCAAGCATTTTTGAGCCACAAGTGGTCAAAACGCCTTCGGTGTTAAAAATGTCTTTGTGAGCAAGCGGAATGCCTGTCAGTGCATGGGCGTTGCCGTTTGCTAAAAGCTCGTCCGCTTGTTTGGCTTGTTTGATGGCAAGCTCTGGCGTTACCGTGATAAAGCTGTTAATGGCTTTGTCGTGTTTGGCAATGCGGTCAAGAAAGTGTTGGGTTAATTCAACACTGCTAAATTGTTTGTTTTTTAAGCCGTCTGATAGGGCTTTGACGGAAAGTTCGTGTAAATTTGTCATGGTTTTCTCTAAAAATTTTGTTAAAAGTAAAATTATAGGGTGCGTTTTACGCAACGTTTACAGAGTAATTATTTTAAACTGCTAAAGTTTTGGATTTTCGGGATTTTGCCATAATTTTTCAAAATTTGTTTGACTGATTTCAGTCGTAACAAATTCTTCGTTATCATCGCCACAATGTAAAACATCATCAATCGTAGTATCATAAAGCCATGTTTAATCAACACCTTCTTGATTAGTTGCATCGGCATATAATTTTTTGCCAGAAACAAAAACTTCAATACGTTGAACTTCATCGCCTTTTTCATTAAAAGCAGAATAATAAATGTTTGGAAATTCATCACCAACATCATCTTGCGACCATTCTGTTTTAAAATATCTCATTGAAATCTTTCCCATAAAAACTGCAATTCTAAATTTTGCGTAAAACGCACATTATTAGGTAAATAATACGTTAAGTTAAGCAAACAGCAAGCGAAACATCGCATTCATGCGTTCAATATCTTTTGGGCTTGAGTGTTCGTTGATAAGTTGCACGACATCTTTATCAAGTTTGGATAAGACGGACTGCGAAATTTGCTCATATTCTTTCTTGTTTTCTTAAGGTTGCTTGACCATTGGGTGTTTGATGATTGTAGCATTATCAAAGTCAAAATCATAAAAATAATTTTCAGTAGTTGGCATTTTATACAACCATCACTCAATCACTTGTGGCACAAGAAACAACCCATCTTGCACACTTGGAGCGACCGACTGATTTAGTTCACGATTGACCGTCAAGCCATTACCGTCCACCACATCATCACGCAGTGGCTGTGTCATGTCATGCACGTTAGTCAGTGGGGCAACGCTGTCCGTATTGACATCGGCTAAAATGTCCATCATAGATAAAATTTTGCTCAAATCTTTGGCATAATCATTCGCCAAATCAGCATTAACAGCAAGGCGAGAGAGCTTTGCCACACCTAAAATATCATCGGTTGAAATCGCACTATTTGAAGCGTTTTGCGACATAGTTTTTCCTTTTTTATCACTTTAAAAAAAATTAATCTGTCTATTTTAACAAATTTCATAAAAGTTATGGGTGAAATTTTGATAAAAATTTTAAAACAAACAAAAATCTATTATTTAAAAAACCAATAAAAAAATAATTTTTAATCAAAAAAATATGATTTCGTCATAATTTGTTATAAAAAAATTCCACATAAATGACAGTTTTTATCAAAATGACTATATTTTGCGATATTTTAGCGTTATAATCTACCACTATTTATTTTGATCTATTGACTGCTTATTTTGCAGTAAAACATTTCCACTGGGATTTTATTCATGTTCGGATTTTTATCAACCAATATCGCCATTGACTTAGGCACAGCTAACACATTAATCTACTCACCGGGTAAAGGTGTTGTGCTAAATGAGCCAACCGTTGTTGCCCTACGCAGTAACCGTACCCAAAATCCAACGGTCGCCGCTGTTGGTATTGATGCCAAACAAATGCTCGGTCGTACTCCTGATAACATCACCGCCATTCGTCCACTAAAAGATGGCGTGATTGCCGATTTTGAAGTTACACAACAAATGTTAAAACATTTTATTGCCAAAGTAAAAGCCAAAGGCTTTTTGTCAAATTTGAATGTAATTGTCTGTGTACCTTGCAAATCCACCTTGGTTGAGCGTAAAGCCATTCGTGAAGCGGTAATTTCCGCAGGTGCAAACAAAGCATTATTGATTGAAGAGCCAATGGCGGCAGCGATTGGTGCAGGATTGCCTGTGCATGATGCCAGTGGCTCTATGGTTGTGGATATCGGTGGTGGTACGACTGAGATTGCCGTGATTGCCTTGTCTGGCTGTGTGTATGCCGATTCTATTCGTATCGGTGGTGATGTGTTTGACGAAGCGATTATCAATCACGTTCGCCGTACGCATGGTTGTGTGATTGGTGAAACCACAGCCGAACGTATCAAAATGGAAGTCGGTACTGCCATTGAAGACAAAATGGACAAACCGCTTGAAGTTGAAGTGCGTGGTCGTAGCATGGCAGAGGGCGTGCCAAAAACTTTTACCGTTACGTCTACCGAAATTCAAAAAGCACTAAGCGACCCATTGTCAGGGATTATCGCAGGAGTAAAAGCCGCTCTTGAGCAAACCCCACCGGAACTATCATCAGACATCGCCGAACGTGGTATTGTTTTGACAGGTGGCGGTGCATTACTGCGTAATTTGGATATTTTGATTTCTCGTGAAACAGGCTTGCCAGTTACCGTTGCCGAAGAGCCATTGGCGTGTGTAACTCGTGGTGGTGGCAAGGCGTTGGACTTTATTAACAATAAGTCATTAAATATGATTTTTGTATAAAAAATTGTTAATGTTTGAAAAATACCGCTTTTGGCGGTATTTTGTATTTATTCTATAATATTTTTTGTTTGTAATTTTGGATTTTGTATGTCATTAACTTTGTTTAGCCAACAACCGCTTGCTTTACGCAAAACGGCGATTGTCGTTTTTTGTGCCATTGTGTTGATGTTATTAGACAGCAAAAATCCAGAATGGTTTCAGCCTTTTCGCAATGCCAGTCATGCGGCTATGCAACCGATTTATCAGTTTTCCACTTATCCAAGTTTTTTTGGCAGTTGGCTTGACAGCAAAACTGAAAGCAAAGAAGCCCTTCGCCGTGAAAATATTCAATTAAAAACCGAAATTTTGCACATGAAAGGGCAACTGCAACGCCAAGATTATTTGGTTGCCGAAAATGCCCGTTTACAAGGCATTTTGTCTACCACCATTCCCAGTCAGTTTAATTTGATGTTGGCATCAAAAGCCATCGGTACGGATAGCAATCCGTTACGCCAAATGATTGTGATTAACAAAGGCAAACAAGATGGCGTGATAATTGGTCAAACCGTGATTGATGAAAAAGGGATTTTGGGGCAAGTACTAAATGTGTACGACAATACCAGTCGTGTGGTGCTATTAACAGACGAACAGCAATCTGTGGGCGTTACCGTAAAACGTACAGGACAAAATGCCATTGTGTCAGGCAAGGGCAACCCACAATTTTTGTCATTGGATTATATTTTTAAGGCGACTGATGTCCGTGTGGGCGATGAACTGATTTCATCAGGGCTTGGCGGTCGTATTCCTGCAGGCTTTCCTGTCGGACGCGTGTCAAAAGTAGAAGATGAACAAGCAGGTGGTTTTGCCAAAATCATGGTAACGCCTACCGCCAATTTTGTAAATACTTCTTATGTCTTGCTGTTGCAATCAAAACAAAACCCAAGTAAAACTTCTTAAATCTAGCCATGCCAAATACCGCCAATTCCGCCAAAAAATCCAATACACACATCTATCTTGCGATGGCGATAAGTTTTGTATTGGCATCGGTTTTGAGTATTTATCCATTGAGTGCGAGCATTGCATTATTTCGCCCCATGTGGCTTGTGATGGTGCTGGTGTTTTGGTTGATTTTTCAACCTGCACGCATGGGGGTGATTTTGGCATTTTTTATCGGTTTGGGTGTGGATTTATTGACCGATAGTCGGCTCGGACAGCAAGCACTGTGTGCGGTGATTGTGGCTTTTTTTGTCAAATTTATTAGCGGTTATTTAAAACAATTGTCATCAGGATTGGTTTGGCTATTGGCAAGTGCGTGTTTGCTAATTTATCAAATCAGTTTGGTAATTTTGCATTTTTTTACCCAAGCTGTTTTTGTCCCAGAATTGTTCGTTGCTGTTTTTACCAGTATTTTTGTTTGGCCCTTGTTGGTCGCTGTCATGATTAAATATACCCGATAATCCCAGTTTATGCAGTTTTTGTTATGCAATTTTTATACCCCATCATTTTAGGCTCAACTTCGCCCAGACGGCACGAATTGTTAAACCAATGTCAAATTTTGCACACCGTGCAAAGCATTCATATTGATGAAACCAAAACCGAACAAGAAACGCCGACTGACTATATCTTGCGAATGGTCAATGACAAAGCAAAATCTGCATTGACATCTTTAACCGCCGATTTTTTTGAACAATCGAACACTGTTTTGTTAATTACCGCCGATACAATTGGCGTGTTAAAGTCTGGACAAGTGTTACAAAAACCCACCAACTTTGATGACGCTTGTCAAATGTGGCAACAAATGAGTGATAATGAACACCACGTCTGGACAGCCGTACAAGTAAGCCAAATCCAACACATTGATAATACAGCAAAAATTATCAATCATCAACAAAGATTGGTTAAAACATCGGTGCAATTTATCCCTTTAACCCACAGTATGATGCGTGATTATTGGCACACAGGCGAACCGCATGACAAAGCAGGTGGTTACGCCATTCAAGGTATGGGAGCGATGTGGGTCAAAGCGATTAACGGCAGTTATAGCAATGTGGTGGGATTGCCGATTGTGGAAACGGTTGAACTATTAAAGCATTTTTAAGCCAAAAACGCTTTGGCAAACAACAAATCTTCTGGAAAGGTAAGTTTAATATTGCTATGGCTACCCGCTATCAGGCGTGGGTACAGCCCAAAATGCTCAAACAAACTCGCTTCATCGGTAAATTCAATGGATTCTTTAATGGCTTTTTTTAGCAACGGATACAAAGTTGCTAAAGGGAAAATCTGTGGCGTTTGGGCGAGCCAAAGTTGACTGCGGTCAAGGGTTTGTTGACTCACGATATTGTCACCTTGTCGTGCTTGTCTTTTGACTGTATCACGCACAGGCACTGCCAACAAGCCCCCTGCTCGCTCTTGATTTTCACACACTTCAACAATCAAACGCTCAATATCCGTAGCCAACACACAAGGGCGTGCCGCATCATGAATCAACACCCAATGATTGGATATATCGCCTACTTGACGTTGTTCTGTTTGATGTTGTTTTGCTTGGCACTGTTGCCAAATATGACGCACCCCATGAAAAACTGAGTGCATTCGCTCCGCACCACCCAACACAAAATCCATCGGCAAAGCAAAATCCAAGGTTTTTGCAGTGCTATCTTCATCAGAAATCACCAAACAACACCGCTCAAACGCTTTTGTCTGCCCAAAATGTACTTGGCTTAATGCCAAAATACTATGCTGCAATGCAGTGAGATGATGAATATTGGTATATTGTTTTGGGGTGGCTGAGCCAAAACGTTTGCCAACACCCGCAGCCACCACCACACAATGCAAATGTGGCGTTATCATGGCGAATCCTGCTCTATGGTTGTTTTGGTAGGCAGTTTGACAGACTGATTAACAGCAGGTTTGAACTGATTGTTTTCATCATAGACATTGTCTGCTGTAGACATCTGCACGAATGTTTCGCCAGACTTAATCAGACCTAAATCCGCTCTGGCATGTTCTTCCACTGCTTCAAGTCCACTTTTTAAGTCTTTGACATCAGCCAACAACACATGATTGGCTTTTTGTTGCTCAACATTTAAGTATTGTTGTTCAGCCACTTGTTTTTTGAGTTTATTTAACGCATGATTGCCATTTTCACCAAACCAATATTGATACTGCAACGCCAATAACACCAAGGTGGCAAACATAATCATCATAATTTGGCGAACATAGCTCATAACAACACTCATTAACAACTGATTTTGAAATCATTATCTTAGCAAAAAGCCCCAAACCTGTAAAGATTTGGGGCTTTTTTAATAATGGCGCAGCGGACGGGACTTGAACCCGCGACCCCCGGCGTGACAGGACGGTATTCTAACCAACTGAACTACCACTGCAAGTAGTCTTTTAACAACATTTCTTTTTTAAATCTTTAAAAAAGATGGTGGGTCGTGACGGATTCGAACCGCCGACATTCTGCGTGTAAGGCAGACGCTCTACCAACTGAGCTAACGACCCAACGTTTTCGTTATGTGGTGCGTATTATATAGATTTTTTAGCTTACGTCAAGTGTTTTTCATAAAAAAAATCCAAAAATTTTGAAATTTTTTAAAAACATATTAAAATCAGATGCTTAAAAAAAATACTATTCTGCTAATAAATTGGTAATTTGATTTTCTAACTCTTCAGGTTTGACCGTTGGGGCAAATCGTCCAACCACTTCACCCTTTTTATTCACCAAAAATTTGGTAAAATTCCATTTAATCGCATCAACCAACAAGCCTTTGCCATTTTTTTGGGCTTTTAAAAAGTTAAAAACTGGGTGGGCGTTGTCGCCATTGACATCAACCTTTGCCATCATAGGGAAGGTTACACCATAATTAATCTCGCAAAATTCGCCAATTGTATTTTCGCCGTCTGGCTCTTGGTGTCCAAATTGATTGCACGGAAAGCCAATCACCACCAAGCCTTTTTCGCTGTATTTATCATAAAGCTGTTGCAAGCCTTGATATTGTGGAGTAAATCCGCATTTGCTGGCGGTATTGACGATTAACACAACTTTGTCTTTTAAGTTGGCAAAATCAAAATTATTACCACGCAAATCGGTGGCGGTTAATTGATAAAAATCTGACATGTTTTTTCCTTTTGATAATAAAAATAATTAATTTTGACAGAAAATCTGACTTTTTAACAAATTTAAAATTTTTATACTTTTTTACTTGCTTTTTAAAATAACAAGCGTAAAATACAGTGCGTTAAATTTAATAAAAAAGACAGAAAATCTGACATTTTGTTAAAATTTGATTATTTAAAATAATTTAAATAATAATTATCAATTGTAATATAAAATGATGAATATACCAAATATTTCTGATAATGTGTTATCCCAAGCCGAACGCCTAACCCAACTTCGCAAAGCTCAAGGCTTGACGACTGCTCAACTTGCCGAAAAAATGACCCAAGCAGGGGCAAAAGTCAGCCGTACTGCGATTTCTAATTGGGAAAATGGTAAAAATGGCATTGTGTCTAGTAAAGTGCCGATTTTGGCAAAAATTTTGGATTGTAGCGAAAGTTATCTGTTGTCTGGTAATGTTTCAGATAAAGATAGAATTTTATTAAAATCGTTACAAAATCAATCCACTAGTAAAAAAACTGTTAAAAATAACATAAAAAATAATGAAGGTGTGCTTATGAAACTGCTAAAAAAATCGCACAAATTGGACAACGTTTGTTACGACATACGGGGTCCGTTATTGCAAAAATCCATTGAAATGGAAACCCAAGGACATAAAATCATCAAGCTCAATATCGGCAATCCTGCAACTTTTGGGCTGACCGCTCCGCAAGAAATTCTGTCAGATGTGGTGATGAATTTGGCAAATGCGGAAGGTTATTCGGATTCTAAGGGGATTTTTTCGGCTCGTAAGGCGATTTTGCAATATTATCAGTCTAAAGGCTTGCTAGAAGCGGTTGATGTCAATGATGTGTACGTTGGCAATGGCGTGTCCGAACTGATTGTGATGACGATGCAAGCTATGCTTGACAATGGCGATGAAATCCTTGTGCCGATGCCTGATTATCCGTTGTGGACGGCCTCAACCCACTTGGCAGGTGGTACAGCTGTGCATTATCGCTGTAATGAAGACGATAATTGGCAACCTGATATTGCCGATATTGAAAGCAAAATCACCGAATGCACAAAAGGAATCGTTGTTATTAATCCGAACAATCCGACAGGTGCATTGTATTCTACCGAAAATTTGCAAAAAATTGTTGAGTTGGCAGAAAAGCACAATTTGGTACTGATGGCGGACGAAATTTACGACCGTATTTTGTATGATGATGCGGTTCATGTGCCTTTGTGTACTTTGGCAAAAAATTGTTTGGTTTTAAGCTATAATGGCTTGTCAAAATCGCACCGAATTGCGGGTTTTCGTGCAGGTTGGCTGATGATTTCTGGCAAAAAAGACCACGCCACCGACTTTATTGAAGGCTTGACCATGCTTGCATCCATGCGATTGTGTGCCAACGTACCTGCTCAATATACCATTCAAACGGCAATGGGTGGTTATCAAAGTATGCAAGCCTTGACCGCTCCAACAGGGCGTTTGCACAAACAGCGAGATTTGGCTGTAAGCCGATTAAATGCGATGAAAGGCATTTCTTGCACCTTGCCACAAGGGGCGTTTTACTGTTTTCCAAAAATTGACCGCACGATTTATCCGATTGAAGATGATATGCAGTTTATGATGGAATTGTTACAAGATGAAAAAGTGCTGATGGTACAAGGCACAGGTTTTAACTGGGAATCGCCTGACCATTTTCGTGTGGTGTTTTTGCCAAATGAAGCGGATTTGAATGAAGCAATGGATAGATTGGAACGCTTTTTTGCCAAAAAACGTAAAGAATTTGGCACGGATTAGATTAAACCACAATTTAAATAGCTTAAATAGCTTAACCAAAACTCCCTTTAACCAAACCACCCTTAATCATCAGTCTGCTTTTTGCAAAGATATTAACAAAATGTTATAATTTTGAACGTTTTATCTCATATTTTGTAATTTATTCACTGATGATAGGTGGTTTTATGGCTATTGATTTAAATGGTTATTATACCCTGATTTTGGCAACACTTGTTTTTCTGCTTGGGCGTTTTTTGGTTAAAAAAGTCAAATTTTTATCTGATTTTAACATTCCTGAACCTGTCGCAGGTGGCTTGGTTGCTGCTGTGATTGTCTATGCATTGAATGCCTTTTTTGGCTATAGTTTTAATTTTCAAAAAGAATTACAAACCGCTTTTATGTTGATGTTTTTTGCGTCCATTGGTTTAAGTGCCGATTTTGGACGTTTAAAAGCAGGTGGCACGCCTTTGTTTGTTTTTACCATTTTGGTGTCGGCTTTTATCGTATTGCAAAACGGCGTGGGCGTAGCGATGGCATCTTTGCTTGGGCTTGAGCCGTTGATGGGCTTGATGACAGGCTCAGTTACGCTAACGGGCGGACATGGTACGGCAGGTGCGTGGGGGCCGATTTTTGAAAAAGAATATGGCGTGGCCGGAGCGACAACGCTGGGCATGGCATCCGCAACTTATGGCTTGGTTGCAGGTGGTTTAATCGGTAGCCCTGTTGCCAAACGTTTAGTAACAAAACTGGGAAAAAAACCATTAGAAATACCAGAAAACCAAACTGATGTTGAAAAACTCGCAGATGAACAGTCTTTATACAGCACCCAACACAATGTGGCTGATGACAATGCTGGCAAAGAAATTTTTGAAAAACCTGATAATATTCGTTTAATCACTGCTTCATCAACCATTGAAACCTTGGCTTTATTTGCTGCTGCTTTGGCATTTGCCGATATCATGACAGGCGTTGCCAAAGGTACTTGGTTTGAGTTACCGACCTTTGTTTGGGCGTTAGGTGGTGGCGTGGTTATCCGTAATGTGTTAACGACATTTTTTAATTTTGATATGTTTGACCGTGCAATTGATGTGTTTGGCAATGCATCATTGTCGTTATTTTTAGCAATGGCATTGATTTCATTAAAACTGTGGGAACTGACCGATTTGGCAGGCCCTGTGTTGATTATTTTGGCGGTACAAACGGTGGTAATGATTTGCTTTGCTTATTTTGTTACCTTCAAAATCATGGGTTCAAACTACGATTCGGCGGTACTGGCGGCAGGGCATTGCGGTTTTGGTATGGGTGCGACACCGACAGCGGTCGCCAATATGCAGTCCATCACTGACCGTTATGGTGCTTCGCACAAGGCATTTTTGATTGTACCCATGGTTGGAGCGTTCTTTGTGGATATCGTCAATGCCACAGTGCTACAGATTTTTACCAAATTACCCTTTATGTAAACATCTTATTTTTTTGACTTCCTCCCCTCCCTATCGTTCGGGGATTCCTGCTCCCAGACGGTCAAGCCCGACCGCAAGAATGTTCTTACTGGCATTGATATCTCTATCATGCCATGTGCCACACTTCGCACAAGTTACTGCAAGCGTAGCTCTTGTCTTGCGAACGAGCAAAGCAGTGCTTTGCTTAATTCGTTCTCATCTCTTATTCGCAAACCTGCTCTACCTTTCGGACTGTTGCTGTCGATTTGACTGCAACACGAACAAGTTTGGGTAGTGTATCGTTCATTTACGATTTCAAAACGGCAACCTGTGTTCTCGCATTTGTAGGTCAGTTGTCGTTTGAGTTCAAACCAACCTGCGTCATATACTGACTTGGCTAGTTTGCCTTTTTTGCTGTTGAATTGGGTGGTTTTCACATCACCTACCACGATTAGGGCGTTGTCTTTGACTAATTGGGTGGTGAATTTGTGGATGAGGTCTTGGCGTGTATTTTTGATTTTGGCATGGATTGCCTTAACACGTTGTTTGTTTTTGGCTCTTTGAGCTATGGCTAACTCTTTGGCATATTTGAGCGTTTGCTTGATTGTGAGCTTGTCACCGTTTGAGGTGGTGGCACTTTCTTTTAATCCTAAGTCTATGCCTAAACTACCAGTAGCGCAAGTAGTTCTAGGGTATTCTTTGACGGTGATACAGACATACCAACGGTTACGGTTGTCTTGGACGACCTCAAGGGTGTTGATTTGATATAGGCTAAGGTTGTAGCTGTCCCATAGGTCAATAACTAGCTTTTGTCCTTTGGCTAGGGATAGTTGTAAGGTGGATTTTAAGCCTTTTTTACCAGTTTGGTGTGTGGCAATGTGTTTAATAGCCGATTGTTTGAATGGTAGCCAACCTAAGCTTTTACGCTTAGAGTTTGGGTTGTTGGTTCGCCATGATAGTTTGGCTTTTTTGAATTGCTCACGGCTTTTGGTGTGGGTTTCGTTGATGGCTTGTATGGTTTGACTATGCAAGCTAAGTAATTCACCGCTACCTTTGGTGTATTCGTTTAGGTCGTAAGCACTAAAGAATTTGCCAGTCTTTTGTAGGTGCTTGTAATTCAAGTCATTAATGTAGTTCCATACGAAATTCACCAAACCGCTTAAATTTCTTCTTCGGTAAACATTTTTTTGTCCTTTTAAAGAGGGATATCAATTCTTTGTTAATTTAAAAAAAATAAAATTTTGTTGTGTTTTTTGTTAAACATGGGTTTTTGTTGTTAAATTTAAATTTTTCGCCACCAAATCGCCACACGCTCGCCCAGTCGCAAAGCACGCCGTCAGCAAATAACCGCCAGTCGGTGCGTCCCAGTCTAACATTTCGCCACAGCAGTAAATATTGGGGTTTGCCGTCAGTTGAAAATGCTGTTGTAAATGGCTTTGTTTAACGCCACCGCCACAGCTAATCGCCTCATCAATCGGACGAAAATCGTCAAAATCAATGGCTAAATGCTTGATAAAACTTGCCATTTTGTCGTGATTGTGCCAGTCGGATTTTGGTGTACATTCCCGTAATAACGCAATTTTGACAGGGTCTAATCCCACTTTTTTCCAAAGTGTATTTAATGATAACTTTTTGTTTTTATTTAATATTTGCAAAATTTTTTCATGCGAAAATTGCGGTAACAAATCCACATTTAACGTCATTTTGCCGTTTTGCTCAAGTTTTTGGCGTAAGGCAAGATTGTTTTTATAAATCAAACCACTTTCAAAACCATAATGGCTAATCACGATATCACCTTGATTTTGTTCATCTTTTTTATCAACCCAAACATTAACACGCTTTAACGCTTGTCCAAAAACAGCTTGCATAAAGGGCGACCACATCCGACAAATGCCGACATTACTGGCGTAAAAAGGGGCGATGGCGTTGTCATCTAGCCAGTTTTGCCATTCGCCTGTACTGCCAAGTTGTTGGTAGGACAGTCCACCACACGCCAAAATGATTGCGTCAAATGGTTGGCTAAATGTCTGGCTAGCTATTTGATTAAATTTTGTGTTAGTGGGTTGATTTTTATCAAGATTTTGGTTGTGAAAGGTCGCAATATTATTGTGAATATCCACGCATTTATGCTGATAAAAAAACTGCACGCCATGCGTATGTAAGTCTTTGAGCCAAGCACGCAGTAGCGGTGAGCCTTTCATCTGCACAGGAAAAATGCGACCAGACGAACCGACATAGGTGTCAATGCCGAGCGATGTCGCCCATTGGCGTATCCAGTCGGCGTTGTATTGGGTGATAAAAGGGGCGAGCCAGTCGCTTGGCGTGTAGCGGTTGATAAAGCCGGCGAGCGGTTCGGCGTGGCTTAGGTTTAAGCCTGTTTTGCCTGCCATCAAAAACTTGCGACCAGCACTCGGCATTTGTTCAAAAACATGAATGTTTATGGCAAAATCTTTGAGATAATCGGCACACATCAAGCCTGCCGAACCTGCTCCGATAATGGCGACTGTCGGTAAATTTTTTGCGTTGTTATTATGAGTGTCTGTCATTCAGTTGTTAATCGTTTGGTTTACCATTGGCAAATGCCACACACTTTGCCATATCATCTGCCTTTGGTGTGTTTAAAAGTTGTAAATTGTGAATAATGCTTTCATAAACCATCAATGTCAGTGATTGACGTGGGTCTTACCGTCAAATGCACACTGCGATAATTTCACGTCGGCACTTCTTTGTGGGTTTTTGCTTTGTCTGGATACCAATTTGGGCTGATGTAATGCCCTGTATCTTGAAAAATTACCAACCAATTTTTATCGCTATTGGTTAAATTTTGTTCATAAATCGGATTGATTTTGGCAACATGACCAACCAAACAGTCGTATTCACTGCCATCATCTTGCCAAATGAGTGGCGTGTGGCAAGCCTCAAGCGTATCACCACTTGCCACAGCGATGGTGGCAAGTGGAAATTCTGTCATCAAGGTTTTGATGTTGTCAAAATTTTGTTCTTTAAAGGTGGAAAAGACTTTCATTTTATGCCAATGTCGCCCCCACCACCATATTATCTGGCAAAATCACCACCGTCAAATTACCGTCTTTTTCAGCCGACAAAATCATGCCTTCGGATATGCCAAACTTCATTTTGCGTGGGGCAAGGTTGGTTACGCACACCACTTTTTTGCCACTTAGTTCTTCAGGTTTATAAAATTTGGCAATACCGCTAAACACCTTGCGAGTTTTTGGCTCGCCATTTTCGTTCACATCGCCCACATCTAGGGTAAATTGCAATAGCTTATCCGCCCCTTCAACAGGGTTACATTCCACCACATGAGCCACTTGCATTTTGACTTTGGCAAAATCATCAATGCCGATAAATTCGCCTTGTGTTTCAGTTTTTTCCACTTTTTTATCCTTCTTTTTCTCTGCCTTTTGTGGTTCTGGTGCCAAACTGTCTTTTGATGCGTTTACCATGTTGTCAATTTTGTCTTTTTCCACACGGCTCATCAGCGGTTTAAAGGCATTGATTTTATGATTGGTCAAAATCGCTGTGCGACTTGCAAAATCCACGCTTTCAAGGTTTAAAAACGCTTTGACTTCTTCTGCCAAATTTGGCAACACAGGCGATAAATACACCACCAATTGACGGAAAATGTTAATCGCCACCGTGCAAACGTCCTGCACTTCGGCTTGTTTGCCGTCAATTCTGTTTAATGCCCACGGTTTTTTGCCGTCAATGTATTCGTTCGCCTTGTCCGCACACGCCATAATCAGACGCATGGCACGGCTAAATTCACGGTTTTCATAGGCTTGGGCAATCTCATCACCTGCGTTGATGATTTCATCAAGCAAGGCAGGTTCGGCAATGGTATTTGATAGCATTCCGTCATGGTTTTTATTGATAAATCCTGCCGAACGACTGGCGATATTGACAACTTTTCCGACCAAATCTGAATTGACTTTTTGCATAAAATCATCAAGGTCAAGGTTAATGTCTTCCACCGTATTTGACAATTTGCTGGCAAAATAATAACGCAAATATTCTGGATTTAAATGCTCGATATACGTTTCGGCTTTGATGAACGTGCCACGAGATTTGCTCATTTTTTCGCCATTAACGGTCAAAAATCCGTGAGCGTTGATTGCTGTTGGTGTGCGATAATCCGCCCCATACAGCATGGCAGTCCAAAATAAGGCGTGAAAATAAACAATGTCCTTGCCGATAAAATGATAAAGCTCGGTGGTACCGTCTTTTTTGAAATATTCATCAAAATCAAGCCCTGTACGCTCGCACAAGTTTTTGAAACTTGCCATGTAGCCCACAGGTGCGTCCAGCCACACATAAAAATATTTGTCTGGCTCATCGATTGGCGTGTTGGGGATTTTAAACCCAAAATATGGTGCGTCCCGGCTGATGTCCCAAGGCTGTAGCCCTGCTTCAAACCATTCATTTAATTTATTAAAAATTGACGTTTGCAAACGTCCGTCTTGTTTTGTCCAGTTTTGCAAAAAGTCGTTAAATTTTGGTAAATCAAAAAAGTAATGTTTGCTTGATTTGATGACAGGTGTAGATTTACTTAACGTTGAATACGGATTTTTAAGTTCAGTAGCGTTGTAGGTTTTGCTACACACTTCGCAGTTGTCGCCATATTGGTCTTTTGCACCGCACTCTGGGCAGTCGCCTTTGACAAAACGGTCGGCAAGAAATAAGCCTTTTTCGGTGTCAAACAGTTGCTCCACGTCTTTGGTAAAAATATAACCACCTTGCTCTAGCTTGCTATAAATTTCGGTGGAAAATTGTTCATTTTCTGGACTGTGGGTGGAATGATAATTGTCAAAATCAATCAAAAAAGATGCAAAATCTTTTTCGTGCGATGCCTTGACGGTGGCGATTTGCTCTTCTGGGGTTACGCCATTATCCTGTGCTTTTAGCATGATAGCCGTGCCGTGAGCGTCATCGGCACAGACGTAAGTTACCGTGTTGCCAAGGGCTTTCATGGCACGCACCCAAATGTCAGTTTGGATATATTCCACTAAATGCCCCAAGTGAATTGGACCGTTGGCGTAGGGTAGGGCAGACGTTACAAGGATTTTACGAGACATAAGTTACCTTTTTATCAAAATTAAACAGAAAATGCTAACTATGATAACCGAAAATCAATTTTTTTGCATAATTTCTCTGTAAAAAATCAAAAAAAAGCGTAAAATAGACAAAATAAATCCGATAAAAATAGTCGGAATTTTAAGATTTTTATTCATTAAAATCCGTAGGGGCGTATTGAATAAATCTCTTTCCAAACTTGGTTTTCCGTTCGTGGTGAGCTTGTCGAACCTGAGAAATACTGCTTCGCAAGATGTAGCAAAGCGAAGTGGAAACCAACCCTTCGACAAGCTCAGGGTGAACGGTTTTCTTTAATAAATTATAGCTTGGAAAGAAGTCTAATACGTCCAATTAAAAATTTATTTGTAAAAATGATAAATGTAAAAAAGGTGAAAAAAATGTTTTTTAAAAAAGCCAAAAAAATTGACGAAAATAGCTTAAATAAAGCATTTAACGATTATCACATTCACGAACAACCGATTAAAAACTTTATCCAAAAATACGAACAACAAAGCGATGTTTTAAATTTAAACCTTCGCCTACCTGATGATATTGATGTAGAAAAAATTCACAGAGAATTAAGCAGTATGCTACATTTGCATGGCGTTGGCGAAATTAACATGAATGTAACCTTGTACAAATCAGAAAAAAACACAGGCGAAAAAACTACGCATAAACTTCCTAAAACCACCAACGCAATGGCAAAAAACGAAAATTCAGACGAAGAACCATCGGTTACCAAACACGCCCCAACCCAAGCCGATGTCGCACCGCACCCACGCATTCGCCATATTATAGTGGTCGCATCGGGTAAAGGCGGTGTTGGTAAATCCACCACCGCCGTCAATATTGCCTTAGCCTTGCAAAAACTTGGCAAAAAAGTCGGTATTCTTGATGCCGATATTTACGGCCCGAGCGTGCCGAATATGCTTGGCGTGGCAGGCGTGAAGCCAACCCTTGAAAACAGCGAATTTGTGCCGATTGATGCGTATGGTATGGCGATTTTGTCCATTGGCAATCTGCTTGACGGTGATAGCACACCTGTGGCATGGCGTGGGGCGAAAGCGACAGGGGCGTTAATGCAACTGTTTAATCAGACGGCATGGCCGAACCTTGATTATCTTGTCATTGATATGCCACCGGGGACGGGCGATATTCAGCTTACACTTGCCCAGCGTATCCCTGTAACAGGGGCGGTTGTCGTTACCACACCGCAACATATTGCGTTGCTTGACGCGCAAAAAGGCATTGAAATGTTCCACAAAACCCAAATTCCTGTGCTTGGCGTGGTGGAAAATATGGCGTTGCATACTTGTAGCAACTGCGGTCATGTGGACGAGATTTTTGGCAATGGTGGCGGCGAAAACTTGGCAAAAGACTATCAAGTGCCGTTACTTGGTAAATTGCCACTTGCTACCAATATTCGCAAACAAGCGGATATGGGCAAACCGTCTGTGATTGCTGATGATGAATTTGCCAAATTTTATCTGAATATTGCCGAAAATGTTGAAAAAAATATTGGTAAATTTGCCAAAAAGCATGATGAAAATCGGATTTTTTGAGTGCAAAGTCCTTAAAAATTTTATAAAATAGCTCATTTTTAATCACATTTTAAGATTTATTATGCCAATTACCAGACGAGATTTTATTAACGGCTCTGCCGTTGCCATTGCTGGGGTGAGTACAGGCGTTTTGACCGCTTGTCAAAAACTACAAAACAACCCAACCGCCAAACTCAATAGCACAACAGTCGCCATCAACAGCGACTATCCGCCAGCGTTGGACAAACTGCGTGGCAGTCATCAAGGCAGTTTTGATGTCGCCCACGAAATCACTTGGAAAGGCAAACAATTTGACGTTGCCAACGAAAAAAGCGTGGGCGATTATGACCTTGTGGTCGTGGGAGCAGGGATTAGCGGGCTTGCCAGTGCCTATTGGTATCAGCAACAATTTCCTGATAGCAAAATTTTGTTGATTGACAATCACGATGATTTTGGGGGACACGCCAAACGCAACGAATTTCACGCCAACGTTGATGGCAAAGATATTTTTCGTATCAGTTATGGCGGTACAGAATCCATTGATTCACCAAAAACCCGTTACGATGAGCGAGATAAAAAATTGCTGGTCGCCTTAGGCATTGACGTGGATAAATTTGAAAAATTTTATGACCAACAATTTTTTGAAAAATTAAATATGCAAAAAGGCGTGTACTATAATCAAGCGGTTTTTGGCAAAGCCAAAGTGGTGGCGAGCGAGCCTGATAGCGACAATGCCAAAGCCGACTACGAACAAGCCGTTGCCGACATCAACGCCGTATGGAACAGCTTACATCCGTCCACCAAAGACGCCCTAAGAGCCAAACAAAAAGCCATCAACAACAAACGCGAACAAACGTGCAAAAAAGCCGCCAAAACCATCAACGACAAAGTCCGCCAAGAGATTTATCGCTATAACTGCGAAGTCCCCGAGCTGCACTCTCGCACCGAGTTTTTAAAAACCCAAGTCGGTGTCGTCTCCTACAAGCCCCTGCCCCGACCACAGACAGGCTACACCAACCACCCCAGCTCTTGGGGCGATGCCACACTCTCGGTAGTTACGAGCACAGGTGGCAACTACTGGCTCAAAGTCATCGATGCCGACAACCGCCAAGAATTTGCCAGCTATTTTATTCGCGGGGGCGACACGCTAGACATCAATCTCCCCCAAGGCAGCTACGAACTCAAATACGCTCATGGCGACACTTGGTACGGCACAAAATATCTCTTTGGCGATGATACCAGCTATGCCAAAGCCGACAGGGCCTTTGAGTTTGAGTGCTATAGCGACATGTGCACAGGCTACACGGTAGAGCTTATCCGCCAGCTCAATGGCAATCTATCGACGACGACACTTGACCCTAGTCAATTTTGATTTTTTAACCACTAAGGAGTTTTTATGAGATCTTTTATTCACTTGACCCTAATCGCCGCCCTGATGATACCGCTAGCGAGCCACAGTGAGACGTGATAGCGTCCAGATCAAACGCTTGGGGAATGGCACTAAATATCTGCGAGTTTGGGAAAATTGGGTATTTACCACCCCACCGCAAAATCACTATAACAACTTTCAGCCATATACCGAAATGCAAACTCTTATGTATTATGACTGCTGGCATCATAAATGGGAGGTAAGCAGAGTAATATATTATGCACAAAATGGCAGTATGGTAAAAGACATATCACTCACCATCAACGAATCGTCATCTGCTACTTGGGAAGAAATCATCCCTGATACTGTTGGAGAAGACAACCTCACACAAATCTGCCGTACCTACCGCCAGCAGCTTAGATAACCCCCGTACCGTCATGGCTGTTGTGGTTATGGCGGTTTTTATTGGAGTATAATTTACCATTAAAATCAGTCAAACAGCCAAATGGCAACATTCATATCGCCAACAGCGATGCCGACTGGAAGCCTTATACTACTGGGGCTTTAGAACAAGCATGGCTTGCGGTGAGCGAAATCGTCAAAAACCACGCTTAAAATTTGGCAATGTAAGCAAATGCTTACAAACATTTAAGACTTTGTCGGCTTGTGGTGATGGGTGTAATTTTCTATAATACACACATCAACACAAGGAACAAACGGATATACCGTGTTGAAGAATGGAATCCAACGGATTAACGGCAGGTAAGCCGAACTTCATAGATGAAGACAAGCCCCCCAAAAAACCCAAGTCTATTGCCCAAGACTTGGGTTTTTATTTTGCCAAAAAATTGGTAAAAAATGCTGATATCAACCCAATACGGATAAATTAAAAAAAACACAAAAACAAAAAACGACACCTAAAAAAGTGCCGTTTCTTGTGTTTTTTGTTAAAGGGCGAAGGTTAAATTAGAATTTAACTTTTGCACCAATAGTCCAAAGCTTGGTATCTGCTCCTGGTTTAGCATATTCTGCCTCTAATGCGATAGCTGGTGTTGCTTGAAAACCTAGTCCTAAACCATATGCAAGACCAGTATCGTCAGTTGATACGGTTCTGGTTGCAGTTTTTGATTCAACTTCAGCTGATACGGTTCTGGTTGCAGTTTTTGATTCAACTTCAGTTTTTGCAAGACCTAATTTTGCTTTTGCATAAATTGGGCTATTTACAAAGTTGTAGTTATAAGTACCATAAACACCGTAAGTTTTAGTATCAATTTCACCTGTTTTTACGCCACTTGCAGTTACATCAGCTTTATCAGAACCAAGGTACTCAGCTTCTACACCCCAGTTAGGTGTAAATTGAAGACCACCGTAAACACCGTAAGCAGTTGATTTGTCAGTGCTTAAGTTGCCAACACCTTTAACATCAGAATCAAATTGACCAGCTTTTACACCAACGTATGGCTGTGCAGTTGAGTAGCTGATAGCTGCGTTAGCACCAGAAGCCATTGCAACAGTTGCAGTTAATGCTAATAATGTTTTTTGTAAAGTTTTCATACGCTTTCTCCAATGATAAGTTGAACATTCAACTTGTTTAAAGTAAAAGTAAACATCAATGTTTATTAACATAACTTGTTGTTTACTGCTTGATGTATATATTAGCAAAAAAAATCAAAAAGTTTGTCATCGTTTGACTGTAAACACGTTAAGTTTTGCAAAAAAGATTGCTTCAAATGTTACAAATCTGTAAATTTGAAATTATTTGTTACATTTATTGCAAAAGTTTGGTGTTTTTAACAAACAATTATTTTGTTTGGGTGGATTACTTTTTAGATTTTTGCAAAATTTCACGCAACGTTGCCAAATAATCGTCAGCCGTTTTTGGCGGATTGGCATTGGCTTTGCCCTTTGTTAAATGTGGTGCATCAAGGTGTTCCACAGGCAATTCTTCCAAAAAACGGCTTGGTGTGGTGGTTTTCATGTCGCCACCTGCACGGCGTTGGCGAGCGTGAAGTAGGGTAAGTTCTTGTTTTGCACGAGTAATACCCACGTACATAAGACGGCGTTCTTCTTCTACCGTTTCGGCGAGCACCGAATTTTTGTGCGGTAATAAATCTTCTTCCAGCCCCATAATATACACATAATTAAACTCCAAGCCTTTGGCGGCGTGTAGTGTCATCAAGTTTACTTTGTTGATGTTTTCTTCTTCTTGCTGTTGTTCAAGCATATCTAACAAGACCAATTTACGAATAACAGCGTCAATGGTGCGGTCGTCATCGTCTTTGTTAATCAGATTTTGAATACTGGTGTAAAGCGTTTCTATATTGTCAAGGCGGATTTTTTCTTGTTGTGGGGTTTTGGCTTCTGATTTGACAAGGTCAATATAGCCAGTTTCGTCAATCATCTGACGCACGAGCGGTACAGGGTCGGCGTTTTGGTCAAGCTCTTGGGTATAATGTGCCATAAATTCGGCAAATTGCTGTAATTCGTTTGCCACCTTTTTGGGTAAGGCGTGGTGCAAACCGCTATGACTACAAGCGGTCAATAGCGAAATTTGATTTTCTTGGGCAAATAATCCCAATTTTTCAAGGCTTGCCGGCCCAAGCCCACGTTTTGGCGTGTTAATAATGCGTAAAAAGGCAGCGTCATCTTCTGGGTTTAAAATAATGCGTAAATAACTCATGATGTCTTTGATTTCGCTACGAGCGAAAAATGACGTACCGCCAGACAGTTTATACGGTACTTGTAATTGACGTAATTGGGCTTCTAACATACGAGCTTGAAAGTTACTGCGGTAAAGAACGGCATAATCTTGCCAATTGTTGCCATGACGTAGTTTGTGGGTAACGATTTCTTTGGCGACACGTTCGGCTTCTTCGTCATCATTTTGACAATGAATCACACGAATCAGTTCGCCATGACCTTTATCCGACCACAATTTTTTTTCAAACAAATGCTCATTATTACCAATCACCGCATTGGCACTGTTTAAAATACGGTTGGTAGAGCGGTAATTTTGCTCAAGTTTAATCACGTTTAATTTTGGAAAATCCTGTTGCAACAACGCCATATTTTCAGGTTTTGCCCCACGCCACGCATAGATAGACTGGTCGTCATCACCCACCACGGTAAAACGTGGTTGCACACCGACAAGTAGTTTAATGAGTTCATACTGTGCGGTGTTGGTGTCTTGGTATTCGTCCACAAGTAAGTAGCGAATGCGGTTTTGCCATTTATCACGCACTTGGGTGTTTTCTTGTAAAATTTTGGTCGGCAATACAATCAAATCATCAAAATCCACCGCATTATACGCACGCAAATTGCGTTCGTACAGTTCGTACAAAGTCGCAAATAGCATATCTTCTGGGTCGGTGAGTGTTTCTGCGGCTTTTTCTGGCGGAATTAGGTCGTTTTTCCAATCAGAAATCATTTTAATCGCTTTGCCGACAAGTTCTTTACTTTCCGCACCGCTCATGTTATCACGCACCATCAAATCTAACAACAAACGTTTGCTATCTTCGCTATCCATGATAGAAAAATTGCCTTTTAAGGGCGTGTGTAATAGTTCATACCGTAAAAATTGCAAACCAAATTGGTGAAAAGTAGAAACGGTCAAACCTTTGGTTTTTTCGCTTGGTAACAGTTTTTGCACACGAGCTTTCATCTCACGAGCGGCTTTATTGGTAAAAGTTACCGCCGTGATACGCTCGGCAGGCATTTGGCATTGCTCAATCAAATAGGCGATTTTACGAGTAATTACCGAAGTTTTGCCCGAACCTGCACCCGCCAACACCAAAAGTGGGACGGATACGTCTTTCATTGCTTGGATTTGTTGGGGATTTAATTGGCTCATGGCAACTCCGATTTTTGGCAAAAATAAATAGGGCGACTATTATAAAATGGAAAAATAAAACATCAATAAAAAAATAAAACCCTAATTTTCATAGGGTTTTTATCATGTGAGTTTTATTAAAAAAATGTTTAATGTGCTGACGGACTTGGCGTGGTATTTGTCAAACGAATTTCGCTAAACACACTATCCGTCTGGCTCATCGGCATACTGTCATTGGTCAAATCACCCGACAACTTAAAACAAATGGTCAAAAACAACATCAAACCAACCGCTAACAAACTGTTTTTAATCGGATTATCTTTAAAAAATTTCATGGGTTCAGTCCTTTTTATCCAAGTTGGTTTTATAACTAACGGCTATTTTGCGTGTCGCATACATTGTGTCGCATAAGGTACAGCGTCAAGGCGACCTTCTTCAATCTCTTCGCCACAATCCATACAAATACCATAACTGTCATTGTCAATACGCGCCAATGCACTGTTTACCAGCCCTAAATTGTGTTCGGCTTCTACTAACAGATTTTTTCGCATATCGTTTTCATTGGCAGATACTGCTTGGTCGTCCCAATGGTGATTAAGCTCATCTTGTGGGTGATGAATGTGGTCGGTGATTTTTTCAATGCGAGTTTCGTACTCGTTTTTTAATGCCAATAATTCTGTTTTATGTTTGTTTACATCTGTCATTGTGTACTCCTAAACCTTACAAATTTGATAAAAAAATAACTAAAAAATCGCTTAATTTTTCATCTATTATTCATCAAAATTTGACAAAATACAACGGTTATTTTGCATAAATTGTAAACTTTTTGTATAGCCAAAAAATTAATGCAAATTGGTTATTTTATGCCAAATTATTTTATGATAAAATATAAAAATATATCCATTTACCAAATTTATATCTGTCATCATAAGGAATTTTTTTATGCAATTTAACCGTTTACAAGACCTAGATATTAACAACAAAATCGTATTGATTCGTGAAGATTTAAACGTGCCAATTAAAGACGGCAAAATCAGCAATGACGCACGTTTAAAGGCAAGTTTGCCAACCATTCAACTCGCCCTTGACAAAGGGGCAAAAGTGATTGTGTGTTCGCATTTAGGTCGCCCTGACCCAGAAAATCCTGAAAGCAAATATTCGCTTGAACCGATTGCCAACTATTTAACAGACGTACTCAAACAACCTGTGATTTTTGTCAAAGATTACCTACAAAATGGCGTAAACTTTGGTGATAGCAAGGTAGCATTGTTAGAAAACGTCCGCTTTAACAAAGGCGAAAAGAAAAATGATGAAAATTTAAGCCAAGCTTATGCCGATTTGTGCGATGTGTTTGTCATGGACGCATTTGGCACGGCTCACCGAGCAGAAAGCTCCACCGAAGGCGTTATCAAAAAAGCCAAAATTGCCTGTGCAGGTCTGCTATTAGCCAGTGAATTGGACGCTTTGGCGAAAGCATTGGACAACCCTGAAAAACCCATGCTTGCCATTGTTGGCGGTTCAAAAGTATCGACAAAACTTGACGTATTAACCACGCTTGCCAAACTGTGCGACCAAATTGTCGTGGGTGGCGGTATCGCCAATACTTTTTTGGCGGCAAGTGGTGTGAATGTCGGTGCGTCATTGTATGAAGCCGATTTGGTAGAAACTGCCAAACAAATCATGAGCGAAACCGAAATTTTGTTGCCAAAAACGGTTGTCGTTGCCAAAAAATCACAAATTGATTTTGAAGATTTTTTAGGTTCACTAGAAAAAGCCGATGCGATTGAAAAATCTGTTGATGAGATTGCCGATGATGAGATGATTTTGGATATTGCCAAAGACAGTGCTGACACCATTGCCCAAGCCATCAAAAACGCCAAAACAATTCTTTGGAACGGGCCTGTGGGCGTGTTTGAAGTGGATAAATTTGGCACAGGTACGCAGATTATCAGCCAAGCGGTTGCCGATAGTGCTGGCTTTAGCATTGCAGGTGGTGGCGATACATTGGCGGCGATTGATAAATATAACGTGGCAGATAAAGTTAGCTACACATCAACAGGTGGCGGGGCGTTTTTGGAATTTGTAGAAGGCAAACAATTGCCTGCGGTTATCGCCTTAAGCCAAGGCAAATGATTGTCAATCCAATTGTAAATATAAGTTAATATTTGTTGTGTGATGTTTATTGGCAATTGCCAAGAGGGTTTTTTTTGGTTAAAATGCACAAAAATTTTGAGTACACTTGTTAAACGTGTTGTTTATATAAAAATTAATAAGTGTGTTAATTCACCGTTTAAACAGGAAAAGACAATGCTAAAACGCAATTTACTTTTAACATCAGCTTTGATTGCTACTTTATCAATCACAGCGTGTAGCCAACAAACCCAAGACGCAGCCAAAGACACCGCACAAAGTGTCGCTCAAGACGTTGCGTCAGCAACTGACCAAGCTGCTACCAACGTACAAAACACCGCCGAATCAATGGGTGATGTGGTTGCAAGTGCAACAGATAATACCGCAACAGCGGTTGCCAATGGCACAGAAGCTGTTAAAGACGGTGCTGCGAAAGCAACAGCTGCTACAGCCAATGCAGTAGCTGATGGTGCAACAGCGGTTGCCAGTGGTGCACAAGCCGTTGCAAACGATGTGCCAGAATCACAAAAATACTAATTTTTGATTGATGATTACAAAACAAAAAACCCCAAAATTTTTGGGGTTTTTTATTGTCAAAAACACGGATTTTGGGTGATTGTCATCAAAATTTCTGTTATAATTTTTTGGCATTTTTTTATGTTTTTTTTAATTATCCAAAAGAGAGAACTTTATGGCTTTAGTATCTTTACGTCAATTACTTGACCACGCCGCCGAAAACAATTACGGTGTGCCAGCCTTTAATGTCAATAACCTAGAACAAATGCGTGCCATCATGATGGCGGCAGACGAAACCAACTCACCTGTCATCGTGCAAGCGTCTGCAGGGGCGAGAAAATACGCAGGTTCGGCTTTTTTACGCCACATGATTTTGTCAGCGATTGAAGAGTGTCCACACATTCCTGTCGTCATGCACCAAGACCACGGCACAAGCCCTGCCGTTTGCCAACGCTCAATCCAATTGGGCTTTAGTTCAGTGATGATGGACGGCTCGTTAAAAGAAGACGGCAAAACTCCATCAAGCTATGAGTATAACGTGGAAGTTACTCGTGAAGTGGTGAAATTTTCGCACGCTTGCGGTGTGTCGGTAGAAGGCGAAATTGGCGTACTTGGCAGCCTAGAGACTGGCATGGCAGGCGAAGAAGATGGCGTGGGTGCAGAAGGCGTGCTTGACCATTCACAGCTTTTGACATCAGTTGAGGAAGCCAAACAATTCGTTGCCGACACCAACGTGGACGCACTTGCGATTGCCGTGGGTACTTCGCACGGTGCTTATAAATTCACTCGTCCACCAACAGGCGATATTTTGTCGATTGAACGCATTAAAGAAATTCATTTAGCCTTACCAAACACGCACCTTGTTATGCACGGCTCGTCAAGCGTGCCACAAGAATGGCTTAAAGTGATTAATGAGCATGGCGGTAATATTGGCGAAACTTATGGCGTGCCTGTGGAACAACTGGTTGAAGCGATTAAACATGGCGTGCGTAAAGTAAACATTGATACCGATTTGCGTTTGGCATCAACGGGGGCAATTCGTAAATTTATGGCGGAAAATCCTGCCGAATTTGACCCACGCAAATATTTGGCAAAAACCATTGATGCAATGAAATCTGTGTGTGTGGAGCGTTACAATGCGTTTGGCACAGCAGGTAATGCGGATAAAATCCGTCCGATTTCATTGGAAAAAATGGTGAGCTATTATTCATAATTTTGTTATCATTTGACAAAAAAGAGCGATAAATTTATCGCTCTTTTTTTATGAAAAATATTATTTGGTTTTTTTGTCATGTTTTTTGATACTCACCGCCGTGATGTTGCCTTGATTGTCCACATAGCGTACCATTAGTTTGTAATCATCGTTAAACGGCACGCTATCGCCGACCACCAAATTACCCAAATCTTTTGATTCGATAAATTCCAACACGGTTTTTTGGCGAATGTCTGGGTCAATGTCTTTGACAAGTGGCAAATTGTATAAACGAATGTGCGGTGATACCACCCAACTGCCGAAAAATTCGCTGTCCTGTTTTTCTTTAATAGACCTCTTTCCAAACCTTAATAGTGATTTGGTATAATACTGATTTTTAGAAAAAACAGCAAAAGCATGATACCCGAACAAGCAGAAAAACTCAGTGACGCACAATTTAAACGCTACTTTGGCATCCAAAGAAGTACCTATACTCATATGCTCACCATACTACAAGAAGCATACAACGAACAACACAAAAAAGGTGGCAGGAAAAATGAAATCAGCCTAGAAAACAAGCTCATGCTGACTTTGAGTTACTACCGAGAATATCGCACCCAATTTCACCTAGGGCAAGACTTTGGTATCAGTGAAAGTGCTGTCTGTAAAACCATCAAATGGGTAGAAAGCATACTGATAGCCCACAAAGACTTTGCCCTACCTAGCAAAAAGGCTTTATGGCAAGACCCAAACCTTGAAACCGTACTGATAGACGCAACCGAAGTACCTTGTGAGCGACCCAAAAAAAGCAACGCAGGCAATACTCAGGTAAAAAGAAACACCACACCTTAAAAGCACAAATCGTTGTCGATAAAAACAGCAAAAAAATACTTTGTACCCATTTTAGCAAAGGTAAAACCCATGACTTTAAACTTTACCAATACTCAAAAATGCGTATAAAGCCTAGTATCTTAATCCAAGTAGATTCGGGCTATCAAGGCATACACAAACACCATGCCAATAGCAAATTCCCAAAAAAGAAAACCAAGCTTAATCCACTATCTAAAGTTGACAAACAAGCCAATCGAGAATTAGCTTCTGAACGGGTAACCAATGAACATGTTATCGGCAAAATCAAACGTTTTAAAATCCTAGCCTGTCGTTATCGTAATCGCAGAAAACGCTTTGGCTTAAGGGTTAATTTGATTTGTGCCATTTATAATTTCGAGTTGGGTTAGTTTGGAAAGAGGTCTATTAAAAATAGTTTTTTTTTGCCAATTTTGCTAAAATAGTACCTAAATTTTTTATTTTTCAATTTATTATCAATTTTAACCAACAATGTGAACCGCCATGAACGCCATAGCCAAACTTGCCAATCAAAACAACGACACGCCATATCTTATCGCCCCATCTATCTTGTCAGCCGACTTTGCAAGGCTTGGCGAAGAAGTAGAAAAAGTGCTACAAGCAGGGGCAGATGTCATTCATTTTGATGTGATGGACAATCATTACGTCCCCAATTTGACCTTTGGCAGTATGATTTGTCAAGCCTTACGCAATTATGGCGTTACTGCACCGATTGACGTGCATTTGATGGTATCGCCTGTGGATAGCATGATTGAGCAGTTTTTGGAAGCAGGGGCGAGCGTGATTACCTTTCACCCAGAAGCCACTCAGCACATTGACCGCTCTTTGCAACTGATTAAAAATGGCGGTGCGGAATGTGGTTTGGTGCTAAACCCTGCCACGCCGTTACATTATTTGGATTATGTGATGGATAAAGTAGACCAAATTTTGTTAATGAGTGTCAATCCCGGATTTGGCGGTCAAGATTTTATTGAACATACTTTGACAAAAATCCAAGAAGTACGTCAGCGTATCGTAGCATCAGGGCGTAACATTCGCTTAGAAGTGGACGGTGGTATCAAAGCCAGCAATATCAAAGCCGTTGCCGAAGCAGGGGCGGATATGTTTGTGGCGGGTTCTGCGATTTTTAATCAAAAAGATTACAAACAAGCCATTGACGAAATGCGAGCCGAATTGGCAAACATAGGAAAAGCCTAATGCAAAACACACAAGTGCAAAACACGCAAATACAAAATCCTTTACCATCAAAATCGCTTGTGCCTATGGGTATTACCATTGGGCTTGCGGTTTTTGCGTTTATTTTGGGGATTGCAGGGTTTTTGGTAGAGATTTTTTTGTTTCACAAAACCGTATCACAAATCATGCCAAGTGTCGTGCGAGTGGTGGCGATTTTTTGGCTGTTAATCCCTTGTGGCTTTATGCTTGGGGCAAGGATTATCAATAAATATTCACAAAAATCCTCCATTTTACCACGCAATGCTTTGACTTTGGGGCTGTTGTTTACGTGCGTTGCCATGCTTTGGTTAATGGCAGGGAATGGTTAAAAATAAATTGTCAATTAAAAAAATAATAAAAAGAGCAAATAATGTTACCAAAATTTAGCAAAGAAGATTTAAACATTTATCCCAAAAATATGCCAAAAGCCTTGATTCACACGTTAATCATTGCGTGTTTGTTGCTGGGTTTATCAGGGCTTAGAGCAGGGCGAAATATACAAGGTGTGCTTGCCGTCCTTGACAACTGGGCGTTTATGCTGTTGTGGATTCCCACTGCGGTGGCGTGCTGTGCTGTGCCGTTTAAAATCCGTGATAACAGTTTTGAGTTAAAATTGGCGTATTATTTGGGTATGTTTGTCGCTTTTATTTTTATTATCAATAAGTTACGTTATTTGCGTTAAATTTCTGTTTTTTATGTCATCGTCAATTTTGTTGCCAAATTGATATTGAAAAATCCCCCATTTACGCTTATATTATCCTAAATATTTCTTTTTTAAGGATAAAGCGTTGATTAAATTTTTGTTGGGTTTGGTCGTTTTTTTGCTGATAATGTTTGTGTTGTTGGTGGTTTTTAAAAAAATCATCAGCTTTTGTTGGCAAAAAATGCACGAAATTGCAGGCATAGAAGTCGGCACACCACCGCAAGCCCTGCCATATCAACCCACAACCGCCATTCCAAACAGTTTTGGCAATAATCTTGAGTATCAACTCATTCCGCAAACATGGCAAACCGACAAAAACGGTGCGGTCAAAACCAAACATGGCAAAATCTCGCCCATGCCGTTGTTACAGGGTTTGACGGTGGAAAAAATCAACGTCATGCCGACTGAAGCGGTGATTATCCTTGACCGTATTCATGATAAATTAAGCCGTTATACCGCTTGGCAACAAGAAAATCAGCAAATATCCGAAACTTGGCTCACCGAAAAAAAATTTGTACTGGATAAATTAATCAGCGAAACCATTCCCGAAGCGGTCAATCATTACGACCAACTGGCTCGTTTTAATCCGCACCAACTCACCCAAAAAATCTATCATGACATGACGGCTGGGGATATTTTGATTCAAGTGTTGCTTGGGGTGGATAAACAGATTGATGAATTATTAGATGAGTTAAATCAACAAGTTAGCCAAAAACTTGCCACCACTTATCATTATATGAAATCTAGGGTTTGACTGTTTTTTGAACGTTAAATTTGTTAAAATAAACGTTTAACAAAAGCAAGCCAACAGCCTAGCAACTACGATGACTACAAATCCAACATTTGACAACTTACCCAATCTATTTAACGACTTAAAAATCGCAACTTTAAGCCTTGATGAGCAACAACTCATCGCCCAAATAGATAACCTACTGCCCCAAACCCAATGCGGACTGTGCGGACACGCTGACGGCTGTTTGCCATACGCCACCGCCATTGTCAAAGATGGCGAAGATTGTAACAAGTGCGTGCCAAGCGGACAAGCGATTGCTGACCAATTAGCCGACCTGCTCCACCGTCCACGCTTGCCTGTGATAGCGTCCAAATGGCAAACCGACCCAAATACCAACCGACCGACCGAAATGCGAGCCGTCATTCGTGAAGACGACTGTATCGGCTGTACCAAGTGCATTCCTGCCTGTCCTGTTGATGCGATTATCGGCTCTGGCAAGCGTATGCACACGATTTTTACCGACCTTTGCACAGGCTGTGAGCTGTGTTTGCCACCGTGTCCGATGGATTGCATTGAGCTTGTGCCGATTTACCGCACGATTAGCGATGACGAGCGACAAGCCGAGCAGGATTATTTGAAAAAACGCTATCACGCTCATTTGCACCGTGTGGAAAGTCAAGTGAATGATAAAACCAACGTCCGCCCTGTGATTAGCATGGTACAGGCGAAGTTAAATGATGTATCGGTGGAGATTAGCGAAAATCAAGCAAAAAATACGATTGAGTTGGCAAAAATCCGTACGCAAATTAAAAAGTTGGAAAAGCAGTTGGCGGTTCGTTTTGATGAAAAAAAGCAAGTTGAGTTGGATAAATTAAATGAGCAATTAAAGGTTTCAAGTTCGGCAGGCATTTTATCACAATACGCCAATCCTAGTTTGATACCACTTGAAGACAAAGCGGTTGAAATGGCAGTTATAGAAAAATATGGATTTGAAAAAGATAGACCAATTATGAAAGCAACGTTTGAGAAATAAAAAATGACAATATCAAAAACCCAAAAACCAAAAACAGTAAAAACAAAAATGGTAAAAACAAAAACAGTAAAAACAAAAACAGCCGACACGCCCCCATCAAGACGAATGTCGCAAGCCAACGTACAAAAATTTTTTGAGAAACTTTCACAAGTTATAGAAAAACCCGAAACTGAATTAGAATACTCAACAAATTTTGAATTACTTATCGCCGTCATTTTATCCGCCCAAGCCACCGATGTCAGCGTCAATTTAGCCACACGCAAACTTTTTCCTATTGCCAACACACCCGAACAAATTTTTGCACTTGGCGAAGACGGCTTAAAAGAATACATCAAAACCATCGGACTGTTTAATAGCAAAGCCAAAAACGTGATTAAATGTTGCAAAGATTTGATTGAAAAATTTGACAGTCAAGTGCCAAATACTCGTGAAGACTTAGAAAGTCTGGCAGGCGTGGGACGAAAAACCGCCAACGTCATGCTAAACACCGCATTTGGTCAGCCGACAATGGCGGTGGATACGCATATTTTTCGGCTTGGTAATCGCACAGGTTTAGCGACAGGCAAAAACGTGCGAGAGGTGGAAGATAATTTGGTAAAACGCATTCCGTCCAAGTTTATGCTTGATGCACATCATTATTTGATTTTGCATGGGCGTTATACTTGTAAGGCAAGAACGCCCGAATGTGGCAAATGTGCGGTGTTTGATGAGTGTATGTTTAAAGACAAAGGACTTTTTTTGGAAAAATAATTTTGATAAAAAAAGGCTAAAAATAATTTTAGTCTTTTTGATTATGCGAATAAATCATCTAAATAATAAGAAAGATTTATCATCATGAGCAGCATAACCAATACCAAATTGGTTATCGGGAGCGGTTAGCATCATACCATAAATACCGTCATAATTTTCTGCATCTGATTGTAGAACAGCATTGTTACCAGTATAACCAAATACATAGCCAGCACCGAGATTTTTATAGTAACCATTATGGATTTCACCATCATTAGCAATAAAAGGCGAAGCCCCTTGTGTAATTTCATCGGTATGGATATCTGATGTTGATTTTTTGGTTACGGTTAAATTCTCATCGGTTTGAACGGCGTTCCATTTACCTGCAACGGCAGATTTAGTAACATCTTGTTTCCCTCCCCAACCACTTGGTTGATTTGCCAATTATTGAGCAACAAATAAATAGTGATCATCTGCACCTGCAACATGAACGCCATTATCATTAAAATAAATACGAATATTAGTATCTGGTAATTTGTCATCGGTGCTATTTGCAGGTGTTAATTGTAAACGATAGCTGTTGGTATTTTTATCAACTAAGGTAAGATTTGAACTTGTTAAACCTACTTTTCCTGTGCTAAGTGCTGTATAATGTGCTACTTTATCTTTATCAAAATTAATTTTACCACGTTTATCAACAGTTACATCACTCATGGATAAATTACCACTGGTATTTTTCATTGTAAAATTCATTTCACCAATGCGGATATCATCACAAGTTTGATTACAGTGAGCAAAGCGAGCATAATATTTTTTATTCGCAACAGTTTCGGCAAAGTTTACAGTAGGTGTACCTGTACCTGTACCAAAAATCAATTCTTGTCCGACATTTGGAATGCTAACTTTTAAAGGGCTTGCGACAGTCCCATTTTGCAACTGCGATATAGCATTAGAAGTAGCATCACTGCCACAAGCAGTTAATGTTAAGGCGGTAGCGATACAGCCAGATAAAAGTGTTAATTTTGTCAAAGATGTTGCCATTTCTATGTCCTTTTTGCTAGAATGAATAGGAAAAATGATATAAATAATTTTAACAGAATATTGTCTATTCTGTGATTTATTGTATAGAGGTATGTATAAATCTACAACCAACCCCATTGGGTTTTTTAACCCAATCCACTAGTTTTTAAAAACCATTGTAATAGGTCGTCTATGGAACTCAATGAAAAAATCCGTAAATTACGAGAAATTCATCAATGGACGCAAGAAGAAATGGCAGAAAAAGCAACCCTATCCAAAAACGGTTACGCCAATATAGAACGTGGCGAAAGCGTACCAAACATAGAAAGTTTAGAAAAAATTGCCAATGTATTCGGTATCAAAGTTGAAGAATTAATGAACACAGATGAGAATAATTTTATCATCTCTATTGTTAATGGCTATAATGGTGATTATCACACCAATTATTATCACGGCTCAAACGCCCTTTCAACCGAAATGGACAAATTACAACAAAAAATCTAACACCAACAAGAACTTTTAGAACAAAAAGACATCATCATTAACACAATTAACAGTGAAAATAATCTATTAAAATAGATGTTAGAAATATTAAAAAAGGATTGAAGTATAAAACATATTTCTTTCTTTAAAAAAAACAATATTTTTTAATTATCTAAACACGAAAAAGAGAACAAAAATGACCCAAGAACCCACTTTAGAACAACGCAAAGTCATCTACCGAGCCAGACGTGGACTAAAAGAACTGGACTACTACATAGACCCCTATGTGCGTGAACACTATCTCACCGCAAGCCCTGACGAACAAGCCACCTTTGCAAGCCTAGTAGAAGAGGAAGACCCAGACTTGCTAGACTGGTTTTTGTTTAACCAAACGCCAAAACCCGCCTATGCTGAACTCATTGCCAAACTCAAACAACTCAAAGCCGACAGCCAATAATGTCCACACCCATACAGATTGATTGTGCCTTGTCCGCAAGTTTTTACCGCCTTTGTGTCATTGGCGGTTTTTGTGCGTTGCTGTTGGTGGTGATTTGGCTGTTGCCGTTTGTGTGGGCTTATCAGTTGGCATTGGTGTTGTTTTTGGGGGCTTGCGTGTGGTTTGCACAGGTGAAACAGCCCCATTTGACCGCTATCAGTAGCCTTTTGACAAAGCTTAGTCATGATGGCGATTATGATTTTTTGCAATGGCATATTCAGACCTTTGACGGCTATTTCATCACGCCTTACGGCTATGAAAATGATGTGTATCAAGCCACGTTACAAAAAATTGACGATATGGGCGTGGTGTTAATTTTGACCTTTGATGTGTTTGAACCGTTTGACAAAATATACCGTTTGGCGATTTGGCAAGACCAAGTGGATAGCGAGAGTTGGCGAATGTTAAAAATTTTGGCAAAAGTTCGTTAAGCTTTAACAATTTTACCATTTAAATTTTACAAAATTGCTTTACAATGGATTTATGCTTTTTTTCAGCAATTTTTAACCAATTTTAAGGATTTTTTATGAGTTTATTAACCAATTTGATCACCCAAGTGGCACAAAGTGCAATGCAAGGTCAGCAACCACAACAACAGCAACCGCAAAATAGTGGTCTTGGCGGTATGCTCGGCAGCGTGTTGGGCGGTGGACAATCGTCTGGTGTAAATTTGAGCGACGGTTTTGGGCTTGATGACCTGATTGGCATGGCAGGCATGGCGATGAACCAAAATCAACCGCAAGTACAGTCGCAAGGCAATGTGTTGGGGCAAGTGCTCGGCAGTGTGTTGGGCGGTCAAAGCGGTGGTAATGGTGGTAAAAGTGCGTTGATGGTGGCGTTGTTGCCGTTGGCGTTGAATTTTATTCAGCAAAATGGCGGTCTAAGTGGTGCGTTGGGTAAGGTGCAAAATATGGGGTTTGGACAACAAGCCAACTCGTGGATGAGTGCCAATCAACCAAACCAAAGCCTAAATCCAAACGATATCACCCAATTATTCGGTCAGCAACAAATTCAACAAGTCGCCCAACAAACAGGCTGTGGCGAAGGCGAAGTGTGTCAAGGCATGGCGGATTTGTTGCCACAAGTATTTGACCAATTAACACCAGATGGCGATACCAACAAAGAAGCCGAAGCCAACAACGAAATTAATGAAATTTTATCGCAAGTTTCACGTTTTATTCGGTAAAATATTGCAAATTTTTATGTTTTGCAAAAAGTCCATAATAAAAAGTTATGGGCTTTTTTTTTAACAAATACTTTGGTATATCCCCTTAGAATGTTGCGAAAATCATGTTAATATGTAACTAAATTTTACAAGAAATTTTTCAAATGGTTTATTTAAACAATGAAGTATTTGAAAAAGCAAAAACAAGGGGTAACTATGACCACAAATCAACCAAACCCAAACAAACATGATATCAAGTTGGGTTTTAAACCAATTCCCATGCTGATTGCGGTGGCGATTACGCTCATCATTTGGTTTGTCATTCCTGTGCCAGAAGGGGTCAAGCCCAATGCGTGGCATATGTTGGCATTATTTATTGGCACGATTGTCGCTATTATTGGCAAGGCGATGCCAATTGGGGCATTGTCTATTCTTGCGATTGCATTGGTTGCGGTAACGGGCGTTACCAGTGATAAACCTGCCGATGCGTTAAAAGATGCGATGTCCAGTTTTTCCAATTCGTTGATTTGGTTGATTGCGATTGCGGTGATTATTTCGTATGGTTTGACAAAAACTGGCTTGGGCAGTCGCATTGGTTATTATTTTATTTCGATATTTGGCAAAAAAACGTTGGGTATTGGCTATGCGTTGGCAATTGCCGAAACGGTGTTAGCACCGATTACCCCATCAAATACCGCTCGTGGTGGTGGTATTATTCACCCAATTATGAAAGCGATTTCAGAATCGCTAGATTCAAAAGGCGATAATGATGCCAGCCGTACCAAAGTTGGGCGTTATTTGGCATTGGTAAATTATAATACCAATCCTATTACGTCAGGTATGTTTATCACTGCTACCGCCCCCAACCCTTTGGTGGTAAAATTCGTTGCCGAAGCGACAGGCAAACAGATTGAGTTAAGTTGGACAACGTGGGCGATTGCCATGTTTTTACCTGGGATTGCGTGTTTGTTAATCATGCCGTTGGTGATTTATAAATTGTATCCACCAGAGTTAAAAGAAACACCAAACGCCACCGAATACGCCAAAAAGAATCTCGCAGAACTGGGCGATATGGGCAAAGATGAAAAAATTATGTTGGGCGTGTTTGCGTTGTTGTTAATTTTGTGGGCGAATATTCCTGCGATGATTTTGGGCGATGCGTTCAAGGTTGATGCGACAGCGACCGCATTTATCGGTTTGTCAGCCTTGCTGTTGTCAGGCGTTTTGACATGGGACGATGCGTTAAAACAAAAATCGGCTTGGGATACGGTGATTTGGTTTTCAGCGTTGATTATGATGGCGACTTTCTTGGATAAATTGGGCTTAATCAAATGGTTTGCCGACAATATCCAGACAGGTATCGGACATTTGGGCGTGGGCTGGGTCGGTGCGTGTGCGATTTTGACTTTGATTTATCTTTATACGCATTACTTTTTTGCCAGTACCACCGCCCACATTACCGCCATGTTTGCCGCTTTTTATGGCGTTGGGCTTGCGTTGGGTGCACCGCCGATGTTGTATGCGTTGATTTTGGCAGCGGCAGGTAACTTGATGATGAGTTTGACCCATTACGGTACGGGAACTGCCCCTGTGGTTTTTGGTTCAGGCTTTGTTACGCTTGGCGAATGGTGGAAAGCAGGCTTTGTGGTGAGTGTGGTAAACTGTATTGTGTGGCTTGTTGTCGGTTTGGTTTGGTGGAAAATCATGGGTTATTATTGATTTTTGCCAACATTTCCCAAATAAAAAACCGTCAAATTTGGCGGTTTTTTTATGGTTAAAATGATTAAAATGTAAAATCCGTTAAATTCACTTTTTCGCCTGTCCATAACTCAAAACTTAACGCCCCTTGATTGACAAGCATTCCCAAACCGTCTGAAATATTTGCATTTTTCGCCTTAAAAAAATCCAAAAACGCAGACGGCTTGCCATACATCATATCGTACGCAAAATCGGTGGTTAAATCATCGTTAAACGGCAATTTTTCACCACTTAATCCGATTGACGTGGCATTGATAATAACATCAACATTATTTGGCAAATCCGTCAAATTTGAAAAAGTAATACGATTATCATCAAACATTTTTGCCAAATTTTCCGCTTTTTCAACGGTACGATTAGCAATGTGCAATGATTTTACATTGGCGTTGAGCAACGGCAAAATCGCCCCACGAGTTGCCCCACCTGCTCCCAAAATTACCACATTTTTGCTGTCCAAATCCACGCCTTTTGAGCGTAAATCCGCCACCAAACCACGACCGTCCGTATTATCGCCGTACAGTTTGCCATCCTTGATGGCAAGCGTGTTCACCGCACCCGCCACCAACGCATATTCGGACAAATTGCCCTGATTTGTTTGAGAAAGGGTTTGGCACAGTTCAAACGCCATTTCTTTAAACGGCACAGTAATGTTTAAACCTGTTCCGCCACCGTTAAAAAAACTTGCCGCCACAGCGACAAAACTGTCAAAATCATTGGGGCAAAGTTGGCGAGCATAATGAATGTTTAAGCCTGTTTGTTTGGCAAAAGATTGGTGCAATTCGGGCGATTTACTATGAGCAATCGGATTGCCAATCACTATAAAATGATAATCGGCAGATGTTGGTAAAGATAAAATTGATGTGTGCATAATACGCCTTAAAATTTGACAAAAAACAGCGATAACCGCCGATAACTGGTATAATAAGCGATTATCTTAACACAACCTACTGCCAAAACCTAACGGAAAAAAAACCATGTGGTACGACCTAAATTACCCCAGCCCACAGCCCATCACCACGATTGACATCAACGAGCGAGTGATTGCATATGGCGATGGCTTTTTTAGCACGATGGCGGTGGTGTTTGGTACGATTAATTGGCTTGATTATCATCAACAACGCTGTCAAATCGCTTGTGAAAATCTGCAACTTGATATGAATTTGCCGTTAATTTACCAACATTTGACAACACTTGCCAACCAAATCCAACACGGTATGCTAAAAATTGTCGTTTGCCGACAAAGTCAAGCGGTGCGTGGTTATGGTTTTGACAATTGTTTGACAAATGTTTGGGCAAAACTCATGCCAAGCCCCACACTTTTGGCAAATCGTCCCAATGAAATTATCCTACAACCGACTGCTCAAGCCGTCTGTTTACGTCAAAAAATCGCCGTATTACCGCCAAATTTGGCAGGGTTAAAACTCTTAAACGCCCAAGACAAAGTGTTTGCTCATCACGAACTGTTGCAACGGCAACAACAAAACCCAAAACTGCTAGACGGACTGGTGCAAGATATGTTTGGTAACTGGGTGGAAGGCAGTTTTTGCAATATTTTTTATCAATTAAACCATCAAAATCAATGGTTTACCCCAAACATTGAACATTCTGGCGTGAACGGTGTCATGCGACAAGTGCTGTTAGACAAACTCGGCTCACAGCGGTCACAACAGCGAAATTTGGGCGATAAAGATTTAGCCAATATATCGGCATTGTTTTTTTGCAATGCGGTGCGTGGCGTGATACCGATTGACAGCGTGATATTGCCTGATGGCACAGTCAAAAATTTATCAATCGTGAATATATTGATTGATTAATTAAAAATATTGTAAAATCAATGCATTATCACAAAAAAGTGTTTTGCATAGCTTTTTTACTGGTTTTTCTTTATACTGTTGCCAAATTTTTTATCATTTCTTCTAGCAAAATAATTTAATCATCTATGAAAAGTTACTATTTAAACCAACTTATCAATCATTCACAAAAATTAAACGATTGCGTACTAACAATTGGCAATTTTGACGGTGTTCATTTGGGACATCAAGCCATGTTACAACAATTAATTAACACAGCAAATGCACAAAATTTAAGCAATGCAGTGATGATTTTTGAGCCACAGCCACGAGAGTTTTTTAATCCTATAACCGCTCCACCACGTTTAACCAATCTTAACGAAAAGTTAGCATTACTTCACAATTTTGGCGTGCAAAATGTGATTATTGCCGAGTTTAACGATGATTTTCGTAATCTATCTGCCGTTGATTTTGCCAAGATTTTACAAAATATTGGTGTAAAATCGTTGGTACTTGGTGATGATTTTCGTTTTGGGCATGACCGCATGGGCGATAGTGATTTTTTGCGTGAGTTTGGTTTGCCTGTAGTGAATTTACATACAATTGTTGATAATGAAAATTTACGCATTAGCTCTACCCAAGTTCGTGAAAATTTGCTAAAAGGTGATTTAACTAAAGCAAAACAATTACTTGGGCGAGATTATGCGATTACAGGGACGGTTATTCATGGCGACAAAATCGGTCGCACGTTAGATTTTCCAACGGCAAATATTGCGTTAAATCGGATAAAACCTGCATTGTATGGGATTTTTGGTGTGGAAGTTTCGTTTAATAATGCACAAGAAAACGGACAAAGTTTTGCTAATTTTGCCAAAAATGGACAGAATGGCTTGACAGGTTTCCACAAAAATACGTTATTCGGTACGGCAAATGTTGGCACTCGTCCGTCTGTACATGGCGTGGATTGGCGGTTGGAAGTGTTTTTGCCAGAGTTTGATGGTGATTTGTACGGTCAGGAATTGACGGTTACATTTTTGCATTTTTTGCATGGTGAAAAAAATTATGATGGGCTTGATGCGTTGAAAAGTGGGATTTTGCAAGATGTGCAAGATTTGCTAATATGGCGTGAGCAAAATTTGAAGGTGTAAATAATATCATTTCCAAAAGTAAGGTGGGCTAAGCCCACCCTACAAAATACAACTAAACTTTTTTGGCAAGCATCGTTACAAATTTTAGCTGAATTGGATTGCCATTTTCATCCCTTGCGTGCATTGAGCCGATATTTTCATTATACTCAACAAATTCCCATCCTTGATAATACTCTTTTAACTCATTTTCTTTAAACGTAAACGAAAACGGCATACGACAGGGGAAATCTGCCGTATCGATCGCCGACACGATAAGATTGTATCCACCGACATTTGTTTTGTCTTGCATATCCTTGATAATCGCAGGCACTCGTTCACGTTGTAGGAACATGAACACCACGGTCGCCACCATAAAATCATAATTGCCGTTAATATCGGCTGTGTTCATGTCGTAAATCTCTGGTACAATGGCAAGGTTTTCCAACTGAGCAAGCTGAGTTACCTGTCCCAAACCGTTCGGATTGTAGTCGCTTGCCGTTACGTCAAAACCAAGCAAACTCAAATACAAGGCATTGCGACCTTGCCCACAGCCCAAATCAATCGCTTTGCACGGCTGAACGGTTTTAACCGCATCCACAACGGCAGAATGTGTGGCGGTCATGTCATATTTTTTGGCAAAAAAATCTTCTGGCGTGCATAAAAACTCAATTTGCATTTTAAAATCATCGCCAATCGGCTCAACTTTGTGCCAAGATTGCGGTTCAATTAGATACGGTTCGCTGTCTTTTGTCAAAATATGTTGGGCTTTTATACTTTCATCATCATTGAGTTCGTAAAATTTGATTTGTCCTTCAAATACGGTGAGTTGTCCCCAACTGCCGACTTTTGTGTTATGTTTACCCAAAATTCGATTGGGAATGTTGTCTTTTGTCCAGATGGGGGCTTTTTTGTAGCTGATAAGCTGTTGATTTGTCATGATATTATCCTTAAGGTTATGGTGAAAGGTAAAATTAAACATATATATTATATACATATTTAACCCAAATTAGCCAAATATTTTTGCAAATATTTTTTACATTCTATTTGTGAAAATTTTTTAAACATGATTTTGCTTTTGTGTTTGAAGTTTGTTTACGCCACATTTTAGTGTATAATTCATAGTTATTTTTCTATTTTGTGTTGGAAACGATTATGACAATTGACTACAAAAACACCCTAAACCTTGCCGATACCGCTTTCCCTATGCGTGGCGATTTGGCAAAACGTGAACCTGCTTGGCTAGACGCTTGGTATCAAGACGATTTGTACGGACAAATTCGCAAATCTCGCATTGGGCGTGAAAAATACGTCCTTCACGATAGCCCGCCGTATGCCAACGGTCAAATTCACTTGGGACACGTGGTCAATAAAGTGCTAAAAGACGTGATTGTCAAATACAAAACCCTTGACGGCTATGACGCTCCGTATGTGCCAGGCTGGGATTGCCACGGCTTGCCGATTGAGCAAAAAGTCGAAGAGTTGATTGGCAAAGTGGGACAACCGCACAAAGACAAAGCCAAAAATGGCGAGATTATCACCGCCACCGAGTTTCGCCGTGCGTGCCGTGAGTATGCTAAAAGCCAAATCGCCTTGCAAATGGCGGATTTTAAGCGTTTGGGCGTGCTTGGCGATTGGGGTAATCCTTATTTGACGATGAATTTTGCCACCGAAGCGGGTATTGTGCGAGCGTTGGGCAAAATTTATGAAAACGGGCATATCGTGCGTGGTATGAAGCCTGTAAACTGGTGTTTGGACTGCGGTTCGGCACTTGCCGAGGCGGAAGTTGAATACGAAAACAAAAAATCCGATGCCGTTTATGTCGGTTTTGACATTGTCAATCGTGAAGTTTTAGCCCAAACCGCCAACATTAACGGCAAATTACAAGCGGTGATTTGGACGACAACGCCTTGGACATTGCCTGCCAACCAAGCCATTACCGCAAGCACCGAGCTTGATTATATTGTCTTAAATACGGCAAATGGGGCGTATATCATTGCCAAAGATTTGCAAGAAGAGTTTGTTAAAACCTTAGAAATTGCTGAACACAGCACTCTTGCCACCATTAACGGCAAAGATTTAACCGCCTTAAAAGCCCAGCACCCTTTAATTGCCGAGCGTCAAGTGCCATTTATCACAGGCGACCATGTTACAGCCGATAGCGGTACAGGCTTGGTGCATACCGCCCCTGCTCACGGTGTGGACGACTACAATGTAGGGCGTGCCAACGGTTTGCCGACTGAAAATCCTGTTGGTGGCAATGGCGTGTATTTGGATGAGGCAAAAGTCTTTGTAGGCGAGCATATTTACAAAGCCCAACCAAAAATCATTGCCACCCTACAAGAGAGCGGACATTTGCTCAATCATACCGTGATTACCCACAGTTATCCGCATTGCTGGCGACACAAAACGCCAATCATTTTCCGTGCCACGCCCCAATGGTTTATTAGTATGGAGGCGAAAGGCTTGCGTGAACAGGCGTTAAAAGACATTCCAAACGTGATTTGGACACCGTCTTGGGGGCAAAACCGCATTGAGTCAATGATGAACGGTCGCCCAGACTGGTGTATCAGCCGTCAGCGTACTTGGGGCGTGCCGATTGCGTTTTTTATTCATAAAGACACAGGCGATTTGCACCCACAAACGGCAGAACTCATTGAAAAAGTTGCCCAAGTGATTGAAAAAGGCGGTATTGAGGCGTGGTTTGACGCACCGATTAGCGACTTTTTAAACGAAAATGACAGCCAAATTTACCAAAAATCTACCGATACGCTGGATGTTTGGTTTGACTCTGGTTCTACCAACTTTGCCGTACTTGCCAATCGTGATGAGCTGACTAATCCTGCCGATTTATACCTTGAAGGCTCTGACCAACATCGTGGTTGGTTTCAGTCATCATTGCTTGTTGCCGAATCGGTGTACGGTCGTCCGCCATATAAGCAAGTTTTGACGCACGGTTTTACCGTTGATGCCAAAGGTTATAAACTGTCAAAATCAAAAGGCAATACCAAAGGCTTTGAACCACAAGAGCTTGCCAATAAATACGGCATTGATATTGTGCGACTTTGGGTATCGTCAAGCGATTATCGCTATGAAATGGCGGTGTCCAAAGAAGGATTTGACCGCACCACCGATATGTATCGCCGTATTCGTAACACCGTGCGTTTTTTACTTGCCAATACTGATGATTTTAATCCGCAAACCGATATGGTAGCGACAAGCGATTTAATCAGCCTTGATAAATACATTTTGCACAAAGCCCAAAAGGTGCAAGAGCAAATCAAAGTGTCTTATACCAATATGGACTTTCACCAAGTGTGTCAAGCGGTGGTCGGCTTTTGTTCGCAAGATTTGGGCGGATTTTACCTTGACATCATCAAAGACCGCCAGTACACCACCAAAGCGGACGGCAAGGCAAGACGCTCGGCACAGACTGCCATTTATCACATTGCCCACGCCTTGCTACGCTGGATTGCGCCGATTTTGTCATTTACCGCTCAAGAAGCGTGGCAAGTGCTAAAAGGCACAGATGGCTATGTGTTTACCCAAGAATGGTATGAGTTCCCAGTCTTTGAGCTTGGTGAAATTAGCGAAGAAGATTGGCAAGTGATTTTAAACGCCAAAGAAGTGGTAAATAAGGCTTATGAAATCGCTCGTACCGACAAAGTGATTAACGCCAACTTAATGGCGGACGTTACTGTCTTTGCTGATGACAACACGCTAAAATCCTTAGAAAAATTGGGCAATGAGTTAAAATTTGTCTTTATCTCAAGCGTGGCAAACATCGCCCCATTTGCCAACAAAACAGGCGTTACTTTTGAACAAGCGGACGACAGCCAAGTGGCGGTGAGCATCAAAACCGCCGAAGGCGAAAAGTGCGTACGCTGTTGGCACATCTCATCAGATGTTGGGGCAAATGCCGACTACCCAGAGATTTGCACTCGCTGTGTGGAAAATGTTGTCGGTAATGGTGAGGTGCGTCACTATGCCTAATACGGCTGTAACGAATTCGACCAATTCACTACCAATCAACGGTAATAAAGCCGTTGTTTGGTATGGCTTGGCGGTGGCGGCGATTATTATTGACCAAATTACCAAGCTGTATTTTGAAAATAATTTTGAGCTGTATCAGACCTTGCCTGTGATTGAGCCGATTTTTAACTTTACCCTTGCTCATAATCATGGGGCGGCGTTTAGTTTTTTGGCGGATAAAGGCGGTTGGCAAAAATGGTTTTTTTCTGTATTGGCTCTTGGTGTGTCGGTTGGGATTATGGTGTATTTACGCCAAGTACCAAAAATTGCCAAAGTTTTGTCAGCAGGGCTTACTTTTGTGCTGGCAGGGGCGTTGGGTAATTTGATTGACCGTGTCCGTCTTGGCTATGTGATTGATTTTTTGCACGTGCATTATGCTGATAGTTGGCATTTTCCGATTTTTAATATTGCTGATGTGGCGATTAATATTGGCGTGGCATTGATTTTGATTGATTCTTTCTTTTTGGAAAGTAAACGTTTAAAAATGTAAAAGGGTTAAAAAATGTTAAACTTAAGCATTTCAGCAACAAGCAATCAAGATGTCTATATACATGGCAGTCTAAGCTCCGAATTTTTGGGTAAAGATATTTTATCAAGAACAAATCGTACAAAATGGCTTTAAACTTTTAGCGATTGATGTAAATTGTTTTGAGACTTTGCACAACTTGCCCTTTCATCATGGCGACCCATTTGACCGCACAATAATTGCTCAAGCTATGGTTGAAAAAATGCCTATCGTTACTTGTGATGGTATATTTCAAAGCTACAATGTAACGTGTTTATGGTAAGTTGAAACTGACAATAACGATACAAATATACTTAACATCTAAAATCTATTCAAAGGATAAAAAATGACCCAACTTACCCAAGCCCAATCAACCATTCAACTAGGCGACATCACCATTGCCAATGACCAACCATTCGTATTATTTGGCGGTATGAACGTGCTAGAAAGTCGAGATTTGGCATTTGAAATTGCCGAAAGTTATATTGAAATTTGTAAAAAACTTAACATCGGTTACGTTTTTAAAGCAAGTTTTGACAAAGCCAACCGCTCAAGCCTACATTCATTTCGTGGTTTTGGCATGGAAAAAGGTTTAGAATGGCTTGCTGACATCAAAAAAACGCTGAACGTACCGATTATCACAGACGTACACGAACCGTACCAAGCCGAACCCGTCGCCGAAGTTGTCGACATTATTCAACTACCTGCATTTTTAAGCCGTCAGACTGATTTGGTTGAAGCGATGGCAAAAACAGGGGCGATTATCAATGTCAAGAAAGCCCAATTTTTAGCCCCACACGAGATGAAACACATTATCAACAAATGCCTAGAAGCTGGCAGTGATAAAGTGATTTTGTGCGAACGTGGTTCAGCATTCGGCTATAATAATTTGGTCGTGGATATGCTTGGTTTTGACACCATGAAAAAAATGAACGTGCCTGTATTTTTTGACGTAACGCACAGTTTGCAAACACCGGGCGGACGTGCTGACAGTGCGGGCGGTCGCCGTGAGCAGATTACTACCTTAGCTCGTGCGGGTATGGCGACAGGATTGGCAGGGTTATTTTTGGAAGCTCACCCAAATCCTGATGTGGCAAAATGCGATGGGCCTTGTGCCTTGCGTTTAAGCCAACTTGCCCCTTTTTTGGCACAGTTAAAACAACTTGATGACTTGGTAAAAGGCTTTGCGGTGCTAGATACGCATTAAAGCTAAGGTGTTGTGTATTGATAAAAAAAAAGGATTGTTAAACAATCCTTTTTTATCTAAAATTTTAAAAATATCACTTCCAATCTGGCACGCCACTATGAAAACGCAATTCTTTATCAGGTGAACGTATCAACTCGCCTTCCACTTGGCGAAAAAATGCCACACGTTCATCAATCGGTTCTTTAGATAAGCTTTGTGCTAAATGTAAATAATCTTCAAAATGACGGCTTTCCGATTTTAACAAATAACGGTAATACCGAGCCAATTTTTCATCATCTATCACTTTTGACAATGCCGAAAACCGCTCACACGAACGAGCTTCAATAAACGCTCCGATAATTAACACGTCTATCATAGCTTGTGGTTCGTAGGTGCGTTTGTGCTTTAACAAACCGCTTGCGTAACGCCCAGCAGGTAGATGTTCCCATTGTTGTCCACGTTCCGCCATGATTTCTAGCACTTGTTCGTAATGGAGCATTTCTTCACGAATCAGTTGCGAAATTTTACGTTGTAGTTCGTCATGTTCTTGCGATTGATAGCGAAAGATTAAATTCATCGCTGTGCCACCTGCTTTTTTTTCGCAGTTGGCGTGGTCTTGAATGATGATGGGTAGGTTTTTGACGGCTTCATCTAGCCATTTTTGTGGGGTTTCGCCGTCCAAAAATGCCAAAATATGGCTGATATCAACGCTTTTTGGTTGGTGAATACTGTTGTCATTGTCAAGGTCTTCTTGGGTTTTTAATGCCAGTTCGCTCATAAAATGCCTTATTGGATTAATGATTTTAATGTTAATTATAACAGATTTTAACGAAGTTAGGCTTGAGATTGAATTGTATTAAGTATTATCATGATACTTGCTTTTTTTATCATTTGTTTCTTTGATATTTATTAACTAAATACTTTATATTTCTTTATTTTTTTATTTTATAGCGTTATAATCAAAATCGAAGTATTTTTTTTATCATTTGAACAACGTTTCACAACAAGGAGCAACCATGTCAGACCGTATCCAAAAAGGCAGTCTAGCCATTGACCAACAATTATACAACTTTATCCAAAACGAAGTCTTGCCAGAAGTTGGCGTAGATAGCGAACAATATTGGCAAAATTTTGAAAAAATCGTCAAAGAATTTCAACCACGCAACAAAGCCTTATTGGCAAAACGTGATAAAATCCAAACAAAAATTGATAATTGGCACAAAGAAAACCCTGCCAAAAACGGTATTTTTGACAAAGCCAAATACACCCAATTTTTAAAAGATATCGGCTATATCGTGCCTGAAGGTGATGATTTCTTGATTGAAACCCAAAACGTTGATGACGAAATCGCCACCATCGCAGGTGCTCAGCTCGTTGTACCTGTGCGTAATGCTCGCTATGCATTAAACGCTGCCAACGCTCGTTGGGGTAGTCTGTACGATGCGTTATACGGCACGGACGTGATTGACGAAACGAACGGGGCGGAAAAAGGCAAAGGCTACAACCCTGTGCGTGGGGCAGAAGTTGTGAAATATGCCAAAAATTTCCTTGATAACAACTTTGCCCTAGCCGATGGCAAATATGCTGACGTCACTGGTTTTAAAGTTGAAAATGGTAAATTAATCATTGCTCAAGGTGACAAAACCACTGCTTTGGCAAATCCAGAAAAATTTGCAGGGTTTGTCGGTGAAGCGTCAAATCCGAAAGGTATTTTGTTAAAAAACAATGGCTTACACCTTGAAATCCAAATTGACCCAACCAACCCAATCGGTAAAGACGACCCAGCAGGCATCAAAGATGTATTGATGGAATCAGCCGTTACTACCATCCAAGACTGCGAAGACTCGGTCGCCGCCGTTGATGCGGAAGAAAAAACCGAAGTGTATCGCAACTGGTTTGGCTTGATGAAAGGCGATTTACAAGATACTTTTGAAAAAAATGGCAAACAATTAACCCGTCGCATGAACCCTGACCGTGAATACACCACACCAGACGGTGGCAAAATTACGCTACATGGTCGCTCCGTTATGTTATTGCGTAACGTTGGACATTTGATGACCAACCCTGCGATTTTGGTAGATGGCGAAGAGATTTATGAAGGCATTATGGACGCTTTGATTACGCCATTATGCAGTTTGCCTGATTTGTTAAATAAAAATACCTTAAAAAATTCTCGCACAGGCTCAATGTATATTGTGAAACCAAAAATGCACGGACCTGAAGAAGTCGCCTTTACCGTTGATTTGTTCACAGCAGTTGAACAAGCGTTAAACTTACCAAAAAACACCCTAAAAGTGGGTATTATGGACGAAGAACGCCGTACCACCGTGAACTTAAAAGAATGTATCCGCCAAGCCAAAGAGCGTACTATCTTTATCAACACAGGCTTTATGGACAGAACTGGCGACGAAATGCACACCAGTATGAAAGCAGGGGCATTCGTGCGTAAAAATGACATGAAAAATACTGACTGGTTAAACGCTTATGAGCGTTGGAACGTGGATATCGGTGTTAAATGCGGTCTGCGTGGCAAAGCCCAAATCGGCAAAGGTATGTGGGCAAAACCTGACAACATGAAAGAAATGGTCGCCACCAAATCCAACCACCCAAAATCAGGTGCGACCTGTGCGTGGGTACCATCGCCAACAGGGGCGACCTTGCACGCCATGCACTATCATGAAACCAACGTGATGGACGTATTAGACCAAATCAAAGACCGTGAATCTGCCAAACTTGATGATATTTTGTCAATCCCATTGGCAAGTGATACTAACTGGTCTGATGAGGAAAAAACCAAAGAACTTGAAAACAACATTCAAGGGATTTTAGGCTATGTCGCTCGCTGGGTAGACCAAGGTGTCGGCTGTTCAAAAGTGCTAGACATTGACAACGTACCATTGATGGAAGACCGTGCGACTTTGCGTATCTCAAGCCAACACGTCGCCAACTGGTTAGAGCATGGTGTGGTAACGGCTGAACAGGTCGATGACGTGCTAAAACGCATGGCAAAAATGGTTGATGAACAAAGCCAAGACGACCCACTCTATATCCCAATGGCGAACGATTACAATACCTATGCGTACAACGCTGCTCGTGATTTAATCTTTAAAGGAACGGTACAACCAAGCGGTTACACTGAGCCATTATTGCATAAAGCACGTTTGGACTTAAAGGCGAAATAAGCAAAGCAAAATAAGCAACGTAAAAAAATAAGGTTCGTAGGGTGGGTTAGCCGTTTTTTTGGGCGTAACCCACCTTTTTTTGGTTTATTTTGATTGAAAAAAACATAAAAATCCGCCCACCAATCAAGAATCGTTCGTGATATCCATGATATCTTTAATGATTTTACAAAAAAAGCAAAAAAAACGCAAAAAAGTATTGCAAAATATTTCAAAGTTGGTATTCTATTACCTAAGGTAACATTTAGGTAAAAATTCTTGTTATTTTGTAACAGTGAAATTTTGTAAAAAATATGATGTTTCTAACTTGATTTTTACCAAAATGTTGTTATACTGTTATTGTCAGTTAATCATATTATCATTCTAGTTAGATTTGGTTAATAGAGCAATAATTTATAGATAGGGTAAGCTTTGGCTACCCATTCCTAAAAAATGTTTTTTGTTAAAGTGGAGAATTCCCATGAAAAAATTACTTTTAGCTACAGCTATACCTGCTCTATCAGTATCTGCTGCACACGCAGCACCTCAAGTTTACGGTAAAGCGTTCTTAACTCTTGATTATGTGGATGCAGATAATAATAATGAATCTACATCATTAAATTCTAACTCTTCTCGTATCGGTGTTAAAGGTGCAGAGCGTTTGACTGCAAACACTGATTTGGTTTACCAATTAGAATATCGCGTTGATATTGATTCTGATAAACAACGCAACTTTGAATCTCGTGATACTTACCTAGGTTTATCAAACAAACAGTACGGTACAGTATTGGCAGGTCGTCTATCAACAATTGATGGTATGGTTGATTATGCTAACGTAGCATCAGGTGGTGTTGTTGGTGGTGATGGTATTTTATCTACTTTTGATGCACCTCGTGCTAGTAATGCAATTGCCTATGTATCACCAAATTATAATGGTGTAAATTTCTTAGGTATGTATGGTCTTGATAGCGACCAAGATTCAGGTGTTAATAGCTCAACTGTTGATGCTGTTAATGCTGAAAGCAAATGGGGTCTAGGTGTTCAATATGAACCAGCTAACCAACCATTCCGTGCGGGTGCAACCTACATCCAAGCAGGTGATGTAAAGATTGCTCGTGTAAGTGGTGCCTATGATATCAATTCAGCATTGACTGTTGGTGCATTATATCAGAATACTGATTTGAAGCAAGCAAAGAAAGAAAACACTTTCACTGCAAGTGCTCAAATGAAAACAGCGACACCTTGGAGCGTATATGGTCAATTTGACCTACAACAAAATGTTAAGGGTGCAAAAGACGCTGACAATCAACGTATCATAGCAGGTGGTAAGTACGCATTTAACCAAGCGACTACAGGTCATGTATATGCAGGTTACATTAACCATGACAGTGGCAGTAAGGATACTAAAGAATATGGCGTTGGTGCTGGTTTAGAATACAACTTCTAATCAATCCCATACTTAAAAACCAAAAAACCCATGTCCTTGCGATGTGGGTTTTTTTATCGTGATGGTACCATACACCTAAAAAGCATTGATTTAATGATAGATGTGATAAAAATCTATGAAAGGGTAAATTTTAAGAAAAAATAAGAGTTAAAAACTAGTACTTGAAAACCTATCTAAAACCATTAAAATAATGTAAAATAGATAGGTTTTTTAATCATGTACAAACCCAAAGAATTTGCCAAAAAATCATACATAGCTTTAGCAATCGGCTATAAGGACTTAGAAAATATAAAAAACAAGTCAAACAAATGGTAAAAGAAACCCAATGATTAAAGGTCATGTTATCCAACTTAAACCGAATGACAAACAAGCCACCTATTTTGCAAAGGCTTGTGGTGTTGCACGACTTGCCTATAATTGGGCGTTAGGACAATGGCAAAACCAATATGAACAAGACAAAAAATAATGCAGTCCACAAGAAGCCATCATTCAACTGAGTAAAGCATTTGACAACTTTTTTAAAAGCAAAGCAAGTTATCCACAATTTAGAAAAAAAGGCGTAAATGATAGATTTAGTCTAACCAACGACCAATTTAGAATTGATGGCAAACGCATTAAAATTCCTAATTTAGGTTGGGTTAAAATGTGTGAAAAACTGCGACACACAGGCAAAATCCTATCCGCTAAAATCTTTAAACAAGGCGGTAAATGGTTTGTATCGGTTGCCGTTGAATTACAAGACATCATCAAACCACAACCCAAAACAGGCAAACAAGTTGGCATAGACTTAGGCATAACCGACCTTGCCACCTTGTCAAATGGTGAAAAGTCAAATGGTGAAAAAATCCAAGTACCAAAACCATTAAAACGCTATCTAAACAAACTTAAAAAAGCAAGCAAATGCTTATCAAGAAAACAAAAAGGCTCTAAAAACCGTGAAAAGGCGAAAACCAAGCTATCACGGTTACACTTTAAAATCAGTTGTATTCGCAAGGATTTTACTCACAAATTAACATCAAATTTGGTAAAACGATTTGACACCATTTGTATTGAAAACTTAAACGTTAAAGGCATGGCAAAGAATAGAAAACTTAGCCGTGCAATAAGTGATTTAGGTTTTTATGAACTTAAACGACAACTGATTTACAAAGCCAATATTCATAATAAAACTGTAAAAGAATTGGATAGATTTTATCCATCAAGTAAAACTTGCTCAAATTGTGGCTTTATCATGGATAAAGCAGATTTCACTTTAGCGGTAAGAAATTGGATATGTCCTAGTTGTCATTCCCATCATGGCCGTGATGTGAATGCCAGTATCAATATTTTAAATCAAGCGGATAAGGCTTTAACTTTATCTTAATTTCAATCATTGGTGGGTAGGTTCTATCCCCAATTAAAAACGCCTATGGAGTTGATGTAAGTCCAAGTTCAAATGAATAAGGCAAACAACGCTGAAGTAGGAATTAAACGCTAGATTTGCCTTATAGGTAGGTTTAGATAGGTTTTAAGGAACAGGAACAAACATGACCCAGAACCCCCAAACCCCCATTATCAATCCCAACGAACAAACCCGTATCGCACAAGGTAGCCAAGTCGCCCTGCACTTTGAAGTCAGCCTAGAAAATGGCACAGTCATAGACAGCACCTTTGAGCGACCAGAACCCGTCAGCCTAACCATTGGCGATGGCAGTCTGCTAGAAGGCTTTGAAAAAGTGTTGATGAATCTGACCGCAGGCGATACACGCACCGCCCATCTATCGCCAGATGAAGCCTTTGGACAATGGAATGAAAACAACGTCCAACGTTTTACAAAAACCGACTTTGCCATGACAAACGAGCCAGAAGTCGGCATGATGATAGAGTTTGAAGACAAAAGCAAAACGACATTGGTCGGCGTGGTGAGTGAAGTGAATGATGATACGATAGCTGTTGATTTTAATCACCCATTGGCAGGGCAAAATGTCTTATTTAAAGTGCAAATCTTTAAAGTAATCCCAAAAGATAGCCAAGCGGTAAAATTTGGTTAAAACGTTCTTAAAATGTCTTGTTGTAGCGTGGGTTAGTCATAGCGTAACCCACTATTTTAACTGACTTAAAGTTTAAATCTTTAAGGTTTAAACCGTGTCAAACGTAACGCATTGAGCAATACCGAAATAGAGCTTAATGCCATCGCACCAGCCGCTATCATCGGATTTAAAAATCCAAACATTGCAAGCGGAATACCCAAACAGTTATAAAAAAATGCAAAAAACAAATTTTGTTTGATATTGCGTAAGGTGGCGTTGGCGATTTTGATAGCATGATTGACATGAATCAAAGACGTACCGACCAAGCGAGCAGACGCACTGTGTTTGGCGATGTCTGTGCCTTGCTCCACCGCAAAACTTGCTATTGCAGTCGCCATCGCTGGGGCATCGTTCACACCATCGCCGACCATTGCAACTTTTGCCCCTTTTTGTTGTAAGTCCATGATATTATTGGCTTTATCTCGTGGGGATTGTTCGCCGTAGGCTTCGTTGGCGTGGACGGCTTTGCCGATATAATCCACAACCGACTGCTTGTCGCCACTCATAATCATCACTTTTAAGCCGTCATGTTGCAGTTTTGCGATGGTTTCGGCACTGTCCGATTTGAGGGCATCTGCCAACGCAAATCCCGCAATTGGCACATCATCAACGCTGACACCGACTTGGCTTGCGATATGCCAAATGCTTTTTTCATCATTAACAATATCATTTGGCAATTTCATATTGGTAAAAGCGAACGAGCCGACTTTGACAAGGCTGTCATTTTCACCATCAAAGCTGACAACTGCTTGTATGCCTTGCCCTGCAATGGTTTTTAACGATTTTAATGGGATAAAATTTAAGGTTTTATTTTTGGTTTTGGCAAGTTTTTCGGCAACGTTTACCAAAGTGGTAGCAAGTGGGTGATTGGCATGGCGTTCTACACTGGCGACAAGGGTCAAAATATCATCAAATTTTAAACCGTTGTCCATCAGATAATGGGCGACCATTTTGGGCTTGCCTTCGGTGAGCGTGCCTGTTTTGTCAAGGACAACGGTGTCAATTTTGCCCGCTGATTCTAGGGCTTTGGCATCTTTGAACCAAATGCCATGCCGAGCCGACACGCCCATGCCAGCCATAATCGCCGCAGGTGTGGCAAGCCCCATTGCACAAGGGCAAGCAATCACCAGTACCGACACCGCACGCATTAACGCAGTTTCAAAGGCTGTGCCATATACGGCGGTGGAATCAATGCCATGCTGTTGCACAAGGTCAAATCCGCCAAAATACCAAAAATTACCCAAAAAAGTCAGTATCGCTAGCATGACGACCAACGGCACAAAAACTCCTGCTACCTTGTCGGCAATGCGTGCGATATCCGCTTTGCTTCCTTGTGCATCATTCAAGGCTTGAATCATATCGCCCAGCCGAGTTTGTTCGCCTGTGGCGGTTACTTTGTACTCAAAACTGCCGTCCGACACCATCGCCCCTGCCAGTACTCGGCTGTTTTTGGCTTTGGCAAGTGGCACGGACTCACCTGTTAAATGACTTTCATCGCACCAACCCTTACCTGCAATGACAATGCCATCGGTCGCAATGCGAGAACCTGCCTTGCCAAGCAAAATATCATCAATTTGTACATTGCTTAAGGCTTTGGCTTGCCAATTGTTGTCACTATCTTTGGCTTGCACTTCGGTCGGTGTCAAATCTAGCAACAGATTAATGCTGTTTAAACTGTGTTTTTTGGTGCGATGTTCCAAAAATTTGCCAAGTTTTACAAACGCAATCACCATCACGCTGGCTTCAAAATAAACGCCATGCGGATTGTGCAAATGATACCAAACATAAGTGGAATACGCCCAAATCGTGAGTGTACTTAACACGACAAGCACGTCCATATTGGCAAGACCGCCACGAATACTGGCAAACGCACTTTTGTAAAATGGCAACGCAAAGCCAAACTGCACAACAGTCGCCAACGCAAACTGCAACCAAACAGCTGGCATCAAATCATGCCGACCCAACATCATACCGCCCATACCCACCAAAAACGGCAACAAACACAACCAAACGCCCCACAACTGCCATTGGCGTAGAGGGCTTTCGTTGGTTTCGGTGTTGTCGGTGGGGTTTAGCGAAGCGTGATAGCCTGTTTTTTCAATCCAATCAATGAGTTGCTGGCTGTTTGTCTGACTTTCATCAAAGCGAATTAACGCCGTTTCATTGGCAAAATTCACATCGGCTTGATAAATGGCAGGCTTTTTGCTTAACACTTTTTCAATGCGATTGGCACAGGCTTGGCAGGTCATGCCGTCAATTTTTAGGGTAAGGGATTGGGCGTTGTTCATGGTTTGTTGGCTTATGTTTGGATTTGATAGATTGATAAAAATTTTGTATCAAAAAGTCAAATTATAGCAAAAAATTTACCAATCTTTTACATGATTTTACAATTTAATTCAACTATTTGATATCGTAACCAGAGTCTTCAATCGCTTCTTTTAACGCAGTTTCGCTTGTTACACCATCATCAAATTGAATGACGGCTTGAGATTGTTCTAAACTGACTTCGCAATTTTGCACGCCAGCGACTTGGTTTACCGCATTGGTAACGCTTTTAACACAGCCACCGCAAGTCATGCCGTCAATGTTCAATGTTAAAGTTTGGGTTGTCATGATAGACTCCTTTTTTTGATAAAAAGTGAATGTGTAAGAACCTGTATTCATAACATTACGCGGTAACATTTTACAAGTTTTAAAAGTAGATATTTATTTACTTTTGCATGAAAAATGGCTAAATCTTCTGGCTCGATGTCAAAAACTCGCCTGATAGAATGACTATTAGTCTGCGTTTTTTCATTGAAAAGCTGGCGATTTATCGTATTTTTCATTGCAAAAACGTTATGAATACAGATTCTAAAAAATTATTTGCTTTGTTTGGCAAGCCAATCTTGCATTTGTTTGATTTCTGGGGTTTGGGCTTGTTTAATTTGTTTGGCAAGATTAAGCATTTGTTGATTTTTGCCATATTTTTCTTCCACATCTGCCATGTCAATTGCCCCTTGATGATGGGGAATCATACCTTTGGCAAATGCCACATCAGGATTGCTATCCATCACGCCTTGCATCATCGCATCGTGATTGTTACCGTTTTTGGCTTGATAGACTTGGATAATTTCATCAGCATTGTCCGCTTTTGGCTCTGTCGTTTCATTTTTTGTTAGCCATTCATTCATAAAGGTGATTTCACCTTGTTGGGTATCAATAATTTTTTGGGCAAGGGCTTTCATTTCGGTATCTTTGCCATATTGCAGTTCAATTTCTGCCATCTCAATTGCCCCTTGATGGTGCGGTATCATGCCTTTGGCAAAACCGACATCGGCATTTTTTGCTTGCACGCCATTTGCCATGTCATCGTGCATTTTTGTCATCATGTCCATATACGCCATGACGTGAGCAGGTTGGCTGGTAGAACTTACACTTGCTGTTATGTCGTGGTTCATACCTTTATGTTGGGTTGCGACACTGGCGTTGGTAGGGCTTTGTTGGGTCCTTGTTTGGCTGTTGTTTTGATTGCACGCTGTTAAACCAAAAACAGCGAATAAACTCATGACAAAAACAGATTTTTTCATACAAATTCTCCGAACTATGTATCTTGTTGAAATGTATAATAAAGTGATTTTCAACTTGACTTTATGAATGTGTATGCTTAATATAAACCTTAACCTTATGTGAAGGTCAAGGCAAAATTTAAAAAATTACAAAACATTACAAATAAAAAGATGAACATCAGCCAAATCGCCAAACAAACCCATCTTTCCGCCAAACAAATCCGAGATTACGAAAGTATCGGCTTGTTAAACTCTGTCAATCGTTCATCATCTGGCTATCGTGTCTATGATGACAGCCATGTCAAACGCTTGCAGTTTATTCATCAAGCTCGGCAAATGGATTTTTCGCTTGCCGAAATCGCTCAGTTACTAGCCTTACAAGACGACCCCAATCGTTGTAGCCGTGATGTCAAAACTTTGACCGCCAAACATATCACACAGCTTGACCAACAGATTGAGAATTTGCAAAAAATGCGAAAAACCTTGCAAGTTTGGCATGATAATTGTCGTGGTGATGACAATGCCGATTGTCATATTTTGCAAAAATTAACTGAGCATTAAATTTGTTAAAAAACTATTTTGTCCCTGTATAAAACAATGACAAAATCCCCGCCGCAATCAAAGGACCAACAGGCACGCCACGCAAAAACGCCACGCCAATCACCGTCCCAATCAAAAGCCCCGCCACCACCGTTGGGTCAGCACTCATCAATTTGACCCCACGACCGCCAAGCCAAGCGACCAACACACCCACCAAAATCGCCAACAGTGACTGCCAACTGGTAAACGATTTTAATAACGTTTCGCTACCGATTTTGCCTGACGCAATCGGTGTCAAAACGGCAATGGTTAATAACAAAATGCCCCAGTTTAAACCATATTTTTCCAAATACGGCAAAAACGGCTGAGCGACAGGCAACGATGCCAAAATAATTAATAACGCACAGGCAATAATGATGGTGGTATTTTGGCTAATCACGCCACAGATAAGCAAGACGAGTAGGGCGATAAGGTTGGGATTTAGGGTGCTAATATTTAACATAAAATCTTTTAAAAATAAAAGTTTAAAACAAAAATTGTATCACAAAATTAATCTTATCAAAAACAAAAAAAACCAATCAGATGATTGGTTTTTTAAAGGCTTTGCAATGAATGGAGAAAAGTCAATGAACAGATTAACGCACAATATCCACACTGCCATCGCTAAGCGTTCTCACTACTTTTTGATGGGTTATGTTGTCTTCTACAATGACTGTTTATGCAGGATAAATTCTTTAACTTTATCAAAGGTAATGCTATAATAGACTTGATAGGATACTCACAAAATTACCAACAATGTTATTATTCAATTCTTCTTAAGAATCTGGCTATTTATCTTGTTTTTCATGGTAAAAACGTTATGAATGCAGGTTTTTGTGTTTTTTGTATAATTCAGTTTCTATTATATTTGTACTTGTATTCTTTTTTATTTCTTTAACTATAGCTGGAGTGATTATTTATGCAAAACCGTTTTATCAAAAATTCGTTAATTGTCTCTATTTCTGCTATTATAACCATGTTTGGCTTTGTTGGTTGTCAAAAAATGAATGCCAAAGAGTTCGCTCAACATCAAACTAATCTAGGCGAAAAACAAAATCAATCTGTTTTACCATCAGACACGCTTGCCACTTTGCAAGGTTTTACTCAAATCAACCCAAACCTTGCTAAAACAGGTAAGACGGTGATTGACCCGAACAAACCAACAATCGTCAAATTTTGGGCAAGTTGGTGTCCGCTGTGTTTAGCCACGCTTAAAGAAAGCAACGACTGGGCAAAACAATACCCCAATATGAATGTGATTAGCGTGGTTAGCCCCAATCAATTAAGCGAGAAAAACGCCCAAGATTTTGCCAAATGGTATCAAGTGGTTGCCAAAGATTATCCCAATTTACCTGTTTTAATGGATAACGATGGCAAATTGATTCAACAATTTGGCATTCAAGTGTATCCAAGTTTTGCGATTTTGGATAAACAAGGCAATTTGCTCAAATTGGTCAAAGGCAATTTAACTAAAGAGCAAATGCAAGCCTTAGCCGACAATGCGGGTAATGACTTTGCCGAACTCAAAGCCATGAATGAACATGGCGGACAAGCAAATAATGAAAATAAACCCACCGTCCAAGCGTTAAAACCAATAAAAAACAACGGCGTGTATTATCAAGCCGACGGCAAAACGCCGATTAACACCCGCACCATTTATTTGGCAGGGGGTTGTTTTTGGGGACTTGAAGCCTATATGGAACGGGTCGATGGCGTGGTCGATGCGATATCGGGCTATGCCAATGGCACAACTGCCAACCCAAGCTATGAAGACGTGATTCACGGCTCAGGTCATGCCGAAACGGTCAAAGTCACTTATGATGCCGATAAAACCAATCTTGCCACGATTTTAGCCTACTATGTGCGAGTGATTGACCCCACAAGCGTCAATAAACAAGGCAACGATAGGGGTGAGCAATACCGCACAGGCATTTATTACAGTGACCCAAATGACAAAGCTGTGGTCGATAAAACATTAGCCGACTTAGCCAAAAAATACCCACAAAAAATCGTGGTAGAAAACAAACCACTTGCCAATTTTTATGAAGCAGAAAATTATCATCAAGATTATCTGAGTAAAAACCCCAACGGCTACTGTCATATTGACATTAGTCTTGCCAACGACAAAATCCCTGTGGTGAAAAATTTCACGTCCGCCAACAGCGTAAGCCAAGCGTTAAACCCAGCCCGCTACCAAAACTATGACAAAAATTTGCAAAAACGCCTAAGCAAAGCCCAATATGATATCACTCAAAATGCCGACACGGAGCGAGCCTTTAGCCATGAATACGACCATTTATTCGCAAAAGGCTTGTATGTCGATGTGGTGAGTGGCGAGCCGTTATTTTTATCAAGCGATAAATACGATTCAGGCTGTGGCTAGCCAAGTTTTACCAAGCCGATTAGCCCCGATGTAATTAAAACATCGAGCGACACCAGTTTTAACATGGTACGTACAGAAGTGCGTTCTCGGGTGGCAAATTCGCACTTGGGTCACGTCTTTGATGATGGTCCAAAAGACAAAGGCGGACTTCGCTATTGTATCAATGGCGATGCGTTGCAGTTTATTCCGCTTGCTAATATGGAATCGGCGGGCTATGGGGCATTGGTTAGCCTGATTAAATAAATTTAGTTTAGTGAAATAACTAACTTTAAAATAGACCTCGGTTAGGCATAAAAACCCACCAATAACGATTGATGGGTTTTTATTTGGCTAAATGATTGAGTTTTAACCTTGATGTTTTTTGGTTTTACCCGCTTGGATAAAACTGTTAAACAATGGGTGTCCGCCACGAGGTGAACTGGTAAATTCTGGGTGATATTGCACCGCCACAAACCAAGGGTGATTCGGAATTTCCACTGCTTCCACCAAATGCTGTTTGGCAGAGTAGCCCGAGATTTTCATACCAGCACTTTCTAAGTCGTTGATATAACGACCGTTCATTTCATAACGGTGGCGATGACGCTCGGTAATCACAGGCGAGCTATAGATTTGGCGAAGTTTGGTATCTTCTACCAATTCAGCTTTTTGAGCACCCAAACGCATTGTGCCACCCAAGTCTGAGTTGTCATTACGGATTTGTAACTCACCTTTTTCATCAAACCATTCGGTAATTAGACCGATGAGAGGTGCTTTGGTTTTTTTGTCAAATTCGGTTGAATTGGCTTCAAGTCCTAACACATTGCGAGCAAACTCAATCACCGCCAACTGCATACCCAAACAAATGCCCAAATACGGCACATTGTTTTCACGTGCATAGGTGATAGCTTTCATTTTGCCTTGCGTACCACGTTCACCAAAACCACCAGGAACAAGCACCGCATCGGCTTTTTTGACTTGTTCAAGCAAGCTGTCATCGGTTTCTAATTTTTCGGCGTCTACATAGTCAATATTGACTTTGACATCATTTTGAATCCCTGCGGCAAGCAAGGCTTCGTTAATCGATTTGTATGCATCTGGCAGTTCGACATATTTGCCAACCATCGCAACGGTAACGGTTTCTTGATTGCTCAACAGCGACTGAGTAACTTTGTCCCAATCGGACAAATCCGCTTCTGGTGCAGTAATGCCAAAACGTTCACAAATTAAATCATCAAGGTGCTGATTGTGCAATTTTTTAGGAATTTGATAAATGCTTTGGGCATCTTCACACATGATAACTGCACGTTCTTCCACATTGGTAAACAAAGCGATTTTACGGCGATTGTCTTCGCTCACCGCTTGTTCACTACGGCAAATCAGCACATCAGGTTGCAAGCCGATGGAGCGTAACTCTTTAACAGAATGTTGTGTCGGTTTGGTTTTGCTTTCGCCCGCACTAGAAATATACGGCACAAGCGTTAAGTGCATAAGCATGGCACGATTACGCCCAAGCTCTACTTGTAACTGACGCACCGCTTCCATAAATGGCAAACTTTCAATATCGCCAACCGTACCACCAATCTCAACCATAGCGATATCATAGCCTTCGCCACTTTGGATAATGCGGTGTTTAATCTCATCGGTAATATGTGGAATCACCTGCACTGTACCGCCAAGATAGTCGCCACGGCGTTCTTTTTCAAGCACCGTTTGATAAATACGACCACTGGTAAAATTATTGCGTTGGCTCATTTTGCTATGGCGTAAAAAACGCTCATAATAGCCCAAATCAAGGTCAGTTTCCGCACCGTCTTCGGTTACGAACACTTCACCATGCTGAAACGGGCTCATCGTGCCGGGGTCTACGTTGATATAGGGGTCAAGTTTGGTCATGGTTACTTTTAAACCACGAGCTTCAAGGATAGCAGCAACAGAGGCAGCGGTGATGCCCTTGCCCAAAGACGACACGACACCACCAGTTACAAAGATAAATTTTGTCATAAATCAAATTCGCTTACAGGTAAAAAAGAATTTTACTAAAAATTTGCAAATTTGGCAAAACGTTTTCGCAAAAATTTTGCAAAAAAATGATAAAATTCTTGTCAAAAGTAGTTAAAAAAATTTTTGCTAAAATTTAGTTGTTAAAAACTAATGCTCACGAGCCACCGATTTTTGCAATTCGTTTGGCAAATCCAAAATTTTTACATTTGCCAATTCTTCTGGGCGAGCGATTACCAAGGCTTCAATGCCGTTTTCATTTTGCACTTGATTAACCACTTGAATTTTGTCGGTAAAATCGTTTTCACTTGCCATGCTGACACGGTGCAACCACGCCTTTGGACTGGCTTTAAACCACAAGCGAGCAATAATCTCTTGCCCCATATAACAGCCCTTGTCATAATCCACGCCACCACGCTGATGTAGGCGTAATTCCTGCGGTTGGAACAGCTCGGACGTGGTTTTGGTTATCCAATAATTGCCTTGTGCGATGCTTAATTGTTGCCAATCTTGCCAATTTTCATCGGCTAAATTATCGCTAAAAGTGGGTGAGTTATCAATAATTGTGGGGTAAATTGGTGATTTTTCGTTTAATTGTATTTTGGAAAACGCCCCATATTTTTTGACATGATTGGCAAAATCATCGGCTAAATCATCGCTTAACACAATCAAAAAACCGTTTTCTATTTTTTTTAACCAAAAGCCGAACAACACACGCCCTTTTAAATTACAAATCGCAGTCGGTAAAAAATGCTTGTCAATTTTATTGACATTGGCGGTGATTTGCCCTTGTAAAAATTTGGCAGAATCGCCCAAACTGTCGGTACTTTTGGCATTGCCTGTTAATTGAAATTGCACAAAATTTGTCATGATTTTTACCCCTGTGTTTTGATTTTTTTATAAAAATTTCACGATTATTTTGGGGTTTTTCGCAAAAAATTACAAGTTTTTTTCAAAATCGGTTACAATAGCACTTTTATTTTTTGAGAAAAATTTATGAGTTTACCAAACTGTCCAAAATGCGATGAAAATTATACCTACCAAGATGGCGATTTGCTCATCTGTCCGATGTGTAGCCACGAATGGCAAGATGGCGAAAGCGATGATACGCAAGCTGTGATAAAAGATGCAGTCGGCAACGTGCTACAAGATGGCGATGCGGTAACGGTCATCAAAGATTTAAAAGTAAAAGGCTCAAGCACACCGATTAAAGTCGGCACAAAAGTCAAATCAATCCGCTTGATTTATGACGCACCAGACGACCACGACATTGACTGCAAAATTGACGGTTTTGGGGCGATGAAATTGAAATCTAGCGTGGTAAAAAAGGCGTGATTTTAGCAAAAATTTATTGATGTGTAGGGGCATATTGCATACGCCCAAATGATTTTTTTGCAAAATAATTTAAAAAATAGTTAAGGTAAATTATGAAATACGGCGTAATCGGCAACGGTATTGTAAAAAATAACCAATTATTGTTGGCTTATTTGCGTTCGTTTCAACAAAAAAATACCAATTGTAACGATGAAAATTTACCCCAAATCATTCAATTATCACTAAAAAATCCAAAAAAAGTTGATTTTCTGCTCGGTTGGGGACGTAAAAAAAGTTTTACACGAGCCAAGCAACTCGGCACGATTTTTAACGCGCCTGTTTTGACGTTAGAAGACGGTTTTTTGCGGTCGCTGGATACAGGGCAGGCGAGCCGTTACGCTTGTAGCGTGGTGATTGACCCGATTGGCATTTATTTTGATGGTAGCAAGCCGTCTTTGCTAGAAAATCTGATTTGTCAAACGGTTTTAACTGATGAACAAAAAACACAAGCACTTGATTTAATTAAAAAAATTACATCAGAACGTTTATCAAAATATAACACTACCGCAAAAAACAACACGTTAAAAAATTTAAATTTTGACAAAAACACGCAACATATTTTGTTAATTGACCAAGTTGCCAACGACCAATCTATCAGCGGTGCAGGAGCGAATGAACAGGATTTTGCCAATATGCTAAAAACCGCTTGCCAAAATCACCCCAACGCACAAATCTGGATAAAAGCCCACCCAGCAGGCAAAATCGGCTATTTAACTGAATTGGATTTACCAAACAATTGCCAAGTAATCCGTGAAAATGTCAATCCGATTGAGTTGCTAGAAGTCATGGACGAAGTCTATACGGTCAGTTCGCACATGGGGTTTGAAGCCCTACTTTTTCAACAAAATGGGCTTGGCAAAAAAGTGCATTGTTTTGGTGTGTCTTGGTATGCAGGTTGGGGGCTGACGGACGATAATTATTTAACAAATGTTGTGCAAAGTTTACGTTATCGAAATGCCAAAAAAAGACGTTTTGAGCAAAAACAGCCGACTATACTTGAGCTTTTTTATGCGTGTTATATAGCGTACAGTCATTACGCTAATCCTGCCACAGGCAAGGCTTGCGATATAACGCAAGCGATAAATTGGCTGGTTACCAATCGGCATTGGCGAGATAATTTTCCCAAACATTTGACGAGTTATCATGTGAGTTTTTGGAAAAAACAATTTGTACAAAATTATTTGCAAACCGCCAATGTAAATATTTTTGTAAAACCACGCCTAGAACCACGCACTTTAACCGATAAAAATCATTTTATTTTTCCAAAAAACAATCCGTTTTTGGTGTGGGGTTTTGCCAAAAAACAGCAATTAATTCAAAAACTTAACAATCAATCAGCCGTTATTTATTGTATGGAAGACGGTTTTATTCGTTCCAATGGCTTGGGGGCGAATTTGATTGAGCCGTTGTCAGTTGTGCTTGATAAAAATGGCATTTATTATAATGCGACACAAGCGAGTGATTTAGAAAATTTATTGATAAAAATCAATTTGTTAAATGACGAACAAAATCAACGCATTGAGCATTTAATTAACAAATTATTAACGCAACAAGTTAGTAAATATAATGTTGGTAAAAACAAAAAATTATTGATTAATACTACAAAAACCAAAATTTTGGTAGTGGGGCAAGTTGAAGACGATATGTCGGTCAAGCTGTGTGCGAGCGATGTAAAAACCAATTTTGACTTGCTAAAACAAGTAAAAACCGACAATCCGAACGCTTTTATCATTTACAAACCGCACCCAGATGTGCAAGCAGGGCTACGCACAGGCAAAATTGATGACGACAAAATAAACCAATTTGCCGATAAAGTGGTATTGGATATTCATATTGCCGAATGTCTTGATGTGGTTGATGAAGTGCATACAATCAGCTCATTAACAGGGTTTGAAGCCTTGTTGCGTGGTAAAAAAGTAACCTGTTACGGCTTGCCGTTTTATGCAGGATTTGGTTTAACTACCGATAAAGCGACAAATCCGACCGCTCAAGCGACAAAACAACGCCGACAACGGCAAACGGCTTTGACCTTAAATCAGTTGATTTATGCTAGTTTGATTGATTATCCATTGTATTCTATTCCAAACGGTTATGGATTGGCACAAGTAGAAGATGTGATTGATTTTTTATACCCACAAAACGGACAAAAAACCGAACAAAAATCCAATCGCAACCTATTTTCAACGTTAAAAAATGAACTTAAGCCGATTTTTAACCATAAATTGATGCAAACCAGACATATTATTTTACAATCTATCAAAAGAAATCAATGAGATAACGTTTTATAATACGCAAAAATTTTACATCATATCATTTTCATATTTTATAATTGACGACCCAATCAATAATGGCAAAATCTTTACAGAATCTGCTAAAAAATCAACACATTTTGCTGATACAAGGCAAGATGGGGGACTTTTTTAGCCGATTTTCTTCTTTTTTGCAAAAACAGGGCAAAACAGTTAGTAAAATCAATTTGAATGCAGGGGATGCCTTTTTTTATCAACATAAAACCAACGTTTATAATTATCAAGATAGTTTAGAAAATTTTGATATTTTTTTAGAAAATTTAATCAAAAATCAGCAAGTTGATGCGGTAGTATGTTTTGGTGATTGTCGTCCGCATCATGCGGTGGCATCGCAGATTTGCCAAGCGACTGACACGCAATTTTTTGTATTTGAAGAAGGCTATCTTCGTCCAGATTATATCACATTGCAACAAGACGGCATTAACGCCTATTCGCAATTGGATTTTGAGAAAATTTCCCATTTACAAAAGGCAAATGATAAACCTTTGTTTACCAATAATCGGTTTTATCGCTTGTGTTTGTCAGCAATTGTTTACTATATTGTTGAACAATGTGGTCGCAGAAAATACCCAAATTATCATCATTATCGTGGCATGACGGCTTGGCAAGAGGCGATAACTTGGCTAAAAGCTCCGTTTATCAAGGCTTTTGGTTATTTTGCCGATAAAAAATTACAAAAAAAATGCGAAACGACTTGGTTAAATCAGTATTTTTTGGTAAGTTTACAGGTTTATAACGATTCACAAATTACCTTCCACAGTGATTATGCAGATGTTGTTGATTTTATTGAAGAAGTTTTAACAAGTTTTGCTGGTTTTTCTGATAAAAACCAACAATTGTTATTCAAGCATCACCCTTTAGATAGAGCACATCGGCAATATGGCGATTTTATTCAACAATTATCTATTAATCTTGGCATTGCTGAGCGGGTGCATTATGGTTGCGATATGCACTTGCCGACTTTGATTAAGCATAGTTTAGGTATGGTAACAATTAATAGTACTACAGCTTTACAATCTGTGTACCACAATCGCCCAACCAAAATCATGGGTAGAGCCTTGTATGACTTACCAAAATTGACACATCAATCATCGCTTGATGATTTTTGGCAAAATCCAACCGTGCCTGATAAAGAATTTTATCAGCATTTTAGGGAATATTTGATTGAACAAACGCAATTAAATGGTTCTTTTTATGGCAAATCGCCTTGGAAAAGTAAATATTTATTGACAAATTTGGTTTAAGTTATATAGTGGAAGTATGGTATAAATCAATCTTTGTTAATTGTTACAATAATCATGGAGAATAAAATGACAAATCAATCGTTAGACCACAATCAAGAAGCTGTGAATGCTGAACATAATTTTAGCCAACGCATTTTGGTGGTTGATGATGACGCTCGTCTGCGTGCGTTGTTACAGCGTTTTTTGGAAGATGACGGCTATGTGGTGCGTGCCGCTCATGACGGCAGTCAAATGGATAAACTGTTGCAACGTGAGTTGTTTTCGCTGATTGTGCTGGATTTGATGTTGCCAAATGAAGACGGCATCAGTATTTGCAAGCGTTTGCGTGAACAAAATTCGGATATTCCGATTATCATGCTTACCGCAAAAGGCTCGGATACTGACCGTATCGCAGGGCTTGAAGCGGGGGCAGACGATTATCTTGGCAAACCATTTAACCCAAAAGAATTGCTCGCTCGGATTAAAGCAGTACTTCGCCGTCAAAATCGTGAGTTACCTGGTGCACCAAGTCAGCAGATGGAAGTGGTTGAGTTTGGTTCGTGGACGCTTGATTTATCCACTCGTACTCTCAAACGTGATGGCAATGTGGTAACGCTGACAACAGGCGAATTTAGCGTGCTAAAAGCGTTGGTTCAGCACCCAAGAGAGCCTTTGACTCGTGATAAATTGATGAACCTCGCGAGAGGGCGTGAGTGGGGTGCGATGGAGCGTTCCATTGATGTGCAGGTGTCAAGACTTCGCCGTTTGATTGAAGATAATCCGACACAGGCTCGTTATATTCAGACGGTGTGGGGCGTGGGTTATTGCTTTGTGCCTGATGGGGCGGAGAGTTGATTTTTCAAAAAATGTTTGGAGAAAAACAATGCTAATGATTGATATTCCTATTGAAAAGCAAGTCATTATTGAACCAATTGGCGAAAATGATTGGGATTATGGCGAGCGAGAATCTCAATTAATTGCGAGTAATGTTAATGAATAGTAGATAATTATTTTTGATACCCATGTTTTGCTTTGGCTAATGTTTGAACTACACAAATTAGGTGAAATCTCAAAAAATATTATTCAAACCAAATTTTCTCAACAATTAATCGCTATTCCTGCGATTTGTTTTTGGGAAATTGAAATGTTACAACGAAAACAACGCATTAACTTGGGTATCTCTACAATAGAATTTCGTAGTCAATTATTACTAAAAGGCTTTCAAGAAGTTGCTACCAATGGCTCAATTGGAATTCTTGCTGACCAATTAACACTACACCCAGACTCTGCCGACCGATTGATTACAGCGACTGCTATTTATCACAATTATACGTTGCTAACCGCAGATGGCAAAATAATTGATTGGCAACTTTCTAACCCAAATTTAAAACTTTATAATGCTAAAAAATAATCTACCATCACCCAATTATAAACTAAAAATAAACCATAAAAAACCAAAACTAAATAATATCATCAACAAAAACAACATAACAACTTGATTATCAAAGAAAATAGGTTTAAAATTTTACCTAAAAATTACAATTCTTAAAAAATCAGATTTATCATGTCTCGTTTATCCTTAAGTACTCATCAAACTACCGACAATAAAGCCGACAACAAAACAAACAAAAATCAAGTTTTACAATCTTTTATCAAAGCAATCCTACAAATTGGCATTATTGGGGCTGTGTGGGGTTTTTCCGTTGTTATCAAAAAATTCATTGACTTACCCATGTCATCAGGCGTACTCGGTTTGTTTATCTTACTCGCTTTGCTTTTTAGCAAAATTATCAAACTTGAACAAATATCTATCGGTTCAAGGCTCATTTTAAACGAATTTGTCCTGCTGTTTTTACCGCTTATGATGGAAATGATACAGTACAAAGATTTGTTTGTTCATCAAGGCGTGCAGATTGTCATCACAGTTGTTATCGGCACTGCTATGGTTATGCTCGGCTCGGCAATCACTTTTATTTTTGCCAATCGTGTCAAAAAACGTTGGTTAAAAAAATCCAAAAGTTCATCTGTAAACCCAACCCAAAATATATAAGGAGACAAATTATGTTGGCTTTTTTATGTTTGGTTTGGACGATTTTTGCTTATATCGTGGCAAAATATTTATTCAAAAAATACGGCTACTTTTGGCTCAATCCAATTATCACCGTATCTACCGTAACCATCGTGCTGATGCTGTGGCTTGGCATTTCTTACGATACTTATCGTCAAGACACCGACTGGATTCCCAAGCTGATTGCCCCTGCGACTGTGGCGTTTGCCGTACCGATTTATGAATATCGCCGATTGATTGCTAAAAATATTGGCGTTTTGTCCATTTCTATTTTTGTTGGTATGTTTGTGGGCGTGGTCAGTGCGTATATGTGTGCCAAGCTGTTTGATTTTGACCAGACATTGACCCATAGTATGATGGCTCGCTCGATTTCCACGCCGTTTGCCATTGATTTGGCGGAACAAATTCACGGCTCATCATCGCTTGTCACGCTGTTTACACTGATGACAGGCTTGACAGGCATTGTCATTGGCGATATGGTGTTGGCAATTTCTCGCATTCGTTTTCACCTTGCCAATGGCGTGGCGTTTGGTAATTCATCTCATGGTTTTGGCACAGCAAGGGCGACACAACGCCACGAAAGCGAAGGCGTAATCGCCAGTTTAACCATGATTTTGGCAGGGCTATTTATGGTATTTGCAGGGTCAAGTTTGGTAAAATTGGTGGATTTTTTGGGTGGTTTTTTTCTATAATGGTAAAATTTAAACTATTTTAACAAAAAAAATGCAAAAAATATGACAATTATCCAAAGCCCAATTATTCAAAACACCGCAACCCACCTAATTACAGGCTTTTTAGGTTCTGGCAAAACCACGTTTTTAAACAACCTAATCGCCCATTTTCAACATGACGACAAATGGGCGATTTTAATCAACGAAGCAGGTAAAATCGGCATCGATGGCTCGCTGATTAACAAAAACGTCAATCTCGTCACCAAAGAAATCAGCGGTGGCTGTATCTGTTGCACCAGCCAATTGCCGTTACAAATCGCCCTAGCCCGCCTACTGTCGGAGCATAAGCCGAACCGTCTTATCATTGAGCCGACAGGGCTTGCCCACCCAAAAGAGCTAAGCGAACAGCTATCCGCACCGCATTGGCAAACGGCATTGAGCCTAAAAACTCGGTTTTGCATTATGAACGCTCGCTATTGGCAACAAGAAAAATACCAAAATCATGAACATTATCAATCACATATCCAATATAGTGATGTTGTGATTGTCAATCGTTTTGATGAGTTAAATAACAAACAATTGTTAATTAATTGGATAAAAAATTTGAATGCAAATGCAACGATTTTTTGGCAAAAAACCGATAAATTTGACACAGATTTTATTGAACAATTATCCCCAATCCTTGATAACCCAAGCCTTTTAACCGCAAAACCAAACCGCCAAATTTTTAGTTTAAAACCAAATTTTAACGCTACAAAACCGATAACCACAACCACGCCAGAACTACAGCCGACCGAACCGCCCTTTCGCTATTGTGAAGATTTTGGCGATTATCAAATTATCGGTTGGCAATTGCCAAAAGATTGGACAACAGATATTTATCAATTAACTGATTTTTTGCTGACAATACCGAATTATCAACGCATTAAAGGCGTGGTAAACACACAAACAGGTTGGCAACGGCTGAATTTTACCGATGATAGTGTGAATATTGCAAGCGGTGCGGAACAGATTGATAATCGCATTGAAGTGATTTTTGACGGACAGCAACGCATTGATTTTTTGGCATACGATGAAAAATTAAATCAAATATTTTACCAAAACTAAAATAAATTTTTAAATAAAATATTGTCACTTTAGTTTTGGTAAATTATCGCTAATATTTGTGAGCATAGATTCGGCACTGCGTTGTTCGGCAATTCTGCGACTTTCGCCTTGTGCGATGATTTGCTCAATGATGGTTTTTTCTTTTAAGGTATATGCTACCGTGCATTTGACAGTAAATAACTGATTGGGGGCTGTGCCTTCGGTTTTTAGCAAATCGTATTTTGGCAAAGCAAATTGATGGGCTTGTAATAGCTCTTGCAGTCGGCTTTTGGCATCTTTTAAGACGTTTTGTTCTTCTACCAATTCAAAAACATTTTCATACCATTTTAATACACATTGTTTAACAGTATTAAAATCACTATCAAGATAAATCGCACCAATCAAAGCTTCAACAGTGTCTGCCAAAATAGATACACGATGGCGACCACCGCCTTTTCGCTCACCCACGCCCAAAATCAAAAATTCGGACAATTGTAGGTTTTTGGCAATTATCGCAAGGGTAGACTCTCGCACTAAAGTCGCACGCATACGAGTTAGTTGCCCTTCGTTATGGGTGGGGTAGCGTTCAAATAAAGCCTCTGCGATAATCACGCCAAGCAAGGCATCCCCCAAAAACTCCAGTCGTTCATAATTATGCTCGCTGTCATAAGAGCGGTGCATCAAAGCAAGCAAAGGCAAGTTGATATCGCCAAAGTGATAACCCATATGATAAAAAAGAGCGGTTAATTGACGGGCTTGTGGGGGAAGTTTTTTGATATCAAAATTGGGTATTGTATTCATAAGATGTGTTTTTAAAATAAAAAAGCAAAAACCCAAGCATTTTGTTGGGTTTTTAAATGATTAGCAAAGGCTAGTTTTAAGGTTATTGTGTTGCAACTTTGGCATTTTCTGCGGTAATTTCATCTTCAAAACGATTGACGATAAACACATTGCCAAAAAAATTACTTTCTTCTGAATATTTTAATTTTAAAGACATTGCACCGGGTGTTGTACTGGTAAATTCAATCACTTCTTCAGGTTTTGCTGAGAAGCTATTAATGCTCCATTGAGATTGCAAATTTCTCAACATGGTTTTATCAGTTTCTTTGTTGTCATTGGCTTTTTTGAGTTCCCAAGCTACTGATTTTTTGAGTTGATAATTGCCAATTTGGGCAGGAATAATGCCTAAGCCAATTTTAAAACACAAAACAGCCATACACAAAATCAAAACAATACTGGTAACACCACCACGTTGGTTATTTGCTAAATTCATAAAGCCCTCAAAATTTGTTAAAATATTGCTATAATTTAACCCAAACTAACAAAAACGTCAATCAAATTTAATGAATTACCCCATTGCGGTTAAAGGTTGGGATTTTTAATCCACCTTCTTTGTGCATCCATACATAGACTGCTTTGCCTGCGACATTTTCGTCAGGCACAAATCCCCAAAAACGGCTGTCCGCACTTCTATCACGGTTATCACCCATCACAAAATATTGCCCTTGGGGTACGGTAATTTGCCATTGTTGCCCTTGTGATGATAGCAAAGTAGGGGATTGGGCTTGCAAAAATGACGCATACTGATACCAGACTTGGTCGCCTAAATGTCTAACCAAATGTTCATGCTCATTGGCAGGGCTTTCTTTGGTATAACTGGCGTGGGTTTCTTCTTCTACGCCTTGTTGTTGGGCTTGTTCTTTGCTCATTTGCCCTGCTGGATAAAGCTGTTCGGTCAAAGTTTTATCGGCGGTAAAAGGGATTTGTTCGGTAGGGACGGCTTTGCCATTCACACTTAGCACGCCATTGTTAAAACTGACCGTATCGCCACCCACGCCAATCACACGTTTAATGTAATAAATTTTTGGATTTTCTGGATAACGAAACACCACCACATCGCCATGTTGTGGGTCATTCACATTGATGATTTTTTTGTTAATTAATGGCAAGCGAATACCATAAGTGTATTTGTTCACCGCAATAAAATCACCTGTGTAAAGGGTCGGTACCATAGACGATGATGGAATGTTAAACGGCTCAACGATAAACGAACGCACCACCAACACCACCGCCAAAATTGGGAAAAAGTCATACGCCCAACGTACAGGTGCAGACGATTTTTCTAGCCCTTTGGTTTTTTTCTGTTTAAGTACCAGTTTGTCTAATAACCAAATCACCCCTAAAATCAAGGTTGCAGGCACTAAAATTAAATTAAAATCAAAATCCATCGTTTCGCTTTACCTTTTATCTTAAGATTGGTTATCCACTTTTAATACAGCCAAAAACGCTTCTTGCGGAATTTCTACTCGTCCGACTTGTTTCATGCGTTTTTTACCTTCTTTTTGTTTTGACAACAGTTTTTTCTTACGAGAAACGTCGCCACCGTAACATTTTGCCAAAACGTCTTTACGCAGGGCTTTGACGGTACTACGAGCGATAATTTGGCTACCAATCGCCGCTTGAATGGCAACATCAAACATTTGTCGTGGAATAAGCTCTTTCATTTTTTCAACCAATTGATTGCCACGATAACGAACTTGGTTGGCATGGCAAATCATCGCCAAAGCGTCCACTTTTTCGCCATTAATCAGCACATCAACACGCACAAGTTTGTCAGTTTGGAAACGCTCAAAACTGTAATCTAACGATGCAAAACCACGAGAAACCGATTTTAAACGGTCAAAAAAGTCCATCACCACTTCGCCCATCGGAATGTCAAAAGTTAGCTGAACTTGGTTCGCCATAAATTTCATATCCACCTGCACGCCACGTCTTTCAATACATAGCGTAATCACGTTGCCAAGATAATCTTGCGGTACAAGAATATTACAGCGAGCAATCGGCTCACGGAACTCATCAATCGTGCCAACATCAGGCAGTTTTGATGGGTTGTCAATTTGAATAACTTCACCATTACGTTTTTTGATTTCATAAATTACCGTTGGGGCGGTGGTAATCAAGTCTAAATCGTATTCACGTTCAAGGCGTTCTTGGATAATTTCCATGTGGAGCATACCCAAAAAGCCACAACGGAAACCAAAACCCAACGCATCAGACGTATCTGGCTCAAAAAACAACGCCGCATCATTGACTTGAAGTTTTTGCAAGGCTTCACGAAACGCTTCAAAATCACTTGAATCCACAGGAAATAGCCCTGCATATACCTGCGGTTTTACTTTTTGGAAACCCGGAATACTCTCAACATCAGGCGTTTTTGCCAACGTAATAGTATCGCCGACAGGTGCACCACCAATGTCTTTAATCCCTGCAATGACAAAACCAACTTCGCCTGCTTCTAAGATATTGGTTTCTAACGATTTTGGCGTAAACACACCGATAGACGTAACGATATGGCTTGTTTTGGTGGATTTGATAAAAATTTTGTCATCTTTTTTTAGCGTGCCTTGACGCACACGAACCAGTGACACCACGCCCAAATAATTGTCAAACCATGAATCAATAATCAAGGCTTGTAATGGGGCATCTCTATCACCCACAGGGGCAGGGATTTTTTCAACAATTGCTTGCAACAATTCATCAACGCCCAAGCCTGTTTTTGCCGACACTCGTGGGGCTTCCATTGCTTCAATACCAATAATGTCTTCAATTTCGGTAATAACACGCTCTGGCTCAACCTGTGGTAAGTCAATTTTGTTTAACACAGGCAACACTTCCAAGCCTTGCTCAATGGCGGTATAACAGTTGGCAACCGATTGGGCTTCCACGCCTTGAGCCGCATCAACGACTAGCAACGCCCCTTCACAAGCGGCAAGCGAACGAGACACTTCATAGGAAAAATCCACATGACCCGGCGTATCAATAAAGTTAAATTGATATTTTTTGCCATTTGGGTGATTATAATACAAGGTTACCGATTGGGCTTTAATGGTAATGCCACGCTCACGCTCAATGTCCATAGAATCAAGGACTTGGGCTTGCATTTCACGTTCATCAAGTCCGCCACACATCTGAATAATGCGGTCGGCAAGGGTGGATTTTCCGTGGTCAATATGGGCGATAATCGAGAAATTGCGGATTTCGGTTAATGCGGTCATGGCTACCTTTGGCAAAAAATAATAAAAATGAAGAAAAATAAATAAAATGGCGATTATTGTAACGTATTTTTGCAAAATCGCCTAATATTTATTGTTATTTTTGGAAACATCGATAAAAATTTTTTGGCAATTTTTAAATTTTAACAAAAAATATTTGTTTTTTTACAAAAAAAAGCTGAAAGTTTGCCCATTTTGATGAATTTTACTATTATCTTTTTATAAGGTTTTGATATAATGCATCAATTCATTTATCTAAAAAGTGGGTTTTTGGTTAAAAAATTCACTTTGATAGGGTTATTTTTAGAACCTGTGTTCACAACGTTTTTGCAATGAAAAATGAGATAAATCGCCAGCTTTTCAAGGAAAAAATGCAGTTTGATAGTCATTCTATCAAACAAGTTTTTGACGCAGAAAAGCAAGATTTAGCCATTTTTCATGCAAAAGCAAATAAATTTTTATTAAAAACCTGTAAAATTTTACGGCGTAATGTTGTGAATACAGGTTCTTACTGTATTTTGGGCAAATGCTATGACAGACGTTTTGACAACCACCGATACCGAATTAGACACGTTATCAGAAGCCACGCAACAAGCGATTTATCAAAAACTAGCCACCGAATTGGGCGTTGCCACTCGCCAAGTGACGGCATTTGTCAAGTTGTATGACGAAGGGGCGACCATTCCGTTTATCGCTCGTTACCGCAAAGAGCAGACGCAAGGGCTTGATGACAGTCAGTTGCGTAGCTTAGAAAAATCGTTGAATTATGAGCGTGATATGGCATCTCGCCGTAATAAAATTCTTGAGCTTTTGACATCACAAGGCAAATTGACCGATGAATTAAGCGAGCGTATCGCCAATGCCACGTCAAAATTGGAATTAGAAGACATCTATCTGCCGTACCGTCCACGTCGCCGTTCTGTCGCTACGCAAGCAAAAGAAGCAGGGCTTGAGCCGATTGCGTTGGTGATTCTGCATGAGCATATCGCACCCAGTGTCGCTTTGGCAAATTATCAAGCCCCTGAACCGACTGTCAATGACAATGGCGAAACTGAAAACTCAGCCTTTGTTGAAACCGAAAAACAACTACAAGGCATTGGTGCGATTATCATTGATGAATGGACGCAGGCGTTAGATTTATTAGATAAATTACGCATTGGCTTTAGCAAAACTGCACAAGTGCATAGCCAATTGGTCGGTGAAGAAAAACGTGAAGTGGGCGAAAAATACAGCGATTATTTTGACCATTTGGAAAATTTAAACAAATTGCCAAATCATCGTCTATTAGCCATGTTGCGTGGTCGCCAAGATAACGTTTTAAGCATTGCTATTGAAGGCGAAGATACGCCATTTATTGAACAGATTATCCAATATTTTAATTTAGAAAATATTGATAATAATGAAAATAAAGACTTTTTACAAAATCTTGCCAAAAAATTGTGGGCGGACAAATGGCGACCACACATTGAACACCGTCTTTTGACTGAAAAACGCCTAACCGCAGAAACCGATGCGATTGATGTTTTTGCCAATAATTTAAAACATTTGTTGATGACTGCACCTGCAGGACAGCGTGTAATTTTGGGGGTAGACCCCGGTATTCGTCATGGCGTAAAAATGGCGGTGGTGGATAGCCTTGGACACGTTGCCAAAAATCAACAAGGCGAGTTTGCGGTGGCAACGGTTTATCCGTTTATAGGCGATAATCGGGTTGATGAAGCCAAAGAAATTATTACAAATTTATTAATAGATTATGAAGTTAATCTTATTGCTATTGGCAACGGTACGGCAAGCCGAGAAACCGATACGTTAATCAAGGAAATTTTGGCAAATAACAGCGAAATCACCGCCATACCTGTCGTGGTGAACGAATCGGGTGCGTCTGTGTATTCGGTAAGTGAGTTGGCAAGCCAAGAGTTAAGTGAGCTTGATGTGTCGATTCGTGGGGCGGTGTCTATCGCTCGCCGTCTGCAAGACCCATTGTCCGAGCTTGTCAAAGTAGACCCAAAAGCCATCGGCGTGGGGCAGTATCAGCACGATGTGAACCAAACGCAACTGGCGGATAGCCTTGATAAAGTGACCCAAGACTGCGTGAATGCGGTGGGTGTGGACGTGAACACGGCAAGCCCTGCGATTTTGGCACATATTGCAGGTTTAAATAGCAATGTCGCCCAACAAATTGTCAATTATCGCAACGAACATGGGGCATTTGCCAACCGTGAACAGCTCAAAAACGTGCCAAGACTTGGGGCAAAAACGTTTGAACAATCGGCAGGATTTTTGCGGATTCGTGGCGGTGATGAACCGCTTGATGCGACAGGTTTGCACCCAGAAAATTATGCTTTGGTAAAACATTGGCTTGAGCAATCTGGCAAAACTTTAAGCGATGTGTTGGCAAATGAAAGCGTGATTAATAGCCTTGATAGCAACTTGTTAAAACAAGACGAAAATGGCAATCATGACAATGAAATCAAAGCCTTATCCATCAAACAAGAACTTGCTAAACCTGCACACGACCCACGACCTGCGTTCAAAACTGCCGAATTTCGTAAAGATGTGAATGATATCAATGATTTACAAATTGGCATGGTACTAGAAGGGGTCGTTACCAATGTTACCAATTTTGGCTGTTTTGTGGACGTGGGCGTACACCAAGACGGACTGGTACATATTTCTGAATTAAGCGATGAATTTATCGCCGACCCTTTAAACTATGTCAAACCAAGCGATATCGTCAAAGTGCGTGTGATTTCGCTAGATGTTGCTCGCAAACGCATTGGTTTTAGTATGAAATTGGACGATGACAAATCGGCAAAAGACAAAAAAACGTTTGATAAACGTCCAAAAACTGACAAATTTGATAAGTTTGACAAAACAAAAGACAAAAAATCATCTACAAAATTTGACAAACGAGCGGACAAAACCGACAAAGCCAAAGACGAAAAACCCGCCAAAGTTGGTAGCCTTGGGGCGTTGCTTGCACAAGCAGGTTTAAAAAAATAAATTTTGCATGATTGTAAAACGCTTTATCCAAGCCACACGCCCACGCACTTATCCATTGGCATTATCAGGTATTTTACTCGCTAATGCCTTGGCATACGCCCAACTTGGCACATTTGACACCCATCAATGGCTGATTTTTGGGCTAAGCCTGTGTGTGGCGTTGGGGCTACAAATCCTATCTAACCTTGCCAACGACTACGGTGACGGTGTCAAAGGCACAGATGACCACCGCACTGACCGTATCACCGCACAAAAACACATCTCTGCTACCGTACTCAAAAAAATCATCATCGCATGGGCGGTTTTTATTTTTGCCTGTGGCGTGGGGCTGTTGTGGGTGAGTTTTGACAATGTCGCTGAATTTTTGACTTTTTTGGCATTCGGGATTTTTGCGATTATTGGGGCGATGGCGTACACCATGGGGCGAAAACCTTATGGTTATCATGGATTTGGCGAAGTGGCGGTATTTGTGTTTTTTGGATTGTTAAATGTGTTGGGCGGTTTGTATCTACAAACGCAACACATTGGCTTGGGCGATGTGTTGGCTTCCGTGGTCGTGGGCTTGCTCTGCTCATTGGTGCTGATGATTAACAATATGCGTGATATTGACAGCGACCGCCTTGCCAAAAAAAATACCCTTGCGGTCAAACTTGGCAAAGAAAAAGTCAGTCATTTGTATAGAATGTTGATTTTAATTGCTTTTTTTCTGTTGGCAACCTTTGGCGTATTGCGACAAAATTATTATTTGTTAAGCATTATGCTACTGATTTATCCAATTGGCAAACATTTATCCGTTATTCATGCCTATAGTGATGAAACCATTTTACCCAGTGAAATCGGTAATCAGTTAAAAGTGATTGTCATGATTACCTTAATCAGTAGTGTGTTAATGAGTGTGAGTATTTTTTTCAATCATTCGTTTTAGCGATAGCCATTCTCATGTGATATTGATAATATTTTTTATGTATCCCATCATTTAATTTGTTGATAAACCTTGTAGATTGGCAAAGAAGTGATTAAAATAAGCAAAAACTTATAAGGATATCATTATGCCAAAAATAATAAAACCAGTCCAAAATATGATTCCACTGCATATCAAAATCACCGAAGAAATGCACGAGTTATTGACCGAAGTGGCAAAAAAACACGGTTTTCCACGGATTCAAGGTTTGATTCGCTTGTATATTCGTCAAGGCTTGGACGCTGAAGATATCAATTATTCGCTTGCCAATGACAGCCGTTTTTTGAACAAACTCAAACGTCAAGGCGTGAGCGATGAGATTATTCAATCGGCATTGCAGGAACATGATAACGATGATGAAAATAGCCATGATGAATAAAAATTAACAAAAAAAAGCCAAATCCATATGATTAGGCTTTTTTTATACATAGCCAAAGCTTAGGCTTGACCATTTAATGCTCTATCCAACTGTGCTTTATCCAACGAATTTTCCCAACGAGCGACAACAATTGTCGCACAAGCATTGCCTGTTAAGTTTGTCAAAGCACGACACTCCGACATAAAACGGTCAATCCCCAAAATCAAAGCCATACCTTCAATCGGCACACTCGGCACCACCGCAAGCGTCGCTGCAAGTGTAATAAAGCCTGCACCTGTAATCCCTGCTGCACCTTTTGAGCTTAACATGGCAACCAACAACAAGGTTATTTGTTGCCCCAAAGTCAAGTCAATATTACACGCTTGAGCGATAAACAACGCCGCCATCGTCATATAGATGTTTGTGCCGTCAAGGTTAAACGAATAACCTGTCGGAATCACCAAGCCCACCACCGATTTTTCGCAACCTGCTTTTTCCATTTTGCTCATCAAAGATGGCAAAGCAGCTTCCGATGAACTTGTACCAAGTACGAGCAATAGTTCATCTTTGATATATCTAATCATTTTGATAATGGAAAAACCATTGTAACGAGCGACCGCACCCAATACCACTAATACAAACAACAAAGAAGTAATATAAAAGGCAACCATCAAAAACATCAAATTGCCAATAGAGTGCAAGCCATATTTACCAATGGTAAATGCCATCGCACCAAACGCCCCAATCGGTGCCGCTTTCATCAAAATTTCAACTGCTTTAAAAATCGGTAATGAAATTTCTTGTAAAAAATTCACCACGTTGCGAGATTTTTCACCCAACAATGCCAGTGAAATCCCAAACAATACCGATACAAACAGCACCTGTAGAATATTTCCTTCAGTCAACGGACTCACCATCGTCTCTGGAATAATATTCATCAAAAAGCCAGTAATCGTACTATCGTGGGCTTTGGCAGCATATTCAGCGACTTTGGTCGCATCTTTGCCAGAAGTCAATGTTGCAGGGTCAATATTTAGCCCTGCCCCTGGTTGCAACACATTGGCGACCACCATACCAATGATTAATGCCAATGTTGAAAATGACAAAAAATAAACCATGGATTTACCAGCGACACGACCAACTTGTTTCATGTTGGTCATACCTGCAATTCCTGTCGTAACCGTCAAAAAAATCACAGGTGCGATAATCATTTTAACCAATTTGATAAATGCATCGCCCAAAGGCTTCATTGCTTCACCGACTTGTGGTGCGACCGCCCCTAAGATAATACCAATCGTAATTGCGATAAGTACCTGAATATAAAGAACTTTGTACCATTTTTGTTTTTTTGGTGGTTCATTTATCGTTGATGTGTCTACATGAATCATATGGATTCTCCACAAAAGTTAATAATTTAAGTGTTTTTTGTTATTTGCTAGATGTTATCGGACAGATTTTAAAATCAGCAACAACGAAATGACCTTTTTTATAAAAAAACAAAAACATAATCACACCATTTTTATATAAAAATATCATATATGAAACGATTATGACCGACAAGCAAATTATTTTTCTTTGATGAAAATAAAAAGTTTGACATTTTCAAAAATGTTCATGGATATTTTTTTTGTGATTTTTTTTTAAAAAAACACTTGCATTTTAAAATTGTTACGTTATAATAGCCGACACAAAACGGAAGCTTGGCAGAGCGGTTGAATGCACCGGTCTTGAAAACCGGCAAGGGTTTGTAGCCCTTCGAGAGTTCGAATCTCTCAGCTTCCGCCATATTCCAAAACGGTTTAAATACTTTATTTAAACCGTTTTTTATTGCCAAAAATTTATCATGAATATTTTATTATTACCCAATACCGCTAAAAACAGCCACACCTTTGACATCACCGACACAGCCACCTTGCAACATTTGCACCAAGTGTTACAAATCAATATTGGTGATATCATCAAAATTGGTATCAAAAACGAACAACTTGGCACCGCCAAAATTGCCGATATTAGCCCAACTAAAGTCGTATTAAGCGATATCAACTGCCAAACTGCACCGCCAAAAAAACTGCCTTTAAGCGTGGTACTGGCATTGCCACGCCCAAAAGTGCTACGCCGTCTAATGCTAGATATGACGGCGATGGGTGTTGAACAGGTTTTTTTGGTGAACAGTTATCGCACCGAAAAAAGCTATTGGCAATCACCATTGTTAAGTAAAATTGATGATTATATTCATGAAGGCTTACAACAAGCCTGTGATACGATACCCATGAAAGTCAGTTTGCACAAGCGTTTAAAGCCCTTTGTAGAAGATGAACTGCCTGCAATTATTGCCAATCAACAGGCGATTATCGCTCACCCATATGCAAACAATTCTTTTAACCAAATTTGCCAAAGAAACACGCCAACGGTGATGGTGATTGGGGCGGAGGGAGGTTTTATCCCTTATGAAGTGGATTTGTTTGCCAAACAAGGCTGTGTACCTGTGCATATTGGTGAGCGGATTTTGCGTACCGAAAATGCGGTGAGCGTGCTGTGTGGGCATTTTTTATTGGCGTAAATTTGATAAACAATTGAATTTATCGCATGATATACGATTGCCATTCACGTCTAAGTGGATAATTTTTGCGTAAATTGTCAAAATCTTTGCCTTCAATATCGCCATTGACATTGGCAACCGCACGTAAGCGTTTGTCATCGGCACGAATGTCATAAATTGATGGCATTTTTTTTAACAATTGTTGTCTTTCATGGTCGTTTAAAGGATTGTGTAAGGCGTGAAATAATGGCATTTCTTTGGGTAAAAAGTCATGAAAATCCACCACAGGCGACACATGGATAAATTGGCACAAGGCATTATATACTATCTGCGTGCCTCGCAATTTGCCTTCTAGCGTATAACCTGCGATATGTGGCGTGGCAATGCTGACACAACGCAACAACTCGGCATCAATGGTCGGCTCATGCTCAAACACATCAAGCACCACCGCATTCATATTTGCCACGATATCATCACGCCCAAGCACTTCGCCACGAGCGGTATTGATAATAATGGCGGTATCGGACACTTGTTGCCAACGCTTGCTCGTCATCAAATAATCATGATGGGTCGGATAAGTACTATGTTCAGGATAGGTCAAAGGCACATGAAAACTAATCACATTACTCTCTGATAAAACTTTTTCTAGTGATGAATTATTCACCGCTGACGGCGGTTTTAACGGGTCATAGCCCAACACTTGCCAACCGAGCGAAACGGCGTATTGTGCCAAAGTCGTGCCAATATTTCCCACGCCAACAATGCCAAGGGTAATCGGCTGAAAAAAATAATCAGGACGAAGCTCGGCAATAGACGCAATCACATATTGAGCCACCGAATGCTTGCTACAACCAGACGCATTAGCAAACACAATGCCATGCTTTGCCAAATAATCAATATCTACATGGTCTGTGCCAATCGTTGCTGTACCGACAAATTTAACGCTGTGATTGTCCTTTAACAAATCATCATTGACCTTGGTAACAGAACGCACGAGCAACACATCAGGCTCATGCTCTGCCAAAATATCGGCATTAATCTCACGCCCAACCATGCTGATGAGTTCAACAGGTTTTCCCAAACTTTGCTCATTAAAAAAATCTGCCAAATGAGCGATATTCATATCTGCAATAATTTTCATTATTTATCCTTATTGTATTTTTCATTCAAAACATTTGTAAGGCTATTATCGCAAAGTTTTTTGTGAACGACAAACCTTATTTTGCTAAATATTTGATAAAAAGTTGTAAATTTTGTAAGTTTTGGCTTACAAAAATATCCGTTTTTGGCGACTATTCTTTTGCTAATGATTTTGACATAATATATTCAACAGCAAGGAAACACTCAAGGTTGAGATAAGGATAGCCGCTGTAAACAGGAAGTAGTAGGATAGCTTGTCTAGGATTGATAAGCATTTATTCAAACAGGTAAGTGAGAATAAATCGTGAGACCATTTAATTTAGGATAAATTAAATGCACAAAACCCCATTAACGAGCCTAACGGACTAGGCAGATGTGTATTGGACGACAAACAAAACCGCTTTATCATTTTTGGTAAAGCGGTTTTTGTTTTGGTAAGATGTTTAAAAACCAACATTAGTCAGGAATGTTCATATTATTGCTGGTATCGGTGCTTAAACCATAATAAAAAATAAAGGTAGAAACAAGGCTAGACACGCCCACAAATGCCAAATCAAGCGGTTTTTTGAGTGCCAAAAAATTTAACGCCACAAACACCACCACCGACAGCAAAAATGTGATTGCAGATAGGCTGATGATGGTATTTTTTGTCAAGGCTTTGTCTTTAAAATGATAATGACGAAGCCCAAAACCACTGGCATAAAAAACCAATCCTAAAATTAACCATTGTATAAAATTCATAAATTATCCTTTTATTTTTTTTTAATTTAAAGTGCTTGGGTATTTTCGCAACTGACTTTGTAAATCGTGTTGCTTCCTTTATAAATAAAGCCCAAATATGGACTGTCAAACTGCGGATTCATGTTGGCAAAACTGTCGGTAATTTTGGCAAGGACAAACACACGGTCTTCTCTGGCTATCACTTTTTGTAAATAAGCATTCTCATCGGCTTTGATGTCAAAATATTTTTGAATCTCGGCACTGTCATTTGTCAAAACTTGCATGGGAGCTGGCGTGTCCCAGTTTTTGTTGGGGTCGTTAAACTCACGCATTTGCATGGTGTAGCGTTCGCCTTGGGCGGTTTTTTCGTGGTTGATTTTGATTTGGGCAGGTTCGCTGTGGCTGACGGTATAACAACCTGCAAGCAAGTCATCGCTTGCCACGCTGTCGTTTGCTTTGTTGTGCGCGGTTTGCGTGTTTGGTTTTTGGCAAGCACTCAAGGCGATGACCGCCATCACACACATCAATTTAGGATTTTTTAAAAACATATAACAACATTAAATTAAACAGTAGAAAATAGGCTATTATAACGCTTTATCATAGATTTTTCGCCCTTTTTTTTATATACTAGCATATTATTTTTTTGTTTGTTTTATACAAATTGTTGGAAAATTTATGTCAAATCACACCTTAAAACCCTTGCCAAATCAAACACTTGCCTATACTGATGGTGCGTGCCGTAGCAATGGTTCGGCTGACGCAATCGGTGGTTTTGGTGCGGTTTTGGTGTTGTCGACAGGCGAGCAAATTGAATTATCTGGTGGCGACACCCAAACCACCAACAACCGCATGGAGCTGTTGGGGGCGATTGTCGCCCTAGAAAACAGCCCAACCCATCTGCCGATTCAGCTATGGACGGATTCTAGCTATGTCAAAAACGGCATTACCACTTGGATTCACAGTTGGAAAAAAAATAACTGGCGAAAAACAGGCAACAAACCTGTGCTAAACGTGGATTTGTGGCAACGCCTTGACACCGCTTGCCAAAATCGTGTCATTGATTGGCAATGGGTCAAAGGACACGCAGGACATGAAGGCAACGAGCGAGCCGATCAACTTGCCAATCAAGGCATTGACAATTTGCCAAACAAATTTAATAAAACCATTTTGCAAAATAGCCAAACTACCGAACAAAATTTTATGAATAATCCGAATCATACCACTGCAACCGTTCCAAATTTTGACAATTTGCCTGATGATTATTATCAAAATTATGACAACTTGCCACCGCAAGATTTTGATAATTTGGCGGATTTTGATGATTTTAATCCCAATGATTTTGACAACGCCATGTCAGATGATGAGCAAGGCGATTTTTTGTTAAATCAATTGGACGAGCCGAGCCAACATCTACAAAATAATACTATTAATAACAATTTGTTAGATGAAAATGCCGAGCTAAATGATACAGAAACGGCAGACACAGAAACGGATGATTTGGACGACACGTCATCAGACGGCACAGGCAAAAAAAAGCAAACCAAACAGAAAAAACCACTGCAAAAAATGCCTTTAGCCGAGCGGTTTAAACCTTTTGTCAATGAAAACGAGCAGTTTGTCGCCCAAAATGATGATTTGGTAAACCAACGTCCAAATTTTGATGGCAATACCCAAAGCCAAAATAACAGCTTTGTGCCGTTGTTGCCGATTGCCAAAAATCATGGTGTTGCCAATCGCCAGTTGATACTGGATACCGAAACCACAGGTTTTGATTTTCAAAACGGCGACCGTATTATTGAAATTGGGGTGGTAGAGCTGGTGAATCGGCGGTTTACAGGCGAAAAACTGCATGTTTATATCAATCCATTGGTTGAGATGAATGAAGATGTTATCAAGGTTCACGGTATTCATGACGCATTTGTCGCCGATATGCCGACTTTTGAGCAAGTCGGACAGGCGGTTTTTGACTTTTTGGCTGGGGCGGAGTTGATTGCTCACAATGCCAACTTTGATATGGGCTTTTTGCAGGCAGAGTTTGCCCGTATGGGTTTGCCAAATTTTGACAATCAAGTCAGCGTGACCGACAGCCTTGCCATTGCTAAACAAATGTACGCAGGGCAAAGAAATACCCTTGATGCGTTGGTAAAACGCTTGGACGTGGGTAAACAAGACCGTACTTTTCACGGGGCGTTACTTGATGCCGAGATTTTAGCAGAAGTGTATCTTGCGATGACAGGTGGTCAAGTATCGCTTGGCATTGATGATGGGGCGACAGGGGCAAGTGGCGGTGTTGAACATCAACATTTTAGCCAAAACGTTCAGCGATTTTTGGCAAGTACCAGCGATGAACAGGCACATTTGGACTGGTTAAACAGTTTAAAACAAAAACACCCAACGCTTGCGAGCAATTGGGGCATAGTAGAAGAATCATCTGATGAAATAACCACTTAAGCCATATTTTTATCAAATTGGCGAATAGCCATAGACAATTATTCACAAACATTTTACAATAACCGCATTTAGCTTTTGTGTATTTATTTTTTAGGAAAAACCAGAATGACAAACAATATTGAAAAAATAACGGCTACCAATTTTGATTTACCATCATTGCATTTGTTGCGTCCAGAGATTGAAACGACTTTAAAAGATGCCGAAACACATCTGAGCGAGTTCAATGATGATATTGAGCAAGCCCCATTGTTGTTGGATTCTGTGGATATGCTTGCTCAAATGGCGAAGGTGTTGCGATTGATTAATTTGGAAGAAGGTGCGGTGTTGGCACAAGCTTTATCGCAGACCTTTCAACAATTGTATGACAATCGTGATGAAGACGAAACCGAAGCGGTGATGGACATCTCTGAAGGTATCATGGTGTTGGGTCGCTATGTGGAATTTGTGTTGTTAAAAGAGACGATTGAGCCGTCTTTATTGTTGCCTGTGATTAACAAGTTGCACAATCGTTTGGGCGTGTCGCCTGTTACGCTTGAGCAGTTGACCCATTCAAAACACAGTAGCCTTGTGATTGCTCACCCAGAGCAAAACTATGAGTCGTTGCGTGATTTAGGCATTGATAACAAAAAATTGGTAGAAGCCTATCGTTTGGGACTGAGTGTGGCATTACCTGCCAAAGCACCAACTACTGACCCCAATGATTTACAAAAATTAAAAGCCATGCAGTCAGCGTGTGAAGCCATTTCACAGCGTTCTAATAGCTTGTTTTGGCAGTCGGCTGTGGTGGCGGTGTCCGATTTGGCACAGGCATTGCCTTTAAACAATGTACAAAAACGTGCGTTGATTTTTGTTGAGCAACAGTTTAACGATTATTTGCCTGTGAATGACTCTCGTTTTGCCGATTTGGTGCGTTTTGCCAGTACACGAGATGGGCAATTGGCACAAAAAATTCAACAACAGTTTGCGACAAACAGCCTAGATGCAACACAATTGGCGACCATGAAACGCTTTTTGTTTGGGCCTGATAGAGAATTAAGCAACACGCTAAACGAGCTGATTCAAGAAGAAATCAACGCCATCAAAACATCAAGCGATAACTACGCTCGCCAAGACAGCCTAAATAGCGAAGATGAGCTACAAGCCATGATAACACGCTTAAATGATTTAAGCCTTGTTTTTAAAACCCTAAATTTACAAGAAGCCAGTGATACATTGACCCAACAAATTTCCCAAGTCAAAGGCTGGTCGCAACCGACTCCTGAAGATTTTGACAGTTTGTTAGAAGGTTTGATGGTTGCCGAAAATGCGTCTATTTATTTGGCAAAAAGTCATACCCCCGGTGCGGTGAATTTGCCGATTTATAATAAAAAAATCTCGTTATATCAACTAGATACTGCTTATTCAACTTTGATTCGTGAAGGGCGAGCGGGCATTGCAACCATTGAAAGTGCCTTTAACGAATATATTGCCGATAGCAATAAAGATGTCATGCACCTTGTCAATGTGCCTGAAATGATGAAAAATATCGCAGGAGCTTGCCAATTTTTGGGACTACATCAGTCTAATCGCCTGTTAAAACGTGCGGGCGACTATATGGAAATGTTGGTACAAAATGGCACGCATGGTATCTCACCAGAGCAACTTGCCAAACTTGCCGATATCGTGATGTCAGCGGATTATTATCTTGAAAGTCTAGAGATTAACAAACCTGCTGGACAAAATGCCATCAAAGTCGGTCAGCGTAGTTTGCAAAACTTGATGGTGGCATAATTTTGTACCAATATATTATTTATCAAAAGGTTGATAAAAAAGATATGTTCGCTTTTTTGGGCGAGCATATTTTTTATTATCAAAGTCAAGATTTGCTTGATGATGCGTTAAAAGTTGGCAATCCAAACATTTATTTAATCCAAAAAAATGACAATATTGTCTTGCCTGATGACGTGGTGTTTTTGGGTTTTCGTGAAAATTTAGCCAATATTTGTCAAGATGATTTTTATCAATTAAGCCGTGCATCACAAATTCGTTATTGGCAACAAACTCACTTTTTTTGTAGCCGATGTGGCACACGCACTACGCTTGAGTTGTTTGAAAGCAAAGACGAGTTGGCGACCACTTGCCCCAGATGTCTGTATCGGCAATATCCACGGATTCAGCCTTGCACCATTACGGCAGTTACTCGCAAAATCAATCAAAGAACTCAAATTTTATTGGCTTATCATAACCGAGCCAAACCCAAACAAGTGTATAGCTTGATTGCAGGGTTTGTGGAAGTCGGCGAAACACTGGAAAACTGCGTCAAACGAGAAGTGAACGAAGAAGTCGGATTGGTGGTGGATAATGTGCGGTACGTGGCAAGCCAACCGTGGGCGTTTGCCTCTAATTTGATGGTGGGTTTTGTCGCTGATTATGTGAGCGGTGAAATAGCGATTGATACTGATGAGTTGGCAGATGCCAAGTTTTTTGATTTGGATAATTTGCCAAAAACGCCTGATAAAGGGACGATTGCTTATGATTTGATTGAATTTGTCAAAGCACAAGCAATCGGATAGAAGTTTTATTGCGTAACGGTCTTTCCCAAAATCACCACATCTGCCAAAAATCCATTCATATCACACACTTCGGGTAAATAGCCCCACTGCTCAAAGCCAAATTTTTTAAATAACTGCAAACTTGGCGTATTGTGTGCAAAAATTTTGGCAACGATTTGGCGAATTTCACAAAGCGGTGCAAGCGATAACAACACTTGCAACATCGTTTTGCCAATGCCTTTGCCTTTGGCATTTTCATGCACATAAATACTGATTTCACTGCTAATATGATAGGCGAACATCGGATACAAATCCGAAAAACTGCCATAAGCCAACACCTTTTGGCTATCTTGACAAACGGCAACAATAATCGGACGATTGGAGTTTTGGCAATGTTCATCAAACCAAACTTGCCGTTCGGCTAAAGTTAATGGCTGTAAAATTGCTGTGGATTGCTTGGTTTGGATACTTTGATTATAAATATCAACCAAAGTTGGCAAATCATCAAGCGTTGCCATGCGATACAAAATATGGTGGTGAACAACGGGTTCAAATTCGGGCATAAAAAATCCATTAATCTTGTTAACTATGTGGCGTACCATTATAAAGCTGAAAACTGATTAACAAAAGTCAATTACGAAAATAAATTGCTATTTTTGTCATTCCTTGTTATTTTAGCGACATTATTTTAACCCCATTTTTATTTAAAAAGGTTTTTGATATGACCCCGCCCAATGATGATTTGAACCAAAACACGAACCAAAACGCTAATGAACCCACCCAAAATACAGAACAAAATTTAGACAATAAACCTATCATGGCAGAAAATTCTGCACTTGAAAAAACCAAAAATATTGTTGAACCTAATCGACAAAACAACCCAACCGATGTGTTAGCAACAGCACCAAAACCCAAAAAATCGGTGTTAAAATGGTTATTATTGGGGACAGTGATATTGGCATTGGGCTTTATTTTTGCGGTGTATCAGACAGTTTTTAGCACGATTAATCAGCCCAAACAAATGATGACAGTGGAAAAAGGCGAAACTTATAACGGCTTGATTAACAAATGGTCAAGCAAACAACAGGGTTTTTTTGTGTCGCCATTGGCAAAACTGTATGTCAAAATGCACGTCAAAAAACCACTACATTCTGGCGTGTATCAAATCCCTGAAAACCCCAGTTTTGCCACCATGCTAAATGTCCTGCAACAAGGCGAAAAAGTCGCTTTTGTCAAAGTGCAAATCATTGAGGGTAAAACCGCCAAAGATTTATACAAAAATTTAATCGCCAACAAAGGTATCAAAAACGAAGTCATTCATGACAATCAAGTTGATGTCAAACAGCTTGGTATCAATCTGTTTGCCGAATACGCCCCCAATGGCAATTTGGAAGGCTGGTTTTCGCCTGATACTTATTATTTTAACGAAGGCAGTAGTGATAAAAAAGTGTTGGCAGATTTGTTTGACCGCCAGTACACCGCTTTGATGAAAGCATGGGAAAAACGCCAGCCTGATTTGCCGTATGCGACCCCTTATGAAGCCTTAATCATGGCATCTATCATTGAAAAAGAAACCAGCGTGGCAAGCGAACGTGGCGAAGTGGCAGGCGTGTTTGTCAATCGTTTACGCAAAAATATGCGACTACAGACCGACCCCACGGTGATTTATGGCATGGGCGAGCGGTATGATGGCAATATTCGCAAAGCCGATTTACAAGAAAAAACCGCTTATAATACTTATCAAATTGATGGCTTGCCACCAACGCCGATTTCGTTGCCGAGTATTGCGTCTATTGAAGCATCGTTAAATCCCAATAAAACTGATTCGCTGTTTTTTGTGGCGACAGGCAAAGGCGGACATAAGTTTACCAGTAATTTGTCTGACCACAACAAAGCGGTACAAGAATATTTAAAAGTGATGCGAGAAAAGGGGAAGTAGTATGATTACCAATGTAACCGTTTTACCCAGTGGATTTATCCAATTACCGCCTTATTTTTTGGAAAAAATGGGGCTTGAAACTGTTTCTTGAAAACTAACTAAATCTACTTTATAATATCCAAATGAACAGATTAATTAGTATCAACGAAGCATCAAAACAACTAGGTGTGTCTATCTCAACATTACGCAGATGGGACGAAAGCGGTGTACTTGTTGCCCAAAGAACCCCAAAAGGACACAGGCGTTACGATATTAGTAAAATCAATCCCAACCTACTACACGGCATAGGCAACAAAGACCGTAAAACAGTTGCCTACGCTCGTGTATCAAGCCACGACCAAAAAGACGACCTAGAACGCCAAATCCAAATATTAGAACTATACTGTGCCAAACAAGGCTGGACTTATGAGATTATCAATGACTTAGGCTCTGGTATGAACTACCACAAAAAAGGGCTAAAACAACTACTTGACGGCATACTAAACAATGAAATTGGAAGGTTGGTATTAACCCATAAAGACCGATTATTACGTTTTGGAGCGGAACTTGTATTTGCCATTTGTGAAGCTAGAAACGTTGAAGTCATCATCATCAATCAAGGCGAAAACCTATCCTTTGAAGAAGAACTCGCCCAAGACGTCCTAGAAATTATTACCGTCTTTAGTGCAAGATTATACGGCTCACGCTCTAAGAAAAACAAAAAACTGCTTGAAGCTGTTAAGGTAGTGCTAGAATGACCCTAATACGTGGACACATCATCGCCCTAGACCCAACGAATAAACAAGCAACTTACTTTGCAAAGGCTTGCGGTGTAGCTCGTCTCGCCTATAATTGGGCGTTAGATAATTGGCAAAAACAATACCAAGCCGATAAAACTTATCGTGATGAATGCTTGAAAAATGGCATAGAAATTGATGAAACCAAACTTAACAAACCATCACAAGGCAAACTTAGAAAACAACTAAATAGCATAAAAAGACAACAATTCCCCTTTATGCTCGAAGTAACCAAATGTAGCCCACAACTTGCCATCATACAACTAGGAGACGCATTCAAACGCTTTTTTAAAGGTGAAAGCAAATACCCACAATTTAGAAAAAAAGGCGTAAATGACAGATTTAGCCTATCCAACGACCAATTTAGAATAGACGGCAAACGCATAAAAATCCCTAATTTAGGCTGGGTTAAAATGTGTGAAAAACTGCGACACACAGGCAAAACCCTATCCGCCAAAATCTTTAAACAAGGCGGTAAATGGTTTGTATCGGTTGCCGTTGAATTAAACGATATTGTCAAACCACAACCCAAAACAGACAAACAAGTTGGTATTGATTTAGGCATTACAGACCTTGCAACTTTATCCAATGGCGAAAAAGTACAAGCCCCCAAGCCATTAAAACGCTATCTAAACAAACTTAAAAAAGCAAGCAAATGCTTATCAAGAAAACAAAAAGGCTCTAAAAACCGTGAAAAGGCGAAAACCAAGCTATCACGGCTACACTTTAAAATCAGTTGTATTCGTAAAGACTTTTTGCACAAATTAACATCAAATTTGGTAAAACGATTTGACAGCATTTGTATTGAAAACCTAAATGTAAAAGGCATGGTAAAGAATAAAAAACTTAGCCGTGCGATTAATGATTTGGGTTTTTACGAATTTAAAAGGCAACTGATTTATAAAGCGAACCAATGGGGCAAAACAGTGAAAGAATTAGATAGATTTTATCCCTCAAGTAAAACCTGTTCATGTTGTGGTTTTATCATGGGTAAAGCGGATTTAACGTTAGCAATGAGAAATTGGACTTGCCCTAACTGCAAGACAAGCCATGACCGTGATGTGAATGCGAGCATTAATATTTTAAATCATGCAACTAAGGTTTTAACAATCTAATATTTTTGGCGGTGAGTTCCACCGTGTCAGCTTATGGAGTTGATGTAAGTCTTAAGTCAAATGACAAGAGCAAACAACGTTGAAGTAGGAAGAAAACGCTAAATTTACCTATAGGTAGATTTGGATAGGTTTTTCGGAACGGATTGGTGTTGGCAGTGAACTTGCGTTAGACCAAACGCAACAAGGCTTTCGTTTAACATTGTTGAATACAAAAAAAATCCCACCAAAGCCCACTAAAGATAATAACCATCTAAAAGAAACAATAAGCCATGATAAAAATATTGAAGAAATTTTGGCATTTTCAGGCAGTTGGCAAGATTTGGACGAAGATGTTTTTTCGGTAGAAAGTATTGAAAAACGCCGACAACAATCTAAGCGAGTTGATGAATGACAAAAATGTTAATTGACACCGATACCATGTCGTTTTTTTTGAGGGGCTAGTTGTTGATGATATGGATTTATTAATTGCCAGTATTGCGATGGTAAATGACATGGGCGTGGCAACGCATAATACAAAACATCTTAGTAAAATCAATGGTTTATATTTGGAAGATTGGACATGAATAACACAGCAAAATTTATCACCTTTGAAGGTACAGAAGGCGTTGGCAAAAGTACGTTAATCCAAAACCTTGCCAAGCATTTAACTGCACAAGGCATTGACGTTATCACCACACGAGAGCCTGGGGGCAGTCCTTTTGCCGAAGAATTACGCAGTATTTTGTTAAAAAACAACGCCCAAATGGCGGACGAAAGCGAACTGTTGTTGATGTTTGCAGGGCGGATAGACCACTTACAAAATACCATTTTGCCCGCCTTAGCCCAAGGCAAATGGGTGCTTTGCGACCGTTATATTGACTCAAGCATGGCGTATCAAGGCTTTGGGCGTGGTTTTGGTGATGAACAAGCGGTTCAAAAAGTACAAATGTTAATTGATAATTTTGTGCCAAAACTGCCTGATATCACGATTTGGCTGGATTTGCCTGTGGTGGATGGTATGATACGTGCTAAAAAACGGGGTGAATTAGATCGTTTTGAACAACAAGATATTGAATTTTTTGAACGGATTTATCAAGGTTATCAATTTATTCATCAGCAGTCGCCACAGCGTTTTAAACAGGTTTGTGCTGATGGTTCGCCTGATGATGTGCTACAGCGAGTGTTAAAACAATTAGCATAATTTTGCCAAAATTACCAAATCATAAAAAATTGTAATGTTTTAGACAATTATTTGATTTATGATAAGCTATTTTTACCAAAATGTTAACAAAAATAAGGAAAAATCATGCGTAACTATTTTATCAAAAATAAATCGTTGTCCCATATCAGCCTTGCGATGGCTTTGTGTTTAACGCCTGTCTTGACGTTGTCCACAGCGATGTTGCCGACAATGGCTTTGGCAAAGGTGGAAGTGGCGGATTTTTCTAATTTGGTGGAGCAGGTCGCCCCATCGGTGGCTCGTGTCAATGTTACCAAAAAAATGAGTAGCGAAGAGATGGCACAGATTCAGATGGCTTTGTTACTCAGACGTTATTTGGGTGAGCGTGTGCCAGACAGCTTGCCACCTGTGACTGAGAGCAGTTTTGGTACGGCTTTTTTTGTGAGCAATGACGGCTATATGCTTACCAATTATCATGTGATTGAGGGGGCGGACAAAGTTACCGTAACGCTAAATGACCGACAAGAACTGGACGCAACGGTAGTCGGTGGTGATGAGCGTACCGATATGGCGGTGCTAAAAGTGGCTGGCAATGGTTTTCCTGCGTTGCCGGTTGGCGATTCTGAAAAACTCAAAGTTGGTGAATCTGTGCTTGCGATTGGGTCGCCTTTTGGCTTTGATTATTCAGCATCCGCAGGGATTGTCAGTGCCAAATCTCGCAGTTTTTCCAAAGACACCACCGTGCCTTTTATCCAAACCGATGTGGCGTTAAATCCGGGTAACTCTGGTGGTCCTTTGTTTAACCAAAAAGGCGAAGTGGTGGGCGTAAACTCTCGTATTTTTACGGGGACGGGCGGATATATGGGTTTGTCGTTTTCCATTCCGATGGACGTGGCGATGGACGTGTATGAGCAAATCCGCCAGACAGGGACGGTTTCTCGTGCGTATTTGGGTGTATTTCCACAGGACATTGACCGTAATCTTGCGGACGCTTACGGACTTGCCAAACCTGTTGGGGCTTTGATTGCTCGTGTGTCGCCCAATTCGCCAGCACAAAAAGCAGGGCTAAAATCTGGCGATGTGGTACTCAGTTTTAACAACCAAACTATCACCATATCAGCAGATTTAACCAATTTGGTCAGCCGTGCAAAACCCAATGACAATTTTAGTTTACAAATTTTGCGAAATGGCAAAAACCAAACGCTACAAGGCACACTTGTCAAAGCCCCAAGCGATACCACATCAGACACCACCCATGCCAATGGCGAAAACCCTGTCAAATTGGGCTTACGCCTAAGAGCGTTAAGTGCTGAAGAACAACAAGCCTTGCGTGTCAATGGTGTGCTTATCACAGCGGTAGACCCTTTTGGATTGGCAGCCAGTGCAGGGATTCAAGCAGGTGATGTCATCGTGCAACTGAATAATCAAGACGTGCTAACGGTACAAGATTTTGCCAAATCCGCCCAAAATTTGCCAAAAAAAGGCGTGGTAACGGTGCAACTTATCCGACAAGGCGAACCAAAAATTTTGGGATTGCGAATTGAATAAGCATTTATTTATTGGATTTTTGTTTGTTTATTTTTTGCCAAATGGTTTAAAAAAATTGACCAAAACATTTGATTTTATACAAAACATTGCCATAATAGGGCGTATCGTTTTATAATATTCCCTTTTTGCATCACAAAACTGTGATAGGTCGGCTATGTTGATAAATTGGTTTGGGACGTTGGGCTATGTGATTGCCACTTTTGTGGTGGTTTACGCTTGCCTAAAAACCCTAAAAGCCAGTCCTAGCCAAAATTTTGTGGTGGTCTGGCTACAGCTTGTCGTGTATTACAGCCGTTATTGGGCGTTGTGGTTGCTTGTTTGGACGAATTGGCAAATTTTAAATGACAATCATGCGTTTTTTTGGTTAATCAGTGCCTTGTCTTTGTTGTATTTGTACATGGTTTGGATTGAGCCAAATCGCTTACGTATTCGTTATCAAACGATTGATTTAACACAAAAAAATCAAAATCTTGATAATCATTTTAACAACAATCTTGAGAACAACAGTTTTGATAACACGGACAAAAAACCGTTAAAAATCGCCGTACTAGGCGACATACATTTTGGTATTTTTCATCATCGTTCTGCACTCAAACGTTGGGTATTACAATTAAACCGTTTGGACGTTGATGCGGTGCTGTTTACAGGCGATTGGTTGTACCACGCTGGGGCGGATATTGTTGGTCAGATGATGATGGTAAAAGCGATTAACAAGCCGTGTTTTACCACGATGAGCCAAGCGGATTTTGAGCAAGGCAAACATCAACCTGATATCATTCGCAATGTTAAATTGACCGATATTTTGCCGATTTTGGGCGTGCAGATTTTGCACAATCACACAGCAAATTTAGACCAAGTGCAACTGTTTGGCGTGAGTGCTGATAATGGGGCGATGATGGCTCGCTTGTTAGAAAAAAATGCCAAAAATCAACAGCCTAGTATTATTTTGACCCACGATATCAAAAATTTGCAAGGCAACGCCCAGCTACTTGCCCATTTAAATGAACGTTGCCTTGTGATTGCAGGGCAGACGCATGGCGGTCAGATGAATGTTAAAGGCGTTACCCCAAAATTGGTCAAAGCGATGACAGGCAGTCGTTATTTGTCGGGTTTTTATATTGCCAATTATCATTTGACAAAAAATACAAAAATCAAGAAAAAAACGTTTAACACGAATAATTACCAAGTGTGGATAAATACAGGGATTGGCATGATTGGCTTACCGTTTCGCTTGAATTGTCCGCCACAAATTGATGTGTTAAGTATAATTTAACTTCATTTAAATAACGGAAAAACACGGAAAATACTTGTATAAATTTCCATATTTTGACATGATAAATAATCATTACCAAATCATCAATTATTGAATGAAATACAAAATATCCGAAATTGCAGGACAAATAAACCACCATGTACTTAACCCACACAATCCGCATTAAGATGGCACACAAGCATTACAAAATGCTTGATAACTATGCGTTTTTGTGCAAAAACTTATTCAATGTGGCAACCTATCACAATAGACAAGCAGTTATCACCAATAATAAAACACCAACCGCCTTCAATCTCATCAATCAATTAACCAAAACTAAACAACAAGATTACAAAGCCATTCCTGCCAAAGTTGCACAGCAAGTCATTAAACAGGTTTACCAAAACTTTAGGTCTTTTTGGGCGGTTATTAAAGCCTATCATAAAGATAAATCCAAATTTTTAGGTCGTCCTAAATTACCAAAATATTTAGACAAAACCAAAGGGCGAGCCAATATTATTTTTACCAAACAAGCGATTTCTAAGCGTGATTTACAAAAAGGCATTTTAACCCTTTCAAGCTATTTTGATACGCCCTTGTCTTTTGATTTGGGTAAATTAAAAACTATTGTTACTTATGATAATTTGCAAGAAGTTAGAGTCGTTAAAATTGCTAATGGCTATGACATCAAAATCACTTATAAAACAGATGAACCAATACTCAAACCCAACAATGGGCGATACTTAGCGGTTGATTTAGGTTTAAATAATCTTCTAACAGCTGTAAGCAATACAAACAATACGCCTTTTATTGTTACAGGTAAAACGGTAAAATCTGTTAATCAATTTTTTAATAAAATCAAAGCTAAACTACAAAGCCAAAAAGATAGATTATTTAATATTGCAAAACAAAATAACCAAACCATGCCACAAATTTCTTTTATCAACAAACAATTAAACAGATTATCTTTAAAAAGAAATAATCAGATTAATGATTACTTACACAAAGCAAGCTATTATCTTATCAACCACGCAGTTGCCAATAAGATAACAACAATTGTTATCGGTCATAATCAAGATTGGAAACAAGGGATAAATATTGGTAAAAGAAACAATCAAAGTTTTGTCAGTGTGCCTTTTGCAAGATTGGTACAAATGGTACAGTATAAAGCTAAATTACAAGGCATTGATGTGATTGTTACTGAAGAAAGTTATACAAGTAAATGTAGCTTTCTTGATAACGAGCCAATTCAAAAACACGCCAATTATCAAGGCAAACGCATCAAACGTGGGCTTTTTAAATCAAGCAATAACACACTTATCAATGCTGATGTCAATGGTGCTTACAATATTTTAAGAAAAGTAATTGGGAAGTTTGATTACGACCCAATAGTGGTGTGTAGTACGCCAAAGATGATTAACCCTTTAAAGGCTAATCCTTGAATTTAAATTTCCGTATTTTTCCGTGAAATTTAGAACTATTAAAATTAAAAAAAACAAAAATTGGTAATTTTGTAAAAAATCATGTAGAAAATAATTTGGCATAGTGATTGTAACCCAAATTTTGTGATAAACTAACCCAACAAAATTTTTAACAAAAAAGGTGTTGTTATGACAACCATGCAAGAAATCCAACAAAAACTTCAAGGTTCAATGACCGCATTGGTAACGCCAATGCACAGCGATGGCGAAGTGGATTGGCAATCGTTGGCAAATTTGATTGATTGGCAGATTGAACAAGGCACAGATGTCTTAGTTACAGTCGGCACGACAGGCGAATCGGCAACTTTGTCCATGCAAGAACACGCCGATGTAATGGCGTTTTCGGTAAAACAAGTCAATGGTCGTATTCCTGTGATTGCAGGGACTGGGGCGAATAGTACGGTAGAAGCGATTGAGCTGACCGAATATGCCAAAAAAGCTGGGGCAGATGCGGTGCTACTGGTCGCACCTTATTATAACAAACCAACCCAAGAAGGCTTATACCAACATTATAAAGCGATTGCCGAAGCGGTGGATATTGCTCAAGTTTTGTATAATGTTCCGGGGCGAACGGTGGTGGATATTCAACAAGCAACCGTTGAGCGTTTGGCAGATATTGACAACATCATCGCTATCAAAGATGCGACAGGTGATGTCGCTCGTGGGGCAAGATTGATTGAAGCGTTAAACGGTCGTATGAGCGTGCTATCAGGTGATGATGCCACAGCGATTGAGCTGATGAAATATGGAGCAAAAGGCAATATTTCGGTTACGGCAAATGTCGCCCCAAAAGCGATGAGCCAAATTTTTAACCATGCATTAAAAGGCGAATTTGAACAAGCGGTTGCCCTAAATCAAGGCATTGCACATTTGCACCAAGATTTATTTATTGAATCAAGCCCAATTCCTGTCAAATATGCGTTGCACAAAATGGGACGTATTGAGCAAGGTATTCGCCTGCCTTTGACTTGGCTCGCAAGCCAGTATCAACCAACGATTGATGACGCATTGGCAAAAGCAAATTTGTTATAAATTTTACCCTATCATATAACCTTAAGTGATAAATTATGAAAATTTCAAAAAAAATCGTCATGTTAATTACCCCAGTCCTTGCGGTATCGTGGTTGACAGGGTGTTCAACCTTTCGCAATAACGTTGGCGACAATTCGCTGGATTATCAGCAAGCGACCGCCTTACCGCCTGTGCAATTACCTGTAGATTCCCAAGCCAGAGCCTTTGTACCACTGTATCAAGTACCCCAAGTTGGACAAAATACTTTGACTTTAGAAAATGAAAAAGGCAAACGTTTTGAACTGCCAAAACCGATTGCAACCAAGCAATAATTTTTGCAAAAATTTTTTCATGATTTTTTAAAAAATAACTGTTAAAAAACAACTGTAAGGAAAATTCCTGATGCAAAAAAAAGAACTGCTCTACAAAGGCAAAGCCAAATCTGTGTACGAAACAGAAAATCCTGATTACCTTATTATGCACTTTCGTGATGACACGTCAGCATTTAACGGTGAGCGTATTGAACAGCTTGACCGCAAAGGCAAGGTGAACAACCGTTTTAATGCGTTTATCATGCAAAAATTAAGCGAAGCAGGCATTGAAACGCATTTTGAACAACAACTGACCGAAGAAGATGTGTTGGTGAAACGTTTAAAAATGATTCCTGTGGAATGTGTGGTACGTAACTATGCGGCAGGCAGTATCGTTCGCCGTTTGGGTTTGACCGAAGGGCAAGCCCTCAATCCACCAACGTTTGAGCTGTTTTTTAAAGATGACGGTTTGGGCGACCCATTGGTAAATGAGTCTTTGGCGATTTCATTGGGCTGGGCAACGCAAGCACAGCTTGATGAAATGAAAAAATTAACCTATCAAGTCAATGACGTGTTGTCAAAAATGTTTGATGAAGGCGGTTTGATGTTGGTTGATTTTAAATTGGAATTTGGTGTGTTCAAAGACCGTATCGTATTGGGTGATGAATTTTCGCCAGATGGTTGCCGTGTGTGGGACAAAGAAACCAAGAAAAAACTGGACAAAGACCGTTTTCGTCAAAGCCTTGGCGATGTGATTGAAGGCTATGAAGAAGTCGCTCGCCGTATTGGTGTGCCAATGGCGTACTAATGTTGGCTTAATTTTTCTTGCTGTTTAAGAAACTGGGTTATCGCCCAGTTTTTTTGTTTTGGATAAAAATTTTGGAATTTTTGCTACATTTTTTACATACATTCATGTTACACTAAGCACATTATTTTTTATCCAAATTTTTAGCCCTATCAAGGAAAATTTTTATGTTTAAAAATATCTCAATCCACGAATTTGACCCAGAATTAGCCAAAGCGATGGACGGCGAAACCGCTCGTCAAGAATCACACATTGAGCTAATCGCTTCAGAAAACTACTGCTCACAAGCGGTCATGGAAGCACAAGGCTCGGACTTAACCAACAAATATGCTGAAGGCTATCCTGGTAAACGCTATTACGGTGGCTGTGAATATGTGGACGTGGTGGAACAATTGGCGATTGACCGTGCCAAAGAATTATTCGGTGCAGACTATGTCAACGTACAGCCCCACGCAGGTAGCCAAGCCAACAGTGCGGTATTTTTGGCATTGCTTGAGCCTAACGACACCGTACTTGGCATGAGCCTTGCCGATGGAGGACACTTGACACATGGTGCGTCTGTGAACTTTTCAGGTCGTAACTACAACGCTGTACAATATGGCTTGAACAAAGAAACAGGCTTGATTGACTATGACGAAGTAGAACGCCTTGCCAAAGAACACAAACCAAAAATGATTATCGCAGGTTTTTCAGCCTATAGCCAAGTGGTTGATTGGCAAAAATTCCGTGAAATCGCCGACAGCGTGGGTGCGTACTTGTTTGTAGATATGGCACACGTGGCAGGTCTTGTCGCTGCAGGCGTGTACCCAAGCCCAGTGCAAATCGCAGACGTAACCACCACCACCACACACAAAACTTTGCGTGGTCCACGTTCAGGTTTGATTTTGGCAAAAGCCAATCCAGAAATTGAGAAAAAATTAAACTCAGCGGTTTTCCCTGGTAATCAAGGCGGTCCTTTAATGCACGCCATCGCCGCCAAAGCGATTTGTTTTAAAGAAGCCCTAAGCGATGACTACAAAGCCTATCAACAACAAGTCGTCAAAAACGCCAAAGCGATGGCAGAAGTCATCATCAATCGTGGCTATGATATCGTATCAGGCGGTACAGAAAACCACTTGATGTTAATCAGCTTGATTAAACAAGAAATCACAGGCAAAGAAGCAGACAAATGGTTAGGTGATGCCTACATCACCGTGAACAAAAATGCCGTGCCAAACGACCCAAAATCACCGTTTGTAACGTCAGGCGTGCGTATCGGTACACCAGCGGTAACAACTCGTGGCTTTAAAGAAGAGCAAGTTAAAGAGTTGGCAAGTTGGATTTGTGATATTTTGGACAGCCGTGGCGATGAAAAAGTAATTGGCGAAGTCCGTGAAAAAGTCAAAGCCGTGTGTGCAAAATTCCCAGTTTATGAAAAAAATGCCAAATAAATTAACATTAAACTGATGAAAAAAGGCTAAAATTATTTGAATTTTAGCCTTTTTTATCGCAAAAATCTCTGCACACGACAAAAAAACAAAAAAGTCTGATAAAACAATGGCATAATAGTAATTTTTCCGACGAATTAAAACCATGCCAAACCTTATCAGACTAGAAAGAATTTTATCGCAAAACCTAACAATACACAAGGCAAAAATCAACTGCTTAAGTCTAATGATAATAGCCATCATTACCGCCCAAAGCAGTAACCTAAAAAAGATAGCCAGACACTTTACCAACAGCACAACAAATGACAGCAACTACCGAAGAATACAACACTTTTTCGCCCAAACACCCCTAAATGAACACCAAATAGCACGCCTTATCTTTCAACTATTTGGACTAAACAAAGTCACACTCACCATTGACCGTACCAACTGGAAATGGGGAAAAAGCAACATCAACATCTTCATGTTAGCTGTTGTACACAAAGGCATTGCCATACCCTTATACTGGACAATGCTAGACAAACAAGGCAACTCAAAAACACTAGAGAGAACACAACTCATTGAAAAATTCATTCACACCTTTGGTAAAGATAAAATACAAAAAGTATTAGCCGATAGAGAATTTGTGGGTTCTGCATGGTTCGACTGGCTAACAAAACAAAATATTAAATTTGCCATACGCATTAAAAAAGACAGTAAAGTGACCAATACACAAGGACAAAGCGTACAAATTAAAACACTATTTCATAATTTAAACCAGCAAGATACTTATCACCATGCTAGAACACTCTTTGTTGATAAGTGTCCTGTCAAGGTATCGGCAAAGCTTGATAGTGATAATGATTATGTGATTGTGGCTACCAATGATTTTGATGATATTGACCCTATGGCAACTTATGCGATGCGTTGGCAGATTGAAACGCTGTTTTCTTGTTTAAAGGGGCGTGGTTTTAATCTTGAGGATACGCATTTGACTAAACAAGACAGAGTGAGTAAATTGGTTGCGGTAAATGCGTTAGCCTTTTGTTGGGCTTATTTGACTGGCTTGGCGGTCATTGATGATAAGCCTAGTCATTATAAACGTTGCCTTAAGTCTAATGGTCGTCCTCAGTCAAGTGTTTTTGCTTTGGGGTTAGATTTTCTGATTGATGGATTTAGACGGTTTATTATGTGTGGTGATTTTGCTTTTTTTAATAGGTTGGTTGATTTTCTCAGTTTTAAAAGAAAATCAACTTTATTTTAGTAGTTTCTGTCGTGTGCAGAGCGCAAAAATTTACAAAATTGTCTTATTCTTAAAATAAAACTTGACAATTTTTTTAAAACCCTTTATAAGGCTGTTTTATTTTTATCATTTTTTTCACCCATTTAAATAATAACAGGAGCTGACATGGCTGACACCGATATTGATGATAGCTTTGAAGATGATAATTTTGATGATGACGAAGATGCACGCCTTGCCGATGATGATGTAACGGCTCGTGGGCGTGGTAACAGCCTAGAAAAACGCCTTTTGATTGACAATTTTTTGGCGGAAAAACGTTTGGAGCGTTCATTAAAAGACAGTTTTGATGACGATTTGGACAGATTAGATGATTTAGATGATGATGACGATTTTTAAATGTGTATCAAGATATAAAATACACATCATCACCACAAGGATAATACATGAACTTTGATGATTTAATTGATTTTTTAGACAGTGAAGATAACCAGTTTGGCTTATCAAGCCTTGCGACACATGGTTTTTTGACCGCATCAGTGGTCGCAAAATCGTTAAAAAACTGGCAATCGCTATTGTTTGAAGGCAACGAAAAACAAGTCAATCCTGCCATTTTACAAGCAATCAGCGAATGGCGAAACGAGCTACAAGCCACTTTGCAAGATGAAAAAGCCATTGAACTGCCTTTTGATATTGAAGATACCGATTACAGCGACATTGAGCAATCGGACGTGGGCGAGTGGTCGGTGGGCTTTGTTGATGCGATGTACGCAAGCGATGACGAAGCGGACGACTGGTTTGCCGATAGCAATACCGAAGAAGATGTGGCAATGCTGACCTTACCGATGGTGCTGTTTAGCGGTATTGACGAAGAAGAAGCCGATATGAAAGAGCTAATGGATGACCCAAGCACGATGTCGCAAATGGCAGAAGCGATTGAAAAAAATGTCGTTGAGCTATTTTTATTGTTTCATACCAATGATTAATTGACAAATTTTATTGATAAAAACTGTGAAGGCAAACCATGAAAATTTATGTATCGCTGTTGTTGAGTACCCTGATGCTAACCGCTTGTAGCCAAAAAAATCTTTCACAAAGCCCCATCATTGGTGGCGACACAGATGCACACGGTTGCCTTGCGTCCGCAGGTCAGCAGTATTCTTTTGTCAAACAAGCGTGCGTCCAAGTCTTTGACGTAGCGGATATCAAACTTGACGACCCCATGAACGACACGCTTGCGGTGTATGTGATTTTGTCAGATGATAGAACGCAAGCCGAACTGTTTTGGGCAAGTCATGGCGGTGATAAGTCAATTTTGATGGACGTAGTAAAAGGTGGCTATGTGTCAAACGATGGCAAAATTCGCCTAATTCGCCAAAATAATCATTGGCAACTGCGTTACTAATTTACGTTATCATTGATTTTATCAAAGCAAGGTATATCAAAAATATGCCTTGTTTTTTTTTTTAATCTATATTAAATCTAAAAAATACATCATAAAATTTTAGGAAAACTAATGAAAAATAATCCTTTAACACTCAAACCTATTTTATCAACCAAACCTTATGAAGCCCAAACTTTGCCAAGTTTGTTTATTTCTCACGGTTCGCCAACGATTGCCATTGAGCAAAGCACTTATACCCAAACTTTACAAAAAATCGGTAAAAATCTACCAAAGCCACAAGTGATTATCATCATGTCCGCCCATTGGCAAAGCGAAACGTTACAGATTAATGCCAACCCTGTGCCTGCGACTTGGCATGATTTTGGCGGTTTTCCAGCCGAGTTGTATGAGTTAGATTATCCTGCCGATGGGCAAACACAGGTCGCTGAAAGTTTGGCAACACAGTTAGCCGATAGGGGCGTGGCGGTGTCGCTAGATAGCGATAGACCGCTTGACCATGGGGTTTGGACGCCGTTGTTGCATATGTATCCGAATGCGGACGTGCCGATTGTGCAGATTTCGTTGCCGTATTTTTTTGATGCGGTGGCGTGTTATCAGTTGGGGCAACTGCTTGCACCGTTACGCTCTGAGCAGGTGTTAATCATGGGTTCTGGAAGTATTACCCATAATTTGCGACAGGTGCGTTTTGGTGATAAAGCGATTGAGCCAAACGCCCAAACCTTTAAAAACTGGGTGGTTGAGCAGTTGCGATACGATGTGAATGGTTTGTTTGATTGGCAAAATCATGCGTTGGCAAGCCACAATCACCCCACGCCAGAGCATTTTTTGCCATTGTTTTTTGCTCGTGGGGCAGGGGAGATGATGAGCGTGGTGCATGAAAGTTTTGCACATTATAGTTTGACGATGGATATTTATCGTTTTGATTAAGAACCTGTATTCACAACATTCCGCATTAAAATCTTATCAATATTTGATGAATATTTATTTGCTTTTGCATCAAAAATGGTTAAATCTTGTTTTTCTTCGTCAAAAACTTGTCTGATAGAATAACTATCAGCCTGCGTTTTTTCCTTGAAAAACGTGCGATTTCTCTCATTTTTGATTGCAAAAAAGTTATGAATACAGGTTCTAAATGTTTTTTATGGCTTTTGCAAAAAAATGGACACAATGATATTTATGCTTAAAAATATGTTAAAATAGCCAACCAATTATGACATTTAGCAAAGACATTTAACCAAATTCACCGAGAGGTATTATCATGGAAATTAACCCATATTTAGAACACATCAAAAACCTAGCCGACCGTGGCGACCAACTTCGGAGGTATCTTTGACATTGAGGCAAAACAAGAACGCCTTGAAGAAGTCAATCTGGAATTAGAAAATCCAGAACTGTGGAACGACCCTGAACGAGCTACCAAAATTAGCAAAGAAAAAGCCCAACTAGACGGCATTATTGGCGTGATTGTCGCCCTTGATGAAAAGCTAGAAGACACAAAAGCCATGCTAGAATTGGCTCAAGAAGAAGATGACGAAAGTCTGCTTGCTGATGTGCAAGCCGAACTTGACGAAGCGGAAAGCAAAGTCGCCGACCTTGAATTTAAACGTATGTTTAGCGGTGAAATGGACGCAAACGACTGTTATTTGGACATTCAATCAGGCTCTGGCGGTACAGAAGCTCAAGATTGGGCGGAAATTTTGCTAAGAATGTATTTGCGTTGGGCGGAAAGCAAAGGCTTTAAAGCCGATGTGGTAGAAGTTTCCGAAGGCGGTGTCGCAGGGATTAAATCGGCGACCATTCATGTCAAAGGCGATTATGCGTTTGGTTGGTTACGCACCGAAACGGGCGTACATCGTTTGGTGCGTAAGTCGCCATTTGACAGCAACAACGGTCGTCATACGTCATTTTCATCGGTGTTTGTGTCGCCTGAAATTGATGATAATATTGAAATTGAAATCAACCCTGCCGATTTACGCATTGATACTTATCGCTCCAGTGGGGCAGGCGGTCAGCACGTGAATACCACCGATTCTGCGGTGCGAATTACTCACCAACCGACAGGTATTGTCGTGGCGTGTCAAAATGAACGTAGCCAAATCGCTAACCGTGAAACGGCGATGAAAATGCTTCGTGCCAAGCTGTACGAGCGTGAAATGCAAATGCGTATGGAAAAACAACAGGCGTTAGAAGATAGCAAATCGGATATCGGTTGGGGTTCGCAAATCCGTTCGTATGTGCTTGATGATTCACGCATTAAGGATTTACGCACAGGCGTGGAAACGTCTAATACGCAAGCGGTGCTTGATGGTGATTTGGATAAATTTATTGAGGCGAGCTTAAAAGCGGGTTTGTAGTTTTAGAAAAAGGGCGTATTGAATATGCCCTTTGCTGAAGATGTTAATATCATTGAAGAAGAATGTTACGCCCCACCAAGCGTTATTGAAAATTAGTTGATAAATATCTATAAAAAGGAAATCAAAATGCTTTATCAATGGAAAAACAAACAACCCACCTACAAAGCCCCATTCACAGGCTGGATAGCAGAATCCGCCGAAGTCATTGGCGATGTCATCTTGGGCGAAAATGTCAGCGTTTGGTTCGGTGCAGTCATTCGTGGCGACAACGCCACCATCATGCTAGGCGATAATACCAATATTCAAGAAAACAGCGTCATTCACACCGACGCAGGGATTAACGTCAATATTGGTAAAGGCGTCACCATCGGTCATCTCGCCATGTTACATGGTTGCACGATTGGCGATAACAGCCTTATCGGAATCGGAGCGATTGTGCTAAACCATGCCAATATCGGCAAAAATTGTATTATCGGAGCAAATGCCCTAGTCACCGAAAATATGCAAATCTCTGATAATTCGGTTGTGATGGGAAGCCCAGCCAAAGTGGTAAAAACGCTAGATAATGAAAGAGCCGAACTACTAAAACGCTCGGCGCTACATTATGTGGAAAAATCACAATCTTTTAAACAACATTTAAAAAAGATAGAATTACAATAACGCCATCATAACAACATCATCATAATTATCCAACCGATAATCGCCACCCCAAGACCAATCCCGATGGCTTTAAACAATCCCATTGCAAAGCCATCATCACCTGTATGGTCGTCATCAGTTGAGCGAAAATTGGCAAAAATCACGTCCAATGCTTTTGCCCCAAATAAAAAGCCCAAAATCAACCCAATAATCCCAAAACATGGCAAAAAGAACCAATTTGTCTCGCCTGATACATTGGCGACTGCTTGGGTGATGCTCACACCCCAATCCACAAGCAAACCAATGATTGCAAAGATAAACCCAACAGACAGGCTATTTAACACACGGCGACCAAAGGTTGGTTTTGTGTCTATATAGTGGGCTTTGGCTTTTGGGTTTATATTGCGACGTTTTTGTTGATAGAGTTGGTTTTTAGCTGAATTAGCAGACGTTGCAAAAATTGCGTCAGTATCCATATCAGCAAGTTGTTTTGTCGCCTCGTCCATGCCTTGTTGATTTTGTTGGCTGATGGTTGTTTGTTGGCTTATCGCAGGTTTGGTTCCATCAAAGGTTAGCGGTGTGTTGATTGCTTTTGTTTGTGCGATTGTTTCTGCTATTGGTGCAATCGTTGCTGTGGTGGTTTGTTTTGAGGCAGGCGATATCTCGGAGTTAAGCGTATCAGCAGTTTTGGCGTTTGTTACTGTGTTGCTTGTTTCATTATTGGCTTGTTTAGCAGGCATTTGTAAGGGTGCAACCGAAATGTGATTGGGTATTTGATATACCAAATTTTTTTGTGAATTATCAATATTTGAATAATTATCCAAATCTTTTTGGATAGGTGAAACACTATCATTGGCAACCATCGGATTTTGGTTGAGTGATTGCGATGGCAATGTGATTTTATCAGTGGTATCAGCGGTAAAAGTCTTGGTATCATTTGGCTTTTTAAATAGTTTATCAATATTTTCTAACTCATCAAAGTCAAAATCTATTGGGGTAACGTCTGTATTTAAATTGTCAAAATTTTGATTGGGCATAAGACTTTCCTTGAAATAACCTGTAAAAAACAACAGGGCAAAATCTTTATTTTGCCCTGTTGATGAAACGATTGGTAAAACTTAGATATTAAGTTATCTTAACATAAGTTTGTTAATTTAACTACATATTAACTAATTTTTTCTAATAATGACTTAATTTTGTTGGTAAATTCACTATTTGTGGTATTTTGTACTTCATTTAACAAACGTTTGGCACTGTCAAACTCGCCAAGCTCAACATACTGTTCAGCAAGTTCAATATTTAATTGCGTACTGTCAATGTCGGTAATATTCCCTAATTCAGATACCAAACCAGCAACACCACCACCGACAACAGCAGATTCTGGCGTTACGACAGGTGTAGGTTCGCTTGCGATAGGTTCTGGGGTTTGTGAAACAGGGGTATCATCAAAGATAAGGTCATCTGAAATCAATTCAGATTGTGTATCTACAATATCAAACGTTTCAACCACAGGGGCTTGTACTTGCGGTGCAGGAGTTTCAACCGTTTCGCTTGGTAAATCAAAGTCAAAATCTGTGCCTAAATCTGCGATTGGCTCTTCAACAACAGCTGCTTGAACCTGTGAAGCAGGTGTTTCAAACGTTTCACTTGGTAAATCAAAGTCAAAATCAGCACCCAAATCCATTGATGGTTCTTCAACAACAGGTGCTTGCACTTGTGGAGCAGGAGTTTTAACCGTTTCACTTGGTAAATCAAAGTCAAAATCTGTGCCTAAATCTGCGATAGGCTCTTCAACAACAGGTGCTTGAACCTGTGGAGCAGGCGTTTCAACCGTTTCGCTTGGCAAATCAAAGTCAAAATCAGCACCCAAATCCATTGATGGCTCTTCAACAACAGGTGCTTGAACCTGTGGAGCAGGCGTTTCAACCGTTTCACTTGGTAAATCAAAGTCAAAATCAGCACCCAAATCCATTGATGGTTCTTCAACAACAGGTGCTTGCACTTGTGGAGCAGGCGTTTCAACCGTTTCGCTTGGCAAATCAAAGTCAAAATCAGCACCCAAATCCATTGATGGCTCTTCAACAACAGGTGCTTGAACCTGTGGAGCAGGTGCTTCAACCGTTTCGCTTGGCAAATCAAAATCAAAATCTGTACCCAAATCTGCGATAGGCTCTTCAACAGGTGTAACAGTTTTTGGTGCTTCAATCGTTTCACTCAGTACGTCAAAGTCAAAATCTGCATCTAAATCCATAACGGTAGATTCGGCAGGTTTAGGGGTTACTGTGGTATTGGTTGTGGACGTATCTGCCACATCAAAATCAAAACTCATACCCATATCATCATTTTGAGCAGGGGCAGTTTTTGGTGTTGGTACTGGTTCATCAAACCCTAAGTCAAATGATAAAGGCTCATCATGGCTAGGTGCGGTAGAAACAGGAACAGGTTGAGCCATAGGTGCAACATTTGGTGTTGTTGGTACTGGCTGTGTCAAGGACTGATTAAAAGCAAGCTCATCATCAACTAGTTTTTTCAGGCTTTGTGCATGAGATGTCGTAACAGGATTGTCTAACGCAATCACCGCAGGATAAAATTTATTAAAATTATCATAATCTTTTGACAAAGCAAAAGTATTTAATAACATAAAATATAAATCACTACGAGTGGGATTGTTTTTGATGGATTTTTTTAAAACATTGCTCGCACTGGTAAAATCTTGTTGATTAATAAAACTTTGGGCCGTACGCAAATCATCATCTGCAGTAGAGACAAGTGCTGTTGGTGCAACAGGTCTTTCAGCTAACTCTTGTTGTTGCTCTGCCAAAGTTTTTGGGCGGCTGGTAATGGCTGGTGGATTGCTTGCACCGCCTTGTTTATTTTTTAAAAAGAAAAATACACCTGCTAAAATAACAATAGCAACAACAGCGGCAATCCCAATCATTATTGGACTCATGCCCTTCTCCTCGTATCAATTTTTAGTTTTTCATGTTTTTTTGTTTATCACCATAGATTGATGATAAACAACATTAAGCGATTACATTGCCCGATTGGGGCTATATTTTGCGAAAATTATTTTTTCTTCAACTCTTTTAAACGTTTTTCCAATTGTGCAAGTTTGTCATTCTGCAATTTTAGACGTTTTTCGGCATCTACCAAGCTTTGGTTTAGAGAGCTTACCTTGGTGGCTTTTTGAGCTGTAGCTTGACGTTTTTTTTGCACTTGTGCAATGGCAGGATTTGTGCCTTTGCCAGTTTTGTTACCACCTTGTACTGAGCCAGCTTTTTGACTTGGTGCAATAATTTGCATTTCAGTTTTTTTGCGAGTTGTTACGGCTTTTTTAGTGCTACTGGTCGGTTTTTTAGCAACGGTTGTTTTGGTTGATTTTGGTTTGCTCGCTGAATAGCTCTTACTGGTTGATTGTTTGGTTGTCGTTTTTTTTGTGGCTTCTGCTTTGGCAGATGTTGCCGCTTTTACACCCAGTTGTGAAGGCATGACTTCATATTTTGGTACTTCAAGTTCCATATTGACTTGAAGTTTGCTTGGGTCATTATCAGGAAAGGCATTTGGGTTGGCTGTCATGATTTCTTTCATGACTGTGTTAACATCTTTGTTGTTCTTTTTGGCTAATTGATTGGCAATTGTCCAAAGATTGTCATTACGCTGAATAACATAAACCATCGTGCCACTGTCTGTTGTGGTTGTATTGGTGGTTTGCTCTTCTTCAGCTTTTGTTGTATCTGATTTTGGTTGCGTTGGTGTCTGAGTGGTTGCTTGTAGTGTTTCTAAAGGCTGTTCGGTCAATGCAGGTGGCACAGTACCAGCAGGATAAACACGGCGAGTTTCTTCTACTTTCAGATTGTCAGTCGCTCGATTGTTTAGGACAGTTTCTGCCAGTGGTTCACTGCTGTTTGTCGTGGCGAGTTGCGTGCTAACGACAGGTGTTTCAACCGTTGTAGGTGTTTCAATAATAGGCTGTGTAGTAACAATCTCTGGTTCAGGATTGCTCACAATTGGCAAATCTACCTGATTGTTTTGTCCAACAATGATAGGTTTAGGCTTGATATCTATTAAGTCTGTTTCTGATTGTGTCGTGATGGCTTGTACATTATCCAGTGGCATTAACAGCGTTTTTGGTAAAGTTTTGCTTGTACCATTGTTATTGATATCAAGCACAACATCGGTAAACGGTGCATTCACAGGTTGATTAGTCGTCAAAACGATTTTACCGCCATTGCTACTGGTCGGCTCAAAACGCACAGACACATCGCTGTCTTTAGAAAGACCCAGTTGACGATATGCATCTGGATTGGCAATTTTTACCGAAAAATTAGCAGGGTCAATATCTGTAACGTTAATGCTCGCATTTAACGGCTGATTTTGTTGCGACTGCACATAAGTGTCGCCAATGTTTACCGCATAAGTTACGATAGGTAACGACAATGGTAAACCTAAAATAAGTTGAATAGAACGTTTTTGCCAAGACATAACAAAATCCTTGCCGAAAGTAAATATATGTAACAATAAGTGCCTTTATAGCAAAACTTGCGATAAAATGCTAGTACAATTGTTTTGTAACTGCAAATTTATACGATAAAATAACAAAACTTTGCTAATTTTTGCTAATTAATGAACGACACGTCAAAATATGACGTATTGTTTTTGTTCAATAAATTTTTGCTAAATAATCAGAACCTGTATTCACAACATTACGCAGTAACATTTTACAAATTTTAAAATTAGATATTTATTTGCTTTTGCATGAAAAATGGCTAAATCTTGCTTTTCTGCGTCAAAAACTTGCCTGATAGAATAACTATCAGTCTACGTTTTTTTCTTGAAAAGTTGGCGATTTATCGCATTTTTCATTGTAAAAACGTTATGAATACAGGTTCTCAAATGCAAAATAGTTTGCAATAGTTTATAGTTTTCCACGGATAATGGCAAGCGTTCTGCGAAGTGGTTCTGCCGCACCCCATAATAACTGGTCGCCAACGGTAAAGGCGGTTAGGTATTCTTCGCCAATATTCATTTTGCGTAAACGACCAACGGCAACTTTTAACGTACCCGTAACCGCAACTGGTGTTAAGCGTTCAACGCTATCAGGCTTGTTATTATCTACCACGTCTAGCCATTCGTTACCGCTATTTTTTAATGCTTCTTCAATTTGTTCTAAAGGAATATTTTGTTTTAACTTAATAGTTAAACCTTGTGAATGGCAACGCATTGCACCGATACGCACGCAAATACCGTCAATTTGCACCACGTCATCGCCTGTATTTCCCAAAATTTTGTTGGTTTCTACAAAGCCTTTCCATTCTTCTTTAGATTGGTTGTTGTCAAGTTGCACGTCAATGTACGGAATCACGCTACCTGCAAGCGGTGCACCAAAATATTGTTTTGGAAATTCATCACTGCGTTGTAATTGAGCAACTTTGCGGTCAATGTCCAAAATCGCACTGGCAGGATTTGCCAATTCGTCTTTTACGCCATCGTGAATGTAGCCCATTCCTTTAATCAGCTCACGCATATTGTTTGCACCTGCACCGCTTGCCGCTTGGTAAGTCATCGCAGATACCCATTCTACCCAGCCACGTTTGAACAATTCGCCAATCGCCATTAACATAAGCGACACAGTGCAGTTACCGCCGATAAAGTCTTTTTGACCGTCTGCAATCGCTTTATCAATCACGCCACGATTGACAGGGTCAAGCACGATAATGCTGTTGTCTGTCATACGTAAAGTACTCGCTGCATCAATCCAGTAGCCTGTCCAACCGCTATCACGCAATGGCTGATGCACAGCTTTGGTGTAGTCGCCACCTTGACAAGTGATAATCACATCGCATTTTGCCAATTCGCTAATGTCGTTGGCATCTTGTAGTTTGCTTGGGGCAACATTTGCAAAAGTAGGGGCATCGCCACCTGCGTTACTGGTTGAAAAAAATACAGGCGTAATACCGTCAAAATCATTTTCGGCAACCATGCGTTCCATTAATACAGAACCGACCATACCACGCCAACCGACCAGACCGACTATCAAATTTTTGCTTACATCATTCATCATTTTGTTCCTTAATCATCGCAGTAATAAATATAAAATATCAACCGCATAGCTTGCCTTTTTTTTGCTGATTTTGCAAGTAAATTTTGTCTTTATTGTGTATTAATTTTAAATTTCTGTTAAAAAATAAAGGGTTTGTAAAAAATATATCAGAATTTGACAATTTTATACGATTTTGGGCTGTTTTATTGTAAAAAGTTGGCGTATGATAAAAATTTTTTAACGTGTTGGGTTGTTATTAAAATTTCACAAACAACACTAAAATACTCAAAATCGCAAGCCCAATTCCCACAAAATTTAACTTACTTAATTTTTCATGAAACATCAAAAACCCTGCCACGCTTGCCACCGCAATCACACCCACATTCATGCCTGTAAACACGATACTTGGCGAATCGGATAACGCTTGATGAGCCTTGATATAAGCAAAAATATTGAAAAAATTTAACACACCGAGCAATAATCCTGCGACTAAAGCCGACTTTTGCCAACTAATTTTTTTGACAATTAAATAAATCAATAACAACACAAACGCCAACGCAAAACTTACCGACAAGGTTACAGGGAATGAACCGCCTTGTTTTGCTACTTGTTTAAACATAATATCAATCAAGCCATAGCCCAGCCAAGTGCCGATTAACCAAATAAAAGTTGATGAATTTTGCCTAGTTGCTGTTTTGTTTTTTCGCCATAAAATTGCGATTAACGCCAAAAATGCCAAAATAATACCGAGAGTTTTTTGACCGCCAATCGTTTCGCCAAAAATCACCACACTTGCGATAATGGGTAAAATCAGTGATAGCCGTTGGCAAGCGTCTGTTAAAATCACGCCAGATGTTTCAATCGCTTTTCCTAAAATGACAAACACGCTTGGCAACAAAACGCCCAACGCCAACATCAAAAAAACGCTGAGTGGTGTGGTGTTAGGCAAGGTGGCAAAGTCAGGTTTTAACAAAAATAACGTTAAACACAAGGCAATCGGATAGCCTAGCAAAATGGTTTGGTGAATGTCTAGTTGTTGTTTGCGTAAGATTTTTAATAATAAGGATACGCTTACGCTACAAAAAATCGCTAAGATAAGGTAAATCATCATCTGTTCCTTAGATAAAAAAGGAAAATTGTAACAAAATATTTTACATTTTCAAGAATTTTTTACACAAAATTTATTTTTTGGCAATTTTTTCCAAATTTTAATAAAAATTTTATTTAAAAATTCAATAAAAGTTTGTTTTTATGATAAAAATGTAACAAAATATTTCTTTTTAATTTTTTACAAAACGAACGTGCATTTTCACAAGTTTTTTTGGCAAAAAAATGTTATTATAGATGATAATTTTCTTTATTATTTTTCACAATTTCATTTTACAATTCAATTAAAAGGTAAATCTTATGGCAAATGTGCAAGAGCAATTGGCTCAAGTCAATCATATCAACGGTGAATTGCACCACAACGAAAACGCTCGTATCGGCTTGGTTGTCGCACGTTTTAACAGTTTTGTGGTAGAAAGTCTGGTGGACGGTGCGATTGATACGCTGATTCGTCATGGTGTGGCGGGGCGTAATATCACGGTCGTGCGTGTACCTGGGGCGTGGGAGATGCCTTTGGCGGTGGCTCGCTTGGCAGAGAGTGATAAATTTGATGCGATTATCGGTTTGGGCGCGGTTATTCGTGGTAGTACACCGCATTTTGATTTTGTCGCAGGCGAGTCAGCAAAAGGCTTGGGTGCGGTTAGCCTTGATTATGACATTCCTGTGATTAATGCGATTTTGACGACTGATAGCATTGAGCAAGCGATTGAACGCTCTGGCACAAAAGCAGGTAACAAAGGCTCGGAAGCGGCGATTACCGCACTTGAGATGATTAATGTGTTAAACCAAATTTCTGTTGAGTAATGCCATGTTAGAAGTGAATAAATCGCAAAACTCAACCGAAAACAACGAACCGCAAGCGATTAAATACAAAACCAGTCTGACGGCTATCCGCAAGGCTCGCCGTTTTGCGGTGCAGGGCTTGTATGAGTGGCTTTTGACAAAAAACCCTTCGCATGAGATTGAGGCGCACACTCGTGCAGAAAACGCCATGCACACGGTGCATTTGGGCTATTATCATGAGCTTTTGAGCAAAATCATTGAGCAAAGCGATGCGCTGATTGATGAGATTAATCAAAGCCTTGACCGTCCGTGGACTCGCCTTGATAAGGTGGAGCAAGCGGTGCTGTTGATTGGGCTGTATGAGATGAAATATCATTTTGAAATTCCTTATAAAGTGGTGATTGATGAGGCGATTCAGCTCAATACGCATTTTGGCTCAAGTGATGGGTTTAAGCTGATTAATGTGGTGATGGATAAATTTGCCAAAGAATTGCGAGTTCCTGAAGTTGAGGCTGATGCGAAAAAAGCTCAAAAACCAACGGGATAATAGTTAATTAATGGTAATAAATAAGGGCGTTTTCACGCCTTTATTTTTTAGGAATAAATATGTCAAAAACTATCAAAATAGCTATCAAAAAAATCATCATGCCAATTGTCGTTTTTGTTTCGTCAGTTTTGCCTATTTCAGCAATGGCAAACTGTGAACGCCCACCCAATTTATATGGGTTTGACGACATTGCCTGCCCTTATGATGGCTTTTCAAAAGTTGAAAAAAATGCCAAATATGGCTTTGTCGATTTAAACGGTCAAATTTTGATTCCTGCCGACTATGATGATGCGACCAGTTTTAGCGAAGGTCTGGCAGAATTGGTGCAAAATGGGCAATCGTTTTTTATCAACACGCAAGGCAAAAAAGTGTTTAGCGTGGATAAAAATATTGACGTGATTTCCGATTTTCAGCAAGGTCTGCTTGTGGTAAAACAAAACGGTAAAATTGGCTTTATGGATACATCGGGCAATATTGTCATTGATTTTAGCTTTGACAATGCGTCTGATTTTAAAGAAGATTTTGCCGTGATTGTGCAAAATGGCTCATGGGGATTTATCAACAAAATAGGGCAAATCGTCATTACACCCCAATACACGCAAGCGAGCAAATTCTCTGAAGGTTTGGCAAGCGTGGAGCTTGATGGCAAATGGGGCTACATTGACAAAACAGGCAAAATTGTCATTCCTTTAAATTTTGACTATGCCAGTGCTTTTAAAAATGGCGTTGCCGAAGTGGAAATGGGTGGCGAATGGATAAATATTGACAAAACAGGTCAGCCAATTGCCGATAAAACCGACAAAAAACGGGGTACTTTGCAAAAGCAAATTGATAAAATTTTGTATAAAAAGTAGTAAGCGATGTCCGAATTTTCCTTGATTTATCAACACTTTAAAAACTGCACACCAAAAAATCCACTCACGCAAATTGGTATTGGTGATGATTGTGCGGTGAGCAATATTCCACCCAATGCACAGCTTGTGAGCTGTGTGGATACGCTTGTCATGGGGCGACATTTTCCGCACTCCACGTCTGCTTATGCCGTTGGGTTTAAGTCGGTGGCGGTGAATTTGTCCGATTTGGCGAGCATGGGGGCAACGCCGTACGCAATTTTATTGGGCTTAAGTTTACCTAGCCATTTCGCCAATGATGAGTTTTTGGGTGAATTTACTCAAGGGCTTGCCGATATTTGTCGTGCTTTTAATGTGGACTTAATCGGTGGCGATACCACAAAATCGGAGATTTTAACTATTTCGGTAACGGCTTTGGGCTTTGTGCCAAGCGGTCAAGCGATTTTACGCAGTGGGGCAAAGGTGGGTGATGTGGTGTGCGTCAGTAGCGAGATTGGTTCGGCAAGTTTTGCCCTAAAACAGATTTTAAACGGTGAAAAATCGGATTTGCAAAACGCTCTAGATTTACCCAATCCACAAATTAAACTTGGACAAAAATTAATCGGTTTTGCCAACAGTATGATAGATATTTCGGACGGCTTGGGGCAGGATTTTGGGCATATTTTAACAGCAAATGATGTAGGAGCGGTACTTGATTTGGCAAAAATTCCGTGCAATCGGTTGTTGCAGACTCTGCCTAATGATGAAAAATGGCAACATATATTAAATGGTGGTGATGATTATCAGCTTTGTTTTACCATGAGCCAAGAGAATTTTGCTAAGTTTAATGAGCTTTATCCTAATGAGATTTTTGCCATCGGTGAGATTGTGGCGGATAAGGGTTTAAAACTTGTCAATCATGGCGAAAAAGTGAATTTTACGATTAATGGTTGGCAACATTTTTAGGAAAATTTATGAAAAAAATTCTTTTAATCTGATTGGGTATGATTCATCAAGCAATCATGGTCCATATACCAAATCAACTGATAGCGTCAATTTTTTAACGCAAAAATATCGCTATCAAAAAAATATGGTAGAAGACGATACAACAGAGCCAAAATTTAAATCAACTTGGTATGATTTGCCAAAAGAACCGTTGTTAAAATTAAACGATATTTAAGATATTGACGATTTTGGCGTTAAATTAGACGAACAACTTTATAATCTGGTACACCCAAATGACGAATCATAAACCCGACATACGAAAATCTAGCACCTGCCCACCTTGCCCACCGACGGCTAAAGCGTGGGAAAAATGTATCTATTGGCTTGGCATAGGGCTAGGCTCTGGCTTACCAAAACGAGCAGCAGGCACTTGGGGAACGGTGGGCGGTTTAATCGTTGCTATGCCAATGCTTATGCTTGGGTTTTGGGGATTTTTGGCGATTACCATTGTCGGCTGTTTGGTCGGTAGTTATATTTGTGGCAAAACGTCCGATTTGATGGGCGTACATGATGACCCACATATCGTGTGGGACGAATGGGTGGGGATGTGGACTTCGCTGTTGCCGACAGCTTGGATTATGAATGAATTTTTGAAATCTGGAAGTCCTGATAAAATGGGTTGGCAATACATTCACCCTAGCCTACTTTTTTTGTTTATTATTCCATTTGTATTATTTCGTTTTTTTGATATTGTTAAGCCCTTTCCAATTAAATGGGTGGATAAAAATGTGTCAGGCGGTTTTGGGATTTTGATTGATGATGTATTGGCAGGGGTGATGGCAGGTTCTATCATGATGATTTTACTAGAAACGGTTTTTAAAGTTCATGTGATAGGCAATTTTGTTGGTTAAAAATTTTGTTTTTGTTTTAAAATTATTAACAACTGCTTACGATTTTGGTAAATTTTTTGTGCTAAAATTAAATCATTTTTTGATTCACAAAAGGCAATCAAAATGCCAAATTGTAAAATTATTCTAACTTGCTGTTTATTAAGTATTTTTTGCTTAATTATGCCTGCTTATCGTGATTTTTATACAGGTTGGTTAAAAAGTCAATTTTATATGACGTTGGGATTGTTTTTTGTGATAATGACTGGGTTGTTTTGTTATACTTATCAAAATTTTAACTCAACTTATCCCTTTAGAAAATACGCATTAACAGGTTTTTCACTTATCACAATTGCGATTTTAATTTCAGCAAGTTTTAACGATACGTCAGACATTCCCACACTTGGGGCAATGCTGTTATACTTGATTGTATTAACGCCCATTTTTATCATTTTAGAATTAATCTGTACGGTATTGCAAAGAAAAACTAAATAGTTTATAAAGGAAAAATTATGACCAATTTAACGACTATCATCATGGCAGCAGGCAAAGGCACTCGCATGAAATCCACTCGCCCAAAAGTCTTGCAACCACTTGCAGGCAAGCCGTTATTACAGCACGTTTTAACCACCGCCAAAAAACTGGGCAGTCAAAAAAACATCATCATTTATGGTTTTGAAGGGCGACAAGTCAAAGACGCATTTGCAAATGAGAGCATTGACTGGGTAGAACAAGCCGAACAACTTGGCACAGGTCATGCGGTACAAATGGCGTTGCCTGTGTTGCCAACAGACGGCAAAAGTTTGATTTTATCGGGCGATGTACCACTCATTGGCGTGGATACTTTAGAAAAACTAAGCAATACCGACAGCCGTTTTGCGATGCTGACGATAAACATTGCCAATCCGTTTGGGCTTGGGCGGATTGTCCGTAAAGACGGCAAAGTCATTGCCATTGTGGAAGAAAAAGACGCTACCGATACGCAAAAACAAATCAGCGAAATTAACAGTGGCGTGTACTGTGTGGACAATGCTATTTTGCATAATTATTTAAAAAATCTGAATAATAACAACGCTCAAGGCGAATATTATCTCACCGATATTGTCAAAATGGCGGTTGATGACGGCATTGAAATTGCCACCGTTTCGCCAACGTATCAATTTGAAATTGAAGGCGTGAACGACCGTATTCAACTTGCCAACCTTGAACGCACTTGGCAAGCTCATCAAGCCGAAAACCTGATGAAACAAGGCGTGCATATCATTGACCCAAGCCGTTTTGATTTGCGTGGGACTTTGACGGTGGGCAGGGATGTGGAAATTGACATTAATGTGATTATTGAAGGCGATTGTACCTTTGGCGATAATGTCAAAATTGGTGCAGGTTGCGTGATTAAAAACAGCCACATTGCCAGTGGTACGGTAGTTCAGCCGTACAGCCTGTTTGATAATGCGGTGGTGGGCGAGCAAAACCAAATTGGGACGTTTTCACGCCTAAGACCCAATGCCGTTACTGCAAAAGATGTGCATATCGGCAACTTTGTGGAGCTAAAAAACACGCAAATGGCAGATGGGGCAAAGGCGAACCATTTGGCGTATTTGGGCGACAGCACGGTGGGCGAACGCACCAACATCGGGGCAGGTACGATTACGGCAAATTATGATGGCGTAAATAAGTTTAAAACCACGATTGGCAATGATGTGAGTGTGGGGTCAAATGTAGTGTTGGTCGCTCCTGTAACGCTTGGCGATAAGGTTACGGTGGGGGCGGGTAGCACGATTACCAAAGATGTGGCAGAGGATAAATTGGTGGTCGCTCGTGGTCGTCAAACGGTGATTGATGGGTGGGTGAGACCTGTGAAAGAGAAAAAATAGGTTATCATAAAAATCAAATACAAGCATTTTTTAACAACAGGAAAAATCCTATGAAAAAATTCGTTTTATCAAGCCTATTGGCTATCGGTGCGTTTGGTGGATTGGCAGTCAGTCAATCGGCTATGGCTGTAGACCCTAATACCGAAGGGGCTTTACACAACGACCCTACAATGTGTTCTTATAAAAGGGTGCTTTTTTAACCTTTTAAACCAAGAATAATCTAACGAATTGGGACTATTCTTTTTTCAACCGATATTTTAATTTTTAATAATTTAAAAAAAACTAAAATATCATTAACCAAAACTTGATACTAAGGAACAACTTATGTGCGGTATCGTAGGTAGCATTCGCACGAATGCCAACGTAGTAGAATTTTTAACAGACGGCTTAAAACGCCTAGAATATCGTGGCTATGATTCATCAGGCATCGCCGTCCAAACCGACAACGGACTCAAACGTGTCCGCCGAGTTGGTCGTGTCGCCCTCATGGAACAAGCCGCCAAAGACAAAGGCATTTACGGACACACAGGCATCGGACACACACGCTGGGCGACACATGGTGGCGTAACCGAACCTAACGCCCACCCCCATATCTCAGGCGACTTAATCTCAGTCGTGCATAACGGTATTATTGAAAACTTTGAAGCCGAACGTACTCGCTTGCAGGGCTTGGGTTATGTTTTTGAATCTCAGACCGACACCGAAGTCATCGCCCATGCGGTACACGACAACTACAAAAAGACCCAAGATTTATTCACAACCGTACAACAAGCCTGTGCTAACTTTCACGGAGCGTACGCCATTGCCGTCATCGCCAATGACAAACCAAGCCAAATGGTCGTGGCTCGTATGGGCTGTCCGTTGTTAATCGGACTTGGCAAAGGCGAAGTGTTTATCGCCTCAGACGTATCGGCTGTGGTCGCATTTACTCGTGAAATTATTTACCTTGAAGATGGCGACATCGCACAGCTTACCGCTGATGGCGTGGCAAAACTGATTGACAAAACAGGCAAAACCGCCACTCGCACCGCTACCACCTCGCAAGTATCGCTTGCCTCGCTTGAGTTGGGTGCGTATAGCCATTTTATGCAAAAAGAAATCTACGAACAGCCAAAAGCCGTTGCCGATACCGCAGAAATTTTCCTTGACGCAGGCTTTATTCCACAAAACTTTGGTAAAAATGCCGAACAAGTGTTTAAAGAAATTGACAGTATCAAAATTCTTGCCTGTGGCACGTCTTATTATTCAGCATTGACTGCCAAATATTGGCTAGAATCCATTGCCAAAATTGCCACCGATGTGGAAATCGCCAGCGAATACCGCTACCGTGATGTGATTGCCAATCCAAAACAACTTGTCATTACCATTTCCCAATCAGGCGAAACGCTTGACACGATGGAAGCGTTAAAATATGCCCAAAGTCAAGGACATACACACAGTTTGGCGATTTGTAACGTGATGGAATCCGCCTTACCACGAGCGAGCGAATTGGTATTTTACACACGAGCAGGGGCGGAGATTGGCGTGGCAAGTACCAAAGCCTTTACCACGCAGCTTGTCGCCTTGTTTGGCTTGGCGGTTACGCTTGGCAAAGTGCGTGGTTTTATCAGCGATGATAGCGAGTACAGTAGTGCGTTACGCAGTTTGCCAAACGACATTCAATATGCGTTAAACCTTGAACCACAAATCACCACTTGGGCGAGCAAATTTGCTGAAAAACCAAGTGCGTTGTTCTTGGGACGTGGCATTCATTATCCGATTGCCCTAGAAGGGGCGTTAAAACTCAAAGAAATCACCTATATCCATGCCGAAAGCTACCCAGCAGGCGAGTTAAAACATGGACCGTTGGCATTGGTTGATGACAATATGCCTGTGGTCGTCATCGCTCCGAATGACAATCTGCTGGATAAAGTAAAAGCCAATATGCAAGAAGTGTCGGCTCGGGGTGGTGAGTTATTTGTGTTTAGCGATTTGGATAATAATGTGGAAGCGAGCGATAAAGTCCATGTCATTCGCACGCCACGCCATGTTGGTGTATTGTCGCCGATTGTGCATACCATTCCTGTACAGTTGTTGGCTTATCATGTCGCCTTGTCAAAAGGCACAGACGTGGATAAACCAAGAAACTTGGCAAAATCGGTGACGGTTGAATAATCGTTGTTTTTGGTAAATTTGGTTCTTGGCTTTTGATTTTTTTTCTAAAGAATGGGTGTTTGCTCCACCAATAAAGTCATCAACCAAATTATCCAATGAAGATGTTTTTAAATTGTCTAAACTTATTTGATTTCCTCTAAAAATTCTTCTGCAATGGCTAATATTTCTGCACTTCGCCTTGCCATTATCGTCTTTGCGTGACAACTGTCATTGCGTAATGCTGTGAATACAAGTTCTAAGTTATGTGTGTTACGTAATTTGATAAGTAAAAAAACAATTTTAAATATAACAGCTCGTAGGGTGGGTTACGCTATCATTAACTCACCCTACAAATATACATTTTAATTTTATCCAACTGCTTAAAAAATTGCACGTTGAGTCTAAAATTGACTTATCTTTAAGAACAAAGCCAAACAAACTTCCACTCTATTAAAATATAAGTATTTTTGCGTATAGCAAAAATTTCTGTTTTTTTATAATATCTTATCAAGACTTAACGATGTTGTTAAAGCCTTGTTAGGTCGGTTATTGTTATTTTTTATCACCCTATTTTTTATGAGTGTTGATAAAAAAAGGGACTATAAAATAGCATTTCTTCCTTTACTTTTTATCATGAACAAGGATATGACTCATGGCAAAAGATATTCAAGTCTGTATTAATCCCCATTTTGATGCGGTTGCATTATGGATTGGCTCATTCGGTGGCGAAGATTCACCTTGCGATATTTCTCGTGGTGTGTTTGCTGCCAAACGTGGTGTACCTCGTATGTTAGAAATGTTCCGCCGTTATGGTATCACAACCACTTGGGGCGTAACAGGTCATTCTATGGAAAGTTTTCCAAAAGCTGCCGAAATGATTATCAAAGATGGGCATGAAATCGCAATTCATGGTTATTTACACGAAAATCCATTGGCTTTAATCCGTGAACAAGAAGCGGATATTTTGGATAAAACCATTGACGTGATTACCAAAATGTCAGGCAAAGCCCCAACAGGCTACATGGCACCTTGGTGGGAATTAAGCAAAAATAGCGTAGAATTGTTGATTGAACGTGGAATTAACTATGATTCTTCGCTAATGGAAGACGATTATCACCCACATTATTTGCGTGTTGGCGATACGTCAGTTGGTACGGAATTTGAATACCGCACCACACCAGATAAATATCGTTTTTAATTTTTTGATAGGTAAGACTTAGCCATTGTTTTTGCTCTAGCCAAATCATGAGAGTATGATTGAGCGGATATTGGGACTTAGCAAGCCAAACTCTCAAGGCTATGCACACATGGATTGTGACTGTGGACAGTTTTTGATTGAACCTCTCATCCTATCAACAAATAGCTTATCCAAAATATCGCATGATACCGTCTTGAGAGATATTCAGCAGTTACTTGATAAAGGAATTCTAAAAAAATCTGAAAAATCAGGGCGTAGCCAGACGTATGAGCTGGCTATCATTAATCAAATGCTTGGGAGTGGGGGAGAAATAAATTTAGACTGACACGCTTAAACTACCCAAGTATTTCAGGCTCTGGCAAACGTATAATATCCATTTCATCAACCGCTTGCCACACATGATGTGTGACAATGATTAACAGCCCATTTTGTTGATGATGAATTAAGTTTTGCCACAACTTATCACGACTAACTTTATCAAGCCCTGCAAATGGCTCATCTAATAACAAAATCGCTTTTGGGGTCAATAATAGTCTTGCTAATGCAATTCTTCTGGCTTGACCGCCAGAGATTGCTTGCCCGTATTCGCCAAGGGTTGTATTTAGTCCATCAAGTTGTGACATTGCCCATGACTTTAACCCCACCATATCTAGCACTTGCCAAAGCTCGTCATCACTGGCACTGGCTTTACCAAGACGTAAATTACTGGCTAAGGTTTGGTCAAAAATATCAATCTGCTGACCCAAATAGCCAAATAAATTTGGGTGTTGTTTGCTATCAATGGCTAACCAATTTTGCCCATTAAGCGTGATAACACCTTGCTGTGGCACAAGTTCGTGAGCCAACACTTGTAACAGCGTAGATTTACCCGCTCCCGAACGCCCTGTAATAAGCATAGGCTGACCTTGCGTGACGGTCATGTTAAAGTTTTTGATACCGACAATCGCTTGTGGCATTTTGGCATCCAAGTTTTGCACCGATAGACTTAAAGGCTTGTCAAACATAAGCTCCTGATACGTTTTTGATGGTTGTGTTACATTGGCATTATCCAACAAATTATTGAGTTTGTTTTTTGCGGTCATGCTATTACCAAGTGCCAAGTAATTGGCAATCAGTGGTAACACCAAATCCGCAACGCCCATCACCCCAAGCACCAATGCCAACATCACAGTCACAGTCGTGATAGCAGTGTTTTGATTAAATTGCCAAAGTAAAATGACCAATATGCTAGCAATGAACCAATGAAAGACCAAAGCCGTCAATGACTGGGCATGATAAGTCCTACGCTGTAGAGCAAGATAGTCATCATCATTTTTTGCAAATGCTTGTAGCTGGCTATGCCACTTTTGCCAAATTAATAAATGGGTAAGGGCGGTTAATGGATTAAGTAAACTGACACGGCGGTTTTCTGATAATATCTGCTGCTCTTTGGCAATGTGTTTACCCCAAAGGCTTAACACCAACGGCATACCAAGACAAATCACCACCAACCCAAAGGCAATGATAGGCTGACCTAGCCATGCAACAATTAGACCTGCCACCATCAACACCGCCGATATCGCAATTAGCCAAGGCGATACCATACGTAAAGGAAACTCATCAAGCAAATCAATATCATGGGTCAAGCGGTGCATGGCATGTGCCGACTGTAACGTGTTGCTTAAAGTATTTAATGGTAAATGAGCAAATCGCTCAAAAAATCGCACTCTTAGCTGTTGCAGTAACCCAAAAACCGCATGATGCGAAATCATCATTTCTCCATAACGCCCTGCGGTGCGAAGCATAGCAAATACCCGAATAATCGCCGCAGGCACCATATAATTAAAGCTGTGCGAGCCCAACGCCACAATACCTGCCACCGCAGCCACTGAGATAAACCAGCCTGACATCATCAATAAGCCAATGACTGACAATGCAGTGATAACACCCAGTAGCCAAGACAGCAGCCATTTATCAGTTTGGGTGGTTAGCAACTCTCTGAGCCGAAATTGATTTTGCTGTTGGTCGCTATTTGCCATTTTGACCTCCGAGCGTATGTTGCGGTGTTAGTTGAATATGTCTATCTAGCCATGTCAAAGTATGGGCATCATGCGTTACCCACAGTACCGTTTTGCCTTGTGTTACCTGTTGCAACAGCGTATTAATTTCGGTTTTGGTATCAAGGTCTAGGTGTTCGGTCGGTTCGTCTAATAGCCAAAAATATGAGTTTTGCAGTAACAGTTGAGCAATTGCAAGCCGTCTTTGCTGTCCACCTGATAAACCGCTACCACGTTCGCCTAGCATGGTTGCCAAGCCATTGGGCAAGCGTTCAATTAAGCCTTTTAAACCAACTTTTGCCAATACTTGCCACAGTTCATTATCAGTAACATCAGCGTTCACAAGGCGTAGATTGTCGGCAATACTCATGGGTAGTAGCATGGTTTGCTGTGATAAATAGGCAATTTGTGTGCGAAACTGCTCATGATTGATATTGGCAAAATCCTGCCCATTAACCTTAATATCCCCTTGATACCGACAAAATCCCAGTAAAATTTGTAGCAATGTCGATTTTCCACTACCACTTTCGCCGATGATAGCCACGCTTTCACCGTGATTTACGGAAAATGACAACGGTGCTAACTGTATACGCTCATTGGCTTTAACACTTACATCGTAGAATGTCAGCTTAGGGGAAGCTGTTGGGGTAAATAATTGGCTGTCTTCGGTGGTGTGAATGCAGTTAAATTCAAGTATCGGCAATAACCGTTCAATCGCCCCTTCTGCTTGGGCTTTGACATGATAATCCGCCCCAAGCTGGCGAAGCGGTGCATAAAACTCAGGGGCAAGTAACAAAATAAACAAGGCAGCTTGATAGGCAACAGGCACGACATTTTTTTGCCAAGGTAAAATCCCGACCAAGCCAAAACCCAAATATACCGCAATCAAAGCGATGGATAATGCCCCTAATAGCTCTAACGCAGCGGTGTTTAAAAAAGCAATTTTTAGCACCGACATGGTGCGTTTACGGTAGGCATCAGACGCAAGCTCAATGTCATCACGAGCCATATCAACAGCCTGCAAGCGTTGCAAGGTTGCCGTTCCCCGTAACCAATCCAAAAAGCGACCGCTTAACTGTGCCATCGCAGCGAACTGCTCACGACTTTTGCGAGCGGTGGCATGACCAATTAGAATCATAAAAATCGGCACGAGTGGGGCAGTTAATAGTAAAATCATGGCTGCCATTAGACTTTGGCTGGCAGTGGCTATCAATAATACGATGGGTGTCGTAACGATAATCAACCGCTGTAAATAAAAACGACTGACATAGCCTTGTAACGCATCGGCTTGTTCTATTACTGAGCTTGCTAGACTGCCGTCACTGCCATATTGATAACGAGCTGTACCAAGTTGTTCTATTTTAGACAATACAGTTTGACGTAGATGTTTGCTCGCTTGTAGTCCTGCGTTAAAAGCAAGTTTTTCTTTGACAAAGTTAAAAACAGGACGCAACAGCAAACAAGCGATTAACCAAGGTAATAAATTGGTAAACACGCTTGGGTCAATCGCTTGCTCATGAGCAAAGGCATAGAGCCAATGAGCAAACATCTTTGCTAATAGCCAGCTTTGTGCGATAAACAGTAACGTGGATAACAGCGACATCAGCCAAGCTAGATAAATAGGACGTTTGGCACTGTTGCTGTAACGTCTTAATGTTTGACCGAGCGCTTTGGAAGATGTGGACATGAGATGATATACTTAAGCTAAAACTGATATATTATAGCTTAATTGTTTTGGGTTTTGCTAGCAAAGCGATTTTGACTAAGCTAGCGTTCATTAAATATGCGTTAAGACTTAATTCGGCAGGTGTTAATGCCAAACAGGCTGTACAAAGCACAAAATCCCGTCAATCCTGTCAAAAGTGGCACAAGACCGACCGCACCCCACCATGACCCAAAATAAAAACCTGCTCCGATAATCGCCAAACCTACCACGATACGCATGGTTTTATCAATACTACCAACATTATGTTTCATAAGTTGCTCCTTAGTAAAAGTTAGTGTGTGGTTTTACAATCGCAAAACCTGATTTTTCCCATGCGGCAATACCGCCTGCGATGGATTTGACATTGCTAAAGCCTAATGTTTGTAAAGCAACCGCTGACAAACTCGCTCGTCCGCCCGTCTGGCAATATACGATAATCGGTGTGTCTAAAGAAAAAATTTCATCTAAAATTTTAAACTCCAATACGCCTCTTGGGATATTAACAGCGTTTGGTAAATGCCCTTGAGCGTATTCTTCACTTTCACGCACGTCTATTAAATACACGACTGAATCTTGTGATTCATGTTTGGCATCATAGGGGCTGATTTCGGTGATTTGAGCTTTGGCGTTAGCAATCAAATCTTGTGGATTTAAAGGTTTTTGCATGGCAGATTCCTTTTTTTGTTAATATTTAAGATAAATATATTATGTAATTAAATATAATATTATGTCTTAATTTTTTGTTTGTCAATCTTTTTTCGCAAATTATAAAAAATATTTATAATGCATTTTTGAAAAAATATAACAAAAGGTTTATTTTATATTTATTTATATAATATTTTTTATTAATATAAAAATAACATTCTGTTTTTAAAACAATTCAGTTACAATACAAAGCACTACCAAAGAGAAAATACATTTTGCATTTTCAAAATAAAGAGGGGGGTAAATATGATTACCGAAAGTCTGGTAGATATTTCTCGGTTACAGTTTGCGGTAACGGCTCTCTACCATTTTTTATTTGTGCCACTTACGCTGGGTATGGTGTGGCTACTTGTTATCATGGAATCCATGTATGTGATGACGGGCAAGGTGATTTGGAAAGACATGACTCGCTTTTGGGGCAAGCTGTTTGGCATTAACTTTGCACTTGGTGTAACCACTGGGATTACGATGGAGTTTCAGTTTGGTACGAACTGGGCGTATTACTCGCATTATGTGGGCGATATTTTTGGGGCACCGCTTGCCATTGAAGGGTTGATGGCGTTTTTCTTAGAGTCCACGATGGTGGGGCTGTTCTTTTTTGGTTGGGATAGGCTGTCTCGTGGTCAGCATTTGATTGTGACCATTTTGATGGCTCTTGGCACAAATCTGTCTGCCTTGTGGATTCTGATTGCCAATGCGTGGATGCAACATCCGATTGGGGCGGAGTTTAATTATCAGACCATGCGAATGGAGATGACCGACTTTTTTGCGGTGGTGTTAAGCCATGATGCACAAAATAAATTTGTGCATACGGTATCAGCAGGTTATACCTTGGCATCGATGTTTGTTTTGAGTATTTCGTCTTGGTATTTGTTAAAAAAACGAGATGTGGAATTTGCCAAACGTAGCTTTCAAGTGGCGGTGGCTTTTGGCTTTGCGGCGATTTGTAGTACCATTGTGCTTGGCGATGAATCTGGTTATGCGGTGGGGGCAGCACAACAGACCAAACTTGCCGCCATTGAAGCCATGTGGGAAACAGAGCCTGCTCCAGCCAGTTTTAACCTGATTGCCGACATTAACCAAGCCGAGCAAAAAAACGACTGGTCAGTGTCCATTCCGTATGCGATGGGGATTATTGGTACTCGCTCGCTTGACAAACAGATTATCGGTATTCACGACATCAAAGCAATCAACGAACAACGCATTATCAACGGTGCAAAAGCGGTTACCTTGTTAGACAAATTGCGTGAAAATCCGCAAGATACCGCAACGGTTGCCGAATTTGAAAAAGTTAAAGATGATTTGGGCTTTGGTTTGTTGCTCAAAAAATATACCGATGATGTCAGTCTTGCCACGCCAGAGATGATTAAAAAAGCCGCCGATGATACTATTCCGCCGATTTTTCCGATGTTTTGGTCGTTTCGGATTATGGTGGGCTTGGGCTTTTTGATGTTGCTATTGTTTGTAACTGCCTTGTGGTCTAGTGTCAAAGGCAATTTTATGCAAAAACCTTGGCTACTAAAATGGGCGTTATTTATGCTCCCTGCCCCTTGGCTTGCCATTGAATTTGGTTGGTTTGTCGCCGAATACGGTCGTCAGCCGTGGACGATTTATGGCATTTTACCAACGCATTTATCGGTATCTAATATCAGCGTTACCAATGTGTATTTGTCGTTGGCGGGTTTTGTGATTTTTTACACATTTTTGTTTATTATTGAAATGTATTTGATGGTGAAATACGCTCGTCTTGGACCTGCAAGCCTTGGTACAGGCAGATATGAAGGCGAAAATAAAAAGCAAGTTCACATTAGCCACAATCAGGAGGTAAACCATGTTGTTTGATTATGAAACCTTAAAAATCATTTGGTGGTTACTCGTGGGGGCGTTGCTGATTGGCTTTGCCATTATGGATGGTCATGACATGGGCGTGTGTAGCTTATTACCCTTTGTCGGCAAAGATGACGAAGAACGTCGTGTCATTGTCAATACCATTGGACCGCATTGGGAAGGCAATCAAGTGTGGTTTATCACCGCAGGTGGGGCGATTTTTGCTGCTTGGCCCTTGGTGTATGCCACCGCTTTTAGTGGCTTTTATTGGGCGTTGATTGCGGTGTTATGGGCATTATTCTTCCGTCCTGTTGGCTTTAAATATCGCAGTATGGTGCATAATGATAAATGGCGTAAATCGTGGGATTGGGGCTTGTTTATCGGCTCATTTATCCCTGCGGTGGTGTTTGGTGTGGCATTTGGCAATTTGTTTTTGGGCGTGCCGTTTAGTTTTGATAAATATTTGGTTTCCACTTATACAGGGTCGTTTTGGGCGTTGTTAAATCCGTTTGCCATTTTGTGCGGTTTGGTCAGTGCGACCATGTTGATTATGCAAGGTGGGGCGTTTTTGGCACATCGCACCGTTGAAGGCATTCAAGAGCGTACCATTAAATTAACCAGTATTTCAGCTATTGTTATGGTGGTGCTGTTTGTATTGGCAGGATTTTGGGTAAAATCGCTTGACGGCTATGTTATTACCAACGCCATTAACACGCAAGGCTTGCCAAATCCGCTTGCCAAAGAAGTAACACGCCAAACAGGGGCGTGGCTAAACAACTTTGCACAATATCCGCTGGCGTGGATTTTTCCTGCATTGGGTGTGCTAATGCCGATAATAACCGCTGTACTGCTCAAAGCTCGCAAAACCTTGACCGCCTTTATCACGTCAAGCCTTGCCGTTGTGAGCGTGATTATGACCGCTGGAATTTCGCTGTTTCCCTTTGTCATGCCGTCATCAAGCGACCCACGCTCAAGCCTAACCATGTGGGACAGTGTGTCAAGCCATTTAACCTTGATGGTGATGTTTTATGTGGTGCTGATTTTGTTGCCAATCGTGGTAAGCTATACAAGCTGGGCGTACAGCGTCATGCGTGGCAAGGTAACCAAAGCCTATATCAAAGAACAAGAACATACGTTATATTAAGGAGAAAATTATGTGGTATTTTGCGTGGGTATTGGGACTTGGTTTTGCGGTGTTACTCGCAATTTTAAATGCGTTGTGGCTGGAAAATGCGGACGCTCGTAACGAAGCTTTTAACCTAAAACAACAAGACAATCCGTCCAATGATGGCACAGTGACACAAGGTAATCCGATCGAAGATATCCATAAAAAAACCTGAATTCGACATAAGAAAAAACTAAAAAAAAGAAGCCCAATATGTTAAAGTAAATTCACCACAAACAACCCTAACAAGGACTTCTTACATGGACAACCTCGAAGCACTATACTGCCACATAGACGACTATTGCAAAACATACACAAACGAACAACAGAAGAAAATGTTAACCCAAAAGAGCAAAAGCAGTAAAAAAACACGAAACAAACCATGCCGTATTAGTTTATCAGAAATCATCACCATATTGGTAGTATTTCACCAAATAAAATACAGAGAATTTAAAGCCTTCTACTACAACTACCTCACCCAATGGCTAAAACCTGCCTTTCCAAACCTACCAAGCTACACAAGAATGGTAGAACTCATGGAAAAAGCAATAGTTCCCATGTGTGACTACCTACAATCTCTCATGCAAAACAACTGCACAGGCATAAACTACATTGACTCAACCAGTTTAGCCGTATGTGATAATCACCGTATCAACCGCAACAAAGTATTTGCAGAAACAGCACAGCGAGGTAAAAGCAGTATGGGGTGGTTTTTTGGCTTTAAACTACACGTCATTATCAATGATAAAGGTGAATTGGTCAATCTAACCGTAACCAAAGGCAATGTTGATGATAGGCAACCTGTGAAAAGACTTTGTGAATCTCATGTTTTTGGTAAACTCTTTGCTGATAAAGGTTATATTGATAAATCATTGACAGATTGGCTTGATGAGCATTTAGATATTGAGTTAATCACGAATGTTAAAAAGAATATGAAATCTAAAGATATTTCATGGTTAAATAGACGATTGCTTAAACGCCGTTTTTTGATTGAAACTGTGTTTGATGAGTTAAAGAATATGTGTCAAATTGAGCATTCAAGGCATCGTAGTTATGTTGGGTTTATGAGTAATTTGTTGGCAGGGTTGATTGCTTATTGTCATCAAACAAAGAAGCCTACATTAAAAAATGTCCTGTTGGGGTATTCTTTATTGTAGGTTTCTTATTTGTTTATATTTTTTCAATAAGTTAAATGATTTTTTATATCGAATTGAGGTTAAAAAAGGTAAACCGCAAAACAGTGAAGTGGTTTAATGGTTGTTTTTGTGGTGATTCAAATTATGTTGGTAAAATTCCCTGACTTTAACAGTTGGGGTGTTTTTTTTGGTTGTTTGGGAATAAATGTGTATGAATCCCAAATTATTTCTTGTTTATAGCCACATAATACGCCGTCAAATCAATCACTTGATGAGCATAATGATTAATCAAATGGCTGTCATGACTGACCATTACCAAAGTACAGTTGCAAAGTTTACATTGCTCTACAAGTAAATCCATCGTTTCTTTTTGGGTGATGGGGTCAAGGCGGTTGGTTACTTCATCGGCAAACAACAGCACAGGGTTAAACAGCAACGCTCGCAAAATAGCAATGCGTTGTAACTCACCGCCAGAGACGTTTTGGGCGGAGCGTTTGAGTAGATTTTCGTTTAATTTTAACGCTTGCAACAAATAAGGAATACGGCTACGGTCAAGCCCATGTTTGTCAATCACGTCATCTAGCAGAGTTTGCAGTGGCACATGACTGGCAAAGGCGGACGGTGGGTCTTGATAGAGTTTTAGCACTTGTTGGCGTTTTGGTTGATTTTGCCAAATAATTTGCCCATGTTTTGGTTTTAAAAGCCCACACAAAGCATCACCGAGCGAACTTTTGCCAATGCCACTATCGCCCACCAAGCCCAAAATCTCACCTTTTTTTAGGCTAAAATTTAATCCCGCAAACAGCGTGCGAGTGCCACGAGTGAGTGTTAAGTCTTGAACGTTTAGCAAAATCTCATCGCTTAATTGCTCTTTTTCTTTGGTTTGCCAATTTGACGGAGCGGATGCAATAAGCTGTTTGGCATAGTCGGATTTGGGGGCGTTGATGACGGTTTGGGCGTGTCCGTGTTCTAGCAATTGACCGTTTTTCATCACCATGATGTCATCACTTAAAGCGACCGCCACGTCAATGTCATGAGTGATGGTCAAAAGTGTACCGCCATTTTTGGCAATTTGTTGTAATAATGCAATCACGATTTGTTTGTTTTTTTCGTCTAAGCCTTTTGTCGGCTCATCGGCAATGACAATGCTTGCATCGCCTGTGGTCGCCACCGCAATGGATGCTCGCTGTGCCATACCGCCAGAGAGTTCGTGCGGATAATAGTCGGTAAATTTGGTTAAACCAAGCGTTTCTAATGCCGATTTTGTAGCGGTTTTGGCGGTGGTTTTGTCTTTTTTGGCAACAAAAAACAGACTCTCCCACGTTTGCCAAAAAATATTCATCGTTGGGTCAAGGCTTAAAGTTGGCTCTTGGGGAAGCATGGCAAGGTAATTGCCCCAATGCGTTTGGCGTTGTTTTTCGCTTAATTTTTCTAAGTTGTCGCTGTCATTTTTGTCATTGTGGTTTAGCCAAACATCGCCCCTTGCCACAAGCCCATTTGGCAAAGCACCCATAATCGCTTGAGCCAGTAGGCTTTTGCCAGAGCCTGTTTCGCCCAAAATCGTTAAATTTTTGCCTTGCTCTAGCGTGAGACTAATGGGTTCTACCAAGCAGTGATTATCTGTGGTAAGAACCGCTAGGTCATTGGTTTTTATTAAAATTTTATTTGTCATTGTTATTTAATCCGCTTTTATTTAACTTAAGTATTGGGGCAAAATAAAACCGTTCGTGGTGTGAGAAACACTGTTTCGCAAGACGTAGCGAAGCGAAGTGGTCGAACCATAACGGTTTTCCTACACTTCGACAAGCTCAGTGTGAACGGAAAACCTAAAATAATTTTATCCAGTTACTTATCTTTATTTAACTTGCCCAGAAATCATCTGAAAACTTAGCACCAACAAAAACACCGCAATAATCGGCTGTAAAAAAATCATCGGTGCTTCATGATAATAAGGAAAAAGCTCAGTCATCATCAGTCCAAGCTCGGCGGTCGGTGGGCGTAAACCGACATTGATAAACCCCAATGTCGCCAACGCAAGCACCGCATTGCCTGCCGAAAACGCACTTAGGGTCATGATGACAGGGGCGATTTTTGGGAAAAAATGGCGTTTAAAACAATACCAAAAATCCATGCCCATCAGCCTTGACGCTTCAATTTCTTGGCTTTTGGCGATGGTTTGGGTCATGGCACGAGTCATGCGAAAAAATTCCACCCACATCACAAGCGAAGTACCAAGATACAATGCCAAAAACGAATTGGGAGCAATTGCCGAAAACAGCAAAATAAACAACAAACCAGGCAATGCCATAATCACATTACACAAAAAATCTAAAACTTTGTCCACTAATCCGCCAAAATAGCCCGCCACAATGCCTGTGAATAAGCCAGATACCAACGCACACGCCACAGATGCCACAATCAGTGAAAAAGACAAGCGAATTGCCGATGCCACACGTGCGAGCATATCACGCCCAAAATGGTCTGTGCCAAACCAATGAGCGGACGAACCAGACTGTAAAATTTTGGTTAAATCTTGCAAATTTTCATCAACAGGATAATAAAACGGTTGTAAAAAGGCAAAAGCAAGTAGGCTAATTAACAAACCAATACCAACAAATTGAGCGGTATTTAATTTTTTTAATAACATAAAAAATCCTTTTAGTGCGTGTGCGTATCGGCAATGCGTGGGTCAATCATGGCATTTATCATGTCCATCAGCGTATTTAGTACCACAAACAAACCGCCCATAATCAAAGCTGTGCCTTGTATCATCGGCACATCACGAGCAATCACCGCATGAACCAACGCATGACCAGAACCTGTCCACGCAAACAAGGCTTCCACCACGACCACGCCTTCAATCAAATAAATGAGTTGCACCGAATGATACGCCAAAATCGGAATTGCCACGTTTCTTAGCCCATGACGCACAAAAGTTTTATATTTATCCAAGCCCTTTAAGCGTGAAAATTCATAATAAGGCGTATTTTGCACATCAACCATCGCATGACGGCTCACACGCACCGACACAGCCGACAAGCCCAATGCCAACGTTAAAGAAGGTAAAATATAATGTTGCGGTGTGCCATAACCCACTGCAGGTAGCCATTTTAACACCACGGCAAACAGGGTAATCAGCACAATGCCAATGATAAAGGCAGGGACAGAACGCAAAACTGTACTGATGATTAAACTTAAACGGTCAAAAAATCCGTTGGGTTTTTGAGCCACCAACAAGCCTAAAGGTGGGTCAACGAGTAAAGAGATGAATAACGCCACCAACGCCAATGCCAACGTATGCCCAAATTGATGAGCGACTTCCGCCCAAACGCTCTCACCACTGACCAGTGAATTGCCCAATTTTAATTGTGCCAAATCGCCAAGCCAATTGCCATAACTCACCCACCAAGGCTTATCCAGCCCCAGCTCACTTCGCACCATCTCGGCGGCAATGCTGTTGGTTTGGTCATAGCCATAGCGACTTGCCGCAATGCGATACGCCATATCACCAGACAAACTCCGCATTAGCACAAAGGTCAGCGTACCGACCGACCACATCACAAAAATTAATTGCAAAAAACGATGAACAAGCAGTTTTAACATAATTTTCTCAAATTTTTCAATTTAAACAACACCAAATCCAAAATGTAAATTGTAAGTTGGGTAGAACAAAGCGATACCCAACATGGCTTTGATATTATTTACCACGACAATTGATTTAATCTAAAATTTCGCTCCAATGGGTCAATCGTTAAACCCTTTAAATCCTTGCTTGTGGCAACATTTTGCTGATAATACAAAATCGGTGTAATCGGACGTTCATCAACGATAATTTGCGAAATTTTTTGTTTTAATGCTTGTGATTCTGGACTGTTATTTGGCAAGGCGTTTAATTGTGTTAAGGCATTTGTCAAATCGGCATTTTGCCAATTCATCACGCCCCAATCACTGCCCTGTGGAGCAAAGTCTTCTGCTAATGCCCCTGTCGCATCTGGGATTAAACCATAATTGCGAGCGTATAATGCCATTTGTAGCGTGCCGTCTTGGTGTGATGCAGGAATTTCTGAAAAATTGCCCACAGACACATCAACGGCAATGCCTACTTGTTGCCATTGGTTTTGTAATGCGGTGGCAATCAAGGGCAATTCTGGACGGTCAGAAAAGGTTTTTAAGGTAAATTTAAAAGGTTTTCCGTCTTTGCTTAACATTCCTTTGTCATCTTGAGTAAATCCAAGTTTGATAAATTCTTGTTTAATCGCTGAATAATCAGGTTTTTGCGAAATGGTTTTGACTTGCCAATCGGCAAACACAGGCGGTAAAATCTGCTCTGCCATGCCGTCTTGAATGTTTAAAATAGACGTGGCAATGCCTTGTCGGTCAATTGCTTTTGACATAAGCTCACGCACTTTCACATCGGCAAATAATGGGTCTTTAACATTGACTTTATATTGAATGGTGCGAGCCAATGACTGCGAATGCACTTGAATGTTTGGGTCGGCTTGCAGGCGTTTTAAACTTGCCGAATCTAACGTATAAACCAAATAATTGGGCTTACTCTGTGCCAATAACGTGCGAGTTTCGCTACGACTGTTGGCAAGATAAGTGATGTTTTTAATTTTCGCCTTTTCGCCCCAATAATTGTCAAAAGCAACTTGCTCAATTTTTTGCGGTGGTTCAATTTTGGTGGCTTGATACGCTCCTGTGCCGACCAATTTCACCACGTTATTTTTATCATCAAAGGCAGAATTTGCCAAAATGATACTGGTAGAATGTGCCAAATAAGCAGGAAAAGCGTTCAGCGGTTGTTTTAATTCAAATTTTACGGTTAAAGGGTCAAGGGCGGTGATTTTGTCAATGTTGGCAGGTTTTAGAGCAGTGGGCTTGCTTAAAGCCACGTTCAAACTTTTTACCACCGTATCAGCGGTCAAATCGGTATTGTCATGAAATTTAACATTAGGTCGCAGTTTAAATTCCCACGTTTTGCCGTTATCCGTACTTTGCCAACTGATTGCCAAGCCTTCAGTCAATTTGCCTTGATTGTCGGTTTCTACCAACGTTTCAGCAATGCCAAGTCTTTGAAATAAAAAGCCCGATTTACTTGGATCTTCGGACGTGATTTCCCAAGGTGTAACTACAATTAAGTTTTGTTTGTCATCGTGAGAATGACCGTCATGAGAATGGTCGTGGTTGTGTTCGCTGTGGTTGTGAGCATTGGTTGGTTTATTGTTATTTTGGCTTAAAAAAAAGCCCAAACCGCCCATAATTACCAAAATCACCGCAAGGGGTGCGAATTTATTCATAAAAATTTTCCTTTTATTATCATACCCAAAAAATAAAAATGTTATGTTATAACATAATTTTTGGTATGTCAAAAGTGAAATAAATTTTTATAAATGTTTTAAGCATCTGGCAATCGTGCCATCCAAATCGTTGTCAATAAACACACCGTACTGGTCGTGCAAGCAAGCCAAATCATCTCATGCGACAGCCGATAAAACAACATCGCACATGACAAAGTCATCATCGTCCATGCCAAATATTTGGCATAGCGTGGGATTGCTCGGCGTTCTTGCCAATTTTTTATCAATTTGCCAAAGGTTTTATGATTCAGAAGCCATTGATGAAACCGCTCGGAGCTCTTGGCAAAACAGCCAGTTGCCAAGATGATAAAAGGCGTGGTCGGTAATACAGGTAAAAAAATGCCGACAAATCCCAAACCCAAAAACAAAAATCCCAAGCCAAAAAAAATCCACCGAAGCATTTTTTGCCAAATGCTCAAATGTGTGGGTTGAATGCTGTCATGACTTGGTGTGGGTGGGTTTTGCTGAAAATCGGTACTCATACAAACAATTTTTTTAAAAAAGATATTTACATTATAATTACAATAAAGTAAGATATCAAGACAAATTTAAATGATAATAATAATTATTATTTAAATTATTATTTGTTTTTTAGCATTGATAAAAAAGGGCGTAAATATGTCAGATACTAAAGAAAATATCAAAAAAGATTTAAGCATTGATGAGGTTTTAGCAAAAAATTTAAGTTTTAGCGAAAGCCTAAAATTATCATCTCGCCAAACGCATGACAGCGTAGATAATCTTGTGATGTCTATGCAACCGTTTGTTTCGCATGATAATTATCGCAAATTTTTGCAAGCGCAATACGAATTTCATCAAGCGGTTAGACCGTTTCACGATGCCAAAGATTTGAACGAAATCATTGCAGATTTGCAGGAGCTGTCTCGTTTTGATGCGGTGGTTGCCGATATGAAAGCATTAGAAGTTGAGCCTGTTAACAGCGGTATTGCTGTGCCTGAAGTCGTTGGAGCAAAACGTTTAGGCTGGCTATACTGTGTGGAAGGCTCAAATGTGGAGGCCGCGGTATTGTATAAAGAAGCGGGCAAAATTGAGCTGGACGAAACGCACGGTGCGACCCATTTGGCGGGGCATAAAGACGGTCGTTTGCGTCATTGGCGTGCATTTAAAGAAAAATTAGACGCTTTGACTTTGACAAAAGAAGAACAAGCCGAAGCCTTGCAAGGGGCTCAAGATGCGTTTGCTTATTATAAATCGGTGATTAGAGAGATTTTTGTTTAAGCGATTAAATTGCTCATGATGGTAAAAATGGGCAATTTTTTATCAAACATTTTTGTAAATAATTATCAATATCATTTAAAAGGTGCTTTATGCGTGTGATGTTTTTAAAAAATGGTTTTTTGGCGGTTAAGCCTTTGGCTTTAGCGGTGGCGGTGGTTTTGACAGGTTGCGGTACGGATAGCAAACCTGTGATTCCAAACAAAAGCAACAACATTAACAACAGTGCAGTAACGGTGCGAGCTGTAGCAAAAGATACCCATTTAGCGACAGAAAACGGCACGTTGTCTTATACCGTTGAGTTTGTGGATAGCAAAATTTTGGCGGATAATACCGATTATGAAGTTACTTATGAATTGATAGGCGATAATGTGGAAGCGTTATTAGTCGACCCAAGCCAAAAAACAGGAAAAATAACGTTAAATAAAAACAAATTAACGTCCGATTTGTCATTTAAATTAAAATCTGATGGCAAAGCAGGCAGTGATACGCCGATTACTTTGAAATTAACAGCGACAAATAATAACGTGCGAATTGATAATTTGCTTGGCAACATTTCAACAATAGTGAAAAATACGGACGTTGGGGTAAAAATTGACAATGCGATTGCAATAAAAAATGAAGGCGATGCCAAAATTCAGTTTACCATTGCACTTGCTCCGACTGCGGTAGATTCTGATACGAACGTATTTTTTGATGTGGTATCAGGCACGGCGATTGAAAATGTGAATTATAAAAAACCTGCTCAAAATTTTGTAACCATTAAAAAAGGCGAAACGCAAGCGGTTTTAGAAATGGATTTAATCGGGACTGCACCAACGGACGTTTTGACTTTTAACGTAAAATTGTTAAATACCAACAATGGCAAAGTACAATTGTTTGACGGTCAAAGCGTGGCAACAGGGCAAATCCAAAATTATACGCCACAAAAAGCCAAACGCACCAAACTTAACGACACAGGTTTTACTTACGCTGGCGACCATACCAAAGGCACGTTGGCGGATTGTACAGGCATTCATCAAGACTGTAGTCAAGGACGAGATGCGACCCATAAAGACGATGCGGACGGTACGGCAGGTTTTAGTTTTACCAAATTGGATAAAAACGGTAACGCACTTGCCAATGACGCAACAACTTGGGCGTGTGTGAAAGACAATGTGACAGGTTTGATTTGGGAAACCAAAACTTTTAACAAAGACACAGCAAGTAAAGCAACCAACGATGCCACTTGGGAATATACTTATTATGACAGCAAAACCCAACTTGGCACAAAAGACACAGGCAAAGGCACAGGACGTGATAAAGAAACTTGTGGCAATAGCCAAGATATCTGCACCACAGAGCAATATGCGGTCAGTGTGAATGCAAGCAATCTATGCGGTGTCAATAACTGGCGATTGCCAACTCGTACCGAACTGTTTGGCGTGATGAATATCAGCTCAAAAAAAGCGGACGTTGTACTACATAAAGGCTGGTTATACCCCAACGAAATGGACAGTAATGAATATCCGCTTGGCTTATGGACAAGCTCGCCTGCCGCATCGTTTGAATCTGATGCTGGTACTTGGAAATTTGATAAAAACGTATGGCTAATGTATAGCGATGGCACGTTTAGTGCCGAAAATGTCATTGGCTCATGGCGACCATCTGCAAATGGCGTGTTATTGGTGAGTAATGGTAAATAATTTAAATTGATGGAGAAAAACAATGAAAAAATTTAACCTAAAAAAAATCGCTATTTTAACCGCTATTGCAACAAGTACTATCGCCATTGCAAACAACTTAACACCTGAACCAAAACTCAATACAGAAGTGATTGTTGGCAATTTTGACAAAACCGCAGAAAGCGAAAACTTTACCATTAACAACGCAGAAATCACCGATACCGCTCGTGGTTTGACTTGGTCTCGCTGTTTGGTTGGACAAACCTTTAATTCAACCACGCAAAGTTGTGATGGACAAGCGACCGAATTTGCCACTTGGCAAGATGCATTAAACAGTGCCAAAGATGGTTGGCGAGTGCCAAATGCCAAAGAATTGTTAAGCATTGTAGAAGAAACGCAAGCCCTACCTGCGACCAATACCAGTCTGTTTGTGTTTGCCAATGGTTTAAATTTTTATGGACACATAGGCACACAGGAAACGACCGACACAAGCAAATGGATTACCAAAAGTGATGTCTATCCTGATGAACAATGTATTCAAGACACTTCAGGTTGGTATTCTCGTTGGGTCGGTGAAAAATCGGGTTGGGAATGTATTAATCCAAAAATCCCTGCTCAATTCGTTGCACAGACCAGTTCGCCTTATATTTGGTCATCAACGCCTGTAGCCCCTTATTCGGATACTGACAGCTCAAAAGCAAGTGCTGAAAAAGTCTATGCCTTAAACCTAGCAAACGGTAGCTTGGCAAACGACACCAACCGAAATGGCAATGCCGTTGGTGGTTATAGCGATTCGGCAAATGAAAAACGTGCAAGATATGTGTTATTGGTAAAAGATGCCAGTTAATTTAAGCTATTTTGTTAAGAACCTGTTCACGATTAATACGCAAAACGATTTTTGATTAAATTTTATCCTAAAATCATGCTTTTTCTGCTAAAAATGGCTAAATCTTGTTTTTCTTCGTCAAAAACTTGTTTGATAGAATAACTATCAAACTGTGTTTTTTCCTTGAAAAACCTGCGATTTATCTCATTTTTAGCTAGAAAAATTAATCATGAATAGGTTCTAACAAAACTGGACAAATCGTCCAGTTTTTCTTTAATAAAAAAATTATTTTGTAGAAAAATTATGAAAAAATCACTTCAATCCAAACATTCATTTCATTACAAAACCTTGTCCGTTGCTGTGGCATTTTTGATGATAAACAGCCAAACTGTGATGGCAGAAACGAGCGAGCCACACACCACGCTAGATACCATTGTTATCCAAGCCACCACCAGTGATAATGAGCAAAGCATTAGTGACACGCCGCATACCAACAAAACCACCAGCAAACAAATTACCGAACAACTGATTATGGATAGCCGAGATTTGGTAAAATATAATCCTGAAGTTAGCGTTGGCGAAGTGGGGCGTTACGGCTCAAAAGGCTTTAATATTCAAGGCGTGGACGGCAATCGTGTCGCCATGTTGATTGATGGCGTTGCCGTGCCTGAAGTGGAAACCAACGAGTTTTTTACGCCGTATGGTTATATGAACGATTCACGTTTTATGACCGATGTAGAAATGCTCCAATCAGCAGAAATCAACAAAGGGGCAGATTCGTTAAACAGTGGTAACGGTGCGATTGGCGGTGCGGTGGATTTTAAAACCCGTGAACCTGAAAACTTGGTAAAAGCTGGCAAAGAAGTGGGCGGTTATCTAAAAACAGGCTACACCAGTAAAAATGAAGAATTTATGAACGCCATTGGCTTGGGTTTTAAAAAGGGCAGTATTTCAGGCTTGCTCAATTATGCACGCCGTGAAGGGCATGAACTCAAAAATCATGATATGCGGTCGTTTGATGACGCACGGCTAGACCCAGCATATATTTTTCCAGACAATGAAAAAGGCACGGCAGGTATTTATCCAGACCCTATGCACTATGAGCAAGATTCTTTTTTGGCAAAAATGTATTACGCCCCCACACCAAGCCACAAATTTGGCATACACGGCAGTCATCAATACACGATAAACCAAAATACCCCTGCCACCAAAGTGACCTATTTTGGACAAAATCGCCAAGCCTTTGACGAAAACGAACGCAATGCCTATGGCTTTAATTATGAATACACCCCTGATAACAGTGCGTGGCTATCCAATCTAAAACTGGACTTTACCAAACAAGAAGTCATCACCGTTGCCGATACTTATATTTATAGCAATAACGCCATTTCAAACCGAGAATATCGCCCCAACTATTTTGATGTTAATCAATGGCGATTGACAGGGGAAACCATTAATTTATTACCGCCAGAAAATAAAACTTGGCTTGGCGAACACACGGCGAATTTTGGACTGCAATTTGCCAAACAATCATACGACCCTTACATGATTTATCAATCATCTACACTGTATTTTGAAAACCCTTCCGCCATGATGTTGCCGACTGATACAGATATATTCTCAGCTTTTATTAAAGACAATATTTATTTAAACGAAAAAGTTAGCATGAATGCAGGATTGCGTTATGATAATTATGAACGCCAAGTTGTCAATGTTCGCCCAGCTTATATAGAAGTGTTAAACAACGCAAACACCAGCATTGGCAAGGATTACCGCAGTGGCAAACTGCTTGCACCGCAAGAAAAAGACGCTTGGACATGGCAAACAGGCATTCAATACCAACCAAAACCCGATTGGCAAGCAACTTATCAAATCGGCACAGGATTTTTAATGCCGTTATCAAACCAATCTTTTTCGGGCTTTGCTATGAACGGCATAGAACAGATGAGCAACCCAAATTTGCAACCTGAAGAATCGCTTAATCAACAAATTAGCTTGCAAAAACAATGGGATAACGCTTTGGTCAAATTGACCGCCTATTACAACAAATACGACAATTTTATTGACACGCACCAATATGACAGAAATGAAATCACCTTTGATGGCAACACTTGTAAATTCTCGTCTTGTTTTCAATATATCAACAAACAAAGTGCAACCAGCAAAGGTGTAGGCTTGTCTGGTTTTTATAATTTTGCTGAAAATCGTTTTGGTAATTTTGGTTTAAAAGGTCAGCTTGCTTACCAAAAAGGTAGTGCCAGTGATGGCTCGGATTTGCTTGCCATTCAACCGCTTAACGGTTTAATCGGTATCAATTATAAAACGCCAAATGAACGTTTTGATATCAATGCGGTTGGGCGGTTTTTTGGTAAAAAAGATGCCGACACCACAAAACGCTACCGCGGGCAAACGCTGGAAGAAATCCGTTTAACCACACCAACAGGTACAGCGACAACCGATGATTTAACCAAAAATGTGTGGGTGTTTGATGTGTATGGCAATGTTAAATTGTCAAAAGCCCTAAGCCTACAAGCAGGTGTGTATAACCTAACCGATGAAAAATATATTCCTTGGGATAATTTACGCACACTGGCAACGGTCGGCATTAATAACATGGTATCAGGTGATGGTATCAACCGTTACACCGCACCGGGGCGAAATTTTGCGTTATCATTGCATTATCAATTTTAATCATTTATAAATGCTGATAATTCAATAATTTAGGAATAAAACTTGTAGCGTGGGTTACGCAAAGCCGTTACCCGCGAATTAAAAAGTTATAATTTGGTTTTGACTATAGTTCAAATGTTATGCCACCACTTTTTTGGTTAAATCAGGTGTCATACCATATTTATCTTACGCCTTTTTTGTAATTTTCTTTGCAACGTGCGTCTGTGCATTTTTAAAATGCGTGCTGCTTCGCTGATGTTGCCACCACAATCTTCTAGCACTTGATGAATGTATTCCCATTCGTAATGGTCAAGCGACAGCCGTTCATCAAGGCTTGGCGTGTTGTCGGTATTTTGCACCACTTCCAACGCCTTTAAAATCTCGTCCACGCCACACGGTTTTGGCAAATATTGAAAAGCCCCCAACTTCACCGCACTCACCGCAGTCGCAATGCTGGCATAACCTGTCAGCATTAAAATTTTGGCGGTAGGATTAATGGTAAGCAGTGGTTCAATCAGATGAATACCATTTTCTTCGGCTATATTTAAATCCAAAATGATATAACTTGGCAAATGTTCACTTGCCAAACTCATTGCAGTTTGGCTGTCGTTTGCACTAAAGACGACAAAACCCAATTTTTCTAGCGATTTTTGCAAAATCCGACAAAAAACCGCATCATCATCAATAATTAGCCAATTTGAATTTTCTGTCATAATTTCACCAAAGTAATGATAACACTTGTGCCTTGGGTTTGTTTTTGTATCATAATTTCACCACCCACGTTTTCTAGCACGGTTTTGGCAAACATTAAGCCAAGCCCCCAACCGTCTGAACTAATCAATGTTTGTTTATTCAATCGGTTTAATACTTCATCATCAATACCGTGTCCGTTATCAAAAATAGCGATTTTTGCCACGTTGTTTTGCTCTGTTAATTCAATGTCAATCCGCTTTGCTCCTGCTTGCACGGCATTATTAAAAACATTGATTAAAATAGCATAAAGCTGTTCTTCATCAATTTTTAATAAAAAATTATCAATTCTTGGTAAATTTACCACAATATGCGGATGCAAAAATTGCCAATCTTTCACCACTTTTGGCAAAAGCTCATGAATTTTTGTGCAAAATTGCTGATTATTTGGCTCAAAATTGCTATTTTGACTGGCTTTGATTTGATTTTTTAGCACGTCAAGCGATTGCCGACACGTCAAAATTTGACTTTTTAATAAAGCAATATCATCTTGCAATTCATCGTCTTCATCAAGTTCGTTTGCGATATTGTCGGTCAAAAGTTGCATAGACGCAATGGGCGTACTCATCTCGTGGGCGATGTTAGCGGCAAGACTACTCACCGCAAGCAGTTTTTGTTGTTGATGCAGGGTTTTTGTGGCTTGCTCTAGGGCGTTAAATGTGCGTTGCATGGCGTGTTTAAAATACAAGGTAACGCCTGTCATAATGAGCAATGCCACAATAAATACGCCAAACATACCCAAAAGGTGCAATTCGCCCATGGTCCCATGATGACCGTGCGAATGATTGGCAAACGGCTGATAAAAAAACCATAAAAGCGTATAAAGAACAACCGAAATTGCCGATAAATACACGCTTTGCCAAACCGATAACACAAGTACGCCCACGCCCACCACCGTCAAAAATAGCGTGATTAACGGATTACTCGCACCACCAGAAAAATACACAAATGACGACCAAGCCAATAAATCCACCACAAACGCCCAAAACACGCCTTGCGTGCCAATACGCTGTCGCACGCCAAACGCCATGCCCACCACGCAAGCATAAACCGCCACCACCGCACACAAGGCAAAAAATTGCGTGTTGGCAATGTGCCAAATTTTGCTAAAAACAAGGGCAATTATCATCATAACAAGCCATGTGATACGGGCTATCCAAGGGATTTTTGGGACGATTTTAAGATGATTTAGCATGATTTTTTTAATTTCATTCATTAACAAAAGTCAAGGGTGCGACAATTTGTCGCAGGGTAATTTTTTACACAAAGTATATAATAGTTACAAGGGGATTACAATCATTTGCCAATGTGATGGTTTTAAAGGTGAGCAGAAAAAAATGAATAACAACGTTTTAAAATTGCTGGTTGAATATGGGATTTTTGGCGTGCTGATTTGCCTGAGCATTGTGGCGGTAACGATTGCCATTGAACGCACACGATTTTACAAACAAGTAAATATTCACGATTATAAAAGCCGAGCCAAATTGCAAAAACATTTAACACACCATTTAAACATCATTAGCACGATTGCCAGCAATGCCCCATATATCGGGCTGTTTGGCACGGTGCTTGGCATTATGCTTACCTTTGCTATGCTTGGACAAACAGGCGATATTGACGTAAAATCCATTATGACAGGGCTTGCCTTTGCCCTAAAAGCAACCGCCATTGGCATTGGTGTGGCAATTCCTTGTGTGTTTTTGAACAATTTTTTGACAAGAAAGGTCAAGGAAAAACTTGCCGATTTTGACGAGATGATGGGGAATTGACATGACGGACGATTTGGACGAATTTGGCGAAATTAACGTTGTACCACTCGTTGATGTCATGTTGGTGCTTTTGACCATTGTACTAACCACTGCAACTTTTGTGGTAAATGGCAAAATCCCTGTGGACTTGGCAAAATCTAGCACGGCAAGCCAAAACGTGCCAACGCCTTTGGTATTAACCCTAACAGCAGACGGCAAATTATACCTAAATGACAAGGCGATAATGAGCCTAAAAACTGCCTTGCAGGGGCTAGACAAATCAAGCACGATAGCCATTCGTGCAGACGGTAAAATCGCCCTTGAACACTTTGTGAGCCTATCCGATGACCTAAAAAATTTGGGCTTTAACAATGTGGTACTAGAAGTCAAACGGCAATAGGTAAAACTCATGGAAAACATACGTTTACAAGATTGGTTTTTGTCATTGCTATTTCATTTTTGTGTGGTGATTGTATTGGTTTTAATCGCTTTTTTTGGTAAAAATATCAATAAAAATCAAGTAATTAGCTTGCCAATTCGTTGGGTTGCGGTTGAGCAAAATAGTATTGTGAAAAATGATGAAACGGTTAAGCCCAATGAAATTGCAAAAAATGAAGAAATTGTAAAAACCGACAAACAACCAGACAAGCCACAATCGCCCATTAAAAACAATGTTGAAAAAAGTTTGGTAAAAGAAAACCCAATTCACAAACACCATGAGCCAAAAAGCAAACAAGTAGTCAGTCAAAAGCCAAAAACTTTTGACAAAAATTTAAAAAATACGCCAACAGATTTAACAAAACAAAATTTAGAAAATAAAAATTCGGAAAACTCAAGCAAAACCGCTGTGCCAACCACCGTTAGCCAAGCACAAGGAGAAAATCATGATAACCAAACACCGAAAAAGGCGATAACAAAAATTACCAATACACAAGTTGTAACCACCGAGCAAATAAGCCAAAACGCCACGCCACAAAAAATGGCAACGCCAAAACCGCAAGCAAGCAATGAAGACAATGGCACAAAAACTAACTTAGCCCAATGGCAAAGCCGTTTTATCGCAAGCGTGAATCAAAGCAAACGCTACCCAAAAACCGCTCGCAATGCAGGGATTCAAGGCAGTAGTTTGTTAAATGTGAATGCGTCATTGGGCGGTGTAAGCTGTCGGCTTAAGCGAAGCTCTGGCTTTGATGTGCTAGATAACGAAGCGATGAATGCGTGCCAAAAAGCCATTAGCAAAAATCCAATGCCTGATAACAGCACAAATTTTGATGTGTCGGTGGATTATGTTTTAAACCATTGATTTTTAAAGATTTTTAATATTTTTTTCAAAACAGGAGTATCTTATGTCAAATCGTTTTATCGCAAAACCTGTATTTCATTTAAGCCTTTTAACGCTTGCTATGTTGCAAGTATCACAAGCATTTGCCACGCCAAACGACCAAATTGCCCTTGATAGCAACAATGTCGCCCATGTGGTTGTAAACGACAGCTACAACGACCCAAGCACCGCCACTGCAAGTGCAAGCAATGTTTCACAAAAAGCACTCAATTTTGGCAAAAGCCAAAGTAGTGATACAACAACATTGCTTAGTAATGTTACAGGCATGAATGCCCAAACCGCAGGCGGTATCTCGGCTTTGCCTGTATTTCAAGGCATGGCAGACCACCGTTTAAAAATTTTGGTGGACGGTGTGGACAGTATTGCATCTTGCCCAAACAACATGAACTCACCATTATCTTACGCACCGCCTACCGCCATTGAAAAATTAAAAGTTTATACAGGCGTAACCCCTGCAAGCGTGTCTGGTAATAGCGTTGGTGCGACTATTGTGGTAGAAACCGCTCGCCCAAAATTTGCCAAACCACGCCAAAATACAGTTTTGCAAAATCAAGATTTACAAAATTCTGTTTTGCAAAATAATGAACAATTTTCTGATACGACAATTATTTTAGATGACGACAAAACCGCTCAACAGATTGACACGGTGATTTTAGACAATGCTAACACCGAGCCAAAACGCTTTCACATTGGCAAACAAACGCTTGAAACGTCAGGCGAAATTGGGGCGTTTTATCGTAGCAATGGCAATCAACATGGGGCAAATGTTAGCCTTAGCACCACAAGCGAAAACGTAAGTTTAACCTACAAAGCCAACTACGCCAAAAGCGACAACTACAAGGCAGGGGGCGATTTTAAAAACTATACAGAAACAGGCAATGTGGGACAACAGCTTGATAAAGATGAAGTCGGTTCAACTGCTTTTGAAAACATGAATCAATCGCTAGATTTAGCGTATTTAACAGGCAACCATCTGTGGCAATTTGGCTATAATTGGCAAAACGTCCCCAATGAACTGTACCCAAATCAACGCATGGATATGCTAGACAACCGCCTAAATCGCTACAATTTACGCTATACAGGCGAGCTGGATTTTGGCACGCTAGAAGCCCAAGCCTATCATGAAAATGTCAAGCACGGCATGGATTTTGGCAGTGACAAACGTTATTGGTACGGCATGCAAAGCATGGTAATGGGAACAAATGGCTTTATTGGTAAGCCTTGCCCAAGCATATCTGGGACTTGTGCCTTTGGTATGCCCATGCTAACCGAGAGTAAAACCAACGGACTAAACATTAAGCTCTCTCGTGAATTAAACGACACTACCAACATTCGCACAGGCGTGGAATACCAAGATTATACGCTTGATGATTACTGGCCTGTGTCTGGCAGTATGATGTATCCTAATGTGTTTGTTAATATTAACAATGGCAAGCGTGAAAAAGTAAGCGTTTTTGGCGAATGGGAGAAAGCAATTAGCCCAACATGGACAAGCCAAATTGGCGTGCGTTATGAAAACCTAAAAACCAATGCCGACAAGGTGCAAGGCTATAATAATGATGCGACTTCCACGGTGGCTATGGTCAAGCAACAAGTGCGTGATAGCAACCACTTTAACGCACAAGATTTATCAAAAACCGACCACAACTGGAATGCAAGCATCATCAACCGCTTTGCACTAAACCCACAAAGCAGTCTTGAACTTGGACTTAGCCACCAAGAACGTAGCCCAAGCCTATACGAACGCTATACTTGGTCTACATCACCCATGATGGCAACCATGAACAACACCGCAGGCGATGGTAACGGCTATGTGGGCGATGTTAATTTAAAACCAGAATCAGCAAATAAAATCGCTTTAACCTTTAACTACCAAGCCAAAGACGATAAATATGGCGTAACGCTCACGCCGTATTTTAGCCAAATTGACAACTACATTGATGCCGTGCAAATCAACCCAATGAACGGACAAGCTAAGTCTAACGAAGCGGGCAAATACAACGTGTTACGCTACACCAACCAAGACGCTCGCATTTATGGCGTAGATGTGTCCGCTCGTGCCAAACTTGGCGAAAACCGCTTAGGGGCGTTTGGCATTACAGGCTCATTAAACTACACCAAAGGCACAAATACCCAGACCGACAGTCCGCTGTATAACATCATGCCGTTAAATGGTAAAGTCGCCCTAACGCATGAAAAAAACGGCTGGAACAACAAACTTGAATGGGTGGGCGTAACTGCCAAAGATGATGTATCTGTACCACGAAACGAAATCAAAACCGCAGGTTATGGCTTGTTAAACTTAAGTAGTGGTTATGATTTTAATGACAATCTAAATGTAACGGTTGGCATTGATAACGTGCTTGATAAAAAATACGCCTTACCTCTAGGTGGTGCGTATATGGGGCAAGGTCGCACCATGTCTATGAATGGCGAGCTTGGCAATGGCTTATCAAACTACGGCACGCCTGTGTATGGGGCTGGGCGTTCAGTATTTGCCAGCGTTAATTATAAGTTTTGATTGATAGACTATTTAAGAAAACCCATGAAAAACACTTTTTTTGTGGGTTTTTAATCAAATTTGAATTTATAAAAAGTTAAGGAAAAAAATGATAGGTTTTATCAAAGGTCAAGTTGAACACTTATTCACCCCAACCGCCATCATCATGACCGCAAGTGGTGTGGGCTATGAAATTGAATTACCGCTAAACGCTTTTTGTCAATTACAACTTAACCAACCAATTGGACTGTGGACGCATTTGGTCGTGCGAGAAGACGCACATTTGTTGTTTGGTTTTTTAACACCACATGACAAAGAACTGTTTCGCCAACTGTTAAAAATCAATGGCGTGGGGGCAAAAATGGCACTTGCCATCATGTCCACTTTAACTTTAGATGAGTTAAAACACTATGTCCAAACCAACAACGAAACCGCCCTTACTCGCATACCGGGCGTGGGTAAAAAAACTGCTCAACGCTTAATCATAGAACTTGCCGATAAACTCAAAAATTTGGGCGGTGAGAATGTCATTCATCAACAATCATTGATGAATGAAATGCAAAATGACACCAATCAAAATAATGAAATGCATATCATTGCCGAAGTGGAAGCAGGCCTGATGGCGTTGGGTTATAAAGAAAAAGAAGCCCAATTGGCGATAAAAACCGCAAAATCTCAACTTGACGACACAATGACTACTCAAAACTTATTAAAATTAGCGTTGAAAAGTTTGGCGTGATTTTTCGTAAATGATTGATAAATAAAAAAAGGCGTATTCAATACGCCCTTTTTACAAGATGGATTTAAAAAATGGTTTTGTTTAATTTACCTTTGTCAAATTCATTTCCATTTTTTTGCCGTCATTGGTTTGCACCATTTTGACAGGCAAATAATCCAAACTTGGGGCAAGCCAAAAACTGGTCTGACGGCTTTTATCATCATGCACACGGTCAATTTTTACTACATCATACGTCCCAGCTGGCACGGTGATTTTTGTCGTGGCAGACTTGGTAAAGGTGACATTGTCCACCTTGTCACGCTCCGCCATCGGGTAGCTACCACGGAATTTGCCCACCTTTAGGTCTTCACGAATCTGCATTTCAAGGCTCAAATCATCATACGCCGTCTTTGGCATACTCACGGTTTTGCTCGTGCCTTTGTAAGTGCTGACGTACTGTTTTTTGGCATTGTTAAAACTTAACGAAGACGTCCGCCCCACGCCCAAAATTTTGTACTGTGTGGCACTTTTGATAGGGGTAATGTTGCCATTGCTTTCGCTAAAAGTCGCTGACTGGCTAGCAGTTGCCAACTTGCTCACATTGGCGTTTATATTGTATTGCCATTGATTGCCGTTTTGCTTGAGCGTGCGAGTTGCCGTGCCGTTGTACTTGCCTTCAATGCTAAAATTATACGTTGCCGAAGACGGCGAAACTGTCGCAACAGCAGGCACAGCGATTACGCTCATGGTTAAAATGGAAACTTTAAATAAATCTGTTAATCTCATCACAATGACCTTAAAAAATGAATATGTGAATAAATTAAGGCGTTTTGCTAAAAATTACAAGTCAAAAACCATCACTTTGGCAAAATGTAACAAAATATGAAACTTGTGCAAAACAAGCGTGTGAAAACTTACCTTTTGACAAAATTTTAAAAAAAATCACTTTTTTTCTTGAACAAACTTGAACAAAATACCACCTATCCCCATTTTTAGCAATAACGCAAATTTGATAACGGCTTTTGCCGATTTTATCAAATTATTTTTAATTTTTTTTAATAAACTTTTAAAATCATGGAGTAAAAAAATGGCAATTCGTCCTTTACACGACCGTATCGTTGTTCGCCGTTCAGAAGAAGAACAAAAAACCGCAGGTGGCTTACTACTTGCAGGTAACGCCCAAGAAAAACCGCAACAAGGCGAAGTTATCGCTGTGGGTAACGGTCAAATTACCGACAATGGCGTGCGTCCGCTTGATGTAAAAGTTGGCGACAAAGTGTTGTTCGGTCAATACGCTGGTTCAACCGTAAAAATTGACGGTGAAGAATTATTAATCATGCGTGAAAGCGATGTATTAGGTGTAATTTCTTAAATCGCTATTTAATTTTATAAATTCATTTAAAAATAAAAATTGGAGAAATTCTCATGGCAAAAGACGTAAAATTTGGCATTGACGCTCGTTCAAAAATGATTGACGGCGTAAACGTATTGGCAAATGCTGTTAAAGTTACCCTAGGCCCTAAAGGTCGCAACGTGGTGATTGATAAATCATTTGGTGCTCCAACGATTACCAAAGACGGTGTTTCAGTCGCTAAAGAAATCGAATTAGAAGACAAATTTGAAAATATGGGTGCTCAGCTCGTTCGTGAAGTCGCTAGCAAAACCAATGACGTAGCAGGTGACGGTACAACCACAGCGACCGTTTTGGCACAAGCGATTTTGCAAGAAGGCATGAAATCAGTCGCTGCTGGCATGAACCCAATGGACTTAAAACGTGGTATTGACAAAGGCGTGCGTGCGGTTGTAGAAAAAATCCACGCCATTTCAACTCCAGCCAACGATAGCAAAGCTATTGCACAAGTTGGCTCTATCTCTGCCAACTCTGACCAAACCATTGGCGACTTAATCGCCCAAGCGATGGAAAAAGTCGGCAAAGAAGGCGTAATTACCGTTGAAGAAGGTTCAGGCTTTGAAGACACCTTAGAAGTGGTCGAAGGTATGCAGTTTGACCGTGGTTATATCAGCCCATACTTTGCCAACAAAGCAGACACTTTAACCGCTGAACTTGATAACCCAATGATTTTGCTTGTAGACAAAAAAATCAGCAATATTCGTGAGTTAATCCCACTCCTAGAAAACGTAATGAAAGCTGGCAAACCTTTGTTAATCATTGCTGAAGACGTAGAAAATGAAGCATTGGCAACCTTGGTTGTCAATAATATGCGTGGTGGCTTAAAAGTATGTGCGGTGAAAGCCCCCGGATTTGGTGACCGCCGTAAAGCCATGTTGCAAGACATTGCGATTTTGACAGGTGCGACTGTGGTTTCTGAAGAAGTTGGCATGAGCTTAGAAACCGCTGATTTGAGCGTGTTGGGTACTGCCAAAAAAGTTACCGTTGGCAAAGAAAATACCGTGATTGTCGATGGTGCTGGTTCTACCGAACAAATCGCTGACCGTGTTGCATCAATTCGCCGTCAAGTAGAAGAATCAACGTCTGACTACGACAAAGAAAAACTACAAGAGCGTATTGCAAAACTAGCTGGCGGTGTTGCGGTGATTAAAGTTGGTGCTGCCACCGAAACCGAAATGAAAGAGAAAAAAGACCGTGTTGATGACGCATTACACGCAACTCGTGCCGCTGTGGAAGAAGGTGTAGTTGCAGGTGGTGGCGTGGCATTGGTGCGTGCGTTGTCAGCTCTTGACAATGTCAAAGGCGATAATGATGACCAAACTGCAGGTATCAACATTTTGAAACGTGCAATGGAAGCCCCACTTCGTCAAATCGTTACCAACGCTGGTGATGAAGCATCTGTGGTTATCAATCAAGTGAAAGGTGGTGAAGGCAACTACGGTTACAATGCGGCGACTGGTGAATATGGTGATATGCTAGAAATGGGTATTTTAGACCCTGCCAAAGTAACTCGTTCAGCATTGGAACACGCTGCGTCTGTAGCTGGCTTAATGCTAACGACCGAAGCCATGATTACTAACTTGCCAAAAGATGACGCAGGTGCAGGTATGGCTGGTATGGGCGGAATGGGTGGTATGGGCGGTATGATGTAATCCGTTTCAACTATTTATTTTTAATAAAAACCCTATTAAACTATTGTTTAATGGGGTTTTTTATCACGCATGACATACAATTGAAACCAAAACCAAAACGGCTTATCCGTATGGCTTGCCACATCTTCAATGGAGCAAATACTCATGGTAGATAGCGAAAACGGAATACCAAACGCATTGGTAGCACGAGCAGCATGAATCTCGCCATCAGCCCACATCATACCTGTAAAACCCGTTGGGGCAATCGCCACAGGCATGGTAACGTCTTGCCCGAGCATTTGGCTTGTGGTGCTACGCCCAGCCATATCGCACAGCACTTTTTGACGCAGTTTGATACGGTGAAAATCGATTTCATTGTTCAGATAAGTCGTTTGCGTCCAAGAACCGCTATCCACATAATCATAAAACATTCGTGGCACTTTTTTTTCGGCGATTTGGCGTAAATTTTCAATATCGGTAATTTTGCTTAAATTTTTCATGAGTTTACTTTACAGTTGTTTAAAAAAATGGATTGTCAATCACGTTGTTAATGCCAAAATATCCATCACCGAAAACGGATAATTTAAAGTTTGGCTAAAATTGGGCGTTTGAATGACAGGAATTTTGGTGGCAAGGGCAAGCATTTCATCTTCTGGCAAGTCAATGATATCCACATATCGCCATTCAAAATCGGCGACCATTTGGGCTTGATTAAGCAAATATTTGGCATCATCGCACAGACGACAGCCGACTGTACCGTACAAAATCCAAAATTTGTCGGTTATCGTTTCGGCAATGGTGGTTGGGTTTGACATTTTTTTATACAGATTTTTTAAACAAATATTTATTAATATGCCAATAATGTGAATGCGTGATGTTGTGAATGCAGGTTCTTAACATAGCTGGCGAAAATGGTTATAATAAGCCATATTTTTGATTTTCACAAGCCATTTACCCACGATAAAACTCCCAATATTATGCCAAACCATTTGCTAAATAATTTACCGCCATCAAAACCCAAACGCAAAAAACGCCAAAAAAGCGTTGCCAAAGACAGCTTGCCCCCTGTCAAACCTACCACAGGTTTTAAAAAATGGTTAAAATGGGTATTTTTGACCTTGATAGGGCTGTTTTTTGCCTTTCATGTGATGGTGGTGGCGTTGCTTGCGATTTGGCAAACCCAGCCGATTCATAACAGTATGTTTATGATTTTACACAGATTATCTACTTTTAATGGCGTGGAACAGACATGGGTTGATGATGAACAAATTTCGGTCAATGTCAAACGTGCGGCGATTGCCAGTGAAGATGCCAACTTTGCCAGTCATGCGGGTTTTGACATTCAAGGCATTGAAAATGCGATTAAAAAAAATCAAAAAGCGGGCAATATTTCCGCAGGTGGCTCAACCATTAGCCAGCAACTTGCCAAAAATCTGTTTTTATTTCCACAGCGTTCCTATATTCGTAAAGGCGAAGAGGCGATTATCACCCTTATGATTGAACAAATGTGGACAAAAGAGCGAATTTTGACCGCTTATCTGAATGTTGCCGAGTTTGGCAATGGGATTTACGGCATTGAGGCGGCGGCACAGCATTATTATAAAAAGTCTGCCAAACATTTGACAAAGCGTGAATCAGCGTCACTGATTGCCATGCTTCCCAATCCAAAATTTTATGAAAAAAATCGCAAAAATCAACGCCTACAAAACAAAACCAATATCATCATTCGTAGAATGGGCGGTGCGGATTTGCCAGATAGTGAATGATTTTGGCAAAAACAAAACAGCAAAAAAATACAATTTTGTATTTTTTTTGACACAAATATCGGTTATGATGAAGTGTTAAACAAAATAAATTGCCACGTTATTTTTAAAAGGAACTCCGATGAACAAAGCGAACAATATAAGCCACAATTTAACCGACAACCAACCAACCAAGCCAGTTTTGCCAAAAAATGCTTTGCAAATTGGGCTAAACCAAATTCATTATCCCAATATTTTTCAAGAAATGGGCGAAATGTCGCAAGCCTATTTTAACCGTGAATTGTCTTTGTTGCAGTTTCATCAGCGTGTGTTGGCACAGGCGACCAATCCACGCCACCCTTTGTTAGAAAGATTGTTTTTTTTGATTATTTTTTCGTCAAATATGGACGAGTTTTTTGAAATTCGTGTCGCAGGTTTGATGCAAAAAATGAAGATGGGCGATGTCGCAAGTAGCATTGACGGTATGCTACCTAGCCAAGTGTTATCGCATATTTCCACCATCGCACATAAGGCAGTAGATGAACAATACCGCATTTTGAACGAAGAGATTTTGCCTGCATTAGCCAAGCAAGATATCCGTTATTTAAAGCGTGAAGAACTGACACCTGCACAGGCAACGTGGGTAAAAGATTATTTTGAACACCAAGTCGCCCCTGTTTTGACCCCAATTAGTATTGATTTGGCGCACCCTTTTCCAAGGTTGGTAAACAAAAGTTTAAATTTTATGGTAACGCTGGATTGTAAAGACAGCAAAGACAGCTTTGGGCGTGTGCTGGACTTTGCGGTCGTGCCAGCCCCTCGCAGTTTGCCTCGTGTTATTCGTTTGCCTGATGAATTGACAGATGGCAAGGAACATCACATCATGCTCACCGCCGTCATTCACGAGCATATTAATCAGTTGTTCCCAAGCCTAAAAGTGACGGGTTGTCATCAGTTTCGTTTGACCAGAAATGCCGATTTGGATTTGGCAGAAGACATTGAAGATTTGGCAAAAGCCTTAGAAGGTGAGCTGGAAAACCGCCGTTTTGGGGCAAAAGTGCGTTTGGAAGTAACCACGCATTGTCCGCAAGAAATCGTGGATTTTTTGCTAGATGAATTTGATTTGACCGAAGAGCAATTATACCGTGTTAACGGGCCTGTGAATTTAACACGACTTTTGTTTGATTTTAAAATGCCAAATTTGCGTTTTCAGCCGTTTACCCACGAAATTCCCAAAGCGTTTCGCCGTGAAATGTGGGAAAAAAATGAAAATGTGTTTAATGCCATTCGCAAACAAGATATCTTGGTACATCACCCATTTCACGCCTTTACGCCTGTGGTGAACCTGATTCGTCAAGCCGCAGGCGACCCCAATGTGTTGGCAATTAAACAAACCCTGTATCGCTCTGGGGCAAATTCTGAAATCGTGCAAGCCCTAGCCGAAGCCGCCAGAAACGGCAAAGAAGTGACCGCCGTCATTGAGCTAAGAGCCAGATTTGATGAAAAATCAAACATTGAAGTGGCAAACTTGTTACAACAAGCGGGTGCGGTCGTGGTGTACGGTATTGTCGGTTACAAAACCCATGCCAAACTGATGTTGATTGTCCGCCGTGAAGACGGTCAATTACGCCGTTATGCCCATCTTGGTACAGGCAACTATCACGCAGGCAATGCCAAGGACTATACCGATTACGGTCTGTTTACCGCCAACGAAGCGGTTACAGAAGACGTGCATAAAATTTTTAACATTTTGACAGGCATGGGCAAACCTGCCAAATTACAGCGTTTGTTATATGCACCAGAAACTTTGCATGACAAAATCATGGACTTTATTGATGATGAAATCAAACACGCCAAAGCAGGGCGACAAGGTCGCATTATCATCAAAGTCAATGCTTTAACCGAAAAACAAATCATTGACAAACTGTACCAGGCCTCACAAGCAGGGGTCAAAATTGACCTGATTATCCGCTCTATGTGCTGTTTGTGTCCGCAGTTGGCAGGCGTGTCCGACAACATTAACGTGCGTTCTATCGTGGGGCGGTTTTTGGAGCATACTCGTGTGTACTATTTTGCCAATGGCTCGCTTGACGACAGTAAAGCCCACGCACGCCTATACTGTGCCAGTGCTGATTTGATGGAGCGAAACTTGTTTAGCCGTGTGGAAGTCGCCTTTCCGATTGACGACCCTGTCGTATTCAAGCGTATTTTTGAAGATATCCAAAACTACCTTAAAGACAACAGCAGTGCATGGCAACTATCAGGCGATGGCACATGGCAATTTATCCAAGCTGATGATGGCAATGTTTTTTCGGCACAAGATTTTTTATTGCAAAAAATCGTCTTTAACAAAAGCCTTGACAAACAAGCCGAAAAAAAGTCGGATAAAAAATAAACTGGACAAAATTGCATGACAAATTTTTCCCAAAAACACCAACAAGCTATGCACCACAGCCGTCAGATTGAAGCGGTGCTACACGCCTCCGAAACGCCTGTTACCGCAAAAACGCTATGCCAACAGCTATCTTTGACAAAAGATAGCTTGGATACGGCGTTGGTCGTGCTACAGCAACGCCTGTCTACAGGGGCTTTGACCTTGGCACAGACGGCAAGTGGCTATCGGTTACAGATTGCTGATGAGTTTAGTCCGCTGATTCAACAAGTTTTTCCAAAACGTCAAGAAACCTTAAGCCAAGCCTTGCTTGAAACCTTAAGCGTAATTGCTTATAAACAGCCTGTTACACGAGCGGACATTGAACAAGTGCGTGGGGTGACGGTGTCTAGCAATATTTTACGACAATTGTTTGATAAAGATTGGATTGTGGAGCGTGGTTTTAAAGATACGCTGGGTCGCCCAGCGTTGCTTCACACGACTGATACGTTTTTAGATGCGTTTGGGCTGACAAGTCTGGACGATTTGCCAGAAATGCCAGAGATTGGGGCGGTTGAAGGTTAAAATTCGGTATTATTCATCAGGTTTTTGTAAATTAAAAAACCGTGATTTTTCTTCCGTTGTATTTTCATTGCCAAATCCTTCTTTGATATTTTGTAAATCTCGGGTATTTTTTTGAATGGTAATCACCGCAAACAAACTCATGGTAAACGCAATCGCATAAAATCCCTTTTCACTTAACAATAAAGTGGCGTTCCAAAGCCCAACGGTAATCAAAATCACCGCAATTGCCAACGCTCCCCAACTAATCGCATAATACAAACCTGACGTTGGCAAGCCATCTTCTTTATCACGCACCGTTTTTTGCAAACTAATCGCAGAATATAGCCCAAAACATAACACGGTAAAATAATAGCCTTTTTCGTTTAATTGCATTTGGGCGTTCCAAAGTCCAATCAAAAATCCCAACACACCAATCCCAAATACCGCCCAAGTCGCCCCAACATAAGAAGATGAAGGTTTATTTATCATAAATTTTCCATTTTTTTGTTAAAAGTTGATTTTTATATTACTCAAAAATTTGACAAATGTAAACGAATTTTTATATGAAAAATTACTAAGATTTATCATCAAAACTAGCGTATAATAACTATTTTAACCACATTGTGAAATGTCAAAACAGGAAAATCCCATGAAAGATGAAAAATTGCAAAAAGCCCTAGCACGTCTAGGTTTAGGCTCACGCCGTCAAATGGAAGACGTTATCCGTGAAGGTCGTGTCAGCGTTAATGGGCAAGTCGCCACTATCGGCGACAGAGTCGGACAGGGTGATGAAATCCGTGTGGACGGTCGTCAGCTACGCTACACCGCCGAAAATGAAAAACGTCGCCGTGTACTCATGTACTACAAACCCGAAGGCGAAATCTGCTCATCAAACGACCCCGAAGGTCGCCCAACCGTGTTTGAACGCTTGCCACCCTTGTCGCATGACCGCTGGATTATGGTCGGACGTTTGGATATCAACTCAACTGGCTTACTTTTGTTTACCAATGATGGCGAATTGGCACACCGCCTGATGCACCCATCCAACGAAATTGAGCGAGAATACGCCGTGCGTGTCATGGGCGAAGTTACTCAAGACATGATAAATAATCTGTCAAAAGGTGTGGAATTAGAAGATGGCTTAGCAAAATTTGACCAAATCGTGGAAAAAGGTGGCGAAGGGATTAACAAATGGTATCAAGTCAAACTCAAAGAAGGCAAAAATCGTGAAGTCCGCCGTCTGTTTGAAAGTCAAGGGCTAAAAGTCAGTCGTCTGTTACGCATTCGTTATGGCTCGGTCAATCTGCCAAGAGAGCTACGTACAGGGCGATATATGGAACTTGACCGCAAAGAAATTGACATTTTGGCAAACATGGTCAATCTGCATCCACGCCAAACCACAGGCTTAAACACAGGGGCAAAACGCCGTCAAGAACGCCTTGAGAAAAAACCACTCAAAGCCCGCCGAGCGACCAACCGTAACCCACGAAAATTTGACAAATAAAATTTGATAAACCATTGTTTTAAAAATATTTTTTAAAATTTAGCAAACGGTGTAATCATTACGCCTTTGTTTTATAAAAAATGTTGTAAAAAGTTTTGAAAAGTTGTAAAAATAAAGGAAAAACTATGATTAGAGAATTACACATCACCGACTACATGCCAAACGCAAACGATACGATTTGGGACGTGCGAGATAATCAGTCATTTAACGATGGGCATATTGAATTTGCCAAGAATCAGCCGTTAGACACGCTAAATGCGGATTTATTAGACAGTACGGAGGGCACGATTTATGTGCTGTGTGGCGGTGGCACAAAGGCGGGCAAGGCGGTGGCGTTGCTTAACGAAATTGACCCAGAGCGTGATATTGTGCATTTAACAGGTGGCACTCGTGGGGCAAAATCGGCAGGTATGACAATTATTAGTGAAGAAAATTAACTTTTTTAAAATCAAATGTTTAGGGGCGTATTGCATACGCCTAATTTTAAAAATATAAAAAAATGAAACCAACCACCCCAACCAACATCATTTTTACAGGCGTTGCAGGCACAGGCAAAACCTACCAACTGCAACAAATTGCCAAAGACTACACCGAATATTTGCCAACCGCAAGCCATGATGAAATTTTGCAAAAATTAGTTGAGCCATTAAGCTGGCGAGAAGTCATTTGTTTGGTTTTTTTGGATGAAATGCAAAAAGGTAGAAATTTGTTGAAAGTTTCAGAAATTTTGGCAAATCCATTTTTTATCACAAAAGCCAATGCCAACGAACGAGTGGATAATTTAAGTCAAACCGCTTGGAGTACGTTGCAACAATTTAGCAATCCCAATTCGCAAACGATTAATTACAAAAACCGCTCAAGCCAAGCCTTTTTTGACAAAGACGACAGTAGCAATTGGTTTTTACTGGGTGAAAGTTTACCACTTTTAACCGATTTACAAACGCAATTGAAAGATTATCAAACCGCTATCAATAATCAATTTCAACCAAAAACCGAACGATTTAGTTTTGTTAGCTTTCATCAAGCCTACGGTTACGAAGAATTTGTTGAAGGCATTCGCCCAAAAATTGCCGATAACGGACAAATGACGTATAGCATTGAACAAGGGGCGTTTTTAAAACTGTGCGAACGAGCCAAAGACGACCCAAACCACCGCTACGCCATGCTAATTGACGAAATCAACCGAGCCAATGTTGCTAGAGTGTTTGGCGAGTTGATGAGTTTGATTGAACCAAGCAAGCGAGTAGGGCAAGCCAACGCCTTAAGCGTGAATTTGGCGTATTCGCACAAGCCATTTAGCGTGCCGAGTAATGTGGATATTTACGCCACCATGAACACACAAGACCATTCGCTAACACCGCTAGATATGGCATTTCGCAGACGGTTTAACTTTGTGGAATGTGAACCAAAACCTGAGCTTTTAGGCAAAATTTTGGCGAATAATATTGAGATTAATTTATTAGATATTTTAATTAATTTAAATAATAAAATTACGCAAATGTTAAGCAAAGACAGCCGATTGGGGCATAGTTTTTTATGGGATATTTATTCGCTTGATGAATTGGCAACCGCATTTGAACAAATGATATTGCCCCAAGTCTCTCAATCTTGCCAAAATAATGGGCAAATTTTACAAAATATTTTTGGTAAAGATTTGATTGTGTTCAATGATAATCAAAATATGTCGGTAAATTTTGGCATAAATTCACAATTGCAAAATTTTGTTGTGAATACAGATGTGTTATATCAGGTTGATTTTTATCAAAATTTATAAAATAACATTGAAAAATCCGTAAAAAACTTGTGATATGCTATTTTTTGGCTTAGAATCATAAAAAATATGTGCAATGTAGGTGCAAATTATGACAACATCAACTTTTAACATTCGCCTTGATGATGAATTACGCAGTCAAGCTACTCAAGTTTTATCGGCTTATGGCTTGACCCCAACCCAAGCGATTAAACTTTTTTTTAACCAAATTGTAAGCACCAAAGCCGTGCCGTTGTCGTTTAATTATATGAATGATGACAGCGATATTATCGCAATCGCCAAAGAACGATTAGCCGACCCACGCCCAATCAAGGTGAATATTGATGAACTATAGTTTGGAATTTGACGAAAGGGCGTTAAAAGAATGGAAAAAATTGGGTGTAACTATTCAAACTCAATTCAAGAAAAAACTCAGCAAAATTTTGGAAAATCCCAAAATTGAAGCGAATAAACTCCATTCAATGCCCGATTGTTACAAAATCAAACTGCGAGCGTCTGGCTATAGGCTGATTTATCAAGTGATTGATGATAGGGTTGTGGTGTTTGTTTTGGCGATTGGTAAACGTGAACGATTGCAAGCCTACGACACTGCAAGCCAGCGTTTATCAGAAAATAATGATTTGCAAAATCAAAATGATGAATAATCATGTCAATCATCACCACATTTGAACACCAAAATTTAACCAAACAAAATTTTATCAATCAACAAGATTTTGATTGGCTGATTGAACAAAATTTTGACGGTTTTCACATTGAACGTAAACATAAAGAATGGCAGATAAAAATCAGCCATTATATCGGTGTGATTGGCTTGCCAAGCGGTTGTCAATTAGAAATTTTGCCAAAAATTAGTCAAACCGATAACAGCAACATCACCGACACTCGTCAATGGCTACAACAAATGTTACAAGATATTTGGCAAACACTTACGCCAAAAATATTGCCAAATTTATCCAATCAACAAATTTTGATGGTTGATAAAAAATTACCGTTAAATCAATGGTTAATTCATCAATTTTGGCAACTGTTTCAAACGTATCAACCCAACCAAAATTATCAAACCCACGAACAAAACCAACCGTTTTTGCAAGGCAAATTGTTAATCAAACAACAGTTGCAATACAACGCCCATCAACCGCACAAATTTTTTCACCAAACCGAACAATTTATCCATGATACCGCTTGCAATCGCTTGGTAAAAACCACGCTACAAACCGTTATTGTAAAATTTAACGTAATCACTTTACCAGCAATTTGGCAAAACATTCCAACGCTGTTACCAAATCAATACCAAACTTTTTTTCACCAAGCTAATCAAGAATTACAGGCGTTACCGCAAATTATTGGACAACAAAATAGCCGATTGATTGAATTTTGTTACATTATTTTAACCTTGCAACAGGCGATAGGGCAGGGGCAAACGCATTCGCCAACCTTGTTGATAAATATGCAGTTTGCCTTTGAAAAATGGATTGGTTTTAAAATTCGTCAAATGTTTGACAATGCAGAAATTGTTGAGCAAAAAAGCCAACATTTGACAATAGATGGACGTTTAGCCATTAAACCTGATATTTGGTTAAAAGATAAAAACAGTGTAAAAGTAATTGATATTAAATGGAAAAATATTAAAAGCGTAAATGATATTAGCCTTGCGGATATGTATCAGTTAATGACGTATGCCAATGAGTTTGGGGCTGATGAAGCGTGGCTTATTGTGCCAACCATGGATAAAAATTTGGAAAAACAGCCGATTGTTTTGGCAAATGAAAAACCGACAAAATTTTGGTTGGTGGCGTTTGATGTGATTATTGGTAAATTTATTTAAATGATTATTTTATTAATATTTAATAAATTATCCACCTGCCACGCCATCATATCATTCACACCCTTAATCTCTAAAGCCGTCAAACATTGACCGCCATAGGCATAAGTATCAATACAAATCAGCCCATCACGCTTTAGCACCTTACCATTCATCTGCGAGCTATGCCCACAAATCACAATTTTGTTGGAGCAATGCCAATTATCACTCTTTTCCAAAAACCGCCATCTTAACCCATTTTCGGTTTGTTTTGCCATCTCAAGGTGGGCAACAGGCGTGGCATGGGTAAAAATAAAATCGTCCGTTTCATGATAGGGTTTGAGATTTTTTAGCCATGTCCAATAGTCGTATGGCACGTTTAAAATGCCATGAAAATCTGGCGTTAAACCAAACGATTGTAAGGCTTTATCACCGCCATATTTAAGCCAAAATTTTAATGCGTCCCTACTTTTTAAACTTTCAATCATCATCTGTTCATGATTGCCCATGATGGCGATGACGTGGCAGACTTTTTCAAGTTCACGAATGGTATCAAGCACGCCCTTGCTGTCCGCCCCACGGTCTATTATGTCGCCCAAAAAAATCAGCGTGTCGCTAGGCGTAGGAGTAATGGCGTTAAGCAAGGTTTTTAGTTGGTCGTGGCAACCGTGAATGTCGCCAAAGGCAAAGGTTCTCATGGCTCTTAAAAAAATATTAAGTGGTTGGCTTATTTTAACATAAGTCTTGCAAATAATTTGTAAGAAATCGCAAGGTTTATCGTCAAAAATGGTAATGAATTTTCAAAAAGTTCATATTTAATTTTTCAATCGTGATAATTAACAAATAACGCCCCTTTGTTGTGTAAAATTTGTTAAAATAACCCATCATTTTTATTTTAACAGGAAAATCCCATGACCAAACATTATGACTACATCGCCATCGGTGGCGGTTCTGGCGGTATCGCATCAATCAACCGAGCCAGCCAATACGGCAAAAAATGTGCCATCATTGAAACCAAACACGTTGGCGGAACGTGCGTAAACGTGGGCTGCGTCCCCAAAAAAATCATGTGGTATGGGGCTCAAGTTGCCGAAGCCTTGCACAAATACGCCCCTGATTATGGCTTTGATGTTGATGTCAAAAATTTTGATTATAAACAACTCATTAAAGTGCGTGGGGCCTACATTGAACGCACGCACGGCTCATATCAACGTGGTTTTGACAAAAATGGCGTGGAGCTGATTCACGGTTTTGCCAAATTTATTGACCAAAACAGCGTAGAAGTTACCCATGCAGACGGCACAAGCGAAACCATCACCGCCGACCATATTTTGATTGCCACAGGCGGTCGCCCAAGCCGTCCAAACATTGAAGGGGCGGAGCATGGCATTGATTCTGATGGATTTTTTGCCTTGACCGATTTGCCAAAAAGCGTGGCGGTCGTGGGGGCAGGGTATATTGCGGTGGAGATTGCAGGGGTGTTTGCGTCTTTGGGGTCGGACACGCATTTGATTGTGCGTAAAGATAAGCCACTTCGCACCTTTGACGGCTATATCGTGGATACGCTTTTGGAAGTGATGACAGCAGACGGCATTACTTTGCATACGCACGCTGTACCAAAAAAAGTCAATAAAAACAATGATAACAGCGTAACCATCACTTATGAAGACGGACGGACACTGACGGTGGATTGCTTGATTTGGGCGATTGGACGTGAACCTGCCACCGATAATATTAACCTTGACAAGGCGGGCGTTGCCGTTAATGACAAGGGTTATATCAAGGTGGATAAATTCCAAAATACCAACGTGCCAAACATCTATGCGGTGGGCGATATTATTGAAAATGGCGTGCAACTGACCCCTGTGGCGGTGGCGAGCGGTCGCAGATTGTCCGAGCGATTGTTTAATAATAAGCCAAACGAGCATTTGGATTATAACCTTATTCCTACTGTGGTATTTAGCCACCCACCGATAGGCACAATCGGCTTGACCGAAGAGCAGGCAAGGGCAGAGTTTGGCGAGAATGTCAAAATTTATCAATCGTCATTTACGCCCATGTACAGTGCGGTAACACAGCACCGTCAGCCGTGCCGTATGAAACTCGTTTGTGCAGGCGATGATGAAAAAGTGGTCGGCTTGCACGGCATTGGCTTTGGTGTAGACGAGATGATTCAAGGCTTTGGTGTGGCGATAAAAATGGGGGCGACTAAGGCAGATTTTGATAATGTCGTTGCCATTCATCCAACAGGGTCGGAAGAGTTTGTAACGATGAGATAACCCATTGTTATGGCAATAAAAAATCCGTCAGTATTGGCGGATTTTTTTGTTAAAAAAAGTGTAAACTTTGATAGATTTATAAAAAAATTAACAATCATAAGGTTTAAAAGGAAAGCAATAATTCTTCATTAATAAAGTTTTATTTTCTGGTTCTAACTTTTGATAATCTTCTTGTTTATGTTTAATTTTATCAAGGTTGGATTTTGCCTTGTTTGGGTCGTAACAAAAGCCTATCATATTGATATTGTACATATAACATAAATATAATTCAAATTGTTTTATCATTGAAGAAAAATTTTCACATAAAAAATATGTTACAATTAGCCAAAATTGAATTTGTAAAAAAACAAAACTTTGCCAAAAAATCAAAAAGGACGTAACATGAAACATAACCCCCAAACTGCCGAACAAGCCCTACAAATGCTAAAAGATGGCAATGCCCGTTTTGTAGAAAGCCTAAAAAACCCCAACGCCACACTACTAGCTACCAACGAACTCACCCAAATTCACGAACCCTACGCCATCATCTTAGGCTGTTCGGACGCACGAGTCCCAGCCGAAATCATCTTTGACCAAGGCTTAGGCGACCTATTTGTCATTCGTGTCGCAGGCAATGTGGTCGCCCCATCACAAATCGGCTCGGTAGAGTTCGCCACCGAAAAATTCGGCACAAAACTCGTGGTCGTGCTAGGACATTCGCATTGCGGAGCGGTAACGGCTTGTGTAGAAACACTAATCAATCCAGAGAAATATTTTTCCCCAAATTTACAATCCATCGTGGATAGAATCCGTCCAAGTGTTTATAATTTACACGAAATCTATACTGCCGACGGTCAAGCCATTGACGCAGATGAGCTAGTGGAACGTGGCATTAAAGCCAACGTACGTATGTCGGTCAGCCAACTCAAACACGGCTCACGCTCGCTAGAAGACCTGGTAAATGCAGGGCATTTGATGATAGTCGGTGCGGTCTATAATATTGAAACAGGGAAAGTGGAATTTATTATCTAAATTAACCTGAATTCGACATAAGAAAAAACTAAAAAAAAGAAGCCCAATATGTTAAAGTAAATTCACCACAAACAACCCTAACAAGGACTTCTTACATGGACAACCTCGAAGCACTATACTGCCACATAGACGACTATTGCAAAACATACACAAACGAACAACAGAAGAAAATGCTAACCCAAAAGAGCAAAAGCAGTAAAAAAACACGAAACAAACCATGCCGTATTAGTTTATCAGAAATCATCACCATATTGGTAGTATTTCACCAAATAAAATACAGAGAATTTAAAGCCTTCTACTACAACTACCTCACCCAATGGCTAAAACCTGCCTTTCCAAACCTACCAAGCTACACAAGAATGGTAGAACTCATGGAAAAAGCAATAGTTCCCATGTGTGACTACCTACAATCTCTCATGCAAAACAACTGCACAGGCATAAACTACATTGACTCAACCAGTTTAGCCGTATGTGATAATCACCGTATCAACCGCAACAAAGTATTTGCAGAAACAGCACAGCGAGGTAAAAGCAGTATGGGGTGGTTTTTTGGCTTTAAACTACACGTCATTATCAATGATAAAGGTGAATTGGTCAATCTAACCGTAACCAAAGGCAATGTTGATGATAGGCAACCTGTGAAAAGACTTTGTGAATCTCATGTTTTTGGTAAACTCTTTGCTGATAAAGGTTATATTGATAAATCATTGACAGATTGGCTTGATGAGCATTTAGATATTGAGTTAATCACGAATGTTAAAAAGAATATGAAATCTAAAGATATTTCATGGTTAAATAGACGATTGCTTAAACGCCGTTTTTTGATTGAAACTGTGTTTGATGTGTAAGAACCTCAAGCGTTATTTACACTTTGTTTAAAATAAAACTCCAACCACTCATAAGGAGTAAAGGTTTGAGTTTTGCCAGTAATATCATCTTTTTTAGTTAAAGATGAATGGGGTTTAACGGTATTATAGAAATTAAGAAATCTTGTTAATTCTTGCTTTCTATGTTCACTACCTGTAAATTCACATTGTTCATGCCACATTTCCATGAGCGTACGTATTACTCGTTCTGCTTTACCATTGGTTTGTGGTTTGGCAACTTTGGTGAATTTCTGATTGATGTTGTTATTATAACAGGCTTTGACAAATTCATGGTCTTTTGTGCCTTTATATTCTGTGCCATTGTCAGAATAAATCACCTCAATCGTATAAGGGCAAGGTTTAATAACTTGTTCTGTCAGAAACTTAGCCGCACTAAAAGCTGTTTTGTCTGGCATAATACAAGCATACAGTTCACGAGAATAATCATCAATGGCAACAAACAGATATTCTCTAGGGCTGTTGCTATTTTGTCCTTTGAGCAGTGGTAGGCGTTTTGTATCTACGTGTACCATCTCACCAGGATAGGATTTATTATAACGCTTGGCTTGTTTTTTGAGTTTGTCTTGTATACTCTTTTCAACTTTAGCTAAGCGTTTAATACCAAATTTCGCTTGTTTAAAGCGATTATTGACACTGGTTTGTGGTTTTAGTAACTTCACTCTAGCAAGTTTCAATACCTTGTAGATTGTTGGTCTTGATACTTTGTATTCTTCAGCAAGTGATGTTACGCTTTGTTTGTTTTGATGATAGGCTATCCAAATAGCTTCTCTTTCAAACGGTAGCAGTCTGGTGTTTTTATGTATGTTCATTTGCAGTATTTTATCCTAAATACTGTAAATAACGCTAGGATATCTTACATTTGATGAGTTAAAGAATATGTGTCAAATTGAGCATTCAAGGCATCGTAGTTATGTTGGGTTTATGAGTAATTTGTTGGCAGGGTTGATTGCTTATTGTCATCAAACAAAGAAGCCTACATTAAAAAATGTCCTGTTGGGGTATTCTTTATTGTAGGTTTCTTATTTGTTTATATTTTTTCAATAAGTTAAATGATTTTTTATATCGAATTGAGGTTAAATTAAATTTTTATTTAAATATTACCTGATAAAAATTGCAAAATAGGGTCAATACCCGTTTTTGGCGTGGGTTTTTTGGTCTGTTTGTTGGGCGTGGTAGATTTTAGATTGGGGTAGAGTGGTTGCTTGAGTTCGGGTAAATTTTGTAAACGATGACTATCAACGCTCAATGCTTTCACGTTTGGTTGGTATTGCAAAATTTTTAAAATCACCAAACGAGTAGCATTTATATTATAGAATATTTGTTCATATTCAGCAATCATATGCCATAATTGGTTGTCATTTTCACGGTGATGATAAGCATACACCAACTGCAAAAATGCGACTTCTTGTTCGTCAAGTTGATAATTGTCAATCATATCAAGTGTGATTGCTTGTGTGCAATGAAACTGTGAAATCGTACATAAAATCATCAAAATTCACCATAGTAACCAATAAAAATTCATTTATTTATTTAAATACTCTCAACGCTTTGTTTAAAGCTACTTAAAATCGGCTCAAGCAAGTCAAATTTACGTTTAAAACTCACTTGATTGACAATCAAACGTGATGACACTTGGCAAATCTCGTCTAACGGCTCAAGTCCATTGGCTCGCAAGGTGTTGCCTGTATCGACCACGTCCACGATTAAATCGCCCAAGCCCACAAGTGGAGCAAGCTCCATTGAGCCGTACAGTTTGATAATATCCACCTGTTCGCCACAACTGGCAAAATAACTGCGTGCGATATTGACGTATTTGGTGGCAATTCGCAAACGGCGATTTGGCAAAGCTTGCCCTTTCACACCTGCGGTCATCACTCGGCATTTGGCGATTTTTAGGTCTAATAGTTCGTATAGGCTTGATGAGTTGTGCTCAAGCAATACGTCCTTGCCCGCCACGCCAAAGTCCGCCGCACCATGCTCAACATAAGTTGGTACATCAGACGCTCGTAGGATTAATACTCGCACGTTTGGGTTGGTGGTTTCAAAGATAAGTTTGCGGGATTTTTCTGGGTCTTCTAAAAGTTCTACCCCTGCGTTGGTAAGTAGTGGTAAGGTTTCTTTTAAAATCCTCCCTTTTGATAAGGCTAGGGTCAAGCCGTTGTAAGTATCTGTCATAATTTTGATTTTGGTCTAATTTACGATATATAAATCTTATTTTAAAAGTTCAAAAAATGGCGATTTTGATGCTTTTTTGTCAAAAGTTAAAGTTATTTCACAAAATAACGCAATACAATGTTGGTATCAATGGCTTTCATTGGCTACCCATTTTTCGGCAAATTTTTGGCGTACTAACAGATTAGTCTGTTCATCTGTTAAGATGGGTTTACTTTTTGCATATTTTGCCAAGCTATCACCTAATGATTTGATTTCATTATCAACTTTCAAATCGCCTATTTCTTTAATCATCTTTTTTGACTGAATAAGCTGAATCATAAAATCTTTTAATTTGATATTATTTTGCTGTTCGTACTCGGCAACATCTTGGGCGTTAATATTTTCAAGTTGTAAAATATACATTTTTATAAATGGGACAAGTTTGGATTTACCACCTGCCCATTTTAAAAAAGGTTTGCTCATTAGCCTTTCACACGCTCAATTTTTACGCCCAAACCACGCAGTTTTTCTTCTACATTTTCATAGCCACGGTCAATGTGGTAAATACGCTCAATCGTGGTTTCGCCATCGGCTGCCACCGCCGCCATCACAAGTGACATAGACGCACGCAAATCGGTTGCCATCACAGGGGCAGCTTTGAGTTTTTCCACGCCTTTGACCACAGCAGTATGACCGTCCACGCTGATATTCGCCCCAAGTCGGTTTAATTCAGGAACGTGCATATAGCGATTTTCAAAAATATTTTCAATAATCGTACTCGTACCGTCCGCAATCGCACAGACCGTCATCAGTTGAGCCTGCATATCCGTTGGAAATGCTGGGTGTGGCAAGGTGCGAATATCCACCGCCGTTGGGCGTTTGTCCATTTTTACACGAATCCAATCATCACCTGTGGTAATGTCCGCACCCATTTCCGTCATTTTTGACAACACAGATTGCATAATGTGAGCATTGGTATTACGAGCGGTTACATCACCGCCTGTCATCATGGCTAACGCAAGGTATGAGCCTGTTTCAATGCGGTCTGGCACGACCGAATATTCACAGCCGTTTAATTTTTCCACACCTTCAATCGTCATATAAGCCGTGCCGATACCGTCAATTTTTGCCCCCATTTTGACAAGCATATTTGCCAAATCTACCACTTCTGGCTCTCTAGCACAGTTTTCTAGGCGAGTTGTACCTTGTGCCAAAACCGCCGCCATAATGGTGTTTTCCGTACCGCCCACTGTTACCATATCAAAGGTAAAATTACAGCCTTTTAAGCGACCACCTTCAGGCGTTTTGGCTTTAACATAGCCGTTTTCTACGCTGATAATCGCCCCCATCGCTTCCAACGCTTTTAAATGCTGGTCAACAGGACGAGAGCCAATCGCACAACCGCCCGGCAATGACACTTCCGCTTGTCCAAAACGTGCCAACAATGGGGCTAATACTAAAATAGACGCACGCATGGTTTTGACAAGCTCGTACGGTGCATAATAGTTGTTAATTGTGCTAGTATCGCAAGTTACGGTATCGCCTTTTTTGTCAATGGTAATGCCCATACCTTTGATTAAATCAATCAAGGTTTTTACATCTTTTAGGGTTGGTACGTTGGTGAGTGTAATTGGCGTTTCTGCTAAAATCATACCTGCTAACAACGGTAAAGCAGCGTTTTTCGCCCCAGAAATGACGACTTCGCCATTGACTCTTGTGCCACCTGTAATGACAAATTTATCCATCTTGTTATCCTTATTTTTATTGTTAAAATTGATGTTAATTCAATTAGTTATCATATATTATCATGGGCGTATTCAATACACCCCTGCTAACTTCATTAACTTTTTAATGATTACGCTTGCATAGCTTGCCATTGAGCGTGGGTCAAGGCTTGGATATTTAACGCATGAATTTCGCCACTGGCAAATTTGTCGTTTACCAATGCCAAAACCGCTTGTTGGCGAGCGACAGGACGTTTGCCGTCAAAACTATCGTCCACGACACGCACGTCAAATTTGTTGCCTTGATTGGCAGCTTGGATAATGCCATTTGGAAAATGTGGTTGTAATAAATCAATTAAATCTTGGGCGTTCATAGAATACTACCTGAAAATTAAGGGTTTAATTGTCTATCATAACATATTTTTATGGATAAATCATGGCAAAAATATAGGTCATTAAATCAACATTTTATCGGTAAAAAAATTGTAAATTATTTAAAAATAGTCTATAGTTATCACATAGCGATTTATTTTTTATCCATTTTTTTATCAAATGTTTTTACAACTAGGAGCATTTTATGGCAAGCCCAAAAAAGACAGTAACACGTAAACCGACAACACGTAAACCAACCACTCGTAAAAGCCCACTTAAAGAGCCTGTGATTCCCGTTAATCAAGCATTAGAAACCGACCCAGAAAAACTAAAAGCCAACAAAGAATCTGCCCGTTTTTTACGTAAAGCGACCAAAACCAAAAGTGCCATTGATGAAACGGTGTTAGAAGATTTAAAACAAGGCGATTTGAAAAAAACCACCGAAGATTTACAAGCCTTAATCCATGACGCATCAGCGGATGAGTTAAAAGTGTTAAAAGATTTGTTTGCCGAAAAATTGATTAGCGAAAGTATCAAGTCAGGCGTGAAAAAAGATGACGAGCTTGCCGAAGATTGGCGTGATGGCGGTTATCCTTACAAAAATCGCATGAGCCGAAAAAATTACGAAGCCCAAAAATACGAATTACAAGTTGAACTGTTAAAACTCCAAAAATGGGTGAAAGAAACAGGTCAAAAAGTGGTTATCATTTTTGAAGGGCGTGATGCCGCTGGTAAAGGCGGTACGATTAAACGCTTTATGGAACATCTAAATCCACGTGGGGCAACCGTTGTCGCCCTTGAAAAACCGACCGAACAAGAGCAAGGGCAGTGGTATTTTCAGCGTTATATTAAACATCTGCCGACTTCTGGTGAAATTGTGCTGTTTGACCGTTCGTGGTACAACCGTGCAGGCGTTGAGCGTGTGATGGGCTTTTGTACTGATGAACAATATGCCGATTTTATGCGTCAAACGCCTGAATTTGAAAGACATTTAATCAGCTCAGGCATCCATTTAATCAAGTTTTGGTTCTCGGTCAGCCGTGAAGAGCAACGTCGCCGTTTTGCCCAACGTGAAGCCCACCCATTAAAACAATGGAAATTATCACCCATTGACAAAGCGTCATTGAACAAATGGGACGATTATACGTTGGCAAAAGAAGCCATGTTCTACAACACCGACACCGCCGAAAGTCCTTGGATTGTCATCAAATCGGACGACAAAAAACGTGCTAGACTTGGGGCAATGCGTTATGTGTTAAACAAACTGCCATACACCCAAAAAGAAAACAAAAATGTGCGTGCGGTAGACCCGTTGATTGTCGGTCGTGCAGGGGCGTTGTATGAAAAAGGCGAAAAAGAAGACCTTGCAGTCAGTGATGAAAGTGTCATCATGTTGGCAGAAACCAGCGAAAGCAAAAAAAATAAAAAAGGCAAAAAATAAATTCATAAGTTATTTAGCCAAAAAACCAATTTATCCCATGGGGTAAATTGGTTTTTTTACGTCAATTTTGCCAAAAACCACCAAAATCGTTATAATAGCATTATCTTTTTTTAGAACCTGCATTTACAACGTTTTTGCAATGAAAAATGAGATAAATCGCCAGCTTTGCTTTTTATAAACAGCAAGGAAAAAACGTAGACTGATAGTCATTCTATCAGGCAAGTTTTTGACATCGAGCCGCAAGATTTGGCCATTTTTCATGAAAAAGCAAATCAATGTTTGTCAAAAAAACCGTAAAACTTTACTGCGTAATGTTGTGAATACAGGTTCTTATACACATCATGGAAAAAATTATGTCAAACCAAACCAACCAACTACTTTTTAAACAAGCCAAAGCCCATATCCCTGGGGGCGTAAATTCACCTGTACGAGCTTTTGCAGGCGTGGGCGGAACACCAGTTTTTATCAGCCGTGCAAAAGGTAGCAAAATTTATGATACCGAAGACAACGCATATATTGATTATGTCGGTTCTTGGGGTCCGATGATTTTGGGTCATGCCCACCCACATATCATTGAAGCGGTGAAAAAAGCCGCCGATGATGGCTTGAGCTTTGGGGCACCGACACCATTTGAAACCACCATTGCCGACAAAATTTGTGAATTAATCCCAAGTGTGGAAATGATTCGCATGACAAGCTCTGGGACTGAGGCGACCATGTCTGCCATTCGTCTAGCTCGTGGCTATACAGGACGTGATAAAATCGTCAAATTTGAAGGCTGTTATCATGGGCATAGCGATAGTTTGCTTGTCAAAGCGGGTTCAGGAATGCTTGATATTGGCGAACCGACATCAAAAGGCGTACCTGCTGACTTTGCCAAACATACCATCACTTTACGCTACAACGACCCACAGGCTATCAAAGACTGTTTTGCCAAGTTTGGCGATGAGATTGCGTGCGTGATTGTTGAGCCTGTCGCTGGCAACATGAATATGGTTGTGCCGACCCAAGCATTTCATGATACGCTTCGTGATGAATGTACCAAACATGGTGCGGTGCTGATTTTTGATGAAGTGATGACAGGCTTTCGTGTTGGCTTAAAATCGGCTCAAGCCCATTTTGGCATTACCCCAGATTTGACGACTTTTGGTAAAATAATCGGTGCAGGTCTACCAGTGGGTGCATTTGGCGGTAAACGTGAAATAATGGAACATATCGCCCCACTAGGTGGTGTCTATCAAGCAGGAACGTTGTCAGGTAATCCGCTTGCCATGCGTGCAGGGATTGCCATGTTTGATTTATTAACAAAAGATGGGTTTTATGATGATATCGCTAAAAAAGTGGTGTATTTAACCGATAATTTAGAAAAATTGGCGAAAGACGCTGGCATTGGCTTTAAAACCACACGTTTGGGCGGTATGTTCGGTATGTATTTTACTGAGAATGATTTGCCAAAAAACTTTGATGATGTAACCCAGTGTGATGATAAAAAATTTGCCACGTTTTTTCATGGCATGCTTGAGCGTGGTGTGTACCTTGCACCGTCTGCGTTTGAAGTGGGTTTTATGAGTAGTGAACATTCGCAGGAAGATTTGGATTTTACCTTAAAAATGGCAAAAGAAGTATTTGAGCAAATGGCGAAGAATTAAAGGAATTTCTGATGTTATCAGTGAATTTGTTGCCAAGCGTTGAAAATCGGTTGTTTGCGGTTTCGCAAGCAATCGGTGTTAGTCAAGATGTGTTGGCACAAAATGCGATTAATCAATATTTGGAAAATAAGGAACAGTAATTTTTATGGCAGATGATTTTAACGAGCCAATAGAAGATTTTGAAAACCATATGTTTTAGTAAATTTTAGGAAAAACATTACTCAATGCGTGAACTTCCCCAAGCCTTAACCTCCGAATCCATCGCCCAACGCAATCGTGAAGAAAGCCAACAACCCCAAGTTTTTTTTGACGATTTCGCCAAATCCGTTACTTTATATCGTGATGACGACATTTGGGTCATTGACAAACCGCATGGACTTTTATCCGTTGATGGCAAAGAATTAAAGGTCAGCTTACAATCTCGTTTGCTCAAAGCCGACCCAAATGTCAAGCTGATTCACCGCCTAGACATGGACACTTCAGGCATTATCATCTTTGCTAGAAATAGCGAATCACAAAGCCATATCAGCAAGCAATTTATCGACCGCATTCCATCAAAAGAATATCAAGCCGTTGTATGGGGAACGACCCCACAACAAGGCGAAGTCGATGTGCCTGTGCGTTACGACCCACCACAAAAACCCAAGCATATCGTGGATATGGACTGGAACAAACGAGCCTACACCAAGTATGAAACCTTGCACCATGAACTACGCCAAGGCAACCCTGTCAGCCGTGTGGCGTTATACCCTATAACAGGGCGTAGCCATCAGCTGAGAGTGCATATGCTTCATATCGGTCATGTCATGTTAGGCGACCCCATCTATGCCCAAGATGTGCTTGATGGCAAGCCGTATCAACTTTCGCCACGTCTATGCCTGCACGCTCGTAAACTTCGGCTAAAGCACCCAAACAACGGCGTGTGGCTAGAGTGGGAAAGTGACGTGCCGTTTTAACAGATGTGGCTTTTTAAACTTGTAAAATTAAACAATATCACGATTTGCTAAACTTTTTCACAAAACCAAACGTCATGTTTTTGGCATCGTCAAGATAGGTATAAATCACAGGCACAACAATCAAAGTCAAAAGGGTAGAGGTAATCACACCGCCAATAATCGCATGAGCCATCGGAGCTTGTTGTTCTGCACCTTCACCAATACCGATGGCAAGCGGTATCATACCCATCACCATCGCCATCGTCGTCATCAAGATAGGACGTAGCCGTGTTTGTCCTGCTTGCATGATGGCTTGGTGTCGGCTTTGTCCGTTGGCAATCGCTTCTTTGATAAAGTCAATCAGCAAAATCGCATTTTTACACACCAATCCCATCAGCATAATAATACCAATGATTGAAAAAATGTTGAGTGTTGAGCCAAAGATAAATAACGCAAAAAACACCCCAATCAGCGACAACGGCAAGGATGCCATAATTGCAATCGGATATAAAAAGCTATTAAACTGTGAACCTAGCAACATATAAATAAATACCACCGCAAGCACCAAAGCCGTTACTGCATAGCCGATAGATTCTGCCATGTCTTTGTTTGAGCCTTGCACCGCAAAGCTGTAGCCTTGTGGCAGTTTCATGTCGGCTTGGATTTTGGCAATGTCATCACCAATGTCGCCAGCAGGTCTGCCGTCTGTATTGGCTTGCACCACTACTTCTCGGAACAAATCTCGGCGGTTAATCTGCGGTACGCCCAATGCTTCGCTAAAACTTGCCACTTGCGATAGCGGAATTAACAAGGGCTGTCCATTTTGGTCGGTTTTGTTGGACGTTAAATACAGTGATTGTAGTTGGGATATGGTTCTGTGGTCTTGGTCGGATAGTCGCACATTTACGTCAAGATTGTTGCCGTTTTCGTCTTTAAAAGTGGTAACATCATCGCCTGCCAGTAGTGGGCGTAACGCTTGTCCAATTTGTCCAATAGACAAGCCTGCGTCATTGGTGGCGATACGGTCAATTTTGACGGATACCATCGATTTTGGCTGTTTTAGTGTGCTTTCTATGTCTACCAAGCCGTCCACCTTGTCAAGTCGTTGCATAAATTCGTTGGACAGGCGTTGCAATTCGTCCAAATCATCGCCTTTGATAGAAATCATAATTGGCTTTAATCCGCCCGATACCGCCATATCTGACCCTGCGACAGACGTGACTTCTATACCACCGATGCGTTGTAATTGTTCTCGGATTTCTCGGCTAAGTTCGGGTAATTTTTTGCTTCTCTCGTCTTTTGGCGTGAGTGAAACCTTTATTTGTACCCGATTTTTGCCACTATAAGCCAGCGAATTGATGGTGGCGTAAGTGTCGGTAACTTCTGGAAAACTGTTGAGTACCGCATTGACTTGGACGGTTTTTTGTTGGGTATAGTCCAAATTGGCATTGACAGGCGTTTCAAATTTGACTTTAATTTCACCCAAATCAGGTTGGGGAACAAATTCTTTCCCGACAAGACTGACCGCAAAAAATGCCCCCACCAACGAGCCAACCGCAACTAATAGCGTTAAAAAACGTTGGCGTAAACTCCAAGCCAAAATTTTGCCATAAGCGTTGGTGATTTTATCCAATAAACGTTGAAAATTATCTAAAATCCACGCAATCGGACGTTTGGAAAATTTGACCTGTTCTTTTAAACGTTCGTGTTGGTGTTCGGCTTCTGGGTCGTGCCACATACTTGATAACATAGGGTCTAGGGTAAAACTAACAAACATAGAAATCAGCACCGCAATCGAAACCGTTACCCCAAATTGATAAAAAAACCGACCGATAATCCCACCCATAAACGCCACAGGTAAAAAAACCGCCACAATCACAAGGCTGGTGGCAAGGACGGCAAGCCCAATTTCCTGCGTACCGTCCAAAGCTGCTTTGCGATGATGTTTGCCCATCGCCACATGACGCACAATATTCTCACGCACCACAATCGCATCATCAATCAACAGACCAATACACAACGCCAATGCCAATAAGGTCATCATATTAATAGAAAAACCAAACGTCCAAATCATCGCAAGCGTCCCCAAAAGCGAAATCGGCAAGGTCAGCCCTGTGATAATGGTAGAACGCCACGACCCCAAAAACAACCACACAATAAACACCGCCAAAATCGCCCCTTCAATCAGCGTTCGCACCACGTTGTTCAGCGAGCCACGAATGCTTTTGGAGCTGTCCGCCACCACCGTCATGGTTACGCCATTGGGTAGGGTTTGGCAGATTTCTTCAAGGCGTTTTTGGGTATTGTCCACCACGTCAATGATATTGGCATCGGACGTTTTGATAATGTCCATGGCAACGGCGGTTTGACCGTTTTGTAGCGAGGCGGATTCGGCTTCAGCTTGCCCATCAACCACTTGGGCGACTTGCGACAGATACACAGGCGTTGATAGACCATTTGCCCCACGGTTTTGGGCGACAATCAACTGGTTAAATTCGGACGGCGTTTTTACCAAGCCATTAATCTGCACCACCATTTCATCATTGCGATTTTTAATTGTGCCGACTGGCAATTCTACATTTTCCGAGCGTAACGCATTGACAATTTGATTGACAGATACCCGATGAGCGTTCATTTGTTCAGGCTTGATGACAATGCGGATTTGGCGTTGTCTATCGCCCAACATATCCACACGCCCAACGCCTGTAACGGTTTGCAATTGTTTGCTAACGGTATTTTCCAAATAAGTGGACAAATCTTTAATCGGCATACTGTCCGAGCGAAACGTTACCGACACCACAGGGGCATCGGCAGGGTTGTACTGGGCGACAATCGGGTCTTGCACTTCATCACGAAAGGTCGGCGTAACCAAAGCCAATTTATCCCGCACATTTTGGGCGGCAACATCGGACGGCACGTTTAAATCAAACTGCACAATCACCTGCGACAAGCCTTGTTGCGAAATGGATGTAACTTCTTTTACCCCTGAGATGGTATTAACTTGGTCTTCAATTTTTTTGCTAATATCGCTCTCCACCACTTCAGGCGAAGCCCCAGTATAAACGGTATTAACAACCACAAACGGAAAATCAATATCAGGAAATTCTTCCACCTGCATACGCTGAGTGGCAAGCAAGCCCACCACCATAAACGCAAGCATAATCATGGTCGCAAAAACAGGATTATTGATACTGACACGGGTTAGCCACATCTAAATATTACCTTTTTAAATGATAAAGTGAATTGCAATGATTATTTTAAAATCGCTTTTTTGCCAATATCTTGACGGCTTAAAGCGGTAGTAATCACCAGTGTACCTTGCTCAATGCCTGTTACCAAATATTGCCCTGTATCATCTTGACTGCGGATAATCTCAATCGGCTGACTGCGAATCACATGGTCTTGTCCAATCACCATTATCATACCAGATTGTAATTGGCTTTCGTCCGTTGTTTTAACACTGGTTGCGGTAACGTTACTCGCCTTGTCAATTTGTTTATCAAAGCTAACCGCCGTCATCGGAATTAACACGCCGACTTGAATTTGTCCGTATTCTAACTGACCTGTGGCAAACATACCTGCTTTTAAAGTTTGTCCATTTTGTTCAGGTTGCACCGCAATAAAAATCGGCAATTGACGGGTCAAGGGGTCGATTTCTGGGGCAATTCGGCTCACCTGACCGACAAACTGATGGGTGCTATTGGCAATGGTAAACGGCACGCTTTGACCGACTGTAATCGCTTGCGTTTCGCTTGGCACATTGGCACTAAATTCAAGTTTATTGGGATTGACAATCGTCATCAAGGCTTGATTGGGCGAAATCACCTGTCCATTTTCCACTTGACGGCTGGCAATCACACCATCGGCAGTCGCTACAATCAGTGTATCGTTGCTTTGTTTTTGCACAATGCTTAACTGGGCTTTTTTGGCTTTGACAGCGGCTTGTTGGGCTTTGGCATCAGCCAGACTATGTTTATATTCCATTTCGGACAAAAAACCTTGGTCTAGCAGGGCTTTGTTTTTTTGTGCCAATTCGGCAGCTACTTGAGCTTGGGCTTCGGCTGAAGCGACATCGGCTTGGGCTTGTGCCAGTTGGTTTTCGCTGTCTTGATTGTCTAGCCTTACCAATGATTGCCCTTTTTTTACCGTTTGTCCGACTTTTACCAACACTTGTTGAACTTTTGCACTTACCGTAGACTGTACTGTGGCGGTGTCGCTCGCCTGTAAAGTGCCTGTAATGGTAACACTTGGCTGGTAACGTTCTGCTTTTGCGGTGATGACATCACTTGACAATAATTGGATTTCATCATTTTTTAAGGCTTGAGCCGTGCTTGCAGTGGCAGGATTGTCGGCATTGTTACTTGATTGAGTGGCGTTTGGACGTTCACAAGCGGTTAATATCATAGACAAACCCACAACACAAGCAAGTACCAACTTTTTTTGATAAATATGATAGGTGTGAAAATGATTGGCAAAAGTTGAATAAATGGGCATAAGCGTTCCTACACGATGATTGAGTTATTATGGACAGTATCACGGTTTTAAAACTGGTATTGTAACAAAATAATCAACACTAAATGTAATAAAATGATAAAAAAATTGTGTCTAATTTAAATTATAGTATTTTGTTTAGCATCAAATTATGGTAGATTATACAAAACCTTTTGTCAAAAATTTACACTTTATACACTTAAATGGTAAAGTTATCTGTTAATCGTTTTATGATATTGACAAAATATGCTAAGATTGTAGCAATCTAGCAAAGATTGTGAAAAGTTTAACAGTTTTTGACAAACAAAATTTTATTAATTTACACACATTTAGCACTAGGAATCTACTATGGATGCAAACTTTGATGGTTTAAAAGTCATGATTATTGATGACTCAAAAACGATTCGCCGTACAGCCGAAACATTATTAGAAAAAGCAGGCTGTCAAGTGGTAACGGCTGTTGATGGTTTTGACGCACTTGCAAAAATCGCAGATTCAAACCCTGACGTGATTTTTGTGGATATTATGATGCCACGCCTTGACGGTTATCAAACCTGTGCTTTGATTAAAAACAATGCCGATTTTGCGAACAAGCCTGTGATTATGTTGTCATCAAAAGATGGCTTATTTGACAAAGCCCGTGGACGTATTGTGGGTTCAGATGAATATTTGACAAAACCGTTTAGCAAAGAAGAACTGTTTGACGCAATCAATCGTTATCGCCCAGCATAATAAGTTGTTAGCTGTTGATAGTCTATGCTATCAATGGCTTTTTGCGTTGGTTATACAGTTACAAACAGTTGTAGATAATTATCAATCAACTGGTAAAAACTGTAATATAACATAACAACTTTAAAAATCTTATGTTAACACAATTTTAAAAATACCTTAAGAAAAATGGTAAGGAATTTGTAATGGCAAAAATTTTAGTTGTAGATGATTCGCCATCAGAAATGGCAAAATTTCGTGATATTTTGACCAAAAACAATTATGAAATTATTGAAGCAACCACAGGCGAAGACGGCATTCAACACGCAATTAATGACCAACCTGATGTGATTTTAATGGACGTTGTCATGCCCGAAATGAATGGCTTTCAAGCAACTCGTCAAATCACCAAAAACCCAGCAACGGCACACATTCCTGTGGTGATTATTAGCACCAAAAATCAAGAGACAGACCGTGTATGGGGCAAACGCCAAGGTGCAAAAGATTATTTAACCAAACCTGTAACCGAAGCTGAGTTGATTCAAGTCATTCAAGCGATGATGGAGTAGTTTTGTGGCATCAAACGGATTTATTGAGCTTTTACGCTTAGCAGATAGGGCGGTGAAACGTAAAAAAGGTGAGCATTTTACGGCAAAAACCCAATGGCTTGGCGTGGCATTTATGTTAGGCGGTGAGCAGTTGGTTGCTCCGCTTGGCGACATTGCTGAAGTGTTATCAATCCCTGATATCACCCCTGTACCATTGGCAAAACCTTGGTTAACAGGTGTAGCGAATGTGCGTGGACGTTTGTTGCCGATTACAAATTTGGTTAGTTATTTGGGATTGACACCGACTCAAGGTCGTCGGATTAATCAAAAATTGTTGGTTATTGACCAACCAAAAATTTTTAGTGGCTTACAAGTTGATGAAGTGCTAGGTATTCAAACCTTTAACCAGCGTCAATATGAACCGATTGGGTTGCCAGCTGAATCACCTTTGGCAAACTATACACATGGGCGTTTTCGTCAAAATGAACAGACTTGGTATATTTTTATGCCAAGTTTTTTAACACAAGACCCACGTTATTTAGAAGCTGCTTTGTAATCGTTTTTTTAACATTTTTAACCCCGTATTTTTTCAAATAATTTCTTAGTGAAATTTGATTGTAATTTAGAGGAATCAGCATTCATGGATACCCAAACTTCTAGTGCGAGTACCAATACTTCTCCTGCTATCGTCTCCGAAACTTATCTGGATACGGTAGGCAATGAAGAATCCAAAAAATGGACAGGTTTTGCCGTTTTCGCATCTATTCTTGCGATTTTAGCATTTATTTATTTGGTGTATAGCCTTTTGGGTAATCAAGCATCCTCGCCAGTTACCACCAATATTGGTGCGATTAGTCAAGGTATTGCGACCAATGTGAATAACACCTTTAAGGCGGATACGGCACAAGCAGTTCAACAAGGTTTGGCAAATTTGGATAAAAATGCCAAAGAAATGTCAATAGCTGTAGCAGGTCGTCCAAATTTGGTATCAGGTTGGGAAGAAAATCAAAAGAAAATCGCATTTTTGACTCAAAATCAACAAACCATCGGTCAAGTTAACGAGGCGATGGGAATTGTTGCTCAGACATTGCCTGAATTGCAAAAACAATACCGCCAATTGGTTGAAAAAATGTTGGCGACAGGTGCGACAACCAATCAAGTAGCAATTGCCAACAATCAAGTTTGGCTTGCTGAAAAAATTGGCAATCAAATCAATCGTTTACAAAGCAATCAAAGCACGGATATTAAGCAGTTAACCCAAGATATTCAACTGTTTGAGGCAACGATTAATGCAGAGCTTGCGGGTACGCCTGAAATCCAAAAAGTCTTTAATCCATCACAATTAGAAACGTTAAATGCGATTAAACAAAGTTTTGATTCGTCTGTCAAACCTGCTTTAGATAGCTTGGTTGCAGGGGAAGGGATTTATAGTCAAGCACGTGAGCAAGCCAATGCAGTTAGCAAATTTGCCCAAGAAAATAGCACTGTGGTGAGTTCGTCTGTGGCAACGCCAGCACACCATAATCTAATGTTATATTGGGGGTTGGCATTGGCGACTTTGCTAGGCTTCTTATTGGCTTTGTATTTTATGAACCGTCAGTTACGTGCCAAAAATGATGAAGAACGCCGTATTAGTGAACGTGAAACACGCCGCCAGTTATTAGAGATGGAGGCGGAGTCTGACCGTGCTCGCAAAATTCAAGAAGAAAACGAACGCAACCAAATGGCGATTTTGCGTTTGCTTGATGAATTGGGCGATTTGGCGGAAGGGGACTTGACCGTTAATGCGACAGTATCGGAAGACTTTACAGGGGCGATTGCCGACTCGGTAAACTTTGCGATTGACCAGTTGCGTCAGTTGGTATCTGCGATTAACGTTACTGCAGAACGAGTTGCTCGTGCATCAGACCAAACACAGGCGACAGCGGTAGAGCTTGCCGAAGCGTCAGAAAGCCAAGCACAAGAGATTGCGGGTGCATCAGCTGCGATTAACGAAATGGCGGTGTCTATTGACCAAGTATCATCAAACGCTGCAGAATCTGCTGCGGTTGCTGACCGTTCGGTTGCGATTGCATATAACGGTGCGGAAGTGGTACAACGTACTATTGACGGTATGAACACGATTCGAGACCAGATTCAAGAAACATCAAAACGTATTAAACGTTTGGGTGAATCATCACAAGAGATTGGTGATATCGTTGGATTGATTAACGACATTGCCGACCAAACCAATATTCTAGCATTGAACGCCGCTATTCAAGCATCGATGGCAGGTGAAGCAGGTCGTGGTTTTGCGGTCGTTGCGGACGAGGTTCAGCGTCTAGCGGAACGTTCAGCAACAGCGACCAAACAGATTGAAACACTGGTAAAAACCATTCAGGCGGATACCAACGAAGCGGTAATGTCAATGGAATCAACCACAGCCGAAGTTGTGAAAGGGGCAAAACTTGCAAAAGACGCAGGTGAAGCACTAGAAGAAGTACAATCGGTTTCTAACAGCTTGGCGGAATTAATTCAGTCGATTTCTAACGCAGCACGTCAACAAGCGGCATCAGCGGGTCATATCTCAAATACGATGAATATCATTCAAGATATTACTTCGCAAACAACGTCTGGTACATTGGCAGCAGCTCGTTCAATCGGTCAGTTGAACGAAATGGCGGCAGCGTTGCAAGAGTCTGTATCTGGCTTTAAATTGCCTGATGAAGCTTTTAGTAGTACCACAACAACGATTTATTAATTGGCAAATACTAAAAAATAAGGGTTATTTTACCCTTATTTTGCCATTTGTGTGGTTGGGCTGGTTGTTTCGTTTGTTGTTTGGTAAAAATATGTTTTGGCATATGGGCGTAAACATTGATGATAAAGACATACCGACTTTCACAAAATGAATTGACTATGTGGCTAAAATATATTGAGCATCAAGTGGGTTTTGTATTGCCAAGCGGTCAACTTCATTGGGTTAAAAGTGTCATTGAGCGACATTTGCAAATCAATCAGTTAAGTAATACCGATTTTTTAGAAAAGATTGCACATGATGATAGCTTGTATCATCAACTGTTTGATGATATTTTAATCCCAAGAACCGAATTTTTTCGACATATTCCAACGTTTGAGTTCATAGAAAATTATGCCAAACATTGGCAAAATCTTGAACAACAAAACAAGCAGTCAAGCCCTTTTACCGCTTGGAGTGTGGGCTGTTCTACAGGACAAGAGGCGGTATCTTTGTTGTTGACTTTAGCACCTGTGTTACGTCAACGGCGAGATTTTTTGGTGTATGGTTCAGATTTTCGCCAACAGTCATTGCAGTTTGCAAAAAAAGGTGAATATGATATTGCAGAGTTGTTGAGTATTCCTAAAGTTTATCAGCAAGATTTAGACATTCATGAACGCCATTTTTGCGTAAAACCACAAGAACGCCGTCATTTGCAGTTTTTTAGTAAAAATTTGGTGGATTACGAACAGGCAATACCGATTTTAAAAAGACAGTGCCAAGTGATTATTTGTAAAAATGTGTTGATTTATTTTCGTCAGTTTGAGCAAAGAGATATTGTGCATTATTTAAGTCAGTTTTTGGCAGATGATGGGGTGTTATTGCTGGGTGCAGGTGAGTTGACACGTTTTCAGACAACAAAGTTGGTGCGATTGCCACAGACGGCAATCAATGGTTTTTGTAAGCCGACAGCACCAGATTGGTTAAAACAGATACGATGATATAAGTCATCATAAAATTTTTTAAAAAATATATCGTTACGGTAGGAATCGTATGAGTAAACAACGTACTTTAATAGCTTTGGATTGGTTAATGCCGGTGTTGCAGGATATTTTTGATGAGCAAAATTACCTGTTACATCGTGATGATGTGCCAATGGACTGGGAGTCGCTTGGGCAGTCGTTGCACCAAGTGAGCGGTGCGTTGACGTTGACAAATCAATATTTGTTGGCAGAATTGGCAGGTGCTTTGGAGCAGGTTTCTGATGTGATTGCCAAAGGTGAAATTGCCGATGGTTCGGTATTTGAAAATGGTCAAACTGCCAAAAAAAATATTATCCAAGCGGTGCATTTGTTACAGTACGAAATCCAACAATTACAAAGAAAACAACAGATACACGAGCCTTGGGTGGTTGACCGTATTGGTTTCTTATATGAATCAATCGGACAGGCAAAACCCGATTTATCAAAAATCATTGGTTATCATGCGGATAATACGCAAGATACCGATGCGTATTTGCCATTGTTGTCAAAATTGCCAACGCCTAATATTAGCAAGGATTGGCAAGATGACAATGTCCAACATTTAACCAAACTTTGGCGTTATTGTACTTTGCAGTTGTTGCAACAGCAAAAAAATGATGTAAAAAGTTTGGAAACTTTGGCAAAAATCGCCAATTATTTGGCAGCGACACCTCTTAATGCGACATTTCGTCAAGTTTGGCATTTGGTGGCGTTGTGGTTTGGTAGTTTGGCATTGAATGACAAGCCAACGCCAGAGCAGTATGTGATTTTTTTGTCAAACCTAGAGGCGTTGTTACAGCAAAATACGGACAAAGTGCCTGACTTTGATACAGGGCGTTTGGCGGTTGATATTTTGTTACATTTAAGTCGTTTGGGAAATAAAACAGAGCCAGCAGAAGCGTTGTTAAACAGTCTTGATTTAAATGATAAGTTTGAAAATGACACCTTGTTTAGTCAGGTATTGGAAAAATTAGAAAAGGCGATTTATCAAGTTTATGAACCTGCTACAATTTTGCCGATTTTAGACAATGTCAAGGTAGCTTTGGTCAATCGTGGTTGGATGTTTTATGGACATCATTTAGATGTGATTATCAATGATGTAAAAATGATGATTGATGATGCCAATATGGCATCAAGTTTGGCATGGCAGGTTGAGCGTCAGTTGCAAGATTTGTACAGCCAATTGTTGTCAACAGCCGAAACTTTAGATAGTCAGATTGGCTTGCACCATTTTTCTTATGCTTCAGACCCAGAGCATGAGGCGGTGCGACAAACTCGTATTTATTTAGAAAATGTAAAATGTCAATTTAACGAATATACAAAATCGCATGATTTAGCCCATTTGCGCGTCAATGACGAATTGGTGTCTATGGTGCAAGTATTTGGATTACTTGGGCTAAACCGTCCAAAAGAGTTGGCGGAACAGTTACGCATTTTGTTAAGCCGTATTGTTAGCAAAAATGTAGCAGTATTGAGCTGGGATGCAACAGACGCAATCGCAGAAATGATTGCACGTTTTGAGCTGTTTTTGGATTATCTGTCGCATCAAAGCGTGAGCGAAGAATTGCTTGACCAAACGCAAGCACAGTTAAATCGTGCCAATTTGTTGGTGAAAAACTTGATTGATATGCCGATGTCGGAGTCGGCTTTGCCATCTCGTGATAAAGTATTTGAGAATAATACGGTTATTTATGATGATGAGGGTGAAAAAATCGCCAATCAGCAGGCAAATCAAGTGGATACTGCCCAGCCAACGGCAGAAACATTCACATCAGCAGATGAAAATGTGTCATCTGATGATGATGTTATTTTTGACGATGATGACATTGTCTTTGATGATGAACCTGACGAAACTCAGAATACACAAGAGATTGTAGAAACTATCACCAAAGCCGATGAAGCCACGGATACTGATGTAGAGAACGTTACAAATGCGTCTGTGCAAAATATGCCAGTCGCTGAGTCAGAGGCGTTAATTCAAGCAAGAGAAGCCTTAAAGCCAGATGATTTTGAGATGGCGGACGAAGAAATTCGTGAAATTTTTATTGAAGAAGCTGATGAAGTTTTGCAAGAGATGGATAGCAACTTGCCTGTATGGCAAGCTGACCCGAGTGATTTAAAAACTTTAAAAGAAATCCGCCGTGGTTTTCATACCTTAAAAGGTTCTGGGCGTATGGTCGGTGCGTACCAAATTGGTGAAATGGCTTGGGCGGTTGAAAATATGCTGAACCGTGTGCTAGATGGCACGTTGTCAAGCAGTGATGAATTGGCACAATTTATTGGCGAAACTCGCCAAAAAATCCCAACCTTGGTGAACGATTTTGCCCAAATGCAAGCACCAAGCCTTGACCCTGCAATTACGGTTTTACAAGCCAATAATATTTTGGCAGGTAAACCAATTAACACAGGTCTAAATCTGCAATCAAACACTGTATCTACACAGCCGACTGTGGCGGAAGTGGCTGTACAGCCTGAATTCACCGAACAAGATTTTACTGAACAATTGGTTATCACAGACAGCGATGACAATCATGCAGAGCAAAGCACGCCAATGGTTGCTACGCAAAGCGTTGACAAATTGGCGACTGATGGCTTGTTGATTGATAATTTGCCAGAGCCTGTCAAACAAGCTTATGATGAGTTAAATGAAGTGGCAGATGGCGAATCTGACCCAGATATCCAAGAAATCTTTATTGAAGAAGCACAAGAAGTATTAGAAACCATTCAACCTTTATATGCTGAATGGAAAGCCGAACCAAGCGATATGACAACCTTAAAAGAGCTAAGACGTGGTTTCCACACCTTAAAAGGCTCTGGGCGTATGGTTGGGGCAAATCAGCTTGGTGAGTTGGCATGGTCTATTGAAAATATGCTTAACCGTGTCATGGACAATACCATCACGCCTGAAACTGGTTTGGTTGCATTGGTGGGTGATGTGTTGGCAGATTTTCACGCTTTGGTGGATATTTTTGCCCAAGGGCGTAATGATTATCCGCAAATTATCAAAGTTTGGTCGGCGATTGCCAATGCCTATGTCAAAAAGCAAGGTGCAAATTTTGATTATCCGACAACCATGCAGTCAGTGTTGGGTGGAAGTGTTAGCCAAAGCGTAACAGATGAAAATACCAAAACGCCAACGGCTAATGTTGATGACAATCAGCAGATTGATGATGATAAAATTCTTGATGACGAAATTGATGACAGTATCACCGATAGTACTGTTGCCACACATGACACTGATGATGTATCATTAGACGACAATGAAAAAGTTGCAATGACGGTGTTTTTAGAAGAAGCACAAGAATTGACAACAAAAATTGATAGCTTTATCAATACCCATGCCAATCAAGACCAAGTAAAAGTAACTGATGAGTTGGTTAGAGCTTTTCATACTTTGCGTGGCGGTGCAGCAATCTTTAAATTGTCCAGAGTGCAAGCATTGAGCGAAATGCTAGAAAATGGGCTAAGTGAGTTGTTGCGTAAAGAGATTGCACTCAATGCCGAACAACTAGAAATATTACAACAAGTCAAAGCCCATTTGCAAGATGATTTGAATAATGCCTATCATTTGTCAAATGTGGCACTAAATGATGATGACCAACAAAGCTTGGAAAATTATCATCAACAATTGTTTGGTGATGTGCATACAGCAAATGCCATTAGCGTGAGTGAATTATTAACGCTTGGTATTGATGAACTGATTGATGCGGATAACTCACTGCTAGAAATTTTTGTCAGTGAAGATGATACTCAAATCGTTAGCTATGCACAGCTACTGGAGTCGCAAGCGGAAAAACTTGTCAATGCGATTGGCGGTCTGAGCTATGTGAGCATTGCCGAAACCTTGCAGTTGGCTTATCACAAACTGACGATTTATCCACATTTTACCAAAGATGATGCTTTGTTAAATGGTTTGATTAATTTGCACGCACAGCTGATTGCGATGTTTGATGCGATTGCAGCAGGTTTGAATGTCTTTGTTGACAAACAATCTATTGAAGGCGTTAAACAATTATTGGCAGACAAACAATATCAAGCCGAAATGGATGCGATTCAATATGAAAAAATTGATACTGATATTGAGCTGTTAGAGATTTTCTTAGCCGAGTCGCAAGAGTTAAGATTGAGTTTACAAAGCAATTTTAACCAATGGCAAAATAACTTAACCAATACCGATGCTCTAAAAGAACTTTGCCGAGAGTACCATACTTTAAAAGGTGGTGCGAGTATGGTGGGGATTGTCAGTATTGCCAATTTAGCCAAATATGCTGAGTTGATGTATGATGCCTTGTTGTCTGAAAAATTGGCGAGCGACCCTGATATCGTGCTGGTCATGCAAAAAGTACATGAAACGACTTATGCACAATTGCAATATGCAATTCAACATCAACAGTCATTTTTTGCCAATGATTTGACCGTACAATTAAGTCAAATTTTGTCGGGTAAATTGTTAGCGCATGATGTCGTACCTGCTGTACCTTTAATTGTTGATGTACGTCAGGACGAAGCGGATAATGCTTATGAAGTAGATGAAACTGATGAAGCCAATGCCAATCGGAATGCTGACCCATTGTATGTACAAGAGATTATCAATAACTTTGAGCAACGCCGTTTAGAAACATGGCAGGGTCAAGAGCCTGATGAAGATATTTTGGGCGTGTACCTAGAAGAAGCCAAAGAACTGATTGATAGCAGTAGCCAAAACTTACAAGAATTCCGTAGTAATACCAATAACTTGTCGGCTTTGCAAGCCTTGCAACGTGAATTGCACACCATCAAAGGCGGTGCAAGAATGGTCGGAGCGGAAGGGATTGCCAACTTAGCCCACGAAATGGAAACTATCTATGAAGAGTTAGGTTCTCGTCGTAAGCCAGCCACTCGTATGATTGGCAATTTGTTGGCATCGTGTCATGACTGGTTGGCAAGCTCGCTTTATGTGCTTGAAAATAAATACAACCCACAAACACCGACCACATTAATTCGTGCGTTACAAGACTTTTCACACAATCCTGATAGTCTAAAAGAAGTGCCAGTCATATCTTTGGCAAGCCAAATTGAACAAATTGACATCTATAAAAGTAGCTTAAACCAAGAAGATGATGGCAATAAACGTGATTTGACTGTCATGCCATCTATGGAAAGCAACTTTGAAACAGAACAAGAACAGGTCAATCTCAATGCTGAAAAGCTGCGTATCTCGGCAGGTTTGATGGAGCGTATGATTAACTTGTCAGGCGAATCGGCGATTAACCGAGCCCGTATTGAAATGGGCGTGTCAAGTTTGACCCATACCATTGAAGAGATGGGTTCTACGGTTCAACGTCTTGCCGACCAGTTACGCCGAATGGAAACTGAGCTTGAAGTGCAGATTTTGGCACAGATTGCTGATGAACACAGCGATGATGCGGACTTTGACCCGCTAGAGATGGACCAATATTCGGCATTAAATCAATTGTCAAAATCCTTGTCAGAATCGGCATCGGATTTGGTTGATATTAAAGCGACCATGTTGGATAAAACTCGTGATACCGAAAACTTGTTATTGCAACTGTCTCGCACACAGGCAGATTTGCAAGAAGGCTTGATGAATTCAAGAACCGTTCCATTTTCTCGTATTACCGCTCGTTTACAACGTATCGTCCGTCAAACGGCGACCGAACTTGGCAAATCAGTAGAATTGCGAATTTTAAATGATGAAGGTGAGATTGACCGTAATATCCTAGAACGTATCACATCACCACTTGAGCATATGCTCCGTAATGCGGTTGACCATGGTATTGAAAAATCGCAAGAGCGTATTGAAGCGGGAAAATCTCGTACAGGTCTGATTACTTTAGAAGTACAACGTGAAGGCGGTGAGATTGTCATTCACTTGTCTGACGATGGTAAAGGCATTAACGTTGATGCAGTGCGTAAAAAAGCGGTGGAACAAGGCTTAATCGCCAAAGATGATACCAGTTTAAAACCATTGGATATCATGCAATATATCTTTAACGCAGGACTTTCAACCGCAAAAACCGTTTCGCAAATCTCGGGTCGTGGCGTTGGTATGGACGTGGTACAAAGCGAAGTGAAACAATTGGGTGGCGTGGTACTGGTGGATTCTGAGCTGGGCAAAGGTTCTCGTTTCACCATGCGTTTGCCATTGACCGTTGCGGTGTCTGATGCTTTGGTTGTGCGTGCAGGTGATAAATATTATGCCGTGCCATTGGTACAGATTGAGCGTGTATTGCGTATTAACACAGAGACGGTTTATCAGTTCCACAGCCTTGATGCGACAACTTTAAACATTGATGGGCAAGATTATCGTTTGCGTTATTTAAACCAAATTTTGCATGGTAGCGACCCATTAGAAGCCCTAAGCCAACAGCCTGTCAGCGTGCCTGTAATTATCATTCGTACCGAAACAGGACAAAATATGGCATTGCAGGTTGATGCCATTGCAGGTTCTCGTATTGAAGTGGTTGTTAAACCGCTAGTCCCACAGTTATCGCACATTTCTGGGATTTCTGCGGCTACGATTATGGGTGATGGTTCTGTGATGTTAATCCTTGATTTAATCGCCTTGATGCGTAACGCCACTGCCACTGTTAAGATTGACCGTCAAAAAACTGCCACAAAAGATGCAAATCGTAAGCCTGTGGTCTTAATCATTGATGACTCGGTAACGGTACGTAAAGTAACGTCACGTCTGTTGGAGCGTAATGGTTATGAAGCTCAAGTTGCAACCGACGGTGTGGACGCACTAGAAAAACTGCAAGAATTGACACCAGACATTATGTTGCTGGATATTGAAATGCCGCGTATGGACGGTTTTGAAGTGGCAGCCCAAGTTCGCCATAACGAACGCTTGCGCAACATTCCAATTATCATGATTACCTCTCGTACAGGTGAAAAACACCGTGAACGTGCGATGAGTATTGGTGTAAACGAATACAAAGGCAAACCTTTCCAAGAGCAAGATTTGTTAGATACCCTTGCTAGATTGATTCATGAAAAAACGGTTAGCTAGTATCATTACAGGGAATAAATATTATCATGCAGGATACAGACCAGCCGTTACGCTTTATTGTGATTGCTGAAAGCCAACAGCAACGTATGGCGTTTAGTGATACGATTTTGGCATGGGGCATGGAAGTGGTAGACTGTATCAGTGTTAACCAACTTTCGCAAAAACATTTTAGCACCTATGCTGATGTGTGGCTTGTGGATACCGAAAGAGATTTTGAAATTATTCAATATCTTGAAGAACAAATTGACATAGATGCCAAAATCAAACCAAAAACAGTGTTGATAGGCTTTACGCCATCGCCTTACATCAACGCAGGTCAACCCTACGAAAAATGGCAAAGAAAACTAAAAAGAAAAATCGCAAACAGTCTAAACCGTGATGACTTGATACAACATCGTGGCAAATCTGCTGATGTATTGACGTGGAAATATGTGGTACTACTCGGTGCCTCTATGGGCGGACCGATGGCAGTCAAAGAACTATTGGACCATTTGCCCAATAATTTGCCTTTGGCGTTGATTTTGGCACAACATTTTAACGCCGAAACCCTATCCACACTGCCACGCATTTTGACCCGTCAAAACAATTGGCGCTGTGATGTGATTTATAATACCCAAAAATTGTTGGCAGGTAGATGTTTGATTGTACCTGTGGAAAAATCGGTGGTATTTGATTCTAACGGACGTATTATTCTACAAAAACAAGGCTGGCAAGGGGCGTATCAGCCATCTATTAGCCAACTATTAACCAGTTGTAGCAATGCGTTTGGCAATCATTTTATGAGTATTATTTTTTCGGGTATGGGCGATGATGGTAGCGATGTTGCAACTTTGGTAAAACGAAACGGCAGTCTGATTTGGGCACAAAGCCTTGAAAGTAGCGAATGCCAAAGCCAACCACAGCATATGATTAACACAGGATTGGTGGATTATATTGCCTCGCCAAAACAGTTGGCAGAAGCCCTCGTAAGCTTGTGCAAAAGACGTTGTTTGCCTGATGGCAGACCGATTTTGTTAGCCCCAAATCCACACAGCTATCAAGCGCCCAATCTAAATTTTTAACAAATTGGCAAAACAATAAGAGACATCTTTATGGCAAAAAGTCTGATTAAAATTTTAACCCAAGATGAACACATTGGTATGTTAAGTGTAACCAAAGGACAGCTTAACATTGCAAAAATTCCTGTGATTGGTGCACCAGATTGGATTGTACCACAGGATTTGATTTTGGCGATTGAGCCTTATCATGACCGTATTTGGAACTTTTTGTGGCGTGGTCAAGATGTTTCTGTATATCATTTATTGCCAAAAAGTGAACAAGCAGAATTTATCGTAGTATTAGAAAGTATCACCGATGTACACCGTGTCGGCTTGCAAATTCAAGGTGATGTCAGTTTTCATTCGGTGTGTATTTCTGATTTAAAAGACATTGATGACACGACATATCGTAAAACTTTAAGCGTGCAATATCCGCATATCCTAGAACAAGAAGCCCTACAAAAACAACGACAAGCCGAACAGTTGGCGAGTAATCAACCGGCAGCCTATCAACCAACCGAGCAAGACTATATTTTTCAACCTGTGATGTTTGACGATGAAATGTGTGTGATTCCAGATTTGGATAAAATGTCGCATTTTCTTGTTGATTTGGATAGCTAATGATTGTCAATTTGTGGCATAATAACAACCCTTATCTTTAAGTTAAATTAACTTATCATTCAATCAAATGAGCCGAATAAAGGAAAATCAGATTATGTCGCTATATGCCAACCATGAACGACCGCAACCGTTAACTACTGCCAACCCAAAATGGGCAGTCGCCACTCGTATTTTTCACTGGGGCAGTGTGCTATTACTCATCATCACGTGGGTTATGATACAAATGGACGAAAATGCGGTTGATGACACTTATATCACTTTGCATAAAGCTTTTGGTTTAAGCGTGTTATTTTGGGTGATTGCTCGTTTGATTAACCGTGCTATGACACTCAAAAAAGTGCCACCATCAACGCCCATGCCAAAATGGCAAACAGGAATTGCCCATTTAACCCATTTATTGTTATATGTATTAATTTTGGCGATGCCTTTGACAGCATGGTGTGCGACAATGTTGCGTGGCAATGGTGTGGATTTTTTTGGTTTGTTTGAAATTCCGAGCTTTTTGGCAGAAAACCGAGATTTATCACGCAGTTTGATGGGGTTTCATAAGGGTCTGATTTGGACATTGTTATTGACTTTTACAGGATTGCATATTGTTGGGGCGTTGTACCACCAATTTATCCAAAAAGACAATTTGATAAAACGTATGTTGTAATTGACATTGTTAAAAAAAATTAAAAAAAGGGCGTTTTGTATATGCCCTTTTTTATGGTTTTGTATGGTGGATTTGATACATTTATCGGCGTTCAGGCAAACTGATATTAAGTTCCAACACTTCCATATTGGCTTCGGTATGATGTTGCACATTGACATCATCAATCTGCACGCCTGATACATAATTATTCACCACTGCCAAAATTTCACGTTTCATTTTTTCAATGCGTTCTGGTGTTAAGCGGTCTTGTAGACGGTTTTCGCTTGCGACAATCACCTTTAAACGTTCGGCTGCGGTATTGGCACTCTTTGACTTTTGTTCTGTGCCAAATAGGCTACTCCAAAAACTTTTTTTCATGGATTAGCCCCCAAACCAACGTTGCAAGAAGCTTTTCTTTTTCACGTCAATATGGCGATAGGGACGTTCTTCACCCAAAAAACGTGCAATCATGTCATCATAACATTGACCTGCACGAGATTCTTTGTCTAGCACCACAGGCACGCCTTGGTTTGACGCTTCTAGCACGCTATCGCTTTCAGGAATCACGCCCAACAGTGGCACTTTTAAGATATCGTTTGAAATACTGTTAATGTCCATCATTTCGCCACGTTCGGCACGTTCGGCGTTATAACGGTTAATCACCAAATGCTCACGCACTGTGCCTGTGCCGTCTTCTACTTTTTTGGTACGGCTTTGCAAAATGCCGATAATACGGTCAGAATCTCGCACTGATGAAATTTCAGGATTGGTAACGATAATCGCTTCATCAGCATGATACATGGCAAGTTGAGCCCCACGCTCAATCCCTGCAGGCGAGTCGCAAACGATATAGTCAAATTGTTTTGACAACTCTTCAATCACTTCGGCAACGCCTTCATCGGTCAAAGCGTCTTTATCACGAGTTTGGCTCGCTGGTAAGATAAACAAGTTGTTGAGTTGTTTGTCTTTAACAAGGGCTTGCGACAGACGAGCATTGCCTGTAATGACATCAACAAAGTCATACACGATACGGTTTTCACAGCCCATAATCAAGTCAAGATTACGCAAACCTACGTCAAAATCAATGACAACGGTTTTGTAGCCACGCAATGCCAAGCCAGTTGCGAATGATGCACTCGTTGTTGTTTTACCAACACCGCCTTTTCCAGAAGTTACCACGACAATTTTTGCCACTGCTATTTACTCCATTTTAAATAAATCTTAATAAAATTTTACTATTTTAACACAACATTTTGATTTATTCCATCAAACTAAATACCAAGCCTTGTTCATCAGCAAAACTGACTTCAACCGCTTTGTTCAACAGCTCTGTGGGAATGTTTTCTTTCAAACAATACGTCCCCGCGACCGATACCAAAGATGGATTAAATTTTAAACAAAAAATTCGTGCATTTTTGTCGCCCGTTGCCCCTGCGACCAGTCGCCCTTCGGCTTTGCCATAGATGTGTAGGCTGTAGTCGGTGATGGCTTCCGCCCCTGCGTTGATGCCTTTTGTTAAAATCACATCGCCACCGACATGGTTAATGCTTTGTCCAGAGCGGACGATTTGATGATAAACCAAGTCGCCCTCCACATTTTGGGTGTAATCGGTATCTGGCGAGATATTCAGTTTGTTTGATGGTTCATCGTTATTTTGATTTTCATTTGTCAAAATATCGGTTGTTTGTGCTGTTAAATCGCTTTGTTTTTCTTGATTATCTGATGTTTCGGTATTGACCTCAGCCGATTGTTCATTAGGTTTGTTGTCGGTGTTGTCATTGGGCTTGTCGTCTGATTTTTGGGGTTCGTCAGATGATTTTTGGACAACCACGTTTTTGCTTTTGCCATCTTTGCTTTTACCATCAATGCGTTGTCCATCGGCAGGAAAAATAGCGATATTGTTATCAACAGCTTGTTGTTGTTGCTCGTCATTTTTTGGAATAATGCCAATCGGTTGTAATCCTAAGTCCCACAAGCCTTGCCAAAGTTTTGTCAATTTAATATCACTGTCAAAACTCACCACCACAAGCAATTTGCTGTCTAATTTTTTACCCAATTTTTCAGAAACTTTGTTTAAAACACTGTCAATCTCATCGCCTTGCAATTGTAAACGGGTAAAATTAAGCATACGCCCTGTCAGTTTGACAGTTGTTGGGATAGTTGGTTTTTCGTTATCTTGTTGATTTTCTTGGCTTTCTTTGTTTTGGTTTTCTTTGTCGGTATCGGTCATAATTTGCCTTGTTGTTTATAAAATAAAAAATACGCTCAATTTTAACAAAATTTTGCCAAAAAATCTTATCAAAATTCATGCAACATTCATGTAATATCAATGCACCAAATCTGGCGAATTGGCGTGGGCTTTCCACTGCTGGATTTTGACTTGTTCGGCAATGGCGGTAAGGCTTTCGTGAATGATGGAGCTTACCAGTTTTTCTAAGGTTTCGCTTGTAGTATCTACTTGCGACACGCCTTTGGCAATTTCGTGATAAATTTGGTTTAAATTATCAGTTTGGGTCAGATGTTGAGCGGTGTTAAGCGTGATATTTTTGCCAATTTTTTGGCTAATATTGACGATTTGGTCTTCAATCATACCGCCTGCAATCGGTATCAACCGCAGTAATCGGTGCAATTCTGGCGTTTGGGTGATGGCTTGTTCAACCGCAACGCTGACTTGTTCGGCAATCGGCACGATAAAAGCAGGCGGTGCGTTTGGCGTGGCTTGGAGTAGGGGGGGTACTTCTTGTTGCAACAACTCTATAATCACCGTTTCAATCTCATCTCGGTGGCGGTCAATGATATTTTGTACCAAATGCCCGTCCGTATTGGCAAGCTCGGCACGAATATTGTCAATCGCCATGATAATCACACGGTCAGAAATCTCTTCTAACACCACATGATAATAAAATTTTAAGGTTTTTAACCAACTTTTTGGCAACACTTGTTTGCCAATTTTGTGCAAACGATAACCAATCACCACCACACGAAGCAAGCGTAACGCACGCAACTGCGGAAAACAGCCCAGCACTTCATACCAATGCACAAAGGGAAAAAAGAACCAACGATAATGGCTTTTGTTGACAATGGCAATGCCCCAACGCACTATCAATTCTGCCACCAAAAACATGGTAAACAAGCCACCGACAAATTTTAATTGTGGGTGAATATTACTTTGATAATGCAACAGCCAACCACCAAAACCTGCCCAATTGCCAACATATGCCATAAAATTACTCATCAACAGACTGTCAATGGTCAAAATTAACAAGTCCAAACTGATAAATGCAATCATAAAAAAATCGTATAGCATTTTTGGGCGAGAACGGACGATTTGTTGTAGGCTTTGGTCGTTTGGCATAAAAAACTCAATGATTTGTTAAAATTTAAAAAATAAAACCATAGTTTAACCAATATTTTGTTACAAAAAAATAGGCAATGTTAAAAATATTTTGTAACAATTTAACCAAATATTACATAACTATTGACAATTTATTACACAATTTTGCCAAAATTGGTGCATAATAATCGCAACAGATATAAAGTCAATTTTTAACATTTATAAATAAAAGAGCATTGATTTTATATTTATCATTCACTTTTATGAGGAATTTATCATGCGTACCAAATTATTATCAGTTGCATTGGCATCAGGTGTTATCTTAACAGGTTGTGCAAGCACAAACGGCACAATGGGTACAGTTGCAAACAACAAAGCGGTATTGGGTGCATTGGGCGGTGCATTGGGCGGTGCGGCTATTTCTAAGGCTACTGGTGGCGAAAAAACAGGTCGTGATGCAGCGATTGGTGCGGCATTGGGTGCTGGCGTTGGCTACTATATGCAACAACAAGAAGCCAAACTAAGACAACAAACTGCTGGCACAGGTATTGAAGTAACTAGAGACCCAGTTACTAACAACATCAACCTAGCTATTCCAGAAGCGATTACTTTTGATGTAGCACAAGCAACTATCAAACCTGCTTTTTATAACACATTAAACCAAATGGCAAGCACCATCAGCCAATACAACCAATCAAACGTTGTGGTAAATGGTTATGCGTCAGTTGAAGGCAACCCAGCATTTAACCAAACTTTGTCAGAAAATCGTGCACAAGCCGTTGCGAGCTACTTAGCACAACGTGGTGTATCGCCAATGCGTATCAGTGCGTACGGTCGTGGTGCAACATCACAATTTGGTTCTTCATACGAAGCTAACCGCCGTGTAGAAATGACAATTTTAGCACCACAAAGCATGAACTAATTTTAAATTCATCATTTAAAATTACAGACAAAATAATAAAAAACCCAATTCTTATGTGAGTTGGGTTTTTTATGTTTGCTGATAAATTTTTGGCGATATTTTTAAGCAAAATTTTTTGCAAAAAGCACAAAAAATTGTCATGCGATAGTAGCATTTGTATGTTAAAATTGCCAAGCAAAAACCGCACCAAAAAATAAAAAATACCCAAAATTGACAACCAAATAAACCGAATAAACTGACAAAATGACCAACGCATTACCACCGCCCAATCACGATATTTTACCCAGTCTAAAAACTTTTTTATTAGCCATCAGCCCTGTTTTTTTGGTCTGGTTGCCTGTGTTATGGTTACATTTGACTTTGGTACTGTTTTCAGGATTGATTACTTATGCGTTTACCCGAGCGATTGCCCACAGTATCCGCACAAGCAAGCAAATGCCGACTTTTTTTGGCATTTTTCACCACAAAAACCGAGCCGAATTGTTAGCCATCGTTATTATCGTGGCGATTATCAGCTTATTGATTTATCTGTTTGGCGATTGGGTTGTATCAAAAGCCAATATCGGTGTGTTAAATAAACTGCTTGAACAACTGATGGGTGTGGTGGAGCAGTTGCACACCTTGTTGCCGTGGTCTATTTCGCAGTATCTGCCGATTTCGGTCAATGATTTTAAAGACTTTATTTTTGACACTGCCAAAGAGCATGCGACACAGTTACAAACGTTGGGCGTGCATACCTTGCGTGGCTTGGGCTATGTGGTGGTAGGGATTGCGATTGGGGCGATTATGGCATTACAAATTCCGCCAGCGATTGCCCCCACTGAAAAACCCTTTATCCGTCATATGCGTATGCGGTTTGATGAGTTGATTACAGGTTTTAGTGATGTGTTTTTTGCTCAAGTCAAAATTTCTGCGATTAACACGGTTTTAACGTCCGTTTATTTGCTTGGTATTTTGCCGATGATTGGACACCCATTGCCAATGCCCTGGACGGTCGTGCTGATTACATTTTTTGCGGGGCTTGTGCCTGTGGTCGGCAATCTATTTTCTAATGTGATGATTGTAACCTTGAGTTTGACGCATGGCTTGATGGTGAGCCTTTTGTCGCTGACTTGGTTGGTCGGTATTCACAAATTAGAATATTTTTTGAACGCCCAAATCATCGGTACAAAAATCCGTGCAACGGCATGGGAATTGTTGCTGTTTATGCTCGTACTAGAATCCACGTTTGGCTTGGCAGGCTTGGTATCCGCCCCTGTGATTTACGCCCAAATCAAACGCATTTTGCACAATCGTGGTTGGGTATAACTGGTGGTAATGATGACAAATTTTTCCAACGTTCAGTCTCAAAACCCACATTTGACCGATGAATTTATTCAATCGGTTTATGGACAGATGTTGAATTTTGCCAAAAATCAGTTGCGTGATGACACGTCTGCCGAAGACGTGGTACAAGAAACTTTTGTTAATGCGTTTAAATATATTGACAATTTTAAAGGCAATTCGGCATTTAAAACATGGGTTTTTGCCATTTTAAAAAATAAAATCGCCGACCACATTCGCCAAAACCAAAAATATGTCAAGTTATCGGACTTTGGCAATGATGAACAAAGCCATGATGAAATTTTACAAACATTATTTGATGAAATTGGACATTGGCAAGTGGATTCGCCGATTATCAGCTTTGATAATAGTTGGGAAAATCCAGAAAATCACGCCTATCAAGATGACTTTTGGCAAGTGATGGAAGCGTGTTTGCAAAATTTGCCAAGCGAGCAGGCAAGGGCGTTTTTGATGCGAGAATATATTGAACTAAGTACCGAAGAAATTTGTCAAGAAATGGCGATTTCTAGCCAAAATTTTTATGTATTAATGCACCGAGCTAGACTAAGACTGCAAAAATGTTTATCAATTCATTGGTTTTCAGAAAACTAATCACTGAAAAAAATCATTAAAAATAACTGATAAAAAATGTTAAAAAAAATTAATACCGCCATTATCCAAAAACTGACCTATGACTGTGAACAAGCGACTGCCAAAATCAGCCTGTCGCACGAACAGCCTTTAAACAAAGCCGAACGCTTGCAATTATACGCCCATCGGAAAATGTGCAAAGAATGTGAGCAGTTTTATCAAAATGACAAAAAGTTAAGCCGTATGATTGCCAAACACAAATATCAAAACATAACCAACATTCACAAACGCCCATAAAAAAAGCCTTGTTGTATAAGGCTTTTTTTGCTAAAAATAGCCAAAGGATTACACCAAATTTTTGATATCTTGTACCATTTTTTCAATCATTTCGTTGGCTTGGTTTTCGGTTTCTTGGTGGTTTTTTAAGCTTTCAGTCTGTTCAAACAAAGTCAAAGCACACAGCACCAACAACTCTTCGTGGGGCAGTTGCGGACTATAACGGCGAACTTCTTGGATAAAATGATTAATGTAGTTAGATGCACGCTCTAAGGCAGGCTCTTCACCGTCTGGGCAGTTAATCGCATAATTACGCCCATTGATTAAAATATCTACTTTATTTGACATATTTTTTCCTAAAATTTGTGAATTATTTGTGAATGATGTGTTGGTTATATTCGGTTAATTATCTTCGTTGTCAATTTTAGCCAGTCGCTCTAATACCAATTTGGTATGCTCGGCGGCGACTTGGTTTTTTTCAATCAATTTTTGATTGGCAAGGCTTAATTCGTCAATTTTGGCTTGGGCTTGTTCGTACTCATTGCCTAGAACGCTGTGCGAATCGGAGAGCGATTGATAACGAGATTCTAGCTCAGCATGGTTTTGTTCTTGTTCGGCAATTAGTTGTTCAAGGTTTTCAATGCGTTGTTGGGTTTGTTCCAATTCTGACTGAACTTCGGACATTTGTTCGTTACTAATACTGGGTTGGGCTTTTAAACGTGCCAATTCACTGGTGACAAATTGGCATTTTTCGGTTAATTTGGCAATTGCGGTTTGCAATTGTGTCAGTTGTGAGAGTAAATTGCTCATAATCGTGTCTACTAATTGGTTTTACAAAATGGGGTTAAAATTGGGTGAAAAATTGCAAAAAATGAACATTGCTTTCAACCTTTAATAATGCCACAATTACCCCTATAAAGGCTAGTATTCTTGTTAAATTTTCTGCTATTTTATGAAAATTTAACATTTTTTTACAAACTAAATGCGACAAAAGGTGCAAAAAATGGACGATTATTTATCGGGTTGGCAAGATTGGCATGAAAATTTTGCGGATTGGCAAGATATTTCTTTAAGCGAATTACACGGCATTTTGACAGGCGTTTTGTCTGTGTGCGATGCCCCAAAAGCTAGCGAGCAACAGCTTTGGCAAACGTTGTTTAGCGAGTTAAGTTTTACCGAATTTGAGCCAAGTATGCTTGAGTTTTTGGCGGAAGAAGCCGAAGATTTGGTAGCGACTTTGACCGATGACGAAGACAGTTATCAGTTTATGCCGTTGTTGCCTGATGATGAACACGCTTTGTACGAGCGGTTAATGGCGTTAAAAAATTGGGCGAATGGCTTTTTGACAGGCTTTGGCGTAACCGATAGCGGACTGCGACCAGAAGAAAATGTGTTGTTTAACGATTTGGCAAAAATCGGTGCGTTACGCATTAATGAGTTTGATGAAAGTTTGCAAGGCAACAATAATCCAGAAGGCGAAATTGAGTATATGGAGCTGTTGGAGTTTGTGCGTATGATACCTGTGAGTGTGGCGGGTGGGCGTGTGCGTAAATCGCTTGCGAAATTGCCTTTGATAGTGGGTTTTGCGATGAACCGTCCTGTAGGTAAAACCGAAGTCGATGAAGAGCATTTGGATTTTATTGAGCAATTGCAAGATGATGAGTTGGCGTGGGAAAGTGAGAAAGATAGTAATGATGATTTTGTTACCAATATGGTGATTGATGCCATGAGTGGGAAAAAACCGTCTTAGTTTTTAATGTTAAAAGTGGTGTAGGGTGGGTTAGCGATAGCGTAACCCACCCTATATACTACATACATCATAAAATATGATTAAATGGAAAATTAAATGACCTATCCAAATAATACAATTGATTGGCTCAAAAAACTCATCAGCTTTGACACCACAAGCCGATACTCAAACCTTGAGTTAATCCACTATGTCAAAAACTTTTGCCAATCGCTCAACCTATCCCCACGATTAACCTTTAACAACGACCAAACAAAAGCCAATCTTTTTGTAACCGTCCCTGCAACCAACAGCGGACAAGCGATTTTCAATGGCGGATTTGTCTTTTCTGGACATACAGATGTTGTGCCTGTTGATGGGCAAGTGTGGGATAGCGACCCATTTAGTGCCACGATTAAAGACGGCAAATTGTATGGGCGTGGGGCGTGCGATATGAAAGGTTTTATTGCTTGTTGTCTTGCGATTTTGCCAAGTATCGTTAAACAGTCTAATGAAAATAACTTAACAAATCCCATTCATTTTGCCTTGTCATTTGACGAAGAAATCGGCTGTTTAGGTATGCCGTTATTGCTTGACGACTTGCAACAGCAAGGCATAAAACCTGATTATTGTATCGTTGGCGAGCCGACCATGATGAAAATGGTAACGGCTCACAAGGGTATTCAAGTTTATCATTGCCGAGTGCATGGCAAATCCGCCCATTCGTCTTTGACGCCGCAGGGCGTGAATGCGATTAGTTATGCGAGCAAAATTATCAATTTTATTGATGATCTTGCCGAAAAACTGCAACATGAAGAACAAGATTTGGCGTTTGATGTGCCGTTTTCTACCTTGTCGGTGGGGACGATTAACGGCGGAACGGCGACCAATGTTGTGCCGAATTTGTGCGAATTTACTTTTGATTTTCGCAACTTGCCCCACGTTTGCACCGAGAGCGTGATTTTGCCAATTCGCGAGTTTATTCAATCACTTAACCAAAAAATGCAAGCGGTTGATAACGCTTGTTTTGCCGAACTTCACCAAGACTGCAACGTTCCTGCAATGAATGATGACGACAGCATTGTCTTGCAAGTGTTGATTGAAAATTTGGTTGATGAAAAAATGCGTCATAAAGTGGCGTATGCGACCGAAGGTGGACAGTTTACCAATGCGGGCATTCCAACGGTGATTTGTGGTTGTGGCGATATTGCTCAAGCCCATAAAGCCAATGAATTTGTGAGCCTTGAGCAGTTGGAAAAATGTGAGAAGTTTTTGATGGATATTGTTAAAAGTTAATTGTATATATGTTTTTTATTTGTTAAAATAAAAGTATATACAAAAAAAGGAGCGTTTGATGCAAATTGCAACTTCCCAACAAAAAATCAGCAAAGTGTTTAAAAGTGGTAATAGTCAAGCCGTGCGTATTCCTGCGAGTTTTCGCCTTGATACCGACACAGTCAAAATCAGTCAAACGGAAAAAGGCTTATTACTTGAGCCAATACAAGATAAGCCGATTGCAAAAAGTCGTGGCGATTTATTGTTAGAAGTATTATCTGCTTTTCCAGATGATTTTATTGAAGCAGTTGCTGACCGTGATATGTCGCCACCGCAAGAGCGAGAGCCGTTATGATTTATATGCTTGATACCAATATTTTGATTTATATCATGAAAAAAAGGCCTAAAATTGTCGCAAAACGAGCCAATGCGTTAAGTTTGCAACATAAATTGGTAATGTCTTTTGTAACTCATGCTGAACTGTTAAAAGGAATTGGCAATAGCACAAAAAAACAGGCATCAATGGCATTATTGGACGATTTAATGCAAATTGTTGATGTGGTTTATCCAACGGACGGCAAAATTAGCGAGCATTATGCCGAACAATTTTTGCAATTAAAGGCAAAAGGCACACCGATTGGCAATAATGATTTGTGGATTGCGTGTCATGCGTTGGCGGTTGGGGCGGTGTTGGTAACGCATAATGTCAAAGAGTTTGAGCGGATTGTGGGTTTGACGGTGGAAGATTGGGTGAGCGAATGAAAATAAAGATTTCTATGGTATCAACGAAAATCATATCACTATTAACTCTTATGGTACTGAACGTCCGATTGCTGATAATACGACCAAAGAAGGACGAGAAAAAAATCAACGTATATATGCGATAGTTTTTCCCCTAAGTAACGATTAAAATCTCTATTAATTCTAAGGAATGAAAATGCAAATTACATTATTACCCCCATTACCCCAATCCGTCTTTGCCAAACGCAGAGCTAAATTTGCCGAGCAAATGCCCAACAATAGCCTTGCGATTTTAAACACCGCCCCCACCCATATACGCAATAACGATGCCGAATACAAATATCGAGCCGATAGTAGCTTTTTTTATTTAACAGGGTTTGTTGAGCCAGAATCAGTAATGGTATTAGAAAAACTTAACAATACCGTCAAATACACGCTATTTTTACGAAAAAAAGACAAATTACGAGAAATTTGGGACGGCAAACGAGTAGGGCTTGACGATGCAAAAACCGATTTTAACGTTGATGAAAGCCACGCCATTGATGACATTAACGAGATAATGCCAAATCTAATTTTTGGCAAAAAACACGTTTTTGCCCGTTTTAACAACGACTTAATCGGTTGGCTAGAGCAAGCCAAACTCAAACAACGTGGCGAAGGTGTGGTAGAAACCATTACCAACATTGACAGTTTGATTAATGAAATGCGACTGATAAAAGATGAACATGAAATCGCCTTGATGAAAGTGGCAGGCGAGATTAGTGCCTACGGTCATGTGCAAGCAATGAAAACCGTTGCACCAGAGATGAACGAAGGTCGCCTTGAAGCCGAAGTCAATTACGCCTTTGCACAATACGGCTGTGTGCCGTCTTATAACAGTATCGTGGCAGGGGGCGACAACGCCAACATTTTGCACTATGTGGAAAACGACCAACCGCTCAATGACGGTGATTTGGTGTTGATTGACGCAGGGGCGGAGTATCAGCATTACGCAGGCGATATTACTCGCACGTTTCCTGTGAATGGCAAATTTAGCGATGTACAAAAACAAGTGTATAACGTTGTTTTAAAAGCAAATATTGAAGCGATTAACAGCCTAAAAGTAGGCGAACATGGCAAAATTCATCACGAAACGGCTTTAAAAATCTTAACGCAAGGTTTGATTGATTTAGGGATTTTGACAGGCGATGTGGACAAACTGATTGAAGAAAAAGCCTACACGCCTTTTTATATGCACGGTACAGGGCATTGGCTAGGGCTTGATGTGCATGACGCAGGGCGGTATAACGGCGATGATGGCAAGCCAAGAAAACTACAAAAAGGCATGGTGATTACGGTTGAACCTGGCTTGTATTTTGCCAAAGATAATGAACTTGTGCCAGAAAAATATCGTGGTATTGGCATTCGTATTGAAGATGATGTGGTGATTACCGATGGTGAGCCGTTGGTACTGACAGGTGATGTGCCAAAAACGGTTGAAGAGATTGAAGCGTTGATGAAAATTGATTAAAAAATAACCAATTTAATTGATGAAATAAAATTTCATAGATTATAAAAAATATTTTATATAATCTTATAAAAGCATAAATCCATGATTTTTAACAAAAAAAATTAAAAATCGTGGGTTTTTTATTTTTATCCAACAAAATTTAAAAAAAGATAGTTTGACTTTGTTAAGGCTTTCATTACAATTTGGAATACCGAGAAATAAAAAAATACAAAAATTTGCGTTTATTTACATTTCTCAAAAAAATTTAACATATTACAAGGAGTGAAGAATGAGTGCATCACATAAATCTTCTCATTCACAATGGAGCTCAAAAATCGGCTTTTTGATGGCGGCGGTTGGTTCTGCTGTCGGCTTGGGTAGTATTTGGAAGTTCCCTTATATGACGGGCGATAGCGGTGGTTCAGCTTTCGTTATTGTGTTTATTATCAGTATTGCTTTGATTGGTTTTCCTGTGTTGGTTACCGAATGGCTGATTGGTCGTCGTGGTCAAAGCAACCCTGCGGCAAGCTTTCGCAAAGCAGCGATTGCCAATAATACGTCCCCTGCGTGGAGTATTTTGGGCTATTCGGGGATTTTGGCGGCGTTTATGATTTTGTCGTTTTATAGTGTGATTGGCGGTTGGTCGCTGAACTATACGGCAAAAGCTGGCATGAATGCGTTTGCAGGTCTAAATGGCGATGCGACAGGGGCGATATTTACCGATATGTTGGCAAGCCCAATGGAAATGACGATTTGGCATACAATTTTTATGGGCTTAACCGCCTTTATTATCGCCAATGGTGTATCATCAGGTATTGAAAAAGCGTCAAAAATCTTAATGCCTGCATTGGCGATTATTTTGTTATTTATCGTGGGTTACAATGCTGTCAATATGGAGTTTGCCAAAGGCGTCGCGTTTTTATTCAAATTTGACTTGGCTCGTATGCAAGAAGTCGGCGTGGGTAAAGTGTTAATGGCGGCGTTGGGTCATGCGTTTTTCTGTTTATCGCTTGGTATGGCAATTATGGTAAGCTATGGCTCTTATCTTAAAGAAGATGTAGATTTGTTATCAACCGCTCGTACGGTAATTATTTGGGATATTATTTTTTCATTGGCGGCAGGTCTGGCGATTTTCCCAATTTTGTTTAGCAATAATCTTGACCCTGCGGCAGTGCCAGGTTTGGTTTTTGTCACCTTGCCGATTGCGTTTGGACAAATGGGTTTTGGCGTGGTTGTTGGTACATTGTTCTTTTTGCTTTTAACTTTTGCTGCTTTGACTTCGTCAATTTCTATCCTTGAGCCAATCGTGGAGTTTTTGGAAGAAAGAACGCCAATGAGCCGTAAAGTCTGTACTATTGTTGGTGCGTTAGCGACTTGGGCGGTGGGTATTTTGGCGTTGCTATCGTTTAATGAATTAAAAGATTTTGCCGTATTTACCATTGTCAAAGGTGGAAAAGAAATTCCACAAGGTATTTTTGATGCACTTGACTATATTTCTAGTAAAATCATGTTGCCAATTACAGGCTTAGGCACGATTATTTTGATGGGTTGGTTTATGAACCAACAAGCTATCAAAGACGAATTGGGGATGTCAGATACTGCGTGGTCAATCTGGCAAATTATCGTCAAATTTATTGCACCGATAGGCATTGTGGCGGTATTTTTAACTGAGTTGTTGGGATAAAATACTGAGTAATAGCAAATAATTTTTTATCAAAATGTTGTTTAACAAAAAAACTTTTCATCATTATGGTGAAGAGTTTTTTTATTTGTATCAAATTCACAATTTACCATTTACCAAATTCTATATATAAATTATAATGATAGCGATATTTTTTAAATAATTGCTTTCTTGTTTTTAATCCATAAAAGGAAAACACCATGTACGCAGAAGAAACCACCACCAACAACCAAATTATTGACATTGTCGCTCGTGAAATCCTAGACTCTCGTGGCAATCCGACAATTGAAGCTGACGTGATTTTGGCAGACGGCACAATCGGACGAGCATCCGCACCAAGTGGTGCATCAACAGGCTCTCGTGAAGCCCTAGAACTGCGTGATGGCGACAAATCTCGCTATCTGGGTAAAGGTGTCAAAAAAGCCGTTGCCAACGTCAATAGCGAAATCCGCTCTGCCCTAATGGACATGGACGTAACTGCGCAACAAGCGATTGATAACAAATTGATTGAACTTGACGGCACAGAAAACAAAGAAAAACTAGGGGCAAATGCAACCCTAGCCGTATCGCTTGCGGCAGCTCGTGCAGCGGCACAATCAAACAAATTGCCATTACATCAATATATCGCTAACTTGCGTGGGCAAACTTCGTTGTCTATGCCTGTGCCGATGATGAATATTTTAAACGGTGGTGCTCATGCCGATAATACCGTTGATATTCAAGAGTTTATGATTGAGCCGATTAATTTTAGCAGTTTTGGCGAAGCGTTGCGTGCGGGTGCGGAAGTATTCCACAGCTTAAAATCTGTGTTGAAAAAACAAGGTTTAAACACAGCGGTTGGCGATGAAGGCGGTTTTGCTCCAAATTTACGTTCAAACGAAGAAGCGATTACCGTGATTTTGCAAGCGATTGAACAAGCAGGCTACAAAGCAGGTAAAGATATTTATTTGGCATTGGATTGTGCATCATCAGAATTTTACAAAGATGGTCAGTACATTTTGGCAGGGGAAGGCAACAAAGCCTTTACATCTGAAGGGTTTGCCGATTATCTTGCTAATCTTGCCAATCAATATCCGATTATCTCAATTGAAGATGGTCTTGATGAAAGCGATTGGGACGGCTGGGCGTATTTGACCAAAAAATTGGGCGATAAAGTGCAGTTAGTCGGTGATGATTTGTTCGTTACCAACCCAAAAATTTTGCAAGAAGGCATTGATAAACATATCGGTAATGCGATTTTGATTAAATTTAACCAAATTGGTACGTTGTCAGAAACGCTTGATGCGATTTATTTGGCAAAACAAAACGGCTATGCAACTGTGATTAGCCACCGTTCTGGTGAAACGGAAGATAGCACGATTGCGGATTTGGCAGTCGGTACAGCGGCAGGACAAATCAAAACAGGCTCGCTATGCCGTTCTGACCGTGTGGCGAAATACAATCAATTGTTACGCATTGAGCAAATGGTAACGGCAAGTTATCATGGGGCTGATGAGTTTATTGGGTTAAGAAATCCAAAAGCGTAATTTTTGAATAACAAATATCAACAAATTCTTAATATTATATTTAAGAATTTGTTGATAGAGATTTTTGTGTGATAGTAAAAATTGCAGGTATTACTTTTGAATGGAATAATGATGAGAAAGCAAAACTTGTTATTCAAACACATCAAGTAAGTTTTGAAGAATGTTGTAGTGTTATTTTGGACGAAAACTCTATCACTAAAGAAGATAGCATTAGGTTAATTATTGGATTTAAAGCCAATAAACAACAAGTTAGAGAATATCAATTATGATTGACAAAGATTATGAAGATTAGAAAAATTTTGATATGAGCGGTGCAACTCGTGGTATTCACCCATATATCAAACGTTTGCAACAACAAAACCAATCAAAACAATCTCAAATCACCACGCAACCCACTGAAGCGATAGACAATGACGACGTTTGGCAACTTATCAAACAACACTTGCATAATGCCCAAGAAATGGCAAAAATGAACAATATGATTAGGGCTTGAAACCGCCTCTTGAAATCTAACCAAATCTACTTTACAATATCCAAATGAACAGATTAATTAGTATCAACGAAGCATCAAAACAACTAGGTGTGTCTGTCTCAACATTACGCAGATGGGATAAAAGTGGCATGCTTGTTGCCCAAAGAACGCCAAAAGGACACAGACGTTACGATAAGTACTAGAATGACCCTAATACGTGGACACATCATCGCCCTAGACCCAACGAATAAACAAGCAACCTACTTTGCAAAGGCTTGCGGTGTGGCTCGTCTTGCCTATAACTGGGCGTTAGCCGAATGGCAAAACCAATACGAACAAGACAAAAAATACAGTGACGAATGTTTAGCAAATAGCATAGAAATTGATGAAACCAAACTTAACAAACCATCACAAGGCAAATTAAGAAAACAACTAAATAGCATAAAAAGACAACAATTCCCCTTTATGCTAGAAGTAACCAAATGCAGCCCACAACTTGCCATCATGCAACTAGGAGACGCATTCAAACGCTTTTTTAAAGGTGAAAGCAAATACCCACAATTTAGAAAAAAAAGGCGTAAATGACAGATTTAGCTTATCCAACGACCAATTTAAACTTATTGACATCAATAACAAACCTTTTATCAAAGTCCCCAATCTTGGACTTGTTAGAATGCGTGAAAAACTGCGACACACAGGCAAAATCCTATCTGCCAAAATCTTTAAACAAGGCGGTAAATGGTTTGTATCAGTTGCCGTTGAATTACAAAACATCATCAAACCACAACCCAAAACAGACAAACAAGTTGGTATTGATTTAGGCATTACAGACCTTGCCACCTTGTCAAATGGCGAAAAAATCCAAGCACCAAAACCATTAAAAAACAAACTCAAACAACTAAGACGATTGAATAAAAGTTTATCAAAAAAACAAAAAGGCTCAAAAAACCGTGAAAAGGCAAAAACCAAGCTATCACGGCTACACTTTAAAATCAGCAATATCAGAAAAGACTTTTTACACAAGCTAACCACAAGCCTTGTTAAGTCTTATGATGTGATTTGTCTTGAAAACCTAAATGTAAAAGGCATGGTAAAGAATAAAAAACTTAGCCGTGCGATTAATGATTTAGGTTTTTATGAGTTTAAACGACAATTGATTTATAAAGCGAACCAATGGGGCAAAACAGTGAAAGAATTAGATAGATTTTATCCCAGTTCGAAAACTTGCCACAATTGTAATTATAAATTGGATAACTTGCTACTTAGTATGAGAAATTGGCAATGCCCAAATTGCCATATTACGCATGATAGAGATATAAACGCTAGTATCAATATCCTAAATCATGCAACTAAGGTTTTAACAACCTAATATTTTTGGCGGTGAGTTCCACCGTGTCAGCCTATGGAGTTGATGTAAGTCTTAAGTCAAATGACAAGAGCAAACAACGGTGAAGTAGGAAGAAAACGCTAAATTTGCCTATAGGTAGATTTGGATAGGTTTTTCGGAATGGTTTTATTATCATCATAAACGCCATTTCCCCATCAATTTTTCCAAAATCTTAAGCAACGGATTTATTTAGCAAAAATTATCAAAAACATCAATTTTTCTGTTAAAATAACATACGATTTAATGCTATCTAATGGAAAAAATATGTCAAAAAACACCCAAAAAATCAACAAACAAGCAGGTTTTACCTTAATTGAAGTCATGGTCGTGATTGTCATTCTAGCGATTATGGCAGGTTTGGTCGTACCAAAAGTTGTCGGACAAAGCGACAAAGCCCGTGTCAAAACCACCGAAACCGCCCTTGCCACCACATCAAATGCCATTGATATGTTTAAAGTAGACAATGGACGCTACCCAACCACGCAAGAAGGCTTAAACGCACTTTTAACGCCACCGCAAGGGGCAAAAAACTAGCCTGAAGGTGGCTATATCAAAGGCGGTTTTCCAAAAGACGGCTGGGAAAATGACTTGCAATATGTCGCCCCTGGTACGGAAGGGCGTGCTTATGACTTATTTTCACTCGGTGCGGACAATGCCGAAGGTGGCGAAGATAGCAACAAAGATATTTTTGCCAAATTGTAAAAATAATTGATAAACCAAAAGATGAATATGAGTGATATTGAGCCAGTGTATTGTGTGGAATATACCGAAATATTTGAAAAATGATTAAAAAAACTAAAAAACCCACAAATTAAAGCAAAGATATTAAACCGTATTGCCCGCATTGAAAATGATGGTTTTTTTGGTGATGTAGAACCTGTTGGCGAAGCAGTTAGCGAATTACGCATTCACACAGGTGCAGGTTATCGCATTTATTTTTAATACATTATCTCATCACGATTATACAATTCAGCATACAGCAATGGTATAAATCAATGCTGTCATCAATAAAAATACAAAAAGCTGTAAGATTTTGGCAGAAAAAAAGACTAATGCTAAATGATTCACAGATAAATTGAGAACACACAATGTCGTATTTTTCTTTTTTGACAAAAAATGTTAAAAAAACCACGCTTACAGGCTTAATGGTCGCTGTAACACTGGCAACACCTATCAGCCATGCGGTCGGTCTTGGCGATTTGTTTGGCAATCAGTCTAATAAAAATAGTAAAATTTTGCCTGTTAATCAAGCCTTTCAAGTATTTCCAACCCAAAAAGGCAACGAAATTCACATTCGTGTTGAAGTAGCAGACGGCTATTATGCCTATCAACAAAAGTTGAAACTTAATTTACCGCAAGGCGTTACCGCAAGTCCATTCAAATTTAGCAGTGAGCCAAATTTTGTTGATGACCCAGACTTTGGGCGTGTGCCTGTTTTTGAACAAACCTTTACCGTCACCACGACTTTAAGCAGTGATAAGGCGATTAATACGGCGAATGCAACGGTAAAATGGCAGGGTTGTGCCAAAGCAGGGCTATGTTATCCGCCTGAAAAAACGACCTTTACCATTAAAGATTTATCAGCAAATGTTAAAAACAACAGCGAAAAACCAACTGAAAAATTAACCACAAAAACTAGTGAAAAACTAACGGAAAAATCTGAAAAAACCGAACAAATTTCTCAAAAATCAGAAATAATCGCTTCTGCTGTTCAACCCAATAAAAAAGAAAATTTGCCAAATACATCAGCGTCTGCACCGATAGCAAGTTCGGCAAATGTTGCAGGTGTCGCAAGTACAACGGCTACGGATACAGAAATTAGCAGTGTGGTTGCAAGTTCAACCGCTCCGATTGTTTTAGCTAACAACACAGTTAATCAAGAAAATCTAAATAATCAATCAGGTTTTTCTAAGCAATTAACGCCACAAAATCAAGATATTTTTGGGTTACAAGAGCATACAGGCTTGGCGATTGTATTGTTGTTTTTGGCAGGACTTGGCTTGGCGTTTACGCCTTGCGTGTTGCCGATGTTGCCGATTGTCGCCAACATTGTCGCTCGTCAGCATAACCCAACTGCCAAAAAAGGCTTGCTTTTGACAGGTGGCTACGGTCTAGGCGTGGCAACAAGTTATGGCTTAATCGGTGCGTTGATTGCCGTATTTGGTCAGTCGCTTGGCGTGATGAATTGGTTGCAAAACCCTGTGATATTGTTAAGTTTTGCTGGATTGTTTGTGTTATTAGGCTTATATATGCTTGATATGTTGCCAATCCATTTGCCTGCAAAATTAAGCATGAAGTTGCAAGGTTTGACCCAAGTTGGTGAAAATAAACTTGGTAGCGTAACAGGCAGTTTTATCACAGGATTTTTCTCGGCTTTGGTCGTGTCGCCTTGCGTTTCCGCACCGCTTGCAGGGGCGTTGGCAGGCGTGGCAACCGTTGGCAATCCGATTATCGGCTTTTTGGCGTTGTTTGCTTTGGGTTTGGGCTTGTCCACACCGTTGATTTTGCTTGGGGCGACACAGGGTAACTTTATGCCAAAAGCAGGCGAGTGGATGAACTGGGTGAAAACAGGCTTTGCCTTGATGATGTTCGCCGTGGCGTTGCTCATGGTTGAGCGAGTGTTTATCAGCAGTTTTATGCTGGCTTTGTGGGCGGTGTGGTTTGCGGTGGTCGCTGTGTGGGCGTACAGTTGGCAAGGTCGTGGGCAACTGCTCAGTAAGGCGATTGCGGTGATTTTGGCGATGTGGACGGCGATTTTGATGATTGGTGTGGCGTTAGGCAGTCAAGACAGTTGGCAACCGTTAAAAGGTTTAACCGAAAATCCTTCACAAAATATGCAACAAAATCAATCAGTTAATCAAAATATCAAACAACCGATTAAAATCACCAAATTAGCTGAACTTGAGCCATTATTACAACAATATCCGAATGTGTTGGTGGACGTAACGGCGGAATGGTGCATTGAATGTCGGATTATGGAAAAAACTTTGTTTGCCAATCCCCCTGCTAATTTGGCAAAATGGCAAGTGGTTAAATTAGATGTAACCGAGAATACGCCTGATAGTAAAGCAGTTTATGAGCAATTGCAAGTGTTTGGACCACCTGTGTTGCTGTATTTTCAAAATGGCAAATTAGCAGAACGTCAAAATGGCGAAACCAAACGAGCGGATTTTGAATCTGTGTTAAATAAACTTTAAAATTTTGATTGATTATTGAGCAAGGGGCGTATTGAATCTTGGGCGTATGCAATACGCCCCTACAAATTTGTCCGATTTTTGATTTAATTTACTATAAATTTCAAAATAAAAAAATACCAATTTTATTGCAAAATTCTTATTTTTTTGGGGCATTTGTGTTACTATATGCGGTTATTTATGACACATTTTTAAAGGCTTTTTATGGTCGTTTCTGTTTCTCATTTTATTCGTTCGTCATTGGTGCGAGTGCCTTTTTTTGCCTTATCTACCTTGTCAATCATGATGGGGACGGCTCATTCTGCGATGTTAAAAACAGCAACAACAGAACAATCCACTTTAGACAATGTTACCCAACAAGTGTTTGTTTCTGATAACGAAAAACTGTCGCAATGTGCCAAAGTAAGCGAAGATATTGCACGTTTGGCGTGTTATGACAAAGTTTTGGCAGGTGATACATCATTGAACCAAAAAGTGCCACTGGATTTGTCAAAAACGGTAAACGCCAGTATTGAAGAGGGCAAAGTCGCCCCTGTGTTAGTCACTGGTGAGCGTGTAGAAGTAAACAAAGATGTGGTGTTACAATCTATCAAAGCCAATCCAACGCTAACAATCGCCACACCACCACAAGAAACAATTGACAATAAAGAACAAGACAAACAAATTTTGCAAGCAGTTGGCGTGACAAAAGATGATACCAAAAGTTATTCGGCATTAAGTAGATTGTACGATTTGGACCGTAACGACCCAAAAGGCGTGTTTACTTTGCGTCCGCATTACCAAACTTATGTTTTGCCAATTTTTGCCAGTAAAAGTCCAAACGAAACGCCACATTCACCATCACAGCCAGTACCAGACAATTATCCAGATTTGCAACACGTGGATAGCAAGTTTCAAGTGTCAATCAAAACCAAAATGGTAGAAGACTTGTTCCATACCAATGCCGACTTGTGGTTTGGTTATACTCAGCAGTCATATTGGCAAGTGTATAACGAAAGTGAATCTCGTCCGTTTCGTGTGTCTGATTATCAACCAGAGATTTTTGTAACCCAACCTGCCAAGTATGATTTGCCGTTTAATGGTGATTTGCGTATGATTGGGGTGGGTTTGGTGCATGAGTCTAACGGTCAGTCCGACCCATTGTCACGTTCTTGGAATCGTGGTTATCTGATTGGCGGTATGGAGTGGGGCAAACTCACCGTTGTGCCACGTGTGTGGTTTATTTTCCCAAACTTTAAAGAACACGAAGACAACAAAGACATCGGCGATTATATGGGCTATGGCGATGTGCGTTGGCAGTATCCTTTGAGTAACAAAGACACAGTTGGCGGTCTTGTGCGGTTCAATCCGATTGAGGGCAAAGGGGCAATTCAGGTGGATTACACTCGTCCGATTCGTGGCGGTATGAAAGCCTACGTTCAGCTATTTCACGGTTATGGCGAAAATATCCAAAACTACAACCACGAAGATACCAATATCGGTATCGGTTTGATGTTTAACGATTTTTCAGGGCTGTAAACCAAAAGGGGCATAGCTTGTTAATTTTGCCAAAAAGCTGGTGGCAGTTGCCATTTTCTGGGGCATTGTTGTTTCATGCCAAAATGCTCAATCGCTGTCAGCTTTGTGGTATTTATCCTTGTTTAAATTATCAGACTAATTTACAAAACAATCCAAAAATTAATCAATATTGGTTTAATCAATTCAATTTTTTGTGTGAACATTGTCATGACACGATTGCTTGGCAACAGTCCACTTTCCAATTACATTTATCAAATACCCACAGTTTAACAGGTATTGCCAGCAGTTTTTATCATTATCCTTTTGACAAAGTGATGACAAATTTTAAAAATCATCATGATTTGCGTCAGTTGATGTTGCTGGTTCATGCCATTCGTCAGCTTGATGTGCCAGCCGATTGCGATGGTTCTAACAGTGCGATTGTCGTCGTGCCGACCACGACAAAACGCCTGAGAGAAAGGGGTTTTGACCCGTTATATTTGTTAATGTCGTATTTAAGTTTTCATTGGCAAATTCCGATTTTTAACCAAATTGAACGGGAAGAACGCCAACATCAACAAGGCTTAAGCCGTGATGAACGCTTGTCAAATGTGAAAGGGGCGTTTTATTTTAAACAGTTACCAACGGTGAAAAACTTAATTTTGTTTGATGATGTGGTAACAACTGGGGCGACTTTGCAAGCCATAATTGAAAGTTTGCGTGAGCAGGTCAAACAATCAGCACAGATTACGCCAAAATATCGGCTTCATGCTCGTGCGATTTTACACGCTCGTGGTTAATGGTTATAATAGAAATAACACCACAATGTTTAAGGAAAAAATCATGATTATTGAACTAAGCCAACTGCCACAAATGATACAACAGCAAATCCTAACCTACCTAATAAAACTTATTTAACTTAAATATTAAAAAAACCAAAAAAACGGTACATTTTTTGCATACATTTTAAAAGATATTATTTTTTTAAAATTGTAAGGATATTTTATGAAATATTCTAAAAACCAATCGGGCTTCACCTTGATTGAGTTGATGATTACGGTTGCGATTGTTGGCATTATTGCGGCGATAGCAGCACCGTCATTTCAACGACAAATCGCCAATATGAAACTCAAAGACGCCATTGACCTAACCGAAATGGTGTTAAAACAAGCTCGTGTTGATGCAATGGTGTATCAATCGCCTGTTACTGTAGTTGTTCATAATACTCGACGTACCATTACTGCAGCACAAGCTATCAATGGAGGTAGTGGTGCAGGCTGTACAGATACACAAAGCCCCACTATTAGTAACAAGTGCCGTGTAGTCAGTCATACTTATGATGGCAATGTCAATATTAGTTATGAAAAAGGTAATGGTTTAGCTGTTGGTACAAATACCGACAATGCTATTCCTTACGCTTTTGCTTTTTCACCACAAAAAAGCATTGTCAAAAAAGTTAGTCAATTTAATTTTCCCGATACATCAGGTACACAAAAACCGGGATTTGGCTTTTGCTATACAGGTATCAGTGGTGAAAAGAAAGTCGTAACCGTTGATAAAAACACCAACATCAATGTTATAACACAAGGAACTTGCTGATGAAACATCAAAAAGGTATCGGTTTAATAGAAGTGATGGTGTCTTTGTTATTGCTTGCAGTCGCTGTTTTGGGATTTTCGGCAATGCAGTTTAATGCGGTCAAAGCCACCGATGAGAGTATTATTCGTAGCCGTGCGTTAAATGTCATGCGTGGCGGTGCTGAGATGATGCGTGCCAATCCAGATGGCATTAGTACCTTTAGAACGGTATTAAACGGCAGTGCAACAACTGTAGACGGTATTACCAAAGACAGCTGTGTTTCCACTACAGGTACAGAAACAGGAACAGCAAAGGAATGTACAATCGCACAGCTAGCAACACGTGATGCTTTGACATTAAAACAATTTGCTAGTGATAATGATGTACAGATTATCGCAGACACTTGCCCTGGTACAAACGGTAATCAACCTTTAACGTGTCTCATTGCCAGTTGGGGTAAAACAAAACCAGGTGATTGTTTAGATTCGTCAGGTAGTTATAATGTTGGTTCTACTTGCTTTGTGATGGAGGCATATTAATGCAATTTAAAACAAACAATTCACAATCAGGTTTTACCCTAATTGAGCTGATGATTTCATTGGTGCTAGGTATGCTTATCGTTGCGGCGGTCATGCAGGTGTATTTTTCTATGGTAAGCACCCGATTAATTCAAGAAAGCGGTTCACAAGTAACGGACGTTAGCGTATTTGGTATTCAAAAACTAGAAGAACAATTAAGAATTGCTAACTTAGGTAACAGTGTTACTACCATTGACAGCGAAACCCCAATGGGCGGTGTTGTTTTAACGGCTAAAAATTTAGGCGTAACAACCTTGCCAGCAGGTCTTGTAACCAGCAGTACAGGTGATGATACAGGTGCATGGACAGGTACAACAGGTACGACCACAACTACTAACGGTAGCGACCAATTAACCATTCAATACACCAACGTAACAGGCAATAAGATGATTGACTGTGAAGGTGGTGATGTTGCTAATGGTGATAGAGTAGTAGAACGCTATTTTTTACGCCAACCAAGAACCAATCCAACAGGCAATGCAGGGCTTGTATTAGCGTGTGATGCAGGGCGTATGAATTCATCAAATGTTATCACAACGCCTTTTAATGGTGATGGTAATGAGTTGATTTTGAACGTTGAACAATTCAAAATCATGCTAGGCGTACAAAAAACCGATGGTACAATGTCCTACATCACGCCACATCAGTACAAAGAACCAACAAACACCTTGCACAATGCACCGATTGTTGCAGTGAAAGTGGGCATGATTGTGCGTTCTGACAAACCATTGGTCGGTGATGTAACGCCGATTACCGAACTTACCTTAATGGGCGGTGTGAACCGATTTGCCGCCACACCAAAATATGTTCGCAAATCATACGAATCAACCACCATGCTCAGAAACGCACGTTTGATTTCTATCGTTGTGCCATGATAGATAGGATAAAAAAATGAAACAAAACACGATAAATCAACAAAATATCAGCCTATCATCTTATCATCATCAACAAGGTGCGACACTGATTGTTGTGTTGTTGATGCTGATATTGATTATGCTCATTGGGGTGATGGCGATGAGACGTAGCACCACCGATTTGCAACTGGCGACCAGCGACCAAGTTAACACCTTACTGTTACAAGGTGCAGACGGTGCAAATGTTAAGCTAGAACAAATGCTCAACGGTGACCCAACCGCACGCAATTATATAGATGCGACTGCTGACAACGGTATTTTTGGACATTTTTTTAAGGCAGAAGCCGCCCAAGATGAATTGGTCTTTTGTTATAACCCACGTCAAACCCAGTCAATGACTAACGTTGCCACGATTTACCGTGGTGATGCAGGTACATTGAAAACAGGGGGCAACTGCGACCCAGAAAACACCAACAGTTATATCAGTGCCAGAAACACGGTATTGACCCAAGTGGGCTTAAAACTATCCGACACGGCTACCACAGCGACCGAGAGTTTTACCACTGTTGCCGAAGGGCGTGATGTCAATTTGGGTGATGGTATCGCAGCACCGAGCAAATATTTGTTTGACATGCGTTCACTGTCGGTTATCCCATCATATGGCGATACAGGCACTTGTTTTGACAACCGTATGACAGGCTCAGGCACTACTGTTAACAGTTGTTTAGGCAATAGAAATATACCCAAAAAACAACTGTATTCACAAGTCGCGGTGGAATATACGTCAGGCAAAATTAACTGTGTGTCGTATGGCGTTGGTACAGGCGATTATGCAAGCAAGAAATGTGCATTATCAACATCGACAACCAGTAATTAATTTTGATAAAAATATTTATGTATAGGGGCGTATTGAATACGCCCAAATAAAAACCAAAAAATCAAGCGTTTAAAAACAGTTAAAAGAGTATGCATTATGAAAAAAATAGCGATAACAAAGGCAATCAGCAAGCACCGCTTAAATGCGTCTGTCAAGTTGCTTACGCTTGCGGTAACGGCGATGATGGTAACGCCACTGTCGCAAGCCGATGTAGCACATGGTGGCGTGATTCGTCAAGTAGGGGATTTGGAGATTTATCAAGCGGCGACAGCAGGGCAGATTAACCTTACCATGATGTTAGATACATCAGGTTCTATGGGGATTAGCTCGCTTGTTATTCCAAAAACAAACCCTTACGGTAGCCCGGGGGATATTAAGAGCGGTGAATATAGTCAGCGTCTTTGTAAAACTGAAATTCAAGACAATGTACCACAATGGCAATACAGTGCAGTTGATAACCGAGCCAACAGCCCAACACGTGGTAAAACATCTTTCCACAAAAGTATTACCATCAACGGTACAACGGTTGATTATTATCTGCGTGGCTGTGGTAACCCAAGCATTGATGCTGATGGCAACCTAATAGAACCACGAGATGCGGAAGGCGAGTTGACAGGTGGTTTTGACCGTTTATCACGTCTAAAAGATGCCTTGATTACCCTTATCGCATCAGATAAGATTAATGACAATGTCAGCATTGGTCTAGGTACTTTCTCAGCTAAAGCAACAAATAGAGATGGTACAACTAAAGTTTCAAACACCGAAATTCCACTGGTAGACGGACACTCAGGTGTTATGCTTGTGCCTATGGGTAAATTAACACCAGCACATAGACTTCGCCTAATCCAAGCGATTGCCGAGTTTCAATCTATTGACGCAGGGACAGACCAACAAGGCAATGTTAATGTCAACTATCGTCCATCAAATCAAAGCCCAATCATTCCAGAATCGCTAAAAAAAGCGTCCAGTGGTACGCCAACAGCCAATGCCTATGCCGAAGTTGCATCTTATATGATGGGAACAAATACAGGTATATTAACATCAAGACCAGATAGAGTACAGATGTTATACGATGGTGAAACCATCATGCACAAATACGATGGCTCATCATCAGAGGGTACAACGATTTATTGGGTGTGTGTCGGCTTGCTTCGTCCTGCAGAAAATGACATGACAGCAAAAGCATTAGGCTCTACAGATGAGAACGTTTATCAGTGTGATAACCAATATTTTGATGCACAATTTTTGTATCTAAATAATGGAACTTATTATCTCAATGTATCAGCAACAAATACTAATAAAGTCACGCCATTAGGCCAAGGTAAATCGCCTCGGCAATATAATCATTTATATAAACCAGATGGCACAAAACCAACACAAGAAGAAGTCAATCAAATTCTGAATACACCATTAACAACTACAACAGTGGCGACGGACTACAAAGACCCTATCGCTCAGAGATATACATGGGAATTATATAAAAAATTGCCTGTCGGTTGGCGTTTAGGGGGCTGGATGAAAGTGCCTTATCAATCACTAGATATTGAGGCGGTTGCATCTAAAAACTGGGGTAACACCGAAGCAGGAGCAAGCTCTGCGGTTAGTTATCGTACTAGCCCATTCGCTTTAACAGTTGATAGAACAACTTATTCAAATTCAAAAACATGGGGTGCTTGTCCAACAGGTTATGAGCCTATACCGGGTTAGCCTCCATTATGCCGCAGACCGATTTATGAATATAGAAGAGCGACACCAGCCGAAAAATCTGCACGAGCTTGTTTATCACCTGTACTTGGTCAAAGCCCTATGCCGGGAGCATGGAATACAAACATGACTCCGAACAATAATGAAAGATATAACCAAACTAACACTGCTTATCGTACATTCAATGGCGGAGCTATGTGTGTGCAAACATACTATGGTATCCCAAGACCAATTGTAAATTCTGCTACCCCTTATGAAATCCCTGTAGATAATATGAAGGGTGGTTTTATCTATTCATCACCAGATACAAAAAAAGATGGTAACTATATCCGTGGGGCAACGTCTGCAAGCTCCAGTACAGCACAATGCGACTCAAATGGTATCTACTTCTTAACAGACGGTGCACCAAACTCGGTTAAAGATACAATGGCACAAACCATTATTAACCAGTCGCTAAACAATGATAGCCGATACACCATCACAAGCAAACCAACAGGTGGTTTAACATCACCAAGTGTAACATCTATGTTTAGGGGCGAAACAGGCGGTTGGGAATGGATTGGTGAATACGCCAAACGCCTAAACGACAGAACCAAAAACCCAGCAGGTGTCTCTATCCGTACCGCCGTTGCAGGGTTTGGCTCATCATTTGCAGGCTTGACCAAAAACGCCGATGGCACATACGACTGTAACACCGCAACGGCAAGCCAAGATGCCAAAAACGCCTGTAAATGGGGGCAAGCAGGCGAAGGCTATGGCGAGGGCGGATTCTTCTACACCCAAACCGCGGAAGACATCTCAAACAGTATCTTAAGCTATATCGCAAGTTTGAACAACACTATTCCAGCCGCACCATCAGGCACGATTACCATTCCAAAAGACCCATATCGTGCCATTGGTGAGTTGCCGTATGCATTTTTGCCAACCGTTGAATCACAACTATCAGGCGATACCAACACCAAGAACATCTGGCCGGGTAACGTCAAAAAATACGGCATTTTGGACGGTACACTCTATGGACAAGAAAACAAACCATTATTCGGTAAATACGCCAACGATACCACCGCAAGCACAACCGCACGAAACAACAGCCAACAAGCAGGTGATTTGAACCCTGCCGCCAAAGATTTATGGCAACGTGCTAACTACACAACCATCAATGCAAGAGGTGTCCTAGAAACACGTAACGATGCGGTTAAAGCAGGTGGCTTCTTTGAACATCTCAAAAATCCAAGCGTTGTCGGTGTGAATAACGTCAGAAGCATTTGGGTAGAAGACCTAACAGCAGCCGATGCGACAACGACACGCCTAGTCCAACTGTCCGTATCAGCGAACGGTAGACCAGAAAACTTTAACACGCTAAACGATACCACCACTTACAGCCGTGCAAATCAATTTAAACTGCTAAAATACATGGGCTTTAGCCAAGCGAGAACATCTAGCAGTGGTGCAGTGCAGTCATTGAACGAGATTGAAAAAGGCACAACCGCCGTGAGCGATTTGACACTGGTACAACCAACCGAAGAAGTCAAAGTAACAGGGGCAAGTATCCACTCAAAACCTGTTGCCGTATCATACAGTGCGAACCTAGTAGACGGACGTGTCCAAAACGCAGGGCGAGATGACTATGTATTATTTGGCTCTATGGACGGTGCGTTGCACGTGGTAGATGCGGACAGCTACAATACCAACAACGGTGCAACCGAAAACCTTGCCATTATCCCAAGAGTGATGATGCAGACCCAGTCGGAAGCACTCGTGCCGAACTCAAAATATGAAATCAGTTCAGAAAGACCTGCCGCTGTGCCAAAATTTGGTATTGATGGACATTGGCTTGTCAATGCAAAATACACTTATAACTACACAGGTAACAAAGTTGCAGTAGACAACAAAGAAGGTGTCTATGCCTATGGCGGTATGCGACTGGGTGGCAAAGGCTTGCTAGGATTTAACCTAAGTAACCTAGAATCACCAAAACCTGCATTTAACAACAACATATCATTAATCAATGAAAAGACCGAAGGATTTAGACGTATTGGACATATCTGGAGTCAGCCAAGTACCGCACGTATGAAAACATCATCAAGCGATACGACAGGCACAGACGTGTTAATTTTTGGTGGTGGTTATGATTTATGTTACGAAAACGAAAACTTCCAAATCGGTGTCGCCGCTACAGCCGATAACGGTATCAGTGCTACTTGTGCCGCCAAAACCGAAGCAGACGGTAACGCCGTTTATATCATCAATGCCAAAACAGGAGAATTGCTATGGTCAGCGACTTATGACAGCGGTGCAATGGGCAATTTTGACGGTAAAAAATACATGAAACACAGTATCGTAGGCGGTATCACCGCACTTGACCGTAATAATGATGGTTATATTGACAACCTATATTTTGCCGACTTAGGCGGTCAAGTATTCCGTGCCGATTTTAACGGTGGCATTGTAGGAACAAATGCAGGTAGAATTACTCGTATCCTAATGGACGAACAAGGCGACAGAGCCAAAGTCAAAGGGGAAAACTCATCAACGCTAACCGCCAAGACGCCAACATCATTTGTTCGCCGTTTTTATGAGCGTCCAAACGTGAGTTTCTACCGTAACCGTAACAGTGACAACAACAAACTATTTGCGATGGTAAATGTTATCTCTGGCGACAGAAGTTCTCCTTTATCAAAAATCCGTACAACAGAAGCAACAGCAGACCGACTATACGGCATTGTAGATACAGACGTTACCTTGTTGGATTCAGCGTTTTATGCTAGCAACTTTACACCTACTATCAAAGACTTGGTTGTCGGCACAGGTGCGGACAATGACGACTTGTTAAAACTTGGCGATATCACCGCCACCAATACCAAAGCTGTATTAAAAGGTAAATTGACAAGCTACAGACAAAAAGGCTGGTACTATCCATTGACACGTTTTGATGGTTTTGCCAATGTGAACTACTCAAAAGGTGTCGGCAAATCAGAAGTGATTGGTAGCCAACTGTTTAGCACAGTCTATAACCCAGACATGAATTACAGCACAGCAGACGGCTGTAGCGCAAAAATTATTGGTGGTTCAGAACGTCAAATGTATTGCCTACCTTGGGGTATCTGTGATGATGCAATTTCAACCAACGGCACAGGTGGTTACGAACGTGCAGGACAAGGTATCCAAGAACTCAACTTTAGCCCACAAAGTGAAAGCCAATTGACCCAACGTCTCATGATTGGTAACAAGAGCCTAAGTGAAATCAAAAGCACAACATACCGTACAAATTGGGGTGCAGACAGCAAAAAATCTGTATCAACGGATAACCAATTGGGACTAAAACAATCAGGCAATACCGCTATCTCATCGGCAAATGGCGATGGCAGTATGCCACGAGATATCTTTGTTGAACGTTATATCCTAACGCCAAAACGTTGGTACGAAGAAAAATAAAACTAGGTGGATAATATGACAAACCAAACCATAAAACAGCCAAACCACCTATCAGCTCAATCAGGATTTACCCTGATTGAGCTGATGACTGTCGTAATGATTATCGGTGTATTTGCTGCCATCGCTGTGCCATCTTATAGACAATTTATCGTCAGAAATGCCGAAAGCGAAACCCAAGCAAAAATGCAACAAATGGCGATAGAACTACGAAAATGGCGAGCCAGTGCCTTGTCCTACCGCAACTTTCACCCAAGTAGCTGTAGCACAGGCACAAAGACGAACTGCTACGATGCCCACAATACCAACATCTATATCCCACTGGGTAGCACCGCCCAAACGTATCGCTATCGCATTGTACTCACAGACTACACAACGCCTAGCCAATCACTCGTGCCGACAACTGACGCCAATAACCCAACCGCATCAAATGTCGCTATCGGTAGAGATTGGATGATGGTAGCAGAGCCAAATCCTAACAGTAGTAGCATGACAACTGCCAGCGTGATTTATTTTGATAGCCGAGATGTCCGCTGTAAAGCCATCAAAAGCACCTTAACCATTGCACAGGCACAGACGGACAAAAATTGCTCATCGTCATCAAACGCACAAACATGGTAAAAATTTAACAAAAAAAGAGATAACATATGCACAACAAAGGATTTACACTTGTAGAGATGATGATAGTGATTGCGGTTATCGGTGTATTGGCTGCCATCGCCTATCCCAATTACCAAAACTCTATCATCAAAACCAAACGCACCGAAATGATGACCGAAATGCAAAACATCGCCAATAAAATAGAATCAAGAAAATTGGCGGAAGGCAACTATAACAATATCGGCATTGCCAGTCAAAATTTCCCTGCGAATAACCCAAACTACACATATAGCGTCGCCCCTGCGACATCAAAATGGGTCATCACCGCAACGCCCATTGCGACATCAATCGTTGCCAATGATGGCACACTCACACTTGACCACACAGGACAAAAATGCCGTGGTGCAGCGTGTGGTAAAGGTAATGAATGGCAAGATTAAAATAGCCAATAAAAAAACTGCCATAAAAGGCAGTTTTTTTTATGACAAAAATTGTCAGCTAAAAAATACGTTTTGTGTTGGTGAAAATTTTTGTAAACAAATTCGGCGATGATAACAGTAATATGATGACAAAAATTGTCAGTTTTTACCAAAAATTGTCAAAAACATCATATCAAAGCAAAAAAAAATCATAAAAAGCCAAACAAAATTATGATTTTGTGCTAATTTGCACGTTTTTTAGCCAAAAAAATCAATTTTAAAAAAGTTGGCACAACAACTGCAATAATTATATCAACAAGGCAAGGTCAATCTGTTACACAACAATTAACCAAACCATTATTTTTTAACCTTTGGATAGTTTATTTACCTAACTCTTCATCTTAAATAAGTTATCCAATCATTTACTTGACTAAAGGAGTTCATTATGAACGCTCAAAAAGGTTTTACACTTATCGAATTAATGATTGTTATCGCGATTATCGGTATTTTGGCTGCTATCGCTATTCCACAATACCAAAACTACATCGCACGTTCACAAGTTAGCCGTGTAATGGGCGAAACTGGTACTATTAAAACTGCAGTTGATACTTGTATCCAAGCAGGTAAAAAATCAGGTACTACTTCAGATACCACAACTTGTGCACCTGAGGATTTTGGTGCGACAGGTTCAAATATTTTAGGTGCTGCTACTGCTGATGGTGTTGTTGTAAATGCTGGTACTACTACTCAAACTGGTGTAGGTTTACCAAAAGTTCAAGTAAATAGCGATGGTTCAGCGACTATTCAAGGCAAATTTGGTCATAATGCCTCTGCTATCCTAAAATCTGGTACACCAAAAATTGTACAATGGTCACGTGATGCAAATGGTACTTGGACTTGTACAACAGATGTAGATGCAAAATTTGCACCATCAGGGTGTCCAGCTACAACAACAGCGATTACTCCGTTAGCTGCTAGCTAATCGTTAATGAGTTAATTACTCAAAAAGTAAAGGCTTCGGTCTTTACTTTTTTTTTGGTTTGATGGTTAAATATTTTATCATTATCAGATGATGGGCTAAAAATAGGAAAAAAGAATTGTTATGTCTAACAATAAACAAAAATTATTTAGCGAGTTTAAGCTAAAAGATGTAATAACGCTAATGATACTTTTATCTATAACGATTATCAGTATTTATTTTTATGTTAATACTGAAGCAAGAAATCAGGCATGGCAAAAGGCTTATCCTATCCGAGCTAAATTAGCCAACTATCAAACAACTTGTAGCCCTAAATCACCCTCATGGATGCAAGAAGTTATCCATTTTCAAACACTAAATAGTAATGCTCCAGCCAATCAAATCGCCTATATTACGCCACAAGGACAAATCTATCATTGTGAAAATGGTTATGTAGGGGAAATGCCATTTTTTTCAAAACCTATAGACGAACACACCCGTTTTCGCTATGCCAGTGTTACTAAGTTATGGACATCAGATGCTATTTTGGCATTAATCCGTGAAGGTAAGCTAACTTTTGGTACTAAACTTGCTAGTATTATTACAGAGATTAATCAGCCCAAAGATAGCCGAATTAATGATATTACCATTGGTGATTTGTTGTTGCATCGTGGTGGCTTTAACCGTTATAGTGCTACAGGTCATGATATGTTTGGTATAGGACAACCTATTTGTCCTGACCATTTTGAGCGTTTAAATACCATTCGTTTAGATTTTGACCCAAATAGTAAAATGATTTATTCTAATCTCGGCTATTGTCTGTTAGGTGAAGTAGTTAGTAGATTAAACAAACAGCCTTACACGCAAGTGATGGATAATCAGTATAAATTAACACAATATAATATCAAATTTATTGATAATTCAAAATTATCTGATGAAGTTAATTATAATTATGTTGAAACAGGATTGACAGGTATTGGGGATATTTATACTGCATTTGATTATAAAGGGTTGGCTTCAGTTGCGGGATTATCGGGTAATGCGATAAGTTTGGCAAAGCAAGTCAAAAATATGGTGAATAAGCCTATGCCAAATATACTTAGTCTTGATGATAATTTATCGTGTGATATCACTAAACTACGAGATTGCTATGGTTATGCCATGTTTCCCTATCAAGCCCAAGGAAAAAATGTGAAAGTATATTTTCGAGATGGGACTTTATTAGGATTATCATCATTGGTGGCAGTGGATAGCAATGGTGGCGTTGTCGTGCTATTGAGCAATGGTGTTTCTAGCTTGAAGCAAGATGGTTCTGATAGAACTAAAATGCTGATTTATCAGTATTTAATACAGCAGTATAAATAGTATTTTTTAACTCTATAGAGGATTAAAATGTTATATCAACATGGGTTTACATTAATTGAGATGATGATAGTGATAGCTATTATTGGTATTTTAGCAGCCATTGCAGTACCGCAATATCAAAATTATGTTGCAAAATCTCAAGTTTCACGAGTTATTATTGAAGGTGGACAACTACGTCTATCCGTTGAAGAGTGTCTGCAAACAGGTAAAACACATATCGGTGTTGGTTCAAATGACTGCGACCCTAGAGCAACGGGTTCTAATCTAATTAGTGGTAGTTCGCAAATAGGAGTTGCTTTACCAAGTGGCGTTGGTGTCGCCCAGATTAGTAACCCATTAACAGGCACAGCGACAATTACAGCAACCGTATCTGGTAGTGCAGGGATGGTAATTCAAAACCACAAAGTTCGGTGGGATAGGACAGTTGATGGTTCATGGAGTTGTAAAACAAATATTCCTGAAAAGTTTTTGCCACCTAGCTGTGAATATGATAGAACTGTTCAATAATAACTTGTGATAGAATAGAATATGAAACAATCTATGATAAAAGAAAAAATCATTGCTTTTGGGTATCATTTCTTGGTTTCATTGGATAAAGATGCAGATGTGATTGATACAATATTTGTAAAAAATACCATCAAAATGATTAAATAATCAATATATCACATTCAAAAAAATGCTAAACTATGCCGTTTAGCATTTTTCTTTTGTGTTTTGTTTGTGAATCAACTTATGTCCAGTATTGTACAGCCTATGCGGTTTTTTGTGATTTTTATTGGTTTGTCCATTTTGGGCTATCTGTTGCCATATCATTCGCCGTTGGGGCGAGATTTTTTGGTCAATAGCTTTTCGTTTATTTGCATTGCGATTGGGCTGTTTGGTTTTTTTTGGCAAAACCCATTGACGAATGTGCGTTTTCATGCGTCAATAGTTAGTTGGCTGTTGTTTGCGGCGTTGCTGTTGGTTCAGCCGTTGTTTTTGCATATCAGTTACCCTGACGCTTTGTTGTTTCCTATTGTGTGTTTGTTGGTGGTAGCTTTGACGAGCTTTGCCAGTAGTCAAGTCATTGATAAACGTTTGTTTTTAAATAGATTTTTTGTTTTTGCTTATGTCATGGCGTTGGCGACTTTTGTCATTCAGATTATGCAAATCAATGATTGGACGTACAATCTTGGCAGTTGGGTCATCATTCGTAACAATGCCTTGCCGACACGCTTGGACGGCAATTTTGGACAAGCAAATCATGCAGGTTATGGCTTTGTGTTGGCGTTGTGTGGGGTGATTTATCAGTTGCACCAGTCATTTGTGGTACAAAGTATTCCCAAAAAATCCGACAAATTTTTGTTAATATACCGTATTGGCTTGGTGTTACTGTTTGCGATATTTAGTGCAGGGCTTGCGTGGACGCAAAGTAGGGCAGGGCTTGTCATGATGGTGGCGGTGATTGGCGTGTACTTTTTTGCCCAACAAATCGCCATCAAATCCAAATTATTGCTGACGATATTGGCATGGGCTTTTTTTGGATTGTATTATGTTGGGGCAAGTTGGCTTGGCAGTTTGATGTTGGGGCAGGGCAATCTTGGGGCGGTGAGCCGAATGTCAGGCGGTCAGGGCAATCGCACGGCTTTGTACGAGCGTGGCATGATGATGTTTGCTGACCACAGCTTGACGGGCGTGGGTTGGAATAACTATATGAAAGCGAGCATTGACTACGCCCAGCAGTTTCATTAGCCCGAGATTGCCGACCATTCACACAATTTTATCAGCATGATATTGGCGGAAATGGGGCTGTTGGGGGCGTTGTGCTGTTTGCCGATTGTGTGGGTATTGGTGCGAGCGGTGCATTTTCGCCACAGTAGCGAAAGTGCGATTGCGTTGGCGTTTGTGATTGCCAGTCTTTTATATGCCAGTGTGGAATATCCGCTTTGGTATTTTCGTTATTTGGTAATATTTTCGGTATTTTTGACTTTGGTGGAAGCCAAAAATTTTGTGCCAATCACTTATAAACGCCCATCTTGGTCAATTTTTGGTACAAATGGTATTTTGGCGTTGCTTAGCCTTGTGTTGGCGGTGGGCGGTATTTTTTATGCTTATCAATATTACAAATTAGATTATCTTAATTATAGCCGTTTTACCACCCACAAAAATCACCAATTTACTGACAATCAAATTGATTATAGCAAAAAATTGTTTGGCTTTAGTGCGTATGACGAGCGTTTATTGGCAATGAAAATCCCTATCAATGGCAATGATGTGGACAAAAAATTGCCGATTTTTGCTGATGTGTTAAATAATGATTCATCACAGTTTAATATGTTGGCTTATGCTCAATTATTGGCTTTTAAAGGACAAAAAGACAAGGCGTTTGCATATATTCAAGCGTCCTGTGTCATGGTGCGAGATGTCAGTTTTTGTGATAATGTGGACAGCGATTTGTCAAAACTTGCTAAAAATAATCCACAAGTGTTTGCGGATTTGTACCAACGTTTTGTCGCCTGGCGAGAGCAGAACCCTGAAAAAACAGGTTTAAACATCAAATCCGAATTTGATTAGCAAATTTAAAAAAATATACGAAAAATTTAAAACCCTAAAAATTTATGAAAAAAATTCACAATCCAATCTTGTCTTTGTGGCGATATTTGCCCGTTCGCTTGCTGGTCGGCTGGCTTGTCGTTGCGATTTTTCCTGCGATGTGGCGGTGGACTGGGCGTATGCTTCGTTGGGATTTGTTAGACACGCAGTTAAATAGCCTGCTGTTGGCAAGTGTTGGCGTGGTGATGGTAACACTTGCGTTAAATCGGCTGTCACAATTTCCCGGACAGCGTGCGTTAAGCTATGTATTGCCGACTTTGCTTGGCGTGGTGATGTTGTTGAGTGCAGTGCTGTTGGTGTTTCGGTTGCCGTATTCGTTGTATTATTTGGCGTTTGCATCTGTGTTTGGTTTTGTGTTTTTTTTGTTGTCATATATGCTTGAGCAAAAAATTTCACAGCCCTTTATGGCGTACATTCCGCTTGGGCGTTGTCAAGATTTTGATAAAGTGATTGATATTAATTGGTTAAAACTGGAAAAACCACAACTGGATAAAAATCTTTATCCCAACATTGACGGTATTGTCGCCGATTTGTCCAGCCCGTATTTGGATGACAGTTGGCAACATTTTTTGACTGAACAGACTTTGCAAGGCGTGCCTGTGTATAATCATCGACAAATTTATGAAAGTTTGACAGGGCGTTCACCGATTTATCATTTGTATGAAAACGATTTGGGGTCGTTGCTGCCTTCGCAAGGTTATTTATTTGTCAAACAATGTTTGGATATTTTGGCGGTATTGGCGGTTGCACCGATTGTGTTGCCGATTTGTCTATTGACCGCATTGGCAATTCGCTTGGAAAACTCTGGCAAAGTGATTTTTGTGCAAGAGCGAGTGGGGCAGGGCGGAAAACTGTTCAAAATTTACAAATTTCGCAGTATGACCACCGATGCCGAAAAACATGGGGCAAAACTGGCACAACAAAATGACGCAAGGGTAACAAAAGTTGGCAAATTTATCCGAAAAACCCGCATTGACGAATTGCCCCAATTTATCAATGTGTTAAAAGGTGAAATGAGCCTGATTGGACCAAGACCTGAGCAGTTAAGTTTTGTCAAAACCTTTGAAAAATCCATTCCGTTTTATAATTATCGCCATATTGTCAAACCTGGGATATCGGGCTGGGCACAAGTTACGCAAGGCTATGCAGGCAACGAAGATGAAACGGCGTTAAAAATCCAATACGACTTTTTTTATATCAAAAATATCTCACTGATGCTGGATATTTTAATCGTGATAAAAACCATTCAAACCATGCTGACAGGCTTTGGGGCAAGATGACTTTGGTGAGAAATGATTTTGACAAATATTTATGGATTAACGTTTTCTACCAAGTCATTGTTTTTATTAGCAATCAAATTTTCAAACGCTGGCACAAGCGTACCGATAATCCAATCATGTCGCCAACCCAACAAATAAATCGGCAATTCACGGTTGTTATCCATCGCAAAAGCGTACACATCGGTGAGCCATTTTTTGCGGATTAACACGTTATTTGGTACGTTGATGATGGTGGCTTGGTTGTCAATCAGACTTTGTAGCTGTTTTTGCATATCGTCCGACAAACTGCGGTACGGTATTGGCAAGGTGTCAGGATAGCTGTCATCGCTGTTTTTGCGAATGTCATTGATGATTTTTAAAATCTCTTGACCGTACATACGTATGACGTTGGGCTTGATACTGGTAAAACTAAGCTGTTTGAGCGATTGGGGCAGTTTTTCCACGATTTCTTGTAAGGCTTGCGGACGCAAAATATAGGTGCGTGGGCGGTTGATAGAGCGAGCCAACTGCTCACGCCATTCGCACAACGCCTGTAAAATCGCTAACTGCTCACGACTGTAGCGAAAATCTGCTACACTCAAATAAATTTTATCATCGTCTTGTTGGCTGACTTGATACAGTTCATGGGCGTAATGTTGGCTGTCTTGTTTGGAAAAATCAAACAAATGTTGATCGGTTAATTGGGTTTTGATTTCATCATACAACGCCAACAAATACCGCACATCATCGCTGGCATAACGTTCTTGCTCAGGTGTGAGCGGACGTTGTAGCCAGTCGGATTGGCTTTCGCCTTTGTCCACATGAATATCTAAGGTATCTAATAAGGCTTTTTGATAACCAAAACTTAACTCACCTGTTAAAAAAGATAAACCAATTTGCGTGTCAAATACATTGTCCAACGCAGGCAATTCGGACAATAAATAATAAATCCCCAAGTCTTCGCCACAAGCGTGTAGCACCATCGTTGGCACATCGGCAATCACTTGCCAAAAATCGTACAAATCCAGCTTTGGCACATCAAGCAAATAAATGGCTCGTCCTGTATTTACTTGTAATAAGGCAAGGCGTGGAAAAAAGGTATCTCGCTTGATAAACTCGGTATCAAGGGCGATGATATCCACTTCGTCAATCTCGTCCATCAGTTTGTCAAGTTGTTCGTCATTGCGTACCCAAATCGTGGGTAATTCATCTAGGGTTTGTTTTTGTTCGGTGGTTAAAGGGGTTTGTGTTAGCATGGTTGGCTCGTTAGTTTGTTGTTTTTGATAAATTATATTTTACCACGATTTTGCAAAGCTTGCCCAAGCGTCATACTATCCAAATACTCAAGCTCGCCACCCATCGGCACGCCTTGAGCAATGCGACTAATCTGCCCCACATATGGCTTTATCGCCTCACTGACAAAAAAAGCAGTCGTCTGTCCCTCAACCGTGTTGTTTGTCGCCAAAATCACCTCTTTGACAGGATTGCCCTCATCAATTTGGCGTTTTAACTGAAAAATCAACTGGTCAATGCCAAGCTGCTCCGCCCCAATGCCGTCAATCGGCGATAAATAACCGCCTAACACAAAATACCGCCCTTGAAAACTTGCCGTCTGCTCAATCGCCACCATATCGCCAGCCGTTTCTACGATACACAAAAGTTGATTATCTCGCTGTGGATTGGCACAAATCGGACAAATATCATCGTCCGAAAAGCCACGACAAATTTGGCATTGTTTGATTTCGTTCATGGCTATCATCAAGGCTTCAGCGAGCTGTATGCCTTGCGTGCGTTTATGATTTAACAAATGCAACGCCATGCGTTGAGCGGTTTTTTGTCCGACACTTGGCAATACTTTTAATTCTTTGACAAGGTTATCAAATTTTGGGGTTAGCACAGATTTTTTCCATGTAAGTAAGAACCTTTATTCACAACATCACGCAATAAAATTATGTGAATTTGTGGTAAATACTTGTTTGCTTTTGCATGAAAAATGGCTAAATTTTGCTTTTCTACATCAAAAACTTGATTGATAGAATAACCATTAGTCTGCGTTTTTTTCTTGAAAAGCTGGCAATTTATCTCATTTTTCATTGCAAAGACGTTATGAATACAGGTTCTAAAATTGAATAAGATGAATAAAAATGACTGATAAAGCCAATTTTATCAGTCATTTAGATGGTTATTTGTGGTTAGATGATTGATTTTTATCAAAAGTTTGACAAATTAACCAAACAAACCTTGCATCCCCGGTGGCAAGCCCATACCGCTTGTTGCCCCTGCGATTTCTTTTTCGTGCAGTTCGTCTGCTTGACGCACAGCGTCATTGATGGCGGCAGCGATTAAATCTTCAATCATATCAGGCTCATCTTGGAGCAAGCTTGGGTCAATCTGCAAGCGTTTGACAACGTGTTTGCCACTCATGGTAACTTTTACCAAGCCGTTGCCTGCTTCGGCGTGGACTTCTTTTTCGGCTAGGCGTTTTTTGGCGTTTTCCACGTTGGTTTCTACTTGTTTTTGCATCATTTGGGCTTGTTGCATTAAGGCTTGTAAATTCATAAAATTTTCCTTGCTATTAAAAAGTTTATTGTAAAACAAAATAAGTGATTTGTTAATGACAATTTTGTGTATTTTTTGCTGATTTGTTGGCAAAACTTGAAATTTATTTTAAGAAACGAGCGATTATTTGTTATAATAATCTAATTTTAACGTTTGATAAAAAGGCAAGTTTATGTCAAATCAAGATTTATTTACAATCGGCTCACGCACCTTTTCTTCACGCTTATTGGTCGGCACAGGCAAATACAAAGATTTAACCGAAACCGCCCAAGCCATTGAAAATAGCGGAGCCCAGATTGTTACCGTTGCTATTCGCCGTGTTAATATTGGACAAAAAAAAGATGAACCGAATCTGTTAGACGTGATTTCGCCTGACAAATATACGATTTTGCCAAATACCGCAGGTTGTTTTGATGCCGAAACGGCGGTGCGGACTTGTCAGCTTGCTCGTGAGTTGCTTGACGGACATAATTTGGTCAAACTGGAAGTGTTGGGCGATGAAAAAAACCTTTACCCAAATGTGGTAGAAACGTTAAAAGCCTGTCGCACTTTGATTGACGATGGTTTTGATGTGATGGTTTATACATCAGATGACCCAATTGTCGCCAAAGAGTTAGAGAGTATGGGCTGTGTGGCGATTATGCCGTTGGGAAGTTTGATTGGCTCTGGCTTGGGCTTGTTAAACCGTCATACCTTAAGTTTGATTGTTGAACAAACCAAAGTGCCTGTGTTGGTTGATGCAGGCGTGGGAACGGCAAGCGATGCGTCCATTGCGATGGAGCTTGGCTGTGATGGCGTGTTGATGAATACGGCGATTGCCCACGCTCAAAATCCTGTGCTAATGGCAAGTGCGATGAAGCACGCTGTGATAGCAGGGCGAGAGGCGTTTTTGGCAGGGCGTATGCCGATGCGTGCGATGGCACAAGCCAGTTCACCGCAGACAGGTTATTTTTTTCGTTAAGTTTTTATTCAGGTTTTGAGAAATTTTATGCGTTTATTGACCGCCACCGACCAGTTGTTTTTGTTATTAGAAAATCGCAATCAGCCCATGCACATTGGTGGACTGTTTTTGTTTGAATTGCCAAAAGATGCCAAAGACAACTTTGTCAGCGAGCTTGTGCAACTCATGCGTGATAACAAAACGCCACCGACTTTTCCGTTTAATCAGGTGTTGCACCGTTTGTTGTTTTGGCAAACGGATAAAAATTTTGATGTGTCGCACCATTTTCGCCACATTGCCTTGCCAAAACCTGCTCGCATGACCGAATTGTTAAACTATGTGTCAAAAGAACACGCCAATTTGCTTGACAAATCAAAACCAATGTGGGAATGTCATGTGATTGAAGGCATTGAGAACAATCGTTTTGCCTTGTATTTTAAAATTCATCATGCCATGATTGACGGTGTGGCGGCGTTGCAGTTGGTAAAAAAATCCTTATCACAATCGCCCACCGAAAAGGTGAGTTTGCCGATTTGGTCATTGATGACACGTCATCGCCATGTGTTAGATGGCTTGATTCCAAAAAATAAATCCTTGTTACGCATTGCCAAAGAGCAAGGATCGGCAGTGCTACCTGTGGGTTTGGAATTGTTAAAAAATCTGTACGAACGCTTTGATAAAAACTACATCACCTCCAGTCAAGCCCCAGACAGTATTCTCAATCAGCCGATTTCAAGCTCTCGTTATGTGGCGGTTGCTTCCTTTGAGATGAGCCGTTTTCAGCAGATTGCCAAGCATTTTGCTGTCAGTTTTAATGATGTAGTTTTGGCGATTTGTGCAGGGGCGATTCGCCGTTATTTGTTGGATTTGGACGCATTGCCAAAAAAACCGTTGGTAAGTTTTGTGCCGTTATCTGTCCGCCAAAATGACAATGTTGGCAATCAAATCACCTTTATACTCGCAAGCCTTGCTACTCATCTTGATGACCCTGTGGAACGCCTAAAAACCATTTACGGCAGTACCACCAACAGCAAAAACCGCTTTGCACGTATGAATCAAGCCAGTGCGATTATTTACAGTGGTTTGGTGTATAGCCGAGCGTGGCTACAGTTGGTTACAGGATTGTTCCCTGAGTATCGTGGCTTTAATCTGATTATTTCCAACGTGCCGTCTACCAAACAGCCGTTATATTGGCATGGGGCGAAGTTACAAGCCTTGTACCCTGCGTCTGTTGTCCTAGACGACCAAGCGATGAACATCACGCTGTGTACTTACGAAAACAACATTGATTTTTGTATTGTAGCGTGCCGAAAAGCGTTGCTAAATATTGACAAAATTTTGGATTATATGGAAAAAGAGTTAACAATTTTTGATGATATTATCAAAAAATCAAATAGTAGATAAATAAATGTTTATTAAATTTTAGCAATATCAATCATCTGTTGCCAATCGTCAGGCAAGTTTTTGGGGATTGGCAAATCTTGTTCAAAATAATATTTTAACGTGGTCATAAACATCGTTGCCATGATGGTCGCTTGGTAATCAAGGTTTTTTGGCAAAGGCATATCGTCCGTTTTTTGTTGTGCCAACACGATAAAATTTTGTTTTAACATACCAAACATATCTTGATACAGATTGTGTTTTTTGGTGCGGATTTTCCATAAAGCTAACATTTGTTTGCGAATTTCAAAAATTGCCTGTCCATGATTATCCATGATAATTTCTAACATTTGTACATCAGCAGTCAGTCTATCATTTAACAATTGTTCAATTTTTTGGCGAAAATCGGTAATCATTTGCCCTGCCAAATCACTTTTGCCTGCATAATACTTATAAAAAGTGGCACGATTTACCAAACCTTTGTTTAAAATATCTTGAATGGTAATTTCGTCATATTCTTGCTCGCTTAGCAAGTCTATAAAAGCGTCCCGAATGGCTTTGTGGGTTTTGATAATGCGTAAGTCCATTTTTTTCTCGTTAGGTTTTGTTCAATATTTTTAAAAAATTTGGTCGGTTATATAGCTATTCTAGCAGATATTTTTTGGCAAAAACAGGGTTTAACCATCTATTTTTTGCTTTTTTGTTTATTAACAAATAGCTTTGTTTGATATTGTTGGTATGCAAATGTACACTTTTTTTTTAAAATATATGCCATTTTTAGAAAATTTTGATAATTTTTACATTAATCTTATTATTTGCATGATTTTTGTAACTTTTTTTTAAAATATTTGCAACTTATTTGTTGCTTTTTACTTTATAATACGCTGTTAATTTTTATTTTTTTCATGAGGTTTTTATGAAATATCCTGTTTTGTTGATGACAGCATTGGCAAGTGCGGTGTTTTTGGCTGGCTGTAGCAAGTCAGACCAGTCGGTACAGCAAGCGGCAGCCGCCCAACAGATGCCACCATCTGTGGTGAATGTGTTGCCTGTACAATTTCAGTCTGTGCCTTTGGTGAAAGAGCTATCTGGTAAGACGGTCGCTTATCAAGAGGCGATTGTTACGCCACAGGTGTCTGGTATTATTGATGAACAATTGTTCCGTGATGGGGCATTTGTAAAACGTGGTCAGCCTTTGTATCGTTTGAACAAAGACAATTATAGCAGTACGTTGGCAGGCAGTCGGGCAAGCTATGAGCAAGCGGTGGCAAATATCGGTACAGCAGAGGCAAATTTGGAAAGCCAAAGAACCCAGTTAGCATTGGCTCGTGCCAATTTGGCTCGTTTGGAGATGTTAAAAGGTTCAAATGCCATTTCAAAACAAGAATATGACACAGGCGTGGCAACGGTGAGAAGTGCTGAAGCTGCCGTCAAAAACGCCCAAGCCCAAATTGTTGCTGCTCAAAAAACTGCCGCCGCCGCAGGGCAAACGGTGAAAGGCAATCAGTTGAACATGGACCGTACTGTTGTAACTGCACCAATGAGTGGTCAGACAGAACGCTCAAAAGTCAATGTCGGTACGTTGGCAAGTGCAGGGCAAACGCAAATGGTTACTATTTCGCAGTTAAACCCAATTTATGTGGACATTAGCCAATCATCAGCGGAAATGTTGGCATTACGCAGTCAGATGATGAATGGTAACTTAAGCCAGGCAAGCTCGGCACAAGTACGTTTAAAACTGTCTGATGGTTCAACGTATCCTGTGATTGGTCAGTTGCGTTTTGAAGAAGCCAAAGTTGATAGCCACACAGGTACGGTGAATTTGCGTGCGGTGTTTGATAACGATGAATTTATCCTATTGCCGGGTATGATGGTGCGTGCCGAAGTCATTCAAGGCGTAGTGAATAATGCTGTGCTATTGCCACAAAGTGCGATTAACCGTACTGCCAAAGGTGATACGACTGTGTATATCGTTGATGCCAACAAAAAAATCCAAGTCCGCCCTGTCAAAACCAGTGGCACATACGAAGGACAATGGGTGGTAACTGATGGCTTAAAACAAGGCGAAAATGTCGTTGTGGTTGGCGGTGCAAAAGTCAAACCAGACCAACAAGTTGAAGTCAAACCTTATGTACCTGACAGTAGCGGACAAGCAGGGCAAAATGCGAATGCAAATATGAACGCACCTGTAGCAAGTAGTGCTTCGGCAAGCCAACCAAAACCATAAGCAAAAATAGGGGATTTTAATGTCACGTTTTTTTATTGACCGCCCAATTTTTGCTTGGGTAATCGCCATGCTCATCATGTTGATGGGTGTGCTTGCGATTTTTAAGCTACCGATTGAGCAGTATCCACGTATCGCACCGCCGACTGTAACGGTCAGTGCGACTTACCCAGGGGCATCGGCACAGACCATTGAAGATACGGTTACACAGATTATTGAGCAACAGATGAAAGGCTTAGACGGCTTGATGTATATGTCATCAAGCTCATCGTCAAGCGGTGCAGCTCAAGTTACTTTAACCTTTGAAAACGGTACTGACCCAGATACCGCCCAAGTACAAGTACAAAACAAACTACAAGCCGCCACCAGCTCATTGCCAGAAATGGTACAGCGTATGGGTGTGTCGGTGAACAAATCATCAAGTGGTTTTTTGATGGTAATGGGCTTTTTATCTGAAGATGGCAGTATGGATAGGTCAGATATTGCTGACTATGTAAACTCAAATGTTGTTGACCAATTAAGCCGTGTGGAAGGCGTGGGTAGTGTCAATGTGTTTGGTTCTGCTTACTCGATGCGTATTTGGCTTGACCCTGCAAAACTGCGTACTTACAGCCTAATGCCGTCTGATGTTGTGTCTGCTATTCAAGCCCAAAACACGCAAGTGTCGGCAGGACAAGTCGGTCAGCAACCTACCTCAAACGACCGTCAAGTGATTAACGCCACAGTTAATTTACAAAGTTTATTACAAACGCCAGAACAATTTCGCAATATTATCCTAAAATCAACCAATGACGGTGCGACAGTGCGTCTTGGTGATGTGGCAAAAGTAGAAATCGGTAGCGAAAGTTACAGCGTTTTATCCATGTATAACGGCAAAGAAGCCGCAGGTGTCGGTATTTCCTTGGCATCAGGTGCGAATGCGTTAGACACTCGTGAAGCGGTTGAAGCCAAAATCAACGAATTAAAACCCAACTTCCCAGCAGGTATGAGCGTGGTCGTGCCGTATGACACCACACCGTTTGTGCGTTTGTCAATTGAACAAGTTGTGCATACGTTGGTAGAAGCGATTGTGCTTGTGTTCTTGGTGATGTTCCTATTTTTACAAAGCTGGCGTGCAACCATTATTCCAACGCTTGCCGTGCCTGTGGTTTTGCTCGGCACGTTTGGTATTTTGTACGTGTTAGGCTTTAGTATCAATGTTTTAACCATGTTTGCCCTTGTTTTGTCTATCGGTCTGTTGGTGGACGATGCGATTGTTGTCGTGGAAAACGTGGAACGTATTTTGGAAGAAGACCCAAATATCTCGGTCGTGGATGCCACTCGTGAATCCATGCGTGAGATTGGCAAAGTGGTTATCGGTATTGCGTTGATTTTGTCAGCCGTATTTATTCCGATGGCGTTTTTTGGTGGTTCCACTGGAGTGATTTATCGTCAGTTCTCCATTACCTTGATTACCAGTATGGTGCTATCTGCGGTGGTGGCGTTGATTTTTACCCCTGCACTTTGTGCCACGATTTTAAAACGTTCAAAAAATCATGATAAACATGGTGAAGGTCAAACAGGTTTTTTTGCTTGGTTTAACCGCTCTTTTTATAATGTTAGTAAAAAGTACGAAAATTTTGTTGGTAAAAGTATCAAAGTCAAATGGTTGTATGCCATTGGTTATGTGGTCGTGATTGCGATTATGTCGTTGGTATTCTTGCGTATTCCAAGTTCATTCTTACCTGAAGAAGACCAAGGTATGTTAATGACGCTTGTGCAACTGCCAGCTGGTTCTAGCCAAGCTGAAACACAAGCCGTCATTGATAAAGTAACGACTTATTATCAAACCCAAGAAAAAGACAATGTTGATGGTATTTTTGCTGTGAATGGTTTTAGTTTTGCAGGTCAAGGGCAAAACATGGGCTTAGCCTTTATCCGTCTAAAAGATTGGGAAAACCGTACAGGCGATGCCAATAAAGCCCAAGCGATTGCAGGGCGCGCAATGGGTTACTTTATGACCCAAGTGAATGAAGCCCAAGTATTCGCTCTTGCTCCACCTGCTATTCAAGGTATGGGAACAGCGACAGGCTTTGACTTGCAATTACAAGATGCAGGCAATGTCGGACACGAAAAACTGCTAGAAGCTCGTAATATGCTACTTGGTATGGCGGCACAAAGCAAAGACGTGACAGGCGTGCGTCCAAATGGTTTAGAAGATTCGCCACAGCTCAAAGTAAACGTGGATTATGAAACCGCCAACTCAATGGGTGTCGCACCTAGCACCATTAACAGCGTACTATCAACGGCTTGGGGTAGTAGCTATGTTAATAACTTCCTTGACCGTGGTCGTGTCAAAAAAGTCTATCTACAAGGCGAAGCCGACAGCCGTACCACACCAGAAGACATTAACAAATGGTATGTGCGTAACAATCAAGGCGACATGATTCCGTTTAGCTCATTTGCCACGACAGAATGGCAATACGGCTCGCCAAACTTGACCCGTTATAACAGCCTGTCATCAATGAACCTACAAGGTAGTGCCGCCCCTGGCAAAAGTACAGGTGAAGCGATGGCAGCGATGGAAGCCATGATTGCCAAACTACCACAAGGTATCAGCCATGAGTGGACAGGTCTATCACTTGAAGAGCGTAAATCTGGTGCACAAGCACCAATGTTATACGCCATCTCTATTCTGGTGATTTTCTTGTGTTTGGCAGCGTTGTATGAAAGCTGGTCAATTCCGTTTGCGGTATTGCTTGTTGTTCCGCTAGGGATTTTGGGTGCGTTGCTGTTTACAGGTGGACGTGGTTTGTCAAATGACATTTATTTGCAAGTGGGTCTATTAACCGTTGTTGGTCTTTCGGCAAAAAATGCGATTTTGATTATTGAATTTGCCAAAGAACGCCAAGACGCAGGGCATAATTTGTTTGATTCGGTAACGGTCGCCGCTCGTCAGCGTCTGCGTCCGATTATCATGACATCGCTTGCCTTTGGTATCGGTGTTGTGCCATTGTTCTTGGCGACTGGGGCAGGTTCAGGTAGCCAAAACGCCATTGGTACGTCTGTGTTGGGCGGTGTTGTGAGTGCCACGATTTTGGGTGTATTCTTTATCCCAATGTTCTATGTGTGGGTTCGCTCAATCATTAAAGCTAAAGAACCAAATGACACCAATAATCCAAACAGTGCAAACGGCTCAAACCATGTGGTTTTGTCAAAAGACAACACAACATTACATGAGCCAATCAATCATACCAATCATTAAAGTGATGAATTTGATTGACAAAATAAGGTAAAATATAAAAAAATGGTTTAATCAAGATTAAGCCATTTTTTGCTAACAGAATTTATAAAACATATTAGGAAAATGACAATATGAACGTCTTAAATCCCTTAAAAATCGGTAGCCTTAGCGTATTGTTTATCAGCTTAACCGCTTGTCAAGCCATTCCAAAAGCCAAAACCGACCCTGTGGTCGCCCAACCGAACCTGCCTATCAATACTGCTTATGCCGTTTATGACAATCAAACCGTGAGCAATGCCGAAGCCAAAAGCATCGCAGGGCAACGCTGGCAAGATTTTTATACCGACAATAATTTAAAACAACTGATTGCAATCGCCCTTGAAAATAACAAAGATATTCAAAGTGCGGTTTTAAGCATTCAAAAAGCCCGTGCCGCTTACCAAATCAGCGATAATAGCAACATTCCAACCGTGGGCGTATCAGGCTCAATGGGTTATGGTGCAAGTGAAGCACAAGACAAAAACCCAAGCGAAAGCTATAATGTTGGCTTGTCTATGTCGTCGTATGAGTTTGATTTTTGGGGCAAAATTGCCAATCAAAAAGAATCTGCTTTACAAAGCTATTTTGCAACAGGGGCAGCTAAAGACACCGCCCAAATCAGCTTAATTAGCAGTATCGCCCAAAGTTATGTGGCGTATAGCTATAACATTGCCAAATTACAATTGGCATTAGACACGCTAAAAACTCGTGAAGAATCGTTAAACATTAACAAAAAACGCTTTCAAGCAGGTTTGGACTCAGAATTGACCAGCGTACAAGCCCAGTCATTGGTAGATTCTACCAAAATCAGCATTGCCAATTTACAAACCGCTTTGTTACAAAACCAAAATGCGTTACGCCAGTTGGTCGGCACAGAGTTTAACAATGCTTTGTTGCCAAAAGCTCCTGTCAAATCTATCACCAACAACAAGATTTTTAGCACAGGTTTGCCAAGCGATTTGTTATATTATCGCCCAGACATTCGCCAAGCCGAATATAACCTAAAAGCCAAAGGGGCGGATATTGCGGTGGCTCGTGCCAACTTTTTCCCAAGTATCAGCTTGTCAGCAAATACAGGCACGGCAAGCAGTGATTTGTCAAACTTGTTCAAGTCTGGCACATTTAGCTGGGGCATTACGCCAAGTGTGAGTATTCCGATTTTTAATCGTAATTTGGGCGTACAACATGAAGTTGCCGAAATTGATGAAAAAATTGCGTTAAGCAGTTATGAAAAAACCATTCAGACCGCTTTTAAAGAAGTCAATGACGTGCTTGCCACTCGTGCGACCTTAAACCAAAAAATTGCAGGCTATGAAAGCATGAAACAAGCCAACGCCAAAAGCTTGAACATTGCTAACGCACGTTTTAAAGCAGGCTTGGACAATTATTTAGGCGTGCTAGATGCCATGCGTAGCCAATATTCTGCCGAAGAAAGTCTATTAACCGCACAACAAGACATGATTAACAGTCAAATTGAACTGTATCAAGTACTAGGCGGTGGGGTGAATACAGATGTTGCACTAGAAACACCAAAAAGCACGCCAAATGCGGTGGATAAAGCCAAACAATTGGCAAATAAAGACCAAAGCGAAAAATAAAAAAACTTAAAAAAAATAAAAATGTTCGTTAAATTAACGAACGTTTTTTTTATTAAAACGCATAACTGGCAATGCCATGTGCAATCGGCTTGCCTGTATCGTCCGCCAACATCATTCGTACCGTACAGCCCTTTCGCCCCATGCGGATAATCTCGCCTGTGGACGTATAAAACGCCCCACGCCCCACCGCCAAATAATCAATGCGTAAATCCACCGTTGCCACTTTCATCACTTTTTTGGTAAGTTCGTCAAATGTGCCTTGCCCCCGTTTAAAAATCTCGTACATGGCAATCACACCGCCCAACGTATCAAGTACAGTTGCTGAAACGCCACCATGCAAAATTTGATAATTGACATTGCCAATCAAATCAGGCGTTGAAACGGTTTTTCCAGTGATTTGTTCGGTTGTATTGTCAAAATTAAACACGGTATTGGTTAATTTTAAAAATGGGCTATGGCTCATGATTTCGGCAAGTTGATGACCGACTTCGTGCAGATTTTCGCTAAAATTTAGCGGATTGTCATTTTGGTTTTGCAATATTGGATTGCGGATATTTACCAACTCTTGTTCATTGGTTAAATCGGAATGTTCGTCTTTTTCTTCAATAAAATCAACGTCTAAAATAGCGGTGGTGGGTGTTTTGTTTGGCATGGTATCGTCTTTTGATTATCTTTAAGATAAAATTTAAAAAATATATCTAAAATATGTTAAAATAGCACGCAGAAAAATTGATTGTAACTTTTTTAACAGCTTTTAAAAACCATATTTTAACAAAATCAAGGATAAAAAACATGACTTATACGTTTAACCGCTCATTCCCCACCACTCGCCTACGCCGTCTGCGTTACAACGACAACATTCGTGCGATGGTGCAAGAAACCCACATTGAACCAAAACACCTAATCGCCCCTGTGTTCGTCCTTGACGGCAAAAATCAGTGTGAAGCGGTCAAAAGTATGCCAAATGTAGAACGTATGAGCGTGGATTTGTTGATTGATTATGCCAAACAATTGTTAAGTTTAGGCGTTACCACAATTGACCTATTTCCTGTGATTGACCCAAGCCTAAAAACTGAGCTTGCCGAAAACGCCTATGATGAAAACGGCTTAGCGTGTACCGCTATCAAGGCGATTAAAGACGCTGTGCCAGAGATGGTTATCATGACGGACGTTGCCCTTGACCCTTATACCATTCATGGGCAGGACGGCTTACTTGATGAAACAGGCTATGTAACCAATGACAAAACGGTGGAAGTCTTGGTAAAACAGGCGTTAAGCCATGCTCGTGCAGGGGCGGATATTATTTCGCCAAGCGATATGATGGACGGACGCATTTTGGCAATTCGTCAAGGTTTAGACAGCGAAAACTTTGTTAATACGGCGATTATGGCGTATTCGGCAAAATACGCATCGGCATATTATGGGCCTTTCCGTGATGCGGTCGGTAGTAGCGGTAACTTAAAAGGCGGACACAAAAAACAATATCAAATGGATTTTGGCAATCGTGCCGAAGCCTTGCACGAAGTGGCGTTAGACATACAAGAAGGTGCGGATATGGTGATGGTAAAACCGGGTCAGCCGTATCTGGACTTGGTGCGTGAAGTCAAAGACACGTTTGGTGTGCCAACTTACGCTTATCAAGTATCTGGCGAATATGCCATGCACATGGTGGCGATTCAAAATGGCTGGCTGACGGATGCGGTGATTTTGGAAAGTTTGCTTGGTTTTAGACGTGCAGGTGCGGATGGTATTTTGACCTATTTTGCGATGGAAGCAGCTAAAAAACTTAATAATTGTTAATTAATTTAACAAGTTTAATGATTTTAATCATAAATATTGAAATATTTTGCAATATTTTTGTAAAAATGACTAAAAAAATTTGTAATTTTGTGGTTTAATATACAAGTTTTTTATGACACCATTTTTTAATTTTATGAAATGTAAACTTTCTCAAACTCAAATGCTTAATTTGCGAACAATGTCAATTGTTTTGGCAGCGTTTTCTTATTGATTAAAAAACCGTTGAACTTTTGTTTGGCAGTTTTTGTGTTTTTATATTTTTATAATAGTCAAAGCAATTTGTTTTAAGACAAGGAAAACGAGCGAAATTGTACAAATAGTACTATGAGCGAGTTTGACGCAGTATTAAAGCAAATTGACAAGACTATCGTTTATATTTTATATATTTTCTTTACCAGTGGAGCTTTTATGAGCATTGCTATTAACACCCCAGATTATGTAAAACATCAAGGCATTATTGATTTTGTCCAAAAAATCGCTGATTTAGCCAAACCTGCTCGTGTGGAGTGGTGCGATGGCTCGGAAGAAGAAGACCAACGCTTGCTTGGCATGATGTGCGACAACGGCATGATGACTAAGTTAAACGAAGAAAAATACCCAAATTCGTACCTAGCTTGCTCGCACCCTAGCGATGTCGCTCGTGTGGAAGGTCGTACTTTTATTTGTAGCGAAAAACAGATTGACGCAGGGGCAACGAACAACTGGGAAGACCCAGCCAAAATGCGTGAAACGTTAAACGGATTGTTTGACGGCTGTATGGCAGGTCGTACCATGTACGTTGTGCCGTTTAGCATGTGGCCACTTGGTAGCCATATCGCTCATATCGGTATTGAATTGTCGGATTCGCCTTATGTTGTTGTTAATATGAAACGCATGGCGCGTATGGGTAAAGCGGTATTTGACGTGCTTGGCACAGATGGCGAATTTGTTCCTTGCGTACATTCAGTTGGCAAACCGCTTGCCGAAGGCGAACAAGATGTAAAATAGCCTTGTAACGATGAAAAATACATTGTGCATTATCCAGAAACTCGTGAAATTTGGTCGTTTGGTTCTGGTTATGGTGGTAATGCGTTGCTTGGTAAAAAATGCTTGGCGTTGCGTATTGCGTCTGTGATGGGACGTGAACAAGGTTGGCTAGCTGAACATATGTTGATTCTTGGCGTTACCAATCCACAAGGCGAAAAACATTACGTTGCTGCCGCTTTCCCATCTGCGTGCGGTAAAACCAACTTTGCGATGTTAATCCCACCTGCAGGTTATGAAGGTTGGAAAGTAGAAACCGTTGGCGATGATATTGCGTGGATTAAGCCAAATAAAGATGGTCGTTTTTATGCGATTAACCCAGAAGCAGGCTTTTTTGGCGTTGCACCCGGTACATCAAACGCAACCAACCCAACTTGTATGCAAACTTTAACCAAAGACGTGATTTTTACTAACGTTGCTTTAACTGATGACGGTAGCGTTTGGTGGGAAGGCAAATCAAAAGAAGCCCCAGCACATTTGATTGATTGGCAAGGCAACGACTGGACACCTGACTGCGGTCGCAAAGCGGCTCACCCAAATGCTCGCTTTACCGTATCGGCAAGCAACTGCCCAATTATTGATAAAGATTGGGAAAATCCAAACGGTGTGCCGATTTCTGCGTTTATTTTTGGTGGTCGCCGTGCGGATACTGTGCCGTTGGTGGTGGAAAGTTTTGACTGGGTGGACGGCGTGTATAAAGCCGCTACCATGGGTTCTGAAGTTACCGCCGCCGCTGAAGGCAAGCAAGGTATCGTGCGTCGTGACCCATTTGCGATGTTGCCATTTACAGGCTATAACATGGGCGATTATTTTAACCATTGGTTAAACATGGGCGAAACCGTTGCCAAAGTTGCTGAACAAAACGGCAACCAATTGCCAAAAATCTTTAACGTAAACTGGTTTAGACGTGATGAAAACGGCAAATTCGCTTGGGATGGCTATGGTCAAAATATGCGTGTGCTTGAGTGGATTTTACAACGTGCGACAGGCAAAGGCAATGCGGTGGAAACGCCAATCGGCTATATGCCAACCTATGACGATTTAAACTGGAATGGTTTAGAGTTTAGTCAAGCACAATTTGAAACGGTAACAAGCCTTGACAAAGCCAAATGGGAAGCAGAGCTTGCCAGCCATGATGAGTTGTTTGAAAAGCTAGGCTCGCAAGTGCCTGAAGCGTTAAAACAAGCTCGTAAAGCGACAGGTGAACGTGTTGCAAAAATATAATTGATGTTTAAAATGTAGGAGGTTCATAACTGCTTCTTGAAAACTAACCAAATCTACTTTATAATATCTAAATGAACAGATTAATTAGTATCAACGAAGCATCAAAACAACTAGGTGTGTCTATCTCAACATTACGCAGATGGGACGAAAGCGGTGTACTTGTTGCCCAAAGAACGCCAAAAGGACACAGGCGTTACGATATTAGTAAAATCAATCCCAACCTACTACACGGCATAGGCAACAAAGACCGTAAAACAGTTGCCTACGCTCGTGTATCAAGCCACGACCAAAAAGACGACCTAGAACGCCAAATCCAAATATTAGAACTATACTGTGCCAAACAAGGCTGGACTTATGAGATTATCAATGACTTAGGCTCTGGTATGAACTACCACAAAAAAGGGCTAAAACAACTACTTGACGGCATACTAAACAATGAAATTGGAAGATTGGTATTAACCCATAAAGACCGATTATTACGCTTTGGAGCAGAGCTTGTATTTGCCATTTGTGAAACTAGAAACGTTGAAATCATCATCATCAATCAAGGTGAAAACCTATCCTTTGAAGAAGAACTCGCCCAAGACGTGCTAGAAATTATTACCGTCTTTAGTGCAAGATTATACGGCTCACGCTCTAAGAAAAACAAAAAACTGCTTGAAGCTGTTAAGGTAGTACTAGAATGACCCTAATACGTGGACACATCATCGCCCTAGACCCAACGAATAAACAAGCAACCTACTTTGCAAAGGCTTGCGGTGTGGCTCGTCTTGCCTATAACTGGGCGTTAGATAATTGGCAAAAACAATACCAAGCCGATAAAACTTATCGTAATGAATGCTTAAAAAATGGCATAGAAATTGACAAAAACCAGCTTAACCAGCCTAGTCAAGGCAAATTAAGAAAACAACTAAATAGCATAAAAAGACAACAATTCCCCTTTATGCTAGAAGTAACCAAATGTAGCCCACAACTTGCCATCATGCAACTAGGAGACGCATTTAAACGCTTTTTTAAACTTATTGACATCAATAACAAACCTTTTATCAAAGTCCCCAATCTTGGACTTGTTAGAATGCGTGAAAAACTGCGACACACAGGCAAAATCCTATCCGCCAAAATCTTTAAACAAGGCGGTAAATGGTTTGTATCGGTTGCTGTTGAATTACAAGACATCATCAAACCACAACCCAAAACAGGCAAGCAAGTTGGTATTGATTTAGGCATTACAGACCTTGCAACTTTATCCAATGGCGAAAAAGTACAAGCCCCTAAGCCATTAAAAGCTAAACTTAACAAATTAAAACGACTGTCAAAAAGTTTAAGCCGAAAACAAAAAGACTCAAAAAACCGTGAAAAGGCAAAAACCAAGCTATCACGGCTACACTTTAAAATCAGCAATATCAGAAAAGACTTTTTACACAAGCTAACCACAAGCCTTGTTAAGTCTTATGATGTGATTTGTCTTGAAAACTTAAACGTTAAAGGCATGGCAAAGAATAGAAAACTTAGCCGTGCGATTAATGATTTGGGTTTTTACGAATTTAAAAGGCAACTGATTTATAAAGCGAATCAATGGGGCAAGACCATTAAAGAGTTAGACCGCTTTTATCCATCAAGTAAAACCTGTTCATGTTGTGGCTTTATCATGGATAAAGCAAATTTGACACTGGCTGTCAGATATTGGACTTGCCCGAACTGTCAAACACTCCACGACAGAGACATTAATGCTGCGATGAATATTTTAAATCATGCAACTAAGGTTTTAACAATCTAATATTTTTGGCGGTGAGTTCCACCGTGTCAGCCTATGGAGTTGATGTAAGTCTTAAGTCAAATGACAAGAGCAAACAACGTTGAAGTAGGAAGAAAACGCTAAATTTGCTCTTGGGTAGATTTGGGTAGGTTTTTCGGAACGGAATTAGCCTATCGCCATTTGTTGCATTTTTGCTTGGGTTTCGCTTTCGGCATTTCTGACGACAAATTATCTATAAGATGGCACAGCGATGGTAGCAAATACACCAATAATCATTACGACAATCATCAGCTCAATCAGGGTAAATCCTGATTGAGTTTTAGGATAATGAACTGTGGAAAATTTGATTTTTTGGTTCATTGTCTTATCCTTTAGTTATTTTCATACCAAGTGCTTGGTTTTAATACGTAGCGTGGTTCAACGATAATTTCGTTTAGCGTTTGGCTACCACCTACTTTATCACGGGCTTCTGTTAATTGGCTTTGTCCACCTGTAGAATTATCAAGACCCATCATAGATGAACCGCCTACGGTTGTCGTGCCGACTTGTATCAAGCGTTTATCACTATCGTTGCCTGAGTTGACACGATTAGTAGTTTTGAGACGCTCGGTAAAGTCTAGTGTACCGATTAGCATACGTTTGTTTGGTTGGTCTTTGCTGGCTGTCCCAAAGTTAAGCTCTTGGATACCTTGACCTGCACGGGCAAAACCTGCTGTGCCATTGTGTGATAGTTGATCTTTACAGATACCATAAGGTAAGCAGTAAGCTTGACGCTCTGAACCACCTGCGATTTTGGCAGTACACGCATCGGTTGAGCCATAGGTCATATCTGGGTTATATACAGTTGTGTATAGATAGCCTGCAAAAATATCACTACGTCCCATACCTTTGCTATAACGTACATTGGCAAATCCGTCAAATAGACTTAATGGATAGTACCAGCCTTTTTTGATATAGTTTTTCATCACACCGATGGCATTATCTCTAACTTCTTGTGAATAACCAGCCAATGGCACAGTATCGTCCATTGCCGTTGGCAAAGCCGCTAAGTTATCAATGGTTAAGTCTTTGATAACTGGTGAGAAGGTGCCGTTAGTTGGGTAAAAATCACTGTTCACACGCGTTACATCGCTGTCAATGATACCGTACAGTCTGTCAGCATATTTGTTATCATTACGCATTTTTGACAATGGTGAGCTTCTATCACCTGAGATAACGTTAATCAAGGCAAATAGTCGGTTATCTGATGTATTACGGTGAATACTCACGATTGGGCGTTCATAAAAACGACGTGCGTATTTTTTGGTTGCAGCGGTATCTGCATCGTTATCTTTTAGGATACGCGTGATTCTAGGGGTGCTTTCGGTTGAACCATCTTTAAAGTCCACACGGAATACTTGACCACCCAAATCACCAAAATAGATATGGTCAGTAAAGCCATCATTGTTACGGTCAAGGGCAGTTACGCTACCGACGATACTATTTTTTAGGTTAGTATCTCTAGTGTCACCCGTTGTGCTTGACGCTGACCATAGTAATTGACCTGTTTTTGCATCTACCATATAAACTGCATTACCTTCGGCTTCTGCTTTATTAGAGCAAGTACCCAATGTGGTATCTGTGATACCAACTTGGAAGTTTTCATATTCGTAACACATATCATAACCACCACCAAAGATGATAACATCTGTACCTTTGTCATCTTTGTTGGTTGTTTTTCTGATTTTTGCGTAGGTTGGTTGATTCCAGATATAACCAATACGTCCAAAACCTGCTATGCTTGAATCAATCAATGTGGTATTTTTTGTAGAAAATAGTTTTTTTGGTGAATTAGGATTACTGATGTCCAATGCTAACAAGCCTTTTCCGCCCAAACGCATACCACCATAAGCATAAACGCTTTTGGTTGATACTTTGCTATTATCATAGTCATATTTAAAGTCAGATTTGACTAACCAATGTCCATCTACACCAAAGTTTGGCACACCTGCTAAACGGTTAGCATCTGATATATAAGTAGAGTTTGGCACAAGGGCATTTACTTGATTTTTCATCATGGCTAATGTAATCATCGCCGTTTTTTCTTCACCGCCATTGTTTTTACTTAAATCGTCAGCACCGACCAAGTGTAATGCACCGTCCATACTACCAAAGAAAATATAGTCTTTACGGCTATCTGCTTTTACCTCACCATTTTCGTCAAGGTCAGCACCGTATGATACCGCTAAAGGCTTGGCGTGAATGGTTGCACCCAATACTTTATTTTCTGATGTTGGTTGTACCATTGTTAGGTCTTTAATAGCTACTGTGGTTGTTTTTTCCCAAGTGTCTTCATTAACATCTGTACTTGAAAGATTTTTGGTTCTACCACTATAGGTTGCTTTTTCAAAACCTAAAAACTGTAGTAGTTTAATTTGGTTAGCTCTTGTATAAATTGTAGTATCCAATAATGCATCAAAGCCAATAGGTTTACCAGCAGCATCAACTTTGATTTGTTTAAAAGTTGTGTCAACACCACCTGCAATTGCTGTATCCTCTACCCATACTGAACGCACCTTATCCAAGCCTTGGTTTGGTGATTTTAGATTGGCATAAACACCACCTGCTTTAACACTGTCGTTAGCGGGTTTACCTGCGTTTTGGAAGTCTGTAGCACTCCATAAATCTTGAACTGAAGCATCTAAACCACCTACAATAGATGAAAACAGGTTTTTGCCATTTTTACCCGCCAATGTACCATTTTTAAGGTTGTATTTTTTGACATTACCTGGCCAAATGTTGCTGGTATTAGACGCTGTAGATAGTTTTGATTGCACTGTTGGAAGAAAAGCGTACGGCATTTCACCAATAACCTTATAAGGGTCGCTTGGCACTGTCATCACACCTGATGGTGCAACATTCGTTGTCTGTACCAAAGATGCTGCAAATTTTTGAAAGCTGTTTGCCAATACTTGGCTATCATTTGTAGCGGTAAAGCCACCTTCCCCATATCCGCCTGTTTTAAGCGTGCCAGACTGATCTTTTAATTCGGCGAGTTGGCATAAGTTTTTAGCATCTGCTGTTACTTTACTACAATCTGGAATAGACTCATTGACAAGATTGCCGTTCTCGTCAGTAACCTTAATATTACGTCTATTCTTATCGATTGATGAAAATACAGAACCAAACCCAACAGCAGCTGTTTTAATGCTTTTGCCTGTTGGGTTATTGCCTGAACGTAACCTTTTTGCATATTCACCCATACAGTTCCATGCTCCATCTACTGATGAATATAAATCACCAGCACAATCTGAGCCTGAGCGTAAATTCTTTTTTGGAAAGTTTGTAGTTAAGTTTAAGCTTTTGGTCATTAGGGCATTTGCTTTATCATAACTAGAGTTATTTGGTTCACCATCTGTTAAAAAATAAATACCATAACCATCACATTGTCCATCTACTATGGGAGATTTATAAGTTTTTAAATCTTCTGTCTTAGTACTATCATCTGAAAAAGGAAAGCCACTATTATCGTCCACTGCCCAATACGCTGTTTTTTTATCACCGTAATATACGCCTGTTGGTGGTGAATCTCGACTAGGTCTCACTAGCAATCTATCCTTAGGGCTACCAATCAGACTTGTATCAAACTTATCTAAATCATGATAAGAAACTTGAGAACTGGCAGGTAAAGGATCATAATAACAGCCATACCAAGTTTGCCCACCCACATTGAATGTACTCTTCAGACCTATTAAACAAGTTGAAAAGTACCACCAAGGCCAATTGGAATACCCATAACCTTTTTGTACATAACGAGTCGTTTGAGTTGGCTCCAAATTACTTGTAAGCGTTCCCATCATATATGCACCTGCCTCAGCATAAGCATGTGCGGATGGTGTACCACCAAATACTCTTATTTTTGATATGTTATCTACAATTAGTCTACGGTGTTCTTTAGTCAGTGGCTTCGCAGGAACAGTTATTACACCAAGCCTACCTGATGACAAAAATGAATAGGTACCAATACCTACTTTGTAATTATCTGGCAACCGAGTACCATTCGCAAACAACGGAATCAGAGCGAGTTTCAAACGAGAAATACGATCAAAATAGCCCACTGTTTTGCCATTAGCATCTACACTTATCGTTCCTCTACTTGTTGTTGGACAACCTGTTAATGTATAAGAAATTGTATCATACTGAACGCCTGAGCTATCTACCATTTTCTCAGTTCGAGTCATAGTCTGTACAGGTGTTGTAGTACGATTTGTATAAAGGCAAATAGTATAACGCTGAAGCCGCGCTTCACCAGCAGTTCGAGTCAAACTTTCCTTATAGTCTTCAGGAATACTAGACGGACCCATACTACCTGATATGTCAAGCATCATGGTAACAGTTGCCATACCTCCTGAAGCTGGTTTATAAATCTCTAAATCACCGATTTTTTTTACAGGTGAGTTGACATCAGCTTGCGTTGTAGAGATTGCACACAATGAAGCAACTACAGCAGTTAAATATTTAAGCGATGTTTTACAAGTTTGTTTATCAAACTTTCTATCAGTATTTTTTAATTTCATAATCTTTTCCTTTTTGGTAAAAGTGCTAATAAACTAAAATGTTCGCATTATTTTATAATGTACATTTGTTCTCGTTGCCTTTAACAATAGCACCTGTACCTTTACCCATTTCAATGCACTTAAACGCCTCTGCAAGATAGAATACTTCTACTTGTTCTACCAATTGTTTGCTTGGTACTTGCTTTTGTTTTAAACACTCGCTTAACAATGTTTTTTTATCACCATTATGTTCAAACACACTACTATCATTAAAACACTCACCAACATCACTATAAGATGGAATCGCAGAAGTTGAACGAATATCAAATTGATACTTAACCGAAGCTTTGGTTTCACTGTCAATACTAACCGCCTCAGCCACTGCACCAAATGGAATGTCTGCCGTTGTACTACCTTGTGTTGGATAGATACTCACTTGGGTCATAGTTGTTTGTCTGGCACTGATGTAGTTATCTTTTTTGGTTGGGTCACAGTTACCACGTTGTAAACCGTCTAAATAGCTTGTTGCTGCACCATCTCGCACAGTTGAGTGATTGGTTCTGGTTTTCGCGAGTGTGGGATTGTAACAAAAACTAATCTCATGTTTTTTTGCGTCATTACCATTTGCAATAAAATGTCCAAAAATACCATTTCGTGCGATAACGGCTGATTTATAATCACTGCCGTTAACATCGCTATTTACAATGGTTTCTAATCTATCGTTTGCACCGTCTGCACCTTGTAATAGTAGTGTGTTGATTTGGTCGCTGGTCGCCAGTTGCAAATCGGTGGTGCTACGTCTCATCGCCATCGCCCCAATGAGCATAATCAAAATCAACATCAATAATACAACAATCAAAGCAGCACCTTGTTGTTTATTGCTATAAGATAGATTAGTATATTGATTTTTTATCAAAAGTGATTTTGTATTGTTCATTTTTTACGCTACCTTTAAAGCTCTCTTGCACCAGTTGCCACGATTGAAACCAATCTTGCATTTCTTAACATAGCGGTTGATTCATACGTACGGCGTGCATATTTTGGTGTTGTGGCTGAGATTGTATTTTTTTCACCTAATACATTAAATTCAGTTGGTGGCGTGACATCCCCCACAATCGGTGTAGAACCTCTAACTATCATGCCAACTTTAACAGCAACGATTGATGCTCGGTATAAGTCTGCTGTCTTTGGTAATGCCATATATTCATGAGGCGGTAAATATGACATTGCTGTTATTTTTTCACCTGGTTTTGCTGGGTTATCTTTTTGTCCTTGCAAACCCAATTTAATTTTAAATTGGTCAACATTTAAAATAATTTCCTCACCATCACCACCAAAATCTGTGATATTACCTGTTTCATCTATTCTACCTGCATCACATGCCAACACCAAACCTGCACTACCTGTCGGATTGGTTGTCGGTTGTCGTAAAAAATAACGCTCAATCAGTTTTTTATTATTCTCAACTGTATTGCCTTCACAATCAATAATATCTTTACCTGTTATATTTTTATACTGAATTGTTAACTGGTCGCTTTTGATATTCGTGTTTGAGACGCCAGACCAAGCAGCAATCGCAGGAACACCAGTTCCTGTATTTTCAGCAACTGCCGCACCAACACTGTTGGTTAACAAATTATCTTCAATATTGGCAAGATTACCATCTGTTAAAACTCCGCCCACTAACTTTCTTGGTTGTAAGACAATACCACCATCAACTGTTTTATAATGAATTTTTGTAACAAGATTACCCAAGTTTGCCATTCTAATAGAATGTTCTAGCTGCTGAACACCAAAAACACTCACATCTGTTATTTCAGAACCACTTTGCTGAATTGTTTTGGTGGCGACTATTGTGACATATACTTGCATTACAGCTGCAACAATTAACAATCCCAATACCAATGAAATCATCAATTCAATAAGTGTAAAGCCTTGTTGTTTTTTTGAGATAGTCATAGTCATTAGTACGCCTCCATGATAAAGCAACTAGAACCAATATTATAAGAGCCGTCTGCCTTGACACAATTAGGACTGCCATCACCGACTGTTGGGTCTGTCTTACCCCAACTTATTATTAAGCAAGTTAATGGTCTGGTTGTCGCTGCTACTGTCCCTGTAGATACAGAGCCTGGGCAATTTAGCGCCTTTGTTTGTAAATCATTTTCTGTAGCAAATGTATAAACTTGAATACCATCACGTGTTGCTATCTGTTTGATAGTGCAATTATCATCAGATCGCAAACAACTGTTAACCGTAATGGCTTTTCCGTCAACAGAACGACTCGTTTGTTTGGCATTAAGCGCTTCTCTAAATGCGGTAATACCATCAGGATTAGCCCGCATCATTTCAGCACCACCACGCATAATACCCAAGGCTCTACTTCTAATCACACTCTCATCGGTTGCTTTGACGGCTGTCATCTGCATAGCAGAAAAGCCTAGAACAGCAATGGCTAATAATAATAAAGAGACCATCACTTCTATTAAACCGATACCTTTTTGATGTTTCATCAGCAAGTTCCTTGTGTTATAACATTGATGTTGGTGTTTTTATCAACGGTTACGACTTTTTTATCACCGCTAATACCTTGATAACAAAAAGAAAATCCAGGTTTTGGTGTGATGGTTGAATCAGGAATATTATTTCGACTGATATTTTTTTCGGTACTCTTTTTTTGTGTAAAATTAAAGGCATAAGGCATACCGCTCACATATCCGATATTTACCTTACTATCATACTTATGTTTTATCACACGGCATGTTGTACTGGCTTTAGGCTTGGCTACATCCGTGCAGCCAGTAGCAGTGCCACCATTGACTGCTTGGGCTGCAGTGATAGTACGGTCACTATTATGGATAACAACAGCAACAGGCGATTGATACACCATTGCATCAACACGAGCTTGTTTTAACACCATTTCGGTTAGGTCAATGGCGTCTTTGAGTTTCATATTGGCGATTTGTCGTTGAAATGACGGTGCTGCCATTGCCGCAATAATGCCAACAATCGCAACCGTAATCATCAACTCAATCAAGGTGAAGCCCGATTGGTTTTCAGAATATTTCATAAAATATCCTTACAATTTTAAAAAAATTGGGGCTGTACTAGATTAGCTATCATGTTATACTAAAAATATGAAGCTAACACATTGTAAGTTAAATTACACATTATGATTGTAAAACAAATTTGTGCTAAAATAAAGCAATTTTTTAACTTTTGTTGATAGGAAAAATCATGACAAACCCAATTTTAGACCCCAACTGGCAACAAGACGCATTAGACCCAAGTTTGGACTTTTTTGAACAAACCCTTGCCGTGCGTGGTGGCTATCATCGCACGGACGAAGGCGAGCATTCAGAAGCCATTTTTACCACAAGTTCCTACGTTTACGCATCGGCAAAAGACGCGGCTGACCACTTTAACGGCAACAAAAAAGGCAACGTCTATTCACGCCACACCAACCCAACCGTGCGAGCATTTGAACGCCGTCTTGCCTTACTTGAAGGCGGTGAACGCTGTGTTGCAACCGCCAGTGGCATGGGGGCGATTTTGACCATGTGTTTGGCGTATTTAAAGGCAGGCGACCACTTGCTGTGTGCCAGGCAATTGTTTGGCTCATCGGTGGCATTGTTTGACACCTATTTTAAACCACTTGGCATAGAAATCACGTATGTGGACTGCTTTGACAATGATGCTTGGCAAAATGCCGTGCAGTCAAACACCAAAGTTTTATATTGCGAAAGCCCAAGCAATCCACTTGCCCAAATTGCCGATTTGTCTTATTTGTCAAAATTGGCTCATGATAATGGGGCGTTGCTGATTGTGGACAATTGTTTTGCCACACCAGCCATTCAAAAACCGCTTGAACTTGGGGCGGACGTGGTCATTCATTCGGCAAGTAAATATATTGATGGACAAGGGCGAGTGCTTGGCGGAGCTTTGATTGGCAGTGATGAGCTGATGGAAAAGGCGTTTACCGTCATTCGCACAGGGGGGATTAGTCTGTCGCCATTTAATGCGTGGGTGTTGTTAAAAGGACTGGAAACTTTGTCCATTCGTATGAAAGCTCACTGCGAAAATGCCAATCAAATTGCCGAATTTTTAAGCAATCACCCCAATGTGGAAAAAGTGCATTTTTCGGGTTTACCAAGCCACCCATCGCACGAGGTGGCAAAACGTCAGCACAGTCATTTAAATGTGAATGGTGGGGCGTTTGGGGCAATCATTGGTTTTGAAGTCAAAGGCGGTCAGCCGTCTGCGTGGCACGTTATTGACAATACCAAAGTGATTAGCATTACCAATAATTTGGGCGATGCCAAAAGCACGATTACGCACCCTGCCACGACCACGCATTTTCGCATGACGCCAGAGGCAAGAATTGAGGCAGGCGTGAATGATGGCTTAATCCGTCTGTCAGTGGGGCTTGAAGATGTGAATGATATTATCAATGATTTAAAACGTGGGTTGGATAGTTTAACTATTTAAAAAATTAAGTGTAAGATATCCTAGCGTTATTTACAGTATTTAGGATAAAATACTGCAAATGAACATACATAAAAACACCAGACTGCTACCGTTTGAAAGAGAAGCTATTTGGATAGCCTATCATCAAAACAAACAAAGCGTAACATCACTTGCTGAAGAATACAAAGTATCAAGACCAACAATCTACAAGGTATTGAAACTTGCCAGAGTGAAGTTACTAAAACCACAAACCAGTGTCAATAATCGCTTTAAACAAGCGAAATTTGGCATTAAACGCTTAGCTAAAGTTGAAAAGAGTATACAAGACAAACTCAAAAAACAAGCCAAGCGTTATAATAAATCCTATCCTGGTGAGATGGTACACGTAGATACAAAACGCCTACCACTGCTCAAAGGACAAAATAGCAACAGCCCTAGAGAATATCTGTTTGTTGCCATTGATGATTATTCTCGTGAACTGTATGCTTGTATTATGCCAGACAAAACAGCTTTTAGTGCGGCTAAGTTTCTGACAGAACAAGTTATTAAACCTTGCCCTTATACGATTGAGGTGATTTATTCTGACAATGGCACAGAATATAAAGGCACAAAAGACCATGAATTTGTCAAAGCCTGTTATAATAACAACATCAATCAGAAATTCACCAAAGTTGCCAAACCACAAACCAATGGTAAAGCAGAACGAGTAATACGTACGCTCATGGAAATGTGGCATGAACAATGTGAATTTACAGGTAGTGAACATAGAAAGCAAGAATTAACAAGATTTCTTAATTTCTATAATACCGTTAAACCCCATTCATCTTTAACTAAAAAAGATGATATTACTGGCAAAACTCAAACCTTTACTCCTTATGAGTGGTTGGAGTTTTATTTTAAACAAAGTGTAAATAACGCTTGAGGTTCTTACAAATTAAGGAAAAAATATGTTAAACCCTATCGCTTTACCTTACAGCTTTGCCAAACGCCATCAAGTTTTATTGCAATACCATGATTTAGAGTCACCGCCAAATCTGATTATTACCGAAAACACGCCAACCACAGCGATTAACGAAGCCAACCGTTTTGCCGTTAGCCAAAATATCGCCTTACCGCTTGCGTTAAATTTGGTCGCAATTGATGATTTTGACAAACTTTTATCCAGCATTTATGCAGGCAATACAGGCGAAAGTCAGCATATCGCACAAGGGCTAGAAGACCACCCAGATTTGGCAAGCCTTGCCGACAGCGTGCCTGAAACCGAAGACTTGATGGAGCAAGAAGATGACGCACCGATTATCCGTCTGATTAATGCCTTGTTGTCCGAAGCCATTCGCCTAAATGCGTCCGATATTCATATTGAAACCTTTGAAAAACGCCTATCAGTACGTTTTCGTGTGGACGGCGTGTTAAAAGAAATCGTCAGTCCTAAGCGTGAATTGTCGCCGTTGCTCGTTTCTCGTATCAAGGTGATGGCAAAAATGGATATCGCCGAAAAACGTGTTCCGCAGGACGGTCGTATCTCGCTACGCCTTGCAGGGCGTGAAGTGGACGTGCGTGTATCTACTTTGCCGTCCAATTTTGGCGAACGTGTGGTAATGCGTTTGCTTGACAAACAAGCAGGGCGACTGAATATGACGTATTTGGGCTTGAGTGATAACGATTATGACACGCTCAAATATTTAATTCACCGTCCGCACGGCATTATTTTGGTAACGGGTCCGACAGGTTCTGGTAAAACAACCACGCTTTATGCGGCTTTAACTGATTTAAACGACAACACTCGCAATATTTTGACAGCGGAAGACCCGATTGAATTTCAACTTGACGGCATTGGGCAAACTCAGGTGAATAACAAAGTGGATATGACTTTTGCTCGTAGCCTAAAAGCCATGCTCCGCCAAGACCCAGACGTGGTCATGGTGGGCGAAATCCGTGATTTGGAAACGGCTGAAATTGCGGTACAAGCGTCATTAACAGGGCATTTGGTGTTATCAACTTTGCACACAAATACAGCGATTGGAGCAGTTACTCGCCTTGCCGATATGGGTGTTGAGCCGTTTTTGTTGTCGTCAAGTTTGATTGGTGTGGTTGCTCAACGTTTGGTAAGAACGCTGTGTTCATGCCATTCTTGGGTGGAAACGGACGAATTTTCGGCAAGTATTTTTAAAGAAATCGGTATAGAGAATGTAGAAAAACTACCAAAACCTGTCGGCTGCGAAAAGTGTAATCATTCGGGTTTTAAAGGACGAACGGCAATTTATGAAGTTGTGCCTGTTGATGATAAGTTACGCCAATTAATTCATGCACAAGTTGCCGAATTTGAGTTAGAAAAATATGTTCGTAGCAAATCTGGCTCAATCCGTGCGGACGGCTTAAAAAAAGTGTTGTTAGGTAAAACCACGCTTGAAGAAGTGTTAAGGGTAACCAAAGAAAGCGATTGAAATGAATAGTATAATTTAACTTCATTTAAATAACAGAAAACCACGGAAAATACTTGTAAAAATTTCCATATTTTGACATGATAAATAATCATTACCAAATCATCAATTATTGAATGAAATACAAAATATCCGAAATTGCAGGACAAATAAACCACCATGTACTTAACCCACACAATCCGCATTAAGATGGCACACAAGCATTACAAAATGCTTGATAACTATGCGTTTTTGTGCAAAAACTTATTCAATGTGGCAACCTATCACAATAGACAAGCAGTTATCACCAATAATAAAACACCAACCGCCTTCAATCTCATCAATCAATTAACCAAAACTAAACAACAAGATTACAAAGCCATTCCTGCCAAAGTTGCACAGCAAGTCATTAAACAGGTTTACCAAAACTTTAGGTCTTTTTGGGCGGTTATTAAAGCCTATCATAAAGATAAATCCAAATTTTTAGGTCGTCCTAAATTACCAAAATATTTAGACAAAACCAAAGGGCGAGCCAATATTATTTTTACCAAACAAGCGATTTCTAAGCGTGATTTACAAAAAGGCATTTTAACCCTTTCAAGCTATTTTGATACGCCCTTGTCTTTTGATTTGGGTAAATTAAAAACTATTGTTACTTATGATAATTTGCAAGAAGTTAGAGTCGTTAAAATTGCTAATGGCTATGACATCAAAATCACTTATAAAACAGATGAACCAATACTCAAACCCAACAATGGGCGATACTTAGCGGTTGATTTAGGCTTAAATAATCTTTTAACGGTTGTGAGTAATACGAACGATACACCTTTTATTATGACAGGCAAAACCGTTAAATCCACCAATCAATTTTTTAATAAAATCAAAGCAAAATTAACATCAAGCAAAGACAAATTAAAAAATAAAGCGGTCGCACAAAAACATTTTATAAACAAAAAATTAAGTCAGTTATCAGCCAAACGCAACAATCAAATTAATGATTACTTACACAAAGCAAGCTATTATCTTATCAACCACGCAGTTGCCGATAAGATAACAACAATTGTTATCGGTCATAATCAAGATTGGAAACAAGGGATAAATATTGGTAAAAAGAACAATCAAAACTTTGTAAGTGTACCTTTTGCAAGACTGGTGCAACTGATACAGTATAAAGCTAAATTACAAGGCATTGATGTGATTGTTACTGAAGAAAGTTATACGTCAAAATGTAGCTTTCTTGATAACGAGCCAATTCAAAAAAACGCCAATTATCAAGGCAAACGCATCAAACGTGGGCTTTTTAAATCAAGCAATAACACACTTATCAATGCTGATGTCAATGGTGCTTACAATATTTTAAGAAAAGTAATTGGGAAGTTTGATTACGACCCAATAGTGGTGTGTAGTACGCCAAAGATGATTAATCCTTTAAAGGCTAATCCTTGAATTTAAATTTCCGTATTTTTCCGTGGAATTTAGAACTATTGATAGTTATAAAAAATTAAAATAAGTTTAATTCTTTGAGCGACTTGGTTTCATTATGACCGACAATCACATGGTCAAGCAACTGCATATCTACCAACTCACACGCACTCGCCAAACTCTGCGTCAGCTCCAAATCCGCCTTTGACGGCTGAGCTGATGTATTGGGGTGGTTGTGAGCGATGATTAAACGGCTCGCACCGTATTGTAAAGATTTTCTTAACACTTCCCTAACACAAACCGAACAAGACGAAATTCCACCTGTAAACAAAACTTCAAACTGAATTAAACTCAATTCATTGGTTAAAAATACGACCGCAAATACTTCTCGGTGCAAATGGCGTAATTGCGTGGTGATGTAATCTTTAACAAGCTGACTATTGTTCAATATTGGTGTTTGGCGGATTTGGCTAGCAAGGTAACGTTTACCCATTTCTAGGCTTGCTAAAATTTGAGCGTATTTTGCTGTGCCTATACCATGACAATTCATGACTTCGTCAGGTGGTGCGGACAATAGTTCGGCTAAACTGCCAAATTTTTCTATCAATTCACGAGCCAGTTCTATGGCTGATTTTTCTTTGGTGCCTGTGCGTAAAAAAATGGCGAGAATTTCGCTATCGGATAGGCTGTCCGCCCCTTTTAATAGCAGTTTTTCTCGTGGGCGTTCATCGATGTGCCAGTCTTTGATTGACATTTAAAATCCTTTTAATTTTAAATTAATTTTTTAATTTGAGATACAGCCCATGTTTTTTGCCGTTATGCGTATCGAAACAATTTTCAATAATTTTAAAAAATTGTTCATCATTGTGTTCAAATTTTCGATAAATAGCATAAGACACCAAAGATACATAAATACCTCAAAAAAAAAGAGCCAAATCAAGGCTCTTTATGATATTTTAAAAAAGGAGAGGCAGTAGTAATAATCATACTTAACACCGTTAAAATAGCGAAACTGACCCTACTGTCATTATAGCAATTTTTACACAAGAAGCAAATAATGAATGAAATTAATTTACAAAAAAACTAAAAAACTTGCTATCATAGTGCCATTTTAGCCATTTTAGAAATCAAATTTATGAAAAACATCATCTTAGCCATCACAGGTGGCATTGCCGCCTACAAATCCGCCTTTTTTGCTCGTTTGCTTATTAAAAACGGCTACAACGTGCGTGTGATTATGACGGACGGAGCAAAGGCTTTTATCACGCCTTTGACCTTGCAAGCCTTGACAGGCAACCAAGTCCATACAGAGCTACTTGACGAAACGGCAGAGCTTGGCATGGGGCATATTGAGCTTGCCAAATGGGCGGATTTGCTGATTGTTGCCCCTGCTACTGCCAACACGATTGCCAAGCTTGCGATGGGCGTGGCGGACGATTTGCTTAGCACGGTTTGCCTTGCCACCACCGTACCAATTTTGGTCGCCCCTGCTATGAATCAACAAATGTGGCAACACCCATCAGTTAAGTTAAATTTGCAAACGCTTAGAGATTATGATTATGAAGTCATTCAACCCGCTAGTGGCATGCAAGCCTGTGGCGATGTCGGCGAAGGGCGACTGCCAGAACCTGAATATCTATTGGAATATGTTGAATATTTCATCGCTCGTCATACGACACCGCAATTATTGGCAGGTAAAAATGTAACCATTACCGCAGGAGCAACGGTGGAAGCCATCGACCCTGTGCGTTTTTTGTCCAATCACTCAACAGGTAAAATGGGCTTTGCACTTGCAAAAGCGTGTCGCAATGCAGGGGCAAATGTTACCTTGATTGCAGGGGGGAAAGTGCATTTGCCGACACCGTTATTTGTCCATCGTTTTGATGTATTGTCTGCCGAAGATATGTTAAAAGTCGCCAAAGACTGTGCCAATGGCTTGGCGTTGCCTTGTTGTGATGACGAAGAACATGACCACAAGCATCACCACCACGACCATAACGAGTTTGGTAACGATATCGAAGTTGAGCCGATTAGCACCGCCACCGATATTTTTATCGCAACGGCGGCGGTGGCGGATTATCGTACTCGTGATGTTGTGCCACAAAAAATCAAAAAAACGCAAGATGAAATGTCGTTGGATTTGGTAAAAAATCCTGATGTTTTGGCGACCATTGCCAAAGAATTTCCAGAGATTTTTGTGGTGGGCTTTGCTGCTGAAACCCAAGACGTTGAAAAATACGCCAAAGGCAAATTGGAAAGTAAAAAGCTAAATATGATAGCTTGCAATGACGTATCACGCTCTGACATTGGTTTTGGCAGTGATGACAATGCCATGACGGTGTTTTTTAACAACAAAAACGAGCCTGTTGTTTTGGAAAAAATGAGCAAAGAAAAAATTGCCGAGCAGTTGGTAGAGTTGATTGGGGTGGAATTGGGCAAAAAATTTACGTTTGTTAAGCCTTAATTTTTAAAACCGCAAAGAGCAATTATGGACATCACTATCACGCATTTAATAGGCACAAAATTGGTATTTATTTTAGGGATAAAATTTCACAAGTAGGGTTTAAAAAATTGGTGCTGATGATTTTGCTTGTGCTTGGTGTGAAGGCGTTGTTAAAGGGTTTTTCTTAATAATATTTGAGCTTTTTTACAAGTTTATTTGCCAAATACTGCTAAACAATCTATAATTACAATAATGTAACTATTTAAGTTTTTGAATACCGACCATTACAAGCCCACTAAGCAACAAAGAACAATCAGATTGGATAGCGATGTTTTAGAGTGGTTGAAAAAAGATGGCAAAGGCTATCAGACAAAGGCAAATGATTTGCCTAGAAATCTGATATTGAGTGAGTTAGCAAGATAAATCATTTTTGGGGCAGGCGTTGAGTTTGCCCTTTTGATTTACCAAAAACCAACAAAAAAAGGTGGCAGACCGATAAGCCGGGTTCTGTCTAGGACGAACATTCATCTAGGCGTACCGTTACCAGCACGCTCAAGCAACCTACCCGTGTTCTGTGCGGGCAACACATTGAACACCTATTTGGTCTTGCTACGAGTGGAGTTTACCTTGCCATGAGCTGTTACCAGTCATGCGGTAGGCTCTTACCCTACCGTTTCACCCTTACCATTTAACCAGTAAATGGCGGTCTATTCTCTGTTGCACTTGTCGTAGGCTTACGCCTCCCAGCCGTTAGCTGGCACTCTGCCCTTTGTAGCCCGGACTTTCCTCCCTTTACCTTTTAACAGTAAACAGCGTTCGTCTGGTCTGCCAGTGGCTATTATACCTGTTTTTATGGCTTTTGTGTAAGTCTTTTAAACTTTTCCATCAATTCATCATCAGTTTCTGGATAATTTGGGTCTTTGGGAATACAGTCCACAGGGCAAATTTCCACACATTGCGGTACGTCAAAATGCCCCACACATTCGGTACACAATTGTGGGTCAATCTCATAAATCAGCTCGCCCACATAAATCGCTTCATTGGGGCAAACAGGCTCACAAACATCGCAGTTGATACATTCTTCGGTAATTTTTAATGCCATTTTTTATCTTTTTTACCATTAACAATTGGGTGTGTTAAATTTTTGTTTTAATAAAGTTTCAACATTTTTTGGCACAAATTTATGCACATCGCCATGCAATTTGGCAATTTCACGGATAAATGTTGATGAAATAAACGAATATTCTTGGGCTGGGGTCAAAAATACCGTTTCAAAATTTTCATCAATTTCTCGATTAATATTGGCAAGTTGAAATTCGTATTCAAAGTCGCTCACCGCTCGCAAGCCACGCAAAACGGCGGTTGCTTGTTGCTCTCTGCACAAATCCACCAACAAACCATCAAAGCCAATTACGCTCACATTTGGCAAATCTTTGGTGCATTCTTTTACCATGTCAATGCGTTCATCAATGCTAAATAGCGGTTTTTTGTGATGTCCGATGGCAATGGCAATCACCACTTCGTCAAATAGCTTACTTCCCCGTTTGGCAAGGTCAAGGTGTCCTTTGGTAATGGGGTCAAATGTACCGGGGTACAACACTTTTGTCATGATAAAACCTTTTATTGTCGTTCAAAAAAATATGCTAAGTTTAACAAAATTTTGCATAAATTATTAGTGAAAAACTGTTATTTCTTGAATATTTCGCTTATCATAACTATTATGATTGTTTAAAATAACAAATTGATATTTTTATTAAAATTTTGTTGATAATTGGATAAAAAAATGAGTAAAAAACCCAAAACCCCAAGTTTGATTGCCAGTAACAAAAAAGCCCGTCATGAATTTTTTATTGAAGAAACCTTTGAAGCAGGGCTTGAGTTGCTCGGTTGGGAAGTCAAGGCGATTCGTGCGGGCAAAATGCGGATTACCGAAAGTTATGTGATTTTTAAAAATGGCGAAGCGTTTTTGTTTGGCTCGCACATTCAACCGCTGATTAGCACGTCTACGCACCACGTCGCCGACCCGTTGCGTACTCGTAAGTTGTTGTTGCACCGCCGTGAGATTGATAAGTTGTTTGGTATGGTCAACCAAAAAGGTCATGCGTGCGTGGCGTTAAAGGTGTATTGGAATCATGGGCGTGTGAAGTGCGAAGTGGCGTTGGCGAAAGGTAAAAAATTGCATGATAAGCGTGCGACTTTAAAAGAGCGTGATTATCAAAGGGATAAACAGCGTGGGTTTAAAAATTTAGCATGAAAATCCAAGACCGCAATTTTGATGAAATCAGTGAACATTTTGAGAAAAAAATCTACGGTGGCTTAAAAGGTCAAATCCGCCTAGCCGTCCTACGCCATGACATTTTTAACTGGGTAGAAAATTGGCAAACTTCTCAAAAAGCTAAGCACAACCGACCGTTACGAATACTAGATATCGGAGCAGGGCTTGCCCAAATTTCCATTGAACTTGCCAAAAACGGACATGACGTAACCATTAACGACATTTCCGCTAATATGCTAGACATCGCTAAAAGCAACGCCCACAACGAACTTGGCGAAATTGCCGACAAAATCAGTTGGCACACTTGCCCCTACCAAGGTTTAAACGACAAATTAATGGGCGAATACGATTTAATTCTCTGTCATGCCGTCCTTGAATGGCTTGCCGAACCCAAAGCGACTATGGATTTTTTTGATAAATGGCTTGCTAAAAATGGCGGATTATCACTATGTTTTTACAATCCTGTCAGTTTTACTTATCGCAATCTTGTCATGGGTAATTTTAATTTGCTGAATAATACCGATTTTAAAGCGGATAATGGCAGTTTAACGCCAAATAATCCTGTCGCCAAAGACGATGTGTTGGCGTGGCTAAATGATAAAAACTATCAAATTTTGCACACATCAGGCTTGCGAGTGTTTCACGATTATTCACCGCTAAAACGTGGCGGACACACCAATCCGCAAGCGGTGATTGACATGGAAGTCAAATACAGCGGACAAGAGCCGTATAAATGGCTTGGGCGGTATTTACATTTTTTGGTGCAAAAACATTGACACACAAAAAAAGCCAATATAACAATATTGGCTTTTTTAAATTTTAATAAACGTTGTGTTAAATTATTTACCAAAAACTTGTAAACGTTTTTCAATCGGTTCAAACGTTTTTTCACCTGCTGGTACAACGGTATTACCAAACACCATTTGAGCGATTAACTGCCAGTTGCTGTCCACATTCCAAGTTTTTGCCACGTCTTTTTCAATCACAGGGGCATAATGTTGTAAGTTTGCACCGATATTGACCGATGCCAACGCATTCCAAATTGCATATTGGTGCATGGCGTTGGCGTGTTCCGCCCATACTGGAAAACTTTGAGCATACGCAGGGAACTGTTCTTGTAAACCTTTGATAACCGCTTGGTCTTCAAAGAACAATACCGTGCCAGCACCCGCTTTGAACATTGACATTTTGTCAGCGGTTGATTTGAATTTTTCTTCGTCATTGACAATCACACGCAACGCATCTTCGGTCATTTGCCAAAGTTTTTGGTGTTCTGCACCAAACAATACGATAATACGAGTTGATTGTGAATTAAATGATGATGGTGTGTGCTTGATGGCGTGTTCCACAATGCTTATAACTTCGTTATTTGACACAGGTAGTTGGTCGTTTAAGACATAGATAGAACGGCGAGTTTCGGCGATATTTTGTAATGCTTGTAATGACATGGTCATATCCTTTTTGGTTAAAGTAAATTTAAAAATGTACGGCTATTATAAAATATTTTTTGCAAAATAAAAGCAAAATTATGTATTTTCTTTGTAAAAATTATTAACAGTTTGGTTTTATTTTAAATAAAAAATTAATAATAATTTGTCAAAATTTAAAATTTTACTGCGTAATGTTGTGAATACAGGTTCTTAATCAAGGCTTATCAAAACCTTTGTACCAACGTCCACTTTGTCAAACAAGTCTATCACATCAACATTTCTCATTCGCACACAGCCATGCGATAGGGCAACGCCCATCGGTTCGCTGTCTGGCGTGCCATGAATATAAATATAACGTGAACGAGAGTCGCACACGCCGTCTATATTTTCGCCTTGATTAAAGCCTGATTCACAGCCGTCTAACCACAAAATCCGTGATAAAATCCAATCTCGTTGTGGAAATTGTTTGGCAAGTTGTGCATCATAGATTTCGCCTGTAAATTGGCGAGTGACAAAGACGCTGTTGATGGGGAAGTTTTCGCCAAATTTTTCACAAATTTGGTGTTCGCCCAATGGAGTGCAACCTGAGTTTTGTTGTTGTCCTACGCCGTTTTTGGCGGTGGAAATGGGGTAGGTGAGTGTGGTCGTTTCATCTAACAAAAGATAAAGTTGTTGTTGGTGAATACTGATTTTTATTAATGGAAAATTCATAAATGGATTGTGATAAATTGTATGGATAAATAAAAATTGGGCTACGGTTGTAACCCAATTTTATCGTTTTTTGTTAAATTTTTGGCGTTTCCAGTGACCAATGATTGACAAGCGGATAACGGCGGTCTTTGGCAAAGGCTTTTTGGCTGATTTTTGTGCCGATGGGGGCTTGACGGCGTTTGTATTCATTGCGGTCTACCATTGTTAGTACACGCTTGACGATGTCTTTGTCAAAACCTGCTTCAATAATCGCATCAAAACCAAAATCTTCATCAATGTATAATGATAAAATTTTGTCAAGTTTTTCATGGTCGTCCAAAATATGTAACGGTGTATTCGTTTCAGGACGGTTAATCAGATGTTCAGGAATGACAGGCGTTTCTTCTAAACGATTACGGTAGTTAGCCAGTTCATACACTTGGGTTTTATACACGTCTTTTAGCACATCAAAACCGCCTGCCATATCGCCATACAGCGTGGCATCACCGACTGCAAGCTCGGTTTTGTTGCCTGCACTTAAGACCAATTGCCCAAATTTATTTGACAATGCCATTAACATTGTACCACGAACACGAGATTCTATGTTAATCTCGGTGATATCGGCTGGCGTGTGGCTAAAAATCGGCTCTAACGTGTGGTAAATGCCGTCAATCGCTGAATGAATCGGACACACAGTAAACGATACATTGAGGCGTTGGGCTTGGGCTTGAGCGTCTTGAACGGTGATAGGGTTGGTGTGTTGGCTTGGCAAGGCAACCGCATAAACTTTGTCCGCACCCAACGCATCAACGGCGATAGATAGGCTTAACGCAGAATCTAGCCCACCTGACAAACCGATTAACACGCTGTTAAAACCAGAATGTTTGACATAATCACGCAAACCTACCACCAAGGCTTGATACGTTTCGGCAGTTGCACCCAGTGCAATCGGCATTTTCTTTTGTTCCGACACTTTGATTTGTTTGTCATCAAGGCGAATGGACGCATACAGCATTTGCGATAAAAATCTTGGGGCTTCATGTGCGATTTTACCTGTCGCATCAACCACCATTGAACCGCCATCAAATACAAGGTCATCTTGTCCGCCCACGCTATTGACATACACGATTGGCAAATTGTTTTCGCTGGCACGTTTGGCAAGTAGGGCTTTTCGCTCTTCTTGTTTGTGCTGTTCAAATGGCGACGCATTGATACAGACGATAATGTCCGCACCTTTTTGTTTTAAAGTTTTGGCAGGGCTTTCTTGCCACAAATCTTCACAAATTAACAAACCAATCGTTAAGCCTTGATAATCAAATAATACTTGATTTTGACCTTTGTTAAAATAACGGCGTTCATCAAATACGCCATAATTTGGCAAATGTTGTTTGTGATAAAAGCCTTTTTTCTGTCCGTTATGCACAATCGCCACCGAGTTAAACGTGCCGTGCTGGTCAATGTGCGGATAACCGACCAACATCACAATGTCTTTAACGCTGTACAAAATCTCAAAGGCGAGCTTGACACGATTTGCCAAACTTGGGCGTAACAACAAATCTTCTGGCGGATAACCGAGCAAGGCAAGCTCTGGAAAAATAATCAAATTTGCCCCTTTGTCCCTTGCGGTGGTGGCAAGTTCTACCATTTTTCGGGCGTTGCCTAATACATCGCCGACCATAAAATTTTCTTGGGCGATGGCGATTTTTAGTCCAGATTCGCTGTTTTCATTTTTTGGCTGAGGTAGCTCAGTTTTTTTGGCTTTTTTTTCAACGTCTGTTGATAAATTAACATCTGTTGATAAGTTTTCGCTTGGCTGGCTATCATTATTGTATGAACTTTCGTTTTGAATTGACATGATTTTTCCTATTCATTGTTATATATCATTGATGGGGAATAATTATTTTAAAATGCCTTTCTATTATAAAGAATTAAGCAATCTTATCAATAAAAAAATCGCAACTCATCAGATTTTTGCAAAAAAAATTAGCAAAACTTTGCTTGACGTAACTGCCAATCATTGATGTAATATGTCAAATTTTTTGAATAAGGTTTGCCATGTTTTCTGTATTTTTTGTCATGCTTATCATTATCGGTTGTACTTGGGTGTTTATGAAACTCATGTACCCACGCCCACCCAAAGGCTATTATAGACCCAAAGTAGGCGACAATCTTACGCCTAGACACTGTAACTACTGCGGACACAGTTTGGCAGAATGGCGTGGTATTGTGGACGGTGAGCATTTTTTTTGCAATGATGAACATCAAGCCGACTTTAAAGCAGGTAAAACTTACCAACCACAAAATTAATTTTTAACAAAAATAAACAAAGCCTTGAATAAATAAATTTTAGCCTTATTAATAAGTTTAAGCAATTTTAAATCCATTTACCCAAAAGGAACAATCCTATGACAACTATCGCTAAAGACAGCGTTGTATATTTTAACTACACCCTAAAAGATGACGAAGGCAACGTACTTGACCAATCTCAAGGACAACCTTTGGCATACCTACATGGCTATGGCAATATCATTCCGGGGCTTGAAAAGCAACTACTTGACAAAAAAGTAGGCGACAAATTTACCACAAGCATCGCCCCAGAAGAAGCCTACGGCGAGTACAGCGATGAATATGTACAAGAAGTGCCAAAAGCCAACTTTCAAGGCGTGGATAACATTGAAGCAGGTATGCAGTTCCAATCACAAACTGATGACGGTCATGTCATGCTAGTAACTGTGCGTGATGTACAAGATGACATCGTGATTGTTGATGCCAACCACCCACTAGCAGGTAAAACTTTGCATTTTGATGTAGAAGTCGTAGAAATTCGTGAAGCGACTGCCGAAGAATTGGCACACGGTCATGTACACGGTGCTGGCGGTCATCACCACTAATTTTTATCAAAATTTTGATAAAATAAAAAAAGAACGTATCATTGCGTTCTTTTTTTGTTTGTAAGGCTTATAAAATATGCTCTTCCCAATAATCTTGCACCGCTTTATCACTGGCATACACCTTTGCTACAATCGCATCGGCAGGGGCATTATTTACTTTTTTTACCAATTCCACCCACAACTCTGGCGTACCCAATTCCAAAATCACGTTAAACAACGGATTTAAATCTCGTTGTAACAATGACTGGTCAATCATATAACACGCAAACAAACAGCTTTTTGGCTCTTTGTCTGCCAACGCACGATACGCCATACCATCAAGCAACACAGGCACCGTGATTTTAAACGCGGGTAACACTTGCATAGCAAGGTGTGCGGTATTTGGCAATTTTACCAAAGCGATAAATTCATTAATCAGATTTTCATAATACGCCTTGTCATCAGATGATAACTGTTTTTTTTGTTGGTCTTCCACCAGTTTTGCGATACGCACAGGGTCAATCAAATCATTTAATTTTAAAAATTGCTGTTGGGCAGGGGAGAGCGTTAGGGTCATGATGATTACTTTGAAAAAAGGTTATTTTGTATGATGACTATTTATTTAGCCACAAAAAAACCCATTCAAAAGAATGGGTTATCATATATTGCTTGATTGGCTCTCCAACCTGGGCTCGAACCAGGGACACATGGATTAACAGTCCATTGCTCTACCGACTGAGCTATTGGAGAATGGTTAATCAATCAAGTGGTGCATATAATACGGATTTTGAATGGCGTTGTCAAATGTTTTTTTTAAAAAATTATCAAAAAAATGCAAAAAAATCTTGTTGTCAAAAATTTGTCAAAAAATGACGAAAAAAATGCAACAAAAAAGCCCTTTTTTATGAAAAGGGCTTTTGTATATGGCTCTCCAACCTGGGCTCGAACCAGGGACACATGGATTAACAGTCCATTGCTCTACCGACTGAGCTATTGGAGAATAAAGCGGTAGAATTTGGTTAAACGAGCATTTCGTTTTGTGGCGCGTATTTTAGCACAAAAATATCAGCTGTCAAGCGTTTTTGTTAAAAAAAATTTTAAAGTAGCCTAAATGTTTGATCTTTATCATAAATTTTTTATAATTTTAACATAAATAAAAAGTTATGTTATAATAAGCGTTTTTTTATTGATAAATTTTTTAAAAATATAAAGGGTAGGGCTATGCCAAACACATCTCGTATTGATTCAAAACCACAAGCTGTCCCCGTTCAGCATGAATTAACCATGTCTATTTTGATGACACCTAACTATGCCAACTTTACGGGCAATGTGCATGGGGGTGATTTGCTAAGAATGCTTGACCAAGTGGCATATGCCTGTGCTAGCCGTTTTAGCGGTAAACACGTGGTTACGCTGTCGGTAGACCAAGTGATTTTTCGTGAGCCGATTCATGTGGGTGAGTTGGTAACGTTTTTGGCAAGTGTCAATTATGTGGGCAAAACGTCTATGGAAATCGGCATTCGTGTCCATGCCGAAAATATCCAAAACCGTACCATTCGCCACACCAATAGTTGCTATTTTACCATGGTTGCGGTTGATGACAATGGCAAACCGACAGCTGTACCAACTTTGGATATCCAAACAGAAATACAAGCCAACCGTTTTAAAGCTGCCGAAGTGCGTAAAGCATATCGCATAAAACAAAGCGAATTGTCCAATACCGACTCAAAAAAATAAGTCAAACCAAAAGGGCTTGAAACTGCTTCTTGAAATCTAACCAAATCCATCTTAGAATATCCAAATGAACAAATTAATTAGTATCAACGAAGCATCAAAACAACTTGGCGTATCTATCTCAACATTACGTAGATGGGGCAAAAGTGGCATGCTTGTTGCCCAAAGAACGCCAAAAGGACACAGACGTTACGATAAGTACTAGAATGACCCTAATACGTGGACACATCATCGCCCTAGACCCAACGAATAAACAAGCAACCTACTTTGCAAAGGCTTGCGGTGTAGCCCGTCTTGCCTATAACTGGGCATTAGATAATTGGCAAAAACAATACCAAGCCGATAAAACTTATCGTGATGAATGCTTGAAAAATGGCATAGAAATTGATGAAACCAAACTTAACAAACCATCACAAGGCAAATTAAGAAAACAACTTAACGCCATAAAACGTGAAAAATTCCCCTTTATGCTCGAAGTAACCAAATGCAGCCCACAACTTGCAATCATGCAACTAGGAGACGCATTCAAACGCTTTTTTAAAGGTGAAAGCAAATACCCACAATTTAGAAAAAAAGGCGTAAATGACAGATTTAGCCTATCCAATGACCAATTTAGAATAGACGGCAAACGCATAAAAATCCCTAATTTAGGCTGGGTTAAAATGCGTGAAAACTTGCGTTTACAAGGCAAAATCCTATCTGCCAAAATCTTTAAACAAGGCGAAAAATGGTTTGTATCAGTTGCCGTTGAATTACAAGACATCATCAAACCACAACCCAAAACAGACAAACAAGTTGGTATTGATTTAGGCATTACAGACCTTGCCACCTTGTCAAATGGCGAAAAAATCCAAGCACCAAAACCATTAAAACGCTATCTAAACAAACTTAAAAAAGCAAGCAAATGCTTATCAAGAAAACAAAAAGGCTCTAAAAACCGTGAAAAAGCAAAAACCAAGCTATCACGGCTACACTTTAAAATCAGCAATATCAGAAAAGACTTTTTACACAAGCTAACCACAAGCCTTGTTAAGTCTTATGATGTGATTTGTCTTGAAAACTTAAACGTTAAAGGCATGGTAAAAAACCGTAAACTTAGCCGTGCGATTAATGATTTAGGTTTTTACGAATTTAAAAGGCAACTGATTTATAAAGCGAACCAATGGGGCAAGACCATTAAAGAGTTAGACCGCTTTTATCCATCAAGTAAAACCTGTTCATGTTGTGGCTTTATCATGGATAAAGCAGATTTAACGTTAGCAATGAGAAATTGGGCTTGCCCGAACTGTCAAACACTCCACGACAGAGACATTAATGCTGCGATGAATATTTTAAATCATGCAACTAAGGTTTTAACAATCTAATATTTTTGGCGGTGAGTTCCACCGTGTCAGCCTATGGAGTTGATGTAAGTCTTAAGTCAAATGACAAGAGCAAACAACGGCGAAGTAGGAAGAAAACGCTAAATTTGCTCTTGGGTAGATTTAGGTAGGTTTTTTGGAACGGCAGTCTATTTTGGTAAAAGAGCAACAAGTGCAACAAGATTTTTTATAAGTTGCCATGCCTGTGATGGTGGGTGATGTGGAAAAAATGCAAAAAACCTTGCCAGAACTGGAAAAAATCTTTAGATTAACCAAATAACCGCTTGACAGTTGATAAAAAATTGGTATAATTATCCGCTATAAACACAAAAATGTATTACTCCTTTTGTTGGGGTCGTTAGCTCAGTTGGTAGAGCGTCTGCCTTACACGCAGAATGTCGGCGGTTCGAATCCGTCACGACCCACCACTATAATAAAAAACCTAACGTGAAGTTAGGTTTTTTTATGTCTAAAATTTAAGCTCAACATTCAATGTTATTTGGGTAGTTATTCGGTTGTCACCATTGGTTTTGGTTCGCTGCCAGTTTTATCAATATTATCAATCTTGGTAAATTTGGTGGTTTCTTTGATGTTCACATAGTCTGATGAGTGGGTTTGGCTGACAGGTTTTTCATTCGTTGTTGATAGTAAGGCAGGTTCGTTTTCACCATAGTTTTTGGCATTATTGGTATCAATTTTTTGTTGGTTGTGTTTTTTGATTTGTTCGTAATTTTCGTCTAGCTCTTCGGTGAGCTGGGTCACTTCTTGGGTGTCGTTATCTTGTTTTGGTTTTTGACGTTCACTTGGGGCGATGTCTCGTTTGGTCAAGGCTTGGTTGACAGGCGGTGGGGCGACGTTGACATGCTGTTCTATTAAGTTTTTTTGTGCAGGCGGATTGTTGTTAACATGGTTAATATAGTTTGCCAAAGGGCGTTCTATATTGTCTGGATTTGTGGGTGTGCTTTGTACAACGGTATCCGCTGCTGTGCTGGCAGGCATGATGGTTGTTGCACTGGCAGTTTGGGTTAGCAGTGGCGGCAGTTTTTGTTCGGGTGCGATAGTTTGGGTTTGTAGATTGGTTGGGATTGGTTGGGATTTTTTATTTTGAGAAAAATACCAATAGCTGATAAGCGAAACGGCAATCAGTAAATGTAAAATAATGGTCAGTAACCACGCTTTTTTGAGTTCTTTTTTTGGTGGTGTTGGTTGTTGTGGGCTCATGTATGTCCTATTTTTTGTAGTTTTGTGTTGTAATTTTGTGAAGTCATTTTAGCATGGTAAATTATACCTGTTAATCAAAAATCATGCTTTGTTACAAAATTTATTTGTCAAAGTTCTGCTAAAAATTTTGCAAAAAACTGGAATCAAAAAGAAGTAAAATGATAGATTGTGTTTAGTTTATATGTCAAATATTTAACCATTGGTAAAAATTTTGGTGGTTTTTGGGTGGGATTATTTTCTATAGTCAAAACTTAATTATACCAAGCAACTTTCAATACAATCCTTAAGCGAGTTAAAGTTGCTTAGAGTTAAACGAACTTTTTGCTTAATTACCGCCCACAACTGTTCAATTGGATTGAGTTCAGGCGAGTAAGGTGGTAAATATATCAGCTTAATATTGTACTGCTTAGCAATTTTTTGTAAATCGCCACCATAATGAAACCTAGCATTATCCATTATCAAAATACGTTTTGGATACTCACCTTTTTCATCTTTTGGCAAAGATTGACCTAATGTGTGTAGCCAACTTTCAACTATCAGACGTTTGCAACCACCTTCAAAGGTAACAGGAGCGATGATGTTAAAATCATTTAACGGCATTGCTCCAATAATATTTAAACGTTTGCCCTTGTTTGCATCAATTTTAGCATAACAAGGCTTGCCAATAGGCGACCAACTGCGAGTGTAATACTGTCTTTGATAATGTGTTTTACGCCCACTGGTGCAAATTGTTTTGGTTTGGTGTGACCTTGTTCTTGGTACAGTTTTATCCATTCATCAAGGGTGTTACGGTTTATCAGGCGGACAAAAACAACTGGTCACTTTTACTCGTTTGGTATTGACCAATCTGACCATTTGGCTACTTGATGAACCGACCGCTTCTATGGACAACGTTCAAGAGCAACAATGCTTACAAGTCATCGCCCAAGAACTACGAAAAGGCAGCAAAACCTTGATTGTTTATACGCATAAAATGGTGTTGTTAAATCTAGTTGACCGTATTATCATCATGGCAAATAACCAAATCGTCATGGACGGTCCAAAACAAGCGGTGTTGGCACAGTTACAAAAAAATGAAGAAAAAGCCCGTCTAAAAGCATTAGAACATCAGCGAGAAGAAGAACAACTGCGTGACCGCTCACAAGTTTTACAAGAAAAACGCCTCAACAGATAGCGTGGTTAACAATATTAAAATCACTACTATCGGTGGCGTGGTAAAACTGGGCGAAGCCATCATAGAGCTGTTGCCAACGAGCAGTGATTTGATTGTAGAAGCCAAAGTAAAACCTGCTGATATCACCTATGTCAAAGAAGGGCAACACGTCAATGTCAAGCTAGACGCTTATGACTACTCAATCTTTGGGGCGATGAATGGTACGGTTAGCTATATCAGCCCAAATACCTTGATGGAGCAAACGCCAAAAGGACAAGAGCCATATTATCGTGTGCAAGTGCATATCAAAGGTGCGGAATTTCAAGGTCGTGGCAAAGATATCGTCATTCGTCCTGGTATGACGGCAACCGTTGAAATCAAAGCCTTAGAGCGTACTGTGCTAAATTATTTAACCAAGCCAATTACCAAAACCTTGTCAGAAGGTATGGGCGAGCGTTAAAAAAACTTTGTCAAAAAGTTAAAAAAACAGATAAATTGATTGACAACCCAAAAAAAATCGCTATAATACGCACCATGCTTTTAAGCAACCAACTATACGCAGTGGTAGTTCAGTTGGTTAGAATACCGGCCTGTCACGCCGGGGGTCGCGGGTTCGAGTCCCGTCCGCTGCGCCACTTCTTATCAGAAGTTTATGCCTCAAATCTCCCCTGATTTGAGGTTTTTTTTGTTTAAACTTTATGGAAAGTGGCATTATCCATAACAATCACGCTGTTTTGTGGCAGTTCGGGTAATAACAACGTTTTTACCCAATGATGAAAGATATTGCTATTGATACTACAGTCATACAAACCAACTGAAAATAACTGATCGTTATGAATTGCTCCAATGGCATTGGTCATATTTTTAAGTTGCCAATTATGTGTATCAAAACATTTTTGACCTTTGGGTGCATAGGCATAAGGTCGGTAATCATGCGATTTAAAGCCACTTTCATCCAGATAGATGATAGGTCGGTTGTTTTGTTCATACGCTTGTAATTGTTGGGTAAAATAAGTACGTTTGGTTTCATCTGTTTGTGGGTGATTCAAAATCTTTTTTTTAGTTGTGTTGCTAGTCTAGAGCCTTTTTAATAAAACCATAAATTTGCTTTTTTCACTTTTTAAACTTTTTTTTCACACATTTATCATATTTTTTTGCCTTATTTTTTAAGTTATGTTAATCTACACGAATTTAAACCAAACCAATTTTTAACCTTTGGCAGATTTGATATGAAAGTCTTTAATAAAGTTTTTAATTTAGCATTGTTATCAATTGTTGCAATCACTGCAAACGCTGGCACTTACTACAAATGGACAGATGGCAACGGCGTGCCACACTACAGCCAATATGCACCGATCAATGGTGTGGATTTGAACAAAGTGCAAGTTATTAATAGCCGTGAGCTAACGCCAGCAACCAGTGCTATACCAGCAGGACAAGCCACAGCCCAAGCACCTGTTAGCCCAGAGCAACAACGCATTGCCGAGCTTGAAGCACAACAAAAAGCACAGCAACAGCTACAAGACCAAGAGCGTTGCAAAGCCTTGCAAAATAATTTGGCAAATCTAAATACAGGCGGTCGTTTGTACGAAATGGATTCAAAAGGTGAGCGTAAATACCTTGATAGCCGTGAAATTGAGTTAAAACGCCAAGAAGCCCAAAAAGCGATTAACCAATATTGTAAATAATATTAACAATTATTTTTAATAAATTCTTAAAATAAACTGGCAGATAAGTTTTGTCTTATTTGCTAGTTTTTATTTGTCTTTTCCCCCTTTTATCATTTTATGCAAATTCCTATTTATCCAATTGATACCAACTCTCAACAAGATGATTTAATTAAATTAAAAAGTTGGATAAAAGAACAAGTGTTAGATTTAGGATTTGCCGATTGTGGTATCGTTCACCCAGATAATCCAATTTTCCCCAAACAATTAGAAAAATTGAAACGTTGGCTTGCCGATGAAAAAAACGGCAATATGCACTTTTTTTATGACAATCATGATAAACGAGCCAGTCCTGCCTTGCTTGTGGAAGGCACAAAAAGCATTATCAGTGTACGCTTAAACTATCTGGTAGAGCCACCGCCAAAGCGTGCTATTCCTGATAATGACCGTCCCAATCATGCGATTATCGCTCGTTATGCTCGTGGGCGAGATTATCACAAAACCATGCGACAACGTTTAAAAACGCTTGCCAATCGCATTCACGACAAGTTAAAAAAGGATTTCCCACAGTTTGCTGATGATTTTGTGTTTCGTCCGTTTAGCGATTCTGCACCGATTTTTGAACGTCCGTTAGCGGAGCAAGCAGGGCTTGGCTGGACAGGCAAGCATACTTTGTTAATTAATAAACAATCAGGTTCTTTTTTTGTGTTGGGTGAGCTTTTTACCAGTTTGCCTTTGCCTGCCGATTCGCCTGTGCAGTCGCATTGTGGTAGCTGTGTGGCGTGTATTGATATTTGTCCGACACAAGCGATTGTCGGTGAGCATGATGTGGATGCTCGGCTGTGTATTTCGTATTTGACGATTGAATTGGACGGTGCAATTCCTGTGGAGTTGCGTGCCAAAATGGGCAATAAAATTTTTGGTTGTGATGATTGTCAGCTAGTGTGTCCTTGGAATAAATTTGCCAAATTAACGGTAATTGATGATTTTAATCCACGTCATGAGTTGGATACGGCAAGTTTGTTAGATTTGTGGGCGTGGGACGAGCCAACTTTTTTAAAAAAGTCAGAAGGTTCACCACTACGGCGTGCAGGTTATGACAATTTTATGCGAAATATTGCGGTGGCGTTGGGTAATGCAGAATTTAGCCAAGAAATTGTTGATAAATTAATTGAAAAACGCCCAACCTTGAGTGAAAATACGCAAGAACATATTGATTGGGCGTTACATCAGTTAAACAAAAAAACTTAACAAACAATTAAGACGTTGTACCAAACAATTTTTGCATTAGTTTTTCATATAGTTAAAACTGTAATAGACCTCTTTCCAAACCACCTTAACTCAAAATTATAAATCGCAGAAATCAGATTGACCCTTAATCCAAAACGTTTTCTGCGATTACGATAACGACAAGATAATATTTTAAAACGTTTGATTTTACCAATAACATGCTCATTTAACACACGTTGTGATGATAACTTATGAGTTGTTCGGGTGTCATTTTTTTGTGGTTTTGGTTGATAAAGTTGGTATTATATCAGTTTTGTTTGTTGGTTTGGAAAGAGGTCTATTAAAAAAATAACGAATTTTATTGTAATAATATGTTAAAATTAGCCACATTTTCGTTATTTTTTTCATTCTTTTTAAAAAGGGAAACTTATGTTTGTCCTAGAACCCCAACACATCTATTTAAACCAGTCGGCAACCGACAAACAACACGCCTTAAGACTGTTAGCCGATATTTTGATAAAAGACCATTTAACCCAAGACGGCTATTTGCAAGGCTTGCAAGACCGTGAAGCCCAAAGCTCTACCTATCTAGGACAAGGTATCGCCATTCCGCATGGCACGCCTGCTTCTCGTGATAAAATTTTGCAAACAGGTGTGCGATTGGCACATTTTCCGCAAGGCGTGGATTGGGGTAATGGCAATGTGGTGCATTTGGCAGTGGCGATTTCTGCCAAGTCAGACGAGCATTTGCAAGTGTTACAAATGCTTACCAAAGCCCTAAATGACGATGTTGAACAAAAAATCGCCAAAGCCATCACTGCAGACGAGATTTTGGCGATTTTGAACGCCACGCCTGACAGTTTGTTGTTGCACGAAAGTTTAATCAAAACCGATATCCATGCGGACGATTTGGACGAATTGGCGTATCAAGGTTATCAATTGTTAAAATCCCAAAGCCTTGTTGGTGCTGGTTTTTTAACCAATTTGCACAGTGATAAAGCCATTTTTTTACAAGACAATACTTGGGCGGTGGTCGGTGAAACGAGCGTTTTCACCCCTGCGGTGGCGATTGTAAAAAATCATCAACTGGTTGATTTTAATGATAAAAAAATGGATACTTTGGTATTAATCGCCAGTAATGACAAATTAGACCAACAAAAGTTGTCAAATTTGTTAGATGTGTTATTCCAAACGTCTTTGACAAATACCAACAATAGCCGAGAAATCGCCCAAGCCATTCATGCCGAAACTGTGCCTGATTGGATAAAAAAATCGGTGGTTGTGCTAAACCATCACGGTTTGCACGCACGTCCTGCCACCGAGCTTGTGCGTTTAACCAAAGCATTAACAGGCGATATCAAAGTATCGCTTGATGAAATCAATTTTGTGTCGGCAAAAAGTTTGACCCAATTGTTATCGCTTGGGGCGGTGCGTGGGCAGACTTTGACCTTTATTGCCGAGCCAAATACTGACAGCGAAACGGCTTTGGACAGCGTGATTTTGGCGGTGCGAGAAGGTCTTGGCGAAACCATTGAGCCGATTAACGAAAGTAAACCGAACACAGTTGCGGACAACTTAGCCGATGAATGGATTGACCCTTTTAGCCAAAACGAAGAAAACAAAGGTATTCCTGCTTCTCGCGGTTTGGCGGTTGGCAATGCGTTTGTTATGCGTGATAAAAAGTACGATTATGCGTTAATAAGCCAAAATCCTAGCCAAGAAAAACAGCGATTGGAACAGGCGGTTTTGACGGTTAAACAAAGTTTGCAACAACTGATTGACACCGCAAGTAGCAAAGAAATTCGCCAAATTTTTACTGCTCATTTGGCATTGTTGGACGATAGCGAATTGTTTAATCAAGTATTTGTCAATTTGCAAAAAAATATGACGGCAGAAAACGCTTGGCACAGCCATGTGGAAAAAACAGCAAAAATCCAAGAAAGCCTTGATAACAAGCTATTAGCAGAGCGAGCGATGGATTTGCGTGATGTCGGTGATAAGGTGCTTGCAGTGTTGTGTGGCGAAACTTTGGCAGAATTACCCAACGAGCCTTACATCTTAATTAAGCATGACTTAATGCCGTCTGATGTGGCACGCCTTGATAATCGCTATGTGTCGGGGATTTTGACCGCAGTCGGTGGGGCAAGTTCACACAGTGCGATTGTGGCTCGTGCTTTGAGTATTCCTGCGATTGTGGGGGCAGGTGAGCAAGTGTTAGAGATTGCCCAAAAAACGCCTGTGTTAATCAACGGTGCGACTGGCGAATTTGTCATTAATCCAACCGATAATTTGTTAGAACAGGCCAGTCTGGAGCAAGAACGCCAACAATTAGAACAAACTAAAGCCCTACAAACTTGCCAAATTCCTGCAATCACGCTGGATAATCACCAAGTTCATGTGATGGCAAATCTAGGCGATGTCAATAATGCTGAAAGTGCGGTGGCAGGCGGTGCAGAAGGCGTTGGGCTACTGCGAACTGAGCTTGTGTTTATGAAACATAGCCAAATGCCTGATATCCAAACCCAAATTAACGATTACAAAAAGGTCTTTGATGCGATGGCACATCGCCCTGTGGTGGTGCGAACGCTTGATGTGGGCGGTGATAAGCCTTTGCCTTATGTGGCGATGAAAGCCGAAGAAAATCCGTTTTTGGGCGTGCGTGGCGTGCGTTTGACCTTGCGAAAACCTGAAATTTTTAAACAACAACTTACCGCTTTAATCCAAGCGTCAAAACAATCATCGCCAGACCAAGATTTACGCATTATGTTTCCGATGATTGGGCGTGTAGAAGAGTGGCAAAAAGCTCGTGAAATTTTGGACGAAGTATTAGCTGAAAATCCGCACAACAAATTGCAAGTCGGCATGATGATTGAAGTACCAAGTTCGGCAATTATGGCAGAAAAATTTGCCCCATTGGTGGACTTTTTTAGCATTGGCACGAACGATTTGACCCAATATGCGATGGCGATTGACCGTGGACACCCTGTGCTATCTCGTGAGGCGGACGGCTTGCACCCAAGCGTGCTACAGCTAATTGACACCACCGTCAAATCCGCCCACAAATATGGCAAATGGGTCGGCGTGTGTGGCGAATTGGGGGCTGACCGCCAAGCCATTCCAATTTTGCTAGGGCTTGGCGTTGATGAGTTAAGCATTTCATCAAGTCAAATTGCGTTGGCAAAAATGCAAATTCGCAGTTTAACTTTAAGCGATTGTAAACAATTGGCAATCAAAGCCCTTGGCTGCGATACCGCCGCAGCAGTGCGTGCTTTGACCGCATAAGGGGGCGATATGGCAAAGATTTTATGTATCACCTTAAACCCAGCGATTGACATCACTTTGAGCCTTGACACGCTCAAAGTTGGTGCGGTCAATCGTGTGGCAAATAGCCAAACGCACCCTGCGGGCAAGGGCATCAATGTCGCCAGTATTTTGGCACAATTGGGACATGACATTACCGTAACAGGCTTTTTGGGACAACAAAACCGCCAAAGTTTTGATGATAAGTTTTCTCAACTAAATTTTGACAATCAATTTGTTTATGTGGCAGGTGAAACTCGCCAAAATATCAAAATTGCCGAAAATAACGGACAAATGACTGATATCAATGGCAAAGGTTTTTTGGTTGATGAACGTGCCAAAGCCGAACTTTTGACAAAAATTGACAATTTGGCAAAACAGCATGATTTTATCGTGATGTCAGGCAGTTTGCCACAAGGCTTTAGTTTGGACGATTTTGCCAATTTGATGGTAAATATTCAACAAAAAAATCCAAAACTTGCCATAGACACCAGTGGTGAAGCCCTAAAAATCGCCATCAAACACAATCCATTTTTAATCAAACCCAACACCGATGAATTAGCCGAAAGTTTTGGTGTGGCGTGTCAAACGCTTGATGAACAAATTCAATTATTTCAAAAACTTAACAGTAAAATTGAACACATCGTTATTTCTATGGGCGAAAAAGGTGTGCATTGGCTCAAACGCTCGCCAACCCAACAAACCATCACCGCAACATCGCCAAAAGTTACCGTCAAAAGCACCGTTGGGGCAGGGGATACGCTGGTCGCTGGCATGGTGCATGGGCTGTTAAGCCTTGATGACGAGCGTCAAATTTTGACGCAGGCGGTGGCAATGGCAAGCCATGCGGTTACGATTATCGGTTTTGATGTGGCAAATCAACAGCGATTAACCGAATTATCAAGCCAAATTCAAATTATTTAAAAAATACTAAATTGGAATAAATTTATGAATAAATTATTAATTATTTATCCAAAGCAAGATGTTAAGGCTTTGGTGCTTGCTAAAAAAATCGCCTTTGATGCCAAACAAAAAAACGTGGAAAGCCAACTGCTTGACGACAGTCAGCTTGCAACTTTGGACAATGCGTTTGCGACAACTACCGAGCGTGTCGCTGTTGTCGGTGATGTCAATGTGCAGTCTTTATCAACATTTGCCGATAAAACCACCCTTGTCAATGCCGATAATTTGCACCAAGGCAATGCCTATGAAGCGGTGTTAAATCAAGGCATTAGCCCAATTGCAACCCATGTTACCAGTAACAACCAAAAACCGTTATCATTTGTCGGTATTACAGCCTGTCCCACTGGCGTGGCTCACACTTTTATGTCAGCAGAAGCCTTGGAAAATATTGGCAAAGAGCTGGGTTATCAAGTCAAAATTGAAACGCAAGGCTCAGTTGGGGCAAAAAATATTTTGACCGATGATGAAATTGCCAATGCCGATTTTGTGATTTTGGCGACCGATATTGAAGTCAATGCCGACCGTTTTGTTGGCAAAAAATTATACCGCACGTCCACAGGTCAGGCACTCAAACAAACCAAACAAACCTTTGAAAATGCCATCACTCAAGCGGTCGTTCATGGCGGTGCAGGTGCGACCACTGCCAAAGCCAGCACCAATAAAACCGAGAAAACAGGTTTTTATAAACATTTGATGACGGGTGTGTCATTTATGTTGCCGATTGTGGTGGCGGGTGGTTTGCTGATTGCCATGTCTTTTGTGTTTGGGATTAAGGCGTTTGAACAAGAAGGCAGTCTTGCTGCGGTGTTAATGCAGACAGGTAAAGCGGCATTTACCTTGATGATTCCGATTTTGTCAGGTTATATTGCGTATTCTATCGCTGACCGTGCAGGGCTTGCGGCAGGTTTGGTCGGTGGTTTGCTGGCTTCACAGCTTGGTGCGGGCTTTTTAGGGGCGATTGTGTCGGGCTTTTTGGCAGGTTATATTGCCTTATTTTTAGCCAAAAAACTACAGTTACCACAAACTTTAGAAGCCCTAAAACCGATTTTAATCATTCCATTATTAAGCTCGTTGGCGATTGGTCTGTTGATGTTTTATGTGGTCGGCGAACCTGTGGCAGTCTTGTTAAAAGCGATGGAAAACTTTTTGACCAATCTAGGTACAGGCAACTTGGTATTGCTCGGTGCGGTGTTGGGTGCGATGATGTGCGTGGATATGGGCGGTCCGATTAATAAAGCGGCTTATACCTTTTCGGTCGGTTTATTGACCTTGGATAATCCGAACCAATTTCCGATTGCAGCAGCGATGGCAGGCGGTATGGTACCTGCGATTGGCATGGGATTGGCGACTTTGTTGGCAAAAAATAAATTTAACACCGATGAACAAAATGCAGGCAAAGCCTCTGTGGTATTGGGCTTGTGCTTTATTTCTGAAGGGGCGATTCCATTTCCTGCCAACGACCCAAGCCGTGTTTTGCCAAGCTGTATCATTGGCGGTGCAGTAACGGGCGGTTTGGTCGGTTTAATGAACATGACGTTAGCGGCCCCACATGGCGGTGTGTTTGTGTTGTTAATTCCAAATGCGATTAACAAACCCTTGTTATACCTTGTCGCCATTGCGGTCGGTAGCGTGATTACAGGCGTGATGTATGCCGTGATGAAACCAAAAATGGCAACCATCGCCCAACCTGTTTAACAAAATCCCAAAAAAACACAGTGGTTTGTGATAACACAAGCCACTTTTTTGTGTTAAAATTTGGCAAAATCAACTTGATAAAACATTTGAAAAGGCAAAAAAATGATAAGAATCGGTCAAGGCATTGATGTTCATGCTTTTGTAAATACTGGCGAAATTGAACAATTTGTTACCTTAGGCGGTGTGAAAATTCCGCACACGCATAGTCTATTGGCACACTCTGATGGTGATGTGGTGTTGCACGCTTTTTGTGATGCCTTACTTGGGGCGTTGGCATTGGGCGATATTGGACAATTGTTTCCTGATACCGATGAGCGATTTAGCGGTGTGGATTCCCGTTTGTTATTAAAACAGGTGTATGATATTGTCAAATCGCACGGCTACAGCCTTGTTAATGCTGACATCACCGTCATGGCAGAACGCCCAAAACTTTTGCCATATCGTGAAGCCATGCAAGAAAGCATTAGCCAAGTGATTGGTTGTGAAAAAAACCAAATCAGCGTCAAAGCCACCACCACCGAAAAACTGGGTTTTACAGGTCGTCAAGAAGGCATTACGGCAAGTTGTGTGGTATTGATTGCCAAAAATAGTTAAAATAGCGTATAATATGCAGGTTTAAACATCAAAAATTCATCACCCTAAAAAGGTAACTATTATGTCAAATGATATTGAACAAACCATTCGTGAACAAATCGCCAATCACAGCGTACTACTGTATATGAAAGGCACACCACAATTTCCACAATGTGGTTTTTCTGCTCGTGCGGTTGAAGTTTTAACCCAAATTGGTCGCCCATTTGCGTTTGTAAATATTTTGGAAAATCCAGAAATCCGTGCCACTTTGCCAACCATCGCCAACTGGCCAACTTTTCCACAACTGTGGGTAAAAGGCGAGCTAATCGGCGGTAGCGACATCATCACCCAAATGTACCAAGATGGCGAATTGCAACCATTGATTGAAGCCAATAGCGAAGCGATTTAATTTTTTTAAAGTTTAAATCTTTTAAAAAAATTATCAAATTTTTTATGAATAAGGTACGATGATAAGTTGTACCTTATTTAATTTGTTATTCCCTTTGATTATTTAGACGTTTATCCGACATCAAGCCTTATGTATCAAGTCTTAGCACGCAAATACCGTCCAAAAAACTTTCACGAACTGTTAGGACAAGATCACGTCGCCACAGCGTTAATCAATGCGATTAACAATGAGCGATTGCACCACGCCTATTTGTTCACAGGTACTCGTGGCGTGGGCAAAACCACGATAGCCCGTATTTTGGCAAAATGCCTAAACTGTGAAACAGGTATCACAAGTACGCCTTGCGGTGTGTGCGACACTTGCCAAGCGATTGACGCAGGGCGATTTATTGATTTGATTGAGATTGATGCTGCTTCTCGTACCAAAGTGGAAGACACCCGAGAGCTACTGGACAACGTGCCATACGCCCCAACGCAAGGGCGTTACAAGGTTTATTTGATTGACGAAGTGCATATGTTATCCACGCATAGCTTTAATGCTTTGTTAAAAACATTGGAAGAACCGCCCGAACACGTCAAATTTTTGCTTGCCACCACCGACCCACAAAAACTGCCAATTACCATCATTTCACGCTGTTTGCAGTTTGTGCTTCGTCCCATTCCGCAAGCCCAACTTGCCGATTATTTGAGCCAAATTTTAAACAAAGAAAACATTGATTTTCAGACCGATGCGTTATGGCAACTTGCCAGCAGTGCCAAAGGTTCGGTGCGTGATGCCTTATCCTTGACCGACCAAGCCATCGCCTTTGGCAACGGACATATCAGCGATGACACCATTCGCCAAATGCTAGGATTGATTGACCAAGCCGATGTGGTGGCATTGATTGAACAAATTTTTAGCCAAAACACCCAAGCCCTTGCCCAATCCATTGGGCGTATGCGACAGCAAGTCGTTGATGCCAAAGCAGTTTTTGACAGACTGGCGGACGTATTGCACCAAGTTGCCATGTTGCAATGCGTGCCTGATGTGGATTTGGGCTTAAACCAGCAACAAACTGCCGAACTTCAGCAATTAGCCCAACATTTGCCGAGCGAATTATTACAGCTTTATTATGAAATCGTTATCAAAAGCCGTGAAAATATCGCCCTTGCCAATACGCCTTTACAAAGTTTAGAAATGTGTTTGTTAAGATTGTTGGCATTTAAACCGCTCAATCGTCAGCAACTTGTTCAAAATCCAGTTGCAACCGACTATCAATCAACTGAACCAGTTGAACCAGTTGAACCAACAAATATTGAAAATGTTGAAAATGTTGAAAATGTTGAAAATGTTGAAAATGTTGAAAATGTTGAAAATGTTGAAAATGTTGAAAATGTTGAAAATGTTGAAAATGTTGAAAATGTTGAAAATGTTTCGCCAAACCCAACATCGGTTCAGCAACTGCTCGTCCCACAACCGCAACAACTCACAGGCGAATGGACAGCCCAAAAATGGGATTATTGGGTGTATTTGGCTCGCCAAAATCATTGGCTAGACACAGACGAAATCGTACTTGCCAAACTGGGCATGATGACAGGTCAAATCAACGGTGCAAGTGAATTTTTTGGTGATGAAGACATTTTGAGTACAGGTGTGGCTTTTCAAAATTTTTGCAAAAAATTAAAACAGCATTTTCAAGGCATTGACGTTAAATTTAACAATAACGTAACGCAACTGCCTGATTTAAAACAACAAATCCCAGAGCAATTACAAAAAAACAGAGAAGCAATGGCATTACAAACCGCCACCGACCAAATTACTGCACAGCCGATTATGCAATTACTCTTACAACAACACGCCAGTATTAATTTAGTAAAATTACTTTGATTGGTTAATATTAATAAATAATATAAAAACAACAACAATAAAAAAGTTTTTAATAACAATGTTCTTTAGAAAAATTGACTAATGAGTACAATAAAAATTCAGGTTTTATAAAAAAAATGAGTTAAGATTATTTAAATTAATAAAAAAGTATTATATAATATATTTCCCTTAGTATAGAGTTAGGTAAATAAATATGTTAGACAATTTAAGAGGCATGGCAGTATTTGCCAGTGTTGTCCGTCATGGGTCTTTTAGCGGTGCAGCCAAAGAGCTTGGTATTACAACCAGTGCGGTAAGCCAACAAATCCGCTCACTTGAGCAAGATATGGGCGTGGTGTTGCTACACCGTTCAACCCGTAAATTAAGCTTAACCGAGGCGGGTGCAAGTTTTTACGAAAGTGCCAAAGACGTGGTAGAAGCAGCCGAGCAAGGTCGTATCCGTGTGCACCAGTTGCGTGATGAGTTGGCGGGCAATCTACGTATCGCCACCACGCCAGAGCTAGGCGTTCAGCACGTTTTGCCTGCGTTATCAACGTGGATGTCAGCCCATGATGATTTAAATATTCATTTTGAAGCGGACAATCAGTACATTGACATGATTGAAGAGCGTATTGATATCGCTGTGCGTATGTCGCCAAATACCAATGACAACAGCGTGTCAGTACACCCATTGAGCGAAGTGCGTCCAATGCTTGTGGCATCACCACATTATTTACGCCAACATGCCAAAATCGTTGAGCCAAAAGATTTGGTAAATTTACAAATGATTGGAATTACTTTGGTAAAAGACCCAGCGCAAGTAGAGCTAACCAGCGTAGAAACTGGCAAAAAAGTGCGTGTCAAAATGCCAAGCCGTATCCAAACCAACAACGTGCAACTTGCAATAACGTTGGCAAAAGAAGGCCAAGGCGTGGCTCGTATCTTGTCATTGGATATCCAAAAAGAACTTGCTAGTGGTGAATTGGTTGAAGTATTGCCAACTTATCATTTACCAACCTATATGCTGTATGCAGTAACGCCACGCCGTGAACAACAGACAACAAAAGTTGTGCGTTGCTTAGAAGTTTTGACCAAATATTTTGAAAAAAACTAATAAACTTTTGTTAATTTTATTAGTTGATTTTATTAAAAGCGGATACCAGTTATCCGCTTTTTTGTTGCCAATTATTTTAAAAAATTCATTTAAAGAATTTTGCTGAAAAATAAACACAACGAATTGGTTTTTGTGAAGTGATGGCTTTTATGTTAAACTAGACAGCTGTAATTTGACAAAAAATATTGAAAAAAAAGGACACACCATGCTCAGCAATTTTTCAAAAACCATCACGTTTATCGGTGGTGGTAATATGGCAGAAGCCTTGATAACAGGGCTTTTGGCAAAAGGTTTAACTGCCAGTTTAATCAGCGTGATTGACCCAGATACGCAAAAATTACAAAATTTTGCCGGCAAAGGTGTCAATGCCCTGAATGCGGACAATCTTGAACAAAACAAGCAACATCTCGCCAAATCCGATATTGTGATTTTGGCAATCAAACCGCAAGTGGTCGCCGATGTGCTAACGCCATTTGCGGACGTGTGGGACAGCCAATTGGTGATTTCTATCTTGGCAGGTGTGCCGTTGGCTCGCTTAGAAAGTTTGTTAGGCAACAATGTGCGACTGGTGCGAGCCATGCCAAACACGCCTGCGATGATTCAACAAGGAGCGACAGGCGTATTTTCCAAATTGCCACCAGATGACAAAGCATTGGCAACCCAAGTTTTATCGGCATCAGGCTTGGTATTGTGGGTAGAAAACGAAGAACTATTGCACGCTGTTACTGCCGTTTCAGGTTCTGCCCCTGCTTACTTTTTTTATATGTTTGAAAGCATGATAAAAGCTGGACAAAATTTTGGTTTAACCGAAGAACAAGCCAAAAACCTGGCCATTCAAACCGCTTTAGGCTCAGCAAAAATGGCACTAGAAAGCCAAGACAGCCCAGCCGTATTACGCCAAAAAGTTACATCGCCAAACGGCACAACCCACAGTGCTATTTGTGTATTTGATGACAATCAATTTGGCGAAATTGTAGAAAAAGCCATGCAAGCGTGCGTAAATCGCTCTATTGAATTAAGTAAAAATTAATTGATAATTTATTCATAATAAATAAAAAAGGTAAAATAACTGCATGACACCTATCATTTCAGGTATTTTTGATATTGTCGTTGGCTGTGCGATGTTGTTGATTTTTTTGCGTTTTATGGTGCAGTTTACAGGCATAGAACGTAAAGAACCGCAAGTCACTTTTTTGTATCAGCTCACCCAAGTTGTTGATGTGTTTGCTCGCATTTTTCCGACCGTTGGCGGTGGTAGGGTGAGTTTGTCGGCGGTGGCGTTGTTGTTTTTGCTCCGTTTGATTTTTATTTGGGGCGTGTTGGACATCATGAAAATTGATAGCCAATATATCGGATTTTTTAACAGCACCGAATACAACATGGCGATGATTGACTATTTAAACCGCTATTTTTCGCCTTATATGTTGTTTTTTGTGGCAGGAATTACGCTGGTTTTGGACTTTTTACGCCTAAGCCAACTGCTTATCATGGCATCATTTGTTATCAGTTGGATTGTATTTTTTAGCGACAAATTGCACCCAGCGTTGGCATTGTTAGGCAACTTAAGCGAACCCATCATCGCACCTTTTCGCAAAATCATTCCGCCAGTGGGTATGTTTGACTTAGCACCGATGATTGGGTTTTTCTTAATTATTTTATTAGAAACCATTATCCAAACGTTGGGTATCTATTTGATAAAATTGTAATTTTTTAAAAAATTAATAAAAGAAGCGTTTTGGAATTTTTTGAGCAGTTGGGTTGTTAGGGTGGGGGATATCCGCCACTTTTAACACCTGATTTATCCAAATATCTGCCATCTGCACCGCTTGAGGCAAGCTGTTGCCCAATGCCAATCGTCCAGCGATAAAACTTGCCAAACTACAACCCGAACCGTGATATTCCCCTGTTAATCTTGGCAAAATCGCCGTATAACTTAGGCGAACATTATTGTCATCATTCACATATAAAAACTGCTCAATGCCTTGTGCTTGGCTGTCGTGCGATGTTTTTACCAAAACTGCTTTTGCCCCTTGTTGACAAAGCTGTTTTGCCCCCAAATGCAAGTCATCAATCCCTGTCAAATCCCGCAATTCATGACTATTTGGCGTAACGATACTGGCATAAGGCAATAATTTAGTAAACGCACCGACCAAAGTCGCCTTGTCGCCCAGCGAACCACCACTATTTGCCACCAACACAGGGTCAAGCACATACGGCGTGCCTTTTGCAATCATGCCATCGGCAAACAACGCACTTAACATCTCAATATTATCGGTCGTGCCAAGCATACCTGATTTTATCGCTTTCACAGGCAAATCATTTAACACCGCCATCGCTTGTGCTTTAACCAAATCTGCTGAACACGCCTCAAAACCAAAAACTTGTTGCGAGCTTTGCACCGTAATCGCTGTACAAGCAACACTGGCAAATGCACCTGCCTGCCCAATCGCCTCAATATCCGCTTGCAAACCTGCACCACCAGAAGGGTCAAGCCCAGAAAAACATAAAACAGTTGGTCGCATTTTTTTATCCTTGTTTGTTCAAAATGGGTTAATGAAAAATAACAAGGATATTTTTGCATAAATTTTAAAAAAAGTCTTGCTTTTTTGTGCAACTCTGCTATAATGCCGTCCCACAACGATTTGAAATAAATCGTTCGTATTATAAAATGCTTGGTGACGTGGGTGAGTGGCTGAAACCACAGCCCTGCTAAGGCTGCATACGGGAAACTGTATCGAGGGTTCGAATCCCTCCGTCACCGCCATTTTTTATTTTAAGTGTTTTAAAAATTTTTTAAAAAAAATAATAAAAATGCTTGACAATATAAAAAAACATCTTTATAATACGCCTCACTTTAAAACGATATAAAAAATGATTTTAAAGTTACTTTTAGTAAAGCGCCCGTAGCTCAGTTGGATAGAGCATCAGGCTACGAACTTGAGGGTCGGGAGTTCGAATCTCTCCGGGCGCGCCACTAAAACAAAAATTATCGCCAAACCATGTTTAGGCGATTTTTTTATGCCTAAAATTTGGTTGTTTTGTATAACCTAACCCAAAATATTTTCATCACCCAATCAAAAATAAAGGTTTAGCTTTTTGCGTTTTTGCGTTAAAATTCTCCTTTCTTTGTTTATCCAATATCAATCGCATGACAAAATCCACCAAAAAAACCAAATCCACCACCGATTATCAGCCCAAAATCGCCAATGAACAACCTATGGTCGCAAAACCTAGCCTTAGACTGGTCGCTATGTTGTATGATGGTATGTTAATTTTGGCGTTGTTGTTTTTTATTACCATGTTGTTGGTGGTGCTTGGCACGCATTTGTTGTTGCCTATTGGTACGACTTCACAGCAAGCGACCGAATTGCCAAAATGGTATCAGCATTTGGTTTTAACGCCGTCTTTTGTTTTGACTTTGATTGGTTTTTATGGTGTGTTTTTGCGAAAATCTGGTCAGACGCTTGGTATGCAGACGTGGCGTTTAAAGACGATTCATCGTGATGGTTCGTTGTTAAGCTGGGGACAGGTTGTCAAGAGAGTGTTGTCGGCGTGTCTGTTGCCTACGGTGTGTGCGATTTTGGGCAGTGTGTTGCATGGTAGTCGTGGGGCGGTGTTATTTAGCGGTTTTGTGGGGTTTTTGTTTAATTATTGGTTTGCGTGGGTGAACAAGCAGGGCATTGCGGTGCATGATATGCTGTCGGATACGGTTACGCTAAAAATGCCAAAAATTGAGCATGAAGGCTTGTTTGCGTCTTTTCGTAAAAAATAATAGGAATTTTCATGAATACAATTCACACACCTGAAAATAGTATTTTGGGGCAATCCACCACTTACCCAAAAACCTACAGCCCAGAGATTTTATACCCTATTCCACGAGCGTTGGGGCGAGATAAACTTAGCCTATCAAATGAAAAATTAAGTCTTGGCACAGACTTTTGGCACGTTTTTGAACTCTCGTGGCTCAATAAAAACGGCATTTCACAAGTGGCAATGGCACGCCTTACCATTCCTGCGACTTCTTTATTTATCGTGGAATCAAAGTCGTTAAAGCTGTATTTTAACAGCCTAAATTTTACCGAATTTGACAGCGTGCAAGATTTGCAAAAAACGATAGAAACCGATTTGTCAAATTGCTTAAAAGCCAATGTAAAAATGGCGATTTTTGATGTTAAAAATGCGAACAGCTTGCCACTTGCCGAGCCGAACGGCATTTGTATTGATAATGCGTTAGATAATTCTAATAAAAAAATTGCGATTGTTGATGATGTGAATAACGCAAGTTTAGCGTTGTTAAACGAAAATGGCGAAACTAAATTACAAGTGTTTCATTCGCACCTACTTCGCTCAAATTGCCCAGTTACCAATCAGCCAGATTGGGGAACGCTTGAGATTGCCATTGACAGTCAGCCAATTGATACAGCAGGTTTGCTTGAGTATATTTTGACTTTCCGTCAGCATAACGGCTTTCACGAGCAATGCGTGGAGCAGATTTTTAGTGATTTGACCGAAAAATTTACCCCAAAAAGTCTGATGGTGCGAGCGTGGTACACTAGACGTGGTGGCATTGATATTAATCCGTGTCGTGTCAGTGATTTATCGCTTTTGCCAAGCCCAACACGATTAAACCGCCAATGATTTGTAATAATAAAAATATTAGGATAAAAAATGAAAAATAATTCAACAAAAATCGGTCAATTAATGCTTGACGTAGCAGGCACAGAACTCACACAAGCCGACCAAGAACTTATCAAACAGCCCCAAGTCGGTGGCGTTATCCTATTCGCTCGTAATGTCGCCACACCACAGCAAGTGCGAGAACTTACCGACAGTATCCGAGCGGTTAAACCGAACATTTTGATTGCCGTAGACCAAGAAGGCGGTCGTGTCGCTCGCTTTCGGCAAGGCTTTTCGCCACTACCGCCAATGGGCAAACTTGGCGAAGTGTTTGAGTGTGAGCCGATTTTTGCACTTGAGTTGGCTTTTGCCTGTGGTTACGTCATGGCAAGCGAAGTGTTGGCGGTGGGCGTGGATTTTAGCTTTGCCCCTGTGCTAGACGTGAATGGCGTGAGTGCGGTGATTGGCGATAGGGCGTTTCATCAGCACCCAACGGCGATTACGGCGTTGTCGGCAGAATTTATGCGTGGCATGAAATCAGCAGGCATGGCGACCACAGGTAAGCATTTTCCAGGGCATGGCTCAGTCGCCCCTGACTCGCACGTTGCCGATGCGGTTGATGAGCGGACTTTTGACGAGATTTATCAATATGATATGCAACCTTTTATCAAAAATTTTACCTTGCTTGATGCGTTGATGCCCGCCCATGTCATTTTTAATAAAGTTGATGATAAACCTGCGGGATTTTCACCGATTTGGATTCAACAAATTATTAGACAAAAGTTAGGTTTTGATGGCGTGTTATTTTCTGATGATTTATCGATGAAAGCCGCCCATGTCGCAGGTGATGCAGGCGAGCGTATCAAATCGGCTTTGACGGCAGGCTGTGATATGGGCTTGGTATGTAATGACAGGGATTCGGCATTGATTGCGTTGGAAAAATTGCAAAAAAATCCAGAACTTTGTAATGAAAAAAGCAGTCAGCGATTGGCAAACATGAAAGCAGATTTTCATGCTTGGCAAAATGATTTAAGCCAAACGGCAAACCTTCACGAAAATTGGCAAGCGTTGCAACAAAAAATTAATCAACAATTTTTTGCTTAAAAGCTTAATTTGAAATAAATCCAAGTTTTTTGCAAATATTTTAAAAAAGTATTTGACAATGGTATTAAAAATCCATATAATAATTTACCTAAGTTGTTGCGGGGTGGAGCAGTCTGGTAGCTCGTCGGGCTCATAACCCGAAGGTCGTTGGTTCAAATCCAGCCCCCGCTACCAATTATTTAGTAGTTTTGTTAGTGTCATTTTTTGACAAAAACTATTTAAATCATCTTATTTTGATTTAAACCCACTAATTAATTTGTGGGTTTTTTTGTATCTATAGGTTTTAAATTTCATCATTTTTTGTTAAATTAGTACGCAAGTTTGTTGTGAATGATGATTTTTAACCATTGATTTATAGATTAAGGATAATATGAAACTATCAACTAAAGTTGCCGAACTAACCCAAATTATTGAACCTGCGGTAACTGCTTGTGATGTGAGTCTTTGGGGGATTGAGTTTGTACCGCAAGGGCGAAAGTCATTATTACGCATTTATATTGAGGCGTTGCCAGAGGATAAAGCCGATGGTAAACAAGTTACCATTGAGGACTGTGCGACGGTGACGCACCAAGTCGGTGGCGTGCTTGATGTGCATGACCCGATTGCAGGTGAGTATATGCTTGAGGTGTCTTCACCGGGGCTTGACCGTTCGTTTTTTTCGGCTGAGCAATTGCATGATTATATCGGACAGACGGTTAGTGTACGTTTGATTCATGCTATCGGACAAGGTAGCCAAAAACGCCGTAAATTAACAGGCGAGTTGGTGAGTATTGATAACAATACATTGGTACTCAATGAAAATAACGAAGCAGTTTCTGTGATGTTGGATAATATTGATAAAGCCAATTTAGTTTATCAGTTTGATTGATATTATTAACCAATACTTTAGTAAAATTTAACAAACGTTAGCGTTTTAGGTGTTTACATGAATCGAGAAATTTTAACGGTGGTTGAAACCGTCAGTAATGAAAAGGGCTTAAATCCTGAAGATATTTTTGAAGCGATTGAACAAGCGTTGGTCGTTTCTACCAAGAAAAAAGTCTATAGCGAACAGCCTGAAGTTGCGATTCGTGTACACATTGACCGTAAAACGGGCGATTATGACACTTATCGTTATTGGACGGTGGTGGCGGACGAAGACCACGAAATGCCAGCGTGTCAGTTAGCGTTGAGTGATTTGGACGAAAATGAATGGCAACTTGGCGATATCAAAGAAGAACAAATTGAATCGATTGAATTTGGTCGTATCGCTGCTACTCAAGCCAAACAAGTGATTATTCAAAAAATCCGTGAAGCGGAGCGTTCATTGATTGCTGATGCGTTTGAACATCGCATTGGTGAGATGATTACAGGCGAAGTTAAAAAAGCAGCACGAGATGGCTATATTATTGATTTGGGCGACAATGTAGAGGCCCATTTGCCAAGAGAAAAAATGTTGCCAAAAGAGCAATTGCGTGTCAAAGCCCGTGTGAATGCAATTTTGGAGCAAGTCAATCGTGATAACCGTGGTGCTCAGCTTGTTTTATCAAGAACATCGCCACAAATGCTGACCGCATTAATGCAAAAAGAAATTCCAGAAATTGCCGAGCAAATCATTGAAATTCGTGATGTCGCTCGCCAACCGGGTATGCGTGCCAAAATTTCGGTGAAAACCAACGACCATCGTATTGACCCAGTTGGTGCGTGTATCGGTATGCGTGGTACTCGTATTCAAGCGGTGCAACAAGAGCTTGAAGGCGAGCGTATTGACGTAGTAGTCTGGTCGGACGACCCAGTTCAATACATCATCAGTGCTTTAGAGCCTGCGGACGTGGATAGAATTATTTTGGATGAAGACACCAAAACCGCTGATATTATTTTTGTTGCCAATGACCAGTTGGCACGAGCGATTGGTGCAGCAGGGCAAAATGTGCGTTTGGCATCAGAATTGACAGGCTATCGCCTAAATATGATGTTAGAAGAAGAGTACAACGCACGCCAAGAAACTGAAACCAAAGTGTATAAAGATTTGTTTTACAATCGTTTGGAAGTTGATGAAGACTTGGCTCAAGCCCTTGTGGACATCGGCTTTACCACACTTGAAGAAGTCGCTTATGTACCTGCTGAAACGTTTTACGACATTGAAGGTTTGGACGATGATGCGATTGACGCAATCCAAGAACGTGCCAAAGAAGCCGTCATTGCAGATGAATTGGTTAAGCAACAAAATATGAAAGAACCAAGCCAAGAGCTACTCAACCTTGAAGGTATGACCCAAGCATGGGCATACAAACTTGCCGAGCGTGATGTGATTACCTTAGATGACTTGGCAGAGCAAGCGATTTTTGACATTCAAGACATTGAAGGCTTGGACGAAAAAACCGCAGGTGAACTTATCATGAAAGCACGTGAATCATGGTTTGAATAATGAATATAGATAAATTAAATGAATAAAAAAAGGTGTATGAATGGCAGATAAAACCGTCAAAGAACTGGCAGAAATGAGCAAAAAATCAGTTGAAATCCTAAAAAAACAACTGGTAAGTGCAGGTCTGTCTGCTCGTAGCGACGATGACATCGTAACCGACGCAGAGCAAGAACATCTAATTGGTTTTTTAAAGCGGACACATGGTGAAAAACCACAAAGTGATAACCAAAAAAGTCGTATCAGCTTAAAAAGTAAAACCACATCAACTGCCAAAGTAACAGGCACATCAGGCAAAGCCAAAAGTGTCAATGTTGAAGTGCGTAAGAAAAAAACCTTTGAAAAGCCGAATACCAATAAGATCGCTGAAGAATTGGCAGCACGAGAACAAGCGTTAAAAAAAGAGCAAGAAAAAACACGCCTTGCCAAAGAACAAGCCGAAAAAGAACAGGCTGAAAAACAAAAAGCCAAACAAGAAGCTGAAGCTCGCCAACAAGCGACTTTGGCAGCAATGCGAGCCAATAGTGGTGTGAAAAAAGACAACGAAAGTAACAATGCAACTGTCGTTGTCAAAAAAGTGAGCAAAACTACTGAATCAGAAGTCGTTAAAACTGACAAAAAGTCAGACAAAGCAAAAGCGACTGATAAAAAAGTGGTGAAAAAAGAACCAGCGAAAAAAGAGAGCAGTGCTGAACGCAAAGCTCGTGAAGAGCAAGAAGAAAAACTGCGTCAAATTGAAGCGGAAAACCGTCGTAAAGCTGCTGAAGAAGCGCAAAAACGCACACTTGAACAAATACGTCAAATGGCGAGCAAATACTCAGACAAAGAAACAGAAAACACGACAGTCGTTCGTCGTGAGCGTGATGAACCTTTAGCTGAAGGTTTAGTCGGTGCGGCGTTAGAAGATTCATTTGAGCAAGAACGCCGTGAAATTAAACGTGGCACGTCATCAAATGCGAATAAAAATCGTCGCCGTCGCCGTGATGATGACAACGAACAAGAAATCAAAAACCGCTCACGTGGTTTAAAATCTTCGCACGCCAACAAACACAAATTTGAAAAGCCTGTAGAAAAAATTGTTCACAATGTTGAAATTGGTGAGAGCATTGTTGTGTCAGATTTGGCACAAAAAATGGCAATCAAAGCTCGTGAAGTCGTCAAAATGTTGATGAAAATGGGCGAGTTGGTGCGTGAAAACGAAACCATTGACCAAGAAACAGCTGTATTGCTTGTTGAAGAAATGGGACACAACCCTGTATTGGTTAGCTCAACGCAAGTGGAAGACTCATTGCGTGAAGCGGTTGGCGAAAAAAGTAGCAACGTGCAAGCTCGTCCGCCTGTTGTTACCATTATGGGACACGTGGACCATGGTAAAACGTCATTACTTGACAAAATCCGCTCAACCAAAGTGGCTTCAGGCGAAGCAGGTGGTATTACCCAACATATCGGTGCGTATCATGTGCAAACGGAACAAGGCGTGATTACGTTCCTTGACACACCGGGCCACGCTGCCTTTACTGCCATGCGTTCTCGTGGTGCAAAAGCGACAGATATTGTCGTGCTAGTTGTCGCTGCAGATGACGGTATGATGCCACAGACAGCCGAAGCGATTGACCATGCTCGTGCAGCAGGTACGCCAATTATCGTTGCGATTAACAAGATTGACAAAGACACAGCCGACCCTGACCGTGTGTTAAATGATTTAACCACCAAAGAAGTCGTCCCAGAAGAGTGGGGAGGTGATACGCCTGTTGTTAAAGTTTCGGCTTTGACAGGTCAAGGTATTGATGAATTGCTTGAAGTCATTCATTTGCAAGCCGAAGTGATGGAGCTAGAAGTCGCTACAGACGGTGCCGCTCAAGGCGTTGTGATTGAATCTCGCTTAGAAAAAGGTCGTGGTGCGGTAACCAGTTTACTGGTTAAACAAGGCACGCTAAATCAAGGCGACTTGGTACTTGCTGGTGAATATTACGGTCGTGTGCGTGCGATGACAGACGAAAACGGCAAAAAAATCACATCGGCGGGTCCTTCAATTCCTGTTGAGATTTTAGGCTTGCCAGACACACCAATGGCTGGTAGTGAGTTCATGGTCGTGAGCGATGAAAAACGTGCAAGAGAAGTTGCCGAATATCGTGCAGTTCGTGAACGTGAAAAAGTGCTAGAGCGACAAGCCAAATCACGCCTTGAAAATCTATTTGACCAAATGAACGATGCCAAATTACCAAGCGTGAATTTGATTTTAAAAACCGACGTGCGTGGCTCGCTAGAAGCCTTGTTATCATCGTTAGATGAATTATCAACCGATGAAGTTAAAGTCAAAGTCATTTCATCAGGTGTCGGTCCAATTTCAGAGTCTGATGTCGTTTTGGCAGAATCAAGCGAAGCAGTACTACTCGGCTTTAACGTGCGTGCTGATGCTGCCGCTCGCCGTAAAGCGGACGAAGCTGGCTTAGACATTCGCTACTATAGCGTGATTTATGGCTTGATTGATGACGTGAAAGCCGCCATGAGTGGTCTGTTATCACCAGAACACCGTGAAAAAATCTTGGGTATTGCTGAAGTGCGTGAAGTGTTCCATTCAAGCCGTTTTGGCTATGCTGCTGGCTGTATGGTTCAAGAAGGCACGATTATCCGTAACAAGCCTATCCGTGTCCTGCGTGATGACCAAGTGATTTTCACAGGTCAATTGCAATCGCTACGCCGTTTCAAAGATGACGTAACCGAAGTACGAGCAGGTATGGAATGTGGTCTTGCGGTAAAAGGCTACGAAGTCAAAGCAGGCGACAAAATTGAAGTATTTGAAATTCATGAAGTTAAACGTACTTTATAATTTCTAAACTTTTCAAATAAAAAGGTCTAATTGCGTGATAATTAGACTTTTTTTATCAAAATTTTTTATAAAAAAGGTAAAATAATGAACCAACGACTACAACGTCTAGCCGACCAAATTCAACGTGAATTGGCAGTGCTTATCCGTGATGAAATCAACGACCCACGTTTGACAGGGTTGGTTACGATTTCTGGCGTGAAAATCAGCCCAGATTTGGGCTATGCCGACATCTATGTTACCGTGATGGAAACGAACATGGACGATGCGATGGCAAAAGATTATCACGAAGACAGCCTAAAAGTGTTAAATAAAGCGTCAGGCTTTTTGCGTACCGAGCTTAGCCATATTTTACGCACTCGCACCACGCCACGCTTGCGTTTTCACTATGATGAAGTAACCGCAAATGCCAATTATATGATGAATTTGATTTCAAAAGCGGTGCAAAGCAGTGATGATAATCAAAATAATGATGATTAAATCATTGATTCAAAATGATTTAATTGGTTTTTAAAACTTTTTGACAGGTAAAAAAGTTGATGATTTGGCTAAAAAAGACGTGCCAATTTTTTGTGATAGTGCTAATAGCAAGTTGGCTCGGTGTGTTTGTTTGGACGCACCAACCCTTTGGCTTTGCATTTACCATCGCTTTATTGTGCTTTTGGCTCGCTATTACATTAACCTGAATTCGACATAAGAAAAAACTAAAAAAAAGAAGCCCAATATGTTAAAGTAAATTCACCACAAACAACCCTAACAAGGACTTCTTACATGGACAACCTCGAAGCACTATACTGCCACATAGACGACTATTGCAAAACATACACAAACGAACAACAGAAGAAAATGCTAACCCAAAAGAGCAAAAGCAGTAAAAAAACACGAAACAAACCATGCCGTATTAGTTTATCAGAAATCATCACCATATTGGTAGTATTTCACCAAATAAAATACAGAGAATTTAAAGCCTTCTACTACAACTACCTCACCCAATGGCTAAAACCTGCCTTTCCAAACCTACCAAGCTACACAAGAATGGTAGAACTCATGGAAAAAGCAATAGTTCCCATGTGTGACTACCTACAATCTCTCATGCAAAACAACTGCACAGGCATAAACTACATTGACTCAACCAGTTTAGCCGTATGTGATAATCACCGTATCAACCGCAACAAAGTATTTGCAGAAACAGCACAGCGAGGTAAAAGCAGTATGGGGTGGTTTTTGGCTTTAAACTACACGTCATTATCAATGATAAAGGTGAATTGGTCAATCTAACCGTAACCAAAGGCAATGTTGATGATAGGCAACCTGTGAAAAGACTTTGTGAATCTCATGTTTTTGGTAAACTCTTTGCTGATAAAGGTTATATTGATAAATCATTGACAGATTGGCTTGATGAGCATTTAGATATTGAGTTAATCACGAATGTTAAAAAGAATATGAAATCTAAAGATATTTCATGGTTAAATAGACGATTGCTTAAACGCCGTTTTTTGATTGAAACTGTGTTTGATGAGTTAAAGAATATGTGTCAAATTGAGCATTCAAGGCATCGTAGTTATGTTGGGTTTATGAGTAATTTGTTGGCAGGGTTGATTGCTTATTGTCATCAAACAAAGAAGCCTACATTAAAAAATGTCCTGTTGGGGTATTCTTTATTGTAGGTTTCTTATTTGTTTATATTTTTTCAATAAGTTAAATGATTTTTTATATCGAATTGAGGTTACATTAGTGTGTCTGCTGACGATTTTTTTGCCAAAATTGTTAAAAACTTTGATAAAAAAATCGTGTTTTTTGGCGTTTTTTAGCAGTTTTATACTCGCCATCATCATTTTATTGGCTATGCAACCGTCAAATAATAGAGATTGGAATCCTGAAGTCGCCCAAATCTTAGATTATAATTTGGATGAAGACGGCAACACTGTAACGGTTTACAATATTAGAAATTTTGATTGGTTAGATGAAAAAAATTATCAACAAAAATGGGAAGCTCGGCAATATCAATTGGATAAACTGCAAAGCATTGATTTTGTCGCTTCGTATTGGATGGGCGAGCCGATTGCACATACGTTATTGAGTTTTGGTTTTGATGATGGACAATATTTGGCTTTTTTATAGAAATTCGTAAACAAATCCATGAAGAATTTAGCATATTGGGCGGTTTTTTTAGAAAATATGAAGTGATTGTCGTGGCATCTGATGAAAAAGATATCATTTATACACGCAGTAATGTCCGCAAAGAAGAGGTGTACATTTATCCTATTAAATCCGACAAAGTCTATACCAAATCGCTATTTTTAAGCTATTTAAATCTTGCTAAATCATTGAAAACACAGCTAAAATGTTATAATACTTTGTTGTATAATTGTACCACCGCCATTTATCAATTAGCCAACAAACTTCAGCCAATGCCAATGGATTATCGCATATTGGCATTGGGTTATAGCCCAAATTATTTGTATGACTAAAAAGCGATTGATAATCATTATCATTTTGAACAGTGGTGACAAAAAGCCCATATCAATGCCAAAACATCGGCATATCATCATGATAATCCGATTGATTCCACCGCATTTTCTACCTTGATACGTCAAGATTTTCCAAAATAAGGTTTTATTTTCATGTCTGTTTTTCCAAGATCTACCGCACCATTGACAAAAACCAAAGTATCAGGCGTACTACTCATTGACAAACCGCAAGGCATGACATCGCAACAAGTCGTGTCAAAGGTCAAATTTTTACTAAAATCGCCCCAGCACGACAGCAAAAAAGCGGGACACACAGGCACGCTAGACCCGATGGCAACTGGGCTTTTGCCGATTTGTCTAGGCGAAGCCACAAAATTTAGCCATTACCAACTCAACGCCAACAAACGCTATGAAGCCACCATCAAACTTGGTGAAAAAACTGACACAGGAGATGCAGACGGTCAAGTCATTGAAACAAAAGATATTTCGACTATCACAGAACAGGATTTAAGCAAGGTTGCCGAACAATTTTTTGGTAAAATTACGCAAATTCCGCCCATGTATTCGGCATTAAAAAAAGACGGCAAAAGACTGTATGAGCTGGCTCGTGAAGGCATTGAGATTGAAAGACAGCCTCGTGAAATTGAGATTTTTGAGCTTAATTTGACTTTTATTAAGAAAGATTTGTTAAAATTAGTTGTTACTTGTTCTAAAGGCACTTATGTGCGAGTGTTGGGCGAAGATATTGCTCAAACACTTGGCACAGTTGGGCATTTGGTGAGTTTAAGGCGATTAGCGACAGGCGATTTTGACATTCAAGATGCGATAACATTGGCGGATTTTGAACAATTGGATTTTGATAAACGCTTACAAAAATTATTACCGATTGATGAATGTGTTAAATTTTTGCCAAAACTTACGCTTGACGATACGCAAAGTTTACGCATTTTACAAGGACAACGTTTAAACGTCAAAAGTTTGGCAATTTCTCAACAAATTTTTTCACATGAGCCACAAGAAATTCGCTTGTTTAATGAACAACAGCAATTTTTGGGCGTGGCAATGTTAGAAGAAAATGGACGATTGCAACCAGTAAAATTGGTAAATTAACTGTTTGATTATTCTAAAAAAACATCGGCAACGTTAAAATTTAATTCTGGAAAAATCACCGAGTGGGCGGTGGTGGTTTCACCTTTTGCCAACGGTCGCATACCGATGTATTTGCCGTCTTGTAGCACATAAATCAAAATGGTTTCTTCGCCAGGATTGACAATCCAATATTCACGCACGCCAACTTCTTCATACAAATCAAACTTAATGCCCATTTCTTTTTTTGAGTTGCCAGGCGATACGATTTCCACGACCAAATCGGGCGAGCCAAGACAGCCTTTGTCATCAAGTTTGTTTAAATCACAAATGACGCACAAATCAGGCTGAACCACGGTGGTGATATCCTTGCTTGGGCTGTACAAACGCACGTCAAAAGGCGAAAAGTACACTTTACAAGGCTTTTTATAAAAAAAATTGTCCAAAATACGGTTGATATTTTGGGCGATATCTTGATGACGGCGAGTAGGTGCAGGACTCATCGCAATGATTTTGCCTTTAATTAGTTCAATTTTTTCTTTAAAATGCCATGTTAAATAGTCGGCATAAGTATAGTTTTTTGAAAAATCCAATTGGTTAATATCGGTAATTGCAGTCATTATCGGCTCTTTTTATCGTGTCTGTGATTTTTAAGATAGCACTTTTTGAAAAAATAAGAAAGAAAAAAATCATATTTTTGCTGATTTTTGCTAAAAACTTTGCTATAATGCTCGGCGAAATACCGTGGGTATTTATAGACAGACTTTCGCAATGCACAGTTTGTCCGAATTTTCAGGCATTGCATTTAAGGATTTATTATGCTAACTAACGAACAACGTGCCGAAATCGTTGCAAAATTCAAACAATCTGACAACGACACAGGTTCTCCAGAAGTGCAAATCGCACTTTTAACTGCTCGTATCAACGACTTGCAACCACACTTTAAAGAACACAAAGCTGACCATCACAGCCGTCGTGGTCTTATTCGTATGGTAAACTCACGCCGTAGCCTACTTGACTATTTAAAACGTAAAGATGCAAATCGTTATACAGCGTTAATCAACGAATTAGGCTTACGCCGTTAATTTGATGTTTGTTGATTTTATCGCAACAATGCAAACGGTTACTTACCTGTAAGTAGCCGTTTTTTGCTTTTTTTTCAACCATTTTAATTAAATTAAAAATTAATCAGATAGATTGCTTCTAATTCTTGGTGTTTTTGAGAAAATAATTTTATTTTGTAGGGGCGTATTGCATACGCCCAAAAGCTGATTTTATAAATTTTATTAAAAAAAATTGTAGGGTTGGTTAGCCTTTTTTTTTGGGCGTAACCCACCGAATTGATTGAATTTTTTTTAAATTTATAAAAAAGAATACCAAGATTAGGGGCTGTTGCTGATTATTTGGTTTATTTAAAATATTTTTTAATTTATTTTGTATTAAGGATACTTATGTTTAATATCGTAACCAAAGAATTTCAATATGGTAATCAACAAGTTACCCTAGAAACAGGTCGTATCGGTCGCCAAGCCAATACGGTTATCGTTCACATGGGCGGTGTGTCTGTGCTTGTCGCAGTTGTGGTCAAAGATGAAGCACCAGCAGGGCAAGACTTTTTCCCATTAACGGTAAATTATCAAGAAAAAATGTACGCTGCGGGCAAAATTCCGGGTGGCTACGGCAAACGTGAAGGTCGTGCATCTGAGATGGAAACTTTGACTTCTCGCTTGATTGACCGTCCAATTCGTCCGTTATTCCCAGAAGGCTACTACAACGAAATCCAAGTAACTGCAACGGTGATTTCATCTGATAAAAAACAAGATGCGGATATTGCGGCGATGATAGGTACGTCTGCGGCGTTGGCGATTTCACCTGCACCGTTTAACGGCCCGATTGGTGCGGCTCGTGTTGGTTTTATCAATGGTGAATATGTGCTAAACCCAAGTTTAGAAGAAATTAAAAATAGCGACTTGGATTTGGTCGTGGCAGGTACGTCATCGGCTGTGTTAATGGTAGAATCTGAAGCCAAAGAATTGTCAGAAGACCAAATGCTTGGTGCAGTGCTTTATGGTCATCAGCAACAACAAATCGTGATTGATGCGATTAATGATTTTGCTAAACAAGTAAACAATCCAAAAGCGGAATTTGTCGCTCCTGCGGTTGATGTGGAATTGCAAACTGCTTTACAAAATCAATTTGCCGAAGCGATTTCACAAGCCTATACAATCAGCGTAAAACAAGACCGTTACGCTCGCCTTGATGAAATCAAAACACAAGCATTAGAAGCGTTGGCAGGCAATCCAGAAGCTGAAGATTACGAAGAAAAAACCAACAAAATCAAAGAATTATACGAAACTTTAAAATACCGTACCGTGCGTGATAATATCTTATCAGGTAAACCACGTATTGACGGTCGTGATTTGCAAACGGTGCGTGCGTTGGATATTCAAGTGGGCGTTTTACCTTATACGCATGGTTCTGCGTTGTTCACTCGTGGCGAAACGCAAGCCCTTGTAACGACTACACTTGGCAATAGCCGTGATGTTAATATGGTGGACACGTTAGCAGGTACAAAACAAGACCACTTTATGCTACATTACAATTTCCCTGCGTATTCGGTTGGCGAAACAGGTCGTGATAGCGGGACAAAACGCCGTGAAATCGGTCATGGTCGCCTAGCTCGCCGTGGCGTGCAAGCCATGTTGCCAGAAAGCGACCGTTTCCCATATGTTATCCGTGTGGTGTCGGACATTACCGAATCTAACGGCTCATCGTCTATGGCATCCGTTTGTGGGGCAAGCCTTGCTTTGATGGACGCTGGCGTGCCGTTAAAAGCCCCTGTTGCAGGTATTGCGATGGGCTTGGTAAAAGAAGGCGACCGTTTTGCCGTATTGTCGGATATTTTGGGCGATGAAGACCACTTGGGCGATATGGACTTTAAAGTGGCGGGTTCTGCCAATGGCGTAACTGCGTTGCAAATGGATATTAAAATTGAAGGCATCACGCCCGAAATTATGGAAAAAGCCTTGCACCAAGCTCACTCAGGTCGTATCCATATTTTGAACGCTATGAATGAAGTCATTGCAACTAGCCGTAAAGAAATCAACGCTTACGCTCCAAACTTTGCGGTGATTGACATTGACCCAGAAAAAATCCGTGATGTGATTGGTAAAGGCGGTGCGACTATCCGTCAATTAACCGAAGAAACGGGTGCGGTTGTGGATATTGATGACAATGGCACAATCCGTATTTTTGGTGAAAACAAAGCATCAACCAAAGCAGCGATTGCCAAGATTGAAGCGATTACCGCCGAAGTGGAAGTTGGCAAAGTTTACACAGGTACAGTCGCTCGTTTGGTGGACTTTGGTGCGTTTGTTACTGTGTTGCCAAACACTGATGGCTTGGTACACATTTCGCAAATCTCTGAAGCTCGCATTGAGAACGTGGCGGACGTGTTAAAAGAAGGTCAAATGGTGAATGTGTTGGTTCAAGATATTGACAATCGTGGTCGTATCAAATTGACAATGAAAGGCATTGACCAGACGATTGCTCTAACAGAAGAAACCTCTGTTGAGTAATAGTTGGCTAAGTGTTAAGATATGAAATAGCTGTCTTTACTAAGGCAGTTATTTCATAACTTAAAGTAATATTATCAAAATGTTTTTATGGTTGTTAATTACCAAATGAATAGCCATAACATATAGTGTCAAGGAATATTTTATGGGACTAATCGTTTTTTTGCTAATAATAATAGGGGCAATTGCTTTTTGGATAGTAGGTATATATAATAGCTTGCAGGCACTCATGCAAAATATCCGTGAACAATTATCTAATATTCAAGTTGCTTTGAAACAACGTATAGATTTAACACATCAAATTATTGATATTGCAAAAAGCTCAGGAGACCACGAACGCCAAGCCTATTCATCTATTCAAGCATCTAATCAAAGCTTTCAAAATTTACAAGCCATTTCACAACATTACCCGCAGTTACAAGCTAACCAAACTTATCAAAACTTAATGAATAAATTGGAAAATCTTGAAGCAGTTTTATTGGATAAACGAGTTGCCTATAATGCCACTGTTAAACATTATAATAGCGTACGCAATAGATTTCCTGCTGTCTTAATTGCCCAAAAACTATCATTTGGTATTGCCCCTTATTATGAAATTGAAGACCCAGACTTTATGGAAAAAGTAAAAGTATTTGAAAGAGATGATAGTGAAGCCATACAAGCATTAGTACAAAATAGTAGCAAAGCAATTGGTCAAAAAATGCAACAAACACAGACAGCTGTGAGTCAGAAAATTTTTGAAGCAAAAAATTCAGATGAAAAACAAGAGTCTGATGCTCAAGAAGTAAAAAATTAATAAAAATTGACAAAACAAAAAACCGTCTTAGCATTAAGGCGGTTTTTTTGTTGGTTGAAATGTAATGTATTTTGCATTACAATATTTTAAATTTATCAAAAAATAAGGAAAAGCAAATGGCAACTATCAATTTTCGTGTTGATGACATGATAAAAATGCAGGCGTATCAAGTGTTGCAAGAGCAAGGTATCACGCCAACTGAGCTATTTACCAATGTGCTAAAATATATCACGCAAACAGGAAAAATCCCTGTAAAATCAGTGATTTTATCAGAAGATGATGCTCATGGCGATTGCACAACAACGTAGCCAAGAAAAACATAAATTTCGTGAGATTTCTTTAGATGACTTATAGATTGGTAATGCACGAGGATTTTGACAAAGAATGGCAACAATTGCCGATTGCGATACAAACGCAGTTAAAAAAGAAAATTAAAAAATTATTAGAAAATCCCATCATTATGACTGGAAATTGATATGGCGGTAAACCTTAGAATTGCAGATAATTGAGTGTAACGCATTTTATGTCCTAATGTATAAAAAGAGAGATAATAATCTCTCTTTTTATTTGAGCAAAATGTTTAAGCAATCACTTCTCAACTTGACTTACATCTCTCACCGCACCTGTATCGGCACTGGTTGTCAAAGCGGCATAAGCACGCAAGGCTTGCGACACATAACGCTCACGAGCCACAGGTTTCCAAGCCTTATTACCACGAGCATTCATCTCATCACGGCGTTTGGTAAGCTCATCATCACTCACTGCCAAATGAATGGTACGATTTGGAATGTCAATTTCAATGGTATCATCATCTTGCACCAGTCCAATCGCCCCACCTTCGGCAGCCTCTGGGCTTGCGTGTCCAATTGACAAACCAGACGTACCACCAGAAAAACGCCCATCGGTCAGTAACGCACATTCTTTGCCTAAGCCTTTTGATTTTAAATAAGATGTTGGGTAGAGCATTTCTTGCATACCTGGCCCGCCTTTTGGTCCTTCGTAGCGGATAATGACAATATCCCCTGCCACGATTTTATCCGCCAAAATCGCTTCTACCGCACCATCTTGGCTCTCAAACACCCTTGCACGCCCCGTGAATTTTAAAATGCTTTCATCAACGCCAGCCGTTTTTACCACACAGCCACGCTCGGCAATGTTACCAAATAGCACCGCCAAACCACCATCTTGCGAATAGGCAAATTCCTTACTACGAATACAGCCACTTTCACGGTTTAAGTCAAGATTTGGATATTCTTTATTTTGGCTAAAGGCTTGCGTAGTGCGAACGCCACCAGGGGCGGCAACATAACGACTGCGAGCGTCCACATTATCAGGGTTCATCACGTCCCATTTTGCCAAAGCGTCTTTTAAAGTCGGTGCGTGAACGGTTGACACGTCCGTTTTTAACAAACCTGCACGGTCAAGCTCAGCTAAAATACCAATCACACCACCTGCACGGTGTACATCTTCCATATGGTATTTTTGCGTGGCGGGGGCGACTTTTGATAAGCAAGGCACTTGACGGCTTAAACGGTCAATGTCTGCCATTTTAAAATCCACTTTTGCCTCATTTGCTGCTGCCAATAAATGCAAAATGGTATTGGTAGAGCCACCCATTGCAATGTCAAGGCTCATCGCATTTTCAAAGGCAGATTTTGTGGCGATAGAGCGTGGCAAAACGCTGTTGTCATCTTGTTCATAGTAGCGTTTGGTGATTTCAACAATTTGGCGACCTGCCTCCAAAAACAGCTCCTTACGCTTGGCGTGAGTAGCAAGTAGCGACCCATTACCTGGCAGGGACAAGCCCAACGCCTCGGTTAAGCAGTTCATTGAGTTTGCTGTAAACATACCAGAACACGAGCCGCAAGTCGGACAGGCTGAATTTTCAACGGTTGAAACATCATCATCACTCACTAAATCATCGGCAGCGTCAATCATCGCATCAACAAGGTCAAGTTTACGGATTTTCTCGCCTTTGTCGTTGGTAACAGTTTCGTGAACGTTGCTACCATCCACAAGTGTGCTTGCAAGCACTTTGCCTGCCTCCATTGGTCCACCAGAGACAAAAATGGTTGGAATGTTCAAACGCATTGCTGCCATTAGCATACCTGGGGTGATTTTGTCGCAGTTGGAAATGCACACCAACGCATCGGCACAATGGGCATTAACCATATATTCCACGCTGTCAGCAATCAAATCACGGCTTGGCAAGCTATACAGCATACCACTATGCCCCATCGCAATGCCATCATCAACGGCAATGGTGTTAAACTCTTTTGCCACGCCACCTGCTTTTTCAATTTCACGAGCGACCAATTGCCCCATATCCTTTAGATGAACGTGCCCTGGGACAAACTGCGTGAATGAGTTAGCAATGGCGATGATTGGCTTTTGAAAATCGGCATCGGTCATACCTGTGGCACGCCATAAAGCTCTTGCCCCTGCCATATTACGACCTGATGTTGATGTTTTTGAACGATATTGTGGCATAAAATTTTCCTTAAATTTTGGCTAGAAAATCATAAAATGATAAATTTATTTTAAAAGTTTTATTTTAAAAATGCCTATATTGTAACGCTAAAATGCCATTTGGCATAGTAAAAAAATCAATCAAATTTGCTTAATGATTTATAATAAAAAGTTTGTTAAAATATAAAACCATAAACAAAACTTACGGAAAAAATGATGTCAAAAACTATGCCAAACGAAATTAGCCAAATTTTTCAACAAACTTTAACTTTTTTTGACAAAAAAACTGATTTAAATATTTTATTAATCGCCGATAATGCCGATTATCTTAACGATATTCAACAAAATTTTAATAATTTAAATTATCAATTCTATACATCAAATATTTTTAACGAAATCAAATATAACCAACGTTACGATATTGCTTTATTGCTGTTAAATCAACAAGATACAGAAGTTTGTACGCAAAACATTCAGCGTTGCCGAGATTTATTTGCCAATCATACAGTGGTTTTTGTGAATAATAATTTAAATGTAAATTTAGCAGAATTTGGTTTTAGTAAATTTAATCAACATTTTGTAAAAATCAATCAGCAAGATTTTTCAATTTATCAGTTTAATTTATTTGATTATAAACATTTGCCAGATTGGTTTAACAGTAAATTTTGGGCAAATCCAGAATTATGGGATAAATTTCGTTGGTAAAACCAAAACAATACCATTTTATCCAAAAAAAATTAAAAAAATATTGGAAAACTATTTACAAAAACTGACTAATTGCTTAATCTATAGCAAATATTTTGTTCAGTGAATGGTGAAACATTCTTCCCTTTGTTTTTAGCAGATTTTGAGGAAAAAAGATGCGTAATGTAAAAAATATTTTGACCGTTTCAATGGTTGCTGGTGCGTTGGCATTAACAGGCTGCTCAGCCAAACGTAAAAGCTCAGAAGTCGTGGTAGCACCGATGGGTGTAGCAGGTGCAAATGGCTATTACAGTGGCGGTGCAGCCGTGAATAATAGTGCTTCAGTTGTGAATGGTGCGGCTGGAAAAGCTAATACTGTTTATTTTGCGTTTGACAGCAGTGAAATCAATGCAGAAGGTCAAGCAGTACTAAGTCAACAAGCCCAGTTTTTACAAGCTAATCCATCAGCTCGTGTACAAATCTCAGGTCATACTGATGAGCGTGGTAGCCGTGAATACAATATGGCATTAGGCGAACGCCGTGCAAAATCAGCACAAGCATACCTTGCATCACAAGGCGTTGATGCTTCTCGCACTGAAGCCATCAGTTTTGGTGAAGACCAACCAGCCGTTCAAGGTAATACCGAAGACGCTTATGCACAAAACCGCCGTGCAGAATTAACTTACTAATTTTAAAAACTTTTTTAATTTTAGCAAGTTCGTATGATAAACCCAATTTACCAATACTAACCGAAGTCATTGGTAAGTTGGATTTTTTCGCTTTAAAATAGGGTAGACTAATTTTGCATGGAAAAAACAACTGATTTTCCAAAATATTGGCAAATTGACAAGCACAGTCATTTGTTGATTGATAAAATTTGTCATTATGATAAAAATCAATGTCTGCCAAAGCAATCGCATGGCTCGTTGGCGTGTCGGCAGTTATTACAATATTTTTGCCAATATTTTCAACATTATCAATTGTCTTTATCTAACTTAAATACCAGCGGTTTTCCGTACTTTTACCATCATCAGCAAACCCAGTATTTTGTCAGCTTTAGCCATAGCAAAACGCATATTGCGGTGTTAATCTCCATTTATCCAACCATTGGTGTGGATATAGAAGACAGAAATATTTCTGATAATGTTGCCAAGCGTTTTTTTCATCAAGAAGAAATGGTTTGGTTAAATAGCCTAAGCAATAAATCGTTAGCAAAAACGTTATTATGGACAACCAAAGAAAGTCTAATCAAAGCCAATGATAGTACTTTAGCCAAAGGCTTGTCCAAAAATGTCTTTAAGAACGTATCAAAACAAGAATTAGAACGATTATTATTTGTAAAGAATATAGAAAAAATTTGCCAAAATCAGCGAATTTATGGGTTTGTTGTTTATTATCATTGTGCTTTTATCATTGAGCAAAGTTAAAAAACGAATAAAAATATGCCAAAATTTCATAAAAATTTGAAATATTTTTTTACAAAAAGTCTTTGTTTTGTAAAAAATGCGTGGTATGATGTGTTTAGTGTTAATTAAGCAATAATTGTGATTTTTGTGTAACTTTTATTACATAATAAATACATTTCATTGAAAAATTGGTCAATTTCAATGGTCTATATGACTTGTCGTTATCATTTTGAGGAAAGTTTGTATGTCAGCTCGTGAACAAGGTGTGGTTAAGTGGTTTAATGATTCAAAAGGCTTTGGTTTTATCCAACGTGAAAGCACAGGCGAAGATATTTTTGTGCATTTTCGTGCCATTCAAGGCGAAGGCTATCGCTCATTGCGTGAAAATCAAAAAGTTGAATTTATCGTAACAGAAGGTCAAAAAGGGCTACAAGCCGAAGAAGTTACCAAAGTTGAGTAATTTTTTGGTTGATTTACCAAGCTGTTAATAAGATAATACGGATTTTAAACCAAGTTTTACCAATATTATTGGTGCTAACTTGGTTTTTTGTGCTTTTAAAAATCTGATTTTATGCGTTTTTAATTATTTGTTAAAAGGTTTTGCCTGTGTTTCAAAAATTTTCACAACTTCCGCTACACCCTGCGTTGATAAAAGCCATTGATCGGTTGGGTTATCAAAGTTTAACCCCAATTCAATCGCAAATTTTGCCCCACACGTTGGCAGGTCAAGATGCGATAGGACAGGCACAGACAGGCACAGGCAAAACTGCTACTTTTTTATTAACAGTTATTAATGAACTTTTAACCAACCCTTTAAAAAAAGACAAAGATGGTGAGCGTTATTTGGGCGAAACTCGTGCATTGATTTTAGCACCGACACGAGAGTTGGCACAGCAGATTTATCAAGATTGTTTGCAATTGACCCAATTTACCAAGCTACAAACTGTATGTTTACTAGGCGGTGCAGATGCTGAACAGCAAGCTCGCCCTTTAAAACAAAAATTTGTGGATATTATCATTGCGACTCCGGGGCGATTGATTGACTTTTGTTTTCAAAAATTGGTGTATCTTGACCGTTTGGAAATGTTGGTGCTTGATGAAGCCGATCGTATGCTTGACATGGGTTTTATCCCTGATATCAAACGTCTAATTCGCATGATGCCAGAAAATACCCATCGCCAAACCTTGCTATTTTCGGCAACGTTTAACCAAGATGTGATGAATTTGGCGTATCGTTGGTTATATCAGCCTGTTTTTGTTGAGATTGAGCCTGAAAGTAAAACCAGTGAAAATATTGAACAAAAGTTTTTTGCAGTGGCAGAAACCGATAAATTTTTGGCATTAGAAAAAATTTTAGCCGATTATCAAAATCAAAAAGTGATTATTTTTGCCAATCGCAAAGACCAAGTCAGACGTTTGTACGAAAAATTAAGCCGTCAATACAAAGTCGTTACGCTTTCAGGCGATGTGGTGCAAGCCAAACGTGAAAAATACTTGGCAGAGTTTCGTGATGACAAAGCCGATATTTTGGTGGCGACCGATGTCGCAGGGCGTGGGATTCACGTGGACGATGTGGCGTGTGTGGTGAATTTTACCTTGCCAGACAGCCCAGACGACTATGTTCACCGTATCGGACGCACAGGGCGAGCGGGTAACAAGGGCGTGAGTATCAGCTTTGTCAGCGAAGATGACGGCTTTAATCTGCCTGCCATTCAAGGCTATTTGGACAGCCCAATCAAAATGGAACAATGGTAAAAACAAACTTTTATCAACTAAAATCAATTGTGATACTTTAATAATAAAAATGTTTATAAAAATTGCTTGTCCATTTTTTGATGGTTTTGACAAAGAAAGCGTTTTACAATGTTTGTCTGATAAAAATCTACCCAATGCCAATCCCATTTGGTTAAACAATAATGGACAAAATTTTATTGCATTATTGCCAACGACTACTTTTAGCGTTTTTTTTAGCAATACGCCCCAACTTTTTACCTTAAAAATCAAAGATAAAAATAACCATCAGCAGACGCAAACTGTGAATGTTGAACAATTAACTGTTATTTTAGAAAATTTTTATCAACAACAATCTACAAATTCAACCTTGTCAAAATCATCGGAAAAAACAAATTTATCAATTAATGTTGATTATCAAAATGGACTGATTGGTTTTGTCAGTTATGATTTTTCGGCATTTTGTTTGGCGGATTTGCAAACTATTTCTCATCACCCAATAGACACCCAAACGCCATGTGCCTATTTTGCCTATTATCCTTATTTTTTGCAAAAACAGCATAACGGTTGGCAACTTATCAGTTATGCCAAAAATCATGACGAGTTGATGGTGATTTACCAACAATTACAATCGTTATCTGAAAATCAAAAAAATTATCAACAAAATCAACCAATTAGTAAATTAACTTTGACACCGCAATGGCAATTTGCCGATTATGAAAAAGTATTTAACAAAGTGCAAGATTATCTTTACGCGGGTGATTGTTATCAGATTAATTTAACCCAATGTTGGCAAGGCATGGCAAATGAGCCGTTGCTGAATTTTTTACCAAAATTAACCACCGCAAGCATTGCCCCTTTTTCAGGCTATTTGAACATTGAAAATTATGAAATTGTCAGTTGTTCTCCAGAATTATTTTTTACTTTTGTTAAACATAATGATGAGATAAATTTAATCACAAAACCGATTAAAGGCACTCGTCCACGCCATCATGATAAAGATATTGATGAAAAATTAAAAAATGAATTACAAATAAGTGAAAAAGATACTGCCGAAAATGTGATGATTGTGGATTTGTTACGCAATGATTTGGGAAAATATGCCAAAACAGGCACGGTCAAAGTGCCAAAATTGTTTGCGATTGAGAGTTTTAGCAATGTGCATCATATGGTTAGCACGATTACCGCTACGCTTAAAGACACGGTCAGTCCGATGGCGGTGTTGCTTGGCAGTCTGCCCACTGGTTCAATCACAGGTACGCCAAAAAAACGCTCGGTTGAGATTATTCATGAGCTAGAAAGTGATAATCGTGGGGCGTATTGTGGCACGTTGGGCTTTGTTAATTTTGATGGGACGGGGCAGTTTAATGTGTTAATCCGCACGTTACAAGCCAAAAAAACTGCTCCCACAGATTATCAAGTGAGCCTGTGGGCGGGTGGGGGTGTGACGGTTGCGTCCAATTGCCAAGATGAATATCAAGAATGTTTTGATAAAGTCAATCATTTGCTTGGGCTGTTGCAACGTTAATTTTTTTAAATTAATCTTTTTTTAGCCAATTTTCAACTTGTACACGTCCATCTTGGGCGGTGTTGATGTCGCCTGAACCGATTTTTGGTTCATCGTCAAATTGATTAAATAACCTGAATTCGACATAAGAAAAAACTAAAAAAAAGAAGCCCAATATGTTAAAGTAAATTCACCACAAACAACCCTAACAAGGACTTCTTACATGGACAACCTCGAAGCACTATACTGCCACATAGACGACTATTGCAAAACATACACAAACGAACAACAGAAGAAAATGCTAACCCAAAAGAGCAAAAGCAGTAAAAAAACACGAAACAAACCATGCCGTATTAGTTTATCAGAAATCATCACCATATTGGTAGTATTTCACCAAATAAAATACAGAGAATTTAAAGCCTTCTACTACAACTACCTCACCCAATGGCTAAAACCTGCCTTTCCAAACCTACCAAGCTACACAAGAATGGTAGAACTCATGGAAAAAGCAATAGTTCCCATGTGTGACTACCTACAATCTCTCATGCAAAACAACTGCACAGGCATAAACTACATTGACTCAACCAGTTTAGCCGTATGTGATAATCACCGTATCAACCGCAACAAAGTATTTGCAGAAACAGCACAGCGAGGTAAAAGCAGTATGGGGTGGTTTTTTGGCTTTAAACTACACGTCATTATCAATGATAAAGGTGAATTGGTCAATCTAACCGTAACCAAAGGCAATGTTGATGATAGGCAACCTGTGAAAAGACTTTGTGAATCTCATGTTTTTGGTAAACTCTTTGCTGATAAAGGTTATATTGATAAATCATTGACAGATTGGCTTGATGAGCATTTAGATATTGAGTTAATCACGAATGTTAAAAAGAATATGAAATCTAAAGATATTTCATGGTTAAATAGACGATTGCTTAAACGCCGTTTTTTGATTGAAACTGTGTTTGATGAGTTAAAGAATATGTGTCAAATTGAGCATTCAAGGCATCGTAGTTATGTTGGGTTTATGAGTAATTTGTTGGCAGGGTTGATTGCTTATTGTCATCAAACAAAGAAGCCTACATTAAAAAATGTCCTGTTGGGGTATTCTTTATTGTAGGTTTCTTATTTGTTTATATTTTTTCAATAAGTTAAATGATTTTTTATATCGAATTGAGGTTAAATAGCAAAGGTGCGTCATAAAAAACAATGTGGCTGTCTATGATTGATAAGTTATATTCAAAAAAATGTTGTGAAAAACTTATCAAATCGGCTTCATTGCCAAATCGGTAAGTGATGACTTCGCCTGTTTCTACATTTTGGCATTTTAAATAATATTGTATTTGGTTGATTTCGTTCATATTATAGTTCCAAATTCCACGGAAAAATACGGAAATTTAAATTCAAGGATTAGCCTTTAAAGGGTTAATCATCTTTGGCGTACTACACACCACTATTGGGTCGTAATCAAACTTCCCAATTACTTTTCTTAAAATATTGTAAGCACCATTGACATCAGCATTGATAAGTGTGTTATTGCTTGATTTAAAAAGCCCACGTTTGATGCGTTTGCCTTGATAATTGGCGTGTTTTTGAATTGGCTCGTTATCAAGAAAGCTACATTTACTTGTATAACTTTCTTCAGTAACAATCACATCAATGCCTTGTAATTTAGCTTTATACTGTACCATTTGTACCAATCTTGCAAAAGGCACACTGACAAAACTTTGATTGTTTCTTTTACCAATATTTATCCCTTGTTTCCAATCTTGATTATGACCGATAACAATTGTTGTTATCTTATTGGCAACTGCGTGGTTGATAAGATAATAGCTTGCTTTGTGTAAGTAATCATTAATCTGATTATTTCTTTTTAAAGATAATCTGTTTAATTGTTTGTTGATAAAAGAAATTTGTGGCATGGTTTGGTTATTTTGTTTTGCAATATTAAATAATCTATCTTTTTGGCTTTGTAGTTTAGCTTTGATTTTATTAAAAAATTGATTAACAGATTTTACCGTTTTACCTGTAACAATAAAAGGCGTATTGTTTGTATTGCTTACAGCTGTTAGAAGATTATTTAAACCTAAATCAACCGCTAAGTATCGCCCATTGTTGGGTTTGAGTATTGGTTCATCTGTTTTATAAGTGATTTTGATGTCATAGCCATTAGCAATTTTAACGACTCTAACTTCTTGCAAATTATCATAAGTAACAATAGTTTTTAATTTACCCAAATCAAAAGACAAGGGCGTATCAAAATAGCTTGAAAGGGTTAAAATGCCTTTTTGTAAATCACGCTTAGAAATCGCTTGTTTGGTAAAAATAATATTGGCTCGCCCTTTGGTTTTGTCTAAATATTTTGGTAATTTAGGACGACCTAAAAATTTGGATTTATCTTTATGATAGGCTTTAATAACCGCCCAAAAAGACCTAAAGTTTTGGTAAACCTGTTTAATGACTTGCTGTGCAACTTTGGCAGGAATGGCTTTGTAATCTTGTTGTTTAGTTTTGGTTAATTGATTGATGAGATTGAAGGCGGTTGGTGTTTTATTATTGGTGATAACTGCTTGTCTATTGTGATAGGTTGCCACATTGAATAAGTTTTTGCACAAAAACGCATAGTTATCAAGCATTTTGTAATGCTTGTGTGCCATCTTAATGCGGATTGTGTGGGTTAAGTACATGGTGGTTTATTTGTCCTGCAATTTCGGATATTTTGTATTTCATTCAATAATTGATGATTTGGTAATGATTATTTATCATGTCAAAATATGGAAATTTTTACAAGTATTTTCCGTGGTTTTCTGTTATTTAAATGAAGTTAAATTATACGAGAAATCGCACTTTTTTTGGTGTCCAGTCGTTTTGCCATGTTGTCTTGTGTTAATCCTGCTTCAAGACGTGCTTGTTTTAAAAGTGCATTGTACTCAAATTCTTTGTAACCTGTATCATAATTTTCGGCGAAACTTGGGCTACGTTGTTTACGAGCTTCAATATATTTGGTTAAATCATCAGTCATTTTTTAACTCGAACCCTTCAAAATAATGGCGTTTATTTTCACGCCATTCATCAAAATCGCTTGGTTGATAATTATCTTGGGGCGGTATCATCTTTTCGCCACAGCAGTTCTTGGTCAAACAAAAATTTGGCAATCGGATAATCGCTTAACTGAAAATCGTTATATAAAGCAATATTTAACATAAGTCTATCATTTTGCTTGCTGGTAATTGAACCGATTTGGTAACGATAATTTTCAAGTAAATTTTGGTTTTGACGAATTTCATTTAATTGAAAAAAAGCATTGTTTAGCATTTCATTTGTCATTTTCAACTCTAAATGTGATTTAAAGGCTTCTTAAACACTCAACCAGACGTTGATTTTGCTTTTGTGTACCAATGGTAATCCGCAGATAATCGCTAATTTTTGGCTTGTTAAAATGACGAACAATCACACCTTGCTCACGCAATTTTTCAAAAACTTGTTTGGTTTCACCCATCGCTACAGGCGGTTTGGCAAAAATAAAATTCGCTTGCGATGGTAAAATCTCAAAACCCAAATTTTGTAAATCATTGACTAAATTTTGGCGTAATGCAATCACTTTTTGACAACAATCGTTAAAATAATCCACATCTTGCAAACTTGCCACTGCCCCAACTTGTGCTAATTTATCAAGCGGATAACTGTTAAAACTGTTTTTGTAGCGGTTTAACGCTTCAATCAAAGACGGATTGGCAAATGCCATACCGACACGCAAACCCGCAAGCGAGCGAGATTTTGAAAAAGTTTGCGTTACCACAAGGTTATCATATTTTTCAATCAAACTGACCGCAGAGCTTTTATTTTCCGCAAAGTCAATGTAGGCTTCATCAACGACCACCACCGCATTGCGATGATTTTTTAACAAGCTTTCAATCTTGTCCAATTCCAACAAAATGCCAGTCGGTGCATTGGGATTGGCAAAAATAATGCCTGCACAGTCTTGATGATAATCATCAATATTAATGCTGAAATCTTTAGATAAATCAATCATTTGCAAATCAACGCCAAAGGTATCGGCATACACAGGATAAAAACTGTAACCGATATCAGGTGTCAAAACAGGCAAATTTTTCACAAAAAAACAAGCAAAAATATGTGCCAACACTTCGTCCGAGCCATTACCAACAAAAATTTGGTTTGGATTTACGCTATAAGTTTGAGCCATGACCTCACGCAATTTATCCGATTCTGGTGCAGGATAAAAGCGTAAATTATCCGCTTGATTGGCGATTTCGGCTTGAATGGCTTCGGCAACTTTGGGCGATGGCGGAAATGGGTTTTCATTGGTGTTCAATTTACACAGATTGTTGTGTTTGGGCTGTTCCCCCGGTACATAAGGCACAAGGGTTTTGACAAGGTCTGCCCATAGGCGAATATCTGGTTTGGTCGCATCAAAATTTGACATTTTTTTATCCTTTGATTGTTGCGTTGATTTTTTTTGAGTTGAAGTAGATTAGCAATCATGATGTTACCATGTAGTAAAAACCCCCTACATTTAGTAAGGGGTTTTTTATTGTTGATAGTAAATTAGTTGTCATTTTCAATAAATGAACAATGGTTATTCATTGATTCTTTCATTAGTGTGCCAAAAGGGCTAATCGTATTTGGACGGATATGATTACTATCTTGAGTAGTAACATCTGTATCAAGTACAGGTAATGTAATATCACGAGTTTGTGAGAACTCACTACCATCTACTTTTGTGGTTACTCGTACAGTAGCTGTCATCCAATTAGCATACTCTTTACCATAACGGATAGTGAAATCTAATTTACCAGTGGCATCTGTTTTTACAGTTTGGGTGCTTGAGATGGCTGTACCATTTGCATCCAAGACGGTAATAGGGTTTAATGGTGTTAACTGATTATCGCCATTGTAATCTTCCCCAGCATCTAAGATAGTGTTGCTATTGACATCTTCTGATTGACAATTATACATACCATCTTTATCTTTTGCATTACCATTATCAAGGTAAAAGACTTGTCTTATCCATTTAGCAGGTTTTTCAGCTACAGCAGGTGATATTACATTGCCATTCTTATCTGTAGTTGCTGGTACGGCTGGTACGCTAGGAATAAATTTCCATAAGCCAATGCCATAGGTTTTTGGCAAGATAGCGATAGAAACTTCTTGGTTAGCAGCTGGTTGACCGATACTGTTGTTAATGAAGATAGAGCCATTTCTGGTATAATAAATCGCATTTTCACTTGATGATACCCTATCAGCAAAGCCAAAGCCAATCCAAGCCGATAGGCTTTGTACTGTAAATGAAGTGCGTTGTGTTTGAATGTTATTTACTGCTAGGTATTCATTACCCAATTTGACCGATTTTACAGTTGATTGGATTGTTACACCGTTGATAGGGGTAGATGTTTGACCTGCATAATAAGTTACGGTTGCGTTACCAGCAGCATCAGTCAATGCGGTACTAGAAGACAATCTGCCGCCAGAGGAATCTTGAGTGGTAGAGAACTCAACCAACGCATTTTTGACAGGTGCATCATTGCTATCTCTTACAGTTGCAATAACAGTCGTTACACCATTGATACTTACGGTTGAATTGGTAACTTGAGTTGATAATTTAGCAACGTCATTCGTGATGTAGGTTATGGTTTTTTCAAGTTGTTTTGTACCATTGTACTCTACAGTCAAAGTCGCTTCACCCGGTGAAGTAGATTGAACGTTGTTAAAACTAACTTGTCCATTGGTAGCAACTGCAGAGACACGAGTTTTATTATCATCAATAGTGCCTTTATTGGTTGTCAAATAGACGATAGTGCCATTTGCAACAGTTGTAGGTAAATCAACAGTAACGGTTGCTGGTGTACCTACTTTCAATTCGTTATTAATTACTGACTGGCTATTTTGCGTAATTGTTAGATTTAAAGCACTGGCTGTTACTTTGGTAATATTGCCTAATGTATACGGTTGTGATTCTACACTACCATTGGTGATACGGGCTTGTAGGTTGTATTCGTTATTAGTAGATGTACCTAATTGATTGCTTGACACGGTAAAACTGAATTTACCTTGTGAGTCGGTTTTGACACTTGCAATAGTTAAAGGATTACCATTTGCCATTAACTGGATAGATTCATTGATGATAGGGCTATTGTTGCCGTCTACTGCTGTACCAGATACAGTTACAGTGTCGTTATCGGTGATAATCGCTTTAGATACTAAACCATCTTTAATTGTTGTACCACCAATATTTAGGTCTATCCTTTGCTCGCTTGGTTTGTAAATGCCATCATCAATCAAGACTTTGATACTTGCTGTATGGTCCAATTTTGAGATAAGTCCAACATTATTTTGAATGACGTTCACTTCTACGTAGCCATTTGTATCTGTTACTAGATTTGAAGTTTTATCAAAAGTTATACCTTTATCTAAACCATCAACGATTTCTAATTTAACAGGTACGCCAGCCTTGATACCACCTTTAACATCGGTAACTTTAATACCCAACGTTGTTGTATCTGATGAAGTTCTTAGCGTTGTTTTTGAAGGTGATATAAATAATTTATATGCTTCAATATTTTGGCTGTCTGTCGCTTTTAAAGTCAATTCTGGAGCATTTTTACCATTTGAAGCAGCTTTAATGGTAAAGCCTTGCACTAGCTTGGCTTTTTGAGCATCAGTTAAAGATTGAATTTGTAGCGTAATAGTTGCTAGACCTTGAGCATTCGTGGTTACACTTGAACCTGATAGATTTACTACGCCATAATCAGCTAATGATGGAACAGTAAAGGTTACAGGTGCATTAGCAATACCACCATTGTTGGCATCTGATACAGTTGCAGTAACCGTAAATTGGCTACCAACAGTTAAAGGAATGCTTTGTACATTAGATGTTAAAGTAACTGCATTTACAATTTCTTGGCTAACTTTTTCACCAGTCAATGACAGTTCACCAGATGTTTTTGCGTTTGGCTCAGTTACAGTAACTTTTAGACCTTTAGCCAATTCATCTTTTTGGGGTTGTGTTAAATCAGACTTAACTTCCAATTCAATAGTCGCTTCACCTTTGTCATCAGTTACAACTGAAGAACCTGTAATGTTAAATACACCTGTCAAGGTTGGATTTGGAATTGTGAAGTTTAGGGTTTTACCTTTTAAGCCACCAAAGTGTGTATCCAAGGCAATCGCAGTTACTTTTACTTTTGTGCCTTTTGCCATCAAAATAGAAGTGCTATCAGCCGTTACTGAGATTGAGCTAACGGTGTCTTCTTCTGCAGTTGTTTTTGGTGTTAGTTTTAAAGTATTAGTTTTTACTGAACTGTTTGGAACAGAGGCATTGATAATTAAACCATTTTTTAGATTATCACGTTGTGTTTGGTTTAATGATTTAACTTCAAGCTCAATGGTTGCTTGACCTTGAGCATTGGTATTAACTATTGAGTTAGATAGGCTAACAATACCTGTGCTATCTAATGAAGGTAAGGTGAATTGGACAGGAACATTAGCAAGGCTACCACGATTGGCATCAGCAACAGAAGCTGTTACAGTGATTTTTGTACCAACAGCTAAATCAAACTCAGTGGTAGGCGATGATAAGATGGCACTTTCAACTTTAGATACGACATCAGCTGTATTTGTTGAGGTATCCACTACTTTACCTGTGATTGTTACAGAATTTGTTTTATTTACAGGTGTGTTAGCCATTGTATTTTGGGCTGTTGCAGTAACTTTTAAACCTTTGATTAATTTGTCTTTAAATTCGTTAGATTTTACTTCAAGCTCAATTGTTGCCTCGCCTTTTTCATTGGTGATAACATTGCTTGTGTTTGATACAGCATAAACACCAGTTGTTGCAGGGTCTTCAATTTCAAAGACAACAGGAACACCGCCAATACCAGTATTTTTATCATTTAATACAGAAGCAGTTACTGTAATTTTATTACCAACGTTAATGTCGTAAATAGGCGTAGGTGTAGTTAAATTAATAGCCTGAACATTAAATTTTTCGGTGGTTGTTGCTGTGCTAGCATCAACGCCTTTAATTGTTATTTTATCATCAAAAGCTTTGCCATCTACTTCCGCTGTAAGCGATACACCAGTCGTTGCTAAATAAGATTTTTGCGCTTCAGTGAGAGATTTAATTTCAAACTCAACCGTTGCTTCACCTTTTTCATTGGTGATTGCTGTTAACGAGCCATTAGGGAATAAGCCTGTATCAGCCGATTTATCAGTTAATTTGAAAGTAACAGCTTTATTGGCAATGACATTATTATCTTTATCCAAAGCAACTGCAGTAACGTTAACTTTGTTGCCGACAGCCATAGGAATAGTTGATGCACTAGAAATTAATACCAAATCATTTGTAGTAACATTGTTAGTTGTTGTGGTAGATGGTTTTGCATCGCTACCTTTTAATGTTTTTGTAGCTGTAACACCGCCAACAGTAACAGATACATTTAAACCTGTCTTTCTTAGAAAATCTTTTTGCTCAGTAGACAGACTTTTTACATCAAGTGTGATAGTCGCTTTGCCAGTTTCATCTGTCGTTAAATTTTGCGGTGTACTGCTAAATATACCAGTTTGTGATGGTGTGGGGATTTGAAGATTGACAGGCACACCAGAAACGCCTATGTTGTTGTTATCAAGAGCATAGGCAGTTAAGGTGATAGTTTCACCATTATTCATATAAAAAGAAGAATTATCGCTAACAACTTGTACATTTTTCACATTTGCAAGTTTTTGAGCAGTTGTAGTATCTGTGCTGGTGCTAGGATTGGTTACAGATGTAGGCTGTGCAGTCCAAGGTCCTTTTACAGTAGCTACGCTATCATTTGGGTTATCAGCACCGCCGCCACCACAGCCAGCAAGGGCTAACGCACTGGCAAGTGCCGTTACTTTAAAAGAATTGGCTAAAATCGTTGACATCGTCATGGGTGTCTTCCTTTTGTTGGAGATAAAAATCAAAAATCACTGATGGGTTTATGGATAGTCATCAGCACTTTTGTTACACAATTATAAACATTAAATCAAAACTTGTATTTTTCGTAAAGCTAACTTTACTTATTTTACAAGAATTTTTCAATATTTTATACAAATAAATTAAAAAAAATGTGAAAAAATCAGATAAAATGCAGATATCCGATATATTTTGATATGAAAATGCTACTTTTCAGTATAAAATATTCATGTTTAAGCCAAAATTAACAACAATAGTTTAACCTTATGCAAAATACTTCGATTTTTCACCCATTGGCTGTTAACCAATTTTGGTATGCCTTGCTTGAACCGATGACAGCTGTTTTAGCCGATAATTGTCAGCTTTCCATGTCTCAAGTGCGACAAGCCTTGCCAACGCTATTGCACGTGAACGCCTATCAACTGCTTAACATCACTGAACCTAGCAAAGACAAAACCTTTCAGCCGTTTCACAGTGTTTTGCAAGATGATATTTTGACAAATTTTGATATCAAAAATGGCGTGGACTTTGCCAAATTACAAGCCTTAGATAAGGTGAAAAGTACATATTTTCAGCAAATTTTTGGCAAAAATACTCAACTATTATTAGGTTTTTTGTTGGCAAAAACCAACTTGCCAAAGACATCGTTAGAGCAGTTGTGGCAATGGGTAACGCTGTTTGCCATGAAAGCATTGAGCGATTTTTATCAGCAAAACAAATCCCATCAACTACTGACGGATAAAGCATGGACGGCATGGTTACAACTGCAAAAACACGCTTTGATAACAGCCGACAGCTTTGCTATTTGTCAAGCGATTGGGTTTTATCAGCCCTTTGCGGTAACATCTGCTAACAAACAAATGCAAATTTTGGCAAAGCAAGCACCCATGCCTGTGATGTTACAACAATTACAAGCTTTTGTTGATAATTATCATCTAAACATTGGCGGTAAGCCCAAAACAAACACAGCGACATCTAGCACCACGCAAAAAATCAACCATGATATTTTTGCCACGCCAAAACCCAAAAATAATTGGGTAGATTATTTACAAAAATATTGGATTGCCACAGCGATGGTATTGTCTGTGGTGGCGATTGGTGGGGTAGGGTTGTTGTTGCCAAAATCTGAAAAAACCCAACAAAATACAACCAATCAAGCGGACAAAGCACAAAAAACCTATCAAGATGTGGCAATTGTCAAAATTTCATCAACGGCTACGGCTAGCACGCCAACAGCAAATAAACAGTCAAGCAAAACCACAGAAAAAACAACGGCAACTAAAACGGCAGATAAAAAATCCGATAAACCAAAAACCACTGCCAAAAAAGATACGGTGAAAAAAGAAACAGCGAAAAAGGATACGACTAAAAAAGAAACAGTAGCAAAAACCACCCAAAAAGATACCGCAAAAAAATCTGATGTGAAAAAATCTGATGTAAAAAAAAGCGAAAGCAAAAAAGACAATAGCAAGACCACAAACAAAGACAAAACTAACAACGCCAAAACCAAAGAGAAAAGCAATGACAAATAATCCCTTACCCAAACACATTCGCCAATTGGTTGATAAAAAAAACTACGTGATTGCGATAAAAACTTACGCCAAAGAGCAAAATATCAGCCTTGAAGACGCTAAAAATGCGATTGATGCTTATGAACAAAATCAAAATGTAACAAGCCAAGATAGTCAAACAAACAGCCCAAAACCACAAGCCAATCAAGGATTGGCAGGACTACAGGCGGGCGTGGACAATCGTTTACAACAAGAAAATATAAAATTACCACTCGTACCATATTGGGTCAAACGAGTGGTGATTATTTTGTTGGTGATTGGGATTTTTGGTGGGTTGATGTACAACTTATTTATGCGTTAATTTTTTAACAAGCCGTTTTAGTTGGATTTTTCTTTGTCTTTTAACAAATGATTTTCCAAATAATGAATGTTTTGAGCGGTGTTACAAAACGCCAAATCTTTTAAAATCACATCTCGGTGCAATGGCACGTTGGTTTTTATGCCTGTAATCACCAGCTCATCTAGGGCTTGGTGCAGTTTTGCAATGCTTTGTTCACGAGTTTGGGCATGACAAATCAGCTTGCCAATCAGCGAATCATAAAAGGTCGGAATGGCATAATTTGGGTAAAGGTGCGAGTCAAACCGCACGCCACAGCCACTTGGCATAAATAGATTGGTAACAGTGCCGGGCGACGGCATAAAGGTCAAAGGGTCTTCGGCATTGATACGACATTCAATGGCGTGTCCACGTGGGTGAATATCGCTTTGGTGATAAGACAAGCCATAGCCTGAAGCGATTTTTAGCTGTTCCACCACAATGTCAATGCCTGTAATCATCTCGGTTACAGGGTGTTCCACTTGCACACGGGTATTCATTTCAATAAAGAAAAATTGTTCATCTTCGTACAAAAACTCAAACGTGCCTGCACCACGGTATTTGATTTGTTCACAAGCTTTGACACAGGCTTGTAAAATCGGTTCTTTTACATCATCGGCGATATCTGGGGCAGGGGCTTCTTCTAGCACTTTTTGATGACGGCGTTGCAGTGAGCAATCTCGGTCATACAGATGAATGGCGTTGCCACGTCCATCACCTAACACTTGTACTTCTACGTGGCGGGGGTTTTTAAGATATCGCTCCATATACACGCTGTCATCACCGAACCAAAGTTCGGCTTCTTGTTTGGCAGCTTGCACTTGTGGTAGCAAGTGTTCAATGCGTTCTACAATTCGCATACCACGTCCGCCACCGCCTGCGGCAGCTTTAATCAGTAGCGGAAAGCCGATTTTTTTGGCTTGTTCTTCGGCATTTGCCAAAGTAACGCTACCCACCGAACCGGGGACAGTCGGCACACCTGCTTTTTTCATGGCGTGAATGGCAGAAATTTTGTTTCCCATCAAGCGGATATGCTCGGCTTCAGGGACGACAAAGGTTAAGCCAGCTTCTTCCACACGTTCGGCAAATTCGGCATTTTCTGATAAAAAACCATAACCGGGGTGAATCGCATCTGCCCCTGTAATCTCGGCTGCAGTCAAAATCGTGTCAATGTTCAAATAGCTTTGATTGGCATTGGGTTTGCCAATACAAATCGCTTCATCAACAAAACGCAAGTGCATTAAATTTTCGTCAGCTGTGGAATATACGCCAACGGTTTTGATACCCAGTTGCTTACACGCACGCACGATACGCAGTGCGATTTCGCCACGATTGGCAATTAAAAGTTTTTTTATCATGACTATCCCTGATTTTAACCATTCACAAAAATGCTAACAAATGAAATAAATTAGGCTTGATAACGCACAATCGGCTGACCAAACTGCACCACATCACCATTTTGTACCAAAATTTCGGCAATGATACCGCTTTGGGTGGCTTCTAGTGGGTTCATGATTTTCATCGCTTCTACAATGCCAAGCGTATCGCCAGCTTGAACTTGTTGCCCGACTTTGACAAATGGTGGGTCATTTGGACTTGGAGCGACATAAAACACCCCGACCATGGGCGAATTTTCGGTTGCCCCTTTGGGGGTAGGTTTTTCGGTGGCGACCGCTTGCACAGGGGCAGGGGAAGCGACCACAGTTTGTCCCAAATGGCGTTTTAAAGCGACTTTTTTGTCGCCATCTTGCAACTCTAGGTCAGATAATGAGCGTTCTTCCATTAAATCAATGAGTTGTTTGATTTGATTGATGTCCATATTTCACCTTGATACGGTTAATTGTTTATTGATAATTTTTTGCCAAAGGCTTGTCATGATATTGTAACAAGATTTTTCATAAATAAACAGTTAAATACGAAAAAAATGTTTACGAATGTTCACTGTATTGTTGTATTTTTTTAGCAACGATTTTTAACAAGGATTTTTCACAAAAATATCTGTTAAAAGCTGTATTTTAAAACTATTTTTAACCACATTTATCAAAATTTTGTTGTTTAAAATCAATGATAATTGATGCCAAACTGAATATTCTACCCTAAAAAAAATTTTTTTATATTTTTGTATGTAAAAAACCATGTTTTTTTCTTGCTTTTGTGTTATTTTATGTTAAATTTAACCAAATTTTTATCAAATTGTCATATTTTAAAAACCTGTAAAATTTTACTGCGTAATGTTGTGAATACAGGTTCTAAACCTTATTTTTAAAAGGATAACCGCATGAAAGCAATCAATATCTTGATGAAAAACCGTATGGCAACCATTGCCATGCTAGCTACTGTGGGCTTGACAGCGTGTAGCCAATCTGCCCAAAACGAAACAGCAAAACCTGCCGAAGCGACTGCCAGCACTGCCACCGCAAGCTCATCGGTCGCAGGTAAAAAACTACGTATCGCAACCGAAGGGGCGTATCGTCCGTTTAACTATACTGACAATTATGGCAGTCTAGGCGGTTATGATGTGGACGTGGCAAAGGCAGTGTGTGCCGAAATCAAAGCCGATTGCGAAATCGTGGCACAAGATTGGGAAGGCATTTTACCGGGGCTTTTGGCAAAAAAATATGACGTGGTAGCGTCTGGCATGTCTATTAGTCCTGAGCGTTTGGCACAGGTGGATTTTTCAACGCCCTATTTTAAAAATACGATGGTTTGGCTATCTACCAAAGACGGCAAATTTAACCCACAAGCGGTAAAAGGCTATCAGTTGGGCGGTCAGCGTTCTACCACCTTGGCACAGCATTTACAGGACACTTATGGTAAAGACAACGAAGTCAAACTTTATGACACCTATGACAATGCTTATATGGAAGTCAAAGCTGGGCGTGTCAATGCAGTATTATCCGAAAAAGTTACCGCTACCGAATGGTTAAAACAAAATGGCGATAAATTTGGCATTGTCGGTGGTGAAATGGACAATAACGACAACATCGCCATGGCGGTGCGTAAAGGCGACCCAATCAAAGCGGAGCTGGACAAAGCCATCGCAACGTTACAACAAAATGGCACGATTGACAAATTGCAAAAACAACATTTTGGTCAATAATTTGGCTTTTAAATAATTATTTAATAAAAATTTAACAAAAAATTAAGGTAAAATTATGAAAAAAATTGCAATGGTCGCCACCACCTTGACACTAAGCCTCGGATTAATCGCTTGTCAAAAACCTGCCGACACCGCTCAACCATCACAATCACAAGGTAATGCTTCGGCGACCAATTCAGCTGATATGCCCCAAATCAAAATCGCAACCGAGTCTAGCTTTGTGCCATTTAGTTACAAAGACGCACAGGGCAATTTGGTCGGTTTTGAGATTGATTTGGCCAATGCGTTGTGCCAAGAAGCCAAAGTCAAATGTGAAATTTTGTCATTGGATTGGGACGGCTTAATTCCGGGATTACAAGCCCAAAAATACAGTGCGATTATGGCGGGTATGTCGGACAACGAAGAACGCCGTAAAGTGGTCGCGTTTAGTGAGCCGTACTTTATTAACAATTTGGTGATTATTGGTAAAAAAGGCGTGGACAAAGGGGCTGATGATTTGGCTGGCAAAAATGTTGCGGTACAAAAAGCCACCACAGCATTAGAATATTTGGAAAAAAACTTTCCAAAAGCGGTATCAAAAGCCTACGACACCCAAGACCAAGCCTATCTTGACCTAGAAGCTGGACGTGCTGATTTGATGATTTCGGATTCTGCTCCTGCTTTGTCATGGTTAAAAACTGACAAAGGCTCAAACTATGAAGTCAAAGGTCAGCCGATTAACATTGATGACAAAATTGCCATTGCATTTCGCCAAAATGACCCATTAATCGGACAGTTTAACACCGCTTTAAACACCTTAAAAGCCAATGGCACATACGACACCATTAGCCAAAAATATTTTAGCGAAAACACTTTGACAAGCAAAACTGCCAACACAGCCACAGCGACTGCTTCAACCGCAAGTGCAAGCTCAACACCTGCATCAGCGTCAAACTAGGGGATAAACATGACTTTTTCATGGCAAAATTTATCAAAAGCCTTGGCGGTGGGTGCGGTGTGTACACTTTCATTGACTGCTTGTCAAAAAGCGGACAATGCTGACAATGGCACGCAAGCCGACAGCAAAGCCCCAAATAATGCCGAACCAACGGTGTTGCGTGTGGGAACAGAAGGGGCTTACAAGCCATTTAACTACAAAAATGCCAATGGCGAATTGGCAGGGTTTGATGTGGATATCGCCAATGCCTTGTGTGCCGATATGCAAATCAAATGTGAAATCGTGGCACAAGACTGGGACGGCAGTATCCCTGCGTTAAATGCCAACAAGTTTGACGCTTTGGTATCTGCGATGTCTACCACGCCTGAGCGTTCGGCACAAGTGGAGTTTACCGAGCCATATTTTACCAATAGTTTGGTTTTTCTGGCAAAAAAAGACAGCGATTTTGACCCAAGCAAACCTGAAAATATCAATGGTAAAAACATTTCGGCACAACGCTCAACCATCTCGGCACAATGGCTTGAAGCCAATTATCCAAAAGCAACTGCCAAAGTGTATGATACGCTTGACAATGCATTTTTGGATTTGGGTGCTGGGCGTGTTGATGCGATGATATCGGACAAAGCCCCTGCTTTGGCATGGCTAAAATCAGCCGATGGGGCAAACTTTACCGTCAAAGGCAACGAAATTGACATTAACGACAAATTAGCCATTGCCGTGCGAAAAAATGACATTTGGCAAGCCAAAATTAACACCGCTTTGGCAAATATTCGTCAAAATGGTACGTATGACAAAATCGTTAGCCAACATTTTGGTCAAGTGGCAACTGCAACCGCTTCAACAGCAAGTACCACACAATAATATTAAGAATATTTAACAAAAGTTGTCAAAACCGAGCCGATTTTTACAAAAATCGCTCGGTTTTTTGTTTTTTTATACTTTTTGTTAAGTTTTAGTAGTTTTTAATCAATGAATAACGTAAAATTATAGGTTTCTTTTAAAAAATTTATCATTTTAAATCATTAAAGGTAAATAATTGTGTTGGATTTACAGGGTTATGGGCATTTGCTGTTAAGCGGTTCTGTCGTTACCATTAAATTGGCTTTGACCAGTTTGGTGATTGGGCTTGTTTTGGGATTGCTTGGGGCGATTGCCAAATTGTCAGGTATCAAGATTTTACAAAGTATTGCGACCACTTATACCACTTTTGTGCGTGGTATTCCAGAACTTTTATCGGTGCTTTTTATTTATTTTGGTGGCACGATGATACTTGGGGCGATTTTATCAAAATTTGGTTATACTGAATATGTTGAAATCAGCCAGTTTTGGGCAGGCGTGATGGCGTTGTCCTTTGCATTTGGGGCGTATGCGACCGAAACATTTCGCATGGCATTTCAAGAAATCCCAAAAGGACAGGACGAAGCAGGCAAGGCGATTGGGCTAAAAAGCTCACAAATCTTTTGGCGAATTAAAATGCCCCAAATGTGGCGTTTGGCATTACCAGGACTTGGTAATTTGTTTTTGGTATTGTTAAAAGATACGGCATTGGTATCGGTGGTCGGTCTTGAAGACATCATGCGACAATCGGTCGTTGCGGCCACAGCGACCCAAAAACCGTTTACTTTTTATTTGTCGGCAGCCTTGATTTATCTTGCGATGACGGTGTTGGTAACTGGGATTATCATGGCGTTAGAATGGTGGTTTAACCCTGCTGAACGCTACGCTCAACGCCTACAAAAACAACTCAAATCACAACAACCAAATAAAGGGGCAAGCGTATGAACTGGAATTGGCAAGTAATTATTGACAGTTTACCGCAACTGATGTCCGCTTCAGTGGTAACGATTGGTTTGGTGGTGATTTCTGGTATTTTGGGCTTGATGATGGCAGTGCCGTTGGCATTGGCACGTGTTTCCAAAAAATGGTGGGTACAGGCGTTGCCATTTAGCTTTATTTTCTTTTTTCGTGGCACGCCTTTACTCGTGCAGATTTTTTTGATTTATTATGGGTTAGGGCAGTTTATTCCAGATGTGTTAAAAGAAGGTTGGATTTGGACAAAAGTGCTGTCAAAACCGTATTTTTGGGCGATTATTGCCTTTACCTTAAATACGTCTGCTTATACTGCGGAAATCATTCGTGGGGCGATAAAATCCATTCCCAAAGGCGAAAACGAAGCGGCGGACGCGATTGGTATGTCATATTCACAAAAATTAAAACGCATTATTTTTCCACGTGCGTTTGGTATCATGTTGCCCGCTTACAGTAATGAAGTGATTTTTATGCTAAAAGGCAGTGCGTTGGCTTCCGCCATTTCTATCATGGATTTGACAGGACAAGCCAAAACGTTGATTGCCAAAACCTACGCCACCCTTGAGTTATACTTTGCCGCAGGTGTGTTGTATTTGTTGTTGTCGTGGGTGTTTATTGCCTTGTTTCGGGTAGCGGAACGGCATTTTAACCGTCATTTGCGGTATCAACCGATGAGCAAAACCGAAGTTACTGCTTAATATTAAATACTCTAAAAAATTGATAAATCTATGTTTTTATTTAAAAAATTGATAAAAAATGCTATCTTGCCTTGTGTTTGTGTAAGCCTTATCGCTTGTCAGCCAAAAACGGACAACACCGAACCACAAACCATACAAGCCAGCCAAACCGCACCGCAAACGCTTGAAAAATCAGAACAAGCGCAAACTGCCAAACCAACAACCAAGCAAAACCAAACAATTGATTGGCAAAAAATTGATTCTGGTGAACGGGCGATTGACCCAACAACATTTAGCTATCCATTTGAATTGGACAGTGAACCTGTCAAAATTTATGCCAAAACGTACCAAATTGACAACCAATCGGCACGCTATCAAATGACGGTTGGTATGGCGATTAATGAATTATTATCAAAATTATTAGACCAACTGGGCGTGGAATATGTGTCCCACGAGATTGCGATAAATGATAAAAAATCGGCTGTGCCTGTGTTGGTCGTGTATACCACCAAAGCGATTGAGCCAAGTGAAGGCGAGTATGTGTTTGCCGATAAATTTGCTAAAGGTTTAACCATCAAAGTCAAAATCATCAATGATGGGATAAAAAAATCGGTGAAAAATCCGCACGAAAATGATGAATAAAAGTTAAAAAAATTTGAGAAAAATATGAAAGTATTGGGATTAGAAACGTCTTGTGATGAAACAGGTTTGGCAATTTTTGACAGCGAACAGCGTGATAGCGACAATCAAGGCTTGGTCGCACAAGTATTGTATAGCCAAATTGAACTGCACGCCACTTATGGCGGTGTCGTACCAGAGCTTGCCAGCCGTGACCATATCCGAAAACTCATTCCCTTGTTAAACGAACTGCTCCAACAAGCCAACCTAAAAAAATCTGACATTGACGCAGTCGCCTTTACCAGAGGCCCGGGATTGGTTGGTGCTTTGATGACAGGGGCATTGTTTGGGCGTAGTTTGGCGTATGCTTTGAGTATTCCAGCCATTGGCGTACATCACATGGAAGGGCATTTGCTTGCCCCATTGTTAAGCGATAATCCGCCTGCATTTCCGTTCGTCGCCTTATTGGTATCAGGTGGACATACCATGCTCGTTGCGGTCAAAGGTATTGGACAATACGAAATTTTGGGTGAAAGTATAGACGATGCCGCAGGGGAATGTTTTGACAAAACTGCCAAAATGCTTAACTTGCCTTATCCAGGTGGTCCAAATATTGCCAAACTTGCCGAAATGGGTAATCCGCAAGCCTTTGAACTACCACGTCCTATGCTCGGTCGTGGACTGGATTTTTCATTTAGTGGTATGAAAACTGCGGTACATAACCTTATCAAAGACAATCCAACAGATATCAACAACTCGTCAGATACACAAAACCGTGTCAATATCGCCGCAAGTTTTCAATTTGCGATGATAGATACTTTAACCAAAAAATGCGTCAAAGCCTTAAAACAAACAGGTATGAACCGCCTTGTGATTGCAGGAGGGGTTAGTGCCAATCAGTCTTTACGACAAATGCTGTCACATGAACTTGCCAAAATCAACGCAAGTGTTTATTACGCACCGCCCGCACTGTGTACCGATAACGGTGCGATGATTGCCTTTGCGGGGTGGCAACGCCTAAACGCCAACCAAAGCGATGACTTAGCGGTAGACTGCTACCCACGTTGGGATATGACAAGTTTACCAAGTGTCATCAATTCATAAAATGAATTGGTTGTTTGTTGCTGTTGGTGCAGGAATTGGTGCTTGTTTGCGTTTTTTATTGGCAAATCTAAATCAAACCAACATCATGCCAAATTGGCTACCGCTCGGTACATTGCTTGCCAATATCTTGGGTGGCTTTTTGATGGGGGTTATGTTGGTTTTATTGCCAAAACTCTCATTATCTTTACAAACGATTGCTAAATACCTCGCTATGACAGGATTTTTGGGTGGTTTAACCACATTTAGCACCTTTAACGCCGAAGTTTTTTTGTTGTTTTCACAAAATAAAATTTGGCAAGCGGTAGCATTAATTTTGTTACATTTGCTGTTGTCTTTATCAGCGTTGTTAATCGGCTTTTTTATGCTAAAGAATTTGGCATAAAAAAAGAGCCACTTAAAGTGACCCTTTTTTAAAAACTAAATAACGAATTATTCAGTTACTTTAGACACAACGCCCGCACCAACAGTACGACCACCTTCACGGATTGCAAAGCGTAAACCTTGGTCCATTGCGATTGGGTGGATTAGTTCTACTGACATTTCTACGTTATCGCCTGGCATTACCATTTCTGTACCTTCTGGTAGGGTGATTGCACCTGTTACGTCAGTGGTACGGAAGTAGAATTGTGGACGGTAACCGTTTAGGAATGGGGTATGACGACCACCTTCTTCTTTGCTTAGTACGTATACTTCTGCGTCAAATTTGGTGTGTGGTTTGATTGAGCCTGGTTTTGCCAATACTTGTCCACGTTGTACTTCTTCACGTTTTGTACCACGTAGTAGTACGCCACAGTTTTCGCCTGCACGACCTTCGTCTAGCATTTTGCGGAACATTTCTACACCAGTACAGGTGGTTTTGACGGTTGGTTTGATACCAACGATTTCAATTTCTTCACCTACTTTGATGATGCCTGATTCTACACGTCCTGTTACGACTGTACCACGTCCTGAGATTGAGAATACGTCTTCAATTGGCATTAGGAATGGTTTGTCAATTGCACGTTCTGGTTCTGGGATGTAGCTATCTAGGGTGTCTAGTAGTTCTAGGACTGCTTTTTCACCGTATGGACCTTCACCGCCGTTTAGTGCTTCTAGGGCTGAGCCTTTGATGATTGGGGTGTCGTCGCCAGGGAAGTCGTAGCTTGATAGTAGTTCACGTACTTCCATTTCTACGAGTTCTAGTAGTTCTTCGTCGTCTACCATGTCGCATTTGTTTAGGAATACCATGATGTATGGTACGCCTACTTGGCGTGATAGTAGGATGTGTTCACGTGTTTGTGGCATTGGGCCGTCTGTTGCTGATACGACTAGGATTGCACCGTCCATTTGTGCTGCACCGGTAATCATGTTTTTAACATAGTCAGCGTGACCTGGGCAGTCTACGTGTGCGTAGTGGCGTGCCGGTGTGTCGTATTCGATGTGCGAGGTGTTGATGGTGATACCACGCGCTTTTTCTTCTGGTGCTGAGTCAATTGCAGCGTAGTCTTTGGCTTCACCGCCGTTGTGTTTTTCTGCTACGGTTGCAATTGCAGCGGTTAGGGTTGTTTTACCGTGGTCAACGTGTCCAATTGTACCGACGTTGACGTGTGGTTTGGTACGTTCAAACTTGGCCTTTGCCATAATTTAGTCCTCTAGTTATTTGTAATGAATGTTACAATTTTTTAAAATTGACACCATATTGTTAAATTTTAATATAGTGCCATGTGTTGTTAAATATAATTTATCAAATGATGATAAATTATGATTTAAATATTACTCATCATCATCTTTGCTGGTGAATTTTTTGATGATTTCGTCAGCGACGTTTTTCGGTGTTTCTGCATATTTTGCAAATTCCATTGAGTAAGTTGCACGACCTTGCGACATTGAGCGAAGTTGGGTTGCATAACTAAACATCTCTGCAAGTGGTACTTCTGCACGAATTTGTTTCACACCACCAAACAAATCGTCCATACCTTGTACCATACCACGGCGACGGTTTAAGTCACCCATGATGTCACCCATGTAGTCTTCAGGTGTTTCAACTTCTACTTTCATAACAGGCTCTAGTAATACAGGGCTTGCATTCATGAAACCTTTACGGAAAGCCATTGAGCCTGCCATTTTGAACGATAACTCATCAGAGTCAACGTCATGGTATGAACCATCATATAGGGTCGCTTTAACGCCAACAACTGGATAACCTGCAAGAACACCATTTTTCATACGTTCTTGGATACCTTTATCAACCGCACCAAAGTATTCTTTTGGTACAACACCACCCACGATTTCTTCAGCAAATTCGTATTCTTTGCCATCTGATGTATCAAGTGGTTCAAGACGTAACCAAACGTGACCGAATTTACCACGACCACCCGTTTGACGTACGAATTTACCTTCTTGTTCAACCGTTGCACGAATGGTTTCACGGTAAGCAACTTGTGGTGCACCCACGTTGGCTTCAACGTTAAACTCACGTTTCATACGGTCTACAAGGATTTCTAAATGTAACTCACCCATACCGCTGATGACGGTTTGACCTGATTCTTCGTCAGTGTGAACACGGAATGAAGGGTCTTCTTTTGCCAAACGGTTCAATGCGATAGACATTTTTTCTTGGTCAGCTTTAGTTTTTGGTTCAACTGCCAAAGAAATAACTGGCTCTGGGAACTCCATACGCTCTAGCGTGATGATGTTGTTCTCATCGCACAGTGTATCACCTGTGGTGACGTCTTTTAGGCCTACAAATGCAACGATGTCACCTGCGCGTACTTCATCAACTTCTTTTTGTGAGTTGGCGTGCATCTCAACGATACGACCAATACGTTCACGTTTCATTTTAACAGGGTTATAAACGCTGTCACCTTGTTTTGCAACGCCTGAGTAAACACGAACGAATGTCAAGTTACCAACGTATTTGTCATTCATGATTTTGAATGCCAAACCTGCAAATGGTGCATCATCAGATGATTCACGAGTGGCTTCGGTTTCGTCTTTGTCGTCTAAAACACCTTTAATCGCATCAACGTCATTTGGTGCTGGTAAAAATTCAATCACAGCATCAAGCATACGTTGTACGCCTTTGTTTTTGAACGCAGTACCACAAAGCATTGGTTGGATTTCGCCAGCCAAAGTACGCGCACGCAAACCTGCAACGATATCTTCACGAGATAAATCACCTTCATCAAGGTATTTATCCATCAATTCTTCTGAAGATTCGGCAGCCGCTTCAACCATATTGCTACGCCATTCATTTGCGGTATCAACTAAGTCAGCAGGGATTTCACCGTATTCAAATTTCATACCTTGAGAAGCAGCGTCCCAAATGATTGCTTTCATTTCTAGCAAATCAACAACGCCTTCAAAGTTTTCTTCTGCACCGATTGGCACAACAATTGGCACAGGATTACCGCCTAAGCGAGTTTTAACTTGTTCAACAACACGGAAGAAGTTTGCACCAGTACGGTCCATTTTGTTTACAAATGCCAAACGTGGCACTTTGTATTTGTTGGCTTGACGCCATACAGTTTCAGATTGTGGTTGTACGCCACCAACTGCACAGTAAACCATACACGCACCATCAAGTACACGCATAGAACGCTCTACTTCAATGGTAAAGTCCACGTGACCGGGGGTGTCAATGATGTTAATGCGGTGTTCTGGGAATTGATGACCCATACCAGACCAGAAACAAGTGGTCGCGGCAGAAGTAATAGTAATACCACGTTCTTGTTCCTGTTCCATCCAGTCCATGGTGGCAGCGCCTTCATGCACTTCACCTAGTTTATGGTTTTTACCTGTGTAGAACAAAATACGTTCTGTGGTAGTTGTTTTACCTGCGTCAATATGCGCAGAGATACCGATGTTACGGTAACGATTTAAGGGTGTTGTACGTGCCATAGTAAATTCCTAGGGACAGTGATTAAAAGAATATCAAAAATTATAAAGTTTTAATTTTATGATAACGGCTTGTCATGACAAAACCATGACAAGCCACTTAAATTTTTGTGTATTATTTTATAAATTTTATAAAATATTTAAAAAATAATGTGCCACAGTATCTTAAATTTTATCTTATGAAAGAAAAATTAGAAACGATAGTGTGAGAACGCTTTGTTAGCGTCTGCCATACGGTGAACTTCATCACGTTTTTTCAACGCATTGCCTTTACCATCAGCTGCATCAAGCAATTCACCAGCAAGGCGTAATGCCATTGATTTTTCTGAACGTTTTGCAGCCGCTTCTACTAACCAACGCATTGCTAATGCGGTACGACGGGAGGGACGTACTTCCATAGGAACTTGATAAGTAGCACCACCCACACGGCGAGCTTTTACTTCAACCATTGGGCGAACTTTTTCTAACGTTTCTTCAAAAAATTCAACAGGGTCAATACCTGCATTTTTTTCTAGTACACGGTCTAATGCACCGTATACAATTGATTCTGCAACTGATTTTTTACCATCAACCATTACGTGATTGATGAATTTTGCTAAGGTTTTGCTACCAAATTTTGGGTCTGGTAGAATCTCACGGGCAGCTACGACACGACGTCTTGGCATAATAAATTCCTTGTGTATTCAGGGTGGTCTGGTCGTTAGGTTAATTGTTTTTACAAATTTTATAAAATAGCACAATTAACATTTCACCAGCCTTACTGCATAATTTGATAAAAAATTTGATTAAAATTATGCAAACAATGTTAATTAAAAAGTGTAAACAGCTAAGCTAATTTTTGTAAAATTAAGCTTTAGGACGTTTTGCACCATATTTTGAACGACCTTGTTTACGGTCTTTTACGCCAGCACAGTCTAATGCACCACGCACAGTATGGTAACGCACACCCGGCAAGTCTTTCACACGACCACCACGGATTAATACCACGCTATGCTCTTGTAAGTTATGACCTTCACCACCGATGTAGCTAGATACTTCAAAACCTGAAGTTAAGCGAACACGGCATACTTTACGCATGGCTGAGTTTGGTTTTTTTGGTGTGGTTGTATATACACGAGTACATACGCCACGGCGTTGTGGGCAAGCTTTTAACGCTGGCACTTTTGATTTTTCTGTAATGGTATTGCGACCTTTACGAATTAATTGATTTGTGGTTGCCATAAGGCACTCTCTCCCGTTGTTTGTAAAAATTTGTTGTAAAACATAAGACAAATTATTTTACATTTTTAAAAAAGAAATCCGCAAAAAGCTATTTTAGCCAATTTTGGACAGCGTATTATAAACTTTTTTTTCAAAGTGTGCAAGGAAATTTTATGTTTGCCAAAATTATTTAGAACCTGTATTCACAACATCACGCATTAAATTTTTGGAGTGTTTGCTAAATATTTGTTTGCTTTTGCATGAAAAATGGCTAAATCTTGCGGCTCGATGTCAAAAACTTGCCTGATAGAATGACTATCAGTCTGCGTTTTTTCCTTGAAAAACTGGAGATTTATCGCATTTTTCATTGCAAAGACGTTATGAATACAGGTTCTTACTCTGCTTTGTCGTTATCGGTGTTGGCAAGTTTTGGCGTGGGTGCAAAGGTGTTCAAACTCACCTGTAACACTTCTTGGATAATCATGCTGTTATAAGCCGAACCGATTGCCACTGCCGTGATAGGCAAGGCTTTGTGCAAAAATGACAGATTAAAATTTTGTAGATTAATGTTAAGCTGGGTAGCGAGCGTTTCAAGCTGTTTAAGGATATTTTGCACGTTATCATTGTCAGAAAAACTGTTAAAATTTTGCAAGTTTTGCAAATTATGGCTTGCCATATTGTCCAAAATGCCTAGACCTGCGAGCAAGGTTTGTTTTTCTTGCAATTTTTTTAGGTCAATTTTGCTTAAAATTTCAAAAGCGATATGAATGCCTTGCTTGCCTGTCAAAGGCTTGTCATAAATTTGGGCGATTTGAAAAATACTGCGTAAACTGATGGCAAGTAGCCACAAAGTATCCACCAAAATCCCCACCAAGCCACTGACATTGCTGATACCGCCCAAAGTCGCTAACGTGCGATTTTGATTGGCGATGGCATGGGCTAGGGCATGGCGTTCGCTATCGCTAAGCTGTGTGTGAAAGCGTTCATCATGTTTCAGGTCAAATTCTGCCCATTTTTGTGAGATTTTGGCAATTTGGTTTAAACTGCTATTGACGATTTTTTCAAAGCTATTTTCTGGGGTAACTTTGTCCGCAAGCAAGCCATATTTGGCAAAACGACTGGTTTTAAACAAACGTTTGGAAAGGTTGGGAATTTGTTCATCAAAGGCATTTTTTTGACGAGAAAAGTTTTGATTGGGTTCAAATTTTAATTGGCTTAAATCCACGCCTGTCAAATTGGCTTGTTGTAAAGGATTGTTTTTGTTTAATTTATTGATGGTTTTGCCAAGATTTTCTAATTTTTGACGTGCAAAATTGCTGATGTGTAACGTTGCTTTGTGTAATGCGGTGGTTTTCATAATTTGCCTATATGTTATGTGATTTTTTTCAATGATGTTAAAAATGTTAAAATAAAAAAGTAAAAAATTGATTATTTATTTATAAAAAATAAACAAATAGTTAAATTTTATCAAACTCACATCAAGTTATGTTCTTTTAATTTTTTGCGTAAAGTGCCACGATTTAGCCCCAAAATTTCGGCAGTTTTGCTTTGGTTGCCACGAGTTTGTTCTAACACCACTTTTAATAGGGGTTTTTCTAGTTGATGAAGCATGATTTCATACAGATTGGTCGGCATTTCTTGCCCCAAATTTTTAAAATATTGCCGAACCACCAATTCAATGTGCATGGGTAGGGTAACGGTTTGGCTGGTTGGGCTGTTCGTTTGTGTGGGTTGGGTAGGGGTGGTTGTGGTCATGGCTATACTTCTTGGCTTTTTTATGTTTAACAAAATATTTTTAAATGAACGCTTATTTTAATCAGCTTTTTTTGCTAAAACAATGCTTTTATCGCAGTTTTTTGCAACAAAAATGTAGTCTTTGTTATATAATAAAGGGTGTTTTTGTGAATTTTTTTAAGGATTAGCAATGAATTTTTGGTTATTGTTTTTGCATATTTTGGGGGCAAGTATTTGGGTCGGTGGACATTTGTACTTGGCAATTCGCATTGTGCCGACAGCCATTCGTCAGCAAAATAGCCAATTATTGTTGGATTTTGAAAAAAGTTTTGAAAAACTCGGCATGAGTGCGTTAATCATTCAAGTAGCAACGGGGTTAAAAATGGCAAGTTTGCTGTTGCCAAGTTGGTCGTTGTTGTTACAACACGGTGCGGACAATCCGTTACGCCAAGTATCTATTTTATTGACAGCAAAATTGACGTGGTTGTTTTTGACGATTTTAACGGCAATTTCGGCACAAGTTTTTGCCGTACCTGCCTTAAAAAAAGACACGAATAACGCCAAAAAACGCAATTTTTTTATCGCCCATATTTTGACGGTAACGTTGTTGTCAGTCGCTTTCGTGGTAACAGGCGTATTGTTTCGCACAGGGTGGTGATTGGCAAAATTTCACCCATTTTGGTGCGTTTGTGCTAAACTAGCAAGACAAATTTTTAAATTTACAAGGAATCATGATGGATTTTATGAACATGAGTTTTGCAGGGCTGTTGTCTATGTTGGCACTCGGTTCGGCAATTGGCAATACTGCTCAACCAAAACAGCAAGAAGCCCAAGTTACGACTTATACCTTGCCAAGCATTGCAGGACAATGGCAGTTGGCATTGGAAAAAAAAGACCCCAATCAGCCCAATTGTCAAGAGCGTTATCATTTTGGGCGAGAGCAAGTTTTTCGTGGACAAAGTGGCAAAGAATTTACTTATGGTAAATATTTGTTTAGTGATACAGGCAATGGTCTGCCAGCCCTTGCCATTCAGACCGAATATGATAACAATGAAGCGGACTGCTCGGGCAATCAAATTGACCAAAGGGGCGATATTTTGTTGGCGTATGTCAAAAAAGAAGGCAACACGATGTACTGGTGTAGCGATGCCGAAGGCAAAAAATGTGAAATGAAACTTAACCGTGTTTTGCCATAACTTCAACGCAAAGAACTTTATTAATATTAATAATCTTTATAAAACAATATGATACCACCGTTTTCCCAAACTCAAAATCTCGCAGAACAACGCCTTATCAGCCCAACAGGACGCAACGAAGACAAAAGCGATAACCATATCCGACCGTCTTTGTTAAATGAATATATCGGTCAGCCGATTGTAAAAGAACAAATGTCGGTTTTTATCGGTGCGGCAAAAGCACGTCAAGAAGCACTTGACCATACGTTGATTTTTAGCCCACCTGGACTTGGTAAGACCACGCTTGCCAATATCATCGCTCGTGAAATGGGGGGCAATCTTCGCTCTACATCAGGCCCTGTGCTAGAGCGGGCAGGGGATTTGGCAGCCATGCTTACCAATCTTGAAGCAGGTGACGTGTTGTTTATTGATGAAATTCATCGTTTAAGCCCAATGATTGAAGAGATTTTGTATCCTGCGATGGAAGATTTTCAGTTGGATATCATGATTGGCGAAGGGACTGCTGCTCGTTCTATCAAGCTGGATTTGCCCCCTTTTACTTTGGTGGCAGCGACCACAAGGGCTGGGCTTTTGACATCGCCATTGCGAGATAGATTTGGTATTGTGCAACGTTTAGAGTTTTATAGCGTGGAAGATTTGACAACCATTGTGGCACGTTCGGCACGGCTACTCAATGTTGCTATGACCCAAGACGGTGCGGTAGAGGTAGCACGGCGTTCTCGTGGCACGCCACGCATTGCCAATCGCTTGCTTCGCCGAGTGCGTGATTATGCCCAAGTCAAAGGTGATGGCGTGGTAACCGCAGACATGGCACATAATGCATTGGATATGCTTTCGGTAGATAGACGTGGGCTTGATAATCTTGATAGACGGTATCTGGATATGTTGCACGAGCGTTTTGATGGCGGTCCTGCTGGCGTTGAGTCGATTGCGGCGGCGTTGGCAGAAGATAGGGGAACGCTAGAAGATGTGATTGAGCCGTATTTGATTCAGCAAGGTTTTATCGTGCGAACCGCAAGGGGGCGAATGCTGACGGATATGGCAAAAAGTCAATTAACGATTTAAATTATATGCCAAACAAAAAAGCCTTTAAAAATTTAAAGGCTTTTTGTGTAAGACAGCTTTTGAAACATTGTGCCAGATTATTTCTTTTGATAAGACAATTTAACACCTACAATGTAACCATCATTATCATCAAATTCACCTGCAATCAGTTTGTTTGGTAATTGAGCAGTTGCGTCACCGAATTTTAGATATTTTGCCCCTGCTGACAATGCCCATTCAGGTGTAATGTTGTATTTTGCACCCAGACCTACACTGTAGTAGCCTTCAATTGGGACTAAGGTGGTTACAGGGTTGCCTGCACCGCTATCCCAACCAACGTTACCAGATACGGCAAGTTTGTCATTGACTTGTTTTGCTAAACCTAGCTCAACGCCCCATTGGTCTTTGCTATAACTTGCAATCGCAAGTCCGCCTGTGGTTTCTTTATAAGTTGGTGGTTCAATAGTAAAATCACTCCAAGGCACATAACGTACTTTTGCCGTACCTAATAGACGGTGTTTGGCACTTAAACCTGTCTGAAAGTCCAAATTATAAGATTCTGGCAAAGTTACCGTAAAAGGTTTGGTTGTATGTGCTTCTTTCCCCAACATATTACGAGCAGGGAAGTTTTCCGAAATGGTGGTTTCATGTTCCATTTCTGAACGGTATGTCAAAGACGCTTTTAATGCAATTTCAGGTTTGCTATAAGCAACACCAGCGACCCAACCAAATGCTGTATCGGGGCTAATCACAGCGTCATAGCCTGTCGCAGCCTGATAAGCTGTACCACGTAAATGTACTTCACCTGTTAAGTTTTGGGCTTGTGGACCACCATAAACTTGGAATTGTTTGTTTTTTCCCAATTTTACACCGACCAATGCCGCAACATTATGAGCGCGAATTTCCACATTAGTGCCTTGATTGGTTTTTGTACCAATATCTTGAGCATAATTAATTGCATTATTCAATGCAGTGTTTAATTGTTGTTTAGTTGTGGCAGGTAAGGTTTGGGCAGCTAAAAGTTGTTGCAATCCTTGAGCTTGTTCAATTGTTTTGACATTTTGTACAGTTGAAACAAGGCTTTGACCTGTAGGTGTGCTTAAAATGGCTGCTAAAGTTGCATCTTGTTTAGCTTGCTCTTGAATGCCTGCCAAAGTACGATTCAACGCACCTTGAATTGCTTGCTCGCCTGTTGTATGGGTAACAAAGTTACTATTTGTGCCATTCTCATGTTGAACAGCTGCTCCAAATGGTTCATCATACAACACACCGATACTGATACTATCATTTAAATCAGTTTTGACACCATAACGGAAAAAATCATAAGTTTCCGCCATATCACCTGTGGCATTACCTTTGGTATAAGTCGTGCCAGCACCGCTACGAATAGCATTGTCGTGACCTGATACATCAGCATCAATATAGGTGTAAACGGCTTCTGCATAAGTGCCGTCTTGTAAAAAGGCAGAAACATCTTGTCCAGAACGGTCAAGACCTGCGGCATGAGCAGATATAGAAGAGATGGTAGCGACAGCTAGCGTTAAAGCACGAAATTTAAAAGACATGAAAGACTCCCTTTTACACGGACTTAAAAAATGGATATTTTGTTAAATAACTGTAAGGTTTTAAATTAAAGTTACAAAATAATAAAATATCACAATAGATTGGTAACGCTAAGAATAATTAAATTTTAACAAATAAGCAACACACATTTATCAAAAAAATGATAAATTTACAAAAAAAAATCTGAGTTTTGTTAAAAACCAAACAAACGTTCTATATTTGTGTTGATTTTGATAAAAAAGATGGGAAAAATAGAATAGTAGACGTAAAAAAACCATGATAAAAATCATGGTTTCTTATAAAAAATTAACGCCCACGGTAAGTGATGCGTCCTTTATCAAGGTCGTAAGGGGTCATTTCTACTTTGACTTTGTCGCCTGTCAAAATACGAATGTAGTTTTTACGCATTTTACCAGAGATATGTGCGATAATCTCGTGTCCGTTTTCTAGGCGGACTTTAAATAGCGTGTTTGGCAAAGTATCAATCACTTCACCTTCAAATTCAATAATATCTTCTTTTTTTGCCATAAGGTCTTCAATAAGTTAAAAAAATTAGCGTTGTATTATAGTTTAAAAAAAATAAAATAGCAACTTTATTCAGCCAAATTTAACCAAATCGGTGATAATCGTTGTTTTGGCAATAAATTTTGAAATTTTTCAGGATACAAAGCGTTGATAAAATATAGCCCATCTGCCGAAGCAGTGGGGGCGGCAAGGGTGCGGTCTTTGGCGGTAATTAAAGTTTGTAGCCAGTCAATCGGCTGTTCGCCACGACCAATCGCAAACACACTGCCCATAATATTTCGCACCATGTGGTGCAAAAAGCCGTCCGCTTGGATATCTAGCACCATAAATTCGCCATGTTGGGTCAAATTGGCAAAATGAATGTTGCGAATAGGTTGATTAGACTGGCAAGCCGCCGCCCGAAAACTGGTAAAATCATGCGTACCGACCAAGGTTGCGACTGCTTGTTGCATTTTGGCAAAGTCCATTGGGGCGTATTCGTGGGTTACTTGACCGTAAAGTAGGGCAGGACGAAAGGGTTGGTTGAGCGTAATATAACGATAACGTCTGGCGATCGCTGAAAAACGTGCGTGAAAATCGGTTGGCATGGCCGTGATAGTGCGAACGGCGATGTCGTTTGGCAATAATGTATTCACACCACGAAGCCAGTTATATGGCTCTCGCTTGGCGGTCGTGGCAAAGTGGGCTATCATGTTAGACGCATGAACGCCTGCATCGGTGCGACCTGCGGCGATGATTTCAATCGGTTCATTGGCAATTTTGCTAAAGGCAGTTTCAATATTTTCTTGAATACTGTCTACTTCTTGTTGGCGTTGCCAGCCACGATAATTTGTGCCGAGAAACTCTATGCTAATGGCGTAAACTTGAGATACAGGTTGTGACATAGTTGCTCTTATTTGGGGAACTGTGTAAATATTGTAAATGTGAAATCAAATCGCAAAACCAACGTGTTTGCCTGTTGGCAATTCTATATCAAGGCGTAATTTTCCACCCATTGTTTCTACATAGCGTTTTAGCGTGGTGAGCTTAATGTCCGTACCACGATTTTCAATCGCTGATAAAGTCGGCTGTTTTATTCCCATAGCATCGGCAAGTTGCTGTTGTGATAGCTCTAACTCTTCACGAATGAGTTGAAGTTTGTAGTCTAAAATCAGCTGTTCGGCTTCTTGTTCCACTTCTAAACGGTCTTTTGGTTCTAGGCGATTAAGTAATTCATCAAGGCTAGTCATTTTCATTGCTTTGCTCCAATTCATCTAAATATTGTTTATAAAGATTATCAGCAAGTGGAATCATTTGTTTGTAAAATTGCTTTTCATTGCCAACTTTATTCCCTGCACACAAGACAATCGCTTGGTGTTGTGGGTCAAAAGCATAAAATGCACGGTAAGGGTCGCCTTGAATTTGAACACGCAATTCTTTCATATTGCTAAATTTTGAGCCATACAGTGTGTCAGCATGGGGACGTGCTAAATGATGTCCATATTGGCGTAGTAACAACAAAGCTGATAAAATTTTCTTTCTTATCGCCAAAGGTTGTTGTTTTAACCATTCATCAAATTCTTCAGTTGTTTCAACAAGATACATAAAATCCATATAATAAATTTATAGCTTTTACACTATATTAAAACAATCAAAAATTTTTGTCAATCAAAAACAAAAAACGGCTTTCCATAGAAAACCGTTTTTTTAAATTTTCAACCATACCAAGCCATTTAAAATCCGTTTGACAGGGCGTATACAATACGCCCCTACAAATGAACAACTCTTAGGTTAATTATTTGCCAAAAACAAGTTCACCATCTTTGACATCAACCTTGATGGTATCCCCTGCCACAAATTCCCCAGAAAGTAATTTTACCGACAACGGATTTTCAATTTCTTGTTGAATGGCGCGTTTGAGCGGTCTTGCCCCAAAAATTGGGTCATAACCCACTTCCACAAGCGTTTTCATCGCTTCATCAGATAAGGTTAAATTCATCTCACGTTCCGCCAAACGACTACGCAACCGTGCAAGCTGAATGTTGGCAATGCCAGACATTTGGGCTTGTCCTAATGGGTGGAACACCACAATTTCATCAATACGGTTGATAAATTCTGGTCTAAAATGGCTGTTTACAGATTCCATCACCGCAGATTTGATGTCATCATAACGCTCGCCAATCATCTCTTGAATTTTGTGCGAACCTAAGTTTGACGTCATGATAATCACCGTGTTTTTAAAGTCCACCACTCGCCCTTGGCTGTCGGTTAAACGCCCATCATCAAGCACTTGAAGCAAAATATTAAACACATCTGGGTGAGCCTTTTCCACTTCGTCAAACAGCACTACGCTGTAAGGCTTACGGCGTACCGCTTCGGTTAAAATACCGCCTTCTTCATAACCCACATAACCAGGGGGCGCTCCAACCAAACGGCTGACGCTGTGTTTTTCCATAAATTCACTCATGTCAATGCGTATCATGGCGTTTTCATCGTCAAACAAAAAGTTGGCAAGTGATTTTGTCAATTCGGTTTTACCCACGCCTGTCGGGCCTAAAAATAAGAACGAACCACTTGGGCGATTTGGGTCGGAAAGCCCTGCACGGCTACGGCGAACCGCATTGGCAACGGCTGTAACCGCTTCATCTTGACCGACAACACGCTCGTGCAGTTTGTCTTCCATAGATAGCATTTTTTCACGTTCGCCTTGTAGCATTTTGGCGACAGGAATGCCTGTGCTTGCTGACACGACTTCGGCAATTTCGTTATCCGTTACTTTATTTCGCAAAAGTTTTGGGGCTGAGCCGTTGGCATTTCGCTCCACTAAATCCGATTCGTGAATGCGTTTTTCTAAGTCTGGAATGGTTTCGTACTGCAACTTACTCATGGTTTCGTAGTCGCCTTCACGACTTGCCTTATCATAAGCAATACGTGCCTTGTCAAGCTCATCTTTTAACTGCTGACTGCCTTTTACCAACGCTTTTTCGGCTTGCCAAACGTCATTTAAATCGGCATATTGTTTTTCAAGCTCATCAATTTGCTCATTTAACAATTTTAATTGGGCTTTTGCACCGTCATCTTCTTCATTTTTTAACGTTTCACGTTGCATTTTTAAAGCAATCAAACGGCTGTTAATTTTTTCCATCACTTCTGGCTTGCTGTCAAGTTCCATTTTTAAACGGCTTGACGCTTCATCAATCAAATCAATCGCCTTATCTGGCAATTTGCGGTCGGTGATGTAGCGGTGGCTCATGCGAGCGGCGGCGATAATCGCACTGTCTTGAATGTCCACGCCATGATGCAATTCGTAACGCTCTTTTAAGCCACGCAAAATGGCAATGGTATCTTCCACAGTCGGCTCATCTACAAGCACCTTTTGAAAACGACGTTCAAGGGCGGCATCTTTTTCAATAAATTGGCGGTATTCATCAAGCGTGGTTGCTCCAACGCAGTGCAGTTCGCCCCTTGCCAACGCAGGTTTTAACATATTGCCTGCGTCCATTGCCCCATCTGACTTGCCCGCCCCTACCATTGTGTGAATTTCATCAATAAACAAGATGATTTGACCGTCTGATTTTGCCAAATCGTTTAACACCGCTTTTAGGCGTTCTTCAAATTCGCCACGGTATTTCGCCCCTGCAATCAACGCCCCCAAATCTAGCGACAAAACTTTTTTGTTTCGCAAGCCTTCTGGCACATCGCCATTGACGATTTTTTGGGCAAGCCCTTCCACAATGGCGGTTTTACCCACGCCCGGTTCGCCAATCAACACAGGGTTATTTTTGGTACGTCTTGACAACACTTGAATGGTACGGCGAATCTCTTCATCACGCCCAATTACAGGGTCTAGCTTGCCACTTTCGGCACGCTCGGTCAAATCAATGGTGTATTTGTTCAACGCATCACGTTGTTCTTGGCTATGTTGGTCTTGCACGGTGTCGCCCCCACGAATAAAATTAATCACTTGACGCAGTTTTGGTTCGTTTACGCCAGCCTTGCCCAAAATCTTGGCGGTGTCAGACGTTTCTGCCAACGCCACCAGTACCCAATCAGTTGCCACATAAGTATCGCCTGCTTTTTGGGCGTGGCGGTCGGCAAGGTTTAGCACTTTGACGCTGTTATTACTTAAGTTTACATCGCCTGTTGGGTTTGAGATAACTGCTTGATTATCAAGCGATTTTTGAATTTCTGATTTTAACAGATTAATGTTCGCCCCTGCCTGCTCATAAATATTGATGTTGCTTTCATCATTTAACAGCACCGATAATAAATGAATGGGTTCAATGGCGGTGTGGTCTCGTCCGATAGCAAGGCTTTGGGCTTGTTGTAGGGCGTTTTGGAGTGTGGTAGTGAGTTTGTCAAACTGCATAATTTTTTCCTTATCAAAGTGTTTGGATTAATTTATTAATAAGGATAAAAATTGGCGTTTCAATGGTTATTTTAAAAAAATTTTATTTTGTCAATAATTTTTTATGACTAAAAAGTCATAATGGTAAATTTGGCTTTGTGTTTATATTTGGTTTTTGTCAAAACTTTTCAATTGTTTGATGAAATTTTTTGAACTTTGCTTATAATTAATCTGCATATTTTTTTTGCGACAAAAAACTTTTATTTGCAAAACATGATAAAATCAGCGACAATAACAATATTTTTAACAACAGGAAACCTTTATGAGTTTACAAAATTTTATTGAACAAGCCTTTGAAAATCGTGCTGATTTTAGCCCGAACAACGCCCCACAAGATGTGCGTGATGCGGTCAATGACGTATTAAACCAACTAGACGCTGGTACTCTGCGTGTTGCCGAAAAAATCGGTGGCGAATGGGTGGTAAACCAATGGGCAAAAAAAGCGGTGTTATTGTCATTTCGTCTAAACGACAACTACGCCATGCCGTCAGCCCAACATTTGCAATTTTTTGACAAAGTGCCGACCAAATTTGCCGACTGGACAGAAGAACAATTTCGTGTGTCTGGCATTCGTGTTGTACCGCCTGCGGTGGCTCGTAAGGGTTCGTTTATTGGCAAAGGGGCGATTTTGATGCCATCTTATGTAAACATCGGTGCGTATGTGGACGAAGGCACAATGGTGGATACTTGGGCGACTGTGGGTAGCTGTGCCCAAATCGGCAAAAACGTGCATTTGTCTGGCGGTGTGGGCATTGGTGGCGTGCTTGAGCCATTACAAGCCAACCCAACCATCATTGAAGACAACTGCTTTATCGGTGCAAGAAGTGAAATCGTAGAAGGCGTGATTGTGGAAGAAGGCTCAGTCATCTCAATGGGCGTGTACATCGGTCAATCAACCAAAATCTACGACCGCATCACAGGCGAAATCACTTACGGACGTATTCCTGCAGGTTCAGTCGTTGTTTCGGGCAGTTTGCCAAGCAAAGACGGCTCGCATAGCTTATATTGTGCGGTGATTGTGAAAAAAGTGGACGCACAAACTCGTAGCAAAACGTCTATCAATGATTTGTTAAGAGCGGATTAATGGTTAACCAATTAATTTACAAAATATAGCAATAAGGGTGTAAAATGTACGCCCTTATTTTTTATTCACCAGCAATCTCTGGGTTTTGGTAATCGTGTGTTTTGTAAAAAAGCACCAATAACGATGCGTAACAAAATACGCTAATCAAACAAAGTCCCATAAAATTTACCGCACTTTTTTCCATGCTTTGTAAAGGCACGAATGGGACAAATGCTTCTGGTTGTCGCCATAAAGTAAGATTGATTAAAATTTGTACAATAAAACCGACAAAAGCCACTTTTTCAATATGTTTGTCAACCAAAGTTGGTTTTTGGTAAACAATATACAGACCAATCGCAAAAATAATCAGATAAGCTAACAATGATATCGCAAAAATCATCGGCATTCTCCTTATTTAATTAGCTTGATTGATGATTTTATTGTAGCATATTTTTACGAAAAACAATCAAAAATTTACGTTAATAAATTCTCTAAAATCTGCTCATAAATCGCCGTCAATTTTTCCAAATCGTCCACTGCCACACATTCATTTACTTGATGAATGGTTGCGTTTAACACGCCCAATTCCACCACTTGAGCCCCTGTCGGAGCGACAAAGCGTCCGTCCGATGTACCGCCAGAGGTAGATAATTCGGTATCAATATTCATCACGTTTTTAATGGCAGTTTGGCACGCATTGACAAGTTTGCCTTGCTCGGTCAAAAACGGCTTGCCAGAGAGTTTCCAGTCAATGGTAAAACTTGCCTTGCCATCTGTAAAATATTTATCAAAAATCGCATAAGTTTTGGCTTTAAGTTCAGTTTCGTTGGTTTCGGTAGAAAAACGAAAATTAAATTCTGCCGTCAAGGTCTGCGGAATGACGTTATTCGCCCCAGTGCCTGCGTTTAGGTTGGAGATTTGCATGGTCGTTGGCGGAAAATAATCGTTGCCATTGTCCCACGTTTGGGCGACCAAGTCATTTAACGCGGGCATGGCATAATGAATGGGATTGACCGCCAAATGCGGATAGGCAACATGTCCTTGCTTGCCTGTAACGGTCAGCACACCACCAAGCGAGCCACGTCTGCCGTTTTTGATGACATCGCCCAAAACGTTGGTGCCTGACGGCTCACCCACTAGACAATAATCAATTTTTTCTTGGCGGTTTTCTAAGGTTTCCACCACTTTGACTGTGCCATTTACCGATGGACCTTCTTCGTCCGATGTCAAAAGCAGGGCGATTGAGCCGTTATGATTTGGGTGTTTTTTGACAAAATTTTCACAAGCCACCGTAAAGCAAGCGATGGCAGTTTTCATGTCGGACGCACCACGAGCGTACAGATAGCCGTCTTTGATGGTTGGTTCAAATGGCGGATACGTCCAATTTTTTTCATCGCCTGTTGGCACAACGTCTGTATGCCCCAAAAAGCACACAAGCGGTGAAGCGTTGCCACGTCTTGCCCATAGGTTTTTTACTTGAGCATTTCGTTCTGTGTCGCCTTCGCCAAAGTACATAAATTCGCTGACAAAACCGCTGTTTGCCAAGCGGTCAGCAATGATGTTTTGGCAATTTTCGTCTTTTGGTGTTACCGATGGGCGTTTTAATAATTCAATGCTTAAGTCTAGGGTGGGGGTGGTCATGTTATTTCCTAATAAAAACTTGTAAAATTCTAAAAGTTTGCAAAAATGGTGCATTTTGCTAGATTTTTGCATTTTTAGCAAGAAATTTTACACAAAATTTAACATTAATAACATAAAACAAAACAGAATATGACGATTTCTACTTATCTTTACGGCTTAAAGATGGGTTTTTCGCTGATTTTAGCGATTGGGGCTCAAAATGCCTTTGTGTTAAAACAAGGCTTAAAAAAAGAATTTGTCTTTGCTGTGTGCTTGATTTGTGCCTTGTCCGATGCGGTGTTGATAGGGGCGTGCGTGTTTGGTTTTGGCAAATTTATCAGCCAATATCCGCAGATTGTAACCATTGCCAAATATGGCGGTGCGTTGTTTTTATTTGTCTACGGGCTAAGAAGTCTGTTAAGCAATTTTAAACAAAATGATGGACTTGTCGCCAAAGGGGAAGACGTGGCAAGTCTTGGCAAGGTAGTGGCGTTTGCTTGGCTCAATCCGCACGTTTATTTGGATACGGTGGTGTTTTTGGGGTCGATTTCTACCCAATTTAGCGATAAATTATCGTTTGCACTTGGGGCGATGAGTGCATCATTTATTTTCTTTTTTGGCTTAGGTTTTGGAGCAAGATTGTTGCAACCGATTTTTGCCAAACCAAAAGCATGGCAAGTGCTTGATTTTATCATTGGTTTGGTGATGTGGGCGATTGCGGTGAAGTTGGTGATTGGTTAAAAAACAATCTCATCTCGTCTAAACCAAGTCGCAATAGAAAACCGCTCACGATGGGTAATTTCCACTTGATGACGCAAATTACTATCAAACACCACAAGGCGATTGCCTTGCGGTTGTAATTTTTGCTCAATGTTTTGTTTATCAATCAACAAAATTTCACCACCGTTATTTTCACCCCAATTTTCATTGAGATAAAACACCGCCGAAATTACCCGCTCATCACGCCCAACAGGATTGTCGATGTGCCATTGATAACCAAATCCCACAGGATAGCGAGCGTAATGGGCTTCACAGCGTTTTATCCCTGCAAAAAACACATAATTAAAAAACCGCCCCAAGTTTTCAATGCTTGCCAAATACTGCATACCAACAGGGCAGTCGTGGGTATTTTCAATCCAACGAGTGCTATCGCCACGAATAGCCGTCAAACGCTCGCCATGCGTGAGATGGGCTTGTTGATAGGCTATCAATCCGCTTTCTTGTTGTAATTGATAAAAATCGTTTTTTTCAAAACAATTGTCTATCACAAAAAAGCCCAAATTGTCAAAATTATTTAAGTCATTTTCGCTAATTTTTTGTTGCCAATCTATTTGAAACATATTTTTGCCTTTTTTTAAGAAAAATTTTCAAAAAATCTGCCAATATGCTACCATACTATGCTTAATTTGTACCATATTTAAGTTTTAAAAATTCACAACCATTTGGATAACCGATGAACTATCAACACGCCTACCACGCAGGCAACTTTGCCGATGTGGTCAAACACGTTTTATTGTTACAATTATTAGAGCAATTAAGCCAAAAACCAAAACCTTTTTACACGCTTGATGCCTATGGCGGACGTGGGCTGTATTCGTTGGCAAGTGTAGAAGCCAAAAAAACCCATGAAGCGGTCGGTGGTGTGCAAAAACTCATGCAACACGACAACGTAAAAGCCCCACAAGCGGTGAAAACCTACCTTGATGACTTGGCGTATGCTCGCAAGTTTTATGACAAATACGTCTATACAGGCTCGCCTTGGTTTATCGCTCGTCATATCCAAAAACACCCTGATGTCAAAAATCGTGCGGAAGCCTTTGAATTTAAAGCCGATGAATACGATGCATTAAATTATCAGTTGCACCAGTTGCCAATCGGTATCGCTCACCGCAACGCTTACGAAGGCATTCCTGCGGTGGTGCCACCTGTGGAAAAACGTGGGCTGATTTTGATTGACCCACCGTTTGAACAAGAACACAAAGATTTTAGCAGTTTGGTAGAATTGTTGGTAAAAATCCACAAAAAATGGGCAACAGGTATTTTGGCGTTGTGGTTTCCGATTAAAAATAGCGAAGCGGTGGAACTTTTTTACAAAAAAATGAAACGCACAGGCATTAAACGCCAATTGATTTGCGAATTAAACATTTATCCGACTGATTTGCCGATGGGTTTAAACGGTACAGGTATGTTAATTATTAATCCGCCGTATCAATTTGACAAGCACGTAGGCGAGATTTTGCAATATTTACAGCCGATTTTACAGCACCCTGATTGTCCAAATATGACAGACGAACAAAAAGTCAAAGTAGAATGGTTGGTCGGTGAGTGATTTTGAATTTTTTTACAATTTTTTGTAGATTTTTTTGTAAAAAGAAAAAACAGGGATAATCATGACAAATACACAAACTGAGAATTTAGCAAATAACGAGCATGACGGCTTGACGATTGAAGTGGTGGAAGACGAGCAAGTCGCTAATAAGACGGTAACAAGAAAAGGCGTGTACGTCATTCCAAACTCGTTTACGCTGTTGTCGCTGTTGGCAGGGTTTTATGCGATTACCATTAGCTCGCAAGGGCAGTTTATGACGGCTTGTATTGCGATTTTTGTGTCGGCAGTTTTGGACGGTATGGACGGACGTGCCGCTCGTATGTTAAAAGCCCAAAGTGCCTTTGGCGAGCAGTTGGACAGCCTTGCTGACTGTATTGCCTTTGGGCTGACCCCTGCGGTGCTGATTTATCATTATGCGTTACAGCCACTTGGACGAGTGGGGATTGCCTGTGCGTTCGTCTATGCGTCATGTGCGGCATTGCGTTTGGCACGGTTTAACGTACAAATTGGCGTGGTGGACAAAAAATATTTTATTGGCGTGGCAAGTCCGTTGGCGGCGATTTTGATTGCGACTTTTGTCATGGTAACGATGGATTATCCGAATATTTTCCCAAGAAACGGCACGACACTACAAGTCTTGTCGGCTGTGTGGGTCGTTGTGGCAGGCTTGCTGATGGTAAGCAATTTAAAATACCATTCGTTTAAAGAATTTGACAAAAAACGTGTGCCATTTGTCGCCTTGATTGTGGTGATTTTTGTGCTTGGTATTGTGTTAAATGATATTCCGCTTGGATTGTTAACAATGAGCGTGATTTATGCCTTGTCAGGCATTATAACAGGTATTTTAGAAAAATTACACAAACCATCATAAACATTGCAATATTGGCGATGTTCATATGATAAAATAATTACTTTAATAAAGGAAAAAATTGATGACAAACAGTAAACCAACCCTTGACACGGTGTTAAACCACCGCTCAATCCGCAAGTTCACCCAAGAGCCAATCAGTGAAGAATTGCTAAATACTTTGTTTAGTGCAGGTATGGCAGGCTCAACGTCAGGCTATCTACAGTCGGCAAGCATTATCCGAGTGACGGACAAACAACTACGTTACGATATCCGCCGTATCTGTGCCAACGCCCAAGATGCCAAAGAAGGCGAAAAATACGGACACCATTATGTAGAAAACTGTGCTGAATTTTTGATTTTTTGTATGGACAGCAACCGCCATTTGACCCTACTGCCAGAAGCCCAAATTGACTGGACAGAAGTGGTATTGGTCGGTGCGGTGGACGCAACCATCATCGCCCAAAATCTACTGGTAACGGCGGAAAGTCTAGGCTTAGGCGGTGTGTACATTGGTAGCGTGCGAAATGACATTGACAAATTAAGCGAACTGCTAAAATTGCCAAAAGGCATTGTACCACTATTTGGTATGTGTTTGGGCTATCCAGACCAAGACCCCGCCATGCGTCCACGCTTGCCAAATAGCGTGATTGTATCAACCAATCAATACGAACCTGCCAGCAAAGCCGAACTTGATGCCTTTAACGACACGGTCAAAGACTATTATAGCCAACTGCGTCATGCCGATATGGACTGGACATCGCAAATCGTGAATTATTTGGCAAAACCATCTCGTCCAGAGATTTTGCCGTATTTAAACAAACAAGGTTTTGCAAAACGTTAATTTTGTAAAATGCTAAAAAAATCCGTTAAATCAAATGTTTAACGGATTTTTATTTATCAATAAAAATTTAATCAATACTTGCCAAAACTTGTACAGGCAATGTTACCACATCAAACGCCAATGCAAACGGCAAAGCAACCAATTTTGCTACCGCATTTGCCCCATTACCGCCTTGGGTGGTGGTCGTGGTTTGGCTTTGATAAGTGTAAATAGACACTTGGTAAGGCTTTGACAATGGGCGGAATTTTGATTGAATCAACGCCAAATTATTCACCGCAGGATAGACACCGCCAGATACAGGTACTTCAAAACAAAAACGCTGGGCGTTCATGCGTGTATCGCTGTCGGTGGTGCATTCTGTTCCTTTGTTGCGTAACACAAAATCATAATCATTGCTGTGAAAACTGCTTTTTAACTTGGCATAAGACAATGCCAAAGTACCTGAAAAATGTCCATCATTGTTTTTTGAAAAAAAGTCGAGTGGTTTGGTAACTTTGATATAATTTGAGTCAAGGTTGGTGAATAATTGGGCGACTTCATCACCGCCTTGGGTCAGCACATAACTGTGTTTTTCACCGACAATCACCACGCTGTTGCTTGGTATGCCTGCAATCGGTGTGGCAGGCTTGCCAAAGGCGACCACATCATCATTGATAAGGGTGGTTTTTTGGTTGGTGGTGCGAGTGGTGGTTTGGCTTGGACTGTTATTTAACAGTTCGGTGGTGGCACAGCCTGTTAAAGTAGCGATGGCACTAGTGATAATGGCGGTTTTTATGATGGTTTTCATGATTTTCCTTAACGTTGTGAAATGCTTGCTGGTTTACAAGTGTTTTTATTTCAATCAAATTAATCAATAATGTAAATCAATTATTTATCGTCATTGTTTTTCAATCTATACCACAAAAAAAAGGACGTAATTTTACGCCCTTTTTTATCAAATGTAAAAAGACAAAATCTAAAAAATCATTTCATCAAATTTTTCAAGTTTTTGGCTTGTTCGCTCGCATTACCTGTATAGGTTGCAGGGGTTAATTCTGCCAAACGTTTGCGTTCGCTCTCTGGCACGGCAGACAGCTCATCACCATTGACAAAATTCATCATCATCTCACGAGTCATCGCTTGCCCACGAGTTAGGGCTTTTAGTTTTTCATACGGTTTTTCTACGTTATAGCGTCTCATCACCGTTTGGATTGGTTCGGCAAGCACTTCTTGAGCGTTGTCCAAATCTTCATTTAAGCGATTGGCGTTAAGTTCTAGCTTGCCAATGCCTTTTAAACAGGCTTCAAAAGCGATTAAACTTTGAGCAAAACCCACGCCCATATTACGCAAAACGGTTGAATCGGTCAAATCACGTTGCCAGCGAGAAATTGGCAATTTTTCGCCAAGATGTGCTAATACCGCATTTGCCAAGCCTAAATTACCTTCTGAGTTTTCAAAATCAATTGGGTTTACTTTGTGTGGCATGGTTGATGAGCCAACTTCGCCATCTTTTAATTTTTGTTTGAAATAACCCAGCGAGATATAGCCCCACACATCACGGTTAAAGTCAATCAAAATGGTGTTAAAACGGCGAAGTGCGTCAAACAGCTCTGCCATATAATCGTGCGGTTCAATCTGCGTGGTGTAAGGGTTGAAGGTCAAACCAAGGCTGGTAACAAAGTTTTCGGCATTTTTTGCCCAGTCAATGTTTGGATAAGCCGACAGGTGAGCGTTGTAGTTGCCCACCGCACCATTGATTTTGCCAAGCAGTTCTACGTTGTTAAATTGCTTAAGCTGACGGTGTAAGCGATACGCCACGTTTGCCATCTCTTTGCCAAGCGTGGTTGGGCTTGCCGTTTGTCCGTGCGTGCGTGAAAGCATGGGTTGGTCCGCGTGATTTTCGGCTAGTTTGGCAATTTCATCAATGATTTTTTGCATAGAGCTTGCCAACACTTCACGCCCAGATTTTAGCATTAAGGCGTGCGATAGGTTGTTGATGTCTTCAGACGTGCAAGCAAAATGGATAAATTCGCCTGCGTTTTTTAGCTCATCAATGTCGGCAATTTGCTCTTTTAAAAAGTATTCCACCGCTTTAACATCGTGGTTGGTGGTGCGTTCAATCTCTTTGATACGATTGGCATTCTCTTCGCTAAAATTTGCCACAATCGCATCAAGTTTGGCGTTGGTGTCAGCAGAGAACGGATTGATTTCAGCGATTTTTGGGTGATTGGCAAGGGCTTGTATCCAACGCACTTCAACGGTTGCACGAGCGTGGATTAAACCAAATTCAGATAAAAACGGACGCAAATCATCACATTTGCTGGCGTAACGTCCGTCAATTGGGGAAATGGCAGTTAAAGTGTCCATAAATTTTCCTTAAAAAATAGGTGTAAAATGGAAAAAAAGATAACTTGTAAGATATCCTAGCGTTATTTACAGTATTTAGGATAAAATACTGCAAATGAACATACATAAAAACACCAGACTGCTACCGTTTGAAAGAGAAGCTATTTGGATAGCCTATCATCAAAACAAACAAAGCGTAACATCACTTGCTGAAGAATACAAAGTATCAAGACCAACAATCTACAAGGTATTGAAACTTGCTAGAGTGAAGTTACTAAAACCACAAACCAGTGTCAATAATCGCTTTAAACAAGCGAAATTTGGCATTAAACGCTTAGCTAAAGTTGAAAAGAGTATACAAGACAAACTCAAAAAACAAGCCAAGCGTTATAATAAATCCTATCCTGGTGAGATGGTACACGTAGATACAAAACGCCTACCACTGCTCAAAGGACAAAATAGCAACAGCCCTAGAGAATATCTGTTTGTTGCCATTGATGATTATTCTCGTGAACTGTATGCTTGTATTATGCCAGACAAAACAGCTTTTAGTGCGGCTAAGTTTCTGACAGAACAAGTTATTAAACCTTGCCCTTATACGATTGAGGTGATTTATTCTGACAATGGCACAGAATATAAAGGCACAAAAGACCATGAATTTGTCAAAGCCTGTTATAATAACAACATCAATCAGAAATTCACCAAAGTTGCCAAACCACAAACCAATGGTAAAGCAGAACGAGTAATACGTACGCTCATGGAAATGTGGCATGAACAATGTGAATTTACAGGTAGTGAACATAGAAAGCAAGAATTAACAAGATTTCTTAATTTCTATAATACCGTTAAACCCCATTCATCTTTAACTAAAAAAGATGATATTACTGGCAAAACTCAAACCTTTACTCCTTATGAGTGGTTGGAGTTTTATTTTAAACAAAGTGTAAATAACGCTTGAGGTTCTTACAGATAACTGATTATAACAAAATTATTTGCCTTTCGCATCAGCCCAAATAATTTTGTGTAATTGCAATTGAAAACGCACAGGCAAATTATCCGCCAAAATCCATTCCGCTAATTCAGTGGCAAGCGTTGGTACTTCAGGCGAACGGTCATCATAAACGTTAAACATCGGCGAAAACCAAACGGTATTGACTTTTTTATGCAGATCATGCTCAAATAATTTTGCTTTCGCCCAATCATAATCCGCACGATTCATAATCACTAACTTTAGTTGGTCATTTTGCGTTAAAAAGTCTAAATTTTCCCACAGATTTTTGCCGTCTTCTTGCGAACTTGGCGTTTTTAAATCCATGACTTTTGACACAGCGACAGGCACATCGGCAACCGATAACGCCCCAGACGTTTCTAGCGAAATTTCGTACTCATGTTCAAGCAACAACTTCATCAAAGCAATGGCATTCGGCTGTGCCAACGGCTCGCCACCTGTCAAACAAATGCGTTTGCACTGAAACGTTTGACATTTTGCCAAAATCTCGTCTAATGAAAAACGCTCACCGCCAACAAAGGCGTATTCGGTATCGCAATACACACAGCGAAGCGGACAGCCTGTCAAACGGATAAAAATCGTTGGCAAGCCTGAGGTCAAGGCTTCCCCTTGTAGCGAATAAAAAATCTCAGAAACCTTTAACCCTGCGTTTGGGTCGGTGGTGGGAATGTGGGTGTTGCGTAAGGAATTTTGCATTTTTGATTAAATTGGTCTAAAAATGGGTTATTTTAACAAATTTTTGCCAAAAAATCTGTTTCGCTTTGTCAAAATTTTGGAAAAGAAAATGGGCTTTAGAAGACGTTACGAACGCTTGGGAATGGAAATTTCAGTGGGACTTGCTATAGCTTGTATTTTTCCGTGTTATGTGTTTTTTTCGGTCAGTCGCAAAAAAGAAGGTATCATTTGTTTGATTTTACAATTGACCATTTTACTGGCACCGATTGCCATTATTGGGGGGATTTGGGGCGTGTTTACATACCACAGACAGGCGACTTTAAAACATTTTTCTGAAGATGATGAATGGCTTTAATCCCAAAAATTAACTTTAAAATCATGTGTTCATCCATCAAAAAAATTGATAAAACACTTGTCAAAATCATAAAAACCACGCATAATAGTTACATATTTCAGGAGAGTATGGTTTTTGATTTGTTATCAATTTAAAAAATAATCCTTTTTTAAATCACCAATAACCATCACCGAAGGCGTAAAAACCCTATAATCGCTCAGGTAACAGGACTGGAATTGCACTTTTATTTTTTTTTCAAAATTATCAAAAGTGATAAATCTGGAGAGTGTGTTTTTTTTAACCATTTTTGTAGGGGCGTATTGAATACGCCCAAAATAAACAAAATTAATGGTAAAAGCACCACCGAAGGGGAAAAAATAAGTGTCTATATTGTATTGATAGGCATTTGTTGAAAATCTCAGGTCACAGGACAGATAGGGCTTTATCAATCATGGTGTATTGATTGATAATTTCGCCTATTTTTTTGTAATCTAAGATTTTACCCATTTCACAAGGATTTATCATGTCAGACAACAAACAACTAAAACGCACTCCTTTTTATCAATCTCACCTTGACAATAACGGTAAAATCGTGGATTTTTCAGGTTGGGAATTGCCAATTCATTACGGTTCACAAATCGCCGAACACGAAGCCGTTCGTACAGATGCAGGTATGTTTGATGTGTCGCATATGGTGATAACGGACATTGTCGGAGCGGATAGCAAGGCTTGGTTACAAAAACTGCTTGCCAACGACATCGCCAAAGCAAAAACGGTCGGCAAAGCTATTTATTCAGCAATGTTAAATGACAACGGTGGCGTGATTGACGATTTAATCGCCTATCGCATGAACGAAGCGGAAACCGAATACCGTATCGTGTCAAACGCCGCTACGCGTGATAAAGATTTAGCCCAATTTAACAAAGTTGTCAAAGATTTTGGTTTTGATGTTACCATTACCGAACGTCCAGAGCTTGCCATGCTTGCGGTGCAAGGTCCAAAAGCAATTGAAAAATTGGCAAATGCAAAACCAACTTGGGCGGAAAGTTTAAACGCATTAAAACCCTTTGTCGGTAAAGATTTGAGCGAGATTGAAGGCAAAGATTGGTTCGTTGCCAAAACAGGTTACACAGGCGAAGACGGTGTGGAAGTGATTTTGCCAGAAAGCCAAGCAGGTGAATTTTTTAATCTGTTAAAAGACAATGGCATTACGCCAACAGGCTTAGGGGCGAGAGATACGCTACGCCTAGAAGCAGGTATGAATTTGTACGGACACGAAATGGATGAAACCATTAATCCGTACGAGTGCGGTATGGCGTGGACGCTTGCGGTCAAAGATGAGCGTGATTTTATCGGTCGCAAAGCCATGCAGGACAAGCAAGAAAAAGCCCTTGCTGATGGTACAGATGTCATGCAAGTTGGCTTGGTGCTTGACGGTCGTGGCGTGTTGCGTGATGGTATGGAAGTTACACTTGCCAATGGCAAAAAAGGCGTGATTACCAGCGGTACATTTAGCCCAAGTTTAAAGCAATCAATTGCCATTGCTCGTATTCCAACGACTACTGACACAACGGCAAATGTGGATATGCGTGGCAAAGCGACTGAAGTTCGTATTATTTCTTTACCGTTTGTAAGAAATGGTAAAAAACAGTTTGATTAACCGTTTATCGGTGTTATGATACGGTTTAACAAGATGATGTTTTTTCATTGTCTTGTTAATTAGTAGTCATACTAATTTTATTTATTATTTTTTTTAACAAAACAAAAAGGTATTTTACATGAAAAAATTACTTGCTTTAGTGCCAGTTGTCGTTATCATGACAGCCTGTACTTCTACTAAAGTAGCTCAACCAAGCCCATCACAAGTTCAAGCTGTGTTGGCAAAATCACAAACTTTCAAATGCGATAACAACGCTGAAGTGGTATCTGTGATTTCTGAGCGTAATGGCGACAACTATGCAAATATCAACATCACTGCACCAACATTAAGCCTAAACCAAGCTGCCGTTCAATTAAAACAAGACGTATCAGCATCTGGCAACCGCTTTACTGTATCAAATGCGACAACCGCTTATGACTGGGCGATTAAAGGTTCTGAAGCTGCTTTGACAGTTACAACCAACGGTCAAGAATTTAACTTTGGCTGTACTGCTCAATAATTTTTAACGGATAGTTAATATTTGTTAAATAATGTGGTTGGTAAAAATCTATTTTATCAATCACATTTTTATTATTTTTTTAAGATAACTGATAAAAATATGGCTGATAAAAATCGCTATCTTGAATTTTTTGTAGAAGAATTAAGTATTTTTTTAATCCAATCTGTCATATTTTTTATGGTGATTGTTTTTTCTAGTCTTTTTTTTTCAAGACGGTAAAACGTTAGACAGAATTATTGATGGCAAGTATAATGACTACATTTATTTAGATTTTTTATACTCTATTTTTGCTATTATTTTTGTATCTGGATTGGTCAGTTTATTTTTAAAAATCATTGGTTCTGACCATAAATATTACAAAAATATTAACGTTGTGCTAAATGAAATTCCCAAAGTTTTTTATGTCATGGGTAACAGTGTCGGTATCACCGCCATGCCCCTGTCATTAGAACCTGTGAATGATAAAGCCTTTAATTTAGAATGGTTTAGCGAAGGTTTGACAATATTTGTTTGTTATTTTTTAATCGGATTAATATTTTCTTTTTTGCTAAATAAAAACAACCCAAACTCACTAGGAGAAACTCATGAGTAACACCCCAGCCGATTTAAAATATGTCGCAAGCCACGAATGGTTACGCCAAGAAGCAGACGGCACAATTACCGTTGGTATCACGCACCATGCCCAAGATTTGTTGGGCGATGTGGTTTATGTTGAATTGCCAGAAGTCGGTAGCAACGTTGAAGCTGATGATGAAATTGCCGTTGTAGAATCGGTAAAAGCCGCATCAGACGTGTACGCACCGATTGCAGGTGAAATTATTGAAATCAATGAAGCGTTGGTTGATGCACCAGAAACGGTAAACGCTGACCCATATGGCGAAGGCTGGTTCTTTAAAATCAAACCTGCAAACCCAAGCGATTATGAAGGCTTGATGGACGCTGACGAATATCAAGATTCAATTTAATTAATCTTATCCTTATATGGTGGGTTGACCCTTTAGGGCGTAACCCACCATACTGATTTTAACAGGTGTTTGGTGGGTTACGCTATCGCTAACCCCTCTACTTTAAACTTTTTTAATTTTTTAAACCAATATAATTTAATATAAAAACCCCATGAAAACAGACCCAAAAAATGTAAATTTTCACGATGTTATCACTTCTCGCCGTTCTGTACGTTTGTTTACCGATACGCAAGTGCCTGATGAAGTGATTGACAAATGTTTGGATATGGCATTGCTTGCTCCAAATTCTAGCAATTTACAGCCTTGGGAATTTTATGTGATTGAAAATCCAGAAATTCATAAAAAAGCCATTGAATACTGCATGAGCCAAAATGCGGCAAAAACCGCCAATAAACTGATTGTATGCGTAGCTCGTAGCGATACTTGGCGACAAAACGCTCAAGATAATATCAAATTTTACCCTGTGCAACCTGTGCCAAAAGCGGTCAAGGATTATTATGGCAAATTGATTCCGATTGCGATGGGGCGTGGGGCGATGAATGTGCTTTCCCCTGCAAAATGGGTAGCGATTAATACGTTACGCCAAGTCAAAGGGGCGATGGTTGAGCCGATGTATAGCGAGACGGATATTAAGACATGGGCGTTGGCAAACCTGTATTTGGCGTGTCAAAACTTTATGTTAGCGGTGCGTGCGTTCGGTTTTGATAGTTGTCCGATGGGCGGTTTTGACGAGCCAAAAATGAAACAATTGTTAGGTTTGCATGCTCATCAACATATTGGCATGGTGATAGCCGTTGGCGAACGTGCGGAAAAAGGGATTTATGCCGAGCAATATCGTTTTGATAAAAAACAGTTTGTTTTTAAGGTTTGATTGTTTTTAGTTTTTAGTTTTTTTAAATTAAAAAAAGGGGAAATTATGCAGATTTTGTTAGATGTCAATCCTACAACTTATCAAGCTTTTCAAGCACTTAATATTGATGAAAAACAATCAGTCAAACAAATTTTTGATAACTTGGTAAACACGATTTTTTTATCAAAACAACAAGCAAAAACCACAACAATTGAAGATAGTTTCGGTATTTTAACGGCAAATAAAAGTTTGTCATTAGAAGAAATGGATAATGTCATTGCCAAAGCTGGTGCAGGTTTATGATTGCGTTAGATACCAATGTTTTGACACGAGTTTTTGTCAATGATGTTGAAAATACAACGCAATGCCAATTGGCTCGTGAGTTAGTCAAAAAAGCCAAATATGTTTTTATCAGTCAAAATGTACAAGTTGAATTAATTTGGCTGTTAAAACAAGGCTATAATTTTGAAAAAGCTAGTATTATCAAAACCTTAGAACATTTGTTAAATAGCGAATATTTTTTGCTTGAAAATCAAGAAATTTTTCAAACTACTTTAGATTTATACCGTAATTAAAACGCTGATTTTTCTGATTATATGATTCTAAGTACCGCCCAAAAAAATCACGTTAAATTATGGACTTTTGATAAAAAATTAAGCAAAGCAGAAAATGCTTAATTATTAAACGAACAAAATTTTATCAATTTTATTTAAGCAACCAAACCAAAAAACAACCCCTTAAAACCATCTATAAAAGGAAATTTTATGAGCCAAACTACCTTTAACTCATTTTCTGATGTGTTTAATCATTCAGAATTTATCAGCCGTCATGTTGGCATTAGTCAAGACGAAAAAACCGCCATGCTCCAAGCCGTTGGGGCAAAAGATATGGCAGATTTTATCAACCAAACCGTCCCTGCATCGGTGCGTTTAAACAAAGATTTAGACTTGCCAAACAGTATGCCAGAGCATGAAGCGTTGGCAAAATTGCGTGGCTTGGCGGACAAAATCACCGTGAATAAAAGCTACATCGGCATGGGCTACTATCCAACTCGTGTGCCTGCGGTGATTCAGCGTAACGTGCTAGAAAACCCGGGTTGGTACACAGCTTATACGCCATATCAAGCCGAAATTTCACAAGGTCGCCTTGAAGCCTTGTTAAATTTCCAACAAGTGTGTATTGATTTGTCTGGTCTTGAAATGGCAGGGGCAAGTTTGCTTGATGAAGCGACCTCCGCCGCCGAATCTATGACGATGGCAAAACGTGTTGGCAAAAATAAATCCAATCAATTTTTTGTGGATAGCCGAATTTTCCCACAGACCTTAGACGTGATTAAAACTCGTGCTAAATATTTTGATTTTGAAGTCGTTGTTGGCGATTTTGAAACCGCAAAAAATGGCGATTTCTTTGGGGCAATTTTCCAATACGTTGGTAAAGATGGCGATGTTGTTGATTTAACAGACGTTATCAGTGCGGTAAAAGCCAAAGGCACGCAAGCGATTGTCGTTGCCGATGTGATGAGTTTGGTTTTATTAAAATCACCTGCGGACATGGGTGCGGACGTGGCGTTGGGTAATACGCAACGTTTTGGCGTACCGATGGGTTTTGGTAGCCCGCACGCTGCATATTTTGCGTTTAAAGACAGTGCAAAACGCTCTGCCCCCAGCCGTATCATTGGTGTATCAGTGGATGCACAGGGCAAGCCAGCCTTGCGTATGGCGTTGCAAACTCGTGAACAGCATATTCGCCGTGAAAAAGCCAATTCAAACATTTGTACTTCGCAAGTTCTTTTGGCAAATATGGCAGGAATGTATGCGGTTTATCATGGTGCGGACGGCGTGAAACGGATTGCCACTCGTATTCATGCGTTGGCGACTGCGTTTGCCGATGCGGTGAAAAATGCAGGTTTAACGGTCGTTCATGAGCAATTTTTTGATACGGTATTGGTAAAAACGGATAAAGCGAACACTATTTATCAATCAGCTTTGGACAAGGGTTTTAACTTGCGTAAAGTTGATGAAAATCATCTTGCGGTTGCCTTTAGCGAAGTGAGCGATGAAAAAGATTTTGCCATTTTAACCGAAATTTTTACAGGTTCATCTGTGCAATTGGGCGAATTAAAAATTTCACTCAATGACAATTTATTGCGTAACGATGCGATTTTAAGCCACCCTGTTTTTAACAGTCATCATACCGAACATGAAATGTTGCGTTATTTGAAAAAACTTGAAAATAAAGATTTGGCGATGAATCATAGCATGATTTCATTGGGTTCTTGTACCATGAAATTAAACGCAACGAGTGAAATGTTGCCGATTACTTGGAATGAATTTGCCAATGTTCACCCATTCGCCCCACGAGAGCAAGTTGGCGGTTATTTGGAAATGATTGACGGTTTGCAAGAGCAATTAAAAGCGATTACAGGCTTTGATGCGATTTCTATGCAACCAAACTCGGGTGCGTCTGGCGAATATGCAGGGCTTTTGGCAATCCGCCGTTATCATGAAAGTTTAGGGCAAAACAATCGCAACATTTGTTTAATTCCACGTTCGGCACACGGCACAAACCCTGCCACCGCTCAAATGATGGGAATGCAAGTGGTCGTTGTGGCGACTGATGAATTTGGTAATGTGGATATTGCTGATTTGACCGCCAAAGCCGAACAGCACAGCGACAACTTAGGGGCGTTGATGATTACTTATCCTTCAACGCATGGCGTGTTTGAAGAAGGCATTCGTGATATTTGCGATTTGATTCACAAAAATGGCGGACAGGTGTATATGGACGGTGCGAACATGAACGCCCAAGTCGCTATGATGCAACCTGCGGACGTGGGTGCGGACGTGCTACACATGAATTTACACAAAACTTTCTGTATCCCACATGGTGGTGGTGGACCTGGTATGGGGCCAATCGGCATGAAGTCGCACCTTGCACCGTTTATCGCTAATCACGTTGTCGCTCCTGTGCCAAACGCTCAAGACGGTATGAGTGCGGTGTCGGCAGCTCCGTTTGGTTCGGCAAGCATTTTGCCAATTTCGTGGATGTACATCACCATGATGGGTAAAGACGGCTTACAACAAGCGACCGAAGTAGCATTGTTAAACGCCAACTATATGGCAAGTCAGCTAGAAGACGATTATCCTGTGCTATATAGTGGCAAAAATGGGCGTGTCGCTCATGAATGTATCATTGACATTCGTCCGCTAAAAGAAGAAACAGGCATTACCGAAGTGGACATTGCCAAACGCTTGATGGATTATGGTTTCCACGCTCCGACCATGTCATTCCCTGTCGCAGGAACGCTGATGATTGAGCCGACTGAATCTGAAAGCAAAGAAGAACTTGACCGCTTTATTTCGGCACTCAAACAAATCAAAGCAGAAGCCATGAAAGTGAAAAACGGTGAATGGACAGCTGATGACAATCCGTTGGTAAACGCACCACATACCGCTCAAGTCGTGCTTGGCGAATGGAATCGTGGCTATAGCCGTGAAGAAGCCGCTTATCCGCTTGCTTATATTCGTGAGAATAAATTCTAGCCATCGGTAAGCCGTATTGATGACGTATATGGCGATAAAAACTTGGTGTGTTCTTGCCCAAGTATTGATAATTATGAATAATTATTGATAAAATATTTTAGAAAAAATAAAAACCGCATTGATAATAATGCGGTTTTTTTATGTTGTTCAATTCGTTTATGAAAAGTATTCACAAAATAGTCTTTGATAAAAAATATGAATTTATGCTAAACTTTACGGTCAAAGAAATCTTAAATCAATCGTAGGAATAGACGATGAAACAGCCCATTCTACTTACATTATCAGCACTTTTATTTTTGACCAGCACCCACAGTTTTGCCGAAATTTATAAAACTGTTACTGCCGATGGGCGAGTGGTCTACACAGATAACGCCAACACCGCCTACCAAAACAGCAATGATAGTAACCAAATTAAAATTTTGGACAATCTAATTTCACAAAAAGCGACACCACAAAATAACGTCTCAACAAACACAAGCTATCAACCAACAAGCTCTATCATCAACCAATCTCAAAACAGCAACACCAACACACCAAATTTTTCGCAACAAGGTTCATATCAACTCACCATCACCAAGCCCGATGCGACCACCATTTATCGCCGTCCACAAAACATTGACATTGTGGTAGATGTCAAGCCAAACCTACAAGCAGGCGACCGCTTGGTATATCGTATCAACGGTAAGCACATTGCCACCACGCGGGACACACAATACACTATCAGCTCTGAAAATTACGAACCCAATCAATACCAACTTACCGTAGAAATCCAAAACGGCAAAGGCGATATTATCGCCACCAAAAACCAAAGTTTTTATATGTTGGCAAGCAATCATCTTATCCGTGAAAAACGCAAAGCCGAAGCCGAACGTAAAGCCAGACAAGCACTTTATAACCAACTACCTTGGTACAAAAAAATTGCTTACAATATCAATGTAAAATAAATTCTTATCAAGAGACTGGTTCTGTCATCAAAAATAGTTTATAATTCCACATTAATATGATGGAATTATAGGGCAAAACCATGTCATTATCAAAACGAGAACAAGTCGCTTTACAACTGTTGTCAACCTTATTAACACAAAACAAACCGAACGCCATGGCAGAAGCATTTGCCTTGGCAGATGAGTTTTTGATGGTAAGCGACCAAACCAACCCAAATCTACAACCCACCCTGCCAAAAAACGAGCAAAACCCAGCCACATCAACCACGCCAAAAAAATTTCAAATCATCAGTCCAGTTACCGGAAAATAAACATGGTAAAATATTGCTAGCTTTTTGTAAATAAACTTAAAAACTGCTTGCAAATAATAACAATTATCATTATTATAACACTTAATCAATTTGTAAAATTGGAATGATAGCCATGTTTGTCTGTATTTGTAATGCTGTAAAAGATACCGAAATTAGTAAAGCCATCGCAGAAGGGCATAATAACATTGACGCTTTAAAACAAGAGCTTGATGTCGCAACGTGCTGTGGCGGTTGTCAACCTGTTGTTGAATTCATGATTGAAGAATACGCCGACAAATTTATCCAACTTAATCCAAAATTATTTAAAGAAGTCGCCTAATTTTCTTTATTTTTTAAATTTTAATGCAAATAAAAACAATTATTGATTGTGATATTGTTTTGTAAAACTTAACAATATCACTAAAAAACCAAAGTAAAATGATAATAGTTTTTATTTGTTTTTCAAAACATTTTTCACATATTAATTGATTAAATTAAATATTTTTAATCAAAACCCTTGTTTTTATCCAAAAAATGCCATATAATAGTGGCTTAATTATGTTTTAAACCATTTTGGAGCAACTATGAAAGGCAGTCAAAAAGTTATTGATTATTTAAATTTTCTAATCAGTGGTGAGCTTGGTGCAAGAGACCAATACTTTATCCACGCTCAAATGTATCACGAATGGCATTACAACAAATTGCACGCACGTATTCATCACGAAATGGAAGAAGAAACTGACCACGCTCGTGCTTTGATTAACCGTGTGTTAATGCTTGAAGGTACGCCAAATATGAAAGTGGCGGATATCAATATCGGTGCAGACGTGCTATCTATGCTAAAATCTGACCTTGCGTTGGAATACAGCGTTCGCCAACATTTAAAAGACGGTATCAAACTGTGTGAAGAAGAGCAAGACTATGTAACTCGTGAGATTTTGGTTGCTCAATTGGTGGATACTGAAGAAGACCACGCACATTGGTTAGAGCAACAATTGGGCTTAATTGAAATGATTGGCTTGCCAAATTATTTACAATCACAATTGGGTGATGTGGAATAATTTAATATTTCTTGATTCATTTGTTTATAAAAATAAATAAAAAGGTGTGCTATGAAAGCAGAAAAAGCCGTTATTAAAGTGTTAAATCAAGCACTTGGGCAAGCGTTAATCGCTATCAATCAATATTTTTTACACGCTCGTGTGTTAAAAAACTGGGGTGTGGAAGAGCTGAATGACAAACTTTATCATCAATCAATCCATGAGATGAAATGGGACGATGAGTTGATTGAGCGTATTTTAATCCTTGAAGGTTTGCCAAATTTGCAAGAGCTTGGCAAGTTACTCATCGGTGAAAATGTGGCGGAAATTTTGGATTGCGATTTAAAATTGGAATACCAAAAAACCGAAATTTTGAAAAACGCCATTGCCGTATGCGAAGAAAACGAAGATTATGTTTCTCGTAAATTGTTGGTCAAATTAAAAGATGGTAGCGAAGAACATATTGACTGGTTAGAAACGCAACAAGAGTTGATTGAAAGCATGAACTTGGAAAATTATATCCAAAGCATGATGGACGACTAAACCTTAAAAATATAGTTGCCAAATGATGAAACCCTGTTAAACTATTGTTTAATAGGGTTTTATTTCGGGTTGAGAAATTTTACATGAAAAAATTACCACTTTTGATAACTACGGGTGAGCCAGCGGGTATTGGCATGGATATTGTGTTGATGTTGGCGGATAAACAAAAATTTGCCAATTTTAACCGAAAAATCATTATTTTGGCGGATATAAAAGCGATGCAACAACAACAAAATCAGTTGCAACAACAAAATAGCCTAAGCAAAGATATTCAGCTTTATCAATTAAATCATCAGGCAACATCGGTTGATACAATTTATCAAGATTTTGATAATATTTTAAATTTTTACAAAGATGATTGTTTAAATATTCTTCATATTGCTACTAAAAAAACGGTGATAGCAGGGCAATTGACCGATGAAAATGCCGAGATGGTATTGTCGCAGTTACAATTGGCTCATGAATTAGCTTTTTATCAAAAAGTGGCAGGGATAGTGACTGCACCGTTACATAAATCGGTGATTATGAAAATCAAACCTGATTTTATGGGGCATACCGAGTTTTTTATGGAACAATCTAGGCTTGATAAAGTGGTGATGATGTTGGCAAATTCGGCAATGAAGGTGGCGTTGGTAACGACACATTTGCCGTTGCGTGATGTACCCAATGCGATTAGCAAAGATGAAGTGCAAAAAACGGTTGATATTGTGTTGACAGATTGTCAAAATAAGTTTGGTTTGCCAAATCCTAGAATTTTGGTGTGTGGGTTAAATCCACACGCAGGGGAGAGCGGTTATTTAGGACGAGAAGAAATAGATATTATTAATCCTGTCTTAAAACAGTATCAAGACAAAGGCGTTGATATTAGTCTTGCGATGCCAGCTGATACCTTATTTACCCAAAAATATTTGGCAAATTGTGATGTGGTGATTGCCATGTATCATGACCAAGGGCTTGCACCGCTCAAATCACATGGTTTTGGTGAAACGGTGAATATTACGCTTGGGCTACCTTATATTCGCACATCGGTAGACCATGGCACAGCGTTGGATTTGGCAGGGACAGGTCGGGCGAGTGTGGATAGTTTGTATCAGGCAATTTTGTATGCTGATGATATGGCAAATCGTGCGTTGATAGATTGCTAAATGATTTTTACGATAAAAATTGATTTAAAATATGATAAAAAAATGTTAAGCTAAGCGGATTTTAAACCCAAAAATCGGAGTGTTATCCTATGTCAAAAATTGCTATGTTAAGTTTATTTGTGGTGGCTTTGTCATTACAAGGTTGTGTCCATAAAATCGTAACCGTCCCTGCCAAAGTCGCTTACAAAACCACCAAAGGCGTGGTCAAAGGCACAACCAAAGTCGTCAAAGCTGTTGTTCCAGGTGGTAGCGACAAGGACAAAAATGACTAAGAACCTGCCATAGTCAAACTACGCCCACCATCAATAGCCAATATTTGTCCAGTAATATAATTTGCCGATGCCAAAAATATCACCGCATCAGCGATATCTTTGGGTGTACCGATAGATTGTAGCGGAATACTTTGGCAAATACTGGCAATTTGACACTCGCTTAAGGCTTGCTCCGTGTCATGCTCTGGTAAAATATTGACACCGGGGGCGACACCATTTACACGCACATGCGGGGCAAGCTCCAACGCAAGCGACTGCACCAACATCTGATGAGCGGATTTTGCCATATTGTAAACCGTATAGCCCAAAAAAGGTCTGGCATTGGCATGAATGTCCAAGATACTGACAATCGCTCCATTCATTTGTTGCAAATTTTTGGCAAAGAATTGGCTCAAAAATAACGGTGCTTGAGCATTTGAACTCATCAAATTATGCCAATCTTTATCACAAATTTTGCCAAAAACAGTTGGATAAAACCGTGAAGCATTGTGTACCAACACATCAATCCGACTAAAACACGCCATCACATCATCACAAAACTTTGCCAGTTCGTGAGCATTTTCAAGGTTGGCATTCACGCATTTGGCAGAATTTGGGCGGATTTGGTTACAGCTGTTTGCCAGTTCTAGGGCTTCAGTTTTGCTTTGATGGTAATGAATGATGACATCAAACCCATTTTCATGAAAGGCTTGCACAATTGCCTTGCCAATCCTTTTTGCACCGCCTGTAACGCAAACGACTTTTTTGCTTTGATAATGTCTATTTTGATGATGATTGTTTGGTTGCATTTTTTTCCACCACGTATTTGCAATTTAAAAAAAAAGACAAATCCGCACGAATTTGTCTTTTTTTAACAAACTAACAATTAAGTCGTTGGTTGCTCAAGGCTTTGTTGATAGGCTTGGTCAAAATTGACAGGAGCTAACAACAATTGTGGGAAACTACCACGAGTAACGATGTCGCTAATGACTTCACGTGCATAAGGGAACAATACATTTGGACAGTACGCACCCAAAATCGCACTTAGCTGGTCTTCAGGAATGTTTTGCAACATAAAAATACCTGCTTGGTGTACTTCTGCGATAAAGGCCGTTTCGCCTGCGTTATTAGCAGTTACGTTGACGGTCAAAACGATTTGGTAGTGGTCATCGTCCAATTTTTCGGCACTGCTTGACAAATTAATGTCCAACTCAGGTTGCCACTCACGAGTAAAAACTTGTGCCCCTGGTACTTCTAATGACATATCTTTGACATAGATACGTTCTAATGCCAATTGTGGTAAATTTTGTTCATCAGCCATGATAGCTCCTCATAAAATCAGTTAAATAATGTTAATTATTTTAACACATTTAAAAATAATAAAAAACTCATTTAAAAAAATAACAACTAATCAATCAGTTAGCTTGGTTTTAATCAGCTATTTTAACCTGCAAGCAAAGCGTCCAAACTGCCGTCACGCTCTAATTTTGCCAAATCATCAGAACCACCGATAAATTTTTCACCGATAAAAATCTGTGGTACGGTGCGGTAATTGTTGGTTTTTTGGGCAAGTGCTTGGCGTTCTTCGCTTGATATGCTTGGCATATTGATTTCGGTAAACTGCACGCCTTTATTGCTCAACAAATGTTTGGCACGAATGCAATAAGGGCAGGTTGTGGTGGTGTAAATAGTAACAGGGACGCTCATATTTTTTCCTTTTTGTGTATTTAATGAATAAATAAGGGCAAGTTTTTACAATTCAAGGTTTTGAGATAAAAACTTGAGTAGATAGTGTAACCACTTATTTTTTCACCACTTTTTCAGATACCAATGGCAAGCCTGATGCCTGCCAATTGACAATGCCACCATCAAGGCGGTACACATTTTCTTTGCCAAGCATGGCAACCGCCGTGCCTGCCATCATACCCATTTGACAGACGATGATAATTGGGCGGTCGGATTGGCGTAGGCTGTCAATGTGATTTTTTAATTCGGTAAAAGGAATGTTGCGACTGCCTTGGATATAGCCTTTTTCAAAGTCTTTTTTGGGGCGAACATCAATTAATTCGGCATTTTGGTTATTTACCATCAAACCGACCGCATTGGGATTGATTTTTTTGCCACCACGTTTGGTTTCAATCATAAAAAATAACACAATTAGCACAAATAAAATACCAAACAAAAATGGGTGATTGCCCATAAATTCAAACCAACGTGCCAAAATAGCCTCCAAAATCGTACTTGTTTTTGAAAAAAATAGGATAAACGAAACATTATACCGTTAAAGCAGTGTTTTGTAAAAGTGATTTGTTGTTAAAATTGATTGTGATAGAAAATTTGATAATAAAAAACCCTAAGTAGTTGATTTACTTAGGGTTCAAAATATGGTGCCCGGGGCCGGACTTGAACCGGCACGCTCGTTAGAGCGAGGGATTTTAAATCCCTTGTGTCTACCAATTTCACCACCCGGGCTGAGTAGTCGCTTGGCATGAATGCCAGTGCGTTGGAATGTGCGATATTATAATCATTTTATTTTTATTTGCAAGTATTTTTTTAACTTGTTAAAAATAAAATGGAGGCTGAGGTCGGAATCGAACCGGCGTACACGGAGTTGCAGTCCGCTGCATGACCACTCTGCCACCCAGCCATTACTTGAGGATTGCTATAATACCAAATTTTTATAAAAGTGCAAGTGTTTTTTGCATTTTTTTTGATTTTTTTAATTTTATGGTTTTAGGATTTTAAAATTTTATCAAAATCGGTTAAAATAAGGCTTATTTTTTAGCTTTTTAACATGATGGGAGTTTGGTATGAGTTTGGTTCTTGATGGTAGAGCCTATGCAACACAGATGGAAAGCGAGTTAAAAACTCGTGTTGAGGCGTTAAAACAAAAAACAGGGGCAACGCCGATTTTGGCGACGATTTTGGTGGGTGATGACCCTGCGTCAGCAACTTATGTTAAGATGAAAGGCAATGCGTGTCGCCGTGTTGGTATGGATTCTATCAAAGTTGAAATGCCTCAGGATACTACAACCGAACAATTATTAGCAAAAATCAATGAGTTGAATAACAATCCAAATGTGCATGGCATTTTGTTGCAACACCCTGTGCCAAGTCAGATTGATGAACGTGTGTGTTTTGATGCGATTGATATCAAAAAAGACGTGGACGGCGTTACTTGTCTAGGCTTTGGTAATATGGCGATGGGCGAGCCTGCGTATGGGTCTTGCACGCCACAAGGCATTATGTATTTGCTACAAAAACACAATATTGAGCTGTCTGGCAAGCACGCTGTGGTGGTCGGTCGCTCAGCGATTTTGGGCAAACCAATGGCGATGATGTTGTTAAATGCCAACTGTACGGTAACAATTTGTCATTCAAAAACGCAAAATTTGGCGGAAATCGTCAAACAAGCGGATATTGTCGTGGGTGCGGTCGGCAAGCCTGAACTCATCAAAAAAGATTGGATTAAACAAGGTGCAGTCGTGGTTGATGCAGGTTTTCACCCAACTGAAAATGGCGGTGTTGGTGATATTGAATTAGCAGGGATTGAAGAAATTGCATCAGCTTACACGCCTGTTCCGGGGGGCGTAGGCCCGATGACGATTAATACCTTAATTCGCCAAACGGTTGAGTCGGCGGAAAAATCGGTGTGATTTTCTAAATTTGTTTTTGTTTAAGATAAAAATGTGTCAAATAAAGTTGGCACATTTTTTTTGTTAAAAAAATTTTGACAGCAATTTCAAACGTATTTGCCTTTAAAAAAAACACAAAATACCGCATAATATGATATATCTTATATCACATAAAATTTTAATATGACTGCCAATCCTTTATCAAATCTAACATTTCGTATCAATCAATCCCTTTTTGATAACCCAAAACACGACAAAAAGTGGCTTGGCAATCTACAAGGCATGGCTCAAGCTCTATGGTTGGCAAGCCTAACCACAACGGATAGCGGACAGCAAGACAGACTAAAAGTAGTCGTTACCCAAGACCAAAATCAGCTAAATCAATTAGAAACCGAACTGCGATTTTGTGGGGTGGACGCTCATGTGTTTCCAGATTGGGAAACGTTGGTTTATGATGAATTATCGCCACATCAAGACATCGTTGCTGAGCGGATTCGCCTTTTAACGCAAATGCCAACTAACGGAATTTTGTTGATTGGTGTGCAGACATTGGCTCAGCGTGTCGCTCCGATTTCTTGGCTTATTGGACAGCATTTTGACTTGTCGGTCGGTGATAAATTTGATATTGAACAGCAACGAGAACGGCTTGTCAATGCAGGTTATCATGCGGTGGATAATGTGTTTGAACCGAGTGAATTTGCGGTGCGTGGTAGCGTGATTGACTTGTTTGCGGTCGGTCAGCCGTTTCCTGTTCGCATTGATTTGTTTGATGATGAAATTGACAATATTCGCTTTTTTAATGAAAAAACTCAACGAAGTTTGACTAATGACGATATTAAAGAATTAGAAATTAACGACCCACATTTATACGCACAATTTAAAAAATATTTAAAAAATGCTAAACAAAATGGCGTTGGCAAAATTGACAGTTTTCAGATTTTACCTGCCAAAGAATTTCCATTAGAAACTGCAAAAGAAACGTTTCGTGCCAATTTTGCCAGCACGTTTGACAAACTTGGTGCAAGAAAAATTGAACTGTTTAACGATGTGTTAAACGGCATTGCACCGTCTGGGATTGAGTATTATCAGCCGTTGTTTTTTGATAAAGAAATTTGGCAACAAAATTCTGATTTTTTTGGTTATTTACCAAATAATAGTTTGTTAATTATTGACAATCAAGCGGAAACAGCTTATCAAAATTTTTGGCAACAAGTGCAAAATCGCTATGAAGACAGACGGCATGATGCTAATAAGCCGATTTTACCACCAACGGATTTGTACCTTGCTGAGCATATTTTTTATGAAAAATTGGCAAATTTTCAACGTATTTTTACCAATGAACAGGCGTTTGACGATAGCAAAAAAGGCGTGATTAATGCCAATACACAAACGCCACCCACGTTAAACATTGACCATAAACTTGCCGAACCGTTGCAAAAACTGATTGATTTTCAACAAAATTTTGCCAAACCAATTTTAATCGTTGCCGAAACCTCAGGGCGAAGAGAGATTTTAACTGAACTGTTGCAAAAGAAATTTACCTTGCAAAGTGTGGCGAATTTACAAGGATTTTTGGCGAATTTAGATGAAAATTTGTCCGCTAATCAGTTGGCTTTAACCACCGCACCGATTGAACGTGGCATGTTATTAGAGCAATTTGCGATTGTGTCAGAAATGCAGTTGTTCGGTCGGCAGGTGTTGCAAACTCGCAGACGCAGACAGAGCGATGTGTCGGATGAGTTTTTGGTAAAATCGGTCAGCGAGATGAATATTGGCGACCCTGTTGTGCATATTGATTTTGGTGTGGGGCGGTATCAAGGCTTGATTACGCTTGAGATTGATAAGCAATTGCAAGAATTTATTCATCTGTTGTATGCCGATGATGCGAGTATTTATGTGCCTGTGGCGAATTTGCAACTCATCAGCCGATACGCAGGGGGTGATACGGCAACCGCACCGCTCCACAGTATCGGCAGTGGCAAATGGGATAAGGCAAAAGCCAAAGCGTTAAGTCAAATTCATGACGTGGCGGCAGAACTTTTGAACGTGCAAGCAAGGCGAGATGCCAAAGTCGGTATTAATTTTGCCATTGACCAAATTCAATACGATTTGTTCGCAAGTCAATTTGCCTATGAAGAAACGCCCGACCAAACGAATGCCATTGAAGCCGTCATTCATGATATGAAACAAAATAAACCGATGGATAGATTGGTGTGTGGCGATGTGGGTTTTGGTAAAACCGAAGTCGCCATGCGTGCCGCCTTTATTGCGGTGCAGGCAGGTTATCAAGTGGCGGTACTCGTGCCGACAACGCTACTCGCTGGGCAACACGAAGATAATTTTATGGATAGGTTTGCCGATTGGGCGATTAATATTGAGAGCCTTTCTCGTTTTGGCACAAAAAAACAACACGACAAAATTTTACAAGATTTAGCCGATGGCAAGGTGGATATTATCATCGGTACGCACCGTATTTTGCAAGATGATGTTAAATTTGCCAAACTTGGCTTGATGATAGTTGATGAAGAACACCGTTTTGGCGTGCGTGATAAAGAGCGGATTAAAGCCATGCAGTCGGACGTGGACGTGCTTTCCATGACGGCAACGCCAATTCCACGCACGCTGAACATGGCGTTATCAGGTATGCGAAATATGTCCATTATCGCCACGCCCCCTGCTAGACGGCTTGCAGTAAAAACATTTGTCATGCAAAAAACCGATAATTTGTTAAAAGAAGCGATTTTGCGTGAATTGTTGCGTGGTGGACAAGTGTTTTTACTGCATAACGATGTGGCAAGTATTGAACGCATGGCGGAAACCATTCGTGAACTTGTGCCAGAATCTCGTGTGGCGGTCGCTCACGGACAGATGAAAGAGCGTGAACTTGAACAAGTCATGCAAGCCTTTTACCACAAAAAACACAACGTCCTAGTGTGTAGCACCATTATTGAAACAGGGATTGACATTCCCAACGCCAACACGATTATTATTAACCGTGCTGATAAATTTGGTTTAGCTCAACTTCACCAATTGCGTGGTCGTGTCGGTCGCAGTCATCACCAAGCCTATTGTTATCTGCTTGTGCCGTCATTAAAAGGCTTGACCACCGATGCCCAAAAACGCCTAGATGCGATTAGCCGAGCCAATACGCTTGGGGCGGGTTTCATGCTTGCAAGTGAAGATTTGGAAATTCGTGGGGCGGGCGAGTTGCTTGGTAAAAATCAAAGTGGTAATATGCAGGCGATTGGCTTTAACCTGTATATGGATATGTTAAACCGTGCGACTAAAGCGATTAAAGCAGGCAAACAGCCAGATTTAAACACGCCTTTGTCTTTGACAAGCGATATTAATTTGCATTTATCAGCGTTAATTCCTGATGATTATTTGGGCGATGTGCATCAACGGTTGTTGTTTTATAAAAAAATTGCCAATGCCGAAGATTACGACAGTTTAATCAGTATTCGTAGCGAAATGCTTGACCGTTTTGGCAGTTTGCCTGATTCTACCAAAAATTTGTTTACTATTCATCAAATTCGCTTAATGGCTGAACCGCTTGCAATTAGCAAGATTGACGGTAATGAACGGCAAGTTACGTTTGAGTTTTCGCCAAATACGCCTGTGGAAGCGATTACGATTATTCAGTTGATTCAGTCCAATCCGAGTAAGTTTAAAATGAATGGGGCAACAGGGATAAAAATGACTGATGAAAAGGCACTTGCCACCACAGAAGGGCGGATTGATGCGGTAAAAAGCTTGCTTGAAAAATTGTCTGAAAAGGCTTAAATAATGGAAAAAGTTAAGTACAAAAAAATTCGTGGTCAAAAAAAACGGTTACGAGATATTCAAACTTGGGTAGAAAACAACAAAAACCTTGATTTGGATTATCTAACTGAATATCATCGTGATTATGTCAAATTTTGGGTCAATCCATTCTCACGATTAAATTTAACCAATAGTCGCTACATGAAACCTAATGGCATTTATTTTGAAAAAATGGTTTGAAAATGTCAAAAAAACCGCTAAAAAAATTGAATTTCCAAAAGAAAGAAATTATATCAATGATTGTTGCTATGTTGTGCCAAAAGGTAATGTTTGGCTTGGAGAAATAAAATGACCCAACAACTACCCAATAACGAAAAGTTAATAGAAGAACCCACATACCCCGAAGACTGGGAATGTTGTGACAATGGCTGTGAAGAAATGTGCGTCTATGAAATCTACCGCACCCAAAAAAAAGCCTATGACGAACAACAAAAACGGTTAAAGTTATTAGACCAAATTGCCAAGCCGATTTAAATCAAACTGCGAGAAAAAACTTCTCTTAATTCAAAACTGGTATGCACCTGTGCAATGCCTTCAATGCGGTTCAAACGATGCAACAAAAATTCTTCATAATGTGCCATATCTCGCACCATTGCCTTTATCAGATAATCTTCGCTCCGCCCTGTTACAATGCTACAACTGACGACTTCGGGAAATTCTTTTACCGCATTTTCAAAGTTTTCAAAACGCTCGGCTGTGTGCCTATCCATGCTAATGGCGATAAAAACGGATAGCTGATAACCAAACTTTTGTGGATTAGTTTTGGCAAAATAACCTGTAATAAAACCGTTGTCTTCTAGCTGTTTAACACGTCTGGCACAGGGTGTCGGACTTAAGTTTACCAATTCGGCAAGCTCAAGGTTACTGATTTTAGCATTTTTTTGTAATTCGGCAAGAATTTTTTTGTCAAGATTGTCTAAATTTTGCATAATTTTCCTAGAAATGTTGAAATTCATCAATATTTTACAAAAAATTGGTGAAAAAAGCTATTTTTAATAAAAAATTTAGAAAAAATTAGAGAGTTTTTGTTAAAGAAATTGATTATAATAGTTTTATTATAGGACTTACGCAAAAACTTATTAAACATAGGCTGTGGCTTTAGCCCAGTATGGTTAAATTGCTTATTTGCTGGGTTAAAAACCCAGCCTACGCCAAAAAATGCGTAAGTCCTATATTATTTTTTTATCATTTTATTTAGGAAAAACTATGTCAGCTAAAAACACAGCCCAGCCAAAAAATCCTGCATTTGACTATACAAAATACCGTCCATTTGCATTCGCTCCAAAAATTACCAACCGTACTTGGTGCGACAAAACCATTACTAAAGCCCCAATTTGGACTTCGGTGGATTTGCGAGACGGCAATCAAGCCTTGATTGAGCCGATGAGCATTGAGCAAAAAATGCGTTTTTTCAAAACGTTGGTCGATGTCGGTTTTAAAGAAATTGAAATTGGTTTTCCGTCTGCGGCACAAGTTGAGTATGATTTTACTCGTCAGTTGATTGAAGGCGGTCATGTGCCTGATGATGTTACGTTGCAAGTATTGGTACAGGCTCGTGAACACTTAATTCGCCGTACGTTTGAGAGTTTAAAAGGGGCAAGACGTGCGATTGTCCACGTTTATAATTCTACGTCAAAAGTACAACGTGATAAAGTTTATCAAAAAAATTATGACGAAATTACCGAAATTGCGGTGCAAGGGGCGACTTTTTTGCGTGATTTGGCAAAAGAATATCCAGAAACCGAGTGGGTGTTTGAGTATTCGCCAGAGAGTTTTTCACAGACGGAAACCGACTTTGCCGTTAGCGTGTGCGATGCGGTGTGTCAAGTGTGGCGACCAGATTTGGGGCAACAGGTGATTTTTAACTTGCCTTCAACTGTTGAAAGCTCAACGCCGAATGTGTATGCTGATCAAGTGGAATATTTTTGCCAAAACTTGCCAATGCGTAAGCACGTTATCGTCAGCCTACACACGCACAACGACCGTGGCTGTGCGGTGGCGGCGAGTGAGTTAGGTCTAATGGCAGGGGCTGACCGTATTGAAGGGACGTTGTTTGGCAATGGCGAACGCACAGGCAACATGGACATTATGGTCATGGCGATGAATATGTACAGTCAAGGGGTCAATCCAGAGCTTGATTTTAGCAATATGAGCGAAATCGCCCAAGTGGTGAGCGAGTGCAATCAATTGCCAATCCACCCACGCCACCCATATGTTGGTGAGCTTGTGTTTACTGCGTTTAGCGGTTCGCACCAAGATGCGATTAAAAAATCGCTTGATTTTAACGAAAAACACAGCGAAGAAACGCAAGGCGTGTGGGACGTGGCGTATTTGCCGATTGACCCTGCACATATCGGACGTGGCTATCAAGACGTGGTGCGGATTAACAGTCAGTCTGGTAAGGGCGGTGTGGCGTATATTTTACAGCGTGATTTTGGTTTTAACTTGCCACGTTGGACGCAGATTGACTTTAGCCGAGTGGTGCAAAATGAAGCGGAAAGCCGTCAAACTGAATTGACTTCGGACGATATTATCACGATTTTTGAAAAAACGTATTTACAACAAAACACATTGGCGTTGCAAAATTATCAGATTAACAATGATGAAAACGAAGTAACGTTTAATGGTAAAATCGTGAAAAACGGCGAAACGCTTGCGATTAATGGCAAAGGCAATGGCGTGTTGTCAGCGTTCGTGGCTGGCGTGAGCGAGCAGTTGGGCAAAAATATCCATGTGATTAATTATGCGGAACACGCCTTGACCCAAAACGATGTGACGAGTACCGATGCCAATGCGGTGAGTTATTTGCAGTTAAATGTTGATGGTGAAATTTATTCTGGTATTGGTACTTGCTCAAGTACGGTGTCGGCGATGTTAAAAGCGACCTTGTCGGCGTTGGCACAGGCAGGTGTTTAACATTTAATAAAACATCATAAAAAAACGTGGTAAATTTGCCACGTTTTTTTAATGATGTTTAACCATGTTTGCTATTTTGGGGTCGATGCGTGGGAAAAATACATAGAAAAAATGCAAATTAAACATTGCCATAAATTTGTAAATGATGAGCAAATTTTTTACAATTTATCAGCCAATTCATCAATTCTTGATAAAATTTCATAACTTTTGGGTCTGTGTGGGTGAGATTTTGTAAATTTTTCACCAATGTATCAATCTGCTCAAGGCTAAAATCATTGTCAAAATATGGGGAAAAATCATCATGAAAATCAAAGACATTGACTTCTTTGTTGTATAAATACTCCCACACATCTTCAATCGGAATAATGGTATAAGTTTGTTCAATCGTATCAATATCCATGATACGACTATCATTTTTATCTCTTGCTGTCAGAATAAAACAAAGGCGATGTGGATGAGCAGAATATTTTTCATCAGCCGTTGTAATCACAGATTTGCTAATACGCCCATGCAAAATCCAACCTGTAGCCTGTGCAATGGCTTCTTCGACATTTTGCTGACAACGATGATAAAATTTCTCGGCTAGTTCCCTATCACAGTTGGCTTGTTGTTGAATAAAATCTAAATTTTGTTCATGAAACAATTGTTCGGCTTTTGCCAAATCATTATCCGTTTGTTTTAAAAGCTGTAAAGCGACAGGCGATGAACAATTGATTCGCTGTTTTAACTGTTGAAGTAATTGTAAATTTGACATTTAGATTTTCACCGCAAAAATAATAATCAACGCCACCAATACCAACACCGCCGTACCAATCGCCATTTTTTTGAGATAATCGTCATCATCGGCACGAGTTTGCTTGAGCGTATCGGTCATCACAAACGCTTGTTGCAACTTTTGGGCTTCTGCATGACCATGCAACGCCGATTGCATCAGCCAATATTTGCCCTGTTCGGTATTCACACCCACCAACTCACCGCTAAAATACAGCTTGCTTAGCAGTTTTTCAGCTCGGCTGTCTTCTAGTTTTGCTGATTGTTGCACAAGTTTTAAGCCTTCTTCACTATTTTTTGCCACGCCAAAATCACTATCACCACGCAACAACCACAAGGCTTGGCGAAGCATGGCATCGCTGACATTGGCTTGGGCGACTTTTTGGATAATGGCTTTGGCTTTGATACGGTGTTCTTCGGTAACATTGGGATTGTCAAAATGTTGCACAATTTGCACCGCTTGCTCATAGGCTTTTTGTACTGCACCGCTTAAATGTTCTGGTAAAACAATGACTTGCAAATCTTTTTGCAATTCACTAAATGTGTCTTGTACCAAAGGTTTTTCATCAATCATGGATTTTTTTTGGTTTAACAAACTTTCATGAATGGTCGGATTTGCCAATGCGTAAGCGATTTTAGCTTGGCGTTCGGCTTCTTCTTCGGCTTGTTTTTTGGCGATTTCTTCGGCAAGTTGTTGTTTATTTTGACGTTTTAATTTGAATTGTTCTAATTTTGACAAACTTTGGCTTTTTTTGGCTTTTTTGATAATCGGCTTTTGTTTGTCATTTACTACGTCTTGCACTGGCATTTGCATTGGGGTTTGTTGCACTGTTTGCGGATTATTCATTAACAAATTATCTGTATTATCCGCTTGTGAAACATCGTCAAATGCTTGATTTTCAACAATGTCTTCATCATCTGTCATGGACAAATCGCCAAAATCGGCAATATCGTACCGCCCAAAACTGACAATCTGTTTGGGTGGGGTAAACAAAAAACTGGCAAATAAATGATGATTTATTTGATTTTTTTGGGCGGTTTGTTGGCGGAGTTCTTCCCATTCTTGCTGACTTAGACGGTCAATCAACGGATTGTCTTTATCAGCGATATTTTGCACGCCAAAATCTTGATTTAAGAGCAGTTCAGACATATTTTTTCCAAAAATCTTTCAATCGAAATATTTTAACGTAAAACACAAAAATAGTAAAAAAAATTTGTGGCAAAGACAGTTATTTTGTAGCATTTTAAAAAAATCTTTGTTAAAATGGCGGTTTTAATTTTGTGTAATTTAAAGGTAATAACATGGCTCGTGTAACTGTAGAAGATTGTTTAACAAACATTCATAACCGTTTTGATTTGATTTTGGTCGCAAGCAAACGTGCTCGCCAAGTCGCTCGTGGGGCATCAGAGCCAATGGTAAACCCAGAAAACGACAAACCAACCGTCATCGCTTTGCGTGAAATCGCAGATGGCTTGGTAACTCGTGATATTTTAAATCAGCCAGACCGTGAAATCCCAAAACCACGCATGGATTTAAACATCTCAAGCAGTCATGGTTTTTAATCAATAAAACCCACAAAAATACATTGTCAAAAAGCTGTCGCAAGATGGCTTTTTTTGTTGGCTAAATAATTACAAAAAATTCTGCATTTTTTTGATAAAATCGCTTGACTTTTTGGCAAAAATCATCTTAAATTAGGATATCTTATTTTATAAATGGCTGGTAATTTTTCCAGCCATTTTTGCCCTTAGGGGAATCAATTTTTTTGCCAAAAATACACATCAGGGGAATTTTATGTATCCACTCGCTTTGCCAAAATTAAGCCACCCACTGGTGGTAGAATCCACGTCTGCCTTGATGCGTGCGGTGGGTTATTTGCCGATTGACAGCCAACAAAAGATTTTGGTGGCGTGTGAATTTGGCGACAAAGCCCACATCAAAGACAAACGCAAATCAGGCGAACCTTACATCACGCACCCCATTGCGGTGGCGGAGATTTTGGCTGGGTTTCGGCTCAATGTTGATGTGATTATTTCGGCAATTTTGCACGACACGGTAGAAGATACAGACGTAACCGAAGAACAAATTACCAAACTGTTTGGCGAAAAAGTGGCAAAAATCGTTGATGGTGTTACCAAACTAAAGTCAGATAAAAATAAAGACAAAAATTTAACCAAAGCTGGCACATTTCACAAAATTTTTACCGCAACGCTAGAAGACCCCCATGTTTTGGTGGTAAAACTTGCCGACCGCTTGCACAATATGTCCACGATGGACGCTGTCCGCCCAGAAAAACAACGCTCCACCGCCCAAGAAACGCTGAATTTTTATATTCCCTTTGCTCGCCTGTTAGGTTTAAATGATATTGCCGATTATATTGAAATTTTGTGTTATCGCAATTTAGACCCAGAAATGTATAACAAACTGTCGGATAAACTGTTACAACATGGTTTGGGACGCAGTTTTCACATTGAAAATATTCATAATTATTTAAATCTGGTGTTAAATAAACTTAATATTAATGGTGAAGTGCGAGATGTGGATAATAAGGTAGATTTGTACCGCCAATTTTTTAAAAATCGTGGCGATTTTAGCACGCTTTTGCACCATTATGCCTTTATGATGGTGGTGGACGATGTGGAAGATTGCGACAATTTAGCTAATTATCTGATTAAAAAATACAACATTCCACCCAAAGACATTCATGATAATATCCGAAAGCCACTGGCAGGGGGCAATCAGTCGTTAAAACTGACTTATCATCGTGAATTTGATACCATTGAGGTGGTGATTTTAACCAAACGAATGTTGAGTTCTTCACGTTTAGGGGCGTTGATGGACGAAAATAATTCGGCAGTCAGTCGTTCGGTGGTGCAGGCTTCGCTTCGCAATTTGCAAGGTTTGTTGTTAGAAAAAGACAACTTAGAAGACGATGCCTTGTCTACTGTGAACAAATTGATTGATTATTTGCACGAGCATAAAATCGTCTGCTACACGCCAAATGGCGACGCTCACGAACTGCCACGTGGGGCGACTGCGTTGGATTTTGCTTATTCGGTGAGCACCAGCCTTGGCAACACCGCAACAGGCGCAAATATCAACAACGAAAAAGCCAAACTCGGCTCGGTGCTACAGTCTGGGCAATATGTGGAAATTGAAGCCGACAAAAATGCCGAACCCAAAGCCGAATGGCTGGGCTTTGTGGCGACCAACAAAGCTCGCCGTGCGTTACGCAGTTGGTTAAAAACCCTAACGCCAGAGCAACGCCAACAACATGGGCGTGATGCCTTTGCTCGTGCCTTAAAAAATCAAGGGCGAAATATTGACGATTTGACCGCTGATGAATGGCAAATGCTGATGGATTGGCGTGGCGTATCTGAGCCTAGCGGATTGTTTGAACAAGTTACCACAGGGGCATTGTTGCCACAGATTTTGGCATCTCGCCTGTTCACGCCAGAACAGCTTGCCCAAAACCAAGCACTCGCCCACAATGCTCGCCAACCACAAAGCCTTATCGCTGAAGCGACTGGGCTTGAAGTGGACTATTCTGGTTGTTGCCACCCGATTTATGGTGATAAAATTGTCGGACATTTATCCACTAATGGCTTGGTCGTTCACCGTCATAAATGCTATTCTATGAACGAAATTCGCAAAGAAAATCCGTATCAAGTCATGCCACTACATTGGAGGGTGTTTGAAAATGATAGCCAAAAACAACGCTTTTTCTTTGATGCGGTGCTAAAAATTTGGCAATCGCTGGACAATGAACAGGTGAGCCAAGCGATTTTTGAAGTGCGTGAAGTCAATGCAGGTTTTGAAAAAATTGATGTGCGTGCGTCTTATACCTTGTTGCACCTTGTGATTGAAAGCCGTGAACAATTGTCTGATATTATTCATGGCTTGCGTAATTCACTCGGTTATCCAAACATTCAGCGATTGTACCAATGGTCAGATGATGTTTAATTTTTGATAAAAAGCGTGTTAAAATAACCGAAAAATATCCATTTTTACCATTTATCTTCACAACAAAAAGGAAAAACTATGAGCCGTGAAATTATTCATACTGATAATGCCCCAAAAGCGGTCGGCACTTACTCACAAGCGGTAAAAGTCGGCAATACTGTCTATGTGTCTGGACAAATTGGTCTTGACCCTGTGACCATGCAATTAGCGGACGGCTTTGAAGCCCAAGCCAATCAAGTTTTGTCAAATATTGAGGCGATTTGCAAAGCGTCAGGTGGCGATTTATCAAGCGTGGTAAAATATAATGTGTCTTTGACAGATTTAGCCAATTTTAATGCGTTAAATGAGATTTTTGTCGCTCGTTTGCCACAGCCTTACCCTGCTCGTGCGGCGGTGCAAGTCGCTGCCTTGCCAAAAGGGGCGGTGGTTGAGATTGAAGCGATTTTAGCATTAGACTAAATAATTAATTACATTATTCTTAGTATTGACTAAAATTTTCATTTGTTTTAACATTATTTAAAAGGCTAGCACCTAAAGTAAAATCCCATGGCAATTAAAGCCTTTCGGTATTTAGGTATTGCTAGCCTTTTTCTTTTCCATAAGAATATATTGCATTATGCTAATCCAAGTCGCCTTACCTGTTCCGCTTTACCGAGTATTTGATTATCTTGTACCCGAAATATGGCAAACTGCCGAGCTTTTCCCAAAAATCGGAAGTCGGGTACTTGTGTCTTTTGGTCGGCAAAAGTTGGTCGGAATCGTTGTCAATCATATAGAAACAAGCGAAATTTCTCAAAATAAATTAAAAGAAATTGTAGAAATACTGGATAATCAAGCCATTCTTGACGACAATTTATTAAAACTTGCCCATTGGCTTAGCCATTATTATCATTATCCGCTTGGCGATGTGTTTGCAGTTATGTTGCCAACGTTAATCCGTCAAGGCAAGGCATTTGAACAACCGCAAGACTTTTGGCGAGTTTTACGAAAAGCCGATGACAACGATTTTTCCAAATCTGCTAAACAACAAAAACAACAGTTTAGTTTAATAGAATTATATAATGAATTTAATTTATTTAATAATCAACATGAAATTTTAGAAAGCCAACTGCTTGCTCAAGGTGTCAAAAAATCTTATTTACAAAAATTTGCCGAAAAAGGCTTAATTGAACATTTTTCCGCCATTGTCAGCGAACAACCGCCAAAGCCTGTTACCTTAAAACAAGACAATTTACTGCTTAATGACGAACAAAATATCGCTATTCAACAAATTTTTCAAGCGATTGACGAAAAAAAATATCAAGGTTTTTTGTTAAACGGCATTACAGGCTCTGGCAAAACCGAAGTGTATCTACAAGCCATGCAACCTGTGTTGCAAAATAATCAACAAGTGTTAATTCTTGTACCGGAAATCGGCTTGACACCACAGACCGAACAGCGATTTTCCGAACGTTTTTCCGCCAATGTGTTAATGTTACATTCGGGTTTGACCGATACAGTTCGGCTAAATGGTTGGCAAGCCTGTCGCACAGGGCAAGCCCAGATTATCATCGGCACTCGTTCTAGTATTTTTTATCCGTTTGCCAATTTGGGCTTGATTATCATTGATGAAAGCCACGACCAATCCTACAAACAGCAAGATACCCTGCGTTATCATGCGTCCGATGTGGCATTGTATCGGGGTATGACGGCAAAAATTCCTGTGATTTTGGGGACGGCAACGCCATCGTTAGAAAGTTTACATTTAGTTAATCAACAAAAGTTAAAAGAATTAACCTTAACCAAACGTGCGGGCAACGCTAACACCGCCCCCATTCAGCTGATTGACGCTCGCCAGCAAAAATGGCAACACGGCTTGGCTGAAAATCTGATTAACGCCATGCGACAAACGCTGGAAAAAGATGAACAAGTGCTGGTTTTTCTCAATCGGCGTGGTTACGCTCCGATTTTACTGTGCGATGCGTGCGGTTGGCAGGCGGATTGCCCACGTTGCGATGCTCATTTGACCGTACATTTGTCGCCTGTGCCTGTGTTAAAATGTCATCATTGCGATTGGCAAAGTTTTATGCCAAAGACTTGCCCAGACTGCGGTAGCACCAATCTTGACCCTGTCGGCATGGGGACGGCTCGCTTGACCGAAAGTTTAGCCGAGATTTTTGCTGATGTGCCGATTATCCAAATTGACCGAGATACGACCAAACGCAAGGACAGTTGGCAAAAAATTTATCAACAAATTTCTGCCAATCCTAAGGCGATTTTGGTCGGTACGCAAATGGTAGCAAAGGGGCATCATTTTCCCAATGTAACGCTTGTTGCTATGCCAAATGCGGACAGGGGATTTTTGTCGGCGGATTTTCGCTCGCCTGAGCATACCGCCCAACTGATTATTCAAGTGGCAGGGCGTGCAGGGCGTGCCGAAAAGTCTGGGCGTGTGTTAATTCAAACCTTGCAACCAGAGAATCCTGCTCTTTTGACCTTGGTTCGGCATGGCTATTTGGCATTGGCTCGGCAATTGTTGGCAGAACGGCAGTTGCTTGGTTTACCGCCTTTTACTTATGCGTGTTTGGTGCGAGTGGAAGGGCGATTTTTGGAAAAAAATCATCAGTTTTTGACTGATGCCAAACAATTATTGCCGAATCAGGCGACTTTGACGAGCTTGGGCTTGGCGGTGTCTGGCATTGTGGACGCACCAATGACGAAAAAAAATAGCCGTTATCATTCGCAATTGTTGATTTTGGGGCGAAATCGGCAAGCGTTACATCAGTTGTTAAATGATTGGTGGCAAATGGCGTTAAATCTGCCGTCTGCAAAATATTTGAAAATTACGCTGGATATAGACCCAAGTGGGTGGGCGTAATTTAGCAAGGACAGCGTTTCATTGTACCGCCTTTGCCTGACGGATAGCGAGCTTCCACACAATAACGAAAAAACGTTTTTTCATCCATTGGCTCAAGGTCTGGATGATGTTTCTTCATATGCTCAAGATAGGTGGGGTAATCTGGCACGCCCACCATCAAACGAAAACTTTGTTGCAAACGTTTGATTAGCGTTAGTACACGTCCGATATTTTTGGGATTTAATAGCAAATCTTTTTGGGCTTTTAGGGTCATTTTTACCAAATTTCCCACCAATTTTTTCATATTGCTTCCCTTTTTTTATTATTATCATAAGTAATCGGATAAAATTAAAATGTATATTTGTAGGGTGGGTTAGCGATAGCGTAACCCACCAAAATCCTTATAAAATGCACTTCGTCTTGCGAAGCAGTGCTTCTCAGGTTACGCCAGAAAAGACGGGCTAACCCACCCTACGAACTATTATGTTTAAAATTAGACCTCTTTCCAAACTAACCCAACTCGAAATTATAAATGGCACAAATCAAATTAACCCTTAAGCCAAAGCGTTTTCTGCGATTACGATAACGACAGGCTAGGATTTTAAAACGTTTGATTTTGCCGATAACATGTTCATTGGTTACCCGTTCAGAAGCTAATTCTCGATTGGCTTGTTTGTCAACTTTAGATAGTGGATTAAGCTTGGTTTTCTTTTTTGGGAATTTGCTATTGGCATGGTGTTTGTGTATGCCTTGATAGCCCGAATCTACTTGGATTAAGATACTAGGCTTTATACGCATTTTTGAGTATTGGTAAAGTTTAAAGTCATGGGTTTTACCTTTGCTAAAATGGGTACAAAGTATTTTTTTGCTGTTTTTATCGACAACGATTTGTGCTTTTAAGGTGTGGTGTTTCTTTTACCTGAGTATTGCCTGCGTTGCTTTTTTTGGGTCGCTCACAAGGTACTTCGGTTGCGTCTATCAGTACGGTTTCAAGGTTTGGGTCTTGCCATAAAGCCTTTTTGCTAGGTAGGGCAAAGTCTTTGTGGGCTATCAGTATGCTTTCTACCCATTTGATGGTTTTACAGACAGCACTTTCACTGATACCAAAGTCTTGCCCTAGGTGAAATTGGGTGCGATATTCTCGGTAGTAACTCAAAGTCAGCATGAGCTTGTTTTCTAGGCTGATTTCATTTTTCCTGCCACCTTTTTTGTGTTGTTCGTTGTATGCTTCTTGTAGTATGGTGAGCATATGAGTATAGGTACTTCTTTGGATGCCAAAGTAGCGTTTAAATTGTGCGTCACTGAGTTTTTCTGCTTGTTCGGGTATCATGCTTTTGCTGTTTTTTCTAAAAATCAGTATTATACCAAATCACTATTAAGGTTTGGAAAGAGGTCTATTGTCTTTTTACTTAGCAAAAATAGTTAAAAACCCATTCTAATGACAATAAAAAAAGGTGGAATTACCGTTCCAAAAAACCTACCTAAATCTACCCAAGAGCAAATTTAGCGTTTTCTTCCTACTTCGCCGTTGTTTGCCTTATTCATTTGAACTTGGACTTACATCAACTCCATAGGCTATCACCGTAGAACTTACGGCTAATTGGTTAAAACCTTAGTTGCATGATTTAAAATATTAATGCTCGCATTCACATCACGGTCATGGCTTGTCTTGCAGTTAGGGCAAGTCCAATATCTGACAGCCAGTGTCAAATCTGCTTTATCCATGATAAAACCACAACATGAACAGGTTTTACTTGATGGATAAAATCTATCTACCGCTTTGATAATTTTGCCCCATTGGTTCGCTTTATAAATCAGTTGTCTTTTAAATTCGTAAAAACCTAAATCATTAATCGCACGGCTAAGTTTTTTATTCTTTACCATGCCTTTTACATTTAGGTTTTCAAGGCAAATGGTATCAAATCTTTTTACCAAATGAGTGGTCAGTTTGTGCAAAAAGTCTTTTCTGATATTGCTGATTTTAAAGTGTAGCCGTGATAGCTTGGTTTTTGCCTTTTCACGGTTTTTAGAGCCTTTTTGTTTTCTTGATAAACTTTTATTCAATCGTCTTAGTTGTTTGAGTTTGTTTTTTAATGGTTTTGGTGCTTGGATTTTTTCACCATTTGACAAGGTGGCAAGGTCTGTTATTCCTAAATCAATACCAACTTGTTTGTCTGTTTTGGGTTGTGGTTTGATGATGTCTTGTAATTCAACGGCAACCGATACAAACCATTTTTCGCCTTGTTTAAAGATTTTGGCGGATAGGATTTTGCCTTGTAAACGCAAGTTTTCACGCATTTTAACCCAGCCTAAATTAGGGATTTTTATGCGTTTGCTGTCTATTCTAAGTTGGTCGTTGGATAAGCTAAATCTGTCATTTACGCCTTTTTTGCGAAATTGTGGGTATTTGCTTTCACCTTTAAAAAAGCGTTTGAATGCGTCTCCTAGTTGCATGATGGCAAGTTGTGGGCTACATTTGGTTACTTCGAGCATAAAGGGGAATTTTTCACGTTTTATGGCGTTAAGTTGTTTTCTTAATTTGCCTTGACTAGGCTGGTTAAGCTGGTTTTTGTCAATTTCTATGCCATTTTTCAAGCATTCATCACGATAAGTTTTATCGGCTTGGTATTGTTTTTGCCAATTATCTAACGCCCAGTTATAGGCAAGACGAGCCACACCACAAGCCTTTGCAAAATAGGTGGCTTGTTTGTCAGTTGGGTCTAGGGCGATGATGTGTCCACGTATTAGGGTCATTCTAGTACTTATCGTAACGCCTGTGTTCGGCAACAAGCATGCCACTTTTGTCCCATCTGCGTAATGTTGAGATAGATATGCCAAGTTGTTTTGATGCTTCGTTGATACTAATTAATCTGTTCATTTGGATATTATAAAGTAGATTTGGTTATATTTCAAGAAGCAGTTTCAAACCCCACCTTTTTTAACATACTTTTTATGCGTTCCTCGCCTTTATCCCCCAAATCGCCACCAACGCCAACACCAAAAACACACTCGCCCCAAGATACAGATTATCTTTGGCAAAACCCAAGTCCAACAATTTCCCTGCCAAAATCGGCGAACTAATCGCCCCAATTCGTCCCACGCCAATCGCCACGCCCACGCCTGTACTTCTAAAATCGGTTTCGTATAAAGTCGGATTGATGGTATAAAGCCCTGTAATACAGCCGTTCATCATCGCCCCAACAAGCACCGCAAACACCAAAGCCACCGCCAAAGAAGGACTTGCGATAAAGCCGACAATAGCAAGGCTTGAGCCGAAAATATACGCCATCAGCATTTTTTTGGCGGTTAATTTCCCCACCATCATGCCAAACACCAGCGACCCTACCGTACCGCCCAATGAGATTGCCATGCCGACAATTTGGCTTTTGGATTTTTCAAGTCCAGACGCTTCCAAAAGGGCAGGTGTCCACGAACTGATAAAATAAAATGATGCTGAAATGACAATAAAGGCAAGCCAAATGAGTAGTGTATTTTTGCGAAAATTGGGTTCAAAAAGTCGCAAAATCGCCAGTGATTGTTGATTTTGAGTTGAATTTTGTTCATGATGTTCGGTGTTTGGCAATTGCCAATCGCCTTGTTTGCCGATTTTTTGGGCGATTTTTTGTAATTTTGCTAAGGCATGGTTTGGGCGTTTTGAATGCAAAAAATCCACCGATTCTGGCAAATACACACACAAGGCAATGAGTGCCAACGTCGTCAAAACCGCTCCTGTCAAAAATACCGAACGATAGCCAAATTCCGCCTGCAACATCACCGCCGACAATCCGCCAAGCATCGCCCCAATGCCAAAACCGCACGCATAAATGGCAATCGCAAGCCCACGCCATTTTTGGTTGCTGTATTCGCTGACAATGACGTTGGTACACGGCAAAATTCCGCCCACGCCAATGCCTGTAACCACTCGCCAAAAACCAATCGTTTCAAGACTGTGCGAAAAATAAGTCATTAGCATTCCCACCGCAGACAAGGCAGTGGCAAGAATTAAAAGCGGTCGTCTGCCAAATTTATCAGCAAATGGAGCAAGCCCCACCGAGCCAATCGCCATGCCGATAAACCCTGCACTCATGAGCGAACCAATCGCCACACCATCAAGCCCAAGCTCGGCTTGAATGCTTTTGGCGGTAAAGGCGATGGTAAGCACGTCAAAGCCGTCTAGCATATTGAGCATGACGGCAAGGGCGACAATCAGCCATTGATAGGCGGACATGGGGATGCTACCGATGGCGTGTTGTAGGTTGGTTTGTGGCGAATGGGTTTGGGCAGAATTGTTCATAATACGTTAAATATAAAAAAATTTAGCGTATTATGAAAAGTTATGCGTGATTTGACAAACGGTGAATTTTCAAGATACATTGAAAAAAATTCAACATTAAAAAATTAACCGTGAAAAATGATAAAGAAAACGCCTTATTCAAAACAAGACGTTTGTTAAAAATAATAAAAATTAATCTGAGTAAAAATTAATAACTGGCTTGCAAATTTGGCATTTTACCAGACACACTCAACGCCACCCACGCAGGTCCAATGAGCAAAAATTGCAAATCTTCAAAAAAAGACGGCTTTGCCCCTTCAATCTTATGTCCGATAAACTGACCAATCCAAGCAATCACAAAAATCGCCAGCCACACCCAAATATTCACAGGTAAAAAATGAACAAGTGTCATGCAAATCACCATAAACACCATCATAGCGACAAATAATGACGTGGATAATCGTAGATAAAACCATAACATACCGACCGCAACCACAGCCATCAACGCATAATGAACATTCATCAAAAATGCCACAATCGTGAGAAAAATTACAGGCACGCAGACAAAATGGATTTTTTTGTTGGCAACATTGCGGTGGCTGACTGCATAATCAGCAAGCCAACTTTCTAGGCTTTTTTGGCTTTTTAATAGGCTCATGATAAATTTCTTTTTTTGGGTGAAGCATTATTTACTGCTAATTTAGCATAAATGAAGCAAAAATAAAAGTTGATTTCATGCAATTTTTTAACAGGTAAATCAAAAAAAATACAAACAAAAAATAAAAAAACACTTGCAAAAATTAAAAATAACCAAGGCTCTAGACTATCAAGAACTAAAAAACTCACTTAATCAAATCCCATAAATGGCGTTGTAATTCATTCAAATCTTTATTCCAACGCCACCTTGCGAAACGGTGTTTCTCATCTTTTAAGTGAAGTTCAAAATTGGCGGTTACACCATTAAATTTGGCAAGCCTTCTTTTAGTAAAACTCCAAAAGCTCTCAATGCCATTAATATGACAATTACCGTGTGCAAACTTATTTTTACTGTGGTTTACCCTAAAATGCTTATCATAACCAACATCAACTAAGCCATTATCGCCACGAAAGCCTCTGAATAAATAATGCTATTCGCATCAACCCTACCTAGTATCAATGCTTGTAGCGTGCCTTTTTTGCAATCTGGTACAATTTTTAGTATAAACCCTACCATCACGCTCAAAGATACCAAAAACAGGTTGTTTAAGTTTACCATGAAAACCACGTTGGCGTTTTGCTCCAAAATAGCTTTCATCAAGTTCTATTTCACCGTATAATAAGCGTTTTTGATTAACTTGATAGTCATATATTTCTTGACGAAAGATATTATACCATCGGTTGATGGTGTTGCGATTTAATTCAAGTAAAATCGCTGTTTTTGTAGCATCTATATCAGTGCAAAAGAATTTTATGATTTTTTTGACTTTACAGATGCTTAACTTACTGTTATATTTCATGTTTCTAGTCTAGCATGGGTTGTGTTGCTAGTCTAGAGCCTAATCAATTAAGCATTAACCAATCAAATTATCCATCTAATTTAGAAAAATTAAAAAATATTAATTCACTTTTGAAAAATCATTGGTTTGAAATTCGTTCATTGAGTTTTGAAGAATTAACACAACAATGAAAAATCATAAATAAGTAGACAGACAAAATGAAAATAATTTTAATCCGTCATGGCGATGCAGGGGCGTACACGCACCCAGACAGCGAACGCAATTTATCCGAACTTGGCAAACGTCAAGCCAACCAAACCGCTGAATGGCTAAAAGGTTACGCAGAAAAAAACGGCTCGCCTGACCTATTTATCTCAAGCCCTTACAACCGAGCGGTGCAAACTTGCCAAATTATCAAACAAAAATTTGCTAATGTAGAACACATTATTTTTGATAAAATCACCCCATATGACGATGCCAAACTTGCCATTGATGGCTTAAGTGATTTGTTAGAAAATATTGCTGATAATGCTACCGTTGTCATTGTTTGCCATATGAATATCATTGCTTATATGGCAAGTATTTTGACAGGTGAACCACCGTATAGCTTTAGCCTTGCCGAAGCTCGTGTGTTTGAAATGCCTGTGGTCGCTGATGGTTTGGCAACCCAAATCGCTCAGTTTATTCCCCATTAATCGCACTGTTTTTTTGACAAAAAAATGGTAAAATGTACGAACAATACAAAAACAGGGATAAACAATGCAAGCTACCATTCAAATTGATGATAACTTACTGCAAAAAGCTCAACAATATACCAATATTAAAGAACAATCCACACTGATTCGTGAAGCCTTAACTGCTTTAATACAGCGTGAAAGTGCCAAAACATTGGCAAAAATGGTCGGTACAGAACCAAATTTAACCCAAATACCAAGAAGACATTATGATGATTTTAGTTGATATATCTGTTTGGGTGGATTTTTTGCGTTATGATGATGAACAACTGGCTCAACTTTTGGAATTTTGGCAAGTTATGACACATTCTTTTGTAATAACTGAATTGGCTTTAGGTAGTTTAAAAAATCGTGAAAAATTTTTAAAAAATTTAGACAACTTGCCAAAAGCAATGATTTATCAAGATGATATTAATGCTTTTATTAAACAAAATAATCTGTATAGTTTGGGAATTGGTTTTGTTGATGTGCATTTGTTGGCAAGCTGTCAAATAATGGGTATCAAACTTTGGACTAAAGAGAAAAGATTGGCAAATATCGCTACCAAACTTGGACTTTCTATGATAAGCATACACTAAATAAGAAGGCAAAACCTGTGATACATATTTGGTTATCAAATCCGCACGCACCCCTCCGCATTTGGCAAGACACCAGCCAATCATGGCAAATTGCCGAAAACTGGCAAGAAGTCGCTACGCTCGTCAATCTACAAAACCCAAAAGACAAATCCGCTTGCCTATACTTTCCCAGTATGTATGTGCTACATACCAAGCCTGCCCTTGCCCCAAATCAGCTAAAAGCCTTAGGCGACAGCGGTCGGCGGTATCTATTTGAAGACATCAGTATCGCAAGCATTGACGATTTACAAGTCAAACAAACCGAACAAAACCACCTATACGCCCTACACCGCTCTGATGGCGATACGTGGGTACAGTCGGCAAGCCTTGCAGGGGTGTCGGTGGTGGCGTTATTGCCTGATTTTTTGTTGTTAAATGCCTTGTTAGCAGACGACCATACGCCCAGTTTTTACCAAGATAAAACCACACAATTGTTGTTAATTGACAACAGCTTTGGCACAGCGGTTACGGATATAGGTTTAACTTATCATGAGTTAAAACAACAAGATACAACGATTGACAAGTTAAATTTAACAGGACAAATCGGCGAAAAAACGCTACAAACCTTGGATTTATTAACCGATTTAACGTATGAATCACAAAAAACGTTGCCAAAACCGATAGCAAACCCAACTCGCCATGCGTTAAATTTTGCCATTATCAAACAACAAAGCAAATTTCCGCCTTATTTAAAAGTGATTTCTGCGGTGGCGATTTTTGCTATTGTCTTATCATTTGTGATTGATGGCTTACGGATTTATCATTATCAAAAAGCCACTTTACAAACCAAAGAACAAATAAAACTGCAATATAGTCAATGGTTTCCCAATGAAACATTTAATAATCGCTTAAATATTGAACGTCTATTATCAGGAAAACTTATCAATCAAACGGGCGATACCACAGGCTCAAATGTGCTTACGGTCATGACGAGTATTCAGCCTGTTTTGCAACAGCACCAAATCACCGCCAAACAGCTCAATTTTCAAAACAATCAATTACAACTGCAACTTATTGCCCAAAATAACGACAGCCTAAATCAAGCCATCAATGCGTTAAACACGCAAGGCATACAGGCAAAGCTTGGCACAATCACGCCAAGCGAGCAAGGGGCGTTGGCGGTGGTAGAGATTACATTGGCTTAAGGATTTTTATGAAAAAAATGCAACCTTCTTTGGATATCACGCCAATGACCCAAAAATTCGCCCAATTACCCCGCCGTGACCAAATGGCATTACTTGGCTTAGCGGTGTTTTTGGTGTTGTTTGTGTTTGGTTTTGGTGGTTGGGAATTGCACCAAAAAGCCAATACCGCCCAAAAAAACTATAACCAAGCGACCAATGATTTGTTTTGGTTACGCAGTCAATCGGCAAATATCAACCCCAATCAAAGCCAATCTACCACCACCGCCGACAGCGTGCGACAAGTGTTGGCACAGTCTGGGGTTAATGCCCAAGTTAGCGAAAATGGCGACACCATTCAAGTGAATTTTAGCCACAGTCAAGGGGCGGTGATTAACAATGTTTTTAATCAAATTAGCCAACAAGGTTTTACCATTAAACAATTACAAATCAATCAAGCCACGCCACAAAATTTGGAAGTGCAAAGCGTTTTAAGTCGTTGATGTTAATGATAACAATAAAAAAGGGTGTATCGCTACCCCCTTTTTTTGTCAAAAATCCAACTTATTTTTGTACCCATTGACGGATTTTTTCTCGTTCTTCTGGACTTGCTTTTAACCACAATTGCATAAACTGGTCAAGCGTATCGGTTGATTGTGCAGTTGGAGCAGTTGCCAATGCAGGCACGACATTTGGCGATTTGCCATCTAGGGCTGAGATGGCTTGTTGATTGGCTTGAACTGCTTTGTTACCGCCACCAAACACACCGCTCAACGCATTGCCTAATCCTGAAAAAATGCTTGAGCCGTCTGACGCAGTCGCTTGTTGGCTTGCCAATGTTTTACCGCTTTGGGTAATGGCAAGGGTTGGCTGTTTGGCGTATTCTTTGGCTTGTTGGTAATTTTCTGGTTGATTTGACATCACCAATTTATAGCTTTGATTGTCCGCCAGCTCTACAGGTAAGCTGATATTGCTTGAACGCAACACATCATGATTGTCGCCATGTAACTCATACAAACGGTTATATTTTGCGGTGATAACGTGCTTGCCCGCTTCTAGGGTAAACTGGCGTTTTGGTTCGGTAAATAGCCCATTTTTTACTTCTTGACCGTTAATCGCCGTTACAATGGTATTTGCACCAACATTTAAAGTTACTTGTGCCATTGCCGACATGCTACAACCTGCCAATACTGACAATAACATCGCTTTTTGTAAAATTTTCATAATAACTCCCATTAAAAAACCTAATTAAAAATCCAGAAATGATTCGGATTCATCAAAATCAAACTCTCTAACCTCGTACATCAAGGTTTGTTCATCAATGATTTTGGTGGCTTCTTGGATTTTGGCTTTGGTAATATTGCGTTCCAAATTTGAAAAAACGGGCTGTAAATGCTGTAAAATTCCCAACATCGCACCAATTCGTTGCGGACCTTTTGCCAATAAATGTTCAATAATTCGGCTATCAAAATGCCAATTCCGCCGTTTTAACACAGATGCCAAAATCAGCTCTCTATCCAATCTATCACTGCCTGTCGGTAGCTGAAAGGTAGGCGACTTTGCCAAACGAGATAACAAATCTTTTAACTCAAAATTAAGCTGATTAATCGGTTTATGACTGGCAAAAATCAACGTATGCCCAAGCTCATGGCTTAAGTTAATCAGGTGAAAAACGCCCTCTTGCCATGCAAAATTGCCCTCAATGCTATCAATATCATCAATGGCAATCACGTCCATACTCTCAAGCGAGCTTAGCACGATGGGGTCAGCGGTTAGTAAATCTTTTAACGACAAATAAATCACCGATTTGCCAATCTCACGAAATGATTCGCAAATCGCTGATAATAAATGGGTTTTTCCAGTGTCCGTATCGCCATACAAATAAATCTGCGAAATCAAGCCAATATGAAGCTGTCGCACGCTGTCAATAATACTCGTCCAGCCTGGTCCTGAAAAATCGCTAAGGCTAGCGTCCTGTTTGATATCTAAGTCAAGGCTAAGTTGTTGCTCTGACATTCAAAAACCCTGTAAAAAATAAAAAATAGAAATTGACCTATTATAACCAAATTTTTGTAAAATGATACAACAAATTCACCACAAACACAAAAAAAGCGAGATTATCCAATGATAATGTCGCCTTTTTTGGTTGTGATATCAATTCAATATTTTGTTAATGATTAACCTCAACAATTAATCCAAATAAGCATTGTACATCCACATCAATTTTTCTTGGGCTTGCACATAACCTGTCAAAATATCGGCTGTGCCTTGGTCTTCCACGCTTTCAGCCAATTCAATCACTTCACGTTGTTTGGCGATTAGCACACTTAACCCTGTCAATAAGCCTTGCACACAGGCACGACCGTCAAACACATTTTTGTCTTCTTTGATACTAGATACTTTGACAAAGTCGCTGTACGCATGGCTTGGCGTGCCTTTAAGTGTCAAAATACGCTCGGCTATTTCGTCAATTTGTAATTGTAATTCGGTGTACAATTCTTCAAATTTGACGTGCAAAGTAAAAAAGTCAGCACCTTTTACATTCCAATGATAGCCACGCATATTCATATAAAAAATGTGGTAGTTGGCTAACAAGGTATTGAGTTGATCAATAATTTTTGATAAATCTTTTGTGTCTAAACCAATGCTTGCTTTTTTTGAAACTGCCATTTTACACCTCTTTTGTTTTTAAATTGAGTTTTGAGTAAATAATTACATTTTAACGCTTTTTATTGATTTGTAAAATAAATAAAATTTATATTTATGTTTTATTTTGCAAATCATTTCGTTTCTATCAAACGAATTTGATACCAAATACTATAGCAAATTTTTGCCAAAATTTTGTTATTTTTTGTGTTTTTACAATTTTTTAAAATTTTGGCGAAATTTTATTTAACATTTGGGTCAGGAAAATATTGGTCGGTTGCTTTGTTATTTAGGTTAAAGCCTTGTACACCAACTGTCTCTTGTAAATGATGGCGAAGCGTTTCAATCGGAAATTTTTGTTTTTCAAGGCGTTTTGGCACAATCTGCGTGCCTTGTTGCCCTTGCACTTCAAACATCATGATGATGTAATCAGGCGTTTCTTGCCAGTTAGTAACGCTGTCCCACTTGATGATGGCTTGTTGCTGACCTGCACTGCGAATAAGTGGCTGATTAAAGCCTTTTGGCGGTTTTGGGGCGTTCGGTGCAGGTAGGCTCATCACCAGTCCATGTTGCTGAATACCGATTTTCATTTTTTTGACTTCATCAGGCATGGTTTGGCTTGCCATTTGTTTTTCAAATTCTTTTTTGACATACCATTTTAGCCCAAGCGTGCGAGCGAGCAAAAACACCACCACGCCAACGAGCATTAGCCAAAAAATAATCGTAGAATAATTATGAATAAAAATAATCCCTAAAATCGCAATTGCCACCACAACACCGACAATCGCCCACGCTTTTGGGCTGATTTTGGTGAGTTGTTGATTATTGCTGTCAAAAATTTGTTGTTGGGCTTGGCGAAATTCGTTTTCGGTTAGGTTTAAATCTACAGGTTGCAAGGTATAAGGATAAAGTGCCATAAAAAACCATCAAAATATCAAAAGTTTAAAAGGCTTATATTACCTTGCTTTTTGACAAAAATAAACCAAACTTTGTATTTTTTCAAAATTTTTTTAAAAAATTGGGGCGAAACGGTGAAAATTTGGCGTAATCTTGTTATGATAGGCAATATTTTTTTTCACAACAATATTTTTCAAACGAGAAAGAGAGCGATTATGATTGATACCAAATTATTGCGATTTGACCTTGATGTGGTTGAACAAAAACTTGCCAAACGTGGCGTAACGCTGGACAAAGCCTTTTGGCAAGATATAGAAGAAAAACGCAAAGCCATTCAAGTCAAAACCGAAGAATTGCAAGCCCAAAAAAATGCAGGGGCAAAAAAAGTCGGTGAAATGAAACGCAACGGCGAAAATACCGATGAATTGATGGCACAAATGCAAACCATCAGTAATAATATGAAACAAGCCGAAGATGAACTCAAAACCTTGCAAGACACCATTTTGCAAGCGTCTTTAGCAATGCCAAACTTGCCTGATGACAGCGTACCTGCGGGCAATGATGAAAATGACAATGTAGAAATCCGCAAATGGGGAACGCCACGCACGTTTGATTTTGATATCAAAGACCATTCTGATTTGGGCGAAGCGTTGGGATTGTTGGATTTTGAGCTTGCTAGCAAATTGACAGGTTCACGCTTTAGCACATTAAAAGGTCAGCTTGCCAAACTTAACCGTGCGTTGGTACATTTTATGTTAAACACGCATTTGGAGCGTGGTTATACCGAAATGTATGTGCCGTATATGGTGAATGCCGACAGTTTGCAAGGTACAGGGCAGTTGCCAAAGTTTGAAGAAGATTTGTTCAAATTGCGTGGTGAAAAAGACTATTATCTGATTCCAACGTCAGAAGTTCCGCTAACCAATACGGTGCGTGATACCATTTTAAACGATAACGATTTGCCAATTAAACTCACCGCTCACACGCCTTGTTTTCGCAGTGAAGCAGGTTCAGCAGGGCGTGATACTCGTGGTCTAATTCGCCAACATCAGTTTGAAAAAGTGGAAATGGTGCAAATCGTCCACCCTGATAAATCAATGGACGCATTAGAAGAAATGACCGCACAAGCCGAATTTGTGCTACAACAACTGGGCTTGCCGTATCGTGTCATTGTGCTGTGTGGCGGTGATATGGGCTTTAGTGCCGTCAAAACTTATGACATTGAAGTGTGGCTACCTAGCCAAGATACTTATCGTGAAATCTCTAGCTGTTCAAACTGTGGCGACTTTCAGGCTCGCCGTATGCAAGCTCGCTTTAAAACCAAAGACAGCAAAAAAACCGAACTGGTTCATACGCTAAACGGCTCTGGGCTTGCGGTCGGTCGCACCTTGCTTGCGATTATGGAAAATTACCAAAATGCGGACGGTACAATTACCGTGCCAGAAGTGTTACGTCCATATATGGGCTGTGATGTAATTGGTTAATCATCACACCGTTTGTCCTTGAAAATCAGCAAATGGCAATTTCTTTTAACAAAAGTATGCCATTTGCTTTTAATTTTTGTTACAATACAAATTAAACTTGGTTATTTTTTATTTCTTAAAAATATTAATTTGTATTGTAATTAAAATTAACAATGGATTCGTCATGAAACGTATCGTCTTAACAACTTCAACGTCCTGTTTGGACTATCTTAATGTCAACCACAACATCCGCTCTATTCATCAACATTTAACCATCAATAACGTCAGTTTTTTGGACGGTCATAATATTTCCATTGATAAATTACAAAAAATGATTTGGGAACATAGCAACACCACCATGTCCACAGCCCCCGCAAGTGATGCCGAAGTTTTACAAATTTTACATGAATTAAATGCCCAAAACTACGATGAAGTACTCATTATCACCCACTCAGCACGCCTAAGCCAAAGTTTTGAAATGATAAGCCGTGTCAAAGACCAATTTTTAGCCAATACCCAAACCGCCATGAAAATTTGGGTTTTGGATTCAAAGCAAGTCAATTTTGCCCAAGGCATTATGGCTTTAGACGCCAATGAAATGTTTTTAAACGGTCAATCCATTTCCGAAATTGAACAACATTTGACTTTATTAAACAATCATCATCAAGCGTTATTTGTGGTAGACGATTTGAGTTATTTGATAAAAAGTAAACGTTTATCTGCCCCTGCAGGTTTGTTTGCCAATTTATTTGACATCAAGCCCATGTTAGAAATCCAAAAAGATGGCAAAATTGAAGCCGTACAAAAGGTAAGAAAAATAGAGCGAGCCATTCAATTTATGGTTGATGGCATTGGTGATTTGGTTGGTGATAAATATTGCTTGCCTTATCTATTAAATGCTGGCAATCCCAATTTGGTGGAATACACCAAGCAAGTCATTCATGATAGACTTGGTTTGGACAATGTGTTGGTAACGCCTGTTTCACCGACATCAGTAGCAACGCATGGGACTAATACCGTTGGATTTGGTGTGTTTGTTAAATATATTCCAAACTCTGGACACTTGTTTCAACATCAATAAATCAAAAAAGGCAATTTATCAAAAATTGCCTTTTTGTTTTATGAATAATTTTTTTAAAAAATTAGTTCATTTTACGACCTTTTTTTGCACCGATTGACAAACGTAAACTGTTCAAACGGATAAAGCCTTCAGCGTGTTTTTGGTTGTAAGAACCTGCATCATCTTCAAATGTTGAGATTTTGCTGTCAAATAGCGATTTTTCAGAATCACGACCGACCACAATTACGTTGCCTTTGTACAGTTTTAAACGTACCAAACCATCAACATCTTTTTGGCTTTCGTCAATCAACGCTTGCAACATTTTGCGTTCTGGACTCCACCAGTAGCCGTTGTAGATAATTTCGGCATAGCGTGGCATTAGCTCGTCTTTTAGGTGAGCGGCTTCACGGTCAAGCGTGATAGATTCAATGGCTCGGTGGGCTTTTAGCATGATTGTGCCTGCTGGGGTTTCGTAGCAGCCACGAGATTTCATGCCGACATAGCGGTTTTCCACGATGTCAAGGCGGCCGATACCGTGTTTTCCGCCAAGCTCGTTTAATTTAATCATGACTTCATGCGGTTTCATCGTTTTGCCATTCACCGCCACAATATCGCCTGCTTTATAGGTCAATTCAATGTATTCTGGGGTGTCAGGGGCTTGTTCTGGGCTGACCGACCAACGCCACATAGATTCTTCGGCTTCGGTCAATGGGTCTTCTAACACGCCACCTTCATACGAAATGTGCAATAAATTTGCGTCCATTGAGTACGGTGATTTTTTCTTGCTTGATGAAAAATCAATCGGAATATTATGCTCTTCGGCATATTTCATCAAGGTTTCACGGCTGGTCAAATCCCAAATACGCCAAGGGGCAATGGTTTTGATATTTGGGTCTAATGCATCAACACCTAACTCAAAACGCACTTGGTCGTTGCCTTTGCCTGTCGCACCGTGCGAAACCGCATCAGCGTTGTGTTCTTTGGCGATTTCGGCTAAACGTTTGGCAATCAACGGACGAGCGATTGACGTACCTAGCAGATATTCACCTTCATAAATGGCATTGGCACGGAACATAGGGAACACAAAATCACGAGCAAATTCTTCACGCAAATCTTCAATATGAATGTGTTTTACGCCCATTGCTTCGGCTTTGGCACGAGCAGGTTCAACTTCTTCGCCTTGCCCCAAATCCGCAGTAAAGGTGATAACTTCAGCGTTGTAGGTTTCTTGCAACCATTTTAAAATCACCGATGTGTCCAAACCGCCAGAATAGGCAAGGACGATTTTTTTGATGTCGTTTGACGCATTATTTGACATAAATTTTCTCCGAGTTTTTGTTAAAAAAATGATTAAAATAATAGAACGATTGTAACCTAATTTTTATCAAAATATAAGTTAAAAAGCATAAAATTTAAAAAATAATCATTGGCATAAATATAACTTTTTATTATCATTTTTATTTTGTCAAAAATTTTTGTTAAAAAACCATCAATACGACATAAAATGTCGCTTTATTTTACGTTTTGTAAAAAAAATCTGTTTTAGTTATGTTGTTTTTTTGCCAAAACTGGTATCATTTCACCTTTATTTTTGCAAAATTTTATTGAAAACAATAAGTAGCACGACCATGACTGAACAAATCCAAACCCTAACCATCACCGCTCCAGACGACTGGCATATTCATTTACGAGACAATGACGCACTAAAAACCACCGTTCCCCACGTTGCGAGCCAATTTCGCCGTGCGATTTGTATGCCGAATCTTGTCCCACCTGTCAAAACTACCCAAGATGCCATCGCCTACCGTGAGCGGATTTTGGCAAACGTGCCGACCGATAGCATTAGCCAACAGTTTGAGCCGTTGATGGTGCTGTATCTGACCGAAAATTTAACGCCACAAGATATTCAAGATGCGGTAGATTCTGGCGTGGTAAAAGCGGTAAAACTCTACCCAGCAGGGGCGACTACCAACTCAGCAGACGGCGTTACCAATATTAACAACTGCACCGATGTATTCGCCAAAATGGAAAGTATCGGCTTACCATTGCTGGTGCATGGCGAAGTGACGCACAATCATGTGGATATCTTTGACCGTGAAAAACGCTTTATTGATGAAGTTTTGACGCATTTAATTGTTAAATTTCCTAAACTAAAAATCGTGTTTGAACACATTACTACAAGCGATGCGGCGGATTTTGTCATTTCTCAAAGCAAAAACATAGCTGCAACGATTACGCCACAACATTTGTTGTTTAATCGCAATCATTTGCTAGTCGGCGGGGTAAAACCGCATTTTTACTGTTTGCCAATTCTCAAACGTCAAAGTCATCAAGAAGTATTGTTAGACGTGGCGACCAGTGGCAATCCGAAGTTTTTTATCGGTACGGATTCTGCCCCACATGCCACGCACACCAAAGAAAATGCGTGCGGTTGTGCGGGTTGTTATTCTGCTCCGTTTGCGTTATCACTGTACGCTCAAGCGTTTGACAGTGTTGGAAAATTGGAAAATTTGGAAAACTTTACCAGTATTAATGGGGCAAAATTTTATGGTTTGCCTGTGAATAGCGATAAGGTTACGCTTGTGCGTGAGTCATGGCAAGTGCCTGAAAATTATGAATATGTGGGTAATAAAACTTTAACACCACTGATGGCAGGGCAAATGTTGGATTGGAAAGTGTTGCCGTTTGGGTTTGCTGTTTAATTTTTATTAAAAATAAATAAAAGGTGAATGATGTTAAACTTAAAATATATAGCAGTTGGACTAGGATTGTTGGCTTTACCCACATTTTTACCTAATTTGGCAACCGCCCAAACTGCAACGTCAAAAGCAATGCCAATGACAACTAGTACAACCGAAAAAGGTCCTGCTTTTTGTCAAGGTATCAGCAAACGCATGAAAGCAGTCAACACCAAAACTACCATTGACAACATTCACCAAATCAATCAAGATTTGAAATACTGCGTAAAATCTGCCGATAACAAACAACTGTTAATTTGGGTAAATCAGCATAGCGAAATGTACGATAAATTCACTTCATTGCCTATTGTCGATGTCGAAACCGATAATGACGAAGGCGAAGATTTATACGTTTTGGCAGATGATTATTACAAACATGGCAAAGCCAATCTCAAAGGTTACAAAAATTTAAGCCCAAGAGCCAAATATCTTGCCCAATTACTTGGCAACTCTGAAATTATTTTATATAACGAAGGTGAAGGCTATTTTTCGCTTTGGTATCAACTCAAAACAACAGTTGATATTTTTGCCCCTTATCTGCATGACGACCAAGCGACTTATCTTAAGCGTATTGCTAAAGACGCCCAAGAAGCATTTTTTAACGATGCAGGTATCACTTGGCACTATGATGACATCATTGAAACGATTGTTTTTTGGGAAAATTTTAACAAAAAATACCCAAACAGTGCATTAAAATCATCGGCAAATCAGTTGGGTATCTTTTATCAATATCAGCTATTTTTTGGTTCGGACAATACGCAATGGACAGATGATGATATCACAACAATGTATGATAAAAAGGATTTAATCAGCTTACAAAAAGTTGCCAAAATGCCTAATAGTCCATTTGTTAAAAATGCAAAAACCTATTTGGCATTTTTACAAATGAGCCAAAGTGAGCGTGATAAAAACTATCCTGTGAATAAACTTGATGAAGACGATACGCCAAAACAAACTTGGCAAATTGCTCGTGAACAGTTAAAAAAAGCCTTATACCCATTAGTGAATAAATATAATAATGATAAGGCGGTCGCAGATAATTGTTTAAATTTTTTATCAATTTGTCCGTTAAATAAATAATCCCATAAAACTATAAATGAGTTATATCAAATGACAGATGAAATGTCTTTAACAACACCTAATATTTCCACCAAAATCTCTGGGCGATTTCGCCATTATCTGCCTGTGGTGGTGGACGTGGAAACCGCAGGTTTTAACGCCAAAACGGATGCTTTACTTGAAATCGCCTGTATTCCCATTCTTATGGACGATGACGGCAAATTTTATGCAGGTGAAGCGGTAAACGCCCATATTGAGCCGTTTGCAGGGGCGAATTTGGAACAGCGAGCGTTGGAATTTACAGGCATTAACCCTGATAATCCCATGCGAAAAGCGATTGCTGAAGATGAAAAAACCGCCATGAAACGCATTTTTAAACACCTAAAAACGGTGCGACAACAGACCCAATGCACCAAATGTATTTTGGTGGGGCATAACGCCCATTTTGATTTGGGATTTTTGAATGCGATTATTGAGCGTACGCATACCAAAAATCAAAGTCAATTTCATCAGTTTTCGGTGCTTGATACGGTTACCTTGTCAGCGTTGGCGTTTGGGCAGACAGTGTTGGCTCGTGCGTGTCAGTTTGCGGGCATTGAGTTTAGCGGTAGTGAAGCCCATTCCGCTCTGTATGATACACAAAAAACGGCAGAATTGTTTTGTCATATTTTGAACAATTATCCCATGCTTGTGCCGAATTTTATCAATAAAAATGATGATGATGAAAATTTGACAAGTGAGTAAAAATTGAGTATTTTTAGGATTAATCTAATGGCTAAAAAATTTAGTGTTTTAGAAGAAAAAATGTCAGAAACTTAAATCAAACAATCTGATAAAGTTTATCAACAAATGGTTGCCGAAATTGAAAACCAAACATTTGAACCTGATATTATCTGGTGCAATGTTAGCAGGGTCAATGACTTACATTCGTAAAGCCCACCAAGCCGAAAACCATATCACAAATAAGGATATTGCCATTTTTCCGCTTATGGGTTTAGTTAGCGTTGGCGGTGTGTTGGCGTTATTGTTGCCGATGTTCATATTTGATTTTGGTAAAATTTTACCAAAAAACTTAATAGAAGTTGGCTTGATTATCGCTTATGGAGCGATTGGACAATGTTTGGCGTGGGGGCTGATTGCGTATAGTATTCCACGTTTGTCGCTGGCTTTGACAGGTTTGTTATTATTAAGCGAACCTGTTGTTGCCTTGTTGATTGATTATTTTTATTTAAATAAAAATATCGTGAGCGTGCAATGGCTTGGGGCGTGTTTAACTATGTTTGCGATTTATTTGGGGTCGGCAAATGCCAAAAAATCGCATTAAACATTGCCATAAATTTCTAAATGATGGGCAAATTTTTTACAATTTATCAGCCAATCAATATTTACTATAATTGTAAATTGGACATAAATCTGGTCTTAATGATTGGATAGTGTTTAACTTTTGATATATTTCAAACATAAAAAAAGCCGATTTTACAATCAGCTTTTCATTTCTCAATCATCTTGTTTTTTATCTAACTTCACACCCAACATATCCAACAACGCCGACATACTGGCGGATATGGTAATATTTGGATTGGTAACTAAACCAAGATAACGTTGCATCTCTAGCGGTTTTTCCATATGCACAGGCTGTAAATCCGCACTGATAAGCGTCTGTGGCAATACCGACCAACCAAGCCCCACCGACACCAACATACGGATAGACTCAAGCGGATTGGTACTCATGGTCGCATACGGTTTTAGGTTATGTTTGGCAAATTCTGACAGCGTAATTTGACTGGTAAAAGTATTTGCCGCAGGCAAAATCGCAGGATAATTGGCAAGTTGTTCAAGCGTAACATTCATTTTTTGGGCAAGTGGCGACAGCGTTCCAGTTACAAAATGCAATGGGTCAGACCAAAGGGTATGATAGTTTAAACGCTTATCATACACAGGTGGCAAGGTCAAGAATGCCATGGACAAATCACCGTCTAACACTGCTTTGTGTGCTTCTTCGCTGTCCACAAAATGCACTTCTAGTTGCACCGTTGGGTAATTTTGGATAAACTGTTGCAACACCGCAGGCAAATGGTGCAGACCGATATGATGGCTCGTGCCAATCACCAATTTGCCAGATACTGACTGCTGACGGCTTTTTAGGTTGATTTTTAGATTATCATAATCATCAAGCCAGCGTTTGGCGTGTGGCATCAAATCGTGTGCTGCTTGCGTTGGGATAATGCCCCGCCCCACCGTGTCAAATAGCGTTACGTTAAACTCATCTTCCAAATTTTTGATACGTTTGCTGACGGCAGGTTGCGTGATAAAGAGTTTATCCGCCGCTTGGGAAATACTGCCTGTCTGCATAACTGCCAAAAAGGTGTTGAGATTGGTGGTATTCATACTATATCCTTAAAAAACGCTTAAAAAACACAGATTTTGCCAAAAAAAATCAATTTTTACATAAATAAAAGTTTTTAACTTAAAAAAATACATTAAATATTATTATATAGAAGTTCCACATAAACTCAAGTTTTTTTACCAACTTTAACAATAATTCCCAAAAGTTTTTTAAAATATAAAAATCATCAATTAAATTTATCAAAATTTTCTGTTATAATGCCACTATCTTGTTTTTTTAACCATTTTATTTTAAAGTATATCTTAAAATATTTAACAAAATTAAGGAAATACCCAATGGCAAATAGCACAACAGGCAAAACCCTTTACGACAAACTTTGGCAAGACCACTTAGTATTACAGCGTGATGACGGCTCAAGTTTGATTTATATTGACCGTCATTTGTTGCACGAAGTGACTAGCCCACAAGCCTTTGAAGGTTTGGAGTTGGCAAATCGTCAGCCTTGGCGTTTGTCTGCCAATGTGGCAACGCCAGACCACAACGTGCCAACTGTGAGCAAAGAACGCTCAGAAGGTGTCAGCGGTATCAAAGACGAAACGTCTCGTATTCAAGTCAAAACCTTAGACGAAAACTGCCAAAAATTTAACATCACCGAATTTACAATTAATGATGTGCGTCAAGGCATTGTTCACGTTGTCAGCCCTGAACAAGGGCTTGTATTACCAGGTATGACGGTGGTTTGTGGTGATAGCCATACCGCTACGCATGGGGCGTTGGGCTGTTTGGCTCATGGCATTGGCACGTCTGAAGTTGAACACGTTTTAGCCACGCAATGCCTTGTGCAAAAGAAAATGAAAAATATGCTGATTAAAGTCAATGGCAAATTGGGGGCAGGGGTTACGCCAAAAGATGTGGTGCTTGCCATCATTGCCAAAATCGGCACGGCAGGCGGTACAGGCCATGCGATGGAATTTGGTGGACAAGTGTTTGCCGACATGAGCATGGAAGGTCGCATGACGGTGTGTAATATGGCGATTGAAGCAGGGGCAAGGGTCGGCATGGTGGCGGTGGACGATACCACGATTGAATACGTCAAGGGTCGCCCTTATGCCCCAACAGGCGAAAATTGGGACAAAGCGGTCGCCTACTGGAAAACCTTGCATTCAGACGCTGATGCGGTGTTTGATACGGTCATTGAGATGGACGGTAGTGAGATTGCTCCACAAGTGTCTTGGGGAACATCGCCTGAGATGGTGGTGGATATCACCCAAACCGTGCCAACGCTTGACATGGCAAAAGATGACGTACAAAAAAATGCGTGGACTCGTGCCTATGAATACATGGGGCTAAACGCAGGACAAGCCATTGGTGATATTAAACTTGACCGTATTTTTATCGGTTCTTGCACCAACTCACGCATTGAAGATTTGCGTTCGGCGGCAGATGTAATCAAAGGTCGCAAAGTTGCCGATACGGTCAAAGAAGCCATTGTGGTGGCAGGTTCTGGACTTGTCAAACAACAAGCAGAGCAAGAAGGACTTGATAAAATCTTTACTGATGCAGGCTTTGAATGGCGTGAACCGGGCTGTTCGATGTGCCTTGCGATGAATGCTGATAAATTGCAACCCAAAGAGCATTGTGCCAGCACTTCTAACCGAAACTTTGAAGGTCGTCAAGGTAATGGCGGTCGTACGCATTTGGTGTCTCCTGCGATGGCGGCAGCGGCGGCGATTGCAGGGCATTTTGTGGATGTGAGAAGTTTTTAAGGAGAATAACATGAAAAAATACACCACCGAACAGGGCATCGTTGCCCCACTAGACCGCTCAAATGTGGATACCGATTTGATTATTCCAAAGCAGTTTTTAAAATCCATCAAACGCACAGGTTTTGGCGTAAATCTGTTTGACGAACTTCGCTATATGGACGAAGGCTATTTGGGTCAAGACAATCACAAACGCCCAAAAAACCCCGATTTTGTGCTAAATCAGCCACGCTATCAAGGAGCAAGCATTTTGCTGGCTCGTGAAAATTTTGGCTGTGGCTCAAGCCGTGAACACGCCCCTTGGGCATTGGAAGAATATGGCTTTCGCACGGTGATTGCCCCAAGTTTTGCTGATATTTTCTTTAACAACTGCTTTAAAAATGGTATGTTGCCTGTGATTTTAAGCGAGGCGGACGTTGATGAATTATTCAACGAATGTTTTGCCAACGAAGGCTATCAATTAACCATTGATTTGCCAAATCAAAAGGTGATTTCGCCAAGTGGCAAAGAATACGGCTTTGAGGTTGATGCGTTTCGTAAGCATTGTTTGCTAAATGGTTTGGACGATATTGGTTTGACTTTGCAAAATCGTGATGCGATTGAAGCTTTTGAAAATAAAGTTAAAGTTGAACGTTCGTGGAATTTTAAAGATTTGGCTTAATTTATTAAGAGATTATAATATGAAAAAAAATTATTTATTGTATTTGCTTTTCTTATAATTTCTTTGCCTAGCTATGCTAATGATTTTTTGTATCCTAATATAACGAAACACACTTCAAAAGCTATTACTGTAAAAGGCAAGATAGAACTTGGTTGCGGTGGTTCTAATGGGACTTATTGCTATATTGTTAATTCTAAAGAAAAATATTATATGCTTGATTATGGTCGTGATTTACCATATGAGAAAGTAGATTTTTTAAATACTTTAGAAGAGTACAAAAGCTGTGTGTCTGTGAAAAGCACTTTATCTCCGAAAAAACTTGGTGTATTTTATCAATTTGATAATAGATATGCTATTGAGTTTAATCGTTATTAAGTTAATAAAATATCAGTTTATTTTGTAATAAAAGTAATAATAGATTAGTTATAACCATATCTAATTTTATTTATAAAATATGGTGAATGTACCGAAAATATATTTATTTGAATTACTAAGGAAAAAACTTATGTCAAAACTTATCGCAGTTTTAAAAGGCGACGGCATTGGACCAGAAATCATCGGTCAAGCCGTCAAAGTATTGGACAAGCTGATTGAACAAGGCTTAGACGCACGTTATGAATACGCAAGTCTAGGCGGTTCGGCTTATGACGAACACGGCTCGCCATATCCAGCCGTTACGCAAGAGCTTTGCAAAAAAGCCGATGCCGTGCTACTTGGTGCAGTTGGTTCGCCACAATATGACAACCTTGACCGCCCATTACGCCCTGAACGTGGACTGCTTGCCATTCGTAAGGACTTGAATTTGTTTGCAAATTTGCGTCCTGCGATTTTGTACAAAGAACTTGCCAACGCATCAACGCTAAAGCCTGAAGTGGTGGCAGGGCTTGACGTTTTAATCGTGCGTGAATTGACAGGTGATATTTATTTTGGTGAACCACGTGGCATTCGCACGCTAGAAAATGGCGAAAAAGAAGGCTTTAACACCATGAAATACAGCGAATCAGAAATCCGCCGTATCGCTCATGTGGCGTTCCAATCTGCCCAAAAACGTAATAAAAAACTCTGCTCGGTAGATAAAGCCAACGTGTTAGAAACCACCGAACTTTGGAAACAAATTTTTAGCGAAATTGCCAGCGAATATCCAGATGTGGAACTTAGCCATATGTATGTGGATAACTGTGCCATGCAACTGGTTAAAGCTCCAAAACAGTTTGACGTGATTGCGACAGGCAATATTTTTGGTGATATTTTGAGCGACCAAGCGTCTATGCTGACAGGGTCAATCGGTATGTTGCCATCGGCAAGCCTTGATGAAAATGGCAAAGGCTTGTATGAGCCATCGCACGGCTCTGCTCCAGACATTGCAGGACAAGACAAAGCCAATCCACTTGCGACCATTTTGTCACTTGCGATGTTGCTCCGCTATAGTTTAAATGATGAAACTCGTGCCAAACAAGTGGAAAATGCGGTGCAAAAAGTGCTTGAACAAGGCTTGCGTACAGGCGACATTTATGAAGATGGCACAACGTTGGTTTCTTGCTCACAAATGGGGCAAGCGGTGGTTGATGCGTTGTAATTTTTAACCAATTCAAAAAGTAAAAAAACCGTCATTTTTGGCGGTTTTTTGTTTGATAATTTTAACAAACTGCAAAATACATATCAATATCCATACTCATTCGCATTTTTGCAAGTTTTATTAGACTATCCTTATCAATGGTAAATTGATAGCTATCAGGCATTATTTATACCTTTTTAGATTAAATTTGCCATTAATTTTTACTTCATGACCCAATAATAAAACTCTTCAATAGGTGTAGAAAATCCAATACTTTTTAACTCAACAATCGACTTTTCTCGGTAAGTATGCCCCAGCGTCCAATCATCTTCTTTGCGATAAACAATCACTTGCATAACATCTTGCTCAACCAACACATACTCTTGCAAACCTTTGCACGCCAAAATATAGTTATCAAATTTTATAGTTTGGTCGTCTTGGTGCGTAGATTTTGACAACACTTCCACAATGATTTTAATTTCACCGTCCAAACATTTGACCGCAATATCAGGATAATAATAATTTTTATCATTATAATACACAGCCAAATCGCTTGAATAAGGAAAGCAGTCAATTTTGTTGGCACGAAAGTGCATATTCAGCAAAGTGTTAATATTGCCTGTAATGGCGACGTGCTTTTCGGACGCACCTGCCATTGAGTAGATACGCCCATCAATCAATTGATATTTTTCGCCTGTTTTCTCTTCGGCAATTTTGACATCATTTAAGGTGTATAGCCTCGCTTCTTGTTTGGTGATTGCACTTGCCATAAAATCCCCTTATTTTAGGTCTTCATTCACTTTATCATGTGGCATGACAAATTCTACATCACTACGAAAGCCTTTTTCCATCAAGTCTAACGCCACGCCAAATGGTGCTTGCTCATTAAAAATAATATCATACAACGCATGGGTAATCGGCATATAAATACCGTCCTTGCTTGCTTTTTCATGCACCTGCTGAATGGTGTTAATGCCTTCTGCCGTTTGTCCGAGTTTTTTGACCGCTTGTTCAAGGCTTAAACCCTTACCAAGCATATTGCCAACTTGATAATTTCGGCTTAGCGGGGACGCACAAGTGGCGTACAAATCACCCACGCCAGACAAGCCCAAAAACGTCAAAGGATTTGCCCCTGCATGAACGCCAAAACGGCTCATCTCCGCTAACGCACGGGTCAAAATCATGGCTTTAGTATTATCGCCAACTTCGTACGCACCCGCCATACCCATCGCAATCGCATAGATGTTTTTTAACGCACCGCCAAGTTCCACGCCTACCACATCATCACTGCCAAACACCCGAAAAAACGCCCCATGTAACGCCACTTGCACCGCATGGCGAACCGCTTCGGACTCACTGGCAATCACGGTTGCCGTTGGCATATTGTTCATGATTTCTTTGGCAAGGTTTGGACCACTCATCACCCCAAACGCCACGTTTGGTAACTCTTCTTTGATAATCTCGCTCATCAAGGCGAAGGTTTCTTTTTCCATACCTTTTGTCAAAGAAATGACGACTTGCGATGTGATAAAAGGTGCGATTTTTTGCAAAATTTCACGAAAACCAGAACTGGGAATCGCCACAAAAATAATATCTTTGCCCTTAACCGCTTCTTCCAAATCATGTGAAAATTTTAACCGTTTATCCAATTTAAAATCAGGCAAATATTTTTTATTAATGTGGGTTTTTTGCATGGCTTTGACAGTGCGTTTATCACGCACCCACAAGGTTGCATCGCAACCGTTACGGCTGGCAAGGTTCGCCATCGCTGTGCCAAAACTGCCCCCACCCAAAAACGTCATCGTCAAAGGCACAGTCAAGCCCTTGTTATCGTCATCGGTTTGCGGTTTGTTTTTGCGGTTTTTAAAATTTTGTAGCAACTCACCAACCAATTTACTGGCTTTTTCTTTGCCTGAATGTAAAATTTCTAAATTATCGCCAAAATTTTCTGTTAAATGTAAGGCTTCGTTTTTTAGATTTTGTAAGTTTAAATGGTTTAAATTTTCTAACGGCTTTTTCATAAAATTTTGCTCTTAAAATAATTTAAAAAATATTAATAAAATGTTAAAAAATCATCAGTATTTACCGCTTTTCTTGGTGGCAATTCCGCCCCTGCCATTCCCACATAAATAAAGCCAACGACTTGATTATTATCGGTTAAGTTAAAAAATTGTTTTACCGCTTGGCTATTCATCAAATCGCCACTTCGCCAAACGCTGGCGAAACCTTGAGCTTGTAAGGCTAACAGCAAGTTTTGCACGCCTGCCCCTGCGGATAATAATTGCTCAAATTCTGGCACTTTTGGGTGGTTTTTGTAATCTGTTACACAAGCGATAATCATTGGGGCTCGTTTTGGTAGCATTTTGGCTTTTTGTAAAGCGGTTTCGTCTGTATCGCCTTTGTCCAAAGTCGCTTGGTGTAAAGCTAAACCAAGATTATCCAAGGCTTGATTCTCAAGAACAACAAAGCGAAAAGGGTTTAATTGTTTGTGGTCAGGTGCGGTTAATGCTACGCTGACGGCTTGTTTAAGTTGTTCTGCATTGGGAGCAGGGGCGAGTAGTCGTCCCATAGAACGGCGTGATTGGATAAAGTCTAAAATTTCTTGTGTGTTCATGGGTTTTTCCTTTTTGTTAAAATTTAACTGGTGACATATCTTATTTTAAAGACGCATTTAGATATCGTCAAAAACATAATAATCAAAGTTATTATCATACCTTAATTTCGCCAATTTATTAAGCTATTTTTTAAACTGATGAAAAAATTGGCAAAATATGATAAAATGCCTGCATTTCAATCAAAACCTACCAAAGGAAAAACTATGCCAACCCCAATCACCCAACGCCACAATGCCAACGCCATTCGTGCCCTTGCGATGGACGCTGTTCAAAAAGCCAATTCTGGACACCCTGGAGCCCCAATGGGTATGGCAGACATTGCCGAAGTGCTTTGGCGTAAATTTTTAAAACACAACCCAAAAGACCCAAAATGGCTAAACCGAGACCGCTTTGTGCTGTCAAATGGTCATGGCTCAATGCTCCATTATGCCTTGCTACATTTGTCTGGTTATGATGTGTCTATTGACGATTTAAAGAATTTTCGTCAATTGCACTCAAAAACGCCCAGCCACCCAGAATACGGCTACACCGCAGGCATTGAAACCACCACAGGTCCGCTAGGTCAGGGCATTGCCAATGCGGTGGGTTTTGCTATTGCCGAAAAAACGTTGGCAAATCAGTTTAACCGTGATGGGCATGAAATCATCAATCACAACACTTATTGCTTTTTGGGTGATGGCTGTTTGATGGAAGGCATTAGCCATGAGGCGTGTTCACTGGCTGGCACGCTAGAGCTTGGCAAATTGGTGGTGTATTATGATGACAACGGCATTTCTATTGATGGCGAAGTGGAAGGCTGGTTTTCTGACGACACCCAAAAACGCTTTGAGGCTTATGGCTGGCAAGTACAAACGGTGGACGGACATGACAGCGAGGCAATTGGCAAAGCCACCGAAAATGCCTTAAATGAGAGTAAAAAACCGTCTTTAATCATTTGTAAAACTGTGATTGGGGCAGGTTCGCCAAACAAACAAGGCAAGGAAGACTGCCACGGAGCCCCACTTGGCAATGATGAGATTGCCTTAACTCGTGAAACTTTGGGCTGGACGGCAGAACCGTTTGTCATTCCACAAGAGATTTATGACGCTTGGAATGGTGTTGCCAAAGGTGAGGTGGTACAAGGCAATTGGCAAGCGGAGTTTGACAGTTATCAAAAGGCGTATCCAGAGCTTGCCAAAGAGTTGTTACGCCGTATGAATGCGGACTTGCCTGCTGATTTTGAACAAAAAGCCCAAGATTTTATCAAACAATGTCAAGCCAATCCAGAAAATATCGCCAGTCGTAAAGCCAGTCAAAACGCCATTAACGCCTTGCAACCTTTGTTGCCAGAGCTTTTGGGCGGTTCGGCAGATTTGGCAGGGTCAAATTTGACATGGTTTAAAAATGCCAAAGCCCTAGAAAATGACCCAGCGGGCAACTACATTCATTATGGTGTGCGTGAATTTGGCATGACAGCGATTGCCAACGGCATTGCCTTGCATGGTGGCTTTATCCCTTATGTGGCAACGTTTTTGATGTTTATGGAATATGCTCGCAATGCGGTGCGTATGTCAGCACTCATGAAACAGCGTGTGATTAACGTTTATACCCATGACAGCATTGGACTTGGCGAAGATGGGCCAACGCACCAGCCTGTAGAACAGCTTGCCAGTCTGCGTGCTACGCCAAACTTGCACACATGGCGACCATGCGACACGGTGGAATCTATGGTGGCGTGGGTTGAGAGCCTAAAAGCCAAAACCACCCCATCGGCTCTGATTTTTAGTCGTCAAAACCTACCGCACCAAAACCGTGATGACGCACAAGTGGCAAACATCGCTAAAGGCGGTTATGTGCTTGCCAAAGAGCAGGCTGATTTACAAGCCATCATCATTGCCACAGGTTCGGAAGTAGAGCTTGCGATGAATGCTTATCAAGAATTAAGCGGTCAAGGCGTGGGCGTGCGTGTGGTATCTATGCCATGTGCCGAAGTGTTTGTTAGCCAAGATAGTGCTTACCGTGAAAGCGTGTTGCCGTCAAATGTTCGTAGCCGTGTGGCGGTAGAGGCAAGCCATGTGGATTATTGGTATAAATTTGTGGGGCTTGATGGCAAGGTGATTGGCATGACAACCTTTGGTGAGTCTGCCCCTGCCAAAGACTTGTTTAACCACTTTGGCATTACCAGTGAGGCGGTGGTGAGTGTGGTGAAATCGCTGATTTAATTGGTTTATCATTGTTACAATGAAAAAAACGTGCCGTTTGGCACGTTTTTTATTTGATTTTTGTGAAAGTTAAAAGTTCAATACCCTTGTCATAACCTACTGCAATCACGGCATTAACCTCCTTCTTATCCATTCGCCAATCCCCAAGCACCAGTCTTTTTTTTCCATTTTCTAATAAATGCTCATATGGTCGGTGCGTATGCCCATGAATGAGAATATCGGCATTTTTTAACGCTTTTTTAACCGCGATTTCATTTACGTCCATGATTTGCATGGATTTTTTGGCATTATCGGTTTTGCTTTTTTGGCGAAGGTCTTTAGCGATTTGCTCACGTTTTTTAATAGGCAAGGCAAGTAAAATTTTTTTGGTAATTGGATTTTGAATAATTTTACGAAAAATTTGATATTTTTTATCATCAGTACATAAGGCATCGCCATGTTCAAGGCGGATTTTTTGATTGTTTAACGTCAGATAAAACGGCTCTTGAATGAGTTTTCCGCCAAATTTTTGACAAAATTTTTCACCGATTAAAAAATCCCGATTGCCGTGCATGATGTAAATTTGACAACTATTATTTGTTAAAATTTGTAGTTTATTGATAATAGGATTAAGCCAAGTTTTGGGCGTGTCGGTTTCGGCTACGTCATCGCCAAGCCAAGTTTCAAACCAATCGCCCAAAATAAACAGTTGTCGCAAGTTCGGCAAAGTTGCCAAATTATCCAACAAAGCCAAAAACGCCTGCTCTAAATCATTAGTAGCAGGCGTGTCAGCCAAATGTAAATCGCTGATAAAAACCGTTTCAATCACTTGTGGTTTATCAGCGATTAACGTTGCAAAATCTTGCATAAAGGCTTATTTTTCAATCACTTTTGCATTGATAATCACGATTGGCGTGCTTGGCACATCAGCGTGAAAGCCGTACTTACCAGTCGGTACGCCTTTGATTTTGTTCACCACGTCCATACCTTCGGTAACTTTACCGAACACCGCATAGCCCCAGCCTTGTGGCGTTGGGCTTGAATAGTTCAAAAAGCTGTTGTCTTTGACATTGATAAAAAATTGTGCAGTTGCAGAATGTGGGTCTGACGTGCGAGCCATAGCAATCGTGCCGATTTCGTTCGCCAAGCCGTTGTTCGCTTCGTTTTGAATCGGTGCGTGGGTGCTTTTTTCTTTCATATTCGCATCCATGCCACCGCCTTGAATCATAAAGCCGTCAATCACACGGTGAAAAATCGTGCCATTATAATGCCCTTCATTCACATAACTGATAAAATTCTCAACAGTTTTTGGGGCCTTGTCAATGTTTAGTTCAATCACAATGTTGCCCATTGTGGTTTCAAATTCAACGTATGGCATATCCATAGGTTCTCCAAGTTAGGGTTTTGAAAAAAATTTAAACCTTTATAAAGGCAAAAACCGCATTTATCAATAGCAAATTGCGAAAAAATTGTAAAAAAAATCAGTTTTCACGATTTTAAGCTGTTAAATCAGCAAAAAACTGTTAAAATAAACCGTTTAACCTTTTTATTTTAAAAACCTTTTATCTTGTAAAAACGGAAAAACCTATGACAAATAATTCAACCAACAACGCAACCGAAACCACCGAAAAAAACGACTTTATCCGTGCCATTGTGCGTGATGACTTGGCTGAGCAAAAATATTCACAAATCGTAACTCGTTTTCCACCAGAGCCAAACGGCTATTTGCACTTGGGTCATGTTAAATCAATTTGTTTAAACTTTGGCTTGGCAAACGAATTTAACGGACTTTGCAACTTGCGTTTTGACGACACCAATCCAGATGCCGAAGACCAAGAATTTGTTGATAATATCAAGGCGGACGTGGAATGGCTTGGTTTTCATTGGGCGGGCGACACTCGCTATGCGTCTAGCTATTTTGAACAATTGTACAAATGGGCGATTAAACTGATTGAACAAGGCGATGCGTATGTTGATTTGCAAACACCTGAACAAATTCGTGAAAATCGTGGTAACTTTGGGCAAGTCGGTAAAAATTCACCATATCGTGATGCAACTGTTAGCGAGAATTTACAACGTTTTGACGACATGAAAAACGGCAAATTTGGCAATGGCGAAGCGGTTTTGCGTGCCAAAATTGACATGGCAAGCCCAAATATGAATATGCGAGACCCTGTAATTTACCGTGTTATGCACAAGGAACACCACCAAACAGGCGACCAATGGTGCATTTATCCGATGTATGACTACGCCCACCCACTGTCTGATGCGATTGAAGGCATTACCCATTCTATTTGTACGCTTGAGTTTGAAGACCACCGTCCGTTTTATGATTGGATTGTGAATAAAGTAGGCTTTGAAAAAGAGCCACATCAGTATGAATTTGCTCGTTTAAATGTTAATCACATTTTGACCAGTAAACGTAAACTCAAAAAATTGGTAGAAGACAACCTTGTAACAGGTTGGGACGACCCACGAATGCCGACCATTGCAGGTATGCGTCGTCGTGGCTATACGCCTGAAGGTTTGCGTGATTTTTGCGACCGTGTTGGCGTGAGCAAGGCGGACGGTGTGGTGGATTTTGGTTTGCTTGAGTTTAGCATTCGCAATTCGCTTGAAGATACCGCAAATCGTGCTATGGCGGTGATTAATCCGTTAAAAGTAACGATTACCAACTTTGATGAAGCGGTTGCCGATGTGGAAAATTTGAAAAAACCAACGGTAAAAACCAATCTTGAAAACGGTATTTTGTGGCTAACACAACCAAAAAACAGCCATGATGAAAGTCAAGGCAATCGTGAAATTCCGTTTACCAAAGAAATTTATATTGATAAAGCCGATTTTGAAATCAATCCGCCAGACGGCTACAAACGCCTATCGCCAAGCAATAGTGAAATCCGCTTGCGTAATAGCTATGTATTAAAAGTGGAAGAACATATCGTGGGCGACAATGGCGAAGTGGTGGAGTTAAAAGCCACGATTGACCCAAAAACGCTTGGCAATAATCCAGAAGGGCGTAAGGTAAAAGGCGTGATTCATTGGGTATCGGCAACGCTTGGCGTGCCTGCTGAGGTGCGTTTATATGAACAATTATTTACCCAAGAAGACCCTGCAAAAATTGATTTGGAAAATCTTGCCAATGAAATCAATCCAAATTCTTTGACGGTGGTGAATGCGGTGGTTGAGCCGTCTTTGGCTAAGGCTGAAAAAGGTGAGCGTTTTCAGTTTGAGCGTGAAGGTTTTTTTGTGGCGGATAGCCAAGATTTTACAAGCGAAAAACCTGTGTTTAACCGTATTGTGGGTTTAAAAGATGGGTTTAAATAATTAATATTTAATCAAATTTAAAATTCCCTACAATTTAATTGTGGGGTTTTTTTATGGGTAAAAATAATAGTTGCCAAATATTATTTTTATCGGTTCAAATTTACGTAATGGCAATATTTTTGCGTTAAATTTAGATGTCAAAAACGAACAAAAATTTAGTATTTTGTCAATTGATTTGGAGTATCCTAAACAATGGCTTAATTGGCAATAGCAAGAAACCATGGCTTTACAAAAATTTCTTACCAATCTTTACCAATCAAACGGTGTAAATGATGGCTTATAATATCAATTTTCAAATCAAAAATTGGAATAAATAAAAAAGGTGAGCATAAACTCAAAATTACTTGCAAAATATTTTGTTATGTTATAATATAACAATAAATTCACCAAAAAGGAAAAACCATGCAAGTATTAAGCTCCCTAAAATCCGCCAAAAACCGCCATGAAGACTGCCAAATCGTCCGCAGACGTGGGCGAGTGTTCGTTATTTGCAAATCAAACCCACGCCTAAAAGCCGTACAAGGCAAAGGCAAAAAGAAATAACCTAAATTGGTGCGGTTTTGAATTATTGATTTAACAAATTTTGCCAAACTTCCATTTTTTTGCCAAAATCATTAACCGTTGCCGACAGCCACAGCAAACGAGCAAAAATCGCAGGAATCGTCAATTCGCCTGTTGTCAAAACGTAATATTTTGCCAACCAAGTCCCTGCTTCATAAGCACCGCTCACCCCACCAAACGGGCATTGCGTGGTAATGGCGACCAGACAATTTTGCTCAAATGCCTGTTGTAAAGCGGTTTCCACCTTGTCATTATGCGGAATATTGCCTGCTCCAAATCCTAATAAAATCAACGCATTTGGCTTGTCGTTTAACGCATTTTGGATGTTTTTTGCTAAATCGTCTGCCATCATTGGCGTGATAAAAATTGGCGTGATTTTGCTTTGGCTTAAATTTTTAACAGTTTGTGTTAAATTGTTAAAATGTGAATTTAACCAATTTTTACAATTTTGTTTGTCAAAAGTGTAAAAACTATTCGCAGGATAATTGATTTTATCCGAGCCTTTAAAAGCGGTTAAATCATGGCTATGGAATTTTTGCACCGTTTGGGCATGCCAATTGGCGTAGTTAAAACATACTTTTACGCCCATTTCGCCACTCACCGCAAGACGACAACTAGCGAACAAATTTTCACTTGCATCGCTTGTTTCATTGACTTCAAAAGTCGGCGATAACGGCTGTAATAATGGTTGCATCGCACCTGTAACCACCACGCACACATCGCTATTGGCAAGGCTTTCCGCCAAAAATGCCGACAAATAACTTAAGGTATCCGTCCCTGTCAAAATCAAAAATTGGCGAAAACCTTGCTGATACGAGTTGATAATCAACTGATAAAAATCGGCAAAATCGCTAGGGGTCAGTTGGCTGCTGTCTTTTACCACGTTATTTGGCAAAATTTCCCAGTTAATCGTTTGGGCGTAACCGTCAAAATGATTGGTTAAGATATTTTGCAAAATCGGTAAAAATTTGTCCGAATTTAGGCTTTTTAACGGCTGACCATGACTGCCAAACGTACCGCCTGCGTAAATAATGCCAAGTTTTTGGGTTGAATTTAACATGATTTTTTCCATTGTAAACGTCAATTAATTTTCATAAGGATTGGCAATGTTTAATTGTGCCAAAATCGCAATTTCCAAGCCTTCCATTTCGTCTTGTTCGGCTTGTCCAAGTTCATGGTCAAAACCCAACAAATGTAAGATACCATGCACAAGCAAATGCGTTAAATGCTCTTCAACTGTTTTGCCTTGTTCATCGGCTTGTTTGGCAACCACGTCATGACAAATCACCAATTCACCAAGCACAAAAATCGGCAAAACTTCGGCAATGTTCTCTGGCAAATCGCTCGGATAGGACAAAATATTGGTCGCATAATCTTTGCCACGAGCATCAAGGTTTATCGCTTGCCCTTCTATCGGTTCAACGACATAAACATCAAGCTCTAATGCTTTGTTTTTAATTAATTTTTTATTTACTTGTGGAAAATTAACGTCATTTTGCCAAAAATACTCAAACATGGTTTTGACAATATTTTGCACCTTGTCAATATCATAAAAAGGCTCAATTTGGCTGAAATTGGCTTGATTAAGCAATGTTTCGCTAAAGCTGATGACAATGTCTAAATCGTTGTTAAATTCACTCATCATCATTTACCGTGTCAGTTTGTGCCTGTTTTTCTTGTGCCAATTTTTCAAGCAAACGAGCTTGTTTTCTTTGCTCTTTGATGGCTTCTTGTTCTTCATCAAATTTATCATACGCTTGCACGATTTTTTGCACCAACTGATGTCGCACCACGTCTTTGCTATCAAAACGTGTGACGTGAATTTCGTCAATATCGCTCAAAATATGCAAGTACCGAGCAAGTCCAGACTTTGTGCCACGAGGCAAATCCACTTGTGATGTATCGCCTGTAATCACCGCACGAGAGCCAAAACCAAGCCGTGTTAAAAACATTTTCATCTGCTCTGGCGTGGTGTTTTGGGCTTCGTCTAAAATCACAAATGAATTATTCAGCGTGCGACCACGCATATAGGCAAGTGGAGCAACTTCAATGATTTGGCGTTCAAGTAGTTTGCCCACTTTTTCAAAACCAAGCATTTCATATAAGGCATCGTAAAGCGGTCGCAGATAAGGGTCAATTTTTTGGGTCAAATCTCCCGGTAAAAAGCCCAATTTTTCGCCTGCTTCCACCGCAGGACGCACAAGCAAAATCCGCTCAATTTCATTGCGTTCTAGCATATCCACCGCACACGCCACTGCCAAATACGTTTTGCCTGTCCCTGCCAGCCCTACGCCAAATGACACGTCCGAAAGTAGGATTTTTTGACGTATTGTTGTTGGTTGTAGCCACGAGGGATAATTTTGCCTTTGCGAGTTTGTAGGGCAATTGGGGTAAAATCTTGGGCGGATTGTGAATTTTGTTTTTCTACATGATTGTTTGCGTTATTTTGTAACGTGTTTTCTAATTTTTCTAAACTTTTTTGTGTTTTTTCTAAATTGTCGGTCAAAATCGGCTCTCTTTTTTGGCTTGTTTGGATTAACAAATGTAGGGTTTCTGGGCTGATAAAGTCGCTTGTGGCGAGTTCGTCTAGCATTTTGTTTAACAGTTGTTCGGTTTTCTCAACACTTAGCAAATCGCCTGATAGCACTAGGCTGTCTTTTCGTTGTTGAATGTGGATGTCAAAGCGGTGTTCTATGTATTTTAGGTGTGTGTTGTATTCGCCGAGTAGGGCTTTGAGTGTGTGGGTGGGTAGGGCATTGATGTCAAAATGTCGGCTGATGCTAGCGGTCAAGTTTTTTTCCTTTTAAAAATTTGTTCAAACGATGGGTTTATTATGGTAAATTTTTACAAAAATTCAAGGCAAAAACAAGAGTTCATGTTAAAATATTGTAAAATTTTGAAAAAAGGCAAAAAAAATGGGTCAAAATAACACACAAAATCAGCAAGACAATTTACAAATTCATTATTTCTCACAAGCCGATTACCAAAAAACCCATGACGATATGTTAAATAAAACGTTATGGCGAATTGAACAAAAAAAACAAAACATTGCAACTGCCGATGAATTGTGGATTGTGGAGCATAATGATGTCTATACGCTGGGGCAGGCGGGTAAGCCTGAACACATTTTGCAACGCAACGACACGCCAGTCATCAAAACCGACCGTGGCGGACAGGTAACGTGGCATGGGCGTGGGCAGTTGGTGGTGTATTTTTTGTTTGATTTAAATGGCTTGGGGTGGGGCGTGCGAGATTTGGTGAGCCATGCCGAAAATATCATCATTGATAGCGTCAGCCCTTATTTGCCAAGCGGTTTTTTTGCCAAAGCTCGCCAAGATGCCCCTGGTGTCTATGTCTATAATCAAGATGGTTTGGAACTTGGCAAAATTGCGTCTTTGGGCTTTAAGATTAAACATGGGTTTAGTTATCATGGTATTGCGTTAAATTTGGTGAATGATTTAACGCCGTTTAATTTGATAAACCCTTGTGGTTATGCTGGTATGACGATGTTGCGATTGGTGGATTTCGCCACAATAGACAAAAAAACTGTGACTGATGAATTTATTAATATTGTTAAACAATATCGTGCTTTACCAGTGCAACGTTAAATACGTCAATCGTAAATTTTAAACAGTTTATCTAAAATGTTAATGAAGTGTTGCAGTTTTTAAGTGATTTTGTGCTAAAATGTAGGAGTTTTTAATAATAAAAAGGCTTAAAAACATGGCAATTAAGTTTTCATTACCCCAAAAAAAACAAAAAAATAAAAATGAAACCACGTCAAACACAAATCCACCAGCGTTTGATGTGGACGCTTTTTTAAATGATACACCAACAGAAGCACCAACGACAGCGACCGCCACGTCAAAAAAATCCAAATTTGCTCTAAAACGCACACCAAAACCAAGTAATAGCATCGGTAGCAAAACTGACAAAAAAACCTTGATGATGGCAGGCGTGTTAGGTGTATTGGCGGTGCTAGCGGTGCTTTATTTGTTTGTACTGCCGATGTTTCAAGCTGAAGAGCCAACACCAGTTGCTACAGTAGCAACACCTGTGCCTATTGCCAAGCCTGTGGCTAGCCCTGCAAGTACAGCATCTGCGGTTGCCCCTGTTGCTACTACGGACAATTTACGCACCGAAACGGTTGTGATATCAGGGGAGCAATTGGGTAATCTAGCGTCAGCCCCTGCGTCATCTACTATGCCAACGGCTGTTCAAGTGGATAATAGCGAGACTCAAAAAGCACTAGAGAAAGCTCAACCAGTCGAATCTGCACCACCAGCACCAGAAGTTAAGGCGGAACAAAAATTGATGGAAAAATCCAGCCCAAGCAAAGAAAATCCAATGACCAAAGCCCAAGGCTCAATGTCGTATGCGGACTTTGTCAAAGCGTCTGAACAGCAAGTGTTTGCGGACAGATAGTTTTTTTGGATTGATAAAAAAGTAGGGGCGTATTGCATACGCCCAAGTTGCCAAATATGAAAATTAAGTGGTTTGATAAAAAAGCGATTGTCAATACAATCGCTTTTTTAATGGGGGAAAACTGGGGTTATTGCAAATTTTTACGTTGTTTTAACAAGACCAAAACTGCACCGTTGCCACCTTGTTCGGCTGGGGCAGAACAAAATGCCAACACGTCTGGGATTTGGCGTAACCAACCGTTTACACAAGTTTTTAAAATGCTATCCACGCCTTTGCCATGTACGATTTTGACTGATGTTTCGTTATTTTTTTGGGCTTGATGGATAAGGCTACTCACCGCTTCACGGGCTTCTTCAATCGTTGAGCCGTGCAAATCAACCGCCCTATGCCAACGGATTTTGCCTTGTTTGAGTTGATTAAACACTTTGTTTTGTAAGGTCGCAACTTTGTAGCTTAAATATGATTCGCCTGAAACAGGGTTTAACAAGGCTTGCATATCGGATAATTGGTGCGATTCGCTTGCATCTGTACCTGTGGCTGAAGCACGTTTGGCAAGGGTAGTCGCATCAGGTTTGACGGTGGTTTTGGTTTTGTTTGCCAAATTTTTATCTTTAATTGGGCGAACGCCTGCCATCGCTTGCATAAACAGCATTTTGTCGTCATCAAGATGTTCGCTGTCGTATTTTTTGACTTGTTTGGCAATTTGTTGTTTGCTTGGCAAGGCGACATTTTCGGTTGGTTTGCTGTTTTCATCGGTGCTGTTACTGGTTGAACGCCCTTTTGATAGTTCTGATTTGAGTTGTTTGAGTTGGTCTTGCATTTGTTTAGAAAATAGGTCGTTTGACATGGCTCTCTCTTGTTTTTTAAAATGTTATGGGGCTGTACTAGATTAGCTATCATATTATACCAAAAATATGAAGCTAACACATTGTAAATTAAGTAAAAAAGCACAGAAAAAACTACTTGAATTTTTTGTACTAGAAGTTACTGCTCGAGCGTGACTGGTTTACTACAAATTCACCTAATTCAGCGACCTTATTTTACCATAAAATAAGACTTGTGATAGAATACAATCTTAGCCTTGAAGCTCACGAAACCTTTGACGGTGAAATAGAATTAGATAAAAGCTATTTCGGTGGTATTCGTAAAGGTAAGCGTGGTCGTGGTGCAGGTGGAAAGACTGCTGTCTTTGGTCTTTTAAAACGTAATGGCAAGGTTTATACTGTCGTTGTCAAAGACACTAAACAAACCACATTAATGCCCATTATCACCAATAAAATCAAGCCTGACAGCGTTGTTTACACTGATAGTTATAGAAGTTACAATGCTCTTGATGTCAATGATTTTAAACACTTTAGAATTAATCATTCAAAAGAGTTTGCAGATAAAAGCAACAAGCTAAATCACATCAATGGTATTGAGAACTTCTGGAATCAAGCTAAACGTATTCTTAGAAGATACAACGGTATTAAAAAAGAAAACTTTCATTTATTTATCAAAGATGAGAAGCACTGCTTCGCAAGGTTTAGATTTAATTATGGGACACCATCTAATCAGCTTAAAGTTTTGAGAAAATGGTGTGAAATTTAATTCTAATCTAGTTCAACCCCAAAATTTTTCTATATTTTGCATAACAATGTGAAGAAAAAGAAGGGTATCTACGACGTGGCTTAACTTTATAATCAAATGGATTAATGACTGTAAAGCCATTGTGTTCCAGAGCTTCATGTATTAAATAAGATAAATCAGATACTGTTAGCATAGTAAGGACTATAGTTAGTTGTAAGAACCTCAAGCGTTATTTACATTTTGTTTAAAATAAAACTCCAACCACTCATAAGGAGTAAAGGTTTGAGTTTTGCGAGGGCGTTCAAAACTCTGTGTCAGTTAAATTATAGTTTCATCACAGTATCTAAACGACCAGGGAAATGGATAGACAACTGCATCATTGTTTGACCCCAATTATTAATTGGCATCGTCCATTTCTCTGACGCATTTAGCATACCAACATACAGTAATTTTAGCAAGCTTGTTTCATTAGGAAATGCTCCTTTAGTTTTGGTAAGTTTTCTGAATTGACGATGAACCGCCCCAACCGCATTCGTGGTATAGATTGGCTTTCTCACCGCTTCAGGGTATTTGAAATAAGCACTGAGTAAATGCCACTTATTCCGCCAAGAAGCGATAACAGTGGGGTATTTGCCACCCCAGACTCTATCAAGCTCATCAAGAGTAAGCTCAGCTGATTCCTTGTTTACCGCCTTATAGACAGGCTTTAAATCACGCATAAAGTGTAAGATATCCTAGCGTTATTTACAGTATTTAGGATAAAATACTGCAAATGAACATACATAAAAACACCAGACTGCTACCGTTTGAAAGAGAAGCTATTTGGATAGCCTATCATCAAAACAAACAAAGCGTAACATCACTTGCTGAAGAATACAAAGTATCAAGACCAACAATCTACAAGGTATTGAAACTTGCTAGAGTGAAGTTACTAAAACCACAAACCAGTGTCAATAATCGCTTTAAACAAGCGAAATTTGGCATTAAACGCTTAGCTAAAGTTGAAAAGAGTATACAAGACAAACTCAAAAAACAAGCCAAGCGTTATAATAAATCCTATCCTGGTGAGATGGTACACGTAGATACAAAACGCCTACCACTGCTCAAAGGACAAAATAGCAACAGCCCTAGAGAATATCTGTTTGTTGCCATTGATGATTATTCTCGTGAACTGTATGCTTGTATTATGCCAGACAAAACAGCTTTTAGTGCGGCTAAGTTTCTGACAGAACAAGTTATTAAACCTTGCCCTTATACGATTGAGGTGATTTATTCTGACAATGGCACAGAATATAAAGGCACAAAAGACCATGAATTTGTCAAAGTCTGTTATGATAACAACATCAATCAGAAATTCACCAAAGTTGCCAAACCACAAACCAATGGTAAAGCAGAACGAGTAATACGTACGCTCATGGAAATGTGGCATGAACAATGTGAATTTACAGGTAGTGAACATAGAAAGCAAGAATTAACAAGATTTCTTAATTTCTCTCTGCACACGACAGAAACTACTAAAACAAAGTTGATTTTCTTTTAAAACTGAGAAAATCAACCAACCTATTAAAAAAAGCAAAATCACCACACATAATAAACCGTCTAAATCCATCAATCAGAAAATCTAACCCCAAAGCAAAAACACTTGACTGAGGACGACCATTAGACTTAAGGCAACGTTTATAATGACTAGGCTTATCATCAATGACCGCCAAGCCAGTCAAATAAGCCCAACAAAAGGCTAACGCATTTACCGCAACCAATTTACTCACTCTGTCTTGTTTAGTCAAATGCGTATCCTCAAGATTAAAACCACGCCCCTTTAAACAAGAAAACAGCGTTTCAATCTGCCAACGCATCGCATAAGTTGCCATAGGGTCAATATCATCAAAATCATTGGTAGCCACAATCACATAATCATTATCACTATCAAGCTTTGCCGATACCTTGACAGGACACTTATCAACAAAGAGTGTTCTAGCATGGTGATAAGTATCTTGCTGGTTTAAATTATGAAATAGTGTTTTAATTTGTACGCTTTGTCCTTGTGTATTGGTCACTTTACTGTCTTTTTTAATGCGTATGGCAAATTTAATATTTTGTTTTGTTAGCCAGTCAAACCATGCAGAACCCACAAATTCTCTATCGGCTAATACTTTTTGTATTTTATCTTTACCAAAGGTGTGAATGAATTTTTCAATGAGTTGTGTTCTCTCTAGTGTTTTTGAGTTGCCTTGTTTGTCTAGCATTGTCCAGTATAAGGGTATGGCAATGCCTTTGTGTACAACAGCTAACATGAAGATGTTGATGTTGCTTTTTCCCCATTTCCAGTTGGTACGGTCAATGGTGAGTGTGACTTTGTTTAGTCCAAATAGTTGAAAGATAAGGCGTGCTATTTGGTGTTCATTTAGGGGTGTTTGGGCGAAAAAGCGTTGTATTCTTCGGTAGTTGCTGTCATTTGTTGTGCTGTTGGTAAAGTGTCTGGCTATCTTTTTTAGGTTACTGCTTTGGGCGGTAATGATGGCTATTATCATTAGACTTAAGCAGTTGATTTTTGCCTTGTGTATTGTTAGGTTTTGCGATAAAATTCTTTCTAGTCTGATAAGGTTTGGCATGGTTTTAATTCGTCGGAAAAATTACTATTATGCCATTGTTTTATCAGACTTTTTTGTTTTTTTGTCGTGTGCAGAGTTAATTTCTATAATACCGTTAAACCCCATTCATCTTTAACTAAAAAAGATGATATTACTGGCAAAACTCAAACCTTTACTCCTTATGAGTGGTTGGAGTTTTATTTTAAACAAAGTGTAAATAAAGCCCTCATAAGAAAATCGTTGTTTTTAGTAAGTAGAATAATAGTCAACCATTAGTCGGATTTTTGTTGACTGTTTTGTTGACTGTTTAGTAAAAAATAGTTAAAATTCATATTGTGTTGATTTTAGAGATAGAATATGAGATTAAAATTGATAACATTAGCGGTGTTAGTAGGTTTAACTACACAACTCGCTAATGGTAACTATGTAGAAACTGACTGCAAGGAATTTGGAGGGCATCTTAATTGTTTTACTCCTGATGCTATACAACCAGAAGATAATAAATATTTATATAAGTGGTCTAAATCTGGTATCTTCACGCCTGAAGATCAGGCAATGAAAGATTTTAATTCAGAGGCTGAAGCGTCAGGTTTTATACAAAGAATTGATCCTGATTATGACATATATAAAAATTCGTTTACCCCTGTAGGAGAATGGACTAACCAACCTTGGGGTAGTTATAGTAATCCATTTTATGGTCACCCCGATATACATTATTATGACAAATTTTTAGACAAAAATTATCGGACTAATGAACAACATATAAGATTTAACCCAACGATACAGTATAAAAGTTATGTTGCGAGTGAAAGATTCTATAGGGAATGGGATGTTCCAGGAGACACATTATACAGGATTAAGCCTAGTCCCAAATATTACTGTCGTTCAGGTTACGACTTTATTTGGTATAAAGATCTTAATAAGCATCCTGGTTTCTTATGTTACCAAAACAGCCCACCAAAATTTTTAAGCTGTTCAGCTTCAGTTGGGAATCCTTGTTCTATTACTACTGGAAATAAAACGCTTAACGAGAAAGATTGGTCCAGTTCCAATAGCTTATTAAGAGTAACTCGCCAATATAATAGCTTAATATCGGACATTAACTTAGATTGGAGCATGAGTTATAGTGATAAAATTATTGCCACTCAAAATAAAGATGCTAATTTTAGTTCAATAAGAATTATAAAAGGTGATGGAAGCTATATAACTGCGGAAATTTCTAATGGTAATTGGTTTGTAGATGCAGATACCAACCTTCAAATTCTTCAGCAAAATAATACATGGCAAGTCAAAAATTTAAAAACAGGTGTAATTGAGATATATGAAAAGGTAATATCGCCTACTACCTCAGAAAATACTCAATTCAACCTTACTCACATTGATTACCCCAATGGACAATTCATCAATCTAACCCACCAAAATAGTAAAATTGCCACAGCCACCGACCAACTTGGTAACAGCTTAAACTATCGCTATGACACCACAGGCAAACTGGTACAAATTGGCTTGCCGAACGGTAAAACCCTTGATTATGGTTATGATAACTTAGGTCGACTAATTACAGTCAAACGCCCAGGATTTGGCGTTAAAACCTATATCTATGATGAAGCAGATAAAGCTCCCAACGACAACCCTAATCTACTCACAGGTATCATTGATGAAAATGGTAAGCGTTATGCTACCTACGCCTATGATAGTGCTAACAGAGGTATTTTAACCGAGCATGCAGGGTCAACCCAAAAATTCACATTAAGCTTCGAGGATGGTGTTACGCAAGTAACCGATGAATATGGCAACAACCGCAGTTATAACCTAGCTTTGGTATCAGGTACAAATCGTATTACCCACCAAGTCATCGCAGGTCAGTCCATTGACCGCCAATATGACCAAGGTGGCAATATCATCTCGGAAACCAAAAACGGGCTAACCACCAAATACACCTATGACCAAAGCCGTAACCTAGAAACCAGCCGTATTGAAGCCTTTGGCACAACTGACAGTAAAATCGCGCTCACCGAATGGTCAGAAAATTTACCTGTCAAAACCAAAATCACCGAAGGCAGTGCCAACCCTGACGGCAGTCTCAAACAAGCCCTACGCATCACCAGTTACACCTATGATGAGAAAGGCAACGCTTTAAGCAAAACCATCATCGACCCCCAAACCCAAGAGTCACGCACTTGGAGCTACACTTACAACGCCAATGCCCAAAAGCTAAGTGAGACCAACCCGCAGGGACAGACCAGCAAATGGGCATATGACAACAAAGGTAACTTAGTTCAAAGCATCGATGCCCAAGGCTTAACCACCACTTACAGCGACTACAATGCCAACAACAAACCGCAGACGATTACCAGTCCTACAGGACAAGTCACCAAACTTACCTATGACGATGCAGGGCGGGTACTTACCCAAACCATCACCATCGGTTACCCCACCCTTAAAGAACTAAGCCAAGCTAAAAGTGGCTGGATTGACTTTCAAAACAGTGTTAGAAAAGCCTTTAAGAAACCTTTGTTGCCTAACCCTGTTAAGTTTAATATCACCAAACAGCCCACCCAAACCGCCACCACTACCTATCAATATGATGGTGTTGGTCAGCTCATCAAAACCACGCTCCCTGACGGGCAAGTCATTAGCTACCAATACGACGATGCCCACCGCATGATTGGCATGACCGACAGCCTCGGCAATCGCATCAGCTACACCCTAAACGGGGCGGGTGACATCATCGAAACCCAAAAACACGACCCCCAAGGGACACTTGCGAACAGTCACAAACAAAGCTACGACACCCTAGGTCGCCTAACCATAGATACAGGCAACAATGGGCAAAATCAGTCTTATGGCTATGACAACCAAGACAACTTAACACAAACCCAAGATGCCTTAGCACGCACCACAGGCAGTCAGTACGACAGCTTAAAACGCAAAATCCAAGACATCGATGCCAATGGTCAGCCTGTCAATTACACTTACAACGCCCTTGACCAACTGCTCACCGTCACCGACAGCAACAAAGTCACGACCAGCTACAGCTACAATGCCTTTGGTGACGTACTGACCACCGAAAGCCCTGACACAGGCAAAGCCACCAACCAATACAACGGTAAAGGACAAGTGGTTAGTCAAACCGACGGAGCAGGTCGCACCCAAAACTACAGCTATGACGACAAAGGCAGATTGACCCAACGAGCCGAAGGTTCAGGCAAAGTATTAGCCAGTTACAGCTATGACGACAAAGGTCGCATTAACAGACTCACCGATACCAGTGGCACAACGACCTACCAGTACAACTCCAATAACCAGCTGATTGAAAAAGTACAGACCACTGAAAAAACCGTACTTACTACCCGCTACCACTACACGCAAGGCGGACAGCTTGACGAAATTCGCTACCCAAGTGGGCAGTTGGCGGTGTATCAGTATGACAAAGGCATCTTAAAAGGGGTGCAACTCAAAACCATCGACAACCAAACCGTACAGGTCATTGATAACATCAGTTACAGCCCCAACGGTATCAAAGGCTACAACTGGTCACAGACTAAGCAAGCGGTCAGTTACCAATACGACTTGGATGGCAGACTGACCCAAATCAACGACCCTGCCATACAGCGTAGTTATCAGTATGATGTGGGCAACCGTATCACCAACCTGACCGACAGCAAAGCAGGGATTAACGGACTATTTCAGCATGACCGCCTTGACCGTCTCACCAATCAAAGCCTAACCCAAGGGCAGACCACTGCCCAACTTGGCTATAGCTACGACAACAACGCCAATCGCACCCAAAAAACGGTGAATGGTATCGCCACCAACACCACTCCTGTCAAAGCAGGGACGAACCAATACCAAGCCTTTAGCTATGATGCCAGTGGTAAAGTCACTAACGACGGCACACGCAGTTACAGCTATAACAGCGAGGGACGCATTGACCGCATCCAAAACGGCTCGGTTGGGGTGGTGAATGTGTATAACGCCCTAGGGCAACGGGTACAAAAAAACAGTGGCAACAGCAAAACCTACTTTGTGTATGACGAGCAAGGCAAGCCATTGGGGGAGTATGATGCCAATGGCAATCCTATCAGAGAATATCTATATCTTGGAAACGCTCCCATTTCGCTTGTAACGAGCGAGAAGGCGGGTCAGGTACTTTCTATCCACTCTGACCATTTGGGCACGCCTAGAGCGATTCTAGGAGCAAATAGCGAGGTATTGTGGCGATGGGAGGGCGATGCGTTTGGGGATGTTGCTCCGCAGGTGGCGAATGTTAAGATGCCGTTACGCATGGCGGGGCAATACGAAGACACAGAAACAGGGCTATTTTATAATTATTTTAGGTTCTACGACCCAAAAACGGGGCGGTATGTGGAGAATGACCCAATTGATTTGGCAGGTGGGCTTAATCGGTGGGGGTATGTGGGTGGTAGTCCGCTTGAATATAGCGACCCTAGTGGATTATGCCCAATGTGTTTAGCTGCTGCTCCTGCAATTACAACTGCGATTGGCGAAGGTATATCTGCTATTGCAACTGGGATAGCAACAGCAATTAATGCTGCACCTGTCGCTGCTGCTGTAGGTGTAGGCGTGGTTGCTGTCTCTATACCAAGTGATAGTCTTATACCTATGGCAGGCATTGCACCCTATCCCAATACTATTTCACACGCAAGAGAAAAAGAAATTCTTAACATGAATGGGTACGAACCATGTAATGAACTTGAGAAAGCACTAGAAGATTTAAAAACCACTATTGCTTGGCGTAAATCTGACTTAAATCCAGCAGAAAAAGGTACTAAAGTTTATGCCGACCATCAAAAATATATAAAAAAACTTCAAGACCATAAAGATAAACTAAAAAGAAGATTCGACCAATATTGTAAAGAAAATTGTATTGATGTCCCATTTTTTATGGATAAAGATGAGGATAGCAAATGAATATAAATATGGAAAATTTACAATTTTTAAGTGGGTTTCTAAATGCTCTGTCAAGTATTGATAGAGATATTGGAGATTATACTATGACAGCCATAGTTATAGAAAACTCCAATAATAATTTACTTTCTTCCATAGTTGGTTTCTATGATTTACCTTACGACCAAAAGAGTTTGGATTTCAAAAAAATTAAATTTTATGATATGGAAAAAATTATTAGCTTTAAAATTTTACAGAAACCTTTTAATAACTCGTCAAATTATGACAAAAATCGAAATAATATTTTGAGTTATAAAATAATGGATTATATACAGTTTTGTTTTGAAGATTTTATCAATGTAAATATCAATGATATTGAAGTTTTTAACATAAAATTAAACTTTGAAAAATACAGAACAGAGTTCTTAGCGATTCCTATTGATGAATGTAAAAATATTTTTCTTCTCTCTTTTTGGGCTAAATCATATTAGACCTCTTTCCAAACCAACAAACAAAACTGATATAATACTAACTTTATCAACCAAAACCAAACAAAAAAAATGACACCCGAACAAGCACAAAAACTAACTAAAAATCCTCTGCACACGACAAAAAAACAAAAAAGTCTGATAAAACAATGGCATAATAGTAATTTTTCCGACGAATTAAAACCATGCCAAACCTTATCAGACTAGAAAGAATTTTATCGCAAAACCTAACAATACACAAGGCAAAAATCAACTGCTTAAGTCTAATGATAATAGCCATCATTACCGCCCAAAGCAGTAACCTAAAAAAGATAGCCAGACACTTTACCAACAGCACAACAAATGACAGCAACTACCGAAGAATACAACGCTTTTTCGCCCAAACACCCCTAAATGAACACCAAATAGCACGCCTTATCTTTCAACTATTTGGACTAAACAAAGTCACACTCACCATTGACCGTACCAACTGGAAATGGGGAAAAAGCAACATCAACATCTTCATGTTAGCTGTTGTACACAAAGGCATTGCCATACCCTTATACTGGACAATGCTAGACAAACAAGGCAACTCAAAAACACTAGAGAGAACACAACTCATTGAAAAATTCATTCACACCTTTGGTAAAGATAAAATACAAAAAGTATTAGCCGATAGAGAATTTGTGGGTTCTGCATGGTTCGACTGGCTAACAAAACAAAATATTAAATTTGCCATACGCATTAAAAAAGACAGTAAAGTGACCAATACACAAGGACAAAGCGTACAAATTAAAACACTATTTCATAATTTAAACCAGCAAGATACTTATCACCATGCTAGAACACTCTTTGTTGATAAGTGTCCTGTCAAGGTATCGGCAAAGCTTGATAGTGATAATGATTATGTGATTGTGGCTACCAATGATTTTGATGATATTGACCCTATGGCAACTTATGCGATGCGTTGGCAGATTGAAACGCTGTTTTCTTGTTTAAAGGGGCGTGGTTTTAATCTTGAGGATACGCATTTGACTAAACAAGACAGAGTGAGTAAATTGGTTGCGGTAAATGCGTTAGCCTTTTGTTGGGCTTATTTGACTGGCTTGGCGGTCATTGATGATAAGCCTAGTCATTATAAACGTTGCCTTAAGTCTAATGGTCGTCCTCAGTTAAGTGTTTTTGCTTTGGGGTTAGATTTTCTGATTGATGGATTTAGATGGTTTATTATGTGTGGTGATTTTGCTTTTTTTAATAGGTTGGTTGATTTTCTCAGTTTTAAAAGAAAATCAACTTTATTTTAGTAGTTTCTGTCGTGTGCAGAGGAAAAAAATAATATGTTAAAAAAATATATTGTACATATCTTAATCATTGGGCTTATAAGCATAAGTATTTTTCTAGGATATAAAGATACAGACAAGCTAAAAAACAACAAAAAGGAACTTGTTAATTTGGAACAGATTTCTATACAATTAAAAAATCTAATGGAAGGTGTTACTAAAAATGTTCGACCTCCTGATGTAACAGAAAATAGAATAAGACAAAATGGTTATACATATTTAAGCTATTATTATAATAATCCTAAAGGAGAAGAAATTAAAACGATAAGAGATAATTTAGATAGTAATCCTTACTGGAAGATGGTACCTAAAAGGACTAAAGATGATGAAAATATATTTCTTAGTTATTGTTATGGAAAAATAGGAATGAATTTATCAAGATTCACTTTTATAGAATCTGCAAATACCAATGGATTTCCAAGACTAAGAATTAATATATTCTACTATGAAAAAAGTGATTGTAATAAATAAGGCTCTAGACTAGCAGAACTAATCTGATAGACTAGAAACAGGAGATATAACAGCAAGTTAAGAGACTATAAGGTCAAAAAAATAATACTATGCTTTTGCATAGATACTGACGGTAGTCCTCAATTTACAAAAGCTGAAATTTCGAAGGTATATAATTTATCTCAAGTAAACCCTGAAACTGGTTTTAAAAATGCACTAGGTAGAGCGACTAATTTTAGAACCATATATATACAAGCAAAAGATGGTATAGTAACTATCCAAAATGGAAAAATACGGTAGACATGGTTATGACTTTTATAAAATTGGATTTAGAAATTATTCCATCAAATTTAGAAACTTAACATCAGCACAAATTAATCGTATATCAAATTATAATTATGAATTCTTCCTCTGCACACGACAGAAACTACTAAAATAAAGTTGATTTTCTTTTAAAACTGAGAAAATCAACCAACCTATTAAAAAAAGCAAAATCACCACACATAATAAACCATCTAAATCCATCAATCAGAAAATCTAACCCCAAAGCAAAAACACTTGACTGAGGACGACCATTAGACTTAAGGCAACGTTTATAATGACTAGGCTTATCATCAATGACCGCCAAGCCAGTCAAATAAGCCCAACAAAAGGCTAACGCATTTACCGCAACCAATTTACTCACTCTGTCTTGTTTAGTCAAATGCGTATCCTCAAGATTAAAACCACGCCCCTTTAAACAAGAAAACAGCGTTTCAATCTGCCAACGCATCGCATAAGTTGCCATAGGGTCAATATCATCAAAATCATTGGTAGCCACAATCACATAATCATTATCACTATCAAGCTTTGCCGATACCTTGACAGGACACTTATCAACAAAGAGTGTTCTAGCATGGTGATAAGTATCTTGCTGGTTTAAATTATGAAATAGTGTTTTAATTTGTACGCTTTGTCCTTGTGTATTGGTCACTTTACTGTCTTTTTTAATGCGTATGGCAAATTTAATATTTTGTTTTGTTAGCCAGTCGAACCATGCAGAACCCACAAATTCTCTATCGGCTAATACTTTTTGTATTTTATCTTTACCAAAGGTGTGAATGAATTTTTCAATGAGTTGTGTTCTCTCTAGTGTTTTTGAGTTGCCTTGTTTGTCTAGCATTGTCCAGTATAAGGGTATGGCAATGCCTTTGTGTACAACAGCTAACATGAAGATGTTGATGTTGCTTTTTCCCCATTTCCAGTTGGTACGGTCAATGGTGAGTGTGACTTTGTTTAGTCCAAATAGTTGAAAGATAAGGCGTGCTATTTGGTGTTCATTTAGGGGTGTTTGGGCGAAAAAGCGTTGTATTCTTCGGTAGTTGCTGTCATTTGTTGTGCTGTTGGTAAAGTGTCTGGCTATCTTTTTTAGGTTACTGCTTTGGGCGGTAATGATGGCTATTATCATTAGACTTAAGCAGTTGATTTTTGCCTTGTGTATTGTTAGGTTTTGCGATAAAATTCTTTCTAGTCTGATAAGGTTTGGCATGGTTTTAATTCGTCGGAAAAATTACTATTATGCCATTGTTTTATCAGACTTTTTTGTTTTTTTGTCGTGTGCAGAGGAATTCTTCAACGTTTCAAATGAAATTATTAGTGATGATGAGGATATAATACATTTCGATATAGTTAAAATTAGAAACCAAGGAGATACTTTTCTTTTGGAAAAACTAGAATTTGACGATGTTGATCCACCAAATATTTATTTAGAAGATTTTAATGTATTTAATTTGGATTTAGATGAAATATCTAGTCGATGGGAAGTTTTAGGATTTAGTTATAAACCACAGACTTCTGAGAGAGTTATTGAGATTGACGATAAAGTGAAAATAGTAAAATTTTTAACACTTGTGAATTCCATAACTTCACTGGTCGAGGGTTGGCTTATTGTAAAGCAAACTATACCTAATATAATAGAATATGGTCTTTATAATTTGAATTTGCTTAATCAGAATTTAAATAAGGGTTAGTATAAAACTCGAATCATAATATACAATAAGGGGTCAGCACAGAATTCGGACCATATAGCACGCTAAGGAATTTTATCGAGTATTGAATTTCACAAATCAATGCCAATAACCTTGTATTGAATATCCAAGGCAAAAGCGAAGACAGCGATGTTGTATTGACAGGCAGTGACTTAAATCTTAAAGGTGACCGCTACAACAACGTAGAAGGCGATGTAATAGAACAAGTCGCCACAGGCACTGGGTATGACCGTAGTACCAATAAATCAAGCAGTTATGGCATTGGGGTATATATTGACACCAAAGGCAGTGCAGGGATTAGTGCCAATGCCAATATGGCAAAAGGTTATGGTAATGGTGAAACGCCAACAGCCATATCAATGTGGCAGGTACCACTTACCAAAACGTGGGTGGTGACTATGTCGTAGATGGGGCAGTGGAAAAAGGCAACCGTATGACGGGTCATATTGGTGGGGCAATTAAAGCCACCAGCCGTCAGGATACCGCTACATATGATGGTAAACAGACCAATGCTGGGTTTAGTGCAGATATTGATTTAGTCAAACAAGGAGCAGGGAGGAGTTTATCTGTCAATGGCGGTCGTACTCGAGCAAACGCCGATTATGCAGCGGTGACTGAGCAGACAGGCTTACAGTATCAATCATCCGATGTGGTGGTAGAGGGTAAGAGTACGTTTAAAGGGGCGTACTTTACGACGGCAACGCCTGAGGCTAATAAAACCCAGTTTAGGGGTGGGTTGGAAGTTAGTGATATTGAGAACCATAGCCAGTATAAGGCGGATGGGATTAATGCTGGTTTGTCGGCTGAAACAGGTCAAAAACCCAAAGTCAGTGGTGTAGGTTATGGTAAAGATGGTGACAGCCAAGCCAGTACGACGTATGGTGCGGTGACTGGGGTTGCTGGTAAGTCAGAGGTGACGATCGCTAATGTCGAAACTTTGAATAAGTCGTTAGCGAATAACTTTGATAAAGACAAGGTCAATGCTGAGATTGGTGCTCAGGTGCAGATTACTCAAGAGTATGGTAAGGAAATTCCGAAAGTAATTGGGGATTATGCTAAAGAAAAAACCAAACGCTATGAATATGCTCAAATGGTTGAAGGGCAGTTAAATGATAAACTTAACTCTACTACTGACCCTGTACAACGACAGTTAATTTTAGAGGATCTACAAAAAGTTGAAGCGTTCAAGCAAGCACATGAGCAAGATTATAATAATTGGAAAGAAGGCGGTGCTTATCGTGTGATGGCTCATACAGCTGCTGGGGCTTTGGGTTCTGGTTCTTTGCAAGGTGCTGCCTTTAGTGGCGGAGTGGCTGCTGCCGCTCCTAAAATTAATGAGTTGGAAAGTAAATTTACAGAAAAACTAATTGAGCAAGGTATGAATCCAACGGTGGCTCAAGGTCTAGCAAGTGGATTGTCGAGTGCAACTATTGCTGGGGTCAGTAATTCGGCTGGTCTTGGTACTAATAGTATAGCAACTGCGGTTAACATGGATGCGAATAATAGACAATTACATCCTTCTGAAAGAGCATGGATAACTAAGAATACTCATGATTTCGCATTAAAAATGGGTATTTCAGATGTAGAAGCTGAAAAACGTTTGGCACAAGAAGCAGCTCGGCAAACTGATCTGCTATGGATGTTAGCTCTTCCTAAAGGTACAGACACTGTTGCCAACTTTTTGGCAAGTTCTAATGGTTATTTCACAAATGAGTTAGGTGGGAAACAAAAATTTTTCACAGCAGTAAATAGCGATTTTATAAGACCAGAAGAATACGCTCTAGACACTGACCAAGCCTTTAACAATAGAAATTTGATTTCTAAGCAAAATTCCAATATAATTCAAGGACTAAATCAAGTAGCTAATAATACAGCAAGTGACGTAAAAAAATACTGGCAAAGTCATTCTGCATCGCAGATTGCAAAGGATGCTGGAACTGTGGCTTCAGATACTGCAAAAGGCTTGTGGAATTCAGCGAAAGAATGTGCAGGGAATATTAGTAAATGTGCCAATGATGCAAAAGATTCTACAGTTGACACAGTAAAAGATAAAAGCAATGCTTTTGGTCAAGGTCTAGCATCTTTATCACAAGGTAATCTAAATAAAATTTATGGTCAAGATGTTTCTGGGGGACAAAAAGCGTTACTAGGTATTCAAGCTGCAGAGGTAATTACAACTGCTACTGGTGCGGCTAAGGTAATAGGTTCAACTGGTAAAATTGTTGGCAATCAAATTACTAAGGAAGCAGCGGATAAAGCTAAGGCGGAAGCTGAAAAAAAAGCTGCTGAGATAGCTGCTCAGAAGAAAAAAGCTGAAGAAAATAATAGAGTTTCACAGCAGGAAGTATCTACTAATCATAATAATCTGACAAGAGAAACAAACTGCTCCTTCCGTGGTGATATGGAAGTCCGTACCATTAACGGCTATAAGTCGATTAATGAAATTCAAATTGGTGATATGGTTTGGTCAAAAAATGAAAAAACTGGACTCATGGGATATCAAAAAGTTCTTCATACCATGAACAGTATTGACCCTGATACGACTTACGTTACTATCACTGATAGTCATGGACATAGTCAGCAGATTGTATCAGATAGCTTACATCCGTACTTTTCAAGTTATGGAAATGATATCAATCCTGCAAAACCATCTATTGGCAAAGAATATCATGGTGATATTAAAAATGCTTATTGGATTAATGCAGGTGATTTGAAGAAAGGTTATAAAGTGCTTGGCTCAAATGGTGAGTGGCAAGTTATTTCAGAAGTGTATACTGTTAAAACGCCATTAAACAGTTATAACTTGGAGGTTAATACTGACCATACTTTCTTTGTTAAAGGAATTGGCGGTCTTGATGGGGTCTGGGTTCATAATAAAAATTGCTTCTTAGATGTAGGAGAAAACCCTGAAACTAAAAAAATTGATGGTCATAATGTTACTTTTGCAGACTATAAAACTGGGATTGATTCCAAAGGCAATACCTTCATGGAAAGAAAAGCAATCATTGATAATCCAGACCTTGTTACCAATCCGAATGCTCCAAAGTTTGTTGAAGTAAAAATTACAGGCGTAAAAAATCCTAAAGTTCAAATTATAGATAGTAAGAAACCTGATATCACTTTAAATGAAGATGGCTCAAAAACGCTTACGCCAGGTGAAAAGGGGAATTCATGGAATCCCGAGGGCAAAAAACCACAACCAAATCAAACTTACTACACACCAGATGGTTACAAATATCAAACTGATGCATACTCACGAGTTCATTCAGTTGAAGCAGATTTAAAACTAGATACAGAATGGGCTGATCCTCACCGTAATCTGTACGAGCAAAAAAAAGCTGGAGGAACTGATAGGCTTGCTGATGATGACGGCGGACATTTGATTGCGTCTATGTTTAGAGGAATGGGGGAACAAATAAATGTTGTTCCAATGAATAGAGTATTGAATCGCAAAAATGGAGGTTGGTATGATTTAGAGAATACTTGGAGAAGTAACTTAGAAGCTGGAAGAAATGTGAAAGTTAAAATTGAACCTGTCTATAGTGGAAATAGTAAAAGACCATACAAGTTTATTATTACTGAGAGAATTGGAAAAGTCGAAAGAGAATTTGAATTGGCAAACACAGCCACTGGTAAGTGAGGTTGAAATTATGAAAAACTTATATGACTTTGTAGAGGTTAAAAATATATTAAAAGATATTTTTCCGCATGAAGCTAAAGCTTGTTATTTTGAGGGATTTATATATTCCGATTTCAGTACCTGTAGTTTATACTTTGAAGATAAAAATAACGAAAATAGCTCATTATTTGAAAATATTAATCTGAGGGAAACTCGTAATATTTTAAAAAAAATTATTGAAGATTCTTATGATTCAGCAAAAGGTGATTGGAATCATTATCAAGCCACTCTCACAAATAATGGCAATTTTAATATGAATGTTGCCTATATCCCAGAAGATGATAGATGGTCTCATTTAATTATGAGAGGAATTAGCGACTTAACAGAGGATGAGTCTAAGAAATTAGGAATCCCAAAAGATTTATGGTTGGAACGTATAAAGCATAAAGGCACAGGTACGTCAGGAAAACCCAAGAGTGAATTTTATTAGTTATACAGTTCAGCATATCGAACGGAAAAGATAGTACGCTAAGGGATTTAGTTAGGTATTTTTAGACTGCTTTTTCGTGTCTAAAGAAAAATACCTTTGAAGACCGTGGTAGGACTGTTAATGTCATCGAAAATCCCGAGTGGAGTGCAACAGGCGGTAAAGCTAAATATTTTGAAGTTGATGCTGATGGTAAAATTCTTAATGAGAATGAGCCTAATATCCATCGTGCTACCAATAGACCAGCTCAGAATGATAATCATGTATTCGTTAAAGACCCATTACATCCGCCAAAATCAGCAATAAAAGCTGAAGGGGTTACGCCTGAGTATCTAATCACAGATCGAAGTAGTAGACTGTACAATAGTAGGACATTACATCCTACACTTCCAGATCCTATAGTAGGATGGGATTTTAAGCCTTCGCAAATCAATGCTAAACCAGGCAGCTCTGACAGTATTTTAAATTCTCAGATAAATGGATTTGTTCATGAAATTGATCTTGCTAACAAAGTTGCTAATGAGGGTTTTGTAGTCCTTAAATGGGGCGATAAACCTGGAACACATGGCAGTGATGTTATCTCAATTGACCCTAAATCTGAAACAGTAGTTTTATGGGATAATAAATTCCGTAGTGATGATGGGACGTTAGAAATTTCTCCCACCTTCGATATAAACGCTAAAACTGCATCTGGTGATTCTAGTGGAGCTTGGGAAAATGCAAAACAAGAAGCCATAAGAGTTATTCAAAATTCTAATTTACCTGCTGAACAAAAAACAAAATTAATAGAAGATGTTGATGCTGGTAATTTTGAAACCCGAACAGTGGGTAGTGGTGGGCTTGATGGAAAAATGGTAATACAAAAGTATGAAAATGGTCAAAAAGTAAAATAAGGTGACATATGGAAACAATTAAAGAAAGCCTTTTAAAAGATGTTAAAAATTCTGGGAAAGGTGGATTTTTCTATTATCACGAGTCTTCCAGAGATGAGTCAGCAATCAATGTAATGCATGGTGGTATTGCCAGTGGAAGTTTACGCAATTGCTATTATAGTTATATGCTTGGTGAAAAGTCTCTATTTGAGCAGTTTTTACCTAGAATTATTAGGCTGTGTGAAAAAGCAATTGAACTAAAAATTGAAGTTAGTTGGCGACCTAGTCATGTTTGTTTGATATATGAAGCTTATGCAGGAGCAATATGGTTATATACAGGTCAGGATAATATAGACATTTGGAAAGAATGTTTGGCTCAAACCAATCTATGGTTTTTTGAACAACGAAATCCAATCGATTATTCAGTCTGTAAGGGATTGGATCGCCAATTATTTTATACCTATTTACAACGCTGTTTATTTGCCAAAGAATACCAACAAGGCATAGCAGTTTATGAGCATTTTAAAGGCAATAAACCAGTCAAACTCACATCAAAAACAGGTTTGGTGACTTTGATGTATGCTATCTTACGCCATTTTGCATATGGTGAATTTGATAAAGAAAAGTTAAATAAAACCTGCATGCAAGTATTGGGCAAAGAACTTAAACACGTTTACATGAAAGGTCGTCCTGATGATGCTGTTTATTGGTTAAAGACGATGTGTTTATTGCGTGAGAAACAGTATATGCCTGAAGAAGTTGTCTTAACCTTTTATGAATTTTTAGAAGATGAAGAAATACCTGATGAAATTCATAAATTTTTAAAAGAAAGAGAATTATCTACACGCAGTGACTTGATTGCTAATGGAGAGCATTCAAAACCCTGTATCCGTTAAATTATAGTTTCATCACAGCATCTAAACGACCAGAGAAATGGATAGACAACTGCATCATTGATTGACCCCAATTATTAATTGGCATCGTCCATTTCTCTGACGCATTTAGCATACCAACATACAGTAATTTTAGCAAGCTTGTTTCGTTTACCGCCTTATACACAGGCTTTAAATCACGCATAAAGGCTTTTTGGTCACGACTTGCCACATAACGCAGACTATTGCGAATTTGATGAATCACACACAATTGCACCTCTGTATTAGGAAAGACAGCCTGTATCGCCTCAGGAAAGCCTTTTAAGCCATCAACGCAAGCAATGAGAATATCTTGTACGCCACGATTGTGTAAATCAGTGAGTACCGATAGCCAGTAGTTTGCTCCTTCACTCTCAAAGCAGTATAGACCGATGAGTTCTTTTTTACCTTCGGTATTAAGTGCTAGAAGCGTGTAAACCGCTTTATTGACATAGCGTCCTTCGTCTTTGACCTTGTAGTGAATAGCATCGAGCCAAACAAAGGGATAAACACTATCAAGTGGTCGTGATTGCTCCATAGCTCATGCCATTAAGGCAGCTTCAGTGAGTTGTTTGATGAGCGGGGCAAGTACCCCATCACTGCCTGTGATGGGTTTGCCTGATTGGATGGCTTTTAGGGCTTTGTTAAAGTCAAAGTTTTGCATGGTGTCTTTCCTGTTTTTTTGTTAGTTTACAGAATTGACACAGTTTTTTGAACACTACCAAAATCAACTTTGTTTTAAGTAATTTTTATCGTGTGCAGAGAAGTTTTTCATCATTTTATTTGATTTTTTAAAATGATGGATTGGTTTTATTATCTGAAAAAATAAACGTTATATTATAACATAATACTTGTATTATGTTATAATATTTCTTTTTTTGTTAAAATTGGGTTGTTTTATGCTAAAAAATTCACTTCATTTGGCAGTTTTAGCTGTATTTTCTAGTTATACCATGTCCGTTTTTGCTGATGATGCCAGCGTGTTATCGCCAGTACCAGAGACCGTGCTTGATACGATAGTGATTCAGGGCTCTGCTACCAAAATGAACACATCATTGTTGGATAGCAAACAAAAGGGCAGTGATTTGCTTATCAAAAAAGATACGCTAAAAACCCGTGCCACCACATTGGGTGATGCGTTGGACGGTGAGTTGGGCATTCATTCCAATCAGTTTGGTGGTGGTGCGTCAAGCCCGATTATTCGTGGGCAGGAAGGCAAACGCATTACCATTTTACAAAATAATGCTGATGTGATTGACATGGCTCATTTGTCGCCTGACCATGCGGTAATGGTGGATACCACGCTTGCTAAACAGATTGAAATGGTACGTGGCGTGAGTACATTGCTGTATAAATCGGGCAATTCGGCAGGGGCGGTAAACGTCATTGATAATAAAATCCCTAGCCAATTACCAAAAAAACCGATTGAAAGTGAAGTGGGTATCCGCTATAACACAGGCAACGATGAAAAGTTGGAAACGGGTTCATTAACCGCACAGTTGGGCAAACATATGGTGTTCCATGCAGAAGGTCTGCATAAAGATGCCAATAATTATCAAACACCCAATTACGGTTATATGGATTTTGACACAGGGGACGAACTTGACAATTATGTCAAAGCCCCAGAGCTTTTGCAAGCATTGGAAAAAGAATGGCAAGCGATTCAAAAGGGTGTTAGATTGCCTTTTTCTGAACGCACATATTTTATCACTGATGAAGCTGGTTATCTCAAACAAAAGGCTAGTTTGGATAAAGATTTGGCGGCAGCAAAAACTTATAATTTTGACTATTTGCCAGAGAGTTGGGCAAAATCCAAAGCAGGTAGCGTGGGTTTATCATGGGTAGGTGATAAAGGCTACATTGGCGTGGCGGTAAGCGAACGCAAGGACAAATATGGATTGCCAGCTCATAATCATTTGTACGAAGGTTGTTCGGTTATTTCGATTTTTGACAGTTTTCGCTATCGTCCGTATTTGCAAAAATATCCGCAACTGATTGATGAATCCGATGTTAATTATATCAACCCACGTCCAGATTGTGAACACGCTCACGGTAATAGTGAAAGTCATGGTATTCAAGATAAACACGACCATGCACCGCCTTTTATTGACTTGGTGACCAAACGTTATGATTTGCGTGGCGAATGGCAAAACCCAACATCATGGATTAGTAAAGTGCGTGGTAATGTCGGCTATGTCGATTATCAACATGATGAAAAAGAAGGCAATATTGTCAGCACATCTTTTAAAAATAAAGGCAAAGTTGCCCGTTTGGAATTGACCCACGAGCCGACAGAGCGTTTAAAAATGTTGTGGGGATTGCAATATTTACAGCAGGATAATAGTGCTGAATCTCCTGTTACTCAATGGCGAAATCAACAAGTTTTGACAAAAAATGATTTAACCAACCAAAGCATTTTTGCGATGGGTAAATATGATTTTGACAAACTATCGGTGGAACTTGGCACACGTTTAGAAAAACAAAAAGTGGCAATGGATTTTGACAAAGATTATATCGAAAACAGAATGCGTCAAAGTAGCTGGCTCAAAGGTGAAAAACTAGAAAACGCCATTACTTACGCCCTAGATGCGACGAAACCGAATGAAAAAACTGCCCATTCTTACGCATTGGGATTGAATTATCAGTTTTTGCCTGACTATACTTTATCGTTAAATGTGTCTCATCAAGAACGTTTGCCCAATTCGCAAGAGCTTTACACACACGGTATGCACTTAGCGACCAATTCTTTTGAAATTGGCAATCGGCATTTGCAAAAGGAAAAATCCAACAATTATGAATTAACATTGGCTTATCAAGGTGATAAATTAGACTACAAAGTTTCGGGCTATTTGTACGATTTTGACAACTATATTTACCTACAATCGATTAACGAATATCTCGGCACGGCACGCATTCAGCACGTTCGCCAGCTACGGATTAACCGTTACGACCAAAGCCCTGCCAAATTTTATGGTGCGGAAGTCAGTATCGGCTACCAATTTTCACCGATTTATTATGCCTCTATTTTTGGCGACTATGTCAAAGGGCGATTGCATGATATGCCTGATATTGTGGTGGATTATAAACCTGCGGGCTGGTTTGACCCAGAAGTGAAAACCTACGGCAAACAAGAAGACCGCTACACGCCACGCCTACCACCAATGCGACTTGGTGCAAAAGTGCAAGCCGATTTTGATGAAAAATGGTCGGGAAGTCTTGAGTTTGTGCATACTTTTGACCAAGAAAGGGTATCCAAATTTGAAGGGATTACCAAAGGCAATAACCTGTTAAACATGGGGATTGACTACAAAAACTTTTTAGGCAATGCCGATTATTCGATTTTCTTTAAAGCCAATAATCTGCTTGATGAAAAAGTGTACGCTCACGAAACATTTTTGCCCTATATTCCACAAATGGGCAGAAATTTTAGCTTAGGTATTAATGTCAAATTTTAAGTAAAAATAGCAGGGTTGTATTTACATAAATGATATGTTATATCATTACATTTTATTATCATTATGTTACAATATGGGGCTGTACTAGATTAGCTATCATGTCATACTAGAAATATGAAGCTAACACATTGTAAATTAAGTAAAAAAGCACAGAAAAAACCACTTGAATTTTTTGTTGCCGAAGTTACTGCCAGAACAGCCTCAGATTTATTGCAAATTCAACATAATACAGCAGCCTTATTTTTACCATAAAATAAGACTTGTGATAGAATACAACCTTAGCCTTGAAGCTCACTAAACCTTTGACGGTAAAATAGAGCTTGATGAAAGCTATTTCGGTGGTATTCGTAAAGGTAAGCGTGGTCGTGGTGCAAGTGGAAAGACTGCTGTCTTTGGTCTTTTAAAACGTAATGGTAAAGTTTATACCGTAGTTGTCAAAGACACTAAACAAACCACGTTAATGCCCATTATCACAAGTAAAATCAAGCCTGACAGCATTGTTTATACTGACAGCTATAGAAGTCATAATGCTCTTGATGTTAGCGATTTTAGGCACTTTATAATTAATCATTCAAAAGAGTTTGCAGATAAAAGCATAGGGCGTTCAAAACTCTGTTTCTAGCTCAAAGCTACCGACTGTGGATTTGATAGTCTTTTTACTATAACCGTTATGGCGGTTTTTACTAGGATTCTGCTCTAAGTAGCTGTCGATTTCGGCTGATAAGGGCTTCAGTGAGTTGTTTGATGAGCTGGGCAAGTACCCCATCACTGCCTGTGATGGGTTTGCCTGATTGGATTGCTTTTAAGGCTTCGTTAAAGTCAAAGTTTTGCATGGTGTCTTTCCTGTTTTTTTGTTAGTTTACAGAATTGACACAGTTTTTTGAACACTGCCGAAGGCTTTAAATTCTCTGTATTTTATTTGGTGAAATACTACCAATATGGTGATGATTTCTGATAAACTAATACGGCATGGTTTGTTTCGTGTTTTTTTACTGCTTTTGCTCTTTTGGGTTAGCATTTTCTTCTGTTGTTCGTTTGTGTATGTTTTGCAATAGTCGTCTATGTGGCAGTATAGTGCTTCGAGGTTGTCCATGTAAGAAGTCCTTGTTAGGGTTGTTTGTGGTGAATTTACTTTAACATATTGGGCTTCTTTTTTTAGTTTTTTCTTATGTCGAATTCAGGTTATTTAAATCATGCTTAAAAACTTATAGGAATTTTATCATGTCAAAATTCAATATTATTTTTCTTGATATACCTTACAATATTCATGAACCAAACAAAGATATTTTTGAGAAATATTTCAAAAATTATAGACATTCTGACTGGGAAAATGGTGCATCCTTTGTATTCATAGATGATTCAGGAATTAAATACACTTTAGCTGTTTCTGAGGATATAGAGTATGGGTTTAATTTGATTTACGGTTCACCCAATGTGAATTGTTACTCTTTAGGAGAAAAAGATTTATTGAACAATTTCTTTGAAAACTCTGATGAGATGATTATGCCAAAAGGAACTTATGTCTCCAATGAACAAGCTTGGCTAGCTGTTCAAGACTTTCTAGACAATCCATTAATTCCTTCTCCAAGAATTGAATGGGTAACTGATGATAAAATAGACTGGGAACAAATTCAGCTTTAATGATAAACAAAGTTTTATTGTTGTTAAATTAGTTCTGTAGGGTGCGTTCCAGGCACCTTACCCATCGTCAATCAAGCAAAAGCACCCAAGACAGTTTATCAGGCAAAAACGAAGCCTCACAAATCAATGCCAACAACGCCATCTTTAATATTCAAGGGGCAAGTAAAGATAGTGACTTAACCTTTATTGGCAGTGACTTAAATCTTAAAGGTGACCGCTACAACAACGTAGAAGGCGATGTTATTGAACAAGCTGCCACTGGCACTGGGTATGACCGTAGTACCAACAAATCAAGCGGCTATGGGATTGGGGTGTATGCTGATACCAAAGGCAGTGCAGGGATTAGTGCCAATGCCAATATGGCAAAAGCTTATGGTAATGGCGAAACTACCACCAATGCCAACAGCCATATCAATGTGGCAGGTACCACTTACCAAAACGTGGGTGGTGACTATGTCGTAGATGGGGCAGTGGAAAAAGGCAACCGTATGACGGGTCATATTGGTGGGGCAATTAAAGCCACCAGCCGTCAGGATACCGCTACATATGATGGTAAACAGACCAATGCTGGGTTTAGTGCAGATATTGATTTAGTCAAACAAGGAGCAGGGAGCAGTTTATCTATCAATGGCGGTCGTACTCGAGCAAACGCCGATTATGCAGCGGTGACTGAGCAGACAGGCTTACAGTATCAATCATCCGATGTGGTGGTAGAGGGTAAGATGTAAGAACCTCAAGCGTTATTTACACTTTGTTTAAAATAAAACCCCAACCACTCATAAGGAGTAAAGGTTTGAGTTTTGCCAGTAATATCATCTTTTTTAGTTAAAGATGAATGGGGTTTAACGGTATTATAGAAATTAAGAAATCTTGTTAATTCTTGCTTTCTATGTTCACTACCTGTAAATTCACATTGTTCATGCCACATCTCCATGAGCGTACGTATTACTCGTTCTGCTTTACCATTGGTTTGTGGTTTGGCAACTTTGGTGAATTTCTGATTGATGTTGTTATTATAACAGGCTTTGACAAATTCATGGTCTTTTGTGCCTTTATATTCTGTGCCATTGTCAGAATAAATCACCTCAATCGTATAAGGTGTAAGATATCCTAGCGTTATTTACAGTATTTAGGATAAAATACTGCAAATGAACATACATAAAAACACCAGACTGCTACCGTTTGAAAGAGAAGCTATTTGGATAGCCTATCATCAAAACAAACAAAGCGTAACATCACTTGCTGAAGAATACAAAGTATCAAGACCAACAATCTACAAGGTATTGAAACTTGCCAGAGTGAAGTTACTAAAACCACAAACCAGTGTCAATAATCGCTTTAAACAAGCGAAATTTGGCATTAAACGCTTAGCTAAAGTTGAAAAGAGTATACAAGACAAACTCAAAAAACAAGCCAAGCGTTATAATAAATCCTATCCTGGTGAGATGGTACACGTAGATACAAAACGCCTACCACTGCTCAAAGGACAAAATAGCAACAGCCCTAGAGAATATCTGTTTGTTGCCATTGATGATTATTCTCGTGAACTGTATGCTTGTATTATGCCAGACAAAACAGCTTTTAGTGCGGCTAAGTTTCTGACAGAACAAGTTATTAAACCTTGCCCTTATACGATTGAGGTGATTTATTCTGACAATGGCACAGAATATAAAGGCACAAAAGACCATGAATTTGTCAAAGCCTGTTATGATAACAACATCAATCAGAAATTCACCAAAGTTGCCAAACCACAAACCAATGGTAAAGCAGAACGAGTAATACGTACGCTCATGGAAATGTGGCATGAACAATGTGAATTTACAGGTAGTGAACATAGAAAGCAAGAATTAACAAGATTTCTTAATTTCTATAATACCGTTAAACCCCATTCATCTTTAACTAAAAAAGATGATATTACTGGCAAAACTCAAACCTTTACTCCTTATGAGTGGTTGGAGTTTTATTTTAAACAAAGTGTAAATAACGCTTGAGGTTCTTACAACTTATACATGAAAGTACGTTAATCAATTTTCTTTGATTAATTTTATCTATTTTTTTTAAAAAAATATCAATAAGTAATTTTAGATACAAAAAAAATCCAAAAATACCCAAACTTATCATATAATAAAAATTAATAACCAGTAATAACAAGGTGATTACATCTATTATTCTTGACATCCTTGCACCTCAGTCATATCTTTAAGCCTAACTTTAAAATTAATATATTTATTTGCATTACTTTAAATCCATTTATAAGATAACTCATGGTAATATAAATGTGTAAATAGAGCAATATAAAAATAGTGAAATTAATCCGTACCAAGTGATAAAAAACTTATAAAAATACGGTCTTTTTGATATCAATGGTTTAATTATTAAAAAAATTGGTGGCATTATCCATGCTATCATAAGTGCAACTAGCGGAAAGCCGCTTTCAATAAATGAAACAAAAACCACCAATGCATATACATTGAATACAGAAAGAATTAATATGCCAATCAAAGTTATTGATGGAAATATACTAAAAAACGAAAATATTCTGATATATTTTTCTAAAAGAGCTTTATTCATGCCACGAGAAATAATTTTCGCCAATAAATAGATATATAGAAAAAAGCTTAATGCTCCAAAAGTTATCAGGAAAACAAAATTTAAAATCATAGTTATGGCAAAAAGCTTATATCCCATATCCATTATTGACATTCCTTAACTTCTTTCATGCCCTCACAACCAACATCAACTCTGTGGTTTGGATTCAAAAAATCGCCAGATTTGGACCGCCTTCTGAGTTTTATAGCTGAATCCACGAAAAACTTACTTGCCTTTTTCCAAGAATTATAATGTCTCTCATGTACCGCTTGCAATTCTCGGTCGTGCTGTTCATTTACAAGTCTCCCATAGCTCCAGCTGTTACTTTGCCCCACATGATTATTATAAATATATTGAAATTCCGACCTACCATTTCGCATAATAACCCCTCCAGCTTCTGCAATCCAATCTGAATAAAAAGACTTATCCGCTCCCTTAAGGCTTAAAAAGCTTCTTGATTCACTTTCCGCCACCCTAAACCAAGGCTGATCTGTATAACCATACATAGCTCCAAAGTAGTTTGCTCGTTCGTTTAGAGTGTTGATGGTATGATAGCCACTAGAATTAGCAACTGATAAAACATTCTGAGTAGATGTTCTAATGTCGCTTGCTTTTCCATAATGACTTCTGTTTTTTCCCACATATTCCAAGGCGTCTTGCATCATGAGATGACAACTGGTGCTATTTGGATTGCTTGAGCAAATGTTTTTTAGTTGCTCATCTTGCTGTCTAGAAATTTCATCATATTTAGCCACATGGGGCACAATCTTTCTTTGTACCAACACACGAGATTTTTTCCTGCAGTTGCCGATGCGTCAAATAATTCCACTCAACCTGCCCAACATTGTTAGCAGTACTTGCAGTATCACCCACAGCTCCACCAATACCAGCGGATAATCCAACTAAAACAGCTTCTCTAGTTGCTTCATCATAACCTTGTTGTTTTAAATACTCATCAACTTTAGGAACAACAATGGCTGTGCCACTACCTGCGACCGCTCCTTCAATCGAACCTGTAGCTAAAGCACTTGATAAAGTATGAAGTGCCACACGATAAATACCACCTTCACCCCATTTTTTAGCTTCTTCAATATTACCTTGGTTAATTAGCTCAAGTTGTTTATTACTGGCATAATCCCCAATCGCTTTTGGAATTCCTTTACCATATTCTTGGCTAATCTGAACCTGAGCATTAATCTGCTCATTCACCCTATCCTTATCAAAGTTATTTTGTAGAACCTCATTAAGGCTACCCACATTGGCAGTCGTCACATCCGACTTACCAGCAACCCCAGTCACCGCACCATACGTCGTACTGGTTTGGCTGTCACCATCTTTACCATAACCGACCCCACTGATTTTAGGTTTTTGACCTGTTTCAGCCGACAAACCAGCATTAATCCCATCCGCCTTATACTCCGAATGGTTCTCAATATCACTAACTTCTAACCCACCTTTAAACTGGGTTTTATTAGCCTCAGGCGTTGCCGTCGTAAAGTACGCCCCCTTAAACGTACTCTTACCCTCTACCACCACATCGGATGATTGATACTGTAAGCCTGTCTGCTCAGTCACCGCTGCATAATCGGCGTTTGCTCGAGTACGACCGCCATTGATAGATAAACTGCTCCCTGCTCCTTGTTTGACTAAATCAATATCTGCACTAAACCCAGCATTGGTCTGTTTACCATCATATGTAGCGGTATCCTGACGGCTGGTGGCTTTAATTGCCCCACCAATATGACCCGTCATACGGTTGCCTTTTTCCACTGCCCCATCTACGACATAGTCACCACCCACGTTTTGGTAAGTGGTACCTGCCACATTGATATGGCTGTTGGCATTGGTGGTAGTTTCGCCATTACCATAAGCTTTTGCCATATTGGCATTGGCACTAATCCCTGCACTGCCTTTGGTATCAGCATACACCCCAATCCCATAGCCGCTTGATTTGTTGGTACTACGGTCATACCCAGTGCCAGTGGCAGCTTGTTCAATAACATCGCCTTCTACGTTGTTGTAGCGGTCACCTTTAAGATTTAAGTCACTGCCAATAAAGGTTAAGTCACTATCTTTACTTGCCCCTTGAATGTTAAAGATGGCGTTGTTGGCATTGATTTGTGAGGCTTCGTTTTTGCCTGATAAACTGTCTTGGGTGCTTTTGCTTGATTGACTGCCGATAGTTGCTTGAATACGGGTGTTGCCAATACTGCCCAATTTGTCAGCCGTGTCTTTTTGACCATCAAGCTTGGTGCCATCTGGGGCATGTTTGCTTGGGTCATTAAAGTCTTTGGTACTTTGCTGTACACTGTGTCTTAGCGTCCGGGTTTTAGCAACCGCTGCCACCCCAGCCATGACTTTCATTTGGTCTGAGTTGGTGGTTTCGCCAGATTTTACCACACTTCTGATACCCTGTACATGGTCAACTAGACTATTTGATACACTCACGGTTAAGCCTGTGGTTTTTTGGCTTTGGCTGCTGTGACTTTCGGTGGTTGCCGTGGTATTTTGAATGGTGGCTGATTTGGCATTGATAATGACCGTGCCACGGCTTAAGTCATGGACATTGTTGTTGCTTTCATTACCTGCTGAGACCACGCTACCTGTTTGTTGGTAATGGTTACCTGCCGTCAGCACGGTGTTACCATCGTTGGTGCCAATGTTGCTGCCAGTATGCCAGGTTTGTTTAGTGCTGTTTTGGTTTTGGGTCTTTTGTGAGCCAATGGTAAAGCCAAGTCCACTACCTGTACCAAACACGCCAGATTTTTTCTTGTCATGGCTTGAGCTTTCGCTGTAACGATTTTCGGCGGCATCAATGGTTAGGTTATTGCCGGCTTTAACATAGGTACCATGGTCACTAATGACATCGGTGGCGGTGAGATGGACGTCATTTTTGGCAGTGATAGAGACTTTGTCACCATCAATGTGACTGCCAATGGCTGTATCACTGGTCATGTCGTAGCGGTCTTGGGTGGTTTTACTGCTTAAGAAGCCTTTGTCCGTGGTGCGATTTGCAGTTGATAGGTTTTGGGTTGCTCGTCCTTCTTTAAAGGCAATGTTGTTGTCAGCATTGATGATGGTGTTGCCGCCACTTTGGATGGTCGTGGCGGTGCCTGTAACGTTGTTGCCTTTGATAAAGGTGTCGCCACTGGTCACAAGGACGCTACCCATATCTTGGGTTTGACCCACTTTATAGTAGTTGTTGCTGTCACCAATGGCATTGGTTTGATAGCCTGTGTTAACAGCGTTGAATTTGATATCCCCTTCCGCTACCAAACGGGTGGTACCGCCAGCGTTGACCAGTTGAGCGGCGTTAAAGGTGGCATCACCCGTCACATCAATACTAAGCGTAGTAAGTGGTCGACCATTTTCATCCTTTTTATCTTTTAAGCCATCGCCGACATAGATTTGACCAATTTGGTCGATACCAGTACGCCAGGCATTGCTTTGACCTGCTTGACTTTCGCTATGATGGGTGGTGCTACTGTTATTGAGTTTGCCACCGACATCCAGTGCCATGGCACTGCCTGCTTTAAGCGTTGCACCGATGTTGTTTAAATCATTTTTGGTGTTAACTTGGACAAAGTTGCCTTGGATAAGTCCACCGTTTTGATTGTTAAGGTTACTGGCATTGATACGCAGTCCATTGTGTGCCACAATGTTACCTTGGTTTGATAGGTCACCAGTCAGCTGCATGTCGACATTGCGGGCAGCAATAAGGCTACCATCGCCTTTTAAGTCACTGACGTTGGCACGCACATAGACTTTGGGTACGAGTACGGTTTGTTTGCTACCGTCTTTTAGGGTGATGGTCAGGGCAAAATCAAAATTAATAAAATAAAGTTTACAAATTGTCAAAAAGACAAAAAACTCATAAAATACTTCTAAAAAGGAGAACCCATGAGCTTTATAGAACATTTCAGTATCATCGAAGATCGAAGACCGAGGAACAGACATCAACATCAAACACAGACTAATAGACATACTATTTTTAACACTATGTGGCATATTATCTGGAGCAGAAGGCTGGGAAGAAATTAGCGAATTTGGCAAACAAAAACAAACATGGCTAAAAAAATTTTTGGGCTACGACAACGGCATCCCATCCGCCTCAACCATAAAACGAGTAATAAGCCTAATTGAAGCTGAAACATTACTAAACAGCTACATCAACTGGATAAACAGTATCAGAGAACAACAAGACCTAACCATCATCGCCATTGATGGCAAAACCTTAAAACAAAGCTACCAAAACAGTGATGACAAACTAACCGCCCTCCACTCAATCAGTGCCTATCTAAACAGTATCATTGAGATTGTCAGAATCAGACATGATAAAAAAACAGGTGAACAGACGACCCAAACTGCGTATTACATTAGCTCATTATCTATTAATCCAGAACAGCTTAATTATGTTATCAAACGACATTGGGCGATTGAAAATAGTTTACATTATGTGCTTGATGTGACTTTTAAAGAAGATAGCTGTCGTATTCGTGAACAACAAGCTACTAAGAATATGGCTTTGTTTAGAAGGGCTTCGGTGTCTTTAATTAAGTCTTCAGGTATCAAGGGTAGTGTTAAGTCTATTGTTAAGCGTTGTGGTTGGAATCATGATATTCTTGAGCAAGTTGTATTCGGTAAAACTTTTGTTGGGTAAGTTTGATTTTGCCCTGTTGATTTTCTAGGTCTGCCTGATTTTTGTTTTGACTTATTTCCACCCATACCAATTGTTCTATCATTATTTTTTGTCCAGTTACTATTTTAAATAACTATAAATTGAAAAAGCCATCAACTGTTTATCAAAGACTAAACTTAAATTTAACGATAGCAGACCCTATTAATTTATTAAAAAACTATACAAAAACACGGATAGGGGTTAAAATACCGATAAAAATTAGGAAACCCCATATGAACAGCCGTCTGTATCGTGTTATCTTTAACAAACACCTAGGTCGATTAGTTGTTGTCTCAGAAAAAACTGTGGCACAAGGCAAAGCCGGTAGTCAAGGTGCGAATAGTAACAAGGTAGTTTTAGCTGACAGCCAACTAGATGGAAGCAATGAGGTCGTGTACTATTGCTATAGCAAATGGGTTAGTCTCACTGCTGCTGTCCTTGTCAGCATAGGAGTAGCAAACGTTGCCTATGCTGAGATACAGACCCAAATCATTGCAGATAAGGGTGCTCCTAAAAATGAGCAAGCCACGGTGTTAAACACTGCCAATGGCTTAGCCCAAATTAACATTCAAAGCCCAAATAGCCAAGGGGTTTCTAAAAACACCTTTAGTCAATTTGATATCGGTAGGCATGGGGCTATTATTAACAACAGCCGTACCAATGTACAAACCCAAACTGCGGGTTGGGTAGAGGGTAACCCATGGCTTGCCAAAGGTGAAGCCAAACTCATCTTAAACCAAGTCAATTCTAGTAATCCAAGCCAGTTAGCTGGCTACACCGAAATTACGGGTAGTAAAGCCGAACTGGTGATTGCCAATCCCGCGGGTATCACCTGCTCAGGCTGTGGTTTTATCAACGCTGCTCGTACCACGCTCACCACCGGTAAACCCACCTTTAACAACGACACTTTAACCGGATTTCAAATAGGTAGCGGTAAGATGACCGTTGAAGGCAAAGGCTTAGATGATAGCCAAAGCGACTATACCCAGCTGATTAGCCAAGCCACTGCCCTTAACGCTAAAGTTTACAGCAAACAGCTTGATGTCATTACGGGTAACAACACGGTTAGCTATGAAACCAATCCAGCCACCACTAAAATTAGTCACAACGGTGTCAATCAAAGCACGGGCGTGGCTTTAGACATCTCAAGCCTAGGCGGCATGTATGCTGGCAGAATTCGTCTGATTGGTACCGACAAAGGTATGGGGGTGACCAATGCTGGTGACATCAGCAGTAGTAGCACACTCACGCTAGACAACCAAGGTAACCTCATTAACACCGGCTCCATGAACGCCAAACAAGGGGTAAATCTAAAACACACCGGTAGTATTGACAACCAAGGCACCGTTAGCAGCAGCACCGATAGTGTCAAACTGGACAGCCCAACCCTTAAAAACAGCGGCGTCATTAGCAGTCATGGCCAAACCGATGCCACTACTCAAAGCCAAATCACTAACACAGGGCTCATCAGTGCCGGACAAGTCAATATAAAAACCCCAAGCCTGGCCAACCAAGGCCGTATTGAACAAACCGGCAGTGGTAAACTTGATGTGACCAGTCAACACTTAACCAACCAAGACAACGCCGTCATTGGTCAAAGCCTATACGACAAGCACCCAGCGACGACTACCCCAACCCTAGCCACTGCCCCATCAACCGCACAAACTGGATCAACCAAGCAAGTGGCAAACTCAACCGCTACCACACCGACAACGGACAGCCATCAACCGGTGCTTGCACCCATAACCGCCGATGGCAATATCCAAGCGGACAATTTAGTCAACCAAGGCAATAATGCCGTCATCACTGCCAATGGTGCCATGACAGTGACCAGCCCAAGCGTTACCAATCAACGCCAAGGTAGTATTGTGGTTAATGGATTAAACACCCAAGCAATTGACAACATCAACAGTCGTATCCAACTTGACAAACTCGATTGGCAGTTAACCCGTTTTAACAACCAACAAGGGCAAATTGTTGCCAAACAAGGGATTAGCCTCACCGCCCCGCAAATTAACAACCAACAAGGTGTCTTAGCCACCCTAGGCGATATTAGCCTTAGCACAAGTGAATTAAACAATCAACAAGGCAGTATTCAAGGCAAACAAGCCACCATCACGGCTACCCAAGTTTACAACAGCCAAGGCACGATTCAAGCGGAGGGCAATTTAAACCTTGATAGCCAAGGCAACCTGACCAACCAAAATGGTCATATCATGGCTCAAGGTGATGCGAGCTTACATGCGACCGATATCAAAAATGACAAAGGCAGTGTGGTAGCAGGTGGTAAACTCAGCACCACCAGCCAGACACTTACCAACAGTGGGCAACTGTATGGCACCACAGGTAATACGCTTACCATGGGCAGTCTGACCAACACGGCTACGGGTTTAATCGCCGCTCAAGGCAACACCAATATTCACGCCCAAACCGTCAACAACACCGGCATATTAGCCGCAGGCATTGACACCCAAGGCAATTTAAGCACCACCCCAGCCAACCTAACCATGAATGCAGTGGGTATACTCACCAGTAGTGGTACCCATATTGCGACCGGCAAAGCTAGCTTACAAGGCAATCCAACTGACTTAAATGGCGACAAAACCCAAGCGCGGATATTGAGATGGCAAGCCAAGGGGATTTATCAACGAAAGGGGCAAGCCTTACCGCCATCCATCAGTTGACGCTGGTTGCTAAAGGCACGCTAAATAACCAAGACGGTACACTAAGTGGTCAAACCCTGCAACTAACAGGCAACCAGCTAAATAACCAACGCGGCTCAATTAGACAAAGTGGTACTGCTGACTTAACCTTTAATTTCGCTGGCGGTATTAGCAACCAACAAGGTCAGATTGCCACCAATAGCCAAAACTTCATAATCAATACCCCAACGTTAAAAAATAAAGCGGGTCGTATTGAACATGCAGGTAATGGTCAGTTAAGTTTAACCGCAAATAATGTAAATAACAGCGACAAGGGCAATATCTTAAGCCTAGCCGATCAAACCTGGCAGATTGCTGGCGATATTGATAATAGCCAAGGACAAATTCAAGGGGATGGCTTAACCGTTAGTGCACATACCCTAATCAATACCGACGGTCAAGTGGTTGCTAGCAATACCACAGGAACCGTAAAAGCCAATCAACTTAACCTCAAGGGTGATTTAAACAATACCGGTAACGGGGTTATTTACAGTGATAATGGCAGCTTGGTCCTAACGGCTCAAGCGGTCACCAACTCAGCTCAGCTAACCAGTCGTGGGGACTTAAACCTTAACAGTCAAATCTTGAACAATCGTGGCAGCATTTCAAGTTTAGCCAATACGCATATCAACAACCAAACTAATTTGAGCAACACAGCAACGATTGCCGCCCAAGGTCGTTTAGCAATTCAAACCGGTGAACTTAATCAAGCCCAAAGTAGTCGATTGGTGGCAGGATTAAGCCCTGATAATAGCTTATCAACCACCCCACAACACTTGACCATCACCAGTACTGGTGTACAGCATAACCAAGGTAACAATGTTGCCAGTGGGGGTATGACAGTCACGGGTTCAGCACTCGACTACCACGGCAGTCGTAATCAAGTGGTTAATCTGTCATTAAACACCTTGGGTAATATCGATTTAAGTCAATCACAAAACAAAGTTAGCCAACAAGCCAGTTTCACCGCCAACGCCCTTAACCACAATGCCGCTATAACGCAAGCCGATAGTTACCAACTTAAAGTGCAATCACTGTCCAACCAACGAGGCACCCTTGAGCAAACAGGCACTCAAGACTTTGTATTAACCACGGGTACCATTGACAATCAGCAAGGTCACTTAGGCGGCAATGCCACCAATCTTAGCTTAATGGCAACGGGCGATATCCAGAACCAAGGTGGCGAAGTCATTCATGCCGGGACTGGCACAGCGACGCTAATTGCCCAAAATCTTGATAATAGCCAAACGGGCAAACTGCTATCCAATGGCAAACTAACTGCCACGGTGTCTGGTACGCTTAACAATGATATTGGGGGTATACAAGCCGATCAACTTTCCGTCACCGCAGGCAGTTTAAATAATAACCAAGGTCAGGTCATTGCCAGCACAGGTGATTTAACCGTAAACGCTGGCATTCTAGCCAACAGCGGTGAAAAAGCTGTACTCCAAAGTGCTCAAGCATTGTACGTCAATGCACGAACCTTAAATAATGATACGAAAGCTCAGCTATTAGCCAATACCACCGCTGATATCCACGCAGACACCCTCAATAATACCAATGCTGGTTTAATTTATAGCAATCAAGCATTAAACATCGGCGGTGACACCTTAAACAATAATGCTACCATCAGCAGCCAAGATGCCATTACCGCAAGCAGCCAAAAACTGACTAACCAAGCGAGCGGTAATATTCAAGCGGGCAAAGATATCAACTTAACCCAACAAACCTTAACTAACCAAGGTGTGATCAGCACGCAAACCAATATCAACTCAAGCACGCAAGGCGTCATGGACAACCATGCTGGTCAAGTCATTGGTAATAATGTGACTATAGCTGCTCAAAGCCTAAATAACCAAGGTGGCAGTATCCAACAAGCGGATAAAGATGGTCAACTAACCTTAACCACGACTGGTTTGCTAGATAACCAAAACACCCAAGGCGAAGGTCGGGGGATTTTAGCCAACGGCAAAGCCGTATTGCAAGCAAGCGATATCTCCAACCAATCAGGTCTAATCAATGCTACTGATGCCTTATCGCTCACCAGCACAGGCAATGAGATTAACAATCAACAAGGAGTGATAGGCAGTAATCAGCAGTTAATCATCACAGGCACCAGTGCCACACTCAACAACCAAAGCGGTAAACTGTGGGGCGATAGTACCACGATTACCGCCAATGGTTTAGCCAACACGGGAGTCGGTAGCCTTATCAGTGCCACTAAGAATATGACTTTAAACGTCAATAGTATTGATAACCAAAACACCAAACAAGATTTAACCAAAGTTAGTCTCAATCAAGGTATTGTGGCAGGTAATGACTTAGTGATTCATGCCCAAACCTTGAATAACATCCAAGGGCAACTATTAGCCAATCAAGGCATCCAGGTTGCGATGGGACAAAGCCTAACTAACACTAACGGACATATTGAAGCCAAAACCATTACCACTCAAGGCAGTACGGGCAACATTACCAATGCTGGCGGTGTGATTCGAGCTAATGAGACGAGCTTGAGTGCTAGTTCTATCAGCAACGGCGGCGAAATCAGCGGCAATCGCCTGACACTTAACCAAATGGTTGACTATACCAATGCCAAAGGTGATAAATTACTCGCCAATGAATTAACCATCACCACTCAAGGCAATGTAAATAATGACGGTACGTTATCTGCTGACAAACAACTGACGGTCAATGCCAAAGACATTAACAACACCCAAACCGGTGAATTAGTCAGTAATGCCTCCACGTTATTAAACGCCACTGGTGATATCAACAATCATGGGTTAATTAATGGTAATGACACCTTGATTACTGCTGGCAATGCGGTGAATAATTTAAGTGAGGGTCGTATCTATGGCACGCATTTAGCGATTAAAGCCGATACGCTTAATAACACCCCAGGCAATACGCTTAATTCTGCCCCAGTAATTGCGCTCGTGAACGCTTGGACATTGGGGTAAAAACCTTAAACAATAACCCAAATACGGCACGTCGTGGTAAATTTAACAGTGATTTTAATGGTCAAGCTCAGATTTTAAGTAATGGTGAGTTGCACATTGGGGGTGATTTAGACAGCGAGAATCATGCCACTGGCAAAGCCACCACCGTGACCAACCGTGGGGCAACCATTGAGTCATTGGGTGCGATGCAGATTGCCACTGAAACACTCAATAATATCAATGCGGATTTTAAAACAGCGTTAAAGGTCCTTGAAAATAATCCGATAGTTGAGTATAGCATTTCAGGTGATGGTAGTAATCCAATTTATAATGAAAAAGTAGTTGAAATTACGTCTGAAGATAACAATGACGGACGCCATAGATTAAAAATTCTAAAAACGGGTGAGCTATATGATAATTATTATGGCTACAAATATACAGAGCTATTAAGTGGGCAAGACACCGTGACTAGTGACCCGAGTCGAATTGTTTCGGGTAGTAACATGGTATTTGACTTGGGTAAATTTAACACCAATAAAAGCCAAATTATTGCTGGCGGTACCATTAAAGTAAATGGTCAAGCAGGCAATGTGGATGCTGAAGCCACAACTATCACTCCCAAATACAGTTACGAGAATTTTAATGGTACCCATTATAGCCCTTATGAAACCTGTCGGAGGAGTATAGGGAATTGGTGTTACAAAGGAAAATGGGGTACAAATACTAATTCAACCCCATTAGATATGGCTCAACCGCTGAATCCTAAAACAACAGGTACTCCTTATGATTTAAAAATTCTCAACATTAATAATCCAGTTAGTGGCGTGTATGTCACCGCGGTCACAGTTGCCAATCAAAATCAAGCCAATCAAGCTCAAATTGATACCAAACAAGTGGCAGCTGTCAACCAAGCGATTGGCAATTTACAAACGCTCCTAACAGTCGTCAAAACAGCCAATAACGGCACACAAGTTGACCGTGCAAGCCTTGCTAGGGTCCAAGACGCCATCAAAGCCTTACAGGACTTCACTAAAACCAACCCAGTCAACCTAACCGCTGAGCAACAAAAACAGCTAGCTGACTTAGTGGTTGCCCAACAAGGAGGACAAAAAGTTGATATCGCCACCTTAAGTGACCTTATCAACCAACTAAACCAAAGCATCAATACCCAAAAAGCTCAAGAAATTCGCACCCAAAGTACTGTCAGCTTACCCAACAGTGCTCTCTACAAAATCGACCCCAACAACCCCAACGGCTATCTAATCGTCACTGACCCTGCGTTTGCCGGTTATAAAAACTGGTTATCATCCGACTACATGATGAAACGCTTGGGGCTCAATCAGGACAATATGCACAAACGCCTGGGAGATGGCTACTATGAACAACACATGATTCGTGATCAAATCATGGTGCTCACTGGTAAACGCTTCTTAGGTGACTACCGCAGTGACGATGCCATGTACCAAGCCTTGATGGACAATGGGATTACCAGTGCCAATGCGTTAAACCTACGCCCAGGTATTGCCCTGACCGCTTCTCAGGTGGCACAGCTCACCACCGATATTGTCTGGCTGGTTGAACAAGACATGACATTACCTAATGGACAAACCCAAAAAGCCCTCGTCCCTAAAGTCTATGTACGCTCCAATGTTGGTGACATCAAAGGGGATGGCAGTTTAGTAGCGGGTTACAACACTGACCTACAACTCACAGGGGATTTAAGCAATTCAGGTAACATTGTGGGACATCATGCCTTGCGTGTGAGTGCCAACAATGTCAATAACAATGCTGGCGGTGTCATTCAAGGTAACTTTATCCAAATCAATAGTAAAAAAGACACCAACAACATTGGTGGTACCATCAAAGCTAACAGTGCTATGTCAATGAGTGTGGGCGGTAATTTAAACAACACCTCAACGACATATCACACAGAAAGCTCAAAAAACAAAAGTAATACTTGGCGTACTGGGCTTGACCAAATTGCCAGCATCTACGTGGGAGATGGCTTAAAAGGTCAAGTGGATAATGAAGGCAACCCACTGACCACGTTAGCCATTGATGTGGCAGGTAACACGAGCTTCAATGCCAGTCAGCTGATTAACCATGGTGGTAGCACCCAACTGATTAGCAGTGGCAATATCGCCTTTAATGCCGTCAACACTGGTTATCAAACCAACGCCATTCATGATAACAACAACTATATCAAAGCTGGGCATACTGAAGATGTTGGCAGTGTGGTGGTAGGCCAAGGTGACACCATCATCCGCTCAAAAAACGGCAACATTACTGGTACGGCAGCGACCATTCACAGTGAAGATGGGACAACCTATCTTAAAGCGGACAATGGGGATATCAGCTTTAAAGAAGGTCGAGAAACCAATAACGTAGAAACTGCTAGTCGCTCCACCCAAAGAAACTGGTTAAGTAAGAAAACCAACCAAGACAACTACAGTTATAACAATGATTTAGCCATCAAAGGCAGTATTAATGGTAACCGTGTCATCATTGATGCCAAAAACAACGTGCATTTAACGGCAACCGATGCAATCAGTCAGCAAGGCACCTATATCAAGGGTGGAAAAAACGTCACCATTGATGCAGCGACTAACACTGAACATCAAAGTAGCAGTCATGGCGAGAAAAAATCTGGGCTATTTGGCAATGGGGGTGCCAGCTTCACCATTGGCACACAAAGAACCCAAAATCAAAACAGCACGGACAGTGTGTCACATACTGGTAGCATTGTCGGAACTAAAAATGGTAACACCATTATCACGGCAGGTGAGCATTATCAGCAAACTGGCAGTAAAGTCTATGCCAAAAACCAAACCACGAACAATGTGCATGATCTCAATTATGGCACGGTGGTGATTAATGCCAAATCGGCAAACGTGAGTAATACTACTGCCACAACGCAAACACACAATATCCAAAGCCAAAAAACCAGCGGATTAACCGTGAGTGTGTCTAATAGCTTAATCGATCAGGCTCAAAGCATTAATAGTCTACTGAAAGCGGGTGAAACCACCAACAGTGAGAAAATGAAAGTCATGGCGGGTATTGCAGGCTTTAGTAAGCTGCGTACCTTAGATAAAGGCGTACAAGGTGCTGTTGATAGCTTACAAAAAAGTGAGTTAAGCAAAGAAGGATTAGCTGGGGTAGGCAATACTCGCATTCAAGCCACACTTGGCAGTCAATCCAACAAAAGCGTGCAAGATAGCCTATCAGGTAAAAATGAGGCATCAAGCATTGATGCCAATAACTTAGTGTTAAACATTGCAGGCAAAGGTAAAGACAGTGACTTTACTGTGACAGGCAGTGACATCAACTTAGTGGGAGACTTGTATAATAACGTTGAAGGTGATGTGATTTACCAAGCCGCATCCAGTACAGGCTATGACCGTACCAGTAATAAATCTAATGGCTTTGGCATTGGGGTGTATGCCAGCACGCAAAATGGAGCAGGTATTACTGCCAATGCCAATATGGCAAAAGGTTATGGCAATGGCGAAACCACCACCAATGCCAACTCTCATATCAATGTCGGTGGTACAACCTATCAAAACATCGGTGGTAACTTGGTGCTTGATGGTGCGGTGGTGAAAGGTGATTATGCCACAGGTCACATCGGTGGCGGGATTATTGCGACCAGTCGTCAAGATACCGCTAAATATGACGGTAAACAAAAAAATGTAGGCTTTAGTGCCGACGTGTCTATGCAAGGCATCCCACAAAATGTGAGTATCAATGGCGGTAAATCCAATCTCTCCATGGACTTAGCCCAAGTGACTGAGCAGACAGGGCTACAGTACCAATCTTCTGATATGGTGGTTGATGGTAAAAGCTCTTTTAATGGGGCATATTTTACCACTGCCACCCCTGAAGCGAATCAGACTCAGTTTAAAGGTGGGTTAGAAGTCGGTGATATACAAAACCACATTCATTATCACGGTCAATCGATAAGTGGCGGTATCAGTGCAGGGTTAAATGCCAACAAAACAGGGTTAGCTTCGCCGTCTATCAGCGGTATTGGTTATGGTAAGGTGGGGGATAGTGATACCAGTACCACGTATGGGGCGGTGACAGGGATGGCAGGGCAGTCGCAGGTGACGAATAAGACTGTAGGCATACTCAATGAGCCGTTAAGAAATACGTTTAATGCAGGTCAGTTAAATGCTGAACTTAACAATCAAACTCAGATTACGCAAGCGTTTGGGCAGGAAGCTCCGAAAATGGTCGGAGATTATGCAGGACAAAAACAACTTGAACTTATTCATGCAGGAAATACTGAAGAAGCCGATAAGTGGGGTGAGGGCGGTATTTACCGTGTGGCTTTGCATACAGCAACTGGATTGTTGGCGACAGGAACAATACAAGGTGGACTGTCTGCAGGCACAACCGCCTACACCATCCCAAAAATTGACGAATATCTCACAGAACAAGGATTTAACAAAGAAACCAGAGACATCACTCTACTTACTCTCTGCAGGACTAGGAGCAACCATTGGCGACAGTACAGCGAGTACTGCTAATAATTGGGGCAGACGCAAGGGAATTATTTAGAGTCATGTCAGTTAACAACAAATTCTGTATTAGAGAGGGCTAGAAAACTGTAACTTACAGTATGACAAGATATCCAAAGAACAAGATTTAAAATTAAAACAAACTTGTACAGCTACCCAGTTATTATTCCTTTAACCAACAGATGAAATCTGCATTGGAATATATTGGAACAAAACGCAATCATTATGCCAAAATCCAGTGATATAAATGATTCTACAAAAAATGCATTAAAGATTGCTAATTATTTTGGTTATGTGCAATCAAAACGCTTGATGATTTAACAAACTATTATGGAGCAATGTATGGTTATACAGGACAACCTTGGTTTAGAGTGGCAGAAAAACATTCGAGAGGTCAGTTAAAGATAGCTGATAACACTGGTTTTCTGGTTGGATTTCCGAGGCTGGTGATGCTATTATGAAAAAGGGAAAACCAGAATTTCAGTATATTTACAAAATTATCAGAATGAAAACAAATAGTTGGAGTTACAAAAGATTGTATAATGAACAATATGACCCAGCATTGCAAACAATTCATGAAAAAATATTACAATTCATGGTTACCTGTTACTCAATGGTATGTAGATCATCAAGTTGGTGGTGAATTCTTAAACCCTCAACATAGGTTTAATACTGGTTGTAAAGATATGCCTGAAGTGCAGGAATGTCAAAAATGATAGATGTAATCACTTTACTCTTGCTCGTTATAATTTTTACTATATGATAGTTTCGGTATTTTGGATTTTTTGTGTACCTAAAATTGATTTCTGATATTTTTAAAAAAATAGATAAAATTCATCAAAGAAAATTTATTTACATACTCATGTGTAGGCATATTTCCCAGTATTTCTTTGTTTTTGTTTCTTTTATTTGATTTTTTGACGATCATGATTCTTTATTGTTTACGCAACTAGATTTAGAAATATGCAAGATGCTTTTTATGGAGTATCATTTATTATGCTTTGGTTTATGCCAGCAATTTTTATTGCTAAGGCATTACATAATCAATAGAAAATTTTATATTAAATTTTCTCTGATTTGGTATGGAATAATTATGGTTTGTTTGGTTTTTCATGTATTATATAGTGCAAGGATGCATATTTAAAGTATTTTTGAAAATTTAAACTAATTCTGAAGAATACTAAAAAAATTGAACAAACCTAACACTCTTTGACGGCATCACCTCCGTCTTGTACGCTCCCAACTCAAATGGTATACTAGGCGACACAGTAAGAGCAGTAAGCCCACAAGTCGCTTATAAGATTGGGCAGTATTTTAAAAAAATGATGCCCTAAATGGTCTTGATGGCGGTGATAGAAATGGCGAGGGTCAGCTCCTCATATTCTCGCTCATGGTGTTTTAAGCGGCAGCAGTGAGTGCGGCGTCGGGGAATGATGTTACCACAGGGGCATTGTCGGCAATGGGGGCTGAGGCGAGTGCTGAGGCAGTGTCAGTATCTGTTAGAATGGATAAGCCAAGCGAGCTTTTGGCTGAGCAGAAGCAGACGGTGAGTAGTATTGTAAGCCTTGCAGGGATTGGGGTAGGGGCTACGACTGGCGATGTGGCTAGTGCGGTGAATGCTGGGGAAATGGCAAAAGTGGCGGTTGAGGATAATGCTATTGAAGACTTGTATGGGACATTGCAAATGTTGGGATAAGAGACATCGTTCGGATATAATATTTCAGAAGGAAATTATGGTTCAGCAACAATTGACGGTGTGGGTTTAATATATGATGGTCTTGCTACAATAGTGCCTTTTACCTGCTGGTGCATCTGTATATAAGGCTGAAAGAGTAGCAGAAGCAACAAAAAACATTATTAAAGCAGAAAACTTTTTTGATGGAGCTAAATACACACAAAAAGTAAAAATACAAGCTTCTTCAGGGGACTATCCTCATTCCCACAGTCGGTAGATGGTTTTGCCAAGTATGGAACTGTATCAAAAGTAACTGGAAAAGATGGAATCGTAAGAGATAAATTAGAAATACCTGGAAGCTATAGAGGTAAAAAAGGCGTTTTTGAATATATCAGAGAGCCAAATGGGAATATTAATCATCGATTATTTGTTCCAAAATAAAATTGAGAGAACTGCAAAATGAATAAAAAAATATTAGATTTTTATAAAGCTGGTTATAGCTTAGAAAGTAAGGGTATAAATGAGTTCATGTACCCTTGGAGCTAATTCAAGATTTTTTTGTTTTGTGTATTCATGAAAAAGTTCTAATATTAGGTGGTGATGTATACGAAAAATTTCAAGATGGTCAATTCATTGCTACTTATGATAATTGGTATTATGAAGGTTATAATTTTCAGAGAGTATAGGGACAGTACAATATATATTTAAATAGATTAACTGGAGAGAATTTGTATGTATCCTTTATTTTAAGTAAGTAATTAAGTTTAGAATACTGGCAAACTTGACCACATTATCTTTCACGAGCGTTAACCTTTGCTAGAAAGCTTAACTCGGTTGAAGAAACTGGTTCTACATTAGCAAAAAGAGGTGAACTGCTCCTTCCGTGGTGATATGGAAGTCCGTACCATTAACGGCTATAAGTCGATTAATGAAATTCAAATTGGTGATATGGTTTGGTCAAAAAATGAAAAAACTGGACTCATGGGATATCAAAAGTTCTTCATACCATGAACAGTATTGACCCTGATACGACTTACGTTACTATCACATTAGTCATGGACATAGTCAGCAGATTGTATCAGATAGCTTACATCTTACTTTTCAGTTATGGAAATGATATCAATCCTGCAAAACCATCTATTGGCAAAGAATATCATGGTGATATTAAAAATGCTTATTGGATTAATGCAGGTGATTTGAAGAAGGTTATAAAAGTGCTTGGCTCAAATGGTGAGTGGCAAGTTATTTCAGAAATGTATACTGTTAAAACGCCATTAAACAGTTATAACTTGGAGGTTAATACTGACCATACTTTCTTTGTTAAAGGAATTGGCGGTCTTGATGGGGTCTGGGTTCATAATAAAAATTGTTTCACTGCTCATGGAGATAATCCAACAGTAGAGATTATTGATGGACATCAAGTAACTTATTCGGATTATCAGATTGGTTTGGACTTAAATAAACAACCGATTATAAACTGCATCAACCATAACTCAGGATGGGAAGATTATAGAAGTTGCTATCAAGGATGGTAAAGCTGAAATAGTAAATGCTAATGCTCCAGACGTTTCATATACTCAGGGTAATAATAGGCTTGTAGCTAAAGATCCACAAACAAATACTTATGTTAGTAGCGACCACAAAATACCTGAAAGAGTAAAGTGATAGAGGAAACAGGTGAAGGACGACCTACCCAGCAGTCAGAACGCGATGTTGGGAGATTATTGCCAGAAGGGCTCGTGAGCAAGTCAGTTATAAAGACGGTAAGGAAGTTCCGTATGGAACAACTGACTCGGTTAGACCAGATTGGTGTATTGGAACAACTTGTAGTATTGAAGTTAAAAACTATGATATTCATAACAACCGTAGTGGTTTAATTAGCAATATTGCTGAGCAAGCTATTGAAAGGGTAAATCACTTACCAGAGGGAATGATTCAAAAAGTCAGAATTGATTTAAGGGTCAGAGTTACTCAGATGCTGATTTTGCTTTATATTAGGCAACAAATTGAAGAAAAGTCTAACGGAATTATATCTAAAGACAAAATTAAGTTTATTGAATAGGAGAGTTGATTTATGACTAATAATATTTTAACTGTTGGGTTACGCGGTCCTATGTTGACGATTAGATTAGGTGAAAGAAATAAAATTAACTCATTTTTTGAGTATATTTTGGAAAAACTTGAATATAAAAATAAAGATTTTTATGATATATATTACAAATTATATAAACAATATTTAACAATTTCTGATGCAGAAAATATTTTACAAAATTATAAATTGGATGAAAAGATTTTAATTTCTAAAGAGAATATCGAAATTTATAAAGAAATTATAAGTACGCTTTTAAAGATTATATGAACAAATGGTTTTCATGATAAGTAATTCTGAAAATGAAGGAGTGTTAAGATTAATTATTTCTGATGTGCCTTATTATTGGTATGATGAAAAACAATCATTAGAATATTATAATGATCTCAAAAGAACAGATATGCCTATTGGATGAGATCAGTTGATGAGTTCTAAAAAATTTATAACTTTTATGTTACATTTATAAGTACTTAAAAAATCAATTTTTTAATACTAAAATACTCTTTGTTAAAGGTATTGGTGGTCTTGATGGGGTTTGGGTTCATAATAAAGATCGTTGGGCTATCATACCCCGAAGGCGACCACACAAATTAAGAATGGTCAAAAACTTCATACCTTTGAAGACCGTGGTAGGACTGTTAATGTAATCGAAAATCCCGAGTGGAGTGCAACAGGGGAAGTCAAATATACCTAGTTTGAATGAAATAAATAATATAAAACATTTTAGATTTAATTTGGAAGGTGATTCTCCAAAATTACGTCAAGCAACACAAAATGCAATAAATAAGTTACAGAAAAATTATCCACAATATAAATTTGAAGTAGTATATGGAGCAAAATAATATAGTAATAGAAATAAAAAATGCTACAATAAAATGTATGGCATACTCACAAGACTACCGACAAATGATACTAGCGAAACTCGAATCGGGCATATCCTATCGAAAGCTAGCAAGTGAATACAAAATCAACCAAGACCACTTTACAAAACTGGAAAAACAACCAGAACATAAAGTAGTTAAAACATCAGCTTAACGGCAAAATTCTTTGTATTGGTACTAGTAAATCGTCCCCAAATTAAACACCCTACCCAAAAAAGGCAAATAAAACTTGGATTTGGTGGGGTCTAGCAGTTCATCAGCGATTTTGTTTGCAAACTCATCAGTACTAGCTCCAATAGGGGCATAACTGCCTAACTCTGGCAAATTCGCCAGTTTTTTAGCAAACATTAGACGCTGTTTTTCAGTCATTTTAATCATAGAATTTTGTTTACTATTATCATTAGTAGATTTTTGTCTATTCTTTTTCTGTTTAAAACTAAAGGTAAAGCCAATAATTTTCCGCCCTTGTTTTTGTTGTTCGTATTTTACGTCAATATCTGTTTTTTCATTGATTTGTTGCACGGAGAAATCTAAAACCCTGCGTTTCAACACTTCCATTTTTTGGTATTCACCATTAACTACGCCTAACTTTTGCCTTAATTCATCAACAGAAAGCATGGGAGTTTTACTAGTTGTACGCCAAGCAATAACCAATTCATACAGTCTAACTGCGTATTTACTATTTAATCCTGCTACTTGTTCTAATTCATAACTGGTAAAATGCTTTTCTAACAAATTAATCAACGGTATGACTGCAGGAGCAAAAGTTAAATCAATCATACCTGCTTCATCAATATAGGCTATTTCAGATACCCAACGAGTTGTAGCTATTCTCTTTCCTTTTGCTGTGTTTTCCATGTAAGTGAATTGCCTTTCAAAAAGCACTTTACATGCTTTTTTTATATTTTCATATACACTTTTACCGTGAGTACTATAAATATTAATATAATCAGATACACTAATTTTTAATCTACTATGGGCATTAAAGTCTTGACCAATCTTCCTTGATTGACCTATGGCAAGTAATATCAACCGTTGCTCTATAAGTTCAAGATTATAACTGGCGTTAATTAAAGCATTATCTTTAACAATCAGGTTCTTTGACATTTTTATAACCAAAAATAAATATGTTGTTATTATACCTTATTTTTTTTTGTTGTCAAATTTCCCTTAAACGGTGTTATATCGTCCCTTAAACGGTGTTATATTCATTAAAAAACCTAGAAAATAAATAATAAAATCAAATACTTATACCAATGGAATTTGGTCTAAAATATTTAAAATTATTAAAATAATAAAAGAAAAAAATTTTTATAATATTTTCTATGATAGATGAATTTAGATAAAATTATACTCCTGATATTTGCATAAATTTGCATCATGTTGTATAGGTAAACTATTTTTAAATCTGTTATTTATTAAGGCTTTATCCCATATTTTAATGCAACTTAATCGCATAATTATGTAAATCATCAGCACGTGGGAGGGAGTGGTAAATCTGTAGTAGTCTTTAAAAAAATATTTCTATTTATAGATTTTAATCTATAACAAACTTAAATAGTTAACCCCATTGCCTTTACTTATTTGATTTTCAATGAACTTAAAAACTCAACAAAAAACGCTCAAAACTCTAACCCCAAACTTACCCCACCAGTCCATTCCTTTTTACCAAAGTACTCAGGTTGTCTAATCGGATAACCTGCAAAAACATCATAACTTAACCGTAACGGCTTAAACTCACCTTTAAACCCAACCGCACCACCAACCAACGTATGACCCAGTAACAAATTATCCTGTTCCTTGTTCTGCATCGCCACTGTACCAGCATCTAACCCAAAATATAGATTATGATTAGACTGCTTGATAGGAAAACTAAAATCTTGACGAAAAATCGCCCCCATATCCCCTGATAATGTCCGCTCACCATCAAAACCACGCACCGTATAACGTCCACCAATCGCCAACCTCTCACTTGGAACAAGAGCTGTATTCGCATATTGTCCCTTTAAACTTGCCTGATAGCCCAACTGATAATCCCCCAACGCAATCGGTGTAATAAAGTTTACATTTAACTTATAAATTGGTGTCCGAACCGTTCCTTCATTAAACAAACTTTCAGGTGGTGTTAAAGCCCCAAAAGCACCTGTACCACGTTGTATACTAAAATCAGAGATTAACTGCTTTTGTCCAAAGCGTGTCTCATGTCGTACACCTGCATTAAACCCTACGACTTTTCTACGTTGAACATCAACCTCTGTATCATCAATAAAATTCTTTTGCGACTTAACAAACCCACCAAAATTCAATAAAGTTTTGCTTTTGTTATCACGAGAAGCTAACCAACTTGCGGTAAGATTAGCATTATTTGATTCACCACTATATTGATAATCTTGGTTTGCTCCTGCGACTGTTTGCTTATAAGTGTAATGACTTGCATTGGCAGAAAATAATACATTTTTGATAGGCACAACATATAACGAATAATTTTCACTACCTTTATCACCATATTGATTATCATTAACTTTGTTGCCCAAATCACGGCTATAACTTAAATAAAATAAATCATTATGCCATGTTGGATTATCAATACTAATTGTTAAGTGTAAGATATCTAGCGTTATTTACAGTATTTAGGATAAAATACTGCAAATGAACATACATAAAAACACCAGACTGCTACCGTTTGAAAGAGAAGCTATTTGGATAGCCTATCATCAAAACAAACAAAGCGTAACATCACTTGCTGAAGAATACAAAGTATCAAGACCAATCTACAAGGTATTGAAACTTGCCAGAGTGAAGTTACTAAAACCACAAACCAGTGTCAATAATCGCTTTAAACAAGCGAAATTTGGCATTAAACGCTTAGCTAAAGTTGAAAAGAGTATACAAGACAAACTCAAAAAACAAGCCAAGCGTTATAATAAATCCTATCCTGGTGAGATGGTACACGTAGATACAAAACGCCTACCACTGCTCAAAGGACAAAATAGCAACAGCCCTAGAGAATATCTGTTTGTTGCCATTGATGATTATTCTCGTGAACTGTATGCTTGTATTATGCCAGACAAAACAGCTTTTAGTGCGGCTAAGTTTCTGACAGAACAAGTTATTAAACCTTGCCCTTATACGATTGAGGTGATTTATTCTGACAATGGCACAGATATAAAGGCACAAAAGACCATGAATTTGTCAAAGCCTGTTATAATAACAACATCAATCAGAAATTCACCAAAGTTGCCAAACCACAAACCAATGGTAAAGCAGAACGAGTAATACGTACGCTCATGGAAATGTGGCATGAACAATGTGAATTTACAGGTAGTGAACATAGAAAGCAAGAATTAACAAGATTTCTTAATTTCTATAATACCGTTAAACCCCATTCATCTTTAACTAAAAAAGATGATATTACTGGCAAAACTCAAACCTTTACTCCTTATGAGTGGTTGGAGTTTTATTTTAAACAAAGTGTAAATAACTTGAGGTTCTTATGTTAAGCCACCCTGATATTTACCTGTAGATTTTGAACCAGAATCATCAATGGTAACACCATAACGCACTTTTTTGGTCTGATGATACTTAATCTCAATATCGCTATAGCCTGCAAATTGTAAACTACTTGGCTTAATCGTAAAATCAGCATTGGCAGTAGGAACACGTTTTAGATTTTCTAGCCCTGTCTCTAAATCACGAATATTTAATAAATCACCAGATTTAATAGGCAATGCAGTCGCAAAATTAGCAGGTAGCCCTGTGGGATTGGTATAGATTGCTAAAGGACTATCTGCTGTATCTGCCTTGATTTTATCCACAAAGCCAGGAATAATGGTTAATTGTAATGTACCATTTTTTAAATTTTGATTGCCAATCAATACACGTGTGGTACTATAGCCACGTTGAATGATACGATTTTGTACATCGCTGACAATACGATTGATATCATGGATGTTTAAACATTGTCCAGTAATACGCTGTTTGCCATGTGTTAATGGTGTTAAAGCAAAATCAAAGTTCCCCAAAATGGATAAATGGGTTTTATCCAATGTGGTATAGGCGATTTTGGAAATGACAAAACAAGGATTATGTACATCCATTTTTGGTGTTGGTGGTTCAACTTTAGCATTTGGTAGCTCAATCTGAACATTGGTGTTAGGGATTAGCTTTTGTTGTTGTTCAGCCTGTTTTTGTTGTTGGTACTGGACTTGTTGATTGGCAATTTGTTCAGGTGTCTGGGCATAGCTGACTTGTCCCAATGATACACCAAATATAGCAATCAAGGTTTTTGAAAGTATGGTTTGACTGGTTGTTAAATTGGATTTTTGAATGGATAAATTCATTTTAAACCTTTGATTTTACTGTACTTGGTGATTAACTATCATCATATAGGTACTTGTTGTATAGTTCATTAAGTTAATAAAAAAACAAAAATGTCAAATTTTGTTTTTTTATTAATAATGTATATTTTAAAAAAGATAGAACAATATATCAACACAACCTATGAGTTTGTCATTGATTTTCTAGGTTTACCTGATTTTTGTTTTGACTTATTTCCACCCATACCAATTGTTCTATCATTATTTTTTGTCCAGTTACTATTTTAAATAACTATAAATTGAAAAAGCCATCAACTGTTTATCAAAGACTAAACTTAAATTTAACGATAGCAGACCCTATTAATTTATTAAAAAAACTATACAAAAACACGGATAGGGGTTAAAATACCGATAAAAATTAGGAAACCCATATGAACAGCCGTCTGTATCGTGTTATCTTTAACAAACACCTAGGTCGATTAGTTGTTGTCTCAGAAAAAACTGTGGCACAAGGCAAAGCCGGTAGTCAAGGTGCGAATAGTAACAAGGTAGTTTTAGCTGACAGCCAACTAGATGGAAGCAATGAGGTCGTGTACTACTGCTATAGCAAATGGGTTAGTCTCACTGCTGCTGTCCTTGTCAGCATAGGAGTAGCAAACGTTGCCTATGCTGAGATACAGACCCAAATCATTGCAGATAAGGGTGCTCCTAAAAATGAGCAAGCCACGGTGTTAAACACTGCCAATGGCTTAGCCCAAATTAACATTCAAAGCCCAAATAGCCAAGGGGTTTCTAAAAACACCTTTAGTCAATTTGATATCGGTGGGCATGGGGCTATTATTAACAACAGCCGTACCAATGTACAAACCCAAACTGCGGGTTGGGTAGAGGGTAACCCATGGCTTGCCAAAGGTGAAGCCAAACTCATCTTAAACCAAGTCAATTCTAGTAATCCAAGCCAGTTAGCTGGCTACACCGAAATTACGGGTAGTAAAGCCGAACTGGTGATTGCCAATCCCGCGGGTATCACCTGCTCAGGCTGTGGTTTTATCAACGCGCTCGTACCACGCTCACCACCGGTAAACCCACCTTTAACAACGACACTTTAACCGGATTTCAAATAGGTAGCGGTAAGATGACCGTTGAAGGCAAAGGCTTAGATGATAGCCAAAGCGACTATACCCAGCTGATTAGCCAAGCCACTGCCCTTAACGCTAAAGTTTACAGCAAACAGCTTGATGTCATTACGGGTAACAACACGGTTAGCTATGAAACCAATCCAGCCACCACTAAAATTAGTCACAACGGTGTCAATCAAAGCACGGGCGTGGCTTTAGACATCTCAAGCCTAGGCGGCATGTATGCTGGCAGAATTCGTCTGATTGGTACCGACAAAGGTATGGGGGTGACCAATGCTGGTGACATCAGCAGTAGTAGCACACTCACGCTAGACAACCAAGGTAACCTCATTAACACCGGCTCCATGAACGCCAAACAAGGGGTAAATCTAAAACACACCGGTAGTATTGACAACCAAGGCACCGTTAGCAGCAGCACCGATAGTGTCAAACTGGACAGCCCAACCCTTAAAAACAGCGGCGTCATTAGCAGTCATGGCCAAACCGATGCCACTACTCAAAGCCAAATCACTAACACAGGGCTCATCAGTGCCGGACAAGTCAATATAAAAACCCCAAGCCTGGCCAACCAAGGCCGTATTGAACAAACCGGCAGTGGTAAACTTGATGTGACCAGTCAACACTTAACCAACCAAGACAACGCCGTCATTGGTCAAAGCCTATACGACAAGCACCCAGCGACGACTACCCCAACCCTAGCCACTGCCCCATCAACCGCACAAACTGGATCAACCAAGCAAGTGGCAAACTCAACCGCTACCACACCGACAACGGACAGCCATCAACCGGTGCTTGCACCCATAACCGCCGATGGCAATATCCAAGCGGACAATTTAGTCAACCAAGGCAATAATGCCGTCATCACTGCCAATGGTGCCATGACAGTGACCAGCCCAAGCGTTACCAATCAACGCCAAGGTAGTATTGTGGTTAATGGATTAAACACCCAAGCAATTGACAACATCAACAGTCGTATCCAACTTGACAAACTCGATTGGCAGTTAACCCGTTTTAACAACCAACAAGGGCAAATTGTTGCCAAACAAGGGATTAGCCTCACCGCCCCGCAAATTAACAACCAACAAGGTGTCTTAGCCACCCTAGGCGATATTAGCCTTAGCACAAGTGAATTAAACAATCAACAAGGCAGTATTCAAGGCAAACAAGCCACCATCACGGCTACCCAAGTTTACAACAGCCAAGGCACGATTCAAGCGGAGGGCAATTTAAACCTTGATAGCCAAGGCAACCTGACCAACCAAAATGGTCATATCATGGCTCAAGGTGATGCGAGCTTACATGCGACCGATATCAAAAATGACAAAGGCAGTGTGGTAGCAGGTGGTAAACTCAGCACCACCAGCCAGACACTTACCAACAGTGGGCAACTGTATGGCACCACAGGTAATACGCTTACCATGGGCAGTCTGACCAACACGGCTACGGGTTTAATCGCCGCTCAAGGCAACACCAATATTCACGCCCAAACCGTCAACAACACCGGCATATTAGCCGCAGGCATTGACACCCAAGGCAATTTAAGCACCACCCCAGCCAACCTAACCATGAATGCAGTGGGTATACTCACCAGTAGTGGTACCCATATTGCGACCGGCAAAGCTAGCTTACAAGGCAATCCAACTGACTTAAATGGCAGCAAAACCCAAGCAGCGGATATTGAGATGGCAAGCCAAGGGGATTTATCAACGAAAGGGGCAAGCCTTACCGCCATCCATCAGTTGACGCTGGTTGCTAAAGGCACGCTAAATAACCAAGACGGTACACTAAGTGGTCAAACCCTGCAACTAACAGGCAACCAGCTAAATAACCAACGCGGCTCAATTAGACAAAGTGGTACTGCTGACTTAACCTTTAATTTCGCTGGCGGTATTAGCAACCAACAAGGTCAGATTGCCACCAATAGCCAAAACTTCATAATCAATACCCCAACGTTAAAAAATAAAGCGGGTCGTATTGAACATGCAGGTAATGGTCAGTTAAGTTTAACCGCAAATAATGTAAATAACAGCGACAAGGGCAATATCTTAAGCCTAGCCGATCAAACCTGGCAGATTGCTGGCGATATTGATAATAGCCAAGGACAAATTCAAGGGGATGGCTTAACCGTTAGTGCACATACCCTAATCAATACCGACGGTCAAGTGGTTGCTAGCAATACCACAGGAACCGTAAAAGCCAATCAACTTAACCTCAAGGGTGATTTAAACAATACCGGTAACGGGGTTATTTACAGTGATAATGGCAGCTTGGTCCTAACGGCTCAAGCGGTCACCAACTCAGCTCAGCTAACCAGTCGTGGGGACTTAAACCTTAACAGTCAAATCTTGAACAATCGTGGCAAACATTTCAAGTTTAGCCAATACGCATATCAACAACCAAACTAATTTGAGCAACACAGCAACGATTGCCGCCCAAGGTCGTTTAGCAATTCAAACCGGTGAACTTAATCAAGCCCAAAGTAGTCGATTGGTGGCAGGATTAAGCCCTGATAATAGCTTATCAACCACCCCACAACACTTGACCATCACCAGTACTGGTGTACAGCATAACCAAGGTAACAATGTTGCCAGTGGGGGTATGACAGTCACGGGTTCAGCACTCGACTACCACGGCAGTCGTAATCAAGTGGTTAATCTGTCATTAAACACCTTGGGTAATATCGATTTAAGTCAATCACAAAACAAAGTTAGCCAACAAGCCAGTTTCACCGCCAACGCCCTTAACCACAATGCCGCTATAACGCAAGCCGATAGTTACCAACTTAAAGTGCAATCACTGTCCAACCAACGAGGCACCCTTGAGCAAACAGGCACTCAAGACTTTGTATTAACCACGGGTACCATTGACAATCAGCAAGGTCACTTAGGCGGCAATGCCACCAATCTTAGCTTAATGGCAACGGGCGATATCCAGAACCAAGGTGGCGAAGTCATTCATGCCGGGACTGGCACAGCGACGCTAATTGCCCAAAATCTTGATAATAGCCAAACGGGCAAACTGCTATCCAATGGCAAACTAACTGCCACGGTGTCTGGTACGCTTAACAATGATATTGGGGGTATACAAGCCGATCAACTTTCCGTCACCGCAGGCAGTTTAAATAATAACCAAGGTCAGGTCATTGCCAGCACAGGTGATTTAACCGTAAACGCTGGCATTCTAGCCAACAGCGGTGAAAAAGCTGTACTCCAAAGTGCTCAAGCATTGTACGTCAATGCACGAACCTTAAATAATGATACGAAAGCTCAGCTATTAGCCAATACCACCGCTGATATCCACGCAGACACCCTCAATAATACCAATGCTGGTTTAATTTATAGCAATCAAGCATTAAACATCGGCGGTGACACCTTAAACAATAATGCTACCATCAGCAGCCAAGATGCCATTACCGCAAGCAGCCAAAAACTGACTAACCAAGCGAGCGGTAATATTCAAGCGGGCAAAGATATCAACTTAACCCAACAAACCTTAACTAACCAAGGTGTGATCAGCACGCAAACCAATATCAACTCAAGCACGCAAGGCGTCATGGACAACCATGCTGGTCAAGTCATTGGTAATAATGTGACTATAGCTGCTCAAAGCCTAAATAACCAAGGTGGCAGTATCCAACAAGCGGATAAAGATGGTCAACTAACCTTAACCACGACTGGTTTGCTAGATAACCAAAACACCCAAGGCGAAGGTCGGGGGATTTTAGCCAACGGCAAAGCCGTATTGCAAGCAAGCGATATCTCCAACCAATCAGGTCTAATCAATGCTACTGATGCCTTATCGCTCACCAGCACAGGCAATGAGATTAACAATCAACAAGGAGTGATAGGCAGTAATCAGCAGTTAATCATCACAGGCACCAGTGCCACACTCAACAACCAAAGCGGTAAACTGTGGGGCGATAGTACCACGATTACCGCCAATGGTTTAGCCAACACGGGAGTCGGTAGCCTTATCAGTGCCACTAAGAATATGACTTTAAACGTCAATAGTATTGATAACCAAAACACCAAACAAGATTTAACCAAAGTTAGTCTCAATCAAGGTATTGTGGCAGGTAATGACTTAGTGATTCATGCCCAAACCTTGAATAACATCCAAGGGCAACTATTAGCCAATCAAGGCATCCAGGTTGCGATGGGACAAAGCCTAACTAACACTAACGGACATATTGAAGCCAAAACCATTACCACTCAAGGCAGTACGGGCAACATTACCAATGCTGGCGGTGTGATTCGAGCTAATGAGACGAGCTTGAGTGCTAGTTCTATCAGCAACGGCGGCGAAATCAGCGCAAATCGCCTGACACTTAACCAAATGGTTGACTATACCAATGCCAAAGGTGATAAATTACTCGCCAATGAATTAACCATCACCACTCAAGGCAATGTAAATAATGACGGTACGTTATCTGCTGACAAACAACTGACGGTCAATGCCAAAGACATTAACAACACCCAAACCGGTGAATTAGTCAGTAATGCCTCCACGTTATTAAACGCCACTGGTGATATCAACAATCATGGGTTAATTAATGGTAATGACACCTTGATTACTGCTGGCAATGCGGTGAATAATTTAAGTGAGGGTCGTATCTATGGCACGCATTTAGCGATTAAAGCCGATACGCTTAATAACACCCCAGGCAATACGCTTAATTCTGCCCCAGTAATTGCGCTCGTGAACGCTTGGACATTGGGGTAAAAACCTTAAACAATAACCCAAATACGGCACGTCGTGGTAAATTTAACAGTGATTTTAATGGTCAAGCTCAGATTTTAAGTAATGGTGAGTTGCACATTGGGGGTGATTTAGACAGCGAGAATCATGCCACTGGCAAAGCCACCACCGTGACCAACCGTGGGGCAACCATTGAGTCATTGGGTGCGATGCAGATTGCCACTGAAACACTCAATAATATCAATGCGGATTTTAAAACAGCGTTAAAGGTCCTTGAAAATAATCCGATAGTTGAGTATAGCATTTCAGGTGATGGTAGTAATCCAATTTATAATGAAAAAGTAGTTGAAATTACGTCTGAAGATAACAATGACGGACGCCATAGATTAAAAATTCTAAAAACGGGTGAGCTATATGATAATTATTATGGCTACAAATATACAGAGCTATTAAGTGGGCAAGACACCGTGACTAGTGACCCGAGTCGAATTGTTTCGGGTAGTAACATGGTATTTGACTTGGGTAAATTTAACACCAATAAAAGCCAAATTATTGCTGGCGGTACCATTAAAGTAAATGGTCAAG